>CAVVLO010000002.1:0-1619707 GCA_963749155.1 uncultured Armatimonadia bacterium | reverse complement strand
CGAAGCTTCTGCCAGCAGCAACCCTACTAGCTCTGCTGGCCGCTGCAAAGCAAAAGGGAACGCACCTGGATGCGCTCCCATCTCCTTAAGAGTGGTAGCCCCGACGGGATTTGAACCCGTGTTACCGGCTTGAAAGGCCAGCGTCCTAACCAGGTTAGACGACGGGGCCACGCTTTTGGTGGGTCGTGAAGGGATCGAACCTTCGACCCCCTGATTAAAAGTCAGGTGCTCTGCCAGCTGAGCTAACGACCCACTCCGCCTTGTTGGCAAGCGCGATGTTAGCATAGCCGCGCCTGGCCTGTAAAGAACATCTCGCTAGCCAGCGCCCTCTTAGAGAAGGCTTTCCAGTACTCCGTGCGGGCTGGTCTCGTCGAAGACCATCTGATCTCTCTCAGGACCTACCGACGCCATTGCAATCCGGGCGCCTGTTGCCTCTGCCACAAGCTTAAGGAACTCCACCGTAGCCTTGGGCAGTTCCTCAGGTTTGCGGGCATCGGAAATCTCCTCGCCCCAGCCAGGAAGCTCGATATATACCGGCACAGCTTTCGCTGCAACTTCCGGATCGCCTGGGAAGATATTCCAGCGCTGCCCCTCCACTTCGTAGTGGGTACAGACCTTTAGCATATCCAGCCCGGCCAGCGTATCCAGCTTGGTCACGGCTACATCGGTCAGCGAATTGACTCTGGCTGCCGTGCGCAACACCGCAAGGTCCGGCCAGCCCACATCGCGCGCTCTGCCTGTCGTCGTGCCATATTCTACGCCTTTGTCGCGGATATACTGACCCGTCTCGTCCTTGAGTTCGGTTGGGAAAATCGATACTCCCACCGCGCTCGGATAGGCTTTGGCCACGCCAACGACACGCGAGATACCCATCGGGCCAACGCCGGTGCCCAGGCAGGCCCCGCCCGCGACCGCGTGCGAACTGGTCACATAAGGGAAGGTGCCATGGTCGAGATCGCGCATAAGGCCCTGAGCGCCTTCCATCAGTACCCGCTTGCCCTTGGCAATTTGGTCAGTCAAGAAGGCCACTCCATCCACAACATAGGGGCGCAGTCTCTGGATGAAGGGCAGCAACTCGTCGGCGATCTCGTCTCTGGTGAAAGGCTGTCCCCCGTAGACGGCTTCGATTTGCTTGTTCTTCAGCGGTAGCAACTCATCCAGCTTGGCCAGGAAACGCGCCTCACTCGTCCAGTCGAAGACGCGCATACTGGTGCGGAAGGCGCGATCGGCATAGGCCGGGCCGATCCCCTGTTTGGTGGTGCCGATTCCGCCTTTGCCCTTGCGTTCTTCTTCCAGGCCATCTATCCGGATGTGCCAGGGCAGCACGACATGCGCGCCGCCTGCTATACGCAGATTGGCTGTCGAGAAGCCAGCGGCTTCGACCTGATCAAGCTCTTTGCAAAGGACGCCGGGATTCACCACGACGCCATCGCCGATGAGCGAATAAGCTTTCGGACGCAAGATGCCCGAAGGCACCAGATGCAGTTTTACTGTCTTGCCTTCGGCTACGACGGTATGGCCGGCATTGCTTCCCCCGGCAAAACGCACAACCACATCGGCCGAAGCGGCCAGGGCGTCTACTACTCGCCCCTTGCCCTCATCGCCCCACTGGCATCCCACGGTCACTGTAACACTCATTGTGAACCTCCCAGGTGCTGCTTGTCCGTTATGCTAACCAGCCTTCGGACACACACGAAAAAACCCAAAGGGCTGGGCCCCTTGAGTCTTTTCCCACGGCAACAGCGATCCCCTGTTGCAATTAACTATACCGCGCCATTGGGCCAGCGTCAAGCAAAGGCCAGCGCAACCACACAGCCAGAGGCCAGTCCTAACGCAGCCAGTTTGCGGTTTGTCAGTGCCTCTTTCAGAAATAGCCAACCGAGGAATACCGTCATCACGAAGGAGAGCTGCGAGATGGGCACCACGATGCTGGCCTCGCCAAACCGGGTAGCCTGGCTGAGGAAGTAGACCAGTCCCACAATCGCCATTCCACTAAGTACGCCAAAGCCCACCGCAGGTCGCTCGGGGAGCAGGGGCTCGCGCCGAATAAGGGTATATAGCAGACCGCCAAAGAGCCAGCAAAGGCCGCTTACACAGAGGAAATCCGCCTGAGGGACGTCTTCAGCCACCTTGTAGAGCAATCCCATCGCCGCCCGGCAACAGGTCGCAGCCGCCAGCAAGCCGTAGGCGATTTTGCGCTTGCCGTCCTCTTTACCTGGCCCGTTCGGCTGATAAAGCAGCAACACTGCGGCGATGGCGAAAACGAGGCCCAGCAGCTTGAGCGGGGTGACAGGCTCAGCCAGCAGCCAGAAAGCCAACACCATCACGAGGGCCAGGTTGAGGCGGTAAACGGTCGCACAGACGCCGACAGGCAGATGGCGCATACTCTCGACAAGCAGCAGGTTGCCAATAAGGCTGGCAAGTCCTGCCGCTAGAGAAAGCCCCCAGCCGGTAGCGTCAAGCGACCACTGGAAGCGCATTGTTACAAGATAGAAGCCCGCCCAGACGAAGCCTGTCACGGCCACAAAAGGCCCGAGCCGCCGGCCAGACGGGCCGATGTAGAGTTTGAAGAAGAAGTCATTGAGCCCGGCGAAAGCCAGGCTCCCCAGCGCATAAGCTACACCCATACCCGCAGCGGGAGCTTTCCCTAACCCTCCGGTGGCGCTTCAGAGGCTGGCTTCAGCCACGCGCCGAACCAGGCTACGATCTCAGCAAAGGCCTGGGGCAGGGGCAGCGAATGGCCCGAATCGTACCAGACGACTTTTTTCGGTTCTTCCGCCAGGTCGTGGAGCAATTGGCAGGTCGGCACGGCGACGATAGTGTCCTGGTTGCCATTTAGCATCAGCACGGGCCGGGGAGAGATTTCCATCACCCAGTAAAGCGGATCGACTGGCCTGAGCGCCGCGCCGAAGACTTCGGGCTCAAGGCCGGCTTGTTTTACCTCGAGACTGGCGCCCGAATTATTCAGTCGAAGCATCTCGGTCCAGTCCGCTCCCGCAGAAACAAGGGCCGCGGCCTCTACCCGTTTGTCTACCCCTGCGACGACCGCGCCCAGGATGCCCCCCATACTGCCTCCGAGCAGCCCGGTGCGCGCGGCATCGAACTCTTCAGGTTGCGAGTCCAGCCAATCAATACAGCGCCTGGCATCAATCACGGTCTGGATGAGCGCATCGCGCGAGGCATACACGTTGGCACTGTATACGTTGAAGCCCTCTCGCTGGCGCTCTCCGTGGTATTCGGCATCGAAAGCCAGCAGAGCATAACCGAAGGGCACAAGCGCCGGCGCCAGAGGCAACAGGTCTTCTTTCTGGCCGCCGTGGCCGTGCATAAACACGAGGACCGGCAGCGGCCCGAGGGCGCCCTTGGGCTCGATCAACAAGGCCGGCACGCGCTTGTTATGGGCGGTTGAGAACTCCACTCGCCAGCTAATCAGGTCGCCTTCTTCCGATATCAAGGTCCGCGAGGCGTCCAGAGGCAGTTGCTGGTCATAGGCAAGCCACTGGTCAAGTGCGAGTTCCGGCGGCGCAGGGGGCTGGGCAAGCGCGGCTCCAGCAAGAAGCAGCAGCAAGCCTGAAGCTAGAGCCATAAAGGGCAGGCCTTGCTTCACTCGCCTTCACCCTCTGCTGGCTCGGGCGGGAGGGGCTTGAGCCAGGTTTCCAGCCACATCAGGGTTTCCGGTACCGCTTGCTCCATAGGCAGGCCGTGCCCGGAGTTGTACCAGACGACCTTGAAGGGCTCTTTCGCCAGGCTGTGCAGCAATTTGTCTGGTCTCGCACCGGCACGATGACGTCCTGGTCGCCATTCAGGAAGAGCACGGGCCTCGGCGAGATCTTGTCCACCCAGTACATTGGATCAACTGGGGCCAGGATCTTTCCCATCAGGTCGAGGTCGAGATCAGTCTGACGCAGTTCCTTGCCCGCGCTTATCTGGCTGGTCTTGGCCATCAGGGCCCAGTCGGCGCCGGCAACCCACAAGGTCGCGGTGCGGATGCGCTTGTCCACTGCGGTAAAAACACAGCCGAGGATGCCTCCCATGCTGCCCCCGCCGTAACCAATCCGACGCGCGTCAATCTCTGCGGGCACGGTTTCCAGATAATCTACAGCCCGGCAGAGGTCAATTACGGTCTGGATCATCCCATCGCGCGCTGTGTAGGGCATAGGGCCGTAAAGGTCGATGCCCTCGCGCTTGCGATCTCCGTGATATTCGGCATCTATCGAGATAGCCGCGTAACCAAGAGGAGCTGCAAAGGTGGCGAAATCCAGCACGTCCAGCTTGTTGCCGCCGTAACCATGCAAGAAAACGACTGCCGGATAGGGCGGAGTGCCACCCTTCGGCAACACGTAGACCGCCGGTACGCGCTGGTCGTGGGCGCTGTCATATTGCAGGTTGTAAGCAGTGTAAGAAGTCGTCTCGCTGAGCGGAGTCAGTTCAGGGTTCAGGGGAAGAGTCTGGTCATACGCCAGCCACTGGTCAAGCGCGATAACGGGCTGATCCACACCCTCGGTGGGAGCCGTCTCTTGCGCCAGCACCGGAACCAGTGATACGAACAGCAGCGCCAGTATCATCAGAATACGAGTTGTCATTTTAGCCTCCAGTTAAAAAACGTCAGTTCTGTAAGACACCGAACAACTCCTCTGCGTTGCGGGTCGTCCCTTCGGCAAGCTCGCCAGCGGGAAGCCCCAGCGCTTCGGCAAGGGCTGCAAGGACTAGCGCAACATAAGCTGGCTCGTTGCGCTTGCCCCGGAGCTCCTGAGGCGGCAAATAGGGACAGTCGGTTTCCACGAGCAACCGGTTCGCCGGCGCACTGGCCAGCACCTGCCGGAGGGGGTCGTTCTTCGGGTAGGTCACTGGGCCATCCACGCCGAGATAGAAGCCCAGCGCAAGATACTTTCGGGCCTGTTTGGCATTGCCCGAGAAGCAGTGGGCAACTCCTGCAAGGCGCCCGGAGTATTCCTCCAGAATCGCCAGCACCTCATCGGTAGCGTTGCGGTCGTGCAGGCTGACGGGGAGGCCAACCTCGACCGCCAGCTCGAGCTGTTTACGGAAGACTTCTCGCTGTACCTCACGCGGCGAAAGGTCTCGATAGAAGTCGAGGCCAATCTCGCCGATTGCCACGACCTTCGGTTGGCCCGCAAGCTGGCCCAGTTCGGCCAGGACGGCCTCATCTACCTTGTCGGCATCGTGGGGGTGGACGCCCACAGTCGCCCAGATCATCGGCTCCTGCCTGGCAAGCTCCACGGCAGCCTGGCTGCTGGGCAGGTCATAGCCAACGGTGATAATCCTTTCAACGCCCGCCTCTTGCGCCCTGGCCAGCGTCTCGGGCAGGTCAGAGCGAAACTGCTTGTCTGTCAGATGAGCATGGGTGTCAATTAGTCGCATCGAGGCCTCCTGGCATAAAAAGCAGGGGCAGATTTTTCCAAAGCTGGAAGGAACGCTCGGAGACATAGTCCCAGGGCAGCAGCGCCGCAAATTTGTGCTGCGTCGGGGCGCCGGGCGTGGCATCGTTGCGCCCCAGGGCTGCCTGGCAAACGAAGCCTGCCGGCACAGGCCCTCCCATCACTGGGCCAAGCGGAAGGCGCGCCTCGAACTCACAACCTGTCGCGGTCGGGGTCACGACAAGCGTGGCTCCAGGCACTGCGGCCCAGGCGGCGCGCGTCATCAGCTCGGGAGTGTTCTGACCTGCCGGCGCGGCCAGGTTAAGCACTACGACCACGTCGTCCGGCTGAAGTTGCTCTCGCGCAGGTTGCTCTGAAGGGTAGCTCTGTCTGAACGAATCCGAAGCCAAATCCAGCGCCAGCACCACTTGATCGCCCTCGATCAGATGGGCGTCACGCGATTCGCCAGTTAGATAAAGGGCTTTGTCATCATAGGCCAGTCGCAGTCTGGTCTCGCCAGTCACAATCCAGGGCGAGGCAGGTTCCTCCCCCCGGGGGCCACAAACCAGCGTGGGCCACACCAGAGGCGCGGCGCCACTCAGACCGCGTCCTGGAGCCTCTAGCCAGGCGGCCCGCACGTTCGCTCCCCCTCTGAAAACCGCCACCTTCGAGGCCCCCACTGGCAGCGGGAGAGCGGCGCTAAGGTAGTCTTTGCCTTCTTCGGGCTTCAGATCGTAGTTTTTCCCGTCTACATAAGCCCAAAGCGAGGTCACCAGCCCAGGGGGGAGGGGTTCTCCAGCCTCGTTTAGCACTTTTGCACAGACGAAATCGCCCTCGGGCCTGGCTTCAATTGAAGCTTCTAGCCGCCCCTTAAGCGCGATATGTACCTGAGCGGTCTGGGTCACTTGCTTATGGGCGCTTTCGAAGTTGGCGGCTAGCTTCGACCAGGTACATCCCCGCTGGCAGATCGCCAGGCAGAGCGGCCCAGGTCACTCCCAGGTCACCCTCGGTAAGCTCCAGGGGAAGGTCCAGCCTGGCCAGGCTCGCGGTAAGCGTGACTTTGCCGGTTGGGCCAGCCACACAGTAGGGTCTAATCGGAAGGAAGCCCGCTTTGCCAACCTCCAGGCCGAGGAGAGCGGGCGTCTGGATTCCATAAGCGGGAGTAACATGATAGGCCACGCGCTTTGGCAGCACAGGCTTGCCGGCCAGCGTCCCGCTTACCGTGCCGATATATTCGCCCTGCGCCAGCAGCGGCAGCTCGGTGCGGTAAAGTCCTTCGTAGAGCGAGGTCAGGGGGAGCTTCTTGCCCGCGACTTCGAGTTGCAATTTCACTTCGCCGGTGAGGGAAGCAGTCGAACCAAGCCCCACTTCCAACTGGGCAGGTTGCTCGAGGTCAGGGAAGGCCCAGGCTTCCTCAGGCCCTTCTACCCAGGCCACCTGATAATGATTTAGGGCAATCGGGGCTCGGGCGACTTCTCCCCCGCTTGCATCCCGCGCGACCAGAGTTAGCTCGGTCAGCGCATCGGCGGTTGTCGCAGGCAGGCGCAGCAGGAAGTATGTCGCCTCGTCGCTCGTCTCTCCAAAGTCGACTTCCGGTCGCGTCACGCGCTGGAGAGGCAATTCCTCGGCCCCTGCCAGGGCAACGACCGACCCACCGGGCGCCGCCTGCTCGTCCAGCAGGCAAGCGAGGATACACTCGGCGCCTTCGGGCAGCAGATAGCGAGAGAAGAGCGGCCTCAGGGGCGATGGAGGAGCTTCTATAGCGGCCTTCAGCTTGCCCCAGGCCTCGGCCGGGACGCGCTCAAGCGCCCACTTGTAATAAAGTGCTTGCAGCGCCCAGGGGATACGGCCCCGGCCAGCCAGAGTCTCATCCGCAAGCTGCTGGGCCTGCTGCCAGGTCATACCCGCGGGCAACTGGACGCCTGAGGTCTTCATCGCGGCCAACTCGGTGGCTTCATCATCGGGGCTTGGGAAAACCACCTCGGGCTGGTCAGCTAGCCAGGCGTCGAAGAGGTGCATCCACTCGTGGATTGCCAGCAGGCTTATCTGCTGCTCGTCCCAGCAGAAGATAGGCTCCGAGAGGAAGGCCACCTCGCCGAGAGCTTTTGTCTCTGGCCCTGGCGGTTGCGCCCCCGCGCCGAAGGCTGGCTGGAGCCCAAGCGGATTGGTGTAGCTCATCGCCCAATAGCAACTCACCTGGCCGTAGTCCTGCGGCTTCACGCCAAAGGCGCCAAGCAGCGGGGCCAGATCTTCGGGCAGCAAATGCACAGTTTTGTCTGTGACGCGAGTAAAGGCGTAGGGACCAAGTCCAGTCGGCAGTTGAAGAAGGGTTCCGGAAAAAGCCAGCTTGCCTCCAAGCGCCTCCTCGTAGAAGACCGCAAGCTGGGCCTGCTCTTCGTAAAAAAGGGCGATCTGGTCAGAGGTAAGCGTTTGAGCAAAGCTGCTGGGCGCCAGCACTGTCAGTGTTTTCAGTGTCGGCAAGGGAGAGGCCGCAGTAGCGCAAACCAGCATAAGGGCAACTAGAAGCGGTCGAAGGTTGCTCATCAGATAATCAGCATCGCATCTCCATAACTGTAGAAGCGATAGCCCTCCTCCACGGCAACGGCGTAGGCGTGGCGCATCAAATCAAGCCCCGCGAAGGCCGCGACCAGCATCAGCAGGCTGCTGCGGGGCAAGTGGAAATTCGTCACCAGAGCATCCAGTACCTTGAAATCGAAACCTGGATAACAGAATAGCGTCGTGTCGCCCGAGCCTGGCTCAATCCGGCCCGAACTGCTTACGGTCTCCAGTGTGCGGGCCACCGTCGTGCCCACCCCGATCAGCCGGCCACCAGCGGCTCGCGCGGCGTTCAACTTCTCGGCCGCCTCGGGGCTTACGGTGTACCACTCGGGATGCACCTGATGCTGTTCTACTTCGTCCACCTGCACAGGCTGAAAAGTGCCCAGGCTCACGTGAAGGGTCGTGTGGGCCTCGCCAATCCCTTGACGCCGCAGACTCTCAAGTAGTTCCGGCGTGAAGTGCAGCGAGGCGGTCGGCGCCGCTACTGCGCCTGGCTGGCGCGCGAAGACGGTCTGATAACGCTCGCGGTCGCGCGGGTCGTCCTCTTCGCGCTTGATGTAGGGAGGCAGGGGGATGTGCCCAACGGCCTCAAGCGCCTCGGCCAGGGGGCCTTCGTGTTCAAGCTGCACTAGTCTCAGATGATGTGTCAGCGTCTCGGAGAGTACCCTCGCTCTAAGCAGGCCGCCCCCAAACTCGATTATTGCGCCTTGTTTCACGCGGTCGTTGCGCTTGATTAGAGCTTCCCAGCGACCTTCAGCCACAGGACGCACCAGCATCACTTCGGTGCGGGCGCCGGTTGGCAGTTTCACTCCCAGAAGTCGCGCAGGCACGACCTTCGTGTCGTTGAGAGCCAGGCAATCGCCGGCGCGCAGATACTCGGGCAGGTCGGAAAAGTGCCGATGTTCCAGCTCTCCGCTGGCCCTGTGGATAACCAGCAGGCGCGAGGAGTCGCGCGGCTCAGCCGGATACTGAGCGATCAGCTCCTGGGGCAGGTGATAATCGAATTCGTCAACTCTCATCGGCCGAAGATACGCGCTCCAATAACTCAAAATGACGGTAGAACCCGCTACAGGCAACCCGGGCCAAGGTCCTGATTCGCATCGGTTCGCCTGCCAGCAAGGGCGCCAGAGGCTGGGCGGTGACCAGCAAGGCCCTGGGCGCGATCCTCATCGCCGCGCGCGCGAACTGGCGCAGCTCCTCCTCGCTGATCTGCAGCGCCCGGCCATAAGGGAGATTACCCAGCACCACGTCGGCGGTAAGCTCCAGCTCGAAGGCGTTGGCTGTGGATATCAATTCTGGCGAATAACCATACCATTCGACGTTCTCGCTGGCGGAGCGGGCGTTCTTCCAGCTTATATCCGAGCCAGTCGCTTTGGCGCCAAGCTCGAGCGCCTCGATTACCAGCGTGCCGCTGCCACAGCAGAAGTCGTGCACCCGCTGGCCGGGCAGCGCAACAAGATTAACGACCGCGCGAGCCATCTGGCCGGGCAAAGCGCCGCTGTACATACACGGCTTCTCATCCTGCTTGCGGAAACCATAGTTGCAGTAGTCGACGATTTTTCCAAAATATACCTGGGACGGCGTAACCACGACCCCAAGGCGCGTTTTCGGATTGTCCAGATTTGGATAACCCTTGACGAGGCGCGCAAGCTCAGCGCATAAGGCCTGAGAGTCGAACTGCTGGACCCCGTGACGAGGCCGGCGATGGACTTCGATTGCGAATTCCTCGACCTCGATGTCCAGGCCAGGCACGAGCTGCAACAGCTCTTCTACCGTCGGGGTGGAAAGCCAGTATTCCGCTGCCAGGCGCACATAGGCACTGTGCTCGATTTCGTGAAAATCGGAGGCGAGTATGACCTGCCCATCTTGCCTGGTGGCGGTCGTAATCAGCGCCCGGGCTTCTGCCAGAGCCAGTTCCTGTTCGGGCACGGTGCCTGACAGCAAGTAGAAATAACTCAACTCGCGAACACCCCGTAGGCGACTTTTGAGCCTTTGCCCCCGACGAGTTCATCGTAAGGCAGGTCGGCCAGCTCCGAGCCCTTGCGAAACTTCACGACTACCAGGCGGCTTGCGACGCGACGCGCCTCGGTCAATGCTTCAGCTCGCAGCCCACCTTCTCCCGCCAGAGCGCGCAGTGGCTCCAATTGCTGGGAACCTTTTAGGCCGCGGTCAAAGAAGGGATCAAAATAGACAGCCTCGAAAGCGCCCGTTTCCACCTGCGGCAGCCAGTGGAGATGGTCTCCGCACCAGACTTCGACGCGCGGCATCGCCTCATTGAGCGCGGGCAGTTGGGCGACGAAGGTCTGCAGGCCCCAGGCGTTGACGAAGGCTATCTCTGGCACCTGCTCGATAGCGACGATGCGACCCGTCGGGCCAGCCACTGAGGAACAGACGATCGCCTCGCCGCCCAGGCCCATCGTGGCGTCCAGCACGCTGCCGCCTGGCTCGAGCTTAAGCGCTTCGATCAGTTTATCAGGCGCGCCGCGACGCAGGTTGGCGATGCGGAGCCTGGCCATATTCGGGTGGAAGGCGTACCGGGTGCCGCGCGTGAGAGCGTATAACTCGTCGCCCTCCATCACCAGCACAGTGCGTTCGTGGGAAAGCTGCAGCAATTCTGCAAGTGGCCTCTCGCGCCGGGGGAGATACTCGAATCCGAAGCGCTCCGCCAAAGTTTTGGCCAGGTCGCGGCGCTCCTGCTTCACCTTGCGGCCACAGGTCAGCCACCAGTCGAAAGACTGCTCGCCAGCTTTGAAAAGTAGCTCCACCACGGCTTGAAGGCTCTCCTTCGGACGGTTCTTGCCCTGTGACCGAAATACAACCCGTTGCAAACAGGTCGGGAAGACCAAAGCCAGAGCAGAAAGACATGGGGGTATTACCCCCACCCCCTCGCCAGGTGAACTTCGAAAACTGGATGGCCTACTCGACCGGCTTCGGCTTCAGCGTTGGGAATAGGATAACATCGCGCAGGTTGCGCTGGTCGGTCACGATCATCACCAGGCGATCGATGCCGATACCCAGCCCGCCGGCCGGGGGCATCCCGACCTCCAGAGCGCGCAAGAAATCCTCGTCCAGTTGATGCGCTTCTTCATCCCCGGCGGCGTAGTCAGCCATCTGGGCCTCGAACCGGGCTCGCTGGTCGAGAGGGTCGTTAAGCTCGCTGAAAGCGTTGGCAAGTTCCATCCCCGCCACAAAAAGCTCAAACCGCTCGGTCAGCCTGGGGTCGTCCGCCTTGCGCTTGGCAAGGGGCGAGATGACTGCCGGATAGTCAATGACGAAGGTTGGTTGCTGCAGCCCGGGCTGGACATGTTCATCGAACAGGGCATCTATGACGCTGGCGGGCGTCGGCTTGGCGGTAAGGTCTAATCCTTTCTCCTTAACCACACGCGCGGCGTCAGCGTCGGTCTCGATTTCCAGGATGTCCACTCCAGTCGCTTCCTGGATGGCTTCAACCAGCTTGAGCCTGCGGAAAGGGGGTGTAAAGTTGAGTTGGTGGTCGAGATAGCTGATCTCCAGATTGCCATCTATCGCCATCAAGGACGCGTAGAGGAGCTGCTCGGTCAGGTTCATCATATCGTGATAATCCGCATAGGCCTGATAGCACTCGACCATCGTGAACTCCGGATTATGCTTGGGCGAGATGCCCTCGTTGCGGAAGTTGCGGTTGAGCTCGAACACTTTGTCAAAGCCGCCTACCAGCAGACGTTTGAGGTAAAGCTCCGGCGCGATGCGCAGGTAAAGATCGCAATCCAGCGCGTTATGATGCGTTAAGAAAGGCTTGGCCGCTGCGCCTCCATAGATGGGCTGCAGGATGGGCGTCTCGACTTCCAGGAAGCCTCTGGCTGCGAACTCCTGACGCATTGCCAGAATGAGCCTGCTGCGCTTGAGGAAGACTTCCTTCACCTCGGGATTGGCTACCAGGTCGAGATAGCGCTGGCGGTAGCGTTGCTCGACATCCGACAGGCCATGCCACTTCTCGGGCAGCGGGCGCAGGCCTTTCGAGATGAGCTGGAAGCTGGTGACTTCGACCGAGCGCTGGCCCCGCCTGGTCAGGAAGATGACGCCTTCAATCCAGATCCAGTCGCCGACATCGGTTATGTCGATAAAGTCGTTGAAGGCCTCCTCGCCCATCAGGTCAATGCGCAAGAAGAGCTGTACCTGCCCTGTGCCATCGCGCAAGTCAACGAAGACAGCCTTGCCATGGATGCGCTTTGCCATCAGGCGACCAGCAAGCTGTTGTTTGGTGCCCTCCAGCTCCTCGAAGCGACTGTCAACTTCCGCCGCCGTGCAAGTCGTCAGGACCTTGCGCACGGCATACGGATCGCGCCCCTGCTCGCGCAGCAACGAAAGCTTTTCTAGCCTCTGCTGGAACTGGTCTTGCTCCATCTTGCCCCTCCTGGGAACGCTTCACGGTAGGAGTCCGATTATAGCCGGGGCCAGAAGGGCAGGTCAATTTTGCCCAGATAACCGCAGTTGACGGATAGCAGGGCTGACAGTACCCTCTAGAGAGATCAATCTCCCCAATAAAGGAGACTCTCTTTGTATTGGCTCTTGCTGCCAGCCGCACTTGTGGTTGGCCCAATCATCATCGCCTACCTGTTCCGTTTCTATCAACGGATCCAGGGCAATTTCCACGTTGTGGTGCCAGGGGTGTTATACAGGTCGTCCGAGTTGCGCCCAGCCCTGGCTAAGCGCTATGCAGGAAAATATGGCCTTCGATCTTTGCTCCGGCTTCGAGGCGCCAATGGTCAGGCCGAGGCTCAAGCTGCCGAATTGGGCCTGGAGTTTCATAGTGTTAATTTGCGGGCCTCCCGGTACGAACCGCCGGAGCGTCTTGCCGAATATCTTGAGCTGCTGCGCTCGATGCCCAAGCCTGCCCTCGTTTGCTGCAAGGGAGGTTCTGATCGCTCGGGCCTGCTAGCTGCCCTCTGGCTTTACGAAGTCGAGGGTATACCGCCAAGCCAGGCCATCAAGCAGCTCTGCTTGCTCAAAGGCCACCTGCCCTGGTACCGGGGCCGGTGGCGGATGCGTCAGTCCTTCTGGGATTATGTAAAATATCGCGAGAAGGCCCAGGCTGATTTGAAAAAGCCTTGACCAACTGTTCACACTAATCTAACGAAGCACCCCTATACTTCAGTTATATGCCCCCAGGGAGGGAGCGCACTTGCTCTGGCTGCTCATTTTGTCGCCGATTCTGTTGCCCGCCTTATTTCTAGCAGGCTTTCATGTGTATCTGCTACTGCAGGGCAACTTCCATATTGTTTCGCCTGGCAAGCTATATCGCTCTGGCCTGTTGTCACCCCTTTTGCTTCGTGGCTATCTGCGGCGTTATGGCATCAAATCCATCGTCTGCCTGCAGGGAGAACATCCTGATGCTGCCTGGTACCGGCGCGAACTTGACATTGCCAAGGCCTGGGACGTAAAGCATTATGCGATTGGTCTGTCAGCCCGCAAGTATCTCTCCGCCGCTGATTTCGATGAACTGATGACCTTGCTCGCAGTCTGCCCCAAGCCTGTACTCGTGCATTGCAAGGCAGGCGCCGACCGCACTGGACTGCTGTGCGCAGCCTGGCGCCTGGTCTTCGACGGCGCCGCGCCTGAGGAAGCCTGCCGTGAGCTTGCAGCCCAGTATGGCCATCTGCCCAAGTTCAACAAGACTGGCGCCATGAAGCAGTCCTTTTGGAATTATGCTCTTTGGCGCGAGGTGTCCGGCTTGCACGAGGCAAATCACAAACCCTTTGCGACACCCCATCCCGACTGGCGCCATCCAGCCAAGCTGCCGATGGAAGCCTGATTTTTATTTACCACCAAAAATGAACTTTTGTATATCAGAATAGTCTACAATGCAGTATGCACAAATCGGCTAACCTTCGTTTCAGACGTCGAATAAAGATACTCGTGGCAGGCCTGTTGTTCCTGGGCCTGCCTGTGCTTTCTGCGGTTATATACTGGGAAGAACAAGGCAACTTCCACGTGGTACAACAAGGCACGATTTACCGGTCAGCCCGGATGGATGAGGACGAACTTGTTCGGTATTTCCGCAACTGTGGCATCAAGACTATCCTCAATCTGGAAGGCGAACGCACTGACCGTGAATGGTACCTGGAAGAGGGCCGTGTCGCGGCCCAGTATGGGGTAACGCGCATCGATTATTCGCTCAATGCGCGCAAGTTCGTGCCTCCGTGGAAGTTGAAAGAGCTCCTTTCCATCATCGAGAAAGCCCCCAAACCGCTACTTATCCGGTGTAAGAGCGGCGCTGACCGCACTGGCCTGGCCGCCTCGCTATGGCAGTTGGATGGACTTGGTCTTGCACCTGACACCGCCTGCAAGCAGCTCTCGCTAGTTTTTGGGCACTTCCCCTGGTACAACAAGACAGTACTGATGGATGATTCCTTCTGGAATTATGTCCGCTACAAACAACACGGCTTCTCAATCCTGAAGCCCAAGTCAGCACTAGAGACTCAGGGAACACCGCCAACTGTTCCGGCCCCTGGCTAGTCACTCTAACGCTCCTCGCCCGTCGTCCTCGCCGTCTCAATTACCACGGCCAGCCTGTCGGCGTCATCAGAGCCCACCAGGTATTTCTTGCCCGATTTGGTCTCCATCAGCACCCCCCTGCTGCCGCGGATGTAATACCCCTTCATGCCCGAGCGCAGTGATATACGGATGCCCCAACCACCGAAGTCCGCGATAGGCGAGAAATCGTGAGGTTTCACCGAGACAACCTCAGCGAGCGCCAGCTTCAATACCGGTATACCGAAGAGGCCCCACTTCACCCTGACCTGGGTCCGGCTGACATAAACACGCAGCCCACCGACGAAAACCAAAGTGAACAGCACGAAGAAGCCCTCGACATAGCTAATCCAGCGGGCATCGGGTGCTTGCCACGTGAGCCAGGTGCCCCAGGCCAGTGCCGCCATGGCAACAAGGAGAACCAGGTTCATCCACCAGGGATTCTGGCCTTCGATATACACCCAGCGCTCGCTCGCGCCCATCGCAACGCGCACTTCCTCGACGACGGTGTTGTCAAGCATGCGTTCTTCGGGCTTGCGTTCGGGCTCAGCGGGCTTCGGCACAAAGGGACGCACCCACTCGAGCCAGGCCGCTACAGCTACCGCGCCGAGTATTATCGACCAGGTCATCGGCCCATCGAAAGGCAGTGTGTTTTCTCTGCCCAGCACGTACTCCTGGTAATAAGCGATGATGATGGCGCTGAACAGTCCAACCAGCACTTCATCAAACAGTGAAAACCAGTTGTACCGCTTGCGCTCGCGCTCGCGTCTGGCCCAGTATTCGTCCGCGACAAAGCTGCCGAGAAGGTAGAACAGCATCATCCCAAGGAAGGTGAGCAGTTCCCACGGCGAGCCGTAACGATTTACGTCACCAGCTCCGTTCCAGTGCATCGGCAGGCTTTCAGGCCAGGGGCGCCCGATAACGAGCAGCGCTGTCGAAACCAGAAAGAGACTAGCCGCCGGCAGATGCACCCAAAGTGGAAAGTAAAGCTTAGGCTTCATCGGTGGTCCCTCCGTTCATACTCGTCGCGAGCAGCTTCTCCAGAAGCTCGCGAAAATCATCTTTGGACAATCCCAGGTATTTGGCCTCGGCAATCAACTCGGCAAGCGGGCCTGTAACTCGCTCTTCGATGGTCTCTCTGGTGGCTTTCACCTGGCGCAAAGGGGCAACTTTTGCCTTCTGCCCCAGCCGCTGGGTAATCATCCCGGCGTCCCGCAGCTCCTGGTAGGCCCGCCGCACGGTGTGCAGGTTGATTTCCAGAGCCGCCGCCACATCGCGCACCGAGGGCAAGGCCTCTCCGGGCTTCAGCCGGCCATCGAGGATCTGCTGTTTCAGCTCGCCAGCCAGTTGCCGGTACAGGGGCCTTGGATCATGATCATCTATCGAGAGCAGCATCCTGATGCCTCCTGCAACTGCGTTATATAACATATATAACACTTCTTACAGTTTGTCAAGAGGACCAAAAACACTTTCAGGGGATGGGAAGGGCAAAGGCCGCCCCAGCCTAAGCCGGAGCGACCCCGAAGGTCTGTTGCGCAAGCAGTGGATCGTTGGAGGTTAGCCCATCTACGCCCATCTTCGCCAATTCTACCATCTGGTCTGCATCATCAATTGTCCAGGTCCAGACGGGCAGGCAGCGCTCATGGGCGTACCTGATGAGTTCGGGGGTCAGGCCAGAGGCGCACAGGCCAAGCCCAGTGATGCCGCCAGCAAGCGCCTTGCGCACCATCGCTTTCTGCTCGGCAGGCTCGAACTGCTGAGGCACCCAGAGCCATTTCACAGCAACCTGGGGCGCGCGGCTGCGGACTATACGGCAGACGTCGAAGTCGAAGGAGATCAGCATCGCCTGTTCGAAGAAATCGTGGATGCGCAGCAGCTCCAGCGTCGGGTCAAGCGCTGCGGCCTCTTTGACTTCTATCAAGAGGCGACACTTGTCTTGTACCAGCAGCAAGAGCTCGCGCAAGGTCGGCAGAGGCTCTCGGGCGTATTCGAGCCCTTTCCAACTGCCGGCATCCAGCTCCTGGAGCTGGCTGAGGCGAAAATCGGCCACCCGCCCAGTGCCATTAGTTGTGCGGTCCACCGTGGCATCGTGGATGACCACAACCTCATGGTCGCGACTGACGTGGACATCGCACTCACAGGCGTCGATACCAAGCTCAAGAGCTTTTTCAAAGGCTGCCAAGGTGTTTTCGGGCGCTACTTTGGAAAAGCCCCGATGCGCCACCAGCAAGGGTCGAGTGCAACCAGTTGCAGTCCAGTCACCAGCCATTTGCCCTCACATCCCTGGTATAAGTGAACTCCGACGTTGCCGAAGCGTCTCTTAACTGGCACGGTCGCACGTGCCAGGCGGCAAGGCAACCCTTGCCGTAACACCAACCCAACCTGCGTTGCAGGGGCCCGAGCCGGCTGATTTTTGGCCGGCTCGTGTCCTTTGAAGCTAGTTTTCCCCGAAGACCTTGAGCGCTGGTTTCGGAGTATCGTCCACTTCGACAAGGCCCCACTGGTCGGCGCCCTGGTCCAGCCAGTAGTCCCGCCAGACCCACCAGGCCATCCCCAGCATATCGTGCTTGCGCGCGAAGTCCAGATAGACCTTGACCTGTGTAGCCTGGGCCTCGCGCCAACCTGCCAGGTCTGCTTCAGGCATAAGTCGGGCAATTTCCGCGCCGACCTCCCAGCAGATCATCGGCAACGGGCGAGGCAACCGCTCGAGCGTTCTGCCCAGATCGCGCTCCAGCGTGGCGTCGCTACCCAGCTCGCTAGCCTCATAAGGGTAATACCCAAAGCACAGGAAGTCCACGCCCTCGGGCGCCCAGGTGGCCTGGCGGAAATCGCCGAAATGCCACATATCATAGCGCTGGCCGATTGGCACTTCCGGAGCCCCCATCCGAAGCGCTTCGATGACCCCTTCCTGGATTTGGTTGAACAGGGGATTATGCCAACTGCGGAAATCCTGCCACTTCGGCCCAGTGTAATCCTGCTCGGGCAGGCCGATATACGGCTCGGCAGGATGGCGGCCAATCGTGTTCTGCACCCAGCTATCCACGGGGAAGAGCACTTCCTCCCAGGTCGCGTTGGCCTCGCTCCAGCGCTCGTTCCAGTAAGCCAGGTCAGGATTCTGCCCCTGCAGCCACTCTCGCCAGGCCGCGAGGTTCTTCGGCTGCGCGAAGTCCCAGTAATTGATTGACAGATGCTGCCAGTCCAGCGGATCGAAGAGCACGTTGTCGAAGGGCCGGGTGAGGCTCGCTACGAAGGTATGGAACTCCAGAAAAGCCTGATACTGATATTCGCCATATTGCGCGCAGGCGGGGTAGTCGTGCCAAAGGAAGCCCGCAAAGCCCGGCTGCACATAGCCGCTCTTGTCGGGCGCCGGATCGTGCCACTTTGCGTTAATTCCCTCAGGCGTCTTGGAGATGGAGAACCACAGCATCGCGAACATACCGCGCTCGCGTATCAATTCAAGCGCAGTGAGGAACTTCGCCACGTTGTCTGCCTTCGGTGTCCAGGTCCTGGCTGACTGGTCCACGCTCTCGACGAACTCGCCCCACTGCGCGCCGAGGATGACCAGGTTCATCCCTGCGCCCTTCATCTGGTCGAGGTCGCCCTCCAGCTTTTCGAGGTCCATCCCATCCCAGAACCATTGATGGTAAGCGGTCGGCTGCCAGTACATCGCGCCTTTGAGGAACACTTGCTGGCCGTCGTGGACAAACTTGCCCTCCTCCAGTGCAATGGGCAAGGCCGGCAGAGCAAACAAAATTAGCCCCAACATCAACAGGCCGCAGACCTTCATCCTGGTTCCCTCCTGCAGAGCACCTGCACGCCATTGGGTGGTAGTTGACCGCCCGGCTCGGGGCCGACCAGTACTTCAAGGCTCCCCTCTACCAGCGGCAGGCGCACCGATTCGGCGCCGTGGTTGAGGCAGAAGACATACCAATCCCCCGAACCGCTGACCCTTGCGACAACCTCGACGAAATGATGTTCCGCAAGCGGCAAGTAAGGCCTGACTGCCTCTGGCGCGCAGGCCTCGGCGGCAAGCAGGCTCCGCCAGAAACCCGCAGGCAGCTCGGTGGCGACGTAGATGGCCTGACCAGCCCCAATCTGGTTGCGCGTGATGGCTGGCACTCCAGCATAATAATCACGCTTGAACCGGCCAAGCACCTCGGCGGTCTTCGGCTCCACCAGATCAGCCCAGGTAGTGGCTTCCCACTCGCCCTCATCGGTCTCAACGGTGTTCTTGAACCAGGTGCCCATGGGGTCGTATTCCGGTATCTCAATGCCAAACAACTCGGCGAAAACACCAGGCAGTGGCAGGTCGGTGCTGACCAGTTCTCTGTTGTGAGAGCCGAGGCGGAAGGTAGCGATCAGTGTGCCGCCGTTCTCCACGTAGTGGCGGCAATGCCCTGCGATTGCCTCGTTAGCGAGCATAAAAGTCGGCAGGATGACCGCCTGATATCCCTCAAAGGGGCCCATCGGGGAGACGAAAGCCAGCCCAAGTCCCTGCCTGCGCGCGGCCTCGGCAACCGTCAGCGCCTGCCGATTCCAGTCGAAGCCGACCGCTGGAGGGCCAATCTGCAGTGCCCAGTCGTTGCTGAAGCACCTGACCACGGCCACCTGTGCGCTCGGGGTAGAGCCCTGGATGAGCTTGCCAGCCTGCTTCAGCTCAGCGCCCAGTTCCGAGACTTCCTTGTAGCGCCGGTTGGGCCGGCCATCGTGGCCGAGTATCCCATGCCAACACTGCTCTGACCCGAACCTGGCCACTCGCCAGCGGAAGAAGACCATCCCGTCTGCCCCGTGAGCGATCTGCTGCCAGGCCAGCGCGCGGATATCACCTGGCCGCGGGTGTGGAGTCGCCGTGTAACCGCCTGTCGGGCCGCTCTGTTGCTCCATCACCCAGACATTCTGCCCTTTGGCGCCGCGCATTATGTCGCCTGACAACCCAGCGCGCAGTCGCCAGTCCCAGCTTTCCTGTCCCGCAGGCGCGATGCCGGGATAGTTATCCCAGGAGACGAAATCCAATAGCTCGCTCAAGTCATAATCGTTGATCAGATCCCACATCCCCATCAGGTTGTGGGTGATGAACTGGCCGCTGGTCAGCTCGCGCAAGAGGTCTACTTGCTCTTTCGCAAAGCTCACTACGTTGTCGCTGCTGAACCGGCGAAACTCCAGTTGCAGGCTGGGCGAATGACCTGCCACCGACCAGCCGGGCACAGGGATATTCTCCCAGGCAGTGTAGGTCTGACTCCAGAAGATGGTGCCCCAGCGTTCGTTCAGCGATTCCAGCGTGCCATATTTGGCCCTTAGCCACTCCTGGAAACCGCGTTTACAGGTCTCGCAGAAACACCAGTGGGTGTAATGGCAGCCAAATTCGTTGTCAAGTTGCCAGCCGATGACGCCTGGATGCTTGCCGAACCGCTCTGCCATCGCCTCGGTGATTCGCCGGCTGGCGACGCGATAGGCCTGGCTGGAAAGGCAACCGTGACGGCGCGTGCCGAGGGTGCTGGTCTGGCCCTGCTGGTTAACGTGCAAGGCCTCGGGATGAGCAGCCATCAGCCAGTCGGGCGGAGTGGGCGTCGGAGTGCAAAGCACAGCCTTGATTCCGCGCTCGTTCAGCGTGTCGAGGGCGCGCTCGAGCCAGTCAAAGTCGAAGACGCCTTCGCTCGGTTCCAGCTTGCTCCAGGCAAACTCTGCCAGGCGGACGACGTTCATCCCCGCCTGCTGCATCAACTCGGCATCGCGCGCCCAGCGCTCCTCCGGCCAGTGTTCGGGGTAGTAATCGGCTCCGTAGAACATAGCGTCTCGCTCCTTCTCCTGCTCACAATAAAAAAGACCTGTCCGGAGTTTCGTCCGGACAGGCCTGATTCCTGCACTTTGGGGCTTCGGCTAGTCGCTGCGCTCGAGGCTGATGCTCTCGAGTGTCACCTCGCCCAGAGGTTCTCCATTAGCTGGATCAATCCGCAACTCGGTAATTGTATGGCCCCCCCACTGCGTGTGCTCGCCAATCGGGATGCGCACAGCATGGAAGGCGCCATCGGCTGGATAACTGAAGTCCACGAAGCGCTCAGGGGCAGGGCTGCCAATTTCGTTGCCCCAGTAGATGCTGCCCATGCCGTTAGTGCCTTTGCCTGACATCACGATAACCAGCACGTCACCTGGCTCGCCTGGTACCGAGAGGACTGAAGAGACCATATACGGATCACCGCCAGTCGCCTTTGTGGAGATAGCGCCGGCTGACATATTCGAGGGGAGTAAGGTCGTGAGCCGCGACCCAGCCCTGGGTATCAGCCTCGAAGGAGAAATCCAGATTGGTCCGCACCAGGTCTGGCTGTTTCATAGCGACGCCGCGTACCTCGACTGGCCACTCTCCCGGCTCGGGCAGTCGAAGCTCGATGAAGCAGCCTTCTTCCGAATAACGCCAGCTCGGGCCGACCTCGGCCCTGGGATCGGTGACCTCGGGCAATTCTCGTCCCGCAAGCAGCACCGCAGTTGGATGAGCCAGGCCAAGCACACCAATAGAACCCGGTTGCAACCTGGGCAGCTTCACCTCGAAAGTCAAAGCGGGACCGCGCCATACGACCTTGTTGAACCAGGCCGCGCCACGCAGAGCGAGGCTCTGGGCGCCCCACCGCGTGACCTCGGTGCGCACCGGCAGCACATCACCCTGCAGCTGCCACAGGCCGCGCACCACACTCGAAGGCTGGAAACAGGGGGGCGTCTGGCCATGCGCGCCTGGCCGCCCCTCGATGAAGTTGAGTGCGTCAGGCCACTGGGCCAGTCGTTCGCCTTCGGTTGCCTGCTGGTACATACCACTGACGATGATACTCGCAGCTACCGTTTTCCACGGGAAGGAATTGTCGTATTCGGCCAGCTCAAACAGCGAATTGGCATAGGCGATGCCGTTCCACTGGACGGCAACCGCGAACCAGCTCAGCCCGTAACCGGTTGCTCCGAAGACGGGGATGCTAGCCCCCATCATCGCCGGCTGATCGGCGGGATTCCACACATAAACGAAGGGCAGCCCGCTTCGCGCCCAGTATCTGGCTTCATCAAGCCATTGCGGGTCGCGGGTAATTTTATAGCCCCACAGGTTCGCGTCCACGCCGTGGGCACTGGCGAGGATATCCGGAGTGTGGACGGGTACCTCCCAGACCTGCGAGGCGCGGGGCACGCGGAAGGTCTTGAGCGCCTCCAGTGCCTTTAGACCAGCTTCCAGCAATTCTGGCTTGCCCGTTAGCGCGGCCCCTTCCAGCACCCGCAAAGCTTTGTCGGCCGTTAATCCTGAAGCGCGCTCGCCCACCTTGCCAAGATATTTGTAATCGGGGGCATCGCCTTCCCACTCGCCTGCTTTCTCACCGCTGAAGCCCCAGTTGCCGTCGGCTTCCTGGCTGGCGATCAGCCCGAGTGCCGTGCGCGCCGCTCCCGTAAGCTCTCCGGTGCTGGGACGATATTCGAGAGCCAGTGCGCGAGAGTGTTCATCGCCCTTAAGCACCTCGGCAGCCAAAGCTCGCGCCTCATCGGCAACTGGGCCCTCGCCAAGCAATTTCGCCCCGTAGAGGAGTTCAGTCGCCGGGCCAGCAGTCGGGCTGAAGCCGACGATGAGATCGCTATACCACAGGTTCCACTCTGGATTCCACAGCGCCCGGTCTTTGAAGTAGCCACTAAGGCTGAAGGCCGTCTCGCCCGCCGCATCGCCGCGTGGGAAGGCGCAGCGGCTGGGGGAAGTTATACCTCGCATACCAGCGGTCCAGCGCCACCAGGCTGTCGGAGGCCTGGCCGACCGCAAGCAATTCAGCCTTCAGCCCCAGCGCCTCGCCTGCCGCCACCTGCAGCGGCTCGGTGGCTCGAGTTGTGTTCTCTTCGAGGCCCTTGCCGACCGCCGGCAGCAGCAACCCCATAAGATGATTGGGTTGGCCCTCGAGCCGGTTGGGCGAGGAGAAGACCAGACTGGCCGCTCCGGCCACCTCATAAGAAGGGCTGGTATTGCGGCACGTCCCACAGCAGACCCACTGCGCTGTCACCGAAACGCATACCCACTGCCGGCACCGTCACCTTGTAAGGATGCGGCACGTCGCGGATACGGTCCGGATGCTCGGAGACGATGTCCAGCGAGTTGGAGGACTCTTCTCCCTTCACCAGCCATTCGAGGCCCGGCAGGAGGGCGTCCTCGCGCTCGGGCAGGCCTTCACCAGCATAGAGCATCGGCCCCTCGAAGGCGGCTACCGAGGTCAGACGGTCGCGGCCCGGCCTGCACAGAGAAGCCAATCGTGTCCTCTCCACGCGTTGCAGAAAGCTCCCAGCGCGCCTGCCAGGTTACGCCATCAATCACCGCTGTGCCTCGCAGCACCGCTCTTGCAGTATCGCCGCGCTGCGAGCAAGTGGCCGTTTGGGCAAAAAGCACCTGCTCTGCTTCGCCTGCGATGAGGCCCATACGAGGAAGTAGCGCCATCCGCTGCCACCCGGCAGCAGTGCGAGCCTCCAGCGCGCCGAAACCATAGCCAGCGCTCTGCTTCGCGATTACGAGCCTGGCTTTGTCAGTACCAATCACAAGCGCGCCATCGCGCTCCACCGCGTATACCTCGCCCAGGTCACCGAATACAGGGGGCAGCTTGTCGGGTACCGCAAGCGTCGTCGTGGCGGTCTCGTCCTGCCCCGCCAGGCTGGCTTTCAGCCGCGCAAGAGGCAGCGAAGCGGTCGCGGTAACCTCCCAGGTCGCCGCAACGCCCTCGTCGCCGGCAGGCACAACCCCGCGCTCGGAGAGGAGCCGCGCCGTCAGACCTTTGGGCAGTTCCAGCCTCGCCGCGGAGGTGACCAGAGCAGAGGTACCACTGTTCTTCGCCATCAGCCTGACGACCAGCTTGTCCCCTTTCATCACTGCCATCTGGTCACTGGAGAGACGCAGGCCGGCAAGTTTGGGCGCCAGTAGCAGGCCAAGCTCCTGGCCAGCGCCCCCTTCGCCCAGGCTTGCAACTAGCTTGAGCCCTGAGGTTGCGCGTTCGCCCCTCACGCGCCAGAGGGCCTTGCCTTCCTTGCCGGGAGCAACTGACTCCACCGGCACGGTCGCCTGCTGGACAGTAAGCCCCGACGGCACTGCCAGCGTCGCTGTTGCGCCTTCCAGTGGCGCATCTCCAAAGTTGGATATGGTGAGTGTCACGTCAGCCGCCTGGCCTTCCTGACCGGCGACTTCTTTTAGTTCCAGCTTGCTGGCATGAGGAGCAGGGCCAATCGGGCCGGGCAGCCACTCGAAGTCATCCAGCCATAAATCCACGTTGTCGGCGTAAAGGCGCGCGCCAACATGGATCCACTCGGCGCCAGGTGTTCCTGTAAAGTCGTAGGCAAACAAGCCGCGATGCCACTGGCCATCTCCAATATGCTGCTCTGGGATAACCCAAAACAAGCGTCCACTAACCTCGGAGGGGCGAGTATTCATCGGGATGATGACAATACCCATCTGGTCCGCAGGATTGGCCGAATTGGCCTTGTACCAGAAGCTGAGCGCCCCTTTCGGCTTGGCTATCATTCCGCCCTGGACGTTGCCGGGCAGGTTCCAGCTACGATTAAGGCCTGGGTCGCCTTCTGGTCTGGTCTTGGAGACGAAATGCAGCGCTCTCTGACCTGAATGCTTGTCGGCCATCGAGACTTCCGCCGGATACATTAACTGCCAGTCTACCGGCGCACCGGTAGCGTCTACCTGCTCGAAACCCCCGTTAGTGATGGGATTGGGCTGGGCGGCAAGAGGCAGCGTCAGCGCGGCAAGGCAGCAAGCAATCAGTAGCAGGATGCGAGTCATAGCGGTGTCCCCCCCAAATCAGTGGAAAACAAAAGCGGCCCGAAACCCTCTTCGGACCGCTGTAAATCGCTTAGCGCAGGCTGGCCTGGACCTCAACGGTCACAGGGCCCCGACCTCGGGGCACGTGGACCATCAGCAAGCCGAAGTCTTCGAGATACTCCCAACTGGGCGCAGAGTCGTTAGCAGGCCCCGCCTGGGCGGCGACGCCATCTACCTTTACACTGGTGGGAGGTTGAAGCCCCGCCACGAGGTGAGTCTCCTTGATGTCGCCTCTGCGCCGCGCCTTCCAGGCAACGCAACCATCGGCTTGGCACTCTGCGGACAACACCAGGCCTGTGACAGTGATGGAGACCCTTCCACTGTCCATCTGGACGAGGCGGGTATCAGCCTCCAGCGGCCTGCCAGCCAGGTTGCTTGCCAGCTTGAGCAAGGTCTTGGGCGCCAAATCAAACTGGTAAGGCTTGCCGCCCTCCACTACATCCCAGGCGTCAGGCACCAGCCCGGCGCGTTCCTCACCAGCCGGGATCTGCAAGCCCGAGGCGAAGGCGCAAAGCCCCTCTGCCAGCTTGCGCCAGGGGCCGGCATTGTCAAACCGGGCCAGGTCGGTCAGGCTGTCCGCATACTGCATCCCGACCCAGGGGGAAGAAAGCCCGAACCAGGGCTGCACATCCAGCCAGGTCGCGCCGAACATCGGCACGGTCGCGTAGGCCATTCTGGGCCGTTCATCCGCTTGCCAAAGATAGAGGAAAGGCAATCCGCGCGCCGCCCAGAGCTTGGCTTGTTCCAGGTATTCAGGCGCGCCTGTAATCTGGTAGCCGGTCAGGAAGGCCTTCACCAGGTCGGCGGCAGCGAGCAAGTCAGGGGTATGAAGAGGGCTTTCCCAGCTTTGGCCACCCTCCGGCCTGGTTTGCCCAGACAGCCAGTCCAGGGCCTTCAGCCCGGAGGTCAGTGCGTCCGAGTCGAGACTTACCGAGGCATACTGAAGCACTTCGCGCGCTACCGTGGCGGTGAGGCCTGTCGCGGTATCTCCCGAAGCGCCGAAGACCTGCAAGCGCGCATCTGGGCTGAAGGGCCAGGCGCCGTCTTCTCGCTGAGAGCTTATCAAGGCGTAGACATAATCGCGTTCGCTTTCGAGACTGGCGCGATCCACTCCCAAGAGCAACGCCAGCGGAAGACCTGGCACCCCGGCAGCCTGCGCCGCGGCAAGTGACTGATCGACCAGTTCTTGCTTGCCAGCGGTCAGCCCGTAAGCGAGCAGCGCCGCAGCGAGTTCGGGGTCATATTCCGGAGGCCAGGCGGCAGCCAGTCTCCAGCCAGAACTTGTCGGATCCCATAATTCTTTGGCGAAAGTGTTGACGCAGGCGTTGATAAGGTCAGGACCGCACAGCCCCCCTGTCGGCGCCTGGGGCAGCATATGACGCGCCACCCAGTCGCGCGCGGGTTCCATCCCGGAGGGATCAGGCAGAGCGAAAAGGCTACCCGCCAGGCGGATCGTCGCCCCTGTAGGCCAGGGCAGCGGTTCGTCCGCCCAAAGTTTGTTCTCGGTCTTGCGCTCGGGCAGCGAGGGCGCGAACAGCGAGAGCAGATGGTTCTCCTGCCCTGTTACGAAGTTGGGCGAGGCGAATATCGGCAGTGGATATTTACGCCCTGGTATGTAGTCCAGGTGCGGATCCCAGGCCAGCCCTACACTGAACCCTTGCGCCGTTACCCACATTACCGGCAGTGTGATCTTGAAGGGATGGGGCGAGACCCGCTCGTTGGCTGGCGCGGCCACTGCATAGGTGGAAGAGGATTCCTCCTGCCCTACCAGATACTCGAGTCCAGGGAAGACCGCGCTCTGCTTGGCCTCTCCAAAACTGCGATCGCCCGCAAGCAGGCTGGGACCGTAGAAAGCGAAAAGCTGAGTTGGCTTGTCACAGTTGGCGCTGACCCCAAATCCTGCCTGGCCTGAGCCAGCCTCCAGAGTCAGCGAGTATTTCAGATGCCAGGTGGCGCCGAAGGAGTCGGTAGCCTCGCCTGATAACAGCAAGGTCAGAGCTTTGCCCTGGGGGACGCTCTTCACGACTTTGGTGATGGGCAGATTGAACCAGGCCAGGTTGCCCGCGCCATCCTTGTAGCCGACTTTGGCAAGCGGGTAGAGGCTTCCCATACACTCGAAGCGACCGTTCTGATTCACCAGCAGCAGAGCGCCACTGGCCCCCTCCTTGCCCCGAACGAAACTGATAGCCAGCTTGTCATTAGCGAGGGTCGCTGGCAAATCGCCGTCCGCCACAAACTGGGGCGGCTGGTCCTCGGCGACCGGCTCCGGCCAGGCGGCCGCCTGGAATACGCGCAAAGTGGCGGCGCCGCGCGCAACTTCGGCATCCCCGCGCATAACCGAAACGCCGACCGGATAGTCGTTTGCAAGGAGGCCCTCAGGCAGAGCGAGTTCCCAGGTCAGCTTCCGCGTTGTGCCCGAAAGCAGATCGGTCGCCGTAACCGGAGCCGCCGTCGCGGCAGCAAGCGCATCGGGCAGTTTGAGACTTGCCGTCAGCACCTGGCCCCTGTCGAGGTTGCCGGTGCCCTCGTTTTCAATTACACAGGTGAAGCGCACCGGCTCACCCGCAAGCGCAACGGCGGGACTAACGCCCAGCACTTTTACCGCAAGCTCTGGCTGAGCTTTGAACAGGCTGATCCGGCGCAGGGTTATGGTACGGCCAGGGGTCGCCGTCGCGGGGGCTTCCAGGGCCTCGCAGATGAAACCCAGACTTAGCTTCTCGAAAGGTACGCCGCCAAAGTTGAAGGGCACCAGTGCCACCAGTTTATCGCCCGCGGCTCCTCCTTGCAGGGGAGAAGAAGCCCCCCTTGCTGTGGCAAGAGGCGCTCCCGAAGCGTCCAGTGCCGCCGCCTCAATTGCGGGCACATCGCCCAGGTTGGCCATCTCGAGGTTGACCGAGTATTCGGCTACCAGGTACCCCGCCGAGAAACTGGCCCCAGGCCCCAAATCCAGATGCAAAGAGCCTGGCTGATTGACTGGGCAACTGAGCTTGGCCGTCCAGTCGTCACTCTCACCCGGAGGCGTATAGGTCATACCGCCATCGGCGCGCAGACTGGCGCCCTGGGCAAGCAGTTCGACAGGCATTGGCGGGCCATCAAGCTGGTAGATACGCGGCTGGCCCCATACCAGGTGGTCGGATTCCGCATTGGCGCCTGGCAGGGCGATAAAATCGAAGACGACGGTCTGGCCACCCAGCCGAGTCACATCAACGGCGGCTTCGCGCCAGCGCTGCTCGGTGACCTTCTGGTGAAAAACCGGGACCTTGCCCAGGCGCAGTTCCAACTCGCCCCCATCGGCAGGGGGAACCATCAAAGCGGTGTCAGCCAGGGAGTAGTAGAAATGCAGAAGGAGGAAGCCGCCTTCGGCAACTGTCGGCAGCGTAAGGCTGTAGCGCAACTCGGCCCTGCCACCCTCGTTTGGGATTTGCAGGAGCGCCGGCTTGCCAATCCCGCCAGCGAAGGCCTGTTGCGCCTGGATCTGCTGACCCTCGACAATCGTGGCCTCGCTGAAGTGTTTCACGAAATTGTAGCTGGCGTCAGGCCACGCGACGCAGGCCATAATAAGGCCCAACATCACGTAAACGACTAGCCCGAACCGATGCATACCAGTGGTGGTGCTTCCCATTCTCCTGCTTCCCAGCTTCAGGGCCTGCCCTATGCCTGGCCTCACCGAAGTGAGGCCCTGGAAGGAGCCGAGGCTACCTGCCGCCGGCGAGGGCGTAACCCTTCTGGATTGCCGCCAGGTTTAGTGGTATGAGCTTTACAAGCTTTCCGGACAGCACGGTTTTTAGAGTCTCTTCAAGCAGGTCAAGTTGCAACCAGTCTCTGCAGGCGGCAAGGGCCCCTACCATTACCATATTGGCAGCCTTCACCGTGCCCAGTTCTTCCGCCACAAGAGAGGCGTCAACTTCAATAATAGTGATGTCGGTGCGAGTGGATTTATCAGGCACCAGACTGCTGTTGACTAGCAGCAACCCCCCTGGTTTCACAAGAGGCTCGTATTTGAGGAAGGAAGGCCGGTTGAGCACCAGCAGCACATCCGGCTCGTTGACAGTGACAGAGCCAATTTGGCCTTCGGCGACCTTCACGATGCAGTTGGCCGTGCCTCCGCGCACCTCAGGCCCATAAGCGGGCACCCAGACAACCTCTTTGCCAGCCACGAGCGCTGCTTCGGCCAGGATGCGACCCGCCAGTAAAATTCCCTGACCGCCAAAACCCGCGATGAGGAGGCTTTCTTCAGCTACAACGCTCATTTGGCCTCGCCTTCGAAAGTGCGATACTCTCCAAGTGGGAACTTCGGCACTAGCTCCTCGTCGATTCGCTCCATCGACTTCACAGGATCGAGCCCCCAGTAGGTTGAGCAGGTCGAAAGCATCTCGACCAGCGCAAAGCCCTTGCCCTGCATCTGACACTGGAAGGCCTTTTTGACGGCTTTTTTGGCCTGCAGGATGGTCTTGGGACTGGAAAGCGCCACTCGCGCCAGATAACCAGGCCCATCCAGGGCGTTGAGCAGCTTGCAAATATCGATTGGGAAGCCGTTGGTCTCCACCGTGCGCCCGGCCGGCGAGGTGCTGGTCTTCTGTCCAAGCAGAGTCGTCGGCGCCATCTGGCCCTGGGTCATCCCATAGACCCCGTTGTTGATGAAGAAGATGCAGATATTCTCGCCGCGCGCCGCCGCGTGGACAAGCTCGCCCATACCGATACTGGCCATATCGCCATCGCCCTGGTAGGTCCAGACGATGCGGTCGGGCAACACCCGCTTGAGACCTGTCGCGACCGCCGGAGCGCGCCCGTGAGCAGCCTCGAGCATATCGCATTCCCAGTATTCATAGCCGAACACCGCGCACCCTACTGGGCACACACCAATAGCTTTCCCCTCGATGCCAAGTTCGTCCATCGCCTCGGCGACCAGCCTGTGCCCAACTCCGTGGGTGCAGCCAGGACAATAATGCATACGCACATCTGATAAAGAATGCGGCCTGCCGAAGACTTGCTTCAGCTCGCCAGTCTCTTGACTCATCTAAACCACCTGCCTGCCTTCCAGCGCCGCTTTCATAGCGTCCTGGATGTCCTCTGGCGCGAGCGGGATGCCCGCTGTTCTGCCCCAGAAGAAGACCGGACAGCGCCCTTCGGAGGCCAGGCGCACGTCCTCGACCATCTGACCCAGGCTCATCTCGACCGCCAGAGCCGCTTTGGCGCGTTCCAGGTAAAACCGAAGCGCCTCGTAAGGATAGGGATAAACGAATTTCGGTCGGAAAAGCCCCGCCTTCACGCCTGCCTCTCGCGCCTGCTTCACCGCGGTATAGGCATTGCGCGCCGCGACTCCGTAGGCCACGACAACAAGTTCGGCATCGTCCAGGAAGTAGCCTTCCCACTCGCCGGCCAGGTCCAGAGCGGCCTGGCGATAACGCGCCTGAAGCCGCAAGTTGACCTCTTCCATTACCTCGGGGACTATCCACAGCGAGTTGATTACATTACGCGGGCGCTTGCCTTCAGTACCCGTCGTCGCCCAGGGCTTTTCGACGTGGACAGGCTCTGGCACATCCGATAAATCAACAGGTTCCATCATCTGGCCGAGGGTGCCATCACTTAGCACCAGTGTCGGGGTACGGTAGAGGTCGGCGATGTCGAAGGCCCGGGCGGTGAAAGTGAACATCTCGTGGACGCTCCAGGGCGCGAGCGCAGGAGTGCGATAATCGCCGTGACCCCCACCGCGCGTGGTCTGGAAATAATCCGACTGGGCAGGGGCGATATTGCCAAGGCCCGGCCCCCCGCGCTGGACGTTCACAATTACGCAGGGCAGCTCCGCGGTCGCGATGTAGGAGATGCCCTCCTGCATCAGACTTATGCCTGGGCTTGAGCTGGTGGTGATTACGCGCTTGCCCGTCGAGGCCGCGCCATAGAGCATATTGATAGAGGCTACTTCGCTTTCGGCCTGAAGGAAAACGCCCCCCACCTCGGGCAGTCGCCAGCTCATATATTCGGGTATCTCGTTCTGCGGAGTAATCGGGTAGCCGAAGAAGTAGATGCCTCCAGCGGCGATTGCGCCTTCGCAGACCGCTTCATTGCCTTTCATCAGTTTCTTTGCCATAAGGCTTCCTCTCTCAGCGCGCTTTCGCTTCGCGGAATATCTCGAGCGCGCAGTCGGGGCACACAAGGGCGCAGAAAGTGCAACCGGTGCAGTCCTCGGGCCTGGCGAACACTACAGGATGATAGCCCTCGCGGTTGATCTCGCGCGACAGCTCAAGCACCCCTTTGGGACAGAAGTGCACGCACAGGCCGCAGCCTTTGCAGCGCTCTTCCTTTACTTTCACAAAAGGCATAACCTGGCCTCCAGCCGGTTAGACCGGCTCAGTCGTCCGCTTCCCAGGGCAAACTCAGGAAACGCTCTAGCGGCAAAAAAGGTGGACCGCCAGCAGGCTGCGGCAGGTCCAGATGTCGCCAGTAAGTCACGGCAAAAACAGGTAGAGCAAGCGCTTCGGCCAGCTCGAAGACCGCCGGCAGCGCTCCCAGCACGTCTTCTGCCTTCGTAGCGGCGCCCAGGTTGGGGTTGGCCACCAGCCCGGCTGGCGCGAGGCCCGTCCCCTCGTAAAGCTGCGCTATCAAAGCTTCGATCCGCTTTCGCGAGAAGGTCTGACGATAAGGGTTCACCACGAGGCAAACCAGCGCGGGAGCCAGCAGCCGGCGCAGCCTTCCGAGCACCTTCAAGCCCACCGGATCGCCGCCGACGTCCATTATCAACCCTGGCTGGGCCTCAGTCAACACGGCTTCGACCCGCCTGTCGAGAGCGGGCAGGTCGCTTACCGCCACCTCCCCCTGGGGAGAGATAACCTCCACTCCCCGACTTGCCAGTTCGTCTAGGAGATCGCGCGCGCGAAAAGCTGGTGTCACCACATCCAGGTCCACCAGGCGCACGTGGTCGCCTTGTTCTGCCCGCCAGCAAGCCAGGTTCAGCGCCACTTCCGTCTTGCCACTGCCGAAACTGCCAGCCAGCAGCACCTGGGGCGCCGTCATCAGCGGTTGAATCATCGTGCAGCGCCTTTGGCCTTCAGCAATTCTGCAGCGTGGGCCAGTGCCGAGTCGCTCTCGGGCGAGCCGGAGAGCATCCGGGCGACTTCCTCGACGCGCGCCTCATCGGCCACCGGCCTGGCGACTACCGGCTGGTCAAAAAGTCCTGCTTCTTTTTCTACCACCAGATGCCTGTCAGCCCTCGCAGCGAGCTGGGCCAGGTGGGTCACGACGAGTAACTGGCGCCTGTGAGCCAGTTCCTCAAGCTGGTCGGCGACTCGGTGGGCGGTTTCGCCCCCCACCCCTGAGTCTATCTCATCAAACACCATTACGGGCACTTCGCCACCGGCGGAGGAAGCCTTTATTGCGAGCATCACGCGAGACATCTCGCCGCCACTTGCTATCTGCGTTAGCGGTTTCAAGCTGCCACTGCCATCGGTAGCCAGGGTGAACTCGACCTCTTCCAGCCCCTTTCTGGCAAGTCGCACTGGGCCAGCAGGCCCCTGCACCAGCAAGCCACTTCGCGCCGGAGTAAAGCCTGCCGCAAACCGCGCGCCTTTCATATTGAGCCTGGCCAGTCGCTCTTCCACCGCTGCCGAAAGCTGGTCGCCCACCTCGTGGTAGTGGCTTGCCAGCTTCTCGCCCAGAATAAAAGTCTCGCTCTCGGCTCTGGCCAACTCGGCGGCGAGTTCGGCTAACCGTTCATCACTGGTCTCGAGTTTTGCAAGCTCTGCCTCGGCGCGAGCCGCATACTCGAGGATTGCCTCGATTGTGTCGCCATACTTGCGTTGAAGCAATTCCAGAAAGGCCAACCGCGCTTCCAGCCTGTCTAGTTCCTTGGGATCGAATTCAAGCTCTTCAAGATACAGGCTGACTGTCGAAGTTGCCTCTTGAAGCTGCATCGCAGAATTTGCAACTAGTTCGGCCAGCGGGCCAAGTGTCTCATCCCATTCGGCAGCTTTTAGTAGCTCCTGAGCGGCCTGTTCGATTTTGGGCAAGGCCTGTCCGGCTTCTTCATCTCCCTCGAGCAAGCTCCAGGCCAGGGCAGCGGTTTCGCGCAGTTTCTCAAAATGCCGCGCTTTGCTTTTCCTGGCGTTCAGCTCTTCTATTTCGCCCGGCTTCAGATTGGCGTCGCGGATTTCTTTGACTTGAAATCCCAGTGTATCCAGCCGTTGAGCGCGCTCGCGACTGCTGGTCTGGAGGCTTTCGACTTCCTCCCCAAGCGCCTGAAGCCGCGCCCAGGCCTCGCTGTATTGCTCGCGCAATTCAAGCGCCTCGGGGGAAAGCAGCAAATCGAGATAGCGACGATGGCTTGCCGGCTTCAGCAGCGACTGATGCTCGTGCTGACCATGGAAGTCCACCAGCAACGTGCCCAGTTCTTGCAGGGCTGAAAGGGTCACCATACGTCCGTTTACACGGCACCGGGTCTGGCCGGGGGCTATCTCGCGGGAGAGGATCAGCAGGCCGTCTTCAGGTTCGAAACCGAGTTCGGCGATGGCTTCAACCAGTCGGTTGTTATTGCCGAGGTCGAAGGCGGCCTCCACCAGGGCTTTATCGGCCGCGGCGGCCAGCACATCCGTGCTGAGTCGTTCGCCCAGGGCGGCCTGAAGGGCGTCCAGCGTGATGGACTTGCCCGCGCCCGTCTCGCCTGTCAGCACATTAAGGCCCGGCCCGAAGTCCAGGTCGAGGCGTTTCAGCACCGCGAATTCTCTGATGCTGAGATGGGCCAGCACGCTGCTTATCTCATCCCCCACCTGAGTTTCTCGCGCAGCTTCTGGTAGAAACTGCCTCGTTCCAGTTTACAAACTTTTACGCGGTCTTCCGCCCCGCGCACAAGCAGCCTGTCACCGACGGCTATCTCCTGGCGCTCTTGCCCGTCCACGACGAACATAACTTTGCGGCCAATCTCGGCCTGAGGGCCCAGCGTGACTTCTATCTCGTGCTCGGTCGGCAACACCAGCGGGCGCGTCGCCAGCGTGTGCGGGCAGATGGGCGTAACTATCATACATTCAAGGGAAGGATGCACTATCGGCCCGCCTGCCGACAGTGAATAGGCCGTAGATCCACTGGGGCTTGCGAAGACTACCCCGTCCGCGCGCAGGTTGCAGATAGGATGGCCGCGCGAGACCAGAGCCACCTCGATAAGGCCTTCTCCCACGGCTTTGGAAACCACCACATCGTTGATGGCGACCCAGCGCTGCTGGGCGCCGGTGCGAGGGATAATGGTGGCCTCGAGCATCGAGCGGAAGCCTTGATGGGCTGTGGGATTCTCAACCGCGCCCATTATGCCTTCGATGTCATCGGGGGCCGCCTCGGACATAAAGCCGAATCCCCCGACATCCACCGCCAGGAAATAGCCCGCCGTGCCCCTGAGCCGCCTGGTGGCGCCAAGGAAAGTGCCATCGCCCCCGAGTACGATGATGACCCCCGCTGACTTGAGCTGCTCATCATCGCCGGCCAGTTGCTCCTGACCCAGGAAGCGAGCCAGGGCCGGCTCGAGCACCAGGTCATGCCCTCGCGATTTGGCTTCCTGCATCAGGCGAGCGGCGTATTCTACCGCTTCGGGTTTTTCCACTCGCGCAATAAAGGCCAGTTTCATAATAGAGTCGGTCTCAGGCGCTGGCTAGCCGCGCGAGGTTCCGCTGGGCCTCCTGACAGCCAGGATTTACCTGCAAGGCTTTTTGGTATTGCTCTACGGCCCCCGCTCGGTCGCCCGCTTGCTCGTACGCGACGCCGAGGTTGTTGATTGCCATCGCATCGCCGGGCGCAAGTTCGACGGCTTTTTTCAGATGCAGTATGGCTTCGTTGAACTTGCCGCTGCCCAGGTATACGAGGCCCAGGTCGGCCTGCCAGTCCGCCTGATTTGGCGACTTGGCAAGCGCCGCCAGGTAGGAGACCTCTGCAAGCGAGTAGTCCCTCAGCGCATAGTGCGCCTGGCCTTTAAGCGCGAGCAACTCGGGGTCTTCGGGGTGGTCATTGCGCGCCTTGTCGAGTTCTACAAGCGCCTGCCCAGAGAGCCCCGCAAGCAACTGGGCTCCTATCAAGGTCTTGGCCAGGGGCAGATTGTCGGGATTGGCGGCCAAGGCGGCGCTTAGCTCCTGGACGGCTTCCTGCTGTCTTCCCTGCTGCTGAAGCAATCCGACATAGGCCAGCAGTAATTCGGGGTCAGGCGCGGTGGCCAAAACGGTTTTCAAAGTGGCGATCGCCTTGGTGGGCTCGCCCATCGCCTGGTAAGCGGCGGCGAGATTGCGTCTGGCCGTGTTGTCACTTGGATTGAGCGCCAGCGCCTCTTCAAGCACAGGGACAGCTTTTTCTGCTTGTTTGGCTTCCAGGAAGGCAAGCCCCAGGGCGCTCTTCAGCGTAGCGGACTTGGGAGCAAGCTCTACCGCTTTGGCCAGAATCTCTGCCTGTCCGGTGGGATTGCCCTGTTTCCTTCTAACTTCGGCCAGTGCGAGTGCAAGCTGCAAATCGGCGGGACGCTTGGCCAGCAAGGGCTCAAGCTGGGCGCTTGCCTTGTCGAATTGCCCCGCGGCAAGCAAGGCCCGTCCAAATAGCAAGCCTGCTTCGGGAGAGTCCGGCGCCATCCGGGAGAGCTTCGTGCCAGTCTGAAGCGCTCTCTCGCTGTTGCCCGGCGGCCAGTGCGGCGGCGGTGAGATTCTGCAAATAGAGGGTGCAGGCGTTATCAAGCTCCCAGGCGCGCTCGAAAGCCCCCAGCGCGTGTTCCCAGTCGCCCAGTCGCATATAGGCAACGCCCACATCGTTATGAGCGGCGGCATCTTTGGGATTGGCCTGAGCGGCTTCCTCGAATTTGGCGAGCGCCTCTTCGACCTTGCCCGCAGCCAGCAAGGCCTCGCCGACCACCAGCGCGCGAGTGCCCGAAGTCTTGACCGAGGCGCCAAGCGCCGCAACCTTCTCCTGCTTGCCCTGGGCCGCATAACAGGCGATAAGCAAGTCAAAAGCCTCGCCATCCCCTGCGCTACTGGCAGCCAGCGCCTCGAGCAGAGGCTCGGCGCGCTCTGGTTGCTTCAATTCCATAAATAGCCGCGCCGCCCAGAGTTGATACTCGGCCGCATCTTCGGGGGTAGCGCCTTCGACGGCCTTGAGATACTCCTCCGCCGCCTCGGCCTTGCGGTCCAGGTAGCGCAAAGTCATTGCTCTGAGCGAGCGCACATCCGAGTTGGTGCTTTCGAGTTCCAGGAAATGCCGGAAGGCCTCTTCGGATTTCTCAAACTGCTCGCCCGCAAAATAGGCTACCCCGAGCGCATACAGCAATTGCAGGTCGTCAGGAGCCAGTTCTTGCGCCGGTTCAAGTGTCGCAATTGCTTTCGCATATTGCTTGTCGTTCAGATATTCTTTTCCCAGTCTGAGGCGCCAGGGCACGCTGTTAGGCCCCTCGAGCATCCCAACCCAGCGCTCGAACATGGCCAGCCCTTCAGGGCGCTTTCCAAGTGCAAGCAGCGCTTCGGCCTTCAACAGCACCCCTGCCCCTCGCGCATCGATTGCCTCGCACTGGTCCACGGCTTCGATGGTCCGCTGCCAGTCCTTCTGGTTGTAAGCGACCGTCGCAAGCATCTGCCAGCAGTAAAAATCTTTCGGATTGGCCTTCACGGCTTTCTCGGCGACGCTGCGAGCCGATTCGTGGTCATTTTGTAATTCATATGTAAGCGCCAGGTTGACAAGATAATAAGGATTATTGGCGTCCTTGCGCAGCAGTTGCTTGAGCGCCTCGCGAGCCTCGGCAGGCTTGAGGGCCGATATGTAGCCGTCAGCCATTGCCCTCAGCAATTCGGTGGAGCCAGGCAGCTCCTCAAGCGCCGCGCGCGCAGTGTCTCCGGCTCGTTCCCAGTCGCCCTGTTTATAGATAGCCGTCGCCAGCGTGTGCTGGGCGAATTCCAGTTTTGGATCGAGCGCTACGGCTTTGGCCGCCGCCTGCTCCGCCTCCGGGAATTGCTCCAACTTCAGCTTGCAGAAACCAAGATAAGCCCAGGCCTGGGCCAGGTCGGGGGTTTGCTCGGTCGCCGTGAGAAGGAGAGGCTCTGCCTCGGTGAATTTGCCCGCCTCCAGCAGAGCAAGCGCCTGCTCGAGAGGATTATCAGGTGCCTGGTCTGTCACTGCCTGCGCGCCTACCAGTGCCACCAATCCAACTAGCAACAGGCAAAGACCTGCCAGAGCAAGCTTGCGGTTTTCTCTCATACAGCATCACCTTTGGCCGCTTCAGAAGGACTTCCAGCACGGGCAGTCCAGGCCTCTTCGATGCTGGAGGCAATCTGGGGAGCGGTAAGTCCATAATGGCGCCTCAGGTCGGCAAGTGACCCGAAGGTAACGAATTCATCGGGGATGCCCAGCGAGACGAGTGGAGTCTCGAGTCGGGCTCGGTGCAGCAACTCGCTTATGGCCGAGCCAAATCCCCCTGCCAGCACGTTCTCTTCCACTGTAACTACCAGTTTGTGGGAAGCAAGCAGGGGCAGCAGCCTCGCTTCATCTAGTGGACGCACAAATCGGGCGTTCACAACCGTTGCAGAAAGCCCTCTTCGGGCGAGTTGCCTGGCTGCGTCCACCGAGCGATAGACGGTATTGCCCACCGCAAGCAGCAGCACCTCTTCGCCCTCGGTCAGCACCTCGGCCTGGCCGAACTCGAGTGCTGGCGCGTCCCAGTCCACCTCGACCCCTTGGCCTTCGCCCTCGGGATACCGGATTGCCACCGGCCCCTTCGAGGCCAGCGCGCACCGCAGCGCCGTAACGAGTTCAGCCTCGTCTTTTGGCGCAATAAGCGTAAGGTCCGGGATCATCCTGAGGTATGTCAGGTCGAACAACCCCTGGTGGGTGGCGCCATCCTCGGGCACCAGCCCCGCGCGGTCCATACACAGCACGACCGGCAGTTGTTGCAGCGCCACATCGTGAAGCATCTGGTCAATCGCGCGTTGCATAAAGGTTGAGTAGATAGCCACCACGGGCTTGTAGCCGCCCGCTGCAAGGCCCGCCGCCATTGTGATGGCGTGTTCTTCGGCCATCCCGACATCAAAAAACCGGTCCGGATGTGTCTGGGCGAATTTTGTCAGTCCCGTGCCCTGAGGCATCGCAGCGGTAATCGCCACAACCCGGGGATCTTCATCTGCCAGGCGCTTGACCGCTTCACCAAAAACCGCTGTATAACTCGCAGGCCTTGGCTTGCCAGCGTCCGGCTCGCCTTCGCTCCCTCGACCTGTCACCCCGTGATAACTTGTCGCATCGCGCTCGGCAGGGGCGAAGCCCTTGCCCTTCTGCGTGCGCACATGCAGCAGGACAGGCCCCTCCAGCCCCTTCGCCCGGTGCAGGGCATCAATAACCCGCCTGAGGTCATGCCCGTCGACCGGCCCGATATAGGTGAAGCCCAATTCTTCAAAAAGCATCCCTGGCACCACGAGATGCTTGAGGCCATCCGCCACGTTGTCAGCCAGAGAAGCCAGCGACCCACCCAGGGGAAGCTGCTCCAGCAAGTCTCGCGTGCGCCGGCGCATATCCTGATAGGAAGTACTTGTCCGCAGGCGGTTGAGATACTCCGACATCGCTCCGACATTGGGCGCGATGGACATCTCGTTCTCGTTAAGCACCACCAGCAGGCGCGTCTTGCGCTGGCCGGCGTAGTTGAGCGCCTCGAAGGCCATCCCGCCGGTCAGGCTGCCATCGCCGATGACCGCGACAATATGCTCCTTGCCGCCGCGCAAATCGCGCGCGCAAGCAAAACCGACTGCCGCCGAGATGGACGTGCTGCCGTGTCCCGCGCCGAAGGCGTCGTGTTCACTTTCTTCCCGCAAGAGATAACCGCAAAGCCCGCCCCACTGGCGCAGTTTGGCGAAGCCATCACACCTGCCAGTCAACAGCTTGTGCACATACCCCTGATGGCCGACATCAAAAATCAGCTTGTCCTCGGGCGTGCGGAAGACTCGATGCAGCGCGATAGTAAGCTCTACCACGCCCAGGTTGGAGGCGAGATGACCTCCCGTTGACTGCACCGACTCGATGAGGAAGGCGCGTATCTCCTCGGCAAGCTGATCCAGCTCTTCGAGGGTCAGCGCATCCAGCTCTCTGGGACTTTTGATTTTCTCGAGCAGCATTGATTCTCCTGACGAAAAAAGGCTTGTCCAGCCCAGGCAACGCCGCCGCTAGCAGCCTGGCACTCCGGCCAGCCCACCCGCAGAAGCAAGGTTATTATAACAATCCGGAAGCCTGAGGCCTAAGCCTCCTCTTCCTCTTCGTCCGGCGCGGCTTCGGTCTCAGTCCGAAGCGGCTTCAGACTCGGTCCGAAGTTGCTCGGAAAGCTGTTTTACTACCAATTCCAGTTTCTGAAGTCTGGCGCTGCACAGTTTATACAGCTCCGCGCCTTCCTGGAACAACTTCACTGCCTCTTCGAGGGGGAGCTGCGAGTTCTCAAGCGCCGCCACGACCTGCTCGAGTCGCGTATAAGCCTCTTCGAAAGTCGGCTCCTGGCCTTGCTCAGGCTTGTCCTGTGACATCCAGTGGCTCCTCCTCCGCGCTTTCCACCGCGGTAAATATCCGCCCATCGCGCACCCGCACGACCAGTTTCTCGCCGGGCGGCGCCTGCTCTATCGAGGCGACCAACGCCCCATCGGCCTGCCGCTCTACCAGGCTATAACCGCGTCTCAAAATAGAAAGTGGGCTCAGTGTGTCAAGCCGGCGTCCAAGCGAGGCCAGCCGGTCTGTCTTCTGTTCCAGCCGATGACTCACCTGCCGCTCGAGCCCTTCGAAGGCGTAATCCAGCCTCTGCCGGGCGCCCTCGACCTGCCGGCTAAGGGCTCTCTCCAGCCTGCCGGCTTGCGCGCGCACTCTTTCCTCTTTATATAAAGCATTCTGCACCAGCGCTCTGCCCAGTCGCTCGCGGAAATCGGCCAGGTGATCGGCGATATCTTCTCTGTCAGGGGTAATCAGTTCCGCCGCGGACGTGGGCGTTGCCGCGCGATAGTCCGCCACCAGGTCAGACAGCGAGACATCTCGCTCGTGGCCGATAGCGCTGACGACAGGCACTCTGCAGGCGAAGATACGCCTGACGACCGCCTCTTCGTTGAAGGCCCACAGGTCTTCGAGCGAGCCTCCGCCGCGCGCAAGCACGATACAATCGAGGCCCGGTATGCGCTCCGCCGCATCAATTGCCCGCACGAGGTCGGCGATCGCGGCCTGCCCTTGCACCAGGCTCGGGACGATGATGAGTTCGAGCTCGACCGCGCGGTCCTCGGCGCGTTTGATGATGTCCTTAACCGCGGCGCCCTCGGGCGAGGCGATTATGGCGGCTTTCCTCACCCAGGCCGGGAGCAACCGTTTGCGCGAGGGCTCGAACAGCCCCTCCTGCTCCAGCTCGGTTTTCAGCTTGAGGAAGCGCTCCCACAGCGCGCCCAGGCCATCCTCCACCAGCCGCGTGGCATAAAGCTGGAACTCTCCGCGCTGCTCGTAGACGCCCACGCGCCCCGTCGCAATGACGCGCATCCCATCCTCGGGCTTGAACTTCAGCCAGCCCTTTGCCCCGAAAGCGACCGCTTTCAGTATCGAGTGTTCGTCTTTCAGGCTGAAATAGGCGTGGCCAGAGGGATAAAGCTTGAAGTTGGACAGTTCGCCCGCGACCTCGACCTGTTGCAGCGCTGGATCGCCCTCGATGAGGTATCTCACCCTGGCGTTCACATCGCTGACAGAGAGCGGTTTGGCCGACTCGGACAAGGTTGGGGCGACCTCCGGAGTGCTTTCGGCGAGTATACAACGCCGGAGAAGGGCGGTCAAAGTCCTGTTAAGCCCCCTATTTTGTGCATCAGGTATCAGAAAGTCTAAACAGGAACTAAAACTCTTGACGCCTGGTCCAGGGTGATATAGTGGAAGTGGCTGCCACCAGGTCGCACCTGGGGAAGGTGCCGGGGCGCGGGTCGCTGGCGTGATGGAGCTAGTGGCTAGGGGGTATCCAGCACAGCTTGTGCCCAGCGGACCAAGCGTGCAGCTTTCTCCACAAGTTTATCGGCCTTCTTGACGGCAATCTCCTCAGCGTAATATTGGGCGTTGTTCTTGTTCGCAAGGATTTCTCGCAGGTCATCAGCCTTTTTGCTCGCCTCTTTCTCATGATCGGTGCCCCTGAACGCCTCCTCGAGCAGGCTTGCAGCTGCCGGATGGTCTGGGTTGGCAGACCTCCTTCCCAAGCGCTGCATACACAAGGCATCGCATGCATGTATTACTGCCTCCACAGCGCAACTGACGCGCTGATTTGAGAACGTGCCCTCATTTGTCATCGTGGCATAGGTCATCCACTTCAGAGCCTGTTCGAGGTGTGCCCTCCAAGTTTCCGCCACCGGCTCATCAACTCCTGTAGGGAATCGCCTGCTATCCTGACGCCGTCACGCCGGATTTCACGCCAGAAAGGATGATCCTCAGTCTCCCAGGTGTGTACGGTATCCAAGTCTGCCACATGCGCTGAGAGGGTCAGGCCATACTCAGTTCCGAGCTCCCCCGCAACGCGTTGCAACTGACGATCAAGCTTTGCATTTCGAGACTCAACAACGATGAGCAGATCGGTGTCACTGCCAGTAGTCGCCTGCCCACGAGCCTCGCTACCAAAAAGGTGGGCAGAGAGCAAGCCAGGGAAACGCTCTGCAACGGCCAGCGCAAAGGCGTTACGGCGCCTGTCTTCCTCGGCGAACAACTCGCGGAGCTTCGCGAGCAGCGGTGGCCCTGTCTCGGGCAGTCGGAAAGTCACAACCTTGCCGTGGTCCGTCCTGACCAGCACCCCCGCGGCGGCAAGCGCCTGCAAGGCCCGCCAACCGGTCGTGAAAGGCAGGCCGGCTCGCCTGATCGCTTCGCGCCCCGCGAGCGGCGCCTGCACCTGGCACATTACCCTCATCAGGGCAACCTTCGCTGGCGAGGAGAGCAGGTCGTCCAGTGGCCTGATGAGCCGCACGGCGTCCACCTCCAAGTACGCGTAGTGATCCGTCTGCGAATCGCATGATTCGAAAATGAATCATATGATTCAAATACGAATCAATCATACCACCTCGGCCTTCGTTCTGCCAACGCCAGCCTGCCCTTCCTGCCGGCCTGCCCTTTCTGATACCATTGAGGGGCGCGCGGAGGGCTTCTCCGGCCTTGACTTGCCGGGGCAGGCTGGTATAATCCGCGGTGCTGGCGCGCCGCTAGCTCAATTCGGCAGAGCAGGGGACTCTTAATCCCAAGGTTCCAGGTTCAAGTCCTGGGCGGCGTACCAAACCTTTTCGCAAGTGTCCGCGACTGCATCAGCGCCCGGACGGGTGAGTGGCGGAATGGCAGACGCGCATGGCTTAGGACCATGTGGGCTTAGCCCGTGAGAGTTCAAGTCTCTCCTCGCCCACCAAGTAGTACCGTGCGACCAACTGAAGCCAGGTTACGGGGCCCTGCAGCATGGCATACTGACACGCAGCCTGCGCAGGGTGTTTTACTATTGGCCCATAAATCGATTCGGAAAGAGGAGCAATACCGTGGTACAGGTGACCAAGACCGTCGTCGGCGAGAACAAGTTCCAGCTCGAGATCGAAGTAGACGCTTTGACCGTGAAGGGCGCGTATGAATCGCTCTATCATGGCCTTCAGAACAAGGTAGACGTGCCAGGCTTCCGCAAGGGCAAAGTGCCCAAGGATATGCTGCGGCAGTATGTTGATCCGCGCGAGTTCAACCGGATGCTTTACGAAGCGCTGGTGCCGGACGCCTATCGCGCCGCCGTGAGGCAGGAAAACTTCGAACCTATCGAATCGCCGCAGATCCAGGTTTTGCAACTGGCCGAAGATCAGCCGCTGCGTTTCCGCGCCGTCGTGCCGGTGATGCCCGAAGTAAAGCTGGGCGAGTATAAGGGCCTTGAAGTCGAAGTGCCGAAAGCCACTGTGACCGAGGCCGAAGTAAATCACCAGCTCGAGCACATCCAGCAGGAGCGCGCCAGCTTCGACAAGATAGCGCTGAAGCCGCTGGCCGAAGGCGATATGGTGCGCGGGGCTATCAAGACCAGCAAAGACGGCGCTCCCGTGGACGAGCTGACTCGTGATGAGACCCTTATCCGCCTTGGACAGGAAGGCCTTGCGGGCCTTTCCTTCGACGATATGTTGATTGGCAAAAACGTTGGCGACACCGCGAAAGCCATCAAGACCATCCCCAGCGATTATGCCAATGCGGACCTGGCTGGCAAAGACGTCGAGATCGAGCTTGAAGTCAAAGAAGCTTACGAGCGCAAGACTCCCGAGATAAATGACGAGTTCGCCGCTGGTCTGGGCGATCCCGAAGTCACTGACGTTGCGAGCCTCTACAAGCGCATCGAGACTGCGATTACCGAGCAGAAAAAGGGCCTGCAGCAGAACGCCGCGCGTCAGGCCATCGTCCAAAAGCTAGCCGACGCCACCGAGGTAAGTGTGCCTGAAGCGATGGTCGTACGCGAAGTGCTGCGCCTGGCCGAGGATCTGCTGCACAGCCTCGAGCATGAGCGGATGTCGCTTTCCGATTATCTGGAAGCCAAGGAAAACGGCGCAGAGGGGCTTTTCGCCGAACTGGCCGAAGCGGGGCGCTTCCGCGTCAAGCGTTCGATGGTGCTTGACGAGGTTGCCAAGCTCGAGCATATCCACGCCAGCGAAGAGGACCTGGCTCCCGCCATCCAGCAGATGGCCCAGGAGCGCAATGTGAAGGACTGGCGTATGAAGGAGATCCTCCGCGAGGAGGGCCGCCTGGAAGCGCTGGACTATGCCGTGACCCAGCAGAAGACGCTCGAGTGGCTGGCTGATCAGGCCAAACTTATCGAGACAGACGCCGACTTCGAAGAGATGGACGATCACGAAGGTCACGATCATGAAGGTCACGATCACGATTAGGGAACAAGGGCGGGCGAACCGACCGTTTACCCCTAGGAGGTGGCTTGAGCGATGCTGATCCCAACCGTAGTTGAACAGACGCCCCGCGGCGAACGCGCGCATGATATTTTTTCGCGCCTGCTGCAGGAGCGCATTGTGTTCGTTGGCAGGCCGATTGATGACGATGTGGCCAATCTGGTCGTCGCGCAGTTGCTCTTCCTGCAGAAGGAAGACCCTGAAAAGGACATCGACCTGTACCTGAATACGCCGGGCGGGTCGGTTTCGTCCGGCCTTGCCATCTACGATACGATGCAGACCATAAGGCCGAAGATCGCAACCTACTGCATTGGCCTTTCGGCCAGTATGGGAGCGGTGCTGCTTGCGGGCGGCGCAGCTGGCAAACGCTTCGCACTGCCTCACGCGCGAGTGCTGATCCATCAGCCCTATCTGTCAAATGCCAGCGGGCAGGCCAGCGACATCGAGATCCAGGCCAAAGAGATGCTCAGGACGCGTTCTATGCTGAATGACATCCTGGCACTGCATACTGGCCAGCCCCTCAAGCGTATCGAGAAAGACACAGACCGCGACTACTATATGTCGCCGGAGGAAGCGAAAGAGTACGGGCTTGTCGACGAGATCCTCACTGGTCCCGTTCTGCCCGCGACTGACGCCAGCTAATGACTACCAAGGACGGAGAAAATACTTTCGGCGAAGGCATCCGCTGTTCGTTCTGCAACAAGAAGCGGGATTTCGTCCGGAAGATGATAGCGGGCAACGACGCATACATCTGTGATGAGTGCGTAGCGCTTTGCGCGCGCGTGGTGAAAGAAGACCTGCGCCGGGAGGCTACGGCGCCTGTCTCCACCAGCGTACCCAAGCCCAGGGAAATCTACCAGTTCCTTTCCGACTACGTCATACAACAGGAAAAGGCCAAGAAGGTCCTCTCGGTCGCCGTCTACAACCATTACAAACGGCTCCAGGCGGGCGCCCCTGGCGGAGAAGACGTCGAGGTCGACAAGACCAACGTGTTGCTCCTCGGACCGACGGGCGTTGGCAAGACGCTACTGGCCCAGACCCTGGCCCGGATGCTCGAAGTGCCCTTCGCAATCGCTGACGCGACCAGCCTGACCGAAGCCGGCTATGTCGGCGAGGACGTGGAGAACATCCTTCTCAAGCTGCTGATAGCGGCTGACGGAGATGTGCGCCAGGCCGAGCACGGCATTATCTATATAGATGAGATAGACAAAATCGCGCGCAAGTCGGAGAACCCTTCTATCACGCGCGACGTGTCGGGCGAGGGCGTGCAACAGGCACTGCTCAAGATTCTTGAGGGCACCGTCGCCAATGTGCCACCTCAAGGCGGGCGCAAACATCCCCAGCAGGAATTCATCCAGCTCGATACGCGCAATATACTCTTCCTGTGTGGAGGCGCTTTCGAGGGGCTGGAAGACATCGTCAAGCATCGCGTCAACCAGCGCACCATCGGATTCAGGTCCTCCGAGCAGGAAGCCGTGCTCGAGGATGAAGAAGTGCTGCATTATGTTATCCCCGAGGACTTGCTGAAGTATGGGCTTATCCCCGAGTTCGTCGGCCGGATGCCCGTAATCGCGCCTTTGCACAGGTTAAGCCAGGAAGCGCTCAAGCGCATCCTCACAGAACCGCGCAATTCGCTGGTCAAGCAGTACCAGCGCATATTCGCGGTAGATGGGGTAGAGCTCATCTTCGAGCCTGAAGCACTGGACGCAATCGCCGAGCATGCAATGGGGCGCAAGGTTGGCGCCCGCGCCCTGCGCAGCATAGTAGAAGAGCGGATGCTGGATATAATGTTCGACATCCCCTCGCGCGATGACATCGCCGGTGTGGTCTGGACTGCGGAAGCCATTAACGAGAGCACCTCTCCTCTGCTGCTCTCCGCAGACGAGCTAGCTCGGCATAAGGGCGAACTCAGCGCTTAAGGCAAAAGGGTAGAGGCTAGTTTTCAAGGGCGCGGCTGTGGCCGCGCTCTTTGCGTTGCCGGACCGGCCCTGGGCAGGCAGGACGCTGCCCCTGGACGGAGAAGGTATTGTCACAGCCTGGTCAGTAGCAGGCTTCCCTGCATTTTGCGCGCAAGGGTTGCCCACTCGAAACCTGGTGGTGTTTGTGTGCCTCGGAAGCCAGATAACAACCTGGCATCGAGCGAAAGGATGTTTTGGAGATGTCTCCCAGAAAAAAACAGGACGCGATGAAAGTATCGCCTGAAGATGGCGGCGGCCCGGTAAGACTGCCTCTGCTGCCTCTGCGCGACATCGTCCTTTTCCCGCGCGCCGCCGCGCCAATTATCGTGGGACGCGACGCGTCACTTGCCGCCCTTTCCGAAGCGCTGGAGGGCGACCGGCTGCTGCTTGTCGTGACTCAGCGCGACCGGGGGCTCGAGGAAGTTGGCCCGAATGACCTCTATCAGGTGGGCTGTCTTGCCCGAGTTATGCAGGGGATGAAATTGCCCGATGGCACGATGCGCGTCGTACTGGAAGGGCTTGAACGCGCCCGCCTGATCGAAGTTGTCGCGATAAACGATCATCTCGAAGCTTTGGCCGAACTGATTGAGACCGAGACCGAATCCCGTCCGGCCGAACTGGAACTCGAAATCGAGGCCCAATATCGGGCGATGGTGGACGCTTTCGCTACCTTGGCCAACTCGGGCGCGGGCCTTCAGCCCGAGTCGCTTGTTTCGGTTATGAACGCCCAGGACGCGGGGCATGCCGCCGACCTTATCGCTTTCTACCTGCCAGTCGAGGAAGAACCCAAGCAGCGTTTACTGGAGACCTTGCAGGTGCCTCGAAGGCTGGCTATGACCCTCTCGCTGCTTGAACGCGAACGCCAGATCAGCGAAGCTATGCAGCGCGTCAACCAGCGAGTGCGGCAGGAGATAGACGATCACCAGCGCGAGATGTTCCTCCGCGAGCAGCTTTCGGCCATAAAGGAAGAACTGGGCGAGGGGCGCGGCTGGTCGGGCGAGCTTGACGAGTTGCGCGAAAAACTCGAAGGCGCGAAGCTGCCAGCAGAGGCCAGAGAGAAATCTGAGCGCGAAGCCAACCGGCTGGAGACACTGGCCCCGATGTCGCCTGAGTATTCGGTGGCTATTACCTATCTCGAATGGCTCGCGAATATGCCGTGGAGCAAGTATACGCGGGACCGGCTGAGTATCGAGAAGGCGAATCAGATCCTCGAAGAAGACCATTATGGGCTGGCAAAAGCCAAAGAGCGCATTCTTGAATATCTGGCAGTGCGCAAGCTCAACAAGCAATTGCACGGGCCAATCCTGTGCTTCGTTGGGCCTCCGGGCACCGGCAAGACAAGTCTGGGTCGGTCCATCGCCCGGACGATGGGGCGCAAGTTCATTCGCATCTCACTCGGCGGCGTGCGAGATGAAGCCGAAATCCGCGGCCACAGGCGCACCTATGTTGGCGCTCTGCCTGGGAAGATAATCCAGGGCCTGCGCAATGTGGATTCGGCCAACCCAATTTTTATGATAGACGAGATAGACAAGCTGGGCGCGGATTTTCGGGGTGACCCAGCCTCGGCCCTGCTCGAGGTGCTCGACCCAGAGCAGAATAACTCCTTCCGCGACCATTACCTGGAAGTGCCCTTCGACCTGTCCCGGGTGATGTTTATCGCGACAGCCAACGATCTTGAAAATCTGCCGCCGGCCTTGCTGGACCGGATGGAAGTCATCGAGTTCGAAGGTTATACCGAACTCGACAAGCTGCAAATTGCCTACAAGTATCTGATACCGCGCCAACTCGAGGCCAACGGGCTGAAGAAGCGTCCGCTCGAATTCGAAAAGACAGCCTTGCAGGTGCTTGTGCGCGAATATACTCGCGAGGCGGGCGTGCGCAACCTCAACCGGCAGATAGGCTCGGTCTGTCGCAAGCTGGCCAAGCAGATCGCCAGTGGCCAGAAGCCCCCCAAGCAGGTGACAGGCAAGCTGGTGAAGCAGCTCCTCGGCCTGCCGCCTTTCCTCAGCGAAAGCCAGCTACGCGAGGGAGAAAACGGCGTGGCTATGGGCCTTGCGTGGACTGAAGTCGGCGGCGATCTGCTGCCTATCGAGGTCAACCTGGCCCCTGGCAAGGGCGAACTCAAACTGACTGGAAGCCTGGGCCTGGTAATGAAAGAGTCCGCCGAAGCCGCGACCAGTTATGTGCGCTCGCTTGTTGAGCCACTTGGACTGGAGCCAGAGCTGTTCGAAAAACACTCTATCCACATCCACGTGCCCGCGGGCGCGGTGCCCAAGGACGGGCCTTCGGCCGGGATCACTCTGGCGACAGCGCTGCTATCGGCGCTTGCTAAAAGAGCCAGTGCGGCCTCGCCTGGCGATGACTGGCGAGATAACGCTGCGTGGTAGAATACTCCCTGTAGGCGGATTGAAAACCAAGCTGCTGGCAGCGCAGCGCGAAGGCGTGCGCACCGTTCTACTACCGAAAGCTAACGAGCATGAGCTGGCCGACCTGCCAGCCGAAGTCCGACGCGGCCTCAAACTGGTGCTTGTGGATCATGCGGTAGAAGTCTTCAAACTCGCCTTTGAACGTGACCTTGGTCTCACAGCGAGCTGATTAGGTTCACGATACAACTAGCGTGGGTTGATCCTGTAGCTACAATACTTGCCTTGCTAGGCGTTCTGCGTTTGGCCTGGCCTTTTTTCAGTGGCTTGCGGGCAAAGCGTTCCGAGCCTGAGCTTGTGCTGGAACTCGATTTTTGGGGCAGAGCCAGGCAAGGTTTCTGGGGATTGCTGGCCGGGCTGGTGGCTGGACTGCTGATTATTGGTCTGCAGAAGGAGCCAGAGGCCGGTATGATTTTTATGGCCTCAGTGCTTTTCCTGGTGTTGCTGCCGCAGAAATATACACTGACAGAAGAAGGCCTCGCTCTGAACGGGCGCTTGATTGGACACTGGGAAGATTACAGCGGCTTCTTTGCCGACCCCAAATATGTTGTGCTTTTTGCCGATCACACGGCGCGCATACTCTGGGGGCAGTCTGAAGCCAATGAAGAATTGCTATCAGCGCTGGCAAAGCGCTTGCCCAGAACGCGCAATATCGCAAGAAACAAGGTCGAGGACGAAAGTACTACCTCACCTGATGAAACAGAGCGCAATTGACCCGCCTTGCGCGGCTCGGTTAAACTGACACAAGCAAGCTAGTCGGCAGGAGGAACCAAGGTTTGATTTCGACTTCGGATTTCAAGAACGGCATAAGCATCATCCTGGACAATGAGATTTACACGCTGGTCGAGTTTCAGCATGTGAAGCCCGGCAAAGGCGGCGCCTTCGTTCGCACCAAGCTCAAGCAGGTGCGCTCGGGCAAGGTGCTGGAGAAGACCTTCCGCGCTGGCGAAAAAATGGAGCAGGCCATCCTCGACAAGCGGATGGTGCAGTTCCAATATGGCGCGGGCGATGAGTATGTCTTTATGGACAACGAAAGTTATGACCAGATGAGTATCCCCGCTGCGGCGCTGGGCGATGATGCGCGCTGGCTGGTCGACAACCTGGAAGTCCTGACCATTGTGCACGATGGCACGCTGCTCGGGGTAGAGCTACCGGCTGCCATTATCGCCGAGGTAGTCGAGGCCGAGCCTGGTGTCAAGGGCGATACCGTTACCGGGGCCAGCAAGCAGGCCAAGCTCTCGACTGGCGCGGTGGTTCAGGTGCCGCTCTTCGTGAACGAGGGCGACAAAATCAAGGTAGATACGCGCAACGGCAACTACATCGAACGCGCGAACTAGCGGAGGCGCTACGTGGAGCTGGATTTCGAGAAGCTCGAAGGCGTGCTGCAAGTGTTTGCCGCTTCTTCAGCAAAAAAACTGAAGCTGGAGACAGGCGGGCTCATCATAAAGGCCAAACGCGCACGAGGCGTCTTTGCAACCCCACAGCCTGAGCCGGAGCCGCAGGACACCGAAGCTGGCGAGCAGCCTGAGCCGGCGCGAGTTGTAGTCCGCTCTGACCGGGTGGGTGTTTTCTACCACGGCGCCTCGCCTGGAGAAGAGCCTGTCATACTGCTTGGAGAAAATATCGCCCGCAAGAGCCAGGTGGGTTGCATCGTCTCCATCGGTATCGTCAATCCCCTGCTGTCAGATGTCGAAGGTAAACTGGTCGAGGTGCTCGTGACCGATGGCCAGCCAGTCGAATTTGGAGAGCCCGTCTTGAGGGTAGAGGTTGCCTCTGGGGAGGGGCAGTGATGAATAATCCACGCGCCGGATTCGGTATGGTCAGTTTCGTAGTGGCCCTCATCATAATGGGAGCTTTCGTCGGCTATGTCTATTTTGGCGGGCTGAACAAGGGCGGGCCAGCCGGCGAGAAGACCAATGTGATGAACCAGGCTGTCAGTTCAGGCCAGGCGGCGGCTTGTCGCGCCAATCTCCAGCAGGTGCGCTCTGCCATCCAGATTTTTATGGTGGACAGCGATACTCCACCAACTGACCTCGGTCAGTTGCAGCTCGGAGAAAAACAGATGGCCTGCCCCGAGTCTCACCAACCTTATCTTTATGATCCGAGCACGGGCACCGTGCAATGTCCCACCCATCCTACCTTTTAAGGAAGTCCGGATGTTCGAGAAGATCCTGATAGCCAACAGGGGCGAGATAGCAGTCCGCGTCATCCGCGCGGCCCACGAGCTGGGCGTAGCTACGGTGGCCATCTACTCGGAGGCCGACCGTGATGCCCTGCATGTGCAACTTGCGGAAGAAGCCGTATGTGTAGGCCCGGGGCCGGCTCCGCAGAGCTATCTCAATGTAGCTAATGTGCTCAGCGCCGCTCACATAACCGGCGCCGAAGCAATCCATCCCGGTTATGGTTTCCTGTCGGAGAACGCCAGTTTCGCCGACCAGTGCCGCGCGACAGGGCTCAAGTTCATCGGCCCGAGCCCCGAGGTCATCGAGCGGATGGGCGACAAGGCCGAAGCGCGTCTTTCAGCAGGCAAGGCCGGCGCGCCACTGATACCGGGCTCTGAGGGGCTTATCCGCAATACCCGCGAGGCCGAAAAACTGGCCTCCGAGCTGGGTTATCCTGTGATGGTGAAAGCGGTAGCGGGTGGAGGCGGCAGAGGCATCCGCATCGTTAACGCGGCCTCAGAATTGCAGGCTGTGCTTGACCTGGCCAGGGCAGAAGCCAAAGCGGCCTTCAGTAATGACGGGCTGTATATGGAAAAAGTTATCGTCAATCCTCGCCATGTCGAAGTGCAGATCCTCGGTGATGAGCATGGAGAGGTCGTTCACCTGGGCGAGCGCGACTGCTCGGTGCAGACCCCGCGCCATCAGAAGATGGTAGAAGAATCTCCCTCGCCAGGCATCTCACCCGAGACTCGCAAAAAACTCGGCGCTGCCGCGGTGAAGTCCGCCAAAGCGATTGGCTACGCCAACGCGGGCACAATCGAGTTTCTGGTGGACGAAAAAGAGCGCTTCTACTTTATGGAAATGAACACCCGCCTGCAGGTCGAGCATCCGGTGACCGAAGCAGTGACCGGGCTGGACTTGCTGAAGCTGCAACTTCGCATCGCGGCAGGCGAAAAGCTGGGCTTTACCCAGGCAGAGGTCAAACTGATGGGTCACGCTATCGAGTGCCGGCTTTCGGCTGAGGACCCAAACGAAGGCTTCAAGCCGTCGCCTGGCACCATCACAGGTTTGCGCTGGCCTGGTGGGATGGGCGTCCGCGTGGATACCTATGCCCTGGGGCCTGGTGTGCAGGTGTCCCCCTATTATGATCCAATGTTCGCCAAGCTTATTGTCTGGGGCGGCGACCGACGTGAAGCACTTGCGAGGATGGCGCGCTGCCTCGATGAAGTGTAGTGGAAGGAATCAAGACAAGTCTGCCCTTCCAAAAGCAGATAATCGCCCATCCTGTTTTCGTGCAGGGCCAGGCGACCACAAGTTTCCTCGGAGACAATTTGCTGGGCAAGTAGTAGCTACGAGGGTGAGCGGAATGGAGAGAGTGGCATCTCAGGATTCCACCAAGACTCTTGTCTTTGTACTGGCTGGACTCGGGCTGGGGATAGTTACTTCCTGCAGCCTGGCGCTGGGCCTGTGGTTGATCGTCCTTGCGGCTGTTGGCGCGGGTCTGGCATCGCTCTACTTTATACTGTTCGCTCCCATCGAACGGCTGGACGAGCCAATCCCACTGGCCTGGCAAGCCATCGGCGCGGCGGCGGCAATGGCCCTGGCGCCCTTGTGGATCTACCTCGGCTTCAAGCTTATTGTCATTTTCTTATTCGTGCTTGTGGCCTACGTGCTATCGAGGATTCTTTAGACTGCTTTAGAGGTGATCCCCTTTGTCCAGTCGTCGCTCAACCAGGCGGCTTGCTTTCGAGTTGCTCTTCCAATGGGATGTCGGAGGGCAGCCCCTGGAAGAACTGCTTCCTGCCGAAAAAGATGGCGCCCAGCCTGACGCTGGCGAGCAGAATCAGGCCAGGCATTTTATCGTCGAACTTGCCTCCCGAGTCAGCGAATGCGATGCTGTGCTTCGGCGGTTACTAGTAAACTGGGATTTCGACCGGCTAGCCAACACGGACAAGAATGTGCTGCGCCTGGCGGTTTTCGAGATGCTGTTCAAGCCCGAGATTCCGCTGGTGGTAAGCGTCAGCGAGGCGGTTGGTCTTGCGCGCGAATACGGAGATGAAAAGTCGGCCAGTTTCGTAAATGGTTTGCTGGGGAATCTCAAAGATGAGATAGCTTCCGGCAAGCTTCAAGTGGAGGGAAAGAGCAATGCCAGCGACGCTAATTGATGGCAAGGCCTCGGCCGCCAGGCTCAGGGTTGAGATAGCAGATGAGACCGGTCAGCTTGCCCAGCGCATCGGACGCCCGCCAGGTTTGCACGTAATCCTGGTTGGCGAAGATCCCGCAAGCCAGGTTTATGTGCGCAATAAGGAGAAGGACGCCATCGAGGTTGGCTTCGATTCTCACACCCACAAGCTGGCTGTGGATACCAGCGAATCCGAGCTGCTGGCTCTGATCAGCGAGCTCAACTTCGACCCGAAGGTGGACGGCATTCTCGTGCAGCTACCCCTGCCCGAGCAAATCAACACCGCCAAGGTCATCCAGGAACTCGATCCAAATAAAGACGTAGATGGTTTCCATCCGATGAATATGGGCGAGTTGCTGATTAGCGCCGCCCCCAAATTCGCCCCCTGCACCCCGAAAGGCGTTATGCGGTTGCTGGATGAGTATCAGGTGCCTCTTAAGGGTGCAAACGCTGTCGTTGTCGGCCGCAGCACAATCGTCGGCAAGCCAATCGCCCAGTTGCTGCTTGCGCGCCACGCGACGGTCACGATGTGTCATTCTCGCACGGTGGACCTGCCAGGTGTCTGCCGGCAGGCGGACGTCCTCATCGTCGCAATCGGCCGGGCGGGGATGGTTGACGCCGATTATGTAAAACGCGGAGCGACGGTTATAGATGTCGGTATCAGCCGCACCGAAGCCGGGCTGGCAGGCGATGTGGATTTCGCAAGCGTAGTAGATATCGCAGGGCTGATTACCCCCGTGCCCGGCGGAGTTGGCCCTATGACCCGCGCCGAGTTGCTCTCCAATACACTGGATGCCTACAAATTGCACAACGATTTCGTCTAGCGCAGTCTTTCCCCGGTTAGCACAAGAGCCTGACGGCGCAAGGCCGCCAGGCTCTTTTTTTGCCCGAGTGGCTGTTACTGCGGTTTGACTTCGGTGGCGTTGAGGCCGATCTGCGCCTCGATGCCGCTCTCGTTGATTACATCCAGCGGCCTGTCGGTCGTGTTGCCGAAGATAACTGCCGCGCGGGTGCCCTTGTTCAGCCTTACATAAGGGGCATCGGGCTTGCCAGCCGCGAAGAGCTGGCAACCTGACATTGTGAAGTTGCCGCCACTCACGTCTATTGCCGGCAGAAGTTCCTCGCCTGCCGACCAGTGCATAAAGTTGCAGTTGTTCATCGAGGTGCGTCCCCCAGCGAGTCTTGCGACTTGCCTGGCAGGCCCCCACACCGCGCAGTTGGTCAGGGTGAGATTGCCTCCATTGGTCTCCTCAACCTCGATGGCCACTGGATCATCCCCGCCGAAAGCCACGAACTCTCCATTCGTCACCAGCACGCCGAAGGGGGCGCAGTTCTCGACCAGGATACCTCGCTGAGTCGCATCGGCGCCGATGCCGGTGAAGTTGCCATTGCACACGCCCTTCTCGGTCTGGACGAATTTGTAGCCGACCTTGGCTGGGAAGACGAAGGTGTTGGTTACATACTGCCAGTCGGTGCGGCCGAATACGAAGGCCTCGCAGTTGTCGGTCATATACTTGAAGACCGGCTCCCAATTACCGCCAATCTGGGGTGAAGACCACCAGTGGCAGTGGAACTGCACGTTGTCGATGCGCCCGATGTCGGTCACGGCGTCCACGAAGATGCCCGTCTTCAGCACGCAACCGTATACATGGAAGATGCGATGCCGCACATTGGGCTCAGGGCCGACCTTGATACCCTGATAGCTGTTATACAGAGTCACATATTCGACCGTGTTATCGAAGCCTTGCATATGGAAGGTCCAGGGGTAGGGGTGGATATCGGTCGGGCTCTGCGCCGGATAGAAGACGCTGATTCCCTTGACCGTTGAGCTATGACCCATCTCGAAAAGGGCCGGCCCCTCTTCCAGGTCACGGCCGCCGGTTGCGAAGATGACCGAGCCGACCAGCGCGTCAATCGCCATAGGCGCCTGGTTCACCCCGCAGATGGCAACGCCTGGCTTCACCATAATAGAACCGCTGATTAACCAGTGCCCGCCAGGCACCCAGACAATACCCCCGTTGAACCGAGGCGGCATTGACGGCGTCCTGAAAAGCTTCGGTGCAGTCGAACACCCCATCTCCCACCGCGCCATAATTGGTAACTGGGAACATACCTTCCTGCACAGGGACTCCCCCTTCTGCCGCGAGCGCAGGCAGTGCCATTAACGCCACGGCCAGACTTATTATTAGAGCCAAAGCTTTCATTGAGCTCCCTCCTTTAGTTCTGGCGGCTAGTTCGCAAGCTTGCGCCTCATCCCTGCAAAAGAAAAAGCCCAGCGCCTTTGCGCCGGGCTTTTTACAGAACTTTATACTTGGTTACTTACACGAAAAGGTTGATTCGGCCTTCGGAGGCTTCGAACAGATAGGTCGCAGCTCCAGCCAGCTCAACCCCGTCGATTAGCTCCTCCGGCTGGATGCCCATAACTTGCATAGACATCTCGCAGGCATAAAGCTTCACGCCGGCAGCCTGGGCCTGTTCGAGCATCTGGGCAGGGGTGTCCACGCCGGCCATCGCCATTGCGCGGTTCATAAAGGCTTTACCCATCCCCAGCATCTGCATCTTGGAGAGAGCCAGCTTCTTGATGCCGCGTGGCATCATCCAGCCAAACATTTTATGCAGCAGCTTCTTGTGCAGCCTGGGCGGCTTCTCCTTGCGCAAGGCGTTTATGCCCCAGAAGGTGAAGAAGAGCACCACCTCATCGCCCATTGCAGCCGAAGTCGAGCCTATGACCAAAGCCGCCATAACTTTGTCCATATCGCCGCTGAACACGACGATAGTGTTTTTTTGGCCTTCCATCTCTATCACTTCACTTTTTTAATGCGGGCCACAACGGTGTCGCCCTTATCGAGTGAGACAAGTTCTTGCCCCAGCTTCTTGCACAGTGACTCTACATCCTTGGCGAACGACTTCTCGGTGACCTCGACTACCAGTTCATCGCCGACCGCAGCCTCTTTCAGGGCCTTGGCTACCGCCATAATCGGACCTGGGCACTGCATTCCTCTACAATCCAGCTTCTGCTCTGCCATCTCCCTCACTCCTATTCGGTCTCGTACGGCCAGGCGTTGATGCCGCCGTCGAGAGATTTCACGCTTGTACCGATTTGCTTGCTGCGCAGCAGCGCGCAGGCCTTGGTGGACTTGTACCCGATATTACAGCTAACCACTAGCTCCCTTGTCGGCTGGTAGCTCACTCAGTCGCTCAGGCAGCTCCTCCAGCGGGATGCACACCGAACCGGGGATGCTCCTGACCATATTGGACAGCTCGTCGCGCACATCAATCAGGCAGAAATTGTCCGGATCGGATTGCAGTTTGTTTTGCAGTTGATGCGCCGTAATCCCTTCGATGCCGCCCTCCAGCTTGCGTTGCATCACATTGGCAGCCACCAGAGGAGCGCTGATGGCCATTGAATAGGGCGGCGCGTAGGCGAGGTCGAGTTTCGCAAGTTGCTCTGTTGTGGCGCCCAGGCTGATTGCGGTGATTATCGTATCCAGTGTCTTGTCCACCACGCCCTGACCAATCACATAGGCGCCAAGCAGCCTGCCCGTTGCTTTCTCGGCCGTCAGGCGGATGATGATATCGTGAGAGCCTGGATAATAATGCGCGATATCGTGAGTTGGGACGGTAACACTGACGGCTTCAATGCCGACTTCAGCCGCTTGCTCTACTGAAAGCCCGGTGCGTCCGCAGTTGAAATCAAACACTTTCACAATCATCGAACCGAGCACTCCGGGCTGCCTGTCATCGCCGCCAGCCAGATTGATGCCGACAGTGCGACCCTGTTTGTTGGCGACCGATCCAAGCGGCGCCCAGAAAGCCTGCCCTGTGAGACTATGCGTGCTTTCCGCACAGTCGCCAGCAGCAAAAACGCCTGGCGCGCTGGTCTCCATCCGGTCGTTTACCTTGATTGCGCCGGTTGGCCCCAGCTCGAGGCCAGCCTCTTTCGCAAGCTGCACATTGGGGCGAACCCCAACAGCGACGATGACCAAGTCGGCTTCGAACTCGCCTGCGGTAGTCTTTACTCCTGTGGCATGGCCTTTCTCATTGCCCAGTATGGCCTCGGCTTTCGTGTTGCAGAAGACCTTTACCCCCTGGTCTTCCATCTCACGCTGCACCATCATCGCGACATCGTCATCAAAGTTGGGAAGCACGTGGGGCATAAGCTCTACGAGGACTGTCTCAACGCCCCTGTGGACGAGGTTCTCGGCCACTTCGACGCCTATATAACCGCCGCCGATAACGACGGCTTTCTTGATTTTGCCTTCATCCAGCGCCTGCCGCACTTTCATTGCGTCCATCAGAGTACGCAGAGGTGAGACTCCGTCCAGGTTGATACCTGGAAGAGGCGGCATTATGGGCCTGGCGCCAGTTGCGATTACCAGTTTGTCATAGTGAATCTGATAAGTCTCATCATGCTTGAGGTCCAGCACGGTGGCCAGTTTGGCGTCCAGGTCAAGCGCGGTGACACGATTGCGTGTGAGCACGTTGACGCCGGTGTCTTCCTCGAAAGTCTCGGGCGTCCTGACCATCAGCTTGCTCGCATCGTCAATAAGGTTGCCGATGTAATAAGCCAGTCCGCAGCCCGCATAGGAGATATGCGTGTCCTCGGTGACCAGGGTGATATCGAGTTCTGGCTTCTGACGCTTGGCTTTGGCGCAGGCCTTCGTGCCAGCGGCTACTCCCCCGATGATGAGGACTTCGGTTTCTTTCACTTTGTTAGCGTCATGGTCAGCGGACATCAGGACTCCTCCCCGAGCCAGTGTCATTAACACATACCCATACCCGTATGGGTATATATTACTAAATTGCCAACAGGAAGGCAACCCCTTTTGTTCCTTTTGAGAAGGCTTTCCGAAATATTTTTGTAGGCGGAGCCAGGCCATAGGAAAACTGACCTGGCTCCGTGTCCAGGCTAGTCTGGCTGAGGGGCAGGTATTCGCGCGCTGTTGAGCCCGACTTCAGGCACGATGGCGCTCGTGTTCTGGATGTTCCAGGGGGTGTCCGAGGTGTTCAATCCAACAGTCACTGCCTGCGCGCCTGGTTCGATGCTGACCTGAGGCGCTGTGGGATTTGGCGACCTGAACTGGCAACCTGTCACCTGCACATTGCCGCCAGCCGCCCTGACCGCCGCGAGCCCCTTCGTTTCTCTGTCCCAGCAGCTAAAGTTGAAGTTGTTGAAGGAAACAAATCCCGTACCCTCAACCTCTGCGACGTGGTTGAAAGCCCCCCATGCCGAGCAGTTAACGAAGCTTACAGTCCCAGTATTCGCCTTGCCGATCTTGATCGCCGTGGGATCATCGCCCGGCACCGCCACGAATTGCCCGTTTAAAAACAACAGGCCGTAAGGCGCGCAGTCATCAATTTGCACAGCTGTCCGGCACCAGTCGGCGCCCAGCCCTACGAAGTTGCCGTTGCAGCCGCCTGACTCGGTCCGGATAAAGTGGTAACCGATGTTGTAGCCCCAGGAAAAGCAGTTGGCCACATACTGCCAGTCGGTCCGGCCAAATACGAAGGCCGCGCTGTAAGAGTCCTGGCCGTAAGGGCCAGGGGAGAAAGGCCAGAAATGGACGTTCTCTATCCGCCCCACATCGTAGATCTGGTCCACGTAGATGCCTATATGGTGGGGGCTGCCGTGTACATCGCGCACCAGATGCCTGCCCGCGCCTACCAGGCGGATAGCATCGTATGGATTGAATAACGACAACCCGATTATCTGGCAGTTATCGCCCTTGCAGTCGATAGCCCAGGGATATTCGGTGAAAGGGGGCTTGTCTGACTGCTCGGGATACCTGAACTCCATATACTCGACCGAGCACCTGGAGTTGAGGGTGAGGAAGGGCTCTGCTTTGTTCGTAACCAGCAGGACAGAGCTTTCTCCTGCGCCATCGAGAATGCGCGCTGCGCCGGAAAACTGGACATGAGGGGCGACTTTCAGTGTTCCCGAGGTGAAGTAACTGCCTGCCGGCAGTACCACCTTGCCCCCGCCTGCTGCCGCGCAAGCGTCCAGTGCGGCCTGGATGGCCGCAGTTGAGTCAGTTTTCCCATCGGGCATGGCGCCGAAATCGGAAACATTCCATACTGTCTGGCCGGTCTGTGGCATTTCGGTTTCTCCCTGAGCCAGGACTAACGCTGACAAGGCAATCAGCAGCGCAATCCCTGCACTTATAAAGCGCACGGAGGTCCCTCCCTTCTCACTTTTTATTTTATTGCCTTACTCGGCTGGCTTGCGAGCGCTGTTGAGCCCGACTTCAGGCTCGATATCGCTCGTGTTCTTTATGTTCCAGGGTGTCTCGGAAGTGTTCAGTCCAATCGTCACAGCCTGGGCGCCCTGCTCGATGCTCACCTGGGGAGAGTTCTTCCTCATCGGCATCATAAACTGGCACCCTGTGACCGTGAGATTCCCCCCTGCCACGCGAATAGCTGCCCTGTTACGCTTATTCTTGTCCCAGTGCATAAAGTTGCAGTTGTTGAAAGAGACGAAGCCCTTCCCTTCGATGTTTGCAATCTGGTTGAAAGAACCCCAGGAGGCGCAGTTGGTGAAGTTGACCGTGCCGGTATTGGTCGCGCTGACTTTGACCGCTGTCGGATCGTCGCCAGGTACGGCTACAAACTGCCCGTTTATGAACAACAGTCCATACATCCAGCAATCGTCCACCAGCACCGCCGCGGTCCGGCTGTAATCGGCTCCGAGCCCTACGAAGTTGCCATTGCAGGCGCCAGCTTCGGTCTTTATGAAGTGGTAACCAACGTTGTAGCCGAAGACGAAACAGTTGTAGATATACTGCCAGTCGGTCCGGCCAATGATGAAGGCCTCGCCATGCTCGCTAATCCACTGCCAGCGCGGTTCTTCGGGACGGAATACTCCCGCAAAAGGCCAGAAATGGACGTTCTCTATCCGCCCCACATCGTAAATCTGGTCCACGTAGATACCAATATGGTGGGGGCAACCGTGCACATCGCGCACCAGATGCCTGCCAGCGCCAACAAGCTGGATGCCATCGTAGGAGTTGGGCAGTGAGATACCGATAACCTGGCAGTTATCTCCCTTGCAGTCGATGGTCCAGGGGTATTCGATATAAGGGGGCGCCTCGGGCTGCTCCGGATAACGGAACTCCATATACTCGACCGCGCATCTGGAGTTGAGCGTGACAAAAGGCGCCTCCCGGTTCGTAACCAGCAGGATGGTGCCTTCGCCTGCGCCATCGAGGATCCGCGCCGCGCCGACGAACTCGACATGAGGGGCGACTTTTAGCGTCCCTGTGGTGAAATAGGTGCCAGCCGGCAGCACCACCTGGCCTCCTCCTGCTGCCGCGCAAGCGTCCAGCGCGGCCTGGATGGCCGGCGTTGCGTCAGTCTTACCGTCGGGTATGGCGCCAAAGTCGAAAGCGTTCCAAACGGTTTGGCCTGCCTGTGTCAAATTGGTTCCCCCCTGAGCCCAGGACGTCATTGAAAAGCAAATCAAAAGCGAGACTACAAGTACCAGATAACGCATACAGATTCCTCCCAGCTAGTCTTAACGTGGATTGGTTCGGGTTCGACGGCTTTTACTGCTGGCCAGTACCTTGCCAAGTGGAGAAAGGCGCAGCTCCGAACCTGGCTTGTAGAGCTTCTCGAAATCGAGTTTTGGCCAACCATGAAGGTCTGTCGGCAGAGGCTTCAACTCATCCCCCGTAACGAAAGCGGACAGCGGAACAAAATGGAAGACCGAGGCGCCCTCGGCTAACTCAACACTGAGCCAGGTTTCAATATCCAGCTTGGCGGTCTCCCATCTGAGCTCCACCTGGTGGGCGACCAGGGACTGGCCCCAGTGTTTTAGCGACTGTTCTTTGGCGAATTCGGCCAGATAATCAGCCGAATCCTCGAACAGGTAGTTGCCTTCCATCCCCTCGTGAAGCACTGCCCAATTATCGGTCATATAAAGCAGTAGAGCTTCGCGCCAGCCCTCGGCAAAAAAAGCATGCCGATGAAGTACCACGTGGACTGCCAACTGCTCGCGGTTGCAGTATTCGAAAGCCTCAACAAAGTATTCGGGGGCGCTGAGGCGAGTATCGAGGGGAGTATACGCGCGCAGTCCCAGCCAGCTTTTCGGGGCTGCTTCCCGCAGTTGGGCAAGCTGTGAGGAGACCAGGAGTTCATAGTCACGAGTGCCCCGGGGCTTTGAATATTGCAGCCCATCGAGCAGGAAGCGTATGCCCTCCTTCTCAAGCCAGGCAGCCGTATCCAAAAAATCTTCCCAGCGTTTCATCGGAGGCTGGTCGGCTTCCAGTATCAAGGACCAGTTGTCGAAAGCCTCATCAAAATGTCGCTTTATTGTAAGGATTAGCTCGCGGTTGCCGATATAGGCCTCTGCCATAAACGAAAGGTGAAGGCTCACTATTAGCTCCCTCCCATATCAGCGCTCTTGCCTGAGAAGATATCGCCCTTATTCAAGTATACAAGCGCCATGGAATGAGGCGCCAGTGTCACTTCACCAGGCAGTCTCTTCCCCGGCGACTTGACTCCGAGGGCCTTCAGGCGCGTTTGTTCAAGCTCCAGGTGCTTGACTACGGGCGCATCGCTTGCGTTGTACAGCAGCACTCGGTCAGCGAACAGTGTCACCAGCACTCTATCAGCCTGATGGTCCAGCATCACAGGGCGCGCGGCAAACGATCCCAGTCGGCCTTCCTCGAGGGCGAGGAGAACCTGGGTCGCGGCTTCGCCCGTTGAAGGCAGAACCACCGTCGCACCTTTGCCATAGGGCTTGATGACGACCTTGAAACCGGGCAGCTCTACCTCGGTTGAGATGGCCGACTCGACTATATTCCAGGTGTGAGCATCACCGCTGACAGCTTCAGCGGGCTCTTCGAAGCCTTTAAGCAGGATGCCCCCACTACGCAGCCACTTGGCAATTTTCTCTTGCGCCTCTACCTGTATCACCTTGCCCTCGGGCCAGACCAGTACCTTGATAGTTCTCAAGCGCGCCGTCGAGCACCAGCTGCTCGTCCACGACATCCCAGTCCACGAATTCGCGTAGCCCATTGGCGACCTCTAGCAGTTTGGGCGGATTGGCCTGGTCGGGCTTCAGGCGGTGGTCGGTGGTCGGGAAGAGCACCGCAACAGAGACAAGTGGCTGTTCTCCAGTCAGCAGGAAGCCATACTCGGCAAGCAGGTCTGCCGCAGGTTTGATGTTCTGAGGATAATCGAAATACACCCTGGCGCCTGTTGAGGCGTCCGAGAAGAGCCGCCAGACCTCCTCTCGCCTGTCAACGTTGGAAGGTGGCTCGGTCAGGTATTCCGCCTGATAAAACTTGCATGGGGTCGAGATGCGCTTTGCGAAATAGTAAGGCAGCTTGCCATGGGTCGAACGCACGGTGATGCCGAGCTGGGCAGCCAGCTTGCAAGTGGCGCCATTGTCCACGCCATACTCTACGAACTCGCCTCCATACCCCAGCTTGATCTGGAGAGGCAACTCCTTCCCAAAATGCTTGCGCACCACGCCAGTTGCCTGGGTCAAAAAGTCCAGTTCGCTGTCCATATAGAAGGAGATGAAATCGAGCCAGCGCTGCCGGCCCTCTTCAGGAGAGCCTGGATACTCGACCTCGTTGAAGTCGATAAAGTCCTCGCCCCAGGCTTCATTCAAGACTGCAACTTCCTCGTAGGTGGTTTCGAGCCACTTTACCCAGGCGCGCCTTGCGTACCGGTCTCCGCACCAGAAACCCCTGTGGAAATGCCTTTCCGGCACTAGCCAGTCGGTCATCCCGACGGGCATCCCGACCTCGCCATAATCGGCCGGCATCCCCAGGTAGACACCTTTGATGTGGCTTCCGAGCTGGCGAGCGAGTTCACTGTAAAACCAGTCCCATAAATCAAGGGTCTGAGGCGCCCAGATGCTGGTCGAGAAAGTCGCCTCGTTATGCTCAAGGCACTCATAGGGGAAATACTTGCCCGAAGTCTCGAACCAGGGGGGCACGAAATGCAGCCAGGGATAGACAGTGTATTCCATCCCCGCGGCCTCGAGCACCTCGGCATTGCGCCGGTAATAGCCGAAATCGAGGCGCTCTTCGATGGGTGAGGCGGCCAGGAAGGTGATGTAATCCTCGATGGAGGTCACGCCGGCTGCTTTGAGTTCGGCCAGGGCTTCTGGAGTCGCATAATCGAGCGGGGGCGGATCGCCTTGCCGGCCTGCGACCACCCACTGGAGATAACCCACACTGAGGTTGCCCATCAGCACAGTGGGCGGTTTGCCTTGCTCTGCAGCCGCGCCAGCCACAGAATAGGTCGCAAGAAATACGAGTGCCACCAGAATCAGCCTCTTCACGGGCGTCCCCTTTGTTTGGTGAGATGGACTTCGCGTCCTCGGAAGGTAGCCCTGCTACTTCCAGCCTTTCAATCGCAAGGCGTTCCCCACTACTACCAGAGAGCTGAGCGCCATAAAGGTTGCAGCCAGCATCGGGGTAAGTACCCCAAAAGCGGCGGCAGGCACCAGCACGAGGTTATAGCCAAAGGCCCAGAACAGGTTCTGCTTTATGATTCTGAGTGTCACTTCGGCAAGCGAGAAGAGCTTTTCGACGGGTTCGAGGCTTTTTGCGATCAGCGTAACCTGCGCCGCTTCAATGGCGACTTCGGTGCCAGTGGCCACGGCAATCCCCAGGTCTGCCTGGGCAAGTGCCGCGGCGTCGTTAACTCCATCGCCAACCATTGCGACCCGTTTGCCTTCGGCCTGCAACTCGGCAATCCGCTGGACTTTCTCCTCGGGCAGCAGCCGGGCCATCACCTGGTCTACGCCTGCCGCCTGCCCGAGTGCAATCCCTGTGGCTTCGCTATCTCCAGTCAGCATATAGGTTGCAAGGCCTCTGGCGCGCAAGGCAGAAAGGACCTCCGGCGCCTCGGGCTTCAACTCATCACGAAATCCAAGCAGCGCGAGCAGTTGGCCCCCTCGGGCAAGCCCCGCAACGCTCATCCCTTCCAAAGCAAGCCGCTCATAAGCTGCCTTTGCTCCTTCAAGGCCTTCCACTCCTTGCTCGCCAAGCAACCTGAGGCTGCCGACCAACAACTCGGTTCCCTCGAGTTTGGCCTTCGCCCCGCGACCACTAAGCGCCTCGAATTCTTTTGATGGCTTGAAAGCGACCTCTTCGCGCCTGGCTTGCTCAACCACAGCCTTCGCAAGAGGATGTTCAGAATTCACTTCAAGCGCGGCTGCCACGGCAAGCGCCTCGACTCGCTCAGCCCCGAAGGGGACGATCTCCTGCAAGGTGGGATGACCGACGGTCAAGGTGCCTGTCTTGTCGAAGGCGATAGCGTTCAGCGCGACTGTGCGTTCGATCACACCTGCATCGCGCAGCAGCAGGCCCATCCTGGCCGCGTTGCCAAGAGCGACCACCACGGCAACAGGCGTGGCAAGCCCCAAAGCGCAAGGACAGGCGACCACCAAAACCGAGACCGCGTTGATAAGCGCCACGCGCAATATAGCTTCGGCTCCGGTTAACCTCCCATAACCAACCCAGGCGAGAAAAGTGACCGCTGCGATTGCAAGCATCACCGGCACGAAAACGGCTGCCACGCGGTCTGCCAGTCGCTGGATGGGCGGTTTGGAGCTCTGGGCCTCGCGTACAAGTCGTTGCATCTGGCTGATGAAAGACTCACTTGCCGGACGCATGACTTCCAGCACCAGGGCGCCTGTCTGGTTGAGTGTACCTGCCAGCACCTCATCGCCGGGTACCTTAGAGATGGGTATGGATTCGCCAGTGAGGCTCGATTCGTCCACCGTGCTCTCGCCCTCGACCACGCGACTATCTACTGGCACGGTCTCCCCAGGCCGCAGACGAACTCGCTGACCAGGCTCGAGCAGCTCTGCCGCAACCACCTGTTCTCCCTCGGCGGTAAGCAGGCTGGCCTGCTTGGGCGCAAGCTTCATCAAGGCTTTGAGCGCGCCACTTGCCCTGCCAGTTGCAAAAGCTTCAAGCGTCCTGCCTACCAGCACGATAGACATCACGCCGATTGCGCCATCGAAATAGAGCTGCTGCTCTCCTGCCCAGACCGCCCAGACGGAATAGAGATAGGCCGCAGTGGCGCCCAGCGCGACCAGCGTGTCCATATTCGAAGTCCGGCTCAGCGCAGCTTTGAAAGCGCTTCGATAGAACTCCCACCCGACCAGCAACTGGGCCGGCGTTGCGATAACCAGGCTGAGGAAAGCGGCAGCAGAGGGCTCAAGAGAAGTCATATCCATCGCCAGCGCCATCAGGACTGCAAAGGTTACCAGGCCGTAGATAACCAGCGCGAGGCGGAGCCAGGCGCCTTTGGTGGCGCGTTCAATTGCCTCGCCCTCCACGAGGGGGCTGGCCTCATAGCCTGCCTTCTCGACCGCCGCGATCAACTGTTTCAAGGTCACGACACCTTGCAATACGGTTACCTGGGCTGATTTCGCAGGCAGGCTGACCTGGGCTGACAAGACCCCCGGCACCTTCATCAAACCGCGCTCAACGGCGCCTGTGCAGGCGGCGCAGTGCATCCCTTCGATAGCGAGCAAAACCTTCTCGCTGACCACGTCATAGCCCATACCCCGGATCTGCTCTATAACTTTGGGCAAGCCTTTGGACTCGTCGACAAGCTCCACCCAGGCCAGTTCGCTCGTATAACTCACATCGGCAGCAGCAACTTCGGGCAGCGCTTCGAGGGAGCGTTTCACTCCTTCGGCGCATCCGGCGCAGTGCATACCTGTGAGCTGAAATTGGTAGCCCATTGTCAACCTCCTCGACAGTCCTCGCCTCTGACTTTCATAGTATCACGGCACCGAGATTCCAAAGAAGACTGTGCTATACTGAGGGTCATCAATTCGCGTGGCCACTGGCCCGTCATCCTGAGAGGACCTCCGTGAAAGCCGTCATTTTAGCCGCTGGCGAAGGCACCAGGCTCCGCCCACTTACTTATGTAATGCCCAAACCTTTGGTGCCTGTCCTCTCGACGCCTCTTATCGTCGAAACCATCACCCAGCTTGCCGCCTCAGGGGTACGCGACTTCCTCATTGTGACGAAATATATGGAGGACACCCTCAAGCAGTACCTGGGCGATGGCAGCCAATACGGCGTCAGCCTCAGCTATCTGACTCAGGGCCCTGAGAAAGGCACCGGAGCTGCGACCCGGATTGCCAGAGACTTCGTTGGTGACTCGACTTTCTTCCTGGGTTTTGCTGACCTGTATATCTCTCCCGAAAACTATCCGAGCCTGCTTTCGGCTTATGAGCGCTTCGGCCAGCCTGACCTGATGCTAACCGTCTATGAAGTGGATGATCCCTGTCACGGCGCTGCGGTGTATGAGACCGAGGGCCGGGTTGAGAAGGTCATCGAGAAGCCCGCCCCAGGCACCAGCGCTACCAACTGGATGAACGCGGGGTTATTTTGTGCCCAGCCAGTGCTTTTCGATTATCTCGACGCCCTGACCCCCTCGCCGCGCGGAGAATACGAGCTGCCCGACGCCTTCAACCAGATGATTGGCGAGGGGCGGCCTGTCTATGCGACACCCCTGACAGGGGTTTGGTCAGACCTGGGCAGGCCGCAGCAAGTGCTGCTGACGGATGGACAGGCGATGCGCCACGATATGAGCCTGGTCTCCAGGCCTGATCCGATGGCGCTGGTGCATATTGGCGCCCAGGCCGAAGTCGGGGCTTGTCATTTCGAGGGGATTGTCTCCATCGCGGGCAAAACCGAAGTCGAATCAGGCTGCAAACTGGTGAACTGCGCAATCCTTGGCGACGCTTATCTCGAGACCGCCTGCGAACTGGTCAACTGCCTGGTGGCGCCGGGTGTCTACGTAAAAAGTGGCGAACGGCATGTCGGCAGCGCAGATGACCCAGTCATCCTGATGCCGACCGGTTATGGCCCTTAGTCTGCCGTGACTTGGGGCGTTGCTCCAAGGCCAGTCAGATAGACAGGCGCCTCGCCAACTTCAATTGAAAGACCGCCAGCTACGGGCGTGAGTTCGGCACTTTCTCCCAGGTAGTCAGTCCTGGTCACAGCGCCCTCAAGCTCAGTCAGTCTGAAGGACGACTTGCCCTCCATCCGCCAAAGCGCAAGCGCCCAGCGGCGTGGCTCCTCCGCGGAGAAGAGCAATCCCAGCGCCCCTTCGTTGAGCAGCGGGGTGCCGACCACCTGCCGGCGGAACTTATACTCGCCCAGCGTATTCGCGAGCGTCTTCAGCGCAAAATAGGCCGGCCGCTTGTTATGATCATTGTCCAGCAGGCCCCAGGGGCCATCTCCCCAGTCCATCAAGGTATGCCAGCAGATGACCCGCGTGCCGGTAGCCAGGTTGGCCAGATAAAGACGCGCGAGGAAAACTGCGGCGTCCTCAAAACTGCCCCCTTCCCACGCAGGCCCATAACCCCATTCAGTAACCCACAGGTCAACCGGATGGCCCAGCTTCTGCTCTGCCAACTCCGCCAGCTTGCGCACCGTCACGACATAAGAACCATCCAGGCCTGAAAGCTCTGGGGCAGTCCACGAATGGGTATAAGGGTGCATCGTCAAGGTCGTGATGTCTGAGGAAAGCCCCTCTTCCAGGAACCGATTAAGGTTGAACCAGACATCATCGCCGGTAGCGCGTTCGGAGTCAGGGCTGACTTCCTTCATCGCCTTCGCAGCCCCGCCGACCAGTTCGAGAAACTTCCCTACCCAGGGCGAGGGCGGAGAGCCATCCCAGTTGCCGCCATACTGCTGCAGCACCTGAAAGTTGTGGGGTTCGTTCCAAAGCTCCCACCAGATAGCCTCGCCTTCGAACTGCTTCGCCATCCAGGCCGACCAAGCTGCATAAGCCTCGGGATCAAGTGGATTTTCGTATATCGGGTTGCCGTAACCGAGCATCCAAATCTGCTTCAATCCGCGCTGGCGCGCGCCCTGTGCCAGTTCGGCATATTTTTCGGGCACGGTATATCTGCCCTTCTCAGGCTCGAAAGCCTGCCAGGGGGCTTCTTCGCGCAGCCACGTAATGCCCAGGTCTTGAAGGTAATCCAGAAATTCGACAGGTTGCCCCTGGGCGAAATGGGTCGAGACCCCCAGGCGATCCTTGACCGTAACACTCCGGGGATCGGTGCGCCAGGGTGAGGCATTGGCTGAACAAGCTAGCACGAGCAGCACCAGAATCGCGGCAAGCCAGGCAGGCATTGGGAGTTCCTCCTAAGCGCTTCGCATCGCGGCAATTGCTTCCTGGTAAGGAAGTCCTGCCTTTGTAAGGCCTGTGCCAGAGATAATAATATCAACGCCAGCCTCGCGTACATGAGAGGCATTTGAGAGTTTCACTCCACCATCTACAGCAATCTCGAAACTCAGCCCAAGCTGCTCTCTCAGCTTGACCAGGGGGGGTACTTTGGCCAGACAGTCTTCCCTGAAAGCCTGTCCCCCAAATCCCGCCGGCACGGTCATTACCAGCACGGTATCCACCAGCGGAAGCAGTTCTTCCAGCCCTTCGACGCCGGTTGGCGGATCAATCGCAAGCCCTGGAGAACAGCCTAGCTCCCGGATACGCTTCAGGTTGGCCATCACATCGCCCCTGGCCTCCGCATGGACCCACAAGGCGCTAGCGCCTGCTTCGGCAAAGGCTTCGAGGTATTTGTCCGGCTGAATAATCATCAAGTGAGTCTGCAGGGGTAGCCTGGTCGCGCGCTTGCAAGCGGCTACCACCAGCGGACCAAAGGTGATATTGGGCACGAGGCACCCGTCCATCACATCCAGATGAAGAAAATCGGCGCCCGCCTGTTCAAGCAAGGCCAGTTCTTCACCCAGTCGGGTGAAATCGAGCGCAATCAGTGAGGGCGCAATTTTTGTCATCTTGACTGGGAGCCCTTAGGAATAGCTTCTCAGCACAAGCACGACTTTTCCGAGCACTTTTGCCTCGGTGCTGACAATCGGCTTGTAAGCGGGATTCTCGGGACGCAGTTCTATATGCGAATTGCGCCGGAAGAAGCGTTTTACGGTGGCGCTGTCCTCGAGCAGGGCGGCGACCAGCTCGCCGTTTTCGGCGCTCGCCTGCTGCCGTATGACGACGACATCGCCCTCGAGGATACCCGCGCCTGTCATACTGTCGCCCTGGACGCGCAGCGCAAAGTGCGCCCCGCCTCCCAGGAGTCCAGCCTCGATTCGCAGGTGATCTTCGACATGCTCTTCCGCCAGGATGGGCGAGCCTGCTGCGATGGCGCCAAGCAGCGGCACCGACAGCCAGTTGGGCTCATCAAGAAGGGCGGATTCTGGCTCCATCAGGCCAATCGCGCGCTTGCCTGACTCGGTAAGCTCGAGGGTGCGCGATTTTCGGTCTTGCCGACGAATAAAACCAGCTCGTTCGAGGGCATTGAGATGACGTTGGACGGTGCAACTGGAGTTAAGTCCGACCCCTTCGCCAAGTTCTCTGACTGAGGGCGGATAACCGTGTTGCAAGGTAAAGGTGTCGGTAAATCTCAGCAAATCGAGTTGGCGCTCTGAAGGCCCTTTCATAGCTCCTCCCCTGGGTGGTCTTCAGAGCTATTATAAGCTGCCTTACCGAAAAATGCAAACAGGCGTTCTTAGAGCGCTGCAAAGCAGTTTCCCCATCGCCCAGTTCTCACCAGGCGACAAGGCGCCGCGGCTAGTTATTCGCCAGCGCTGGCCGCAGATTCGGCCGGCGACTTGCCTGCGGGTGAGAGCGGTTTCGGTTTCAGATTCTCGGGTGTCTGCAACTCGGCGGGGATCATCTCTCCCCTGGTCATCAGGTTGCAGCCTTCCATCCCGCAGATCTTGCCCTTGTAGACAGAGATGGTAACGTCGCCCCAGCTCCAGCGGACCAGGCCAGGCATCAGTTCTTGCTTGCCTTTTGGCTCTCCCATAACTGCCAGGATAGTTGACTCAGGCGCGCCAACTGACAGCGTTTTGGCTGCAGCAATAAGCTCGTCTGCGCTGGAGGGCAAGCCCGTATCTTTTTCTTCCTGTCTTTCTGGGATCAAGATAGCACTAAGCACCATCGCGAAAAGTACCACCAGAAAAACTCCGGCTCCCCAATATCCTTTGACGCCCATCTGAAGCGCTCACCTCGAATCCAAGATTGCCATACAGAAACAACGGAATAAGGACGCCAGACGTTCCCATATCAGTAAATCATTCTGGATATTCCAGTTCTGGACAATACAGCGCCCTGGGCGCTTCGAACAATATCATCCTGGCAAGCCGCCTGGCCTCTTGTATCGAATCAGTGCCTTCGGCGACTCGGTCAGCCAGCACCTGGGCCACTCCCTCTCGCGCAAGCTGGGCGTGGCCATAGGCCCCTTCGACCTCATGCCAGTCGCCCCCAAAAGCGTGGAGCTTGCTCGCTGGCACTGTCTCGAGCAGTTCCCTCAGGACGGCTCTGCCCCCAGGGGGAGAGATTGCCCAGACCCAGGCCATATCCGCATGCGCGTTCGGGAAGTTCTTCGCCAGTGTAATACACTCGCCCCCATCTGGCCAGCCGAGATGCAATAGCGCAAAGCGCACCTTGGGATATTCAGCCAGCAAATTGGCCAGGTGGGTTGGGCGCGCCTTTTCGGGCGCATAGCTGTTGCCCGACAGCAAGCCTGTGTGGAACTGAATCGGCAAGCCTGCCTCCTCGACGAGTTGCAGCACCCGGTGCATCAACCAGTCCTGCAGGGGCTTGCCTTCAGCCAGGCTGACTGCTTGCCCAGGCTGCGCGCTGAAGCGAGAGAAAACTCGATCGGCTTCCTGGAAGGTCGGTTTGGCGAAATCAAGAGTGCGCGCATAGGCCAGGCCAGACTTCACCCCGACCATCCCGGCGGCAAGGTCCAGCTCGAAGCGTCGCTCGAGTGCAAGCTCCAGGTCGGCAAGTGAGTGGATTGAAACTTCAAGCTCCGCCTCGAGTCGGGCCACCTCGCCTGCGCTGCTGAGCATCACGAACCGGTCGTAACGCACCACCGGAGCGAACAGCTGCGCGGTCAGAGTCGAGGCCTGTCCCTGCCCAGGTTCGATCCCACACGCAGCGGGCGATGCGCGCCTTGGCAAACACCTCGGCATACCAGCCTGGTTTATTTGCTGCCTGGAGTCGCTCGGAAAGCGCCTGCGCGCTGGCCTCGGTGAACTCATGTATATCAAACAGGTCTCGTAGGGCGATTTGGATTGCCTGCCAGTATCCAAGCCGTTTTACGTGCGGGAGCCAGGGCGCAACAAGCGCCCACTTGCGGGCCTGGTCGGTGTGCGGGCGCATAAACTCGTTGAAATCGACCGGCGACATCCCCGCGGAGAGGAGCATATTGCCGGTGTAGGTGCGGAAAAGCTCCGAGAAATCACGCTGGGTCGCGCAACGCTCGGTCTCGGGCACGAGGTGCTCGTGCGTGTCTACGATCCAAAGACCTGCGATGTATTCACGCAGCTCGGTTAGCGCGTCCTGTCGCTTCACCCGCCGTCTACCTCTAGCCCGAAGAGTTCTCTGGGGTTGTCAAAGAGCAGCCGCCTGGCCAGCGCCAGGGCCGAAGCCTCATCATCCTGCCCCTCTTCGATGCGTTGCCAGAGCACTTCCGCAACATCCGCCTTGGCCAGCTTGCAATGGGCATAAGTTCCTTCGATGAAGATATAGTCGCCCCCGAAGGCGCTAATCTTGGTCGCTGGTACTGTTTCGAGCCACTCTCGAAGCGCCACGCGAGAGGCATACGGCGAAATGACGTGCATCCAGCACATATCAATGAACACGTTGGGGAAGTTTTTCGCCAGCGTCCCAAGCTCTCCCATATAAGGGTAGCTGCCGTGGAAGATATCGAATTTGAGCTTTGGGAAGTCGGCGAACAGATTGGCCAGATGGCTGGCTTTGCTGTTGGTGATGTAGTTGCCGTTGCCCTCCTGCAGGCCGGTGTGCACCTGCAGTGGCTTGCCGGTCGCTTCGATTCGCGCAAGCAACTCGTGCAGCAGCCAGTTCTGCAGGGGCAGCGCTTCCAGCGGGCTGATAGCGTTACCGGGCGCCTGGAAGAGCCGGTTGAAGACTCGTTCCGCATCTTCCTGATTCGTCCTGGGGAAGGAGAGCGTCCGCTGATAGGCGATCGCCAGCTTGTAGCCGCAGAAGCCCTGAGCCGTGCGTTCCATCACCTTGTCGTACAAGACAAGCATGTCGCGCAGGCTGTGCACACTTACCTCAAACTGGTGGCCGAACCAATCAAGCTGCTGCTTGCCCAAGGGCGAGATAAGCCCATCGACGTGGTAGACGGGCGTGAAAAGTTCGCGATCGAGATGAGGGTGGTCGCCGCAGAAGATGGCTTTGCGGATATTGCACTTCTCCCGCATCACTACCTTGTACCAGCCAGGCTGGCGGGTGGCTTCTAGGCGCTCGGACAGCGTCCCTACCGTGGCGCGGGTTATCTCCTCGACGCCGAACAGGTCGCGCGCGGCCAGCTCCAGCGCCTTGCAGTAGGCGGTGTTCCTGGTGCGCTCCCACCAGTGCTCGAACCGGTTCCAGCGCTCTTCGAGGGGATTCTCGCTCCCACGACAATAATCGAGGTCGGCCCCCGGCATCCCCGCGCTTATAAGGTCTGAGGAGGCATAGTGAGAGAACCAGTGGAAGAAGTCGAGAGGCGCCTTGTTGCGGTCCTGTTCGGTCTCGAGATGCTCGTGGGTGTCAATTACCGGCAGCGCATCAACCGCCGCGAAGAACTCCTCGCGTGAACCCATTGCGGTCCCTCCCGCACTAGAGCCGGCCACCAGGCAGCGCCCAGAAGCCGGCGGTGGCTTGTATGACTGGCCTAGAACAGTCCGGGCATTCCGCCCATACCGCCGGGCATAATCGCGCCCATCTTCTCGGCGTGAAGCGCCTTGCCCTTCTCGAGTGCGTCGCGCACGGCGGTCGTGACGAGATCCTCGAGCATCTCCTTATCCTCGGGATCTATGACCTCGGGAGATATCTCAATCCTCAGGAACTCTCCCAGGCCGGTCGCCCAGGCTTTTACCATCCCACCGCCAGAACTGCCCTCGACTTCGGTCTCAGCCAGTTCCTCCTGCATCTGGGTCATCTTCTGCTGCATCTGCTTGGCCATCTGCAGCATCTGCTTGTTCAGGTTCATCCGGTTCACCTTCTGGAGGCGCGTCCACGATTTGGGCCTCGGGGAAACGCGCCAGTATGTCTTGCACTACGCTGGTCACTGTAAGCGCAGCGACCGGTTCGGTCGAAGCTTCGGTTGTTACAGGCTCAGGATTTAGGCTTTTTTTTTCTCTCAGCACGAAATCGATCTGCTTTTCCGCGCCCAGAAGCGCCTTGGCCTGGCTTTCGAGCACATCCCACTTGTCGCCGGTCTTCAGACGCTCATAACAAAAGGCATAATCGGTCGCCAGCACCAGTTTCGCAGGCGAATCTTCCTCTACCCAGAGCTGGCACACCATAGTAGCAAGCGACACCTCGCCCTCTTTCTCCAGGCGCGCGCGCAAGATCTCAATCAGATTCTGGCTTGTAGCAGGCCTTGGGTCGGCGGGCGCCTCCGGGGCTGGTTCGGCCTCTGGTTCGGGCACTGGCTTAGCCACTTTTAGTGGCTCAGTCGCGGTGGCTGCCTCGGAACTCTCTTCCTGTTCGGAAGGCTTCGGGGCGGCTTGCGCCTGAGGCCTGGGCCTGGGGGCGTCCGCGGTCGTGGAAACAGGAGCAGCCACCAGAGTTGGCGCTCCGCCATATTGCAGCAGATAAAGTGCCCGCACCAGGGCTACCTCAAGCAGCAGGGCATGCTGGGTGCTCCACCGCAGATCCTTCTCAGTCTCAGCCAGCAGCTCTAGCAAGGCCAGCAGATGAGCCACCGAGAAACCCGCCACAGCCGCTTCGAAACGATGCTCATAAGCCGTCGGCAAGTGCATGGCCTCGAAACTGGTGCCCGATTTCAACAGCAGCAAGTCGCGGAAGTGACCAATCAATTCTCCCAGCAACTGGGCGATGTCTTTGCCTTCTTCCACCGCCTGGCGAATCAGCAGCATCACGCGCTCGGTCTGCCTGGCCCCAAGCGCTTCGGAAAGGGTAAGCAGGAAGTCCGTATCCACCGTCCCAAGCACCGCGCCGACCGCCTCGAGTGATATCTGACCGCGCGAATAGGCGGCCACCTGTTCGAGCATCGAGAGCCCATCGCGCATCCCACCGTCGGCCGCGCGCGCGATGGCGTAAAGGGCAGCTTCTTCGAAGCCCATACCTTCCTCGCCGACCACATAACGCAGTCGCTCAGCCAGGTCTTCGGTCGCCACGCGGCGGAAATCGAACCGCTGACAGCGCGAGCGGATGGTCTCGGGCACTTTTTGAGGCTCGGTGGTGGCCAGCACCAGGTGGGCGAAATCGGGCGGTTCTTCCAGTGTCTTGAGCAGGGCGTTGAAGGCCTCGGAGACGAGTTGATGCACCTCGTCAATGATGTAGACCTTCTTGGGAAGCTGAGAGGGGGCGACGCGGATCTTCTCCCTCAGATCGCGGATGTCATCGATGCGCCGGTTGGACGCGGCATCAAGCTCGATAATATCCATTGAGCGCCCGCTGAGGATAAGCAGACAGTTTTCGCAGACGCCGCAAGGCTCGCCGTCCACCGGCCCGAGGCAGTTGATTGCCCTGGCCAGGATACGCGCCGTGCTGGTCTTGCCGGTGCCACGCGGGCCACAAAACAGATAGGCATGCGATATCTGCTCGGCCCTTACCGCATTGCGCAGGGTTTCTCTCACATGCTTCTGACCCACCAGGGAAGTGAAATCCTGGGGCCTGTACTTCAAGTAGAGAGACTGGTGGCTCTGCGTGGACATCAAGTCTCCTCGGAACTTTTAAATGGTGCACCCACCGTCGACCCAATTCGTACAGCGTTACCCAGACAGCCAGCTCGGATCAGGCGTAGGCACGGCACTCGCCTGAACCCACTTGCCGTTGCTACCTTCCGGTCCTGGCGGAGTTGGGCGGGCCGGCGTCGCGTGCGACCCAATCTTCAACACTACTTGCCTGGGGCAGACCTGCCGATCTTGAGCCTCGGGTGGGGATTCAGCCCCGCATAGAGCGGATTTCGGGTTCAGGGCACCGCTAGCGCCCCGCCTAGCACCAAACCGAGTACTGCAATAAATGGCGGAGAGAGTGGGATTTGAACCCACGAGGGAGAGGTTCGCTCCCCCTACGCCCTTTCCAGGGGCGCTCCTTCGGCCAGCTCGGACATCTCTCCGCGTGTACAACAACCAGTTCATTGTAACAGACAACAAGTGGCGGAGAGAGTGGGATTCGAACCCACGAGCGGGGCTGTTAACCCCGCTACTCGATTTCGAGTCGAGCGCCTTCGTCCAGCTCAGCCATCTCTCCGCGTTGCTTCTGGCCTCGAAGTCGCTTGAAAAACGACTTCAACAGGAGGGAGGCCTCCTCCTTCAAACAGCCGGCTTCCACCTGAACCTCGTGGTTGAGCCGGCCTGGCGCAAGCGTCTCAAACTTGCTCGTAACCGCCCCGGCCTTGGGATCGGTCGCGGCGTATATCAGAGTCTGGATGCGCGCGAGTACCAGTGCCCCGCAGCACATCAGGCAAGGCTCGAGGGTGACATACAGGTCACAGCCTTCAAGCCGCCAACTGCCCACCTTGCGCGCGGCCTGTCTCAGCGCCAGCAATTCGGCGTGAGCGGACGGCTCCTGGAGGGTCTCGGTAAGGTTATGAGTCGCCGCGAGAACTTCCTCGCCGCGAGTCACCACGCAACCGACAGGCACCTCTCCAAGCTCGGCGGCGCGCTTCGCCTGGGCCAGCGCCATCTCCATAAAGTGAACGCGCTCCATACCTTTGGGCAAGCTGCAGTATATAAATTGACGCCCCCTCAGTCAAGGCGAAAAACTCCGTACAAGAAGCGAGGGGCCGCGCCATCGCGACCCCTCGTAAGGTCCAGAAATAGCACTCGTGGCCTAGTCTGACTTGGGCTCTTCGCCGGGTTTGCTGTCGGGTATTACGACTTCAGCTTCTACTTTGGTCTGGGCCAGTTCCGCCTCGAGTTGCTGGACGCGCTCAGCCAGCTTCTTTGACTTCTGCTGGCAAGCGCCAAGTTCGCTCTTCAGCTTGCCTGCTTCCGAGCCCCGCATTATTCCACCGAACACGGCCACCAGGGCAGTCAGGGCAATGCCGAACACGAACACCAGGGCGATAAGCTCCCAGGTAGACGTCGTGATGTAGATATTCTCCAGCCCAAGCGGTTCGACCGGTAGCACCAGGCTTACCGAGGCCGTATTAACCTGCGCGAAGAACGTGAAGGCAATCCCGACTACCGCCGCGAGCATCAACCAGACAAAGACCATTCAAGGCACCTCGCGTGGTGTGGCTTTAGCGCATCCCACTACCCATACGGAAACCGGCTCTGCCACCCGCTGCGCCACCAGCGGCGCCGCCGATACCGCCCATACCGCCCATGCCACCAGGCATACCCATACCGCCGGGCATCATTCCGCCGCTCATACCACCCATACCGGTGGTGCTAACCGCGGGGCCTTCGGGCGGTGAGACACTGTTGTCGATTTGGAAGGTCCAGTCTTTCCGGGCCAGGTTGCCGGCCCAGTCACTGGCGACCACCGAGAAGGTATGCGAGCCATCAGCCAGAGCCTCAAGAGTCTCTTTCGGCTCGTAAGTTATTTGCACTTCGCGGGTCTGGGGATCCCACTTGTAATCATCGTAAGGCTTGCCATCGAGCGACACGCGCAAGGCGCTCGCATTGATACCGCTGCCCTCATCGAAGACTACCGCCGACAGCGTCAGCGGCGGCCGGCCCGGCAGAGGCGCAAGCTTCGCGGCGATGCCCACGAGCTGCTGCTGCGGAGTTGGGTCGGGCACCATATAGGTGGCGATGTATTCTGGATTGGCAGTTGCGATTGCAAGCTGCGGCGCGACAATCGACGGTGCCTCATTGTCCACGTAATTGGGCTTGAGCGAGTACAAAGCGCCATCATCGCCCCAGACAAGTACCATCCCGTTGGCTACGACGACCGAGGGACGCACATGCTTGGTGAAAGACGCGCTCTGCAGCGTGTCGTCGGGATCCTGGCCGCTAGTGGTGAGCGAGGCCCGCACCGACGCGGAGTTCTGACCATCGATGGTACGGCGTAGCAGGATCTCTTCCTCAAGCGTCAGCCTGGCTGGCACCATGCTGCCTGTGCCCATGCCACCGGCCATCCCCATACCACCTGCCATGCCGCCGGCCATTCCCATTCCGCCCATACCAGGGGCGCCCATACCACCCGGCATACCGCCCATCGGCGCGCCGGCGCCGGTCAGTCCTTGCAAGCCACCCTGAACGCCCATCGCGCCAGTGCCCCAGGACTGCCCGAACATACCACCGAAAGCTCCCTGGCCAGCCAAGGCTCCAGCGCGCTGTCCGCGCTGTTCAAGACTGGTGCCCGAGGCCCCGGTGAGAGTCTCAACATTCCCCTGACGCCAGTTGCTGGCCTGGAAACTGCCCGGGCCTGCGCCAGCGCCACCAGCGTTCAATACGCCAGCCGCGATGTTACCGCCGAAGCCGGAACTTCCCATCGGCCCAGCGCCGAAGCCCATACCGCTGGAGCCCATAAACTGGCTCCCCATACCTGAGAGGGTCGCATAGCCTACCAGTTCGTAGTAAGACGGGGAGGTGCGATACGACCAGACCAGGCGCGACTCGCCCCGCATAAGCTCGGTCTCGGCCTTTACCCGGTCGACCATAACGACTACACCGTGAGCGCCCCGCACCAGCAGATATTTACCAAGGATGGCGGGAGAGCTTTCGATTTTGGTTTTTATGTCGATCTTCCAGACCGGGTCGCCCGAAGCTTCGGTCACAGCGTATAGCTCGCCAGATTCATCTCCGAAGTAGACAACACCATCAGCAACCGCGGCGGTGCAGGCGACGACTTCCTTGGTTGGGACTGACCAAAGCAGCCCGCCACTGCGCTTGCTAAAAGCCGACATAGTTTGCCCGGCGCCGATGAAGACATACTTTGCGCCGATGCAAGGTGATGATACGGCCTTGCGCGAGGCGAGGCCGGTCGACCAAAGAGGCTGGCCGGTATCGATTTCCATGCATTGAAGCTGTCCACTCGTCGAGGTTACGAAGAGCACATCATTATCAATAGAGGGAGCGCTAAGCACGCAGCCTCCGGTTGACTGCTGCCACAGCACCCGGCCAGTGGCCAGGTCCAGGCAGTAGATATTGGAATCGTCTGACCCGATGAAGACCTTGCCGTCGGCTACAACCGGCGAGGAGCGAAAACCTGCCTCCGTCCTGCGCATCTGCCACTTTACCTTGCCGCCGGAAGCGGTGATGGCATAGACACTGCCGCCTATCCCAGCGCGGGTATCAACGCCGCTTGGCGCAGTGCCGAACAGCACCAGGTCCCCCGAGACTGCCAGCGCGCCCTGCACGAGGCCGTCTGTGGTGTAATCCCACAACTTGGCGCCCGAGTCCAGCTCGCAAGCATAAACCTTGTTGCCGCTGCCGAAATAGACATTCTTGCCGTCGCTGGCAGGGGTTGAGGTCATCTCGGCGGGCATCGAGCCTGAAGAAGGCATTGCTGCGCCGGATTCATACTTCCACTGCAAGGCGAAAGGCGGGGTCAGTTCAACACCAGCCACTCCCGTACCCTCAACATTGCCTCTAAAGAAGGGCCATGTCTGAGCAAAACCCAGGCTGGCTAACACCACCAGCATCAAGGCAGCCAGACAAAGGGCAACTAGATGATTGCGCATCCTCTTCACCTCATAGGGGCCCATACGGACCCTGAAAGCAGTGACAGTCTGCCTCGGCTAGCTTCCTGTGGAAGCCAGCAACTGGTCGAGCGCCTGCTTCGCCTGCTCGTTCGACGGATCAAGTGACAAGGCGGCCGAATACTCGGCTATGGCGTCGAAAGGCCGCCTGTGGTCCGGTGATTCCAGGAACTTGCCATACAAGAAATGCACGTTTGCCAGATCGAGCGTATCCGAAGCAATATCCAAAGCCTGCTTGTAAGCTTCTTCAGCAGCCAGTGGCTTGTTGCTGACCACATATACACTGGCCAGCGCAAGCTGAGCCGGCACCAGATCTGCCTTCAATGCGAGCGACTTCTTGAACTCTGTCTCCGCATCCGCCTTGCGCCCTTGACGCACAGCCACTTCGCCAAGCAGATAGTGCAACTCGGCTCTCTGGCGCTTGACCGAAGGCGCATCGCTCTCGGGCAGAATGTTCAACGCTTGCTGCAGCGGCGCCCCAGCCCGAGTCCACTCTCTGGTAAGGCGGGCACGGCCCAGATTTATATAGGCTGCCACCAGACGCGGATTGAGGTTAATGGCGTCCTGATAAGAAGCCATCGCCTGGTAAGAAAGCGCCTCGTCCCCGGTGACCGCTCCGAGCCGCTCGTAAGCGCGACCCAGCGCATTGTGCAAATCAGCCTGATTTGCATCCAGCGCCAGCGAATGCTCGAGGGAAGCGATGGCGTCCTTCGTCTGCGCCACTACCGAATTCACGTCAGCGGCCTGGTCAGGCACCTGGGAGAGCTTCGTCATACCCAGATACTTGTGTACGATGGGGTCGGTCGCATCCAACTTGAGCGCGTCCTGCAGGTAAGCCATCGCCTGATTGTATTTACCCTGCTTGAAATAACAGGAACCAAGCTGGGCAAGGGCAGGCTGGTAGTCAGGCTTGTACTTCAAGGCCTGCTCGTACTGCTCGATGGCGTCTTCGTAATCATAAGGCGGAGCCTTCTGGGGATCGCTCCAGCTGTCCACGTAGAACTCGTACATCCGACCCAGGTTGACATAAGGCTCGGCGTAAGTTGGCGACTGCTTGATGGCAAGCTCGAATTCTTCTTTCGCCGAACTGGGCGGGCGCTTGACGCGTTCGCCAGTCAGGGGATCGGTCGTATAGGGATCTTTGGGCCCTTCGAGCACGATGTATTCAACGCGCAATCCCTTGGCCAGGCGAGCTTTCTCATCTTCGAGGAAAGCGACACCTATCATATTGTGAACCAGGGGAGAATGGTTGGGATATACAAACACGGTGTAAGGCGCATGATCTCGCAGGTCACCGCGCAGCAGTTTCCTGAGAGTAGTGCGAGCCTCACTGTACTCGCCAATAGCGGTCTGAGCGCGGCCCACAGCCTCATAAAGATAAGGCCAGTAGCCCTCCTGCTCGAAGGAGATAGCCCAGGAATACTTCTGGACGAAATCCTCATCGCGGATGATACGCAGCAACTCGGCTTCAGCCACAACCTGGTTGCGCCTGACTGCGGTGACGCCCATCGGGTTGCGCTGTTCGTCGCGAACGCGATTTGAGCGGTCATACTCATTCATCAGCGAGAGGGCCTCACCGAGCGACTCAAGTGCCCGTCTGGCTTTCCCGGTGGCCAGGTAGATAAGCCCGAGGTCGTAGTGGCCTCTTGGCATCCTGGGCTCCATGCTGATGACCTGCTCGAGCAACGAGCGGGCGTTGTCGAGGCGGCCAGTCATCATATTGGCCTCAGCCAGTTCGATGAGCACCTCGGGCCAGCGCGCGCCCCTGCGGACGGCCAGCTCATCATTGAGACTGCCCATCGCGCTGAGTATGTCGCCTCTTTCTACGAGGGCCTGGCCCTTGTAGAAATTGATATCGGCGGCAAGCGGCGCTATGCCAAGCGCTTTATCGAAAGCGTCCACCGCTTCGGTATAGCGCTCGAGCCCCATATAAGCCCTGCCGAGGAAATAACTGGCGGGGGCAAAGTCCGGGTACTGCTGCTGTACTTGCTTCAGTTGGTCCACTGCATCCTGCCAGTCGCGATCAGCGACAGCCTCAAGCGCATTCTGCCAGGAGGGCGAGGTGACCTGCGGATAAGCCAGGATGCCCACCATTACGCCCAGCAGAAGGCAGGTGACAAGCAATAATGAACCCCTGCGGTCGTTTTTCACCACGAGTCCCCCTGTGCCGTGAAATTCCGCCGTACGGATAGGTCTCTTCACTTGTCCCACAAGACGATGCCCGCCGAGATATTTCCCCGCCGGTACGCGCCCGCTGGCATTATACGACGGCCTAAAAACGGGTGTCAACTTGAAGAACGCCTACGTTACATAGCTTCCGGTCGAGGGGGGCTCGTAAATACGAGTGCCCATTGCCTCAACCTCTATCAAGGCCCCAAAGGGCAGGGCCTTTACTACCACGGTAGTTCGCGCGGGTTTCTTCCTCGGGAAGAACTCCACGAATAACTCGTTCAGCTTGGCGTAGTCTTCCTCATTTACCAGGTAGACAGTCACCTTAAGTATATTATCCTGCAATACGTGCGAGCGCGCCATAAGTTCGCGCAGATTTTCCAGCGCTTGACGCGCCTGAGTGGCGAAATCGGGCGCCATCTCGCCAGTTTCCACATTTTTTCCGATCTGGCCAGAGGAAAACACAAACGGCCCTGAAGCCACTGCCGGCGCATAAGGCAGGTCCGGACTGGCTCCACGAGCGAAAAGTACTTCCTTATCGAAAGCGCCCATCTTTACTCCTCCAACTGCCTGCCGACGCCAATCCAACACTGCTGCTGGGTTGTCGTCCAAGAAGGATTCGCCACCCTCCTCCAACTTCCTCCACTAGCTTCGAACAAAAGGAAGGATACCCTCTTTCACGCGCGAATCTCCCCTCCACAACAGGAGGAGATTGAAAATGGCAACCTCAGAACGTACTTACACAATGCACGTTATCTCTCATACCCATTGGGATCGCGAATGGTACCTGCCCTTCGAAAAATTTCGTATGCGGCTGGTTGATTTGATGGATCACCTGCTCGAGCTTCTCGAGACCGACCCGAATTTCAAATACTTTCATCTGGACGGCCAGACCATCGTGCTTGAAGATTATCTGGAAGTCCGGCCCCATGCCGCGGCTCGTGTCCGCAAGTTTATAGAGGATGGCAGGTTATTGATAGGCCCCTGGTACCTGCTCAACGACCTTTATTTGACTTGTGGCGAGTCCAGCGTCCGCAATCTGCTGGTCGGCAAGCGCATCTGCGAAGATTATGGCAGCCGGATGATGATCGGTTATCTGCCTGACCAGTTCGGCAATATCGGCCAGATGCCTCAAATATTCCGGGGCTTCGGTATCGACAATGTTATCTTCGGGCGTGGCAGGGCAAATCGGCCAGGCCGCACCTGCGAGTTCCAGTGGAAGGGCCCAGACGGCAGCCAGGTGCTGTCAGTCCATATGGCCTTCTGGTACAACAATGCCCAGCGTTTCCCTGAGCCACCCGAGGAAGCCCTCGCCTATGCCCAGCGCGCGCGCAACCAGCTCGCAGGTTGTGTGGCTACCAGCCAACTGCTTTTTATGAATGGCGTAGACCACCTGGAAGCGCAAGAAAATCTTTCACCTATCCTTGCAGAGCTATCCGAGGCCTTGAAACCAGACACCATCGTCCACTCGACTTTGCCCGATTTCATCGCCGCGGTGAAACAGGAAGCCCCAGCAGACCTTGAGGTGTGGGAAGGCGAACTGCGCGAAGACTGGGGCGGCGCCTGCCTGGTGGGCACTCTTTCCAGTTGGGTAGACTTGAAGCAGCGCAACTTCGAAGATGAACTGTTGCTGACTCGCTATACCGAACCTCTGGCAAGCTTCATCAGTGATAAGAACTTCGCCTACGATGACGATTATCTGCTTTATGCCTGGAAGACCTTACTCAAGAATCATCCCCACGATTCGATCTGTGGCTGCTCGGTGGAGGAGACTCACGCCGATATGTTCCCCAGGTTCAGGCATACCAGGCAGGTCGCCGAGATGATGAACGACCGGTCCCTCACCTATCTGGCCACCCAGGTGAAATCCGACTTTGCGGTGGAAGGCGATTCCCAGTTGCTGGTCTTCAATCCCTCGGCCTTTGCCCGGAAGGCGCTGGTTACCGCCGAACTCGAACTCGTGAAGGCGACTGGCAAGCTGGAGTTCGAGCTGCTCGATTCGACTGGCGCGCTAGTGCCTTACACTGTTAATAAGGTTGAAGATGCGCTTAAGGTAGTCCACAACCCGATTGAGCTGCCTCGCCGTTATCCGACCAAAAAATATCAGATCAGCTTCCTCGCCGACCTGCCTGCGCTTGGCTATTCCAGCTTCTGCGTCCGCCCTGTAAACGAAAGCTGTCGTAAAGAGCGGCTCCTTTTGGTAGATGGACTAAAGGCCGAAAACGAGTTCTTGCAGCTCCAACTTGCCCAGGACGGCACTCTAACCATCACCGACAAGGCAAGCGGAGAGGTCTATCCTGACCTCAATGTGTTGATTGACGGGGGCGATTTCGGCGACGAGTACCAGTATCGCGCCCCCCGGAAAGACACTCTGGTGGACTCTCGCGTCGCCTGCAAGCGCCTGAGCCTGGTAGCCTCGGGCCCTGCTTCGGTGACTTACTGCCTGGAATATGACCTGGAGTTGCCAAGGACTTCCAATGTAGAGTCGCGCGATGAATTGACAATTGTTTGTCCTGTCCGCTGCGAAGTCTCTCTTTACTCAGGGCTGCCGCGCGTCGATGTGCGCACTTTCATCGACAACCGGGCGCGCGACCACAGGCTGCGCGCCTGTTTCCGCACGGGCGCCGCGACCGAGGAGAGCTTCGCTCTCGGCCAGTATGATGTCGTGACCCGCCCAATCGGCAATCCTCCGGAGTGGGGCAGGATACCCTCCGACCCCTCGCGCGCCCAGTATGGCTGGTGCGCGGCCACAGATGGGGTGCGCGGCCTTATGGTGGCAAGCAAGGGTCTCTGTGAATACGAACTCTACGATGACGCGGGGCGCTCTCTGGCGATAACGCTACTGCGCTGTACCGGCGCCCTCGCCCGGCTGGGCGCCGCAGGCGAAGGCGAGATCCTGGACGAGGGCGGTCAATGTATCGGCGACTATGAGTTCGAATACTCGTTGTTGCCTTTCTCTGGTGACTGGACTCCCACTGCAGCCGAAGCCGATGCCTTCCTGGCGCCGCCTCTTGCTCTTCACACGGCCCAGGGTGCGGGCACTAGTCCTTCCAGCAAGAGTTGGCTCGAGCTGGAGCCTTGCCCTCTGCTGCTCACGGCAGTCAAGCAGGCCGAAGATGGTAGCGGCGATCTTGTTGTGCGCCTATTCAATCCCCTGCCCACGGCCGTTCAAACCAGCCTGGGACTTGGCAAGGACTTTTCTACAGTGAGGCTTGCTGCTCTTGATGAGACCCCTGGCGAAGACCTGGCGATAACCGGGAAAACAGTCACTCTGAACGCGGGACCGAAGCAAATTGTGACCTTGCGGCTAACTTGCTAGCCTGTTTCGTTAGCAGAATATGACACGAAAAGCCCTCGTCTTTTGGCGGGGGCTTTTCTTTGACAATTGGATATTCTAAATACTTAGCCTGGCCTTGCCAGGCCGGTTGTAGCCTTGTCGGACAAGTCGTTTTTCACTGCCTTTTTCTGCCTTTTCGGCTTCCAAGCGTTTCCAAGGCGTGCAATCCCCGTAACAACGCCGTTTGTGCCTTAAGAAGGGGCCTTTTGGTGGTCACAAATCGATATATTTGAGGTCACAAAGGATAAAATTCTGTTCAATTATCGTGCAACTCTCCGGAAGGCTCTTGCCGGAGTGGTATATTGAAAATTGCTAAAAGGGGCGCAAAGCGCCGGTGGGCTTGACGGCAAGGTTTGTTGGCTTTTGAAAAAGTCACTACAACAAGTTGGCTGTCCGGGCTTTTCAAGGAGGAACCAAAAGTGAGACTTCAGGGATTTGTTATTCTGCTTGTGATACTGGCGCTTTTCGTGTTTATCTGCGCTGGTGCCTGGGCCCAGGTACCTCCGCCACCACCACCAACAAATATGGCCCCACCACCCATTCCGGGCGATGATGATGGCGATGGTACAGGCGATGCCCCGCGCTACGATTCGGTGGAGACAAATATCAGTCTTTGGAAAGGTATCCTCCTGGCCCAGGATCCTAACGATATGATCCTCTATGGCGATGTCCTGACCTTCGTTGATCCTCTGGACAACAAGTCCTGCTTCGACCCTTATGTCCGGGTTGACGTCGACTGGGGCGCCTGGCCACAGATGGCAATGTCCAACTGCGTGCTCAACTGCAAAGAGATTGCCAATCACACTGGTCAGAATATCAGCTACACTACAGCGCCCTGGGTCGCGATGAACGATCGTCACGTCCGGCGCACGTATTCGTTCCCCTCCAGTGATTATCACAGAGGCCCCTGGCGCTTCACGTTTACCTATACTCTGCAGGATATGGGGCCGTGGCTGCCACAAAACTTCACCTACTATGAAGACTATATCGGCTGTGATCCCATTATCACTGACGCGAAGACCGTCGCCCAGCAGTGGCCGTCGTTCTTCTATTTTGATCCAGCCGACCCCAACAACGACTCGGTCGATTTCAGTGTAACAATCGACGGGCCCGACCTGCCTTCCAGCATCGTTGATGGCGCTTATGTCGCACTGTGGGCTTATCCCGTCACCGCATATCCGCCGCCCTTTACGTCTCCCGGCTACACTTCTGACGAGATTGGCTTATGGATGTCGACTGAGGGAGATGGCACTTACACCTACACCTTCGATGGAAACTATGGCACAGCCGGGCAGTTAGCCAAGGGCTTCTATGCTTTCCAGATAGAACTCAGGTGGATAGGTAAAGAGAAGAACTTCCATTGTTGGAACTATGGGGTGTCGTATCCCTCTTCGATGACGCCAACCTGGACCTCGATGGGCGCCAGCGTGAGTTATACCCTGGCCCAACCGTTGCCGTATTTCTACAGCACCACCTGCAAGATCTATGCGCTCAACGCGGATACCGGCGCGCAGGCAGCGGTGGTCGGAGCAATGGCAATGTACAATATGCCTTCCTTTGCCACGCTTACCTTCACAAGGGGTACAGGCAACTACATCTTTATCGCCGTGCCCAAGGGCGCTACCGAGACAATTGACAAGGGACATATAGCCCAATGGGGTCACGCTGGCGGCAAGACGCTGGCTGGCACCTAAATACTCACCCCCTGGACTCTCCAAAGTAGAAGCGGCGCGGTCTTCGGACCGCGCCGTTCTCTTTCGAGGGATTTGGCAAGCTTCTTACTTCAGCAGAAGGCTTGTCACATCGGCCAGTTTGCACTTGAGATAGACTGGCGCCCCGTCCAGTTGTATTGGTTCTCCCTGGGCTGGCAAGGCCAGCGCCGCCCCATAAAGAGTCCACGCCTCGACAGGAGTGAAGTCCAACAGATAGTCCACCGCTTCCTTCGGCGCCCAGGCTACGACAATCGCTTCCTCCCCGCTCGCAAAGACGCGAAGTTCGAGCCCTTCTGGTGATGCCAGTTTTCCGACATAGGACTTGCCTTCGAGCAGCCAGGTCATTGTCGCGTAAGCTCCGAAGGCAGGCCTGGGTGATCCATCCGACCTCATAAGGCCGAAGGAATCGCCCCGGTACTCGTACCAGAACACTTTACTGACCCCTGCAGAAAGCGCCAGCACATAGGTGCGCACCAGATAACAAGCATCAAGCGCCTCAGGGGTTGCCGGAATGGTGTGGACTTCTTCCGCTGCCTGCTTGTAGTAGCCGACTTCGGTCATCCAGATGGGCTTGTCGCCGTCGCCATAACGCTCCATCAAGGCTCGCAGATTAGCGATAACCTCTGGCAAGGAAGGGGTAGCTTCAGGCGCGCTCGGGTGACGATAGGGGTGGACGTTCATAATATCGAAGTAGTCCGCCGCGCCCAGCTTGTAGAGCGCCTCTATCCAGTCCAGTGGCACCCCTGCGGCGCCTGGGAAGACGACTGGGGTATCGGGCGCGACCTGCTTGGCGGCTGTATAACCTTCCCTCAGCAGGGGCCAGAATTGATCGACGGTGCCTTTGAAGAAGCCGATATTAGGTTCGTTGTATAACTCGAACCAGGGCATCCGGCCGTCAAAGGCGGAAACCGCTGCCCGCACGAAGTCGGCCCATTCGGTCACATCGCGGGGCACCTCGTGAGTTGGATCTTCACTATCCGGCTTGCTGCTGGCCCAGACTGGCACATAGGTAAGCAGCCCCAGCAGATGAGCGCCGGCCCGATTCGCGAGTTGAAGCTCGCGCTCTGGAGAACTCCAGTCGAACTTGCCTTGCTCAGGCTCCACCCCGCGCCATTCCAGATAATCGCCGCGCACCACGCCTGCGCCCAGATACTGCATAGGCCTGGCATATGCTTCGTTGCCAAAGCCATGCGGATTGACGCCGAAAGGTGAGGCTTCATCCAGCGTGGGGGCAAGCTGCTCGCGCGGGACGATGACCAGGCTGGCCGAATATTCCACTCCCTCTGCCAGTTGCGCCTTCACGAGATAATAGCCGGGCTCGAAAAGTCCGAGTTCTACCTGCTTCACTGTTATGCCCTCTGCCTCAAAGGTGACAGGGATCTGCCCGTGGTAACTCGGCCTGCCTTCAGCGTCCAGGAGTTGCCAGGATAAAATCTGCTCGCGCGCAGCCTCGGCCCCAACAAGAGCGGTCACAATTAGAGGTTCTTTACGCAGCAAGAGGCTGGTCGGCACTTCCACCGCTCCCGGAGAAGGAGAATAGACCCCAGGCAGTGATTGCGTTCCCTCGACAAGCTGGGCCTCATCCACCCAAAGTGCCCCGGTTGGGCCATCTACATTCACTCGAAAGCCGAAGGTCTTCTCATCCGGCCCCGTGTGGTAGGTAATCGTAAATTGCTGCCAGTCGAAATCGCCCTCTGGGAGCGCATACCGGCAGCTCCAGCCTTCGCCTCCGCCAAACCAGCAGGCGCTTGTCTTCTGACCCTTGGCGACCAGTGAAAGACAATAATCAGTGTCAGGCTTAACGGGGACGTTTTTGGCCGAAAAACCGCCGAACCGGTTGGGGTAGTATTCCGAGGCGTTGGTGAGCCTGACACAGCGAAATCCGGTGAAAGCCTCTCCCCCTTCCAGTATCGCCTCAGCCTGGGCTTCGCCACCTGGCCAGAAGTTCCAGCTCGCAGGTAGCTCGGTCTGGCCCTGCTTCTGCTCGAAACCCCCATTAGCCAGCAGGTTGCCGCGCTCGAGAGCCGCCTCGGCTAGAGCTTCCAGCAAATCGGGATTGGTCGGCGGCTCATGCGCCAGGCCTTCAACAAGCTGAGCCTGGGCGATGTAGAGGGCCTTCGTCGGCCCATCCACGTTGATGCGGAAGGTAAAAATCGTCTCGTCGGGCCGCGTATGATAGAAGACAGAATATCGCTCCCAGCCGAAGTCACCCGTTGGCATGCCCTTCCTGCACAGCCATTCATACCCGCCGCCAAACCAGCACGCGCTGGTGGCCTCACCCCTGGCCCACAGCGACAGGCAGTAGTCGGTGTCAGGTTTCACAGGGGTCTCGGCTGAGTAGAAAGTGCCATAAGTGTGAGGCGCAAAAGCTGTGGTGTTCGTCAGCTTGACACAACCAAGCTCAGGCCTTGCGGGATCAGTAGTGAGGGTCGCTGTGGCATCAGCCTGGTTGCCAATCGTGAACTGCCAGGCGTCGGGCAAGCCACCTTCTTGCCCTGCAGCAGAAAAGTCTCCCTTTACTAGGCAGATTATCAGCGTGAGCAAGAGAAGCCGTGAGCCAGAGCGTCACGGCAAGCAGCAGGATGAGTTTCATCTTTGGACCTCCAGGAGACTATTAGAAAGGTGTTGGATCCTCCTCGGCTGACTGGTCGGGCAGCATCACAAACCGGTCGAGACTCGGGGCCAGTTGCCATCTGGCTTGTTCACCAGTCAGGCCATGTTCCTCAAGCAGATACCGGGTGAACTCGTTGAGGGCTTTCTGAGCCGCCGAGAACTCCGAGTAGAGCTTGCGCAAGAAGTCGATCTGGGCTGCTGAAAGCTGTTTTTCTTCCATAAGGGGCCTCCTACAGGGCGTGATCTTCGCCGGCCATTGGCAGATGCGCGACGCGAGCTTCGCCGTTCCAGAACTCGAGATTGCCCTCGAAATAGCGCAGCCGGACCTGCCCTTCGGCGTCGAGGTCCAGCCAGGCGCCTTCATTCAGACGCAGCCGGTTGTCATGCAGATTGATGCCGACGTCAGTCTCGCAGTCCAGGTTGATACCAGTGCCATGCTTTGCGTCCAGCTCGATGCCGTTGACGAACCCAAGCTCGCCAGTAATCAGCACTCCCGACTTGGGCTGGCGCTTGCCGAAGCCCTGGATGACTGCGCCATAGATACCATTAAAGCCCTCGTCGCCCTCGTAATTGTTGCTGACCTCGATGTTCACCCCGATGCCGACGCCCCAGTTGGTGGAGAACACCTCGCTGTGGTTGCCGCAGGACCAGCCAGGCCCTTCTTTGTGGAGGCGCGAATAGAACACCACCGCATCACCGCCAGTGTGGCTGGTGGTGAGCTGGTTATACTGCACCCAGGGAAAACTGTTTTCATGGCGCTCTTCCATCACCAGTGACAGCAGCTCATGGGTGCAGAACTGGGGATTAAGCTGCTCGCGCGCCCAGATGATTGGTGTATCCAGCGGCGGAATATCAGGTGCGCCCTGCACAAAACGGAAGGGCACCAGGTCCTCCGGCTTGGGATAGTCCTGCGGATTGGCTGCCGGCTCTTCAGCGGCCGAAGCCACAAGCTGTGCGCCCGCCACCAGCCCGAATACGGCCAGCAGGCCGTTCTTGAGGAAACTTTCTCTGGTAACTTGCTTGTCAGTCATCTTGTTACCTCCAGTAAAGCTTGACAGGGCTGGTCTCGACAAAAGGCAGCGGGTCGGAAGCCGGTGCTTCGGAAGTCTCGACGACTTCCTGCCGCTGGTAGAGTGGCCCTGGGCCGTCCTCTCCATAAAAAAGCTCGACCTCGGCGTCCATCAGGGCGGTGTAGCCGCGCTTGTGCTCGGTCTTGCCGAGGCAGGCCACCACCGTATCGCCCTTCCAGGTCACTTCGTATTCATATTGCTTGAAGCCTTCATTGCCGATGAAGATGGTTTCGGTCTTTGCGGGCAGAGGATGGCTCATCACGATACGCGCCCCGGCGGGTAGTTGGCCTTCGAGCACCGCCCAGAGGCCTTCTCGATGCCAGTTGGCAGGCTCGCCCTCGACAGTCAGGCTGACTTCGCTTGCGCACTCGGGCAGGCGCAACCTTACTGAACAGGCCTGCTTCAGCGTCACCCGGGTCTCGCCCTTGTAAGGCTTGTCACACCGGATGCTGGCCTCGGGCGTCTCACGATCGAAATGCAGGTTGACCGAGAGCAGCCCCTCCTCGAAGGTAGCGATTGCAAGCCACGCCTCGTAGAAGGCCTTGGTGCCCGACCCGCCGCAGCAGTGCTGGAAAGCGCGCGTCTTGCCGATGTAGATTGGATGCTGGTCGATATGCTTCGTCCAGGTGAAGGGCAAATCTTCGCGATAGGCGAGGATATGGTTGGGCGAGCTCCAACCCGCGTAACAACCGGAAAGCCGGCTCCGCAGATTGCGCCAGGTTATCTGGTCGGTATCCTCGCGGTTGTTATCCTCTACCAGCCAGGACAAGTCGGTGGCCTGGCTCTCGGCCAGATGGTTACGCACCGTGCGTTCGACCAGTTCGAAGTACTGGGGATAACCGTTCAGCCCGAGGATTATCATCGTGTCGAGATAATCCATCAGGATGCAGGTCTCGCAGCCGATAAGGTCGTCTTTGCGCTCCGAAAGCTCCGGTACGAAGCCGAAATTGGTGCTCTGGCGGTTTATGAAGTCTATCCCGTTGGCCGCAATCTGCAGCAACTCGGGCCGGTTGTCCAGCAGTCCCAGATGAGCGAACCCCGCCAGTCCGCGCAGATGACCGTGCACATGACCGACGAAGCGGCCCTCAGGCGAGAAGCTGGTGGTATGCTCAAGGCTCGCGATTGCGAGACGCCGGCCCAGGTCAATCGCCACTTCGCTCCCTGTCGCCTCGGCCCAGTTGAGCAGCGGCTGCACGAAGAAGAACTCCCAGTAGCCGCCAGGCTGATCGCCGTGGCTGGTCCAGCCTTCGGGCGACCAGTAGTTACCGGAGAAGAAGGCATAATCGTCGCGTTTGGTGGCCAGCTCCCAGAGACGATCGACCAAGGCCTGCCCGATGCCGCGCCACTCGCTGCCGGGCTCATCTTGTGTGAGGGCTGTGAAGGCGCCGAGGGTCATCGTGTTGTCGCCGAGGTCGGCGCCCAGGCGCGTATAGGGGGTCTCCGGCCGCCAAAGCAGCCCATCACCGCCCAGCTTGAGATACTGCCTGGCGGTCGCGCGCATTGTCGGCTCGCTCCGAACAGGCACGCCTGTCATATAACGCGACATAACGGCGGCTTCGAGTTGGCGGCTGTTGACGTCGCCGTAGTCGGGCCAGTCATGGACACACTCGGCTGGGTCGGTCCAGAAGGTGTTGAAGTAGGGCAGGCCGTGAGAATCGACCATCTGTTCGAGGTAGTTGGCATTGCGACGGGCAAAACGCTCCAGGCGGAATCTCTCGGCCATTTCGGGCGCCTCCAGAGGCATATTGGCGAACGCCTGCTCTATTCGGCCTCCGGCAGGTTTCTCCTGTCAAGCCCTGGCTTACAATCCAGAAATCCCAAGTGGCTTTGAGATTCCTGACACTGGCCTTTTGGCTCTTCTTCCCCGAGGGCCTGGAAGTAAATCTGGTGCTAGCCAAGCGTTGTAAATCCCAGGTTACCGAAGTTGGTCTGGAGAGTCTCGCTTTTCCAAAACCCCCCAAATCCCATCCCAAACCCCCTCCCACCCGGGGTTTCCATAAGGCAAGAAACGTGCCAAAGTGGCGAGTTTGGAGCAAGCTGGAGCAGAATTACCTGACTATTTACCAAGAATTTACGGTTCAGAAACGCTCAAGCCCAGGAACTGCGAGGGGGCAGTGCCCCCACACCCCTGCCAGTTTGGGAAGGTGAGGGTTGATTCTGGCGCCGAGCTGGTCTTGAGAAGGAGATTCCCGAATAACGCTGGAGGGTGGAAGATGGCAGAACGACCTTGCGGGCTTAATCAGGAGGGGAAGGTTTGGGTTTGTCACTGCCTCTGATTAGCGAGTCATCCTCACAAACCTCGACCTCGGGCTGGAGGGTAGCATGGGCGATTCCCCACTCGTGTTCGAGCCATTCAGCGGCTGCCTGACAAGCCGTCTCAGCCTCGGCAAGCGACCTGTCAGAGAGGCGCACATGGCTTGTGAGATAAATCCGTCCTGGTACGACCTGCCAGACATGCAGATGATGCAAGGTCATATCGGGGAAGGCCGCCTCGAACTGACGCTGCAGCTCCTCGAGGTCCATCCCAGGTGGAGTCGCTTCGAGCAGCACGTTGAGAGTAGCCTTCAACAGCTGCCAGCCACTAAACAACACCGCGACTGCGACCACAAGGGAGGCGATCGGGTCAGCCAGCAACGCGCCTTCCCAGCCTGACAGCACCAGTACCGCTGCCAGCACGACTACCAGCGAACTACCCGTATCCTGAAGCAGGTGGAGGAAAGCAGCCCGCATATTTAGGTCGCTGTGCCCGTGGCCGCGCAGCAGCAGCACGGAGACCAGATTTGCCACCAGGCCGATCGCCGCGACAAAAAGCATCATATCTGCCCGCACCGGCTCGGGCGCGGCGAAACGCCGAACCGCCTCGCGCACTATCAGGGTGCTGGCCACGAGCAGTGTCGCCCCATTGGCAAGCGCAACGACAAGCTCAATCCGGCGCAGCCCGTAAGTATGGCTTGGAGTGGGAGGTCTGCGCGACAGCCTGCGCGCTATGAGAGCAGCAGTCAGCGCCGCGACATCGCTCGCGTTGTGGACGGCATCTGACAGCAGCGCCAGGCTGCCCGAAAGCATACCGCCAATCAACTGGACGACGACGATGAGCGCGTTGAGCAATATGCTGAAGACCAGTCGGCGGTCCAGGCTGATCGCGTCCCAGGTTGCAGTTTCAGCAGACTCCTGATGATGATGGTCGCTCATAATATCCAGTGTACCACTGCCCGAAAAAACAAGCCTCCCCCGGGTCGCCGGAAGAGGCCTGGAAGCTCCAGAAATCAATCTGTGACCTTACTTCACAACGAAACTCACCATCTGGCCGGGCTTCGCGAAGGCCTTGACGATGGTCACGCCTTCGAACCGGTCCTTCAGTTTCTCGTCCGCCAGAGCGATGGCCTGCATCTCCTCGGCGCTGGCGCCAGCAGGCACGGTTACCACGCCGCGCACCTTGCCATTTATCTGAACTGGCACCTCGACCGTGTCCAGTACCAGAAGGGCCGGATCAGCCATCGGGAAGGCCTGCTCGAGCAGGCTGCCTTCGAAGCCAAGAGTCTCCCACAACTCGTCCGCCAGGTGCGGCACGAACACCGACAGCAACCGTGCGAACTGCTCAAGCGCCTCGGAAAGCACCGCCAGGTCAACTTCAGTCGGCTCGGTGAGTCCATCGGCCCAGGGCTGAAGCACATTCAACAATTCCATCTGCGCCGCCACCGAGGTGTTGAAGTGGAAGCTCTGGATGTCATCGTTCACTTTGGCCAGCGTCTGATGCAGCTTGCGCCTGACCGCCAGCGCGCCTTCGGAGACTTCAGCCCCTGCCAGTTTGCCTGACCAGTCTTTGTCGAACTTGCCCACATGCAGACTATAGGTGCGCCACAGCCGCCTGAGGAACCGGGCGATGCCTTCTACGCCCTTGTCGTTCCACTCGGCGTCCTGGTCGGCCGGCCCCACGAACAGGATATACATCCGGCCCGTATCAGCGCCATATCTGTCCTGGATGACCTCGGGCGTCACCACGTTGCCCTTCGACTTGGACATCTTGGCGCCGTCCTTGTAGATCATCCCCTGGGTATACAGCCGGGTGAAAGGCTCATCGAAACCGAGATACCCCAAATCGTGCAGCACCTTCGTGAAGAAACGCGCATACAAGCAGGTGCATCGTCGCATGCTCGATGCCGCCGACGTACTGGTCTACGGGCAGCCAGTAATCCACTTTGGCGCGATCGAAAGCCGCTTCGGTGTTTTTGGGGTCGGCATAACGCAGGAAGTACCACGAGCTGCACACGAAGGTGTCCATCGTGTCGGTCTCGCGCTTCGCCGGGCCGCCACAGGTCGGGCAGGTGGTGTTTACGAAGCTCTCCACTTTCGCAAGAGGCGAGCCTCCTTCCCCGGTGAAGGCCACATCGCGCGGCAGCACAACAGGAAGCTGCTCCTCCGGCACTGGCACAGTGCCACATTTGTCACAGTAGATAATGGGGATTGGCGCGCCCCAATAGCGCTGGCGAGAGATACACCAGTCGCGCAGGCGATAGTTTACTTTGCGTCGCCCGATGCCTTCGGCTTCCATCCAGTCGGCGATTTGGACCTTGCCCTGTTCGTTGGAGAGCCCATCGAACTGACCGGAGTTGATCTGCAGCCCCTCGCCGGTGTAAGCGCCTTCCATCGAGGAGGGATCCAGCACTTCGCACTCAGGCTGGATGACCACTCGCAGCGGCAGCCCATACTTGCGCGCAAAGACGAAGTCTCGCTCATCGTGGGTGGGCACCGCCATAATTGCGCCGGTGCCATATTCCATCAACACATAATCGGCCAGGTAGATCGGTATCTCTTCGCCGTTCACCGGATTGATGGCATAGCTGCCGGTGAAGAAGCCGCGCTTGTCCTTGTCGCTTGCGACGCGCTCGAAGTCGGTCTGGGCTTTCACGTCGTTGGTAAAGGCTTCCGCCTCTGACTTGCGGTCCGCCGTAACCAGTCGGTCAGCCCAGGGATGTTCTACTGCCAGCACCACATAGGTGGCGCCGAAGATGGTATCCACCCGGGTGGTGAAGACAGGCAGCTCCTCGCCTGTCTCGGCGAGGCGGAAAAGGATCTCGACGCCCGTGCTGCGCCCAATCCAGGCCTCTTGCATCACTTTCACGCGCTCGGGCCAGTCGGCAAGTTTGGCCAGGTCGGCCAGCAGCCTGTCGGCGTAATCGGTTATCTTGAAGAACCACTGCGAAAGGTTCTTCTTCTCGACGACGGCATCGCACCGCTCGCAAGCCCCGCCCACGACCTGCTCGTTGGCGAGCACGGTCTGGCAGTCGGGACACCAGTTGACCGGCGCTTCTTTCTTGTAAGCCAGGCCAGCCTTGAAAAACTGGACGAACATCCACTCCGTCCACTTGTAGTAGTCCGGCTCGCAGGTCGTTACCTCGCGCTCCCAGTCGAAGCTGATGCCCAGCCGGTTGAACTGCGCGCGCATCTCGGTGATGCACTGGCGCGTCCAGTCCGAGGGATGAGTATTGTGCTTGATAGCCGCGTTCTCCGCGGGCAATCCGAAGGCATCCCAGCCCATCGGATGCAGCACATTTTGGCCCTTCATCCGATGATAACGCGCGACCACATCGCCGATGATGTAGTTGCGCACATGGCCCATATGCATCTTGCCGCTGGGATAGGGGAACATATCCAGGTAGTAGAACTTGCTCTCGACGGGCACTTCCTCGCCCACGCGGAACAGGCCCCACTCTTGCCAGCGCTGCTGCCATTTGGGTTCTATAATTTGCGGCTCATACCGGTCATCCACGAGCTATCCCTCCAACGAAAAACCCACCGGGAAAAACTGATTCAGCCTGAGGCGGAGCCCTGGCGCCTTTAGCGCAGCAGGGCCCAGGCTAGAAGGAGTGCGAGCACAATCCCAAGCACCATCACGGAACGCTTCTCTTCTCCAGAGAGCTTGATAAAACTGCGATTGGCGATGAGCGCCGCGCTGCCGATGAGCACCAGTCCAGGTATCGGGATTGGCTGCACCGCCGCCAGGATTATACCTGTCGAGGCGGCCAGGAACAAGGCCAGCACCGTCGCTGGGACGTCGAGTGACAGGCGTATCGCAACCCCCAGGAACATCCCCATAAACACGAGGTCGCCCGCGCCAACATTGACCGGCGAGAGGACGATCTTCCCCGCCCCGGAGCCAATTGTGGCCCCTGCCTGCCCTGCCATCGTCGTGCCTGCCGCAAGCAGGCCGGGCATATGCCTCACGATATGCCCGGTCGGGCCGAAGTAGACGCTGAGGAGGTCAACTGTCGCCGCAACCATCACGGCCGGCAGTATGATGTTGGGTTCGCGGAAGAGCCGCGCGAGCAGCTTGCCGAAACTGGCCGCGGCTACCACCAGTGCCGCATCGCCGGCTGGAGGCGCTCCTTTAACCGACGCAAGCACCACCAGCGCAGTCGCCGCCAGGGTGAGGCCGATCTCAAGTCCCCACGACGTCCGCCAGAAGGAGAAGCCAATCAGCACCAGCATCAGGGTGACAATCGAGGCTGCGGGATTGTAGAGCAATCCGCCGACGACCGGCGCCGGCGCGAGCTGACCCGCCAGCAGGCTGTAAACTCCGTATCCAACTGTCGCCAGTATCGCCCACTGGCTGCCAGTAGTCTGCGCGCGAGGTTGCTCCTGGGCTGCTTCCATAACAGGCAGTCTAAGCTGCAATCACGAGAAGCGCAAGCCACTCGGGCAGGAAGCCCTCTTCCCGGGCAAAGGCCAGCGGGCCGCAAGTCCTTACGGCGTCTTGCCTTTATCGTTCTTCCGGTCAAGCTTGACCGTGATCTTGGCCTTCTCTCGCACTCAGCGCGTTAAACTCGACCAAGTCCATCCCCGCCCAGCCATAGAGCGCAACGACAGCAGTGAACTCGCGCTCCTCGCTGATCCGCATCAGCCGGCAACTGCCGTCCTGATCCACTCGCGGCATCACCGAGGAGGTATCGCAACGCAAAGCGCCCTCTGGAAAGCTCTGAGCTTCAGGTCATACGGGTTGTAGTAGCGCCCCGGCAGCAGGTGGCACCAACAGGTCGCGATCGGGAGTCTCGGAGAGATCTCTTGTACGGCATAATCCAGAGCAAGCTGCTCATACGGATAGCTCGGTGGGACCACCACACCCTCCCCTAGACAGAAACGCTCATCTGAAAACTGGGTATAGGAAGTGTAGACGCCTCGCACGTCCCTGGAGCTCGGTTCGCCAGCCCTCTGGCGCGGCATCGCTGGGGCAGAGGAAGACCGACTCCGAGGCGACATACTGGGGAAAGAGCGCCTCCAGTTGGACCGGCAGATGGCCGTCCCAGTCCGCCTTGTAGAGCAGCGCCGCAGCGCCGATCTGCCCCAGGTTGCCGAGGCACTGCGACTGGCGCGCGCTTCTCCCTCGCGCCCCCGGCCAGGCTGTAGACCGTGCCGGCCAGTAGCACGAGGATGGCAATGACAACTAGCCACTCGACCAGGGCCAAGTCGGCCTTACTTCGCATACATATCTCCCAAGGCTGTGTATACACGTCGAGCGAAGGCGAGTGCAGAGAGACCTAACCTGATCCTCACAGAACGTTTCCCAGAGTAGTGGCGGCGGGTTGAGTAGCACCGTGCAGTCTCGCTCCGCACAGTCGCTCTCGAACGGTGGACAAACGTCCGCCCAAACTATGGCTGCGACGCCTAGTAGCCCCAATGCCACAACCGCGACAACTGCCAGCGCAAGGCACAGCGACAGGTATCTCTTCCTGTTCACTAGTCTCATTTAAGTTATCACCTCCCTTGTGGTCCGACTCGGTCCGCGCGCCAGACTTGACCCTGTTCTTGACCTTCTCCCTCACCAAGGCGTCAAACGCCAGGTGGTCCATCTCCGCCCAGCCATAGAGCGCAACGACAGCGGTATACTGGCATTCCTCGGGGACCCTCATCAGACCGGCAACTCCCGTCCTGATCCACTCGTGGCATAACCGAAGGGGTTCGGCAGCGCCATAGTGTTCTCTGGAAGGTCTGCAGCTTTAGGTCGTAGGGGTTGTAATAGCGCCCCGGCAGCAGGTGGCTCCAACAGGTGGCGATGGGTAGCCTGGGCATGATCTCTTGTACAGCATAATCCTGGGCAAGCTGCTGATAGGGCATGCTTGGTGAGATGCGCACACCCTCCCCTAGACAGAAACGCTCATCTGAAAACTGGGTATAGGAAGTGTAGACGCCTCGCACTTCCCGGAGCTCGGTTCGCCAGCCCTCTGGCGCGACATCGCTGGGGCAGACGAACACTGACTCCGAGGCGACATACTGCGGAAAGAGTGCCTCCAGTTGAGCTGGCAGATGGCCATCCCAGTCCGCTTTGTAGAGCAGCGCCGCGGCGCCGATCTGCCCCAGGTTGCCGAGGCACTGCGACTGGCGCGCGCTTCTCCCTGGCGCCACCAGCCAGGCTGTAGACTGTGCCGACCAGCAGCACGAGAAGGGCAACCACTAACAGCCACTCGACCAGGGCCAGGCCGGTCCGTCCGCCTTTAACCGCCATCGCTTTCGCCGTCACATAACGCCGCAGTCTCTTCCCGCACCAGCACCCTAAAGTCGTGAAAGGTGACCCCTGCGATGCCGTACGGGGTGATGACATCAATATAGGCGCACTCCTGCGGCACCTTCATAAACCTGCAACTGCCATCCTGCTCAACTCTGGGCATTACCGACGGTGTGTCGTTTAACAGCAGAGCCTGCTGGAACTCGAACATCCCGGGTCCATAGGCGTCGTAATAGCGCCCAGGCAGCAGGTGGCCCCAGCAGGTGGCGATCGGCAGCTTCGGCCACAGCTTGCGGAGGGCCGACTGGAAGGCGAGCTCGCTGCAGGTCGCCTCTGGCCGCAGCCTGATTTGGCCGCTCATCTGATACAGCGGGTCCACGAACTGGGTATAGGAGGTGTAAACCCCGCGTACCTTGGCCAGCTTCTCGCGCCACTCCCCCGACGAGGCATCGTCAGGGCAGACGAAGACCGCCGCGGACGAGACATAGGAGGGGAAGAGCGCCTCCATCCGGAGGGGGAACTCGCCGTCGAAATCCTGCTTGTAGAGCAACGCCGCCATACCGATCTGCTTGAGGTTGCTGAGGCACTGGGCCTGACGGGCTTTCTCCTTGGCCCCGCCAAAGACGCTGAACAGGATGCCCGCCAGCAACGCGAGGATGCCTATCACGATAAGCAACTCAACCAAGGTGAATCCTCTAATCTTGCGCATCTGCCGCTCCCTCCTTACCCAGCCCAAGGTGCTGCTCGAAGCCCTCAAGCGTCACTTGGGGGGCTTCCTGTCGCGGCTGAAGCCACTCGAGCGCCCGGTCTGTCTCATAATAATAGAGGCGTGGCCTGAACACCGCGTTTAGGTCCTTGCCGATTCCCTGATAGGGCTGGATGCGCGGTTTCCAGGTGAAAGGCTTGGCCCCCAAGCGCGCAGCAAACGCAGCACTGGGGTCAGGGACATAGCCCTCAGGCTCGGGGGCCAGCGTCAGCTTCACTTCCGGATGCCTGGCGCGGAAGGCCTTCACCTGGGCTTCCTCCCCAAGTGTGAACACTACCACCGCCGGCGCGCCCGGCTTCGCGGCGAAGTCGCTCCAGGCCTTGAGGTAACTTGCGGCGCACTCGCTGCAAGCGCCGATCATCAGCACAGCCACGGGCTTACCCGCCAGTCCCTGCTTTTCCAGCCACTTGGTGAGCTGCAGCGGCGCTTTTTGGCCGGTCTTGGGATCCTCCGCGAGTCGGGCTTCTATCCGGTTTTGCTCGTACCTGTCGCCCAGCAGCAGCTTGAGCTTCGCGACGGGGTTGGTGGGGTTAGCTTGCGAAACGTTCGTAAAAATGATGAAGGAGAGCAGGAACAGCACGAGCAGCAGGCTGAATCGCCAGACGGGGATGCTTGGCTTCCAAAGGCCCTGGAACCTGGTCATCGTGCGACCTCCAAAGCTGAGAAACTTTGCTTCACTTAACAATATAGCCCCCCCCCTCCCAACTTTGTCAAGCCCTTAAGGAGGTTGAGTGGCATCAATACCCGCTAAATCCATATTAACACTCGAACCAATACCTGGCCATCGAAAGCCCCTTCCCACTGCCGACAAGGTCCTCTATTTCACTAGCAGGAAGCCCTCTTCCCAGGCAGAAGATGTGACCTGGAAGATTCGCGCAGCCTCTGGGGGGGAGCGACCTTGCTCAAGCAACGTGTTCACGAACCGACCGGCAAATACCTGGCGGAGATTGGCTTCGGGGGCATCCCGATCATCCAGATGGGCTTCGATGAGGCCGTCGAGGTGGTCAGTTACGCCCTGGACAAGGGAATCGAGTATCTCGACACCGCGCGCGCCTACGGGGACAGCGAGGCCAAGATCGGCGCTGCCATCGAAGGTCGCAGGGGCCGAGTCGTGCTGGCCACTAAAACGATGGCCCGCGACTATGACGGGGCGATGCGCGAGCTGCAGGAGAGCCTTACGGCCCTCAATACCGATTATCTAGACGTCTGGCAGCTTCATGATATCTCGACGCCCGAGCGCTTCTCGATGGTCACCGCCGCAAACGGCGCGATGGCGGCTTTCAGGCGGATGAAGGACCAGGGCGTCGTGCGGCACCTGGGCGTGACGGGCCACGATAACGCCACCCTCCTCAAGTGCATCCGGCTGGAAGAGTTCTCCTCGGTGCTGGCGACCTACAACCTCGCCATCCACGACGCGGAGCTGGAAGTTATCCCCGAGGCGCGCAAGCGCGATATGGCCTTCATCGCGATGAAGCCGCTCTCAGGCGGGATGTTCTTCCGCGATGCGGACCACGCGGTCAGTCCTCTGCATGCCTGGTGGTTTGTGCTGGCCAACAAGAATATCAACGTGGCGCTCGCGGGCGCCAACTGCAAACGTGACATCGATCAGGCCCTCGAGGCCTCCAACACCTTCCGCAAGCTCACCGAGGAAGAGCTGAAAGAAGCCCTCGACCGCGCCACCTGGATGGGCGAGACCATCTGCCGCAACTGCGGCTATTGCCGTGACTGCCCCGAGGGGCTGGACGTGGCCGCGATTATGCAGCTCTACGACCGCATCCGGGCCTACGGCTACGAGTGGCCCTACTTCCTGAGCGAATACGGGGCGCTGGAGAAGAAAGCCGAGGACTGCTCCGACTGCGGCCAGTGCGAGGAGAAATGCCCCTACAACCTGCCCATCCGCGAGCGCCTTGGACATATCAAGAAGCGCTACGCGGGCCTCAAACAGTTCGGGGAGACTTAGTACCAAGCTGAGTCAGTTCGACCTTCCGGGGGTGCAGGGGCAACTTGCCCCTGCTCTTGTTTTGAGGCTCAGTCGCACTCTCCCCAGATCTCGAACTCCCACTTTGTGAGAGTGCAGGGCGGCTCACCGTCCGGGCAGTTGTAGTATTCCGCGGTTTTCTTGTACCTGGTGCAGGCGCCTGGATACCACATCGGGCCGACCTGGATGTATAGCTCGTAACAATAGTCCCACTGCCATGCTCCCAGTGTCACGTCCGTGCAGCCCCTCGCGCAGCACGTGTCGTACCAGGATCCGCAGTACTGATGCTCGCCGCTGCAGTCGTCCGCAAGCACAAGCTGCGCGAGCACGCCCAACACCAGCGCCAGAAGGACTAACCACAGCATTATTGCAACAGACAGTCTTCTCACTTGTCTCACCTCCAATTCGCAAGCTTACTGCTCGTCCTCACAACCAAGCTGCTTTTTCCACGAGTCGACTAAGCGCTGCCACTCGTGCCCTGTCATTCTAGCCATCGCGTTGAACGCGAAGGGGTTGGGATCGTACCGCGTCGGCACTGCCACTACTATCACGCTCCCATCCTGCTCAAGTGTCGGCATCACCCCCCGCATGTTGTTCTCGAGCACGCGCTCCCTGAAGCCTGTGCGCATGCAGTTCTCGCCAGGGAGCAGGTGATCCACGCACCACAGGACCGGGAGCCTGCTGGCGACATCGTTCGTCACATAGGCGACGACCTTGTCCAGACAGCTCGACTGAGGAGTTCGAAGAACCCGGTCAAGTTGCTCGCCGGACAGCGCACCCAAGGCGGAGCCCCCAAGGCGCTCATACGACACGAAGAGTCCCTTCCTGCGGTGGGCAGCTTCTCGCTCCTCAGCAGTCGCAACCGCGTCAGGGCATACGAACACTGCAGAGCTGTTCACATAATGCGGGTATATCCGGGCCAGATCCTTAGGCCACCCCCCATCGTAGTCCTGCTTATATAGCAATATCGCCGCGCCGAGCTGTTTCAGGTTATTCATACAGTGGGTCTGGCGGGCTTTCTCCTTCGCGCCAGCGAAGACAGTGAACAGAGATGCCCGCCAGCAGGGTCAAGATGGCCATCACAATCAGCAACTCGATAAGGGTGAAACCTCGCTTTGCCATCTCAATCCTCCTCTTCACACCCAAGCTGCTTCTTGTAGCTTCTCAGCACATCCGCCCATTCCTTGGTCATCAGGTGCGCGGCTGCATGCCCTGCCAGCGGGTTCGGCCCATAGCCAGACGGCACGACTTCCAATGCAACGCTCCCATCCTGCGCAAGCGTCGGTATCACGCCCCGTACTTCCGCTGCGTCCATCAGCTTGTCGAACGCACGCGAGTCACAGTCACTACCCGGGAAGAGATGACTCAAACACCTGAGCACCGGGTATCTGTCACGAAAATGCCACTCGGCCAAGAATATGGCCTGTGATGAGCAGCTCGTTCCTGGGATGGCCGCTGACCGGAGACCCCTTCCGGAGAGTATGTAGAGGAAATCACCGCCACCTCTTGCATACGATTCATAGGCGCCATACCGAGTTTCGAAGGACTTCCGGATGCTGGATGCTGTGCCGTCATCTGGGCAGACAAAGAGCGCTTTGTCGCTAACATACTGAGGATAGGTCTGCCATGCGATCTCCGGCCACCCCCCGTCGTAATCCTGCTTATACAGCAGGATGGCTGCCCCAAGCTGCTTGAGGTTGTTCATACAGTGGGTCTGGCGGGCTTTCTCCTTCGCGCCGGCGAAGACAGTGAACAGTATGCCCGCCAGCAGGGTCAAGATGGCCATCACTATCAGCAGCTCAATAAGGGTGAAACCTCGCTTTGCCATCTCAATCCTCCTCTTCACACCCAAGCTGCTGCTTGTAATAGTCCAGTACATCGAGCCACTCTTTTGATGTAATGTGGGCTGCCACGTGTCCCGCCAGGGGATTGGATCCGTAGGGTGAGGGTGCTATCTCAAACTTTACACTGCCATCTTGTAGGAGAGTGGGCACAATCCCACTCGGTTCGGTTGCTTCACGTAACCTGTCGAATTCCCTCGAGCCGCAATCACTCCCCGGGAAGAGGTGGTTGTAGCAGCGCAGTAACGGGTACCTGTCAGCAAAATGCCTCTCTGCGAGGAAACAGGCGCGAGCAACACAGTCTAGAGCTGGTGTGGCAGCGACTCGCAAGCTTCGTCCCGAGAGTATTCCCAGAAAGTCTCCCCCACACCTGCCGTAGGACGAATACACCCCCCCAATAGTCTCCGCTGTCTGTCGCAAACTGCGAGTTGCCCCATCGTCGGGGCACGCGAAGACCTCTTTGCTTGAAACATGGCCGGGTAGACGGCCTTCGCATCGTCCGGCCAGCCCCCATCATAATCCTGCCTATATAGCAGTATCGCGGCCCCGAGCTGCTTGAGGTTATTCATACAGTGGGTCTGACGGGCTTTCTCCTTCGCGCCGGCGAAGACGGTGAACAGGATGCCCGCCAGCAGGGTCAGGATGGCCATCACGATTAACAATTCGATAAGGGTGAAACCTCTAATTCTGCGCATTAGTCTTGCCCTCCCCGGCCAGTCCGAGCCGTTCCTTCAGTTCTGCCAGCGTCGCCCAGGGGTCGGTGTGGTCGCCCTGAAGCCACCCCAGCGCGCCATCTGCCCCGTAGTAGTAGGCGCGGGGCCGGAAGAGGGCGTTGAGCTCCTTCTCCAGCCCCGGATATGGCGCCGCCTTCAGCTTCAGGTTGATCTCAGGGTGTTTTGCGAGGAAAACCTCGACCTGGGCTTCTTCACTGGCCGCGAAGACCACCACAGCCGGCGCCCGGGCAGCGCTGCGAAGTCGCTCCAGGCCTTGAGATAGCTTGTGGCGCACTCGCTGCAGGAGCCTGTCATCAGCAGCGCCAGCGGCTTGCCCGCGAGCCCCTGCTGCGCGAGCCACTGGGTCAGGCCTTCGGGCCTTGGCTGGCCAGGAAGGGGGTCGCGCTCGAGGTCCAGCTTCTGCTGGTGCTGCTGCTGCTGCTCCAGCACGAATTGCTTAAGCTTGAACAGGGGGTTCACTGGAGTGGCCTTGGAGACGCGCGCGAATACGATGAGAGAAACAATAAGCAGAGCGAGCAGCAGGCTGAATCGCCACAGGGGGAGGCGTTCTTTCCAAAGACTCTGGGCTTGGGTCATCGTGCGACCTCCAACACTGCCAGAACTTTGCTTCACTTAACAGTCTATCCCCCCCGCCCCAGCTTTGTCACTAGCTTTGCAAGGTTAAATATTATTAATAATGAGCAACAGTATATTAAGCCACCTCGAAGGGCCACTACTAGCCTGAAGCAGGCTTTAGCTGCTTACGCCCTGCCAGCCACGCCGCCAGCGCGCCGCCGGCCCAGCAGGCCAGCAGCACGAGCAGCGGTTCCGCGGCAAAGATCAGTCCCAGGGCGCTGACCGACCACCCCAGGGGGAAGCCTACCTCGTAGCCTGCCAGCCCCCGCCCCACGGCGCTCGCCGGGAGCAGGCCGAAGAGCAGTCCGTGCACCGCGCCGTTTGTACCTGCGACCCAGGCGACGATCGCGGCCAGGAGAGACGCCACCAGCAGGTTGGGCAGAATCGCACCTACCTCAACCAGCGCGTCCCCGAGCCCCGCAACCAGCAGCGCCACCGGGCCGATCGCGGGTGTTATCAGCGCCAGTCCCACCAGGTAGCCCAACGCCACCCGTGCCCAGCCGGGTAGCCAGCGCCAACGCGGAGGAGTCTGTGGCCGCGCGGCGCCTCGCCCCGCCCAGGTCTTCGCGGCCACGCCGAACAGCAGCCAGGCGGACAGAGCGGTCAGTTCCACCGCCCATAACACGGCGAGGGGGTCCCAAGCGAGCCGCGTGGAGCCTCCGACCTGTGTGGCCACGTAGACCTCAGAGGGCCTGGTGACTGCGTACACAAAGCCCACTATCAGGAATACCGCCCCAAACACCAGCGTGGGCACCCACCAGCGCCCCCCCGCGAGGCTCAGCACCACGGCGGCGCCGGCGAAGCAGCCTGCCGCTAGTCCGAGCGCCAGCACGAACTGGGCCACTTGCCAGACGTCGTGAGACGTCAGGTAGGCCCCTGGCATTGCACCCTTATTGCTCTGCAACGCCCGGGCGATCGCCACGGCCAGCAGGAAGAGTAGCGCGATCGTCCCTAGCGCCGCCCCATACCCCACCGGCACCCTCACCCAGGGCGAGAGGTCGCTCCAACGGCGGCGAGGAGGCTCTTGTTGCGTTTCAGTCATCAGTGTCACCTTCAACAGGAACGGCCTTGGCCTTCCGCTTCGTAAAAAGCCACGCCGCCAGCGCGCCGCCGGCCCAGCAGGCGAGCAGCAGAACTAGCGGCTGGGCGGCCAGGATGAGCCCCAGCAGTTTGGCCGATCCGATGGAGCGAACTACGCCGTAACCGACCAGGCCCGGGTATGCATTGCTCGCGGGGATCAGCCCGAACAGCAAGCCGTGCAGCGCGCCCCGCCCACCGGCGATCAGCGCGACGATCGCGGCCAGGAGGGGCGCCACCAGCAGCCGTGGCAGAATTAGGCCTAACCCGACCAGCAGGTACCCAGCAGGCTGGTCCGCCTTCACCAGCCCGAATCCTGCGGTTGACAGGGCGTGACCTGGCCCCAACGCCAGAAGGGCATCAAGGTAGATCGCGGGTATTATCAGCGCCAAGCCGACCAAGTAGCCGAGGACCATGCGCATCCAGCCCGGCAACCAGCGCCAACGTGGAGGAGCCTGTAGCCGGGCCTCTTGGCGTTCGGCCCAGACCTTCGAGCCCACGCCGAACAGCACCCAAGCCGTCAGGGCGGTCAGCTCCACCGTCCACAGCACGCCGAGGGGGTGCCCATAGGGTTGCTGGGGCCTGGTGACCGCGTACGCGAAGCCCACCGTCAGGAAGAGCGCTCCGAACAGCAACGTGGGCAACGACCGGCGCTCGTGCGTAAGCGCCATCACGATGGTGGCGCCGCTGAAGCACCCGATCGTCAGGCCCAGCACCGCGATGAACTGAGCCAACTGGGCCAGGTATGTGTCGCGCATCGTCGGATATGCACCTGGCACTGGACCTTGTTGGATCGGCAGCGTTCGGGCGATCGCCACCGCCAGCAGGAAGAGCAGCGCGATCGTCCCTAGCCCCGCCCCATACCCAACCGGCACTCTCACCCAGGGCGAGAGGTCGCTCCAGCGGCGGCGAGGAGGTCTCTTGGTCTTTTTCGCTCACTGCACTCACCTGTATGTGAGGCGTTGAGGCGTCCTTACTCCTCCAGCATCACCGGTAGGTCCAGACACGAGGCCTGTTCGGCGTTGAAGAAGACCGTATTGGTCGCGACGACCGGCTCCGCAGGCTGACCATAGGGGAGGCCCGTCTGAGTGTTGGCGTCGTAGCGCGGATAGTCGCTGCTCTGCACGTCCAGCCTGATCCGGTGCCCCGTGTTGAAGACGAGGCTCGTGTCCCAGAGTGGCACTTCCAGCTCATAGACCTGCCCTGGAGTCAGCAGCTCTGGCGACTGGAAACTGCCCCGGTAGCGCGCCCGCAGCACGCCCTCGCTGATGAGCATAGAACGCCCGTCGGGATAGACATCGCACAGCTTGACCACGAAGTCAGTATCCACCGCGGTCGAGGCCACGTACAGCCTCGCGATCGCTTGCCCGGTCAGGTTGAGCGGCTCGGTCAGCGGCTCGGTGGTGAAGGAGAGGACATCGTCCCTCGCTTCGATCTCGCGCTGGTCGAAAGAGCCTGCCGGCAGTATCAGGTTGTGGCCCCCGTGGTTGGGCACCGGGTTGCCAGGGTCACAGACATACGAAAGCTGCGCCTCCTCCGCCGTCGGCGCTTCTTTGCTTAATCCGCCCGCGGGCGTGAGGAAGAACCGCTGACTGCGCGCGGGAGGAGGCCAGGTGGGCGAGGTCTGCCACACGTGGCCGGGCGCGCCCGGCTCGCCACAAGCGCCCATCTGGTAATAGGTTACGGAGGCTTCCATAACGTCGTTCTGCTCGCCCTTCAGCCAGAAGGCGAAGAAGTCCTTGAGGCGTTGCATCAGGTCGACTCTGGCCACGGCGGCAGCTGGGAACTCCAACTCGCCCTGCTTGGCGGCGAACATCCCCCCGTGAGTCCAGGGACCCATTATGAGGAGCTGGTTGCCCCTGGCGCCTTCTCCACCCTTCGTCTGTCGGCTGAGGAAGCTGCGGATTGGCCCGCTTTCGAAGCAATCGAACCAGCCTCCAAGTTGCAGGCTTGGCACGGTGATCTCGGGGGCGCGCTTCTCGACGTTGTAGGCGTCCCAATACTCGTCTTCGTTAGGATGATCCAGCATCTCCTGCAGCGTCTCGGGGGGAAATTGTTGCCCGCGAGCCAGCCTTCGACCATCTGCTTGCGGAAAGCGCCGCCCGGATAAGCCGTATCCTCATAGAAATTGGCCGAAGCGACGAGGACTACCTGACAGGTGAGATGGGGCGGCGCCGCGCCTGCCATCAGGTTTTGCGTAATCCCACCCGCCGAGGCGCCGAAAGTGCCGACTTTGCCATTGGACCAGGGCTGTGCGGCAATCCATTCCACCGTATCGTAGCCATCCTGGTGTTCGCCCCAACCGCAGGCCTTGAAAGCCAGGCCGATGCCCTCGCTGTCGAACCGGCCGCGATGATCCTGGCAGATGATGGCATAGCCCTGCTCCAGCAGGCCGGTCGAGAGACCATCCTCGAGGCTGCGCCCGTACGGAGTGCGCTGCAAGATGCTGGGGAAGGGGCCTTCTCCCTTCGGAGTTATGTAATCGGTGGCCAGCTTCGTGCCGTCAGCCATCGGCAGCATCACGATATGTTCTTCTCCGAAGCGAGTCTCCAATGCAAAGGTCAGTTCGCTCGGAGGATTGGCGAGGTCGATCGCGGCTTGCCTGGCCTCGTTAAGGGTGGGGCCGATATTCGCGGCCAGCCTGGTACCAGTGGACAGCTCATTAGCGTAGAGCAGGCTGCGCGTCCAGACCGCCACACTGCCTGGGGCAGGTTCTGCAACGTCAAGCTTGAGTGTGAAATGCCCCTGGCTGTCCGTGCGAGCCGTAGCGGAAGGCTGAAGCAGCAAGCCGCTTGCGCCTTCGAGCTGCAGCGCGCAGACTTCGACCTTGTGCAGCGGTTCTCCCGTCGCGGCAGAGGTTACAGTGCCAGTCAGAGTAACCTGGGCCGCACAGCCAAGCCCTGTAATCGTTACCATCATCAACATCACCACAAGCAGCAGGTTCGAACCACGCATTTAGCTCACCTCGTCCAGTCGTTAGGTAGAACTTCCACGGCCAGGCGCTCAATACCTGCCCTCGGTGGCAAGCAGCCCGCTTATGTTATAATCAGGGCGAATCCACAGCTCGGGAGGCTCGTATGTCCAGGTCATTCAAAATGGCATAACATAAAAATCCGCAAAGGCGCTCAGGACGCCAAGCGAGGCAAGTTATTCGCGAAGCTGTCGCGAGAGATAATGGTCGCGGCCAGCCAGGGCGGCAGCGATTCTTCGATGAACGTGCGCCTCAAAACCGCCATCGAGAAAGCCAAAGAAGTCAGTATGCCCGTCGCCAACATCGATCGCGCAGTAAAGAAGGGCAGTGGCGAACTCGACGGCGGCAACCAGCTTGTAGAGGTCGTTTACGAGGGGTATGGCCCTGGCGGCGTTGCGCTGATTATCGAGACGATGACCGACAACCGCAACCGCACCGCAGGCGAGGTGCGCAGCACTCTCACCAAACACGGGGGCAACCTCGGCGAGGCCGGCTGCGTTGCCTGGATGTTCGAGCAAAAGGGCATCATCCTGCTCGAGCCGGGTTCAGCCGACACTGAGGAAGTAATGCTCGCGGCAATCGAATGCGGCGCCGAAGACGTCACGGAAGACGGCGACACCATCGAGATCCAGACTGACCCGCAGCAACTCTACCTGGTGAGAACAGCCCTTGAGGAAGCCGGCTACAAGATTCAGGACGCCTCGCTCACCATGATCCCCAAGAATGTCGTGCCCCTCGACCTGGAGCGCGCTCGCAAGACTCTGAATCTTATGGAATTACTTGAAGATTTGGAGGATGTCAGCAATGTCTACGCCAACTTTGACATCCCCGACGAGTTGATGCAGGAGTTGCAGTCGGAGTAAACCAGCCGAGGGAGGCCCCGGATGGACCTTTCCTGTGAGTATGGCGGGCTGAGACTCGCTAATCCGCTTATCGCCGCTCCCGCTGGCACGACTGGCACGCGGGAGCGCTGTCTTAAGTGCGCAGAACAAGGCATCGGCGCGCTGGTGCTGAAGAGTCTCTTTGAGCAGGAGTTCTCCCGCAAGGCCCCTACCCCCCATTTCAAAGTCATCCGGCGCGGCGCGGGCGCTTTCGTTTCGACCACCCTCTATAGTTACGAGCAGGCCTCCGAATTTGGTCCCGAGGAATATTGCGCCGAGCTTGCGGCCATCAAGCAAGCGACTGGACTGCCGATTTTTGCCAGCATCAACTGCTATACGGATGAGGGCTGGATCAGCTACGCGAAGCAGGTAGAGCAGGCCGGCGCGGATGCTATCGAACTCAACGCCTCCTGCCCGCATGGCTTCTTCGCGATGGCTGGCGCTGACATCGGCTCGGAAGTTGCCCGGATCACCTCGCTGGTGAAGAGTGCGGTCTCGATTCCCGTTACGGCCAAACTTTCAGGCCAGGACGCCTACCCCCCCGCGAGCGCCCTCAAGGTCCAGCAGGCAGGCGCAGCAGGTGTGGTGTTGTTCAACAGGTTTACGGGCCTGGAGATCGACCTCGAAACCGAACGCCCGATAATGCACGGGGGCTATGCGGGTCACGGCGGGCCGTGGGCGCTGCAGTTCGTGCTGCGCTGGCTGACCGAAGCGGCTCCCCAGCTTGCTATCCCAATCAGCGCAAGCGGGGGCGTAGTGGACGGCAAGGACGTGGCGAAGCTTATCCTTGCTGGCGCGACCACCGTCCAGCTCTGCACCGCAATTGTGGTGGAGGGTTATCAGGTCATTGGCCGCATAAAGCGAGAGCTGACCGAATTTATGCAGCAGAAGCACTACTCTTGTCTGGCTGACTTCCGCGGCAAGGTCATACCCCGGCTTGTAACCGGCGACCAGGTTGACCGCGAGTGGCATTACAGAGCCCAGGTGGATTCGGCAAAGTGCATCCGGTGCGGCAAGTGCGAGCGGGTGTGCATCTACTTTGCGCCAGTGCTTGGGGAGAAAGCCTCTTTTATAAATCCCGAGCGGTGCGCTGGTTGCGGCCTGTGCGTCGAACTCTGCCCGATGGGGGCAATCGAGCTGGTCGCTCGTTAGGCGCTAGTCGAAGCCCAACTCGTCCAGGTCGTCCGACTCCGGCCCGGTCTTGTCGTCTTCCTCTGGCAGCAACACAAGTTGCACGCGCGCGACTCGTCGGCCGTCCATCAGCAGTACTTCGAACCTGTAACTGCGATATTCGACCACATCTCCCTGCTCGGGCACCCGTTGAAGCTGGTCAGCAACAAAACCACCAACTGTCTCAACCGAAGTTTCAGGTAGCGTGATGTCCGTCTGGCGACGCAGCTCGTGAAGTGGAAGCAAGCCATCAGCCGTCCAGACGCCAGGGGCTATCTCTTTAAGCTGGGCGACTTCCTGCTCGTCGAACTCATCCTGGATATCGCCGACTATCTCTTCGAGTACATCCTCGATGGTGACGACGCCCGCTGTGCCGCCGAATTCGTCCACAACAATTGCCAGGAGTTGCCTGCGCGTTCGCATATCGCGCAGCAACTGGCCAATATGCTCTGTCTCGGGCACGAAGAAAGCCGGCCTCATCAGCTCGGTAATCTGCTTGCGCCCCAGTTCCTCCTCGTGAGTGCGCGTGTAGGGGATAAGATCCTTCCCGAAGAGGATGCCAACGATATTGTCTATGTCCCCTTCGTATACCGGCAGGCGCGAGTGACCCGATTTCAACACTTTTTCGAGGGCGTCGACGACCAGCTCATAAGCGGGCAGGGCGATGATGTCTACGCGGGGACGCATTATCTCGCGCGCCAGGGTGTCCTTGAACTCGAAGACATTGGAGAGCAGTTCTTTTTCTTCTTCCCGGATGGCGCCTGATTCGACCGAGGCTTCCAGAGCGCCTCGGCTGACCCCGGCAGGGAAGCCCGTGAAATCGCGAATCCCCATCAGCCAAAGCACGACACGCGCAAGTCCTGTCAGCGTCCAGGAGAGGGGATAAAGCAGCCAGGTTGTCCCTCTCACCAGGCCTGAGGCGCCAAGTGCCACACGCGAGGGATGACTGACCGCGTATAGCACAGGAGTAAGCTCGGCGAAAACAAGCACCACAACGGTCATCGTGATGAAGGAAAGCAGATAGCCGTGTTCACCAAAGGCATCGTGGAAGAGATTGGCCGCCAGAGATTCCGCCACGAAATTGGCCGTCGTGATGGTGATTAGCACCGTCGAGAAGACCAGGGTGGGATTGTCCAGCAAGCGCAGGGCGGAGTCAGCTCGACCTGAACCATCAGCAGCCAGCTTGCGCAGTTTCAGCCTGCCAACGGCAACCAGGCCCATCTCGGCGGCGGTAAAAGTCGCCGAGCAGACAATCAAAGCAGCAATTAAAGCTACGCGTAAGTATGTATCGCTCATCTTTGGCAGGTCAGGCAGTCCGACCCTGGGGCAAGTATAACATATCACCAAGTGGGAATAGGCTCTCCCGGCCAGTTGACGCGTCTCACTTCCAGCTATAGCATTAGGGGACACAATCGCGCCTCTGGAGGCCTGGCTTGCCTGGCTCGGGATCTCAATACATTGCACAGCGCGAAGCTCTTAAAAAAGTACTCGTGGCCGCCAAGGCCGGCGAGCGCGCTCCTGTCTACCTGCTTTGGGGCGATGAGCCCCAGTTTCTGCGCGCCGCCAGGGAGCAACTCACCCGCCTGCTGGTGCCCGAAGAACAGCGGGCCACGGCTATTACCAACTTCGATGGCGAAGATCCGGATTCCTATAACGAAGATCGCCTGAGGGAGGCGCTGCAAAGCGCTACGCTTGGTTTTTTCGACACCCAGAGCGACCTGATTATCGTAAAAAATCCGCCGACCTCGGCCCGTCGCACCGATGCTGAAGCCTTTGTCAGAGCCGTGAAGAACGCTCTCGAGGCGCCCGATAACCGGAGTCTGCGCTCCGAGATTGCCCGGGCCCGCTCTACCTCACCTGCTTTTGCCAAAGCCTTTGCAGCCGCCGTGAAGGAGTTCCACGAGACTGGTCGCCAACCTGAACTGCCCTCTGAAGCCCTGGACGCCGCCCAGAGTGAGGAGGTCGAAGTCTCTGACCGCGAACTTGGAGATTTCGCTGCCCTTGCGGTGACGCCGGAGCTACTTCAGAGCTTCTCACCGGGCGATGATTCGCATGAGAATCCCCTGGAAGTTTTCTGTAAATCCCCTGTCGAGGGCAAGACCTTGCTTGTCGTGGTCGAGGGCCAACTTGCCGCGAACAACTCGCTGACCAAAGCCGCCAAAGAAGGCGGTGGGGTCATCCTCGGCTTCACCCAGCTTACCGACAAGGAAGACCTGTGGGAGTTTATCGGCTCGATGCTGCGTCGTCAGGGCAAGTTGCTGGCCGATGAGGCCCAGGCCGAACTGCAGCTACGCTGTGGCAGCAACGCCGCCCAGCTTCAACAGGCGGTCAGCCTGCTTTCGCTTTATGTGGGCGATCGTAAAGCCATCACTGCCGACGATGTGCGCCAGGTCGTGCCCGAGTCGGCCGAGGTTACCGTCTTCGAGCTAACCGACGCCCTGGGCGAACGCGACACTCACAAGGCGCTGGGGCTGCTCGAGCGGATGTTCGATGCCGAGTTGGAGCCGATGATGATCTTCTCGCTCATCGTGCGCCAGTTCCGGCTGCTGCTTCAGGCGCGACTTCTGCTTAAAGAGGCTGGCAAAAAGCTGCCCCAGGGCACGCCATATCCGCGTTTTCGTTCTGGTTTGCTACCCGAGCTCAAGCGTTATGCCGAAGCCTTGCCTTCCGATGTCAAACTCAACCTGCTCAAACAGCACGATTTCGTCGTTTACAAAACTCTGAACCAGGCCCAGCGCTTCAGCCTCGAGCAGACCGCGCTGGCGCTGCTTTTTCTTCACACCGTAGATATTTCGCTCAAGACCGAAAGCGCAGGCGTTAGCGGAGGACGGCGACGACTCGAAGCCGCGGTCATTCGTCTCTCGCGCGCCGAATTTGACCCCAAGGTGATCCGTTGATGAAAGCTGCCGTGCTGACAGGCCCTCGCAAGCTGGAAGTAAAGACCATCGAAAAACCCGAACCCTGGGCTGGAGAGGTGCTTGTAGAGGTCTCCGCGTGCGGGGTATGTGGCTCTGACCTGCGTTATTATGTCGGAGAGAACCCCTGGTCCCACCATACGATGGGCTACGACAAGCCCAATCCTGCCAATATGGTGCTGGGACATGAGGTAACGGGCAAAGTAGTAGAGCTTTCGCCTGAAGCCGATCCCGCACTGGAAGGCAAACTGATTGCAATGCTGCCCTTCAAAGGCTGCGGGCGTTGCTACGACTGCCGCACAGGCAAAGAGCATCTGTGCGCTTTTACCCGGCACACCGGTCACAGCGCAGGCTGGGATGAGGGTGGCGAATACAATCCTGGCGGGATGGCCGATTTCTGTCGCATCTGGCAGGAGTTCGCTTACGAACTGCCGGAGGAGATCACCGCGGAGCAAGGCGTCTTTCTCGATGGCCTGGGCGTCGCCGTGCACGCGGTCAAACACTCGAAGGTCAGGCAGGGAGACTATGTTGTAGTGCTGGGCGCTGGCCCGATTGGGCTGTTGATTGCCCAGGTAGCCATCGCCAGTGGCGCGCGCGCCGTCGCCTGCGCCGACGTGTATGACAAGGCGCTTGAGATTGCCGAAGAGGTCGGCATTGACTACCGGCTCGATGCCCGCGAAGACGATGTGGTCGCTCACACGATGGCGAGGACCGAGGGGAAGGGCGCTGATGTGGTCTTCGAGACCACCGCGACTGTTGAGGGCCCGCGTCAGGCGGTCGAGATGACCAGACGAGGCGGCACAGTCGGGCTGGTAGCGGGATTGTTCGGCCCGCTGGAACTGCGGCCAGATAACTTCTTCGCCGAGAAGACCATCACTTCATGCGCCAACTTCCAGTATGAGGACTTCTACACCGGGCTGCAGCTTATGCAGTGTGGCGAGGTGGTCGTGGAGCCTATGATAACCCACCGGTTCCCGCTGTCAGAGGTCGACAAGGCCTTCGACTGCGCGCTGCGCAAGCACGAGACAGGCGCCTTCAAGGTCGTAATCCTGCCTGACTAGAGGGAGGGAGAGCGATGGCCAGAGTAGCCCTCCTGGGCGCGCGAGGCATCGGCAAGCATCACGCCAAGTGGTTTCATCACTCGGGAGCCGAGGTCGTCGCTTGCCTGGGCACCTGCCCTGACACGGCCCAGGCCGCCGCAGAAGCGCTTGGAGGGTTATTTCCTTTTTGCGGCAAAGCCTATCACGACCTGGATACCTTGCTTGCGGAAGCGAAGCCCGACACCTGGCCATCACCTGTCCGCCCCAATATCATCTTGGCTATGTAGATTTGGCGCTCGAGCGCGGGCTGGATGTCTGGTGCGAGAAACCGCTGCACTTCAGGGAAGGCACTTCCTCAGCCCAACTTGTCGCCGAAGCCGAAACAAGTATGAGCCGCGCGCGCGAAGCTGATTCTGTCTTTGGGCTCAGCCTGCAATATGTAGCTGCCGCCGACTGGCTGCTGGACCTCTATCGTGACCGGATGGGCAAGGCGCCCGAGATGCAGCGGTTCGAGTTCCTCTTCGAATCGGTAAAGCCTTCTCGCGCCCCTGATGATTTCGCCGCAGTGTGGATTGACCTTGGCCCCCATCAGCTTGCCCTGTTGCAGGCGCTGGCCCCTGGGGGAGAGGTTGCCGAGGGCAGCCTGCGCCTGAAAGGCGAGCCTCCCAGACTGCGTCTGGATTTTGACTGGGTATGTCCCTGCCAGCCGGCTTGCGCGGTTAGCTTCGAGCTGGCGACCGTCGAAAGTAAACCCAGGCGCCAGTTCGGCTTTGATGGGCTGGTATGGGAATATCAGGGGCGCAGTGACACCTCTGGCGTCTTCCGGGCCATACTCGCCCGGCAGCAGGAAGAGGTCTGGGGGCCGGATTTTCTGGACGCCTCCATCAAGCATTTCCTTGCCGGCGCGCCTTATGTTGGACCGGACTTCGCGCTTGCGAACACTCAACTGCTGCTCGGATTCCTCGACCAACTAAAAGCCGCCGGGCTTTAGGCGCCGGCGGCTTCAAGATTTCAGGGTCAGTCAGTTATTGCCTGAGGAAAGGCGGCAGGTCGAGGTTGTCCTCTTCCTCCTGGGTGTCCTCCGCCAGCAACTGCTCGACGAGGCTCTTCTTCCGCTCCGGCTCGCGCTGAGGTTCTTCTCTGCGCGCGCCTCTGCCCAGGCCCGGCGTCGGAGCGCCACTTGCGCCATATCCTGTCGCAAGAATCGTCAGCCTGATGGAATCGTCCAGCTTGGGATCGATAGCGGCGCCCAGCATAATATTGGGCTCGGTGCCACAGGCCTGCCTGATTATCTCCACGGCATCGTCCACTTCGGACAGTGCCAGGTCGGCAGGGCCAACGATGTTGATAAGCAGGTTGGTTGCGCCCGCAAGGGACGACTCGAGCAAGGGACTCTGCGCGGCCATCTCCGCAGCCTGGGTAGCCCGACTATCGCCACTGGCCAGGCCGATTCCCATCAGCGCGGTACCTGCATCGGTGAGAACAGTCTTCACGTCGGAGAAGTCCACGTTGATGAGGCCGGTGGTCTGGATGATATCGGAGATACCCTGAACGCCCTGCCACAGTATCTTGTCAGCCAGCTTGAAGGCGTCCATAAGGCTGGCGCGGCGTTCGACGGTCTCCAGCAACCGGTCATTCGGGATCACAATGAGCGTGTCAACGCGACTGCGTAGCTCCTGCGATGCCTTCATCCGAGAGCTGCTTGCGCCTGGGGCCCTCAAAACTGAAAGGCCTTGTGACGACTGCCACAGTCAGCGCGCCCAGAGCTTTGGCAACTTCGGCCACCATCGGAGCGCTGCCAGTACCTGTGCCGCCCCCCATACCGGCGGTCACGAAGATCATCTCGGCGCCTTCGAGCGAGTTCTTGATGTCGGATTTGCTTTCTTCGGCGGCAGCGCGACCTATCTCGGGATTGCCACCTGAACCGCGTCCAGAGGTCAGCTCTTCGCCGATCTGGATGCGCTTGTCAGCGGGATTTTCTTCAAGGACCTGGACGTCTGTATTGATAGCAATGAACTCAACGCCACGGACGCCTTCTTCCATCATCCGCGCGACTGCGTTATTGCCGCCCCCGCCAACCCCAACAACTTTTATGCGAGTGTCTTTACTCGGCATTGCAGCTCCCCCTTCCTGCTGATCCGGCCTTGCAGCGCGCCCCGCCTGATTGTTAGGGCCCACTCAGTCAAGGATGCTAAGTATACTGAGGTGACGGGTATCGGTCAAAGGCTTCGTTACCCCTTACCGGCTTCCTGCTTCGTAACAAAAAGTTCACTAGTTATTCAGAGTCTTCCTGCCCAGCCTTGTCCGGACGCCGCGCGACCACCACGGCTGCGGGCCTCAGCACTTTACCTTCAAGCAGATAGCCTTTGCGAGCCTCAGAGATAATGCGTCCCTCAGGCACTTCATGCACTGGCGCAGCCGCAACTGCCTCATGGAGTTCAGGATCAAAATCCTGCCCCATCGTGTCCATTGCCTGGCAGCCGGCGCATGAGACTGCCTCACAGAGTTGCTGGTGGATTAGTTCCATCCCTCGCGTGAAAGCTTCCTGGTCGCTGCTTGCTTCTTTGAATTCCAAAGCGCGCTCAAAATTGTCCAGCACCGGCAGCAGTCGGCGCAGCAGGTCGGCTTTGGCCTGGGCCACGGACTCTTCCTGCCGGTCGCGAGAACGCCGTTTCAAGTTTTCGAGGTCCGCCAGCGCGCGCAGATACTTGCTTTCGAGTTCTTGCACAGCAGTATTCAACTCGGCGACAATCGCCTCGGCCCCTTGTTCGGTCTCGCCGTCCTGTTCTTCCATCTCTTCTGGCTGAAGAGGTTCTTCAGCCTGCAATTCGTCATCGTTATTCATCAGTTTGCCCCTCTATATCAGAAGCCCCCAGTGCTTGCGGGGCGCTAATAGCTAATTCGGTTTCTCCTATTTTAGTCAGGCCTTGCCCTTGCGGCAAGGCGGAGAAGCCCCACTCGACGGCCCGCGGCGCCACCAGCAGGTGGCGCTCGAGCCAGGCCAGCATCAGGCTGGCCGCCTCCTGCTTATTGATTCTTGCACTAAAGGTCAGGCCTTGCCTGGAAGCATCAGGGTCCACTTCCATCCTGGCCTCCAGCGCCTGCTTCAACGCGAAAGTCGACTGGGGAAACTCGCCAGCCCAGTGAGCAAGTGGCTTGCCTCCCGCCCAGAGCACCCGCCCCAGGCCCTGAAAGAGCAACCCGCGCGCTCTTGCAGAGGCGAGAGCCTCGCTTTCGCCTGCGGGCGCCGCGCAAGTCAACACGACTTCCTCTGGCAGTAATCCCACCTGAGGCCACCAGGGCGCATCCAGAGCCTCGTCGCCTGGAGCCAGGTCCAGCCTGACGCGTATCGATGGCGCAAAAACCGCCTCGGTTGGCGCTTGAAGCTCAAGCAGGTATTCTCTTGCCAGCCTGCCTGCAACTTGCTCGAGCAACGGGCCAAAATAGGACTTCTCGCAGTCGAACCAGGCGCCACCCGTCGCCTTGGCAAGCTGCTCATAACCCTTGCCCGCGGGCGCCCAGCAGAAAACCGACACCCCTTCAGCCTGGAGGAGGGCCTGACTCGTGGTCAACGTGGTCTGGCTGAACAGAGTTCCATCGCCCCTGAAGTGGAAGGGCGCATCGGTGAAAAGCAAAAGCATCCGCCTTGCGCCAGTCGAAGCCGGCTCGGCAGCGAGCCACAAGGCCGCATCCAGGCTGGACTCGGGCTCATCAAAGCCGCCCCCCGCAAGATAACCAGCAAGCCCTGCCAGCACCGCTTTGGAGCTACCTCCCTCATCGCCAAAGGCAGGCCCAACTGAATCGGAAAACATTACTCCGCGTGTTTCATACCGGCGGCCAGTCTGGTCCAGCAGGGCAAAAAAGCCTTCCAGTCCTCGCACCAGTTCTTCCCAGCGAGCGTCCATAGTGCCGGTGCTATCCACTGCCACCAGCACCTGCAAGGGTACCTCGGAAGCCGGACGCGAGGTGGGCGCGGGCATCCAGTCAGCCCCGGCATAGCGATAACGAGTCTCTGGACCGGGCGCTTCGGACAGCACAAGCTGCAACCAAGTGGCGTCGGGGCGCCTTACTGCCACCACTCTGGGCGCGGCCAGAGCGCCTTCCAGCCAGGCTAGAAGCAGGACGAAAACGAGAATCAGCGAAGTGGTCTTATACACGCCCTCAGTATAGGCGCGCATAGCGGGCAGGACAAGTTTACTTGTACTAGGCCCCTCTTCTTCTGTACCCTTGGCCTTAAGCACTGAAATGGGAAGTGGATGGCTTTGTACGATATCATCGAGAAAACTCAGATTGGCGAACGCAATTATGTCTTGATGGTTGATGCCCCCCTGATCGCCCAAAGCGGGAAGGCCGGGCAGTTCGTCGTGCTTCGGGTGGATGAAGTCGGCGAACGTATACCTCTCACCATCGTCGAGACCTATCCTGAGACTGGCCTGGTAGAGTTGGTCTTCCTTGCGGCGGGTCGCACGACCAACCAGCTGGCGACCCTCAAAACTGGCGATCAGGTTGCCAATGTGCTTGGGCCACTTGGACATCCCACCGAAGTGAAGCAATTCGGCACTGTGGCGGTCATCGGTGGCGGCGTCGGCATTGGCGCGGCGCTGCCCGTTGCCAACGCGATGCGAGCCGCCGGCAACCACGTTATAGGCATCATTGGCGCCCGCACGGCCGATCTGCTTATCTATGAAGAACGGATGGCCCAGGCTTGCCAGGAACTGGTTATCTGCACGGACGATGGTTCTCGCGGGATGAAAGGCTTTGTTTCCGATGCGCTGATCAAGCTGCTGGACGAAGGGCGCGCAATAGATTTTGTCTTTGTAATCGGCCCGACCCCGATGATGCGCGCGCTGTCCAGAGTAACCGCCGAACGCGGTATCAAGACCGTCGCCAGTCTCAATCCCATTATGGTGGACGGCACCGGGATGTGCGGCGCCTGTCGGGTGACCGTGGCTGGCAAGACGCGTTTCACTTGTAAGGACGGGCCGGATTTCGACGCTCACGAGGTGGACTGGGACGAACTCTCCACCCGTCAGCGGATGTACCGCGACCTCGAGACAGCGCCTACGGAAGCCGAGCAACCTGTCGAGTACGCCTGCAACCTGACCTCCGGCGCAGCAGAGGTCGATCTAACTCTCAAGACCCGCCAGCCGATGCGCGAGCAACCAGTCGCAGAGCGCATCCATAATTTTTCCGAAGTTCCACTTGGTTATTCTGCCGAACAAGCCAGGGTCGAGGCCGCTCGGTGCCTTCAATGCAAAAACGCGCCCTGTATCGCAGATTGTCCTGTTCATATCGACATACCTGGCTTCATCAAGCCGATGGTCGAGGGCGATTTCCGCGAGGGGCTGCGCATACTCAAGCAAGCCACCACTCTGCCTGCCATCTGCGGGCGTGTCTGCCCCCAGGAAGACCAATGTCAGAAGCACTGCACCCGGGGCCGGATGGACGATGTTATAGGCATCGGTTATCTGGAGCGCTTCCTTGCCGACTGGGAACGCGAAAATCTTACCCAGGAAGAAGTCGCCGCCGAGATTCTGCGCGATGTGAAACCGCGCGGGCTGAAGATGGCGATTATCGGCTCCGGACCAGCGGGCCTTACCTGTGCGGGCGAACTTGCGCGCGTGGGCTGCGAGGTAACCCTCTTCGAGAGCCTCCACAAACCTGGGGGCGTACTGATGTATGGCATCCCGGAGTTCCGCCTGCCCAAGAGCCTTGTCGAATACGAGGCGCATTTCATCGAAGCCCTGGGCGTAACCCTCGCTACTGACGTGCTTATTGGCCGCACGCTTACCCTGCCGCAACTCTTCGAGCAAGGCTACCAGGCGGCCTTCATTGGCGCGGGCGCGGGCCTGCCCAGTTTTATGAACATCCCGGGCGAAAACGCCAATGGCATATACTCCGCCAACGAGCTGCTGACGCGCATAAACCTGATGAAAGCCTATCTTTTCCCCCTCTACGCAACCCCTGTCGAGCTAGGAGACAAGGTCGTAGTCATAGGCGCGGGCAATGTGGCGATGGACGCCGCTCGAGCTTCGGTGCGCGCTGGGGCAAAACAGGTCAGCATCATCTACAGGCGGACTCGCAATGAGATGCCCGCCAGGATTGAAGAAATCCAGCGCGCCGAGGAAGAAGGTATTATCTTTCAACTGCTGCAGGCGCCCCTCTCCTATGAAGTGGACGACAAAGGCCATGTAAAGGCGGCTCTCATCCAGCGGATGGAGCTGGGTGAGCCTGACGCTTCCGGCCGCCGCCGGCCTGTGCCACTGCCAGGCTCGGAGTTCCGCCAGGAGGTGGACAACGTTGTCGTTGCCATCGGCCAGGTGCCAAGTCCTTTGCTTGCTGACGTGACCGAGGGGCTGAAGCTGAACGACTGGGGTGGTCTTTGGGTGGACGAGGTCACTATGATGACCTCGGTGCCGGGAGTTTTCGCCGGGGGAGATATCGTTTCCGGCGCCGCGACAGTCATCAGCGCGATGGGAGCCGGCAAAGAGGCTGCCGCGCTGATGATTAAGTATGCCGAAGGGCAGGTCTCCAGCTAAAGTGGAAACCTCTCCCCTGCTGAGTCTGGTTATCCCCTGCTACAACGAGGAGCAGCGCCTGCCGGCGACCCTTGCCAAGCTGGCCGAGGGCCTGCCAGGGCTTGAATGTGCCACTGAAGTCGTCGTTGCCGATGATGGCTCTACCGATGCCACTCGCCAGGCGGCCGAGGCGTTCAAAGACCGCATCCCTTCGCTGCGCGTGCTGGCTCTGCCGCACGGGGGTAAGGGCAGCGCCCTAAAGGGCGGAATCGAAGCGGCCCAGGGCCAGTATGTTTTCCTCTGTGATGCGGACCTCTCGATGCCCCTTTCGGAGCTTCCCAAGCTGATGGGGCCGGCCCAGCAAGGCGCGCCTGTGGTGCTGGGCTGGAGAAGGCGCCTGGGAGAGCCGGCCTTCCGCCGGTTCAGAGGCCGGATATTCAATCTGCTGGTAAGAGCCCTGCTGCTGCCTGGCGTCCACGATACCCAGACCGGCTTCAAGCTCTTCCGCAAGGAGGTGGCTCTGCAGGTATACGCGGCCCAGCGCATCAGAGGCTATGCCTCGGAAGTCGAGATCCTCTATGTCGCAAGGCGCCTCGGGTATAACCTGGCCGAGGTGCGCGTGGACTGGTTCTACGAGCCAGGGGGCAAGGTCAGGCCGGTGCTGGACGTGCTGCGGATGCTTCGCGACCTCATCAAGATCAGAGTCTGGGCCTCTCGTGGAGCCTATCCCGCCCAGGCAAGCAAAGAGGGACCGACCGGAGTCAGCCCCTCAGGTTAATTTGGAGCAGTACGAAGCTCGTTAGCCTTCCGGCTTTTCTTCGCTTGTCTCTTCAGCGGCGCGTTGCGCTTCGAGTTCTTTCTGTTCGCGCTCGAGTTCGGCCTGGAACTTCTTGTCCTGAACGTAAGCCACACCGGCGCCTACCAGTCCGAGGATGAAGAAGACCAGAATCCAGCCCAGGCAACCAACTGCCATCGTTTTGATGAAGCCGCCACAGCCGCCTTTTTCCTGGTTGTCTTGCACGTCGATGTTAGCCACATTAATCACCCTTTGTGAGTACTGGCGCTCACGCCCTCAAGGGGCACCTTCCCATTTTCGCGCCCCGGAAGCCCTTTGTCAAGGAAACAAGCCCTCTTTACCCTAAGCTTTATACACTCCATAGCGTTTAAAGGCTTCATAAGACCAGAAAACTTTCTCGTCCGGCACCCCAATTGCGGGATGATTTGCATAATCAGAGGCGATAAAACCGCCCTTCGGCGTACCGAGTTTCTCGATAAGCTCCCTCGCCTCGGCCTCTATCTCTTCCTTTGTGCCATAAGGCAAGGTGCGCTGGATATCAACCGGACAGAAGAAGCAGATGCGCCCCTGGAAGCGATTCGAGAGCATATCTATGCCCGGTGGCCTTCGGTTGCTCCATATCCACCACGTGAAGGCCTATCTCGAGGAAGTCATCAATAGCCTCGGTGATCTGCCCGCAAGAGTGCAGCACATTGGCCATCCCAAATTCCTGCGCCCGGGCGAAGAGTTTGGCATAAAGTGGCTTGTAGAACTCTCTGAACATTGGCAGCGAGATGAGCAACGCGTTCTGCGTGCCCCAGTCATCGCCCCAGTAGATGGCGTCGATGCGCCCCGCATAAGGAGCAAGCTGATTTAGAGCGTCCCAGCGCGACTTGAAGATGCCCCCAAGCAGCTCGTGCGCCCAGGTTGGGTCTTCAATCATATCCAGAAACAGCTCTTCCATGCCGCGCATCATCCAGGCGCGTTCGAGCAAGGTGTTGCCCAGGCCAAAGAAGACATATTTCTCCTGCGCCTCAAAGGCTGCAAGCTGCTCGGGTATATGCGCCATCCGCTCGGGCCGTGTGTAGTCAGGCCATTCATAATTCAACAAATCATCGCGCGTCTTTATGGGATGGCCTTTGACCTGGCCCATATTGCGGATACCAGTCTTGTCTTCATCCACTTTGTCCCACCGGCAACCGAACTCGTCGAGGCCTTCTCCGGCGTGTTTGGGACTTGCCTCTCCGCCTGGCCCCATACCCTCGATGTCGCTCTCGCCAAAGCAGTGGAAAACAACCGGCACCCGGTCTGGCCCTTCAAAGGCGATGGCGCGCTTTACGCGTTCTCTACTTGTCATCTCGATTGCTCTCCTCGAGGTCGGCCATCTGCTGGGCCTGTTTTGCGATAACCTCATATTCGGGGTGCTGCATTATGAAGTAAACCCAAAGCCCACCCGCGCCTGCCATCAGGTAAAGGGGCTCCTTCACAAGCCCAGCCAGGAAGAACAGCAGCAGGCCGATAAGGCCACAGAAGTCCACTGCGAAAAGCTCTACCAGCAAGGCTCCCTGCAGGAGGGAGAAACACCGTCTGGACCCTCCAGGCTCTACCAGGGCATTTACTGCTTTCGCGATAAGCATACGCCGAATAACCGTGCCTACGAGTGCGGCCAGTACCACCGCGCCTGCCCCGGCGTGGAATAACCAGGGAAAGCTTTTCAGGCCTTCCATCCCGATTACGCTTGCGCCTGATACCCGCATTATGATTATGACTGCGGCATAACCGGCCAGCCCAACTACAGGGGCCAGCTTGCCCAAAATCATTACACTTCGGCGCAGACCGACTTCGTTGGTGGGACCTTCATAGTTGTCGTAAGGCATCGGGCTGCTCTCCCCCTAGCTCTTGTGCTTCCTCAAGCGGTCGCGAAGCCGCTTCTCCACGCCCTCCGGCAGCATCCGGTCGGTCGCGCGTTGCTTGTCGTCGGTCTCTTCGATTACGCGGCCCTGGCGGATGTCCTCCTCCTCCTGAGTAAGCGGAGGTGGGACATAAGGCTCCAGCCCCAAGAGGTCATGCAGGATGACCTTGGCGGCCTCCTTGTCGGGCAGGAACCCGCGCGAGCTTATGCCTCGCTCATCGAAGGCCCAGGGCGGGATGGGCGCGCCGACGCAGGAGGGACACCCTCGGGAGCAGGGGCAATCGTTCACCAGCACGAGCGCCGCTTGCAAAATGTCTTCGACGACCTCATAGCCTCGCTCCGCGTAGCCGACGCCCCCTTCCACCTTGTCATAAACGTAGATGGCGGGCAGTGGCGTGTTGGTCACATCCACCGTGGTGCCGACATCGCGCGGGTCGCACATTGTGAAGATGGGCAGCACTGCTCCCAGCACGTTGCTGATGCCCAGCAGGCCATCTCCAGGCACCCGGTTATACGATTGCACGCGTGTGAGGGTTTCTCTTGGCGGCACCAGCCACATCGCCATCGTGCCGAGTGTGCGCGGTGGCAGATCCAGGTTGCCGAAATCCGATGCTGTCGAAGCTGCCAAACTTTATCTTGCGGAACATAAACACCGTAGTCGTAACGTCAACGGGGCCGAAGTCTAACTTTTGCCTGCCTGCAGAGGTTTGGTGAGTTCGGTCTCCCTGACCACTATCGAGGTGTCGTCCACCGCCTGGGTGTAGTAGTCGACATCCTCCTTCACGACGAAGGACTGGCGCTTCTCCAAATCAAGTTTCTTCACGAAATAGGTCTCGCCGAGGTGGAGATAAACCGCCTCGGTGTGCAACTGATAGAAAGCCGAGATCTCATCCTGCTCGCCGATGACGAAGTTGCGACCACTGCTCGTGTCGACGATGGTGTAGTTGCCCGCGGTGATATTGCGCAAGCTAACCTTGGCGGCGGGAAAGCCTCCCTTGCCGTAATACCACTGCCCGCTGAGGAAGCGCAGCTGATTCCCTTCCGCCAGCAAATCCAGCACGCCCGGCGCATACTTGCCAAACCGACTCTGAGCTTCTCCCTCGGTCAGGGGCAGTTCTCGAGCGGCGCAGGGCAGATGACCGGAGAGGATATATGGATTTTCGGGGTCTATGATGGCGCTCTCGGGGGTGCGGCCGAGGAAATATTCAGGATGATGCATTATATATTGATCTATAGGCGTGTTGCGCGCTATCAGAGCCACCAATGCCTCGTCTTTGCCGCGTCCAGCCCGCCCTGCCTGCTGCAAGGTCGAGTTGATGGTGCCTGGGAAGCCCGCGATGATACAGGCTTGCAGCGCGCCGATGTCTATCCCAAGCTCCAGCGCATTGGTGCTGACGACCCCGAGCATCTCGCCCGCAAATAGTTTGCGTTCCAGCTCCCTGCGTTCGGAGGGCAGATAGCCTCCGCGATAGGTACAGACCATTTTGGCAAGTCGCGGCGATTCTTTTTGCAGCTCATCCTGCACATAACGGAAAACCAGTTCGGTACCCGACCGCGTTGGGACGAAACAGATGGTCGGGATCCGCTGCTTGATGAGTTCGACCATCAGAAACTGGGCTTCGGTGTTGGGACTGCGCCTGCAGGCCTGGCTCGGTCTCGACGAAAGGTGGATTCCAGAAGACGAACTTGCGCGGCCCTTTCGGCGCGCCATCCTCGTCCACAACGGTCATAGCCCGTTCGGTAAGCTGCTCGGCCAGTTCGCCTGGATTGCGGATGGTCGCCGAACAGCACACATATTGGGGATTGGTGCCATAACGCTCGCAAATCCGGTTGAGCCGCCTGAAAACCTCGGCCACGTTGCTGCCGAAGACTCCCCGGTAGCTGTGGATCTCATCAATCACGATGTATTTGAGCTTGCCGAAGAATCTCGCCCAGCGCGCGTGGTTGGGCAGTATGCCCGAGTGCAGCATATCAGGATTGGTCAGCACCAGGCTTCCGCTGTCGCGCAGCTTCTGGCGGGCGTCCTGCGGGGTATCTCCATCATAAGTGCCGGCCAGAGCGTTCACCCCGGGCAGCAGGTCCAGCAGTCGCTGCAAGCCTTTTAGCTGATCCTGAGCCAGCGCTTTCGTCGGATAGAGATATAGCGCGCGGGAGGTGAAGTCTTCTATCAGGCTGGAAAGCACCGGGATGTTGTAACAGAGAGTCTTACCGCTGGCTGTGCCGGTAACGATGGTGACATTCTGTCCTGCCGCGAGGGCTTCGATGGCCTCGGTCTGATGGAGGTAGAGCTTCTTGATACCTGCCGACTCGAGGGCTTTTTCGAGCGCCTCGGGCAAGGCAACCCCCAGCTTGCCGTATCTCGCGCGCCGCGCAGGTGACTCCTCTACATGGACCAGTTGGCCCTTGTAGAAGTCCGAATTGGTGATGTACGCGAGGAAACTGTCGAAACTGAAGCTCATTGGCTGGCTCCCTGAGAGTGTCACCTCCCAGTATAGGGGGCGATGAGGCGCGACTCAAGCTTTCAGGGGCGCCCCAGGACAGGAGCGCCCCTTTATATTGACTATCAGGCAAGCGCCTTGAGCAGCTCGATTGCCCTGAGAACGCCCTCGTGGTCGTCCTTCTGCCCCTCGAACTCGATCAGATACCAGCCATCGAAGCCGCCGTCCTTGCAAAGCTGGACGCACCTGGCGATATCCCAGGCCGGATGGTTGCCCTGCTCGTCGAAATCGTGGAACTTGGCGTGCATCACAACTGCATACGGGGCCATCTTGGCGGTCGCTTCGTACCGCACATCCTCGGTCCAGTTGCCGAAGTCGGGGCAGGCGCCGGCCCTGTCGCGGCCCGCGGCTTCGATCAGGCGGATTATGGGATCGGGATATTTGGCGATGCCGCCATGGTTCTCGATAATGACTTTTACCCCGCGCGGAGCGGCATCAGCGCACAGTTCGGTCCAGCTCTTGATGCAGGCGGCCATCTCATCGTCAGGCGCTTCAGCCGAACCTCCGGTGTTGGCGCGGTAACTGATGCAACCGAGTTTGCCTGCGATGCGTCCCCACTTGAGATGCTCGGCCACGGTGGCCTGGCGCTCTTCCTCATCGAGCGAGGCCAGGTTGCCTGGCGCATCCACCGAGATATGTATGAGTTTTACGCCGGCCTTGTCTGCATTGGCCATAAGCTGATCCAGATAATCGTCCTCGGTACTCTCGAAGAAGGGCGAGTTGAGTTCTACACCGCTTACTCCAAATTCTTCCTTGCACAGCGCCGGATAATCGAGCAGCGCGACTTCCTTGTTGAAAAACCTGCGATGGATACTCCAGCCTGCTACACCAATCTTCATTCTGACGTCCTCCTGGTAGGTGGCTCCCGGCGGACTAGCCGGGTATCTGTTGAGAATGAGCCTGCCGTCTTCCCAAAGCAAGAGAGAAGGCCTGGGCTAGATACGCCATAAACAATAACTCTCCTTCCCCGCCTCACTTCTAGTTGGGGTTGACATCCTGCCAGAAGAGTGTACAAACGGGAAAGCGATCCTAATACACCAAGAGGTGAGAGGTTTGGCCAAGAAGACACTCAAGATCGGAATTGTTGGCACTGGGGGCATCGGCTCTGGCGCCCATATGCCCGCTTACGCCAAAGTAGAGGGCGTCAAGATGACCGCCGTCTGCGATGTGAACGAAGCTCGCGCCAAAGAAGTCGCCGAAAAGTTCTGCGTCCCGAAGGTCTACTCTGATTACAACGAGATGTTCAAGTCAGAGGAACTGGACGGCGTCAGCGTCTGCACCCAGAATCGGTATCATGCGCCCGTCACCATCGCCGCGCTGAACGCCGGCATCAACGTGCTCTGCGAGAAGCCCATCGCGATGAACGTGGACGAAGCTACCGCAATGGTCAAAGCCGCAAAGAAGAACGACAAGCAGCTTATGGTCGGAATGGTAAACCGGTATGCGGCGGCCTCGCAGTTCATAAAGCAGGCCGTGGATGAAGGGCTGCTTGGCGATATCTACCACGCCAATGTGCTGGCGCTGCGCAGGCGCGGCATCCCCGGCTGGGGCGTTTTCTACATCAAAGCCGAGTCCGGCGGCGGCCCCATCATCGATATCGGCGTGCATATGCTCGACCTGACCCTGCATTTTATGGGTTTCCCGAAGCCTGTCACCGTCTCCGGCGTCACCTATGCCGAAATTGGCACCAAGAAGCCCGACGTGCCCGGTTGGGGCGGCTGGGATCCCAAGAAGTACGATGTTGAAGATTATGCTGCGGCGCTCGTGCGGTTCGACAACGGCGCAAGCCTGGTGCTGCGCGCGAGCTGGGCGGCCAACCTGGGCAACGAGCAGATGAACTCCGAGCTTTACGGCACCAAGGGCGGCGCCCGGTGGAATCCCTGCGAGGTGCTTGGCACTAAGTTTATGTCCACCACCACCCTCAAGCCCGACTCACTGCCCCAGGTGGATAACTTCTTCGAGCAGACGAAGGCTTTCTGCGAATCGGTCCGCACCGGCAAGCCGAATCCCTCGCCCGGCGAGCAGGCCCTCGTGGTGCAGACCATCCTCGATGGGATCTACACCTCGTCCGAGCAGAAGAAAGAACTCGCGGTGAAAGTCCCGACAGTTAAATAATCGGACTAATCAAGCTAGCGCAAAAGGGCCACGGCTAAGCAGCCGTGGCCCTTGCTTATGGCTTGTGACAGACCGCAACCTTCCGCCGCTAGGGTAGTTCAGGCGGCAGCCCAGCCTTCCCCCAGTCGGAGCGTGGCGAGTCTCAGTATTATTACTCCTGCGGTGGTGCTGGCCAGAGCTTGACCTGGAAGTAGGCTTTGTAGTCCCACTCGTTGCCAGTGCCGGTCAGGCTGGGAGGCCCACTGAATTTGGCATGCCCGTCACAGAAGAAGACATTGATGCCATCCATATGCCTGGGACGCCCATACCACCAGCTGGCGCTGTTGATTGCTGACTGGCACCAGTAGGCTTCGCGGTAGCCATCGCTGTCGCGATCTTCCCAATAGGAACCCGAACCCCACAGCCACGGCGCGTCACCAATCAGCGCGGTTTCGGCTGGCCTGCGCATTATCTGCAGTGGCATCGGAGAGGGCCTGTCAGGAGCGCCGTTGGCGATGACGTCGCTTAGGCCATATCCCACCTTGAAGGGCGCATCTATGTAACTACCGGGGCGGATGCTGTAATCCCAGGCGGGGCAGGAGAAGATGTCCATATTCTGGACATACGGCAGCACGGCCAGTGCCCAATAGGTCTGTACGTGACCCACTGTCGGTCCAGGCCAGGGATTGTCGAACAAGCGCCCGTCGAAATCGTCAGCATACATCAAACATGCCTTTCCAAGCTGATTGATGTTGCTGAGACACTGAGTAGCGCGTGCCTTTCTGCGGGCATTGTTGAACACTGGGAACAAGATGGCTGCCAAGATTGCGATGATCGCGACCACGACCATCAGCTCGATCAGGGTAAAGCCGCGTTTCTTCAAGCCGACTCGCCTCCTCTGAGGGCTAGTGTAGCTTTGCTACGCCTTCCGCCTGCGGCGGTCAGGACGGTAAGCACTCCTTTCGGACTCTGGAAGCAATCTCCTGCCACAGCGCAGATTTTTCTTCCCCACGCTGCGGTCCGACGTCGACTGGAGCAATCCTCGACTGCAAGTATGATAACACAAAAAATCACTCGCAACCACGCGCAAACCCAATAACCGGCAACGTTTTGGCGACTTTTAGTCGCCTGGCTAGCCTGTTTGCTGGTCCAGTCGACTGGAAAGACGTGATGCCATATAACTTGCAAGTTGCATTACGAAACTGTAGGGCATCCGCATAGGACCGATAAGGCTTATGATTCCGACTGGCGCGCCCTGCACGTGGTAGACAGCCGACACCAGGCTGCAACAACGCATTTCGTCCAGTCCAAGCTCCTCTCCAATGGCTACTTGCACGGCAGCTTCTGGATCTACCACCCGACTTAATAATCCGGCCAGGCGCTGGCGGTCTTCGAGTACTGAAAGCACGCCCCGGGTAAGCGCCATATCACGGAATTCGGGCTGTCCAAGAATCTTAAGAGTGCCTTCTACGATGACTGTCTCAGGTCCGCTGCTCGCTTCCCTGGCTGCCTCGAGTAAAGCGCTGGCCAGTTCGATGGCTGCCGCGGAAGCAAGGCCCGTCCCAAGCAGCAGTTCGGCAGAGGTAAGCCTGCCAAGCTCGGCCAGAGTCTTGCCTTGCAGGCGTCGGTTGAGTGCCAGGGCGATGCGCTCTACCTCGGCGCCTCCCGCGGCTCGACTGGTCTCGACAACCCTGTGCAGTACTTCGCCCGTGCTTGTAATCATCAACGCGACGAACCGCCGGCTCGATAGCGGAGCAAGTTCCATATGATCAAGCTGGGCTCCCATAGCGCGCGGGGGAAGAGCACAGGAGGGAAGCTGGCCAAAACGCGACAGGGTCGCGCTGACCGCCCTGACATAACCTGAAGGCTCGAGCGAGGCGCCCAGTAAAGCGGCGTCCAGATGGTCGCGCATAGACGGCTCAAGGCCCAGCGTTTCGATGCACTGATCCACATAAGCCCGATAGCCAAGCGCCGTTGGCACCCGCCCCGCCGAGGTGTGCGGCTGAGCGAGCAATCCCAGGTCTTCGAGGCGCTTCATCTCGCTTCTCAGCGTTGCGGCGCTGAGCTCGAAGTGCTCATGCTCTTTGAGCTCGGCCGAACCTACCGCTTCGGCCGACTGCAGATGCTGCCTGACCAAAGCCGACAAGATATGCCGCTGGCGCTCATTTAATTGTTCTGTAGTTGCTCTCATAGTTGTTAGACTACAACCTTGCCTGTGCTGATTAGCCCTCCACCCAGGACTTCCTGCCCCACGTAGAAAACCGCGGACTGCCCGGGCGCAACTCCCAGCAACGGCTCCTTCAAGGTAACACAAACTTGCCCTGCACTGAAAGGAGCCACTTCTGCCCCGACCAGGCGCGCTCGATACCGAATAGCCACCTCGGCGCCAAAAGGTTCTGAAGGCGCCTCACCGCTTGTCCAGATTAGGTCTTCGCAATAGAAGACGTTCTTTACCGCCTGTGAGCGTTCGGCAACGACCACCGAGTTGGCTACCGGGTCGACCGAGACGACGTAGAGAGGCTCTGGCCAGGCCAGGTTCAACCCCTTGCGCTGCCCCACCGTAAAACGCCAATAACCGGTATGGGCGCCCAGTATGCGGCCGCTGATATGGACCAAAGGCCCCCTGCGAGGTCTGGCGCGCTGTTCGAGCAGACTGCGATAATCTCCCTCGCCGAGAAAACAGACTTCCATACTCTCGGGTTGGTTCTTCGGCACCAGGCCCAGCCGCACGGCCAGAGTGACCAGGTCGGCCTTGCGGAAGATTCCTGCTGGCAGCACCAGGCGCGAAAGCTCTTTCTGCCCCAGCCTGTGTAATACATAGGACTGGTCTTTCGACGAGTCGCGCCCCTGCAACAGCCGGATTCGCCCCTCATCGTTTTCCAGCCGCGCATAATGACCTGTTGCGACCAGCTCGACGCCCCGCCTGTCAGCCTCCGCCAGTAGCGCCGCGATTTTGACCCTGGGGTTGCACATCACGCAGGGATTGGGCGTAAGGCCAGCCAGATAGGCAGCCACAAAAGGTTCTACCACCTGAGACTTGAAACGAGCGCGCGCATCCAGAAGCTGCGTCTCCAGCCCCAGTCGCTCTGCAATCAGGGCTAACTGGATCCGGGACGTTTCAGGTGGCACCTGGGCTCCACAAGCGCCTTCCTCATGGAAATCCAGCATCACCAGGCTGACGCGCAGCCCTAGCGCTACTAGCAGCGCGGCGACTGCCGAGCTATCGGCCCCTCCACTGGCGGCGACCAGCACCTCTGGCCCTGTGGGCGCCGGAAGCCCGGCCAGGCCCTGTTCCATCAGCCTGGCCCAGGCAGCGCGCAAAGCGCCTTCCTCCTGCCAGGGAGGGATATCGGTTGTTACGTTATTTTTCCCCATAAGTTACACCACTTAGCGTAAGGCTTCCGCCAGGTGTTTGACAAGGCCTGCCGGTAGCTCTACACTTTCGAAAACATTCTTCCGAGGCATATGACTCATCCCCTGCTTGGTAAAGGCGAAAAGTACTTTTGGCGGCTTAAACCCTGCGAGTCCGATACTGTGACCACGCTTGCCGCCCAGGCCAATCTATGCCCCCCCATTGCTCGAACTCTTGCCTGCAGAGGAATCACAAATCAGACCGAAATCGACAGTTTTTTCAATCCCAGTCTTGCTCAGCTTCACTCTCCCTACTTGCTTCCCGACCTTGATGCCGCTGTCACTCGCCTTTGCCAGGCGCTAGATAATAAGGAATCTATCCTGGTCTTCGGCGACTATGATGTGGATGGCCTGACAGCTACCGCCATGCTGGTCCGGGCCCTGAAGGCGATGGGCGGGCAAGTCACTGGAACAATCCCCGAGCGCCTCGAAGAAGGTTATGGGCTGAATCTCCCTACCCTTGAAAGCGCAGCCGAGGCAGGTTTCAAGGTCGTCCTGACAGTAGATTGTGGGGTCTCGGCTCTGGCAGAAGCCCAGGCCGCGCGAGCGCTGGGACTAGACCTTATTATAACCGACCATCATGAGCCTGGCCCCGAACTGCCGGAAGCTATCGCCGTGGTTGACCCCAAAAGGGCAGATTCCCAGTATCCCTTTGAGCAACTCGCTGGTGTGGGGGTGGCCTTCAAGCTGCTGTGCGCGCTGGCAGAGGCGCGAGGGCTGTCTTGTGAGGAAGTCCACAAAGGTTTTCTAGATTTGGTGGCACTCGGCACTGTGGCCGATGTTGTGCCGTTGCTCGACGAAAACCGGATTCTGGCGCATTTTGGACTGCAGGCTCTGCAGCATACTTCCAAAGCAGGCCTGCGCGCGCTGCTCAAAGCCGCCGATCTGGAAGGCAAAGCTATCAGTTCCTGGGATGTCGCCTTCCTGCTCGCCCCCAGGCTTAATTCGGCCGGCCGCATTGCAAGAGCCGAAACCGCTCTGCAATTGTTGCTGACCGGCAAGCCCGACCGGGCCCAGGAACTCGCCAATTCACTTTGCGAACTCAATGAGACCCGCAAGCTTAAGCAGAACGAGATACTTCGCGAGGTCTGGAGCCAGGCCGATGTAGAAGTCAATGTCGAAGACAGGCGCATCCTCATCCTCTCGGGCCTCGGCTGGAATCCTGGCATCATCGGCATTGTCGCCTCCCAGCTCGTGCAGCAGTATCGCAGGCCAGCCATACTGATTTCTATTGATGAAGAGACAGGCCTGGCAAGAGGTTCGGCGCGCAGCACTCCCGATTTCAATCTTTTCGAGGCGCTGCAGGACTGTCAGGAGCTACTCGAGCAGTTCGGTGGTCATTCGCGCGCGGCTGGGCTGACCGTCAAAGTCGAGAATCTCGAAGCACTGAAGACGCGCCTCGTTAGCCTGGCCTGGGAGCGTCTTCTGCCCGAGCATATAGAGGCCTGGCTGAATGTGGACGCCGAGCTTTCAGCCGATGAATTCAACTGCTGCTTCCGCCAGGAACTCGGTCAGCTCGCTCCCTTTGGCGAGGCCAATGAAGAACCTGTCTGGGTCACCCGCGGGATGGAAGTGCTGGATTGCTACACTGTCGGGCGCGATAACGCTCATCTCAAATTGGTGCTCTCTCTCGGCGAAGGCTGCATCGGGGCCATAGGTTTCGGCCTGGGCCAGGCAGGGCCGCGCATCCAGTATGGCACGAAACTGGACATCGCCTACACGATAGGCGAAAATGGAAAGGGTGGCCGGTGCGAGATCGAAGTGCGTCTCAGAGATCTGGCGCTAGCGGCCAAGGCTGAGGGAGGCCAACCAGGCTGAAAAGCAGATGGAGACGACTAGCAACCAATCAGGCGGCGCCGTATCCTCACTGGAGGAGTTGCTTGCCCGTATAGCAAGCGCCTCTCGTAGCGCCCGCTCGCCTGAAGAACTCGCCGTTATTGCTCAAGCGCTGCGTATTGCCCAGCAATGCCATGAAGGCCAACTGCGCCTCTCGGGCGAACCCTACATCATCCATCCTGTGGAAGTAGCCTCTATCCTCACCCAGCTCGATCTCGACACCGACACCATCGTTGCCGGCCTGTTGCATGACGCCGTTGAGGACACTGGCCTTTCTCTGGAGACCATCGAGGCCCAGTTCGGCCTTTCGGTTGCCCGACTGGTGGATGGTGTTACCAAGCTCAAGGGGGTCGAGTTTGGTGACGAGATAGAGCGCCAGGCTCAAAATCTGCGCAAGATGCTTCTCGCGGTCGGTAAGGATGTACGAGTCATCCTCATCAAGCTGGCCGACAGGCTTCATAATATGCGCACCCTCGAGTACCATAAACCCGAGCGCCAGCAGCAAGTAGCCAGAGAGACCCTCCACATTTTCGCGCCCCTGGCCCATCGCCTGGGTATGTGGCAGATCAAAAGTGAACTCGAAGATCTCGCCTTCCATTTCATAAATCCCGAGAAATATCACGAGCTTGCCGCCTTGGTGGCTCGCACGCGCGGAGAGCGTCAGCAGTTAATCGACCTGGCCATAGAGCAGCTTCAACAGCATCTTATGGACCGGGGAGTGCGCGCGACCATCACGGGACGCTACAAGCATCTCTACAGCATCTATACCAAGATGCAGATCCAGGGCCTCGACTTCGAAAATGTCTTCGATCTACTGGCTCTGCGCGTCATCGTAGAGAGTAAATCCGAGTGTTATTATGTGCTGGGACTGATACACGAGCTTTGGACTCCCCTGCCTAACCAGTTTACCGATTACATCGCCAAACCCAAGCCCAACGGTTACCAGTCCATCCATCTCAAAGTCCTCGTGCCTCCCCAAAATGTGCCTATGGAAGTGCAGATCCGCACCCAGGAGATGCACCGGGAAGCCGAACAGGGTGTGGCTGCGCATTGGCGTTACAAGGAGCCAGAGCTTGCCAGGGACGAAGTAGGAGAGCGGCTTTCCTGGCTTCGTCAGGTGCTGGACGCCGGCCACGAATTCGCCGACAATCAGAAATACCTGACCGCCGTCACCGACGACCTGCTCTCAGAGGAAGTTTTTCTCTTCACGCCTGCGCGCGAGGTTATCGCGCTGCCAACCGGCTCTACGCCCATAGACCTCGCCTACCGCATCCACACCGACCTTGGCCACAGGTGCGGAGGAGCGAAAGTCAACGGCCGGGTTGTGCCCTTGAACTATATGCTGCGCACAGGCGACGTAGTCGAGATTCTGACCCCCAAACAGGCCCCTGGCCCTAATCTGGACTGGCTGACCTACGCCAAAACTCGCCGCGCGCAAAGCCGGATCAGGTCTTTCCTGCGCAGGAAGAGCTTCGATGAGAACTATCATCGGGGCCGCGCTGCGCTGGAAAGGGAGATTTTAGAGCTGCGCCGCACCATCCACGAGGTCAAACTCGAGGATGTCCACGAGGTTTTCGAGAGTCTCAACTATCGCACTCCCGAAGACCTGCTTGCCGCAATCGGGTACGGCGAGCTTTCAGCCGAATATGTCGCAAGCAAGCTGGGCCAGCTTTATCAGAAGCCGATCTCCAAAGAAGAGCGCATCGCTGCGGCGCTTTTCCAGCAGGAAGAACTGACCCCCCCGCTACCTGGCTTGCCGGGGAAACAGGCCATCGCTTTGCTCGGGCGCACCGATCTCGATTACCACCTGGCCACCTGCTGCTCGCCGATACCTGGAGATGCGATAATAGGGTATATAACTCGGGGCCGGGGCGTAACGGTGCATCGGGAGAGCTGTCCCAATATGGTGCGCCTGACCCAGAAGTATCCTGAACGCACTGTGAGCGCGCAGTGGGTTAATCCCGCCGGTCATGAGTTCGTCGCCTCGCTCGAAGTAGTGGCGCTGGACCGGGTGGGTCTGCTTTCAGATATCGTCGCGCGAGTAAGCGAGCTGGCTGTCGATATCGTGGCGGGCGACGTGCGCACGGCAGGGGGCCAGGCTACCATCCAGCTCACCGTCAAAATAAGCGATGCCGGCGAGCTGAAGCGGCTGGCCGAACGCATCAACCAGGTGCCCGACGTGCTTGGCCTCAGGCGCGAAGGGGTCGCGCGCCGAGAGGGGCGCGGCTAGCGTGAGAGTCGTCCTCCAGCGTGTCACTAACGCCAGCGTCTCGGTGGAAGGGCAGGTCGTCGCTTCTATAGAGCGCGGGCTGCTTGCGCTGGTCGGTTTTCGCGCCGAAGACGGCCTGGCTGACCTGAAGTGGATGGCCGGCAAGCTCCCGGAGCTGCGCCTCTTCGAGGACGAGGCCGGCAAGCTGAACCTGAGCGTCACCGACATCGGCGGAGCGCTTTTGCTGGTTCCAAACTTTACCCTCTACGGGGACGGCCGCAAGGGCAGGCGCCCAAGCTTCACCCGCGCCAGGGCCTTTGGCGAGGCCGAGGGAGTCTTTGAGGAGTTCTTTGCGTTGGTCAAGGCGCAGCATCCTGCCACCCAGGCGGGCGTTTTCGGCGCGCATATGCATGTACAATTGTTGAATGATGGCCCAGTCACACTGCTTCTTGATTCCGAGGGGCAATTCTAGGGACTAACCTTGAACAAAGAATTTACACCCTATTTTGATAACGCGCGCGACCTCGAGGGGCGCATCCAGCATGCCCTCGAACAGGCGCGCAAGGCGGCCCTCAGGCACGAGCAGGCCAGGCATCTGGTTGACGCCGCGGACCTGCTCGCCGAGACGGGCGAACTTGGGCGCGCGACCCAGCTCTACGAAGAAGCCTGCGGGATGGACAAGCGCAACGCCGAATTTGCCACGCGCCTGGCGGATGCCTATTTCTACAGCGGGTTGCCCCTCCAGGCCTATCGCAAATACAAGCGCGCCATCAAGAAGTTTCCCGACAATCCCGAGTGCCACTTCGCGCTGGGCGATTTCTTGCGCGGCATCGGCAAGCGCGTGCAAGCCATCGCCGCCTACGAGAAAGCCACCGAGCTCGATCCCGACAGGGGGTTCTATTTCCTCAGGATGGGCGAGGCCTGCTTTGAAGAGGGCTATCTGCCCCAGGCGCTGGACGCCCTCGAGCAAGCCTGCCGGGCCGAACCGCAGGATTCTTATTATCACTTCCGCCTGGGCTCGCTAGCCTGCTATTCGGGCGCGCTGGACTACGGCGTCCAGGCGCTGGACGAAGCCTGCAAACTCGCTCGCACCGATGATTTCTACTACTGCTGCCTGGCGCTTGCCCACTGGCGGGCGCGAGACTACAGCGCCGCCATCAGGGCCCTGCGCCGCGCGCTCAGGCTGGCCCCCAGAGAAGCCAGTTATCATTATATGATTGGGCTGATTAACCAGGAATATGGCCGCGCCGGCGCTGCCGAAGTCCACTTTATGCTGGCAGGCGAACTGACCGCTTATCAGCGCGACTTCGTCGAACGGATGTGCTGCAACTGGGCGGTGCGCAGGCCTGGCGAGCGCGCCAGCCTGAAGCAAGCTCTCGATCCCGACCGGCCGCGCTATTCGCGCTTGTGATCCGGCGATGAAGAAGCCTGCCTCGGAGCATTACTTCACCGCGCAGCCCACCTCGGACGGCGAGACTTCGCGCCTCGACATCGAGTTCGCAGGCAGGCACTGGCGCTTCGAGACCGCCGGGGGCGTCTTCTCCAAATCCGAAGTGGACGAAGGGTCGCTCTTGCTGGCCAGGACTGCCCTTAAAGAGGCTCGTCCTGAGGATGTGCTCTGCGATCTGGGCTGCGGTTGGGGGTTCCTCGGCGTTGTGCTGGCTCCCCTCGTGAAAGAAGTCTGGCTCACCGATGTAAATCAGCGCGCGGTGGAGCTTACCCGCGCCAGCCTCGCTCTCAACAACCTGACCAACGCCTCTGTGGTGGAAAGCGATATCCTCGCGGGCCTGCCCGCAGAGGTTGGACCGACCCTTATCGTGACCAACCCGCCCTTCCGCGCGGGCAAAGCCGTGGTGTGGGAGTTCCTTCGCCAGGCCCACGAGCGCCTCGCCCCTGGCGGCAGGCTGCTCGTTGTCGTCCGCAAGCGCCAGGGGGCCGACAGCCTCAAAGCCGAGCTGGCGCGCCTCTTTGGCGCCGCCGAGACCCTCGCCCGCCACAAGGGCTTCCACGTGCAGAGAGCCATAAAGTAGGAAGCCGCCCAGAGAAGGCGGCTTCCAGAAGGTCTTTTTATCCCGCAGCTTCACGCCGGCGAGGGTGACCCCTCCTGGGCCGGCTCTGCCTGCCTTGCCTTCCGCTGAGTGTCCCAGGCATCCCAGATGGCCGCCAGCCAGAGGACGGCAAGGGCCAGCACGAAGGGCCCCGGGTGACCCACTGCTGGGGGGAAGAAAGCGATGGTGCCAGGCCAGTTAACCAGCAGGTTGGTGGCAACTACGTGGAAGGCTGCGCCGAAGGCGCAAGCCATTGTTGGCTTTCCCTGAAGCAGTTGGACATATCCAGAGGGCGCGAGTGCCCAGGCCCAGCCGGGCAGGGATCTGCCGAGGCAGTCAGGCTCTTCCACGGGCTCATCCACCGGCGCAAACAAGGCGCTCGTTAGCGGTACCGCAAGGAGGAACAGACCGCCCACGATGGTGACGCTGAAGCCCAGCACCTCAAGTCCGTCCGTCCACGCGGGGCCAGGTCGCCCTCCTGGGCTTGTGACTGAAACGACGAGGGCTCCAAAGGCATACACGCCCACCGAGCCCATCATTAGTTTCCAGGCGGTGCGCCATTGGTGTAGCAGCAGATTAGCCGCGGAGAGCCCTGGCAGCCCAATGAGCATCAGCGGACCACTCGCCACCCACCAGACGAAGAAGGCTATGAGTCGACGTGTTGCCATTTAGATCACCCTCTCACATGAACTGCCTGCCGGCTCCGCCTGCCCTGCCTTCCGCTGAGTGTCCCAGGCATCCCAGATGGCCGCCAGCCAAAGGATGCCAAGCAGCAACCAGAGGAACCACTGCGACTCGGCCCCATAACGGAAGAAGGGGAGTTCCATCAAGCGCTCCCCCCAAGTAGACGGAAGGGCACATTGCGCTTCAACGGGCCAACGCCCTGCAGGCTTATCAGTCTGACAAGCGCGAGGAAGGGCATCGAGAACAACCAGGCCTTCAGCCATTGGTGCTGAAGGAACTGCCCGAGGCCGGTAGGCCCAAGCACGACTGCCCATAGCACAGGATCGGATGAGGTTGTTGCCTTGCCTGATAGGGGCTGGTCTGGCTCATCGCCCACCACTCCCTTGATGATGACCGCGAGCCCCGCGAAGCGTGAGATCTGAGCCAGGGTGCCCACCGCGAACAACGCGCTTTCGAGCTGCTGTGGTCCAAACTCAGCTAGCGGGCCTAGGCAGACCAGGTTGGCGACCGCATAACCAGCGCCGAAGAGGAGGTTGATAATCCAGGCCGCCTGGTATTGGCCCAGCAGCACACTGAAGACGGACCAGGCCGGGAACTGGACCGTAATTAGTGGTATGGCAATTGGAAGACCGAGCAGCAAGGCCCTGACTCGCCTGCCCGCTATGGGCTGGAGAGTGCTTTTGTTTACCTCGGCGAGGTCCATAGTTACCCTCCTACTGCGAATCTCTCTTCTCGGCAGCAACAGCAGGTGAGTCCGTGAGGCCTTGGGAACGTTCCCTAGCTATCGTACCTCGCCCCTGAATTTTGTCAACTAGCTGCCGCAGGTGTCCAATAAGATGTTAAATGTTACAATTACTACTAGTTGCTGTTTATCCCCCGTTATATAAAGTTATCTTTGTTTACCTTTCCGCCAGTCCTATAAACGACAACTGGCCCTCTCGCAGGGAAACTGTCCCCTCCATCGAAGTAGCTTCCACTCCGCTGGAGGTGGTCCTGGTGCAGCTTCTGCTCTTACTGACCCTCTTGCTTCTCCTCACAACCTGGGCTTGCGCGGCGCCCTGGGTCGTCAATCTGGACAATTGGGAAGCCGCTTATGCTCCCACAGAGGCTCCCACCAGTGACCTGGCGTGGAAGCCGATTGAGCTGGGCGACCAGCCGATGGATGCGAGACTGACCTGGCTCCACTATCGCACCCAGTTCGAGCTGCCCCAGGAAGCGCGTTTCAGCGCCCTCAAGCTGTGGTTCGGGGGAGTGAATTATGTCTCGAAAGTCTACGTAAACGGCCAGCTTGCAGGCGGCCAGTGGGGCGGCTGGACGCCTTTTGAAGTGGACCTCACTGCGCATATCCGGCCAGGCCTTAACACTGTAATCGTGGCCGCCGGTGAAGTCGCCAATCTGCTCGTGCCTGGCGCCCTTGATGAAGAGTTGCGCGCCAAGATTGCCGATTGGGAACTCACCTGGGAGCCGAAAACCGTGCTGGCGCCTGTTGGCTCGCATCCAGCCCAGTATGGCATCTGGCAGCCCGTCGAAGTGCGCGGTTATAACCAGGCGCGCATCCGGGACGTCGTCGTGACCACCAGTTTCCGCAAGAAGCAAATCGACCTCGCGATAACCGTGGAATCCTTCTCCGATGCGCCCCTCGAAGTCGAGTTGAGCCCCCGCCTGGCAGGACCGAGAGCGCCTGAACTGGCGCCAAAGCGGCTGACCCTGCCTGCGCGAAGCACTCAGACTGTCAGCTTCGAGGCCGACTGGCCCAACCCGGAGCTCTGGTCGCCCGAATCACCCTCTCTCTACTTTGTAAATACGGCCCTCACTGCCCCCCCTGGCAACCTTCTGGATGAGGAAAAGACGCGTTTTGGGTTCAGGGAGATATGGCGAGAGGGCGCCGACGTGTACGTGAACGGCGTGAAGACCATCTTCCGCGGCAGCGCTGGCCATCCAGGCGCAAGCTGGAAGCCCGATATGCTGGATTACGCCAAGGCCAACAACATCAACTGCTTCCGCCTGCACGCCAATGTCTGGCCGGAGGAGTTCTACAGCCACGCTGACGAGATTGGCATATACCTTATAGAGGAATCCGCCAACTGGTGCTTTGGCTCCGATTTTGCAACCGACCGGCCCGAATATTGGCAGAACCTGCAGAGCCACTGGCAGGGCCTGATTGCCCGCGACGTGAACCATCCCTCCGTGGTGATGTACAGCCTGGAGAACGAATTGCTGCTGACCGGCGCGCGCCCGGAAGGAGCCGGTCGCCCAGGAGCTTTCGGCCCTGGCCGACTATGTCCGAGGCCTCGATGCCACGCGCCTGATAATGTATGACGGCGATGAGGACCCGGCGGGCGGCGCCGATATCATCAATCTGCACTATCCCTGGGAATACCCCGACCGCGTTAACTTCCCCCAGGAAGCCTGGTGGATGGAAAAACCGACCAGCCTGCAGACTTATCCTGCGCGAGAGTGGCAGTGGACGCGCGAGAAGCCTCTCTACATCGGCGAGTTCCTCTGGATGCCGAACCAAAATGTCCAGGCCTTCTCCTCTTTGTTCGGCGAGACGGCTTTTGGGATGCCCCAGGTCTATATGAAGGCCAAAGCCGCGGTCTGGGCCGACCAGGTGGACGCCTATCGAGCCCTGGGCGTTACTGGCTTCTGCCCCTGGACGCCGACAGAAGAATCTCCAAAAGCCAAAGGGCTGCTCTGGGGCACGCTGAAAGAGCACTATGTGCCCGTCAGCATCGTGGTGAGAGAGCCCTCGAAGCGATTTTTCGCAGGCCAGCGCTACCCGCGCACCTGTTATGTGATGAACGATTCCACCCAGGCGATCGAAACCGAGCTGGTGCTGACAGCTACCGATGGGAAAGGCTTCACTTCCGAAGTCCGGTCACCAGTAAAACTCGGCCCGGCAGACCGGGTGAAACTCGTGCTGGAGTTCGAAGCCCCTCCCGCCGGCCGTGAGCCTGCAGCCTTCACGCTGACAGCGCGGCTGGACGGCATCGAGGGCGCCCGAGGCTATGAAGAGACTTGCTACAGTTTCGCAAGGCGTCCTCTGCGGCTGCCCGAAGGCGCGCGCATCGGCCTTTGGGATCCTGCTGGCACGACCGCTGAGCTGCTTGAAGAACAGCCCTTCACCAGGATTGAGACTCTCCAGGGCGACCTGTCGGCCTTTGATATCGTACTCATAGGCGCCGACGCGTTTGGGCAAGCCCAGGAAGGCTTTGTGGTCGGCAAAGAGCGCTCCTACGGGCTGATGGATTTCGTGGCAGCCGGAGGGCGAGCGATTATCCTGCCGCAGCGCGCCTCCCAGCCTGAGGTGTTACCACTTGCGCTTGCCGAAGCCCCTTGCGCGCGCGTCTTCGAGCAGCGCCCGCTGGAGGGCTTGTTCACAGAAGCCGGCCTCGACTTCTGGCAGCCGGACGGTTATTGCGCGCGCTTTTCGTGGAGCCGCCCGACGACTGGCGCGACCGAGACCTTCCTCACCAGCGCGACCAGCCAGGGGCTCGAGTGTTCGCCTCTCTTCAAATGGCGATTGGGCGCGGGGGCGTATTACCTGTGCCAGCTCGACGTCATCAATTCACTCCAAGCCGAACCGCTGGCTTCCGAGTTGCTGCGCTGGCTGCTGGACAAGGCGACCCAGCCGGAACCTGCGCCCGTAACCCCTGTGGTGCTGGACCCCTCTGGCGTTTGGCAACAAGCCCTCGACAGGCTGCAACTGGTCTACGAAGCGCCCACCGAGGAAGCCGACCTGTCCAACGCGGGTTTGTTCCTGGTTAACGCCCAAAACCTCGGTCTTCCAGAGGTAGGAGCGCTGCGCCAGGCGGTTGAAAGCGGCGCAACTGTCGTAATGCACAACCTGGACGCCACTGCGTCTTCGGTGCTCGAGCAGCTCACCGAGGGCCACCTGGCCATCAGGCGGCAAGCGCCCCGCGAAGTCTTGACCAAACAGGGAGAGCTGGCCACCTGGCTCAATCTGCATGACCTGTGGTGGCATCCTTTCCTCGGCTGGCAGCAAGAGGAGACGGAGACCTCGGTCGTGCCGGTAGCTAGGGCGCTCCCCCAGCTAGTCGTGCCTGAAGGCGATTCGTCCGCCATCGTCACACTGGGACCCCTCGATTTCAACTTGCCAACGGAAGGCCTGGCCGCTCGCAGCGCGGAGTTTTTTGGCCTCTATGCGGCTGCTGCCGTCCCCGAGGCTCTCTTCAGTTTGCCCAAAGAAGGGAGTTACTCGCTTACCTTCCGCGCCTGGGGCACCCCCGCCCAGGGCGAGTTTCCCCGGGTGGATCTTATCGTAGATGATGTCCTGCACAATCCGGTGATCGTCTCGGATGCGCATGACACCTATCTTGTCGAACTTGGCCCTCTTGCGGCGGGCCAGCATACTCTCCAGGTGGTCTTCACCAATGACGCCGTCATAAACGGTCAGGATCGCAACCTGATGTTCGATCGAGTCCAGGTGCTGGAAGCCAAGGCCTGGGAGGGCTTCACTCCTCTTTGTCAGCCAGCGGTGCTTTCGGAGCTCCGCCTTGGCAAGGGGCGTCTGCTGCTCGATCAGGTGCGCTGGGACGCCGCCGGCTCCTATCAACGCCACGCCGATCGTTATCTCTCAGGGCTGCTGGCAGGGCTCGGAGTGACTGCCGAGGGCAGCAATCTGGAGTTGGAGATACCTGGCCAGGCCTTTAAACTGGCCTGGGACACCCCCTGGGCAAATCCCACCTCTGACGGTTTCTACCTGGGCAGCAACGGCGCGGTAGAGGTGGAAGTCGAAGCGTTTTCCGCAGGAGTATATGAACTGGCCGTCGTTGGGGGCGGCACCTCGGTCAAGGGTATCTTCCCGATAATACGCGTCTTTGTGGATGGCAAGCAGGTGGATGAACTCGCCTATTCCGGCCCTGGCCCCGAGGCCGTTGTTACCCAGGCGCAACTGGCCCTCGGCAAGCATATAGTGCGCGTCGAATTCATCAACGATGAATGGGATCCACCCGAGGACAGAAATTTCCGACTTCTGTCGCTACGGATAACGAAGGTCTCAGGCTAGTTACCAGTCACTAACAGATTTCATTTTTTAGTCGGCAGGAGGCCGGCCTGGCTGGTAGAATATGAGTCCGGCTTCCTGATTGGTGCACGTTCATAGTAAGGTACTACAGTCGTTGCTTTGGCTTCAGACGGGGCGCGAGAGTGGTCCGGGTTGACTAAACCAGGCAGGATGGTATACTTACAACCGACGTGGGAACATCGCACACACACAGCAGCCAACTAACTGCCCTCGTCTCACGCGTTGCTCGTAGCGCGTGCCAGGTTTGTTTTTGGAGTTTTCTCCTGGCACTTGTACTGCAACCGTGGGGGCTTTTGATTGCGCCTGATACTGGGCTCATAACCACCGCCGCGGCATATGCCGACCAGGCGGATTTTCGCATTGGGTACATATCCGAAGAGCTAGTAAATCTGCGCGCCAAGCCTTCCACCCTCGCCGATGCAGTGGCCAAGGTCGAGCATGGACGCATCTTCAAAGCCCTTGGTAAAAAAGACCAATGGTGGCATATCCTCTTCCCGACTGGCACCGAAGGCTGGGTCGCAGGCTGGGTAGTCGAGACCTTCCCCTATTCGCAGGCACCCCTAAACGTAAAAGCCAAGTATGACGCCGCTTTCAAAGGCGCCAAAATCGACCCAAACAAGCCTCGCAAGGCAGATGCCGAAGTCGGGTGGATTGGCTACGACACGGTAAACGTCCGGAAAGAGCCCACCACCGAGGCCGAGCTTGTCTGCCAGGTAGACCAGGATACCCGCGTAAAGCCGCTGCTCGTGCAGGGCGACTGGATCCAGGTCGAGTTGCCTACGGGCGTGAAGGGCTGGATTTACTCCAACCTGATAGATTTCCCCGGGCAGAAGCCTTTGTGGATCAACTGCGACGCTGCCAATATCCGCACAAAGCCCGATCTGGAAGCCGAAAAAGTAAGCCTGCTTCCTCGCGATGCCAAGGTCTATCTGATAGACCAGAGCGGTAGTTGGTATCAGGTCAGCTTCGGCGATGGCAAACAGGGATGGGTCTTCTCCGAGCTGTTGACGGCTGACGCTCCAGTCGATATGGCCCTGAGCGCCGAAAACTACGACGACTCCGGTACCCCGAGTAGCAGCGCTGAAAAACTCGCCAACACCGCCTTGCAATACAAGGGCACTGGTTATCGTTACGGCGGGATGAGTTCTCGCGGATTCGACTGCTCTGGCCTCACCGCTTATTGCCTGTCCAAACTTGGCATCAAGGCCCCCCACCACGCGGGGCAGCAATATACGGGCATTGGGCGCAAGGTCGCCAAGTCAGACCTCGTGAAGGGCGATCTGGTCTTCTTCAACACCCGCGGCGATCGCGTCAGCCACGTGGGCGTCTATATCGGTGGCGGCAAGTTCGTCCACGCGGCCAATCCGAGCCGAGGCGTTACCGTAAACAGCCTGAACGAGGGCTACTACCTGCGCACTTATGTAGGCGCCAAGCGCGTCTTCGAATAGCAAGTCTCCCCCTGCCCACTTCTTGACTTCAAGAGTACAATTGTCCCAGTCGTACTGCGCGAGGTGAAGTCTTGTGTATCGTGGTTTGCTCCTTTTGGTAGTAGTCGTTTTCGCAGGCCTGCTGGTTGCCGGTTGTAGTCAGCGCGAGGCCGTGAAGCCCCCTGCCCCGCCCACTCCGGCGCCGATAACCAAACCCGCGCCTGCGACAGAACCGCAAACCCCTGCCGCACTCGAAGGGACCAAAGTACTGCTTGTGATTGCCCAGAAAGACTTCAACGATGTCGAATTTACCGAACCTCGACTCCTGCTCGGTGACCAGGGCGCGACCCTTACAGTTGCCAGCAAGAAAAAAACGGCAGCGACCGGGATGGAGGGCGCCGAAGTTATGCCCGACCTGGCCCTGTCCAAAGTAAAAGTGCCTGACTACGATGCCGTCGTGTTTATCGGAGGCTCGGGCGCATCGGATTATTTCGATGATCCTGAAGCCCTGGCGATTGCGCGAGAGGCTGCCGAGGAAAACAAGATTGTGGCTGCCATCTGCCTGGCCCCAGGTATCCTGGCCAAGGCCGGCCTGCTGAAGGGCGAAGACGCCACTATTACCGAAAGCCGAAGTGATCTGCTGACCGAGGCTGGCGCCAATTATATGGGGCCAGGGGTTGTGGAGTCAGGTTTATTTGTGACCGCGAGTGGCCCGGATCAGGCCAAAGCCTTCGCCGAGAAACTGGCCGAGTTGCTCTCTCATCCTGAAGGCTAGGGCAGATAGACGCAAAGCAGGTCGAAAGTGACCGCGCAGGCCGCGTGCAAGAGGAAGGCGGGCCAGAAGCTCTTGCCGCGCCAGGCCAACGCGCCCAGCGCAAGCCCTGCGATGATAGCCCCCCATACTTCCGGCTCGGGTTTGGTGAAGTGCGTCAGCGCAAAGGGCAAGGTCTGGATAACAATAGCCACCGGACCGAGCTTCTTTGCCAGTGGTTGTAGCAGGAAACCCCGGTACAGATATTCCCACGCGAAGAAATACGCCACGTAACTGGCCTCGAAAGCCAGCAGCCCAAGTCCTCCGTTTCTTGCGCCTGACCATAAGGGATAAAAATCGCGAAACTCCTGACGATTTGCGGCTACAAAAAGCACCGGCAGCATCCCAGCGAACAGCAGCGCCGTCCACTTGCCCCACCAGCGCCAGTCGCCCAGGCCAAGTCCTGTCTCGCTTACTTTTATTTTCGGGTGAAGCGCCGTGAAAACCAGGGGTACCAGGAAGAAGCACGCCAGACTGGTGAGGAACCACGCAAAGGTCCAGTACTGATGCGGCAATCCCCACAGATTGCGGTGGTGCCATTCGAAGACCAGCACGACCGTGACCAGCAGCAATATCTGGGCCTCAGGCCTGGCCAGCGCGCTGCCGAGTTCCTCCCCAAAATCCGCGTTCTTTATCTCTCTCCTGGGGCTGGTCGTTGATAGTCGTCCTCTCCTCTCCCCTTCCTGGGGCATAACAGGCTACAATAGTAAGTGTGAAGCTACTTGATCGCTATCTCTTGCGCGAGCTCCTTCCGCCTTTTATCGCAGGCGGGCTTGTCTTCGCGGCAGTCCTGATGCTGCAGACTACTTTCAACTCGACCGAACTGCTGGAAAGCAACGCTGGGCTGTTGCTGTTCCTCAAATACATACTGTACCAGATGCCCAGCCTGGCCGGTTACGTTCTGCCGGTAGCCGTTGCCGTGGGCGTTGCCCTGATGGCGACCCGTTTTGCGCGCGAAACAGAATATCTGACTCTGAACGCCGCGCGTATACCGCCCTGGCGACTTTTTCTTCCGGTGCTTCTCTTTGCCTTTGCTGTCGGCTTCCTCACTCTGGCCTCGGAGCAATGGCTTTCGCCCCTTGCGGCGACCAAATCCAATCAGGTGATGAACGAACTGCTGGCCCGGAGCGGACGTGAATGGCCCAGTGAGAACCTCTTCTTCAAAGGCCCAAGTGGCGAATTCTACTATGTGCGCCGGCTTTCCCCTGGTGAACGCGCGCTCAAGGACATCACGCTGCTCGAAAAAAGCGAGCGGGGGGCGCGCATCCTCGTGGCGCCTGAAGCGCATTTCTCAGGCACAACCTGGGTGCTGGAAAACGGCGCAGAGTTCCTCCTGGACAGTGAGGGACAACTTTCAAAAGTCACTCGCTTCGAGAAACGCCCCTTGCAGCTAAAGGAAGCCATCCAGGAGTATTGGGCCGACACTCGTGACCCTTCCGAACTGTCACTGATGGAACTCACCCAGTCAGTCAAGGTGATGGAAGCAGCAGGAATTGTCTCTCGCAAAACGAAGGAGATGGCGCTCGAAGCGCAATTCAAGCTGGTTTTGCCTGTCACCTGTGTCATATTTGCGCTAGTCGTATTTCCGCTTGCCGTGCGCTTCTGTAGAGGAGGGCCTTTTGCGGGCCTGCTCGTGGCGGTGCTTGTGGTATTCTTTGCCAACGGAGCGCTCAACTGGAGTCGCGCACTGGCGGGGCTTGGTATGATGTCTCCGGCGATTGCGGCCTGGTGGTCGCCCGCCTTGCTTTTGTTACTCGGCCTTGCGGTCTTCTCTCGCCATAATGTTGGGAGGTAATCTGATGCGGGGGCTCGTCCTGAGCGGTGGCAGCGGTACTCGCCTGCGTCCCCTCACGTATACAAGCGCCAAGCAGCTTATCCCGGTCGCCAATAAACCGGTGCTCTTCTATGGGCTTGAAGCTTTGGCTGAAGCTGGCATCCAGGAGACCGTCATAATCGTCGGCGAAACCGCTGAAGAAGTCCGCGCCGCGGTCGGCGATGGCTCTGCCTGGGGCCTGCGGGTCGAATATGTCTACCAGGAAAAGCCTTTGGGCCTGGCCCACTGCGTAAAACTGGCCCGTCCCCTGCTCGAGGGAGAACCTTTCCTGATGTATCTGGGCGACAATCTGCTGCGCGCCGGCGTAAAACAGTTTGCCTACGAATTCGAGCAAGCCCAGCCTGACGCGATGATACTGCTCGCGCGCGTTGAGCATCCTAACCGGTTCGGTGTCGTCGAACTGGACGGCGCGGGCAAGGTCGTAAGACTCGTCGAGAAGCCCGAAGTGCCCCCCTCAAATCTGGCTCTGGTCGGCGTATATATGTTTTCCGACCCTGTCTTCGAGGCTGTCGAAGCCATCAAGCCAAGCCCCAGGGGAGAGCTTGAGATTACCGATGCCTTGCAGTGGCTGGTTGATAACGGTTATGCCGTTATGCCCCACCAGGTCGAGGGCTGGTGGAAGGACACCGGCAAGCCAGAGGATCTACTCGAGGCCAACCGGCTGGTACTCGACCTGCTTGAGAACGACATCAGGGGTAAAACCGAAAACAGCACTCTCTCAGGACCCATCTCCATCGCAGAGGGCGCCGTTGTCAAGGACAGCACCTTGCGAGGCCCCATAATAATTGGTCCCAAAGCGCGTATAGAAGACAGTTTTATCGGGCCCTATACCGCGATTGGCGCCGGGGTAGTTATCCAGGAGGCCGAAGTTGAGCACAGTATCCTGCTGGATGGGTGCAAGGTACTCGGTGGACCGGACACCAGGCTGGATTCCTGCCTGGTTGGGCGCGATGCGACTGTCTGTCGTTCGGCGGGCAGACCGAGGGCTTGCAGGCTTGTTATTGGAGATCAAAGTAGAGTCGAGTTGCCATAAGGAGGCCTTTCGATGGCTAGAACGTTGATAGACGGAGTCAAGCTCAAGCAATTGCGTTGCATCCCCGACGAGCGCGGTCGCCTGATGGAACTGGTCCGGTGCGATGACGAAGTCTATGAGAAGTTCGGCCAGGTCTATGTAACGACTACCCGGCCCGGTATCGTAAAGGCCTGGCATCTTCACAGGCTGCAGGATGACAATGTGGCTTGCGTGTGCGGGATGATCCGGCTCGCGATGTTCGACCAGCGCGAGGGCAGCCCCACCAAAGGCAAGCTCAACGAATTTTGCATCGGTATCCACAACCCGCTGCTAATCCACATCCCCAAAGGGGTTTATCACGGCTGGAAGTGTATCAGTGACATCGAAGCTGTAATGGTCAATCTCGTCACCGAGGCTTACAACTACGAACAGCCCGATGAGGAGCGGTTGCCCTTTAACACGCCGGTCATCCCCTACAGTTGGGAGGTGCCGCACGGATGAGACTACTGGTTACAGGCGCAAAAGGGATGCTGGGCAGCGAACTCGTCCAGCTTATGGCGCCTGACCATGAGGTGCTGGGTATTGATATCGCCGAGCTCGACCTCACCGATGCGCCCGCCACGCTGGCTTTCTTCGCCGACTGGAAGCCCGAGGTCGTCATAAACTGTGCCGCTTACACTGCCGTGGACCGCGCGGAGGCCGAACCAGAACTTGCCTACCAGGTGAACGGCCTGGCCGCCTGGGCTGTGGCTGAAGCCTGCAAGCGCGTGGGCGCCCAGCTCGTTCATATCAGCACCGATTATGTGTTCGATGGCACAAATCCAGACGGATATGACGAAGCCGCGCTGCCCAGGCCGCTTTCGGTCTATGGCGCAAGCAAGCATTACGGCGAGGTCTGTGTCCAGCGGACGCTGCCGGACTGCTATCTGGTCCGCACCCAATGGCTCTATGGGCCTGGCGGCCCTAATATCATCGACACCATCGCGCGGCTTGCGAAGGAACAGCCCCTCCTTCGTTTTGTAGATGACCAACAGGGCTGCCTGACTTATACGAAGGATCTGGCGCGCCAGATAAAGCTGCTGCTCGAACATCCCCTGCTGCCTGGCGTTTACCACATCAACAATGCCGGCCATTGCACCTGGTACGAGGTCGCCCTCGCAGTGGTAGAACTGCTTGGACTCTCGGCCCAGGTCGAGGTGCAGCCAATTACCACCGCCGAGATGCCAAGGCCCGCCCGGCGCCCCTTGCACGGCTTGCTGCTGCGCCGGGCGCTCGAACTCCAGGGGGCAGATATTATGCCCGCCTGGCGCGATTCGCTGGCCGGATACCTCAAGCTTAAGGGAGCTGGCGGATGAAGCTGCTCGTGACAGGCGGCGCCGGCTTCATCGGCAGTAATTTTGTCCGCTATATGCTGCGCAAGTATCAGGATTGTCAGGTGCTCAATTTCGACAAACTGACTTATGCCGGCAACCTGGCCAACCTCGTTGAAGTTGAGGACGATCCGCGCTACCAGTTCGTGCGCGCGGACATCTGCGATGCCTCAGCCGTAAAGCAGGCCTTCGAGTGGAAGCCTGACTGGGTGGTAAATTTCGCCGCCGAGACCCATGTAGACCGCTCGCTGATGGGTCCGGATGTCTTCGTGAAGACTGATGTCCTGGGCACTTTTACCTTACTCGAGGCCGCGCGCGAGTATGGCCTGGCGCGGTATCTGCAAATCGGCACCGACGAAGTCTATGGAAGCATCGACGAGGGCGCTTTTTCGGAAGAAGCCAAACTCACCCCCAGCAGTCCCTATTCGGCAAGTAAAGCCGGCGCCGATTTACTGGTGCTGGCATATCATCAGAGCTTCGGCCTGCCGACCCTGCTGACCCGGGCCAGCAATAATTATGGCCCGTATCAGTATCCGGAAAAACTTATCCCACTTTTTATTACCAACCTGATTGAAGACAAGCCAGTGCCCATCTACGGTGATGGGCTCAACAAGCGCGACTGGCTCTATGTCGAAGACCACTGTGAGGCAATTGACCTGGTGCTGCGAGAAGGAATTCCAGGCGCCATCTATAATGTAGGGGTAGGCTCCGAGATCACGAATCTTGAGGTGACCAACCAGCTACTCGAGCTACTCGGCAAAGACGAGATCCTTATTCAGTATGTGAAAGACCGTCCGGCCCATGACAGGCGCTATGCGCTGGATACCACCAGACTCGGCGCTCTGGGCTGGACGCCACGGCATAATTTTAGTGAAGGCCTTGCAGATACAGTTCAATGGTATCTTGCCCATCCCGATTGGTGGAAACCGTTAAAATCGGGTGAATACCTCAATTATTATCGGCGACAATACGGTGTGGGAGATTAAAGGCTTGTTTCGGCAAGCAATATGTTAGAATGGTCTTGTCTCCTACACGCACGTGAGGATGAGCCTATGAAGAGGACTAGTCATATTCTATTCGCACTCCTGGTCCTGGTGGCGGCCATTGCCTGGGCCCAGGGCCCTCTGGTGCCTACCTATATGATCCAGCCAGGCGACACGGTAGCCGTCAGTGTGTTTAACCACGATGAATACTCCCTTTCTGAAAGCCCTGTCGGTCTGGACGGCTTTATCTCGATGCCTGTCATCGGACCGGTTTCAGTCAGCGGGCTGACCGCCACCGAAGCCAGCGCCAAGATTTCGGGGCTGCTTGCCGAATATCTGCGTAATCCGCTGGTTTCCGTTCATATCGGTCAAACCAACCTTTTTGTCTATGTGCTTGGCGAAGTGCGCGGGCCTGGACCGAAAACCTGGTTCACCGCTTCCAGTGTCAGGCAGGCAATCGCCGAGTCAGGCGGCTTCACCGATATCGCCAACCGCTCCGAAGCGACTCTACTCAAACCCGATGGCACCAGATCACTGCTCGATCTGACCACCATCCTGTCGGGAGAAGCCAGCACCGATGTCGAGCTTGTCAGTGGTGACATCGTCGTCGTCAACCGGATGCGGGGCGTCTCCATACTTGGAGAGTTCGCCAAGACTGGCACCGAGTATGTGCCTGGCCCGGTGACCGTCTCCGAGGTCATTGCTCGCTCGGGTGGTTTCAGCGATCAGGCTGATCTCGATAATCTGGCTATTCTGCGCAGTGGCAAGCTCGTTAAGCGCTTCGCCTGGAAACTGGGGCAGCCCAACCTCGAGCAGGATGTCGTGCTTCAGGATGGAGATATGCTTTACGCGCCGGCGCGGCTCAATGTCGCCTCGGTGTTCGGCCAGTCAAACCGCTCGGGGTCTTTCCCTATCACCCAGGATATGAAAGTCAGCCAGTTGCTGGCAGTCGCTGGTGGGCTGGCTCCGACCGCCGATCCCACCAGGCTAATACTTACCCGCAGCAGTGGCGAAGCGGTGCCGATTGATTATGAGGCTTTGGTGGAACGCGGCGACAAGAGCCTTGATGTGGGCGTTTTGCCCGGCGATGTGCTCTTCGTACCGGAGCGGATCAATTCTGTCTTCCTCCTCGGTGAGGCCGAGAGGCCCGGCGCCTTCTCGTGGCTGAAAGGTCTTACCGTGCTCAATCTGGTTTCGCTGGCAGGTGGCCCAACCGACCAGGCCAATCTGCGCGAGGCGAAGCTGCTGCGCGGAGGCTCCCAGGAACTGCCGCTCGATCTTTTCGCGCTGGTCAAAGAAGGCTCGGTTGCGGGCAATGTTCCCCTCGAGCCAGGCGATGTGCTGCTCATCCCGCGCCAGGTACTGCGCTTTGCGGTGCTTGGTGGAGTCAGCAAACCCGGAGTCTATATGTTCCAGGAGGGCGATACTATCCTCGATGGTTTCGCCCAGTCGGGTGGGCCACGCGACAAGGAGGCCCGGCTTCATGAGGCCTGGCTTATCCGCGTGAACGAAGACGAGCCTGACGGGCTCGAATATATCGACCTTAACCTGGCTGACATCGTGAAAGAGGGGAAAGGCCCCCTCAATCTCGAGCTCAAGCCGCATGATGTTATCTATGTGCCTTCAAGGCCAACAACGTAAATCTCCAATCGATTATGAAAGACATCTCGCCTTTCTACTGGCTGTTCCGCTAAGGCGCGAGGAAAGGGATCTCTGTGGACGAAGCCCAAAACATACAAAGAGAAGAACTCGCAAGCGAGTTTGAGCTGCGCGACGTACTCATAATGTTGAGACGTCGCTGGCTGCTCGTACTCGCTGCCTGGGCCGCGGTATTGCTGGTCACGGCCTTTTTCGTGTTTTCGACAACCCCCCAGTATAAAGCAACTTGTAAACTGCTTGTGGAAGCAACAGCCACCGCTGGCACCTCTCAGATAGCTTCAATGCCAGGTTCCGAGTTGATGCAGCAGGCAAGAGCCCGCACAATTGAGACCCAGCTCGAGCTGCTCGAGTCGGGCACTGTGCTCAGAAAGGCTCTGGACGAACTCGAGCTACCCACAAGCCCTTCACCGATCTCGAACTTCTATGCCGAAGCCATCAAGAACGCCGACGTCATCTACCTGAGAGTCGAATCCACCCAGCCTGAGGTGGCAGCCTCCGTCGCCAACAAGATGGGCGAAGTCTACGTCAAGCTGACGCAGGAACAAAGCCGTCAGGCCGCTCAGCAGGCTCGAGACTTCATCCAGAGCCAGCTCACCTCGGTGCAGGCGGACCTCAACAAGGCCGAGCAAGACCTGGTAGCTTTCCAGAAAGACCAGAAACTCTATGTTATTGATGGGCAGGCAGCCGCGATGTCCAACCGGTTGCTGGCCTACGAACAAGCGGCAGCCGAAGCCGATCTGGCCGCCAAAAGCGCCACGGCCCGTCAACAGGCCGCCTATACCGAGCTGAAGAAGCGTCCCGAGTTCGCTCGCTATAGCAAGACGACCCAGCTCAATCCCATCAGCGAGCAGCTTAAGGGCAACCTGGTCACTCTGGAAATCCAGCGCGCCGAGCTCCTGGCAGAGCTTACTGAGAAGGACCCCCGCGTGAAGGCCCTGGATGCCAGGATTGCCGACTCCAAACTGCGCCTTAAAGCAGAAGCTTCGCGCATCGAGAACGCTATCACCGAGCAATATAACCCGGTCGTCGCTTCGCTTAACTCGGACTGGGTCAATCAGGAGATCGCAATCGCCGAGCAATCAGCCAAGGCACAAGGCTTGCGTCGCCTGATGCAGCTTACCGAGGGCAGTCTCAAGCACCTGCCTGACCGCGAGATAGAGCTTGCCAGGCTCCAGCGCAACCTGACAGTGACCGAGGGCATCTACACGACTCTGCTGGGCCAATTGCAGAACTACCGGCTTGCCGAGGCTATGGCCGTTCCCAAGGCCACTGTTATTGACAATGCAGGCGTGCCCGAATATCCCTTCAAGCCCAAGACCGTCCTCAGCTTCGCGCTGGCCTTCGCGATGGGCCTTATCTTTGGCCTCGCGCTTGCGGTCATCGTAGAGCGTATGGACGACACCTTGCGCGATCCCAAGGACATCGAGACCAAGCTGGGCCTTTCGATTCTGGGAGTCATCCCGCTTGCCGAACGCGACGAGCCAGTGCTGGTCACCGAAACTTCGCCCCGATCGGCACTGTCCGAGGCCTATCGCACCTTGCGTTCTAACGTAAGCGTTTACTGCGGCTGCAGGCACCCAAAGGGAAGAAGGAGTCGGCCACCTGATGGTCGTCACCAGCTCCACCGCAAGCGAAGGCAAGTCATCTGTAGCCTTCAACCTGGCGGTTGTGACAGCCCAACTCGGTCAGAGAGTCATCCTGGTAGACTCTGACCTCAGGCGTCCTATCGCCCACAGGTTGCTTGGGGTAGATAGCAGCAAAGGCCTTACTACCGCGCTGCTGGGCGATGTCCCAGTTGAAGAACTCGTCCAGCCAACCAGCATCGAAGGGCTTGCTTTCTTGCCCAGCGGCCCCTTGCCCCCGAACCCGGCCGAGCTTATCGACTCGGCGGGGATGAGGAACCTGCTTGACACCTTGCGAGGGATGGCCGAGGTTATCATCCTCGACTCGCCGCCTGTCGCAGTCGTTACCGACAGCCAGCTGCTGGCAGCGCAAGCGGATGGTGTGCTGCTGGTAATCGCAAGCGGCGAGACCCGCCTGGGGCTTGCCAAGCGCGCCAAGGAGCTGCTCGATCGCGCTGGCGCCCGTTTCTACGGCGCCGTCGCCAACAAGGTCGACGCCCGCAGAGAAGGCTACTACTACTACTATTACTACTACTACTACGGCTACACTGGCGAGGAAAAGTAGTCGCGAGGCTGGCCGCTTATGCGACTTGTTGACAGGTATGCCCTGGCAGAGGCGCTTCCGCCTCTGCTTGTGGCTATATTGGGCTTTCTCGTCGTACTGCTTGCCAACTCGCTCTATCTGCTGATTAGCTCGAGCCTGGCCGAGCTTAGCCAACTCCAACCTCAACTGCTGGTGCGTTATGCGGGGCTTTCACTGCCTGGCGCGCTGGTGCTTTCGCTGCCTGTGGGGATGCTGCTTGCAGGTACCCTGGCCGTCGTCAGACTCGCCGGCGACAGAGAAGCCTTCGCTCTTGAAACCGCCGGCGTTACCTTTGGCAGGCTTGTGATTCCGATACTTCTTTTAGGCCTGCTGGTTGCCCTTGGCGACCTGGCCCTGGCTGGCTGGGTTGCCCCGCGCGCCGATGCTCTGGCTCGCCAGACAGGCCGGGTACTGGTCTACTCGCCAAGGGAGCTCTTCCCGCTCCCTGACCACTTCTTTTATATGGGGCGCGGCTACCATTTCTATGTAGAACGCGCCGACCGAGCGGCTGGTCGCCTGGAAGGAGTGCTTATCTTCAAGCTGGAGACCGCCGGCCCGCCGACCCTGTTTATGGCCGATGCCGCGAAGCTCTCTCCCGAAGGCGCCTGGGAATTTGAGGGCCTCGAAGCCTGGCGGATGAGTTATTCAGGCCGGGCTGTTTCAGTCAAAAGTGAGGAGTTCCTCGCCGATTTACGCCGGGCCGCTCCCCCGGCTGCTGTATTCCGCCAGAGGCCGCGAGATATGACCCTGCCAGAGCTGGCTGCCAAACGCGCCGAAGCAAGCAAGGCTGGTCACTCGACCAGAGAACTTGACTCAGAGTGGCACTTCCGCCTGGCGCTGCCAATGGCAGGCTTGGCCCTGCTGGCGCTTGGGCTACCAATCTCCGCGCGCTTTTCACGCGCCGGAGGTTATGTGGGATTGATAGTGACTTTCGCCCTCGCCTTCGGTTACTATCTTTGTGCCCTTTGGCTTCGTGGCCTGGCCGCCGATGGTCATATGCCAGCCGCCCTGGCAAGCTGGGGGCCAGTCCTGTTGATGGGGCTAGCGGCCCTTTGGCTACTTGGGAGACCTCTCAGAAGATGATTTTACTGCAGCGCCTGATTTTCGTTGTGCTCGCTCTCGTGGCTGGTCTTGCGCTGGCCGCTGAGCCGCTTGTTGTCACTGGAGAAGGCCTTCTCTGGGATCAGGCTACTCGTATCGTCACCACCTCGGGGCCGCTGCATATCGAATACCAGGGCTTCATCATCGACGCAAACGGCGGCACTGTTGATCTCAATACCCTTAAAGGTGAGTTTCTGCCCCCGGTCAAGCTTGCTTATGAGGAGCAAATCGTCGAAGGCCAGAGCCTGACCGTTAACTTCAAAGAACGCTCCTGGCAGTTCACCGACGCAAAGGCGGTTGTCACGCCAACTGCGCTCGAAGGCCTTACCTCCGAGCCTGTCTATCTGAAGGGCGCCAGTGCCAGCGGTACCGATGGAGAGTTCAGCCTTGAGTCCGGCTCGGCGACCACCTGCGACCTGGAGCATCCCCACTACACCCTGACCACCAGCAAGCTGCGCGTCTATCCAGGCGAGCGTATCGTGCTGGAGCATCCCAAGTTCCGCCTCCTGGGGCGTACCGTTTTCCTGACGCCCAGCCTTACCATCCCGTGGGAACTCGTCCAGCAGCCGGATTATTTTCCCTCCTTCGGCAGCAACGATGTAGAAGGTTATTATGTCAGCGCGACCTTCCCCTGGGTGCTTACTGACGCCTCTGCCGCAGCCTTGTCAGTAGATGTCACCGAAAAGCGCGGCACTGGCCTGGGGCTTGAATACTCCCTCGGGCAGCCCCGCCAGTCGCTTTACACCCGGCTTTACCAGGAGACCGGCTCCGATACCCTGACCGCTCGAGCCGAGCATGTGCTGCTACTTGGCGATGCCTGGGAGAGCAAGCTCACTTACGATTTTCGCGAGGATTCAGCCTACGCCGTTGACACGCGCACCAGCAACTTCGACTGGCGCCTGTCGCGTTATGAGACGGGCAACCGTACCAGCCTGACTTTCTCCGACCGCAAGACCGACAGCTATTCAACCAGCGAGCAGATCCGCGCGGGGCTCGAATGGGACCGTACCCTCGGCGCAGGTGCTCTGCGCACAAGCTGGCTCTATACAGGTTACGACAGCTCGCTTTATGCCGCCGCCAATCGGGACCTGGTCGCCACCCTCAAGTACAGTTACCGGGGCGATGAATACGACTGGAGCCTCGAGTCCAACGTCCACGAAGATCTGGACGAGGATGACTATACCGGCGATGCCAATTATCGCTATGTCTCTTATCGCCCGCTGCTGACACTGGGCACCGATTCGGCCAGGATGCCTCTATTCAAACTCGGCTCTACCCGGTGGAACGCCCAGGTTGGCTTTGCGGATATCCTCGAAGACCCTTACGGCACCCGTGATACCCGGACTTCCTTCGCTCTGGATGCCTATCGCTCAACCGCGCAGCTTACCGGCTCGCTTAAACTCGGGTATCGAGGCAGCTTCGATCAATATTTTTACGGGGCTGGCTGGGCTCAGTATCAAGTCAATCAGGCGGCAGATCTCGAAGCTGACCTGGGCGGCAGTTGGAACTTCACCACCAGTTATCAGCATCGCTATTCGGCCGGCTATTCGCCCTTCAGCTTCGATTCTACTTATCCGACCGAGCAGCTCCGCGGCGCCCTCAAGCGCAAGACCAGCGAATCGGAAGTCTCCCTCAGCACCAGCTTCGATATAAATCAAAATCGCTGGTATCAGCTTCGCCTGACAGGGCTTACCGACCTGTGGAGCAACTCTTCGGTGGGCGTTTCGGCCGCCTACGATATCGAGAACAGCGTCTGGCGCCCGCTCAATCTGCGCCTGACCTTCGACGAGCCTCACTTGAAGAGCTATGCCACGCTGACTTATGATCTGGAGAAAGACGAACTCTCGACCGCGCGCGCCGATTTCGACTTTGACCTGGCCCCCAAATGGAAACTTGGAGGCTTCGTTGGCTACAGCGGCTATACCAAGCAGTTCGATTTCGTGAATCTGCGCCTCTCGCGCGATCTCCATTGCTGGACAGGGGTCGTCACCTGGGACAAGAGCCGCGACCTCGTCGGCCTTTACTTCTACATCAATGGCTTGCCGATGATGCAGCCCGAGTTCGGCGCGAGCCAGTTCGGAGGCAGCTACTATGGCGGTTCGACGACTTTCTTCTAGCCTGCTCCTTGCGTTGTTGCTGGCCCTGGTTTTGCCCGCCTTCGCGTGGCAGTTGGATTTCGAGAGCCCCGTTAACGTCGATCCAGCAGGCGATCCAGGGGCGATGGAGGCCACTGCCCTTACCCAGGTCACCTCGGATGAGGCTCGTAGTGGCACCGGCGCCTTGCGGCTGACTTATGATCACTCTCAGTTCGTCTACGGGATGGCCTACCTCCACGTCGAGCCTGACTCCGGCGGCAATACCCTCTCCCTCTGGGTAAAGGGCGATGGCAGCGGTTGCATCGTGACCTTGCGCCTGTCGGAGGCCGACTGGGACGCCTGGGAGACGCCCCCGCTGGTACTCGATTACACCGGCTGGCGGCGCTTCAGCTTCAACCGCTGGCAATGCGTCTACAACGCCTGGGGCAACGGCGTCCCGGAGTGGGATCTTATCCGGATCGTCGCCTTTATGCCCCGCCGCGCTTCGGTGGACGCGCTGGTGGACGATCTGGAGTTCTACACCGACCCCGAGGTGCTGCCCGATGATGAGCAGGGCGCCCTCGTGCCCATCGACATCAACCTCAACCAGTCTCAGGGCGATTTCCCCAGGCTGACTTATGGGTTTTCACAGGGGGGAGAGTCCAACGACCCCGACTATCTGCGCCCTGTCGTGGACGCCCTGGCCCACACGATGCCCGAGCTTATCCGTATAGATCATATCTACGACTATTTCGAAGTGTGGCAGGGGCCGGGGCAATACGATTTCAGCAAGCTGGACAGAATGCTGCGTTGCGTCATCGAGACGGGCGCCCAGCCGCTTATGTGCCTGGGCTATATGCCGAAGGGCCTCTCGGAAAACGGCACCATCGACTCGATGCCCTCCGATTTGGAGGAATGGGGCCGCCTGGTCGAGGCCACTGTGCGCCACTATAAGGACGAAGGTTATCTCTTCCGCTACTGGGAGCTCTGGAACGAGCCCAACGGGGCGATGCTCGGTCATAACGTCGCGCCCTATCTCGACCTCTACCGGGTCACCGCCCAGGCTGTGAAGCGCGCCGACCCCTATGCCTATATCGGCGGGCCGGGCCTCGCCGGCCACTCCGAGCACTGGATAATCGAGCTGGTCGAGTTCTGCAAGCGCGAGGGGCTGCCCCTCGACTTCATCAGCTATCACGACTACAAGCTGACCCCGCGCAGCTATGCCGCTGTGGCGAGTAACCTCAGCTACCTGCTGGCCGTCCTCCTCGGGCACGACAACCAGGTGCAGCTCGTGATGGACGAGTGGAACGCCGACGCGGGGCTAAATCCGACGCGCAACGATGGCAATTACGATGCCGCCTACCTCGCCGCGAGCCTCTACTATATGGATTCCTCGCCTCTTGATGTCCAGTGTTTCTTCGAGCCGAAGGACGGCTGGAATCCCGATGCCGAGTGGTGGGGGCGCTGGGGCCTGTTCACCTCGGCCAACAACCCGAAGGCTGCCTACTTCGCCTGGCGTCTCGTGGCCGACCTCGCGCGCGAGCGGGTCGCCGCGAGCTTCCCTATCGGGCCCGTCGGCTGCATCGCAACCTGGCAAGCCTCGGGGCTGAGGGCACTGGTGTGGAACTGCGCCTATACGGAAGAGGGCCCGTCCAAGCGCGCTGTGGTGCGCACCGAGGGCCTGCCTGAGGGAGAGCGCCTGCGGTTGCAGCTCTGGCGCGTGGACGCGACTCACTCCAACCCCGCGGCCGGCACGCCGAGCGAGCTTGCCCTCGTGCGCGACGAGCTGGTCTCCCGTGCCGAAGCCCGTAAGGTGGAGCTGGACCTGCCCCCCGGCTCACTCGTGCTGCTCGCCATCGACTCCGAGCATCCGCCGGTGCCGTAAGGGGCTAGCTGCGAGAAGAGCAAGGCGAAAAGCGCAGGGGATGCCTCCCCTGCACCCCGTATCGGGCCTGCGGCGCCATCTTTCTGGCGTGTATCGGGAGCTTGCTCCCGATACCTGCCCCGGGCCCTGAGATTACGGTAGGGGCGGGTCTGAGACCCGCCCAGAAACGCGAACGTTACTTGCACCAAGGCCGGTTTTTTGCTAAGAGGCTTTGGTTTCCGTTGTTCCCTCTCACTCATCCTCACCACACCCCCTCGGGCACCTTCACGAACAGCACCTTATCCCTCGCGGGAGCTGCGATGTGCTGTCCGTCAGGCGACCACCGCAGGCCGCTCCAGACCTCCGTCGGCTGCACCATCCGGACCAGTCGCCCACTTTTCGTTGCCAGGAAGAAGACCGCGTTACCCCCCGTGAACAAGGTGTTCCACGCCAGTGCGCGCACCAGAGCCGACTTGCCACTCGGCGACCAGTCTTGTACCTGGAGCAGCACCCATGGGAGAGGACTCACCCAGCGCACAGGCTTGGTCCGCTCGCCGCTGGCCACGTTGATGTGTTCGAGGCGGAGCCCGCGTATACTGGCAACGACATATGCCACGACCGAAGAATCCGCCGTCCAGTGTGTCCCCGAGATTTCCCACTCGGAGTCATAGGTACTGATTGGGATTACGCGCCACTCACCGCTCTTCAAATCCAGTAGCAACTGGACGACCGTTGTCTTCCCGCTGAGGCCGTCGGGTCTCGCTTGTAGCCGAGAACGAGGAGGGCGCTCTCGTCAGGCGCCCATATGGGCTTGGCGAGCGTCTCCATCGCGCAGCCCTCAGGCAGGTCCAAGCACCGCCCTGTTTGGGGGCCCTCACCCACACGGGCCACCCAGAGTCCTCTCTCATCGTCCTGTCCTGTTTCCTCACGCTGGTATATCGCGGCGATCCGCTTGCCCGAGGGAGCCCAGCTTGGTGCTCTCAGGCTAACGTTAAACCCCTCCGGTGAGTACCCGCTCGGTCTTCGAGCCAGGCTGCAGCAGCCACAACTCTTCAGCGTCTTGCTTGCTTCGCAGCTTCAGTTCCTTACTTGAAGGAGGGGGCACGTTGGGAAGTATTATCTCTCCCGACGGAGCTTCCCTGAGCGTGTTGTCTGTGATAGCCCGCTTGCGTCTCTCGAGGGTGTCCAGTGTCTGCTGCTCAGCCTCACTCAAGGTGTAGCGTTTACGGACACAGGCGAGCCACTTACCATCCGGGCTCCACGCCGGCTCGTGTATCCGGGTCATCCAGCCCGTCAGGTAGCTAAGAGCTCCGGCCTTGCTCACCAGCACGAGTCGCTTGCGTAGCAGAGCCATATCGTCTGGGCCAGTCTGGCTGCGCGAGAACAGGACGGCCACCGCCGAGGAATCTGGCCGCCAGGCCACTCCCTGTACACAACAGTCCCCCCCGAGTGGCACAAGGCGGGTTGTTGGGGTTAGCACCGTCGTCGGCGAGGTCCTGCCCAGTATGGCAAGCGGGATAGCGCCCAGAGCCGCCAGCGTGAGGTACAGCCCCGCCGCGCGCCAGAGACGTCGCTTTCGGGCTGCGACCTTGCCCTCTTCTCCTGGCTGTGTCCAGCGCAATGCATGCGACTCTAGCCTCAGAGTGCCAGCTTCCTCAGGGGCCTTCCTGCTGTAGATGTCCCAGATACTACCCGCTCTCGTCTTGATGAAGCCGCCCCTTGTGACCAACTCGTCCAGCAGCGACTCTTTCCCCTGCAGTCGGTGGTGCAGGAAGAGACTCCCTTCGGAGGTGTACAGCTTCAGCGAGATGACTTTACGATGTGAAACGGGAGCGGCCTCAAAGGCCCTGACGGCCACAAGTTGCTGCCAGGGGAGGTCGAGTGTCTTGCTTCGGGGGGCTTGCAGATGAAGGCCCTCCTCATCGAGGGCGATCCGCATGCCCGCTCTGAGCGAGCTGGCTTCCTTCCACCGACGTGTCCCAGCGCGCATGGCCGCCACTGCTCCAAACGGCAGCGCAAGCGCAACCAGCAGCGCAGGGAACGTCACGGAGAACCACAGGGGCATGAAATCAGCCAGGTTCCAGAACAAGACACCCTCGCCAACCAGGAGCGCGACCAACCCCAGTCCGAGCAAGCAGAGCAGCCCAGCCAGCGCGCGTTCCGTTGGCAAGGCCCACCGAGACGCCTTCGCCTCAAAAACCAGCCTCTCGCCGCTCTCGTTCATCCTCACCACACCCCCTGTGGCACCTTTACAAACAGCAGGCCCTTCGCCTGGGCAATCGCCACCCACTGACCGTCAGGTGACCAGGCGCCAAACTTAAGATAGCAAGGCCTGTTCAGCCGCACCCGGAACAGTCCCTTGGCGCTCTCGAACAGCAGGTCATACCCCAGCTCCGAGCCGCTCTGATCTCCGCCCGAGCCCTTGGTGGCGCGCTGATGCTTCCTGTTCGGCATACGTAGCGCCACGGCATTTCGGTCCGGCGCCCACGCGACCACGCACGGGACATCCGTGATCAACGGAAAGCGCGCGCTGAACCGCTCCGTCTTCTTCCCCGTCGTCAGGTTGTAGTCATCTACTACGACCACCCCAGGAGCCATACGCGCGAGGGTCAGCGTCTTCGAGTCACTCGACCAGCAAGGCGGCCCCCACAGCAAGGTATTCACCCGGCGCTGCCGTGTCACCACTCGAGTACCACCCTTCACGACGTCCAGCACCAGTGCCGCATCGGCTGTCCCGTCCAAGCAACAACATCCGGCAACCTGCCCGTGAGTGCCAGCAATCGGCCGTCAGGCGACCAGGCCATATCATCGCGCCTCGAAGCCCTTGGGCAGGGCAAACGTCGCTGTCGCGCCGAATCGCCTCTGGCCGGCGCCAGCCACAAGCTGGCCGTGGAACTGACCGCCTCCGGCCTGCTGCACGCAGCCGCAAGCCACTGGCTATCTCGCGACCAGGCCATTGCGAGGACGCGCCCTCCGGCGCAGGCTGCGCAAGACTCTGGCCCCGCTCGGTCCCCGCCTGCACCAGATAGAGATCACTGATGGCCTCCTTCCACATCGCGCCAAGCGCCTCTGCGGTGACTGGGACTCGCTTGATCCCGCAGTCCCCGCATCTTGTATTCAGGAGGTTTGATGAGCGCCTTCTCCTCCTGCGTCAATTCGTAGCGCTGTGAGGCGATCGCCAGGTTGCCGTTCGGTGCCAACGCCTTCTGGCCGGGCCTCTCTGTGAACCATGGGGACGCCGAGGCAGTGGTTCCGTCCGGGGAGAACCGCATAAGCCTGCCCCAATAGAGCACTTCTCCACTTGACAAGTTCTGCTGGCAGGACAGCACCGCCAGCGCGCCTTTCTCAGTGGTCCACACCGGCCCGGCCATCACCCCGGTGTAGTCGAATCCCAGCACATCACGAATTTCAGTCGTCGCGTCCACGACCTGCTCGCGGTGTTGAGCGGGTGCAGGAAGCCGAACCAGACCGTCGCCACGACCACCAGCAAGCTAGCCCCAAAAAGGCACCCGAGCAGCCAGAACTCCCATCTGGCGTTCCGCTGGCCTGCTCCCATACCGGTTGCCCATAGCTCCAAACCCCCTCGCTACCAGAGTCCCTCGGGCACCTTCACGAACTAGCAGGCCCTGCTTGGTGGGTAGCGCCAGCCACTTGCCATCGGGCGACCAGGCGGAGCGGTAGGCGTACCACTCTGCGATGAAGGGCAACCTTGCAAGCCCCTTTGCGCTCTCGATGATAAGGTCGTCGCTGGTGCTGGAGGAACGCCCCGGTGTGTCCGAGGGCACCGTCAAAGCCAGCGCGAGCGCCTGGCCGTTCGCCGTCCAAGATACCCCCGATACCCCCCAATAGGGGTAGGGTGCGAAAACCCGGTAGCGGCGCTCTCTTGCGCCGGTTGCGACCTCTACTTCATCGGCTCCAAGCCCCCACCAGTCCGATGCAAGCACTGTCAGCCTGAGCGAGTCATCCGACCAGCAGGGCGCCAGCGGCCAGAAGCACTCCTCCATGCACAGAGAGGCGACCTCCCTCCACTGGCCTGAAGCCAGGTCCAGCACGAGCACCAGGTCGCGGTCGTCCTTCCGGCCTCCCTCCTCGTTGCGACGGAATCCAAGCAGCGCCAACGACCGCTCATCAGGAGACCACTCCAGCCCGCCCAGCCTGTTCAATCCAGTTTTGGCGGGCGCAAGATAGCGCTTCCCTCCGCCGGACTACTATCGCTTGGAACTACCCAGAGCGACTCCACTCTACCCTCCGACTCGTCATATGAGCAGAAGGCCGTCAGCAGCTTGCCCGAGGGCGACCAAGTCCACAGGCCGGCCACTCCAGCAGGCTCAGGCTGCTTCACTTTGCGTGGTACCCTTGAGCCCGGAGCGACCAGCCAGAGATCTGCCTCGTGCTGCTTGCGGACAATGCGTAGCTCCTCCTGCGTGTAGGGAGGCGCCCCCGAACCATGTATAAGTGTCTGCTGCTCTGCTTCGGTCAGTTGGTTGCGCCTCAGACTGAAGGCCAGCCACCCCTCACTGGAGCACCCCGGTGAGCTTGCATCCTGATACCAGGGGGTGAGGTATCTCAACTGGCCGCCGGGCATCACTTCTACCAGCGCTGCGAAGCTCGTTTGCTCGCCCTGCTCGGTGGTGCTAGAAGACCGTATTGTTACGAACAGCTTGCTCGAGTCCGCAGCCCAGACAGGTCTAGAGGTCAGCTTTGTATCAACAGGCAGCGCCAGGGAGTGGACCTCGGTCGGTAGCTCGTTGATCGGGGTGAAGTATTTGGACCACAACACCAGCGCCATCCAGCAGGCCACCAGTAGCAGTGCTCCGGCCCCGGCCAGCTTGCGCAGCCTGCGATTCCACATCAGGTCCTGCGGTCGACTTGGGAGCAAGGTTAGTGGTCGAAGCCGGGCTCTGGACGACGAGGCGTCGCTCGTAACCGAGCCATACCAGTCGTCTAGCCCCTTCGTGCCCCTCTTCACAAAGTTCGTGCGCGCGAGGAGAGCATCCAGCACAGCTTCCTTGTTCACAAAACGCGTCAGGTCCAGCAATCCTGCCTCGGTGAGCACTGCTAGCCTAATCACGCAGCGCTTGGGCTTGGGGTCAGCCTCGAAGGCACGTAGCGCCATCACATCGGACCAGGCCAGCTTCACACCCCAGTCACGCCAAGTGGAGAACTCCAGCCCTGTCTCGTCCACCACCAGCTTTAGGCTCACTGGCTGCCTCAGCCGTGTCCTGCCAAGCCAGATTAACCAGCACCCGAAGCCCAGCATACCGGCAGAGTTCAGGAAGAGAAGGAATGGAATGCGCACAAACTCGCGCCCCAGGGTGCTCCAGATGGAATAGAACGGCTGCATGTCTTTCAGAAGAGTGCCCACGCACCAAAGTAGCAAGCCTGCCAGTACCAGGCACGCTACCCCACTCGCCAGCGCCCCCCACGCCTGCCACTTTGGTGTCCGCGCCTCAAAAACCAGCCTCTCGCCCTCTGCCATCGTACCTCACCGCACGCCTGTTCTCTAATCAGTATACGCCCTCAATAGGAGTTTTGGATTTACCCGCAATCCATCACCTCGCCCCTTGTCTGACTCCACACCCATACCGCCAGCAGTGCCGCTGTCGAGGCGCAGAGGATGGCCCTGAAGACCTCGGCCAGGCAGGCTGAGAGTAAGAGATACACTGCGAGATCAAGAAGGAGGACGGGTCAGGTGGTCGAAAGTAGAACTGGTTGTCATTATGTTGTAAAGGAGCTTGCCATGCGTGTTTGTCGTTACGGTCTGTTGGCCGTCCTTCTTGCCTCAGTGCTGGTGGCCGGGTGTGGTGGTGGGTCGGACGGGCCTGAGACTGGCGGGGCAGTTACGTTGCAGGTGTACGAGCGCTCGCCTGGTCTGGTGCTGGTGAACGCGGAGTGGGCGGCATTCCAGGATGGCAACAGCCCCTGGCAACCGATCGATCCCAGCGAGACCGGCGTTTACACGGCGACGGTCACCGACGCGCAGGGGCGCTTTGGCTTCGCCCTCTGCGACGACGGCGCCCTGCATCTGCAGTACGGTACGCTTGCAGAGGGCGACTCGCTGGTTCAGTTTCTCGATAACGGTCTGCGTAGCGCGCGCGTATTGCCAACGGGCTACGGCCAGATCATGGGGAGCATCAGCTACGATTTCGCCGCGGGGCAGACGTCGGCGGTGACGCCGACCAGCCAATCTACCTCGTCCCCTATCTCCTCCTACGCCGCCATGCTGCAGGTGGGTTTATTCGATTTGGCGGTTGTGGACAGCACGTGGACTTCGCCGCGCATGGCGAACTGGATCTACCTTCTGCGCGGGCTAACAATGAGCGAAGGCTCGACCACCTTCAATTTCACAGTGACGTCGGCAGACCGCATCCTGCTCGAGGATGGCGGCACGGCGCAGGTGACAGGATCCGCCGCAGGCGCCATCGCCTCGCTCAGCTACGTCACCGCCAACGGCACCCCCGTGCCCATAGCGTATGACGATGATGTCGCCGACGGCACGTTAGCCTGCCGCACCGTACCCGCTGCGGCCTCCGTCACTGGCGACCACTACGACCTTAGCGTGACGCGCAACTCCGTGATGGTTACCGGCGCCTTTGCCGATCCCGCCGCGATCAGCCTCCCCGCGCCGGATGAGAGCTTCAACTCGTTCCTCGTCCAGCTCGTAACGGAGGGCGATTTCGCCTATTTCCGCTTCTCCAGCCTGGACGAGCCCGATACGCTGGGTTACTTCGTCTATGCGTCTGCCGGCGGCCAGTTCGTTGACGTCATCGTCTCGACCGGGTGGCTCGCCGGCAATGACAATAGTATGGTGCAGGTGCCAGACCTGACCAGCTTGGACGGCTGGCAGACGGCTTGGAGCATCCTCCCTGGTGCCGACATTACCGATATGGATGCCCAAGCCTTCCTGGGTAACGTGCCCTTGGCCCAGGCAGTCGGCCGTTACTTCAGCTCTGCAGGATTCCCACTCTCGGACGGCCAGTGGACTGGCGTTGTCCCCTGGGACGACTAGCTTGCGGCCTTTGCAACAGCGGTAGCACGGGCTCTTCCTTCCGTGCTACCCTGTTGGCCAGCTATCACCATACGCATCATATCCACGGACCTGCGCCCTCCGCACATGAGGGGGGTACAGACCGGGAAGAGGGACCAGTGGGCAGAGAACGAATCTACGCCCGATCCCACCAAATAGAGGTCGGGCGCGAAAGCCCAGTAACGGCGCTCTCTTGCGCCTGTCCAGCTCGCGCAGTCGCTGCATACGCTTCTGGGCGACGTTCTCCATACACCCACTACTCCCGCACGAGCACCTCGATGCTCCAATCCACGATGTCGAGAGCGGCCTCACCGCAGTCGCCGGCTTGCTCGGGCACATCCGCGTCGCTGTTGTAGTAGATATAGTTGCGTGTGACATCGAGACTCACGAAGTCGTTGCCGTTTGGCCCCAGCGCATCGAAATAGCGCTGCCCCACGAAGCCCGGATCCAGCGGGGTCACATCGGTGAAGATGAGGTTGACTTCTACCCTCTCGGCCAGCGGCGCCAGGTCGCTGAGCTGCAGGGAGAACCGCAGATGGTTGCTCCCGATGGGCGAAGTGAAGTCCAGCGGCTGCCTGGGGTTCTGCCCCTGAGGCGCGTATTGGGCGCGGAGAGTCGCAGTCTGGCCTGTCGCGAGGTCGCCCGTGGTCAGCGTGACGCCAGGCATCGGCGGCGTGGCGGTCGCGGTAGAGCTGTTGGAGTAAACGGTGCCGGCTGTCTCCTGCGTGTAGGCCAGGCTGGGGAACTGGAGCCTGACGCGCACATCGCCCGTCGTCGGGGCGATTACCAGGCTTTGGGCGCCCCCTGCAAAAGGCCCGGCGCCGAGGGTGAGGGTGATCCCAAGCCCGCTGAAGGTGCCGCTGGCAAGTGGCCCGCCGGCATTGGCGGCGGTGACAACGGCTTGTTCTGCGCCGGTAAGTGGTCTTCCCCCCAGGGCGGCAGGAGTGAAGCTGACCGTCCCGGCGACGATGTTCCCAGCGGCGTCAGTGGTGAAAGCAAGCGTCCCGGCGCTCTGCAAGCTCGAATTCGTGGCAGATACAATCAACCCGTCAGGTGAGGTGACCGTTACGGCGCCGAAATTGATATTCTGGATATCCAGCAGATAGAAGCCAGAGGCCTGCCGGTCGGGATTTCCACTGATAGAAAGCAGCCAATCGGCATCGGTTTCGATATCAACCAGCGTCTGGGTGTCGTAGACTGTCATAAAGCCGCCAAGCTGCTCGGCATAGAAGCCAAAGCTGCCTGTGCCCCACCCATTGCCCCAATAAGGGCCTGAGACGACGGGCAGCGGGCCTGTCAGCGGGTCGCCATCGGCATCAATTGCGACGAAGTAGTAGCAGTTGTTGCTATAATTCTCGGCAACGGTGATATCGAAAATTAGCTCTTTCTCTGCGGTCACAGGTGGCGGTGAACTCGGAGAATTCGCACAGCCACATATAAGGAGCAGGATGGAGAGCCCAACTAGCAACGAGACGACGCGAGCCACAGGGCAGCGACCTCCAGATGAGGGTTTGCCAAATTATATCACCTGGCGCTCCCCTGGCTGGTGGCTTGCGCTAATCCTCGCGGCTTTCTCAGGATTAGCGGCGGGGCTGGCCTTCGCGCCTGCCGACCTGCCCGCGCTCGCCTGGGTGGCGCTCTCACCTGCGCTGCTGTTGATTCTGAGGGCTCATCGCCCGCGCCGGGCCTTCGCAATCGGTTTTGTCGCGGGATTTGCCTACTACCTCTATACCTGTATATATTTTCGCGCGCTGGGCGATATGGTCTGGATTCTCTCCTCGGCCATACTGGCGCTGTACTGGGGACTTTTCGCCTTCCTCGCCTGGTGGTATTCGCCTGAAAGAGGCCGCTGGTGGGGACTTCTGCTGCTGCCCTTCCTGTATACGGGCATCGAACGCATCAAAGAACTTGGCTTCCTCGGCTACCCGCTGGCCAGCCTGGGCTATTCCCAGGACGGCACACTGGCGCCCTGGGCGGCGATTGGGGGCATCTATCTTTGCTCTGCCTTGCTTATCGCCGCCAATCTCCTGCTGGCTTCTCTTGTGATGGCGCGTTCGAGCTGCCAGTGGGGCAAGGCAACCCTCGCCTCGGCTGGCCTGCTCGCGATTTTGCTGTTCAGCGCGCCCCTCGGTGACCTGGGGAAACCGACTCCAAGTCGCACCGACCTGCTGCGAGAGTTCGTCCGGGTGGCTGTGGTGCAGAGTAACCCGACGATGCACGAAGTCGCCGGGGTGCGGATGTACGGCGATCCGAAAGAATCCTGGGAAGAACTCCGGCCGATGCTGGAAGAGGCCCTGGCCTCGGAAGCCGACGTCATATTGCTGCCTGAGACTGCCTCTCCGCGCCTGGCGAAGGTCGAGACCGCGCCGGAACTGCTGTGGACGGCCGAACACGCCCGCGCAGCCAAAAAATGGGTAATCTGGGGCATCTCGGTGCGCGAATCCGACGGCATCCACAACTCGCTGCTGGTCTACTCGCCCGAAGGCAAACTGGCAGGGCGTTATTCCAAGCATCGCCTGGTCTCTTTTGGCGAATATCTGCCCTGGCGCGACCAGCTAGAGTGGCTGTGGAAGCTCTATCCGGTACGCGAATTCGACTATGCAGCCGGCCCCGAGCCGGCGCCGCTTGATTTCGCAGGGACAAAAGGGGGAATGCTTGTCTGTTTTGAAGCTATCTTCCCCGAATATGCCCTGTCATTGGCCCATCAGGGCGCCCAGGTGCTGCTGGTCGTGACCAATGATGGGTGGACGCCTTACACCGGACTGGCTGAGCAGAACCTCCAGGCGAGTCTTTTCCGCAGTTATGAGACTGGCCTGCCTGTGGCGCGCGCGGCCTTGACTGGCATTTCAGCGATTGTCGCGCCGGAGCTGGGCTTGCTCGAGAAAGCGCCCTATGGCCAGAGGCTGGCTCTCGAAGCCTCGGTCCCTCTTGGCGCCGCGCCAACGCCCTATCTGAAAGGTGGCTGGTTGATTGCGCCAGTTTCTGCCTGGCTGGTGGTAGTCTGCCTGCTGCTAGCCTGGGGAGAAGCCCTTCTACAGACGCCGCCGGAGGCCAGCCGATGAGCAGTGAGCCCGCAAGCCCAGTCGGCGCGGTGATTGACCTCGGCAGCAACGCTGTCAGGCTGCTCATCGCTCGCGCGCTGCCGGGCGGCAGAGTGCAAGTGCTGGCAGAGGACCGCGAGCTTACCTTCTTCCTTCAGGCTGTAAGCCCCGAGGGAGAACTGCTGCGAGACAAAGCCCAACCGACTGCTCTGGCCGTCGAGAGCTTCTCCCAGCAAGCCAGAGCGGCGGGGGCGGAATTTGTCTGCCTCATCGCGACCGCTGCCGGGCGCAAGTTGCAAGAGCCGCAGGCTACTCTCGAACGGTTGCTCGCCGCCAGTAACGGGCTGCCCAAGGTGCTCTCACCTGAAGAGGAAGCGCGGCTTGGGTTCCTGGGGGCCACCTATGGCCTGCCCGCCAGCGCAGAGCGCCTCTGTGTAATCGATATCGGTGGGGGCAGCACCGAGGTGTCGTTCGGCTCCCCAGGTAATCCACGTACACAGCGCAGTCTGCCTCTTGGCTCCCAATCGGCGACGGCCAGATTTGTCACCGAAGATCCAGTGAGCAGGCTCGAATATCGCGCTTTCCTTGCAGAGCTGCGCGCCAGTTTGCCACGATTCCTCTCAGGCATCCCTCGCGCCAGGCTAGAGGGACTTGGCGCCGGTGGCGCCTTCACAACCCTTGCCGCGATGGCGCTGGAGCTGCCCAGCTTCGACAAAGAAGCTGTCTGTCGCATCCAGCTCTCACTTCACAAAGTGCAGAGCTTGCGTCGCAAGCTGCAGCAACTTCCCCTGGAAGAACGCCGCCTGCTGCCAGGGCTTGAGCCGGAGCGCGCCCATATGATGTGGGCGGGCGCCGTGTTGGCTGAAGAACTGATGAAAGAGCTGCGTCTGACGCGCGTGGCCTTGCCCAGGCATGGCCTCAGGATGGGCGCCTTCCTCTCTTACTGCCTGCCGGAGCTTGGCTTCCCTCCGCCGACCTCAGGTTGACTGCAAATCCTGTCCGGACTACAATTCCTCCAGTGGAGAGGTGTCCGAGTGGCCGAAGGAGGCGGTCTTGAAAACCGCTGGGTGGTTACCCACCCCGGGGGTTCGAATCCCTCCCTCTCCGCCATCCTCCCAAAGCGCGCGGCCAACCTAACCTGATGATGGAACCTGCCCTTACTGACGTCCTGGAGCGTTTCTACGACTACCTGGACCGCAACATCGACGAGCTGGAGGTCAAATATCCTTTCCTCCGCTGTCCGGCTGGCTGCACCCTCTGTTGCAACACCAGTATCTTCCTGATTACGCGGCTTGAGTTCGAGCAGCTCGCCAGTTGGGTGCGAGAGCATTTCACCCCTGAGCAGGTGGCAGAATTCGTCGCCCAGGCCAAAGCCCAGGTAGCAACCTCTCCCCTCGAGGCCAGTGATATTGATGAGCGCGGCGCGGTCATCACGCCGGGCCTGGTGCAGGCTTGCCCCTTCGTCACCGAGACAGGTTGCTCGGTTTACGAAGCCAGACCATCTTTGTGCCGCCTGTTTGGACGGTCCGCGCATATGGATGGCCACCGGCTTAACCTCTGCCGAGTGCTGACCGGGCAAGCCGAAGCTGCCCAGACGGCCGACCTCACCAGCATCAGTATGCCCACGGTGGAGCGCTTCACCTTCATCCTCGCCGCCTGGCTGAAGCAAGCCATCGGCAAAAGCCCCGAACTCGCCGAAAAGCTGGACGAACTGCTGGCCATCAATTCCATCTGCGGCTTCATTGCCGACACCGAGCTGGACCCCGAGCGTATGCACGAGGCCAGGTCGCTGCTCTAGGGAGCCCGAGCGCGTGGAATTCGCCGTCTACTCCGATGACTACCAGGCCGATATGGGCCGGCATATCTTCCGTTCTTCGAAATACGTGTTGCTTAAAGAGCGCCTGCTCGAATCAGGCCTTGCTTACTGAAGCCGAATTCCTGCCCGCCCGACTCGCTACAGAAGCCGAACTGCTGCTGGTCCATACGCCAGAATACCTTGCCCGGCTTGAGCGCCTCGCCGAGGAGCCAGGCGCCAGACTTGCGCCCGACACCCCCATCAACCGAGAGGTGCTGCGCGCCCAGCGACTTGCGACTGGTGGCACCATCCAGGCCTGCGAGCTCGCAAGCCGCAACGGAGTCGGCTTCAACCTGTCGGGCGGCTTCCACCACGCCTTCGCGGACCGGGGAGAAGGCTTCTGCGTGCTTAACGATGTGGCAGTTGCGGCCCGGGCCGCTCTGTTGTATGGTTATGCGTCGCGCGTGGCAGTCGTAGACTCTGACCTGCATCAGGGCAACGGGACGGCCAGCCTGCTCGCAAGCGAGCCGAGCTGCTTCACCTTCAGCCTGCATGAAGAGCGCAATTATCCGAAGGAGAAGCCCGCAAGCGACCTGGATATCGGCCTGCCGAGTTGGGCGGGGGATTCCGAGTATCTTGATGCCCTGGCCAGCGGTCTGCATCAGCTCGCGGCGCGCTTCGAGCCTGACCTGCTGCTTTATGTGGCGGGCGTTGACGTGTTCGAAGAGGATGAGCTTGGCGGCCTTCACGTCACGCGCCAGGGCCTGGCCGAGCGCGACAAGCTGGTTTTCGAACTGGCGCGCCAGTTTGGCGCAGGGGTCGCGCTGGTGCTTGGGGGCGGCTACAGCCCCCAGCTTGATACGACAGTAGAATTGCACGCCGAGACCGCCCAAAGAGCGCTCTCACTGATGAAAGACCGGAGTTGATTTGCTTGGGCCTCAAATACAAATTGTTCGCAATAGATATGGACGGCACGCTGCTCGATTCCAAAAGTGACCTGGTAGAACCCAACATAAGCGCCCTGCGTCGCTACAAGGAAGAAGGCGGCATCGTGGTGCTGAACTCGGGCCGGATGGCCGCTGCCATCAAGAGCTATTACGATCAGCTTGGTTTCCGGGGCCCGCTCATCGCCTGCAACGGCGCTCTCATAATGGACGAGGCTGGCGATATCTTCTACAGGCGCCCGCTGCCCGCCGAAAAAGCCCAGAAAGTCGTGGATGTCATCTGTGAACGCGGCTGGCTTGCCAATTACTATATCGAGGGCGAGCTTTTCAATCCCGACCCGACCGCGCCCCTCTCGCAGCTTTACGTCCGGCGCACCAGCAGCCCGATGCAGGCAGCGCCAGACCTGCATATATTCGATGGCAGAGAGCCGGAGAAGATCCTCATACTAGGTAATCCCGAAGAAATCAAACAGCGTTATCAGGAGTTCTCCGGCCTGTGGGGCGGCGAGATGTATATCACCATCTCGGAGCCTGAATACGTCGAGTTTATGCATCCGCTGGTGTCCAAGGGAGAAGCCCTCTCCGAGGTCGCCAGGCATTACGGCGTCCCCTTCGAGGAATGCGCCTGCATGGGCGACAACTACAACGACCTGCCGATGTTCCGCCTGTGCGGCTTCACCCTGGCGCCGGCCAATTCACGCGAGACAGTGCTCCAGCAAGCCGATGCCCTCGTCGCAAGCAATGATGAAGGCGCCGTCGCCGAAGCCATCGAACAGTATCTGATGGACTAGCCGGCAAGCAGCCTTGTTTCGAAGGATATAAGTAACACGATCAGCCGGATGGAGGGCGATTTCGCCCTCCTGGCGAGCCTCGGAGCACCCTTCAGAAGGCCCTCTCCTCAGAGGCTGTTGCGCCCTGTTTGCCCGAAAAAGGCCTCGCACAGGCAATTGTTTACGTTCTGTTAATTCCAGGAAGCAGTTGTCCACAGCCTTTGGCCTCTGAAGGCCTTCCCAGGCGTCCTCGACTCGTAACACCTCACTCTGGCTCCCGAGGCCGACTGAGTCTCCTGAATGGCGTCACCACGCCCTTCGCACGGTATATTGGGCTTCTGTGCCTGCGAACGGATGTGCCCTTCCCCAGGCTCTGCCAAGTTATCCACAGAAGGCCTTTTTGCCTGTGGAAAACTGTGCAAAAGGACCTTGTTTCCCTCTCTGAAGCGAAAGGAAGCCCCCTTGCCAGGCCGAATATACCTGCCATACACCCAGGTGACTGCGAACGACTTTTGGAGGCCCCAATGAGTTCTCGAATCTCCTTGTGCCAGGACTGGCAACTTACCGACTGTGCGCCCGATGTCGCCCCTGAAAAGGCTTTCTCAGAGGCTTTCTGGGCTGATTCAGTGCCCTGTACAGCCCCCAGTGAGGTCCATGACGTCTATCTGAAAGCGGGACGCATCTCCGATCCCTATCATCGGGATGCAGTTTCGCGAGAGCTACTGGATGGAACAGCGCGATTTCTGGTATCGCACCTTTTTCGAGGCGCCTGGTGAGTTGGCTGGAAGCTGGCTGATTTTGCACTGCGAAGGCCTGGACACCATCGCCGAGGTCTATCTCAATGGCACACTGCTTGGGGAGGCCCATGACCAGTTCATCCCCTGGGAGTTCGACATCACCCATGAGGCGCGCTATGGGGAGCGAAACGAGCTGCTGATCCGCTTCCGGCCGCCCGCTCTCTGGGTGGATGAACACGGCAAAGACCTCTCGGTAGTCCAGGGCTTCTCCCTCAAATACCGCAACTGGGTGCGCAAATCGGCGATGAGCTTCGGCTGGGACAATGTGCCCCGCGTAATCACCGCCGGCCCCTTCAGGCCAGTCTGGATTGAGGCCCATTCCGGCCCGCGCATCGAAGATGTCCACGTCACAACCCGGGTCCAGAGCCTGAACCAGGCAAGTGTCGAGGTCGAGGTCACGGTCTTCAACCCCGCGCCGCGCTCCCTCGAGGCCGATGTCCAGTGCGAACTCTCTTGTGAAGACTTTATCGCCCAAGTCAGCGTCCCAGTAAGGCTTGGCGCAGCCGACCGCCTGTCGGAGGTGCTCACTTTCGATCTGGCAAGTCCCAGACTGTGGTGGCCCCACACGAAAGGCGAACCCCATCTCTACAACCTCGAGGCGCGCGTAAAAGAAGGAAGCCAGGTGACGGACTCCCGCCGCCTTCGCGTGGGGGTGCGCGAGATCGCCGTGTTGGAGGAACCTCAGGAGGACGGCGGCACGTCCTTCATTTTCACCATCAACGGACAAACTCACTTCGTGAAAGGCTTCGACTGGCAGCCACTGGAAGCCATCCCCTCGCGCCTCGACCGCGAGGACTATCGCTGGGCACTGGAGCATATGCTGGCCCTCAACGCTGATATGCTGCGCGTCTGGGGCGGCGGCCTGCGCGAACACGACGCCTTCTACGAGACCTGCGATGAGCTTGGGATTATGCTCTGGCATGACCTCTTCTACGCCTGTGGCCTTTATCCCCAGGACGACGCGGAGTTTATGGCGCTGGTCGAGAAAGAAGAACGCGAACTCTTCCGCCTGCTGCGCAACCACCCCTCGATTGCGCTATGGTGCGGCGACAACGAGATAGATATGTGCTTCTGGGGCGCCTTTGGCACCGACACCTGGAAGCACAACCTTATCTCCCACGAACTGACAAAGCGCTTGTGCGACGAACTCGATCCCACCCGTTATTACCTGCCCAGCAGCCCGATGAGCCGCAACAACGAGCATCCTTACTCGCGCCTGTCGGGCAATATCCACAACTGGGACTGCTGGCATGGCAAGGCCTCTCACCGTAGCTTCAATGAGGAGACAGGTCGCTTCCTGACCGAGTTCGGCCGGTATGGCGTCCCCAACCTCGACCTGCTCAGAACAGTTCATCCCGAAAGAGGCCCTCTGGCCCATCGAGAACGACGTCTGGCGCTTCCACGGGGGCGATCTCGAGGATTGCTCAATTGATGTTACCGGCAAGCTGTGGGCGACACTGGACGAATTCGGCGCCGCCGACACTCTGGAAGAGTTCGTCTCGCTGCAGCAACTGGCCCAGGCGACCTTCCAGCAATACGCGCTGGAGCATTTCCGCCGGCGCAAGTGGCTGTGCGGAGGGTACCTCTACTGGAAGCTCGCCGACACCTGGCCGTGCATCTGCAACTCGATATTGCAATTCGACCGCGCGGTGAAACCGGGCTATTATTATGTGAAGCGGGCCAATCAGCCGGTCATCTGCAGCTTCCAGGACGAGCCGGACGGCAGTGTCACCGCCTGGATTGTGAACGACCGGCAGCTTCCTTTGAATCTGACCCTGGAGGTAGAACGCCTTACCTTTGGAGGAGCGCCGCGTTCTCGCGAGGTAAAGCATATCGAAGTAGCGCCTGATTCGGCTCAGCTTATTGCCAGGTACGAGACCGCCGATTTCGCACCTGACGAGTTGCTCTGGGCCAGGTTGATGGAGGAGGATGGCGCGCTGCTAACCGAGCGCTTCTGGTTCAGTCGCCAGCATAAAGAGCTGTCCTTCCCGCCTGCCGAGGTCAGTTTCGAGGCCGAGCTTGTCAGCGACCGACCTCAGCAAGTGAAGCTGACCGTAAGCGCTGGAGCGGCACTAGCCCGTCAGGTGCGTTTCTTGCCCGATGAGCCGGTGGTCAGGCTGTCGGACAACTGGTTCGATCTGGCGCCCAATACGACCCGTCAGGTGATGCTGACTTACCGCCAGCGAGTGAGTGACCCCCTCGGGCGGTTGCAAGTGGATTGGGACAATCGAGGCTGATATTCCAAGGAGGGCCTAATGAAACGCGCCTTACACTGGCTCACGCTCCTGGCACTTGCTCTGTCTCTCTCGCTGCTTGCCGGCTGCTCCAGCAAGCAGGCCCTGAACGAAGAAGCTGCCCCGCCTGCTGAGGCGGTCGCGCAGTCCCAACCTGACGCGAGCTCGCCAGCACCTGGAGACGACTCCAAACTGTCGCCTGAGCAGCCACCCGCGCCGAACAACGCCGGCCCGGCGCCCCAGCCGACCAACGCGGAGCCAAAACTGCCAGGTGATCTGCAGGCGTTGCCCAGTGTAAAACCTGCTCCCCTTGCGCCTGGTAATACGGTTGTGAAGCCCGCGCCCGGCAACACCGCCGCGTCCAAGCCCAAAATATCTGGGGGCGATGAGGCCGACAAGAAGTTGCTGGAGACCCTCCTGGCGAAGCAGAAGTCTGTAAAGAGTATACGCACCACGACGACGATGACGATGGGCCCAGGCAAGACAATAACCTCAAAAGCGGTGACCTCTGGCGCCTGGACCAAAGTGGAAAACAGCGCCACCCCGGGGGCAAAGCAGTATGTGAACACCGACGAGGGTTCTATCTACCTGGCCAACGACGCCAAGAAGGTCGCCTACAAGATGGTCCTGCCGCCCGAAACCAGCGAGTTGCTAAAGTCGAAGGAGAGCAGCTCAATGCTCGATATGTTGCCCACGCCCCCCAAGATCACCGAGGCCATCCTCGGTGGCCAGTCGGTCTACAAGGCGACGCTCACGATGGGCGAGGGATTCAAGATCACCCTCTGGATGGACAAGGCGAAGGGCCTGCCCATCAAGCAAGAGCAGACAATGGGCGACCAGACTGTGACCACCAAGTTCACCTACAGCGGCCTTAACGCGGTGCCCGAGAGCGAAGCGAAACTGCCCACCAGCTATACGATCAAGGAGATCAAGCCGGACGCTCAGGGGAAGATACCCCCTGAGCTAGAAAAGGAACTGCAAGCACTGATGGGAGGGGGTATGTAGCCCCTGGCCAGGGAGGCCCTGTATGAGACGCATCCTGTTTTGCTTCAGCGCCCTGATCGCAGGGTTGCTGTCAGGTTGCCTGCTCGCAGGCTGTCAACCGAGCCAGACCCAGTCCGAGGCCCCGATGCCACCTTACCCGCCCTTGCCTCGGGCGACCAATCCAGTTCCTCTTGGAGAAGGCCTGATCTGGGGCGACGAGGATGACCGCAAGCTCTGGGACGAGTTGCGAGCCAAGGGAGACACCGTCAAGAGCCTGCGCAAGACCACCTCTGAGGTACGTAACGGAGTAAAGAGCCCACTCCAGCATAGTGTCAAGTCTGGCGCCTGGGCTAGTTGGTGGAGCGACGATGAGCCCAACTTCAGGCATTACTATCACCGCCTCGACTCGGGCAGCTCCGAAAGGTACCTCGCCGACCTCACGACGAAGACCACTTACAGGTTGCACACCTCTCCATCGCCCCCGTGGGGAACCTTGCCCGAGGCTAGCAGCCGGACCTTATACCCAGTCCCGCCCAAGCTGACTGAAGCAAAACTGGACGGTCAGCCGGCCTACAAGGCCGTCCTGGTGACCGAGCCCCACTCCAGACAGACGTGGTGGTATGACAAGTCGACCGGACTGCCGCTCCAAACGGAAACAGATATGGAAAGCCACCTGCTGGTCACCTCAGCGACCTACAGCGACGTCAACAATGTGCCCGAAAGCGAGGCGCGCCCGCCTGCCGATTTCAAGCAGGTCGAAGCGAAGCGAGGCGACCCGACCAATCCGGTGGCTGTCGAGAGGACTCTCCAGGCGCTGGGGGTCACAAAGTAGACTTCTCAGAGCCGCCTCGGTGAACCCTTCACCCTTCCCGTGCGTCCTAGAGCAACCTGGGGGGCGTGGTTTGGTGTCAGCCCTCCGCTTTTGAGAGGAAGTGGTAGCCTGATGATCCGGTGGATTTCACTCCTGGCCCTTGTCACTTGCGCGCTGGCGACCGCCGGTTGCAACGCCGATGCCCTGGCAACCAGTCCGACTGTGCCAGCCGAGTATCAGGCTCTCTACACTGGCCTCGAAGCCACCCTTGACCGCTATCCTGACAGCTTCCGCCGGCAAACCAGTCCTTGCGGAGCCAGTCTTCGCCACTTCGCTGCTGCCCGCCAATGCCAATATGGGCCTCAGACTGCTCATACCGAGTACCGCCACCACCGCCGACCTGATGCTGCAGCGCTTCTCCGAGCTGGGCTTGAAAGGGGTCACCTTCGATGTAAATTTCCCTCTTCTCGACCCGGCCTATTACGAATATATGGGCCAGCCGGCCGACACGGTAGACAAGCTGCTGGCCTTCTACAAGGCAAGAGTCGCCGTGGCTCGCCAGTACGGGCTAAAGGTAATTGTCGAAAGCTCCCAGGTCTTCACCAATAAGGCTTATTCGTCCCTGCCGGTAGAGGATTACTACCATACGCTCGATCTAGCCACCTTCGAGGCAAGGCGCACCGGGATGTTCAAGCTCATCGCCGAAGCCTTGCAGCCTGACTGGTTCACCGTTGCGGAGGAATCTGACACGATGCAGACGGTCACCGGCCTGCCGGTGGACGAACCCGCGGTGCAGATACCGATGGTTGGCCGTTTCGTTGTTGCGCTTAAGTCACTAGGCCTGCCAAATATGAAAGTGGGGGCTGGCTTTGGAACCTGGCATCCCCAGTGGAGAGAGCTGGCTGAGGGGTTTCTGCGCGATGCGGGGGTGGACTTCCTCAACCTGCATTTCTATTTTTTGAGGGACGACCAGTTCGCGCGCGCGATGGAATCCGCCCGGCTTGCCCGCCAATATGGCAAGGGCATCGTGGTGGGTGAGGCCTGGTGCTACAAGACAGAGGGCGCCGAAGGCATCAATGGCGCAACTGACGCCACTGCTTTTGCGCGCGACGCCTTCTCCTTCTGGGCGCCGCTGGACGCGAAGTTTCTCCAGGCGCTTGCTTTGCTTGGCCGAAGTGAAGGTTTCGAGTATCTCTCGCCTTTCTGGTCAACTTATTTCTTCGGCTATCTGGACTATTCACCTCAAACTTCAGGCCTTCTGCCTGCGCAAATCGTCCCGCTAGTCAACCGGACTGTAGCCTCGAACCTCTACCAGGGCATCAGCTCTCCAACTGGAGAAGCCTGGTCAGCCCTGGCCAGAGGGCCTGACAGTTGAAGCTGGGCTGCTAATTTGTCCTCCTCCCCTGATATCAGCTACTGCCTTTTTATCGAAAGGACAGGTACAATGGTTAGGATGTGCATATATGGGCGGCAAAGCCGTCTCCAGGAGGGGGAAGCATGAAAGTTACCAAGCTGGTCGTGCTGTTGGTAGTGATTGCCCTGGTGGTGAGCCTGCTGGTTGGCTGCTCGCCCAAGAAGACCGAAGGCCCGCCGGAAGTTCCCGCTGGCGCGGAGAACATCAAGCCCCCGGCGCCCGTAGCAGCTCCAGGTGATTTCGCAGCCCTTGCCGCGCAGATGTCAGCCAAAGCCAAAGAGCTGAAGAGCTGGCGCGCCGAGATCATAACCGAGCGCGCTGAGGGCGGCGGCACTATGAAAATGTCAATGAAGGGCGACAAGATCCGTATCGAAGACCTCACCAAACCCGGTAAATATCAGGTCATCGACATGGCGGGAAGCCTTATGTTGATGGTGGATGTGGACAAGAAGGCCGCTCTCGAGATGAAGACCGGCGACTCCGAAACCCAGACAATTGATCCTTCCGAAGAGATCGAGGGTATTCTGGCCAAAGATCCCAACGCCAAGTTCAGCGAGACCGAGCTTGATGGGCGCAAGGTATGGTACATCGAGTATGCCGATGGCGAAGGCAAGAACCTGTCCAAGAGCTGGATCGACCAGGAATGGGGGCTTCCCCTCAAGACCGAGATGACCGGCGGCGACAACGCCGAGGTCGTTACCTGGAAGGTCTCTGATGTAAACTCCGTACCGGATTCGGATTTCGAAGCGCCGGCTGGATTCAAAGTAATGAAGGTAGATATGACCGATATGAGCAAGATGACGCCGGAGCAGATGAAGCAGCTTCAGGAGTTTATGCCCAACTAGGCCTTTGGTGCGAGGAGGGGGCTTCGGCCCCCTCTTTGCGGCAGGTGAGAGAAGTGGAGAAGGCTCCCCCACCGGGAGAACAACGTTCCAAAGCTCCACTCGCGTTGCTGATACTAGCCTTCGTCGTGCTACTTGGCGCTGCGGTATTTGCTGCCTTTGTACTCGGCAAGGCCAGCGCGCCTGTGCCCGAGTCTGGCCCAGGAAACACGCCCAACTGGGCGCAAGGCCAGGACCTGGAACCTGGCAACCAGGGGCCAAGCCCTTTTGCGGCCAACCCTGCACCGCCCGCCTCCAGTGAAAATCCCCCGAGTGAATTCGAAGCCACCAATCCACCGGCCCCACCGCCTGGCCCCCAGATGCCCACCCTGGGCGATGTGCTGCGGATGCCCACCGAGTTCGAGCTGTGGGTGACTCTGGCGGGGATAGGCAAATTTCACGTGGTGTGCAAAGGGCCTCTGCTGCGAGTCGACAGCCCCGGGGGCGAGGGTTCTACCCTCTACGATGAACGCACGGGCAAGACCTGGGCCCTTGATTATCAAGGTAAAAGTTACAGCGATGTGTCTGGGCTGATGGGCCTTGCGGGCCTGATGGGCGCAGGCGTGACCCCCAAGAGCCTGGCCGAGACTTACGAAGTGCTGCCCGACAAGCGCGTCTCGGAGGAAGTCTATAACGGCAGGCCGGTCTGGGTGTTCGAGGCCGGGCAAGGGCAGCACCTATCTGGCCATCACCGTGGACAAGGCGACAGGGCTACCGCTGGCGTCCTCTCAGTCGGGCAAATGGCTGGATGCCACGGCGACCTATGAGTGGGTGCGCACAAGCGGCATAGACGATGCCGAGGTCAGCGTCCCCGCGCATTTCCGGCAGGAAGAGTCGCTGCTGTAGCCAGTCTTCTTCCTGGGTACATATGCGCATATGCACATATGCACATATACGCCTAGCTTCTACCAGGGCGACTTGCCCTGCTTCTTCCGGACTTCCCAGAGCGCGTCCCGGTATTTGGTGATGGTGGGCGCAGCGTCGCGCGCGCGCTTGTAACTGGCTTCAGCAGCAGGCAGCTCCCCTTCGGCCTCGTGCAGTCTGCCCCAGAGGAAATCCAGCTCCGTGTTGCGACGCGAAGCGCGGTCAGCTTGCTCGAGGGTCGCGCGCGCATCAGCCAGCAGTTTCAAATCAAGCTGGGCCTGGATGAGTTCGAGGGCCGGCAGCAGATTGTCAGTATCCACCTGCCAGGCAGCGCGCCAGGCGCCAAGGGCCGCCTCGGGCAGACCTCGCTTCCAGTAAAAGCCAGCCAGGTCTCTCAGCGCTTCGGCCCGCACAAGGGAGTCCTCTTCGGCAAGACTCAGCTCAGAGATCACCTGGCTGAAGTTCAGCCTCGGGGCAATCAGCGCGGCAAAAAGTGGCGTAGCGGAGGGCTTCGGACGCCAGGTGGCCAGGTTGGCCGAAGTAAAAGGCGAACCGACCGCAAATTCGCTGACCTTGCCAATCCGGCACGCAAGCAGCGCCGCCACATTGGTGAGGCCAAAGCTCTGCATCCGCTCTTGCACGGTCGCATCAAGAGTAAGTTCAAGCTCCAGTGTTTCAGTAGCCAGGCCCTGGTAACCTGGCCCGCCAATAAAAACAAGCTGATCCTGGCCAGCGAACCAGAACTCTCCCTCAGGGAAGGCCTGATTCAGGGTCTGACAAAGCCGGCCAAAACTGTCGCGATCAAGCCGGTCCAGTGAAATCACGCGAGTAAAAATCCCTTGCGGACCCAACACTTCTTTGAGCCTGGCGTAATCTTCGGAAGTCAGTTCCCACGGGTCGCCCGAATCCAGCCGAAGCCGGCCTGCGCCATAACCAAGCACCGTGGGCAAGACTTCCTCGGCCAGTCGCACAGGTCCCCCTGGCAGCAGCCTGGGCGCCGTATCGGCCGATTCGGTAAAGACATCCCAGCAGCCTGTTGTCGCCTTGGAGGGGGAGAGAGCTTCCTCCGCACAAAGGGTGCGATAGACGGCCCGCGCGCCTGCCTCATCGCTTGCCAGTTGGGCCAGCACCTCGGCAAATTCCAGCGCCGGGGGCGAATTGCCGTCCTGCCGGGTTAGCGTCTCCCCCTGATAGGAAAGGGTCATTGCGCCGGATTCTTCGGAGCAGACAACCAGCCAGCCTCGCATCGAAGCCGATTGGCTGGCTACCTGGACGCCTTCTACCTCGGGCAATATTATGCGATCAAGCGCCCATCTGGGCGCCAGAAACAAGACCAGGCAGGAGAGCGCGGCAAGCAATAGTGGCCAGTGAGAAAGGGCATTACGCGCAGCAGGCCTGAGCCCGCCAAATAGCAGGCCTGTCGCAGCAGTCAGGGAGGCGAGTACCAGGAGAGCAAGCTGCGGACCCAGCAGTCGCACCAGTTGCCAGTCGGCAAGCCAGGCTCCAACCAGAAAACCTGTTAGCAGCAGCAGGCCAAAATGCCTGGCGCGTTCTGGGCCGTAACAGGACCGGAAGGCGCCCGCTCCAATTGCTCCACCAAGTAGCCAGGCAGGGAGGCCAGCCAGCGCCAGCCAGAGCGCCAGTGCGAGCCAGGGCTTTCCCTCGGCAACAAGCCCTGGAGCCATTTGGAAATAAGGCATAAGCACGAGCAAAGCAAGGGCCGAGGCGGCAAAGCGAGTACCCAGTGAGTGCTCTGTTGCGCCTCTTGTCGCCAGGGGGGGCCAATACATACCCAGGGAGAAAAGGGCTCCCAGCCAGATGAAGAGGGGCGCAAAACCGTAGAAAGGCCAGGGCAGCAAAAGCGGGACTGCCCTGAGCAACGCCAGGGCCGCGGCGCCAGCCAGCAACCCTCCCCCGGCAGCAACCCCAAGTGCAAGGGGAGCGCTTGGAGAGGGGTGTTCTATATGATAGAACCGGCTGGGCCAGACCAGGCTCTGCTTGCTGGCAAGCCAGACGGCCAGCGCGGCAACCACAAAGGGGCCAAGCTGAAGCAGGATGAGGGCATCGCGCGCTGAAAGACCCGGCAAGCGCAGTTCGAGCCGGGCAAGGCCAAGTCCAGCCACCACAGCCAGTCCGGCCAGCCCAAGCAGCCTGCGCAGACGAGGCTGGTTATCCGCCCCCGAGGGACAAGCGAGTGCGAGCGAGGCTTGCCAGAGAGCCAGCAAGGGCCAGGCAAGCAGAGCGCCTAGCAGACCCCCGACGATGGCAGCGGCAGCGGGATCGAGTCGGGCCTGGGCCTCGGCATAATCGCGAAAAAGAAGGAACAACCTGGGCAGGCTTGCAAGCAAGGCCCCTCCAAGCAAAGCCCAGGCAAGCGCCAAGCCGACAAAAGCCTGTTCCGGTAGCCAGCGCGCGGGGAAGTTCACATCCGCGAGATTCACCAGCGCCAGCACCCCAAGCAGAGCGCTGATACAGGCAAGCCAGGAGAGGAAGTCGGGACCAACTGCAAGCTGCCACTGCTGCCAGCTTGCGGCCAGAGCGCCGCCGGCCGAGAGTCCAAGCAAGGCAAGCAGACCTTCGCCGAGGCCACTTGCGGCATCGACGGAGGACGAAGGCGGCTTCCGGATTGGGGTTAGCGTTTCGAGTGAATCCATTGAATCAAGCCGCTCCCTTAAGCTGCGGACCGGCCCGGTCCATAATGCAGTAGCGAGCGTAGCCGTGTCAACCGCGTCACCACTGGCCCCAGAAGCTGTAGAGCTTAAGCTTCAGGATGGCGCCAAGCAGACTCCAGAAACAGCCCAGCACCACATCGCCAAGCACCAGCCCAATGAAGAAAGGCCGCACCGCCCGGAAGCTTCGCAGGCCCCCGTGCCGCATCACAAATATCTTCGCGAGCCAGGCGATAAGCAGCGGCATCCAGACAAGCTGGATAGAGAAGGAGTTGGAAATTGGATAACCGATCGGGTGGAAGGGCCAGCCGACAAAGCGCAGCTTCATAAAGTAGAGGAACAACACCGAGAGGAAGCCGACGAGTATTCCCCAGGCAGCGTTATGGTCAGGCCTGGCTGGCGCGTTGATCCAGGAATCGGCGCGGCTCCAGCCTTCGAAACCGAGCCACCAACTCGTCGTAAATTTCGATGCCGAGCCCAGGTCATAGGCAATATGCAGATACGCCCAGATGCCGATAAGCACGCCGATGGGCACAGTGAGCAGCAAAATCTTGTTCATACGCGCCAAGGGCAGGCCGGTCTGCTCGGCGACCTTCAGCGCCTCGGCATGTTGAGGCATCTCATGGGCCCGCTGCGCCCTGTTGAAAGCCCAGTAATAGGTCAGTCCAACCAAATCACGTTTGTAGAAATAGCCTGGTCCGAAGACCGTTGGCAAAATATAATCGGCGCTGGTGACATGCAGGTCATGGACAGGAGAGCCGAATTCGACCCGGATGCGGGTGATGGCGATGCCCATCAGGTAATAACTGGCAAACAGCACAATTACCAGCCAGAAGCGCACTCCGAGTACGCTCCAGGCAGCAACAAGCACCGCAAGCGAGACGAAAAGCAGCAAGAAAGAGGCTCTCGCCCCCATCGGCTGGCCCGGGACCAGGTGCTGAGTTCGTTTCAAGGCTCTTCGCCACATATCGCCCAGGTCAAAGCGAGAGCTATAAAGCAGCGCCAGCGCAAGGCCCATCACGGCGCCAAAAGTCTGAGGATTGATCCACGGCGCGCCGGGTGACTGATCGAGGCCCGTAGCGGCGGCGAAGACCTGCTGGGCCTTCCAGTACCAGTAGAAGAACCAGCAAGAGAACATCAGGTCGGTAGGCATCAGGAAACCCAGGCCAATTACGAAGGGGAAAAAAGTAATTGGAGTCCAGCCGACAGCATTCCAGGGACGCTCGGTAAAAACTTCATGCAGCGAGATAGGTCGCACATTGGGCGCCGGTATCGCGGGATACAAAGCATGCAGTCCGGCCAGCGCGGTCACGCTTGCGCCGATAAGGAAGCCCGCCCACATAACGCGGCTCTTGAGCAGGCTGGTTGGATGGTTGATAAGCTCCAGGGGCACCTGGACAACAGGATAAGTAAGCCTCTCTTTCCTCAGCCAGCGCGGTGACAGCAGCGCGTTGATGGCTATCATTCCCCAGACCAGGAAACTCCAGAGCACCGTCCAGACGAGCATCGGGGTGGCCCAGGCCTTGATATGACGCAGCTCATAGAGGCTCGAATTGCCTCTGAAGAAGCCCAGCAGCGCCTCCTTGTCGGTCACAACCAGCCATCTGGAGATCTCATCGCCGAAATGTTGCAGCCACTGGGTTGTTTCTACCCCGAAGTAATACGGATCGGCGGCGATTGGCACCAGTACCTGGATCTGGTCAAGTGAAGCAAGGGAGGAGCCCATACACAAGATGCCCCACATCACGGCCAGATCGATGCGCGAGAGCAAGGGTTTCCACCATTTGGCGGCCGCGAGGTTGAGCAGCACGACAAAGAAAAGCGTAAAAAGCACGTTGGGGAAGAGCGAGATAGTAGTCGGGAAGGGGCCGTGGCCGACGGCTTCGGCGTGGACAAGCCAATAGGCATTAGCCGGAAGCAAGAGATACGAAAGCACCAGGCCCCGCCAGGGGAAGGCCTCGCTTTCTTTTATCTCCGGACCTGCCGCTTGCCTGATTTGGGTCGCCAGAAGACCTTCTCCTCTGCCTCTCGTGCAGAATATCTGGGTGGATTGAAAGCCAAGTGATAATGCCCCAGAAAGCTCGCGCTGTCAACGAATCAGGCGCCCCAGAAGTTGTACATCCGCAGATGGGAAAACACGCCAATAAGGCTCCAGACGCAGCCCACCAGCGTATCGCCCAGGATGAGCCCAACAAAGAAGGGACGCACCTTGCGGAAACTCCGCAGTCCCCCGTGGCGCATTATCAACACCTTGGCCAGCCAGGCGATTAAAAGGGGCAGCCAGATAAGGTTGATAGACCAGGAGCTGGACACCGCGTACCCAATGGGATGGAAAGGCCATCCGACGAACCTGAGCTTGGCCGAATAGAGCGCGAGCACGGTGCCAAGGCCGGTCAAGATAGCCCAGAAAGCTCTCGGGTCGCCGTTGGTTGGCGCGGCAATCCAGGAGTTGGTTCTGTCCCAGCACTGGTAACCGAAGCCCCAACCCCCGCCAAATTTGCTTGCGATACCCAGTTGGTAGCCCAGGTGGGTGAAGGCCCAGATGCCGACCAGCACTCCGAAGGGCACTGTCGCAAGGCTCCATTTCTGAAGCCAGCCCAGCGGGATGGACGTCTGCTCGGCCACTTTCAGGCTTTCGGCGTGTTGGGGCATCGGGTTGGACCTTTGGGCCCGATTGAAACCCCAAAAATACGAAAGGCCTACCAGGTCTCCTTTGGGGATTCGCGCCGAGCCCAGGACGCTAACCACCATGTAATCGGCTGGCACCCAGTGGAAATCATGCACCGGTGAGCCGAATTCCGCCCTGATGCGCGTCAGGGTGATGCCCATCAGGTAATAACCCAGGAAAAGATAGAGGGCCATTGTGACCCGAGTGCCCGCCAGATGCCAGGCGATGACCAGCAGCACGATGCAGATAACAAGCAAGCCGACCGCGACGCGAGGCTTCATCGGCCAGGCTTGTTCGTCTTCCTTCCAGTGCGCGCCTTTTCGTGAAATCGCATCGGCCAGGTCGTGGCGAGAACTCCAGATAAGCGCCGTGGCCAGGCCAAGCACTGCCCCGAAGGTCTGCTGAGTTATCCAGGGGGCGTCAGGCACCTGATCCAGTCCTACCATCGCGGAAAATACCTGTTGGGCCTTCCACACCCAGAAGAAGAACCAGCAGGAAAAAATCAGGTCGGTCGGCATCAGGAAACCCAGGCCGATTACGAAGGGGTAGAAAGTGATTGGAGTCCAGCCGATGGCGCTCCAGGGCCGGTTATGGATCATCGTCCCCATATCCAGACCGACTATCTTGATGGCCGGGATGGCCGGGTAGAGAAAATTGAGGCCATTGATGACGCCGATGCCGCCCGCGACTGCAAAGCCCATCCACATAATACGGTTGGAGAAAAGCTCCTGAGGGCGATTGATTATTTCGAGCGGCACCTGGACGATGGGGTAGGTGAGGCGTTCTCGGCGCAGCCACCTGGGCGCCAGCAGCGAGTTGATTGCAAGCGCGCCCCAGAATATAAAGGACCAAAGGACCACCCAGGAGAGCGTCGGTAAGGCCCAGGCCCTGAGATGCTGCACTGTATACAGACTGGATTGCCCGCGGAAGAAGCCAAGCAGCGCCTCTCGGTTGTTTACCACAAGCCAGGGGGAGAGTTCATCGCCGAAGTGCTGCAACCACCGGGTTGTCTCATCGCCAAAGTAGTACGGGCAAGCCATCACCTGCACCAGCACCTGGCCATTGTCCATCCCCGCAAGTCCCGAGCCAAGTGCAAGCAAGGCGTATAACACGCCCAGGTCAGCTGGAGTGAGCAGTGGTTTCCACAGGCGGGCGATTAGCAGATTGAGCAGCGCCACTATGATGAGGATAAACAACACGTTGGCGAAGAGTGAGATAGTGGTCACATAAGGGCCGAAGAATATTCTTTCCGTGTGGATGAGCCAGTAAGCATTAAGGGGAAAGAGGGCCAGCGCCAGCACTAGGCCACGCCAGGGCAGCGCGGTCTGGGGCTTGTCGGGCGAGTTAGCCTGTTTCAGGGACTCTGACAAAACTTGCCAGGCCTCGTTTTAGCTAGAACTCAGTGTAGTCTTTCAGCTTCTCACTGCGTTTGGGATGCCGCAGCTTCTTCAACGCTTTCGCCTCGATCTGGCGGATGCGCTCTCGGGTTACATTGAATATCTGGCCGACCTCTTCCAGCGTCCGCGGATAACCGTCATCCAGGCCGAAGCGCAGCTTGAGCACATCGCGCTCGCGCTGGGTAAGCGTCTGCAGTACTCGCTCGAGCTGCTCGCGCAGCACTCTGTTGCTGGCAGCATCGACGGGCGAAGACTCTTCATCATCGGGGATGAAGTCGCCCAGATAGCTGCTCTGGTCATCTCCCACTGGCGCATCCAGTGAAAGCGGCTCGGGGGTCATCTGGAAGATCTCGCTGACCCGCTCGGGGGTCAGCTCCATCTCATGGGCTATCTCTTCGATTGAAGGTTCCCGCCCCAGCCGCTGCAGCAAGGCGCGCTGCACTTTGCCGAGCCGGTTGATGGTCTCGACCATATGCACGGGGATGCGTATAGTCCGCGCCTGGTCTGCGATAGCGCGCGAGATAGCCTGCCGGATCCACCAGGTGGCATAGGTGCTGAACTTGTAACCCTTGCGCCAGTCGAATTTCTCAACCGCGCGGATGAGCCCTATGTTACCTTCCTGTATCAGGTCGTTGAAGGACATCCCGCTGCGGCCGGCATATTTCTTGGCAATGCTGACCACCAGGCGGAAGTTGGACTCGATGAGCTTGCGCTTGGCCTCGCGGTCACCGCGCTCGACGCGTTTGGCCAGCTCGACCTCCTGCTGGGAGGTGAGCAACGGCACGCGCCCGATGCGCCGGAGGTACATACGCACCGAGTCTTCTATGGGGATGTCTTCTTCCGAACCTCTCGGACGCCTTGGGCGCCTGAGGCCAGTTTCGACTTCGTCTTCTTGTTCGGACTCCTGCACCACTTGCACTCCAGCGTCCTGAAGCTTCTGATACAGCCGCTCCAGATCATCAGTATCGAGGTCCTCGCGCGCGCCAAGGGCCTCGGAGATCTCTCTATAAGTCAAAGCGCCGCTGTCACGGCCTCTAACCATAAGGTCCGCGAATTCCTGCGACGTCTCAAGTCTTTTCTTCTTCGCCAAGGCAAATCCCTCCCTTTGGGAAGGCAAAGCCCTTGTTTCAGGTCATTTTTTGGAGCCTGGTTCAAGGGAATAAGAGTATATAGAATGACTATTGGTCGCCAGTCGTGAGCCTGCGCTGCAGCTCCTGATAACGCGCCAGGGCCTCTGGCGCGCCAGTCTTGTTGAATTCGGCACGCGCCGCTGCCGCTGCCCGCGCGAGTTGCTCTCTTTCCAGTTTGGCAAGCAACTCGCTAACGAGTTCTGGTTTTGGCTCGGGCTCAGCCAGCACAGCCAGTTCGAGTACCAAAGCCTTTACTTGCTCATCGCCATCCGCCTGCCTGGCGATATCATCCACAGAGGGCAAATCACCCTGCCCCGCGGGCAAAGCCTGAATCGCTTTCGAAAGCGCGTTGAAGGCTCGTCGGTGCAGGTCAACCGTAAAAAATTCCTGATGGGCCTTCTCGATTATATCACGCGCCTGGCTCAGCGAGGCTAAGACGAGACCAATTAACTCTTTCTCAGCTTTAACCACGCCCGGAGCCAGTAATTCCAGCTCTTCCACGGCCTCTTCAGACTGAGCTTCGCTGCCCTGGCCGCGCTCCGAAGGCTTGGTGCGACGCCGTTCCCGGACTCGCTCGCGCAATTCCTGCTGCACTTCGCGCCTTAAAGCGGTGAGTACCTGGGGCATCCGGGCTGGCGCGCGTTCCGTCCAGCGACTTGCCGTCCACTGCAGGTAATCTTCGCGAAGCACCGGGCTTACCACATCGGCCAGGATGCTTCTTATCGCTGCAACAAGCTTCTTCCTGCCGGCTTCAGTATTCGACGGAAAGGCGTCAAAAGCCCTCTCCAGCGCAAACTGGGTAAGCGACCTGGCTTCAGCCAGGGCCTGCGTTACTCGGTCAAGGCCCAGCTCTCTCAGCGCCTCGTCGGGATCTTTCCCCTCGGGCATCGTGGCCACAGAAACTGCCAGTCCCGCCTGGTCGAACATCCTGGCTCCTCGCAAGGCGGCGTTGATGCCTGCGCTGTCGGCATCATAGGCAAGCACAACATTGGTCGTGTACCGCTTGAGCTGCCTGATGTGGCTCTCGGTCATAGCCGTGCCGAGGGTTGCCACAACGTTCGTCAGCCCTGCGGAATGACAGGCGATCACATCGGTATAACCTTCAACGAGCACTGCCTGGTCCGCTTCGCGGATGGCCTGGCTTGCGCGATCGAGGCCATACAAAGTAGACGACTTGTTGAAAGCCGGAGTTTCTGGACTGTTCAAGTATTTTGGTTTACCCTCGGGCCCGGCCCTGCCCCCGAAAGCGATAACCTTGCCGCGCGCATCGCGGATTGGGAACATAACGCGATCGCGAAAATAATCGTACAACTCGTTTCCCTGGCCCCGCACAAGGCCAGCCAGTCGTAAAGCTTTGACGGCAGCGGCTTTGTCGCCGTATCTTCCCGACAGCAACTTGCCCTCGGCAGGGGCGTAACCGATATCAAAGGTCTCAAGCGTCTCGGGAGCGAAGCGCTCCTCGAGAAAGGCCCTCACCCAGTCGGGCAGACCGCCCTGTTTGCGCGAAGCAAGAAAAGCTCGCACCGCGCGCTCATTGGCTTCTGTGATAAGTTCCTTCTCACTGCGCTGGCGAGACTGTTCAGGAGAGAACTCCAGCTTCACGCCGGCTTCGGCAGCCAGTTGCTCGAGGGCTTCCCGGAAGGAAAGGCCCTCTATCTTCATTATGAACTCGAAGACATCCCCGCCCACCCCGCAACCGAAACACTTGAAAAGCTGCTTCTCCTGGTTGACGGTAAAAGAACCTGTTTTCTCCTCATGGAAGGGGCAAAGCCCCACCCAGTTGCGCCCGGTCCGCCGCAGCGTGACGTAGCGAGAGATAACAGCGTGGATGTCGATGCGCTCCTTGACCTGATCTTTGGCGTCCAAGGGGGTCCACTTCCACTAAAAAGCCCACTATCAAGAACAGACCGGCCCGCCACGGTCAGTAGCGGGCCAGGCGGTTTGATTCAGGCCGGTTGCGGCAGCCAGTTGTTAATCGGGCTGCCAAATGTGGATGCGGGTCACCTTCATATCCATCAAGGTGAAGGCGATGTTGTTCTTGTTGGTATACCGCAACACCATATCGGTAGTTGGGCGGCCATCCATATTCTCGAAAGCATCTGGCACGCCGTAGCGATAGATGACAGTCTTGAAGCCGTCGTTCAGTTTGATGGTCTTGCCCGCCTTGCCGAGGGCAGAGCGAGCGTAATCACACTTGGGGCCAGTCACGACGATAACAGTGACCAGACCTTCCTGGTTGATGACGAAGCCCAGGACAACTCCGTTAGGCCGGAGATAGAGCCACTCGACCTCGCCAGAGTTGAGCGGTACGGTTGCAGAATCGATAATAGCGCTTTCCATGGTCTGACGGAAAGACGCGATATCCTGAATCGTCTGCATAATGGAGTTGACGGCGCCACCGCCGCTGGATGCGCCCCCGCCCATACCACCCATACCGGGCATACCGGGCATCATACCGGGCATTGAGGGGGCACCGGGCATCGGCCCTGCCATCCCCGGACCTGCGCCAGCTCCACTTGGGCCAGGCATCATAGGCAAGGACGGTCCTCCAGGAGCACCGCCACCCATATTACCGGCCATTGAGCCGGGCGCGCCAGGTGGCATCGGAGGCGCCTGGGGCATAATACCAGGCATTGGGCCCATCATTGGCAGGCCCCCGCCCATACCTCCGGCGCCGGGGTCGGCAAAGCGCCAGGCATTCCTGGCATTGGACCCATTGTAGGCATGGTAGGCATGCTGGGCATTGTCATTCCGCCTGGCATTCCGGGCATCATCATTCCGCCGGACATACCGGGCATCATCATCGAGGCGCCAGCGGACCCACTACTGCCACCGCCACCACCGATAATGAGTCCATCAGGGGTGCCATAGACCGCAAGGAGGCGTGTGGCGGAATCGCCAAGCCTGATACCGGCCAGTTGCACCTCATAGGCGTAACTCACCGAAGCGAGCGCGATGGACAGTCCCAAGACGAGAAGTAGCGCAACAATCTTACCTAATGGCTTTTTCATTGCCACCAGCGTCCTCCTAACTCTTGGTAGAGAGTAGGTTCCCCTCTGCGGCTTCATTATATGCTTGCTAACTTGTTGCAGTATACCACAGCCCTAGTACACCGTAAACCCGATTGCATCGGGCTTCCGGGCACTTTCTAAGAGCTGGTCATACACTTGCCCCGAAGGATTCGGCCTAGCCTGCCAACTTCCTGCTTCCCGGCTTCACAACTTCCATACCTTTTTTACAAAGGGGACATTCTTCAGGAGACCAGAGGTTGGCCTCTACCTGAAGCAAGGGCACGAAAGGCACACCGAAATCGGCTTTACCGCCACTGCGATCGATGATGGAAGCTACCGCGATTGGCTCTGCGCCAAGAGAGCGGAGCAACTCCAGCGTCTCTTTGGCGGACTTGCCAGTGGTAACGACATCCTCGACGACGACAATCTTTTCGCCTGGCTCGACGGTAAAACTACGCCTCAGGCCAAGCTGTCCCTCAGGACTGCGTTCGGCAAAAAGATTGCGAACGCCAAGCGCGCGAGAGAGTTCGTAAGCGACCAGGATAGCTCCGAGTGCGGGACCGACGACCGTAGCGGGCATGTAACCCTGGTCCCTCAGCTTGGCCGCAAGGGCCTCTGAAAGGCGCGCTGCCTCATCGGGCCACTCGTAAAGGCGGGCGCATTGCAAGTAGGTGTCACTGTGGTTGCCCGAGGAGAGCAAAAAATGCCCTTGCAGGCGCACCTCTAGCCGGTCGAGAATCTCGAAAAGCTCTTCAGTGCCCATCTAGACAACTCCCCCCAAGCCTGCACAGAAAGACCTTGCACAACCCCGGAGGGGACGTGCAAGGTCTTGGTTTACCCTGCAGGCTCAAAAGCACCGACCAACCTTTAGAGGCGGTAGGTGGTCTCCCCCATATCGTCCTCGCCGGGCAGGAAGCCCTCATCGAGGCTCTGGAAGATGCGCTTCACGAAACTGATAAGCTCCATCGGGTTGAAGGGCTTGGTCAGATACGTGTCTACGCCTTCTTTCCAGCCCCGGAACACGTCAGCATCCTGCGCTTTCGCAGTCAGCATGATGACGGGGATGTCCCGGGTGTCGGGGTTCTTCTTGAGGTTGCGAAGTACTTCGAACCCGTCCATATAAGGCATCATTACGTCGAGGACGATGAGGTCGGGCTTTTCGGCCTCGGCCTTGGACAGGCCTTCTTTGCCATCGTAAGCCGTAAGCACTGTATAACCTTCACGCTCGAGGTTAATCTGCACGAGGCGTACGATGTGCTTCTCGTCGTCGCAAACCAGGATCCTCTTATCGCTGTTGGCAGACATTTCCGAGGAGTGCCCCCTCTTAACAAGCGTTTCCGAACCAGTCAGCTTGGTTGGTGCAGTATAGCACGCGTAAAAAAGCACTGTCAATCAAGCCCAGCGCCACTTTAAGGCTTCTGCGTGACCTTTTTGCCTCCTCTTGCGGGAGGCGAAAAACCTTTGCAGGCTGTATTACGCGAAGTGGTCCCACCCGGTAAGGGGCAGCACCTCTCCAGTCTCTCTTAATACGTTTCCACCCAGCCCGTCGGTTTCCTCTAAACGACCGATTGGGAGCAGCTTTTTTAGTATATCGCAATCCAGCAGGTCCTGGGTACTACAAACTAGCAACTCGTAATCATCTCCGCCGCCCAAAGCCAGGGCCAGGGGATCAAGCCCAAGCAGCCGCGCGGCGAGGAGAGCGCCAGGGGAGAGGGGCAGAGCCTCGAGCTGAAGCCGCACCACGAGGCCGCTGGCCTTCGCAAGCCGGTGCAAGTCGATAACCAGGCCATCGCTCACATCCATCATCGCGGTAATTTCTGGATTGGCGCCAAGCGCCTTGCCCAGCGCGAGTCGCGGGCGGGGACGCTTGGTGGTGTTCCACGCAAGTGGCCAGGGCGGCAGATTCTTCAGATGAAAGGAGAAATTTGGCTGCAAGCTCGGTTACGCCTCCGGCCTTCAAAATCGCAAGGCCCGCGGCCGCATCGCCGAGAAAGCCGCTTATCCATATCTTGTCGCCTGCGCGCGCGCCTGAGCGCCCTTTCGACTCGCCAGGTTCGACACTGCCCAGGATAGCTACCGACAAAGCCAGTTCCTCTGCCGAGGTGGTCTCGCCACCGACCAGTTTCGTGCCGAAGGCCTTCGCGGCTTCTGCCAGGCCCTCGTAGAGGCCCTCAACCACTTCTACGGGGCAGGAGGCAGGCGCAAATAGAGTTATCAGGGCATAATCCGGGGCGCCCGAAACCGCGGCGATATCGCTTGCAGGCCTGGCCAGGGCGCGCCAACCGACTTGCTGGGGGGTCGAGAAAGCCAAATCGAAGTGCCGGCCTTCGACCAGAGCATCTACCTTGAAGACCAGGTTGCCCTCAAGCGGGAGGACAACCGCTGCATCATGACCTGGCCCGAGCAGCAGTGGGCCGCCCTCTTCGGCCAGATACCGACCAAGGTGTTCGACCAGCGCAAGCTCGCCCAGATCGCCGAGATTCACTTCTGGAGGACCTCCGAGATCAGCTTCACGGCACAGAATTCGCCGCACATCGAGCAGACATCCTCTTCCTCACAGGAAGAACGCGCCTCGTAGATAGCCCGGGCCTTGGGCTCATCGAGGGCAAGGCTGAGTTGCTTCGGCCAATCGAGCGCCTTACGGGCCCGGGCCATCTCATCGTCCCAGTCGCGCGCCCCTGGCAGGCCTTTGGCGATGTCGCCAGCATGCGCGGCGATGCGGCTAACGATGACGCCTTCCCGCACATGCTCGGCGGTCGGCAGGCCGAGGTGTTCGGCGGGGGTGACATAGCAGAGAAAATCCGCGCCATATTGGGCGGCCAGCGCGCCCCCGATTGCGCCAACAATGTGGTCGTAGCCAGGCGCGACATCGGTCACCAGCGGCCCCAGCACATAGAAGGGCGCTTCCTCGCAGAGGGATTTCTGCAGCAGGATATTTGTCGGCACCTGACTCAGTGGCACATGACCTGGCCCCTCGACCATCGCCTGCACCCCGGCTTCGCGCGCGCGCTTCACAAGTTCGCCCAGGACGACGAGTTCGCTTATCTGGCCGCGATCAGTGGCATCGGCCAGGCACCCAGGCCGCAACCCATCGCCCAGGCTGAGGGTCATATCGTATTTGCGAGATATCTCAAGCAGACGGTCATACTGCTCGTAAAGGGGATTCTCGGCCTCGTTGGCGACCATCCAGGCGGTGAGGAAGGCCCCGCCGCGACTGACGATATCCATCAGCCGGCCTTGCCTTCGCAACTGGTCGACCGAATTCTGCGTTACGCCGCAATGGACGGTTATAAAATCCACCCCCTGCTTGCCGTTGGTCTCGATGACATCGAACAATTCGTCGGCGGTCATATTTATCAGGCCCTGACCTTCGCGCTTGGCGCGAGCGGCGGCCTCGTAGATGGGCACTGTGCCAAGGGGCACCGGGCAGGCTTCGCGGATACGCGCCCGGATCTCTCTCAGATTGCCTCCGGTAGAAAGATCCATCACGGCGTCGGCGCCCGCCTCGACAGCAGCTTTGAGCTTCTCGACTTCAGTCTCGACGTCCGGATAATGCATACTGGTGCCGATATTGGCGTTTACCTTGGTAGTAAGGCCTTTGCCGACCCCCCGAGGACTTGGTAAAGCATAGGTCGAGTTGGCCGGAATTACGGCGCGACCGGTAGCCACGACACCGAGAACCTGTTCAATTTGCAGGCCTTCGGCTTCAGCCACTTGTCGGAGCTGGTCTGTTATCTGACCGCTACGCGCGGCTTCGAGTTGGGTCATCAGAATCACCTTTGCCCGTAAAGCAGGCCACTAGTAAAAGCGCCGCCCAGAGTGCGGAGCGGCGCCTGTTAGACTCGGACTTACCACTTCCCTGGCTGGCATTATCCAGCGGGAGCCTTGCGGCCCGGCTCAGGTGCGAAGGGTTTGCTCTCAGCCCCCTTGCGGGAGCACCCCCAGCGGCTGACTGCCTTACATTATATACAAGGCCCTTGAAAGCGTAAACCGCGGCTGGCTGTTATAATCCTCGCGGTTATGAACACGCGACATATTATCTGGCTGGCCGACTCGCGGGGGATGCCGGAGCTTGAAGATGGCTCCGTCCACTTCATCGTCACTTCTCCCCCCTACTGGTCTATCAAGGATTATGGGGATGAAGGCCAGATAGGCTTTGGCCAGAGCTATGAAGCCTATCTTCCGACCTTGGGCTTGTATGGAAGGAGTGCCATCGCGCCCTTCACACCGGTTGCCGGCTGGCCATCAACATCGGAGACCAGTATCTGCGCGCCACCGAGCACGGCCGGTATCGCCTGGCGCCCATCGGGGCCGACACGATTGCCACCTGCACGGGGCTAGGCTTCGACTATATGGGCAGTATCATCTGGCACAAAATCTCGACGACCAAAACCACGGGCGGCGGAAGCTGGATGGGTTCTACCTACTGGCCGCGCGATGGGCATATAACCTACGAACACGAATATATCCTGCTGTTCAAGAAACCTGGACGCGGCCCCAAAGTCAGCGCAGAACAGAAAGAGGCAAGCAAGCTGGCGAAGGCGCACCGCAGCGAATGGTTTCGCGGAGTGTGGCGGCTTCAACCCGACCGGCAGGCGGAGCACCAGGCGATGTTCCCACTTGAGCTACCCGAGAGGCTAATCAGGATGTACAGCTTCGTCGGGGAGACTATCCTCGATCCGTTTTGTGGCAGCGGCACGAGCCTGCTTGCGGCGGCACTCACAGGGCGCAAGGGGATTGGCTACGAATTGAACGCTGATTTCCGCCCGATTATCGAGGCGAAACTGGCCGCAGTCGAGGACGCCCAGGTGGAGTTTTTCACTCGCCAGGATTAGTGGCGGCCCGGCCAGAGGTCGCCCAGTAATAATTCCAGCGCCAGGTTGGCGAGGGTAAGGCCAAACAATCCCGTCAGCGTAGGCAGGCTGCCCAGCACGCGACGCGGTCGGCCCCGCTGATACTCACCCGAGGCCTCTTCTTCCTCAGGCTCGCGCATATAGGATGGGTCCAGAGGCTCATCACTCCACACGCAGGGCAGGTCGGTTGGCAGACCCCGTTTTCTGAGTTCGGCGCGCAGCCTGCGAGCCAGGGGACAGACTCTCGTTGCCGAAAGCGAGCCAGTATGCACACGCGCTGGATCGCTGCGGAGCGCCGCGCCCATCGAACTCGCCACCGGCACCCCAGCTTCGAGTGCCCCCGACAGCAATTCCACCTTGGGCCTGAAGGAATCAATGCAGTCCAGCACCAGGTCCGGCGGGCTGGCCGAACACTGCCGGCAGGCTTTCAGCGTGGACGAACAGCTTGAGCGGTTCGACCTGGCAGTCAGGATTGATGGACAATACGCGCTCGGTGGCGGCTTCGACTTTGGGAAGGCCAAGACTGGCTTCGGTAGCCAGCAGTTGGCGATTGAAGTTGCTCTCGCGCACTTCATCGAAGTCGACCAGGCGCAGCCGGCCTACTCCCGAGCGGGCCAGGCCCTCCAGCGCATAGCTGCCAACAGCGCCCAGTCCCACGATTGCCACGTGGCTGGCGGTCAGGCGCGCAAGGCCTTCTTCTCCGATGAGCTGGGCAAGCCGACTGAAGCGGTGGCTGCTCACTGGAAACCTCCAAGCAAGCGGTGGAAGTTGGCCCAGACGGCCTCGGTGAATTCCTCCACCGGCAGCCCGCGTAGCGCAGCCAACCCTTCAGCACAGGGGGCCAGGTTGGCAGGATGGTTCCATATCGAGCCGTCGGCGTCTTGAAGCGGAAAGGCTCGATATTCCTCGGGCGGTATCAGCCAGGGGGCATCGGTCTCAAGCAACAACCGGTCGAGTGGCACAGCCAGGAAGGCCTCTCGGGCGTGAGCTCGCGCGGGATTCAGCGGAGCGGCGCCGATTGAGAAATATCCGCCAAGTTTAACTGCGCGGGCGATTAGCTCCGGCGGGCCTCCAAAGGCGTGCAGGCTGAAGCCAGGCAGCGGGCCGGCCTCTTCCACCAGATCGAGGACAAGGCCAAGCGCGCGCACAGTGTGCAGGATTACAGGGCGCTGCAATTTCCGCGCCAGCGCAGAGTTGGGCCTTCAACGCTTCCGCCTGGGCCTGCCGCGCCTCGCCTTTGGCTTTGATGTGGTCCAGCCCCACCTCGCCAAGACACGAGGGCATCGCAGTAAGGAAGTCTTCAAGCTGCGCCAGCCAGTCGTCCGGCTGCCCTTCGATAAACCAGGGATGCAGTCCGAAGGCGGGCGTGACCCCGGGTACCCTCTCGGCAAGCTGGCGAAGGGCGGGCCAGTCAGCAGGCTCGGTCGCGCAGGAGAGAAATCGCTGGATGCCGGTGCCGCGAGCCACCTCGAGGACCGACTCCAGTCGGCCCTCGAAGGCTTTATCCGTCAGATGGATGTGGGCGTCAGCGAGGCGCAAAGCGCTCTCCACCGCCAAAAATCAAGTCAGACTACCTCAAGCGCGCGTACCTGGCCGGTCTCGAAGGGCACCAGCGCCACACTCCAGTCGCCTTCGGCCCGGAGCGGGAACTCTTGCCCGGTCATTATGTCCACCAGCAAGCGACCTGGAATCATATTCAACCTCAGGAAGTCCTCGGTCGGACCCCCTGCCAGCGAGGCAGCGATCACCATATAGTATTGGCCATCGGTCAGGGGATCTACGCGCACGGTGCCGCCTTGCGATCTGGGCCGCAGTTTGTTGGGCCCGCGCTCGCACAAAGCCGCGATAAGTTCGGCGGCGCCAGGCAAGCCCCGCGCTGCCGCAGCGGAGAGATATGTGCCCACAAGGGCCGCCTGGCCTTGCTCATATTGAGCGAAGGTCAGCCCCGTCCAGCCGTTGCCAAACTGCCCGGCTGCAAGGCTACTGACCGGTTTTAGTTCCACCATCTGGTGGAAGGCTGGAGTGGCGAAGGTGCGGTCGCCCAACCTCACCGTCAGCCTGTCGCCAGCCTGGCTCGAGTCACCAGCCCAGTTGGCATAGGCATCGAAACTGGCCGTGCTGGGTTGCAGCACCAGGCCTTGCACGGTGTCGAAGATAGTATCCCAGCCAAGGCCGGGGACGACCTCTTCATGCAGGCCGGTGGACGGATCCATCCCGCCGAAGTAGGGTTCTGCCACCAGCAGGCCGCCCTGGGCAACATACTTTTTCAGGCCGTCCAGCGTGCGCTGCTGCAGCCAATAGGGGCAGGGCGCATAAATAACAGGCAGGTCGCCTGCCTCCGAGAGGGTGGTCGGATGGACGAACCGCACCTGAAACCCCGCGCGGTGCAGGGCATCGTATGCGCCCCGGACAGCACTCGCGTAGAAGTCCATTGACTGCGAGATAGACCAGTTGAAAAGTTCGTTCTCCGGATCCAGCAGCAGACCGACTTCGGCCTTGCGCGGCCTGGCGCGAAGCAGGAAGTCCTTGCGGCGCTGCAACTCGCCGTTGACCTTCGCAAGGCGCTCGAGCCAGGGGGTCGTGTTACCTGAGAGGTCAGTGAGGCCCCAGTTGGGCGATTCCAGGCCCAGGCGCTCAGGCCGATATTGCCAGAAGAGATAGCCCTTCATATTCTGTGCAAGCGGCGCCAGGAGGAACCTGTCCATCTCGGCGTCTGCAAGAGGCTTGTTCTGATACCAGGTGCTGCCCCCCATCGCGTGGACTTCCGCATTGAAGACTACCTTGCCGTCGGCGGCGGAGGAAAGCAGGTCGGCCGCTTGCGCGCTGGAGCCCGCGCTGTTGCCAAACAGGTCGCAGGTCGCCGCCAGTTCGAAGTCGTCAGAGGCGCAGGTCACCAGGTTGAAAATCGGGAAGGGTACAGTGTGGGCCATTACCGCGTGGGTGGGGTCATGCTCTTTCAGGATGTGGACGCGGGTCCGCAGCTCTTCGGTGATGGTGTCGACGAAGAAAAGGCGCCAGTCTATCAGGTCCCGGAAGGTGCCGAAGGAAGCCGGGGCCTCGACCTCTTCCCAGTTCTGATAGTTGCGTCCCCAGGCGTAGTTGAGCGCCGCAACGTCTTCGCCGTACCGGGCGCGCAGCCAGTCGCCGAACTTGGCGATCGAGTGGTCACAGTAGCAGACCAGGTTGTCGATTTTCGGCTCTCTGGCGACGGCGCAGGTCAGCTCGGGCTCGTTCCAGGCATCCCAAAGCAGAAGGGCCGGGGCATCGCGCAGAGCTTTGGCGCACTCGGCAAGAAACTCCTGGGCGACCTCCATCGAAGGCGGTGTGGTGCAGGCAGGGGCCTGGCGTACCGCCAATTTGCCTGTGACCTAGTGTCTGCGGCCCGAGCACGCGCCCAGTTACCGTGACCATCGGGCACTCGGGCCACTTGCGGAAGACCCAGGCGGGGGCGACGTCGAAGATGGTATTCACCACGACGTGCAGCCCATGCTTGCCCGCCAGGTCAAGCAGCTCGAGCACATCATCGAACTGATAGACGCCTTCGGCCGGATTGTTCCAGCGCCATTGGGCCCAAATCTTTATGGTGTTGAGCCCCTTGGACGCGAACAGCGCCAGATCCCTATCCCAGTCCTGCTTCACGGGCGTTGGCGCCCGGTAATACTGCGAACCCACGATGAAGGGCAACTCTTTCACTTGGGACTTCCCCCTAGCCTGGATACTTGAGCGTCTCGTCCAGCATTGTCAGATAGTTGATCGCAGGGATATAACTCGGTACGGAGTTGCCCGCGCCAACTGCATATCTGCCTCGCGGGTGACACTGCTCAATATAGCCTCTGACATAGGCGCGCACCTCATCAGGCGTGCCGCGGGTCAGGATATCCACATCTATGCCACCAAGCACCGCGATCCGGTCACCATAACGCGCCTGGAACTCGGGGGCCGAGATAATTACGTCCTCGTAGCTGTGTTTGGCGTCTATCTTCACATCGGTAATGAAGTCTTCCATCAGGTCCAGTATGTTGCCGCAACTGTGCAGGAAGTAAGGCAGACCTGCCTCGTGGGTGAGCTGGGCAAAGCGCTTGTGCCAGGGCAGGATATATTTGCGCAGGTCGTCAGGACTGATAAGGGTACCCGTCTTGAAGCCCATATCATCGCCTGGGAAGACTGCAATCAGCTTGTCCAGTTTGAGCAACTGCTTGTAGAAGGAGACAAAAAGCTCTCCAAGCTTGTCAGTGATGGCTTGCACCAGGTCAGGGTCATCGAACAGCGCCAGAGCGAGGCCTTCGTAGCTCATCAGATATTCGAGATGCTCGAATACGCCCCCCGCGTGGCAGGAAATAAGACCCATCCCCTCGGGCAGGTGGGAGTTGATATATTCGAGCCAGCTCCAGTCAAACTGCTCCAGGGTCGGCCACTTGTAGGTTTCGAAATCTTCCCAGCTCATAATCGGCCCGCGATGCTGGTCGGCCCAACCGCGGTCCTTGTTGGTGCCTGGGGCGGTGTCGTGCGCCAGCAAAGTCTGGAAACTGAAAGGCAAGGCCATCTCGAAGCGCACGAAGTCATAGCCCATCGCTTCCCAAAAAGCGATGAAGTTATCGAGGTAAGCCGAAACGGTGTTTGGCTCGGCGGGATTTGGATCTACCCACTTGCGTCCCATCAGCTCTTCGAGGATAGGCCGCATCACGAAGGGATCAATCAGATACTCGATAAGGGGGGGACGCTCGGGCTGAGCTTTCCCCATAAGCGTCGCGATGAAACGCTCGGCATCGGGTTTGGGATTCTGCAAGGGGACAATATATCCAGCGGTCAGTTCTTTCAGAGAAGCCATAAAACTCACCTCGTCAATTTGGGCGCACAAAAGGCAGTGTCATTATTGCCTACGAGGGCAGGTGAGGCAAGGAGGGAAGGCAGGCAAAGTACCAGTCACAGGTCCAGTAGCATCGGGTATTTAGCTTGAAGCCAGCCTAGAAGTCTGGCTCGCAACGAGACTGCGAAGTCCAGTATCTCATATGCCTCTTTGTCCGATATTGCACCAGCTCGGTTGTATTCGCTGAGGTTGCGCTTCTTACGGCAAGTATCCAGTAAAGCCACTTCATCGTTGGCAAGCTCAAGGGTATACAAAAGTGATTGCAGTGCCCGATAGTGATGGGCCTCACGCGCAGGTCGGTAGCCAGAAGCTGCCAGAGCACATAAGGCACACTGCAAAGCCGAGTTATATGCGATGTTGAAGCGCCAATCAGTTGAAAGCCCAGCAAGCTCACATTCGGCCAGATCTCGGTCGATGATAGTGAGTAAGCCTGTTATCTCACTTCGAGTTGGCCTATGCTCAATCAGCCAACCGTTGGCCAGCCAATCGCTGAAACTCATCTTTGTCTCCTAATATCGGCAGCAGCGGGCCTTCCAGAACAGCGGTGAGGAAAGGCTGGCCTTCGGATAACAGGCGCACAAACTCTGACCTAGCATATACCACAGGATTTATCTCTCTGGCCAGACGATTTTGAGCAGGTTGGAGAGCCGTGACCACTTCACGGAGACTGACCTGACCGATAACCAGCAAATCTATATCACTCTCGTCCCGCGCAGAGCCAGCAGCAAAGGAGCCAAATACCGCTGCCAGTTCCAGTTGGCAGGCAAGCGGCAAGAGCGCCTCGCGCAAAATCTGAGCAAGCCCTGCCGTCTTGGCAAGCAGGCTTTGCAATTCTTCAAAGACGGGACTCTGCAGGTTGGCCTGGAAGAAAACCTGGTGGCCGCGCCGGGAGCGCATGACAAGTCCTGCTTTATGTAACTGGGCAAGTTCGCGCTGGATGGCCCCCGGAGAGGTATTGGCAAACCGCATAAGCTCGCGCAGGTAGTAGGACCGCTCAGGATTGGTGTAAAGTAATCCTAGCACCTCGCGTCGAATTCTACCGAATAAGGTCTGGGCTACTTCATCAGTCAGTAATGTACTCATCTTGGGTACAATTGTACTCTTTTTGAGTACGTCATGCAACTCTCTCCCTCTTGGGGAACTTTTCCGGGGAGGAGCAAGTCCAACGGGCAGCTTCTATTTTAAGGAGGGACCTGGCAATGGCCAGACTACTGAAAATAATGGCGCTCCTGGTGCCACTGATTGCTTTACTCGCCGTCGCAGGCTTTCAGCCTGTTGGTGCAGGGGGGCTTATCCCGCAGGAACTGCTTGTCTTCGGCCAGAGCGACTGGCTGAGTGACAGCGCGGCATCGCTCCGGATCGTCTTCCAGAATCACAACACTGAGGAAGCCATCCAGGGCGCGAGCGTCCGGGTGTCGCTCTCCAATGAAGAGGGGCTGTTCAAGCTGCTTGCGAGTGGCAAGACAGACCGCTCGGGAGTTTTCCAGGGCGCCTTCCACGTGCCGGACCTGGAGCCAGGTGACTACCACCTTATGGTACGAGCCCTGGGCTCGGGCGCCACGGCCACAGTCAAGCGCGATGTGCGGCTGGTGCGCCAGGCGCAGGTCTACCTGGTGACTGACAAGCCGCTTTATCAGCCTGGGCAGCTCATCCACCTCAGGGCGGTAGCTTTGAAGAGCGGCCTTAACAAGGCGCTTGCTGGGGAAGATTGCCTCTTCACTGTTGAAGATCCCAAGGGCAATCGGGTTTTCAAACAGACCTTCAAGTCCAACGAATACGGCGTCGCGGCAGCAGATTTCCAGCTCGCGGATGAAGTCAACCTCGGCGAATATCGCGTGAAGGCTTCCTTTGACGCGGGCGAGACCGAGAAAGTCGTCACCGTCAAGCGTTACGTGCTGCCCAAATACAAAATCAACCTGTCCACCGACCGGGACTGGTATCTCCCCGGCCAGCAGATGAAGGTTGACGCCCAGGTAGATTACTTCTTCGGCAAGCCGGTGGCGGGCGGCACCATAAAACTCGACTTCTCGACCTTCGATGTCGGGCGCGATGTCTTCCATACAGAACAGGGCAAGACCGATGAGAAGGGCCATTTCAGCGCAACCCTCACCTTGCCGGCGACTTTTGTAGGGCAGCCTTTCCTGCAGGGGCAGGGTTCGGTAGAGCTTGAGGCGACGGTCGTTGATCTGGCCCAGCACGAGGAGAAGGCCAGCCAGTCGCGCGCGGTAGTGCCCTCGCCGCTGGATGTCCAGATAATCCCCGAGGCTGGCGCGCCAGTTGCAGGTATCGTCAACCGTTTCTTCCTCGTGACGACCTATCCCGACGGATCGCCCGCGCGTTGCACAGTCAATGTAAAAGGGGACTTCGGCAAGGCCGAGGTCAAGACCGATGAGACCGGCTACGGCGAATACGAAGCGATGGTGAAGGCGGGAGAAGTGACTCACTCCGCCAGCGCTCGAGATTCGCAGGGACAGGAGGCCACAGAGGAGTTCTCCTGGGGCGCCGAGGCGACCGAGACCCCTCTGCTGCTGCGGGTTAGCAAGTCGATAGCGCGGGTTGGAGACTCGCTCACGCTTACCGCGCTGACCCCGCTTAAGGGGCGCTATCTCTATTTCGACGCGGTCAAGGACGGCCAGACCGTGCTGACCGAAGCGATGCGCACTGAAGGGGGTCAGGCTCAGGTCGAGTTGCCTCTGACGGCTGATCTGGTCGGTTCGGTTACCTTGCACGCTTATGTCATCCAGCCGGATATGAACATCGTCAGCGCGACCAAGCTGGTCGTAGTGATGCCAGCCGAAGACCTCAAGATTGAAGTCCGCGCCGACCGGGACGAATACAAACCAGCCGAACAGGCGGTGTTGCGGTTCGCGGTGGAGCAAGCCTCTGGCCTTCCCACCCCGGCCTGTCTTGGCGTGGCTATCGTAGATGAGAGCGTATTCGCGCTGGCCGAGGCGCAGAGCGGCCTTGCGAAAATCTACTTCCTGCTCGAGAAAGAACTGATGGAGCCGAAGTTCGAGATCCACGGGATGGAGTTGCCGGACCTGCTGGAGAAGCCTGTTCCGGTGCTCGAGCAGCCTGGCACCCAGCATCTGGCCGAGGCGCTAATGGCGGCCGCTTCGCCCACAGCGCCCGAATTCAGCCTGACGGCCAGCAGTTATCTGGACGATTACGCCCAGCAAGTGCCGGAGTTGCTGAAGCAGCTTACCGCGCAGCTCGAAGAAGTGCTGCCTGTCGTAGAGGCTGGCTGGGGCGACAACGACCAGGACGCCACCAAAGTAGTCGACCGGTTGCTGAAGGCCGGCAAGCTGAAGGAAGCCCAACTGCTTGACCCCTGGGGCAAGCGCTATCAGGTAACAGGAAGCAGTTCCTGGGATCTGGCCTTCACGTCGGCAGGGCCTGACGGACGGCTCGAGACCTCGGACGACCTCGGTCCAGTGCCTGCCTGGGTTATGCGTTGGGGCGAACTTGAAGGCGAGATGGATGTTCAGCGGATTGCCGGCGATTTGGCCGCTGGGCGCGCCTTCGGCCTGGACGAATTCGGCGGTGGCTTCGGCGGCGGACGCGGAGGCGGGATGCTCGCTGAGGGAGTTATGTTCAAAGCCGGTGTGATGGAAGATCGCGCTATGATGCCGATGGCCGCGGCATCAGGTATGGCTAATGGTATGGGCGCAGGGCCAGGCGCGCCAGCCGGCAAGCCAGTGCACGTGCGGGAATACTTCCCCGAGACGATGTACTGGAATCCGGCGCTCGTTACTGACGCTAACGGCAAGGCCGAAGTTAACCTGGAGATGGCCGACTCGATCACCTCCTGGCGACTCACGGCGCTGGCCAACAGCGCGAACGGGCTGTTCGGCAGTCTCACGACGCCTATCAAGGTCTTCCAGGACTTTTTCGTGGACCTGGACCTGCCGGTCGCGCTTACCCAGGGCGATGAGGTGTCGGTGCCGGTCGCCGTCTACAACTATCTCAAGACCAGCCAGAGCGTAAAGCTGCAACTCGAAGCGGCGGACTGGTACGAACTGCTGGACAATTCTACCAAGACCCTTCAGATAGGCCCGGATGACATCCAGGTGGTTTACTTCCGCCTGAAGGCAAAGCAGCTTGGCAACCAGAAGCTGACCGTCTTCGCATATGGGACCAAGCTGTCGGACGCCATCAGGCGCAGCATCGAGATAGTGCCCGATGGCACCCAAATCGAGAGCGTCGCCAATGGGCGCCTCTCGGCCGACACCCAGGTCGCCGTGAATGTACCGACCGCAGCGATTGACGGCGCCTCGCAGGTGCTCGTGCGGCTCTATCCCGGGATGCTCAGCCAGGCGGTCGAGGGCCTCGAGAAGCTGCTTCAGATGCCCTATGGGTGCTTTGAACAGACAACCTCGGTCACCTACCCCAATGCGCTGGTGCTGCAGTATCTCGAATCCAGCGGCAAAGTGAATCCCGAGCTTGCGATGCAGGCAGAGCAGTATCTCAACGTCGGATATCAGCGGATGATCAGCTACGAGGTGGATGGAGGCGGATTCGAGTGGTTCGGCAATCCACCGGCCAACAAGCTGCTGACCGCCTGGGGAGTGCAGGCCTTCACCGACATGGCGAAGGTGTTCCCGGTGGATGAGCGCATCATCGAGCGCACTCAGAACTGGCTCATCAGCCAGCAGAAACCCGACGGCAGTTTCGACCCCGAGCAGGAATACTACCATGCCGAACACTGGGCCAGTCTGCAGAACGGCAATCTGCTGCCGACAGCCTATATCGCCTGGGCACTTGCGAGTACGGGCGTTGACCGGCCCGAGGTCGGCAAGGCAGTAGACTATGTGGTCGAACATCTGGACCAGGCCAAAACCAACTACGAGCTTACCCTCTGCGCCAATGCGATCATCTGGGCGCGGCCCGAAAGCGCCGAGGCGAAGCGCGCAGCAACGATGCTGGCAGAGCGTCGCAAGGACGAGGGGCAGCTTACCCACTGGGAAGCCGGGATGGCGACCGCCAGTTATTCCAGCGGCAACGGCGCCGATGTGGAAGCGACCTCACTTGCCGCAATGGCTTTGCTGAAGGAAAGGCAGCCAGCTCGATTTGGCACTGCGAGCGATGAACTGGCTGCTGGAGAAGAAGGATCCAGGCGGAGGCTGGTATAGCACCACGCCCACCATCCTCGCGCTCAAGGCCTTGATGATGGGCTACAGCGGCAGCGAGACCACTACCAACGCCGAAATCCAGGTGCTGGTGGATGGCAAGCTGGCAGGCAATATGGTGGTAACGCCCGAGACTTCGGACGTCACCCAGACGCTCAACGTGACCCAGTTCGTGAAGGAGGGCAGCAGCAACATCCAGCTCAAACTCGCTGGCAAGGGTACGCTGCTCTACCAGGTAGTTACGCGCTATTGGCTGCCCTGGCAGAACGCACCAATCGAAGCCGCCGAGGTGCTGGATCTTTCGGTCGCCTACGACAAGACACGCCTGGCCAAGGACGACTTCGTCACCTGCACGGCAACCGTAAAAAATGTCACCAACGCCGAGCTTTCGATGGTTATGGTAGACCTTGGCCTGCCGCCAGGCTTCCAGGTGCAGAGCGACGATCTGGCCGAACTGGTGGGCAGCAAGGTCATCCAGAAATACACCGTCTACGGGCGGCAAGTCACACTGTACTTTGACAAGATTGCAGGCGGTCAGGAAATCAAACTGAAGTATCGCCTGCAGGCCAAATATCCAATCAAGGCCAAGACGCCGGCTTCGCGGGCCTGGCAGTATTACAACCCTGACGAGGACCGGATAGCTCAGCCTATCGAGCTGATTGTCGACTAGAGAAGCAAGTGGACACCAAGCGAAAGGGGCGTCCCTTCGGGGGCGCCCTTTCCGTTTGTGTGCTACGATGGAAGGGGAGGCGATTATGCCGGATCGAGTAGACAATGAGCTTAACCTGGAAGGTGGCCGCGAAAAAGCCCTGCTTGCGCTGGTGCTGAAACAGGGCGAAGACCCAACTCTCCAAGTCGAGGAGCTGGGCGCGCTTGCCGATTCGGCGGGCGCTGACATCGTTGATGTGCTGGTGCAGCACCGCGACAGGCCCTCGGTCAGAGGTTATTTTGGCAAGGGCAAGGTAGAAGAGGTTGAAGACGCCGCCAAAGCCTATCTTGTAGACCTCGTCATCGTCGGCGGGCAGCTCTCGCCGAGTCAGCTTGCCTTCCTTGAAGACGCGCTGGACTGCAAAGTCATTGACCGCAACCAGCTCATACTCGACCTTTTCGCGCAACGGGCCAAATCTGGCGAGGGAAGGTTGCAGGTAAGCCTGGCGCAACTGAAGTATTCGCTACCTCGGCTTAAAGGACTCGGTGAGATGCTCTCCAGGCTTGGTGGCGGTATAGGCACCAGAGGCCCTGGCGAGACGAAGCTTGAGGTGGGCAGGCGCCAGGTGAGAGACCAGATAAACCGCCTCGAACAGAAACTGGCAGAGCTCGAAGCCACCCGCGCGAACAAGCGTCAACAGCGCCTTGAGAGCGGCCTTTTCCTGATCTCGCTAGTCGGTTACACCAACTCGGGCAAGTCGACGCTTTTCAACGCGCTGACGGGTAGCGACCTCTATGCGGATGACAGGTTGTTCGCGACGCTTGACCCAACCACTCGCACCCTGAAGCTGGCTTCGGGCCGGACGGTGCTGATTACTGATACGGTCGGTTTTCTGCGCGACCTGCCGCACCAGCTTGTGGCGGCTTTCCACTCGACCCTGGAAGAGACCCTCCACGCTGACCTGCTACTGCATGTGGTAGACCTTTCCAATCCTGATTTCCCCTCGCAGCAGAGCGCGGTCTCAAAGACCTTGAAAGAGCTTGGCGCGGGCGAGCTGCCCATCGTGACGCTTTTCAACAAGCTGGACGTGCTGGAGGGGGACGAACGGCGCGAGTTGGTGGCTACCTTGCCTGGCGATGGGCTTGCTACGCTGTTTATATCTGCGAAAACGGGCGAGGGACTCGACCGACTGCTTGCCCTGCTGGACCGAGAAGCCTCTGCCAGTCATCGCCTATGGCAATTGACAGTGCCTTATGCGCGCCTTGGTTTGCTAGAGCAGGCCCGGGAGCAGATGGAGATACTGAGCGAGGAGTATGGCCAGGAGGGCGGCGTGTTTATCGTCAAGGCAAGCCAAAGCCTGATTGCGGCTTTGCCCCGGGAAGTCGAAAGAGTAGAAGTAGAGCCTGGTGCCGAAGGGGGGACTTGAACCCCCACGAGCGCAATGCTCACTAGGTCCTGAACCTAGCGCGTCTGCCAATTCCGCCACTTCGGCACGGCAGGGGGAATTGTAGAAGGGCCGCGCCTTCCTGTCAATGCCCCCAGACGAGAACGCCTGCCTCAGTTCGCCAGGCTAGAGAATGCGGAAGGGGTGAAGCAACACTTCCTGCCCGTCGATGAGAAAGCGAAGCGAGTATTCACCCGCGGTAAAGCGTTCGCCGCCAGAGGGAGCGATATCCACTTTGAACTGACCCGCCTCGTGAACCTGCGCAGTGAGGCGATACCGGACATTACCCTCGTAAGCGAGCTGCACCTCAACCCGAAGCGGACTGGGCACACCGCGCATCTCGAAGGCCAGCACCAGCGCAGTGAGGGTGGAGGGAAACTTCCAGGCGGCGCCCTCAGGGGTGAAGTCCGCCCCCAGCGCGCGACAGAGGCTAATCCGAGCCAGAGGGCCAGCGCCGGCGACTTCGAGCCAGCCTTCCGGAGACAGGTCGGTGCCGGCCACGGGCGCCCCGCTTTGCTGTTGGCCTTCCCAAACAAAGCTCGAGACATAAGGCGGAATGAGCGCCAGCACCTGAGAGCGCAACTCGGAGGCTTCTTCGGCCGGCAAGGCCTGCTGCTGGTCGACGCCGGTGAGGAGCAGCCCGGCGCCTTCAGCAATTGGTTGCTGCTGGCCTGCCTGCAGATAGCGACTGACCTGCCCTTGCTCTGCGAGCGCTTTAGTGACGCCAGAGGACTCGACCTGGGCAAACAGCGCGCCCTCGGCCAGCGCGAAAGCAGCCGGAGGGGTCCAGAGTCCCTTCAGTCGGCAACCCGCCGCCTGGCCGCGGTTAACCTGCATCCGGGCGGTCCCATCCACACTGCCTGCCGCTCCCGGCCCCAGCACGGCAACGTTGCCAACCCCAGTTGCGCCTGGCCAACACAGCGCAACCGCGCCGCCTTCGACAGCGATAGCGCCCGTCGAAAGCCGTACCGCTCCCGCCGAGAAGTCAACCGGAGCGCCATCAAGAGAGGCGGTGGCGGCCTGGGACAGAGGCTCCAGATAACAGGCACTGACCTGTTCAGTGTCACCAAACAGCTTGTAGCTGGCGGCCAGATTTTGTGCGCTGCCGGTTTCGGGCAGCTTGTAGGGGGAGCCAAGGGCGCTACGCGCGCCAAGCCAGTCGGCAAGGGTCCTGGCCGGGTGGGGGCGCAAGGGGCAAAGCTCTGCATAACGCGCTGCCGTGGCGAGGAAATCGCCCAACACCTGGGCGGAAGAGTTCTTGGGCAGCTCGCCATAAAGCGAGAGCACTGCACGAGCCGAAAGCCCTGGTATCAGACTGCCGATGACAGGCCTGGTCAGCAACTGGAGCGCTTTGGCATCATCTTTATAAGCCGCCAGGTCGGCATCTCGGAAGTAAAGTGAATCATCCCACTCCGGATGGGCCTGCCGCGCAAAAGCCAGGACAAGCGAAGCCACAACCTCGCTGCGGGTCGCGGCAAAGGCGGTCTCGGGCCGTTCGAGCGCAGCCCAGGGGCTCCACTGGAGTTCTGCAAGCTCGTGTTGCTGGCCTCGGGTGAAGGCCCCTGGTTCTACCAGTCGCTCCCACAACAAATCGCCCAAAGCTCGCAGCAGCAAGGGGTAAGGGGCAGGCGCTTCAGGATCGCCTGGATCGGCGGCCCAGAACTCTCCTTCGCTGCCCGGCAATTTTATGAGCGAACCTGGGCCAAGGACTGGACGCGCATAGCCCGAGCCAGGCTCGAAGCTCAGCTCTCTGGCGGCAGCAAAGCCCTGGGTCCTGCCAGTAGCGCTCAGCGGCAGATGCTGCATCAGCTCGGACAGCAGGCTGGAAAGACGTTCCCGGTGTTCTTCCGGAGTGAGCAGGTCGAACCGACCAAGTCGCGCCTGGCTGCCAGCGGCAAGCGGCCCGGCCACCGTGTAACGCAGCGGACAGGGGGCTTCGGGCGGCCATTCGAGCAGCAGGTTGCCTTCAGTTGGCGTGACCAGCAAGTGGAAGTTTCCACCCGCAGTATCAGCAGCAAGCAAAGCTGTACGAGGAGTAACCTGGGGCAGCACTGAAAGCGATCGAAGCCTCATTGCGCTATCGACATAACTGCCTGACAGCAGCGCTGCCGCAAGAGGCACCTCCAGCCGGCAGGTAGCCGCCTGGGCGCCGACACTGGTGCGCGCAATAAACAGGGCAGATAGCGGCAGAGTAGCAAGATCAAGCTCTGCCAAAGAGGAAGAGACCGCAAGCGGGAAGCGCGCCTGCCCGTCAGCCATCGTCGAGGCCGAGGTGACCGAAAGCGACAGCCAGGGCACCAACCTGGCCAGCGAAAGCTCGATCTCAGCCTGGGCGATGGGCGCCCCCGAGCTATCCAGCAGCTTCGCGACAAGCTCGGGCGCCTGCGCGCCGCCAGGCACAAAGGAAGGCTGAGAGCAGGTCAATTCCAAATTCAGCTTTGCGGAGAAACAGACAGCGGTATGGCCAACCAGCACTAGCGCGGCAAGTAGACCCAAGGCCAGGGAGAAGCGCTTCACAACCTCTACCTCCGGGGAAGGAGCTAATCCAGGAACAAACTGACTGGCTGGATAGTCGCACTGTGATGCTGGAGCTTGCCATCAACGAACACACGAAATCCCGGCTCGATATTGGTGCCGCGCACCGGAGTAACAGCGCCCACCTTGAGCCAGGTCACACCGAGTTCGTGACCTCGAAAGCTCAGCTTCTCTAGGCGGAACCAGTCCAGATGGAAGTTTACAGGTCTAAGCTCAAGACCAGGCGCATCAGGCACCAGGCCAATAACCGTGCGCAAAATCAAATCTATCCAGGCAGAACAGAAATGATCCTGCTCGTTGCCCTCCTGAGTTGGTTCTCCAGTGGTCGCATCGTAAGCGCGATGGACAGTTGGCACCTTGGAGGGCATCTGCAACTCGGCATAATCCCCCATCAGGCGCACCAATTCGCCCTCTGCGTTCGGCCACAGGTCACGTGTCGCAAGCAAGGCATAGGCCGCCATCGTTTCCCAGTACGGCACCTGGACCGTCTGGTCCTCGTCCTCGTCAGGCAAGGTTACATAAGCCCTTCTGCCGACGAAGCCTTTACCACGCCGAAGCTGTTCCAGCACCCGCAGATGGCGCAGCCCCGCGGCGCCAGCCCAAAAAGGCAGCAAACTCGCCAGAGTGCGAGACCTGGCCTTGGCTGGTCTCTCATCAGAGGGGGACTGGTAGGCCTTGAGGTCATAGAAGAAGCCCCGCTCATCATCCCACATATGTTCGAGCAAAGCCTGCTGAACCCCTGTGGCGCGCTCCTCGAAGCCGAGCTGACGCCCAGTGTCACCAAGCCAGCCAGCCATTGTGGCTAGCGCCTTCAGGTTGGCCACATAATAGCTGGCTGTTTCTACCGCCATTACTGGACGGTGGGGCCTTTCCCCCTCTTCACCCTCTTGCCTCACTGACTCGACACCATCAAAATCATCTGCCGCAAGGATGCGCCTGCCGTTCTCGCCCAGGATACCTGCGTTCACAGGCAGAGGGAAACCAGAAGCGGGCAATACTCCAATGCCATCCCAGCCGCCCTCATAAGAATCTACATCCCAGGCCAGCCGGTCAAAATGCTCGGAGAGCGTAGTTTTGAGTTCGGGCCGCACATGGCAGGCTTCTACCAGGGCATGGGTCAGCCAGTTGGGCTCGGTATCTTCGTGACGGAAGATCCGAGTGGCCAGAAAGTCGTTCTTCACCAGTGTCTCGATAAGGTCGCGGGCATAAACAGGATCGGGATGCCAGCGGGCTTCCATCAATTGCATACAGGCAGCGAAGGGATCGACGCGCAAGGATTCGGGCCGGGCGATGCCTTCGTAGAAACACCAGTCGCGCAGATTGCCGACCTCGGGCCGATTGAGACAGGCCTTCAGAAGCCACCAACGATATTGCCACAGGCGAGTGAGGCGCGTGTCAGAACACTGAAAATCGGGAACTGGGTCGAACCATTCCTCATAATCGCGCTTGTGCCGCTCGAATAAGGTCTGGGAGATTGCAATGCGCTTGTGAGTGATTTGGGCTTCTTCCCTGTTGCGCGCGAAAAGGCAGGAGAGCCGGAAGTTCCACTTGTCGCCAGGTGGGACATACCTCGGAAAATCAAATTCGTCCGAAAGTGACAGCACCACTGTCCATTCCCGCCCGAGCATCGACTCTTCCGAAAGCCCAAGCCCCCCCGTGAACATCCGGCCAGGGAAAAGCGCGCTGTGCACCCAGGCCGAGACCTGGACATGCTCGGTGCCGGGATTACTCATCGTGAAGTCGGATACCGCCGCATCATAGTGAGTGATGAACTTGCGTTCTTCGAGCAGCAGCATCTTGTGGCGATAGGTCACCAGGATGTGGCTGGGATACCAGAAAGCTTTGATCGAATCCCACTTGATTGGCTCATTGTTGAGGCGCAGGTGAATCTGGAACAGGTTGGGCACGTTCAAGATGGTAGGCATATCCTACAAGGCCGGCGAAGCCTGGCTCGCATTTAAGCCAGCTAGCGAACAGGCGCTCGCCTCTGCAACCGAGAGGCATATGCCATTTCTCTCGGTCGTAGAAGCGCTTCGCCGGCCCCAGTACGTTATCTACCTTCATTGGCCCTCCGGCCTAGAGAGGCAGCTTGATTACCGCCCCCCGCTCTGCGGAGAGGTCAGCAGCCTCGCAGACCTCGATGTTGGCACGGCCTTCGCTACCCGGAATGGCGCAAGGCTTGTCTTCAAGCACTGCTTCGACGAATTCGCGTATTTCGCGCTGGACGCCAGGCTCATAATCGGCTGAGAAATCGGCAGTGGAGAGCTTCTGCTGTTCGCCCCCCCGCTTCTTCAAAACCAGAGTGCCCTGGCTCATATCGAACCAGAAGAACCCCTCGGTCAGCCAGATGCGCCCATCGTAATAACCAAGCGCCGCAGAAAGCAGCGCGGTCATTACGCCCTGCCCCCGCTCGAAGCCCACCGCTACCTGGACGACATCGTTGTAATCAGCAGGCACTACTCCAGTGCGCCGTTGTTCGGCCGAAACGCGCGTGGCGTTGCCCATCAGGCAGCGCATAAAGTCGAGTTCGTGAATGCTTACTTCATACAGGATACCGCCGGCCTGGGTCTTAAGGTCCCTCCAACTGCGATGAGAACCGCCCCAACCTTCCCAGGTGCGGGTGATTTCGGCGGCATAGGGGGTGCCATATTCACCGGATTCGACCAAATCGAGCATCTTCTGGAAGACCGGGAGATACCGCAGCACGTGGCCAACCATCAGTTTCTTGCCCGCCGCTTCGCCCGCCGCGATCATCCGGTCGCAGTCGGCGACGGTGAAAGCCATCGGCTTCTCGCAGAAGACATGCTTGCCCGCCGCGAAGGCTTCAACCACATTATCGGCGTGCAGAAAGCCGGGTGTGGCGACGAAGACGGAATCGAAATCGGCAACTTCGAGAGCTGCCTGGAAAGAAGTGAAAGGCTGACCGCCCAGCTCCTCGGCCATCCGCTGAGCTGCGTTGAGGTCAGAGTCTATGGCGGCGACAAGTTCGCCGCCGCCACAGCCCTTCAGTCCCCCAAGTAGCCCGCGCTGCATACCGCCACAGCCATAAGCGGCTACTCTGAGTCCGCTCATTTATACCAGCTTGCCTTCGATGATGGCCTTAAGCGCGCCCGCGGTGTCGAAAGCCAGGCGCTCCTTGGTGTGAGGATATTGCCCAAGCTCGGCCGACAGCCAGCCGGTGTAGCCGATGCCGATTAGCGCCTCGCGCACGGCGGGCCAGTTCACATCGCCTTCGAGCAGGCTGCAGAAGCCCGTGATGTTGCCCACGGACGTCTTGAAATCCTTCACGTGGATCATCTTGATTTTGTCGCCGAGGATGCGTATCCACTGCTCGGGGAAGCCGAACTGCAGGATGTTGCCCACATCGAACCAGATTTTCACGAAATCGTGGTCGATGTCCTCGATAAGGCGTTTGGTCTCGATGGGAGACAACATAAACTTGTTCCAGACATTCTCAAGGCCGATGGTTACGCCATACTCGGCGGCGATGTCGCCCCAGCTCTTGAAGACTTCGACTGTGCGATTGTAGGCCAGATCGTAGGGCATATCCTGGCTGACGGCGCCCGGCACGACCAGCAGGCAATCGGCGCCCAGGCCAGCGGCCAGCTCAAGGGCCTTTGTGAAAATGCGCTTGGCCTTCGCGTGGACGGCTTCATCGGTCGAGATGGCGTGAGCGGCCCAGCCCATCCCATTGGCGAAGTTGGCGATGCCAAGGCCTTTCGACTCGAACAGGGCGCGGACTTTCTCCGCTTCGGCGCGAGACGAATCCAGGCCAAGCCGGCCCGTCTCACTGACTGCGAGTTCGACGCCATCGAACCCGGCTGCGGCGGCCAGGTCGGCTACTTGCTCGAGGCTGTAGTCGCCTGGGAAACTCCAGATACTCATTGATGCCTTCATTGAAAATCACCTTTATAGGGTAAGCTATCGGACCTGTGCTATTTCGTTTGATTGCAGCGTTTTCCTCTTAAAAACTCTGACTGGAGATAACCCTTTTCCCCGGGAGAGGTTTCTCCCTCCCGCGCCCCACCTTGAAAACCGATAACATCTGTTAAACTGAAGGCAACACCTTTCCAGTTATTGAAATACTTAGCCTGTTGGAGGGCTCTTGATGACACCTCGCGCGAACCTGCTTGCTGGAGCTTGCCTCCTGCTCACTGTATTGTCCTTCGGCCTTATGGCTTCAAGCGCGCCAGCCGCAACACCGGAAGCCCAACTGCAGGCGCTGTGTGCCGCGCTGGGCGCCCCTGGCGAGGTGACAATCTCCCAGGCGCCTCCGGGGATGGGCGGTCCGACGCTGTCCGGGCTAGCCGGCAGTTGCGACACTTTCAGTCTGATGGTGTTCTCGGACGGCTCGATGAAACTGGCCGCCTCAGCCGAGGCTCCCTTCAATCAAGGTACCAGGGGCATCTCGCGGAAGTCTGCTGCCGAGAAAGCCGCGCGCAAGTTTATCGCCGATTACGGCCCCAAACTCGGGTTGCAGCTTCCCCTGGCGGAAATGCAGATAACCCTCGAGCGCGAGGATACCGACTGGTTCGTGAGCCTGGTCAGGTTTGTGGGAGAGGTGCCAGCGCTGCCAGAGTGCGAGCTACAGTTTGACGAAGGAGGCGCCCTGCGCAACCTCAGCTACAGCCCGCCGGGCGAGCCTGCCAGCCTTCAGCCCAAGATAACGAAGGAGCAAGCCGCCGAGGCGCTGTTAAAAGCTCTGGGGAAGACCGACCCGATAGAGCGACTGGAGGCCGAGTTGCGCATCGCTCGCTGGGCTGGCAAGCCCCCTGCGCTCGGTTGGGAGCTGACGGTCTTCAGCGCGGGCAAGGCGCTGGCGATCGGTGTCGTGGATGCGGTCTCGGGCGAGGTGCTGGTGCAGACCAACGCCGAAGGACCGATGCCCTCACCTGGGGGAGGCGGGGCTCCCCCTGCGGAACCAGTAGAGCTGCCTCTTTGGGCCCTCATCGGCCTGGCAGTGCTGGCAGTCCTCCTGATCATCGTCTTCGTGAAGCTGAGGAAAAGATAAGGAAGGCACAGGACTTACGCTTTGGTAGTTGGCAAAAGGAGATGCGAGATATGAGAATCCTTGCTTGGGTCCTATTATTCTCACTCGCTTTTTGGACAGCCCTGTCTGCCCAGACCCTTGAAGACGCTCAAAAGGCGGCCAAGGCAATGGGGTTTACAGGCGAATTGCAGTTCCATAGCACGACTCCGTCAGGTTCCACGGTATACAGCGGAGAAGGGCTAGCGCTGGAGTATGGTGGCGCGATGGCGGGCACCCTAGTGCTTAGAACAAGGCCAGATTCCGAGTTGAACCGAGATCGCAAACGGGTATGGTCAGCCAAGGGCGCTGTGGCGCGTACCAAGGCCTTCGTCTCCAAGGTAAGTGGCCCCCTTGGTATTACTCCAGTCGGGGACATGGTCCAGGTTGATGTGCAAGAGCGTAGCGGGCACAATTACTCGGGCTGGGAGGTATCAGTGTATACAATAGACAACGGACACAAGAGTTATCCCATGTACAACGCTAAGGTTGATCGAAGTGGCGCTGTGGTGGGCTTAATGTACCTACCGCTTGCGAATACCGTGGCGAAGGAGCCGACGCTTACCCAGGATGAAGCTCGAGATGCGCTTTTAAAATCAAGAGGCCTTAGTGGCAGCGCTACCTATAGTTACAGTGAACTGAAAGTTGTCCCAGACCAGAAGGGCGGTAATGCCTTGGCTTGGGTGCTGGAGCTTGAGCCCACAGCATCAGAAGTTACTGGCCTTGTTGGCGCTGTTGACGCGACTACGGGGGAAGTATTGTTTTCAGGTGAAAATGGATACAGGCCCCCTGCCCCTGCCGCTCCTACGCCCGGCCAACCGACAACGCAGCCGGCTGCAGCCCCGCCGGCAACTGATACTGCCTCTCCGCCTGTCGCGGCATACACCCTCGCCGCCCTGGCGGTGCTGCTGGTCGTCTTCCTCGTCGTGAAGCTGAGGAAGAGGTAAGAAGGGGGCAGGACCTCGGCCCTGGTATCGGGACAGGAGTGTCTCGACACAACGAGCGGCGCCGACCTGGTGTGGGGTGAATGAGATGACAAGAAGACTACTGCTGGGGCTTTTCTTCCTTATGCTACAAGCGCTTCCATCGACTGGATTCATCGGTGCAGAGGCCAATCCCCTGCCAGATTCTGCTCTTTCGCCTATACTCGGAGCAGGTCCCTTCGAATGGTCTTCGCCCGATTGGGATGGCGAATACCAGGTAACTTCGACCAGCACCGGTGCAAAGGGCTTCGTATATCTCGGTCCGAGTGGAACCTGCGCAGCGCAGGTAGGGCGTGAGGATGCATTTGGGACGCATAGGGTGACCACTCACCTCTCTGAAGAGGAGCTTATCACTCGCGCGCATGTTTGGCTTGCGGATTACCTGCCCTCAGAGTTCAACGTCGCTGGGCTGACATGTACACAGTTCAGAGATGATGCTTTTGGAACTTGCACGCTGGTCTTTGCGGATGCGCGTGTTGACAGGACGCTCCCGCCTTACCTGGTACTGGATGTGCTCCCAGCTACTGGCGAGCCTGTCTACTTCGCGGTATCGGGGTACCCGCTTGACAAGAGCCAACTCGAGCCAGCTTTGGCAACACCCACTATTTCGTCTGAGCAGGCTGCTGCCATTGCGCTGACAGCAATCCTGGCCGAGATTGCCGAGACCTTTGGTGTCACGCCTGCGCAGGTGCAGGCAGATGCAGACTACCAGCCCAACGGGGCACCCCTGTTGCTCTACGAGACAGATGGCCCAGGCATCTCAGCACCTGGAAGGCTGGTTTGGAGTGTTCGCTATGAACGACAGCTTCCTCCACCCGTTAACACCAACGACTACTATCCCCCTTGGCGCGCTCTAGGTGTAGACGCCATGAGTGGCGAGGTATTAGGTGGGCCACCACTACTTGCTGGAGGTAGTACTCCCGGATTGCTTGGCAACATAAACCCTGGGGCGCGACAGGGCTTGGCCTACGCCCTCGCCGCCCTGGCGGTGCTTGCTGGTCGTCTTCCTCGTCGTGAAGCTGAGGAAGAGGTAGACGCTCGTGAATTGTGCGCGGACGAAAAACAAAACAGGGAGGCCCTTTGCGGGGCCTCCCTGGGTGTTTCGGTTCGTTTGCAGGCCTGGTGGGGCTACCACATATCCACGCCGTCGGCCTCGGGGTCGCCCTCGCACACGCGGCAGTTGGCCACGCAAGTGCCTTTGGGCAATTCGGTCGGATACTCTCCCACGAAACAGGCCATACAGAACTTGCTGCGCGGGATGCCGATGGCTTTGATGAGGCCCTTGGGTGAGAGATAGCCCAGGCTGTCGGCGCCGATGTGGTCGCGGATCTTGTCCACGCTGAGGTTGGCCGCGATCAGTTGATCCTGGGTGGCCATATCCACGCCGTAGAAGCACGGGAACCTGAGCGGGGGCGCCGTGATGCGCACATGCACCTCGCGAGCGCCGTTCTCGCGCAGCAATTTCACCGTCGGGCCAGTCGTCGTGCCGCGGACGATGCTGTCGTCCACCATCACCACAGCGCGGTCGTAGACCGCCTCTTTGAGGACTGACAACTTCATCCGCACGCCCAGCTCGCGCATCCGCTGGTTGGGCTGGATGAAGGTGCGCTGGATATACCGGTTCTTGATAAAGCCCTCGTTGAACTTGTGGCCCGAGGCCTCGGCGTAACCGATGGCGGCGGGGATGCCGGTGTCGGGCACGGGGATGACCAGGCTGGGCCCATCGTGCTCGAGCGGATGCTCCTGGGCCAGCACATTGCCCATCCGCCTGCGGGCGAAATGCAGGTTGCGGCCGTAAATATAACTATCCGGGCGGGCAAAATAGATGAACTCGAAGATGCAGCCGGCCGACCTGGTTGGCATAGGGGGCTTGTGGAACTCTACCTTGCTCTGGGTAAGGACCGCTACCTCGCCTGGTTCGATTTCCCTCAGGAACCTGGCGCCAATCGGCGAGAGCGCGCAGGTCTCGGAGGCGACCACATAGCCGTCTCCCTGTTCGAGCTGACCAAGGCACAGAGGCCTGAAGCCCTGGGGATCCTTAAAAGCGACGACCCGGTCAGGCGTCAGCAGCACCACGGAGTAGGCGCCGCGCAGCTCTTCCATCACGCGCAGCACGGCTTGTTCGATGGGTTCGTCCCTCTGCCAGGCGTGCGCGATGGCGACCCCCAGCACTTCACTGTCAGAGGTAGTGGCAAAACGATAACCGAGTCTTTGGTACTTCTCGGAAAGCGCGTCGGTGTTGACCAGGTTGCCGTTGTGGGCGATGGCGAAAGGCTGGTGACCTGCGCGGATGGTAAGCGGCTGGCTGTTGCGCAGCACCGAGCTGCCGGTCGTGGAATAACGCACATGCCCGATGGCGGCAACGCCCTGCAGCTCGAAGAGATGCTCTTCAGAGAAGACCTGCGCCACCAACCCCATATCTCGGTGGCTTTTCAGCTCGGAGCCCGTGCTGACCGTGATGCCGGCGCTTTCCTGGCCGCGATGTTGAAGGGCAAAAAGGCCGAAATAGGTGGTTCGAGAGACATCTTCATTGGGCGCATAAAGGCCAAAAACGCCGCATTCGTGCTGCAGGCGCTCGCTTTCGAAGACTACCTCGTCACCCTCTATCCGAATCACTGTGTTGCAGCTCCTTAGCCGCCGGCCAGAATCTTGTCATGCATCGCTTTCACATAGGCTTCAAGTTTGGCACGGACATCCTCATCCGAAAGCGCGATAATCCTGGCCGCGAGCAGCGCCGCGTTGGTCGCGTTGTCAATCCCAACGCTGGCTACAGGGATGCCAGGGGGCATCTGCACAATCGAATAGAGCGCATCTACACCGTTCAGCGGGCCTGCAGAACGCGGCACGCCGATGACTGGCAGCAGTGTATGAGAGGCCAGTACGCCCGGCAGATGAGCCGCAAGGCCCGCGATGCCGATGATGGCCGAATAACCTTGCTCGGCCGCCTGCTTGGCGAAAGTTGTCGCTTCATCGGGTGTGCGATGCGCCGAAAGCACCAGTGTATCGCTCTCAATGCCCAGTCCAGCCAGTGTCTCGGCGGCCTTGGCGGCGATGTCAGAGTCTGATTTGCTGCCCATCAGGAGGGCGACTTTACTCATTAGTTTTTCTCCACAGCGCGCAAGGCGACATCCTTGCGGAAGTGAACGTCATCGAAGCGGATTCTCGCGACCCCTTCATAGGCCTGCTGGCGCGCCTGGGCAAAAGTTGGCGCCAGCGCGGTGACATTGAGCACCCGTCCCCCTGCCGTGACCAGCCTGCCCTCCTCATCCAGCTTTGTGCCGGCCTGGAAGACAGTGACTCCCTCGAGCTGCTCTGCTTCGTCGATACCAGTGATTAACTTGCCTTTGGCGTAGTTACCGGGATAACCGCCAGAGGCCATTACAACAGTGACGGCCTTGAGCGGCGACCAGCGAGGGGTGATTTCCGCAAGCCGCCCTTCAGCGCCAGCCAGACACAAATCTAGGAGGTCGCTGTCGAGGCGCGGCAGCACGACCTGGGTCTCGGGATCGCCAAACCGGCAGTTGAACTCCAGCACGCGCGGGCCTGTTGGCGTGAGCATAAGGCCGGCGTAGATGACACCCTTGTAGGGCAGACCGCGGTCGGCCATCGCCGTCATCAGGGGCTCGAGCACCTCGCGGCGGATCTGGGCGAAAAGCTCATCGGAGAGAAGCGGCACGGGCGAGTAGGCGCCCATCCCCCCCGTATTGAGGCCCGCATCGCCATCGAAGGCGCGCTTGTAATCTTGCGAAGGCGCCATCGGGACGAAAGTCGAGCCATCACAGAAAGCTTTTATCGAGCACTCAGGCCCGGACATACACTCTTCAATTACAACCTGATTGCCGGCCTCGCCGAAGGCTTTATCTACCATTATGAGTTCGATAGCCTTCCGGGCGGCCTCGAGGGTCAGTGCCACGATTGCGCCCTTGCCCGCGGCCAGACCATCGGCCTTCACCACGATGGGCGCGCCTTGCTTCTCAATATAGGCTAGCGCCTTGTCAGCATCGGAAAATACTTCAAAATCAGCGGTTGGGATACCCGCTTCGGCCATCACAGTTTTGGCGAAGACTTTGCTGCCTTCGAGCTGAGCGCCTTCAGCCGTCGGACCAAAGCAGCGGATGCCAAGAGGGGTCAGGCGGTCGGTCAGTCCTGCGACCAGTGGCGCTTCGGGGCCAGGCACTACAAGGTCGATCGCCTGCTGCTGGATGAAGGCCACCAGGCCGTCGACATCCAGCACCTCAAGAGCGACAAGCTCTGCCAGTTTTGCAATTCCAGGATTCCCAGGCGCACAGTACAGCCTGGTCACCTGCGGGCTCTGGGCCAGTTTCCAGACCAGGGCGTGCTCGCGCCCACCCGATCCGATTACAAGCACTTTCAACAGCTTTCACTCCCTTGGGGCTAGTCCTCCGAGGGGGGCGGAGGCGCGTCGGTTTCTTTGCTGTAACTGCGGAAGGAACGGTATTTCGGGATGAAGGTCAAGTTGACGGTGCCAGTTGGGCCAGTGCGGTGCTTGGCAACAATCAGCTCTGCCACATCGGCCTGGGTCTGTTCCTCCATCCTGACTTTACGGCGGTCCTCAGCACTGAGAGAAGCCATATCTTCATCGCGCTTGCGCGATTCTTCGGCCTCGCTTTCATCACGCTGTTCATAATATTTGGGCCTGTAAACGAAGCAGACCAGATCGGCTTCGGCCTCCAGCGCGGAGGATTCCATAAGGTCCGAGAGCATTGGGCGCTTGTTCTCGCGGCGCTCGACCGCGCGCGAAAGCTGCGAGATGGCAATGACCGGACAGGAGAGCTCTCTGGCCATCTGCTTGAGCTGACGCGCAATATAGGCTATCTCGGTGGCGCGGCTTTCGCTTCTTGTCTGAGGAGGGCTGATGAGCTGGACATAGTCAATCACGATAAGCGAGACATCCTCCCGCGCTTTGAGACGCCTGGCTTTGGCGCGCATCTCGGCGGCTGACAGGCCCGGGGTATCGTCGATAAAAAGGGGCGCCTTGTAGAGCGCATCTATGGATTTCATCAACCGGCGCCAGTCCTGAGGACTGAGCGTGCCCATACGCAAATGATGGGCATTGACTCTGGCATGCGCGCAAAGCAGTTGCTCGACAAGCTGGTCCGAGCTCATCTCGAGGCTGAAGATGCCAACTGGCTTCTCGCGTTCCATCGTGACGAACTGGGCGATATTCATTGCGAGGGAAGTCTTGCCCATCGAAGGGCGCCCAGCCACGATAATCAGGTCGGATGACTGGAATCCCCCTGTCATAAGGTCGAGGTCGATAAAGCCTGTCTCCAGCCCCATTACCTGGCCTGGCGCTTTGCTGCGCTGGTCTATTCGATCGAAGGTCTGGGTAACCAGGTCTCGCACCGGAGTGAAGTCGCCGCTAAGTTTGCCATCGGCGATGCTGAAGATAATCTCCTCAGCTTTATTGAGCATATCCTCGACTTCTATCTCGCCCTTGAAGCCGAGTTCGGATATCTGCTGGGAGGCTTTGATGAGCTTGCGCGCGATGCCCCTGTCGGCGACGATGTGCGCGTAATACATTGCGTTGGAGGTGCGCGAAACGCGGTCGGTAAGCGTCATCAGATATTCCGCGCCGCCAACTTGCTCGAGGTGATTGCTGGCGCGCAGTTGCTCGGTGACGGTAGTGAGGTCTACAGCCTGGCCGCGGTCGTTCAGCGTAAAAATGGCTCGATAAATAAGTTGATGAGCCCGGTTGGTGAAATCTTCTTCGGAAAGGAGCGAAGCAACTTCGACCACTGCCTGGCCGTCCAGCAGCATCGCCCCGAGGGTGGCCTGCTCCGCTTCGCTACTTTGGGGGAAGGGCCTGTCGAGGGCCCCTTGTGGCTGGTCGCCTGACGTCATACTGCCCACCCCGGCGCGCCTGGTGTCGTGATAAATTGCGAAGGGGCCCCGGTTGGGGCCCCTCTGGATACACTGTTATTCTTCGTCAGTTGCTTCCCCGGCTCCTTCTTCCTCCGGGGTTGGAACTTCCTCAGAAACTTCTGGTGCAGCTGCAGCCTCGACCACTTCCGGCTCGGGCGCGGCAGGAGCTTTAACGACGGGCTGGTCGCTCAGCACATGCACCTCAACCTGGCCAGTGACATCGCGATGGAGTTTTACATGCACGGCATATTTGCCGACAGCCTTGATGGGCTCGGGCAGGGAGAGCACTTCTTTGCCAATCTCGACCCCATATTTGGCCTGCAGCGCTTCGGCGATGGCGGTCGTGGTGACCGCGCCATGGAGTTTGCCTTCCTCGCCCGTCTTATGAGTAAGCACCAGCGGTTCGGCAGATATTTTGGTAAGCACGGCAGCAAAGCGCTTGGCAGCGTCGGCATGCTTGCGCTCGATAGCGCCTCTCCTCAATTCGAGGTCTTTAAGGGCGCCCTGGGTCGCTTTAAGGGCAAGCCCGCGCGGCAGCAAAAAGTTGCGCGCGAAGCCGTCGGCTACTTCTTTCACGTCTCCGGCGTAACCTACGCGCTCGACGTCCTCTTTCATTATGACTTTCATCAGCTATCCTCCAACTCAAATCTCCGCGGGAACGCCGCTATTCTACACGAAGCGTCGACCGGTTTCCAGCCGGCGGAGCCTCGAAGATACCTTTTGATGAGGCAAGCAAGACAAAATGAATGAGCGCGGGGTAAGGAAAGTGGTGGGCGTGGGTGGACTTGAACCACCGACCTCGTCCTTATCAGGGACGCGCTCTAGCCGCCTGAGCTACACGCCCTTACGCAGAAAATCCGGCCGCTGGCTGTGCAGCCTGGCCGGACGGGACGTACCGGAGGGCGTGGTTGACAAGGGAAGAGGGTAAGCACCGAGGCCGGCTTGGGGCATCGGGAGAACTCTCTGGGAGGGAAGTGTTAGCTTCCTGAAAGAACGCTTGCTTGTGTAGATCGACCTGGAGCGACCGACTGAGTCGGCCAAAAATGCTCCTTGAAAGGAGGTGATCCAGCCGCACCTTCCGGTACGGCTACCTTGTTACGACTTAATCCCCATTGCCGGTCCCACCTTCGACAGCTGCCTCCTAAGTTGGCCCACTGGCTTCGGGTGTTACAGACTTTGGGGATTTGACGGGCGGTGTGTACAAGGCCCGGGAACGTATTCACCGCGGTGTTGCTGACCCACGGTTACTAGCGATTCCGACTTCACGGGGTCGAGTTGCAGACTCCCGATCCGAACTGAGACCGGCTTTGTGAGATTCGCTCCACCTCGCGGCTTCGCTGCTCTTTGTACCGGCCATTGTAGCACGTGTGTAGCCCAGGATGTAAGGGGCATGCCGACTTGACGTCGTCCTCATCTTCCTCCGGATTACTCCGGCGGTCTCGTCTGAGTGCCCGGCCAAACCGCTGGCAACAGACGACAAGGGTTGCGCTCGTTGCGGGACTTAACCCAACACCTCACGGCACGAGCTGACGACAGCCATGCACCACCTGTCTCCCGGTCCAGACCGAAGCCTGGAAAACCCTATTTCTAAGGCGGTCCGGGGATGTCAAATCCTGGTAAGGTTCTCGGCGTTGCATCCGATTAAACCACATGCTCCACCGCTTGTGCGGGCCCCCGTCAATTCCTTTGAGTTTCAGCCTTGCGGCCGTACTCCCCAGGCGGGTCACTTATTGCGTTAACTGCGGCACTGGGGGGGTCGATACCTCCAACACCTAGTGACCATCGTTTACGGCCAGGACTACCGGGGTATCTAATCCCGTTCGCTACCCTGGCTTTCGCAGCTCAGCGTCAGTCATGCCCCAGAGAGCCACCTTCGTCACTGGCGTTCCTGCCAATATCTACGCATTCCACCGCTACACTGGCAGTTCCGCTCTCCTCTAGCACACTCTAGTCTGACAGTATCACCTGCAGATCCCAGGTTGAGCCTGGGGCTTTAACGGATGACTTATCAGACCGCCTACCTGCCCTTTACGCCCAGTAATTCCGGACAACGCTTGCCACCTACGTATTACCGCGGCTGCTGGCACGTAGTTAGCCGTGGCTTCCTCCAGGGGTACCGTCATTTGTTCGTCCCCCTGGACAGGGGTTTACAACCCGAGAGCCGTCATCCCCCACGCGGCGTCGCTGCGTCAGGCTTTCGCCCATTGCGCAAGATCCCCTGATGCTAACTCCCGTAGGAGTCTGGACCATGTCTCAGTCCCAGTGTGGCCGTTCATCCTCTCAGACCGGCTACCCGTCGTCGCCTTGGTGGGCTGTTACCCCGCCAACTAGCTGATGGGCCGCAGGTTCCTCTTTAAGCGGCGTATGACCGTTTCCAGTCATAAACCTTTCCTGTCTCCAGCGTATCCGGTATTAGCAGCAATTTCTCGCTGTTATCCCAGTCAAAAAGGCAGATCCCTACGTGTTACTCACCCGTTCGCCGCTAAGAACCGATTTAAGCAAGCTTATCTCGACCCTTCGCTCGACTCGCATTCATTAAGCACGCCGCCAGCGTTCGTCCTGAGCCAGGATCAAACTCTCCATACAAATATTTACCCACCAGCCACTGGCCAGTGGGTTGCTTTTGTTTTCGAGTTTGCCTGCTGATGTCCAGGGCCCTTGGGCCCCAGACGGGCAAAGCTATTTTTTCAAGCCCTGCACAAGCTTGGCGTTCTTCTCCCTATTCCCTTGTCAACCAGCTCTTGCCCCTCGGCAACGGCTATACTACCAGCGTCTAGCCGCAGTGTCAAGGGAACCAGAGAACTTTCCGATGGGAAACTTCCCTTGCGCCCTCCTTTCTATTTTATAACTGATCCTTTATTCGCGCAATCCGGCCTTTATTTCGACGGAAAGCGCCCCCAGCAACTCTTTTGCCGCCTCAAGAGGCAGTTCTATCCCTTGCTCGATCCTGGTGGGATAACTGGCTACCCGCAAGAAGACGTTCTCCACCTCGCCTTTGTATATCTGGACGGCCTTCTTGCGCAGCAACGCCCACCACCAGATGCGCGTGGTGGCGCCGCTTGCGTCCAGGTAGGTGTATACCACGATGGCAGGCGCCCCTCCTGCGCGCGCCCGCACAATAAGGAGCTTCGCCTTCAGCCTGGCGCCATCGGGAGCGGTGATCTCCAGGGACTCGGGGCCGCGTAGCACGAGGGTGCCGGCGTTTACAAAGCAAGACTCCTGCTTGGCACTGCGAGTGCTGAGGATGACGTCAGCCCAGAAGCCATCTTCGCGAAAATAAGTTGCATTGACGTCGCGTCCGGGGGCGACGACCACCTGGCGGGCCTTGGGCTTGCGCTCCCAGTCACCGACAGTTCAACGGAAGAGCCTTCTCCATCCGGGCCACGGCGCGTTCATAGACTGCCATTGGGTCCTCAGGCGCTGGCGCCCAGGCATACTGGATGAGCAAGGCCAGTCCAAGCAGCGTTAGGAGGAGGGCGAAGGGGCCGGTTCGGAGCGGCCGCATCCAAGCCACCTCCCAAGCAGCAGCAGCAGTATCAAGGCCGTAAGACTGAGGCCTAGCCCGCTATGATCGTGGAAGGCCATCGCGGCTTCCTGTCCCCAAAAGCGCCCCACAATCAAAATCGCAACAAGCCTGAAGGCGTTGCTGACAATGGCGATGGGCACCGTGGCAAGCACGAGCAGACCTTTCTTCCACCAGACGGCGCGCACGACTCCAATATAGATAAAGGCGAAAGCCAGAAGCCCAAGGAAAGTCTTGCAGCCACTGCACACCGCCGCGACCGTTATACTGCAATGGCCCGGGATAGCCAGGTTTACGCCTTCTTTCTCCAGGGGCAAGCCCAGGATAGAGGCGATAATAGCCGTCAGCGTTGAGGAATAGACTTGCCAGCGCCAGGTCGTCACTTCGGCGAATAATAACGTGGGATTGGGCACGGCCAGTATTAACATCGCGAGCAAAGGGGCGGATTTGCGCGCTGCCAGAGTACCCCAGAAGAGCGCCATCAGCGCCAGGACAAAGGTGATAAGGCTGAAGGCCGAGATATCGGGCGACTGGGCTCGCCAGGCAGCCAGATGGACCAGGAGGCTGAAGCCGAGTAGCCCTGCGCCAAGCCGAAGCGAGGCAGGATTGGGAGTGAAAGTCTTGCCGTGCTCTTGCCAGAGCGAATAGACAAGATAAGCGATGGCTGGAGGCATCAGCAAGCCGAACTGCATATAGTCATTGCTTAGCCAGTAGTGAAGAAGATAGCCGCAAGTTGGCCAGTAGAGGGCGACTCCGAGGGCGGCAAGAACCAGTAACTGACCGTGGAGCCTTAGCCAGTCGGTCGACCTGCGCTCCCAGGACGTGATAGTTGGAGCCTCTTCCATTGCAGGTGGGCCTTTTGAAGCCCTTCAGGCCTGGTGAGGGCCGAAGGGCCTGGAATCTTATTGCGCCTTACGCAAGATAAGCGTGGCCGGATAGTGCGAGCCAGATTCCGGCATCGTGTAGATTGTGAACTGGCGCGATGAATTGGCAGGCATCGTGAACCGGGCGACAGGGGTCTGGGTCGAGCCCTGGCAGCCTGGCAATTCGGCGAATACTCCCTGCAGACTGTAAGTTGCAGTGCAATAACCCGCCCCCGCGTAGTGCATCACTTCGACCTCGGTAGCTTTCGGCAGCGAGTTGGCAAGGGTGATCTGGATGCGATGCAGCACCCCATAATCACCCATCAGGAGAGTGCTGTCATCACTGCCTTTTACGTTGGCGCCACCAATCGGCACGAACAACCATTTACCGCTGAGATCAGCTTCGAAGGTTGTCTCGAGAAGAGCCGGGTAACTTGGCGCGAGCTTCCAGCGTTCAAGTGTGGCCAGTGGTTTGGAGGCGCGCGGTTGCCAACTTGGCACAGGGGCGCTCTCCAGTGCGGAGGTCAACCAGTAAAGAGGCCCGCCAGTGAGTACCGCGACTTCGGCCACAGCGCTTGAAGTGAGCCCCTTGGTTGTCTTTATCCGGCCGAAGCTGACAGCGCCACCAGCCGGTATGGTGATGAAGGCGCCGCGCTGCTGGAAGGCATCTGCCAGGGCAGCCGAAGCCGCCACATGGCCGGCGAAGGCTTCGTGTTCGCTGGGACCCGCTGCGCGCGATTTCAGGAAGACACTGACTGGCTCAGAGCCTGGATTCTCAAGGCTCATCTCAAAATAGAGCGTTTTGCTGCTGATAGAGCGATGATGATACAGCAGACGCGAGTTGGAGCCGGGCTCCAGAAGCGCCGCGCAAAGCACCTGAGGCTGCGAGACGCTTTCGGGAGAGTTGCTTATATAGAGGCGGTCAGGCGGCGTTGAGAGGGGCGCTTGCTGACGCGAAAAGGTTATCTCCACATCGCGGCTGAAAGTAATCAGATTGCTGCCGGTGATGTCCGTCTGCACGTTCATCATCAGTGAGCCGGAGCGCAAGCTGGTCGCTCCAAGGCTGGTAGTCGCCTCAGGTCGCCGGACGAGTTTCTCCCACAAAGCACTGATGCCTGCCAGTCTGAGGACATCGCTAGCGAGGTCATAACTCGTGACTCTGGCCTGAGGCGCGCTGACGAGTTGCGCGGCCCAGTAACGTCCCTCGACTGGCATTACCAGGCGCTTGCTTTCGGCTACGAGGGCGAGTTCCCAATCTCCAGTGGTGCTAGCCTTTATCCAGGCGGTAGAACCAGAGATTGTCGTCTCCAGTCCAGGCTGGTTGGCCTCAAGAGAAAGGGGAGAGGCGGAAGCCCCAGTCCAAAGGACGGTCAAGTCGCGGCTCTCACCGACGGGCACGAGCAGTGAATCTTTGTCAGCAGCCAGCCTGGGCAAGGCAAACAACTTCTTGAAAGAGGCATTCCACTGCTTGACCAGCGCTTCTGGAGTGGAGCCAGTTTTGTAAGCATGCTTTGCATCAAAGGAAAAAAGCGGCGCGCTAGCTTCTCCAACAATCAACCTGGCGCCAGCAAGCTGCACCGTCAGAGTTTTGGCAGCCGGCGCTTTGCAAAGCCGGGCATTCAGGCGAGTACAGGCTTCGCGCGCGGTAGCCAGGGGATCGGGCACATAATCGCTCTTGACCAGGGTAAGCAAGGTGAAAGGTGAGGTGGAGCCAGCAGCGCCGACAAGTCTAGCCGCGGTTTTCCCCCCAACCTGGGTGGGCGTTACCTGGCAATCGACGGTGCTGTAAGCAAGCGCCAGTTGCGACAGGCTCAAGGCCAGCAAGAGGGCCCCGAGCAATTGGCGAGTGAACCTCATTGGCATCTCTCTTTCCGTGCGGCCTTGCCGCGACTCGCTAGAGTTTACCCGAAGAGACTGCCTAAACACAACGCGCCCGGCCCAGGGCCGGACGCGTCAGCTAATTTGCATGACTTGGTAAATCAGGCCTTTTCTCTTTCCGTAAACTGCGGTATGTCCTCTCTGGCCTCGAGTTCGGCCAGGCGCTTTTCCAGCTCGCGCACTGTCTTGACGAGTTGTGCAAGCTTGGGCTCATTACCCCAGATGCGCAGTTGTTCGCGATGGGGGCGGGCAGGATAACCGTGGTAAGAAGCGCCAGCGGGCACATCGCTTAGCACCGCGGCTTTCGCGCCGACCTGAGAGCCATCGCCCACGGTAAGATGGTCGCCGACGCCGACCTGACCAGCGAGAATGACTCCTTCACCAACCTGGCTGCTGCCCGCGATTCCAGTCTGACCACAGACGATGGAATTGCGACCGATCCGGACGTTGTGGGCGACCTGGACCAGGTTGTCCAGCTTGGTGCCTTTGCTTATGAGCGTCACGCCAGTGGTGGCGCGGTCGACTGAACGTATTCGAGCCAATCTCGACTTCGTCTTCAATTACGACGATACCCACCTGCGGTATCTTGACGAGGCCAGTCGGCCCCTGCGCATAACCGAAGCCGTCACTGCCGATGACCGAACCACTGTGGATGCGGACCTTACTGCCGAGTTTGCAGGCATGATAGATGCAGACCAGTGGGAACAGTTCGACGTCATCGCCGATCTCGACATCATCGCCGATGACGACATGGGGATAAATCCGCGCGCCTTTGCCTATCTTCACACGCTTGCCGATATAGGAGAGGGCTCCGATACGGGTTTCCTCGCCCAGTTCGGCGGAGGGATCAACGACCGCAGTGGAGTGGATGCCCTCGTCCAGCTCCCAGACAGGAGCGAAGGTAGCCAGCACCTTGGCAAAGGCAATACGCGGCGCCTCGCACAGGATTGCAGGGCGGTCAAGGGCAGAGTCAGCAAATTCGGGAGAGACTATCACTGCCGAAGCTTTGCTTTCTGCAAGAGCGGGCAGATAGCGAAATTGATCAAGAAAGGCGATATCGCCTTCTTTGGCTTCGGGCAAGCCGCTAGCGCCGGTTATGGTGATGTCTTCACCAATAACCTGGCCACTGACCAAATTTGCGATTTCTGAAAGCTTCATATCGGGCATCCTGGCACCGCCTTGGGAGTCACCCCGATGAGGGGCGCTCTACCTCCAGCTCCCCAGCCCAGAAACGCCTGAGCAAGGGCCGAAGTTCCTCGGTCACATCAGGCAGGCTGGCACGGCTTTGCGCATCAGTATACGACGTACGGCCCGTGGCACGGCACAATCGTTCGATTGCTTGCCGCGTCTCGCGAACCGCCTGGGCTCTGACCGCGGCTCCTGGAGAAGCCACCTGGCCTGGCTGGCCTTCCGAAAGGGCCGCCTGCGTAAAAATCCGCCTTGACTCCCCTTCGCGCGAAGGGGGCGAATATGTTTCAAAACTTTCGCAAAGGTTTTGTACAGTCTGCCCGGATTCCTCAGCCAGCCTGTTCAGGCGTACTTTTAAGGCATCGGCTTCGTCGACCAGAGCCAGTTCGCGCATCTCAAAGTCTTCCTGCAGACCTCGCACGCTTTCCTGGGCCATTAGCTGGGCACTGAAGACCGCCTCGGTGCGAGTCCTTGTGGCAGCCTCATCGGCTTCGGCAATCAGGCTCTCGCGCAGTTCGTCATATTGGCGCCAATATTCAGCTCGCTCAAGGGCCACTTTACTTTCTTCAGCTTCGAGAGCAAGCCTGACAAGCTGAAGGCGATTCTCCGCCAGCAACTCTTGCAGGCGCTCCTGCCTGGCCAGCGCAGAGCGGTAATCCAGGTCAATCAACCAGGGATAAGTGGCTTCTTCAAGCTCGCGACTCATAAGCTGCTCGGCTGTGACCAGCCAGTTGCCGATAGCCGATTCAAACTGGGCGTGAAGCTGGCGCGCCTCCGCCAGAGCCTTTTCAGAGGTAGGACAACTGGCTGAACCAGGCCTCGTGGCCACCGGCATATAGGCAAGAGGGGTGTTTTCGACGACTGAAGCCTTCGCCGGAAAAATGACACGAAGCTTGCCAGGAGCGGCGCGCGCAAATCCTGCAAGCAGGGGATGCTCCTGAGTGAGTCGCTCCACATCAACCCAAACCGCTTCGGGGGCGGGCCTGGCATACGGTGTCTGATGCTTTACCCCGCAGCCTGAGAGCGACCACGAGACAAGAAAGAGGGCGGCGCAAAGCCACGCCGCCCCCTGGAAACGGCCTTTTGGGGCACAGAGATTAACCCTGCCCACCACCAGCCCCTCCATCCGCAGGCGCAGGCTCAGTGGTTGCGCCTGCAGGGGGAGCTGCCTTTTCAAGAGCATAGGCATCATTGATGAACTTCATTACTGGATCAGTTATATCGGTGCCACCATAAAGCACGGCGCCGCGTTCTACGACTATGCTCATCTGCTGCTGCTGGGCGACCTGAGCCACGGCAGCCAGAATCTGCGTACGAGCGTTGGTGAAGATAGTCTGGGCGCGTTCTTTGAAGATGGCATTGTAACTGGTCTCCATCTGGCCCATCTCGGCTGAACGGGTGCTGCCACGAGCATTGATGGCATCAAAGTTGGTCTTTTCTTCCGGCGTCATGGTGGCAGGCTGCTTGGCCGTTAGCTGGCGCCATTCGCCCTGGATGGTGTTCATCTGCTGAGCCAGGGCGCCTATCCGGCCAAGTTCCGCCTCGGTGCGCTCGGCCAGGGGCTTGGTCAGCAAGGCTTTTAACTCGGCCCACTCGGCGTCAGGAAGCAACAGGTAGCCGCCAAGCGCTTCCATCTCGGCCTGCTTGGCCTGAACCTCGGTCTGGAGCGCCATTAGCTGATCGTTGAGCTTGTCATAACCACTCTCGACTGCCTGGGTATCTACTACCCCAATAGCGCCCTGAGCGAAGGCGCCAGTCGTAAGCAGGCCCAGCCCGAGTATCAGAGTAATCAGCAGAATTGAAAAGCTTTTGATTTCGATCTTCATTTGTCCAGTCTCCTCGTTTCTTTTGCTAATTAGAAAGCGTGGCCGATGCTGAAATGGGTGCGCGCGCCATCTTCGCCCAGGCCATAGTCTATCCGGATAGGCCCAATCGGCGTGTTGACGCGGATGCCGACCCCATATCCAACGTGCAAGTTCATACTGTCATCAGGCACCGCATACGGATCGGCCCAATCGCCGCCCCAGGCGTCACCGATATCCACAAAGGCGACAGCCTGGAGTTCCTTGCCCATCGGGAAACGATATTCCGCGGTGGCAAGAAACATCTGCTCGCCCCAAAAACGCTCTTCTTTATAACCGCGCAAGGTATCGGCGCCGCCCACGATGAAGGACTCGAAGACTGGGACATTGCCGCTTGAGGTGCCGTACATCGCGCGCAAGGCCAGGACTGTAGATTCGGCTTCGGTATCTTTGCGCCTCAGGCAGATATACCTGGCGTATTCGGAAGTGAGTTTACCATACGAGTACTCACCGCCAAGAAACGAGAGGCCCTGGTCCCAGGCCATCCTCAGCCTGGAGCCGCTGGTCGGCCAGGCATAGAAGTCCCGGCTGTCTTCCAGATACGACATCGAGATTGTCGAAGTCTTGCCGAGTGGCTCGAAGAGATATACATCATCAATTATGTCGCCACTGCGCTCGACTTCTTCCAGTTTATAGGTAAGGCCCATACTGCGATTCTTGCCTACAGGCCTTGTGGCGCCCAGGGTGAAACCGCGACGCTGCTCTTCGTAGGATTCCTGTTCGTCACTTACATCAGTGTAATAAAGGTCCCGGTCTGAGACTCGGTCATATACGCTTACCGAAAGGCTGGTCTTGTTCTTGTCGAACCAGGGCTCTTTGAAATACAAGTCATAGCTCTGCCGGCCGCCCTGTTCGACATAGACTTTCCCTTGCTGACCACGGCCCCACAGGTTCTGCTCCGAGACGCTGACGAAGCCAACGATGCCATCCCTCGGGCTGTATCCAATTCCAAGGCCCAGGTTGCCGGTGCGCTTGTCTTTCACGACCACAACGAAGTCCACAAAACCTATCTGGTCGGGATCAGCCAGGCCGTCCTCGGTCAGGATGGGGTCATACCTGGCCGAGACTTCCTCGAAGAGGTCCAGATTGCGCAGAGTGCGCAGGTCTTCCTGAACGGATTTGGTGTTGAGCACCTGGCCAGGTTTGGTCGTCAGTTCGCGCAGGACAACATCGGATTTGGTCCTTCGGTTGCCCTCAATCTTGATCTCGCGCACGCTGACTTCTACCAGTTCGATGGTGATAACGCCGGTCTCGGGGTCAACGGGAGCGCCCGTGATCAGCGCAATATAACCCTTCGACTGGTAGAAGACCTGGATATTGTCCTGATCCTGGCGCAAAGCAGCCTCATTGAGCACCTGACCGATTTTGGTCTCCATCTGAGACTCGAGGTCGGCCGCTGATACGTGGGCATTACCTATGAACTTTATTGCGCTGACTACCGGGTACTCGACCACGTTGAAGATGACCTTTACGCCGCCCTCGATGGGCAGCAGGCCGGGTATGACACTACGCGGAACGAAGAAACCCATATTGGCGATATTTTTGGCAGCCTGACCCAGAGCCTGGTCAGTTGCCAGATCGCCAATCTTGAGCCCAGAGATAGCCAGGATGTTGTCACTTGGCACGTGAGAATTGCCTGCTACCTCCAGAGCTATGATTGGCTGGTTGGCAAATTGCGCCCAGCCAGCCCCGGCCCCGATCGAAAGTAGCAGGGCCACTGCGAGCAGTGAAGCTACGATACCGCCTGTAATCCGGTTCACTTTAGTTAACCTCTCAGGTAGGGTAATAGCAGTTTCTGCAACTCGCGCCTGGCCCTTAATAACCTCGACTTCACGGCAGGCAGGCTGAGTCCGGTTACTTCACAGATCTGCTCGTAGGTCAGGTGTTGCAAGTCTCTCAGTATTACCATTTCACGAAATTCGGGCTTTAGTTTCAAAAGGTTCTCGGCTATCTGCCTGCCGAGTTCCTTGCGCCTGATAATTGTCTCGGGCGCTTGACTGCTATCTGCAACCTGGGTGGTCAAATAATCGTCTTCGGTCTCGAAGGTCTCATCGAGTGAGTGTGTCTCGAACTGCTGCCTGCGCTTTCGCTGCTTGAGCTTGTTCTTGCACAGGTTGGAAGCTATCCGATAAAGCCAGGTGCTGATGCTGCTATCGCCGCGAAACTGCTCAAAATGACGGTAAGCATTGATAAAAGTTTCTTGCGTTACGTCGGCAGCAGTCTCCGCGTCGCCCAGCATGCGGTAGGCGACGTTGTAGATCTTACGCTCGTATTCTGTGACTAGAGAGTCAAAGAGACGTCGTTTATCCGCCACGGCAACCACGCCACTACGTTGGGCAGCAGCAATAGAGATACTATCGGCAGGCGTCATAACTGTCGTGCGGCTATCATAGACTAGACTCCCTAGAAGCTTCAACTCTTTGACAGCCAAGGCCCCGCTCAGTTGCGACTCCTTTTTACTAGAAAGGACTGTTATATTCGATAAAAGTGGTCTGGCGGTTCAGTTCGCTGTTCTCAAAGGAGACGGTAATTTTAGGCGTAAGTTCATACGAAAGCCTGAAAGTCTCGGTTGAAGGCAGAGTGCCATGGCTTATGAGCCGGGTGTATTGTACTCTGAACCGGTCGAATAACTCTTTGCCAATTACGATTTCGGCGTTCTGGTTGAAATCATATCTTATACGGAATTCTTCCAGCCCGAGTACTTCTTGCAGAGCTGTTTCGACTCCTTTGAAAAGGCGTAGTTGCACCTCACTGGCAAGCAACATCGCCAATTCATTTTCAAGACTACCCCCCAAATCGCCCGAAAGCAGGTTCTCGAGGTTGGCTGCTCCGCCTAGCAAGGCGTAAATCTGCTCCTGAGAAAGAGGCGGATTCGAAGTCATCGCCACCTGCATATCTTCAAGTGGACCATAAAGGTGCATCTCTATCCGGTATTGGCTGACTCTGGCCCTGGCAAATAAATCGAGCTGAAGCAGAGACTCCCAGCCAGGGGCGTTGGTGTTGGGTCGGGCTTCGACAAGGCGGACGGTGCCGCGTTCCAGCTCGATGTCAGTGACAGGATAGATAACTCTTCCCCCAGAGACCTTCAACTCGCCTGTCACAAGCGGCTCATCCAGAGAGCCAGTAACTCGCACTACCGAGTCAATGAAGGCCACCTCGAGCCTTTGATGCTTCAAGCCGACATGCTGTCCAGTATGCAGAGTGATATCCAGATTGGGTGACTGTCTCAGACTGGCAAAAGGCCAGGGCGCGGGTTCAATCTCGGCTTTAGTACCCAGCTTCGCCTGGAAATCATCCACCACCAGGTCGCCGCCGATGACAGGGCGCTCTCCAGCGAAGACGGTCTCGAGACCGATCTGGCCAGTCAGTTTGCCACTGCCATAATTGCCAAGCGCAAGGGAGGCGTTTTTAAGTTCGGCCAGCAACTGGACCTTGTTGCTCCATATCTTCACGGGCTCAAGCGAGCTTAGCTGAAGCTGGCCGCCCGCGCGCACTGTGCCCTCGCCCAGGTTGCCGGTCAGCTCCTTCAGTGCCACTGTAACCAGACCTTCTCCCTTGCCTTCGGCGGTCAGCTCAAACTGGCCATTGGTCACATAAGGACTGCTGTTAATGGGAAACCAGAGCCTGCGTCCTGTGACTTTGAGTTGCACTGGATTGCGCAGCAGGGACGCCTCGTCGAAGTGAAGCAAATCAGTGCTGCCTTCGGCCTCGAACAGGCCCTCTCCAAGTTTGGCCTGGCCTTTGACCAGCTTTATCCTGTGCTGAGGGATGCCTTCAGTCGAGGCGCCTCCCAGTGATTCTACGGCCAGATGGGCCTCCACCTGGGAGAGCGCGCCAATATCACTGATGAGCACCTGCCCATCGGTCAAAGACAGCTCTCCCGCGGCGCTCGGATGCCTGACCGTGCCCCCTGCTACCAGCTCTCCATTAAGATCGCCGGCATAGAGAGTGCTTTGCCCAAGTCGTTGCAAGATGGGATATATCGGTTGTTTGTCGACGACGAGTCTGGCTTTGAGTGGCGCCTCTTTGGGTACCCAGGGCGCGCCCCAGTGGAAATCTGTCTCTCCATTCAGGCGAACCTGGCCCCCTTCCAGGCTCGTGACCAACTCGTCTACTTGCAGCTTTCCCTCCGACAGAATCAATTTGCCAACTCTGATTTCGTCAACCTGCACCCCGCGGAAACTCGGTCCTTTCGAGAGCAACGCAAGCTCGAGGCGGGGACGCTCCAGAGAGCCCCCAAGCTGGCCATCGACTTTGACCATCCCCCTTACCGACAGGCCGAAGAGTTCTCGCAGCAAAGCCAGGTCCAGCGCGGCGACACTGGTCGAACCGAGCAAGCCCCCATCAGGACGCAGTGTCGCCTTAACCTCGGCCAGGGCGCGCAGCCCCTGCGCGTGCAACTCGGTCTCTACCTGGCCCGAGGCGACGCGAGTCAGAGAACCTGCCAGTGGCGGCAATAGCACCTCGCCAACAGCCGAGGTGAGGGAGGCGATTTGCACCTTCGCTGCAGGCGAAGCGAAGTCGCCTTCGAGATGAAACTCTCCCTTCAGCTCAAGCCTGGCCTTTGAGGGCAGGCCAAGCCCTGTCGGAACCCCTTTAAGGGTAGCGGTCGAAAAGCGAACTAGCCGCTCCAGGCCGTCTTCTCGCAAGGTAGCCAGGCTGCCTTCCAGAAGCAATTGTTCTGTCTTGAAATCAGCCTGACCAGTGGTTAACTTGATAAGTTGGCCAGAGCCCACTTCGGCCTCAAGACTCTTCGCCACCAGGGTCTGCTGGACGGGCTTCCAAAGCAGGTCAGCCGTCACGAGGGGCAACCGTTCGCCCTGGACGGCAGGCTCTGTCACTGCAAGTTTGGCCGTGACTTCGGGCTCGCGCAGCAGACCATCGACCCGGCCTTCGCCTTCAACAGCGCCGGCAAGCGAATACTCTTGAAGGCGAGGGATCGAGAGTCCAGCTAGTGACAACTTTTCTATATCGAAGGCCACACTTACATTGGCGAAGTCGTCCAGTGGATAATAGATACGTCCCTCAGCCGAAAGGGAGCCTCCCCCGACTGCTTCAGCGAAAACTTCCTTCACTACAACCTCGGCAGGGCTGAAGTCGAAGGCAGCCCTGGCCAGGCTAAACACTTCTCCGTATGCCTGTAGCCCTTTGGCCTGGGCAGTTAACTCGCCAACGGGTCTGGCCAGAGTGCCACTGATGGTAGCCGCTAGCTCCAGCACGCCGGTTACATCAGGCAGAGGCTTGTCCTCGAGGCTGATCGACAAGAGTTCACTCACCGACAGCGCTGGCGAGGTCACAGTCAGATCGAGCCGAGTCGCCTCTTTGCCTGCGAACAGGTCCTCGAGTGTCCCCAGTACTGTAGCCTGAGAAAGCCCTTTGACCAGCTTGCCTTCGGTAAGTTCGGCTGTGCCTTCGCTCAGCTTGCCAGCGAGCGAGATCGCATCGAGCTTGTAGCCCTGGTAGTCGAGTTGAAGGCCAGCCAGGGAGAAAGTTCCCGCGGCCTGCTGCCACTCTTCAGCCTGGCCGGCAGCCTCCAGCGTGCCGCTGAAGAGGCCCTTCAGGTCCTTCTGGGCCTGAGAGGGGGCCTCGAAGAGAGGTGCGAGAGCCTCGAAAGGTAATTGCTGGAAATGCGCCTTGCCGGCGAAATCGCCCGAAAAGGCATAACTCCCCTCGGCGCTTAGCCTCGCCTGGTCGAGGTTGGCATCGAAAGCTGTAAGCAGCAGGCCCGTAGTTGGTTAGCTGACCAAGCGCTGTCACTTTGCTGAGAGCAAGCTGCTGGAGTTTTGTCTCATCGGCGGCAGCGGAGAAATCCAGTTCCCACTGGCTGCCATCCAGTGAGAAAACCCCTTCGGCTCTGGCGCGTCCGACCAGCTCCCCCTCTTGCCAAAAGCGCGCTGCAACGCGTTCGAGCTGTCCCCCTTCGAGGGTATAAGCCGCTTCGACGACAGGATGGGGGTCGTTGATATCAGCCAAGGCAAGCGTACCGCGAGCCTCGATTGTTCCCCCGAAGGCAAGGCCTTCCAGCTTGCTTGCGTTCAGCGCCAGCCGGCCAGCGATCAGTTCTCCCTCCAGTTCAACTGCCCGCACCGAACCATATTCGGTAGCCAGGCCTTTGAGTTTCCCATCAAACCGAAGCTTCGGCCCACTGGGAGAACTGCCAATCAGCAGCTTCCCTTCGAGTAAAGGCCGGGTGGTCGGCTGCAGGTGAAGCCGCTGAGCCTCCAGCCCGAGCGCGCGCACTTTGATGGCTGGCAAGCCTGCCGCATAGGTCACCGGCTGGCCCTGGCGCCAGCCAAGACTTAACGCAGCCTGTGTCGACTCGAGGCGAAGCGAGCCGACCTGGCGCACTGAAAAGTCAGTGCGGGGCAGCGTAGTATCAAGCTCTAGTTGGAGCCCCTTTGGGCCATAGGAGAACTTCGCTAGTCCGCGTAACTTGCCAGTGGACTTGGGGGCATAGAGAGCGGTATCCAGTCCCCAGCCCCTGGCCTGAGCAAGCGCCCAGGCGGGTTCTACCGAGGCAAGCTGGGCGGTGCCCTCCAGCGCAAAAGGCTTGCCAAACTGGAACTGCAGCCTGGCAAGCGCGTTGCCTTGAGGTGTTGCTACTTCGAGGCGCGAGAGGCGAAGAGCGCTTGGCGTCAGCGCAAAGTCAGCGCGTATCCGGCCCTTCAGTCCGAGAGCCGGCATAGCTACCTGTAGCGTTCTGGACACTAGCCTCGACAGAATAGACAGGCCTGGCACCTGCCTGCCAGGAAATCGAACCCTTGCCAGTGACCAGTCCTCCGGTAATCTTCAGCTCTTGGGGCAAATCGACGAAGCGCCACCAGTCGCCCGCGGCCAGGTCGCTGACTCGGAAACTGGTCGCGCCCGCGCCGGTGCGCAGGTCGCCAAAGGCATCCGCCGAAAGCTCGGCGCCTTCGAAATTCGCATGAGAAAGGTCAATCTCCCAGCCCCCCTCAGGGGCCAGGCTGAAGCCTCCCGCCAATTTGGTCAGTACAAGGCGGGCTGGTTTCCTGGGAGTCCCAAGTTGCTCATCCAGCAAGATAAGAGAGCCTTCGCTGAGCTGGAAGGAGAGTTCCATCGGGCGAGCAGGTTTTTCGCCAAGCTGGAAACGTTTCAATAATTCGGCGCCCTGGAGACGTCCATCGGCCAACCGCCTGAGCTGAAGCTGAGGACGTTCCAGTTCGAGAGCAAGCCGCCCAGGCGCTTCGGCGCGCAGCAGATTAGCCAGGGGATAATGGATTTTGGCCCGGCCCGCGGTGAGGCTAGGGGTCGTGCCCAGGTCAGAGTGGATTTCGAGATCGGTCAGAGTTAGTCCAGTAAGGGGATTGCCCTCAAGGGCAGAATACGAGACCCTCAGGCCCCCCTGCTGCTGGAGCGCGGTGATAAGCGATTTGGTGGCAAGCTCGAAAAGTCGCTCGCGATTGGCCAGCAAAGTAAGCGCCAGCACCACCATGAAGGCTGCCAGCACGAGTAGCGCGTTGATAAGCAGTCGAAACTTGCGCGCCATAACTCCAGTTTAGCAGGTGGGATGCCCCTTGCGCGCGAGGCTCTCAAAAGTCTGTTTCGCCCGCCACGAGCTGCGCACGAAGGGGCCAGCCAGTACTTCCTCCAGACCCGCGGCCCGGCCTAGTTCTGCAAGGCGTGGATATTCTTCAGGTTCATAGTATCTGACCACAGGAAGCTGCCTGGCGGTGGGTCTTAGATATTGACCGATAGTGACAATCTGGCAGCCCGCCTGGGCCAGGGCCTCGAAAGTTTGACAGAGCTGGGCTTCACTTTCACCCAGGCCGACCATCAGTCCTGATTTGACAATAATATCGGGGCGCAGTTGCCTGGCCTGGGCAAGCAAGCGAAGGGAGCGGTCAAAATCTGCGCCAGGCCGGACTGTCGGATACAAGGCAGGCACAGTCTCGACATTATGATTGAGTACTACCGGGCCAGCTTCCAGCACCGTATCCAGGGCAGTTTCATCTCCCTGAAAATCTGGCACAAGCACTTCCACCAGCACCTTGGGCAATTGCTTCTGCAGACAAGCCAGTGTCCGGGCAAAAACCGATGCGCCCCCGTCAGGCAGATCGTCACGCGTTGTGGAAGTAAGGACGACATAATCGAGTTCGAGTTCGACAGCAGCCTGGGCAACGCGCTGGGGCTCGGTCTCATCAAGTGGAGCCGGGGCGCCTTTTGGCACAGAGCAAAATCCGCAATTTCGACTGCAGGCAGGGCCCATCAGGAGGAAAGTCGCCTGGCCAGCGCTTGAGCATTCGCCCAGATTTGGACAGAGAGCAGCCTCGCAGATGGTGGCGATACCATATTGATGCAGGCGCTCGGCGGTTTTGGGATTTACAACTGGACGAGGTCGGGCCTCCACCAGCCAGCAAGGAGGGCGGCCTTGGCCAGACGCCTCTTTGGGAGAGGCCATTAGTCTTCCTCGATGGTCCACCAGTTGGACAGATAACTACTGCCAATCTCGTCAGTCTGGATTTGCTCGGGTTTCAGCAACTTGGTGTGCCCATCACAGAAAGTGATGTTGAGCCCATCCATATGGCGCCTGGGCAGATAACTCCAGACCTCGAGCGCCTGGTATTGCCAGGTCACCTCAAACCAGCCATTAAAATCCATATAAAGGATGGTAAGAGAAGGCCGGTGGATGGCGGCCTCGTGCTTGCCAGCGGGGCCCGAACGGGCATCGCCGAAGCCGGCATAAGTATTGTTGATGGCATAACCGGTGAAGTCAGGGCCATTGTAAGTATTGAGGTCATACGCAAGGTCAGGTTGCCCTGGGCAGGTATAAATATCGTAGTTGTCTATATAGGGCTGCACCCCATGACGCCAGGTATTCACCCAACTGCCATTGTATTCCGTATTCCAGGACAGGGGGAAGGTCTGATCCCAATCCTGGGTATACATCAAGGTGGCAGTGCCAATCTGCTTCAGGTTAGCCAGGCACGCGGTACTGCGCGCCTTGTCCTTGGCCTTGGAGAAGACTGGAAACAAAATACTCGCCAGGATGGAAATAATGGCGATGACTACCATAAGCTCGATCAACGTGAAGCCGCGGCGGCGTTGCATGCTCCACCTCGCAATTCATGAGATAAACACAGCAATATATATTACCATATTAGCGAACCTGGCGACTTCTCCTGTCTGGGTAAACTCGAAGGAAAACAAATAGGCCGATATAAAGTCAATTTGTTTGTGATATGGGCGCAAACTCGGTTGACCAAGTTGCGATTCCGCAATAAACTTTAATAGTAAGAACAAGGGCTTCGACTGGTGGCAGTAAGGCACCCTCCTTTTCGGAGGAGAGAGCGTCTTGTTTGTTACTTGTACTGTGACCAGATTCAAAGCAAGCCGAACCAAAGGCAACCTGGAAACTCTGGCAAGTTTGCTTTGGAAAGCGGAGACCCTCAGTTATTAGTCTTGGGAGGCTGATCGCTTATGAAAGCCAAAGTGCTTTCACTGCTCCTCGTAATTACCGTGCTTTGCCTCCTCGTGCCTGCCTTCGCAAAGGATATGCCTGATGTGCCCTTTACTCACTGGGCCTACGATGCGGTAGACGAACTCACCGACATCGGCATTCTCCAGGGTTACCCCGATGGAACTTACGGGGGCCAGCGGACGCTTACCCGGTACGAGTTTGCAGAAGCCACGGTGAAGCTGCTTCACTATCTCGAGAACTACGTAGACGAGAAGACCGCGGCCCTGGAGGCTGGAGTAGACTCCGCCGCCGCTCGTGCAATCGCGCGAGACGAGGCTGCCAAAGCGGTTGCAGGCCTCAAGCTGCCCACCTTTGACATGACCCTCGACCAGGTAAAGCAGGTTGCCGCTGCCGCTGGCGCGCAGGCCGCAAAAGATGCTCTGGCGGGTATGAGCCCTGGCGTAACCAAAGCCGAAGCGCAAGCGATGATTGATGCAGCGGTGCGCAATCTGGTCACTCAGGATTATGTAAACGGGCTCGTAACCGAGTTCCGCAGAGACTTGCAGCAGCTTGGCGTAGACGTCGATGACCTGATGTACCGGGTCGATCAACTCGAAGCCAGACTGGCTGCTCTTGATGGCCGCGTTACCGCCCTCGAGAACAAGCCCGACAAAGTAACTGGCAATATCATCTGGCGCGCCGGTTCGGCTGAACTGTATGATTTCCGGTGGATCGAAGAGGTCGGAAACGCGCCTTCGAAGGGCTTCTTCCCATATGGCTGGGAGCGGTTCAGCAATATGGATGTCAAAATCAATGTTGATGGTTTCATCGCCGAGGGTGTGCCTGGTCACATCCAGATTTGGCGTCCTGACCGCACCTACGACTGGGATACCAGGGGCACATACATCCACGAAGCGTGGCTCGAATTCGACAACAACTGGCTCGGTGACACGCACATCCGTATGGGCCAGCAGTTCCACAAGTCGCTGTGCGGCCTAGTCTTCGACAACGACCTGTACCCGCTCGAGTCGGCCAAAGCAAACTTCGACTTCGGTGATGTGGACCTTACAGCAATGTGGGGCACCATCTACGACAACAACGATCCTATCGGCTATGGTCGGCTTGGCTGGCAGGTTTCCAGCCGCTTCAACGTAGGCGCAAGCTATGTTCCCAACGCGGTTAACAGTGAAGAGCGCTGGGGTCTCGATGCCCAGTATACTGGGATGAGTATCCCCTTCTTCGGCCTCAAGGCCGATGCCTGCTTCGAATTCGGCGAGTTGCAGAAGGACACCAACGGCTACGAGCCCGACAATGAGAACCAGGCTATGCTGGCCCGCCTTGGGCTTTACAAGGGCGACAAGGAGCCGGGCGATGCCTGCTTGACCTTGTCCTGGGGCCAGGCGCAGGAGAACTACATCCCGCAGCTTACTTCCATCGTTCCCTACAACTGGTACGTCGAATACAGCGGGCTTAACTGGGATTATCTGCTGTTCAACGACGCAATGCCAATTGCTGGCAGCCAGATTTGGGCCGCGGAATTCAACAAGCGCTTCGGCAACACCGATGTCATGCTTGGCTGGCGTCAATACAATCCCTGGGATGACTCTACGGTACAGCTCACTCCGTGGGGTCCCGCGCAGACTGATAACGTAAACATCTATCAGATCCAGCTCACCCATCCGCTTGCGGAGGGTGTGGACGCAACCGTTACCTATGGCCGGGCAGACTTCGATATGTTCGACGATACCCGCGATTACTTCTCGGGTTCCATCGACGTCCTGTTCTAGACGACCAACCAATCCGACCGCTACTGGACCCCGGGCTTAGGCCCGGGGTCTTGTTTTGGGTGGTCGTGGGGGGAACTGGCCAACCAAAGGCGAAGCAAATCAAGGGCTGGATAAGTGCGGGAGTGTTACCCTCGCCCCCCACCAGAGGAGCATCGTTATGAGGCACGTTTTGGAGTTTCTTCTAATCGTCCTGGGCTTGAGCGCGGGGGTGGGATTCTCGATGACTTTGGCGGGACCTGGAGGCGACTGGCTCATCACTGGGCCAGAGGACCGAAATCTGGCTGATTTGGCCTGGGTGGAAGAAGCAGCTGCGCCAGGGGGCAGCACTGCTCTGGTGCTGACAGCAGGGCGCTGGGAACTTGGCGCCGGCCAGTTGGTTTTCACCCCGGTGATTCCAGGCCGGACGTATCGGGGCGAGGCGCTGGTGAAGACTTCCCTCAACCAGGCCTATGGACGACTAGGGCTTGTCTGGCTGGATGCCGCTGGCGAGCAGGTGGGCGAGGCCTGGGGCCCTTTGCTTTTCCTCGGCCGTGACTGGGCGCCGGAGGGGCTTTGGGCTGAAGCGCCAGAGGGAGCGACCCAGGCAGCCTTAGCCGCTCAAGTCACCCCTTCCGGCTTTTTTGCGACCAGTGGCGCCAGTGGCCAGCTCTCTCTTGCCGCGCCTTCGATTGCAGCCAGCCTCTCACTTTGGGCTAGTAGCACTGCAGAAGCGGCTCTCTATGCGCCCCTGGCTGCGATAAAATATACGGTTGGCCTCGAAGGCGCTCCCCAGGAGCTTGAAGGCGCGAAGGTCGTCGCCCGTTTGGTGGATTACAAGCGCCAGCAGCTTGCTGAGACCGAAGTCGAGATTACGCTTGGGGCGGGTAGCGGGCAGGCTCCAATCGAATTGCCAGGTCAGCCAACCGGCTATTTTGAAGTGCTGCTAGAGGCCACAGGCGAAGGCCTTGCCCCCGCTACAACCAGTCGCAGTCTTGGCGTACTCCCGGTGCTGGATTTCGAGCCGGGGCCGGATTATCCCATCGCCTGTGATGCGGGGATGAGCTGGTCCTATCCACCGAGGACCGTTTCCGCACCGCCTGTCACGCCGCCCAGTATATCGGTCTGAGGCAGCTGCGCGACAGGATGACCTGGAACGATGTGAATCCCGCGCCTGGCGTTTTCGACTGGGGACGCTATGGCGAGTGGGCGCGCATCCAGCAGGAATATGGCTTCACTGTGTATCAGATCTTCCACAGTATGCCTGGCTGGCTTGGCAGGCCTACCGAAAATCCGACTCCGCTGTGGAATCAACCGCCCAAGGAGGCTCGGGGCGTCTACGACTATACCTACAATCTGGTACGTGATTTGGGCGAGCCAATCCGCTATTTCGAGCTGTGGAACGAGCCGGACATCGGCTTCTTCGCCGGGTCGGTTTGGGATTACACCGCCATCGTGAAGGCGGGATATCTCGGATGCAAAGTGGCAGATCCCACTTTCGGCGTCCTGCTTGGCTCGCAGATGTTCTGGAGCAGAGTTCTGGCAGAAGACTCTGGAAAGCGGTTGCGGGCCGTATTTCGACATCTTCAACCAGCATAGTTATGGCGCGCCTGAGGGCCAGTTGCAGCTTATAGAAGAGGACCGTGAGTTGATGGCCGCGGTGGGACGCGAGGCGCCTGTGTGGATGACCGAGATGGGCTTCCGCTCCACTCCAGCAGCCGATGGCACCTACACGGCCTCCGAGGCAGACGCGGTCAGCTATCTGCTGCGCGCTTATACCTGCGGGCTGATGGCGGGGCTGGAGAAGTTCCACTATTTTTACCTGTGCAATTTCCACGAGGCGGGCCTGTCGCTTTGGGGACTGCTGCGAGATGACCTCTCACCCAAGCCGGCTTTCGTGGCGTTGGGCAATCTGATCCGCCAGACGCGGCAGTGCAAGCCTGTTGGCTATCTGAGGCAGGACGGCGCCTGGCTGGTGGTGTTCGAGCGCGCCCCTGGCGACCTGATGGCGGTGGCCTGGAGCAGTGGGCAGGAGGTACTACCTGTGCCAGTCGGGGCCGGCGCAACGGTTGTAGATGCGATGGGCAACCAGGTGGCTTCGCTGCGCGAAGGCACTGCTGCCGTGCAGCTTGGCCCCGAGCCAGTGTTCATCCGGGGGCTCTCGGAAAGCCTGCGCGAGCGCCTTACAGCACCTGCGACGACTCCGAAGTATCAACCAGACCCAGCTCCGGTTGCGGAGGAGCTGAAGATTTGGCTTCAGGCCGAGACACGTCCTGAAAAACCGTTGCCGGCAGAGCCAGAGATAATGGCCCAGAAACTCGCCCTGCACTGTATGCCGGGTCAGGAAGAGTCCATCGCCTTTATCGTTCACAACTGGAGCAGCAGTCCTGCCCAGTGTACCTTGGCGGTCACGCTGCCAGAGCACTGGCAACTGGTGGAAGGTGGCCCAGCCCAGTTTGAAGTAGCAGCGAATTCAGACTCCACACAGCTTTATCGCTTCACCCCCACAAAGGTGCTGCAGGGGGAAGAATACGTCGTGTCAGCTGAGCTTGTGCTTGCCGGCAAGCCGCGCGATGTGGCGAAGGTCTGGTATCTGCCTCTGGGCAGCGATATCGAGCCAGCAGAGCGCCTGGTACTCGAGGATTTCGAGCAGGATCAACCTTTTGGGCCCAACAACTCGACTGGCCTCGAGGCCACAATAAGGCGTTCGACCACGACTTTCCATTCGGGCAACGCCAGCCTCGAGGTGGCGACCGTCTTAACCGATGGGAAGGCCGACCACTGGATTTTCCCCACACTGGAAACTCTCACAAGAGCGAACCTGGGCAACTACGACGCGCTGGAGCTATGGACTTATGTGCCTCAGGGCGCCGAGAGCAATCAGCAGCTTCAGGTGCAGTATGTAGAAAAAAACGGTTCGGCTTACATCACACCTGTATTCCGGATGACCAGCAGGCCAGGCTGGGAGCGAGCGTTGCTGCCCTTCAGACAGGCGTCCTGGGGCCTCTGGAGCGCGCCCGACGACAACGGGCAGTTCGACCCAGACCAGGTTGTAAGGCTGATGATAGGCTGGGGCGGCCACCACGGCCCCGCCGGCCAGCGGGCGGTCTTCTACCTGGACGACTTGTCGCTGGTGCAGCTCAAGTCTCGGACTGAGTAGGGTCCTCGGCTTCCGGCAGAGGCAGCGCCTGGTCCAACTCGGGTGCTGCCAGCTCGCGGGGCATATGGCCTAGTTGCACGGGCTCGTCCAGGTCTTTACCGTCCACCGCGCCCAGGTCCTTGAAGCGCCTTGCCTGCACCAAAACGTTTCTCTCTAGTGAGCCCACCGCATTGTCGTATTTATCCACTGCAGTGCGCAGTCCCTTGCCGACCCCGTCAAAGTGGCTGAGGAAGGTACTCAGCCGCCTGTACAGCTCCTTGCCCAGTTCGCTGACCTGACGGGCATTCTCGGCCAACTTTTCTTGCCGCCAGCCATAACTGGCAGCGCGAAGCAAAGTCACCAGAGTGGTCGGAGAGGCTACCACGACGCCGTTCTGGATACCGTCTTCAATCAGCTTGGGGTCCTTCTGCACGGCCGCCGAGACGAAAGCTTCGCCCGGTACAAACATCACGACCAGCTCCGCCGCGCCTTCGAACTGTTGCCAGTAGTTCTTTTTGGAAAGCAGTTCCATCTGGGTGCGCAGTTGCTTCGCATGGTGGGTCAGCGCCGCCTCGCGTGACTCATCGTCCTGCGCTTCGAGGGAGGTCAGATAAGCGTCTATCGGTGTTTTGGCATCCACCGGGATGACCCGTCCGCCTGGCACGTGGATTATCATATCGGGCCTGAGCATTGCGCCCGCATCGTCGCGGACTGTCGTCTGCTCGGAAAAATCGCAGTGTTCGAGCATCCCCGCGAGTTCGACAACTCGACGCAAGGTCAGCTCGCCCCAGGCGCCTCGGGCCTGAGGCCGACGCAGCGCGGTGACCAGTCGGCCGGTCTCTTGCTGCAGGCGAGACTCACTCTCAACAAGCTGTCGAAGCTGCTCGTCCAGTTTGCCATAGGCCTCGCCGCGAGCTTTCTCCATCGCCTGGATCTGCTGTTCATAACGCTTCATAGTCTCATCCAGCGGTTTGGTAAGGCCTTCGACCGACTGCGTGTGCTTGCCGAAATCCGTGTTCATCAGCGCACGGAACTGCTCGAGTTGGGCGCGAGCCAGGTCTGTAAATTGCTTCTGATGAGATTCGAGAGCCTCGCTCGAAAGTGCTTTGAAGGCGTCCTTGAGCTTCACCTCGGCCTGTTCGAGCAACTGACGCTCTTCAGTCAATCGTTGCTGGCTCTCGGCGAGGGTGGTGCGAAGCTGGGCGCGTTCGGCCTGGAGGGTCGTCGTCTCCGCCTGGAGCGCGCTAGCTCTCTGCCTCAGTTCCTCTACCTGAGCGCGCAGCTCGGTCGTGGCGCTTTCGGCGCCGCTGGCCTTGCCGGTCAGTTCGGAGTTGGCTTGCCTCGGCCTTCGAGTTCTGCCGAAAGGGCAACTCGCGCGGCCTCGGCCTGGTCTGCCATCTGCTCAGCCCTGCCGAGGGTTGAACCACTGCCAGCCTGCTTTATGAACCAACCCAGGATGAATCCCAGAACGAGTCCTGCCGCAAGCCACACGAAGTCCATCAGATCGCCTCCCGGAGAGCTGAATACAGTTTATCACTTCTGCCCCTCGCCCGGCTTCGGCCTGCGATTGAATCCAGGCATCGTCGGCGCCCAGGTGGGCGGGAGGCCCCCCACAGTGCGGAAGGTACGCTTGTCCAGCCCGAGGGTCTCCACCGTGTCGACGATCAGTGACAGCCCCGAGTGGCCGCGCTGCTCCAGCTTCCCCTCGACGAGGAGGCCGGCGCTTTCCATCAGGAGCGGCCCATACTTGCTGTAAGTGTCATAGAAGACCACGCAGTCAATCAGGCCGACCTCGTCCTCCAGCGTGATGAAGACCACCACGGCGCCGCTCCGGGTCGCCGGGCGCAGCCTCGTGACCACGACGCCTGCGGTGCGCACGCGCGAGCCAGGCCTCAGGCGAACGAGTTCCGAACTGCGCAAGGCCCCCTGCTTCCTGAGTTGCACCCTTTTGAGCTGCAGCGGATGCGGCTGAGTGGACAGCCCGAGCAGCTCGTGGTCGAGGGAAAGCTGCTCCAATACCCCTGGCGCCTTGCCGCGCTTCCCGGGCCTTGGCGCAGGCGGGCTGGCCTCGACCAACAGGCCCCTGAAGCCCTCCCGACTCGCCTGGCCGCGCCACCTGGCATATCCAAGCAGCAGTTCTTCCCTGCCCAGGCCAAAAGCGTCGAAGGCGCCGACATCTATCAGGTTCTCCACCACCTGCTGAGAGACCTTAGTCCGCCTGCAGAAGTCCTCCAGCGAACTGAAACGCCCCTGCCGGCGCGCCTCGAGTAGCGACTTCAGGCCAGCGCTATCCATATCCTTCACTTGGGCCAGGCCGACCCGCAGGCCCTTGGCCCCGGCCAGAAAGCGCCCCTCGCTCTCGTTGATATCCACCGGCAGCACCGGGATACCCCAGCCTCGAGCCTCCTGCAGTATGACGCGCGAGGGATAATAGCCCATAGGCTCGGAGGAGAGGATGCCCGCGAAGAGTTCTGCCGGGTAATGCGCCTTCAGCCAGGCCGTCTGGTAGGCGATTTTGGCGAAACAGGCCGCGTGCGCCTTGCAGAAACCATAGGCTGCGAAAGCGGTGAGATTCTTGAAAACCTGCTTTGCGGTCTGCGCGTCTACCCCGCGCGCCTCGCAGCCGGCCATAAACTCCGCTTTGATGGCCTGCATCTCCTCTGCCGTGCGGTTATGGGTCATCGCGCGCCTGAATTTGTCCGCCTGGCCGAGGGAGAAGCCTGCCAGCGCGCTGGCGCTGCGCAACACCTGCTCCTGGTAGATGAGCACGCCGAGGGTCTCCTCCAGGATGGGCGCAAGGCTTGGATGGGGGTAGACGACTGCCTCCTTCCCGTGACGCCGGGCCAGGTACGGGGTGATCATATCCGCCTGCATCGGGCCCGGGCGGAAGAGCGATATATTAATGATAAGGTGCTCGAACTCGGTCGGCTGGAGCCTCGACAGCAGGCCGCGCATCCCGGGGCTTTCCACCTGGAAACATCCGACCGTCTTTGCCGAACGCAGCAGGCGGTAGGTCGCCTCATCGTCCAGCGGAAGGCGCTCCAAATCGGGCCGCAGACCGTGATTCAGCTCGATCTGGCGCAAGGCCTCCTCGATTGCGGTGTGCATCTTGAGGCCCAGGAGGTCCATCTTCACGAGGCCCAGCGTCTCGACGTCGTCCTTGTCGAACTGGCTCGCGATGAGGCCTTTGGTGGCTTTCTCCAGCGGCACCAACTCGGTCAGCGGGTCGCGCGAGATGACCAAGCCGCCGTTGTGCAGGCCCAGGTGCCGGGGGAAGCCGTCCAGTTGCTCGCACAGATCGAAGAGTTCGGCCAGCCGCTCGGGCTTTATGCCGCTGTCGCGCACCTCGGGGACGGTCTCGAAGGCCAATTTCAGGTCGCGCGCGGGGATATGCGGGAAGACCTTCGCCAGCTTGTCCAGCTCATCGGTGTTGAAGCCCAGCGCCTTGGCGACATCGCGGATGGCCGACCTGGCCCGGAAGGTGTTGAGCGTGCAAACCGCGGCGACATGGTCTTCGCCGTATTTTTCGTAGACGTAATTGATGACCTCGTCGCGCCGGTCAGAATCGAAATCGAGGTCTATGTCGGGCATCCCGCGCCGCTCGGGATTGATGAAGCGCTCGAACAGCAGGTTGTGCTCCAGGGGGTCGGCCTCGGTGATGCCCAGCGTGTATGAGACAATCGAGTCGGCCGCCGAGCCGCGACCTGTGACGCGGATGGCCCGCTCCCTGGCGTAACGCACCAGGTCATGCACGACAAGGAAATATTCCTCGAAACCGAAGTTCTGGATGATGCCAAGCTCGTGCTCGAGGCGCTCCAGCCGAGGCGCAGTCAGCTCTCCATACCGCCTGAGGGCGCCCTGGTAGACCACCTCTCTCAGCCGCGCGCGGCAGGTTTCCCCTTCCGGCAGCGGGAAATGCGGAAAGTGGAAAGCCTCGAGGTCGAACTCCACGTTGCAGCGGTCAGCGAGAGTCAGCGTGTTCTCGAGCGCCCCGGGGAAGTCCGCGAACAGCTTCGCCATGTGCCTGGGGCTTTTGAGATAGTATTCCGCGTTGGGCTTGCGGGCCGGATGGGCCTGCTGGACGCTGGTCAGCGTGCCGATGCACACCAGCACATCCTGCAGGCGGAAGCTCGCCTTCTCGGTGTAGTGGACGTTGTTGCTCGCGACCAGGCCCAGCCCGGTGCGCTGCGCAATCTCGGCAAGCGAATGGTTGAGGCGGTTCTCGAGCGGATTGCCGAGGTGGTTCTGGAGCTCTACCCAAAGCTGCCCCGAGCCGAAGCCTTCCCGCAGCGCGAGCAGCCGTTTTTCATAATCCGCAAGCCACTGCCGCGAGTCGCCCTGGAAGCAGGCCTGCCTGCTTCCCGAGTGCAGGGCGATCAGATTGCCCGCGTGTTCCAGCACCCACTCCAGCCTGGCCACGGCTTTGCCCTTTTCCCCGGCCATCTGGGCGCGCGTTATTAGCTTGCACAGGGCCGTATAGCCCTCGCTCCGCGTCGCGAGCAGCACCACCCGGCCGCCCTCGGCCAGGTCGAGTTCCACCCCGAGCAGGGGCTTCACCCCCGCCCTGCGCGCAGCGGTGTAGAAGCGCACCGCGCCGTAGAGACCGTGATGGTCGGTCAGCGCCATCGCGGGCAGCTCGAGGCTGGCGGCGCGCTCTACCAGCGCGTGAGGGCTCGAGGCGCCCTCCAGCAGCGAGAAATAGCTGTGCGTGTGGAGTGATGCATACATCGCGGGCCTCTAATCGAAACACCTGGCAAGCTCCCAGGCCTGGCTTGCGGCATCGAAAACCAGCTCGTAGAAGCCGCCGCGCTCGGTGACGACGTTATAATGAAGGCGTTCGCCCTCGCCCTCCCACCAGGCGGGTGACTCCTTCCAGAAATGGAGCAGGCCCGAGACGCGCTGCTGATTGCCCTTCCACCAGAAGGCGGAGGGGAGCTGGGTGACCTCGTTGAGGCGGACGCGCACTGAATGGCCTATTAGCTTGCTCATTGGAATCCCTCCCGGTGAAGGTTAGTATAGCAAACATCTGTTTGCACAGCAAGCCCCAAAGGCCTTCACAGCGCCTTTTTGAGGCCGGCCTGGAGAAAGGCAAAGGGGCAAAGCAGGAAGGGAAAAGGCAAGTTGGCCAGCAAGTTGACTGAGGCGAGGCTGAACCTTATACTTGGGAGCGCTGAGTGGGCCCGTAGCTCAGCGGTAGAGCGGACGGCTCATAACCGTTTGGTCGCTGGTTCGAATCCGGCCGGGCCCACCATTCGACTCCCTCGGACTTGCGTCCTCCTTCGCTCATGGCAGGCCGGCTGCAGGCTTAGTTCCACGTCGAGGTGTTGTGACAGGATCAGTCAACTGCACCTGTCTGCGCCAGATAGCGACTCACCCTCTCCTCATTGCCGCGAAGGCTCGAGTAGAGCTTCTCGCAGACATCGCTGAAGCGTGCCAATACGGCACGGGCAATCGTCTGCTGGTCCTCGAATATGGCCACACTGCTGAAATTCAACCCCCATTTCTCGAACTGAAGCAAGGTTATGGTCGCGTCCCTCGTCTTGTCATCGCTCTGAAGACTGTAAATCAGGAGTGGGCGAGCCATTCCATTGATTCGATAGTCTACGACGTACTTAGCGTCCGGATCTCGCTCAGGATCGTGCCAACCATAGGACAGCCGGTTCTTGGCTACTTGATCAGATAGAAACTTCTGTACGTCCTCGTAGAAGGTGGACCTCGCGCGCTCTCGGGAGAGGAACCGTATATCGTTTATCTGCAACAAGGCTTGCGTGAAAGTGTAGAGCGCGTCGCCGAACTGCTCGTTTGGCACTGGCAGCCTTAGCTCACCCTCGCGGTCTTGAACCCCAAGCCCTTCGAGTACGCTGTTCATTATGCGAGCCCGGTTACCCCTGGCCAGGTCAGATACCGACATCGCATATGAGAGGTGCATATAAGTATGACCCTCGTCGGTCAAAACCCAGTCGCCACCCTCTCGTTTCAGCACTATCTTTAGATAGTCGCCATCAGGCAGTATGAAGGGCACGCCCACGAGATAGCGGTTGAGCCCGGACTCGCTCAGTTGAACCTGCTGCCCTACCTTTTCTTGGAGCGCACGTTCCAATGCAATCGCGCTCATTCTGCATCACCATCAAATAAGCTGGGCTGTGGCCCTGGATCGAGCCTGAAGTTACAGTCCTCAAGCAAACAGTTCAAAGCCTGCTGCCACGTTGTATATTTTTGGCTTGGCCACGCGTAGTGCTCTTCGTCTTGCCCCTTCTGTTGGTAGCGCTCGGTCGCTTCATGTATGTGGAAGTCAAAGAACTTGTCGCCTTCTATCGGGTTCCCATGCGTATGACTCTTACCATTATACCGACGCAGACGAAACCAGTCAGCCGACTGGTCGGGCAGCACCATCAGTATCACCGAGAAGTCCAAAAGATCCTGCACAGACTGGCGCACAGCGATCCGAAACCTTCGTTCGCTGGCGGAACTGACCTCGAGATTCACTTCCTCATGCTGCGAGTTCGACCTTCCTCGCAAGTGTAGACGTTGGTGGAAGTCTGCCGGAAGCAGCTTCTGCTCTGCAATCAGCTCTTGAATCTCCGCATCTGTAAACACGATCGGCATAACAATCTCCTGTCACAAGGCCTTATTATGTAGCACTCCATCCATTCCTCAACTTATGGCTACCAATTGCATCATGAATCACATCCAATATCCTCGTTCTCGTCACCTAAGCTAGTATAGCACTTGCTATCCCTTACCTCCCCCTCACCTCGACCAGGGCCACGTCGCCGGCGGGGATGGTCAGTTCGAAAGTGGAGCCGGTGATAGGCAGGGCGGTGTCGGTGAGCAGGTCGCGGGCAGTGGAGAGGGCCGTAAGGTTCACCTGCACGGCGCCATGCCAGGGGGAGAACAGCTCGTTGTTCGTGAGGCTGATGAGCAGCCGGTTCGGCTCGCCCTCGAAGCAGTTCACCCGCACCTTGAGGCCGTCTGGCTCCGTCTGGACGGGGCAGAAGCTTCCGAAATAGTCCGAAAGCACCGCGCGGACGCCCTCGAGCAGACGATAGGGCGGCTCCATATTCACCAGCTCGGGCCGGGCATAAGCGAGTTGATCAGTCAGCCAGAAGTCCGCCGCGCAGACGATCACGCGCCCCTTGCCCGCCGTATTCACGGTCAGCACCGCGTCTCCGGCCTCGTTCACCAGCAGTGGCTCGGCCCCGCGCAAAGTCACCTGAGTATAGGTATAAGGCTGCTCTGCGAAAGCCTCTCCCCCTTGCCTGGCCGTCGTTGTAGCGCTGGCCTCATCGCCGAAGCCAAGGCCGGTCAGTTCCGCAGGAAGCAACTCGGCCCTCTCGCGTCCAGCAGCAGGTCTCCGCCATCGCGCACGAAGTCGGCAAGGTTCGCCACCACATCCGGAGTAAGCTCCACTTCACCAAGCAGCATAACGGCAGAGTACTGCTTCAGTATCTCCGGCAGGCACCGGTTGTTCACTACGTCGAAGAGGTCGCCGAAGGGCGTCGGCGTGAGGAAGCCGCGCTCATCGCGGAAGTAGCTGCAATCCTCATAAGTCGGCCATACGAGGCGGAAGAGGGCATCGGCCTGGTAATCGCCCTTCTCATAGGGCAGCTTGCCCCAGATTTTGTATTTGTCGCCGCGGTAGAGATGGCGCGGCGGGTTCCAGCCGTGGTAGAAGTCCATCATAAAAGCGATGGGCGTATACAGCACACCCCGGTCGGGGTGGGCGTCGGAGAACTCCTTCAGCGCGATATGTTGCGCGCCAAGGGGGCTGAGCTCCGGGGCGCCGTTTTCCAGCGTGTCGGCGGTAAACTGGGACGTCTCGGTGCCGACGATCGAGTCGCCGCCGGTGTAGCTCTCGAGGAAGAGGCGCTTGTGCAGGCTGAGCGAAGCGCCCTTGTTGGGGCCTGCGCCATAGCCATTCCCGCCTTCGGTCTGGCGCTGGTGGTAATACCGGTAGCCATAGCGATTCCAGATAGAGGTCGCCTGATAGGTGAGGCGGCCATATTGCTTGCTGGCGCCGCGCAGGAAGGCGAAAAGCAGCGTGTCGCTGGGCAGGCCCTGGGCGGTCTCGAGCCCCAGCATCCGGTCGCCCCGGTCGCCGTAGTAATGAGAATAGTTAAGCGAGCCGGTGGCGTTCATATAGTTCATATTGTCCGCGCAGATTGAGTCATCCCAGCGCACGAAGTCCTGCCAGCCGCCGATGCGGTCGGTGAAGTCGCCCCTGTCGGCATAGCTGCCGATGTAGCGACCGTCCTGCTCTCCATTGTCGTAGCCGGTGAACCGGTCGCCCATCACGCGAGTCAGTATCTCGTGATGCTCGGGCGCGACTTGCGGGGTCGGGCCGGCCTCGTTGTTGGGCACATAACCCCAGATGTCGAAGAGGAATAAGCCCCTTGTCCCGGATGGCGGTGACCTGCTGCTCCAGCCCATCCAGCGCGGCCTGGTAAGCTTCGTCTGTCTCAAAGTTTTTGCGCTGGGGCAGGATGCCGATATGCGGCCAGCAGACGTCTCCGAAATCGTAATCTTCGAAGAACTGCTTCACCGCACCGGGGTTCACGTCGCGCGCCCCGGTGAAATGCAGATCATAACCGAAGGTCTCACGTTTCACAGGCCGTGGGTCGGTGCTTTGGTAAAGGGGATGCGCCTCAGGCACCACGGGCTTGGTCCAGGGGTGGAAGCCAGGCGAACGCAGCGGAGTTGTGCCCTCTGCAAGCCTGTCGGCCTGCTTCTGGACGGTCGAAAGAGCCGACTCCAGGCGCTGGGCATAGCCCTCCACTTCAGCCAGGTTGTCGCGGCGGATGAAAGAGAGGCCAGTCAATTTCAGCTGGAAATCACTCGGCTCGGTGGCGTTCATGTTGCCTTCGTCCAGATCGAGACACAGTGCCACAATCCGCCGGCCATCGAACACATCGTTCCCCTCGAAGCTGAGCGGTACCTCCAGTTGCTGGGCCTCGGGTTTCTCATCGCGGCTGCGCCAGATTAGCTTCTCATCGCCCTTCGCATCGACCAGCCACAGGGCTGCAACATGCCCTGAACCTTGCCCTTGCAGGCCCAGGCGCACCAGGCCAAAAGGTTCCAGGTTCCACTTCACCGGAGCTGAGAAGCGCACCCGGTCGCCGGCAAGCAGTTCTGCCGGGTCGGTGTTGCCGAAATGCGCTGAAAAGGTCAGCGCTTCCACTTTGCCCTGGGCAGCGCCGAAGACTTGCTGAGCCTGCCAGTCGGTCAGCGCGCGGAAGGGCCTGTTCCGGCGGGGCGGAGAAGCTCTCCCAGGGTTCTTCATAAGGCTGAACCTCGTCCACAGGTTCCAGCCAGATGCCGACTATGTCGGGGGGAGAGTCCTGCAAACGCAGCCAGTGGCAGACCGGCAGGTAGCCGCGTGGTGCCTTGATAATCCCAGAAAGCGTCGCGCGCAAGCGCGCTGGGAGCGGTGAGGCGGGCGGCCATATTAAAAGGGTGCAGATCCTCGCCATCGAGGACCAGATCGCAGGGGCGCAGGGGCAGGGTCACATAACGCAGATAGACGCGATAGGCCTGCTCGCGCGGCGTGGAGAACCACCACTCGGCCCACCCAGAGCCCGAGAGCAGCGTCGCGCCGCTCTCATCTTCGGCAAGCTCGAAACTGCCCTGCGTCCTGTCGAGCTGGTCAGGCAGCAATACGATCCGATTTGCTTCTTCGTTGGCCGGTCCCACCTGCAGCGGCACAAGCACCGGCGGGGCGAAAGTGCGGCGTGATTTGGCCTCTCCCTGCCAGCTTGAGAGCGTCTTCTCACCCGCTGAGAGCTGCGCCGAGGTCAGCGAGAAGTAGCCCTCCAGACGCGTGGGCAGCAGCCCGACCTGATACAGGCCCTCTCCGCCGACTTCATCCGACACATCGAGAGAGAGTGACTGGCCTTCTTCTCCAAGCTGGAACTGCCCTACGGCGACGGCCGGCCTTCCGGGCGGCTTCAGCAGCACGAAACCCTCGGCAGCGCCGCCATAGCGCTTCTCCAAGGTCAGGTCGAGGGTTGCCTTCCCCGTGGCCTGGGGTGTTCTGATGGCCAGTGGCGGCCGGGCGGGACGTTGCGGATTTGGCATCTCGAAGACGGCCTCCCCTTCGCGCAGGCGTTGTTCTGGGTCGTAGCGGACGATATCGGAGACGCGCGCCTCGTCAATCAGTCCGCTGAACCAGTAATCCATACCCACATAGCAGCCAACCCACAGCCCGCGCGCAAGGATGCCGAGGTTGAAGTCCTTCGGCCCAGGCCGGCGGCCGACCAGAATCCCATCGAGGAAGAAGCTGACCGTCGCGCCATCGTAGGTGGCGGCCGCGTGGTGCCAGCCTCCTGGGCGGAAATAGCGGCATGGCAGGCCAACCTGCTGATGCGGCTTGCCCTCGGAGTTGTTCACGACTCCGCCCTGGTTGTAGAGCGAGATGCTGATAGCGCTGCCCTCGTCCACCTCGAAGTGGAAGACGACATCATCGCCGAGGAGGAAACCGCCGGCCGCTCTGATACGCCTGGCTGAACCAGCACTCGACGGTGAGCTGGGAGAGTTGCTGGAGAGCTTCGGGCCGTTCGAGGAAGGCCGAACCGCTCTGGCCGTCCAGCCAGAGAGCGCCTCCGTATTTGCCCTTGGCGCGTAGTTCGGCGCCGCCCTGAAGCACGGCGTCCTGCCCGTAAACGCTGGCATCGCGGGTGATGAGCCCCTGCGCCTCGTCGAAGTGGTAGAGCAGCAGGGTGTGCTCATCAGAGGTGAAAGATTCGATGGGGGACTGGGCATAGACCCAGGTGCAAAGCAGCAGAAGCAGAACAAGCACCAGCAATAACTGGGGCATCAGGGCCTCCCTCGTGGCTTGAGGAATTGGTGACTCGACTTTCGCCAGCAAGAGGGAACTCCCTGCGAGTGAAAGGGCACTACCCAGTGAGGGGGTGCAGGGGCAACTCGTGAGCTTTGCTCACGCCGCCCCTGCGTTTTTAGTCTTTCAGAAAGCAAGAGGCCCGGCTCGATGCCGGACCTCTTTTCACAGATATCAGAAATCACTTCAGAGTTGAGCCGATAGGGGGTTGTATAGCCAGTATTGGAGCCAACTCGTGCCAAACCCCCACCATAATAAGCTCAGCAAGCCTAAGCAGCAAGCCGCGGTTGCTACCACGACCAAGCCACGACGCCTATCAGCCAGTCCACGTCGTGCGGCGATCAGCCCAAGCAGAATTCCACCAAGGGCAAGCAATGGCCAGCCAACTGTAGTGAAGAAGAAGATCAACTTGAGGTAAGCCTCGCGTAGCGGACCGACATCATAACCAGCCGTCGAATGCCTGTTGCAGAAGCGCTCGAAGTAGATCTGGAGGTGGAACCAGGCGAGTACTAGCCCCGGGCCACAGAGGGTTACGATGACACTGAAGAAGGCAAGCTCAGCCGGCTGGTCTATATGAGACTCTTGCTCCAGCTTGCGCTCCGACCTTGCTTCAACAGCTTCGGTGGTCATTGGGACCTCCTCGCAGCCTGGGAGGGCTGGCTTGCTAGTTTGCATGGCAAGGAGCGATTAGGATCATAACCAACATAGCGCGGTAATCTGTATATGTCAAGTAACGATCCTCCCCCCCCCATGTTAAATAGCGAGGCGTAGACCTGCGGCAGGTTACTCTCGCTCAGCCGAAGGCCCTGAGGCTCTCGAAGTGCCGACTCCAAGCCTGCTGGTTTCGAGACAGGAATGTCCCGAAACAACAGGAGCGAGCCTCTCCCCGTCCGTCACTCAGTACTCGTATCCGTAGGAGCGCAGCAGATTGCCAGCCTCGGGACGGCTGGTGAGATTTGCCGGGGTTACACCGGCTTTCGGCTCGATGGACCAGAGCTCCAACTCAAGCCCCGGCGCGTCGGTGGTCGCGTAAAGGATATGGGAGCCATCCCAGGTCCAGAAAGGCCCATATTCATCTCCGTCGAGATTCTCGGTCAGATTGGTCACCTGGCCATCGCTCACGCCAACCAGTCCGATGTCGCCCACCTGCCCTCCGCCCTTGCAGAGGGTGCAGGCAAGCCACGCGCCATCGGGCGACCAGGCGGGATGGTGGAAGTCATCCTCGCTCTCGGGGGTCAGCCGGCGCGCGTTTTTGCCATCGGAATCCATCAGCCACAACTCGCCCCTGTCGCCATCGGGCAGCTCGCGCTGCCGCACGAAGGCGATCTGCTTCCCATCGGGCGAGAAACAGGCATCTTGCTCGGCCGCCGGGTCGGTCGTCAGCTTCGTGACCTTGCCGCTCTCGAGGTCCATCAGGTAGATATCACCAGGTCCAAAGGTGTATTCATCGAGTAAGGGGCGCGCATCAAAGAGAAGCTGCTTGCCGTCGGTGGAGAAACTCGGCCGGTAGCAGGAGAGCCCCTCTGGGCGCGGCAGGAGGCGCTTGCCGGAGCCGTCCGGGTTCATCAGGCCCAGGCCGTAACCGGGGCCGACCCACAACTCATAGGCTAGAGAATTCCCATCGGGGCTCCAGCAAGGCAAGCCGCCCTGGTCGAGATTGGTGTCGTAGTCCTCGGGCGCGTCGGGCACGTCGAGCGTCAGGTTGCGCGGGTTGGAGCCATCGCCGTTCATCAGGAAGACATCGTATTCGCTATCGCCGCCGTCCTCGGAGGTGTAGACGATGCGTCCATCGGTGTGGCAGGCGAAATAGCCGTAAGGGACCACGCTGACACTGGCCGTTGCCACAAGGGTGCCCAGTGTCGCAGTAACGACGCCGGCAGCGCGCTTGGGACCAGCCGTAAACAGGCCAGTCTGATCCACCTCGCCGATCTCGCCGGTCAGGCTCCAGGCTCGGGTTTGAAGTCGAGTTGGCTTGCCTTCCTCATCCAACACAGTCGCGACGAACTGGTGGGTCTCTCCCACGTAGATAACGAGCGAAGTCGGAGCCACACTGAGGGTAGCAGGCTCGCCCGGCGCCGCGCCGGCAAGCGTGGCCGCAGCCAGTATCAGTATAATCGCGAACACCAGGGGCCTTGTGGACAGGTGGTTCATCTCGGTTCTCCTCGGTAGCTAACGCCAGTTGGAAGTGACCTCTGGAAGAGGGGTAATGACTTTCGCCAGAGGGCCCGGGATCCCTGCAGAGGCGGGGAGGGAGCGTCTAAGCCTTGGCAGCCTTCTTCACAGGCTCGAGTTCGATCTCCAGCGAATCGAAATACGCCCCGTAGTCGCCGGAGTAGAAGTCCAGGTCGGTGTCGGAGACCACAGACCAGGCGCGAGGGAAGTATGCCACCTCCAGTAGCAGTACCACCCAGTATTCGTCATATCCAGGATAGAGCACCATTGGCTCGGGCACAGAAGACATCCGGCGCTCCTTGAGATTGGGGGCACCACCAATGCCGGTCCACCTGAAAACTTCAGGATACAAGGCAGCGACGCGGCGCTGTTCTGCCTCGGTCGCCGGAGCCCTGAATACTAGTTGCATGCTGTCGGCGGGTAGTCCCACTATCGGCATATCGAGTTCCAGTTCCGTCGCATAGCTGGCGTATGTGATGCCGCCCTCCATTAGCGAGTGGGCTGGATCGGCCCACGTAAGTAGCCCGTTCCAGAGCGTTGCCCAGCTCCAGATGTCGCAGGTGGGCTGTTGTCGAAGGATGGTCTTGGCAGGATAGCGAAGTGCGCCTTGACCAGCGCGCCGGGTCGCGCCCAGGAGGAGGGTGCAGGGAAGGGAAGGGCGGTGCCGTTGGTGCGCAAGTTGCCCTTCAGACGCCCTCGGCACACGAGGCGCTTCATCGTGCGCGGGCTCTCCACCTTCAACCGCAGCCCTGTTAGCGCCCAGGCACGCCGCTCTGTGCGTGAGGGGACTAGCGCGAATCTGGCGTGCCAATCGCCTGATCCAGTGCTGTAGACTGGCAGCTGGACCCGTGCCTTCGCAACCCCCGCCGTGGCGTATGATGTCGCCAGGTGCGAACTGGGTGCCGGCGCAGAGTAGCTGTAGGGTGGGGTCACGACGGACAGTGCTACCAGTGGAAACGCCAGGCCCTTGGCGAAGTGCGCGGCATAGTTGAAGTCGAAGTGATCCGCAGACGCAGTGGTGACGCTGTCCGGGATCAGGCAGCCGTCCGCAAGTGTGTATGGCTTCTCTGCCGTCGCTAAAGACGTGGTGCAAGCAAGCACGATGAGGAACAGAAGCAGGCTGAGGCGGCGCATCGGCGTTCCCCCTTGATTGGTTGGCGGGGTGGGCACTGACAGAAACAGCATATTGCGAGACTTTACAGTTGTCAAGCAAAGATCTTGTATCTCCAGTATTAAACAGCGCCAGGATTGCGCGGAGGGGCTTTACTGGCCGGAGTTGCTGCCTTGGTCGCTCCTCCGAAACCTTTCTGACACATCCTTTACCATCCCAATCCCCCACCCACCCCGGGGATTAGGAATCTGCAACTTCCGTGCCACAACAGGCCTCTGGAGAGCGATGTGGCGAAAGATTTACAGAAGATTTACGGATAGGAGATGGTTTCGGGAGCAGAGGCCTGACCTTCGGTCAGGAACCCGAAACATCAACTTTTCTGGCCACGCCCGACATAAAAGGTGCAGGGGTAGAACCCCTGCACCATCGAGAAGGGGAGGTGGTTTCGGGATCAGAGGCCTGACCCTCGGTCAGGAGCCCGAAACACACTACAAGGAAGCCGGGGCAAAAAGGCTGGAACCGACATAAAAGGTGCAGGGGTAAAACCCCCGCACCATCGAGAGGGGGAGATGGTTTCGGGAGCAGAGGCCTGACCCTAGGTCAAGAACCCGAAACACCCTACAGGGGAGCGGGCAGCCTCAGCGGTTCCAAGCCTTGAGCCTTAGGTTACCCAATCCCAGCGAAAAGCGCGGTTGAGAGATAGCGTTCGCCCGAGTCGGGGAGGATGACGACGAGCGTCTTGCCCTCGAACTCCTCGGAGAAAGCCAGACGCAGCGCGGCGGCGGTCGCGGCGCCGCAGGAGATGCCAGACAGCAGGCCCTCTTCGCGCGCGAGCCTGCGCGCCACTTCGAGCGCTTCCTCGTCCTCAATCCGCTCTACCCGATCGATGAGGGAGAGGTCCAGCACGTCGGGGATGAATCCCGCTCCGATGCCCTGGATGCCATGAGAGCTTTTCTGGATTGGCTTGCCCGCCAGCGTCTGGGTGATGACGGGACTGGCCGCCGGCTCGACCGCGACGCTCACCAGCGGTTGCCCAAGCTGCTGCTTGATATGGCGCGAGATGCCAGTGATGGTGCCGCCCGTGCCGACCCCTGCCACCAGCGCGTCCACCTGCCCGTCGGTGTCGCGCCAGATCTCGGGCCCGGTCGTCTGCTCGTGGATACGCGGGTTGGCGGGATTCTTGAACTGCTGGGCCAGGAAATAGTGGTCGGTATCGGAGGCCGCGAGTCGCTCCGCCTCGGCGATAGCACCGGCCATCCCCTGCGCGCCTGGAGTCAGCACCAGGTTGGCGCCAAAGGCCGCCAGCACCTTGCGCCGTTCGCTGCTCATCGTCTCAGGCATCGTCAGGGTCAGCTTGTAACCGCGCGCCGCGCACACATAAGCCAGCGCGATGCCGGTATTACCGCTGGTCGGCTCGACGAGTTCGACGCCGGGCTTCAGCAAGCCGCGCTCTTCTGCATCGTGGACCATCGCCGCGCCAACCCGGCATTTAACGGAATAGGCTGGATTGCGGCCTTCCACCTTTGCCAGCACCGTGGCCTTGGCGCCCAGGGTCAGCCGATTCAACCGCACCAGCGGAGTATTGCCAATAGAAAGCGAGTTGTCAGCAAATATCTGTCCCATAACGTCCCTCTAGGTCGTATCTGAGTGGTTGCAGAAACCCTGCCAGCCTGTCATATCATCCGTCCCGCTGCGTCCAAAGGGTGAAAGTGAACGCAGCCGCTCTATCAGGCCTGGCATCACTTCGAGGACGCGATCGACGTCCGCGTCGGTGTTGTAACGACTGAGACTGAAGCGTATCGAGCCGTGCGCGGCCGTGTAAGGCACATCCATTGCCCGCAGCACATGAGAGGGCTCAAGCGACCCTGTCGTGCAGGCCGAGCCAGAACTCGCGGCTATCCCGAAGTGATCGAGCAGCAGCAGGATGGCTTCTCCCTCCACATACTCGAAGCTGATATTTGAGGTGTTGGGCAGGCGATTCAAGGGATCGCCGTTGAGGCGGGTGTTGGGGCAAGAGGTCAGCAGGCCCTGCTCCAGCCTGTCGCGCAGCGCGCGCACGCGGGTGTTCTCCTCGTCCAGATGAGCAGCGGCTAGTTCGGCCGCAGCGCCAAAAGCCACGATACCGGCGACGTTCTCGGTGCCGCCCCGCCGCCCGGCTTCCTGATGGCCACCGACGAGGAAGGGCCGGAAAGGCGCTCCTTTCCTTATATATAAGGCCCCGACGCCCTTCGGCGCGTGCAACTTGTGGCCTGACATCGCCAGGTAATCCACGCCAAGGGCTTTCACGTCGATTGGCACCTTGCCGACCGCCTGCACGGCATCGGTGTGGAAGGGGAGGTCGCGCTCGCGCGCAAGTTCGGCCAGTTCGGCGACGGGGAAGAGCACTCCCGTCTCATTATTGGCCCACATTATCGAGACCGCGCCAGTGCCAGCTTCGAGCGCGGAGCGGAACTCCGCCATATCGAGTCTTCCCGCTGGATCTACGGCGACCTCAAGGACGCCCCGGCCCTCTTCGCGCAGCCTGGCAGCCAGGTTGAGCACCGCGGCATGCTCGACGCGCGAGGTTACCAAGTACTTGCTTGAGGTTCGGCCTTCGACAGGGCCGACAGGATTGCCGTGTTGTCGGATTCAGAACCGCAACTGGTGAAGAGAATCTCTTCCGGCTCCGCCCCGATGAGCGCTGCGACCTGTTCTCTGGCCTTGTCGAGAGCTTTGCGAGTGACAGAGGCCAGCTTGTAGATGCTGGAGGGATTGCCGTAATCGCGCGTCAGGTAGGGCTCCATCGCGGCGAAGACTTCCGGCGCGACCGGCGTCGTGGCGTTGTTGTCCAGATACGCAACCTGGCGCTCATCCGGTGATGCCATAAGGGCTTGCGCCTCCCGGCTACTGGGCCACGACTTCAAGGTCGGGTTCGATGCGTTCGCGCAGGCGCGCTTCGACAAAATCGCGCAAGGTTGCGTCCGCCGCATGACAACTGGCACAGCGGCCCATCAACGAGACGACGATCCGCTTGCCGTCGATGTCTACCAGTTCCAGATCGCCGCCGTCCGACTGCAGAGCGGGCCTGATCTCGTTCTCGAAGACCTGTTCGACCAGGCGCACCCGTTCGAGGTTGGTGAGTGCCCTGCCCGTCTGCTCGCCAAATCTGGGCGCCAGTTCAGCCAGCAGTTCTTCGATGCGCCCTTTACACTGGCCGCAGGCTCCGCCGGCCTTCGTGTAATCGGTAACCTGCTCTACCTCGGTCAATTTGTGGGCGAGGATGACCTCTTCGAGTTTCTTGCGCGTCACATTGAAGCACTTGCAGACAACCTCTCCGGCCAGGATGGAGGTATCGGTGGGCGCTTCCCCGCGAAAATTCGCAACCGCCGCCTTGAGCGCATCGGTGCCCATCACGGAGCAGTGCATCTTCTCTTCGGGCAGCCCGTCGAGATAGGCCGCGATATCGTCATCGGTGAGCTTGACCGCCTCATCGAGGGGCATCCCCTTCACCAGTTCGGTCAACGCCGAAGCCGACGCGATGGCGCTGCCGCAACCGAAAGTGAGGAACTTCGCCTCTGTAATGGTCTCGGTCTCGGCGTCTATCTTCAGCATCAATTTCAGCGCGTCGCCGCAGACGATGCTGCCTATCTGACCGACGCCATCGGGATTCTCCATCTCACCGGCATTGCGCGGGTTGAGGAAATGGTCCATCACTTTTTCAGAATAGTTCCACATCAGTTTGCACCTCCGCCATTGACCAGCTTCGGCCCTGGCTGGGCGTTGTAGACTTTCGTATAGGGCGCCACCGAGTGCGTAAGCCACACGTTGCCGCCGATTACGGAGCCCTTCCCGACGACTGTCTCGCCGCCGAGGATGGTCGCCCCCGCATAGATGATGACGTCTTCTTCGATGTCAGGATGGCGCTTAACGCCCTTGATGGGGTTGCCATGTTCATCCAGCGGGAAGGAGAGAGCGCCCAGCGTCACGCCCTGGTAGACGCGCACATTGGCGCCGATTGTCGTCGTCTCGCCGATTACTACGCCCGTCCCGTGATCTATGAAGAACCGCGGGCCTAGCTGGGCGCCTGGGTGGATGTCTATCCCCGTGCGAGAATGAGCCCACTCGGTCATCATACGCGGGATGACGGGCACATCTTCCTCATAGAGCGCATGCGCGATGCGCTGGACGGTAATCGCCTCGAGGAAAGGATAAGCCAGCACGACCTCTCCCTGCGAACGCGCCGCCGGATCGCCCTCATACGCCGCCTGCACATCCTGGCCCAGCGTGTGCCGGATGGCAGGCAGCGACCTGGCCAAATGCGCGACCGCGCGCCTGCTATGATCGAGGCAATCGCAGTTCTCGGTGCACTCGATATAGCACATATGCTCGAAGGCTTGCCGCACATGGGGGAAGAGCTCTCCCGCCAGCACGCGCAACTGATATTCGACATAGGCCTCGGTGTCTTCGATGGCAACGGCTTCGGAGCCGAAGCAACCCGGAAACATCAACGCCATAAAACCCTCGGCCAGGTTGTAGACCGCCTGCCTGCGGGTAGCGCTGAAATGGCGCGCGGCCTCGGCGCCTGGAGATGCCAATACGGCAGCAGCCAGTTCGGCGGCCACTTTGTTGAAGTCGATCTCGTTCTGTTTACTCACCGATACCCCTCCGGTGGGCGTTCTGCGTTAGGTAAGCTTGCCTTACATTCTACTTCTCTTGCGCGCGCAAGGCTATAAGGCCTGCCCGAAAGTCATTATCTACATTTACAGTAGACAATCCTGGCGTGGAAGTCAAAGTTCCAACCTCGGAGGCAGGGAAAAGTATCAGGAGCAAGCTGCCGATACACGTGAAGGAGGTAGGCCCGGCTGCTCTGCTAGCAGGGGGGCAGGGGCGGTTCGCGAGCTTCACTTGCCCCTCTCCTGCCCAGTTCGCCCTTGTAGGGGCGGGTCTCAGACCCGCCCAGCCTTTCTGACGCCGCCCCCTTGTGGCGTGTTTCGGGCTCCTGACCCCTTCTCGATGGTGCAGGGGTTTTACCCCTGTACCTTTTATGTCGGTTCCAGCCTTTTTGCCCCCGCTTCCTTGTAGCGTGTTTCGGGTTCCTGACTGAGGTCTGGCCTCTGCTCCCCAAACCACCTCCCCTCTCGATGGTGCAGGGGTTTTACCCCTGCACCTTTTATGTCGGTTCCAGCCTTTTTACCCCCCGCTTCCTTGTAGCGTGTTTCGGGTTCCTGACCGAGGTCAGGCCTCTGCTCCCGAAACCACCTCCCCTCTCGATGGCGCAGGGGTTCTACCCCTGCACCTCTTATGTCGGGCGTGGCCAGAAAAGTTGATGTTTCGGGTTCCTGACCGAAGGTCAGGCCTCTGCTCCCGAAACCATCTCCTATCCGTAAATCTTCTGTAAATCTTTCGCCACATCGCTCTCCAGAGGCCTGTTGTGGCACGGAAGTTGCAGATTCCTAATCCCCGGGGTGGGTGGGGGATTGGGATGGTAAAGGATGTGTCAAAAAGGTTTCGGAGGAGCGACCAAGGCAGCAACTCCGGCCAGTAAAGCCCCTCCGCGCAATCCTGGCGCTGTTTAATACTGGAGATACAGGATCTTTGCTTGACAACTGTAAAGTCTCGCAATATGCTGTTTCTGTCAGTGCCCACCCCGCCAACCAATCAAGGGGGAACGCCGATGCGCCGCCTCAGCCTGCTTCTGTTCCTCATTGTGCTCGCTTGCACCATGCCTTTGGCGACGGCCGAAAAGCCGTTTACACTTACCGACGGTGCCACGTATCCCAGACTCTGCGACGCTTAGCCATGCGGTTCGACATGCGTGCCAGCCGCTCAGTCCACCTGGGGTCGGCTCTCGCGACCTGTACTGCTGCCGGCCTGGATCCACTGCCGGGGCCTCTGTTCCCCACCGCGTTCAATGATACCCACTGGTAGTATCGAACGCGTCGCGCGCCGGTGCGCTGTGCATCTCGTGCACTCCTTGCCCCCGAACGTGGTAGCCAGCGTCGATGCTCCGTGCCTCATAACTGGCAGTCAGCATGCGTGGAGTAGCGTGGGCCTCGCGTTCCAGGTAGAGTCCGCGCACAGGCTCTCCAGCGTCACGTGTGGAGGAAGACATCTGCGGGGACTATCCACTGCTCTGACTATCAGCTCTCGCGACCCTCTGGCATCGAGGAGATGGTTATCGACGGGGGAGTTACTGCACAACGGGGTTCTACCTCGCAGCACAGGCCTGGACATCTTCGGCACCCCACCGTCCGCGAACCGCGGCCGTCGCTGCAGTCCTGGGACGCCATTGTCTCGCGCTCGCGCGGAGCCAGGCGCTGGGTGTTGTAGGGCACTCTGATCAACCTGGGTGGCCTCCGTAACCGACCGCCGGATCGACACCCCGATTGTCTCGGAATCTGCTGCAACGTATTGGACTGCAGACTCGACAGAGCGACCGACACTCGTGCTATGCCCGGGGGTCTGGTACTACGTGTGTATGGCGCTAGATGGCTGGTACCTTCAGCAAGCTACGGCTCAATCTCCGACACCGACCTCGACTTCTCCTCCGGCGACTACGGGGCGTATTTCGATTCGCTGGAGATCGAACTCGAGCCTGTGAAGAAGCCCGCCAAGTCCTGATGGATTTTTCAGGCTAAAAACGCAGGGGCGGCGTGAGCAAAGCTCACGAGTTGCCCCTGCACCCCCTCACTGGGTAGTGCCCTTTGACTCGCAGGGAGTTCCCTCTCGCTGGCGAAAGTGGAGTCACCGATTCCTCAAGCTGCGAGGGAGGCCCTGATGGCCCGTTTATTGATAGTTATTATCCTGCTTCTGTTGATTGCGCTCTCGGTCGCCGCACAGTCGCGGTTCACCCTCCAGCTTGGTCCCACCAACACTGGCTCCGGTCTCACCATACCGAGTCTTGGAGATGGCCAAAATTTGCCCGCTACGCTTGGAGGGCGCGAGTGTCGTGTCACCAACCGGCAGGTGGGCGCTTCTTTCCTCTATGTGGACGTCGCAGAAAGCTTCCCGCTTGGCGAGGCCGTCTACATCACCTTCGACTACTTCGACCAGCGCGGCCGCATCGAGCTGCACTACGACTCGGGAGAGGGCGATCTGGCCTACCGGCAGGCGCCTGGCGCCTTCGAACAGCGCAGCCGAAGCCAGTGGCGCACCGCGACCTTCACGCTCAGAGCTGCCCAGTTTAAGAACCGCGAAAACGGTGATACAGATTTCCGCATCTATTCGACAGGCCAGCTCGCCGTCTCGCAGATAATTGTCTCGACCGAGCCGCCGACCGGTTACACTCCGCCGGTCGATCCAGTGACTGAACTCGCAAGGAGGCAGCCCGCAGTGGTAGACCCGCGCATCGAGGTCATCCAGCAATGGCAGGTGCATCAGCCCGTGGAGGCTTCGTACCTGCTGGATCAGTCTTATGAAACAGCCAGGAAGATCGGCATCACCAGCCTGCAGAGCTATGTCGGCTGGGCGCAGCTCGAGCCCGAGCAGGGCGTCATCACTTATGAGACTTACGACCCTGTCGTCTCGCAGCTCGCAAAACACGGGCTGAAGTGGCTGCCCTTCCTCATTATGGGGCCCTATATCTCGACCCCCAAGTGGTGGGCGCCCGATTACGGCGTGGAAGCCATCTGCCTCGAACACGACACGCCCATACGCATCCAGTCCATCTGGAATCCCAATCTCGAAGCTGGCGTCAGGCGTTTCCTGGAGCTGTTCAAGGCCCATTACCCCTCAGAGGTCATCGAGGCGCTCAACCTGGGCATCTCGGGCAACTGGGGAGAGTCCATTTATCCCGCCGGTGGTGGCTTCGATATGCAGGGCGTACACACTCACGCGGGCTGGTGGTGCGGCGATGTGTATGCGCGAGCGGATTTCCAGCGCTGGCTGGAAGCCAAATACGGCGCCATCACCAAGCTGAATGCCGCCTGGGGCAGCAGCTTACTGGATTTTGGAGAAGCCCAGCCAATCGTGCTGTATGAGACTACTCCAGCGCGCCAGAAGAAAGACCAGGTTGACTGGTACCTCGAGTCTATGACCGACTATGCCGAGTTCTGGGTCAAGACCTGCCGCGAACTCTATCCTGACCTGCCCATCTACCTGTGCACCGGCGGAGATGGCAACCCGCTGCTGGGAGCGGATTTCGCCGCCCAGGCGCGTATGTGCGCCAAATACGACGCGGGTATCCGCATCACCAATATGAATGACGATATGGCTAACGGGTTTGCGATCACGCGGATGGTCTCCTCGGCCTGCAGGCTGTACGGGGGCTACTACACCACCGAGCCGGGCGGGGCCAATACGCCCAAGGGCGTCGCCGGGCGCGTCTTCGACCTGGTCGCGGGCGGGGCGCGAGGCGTCTACTTCAAGATGCTATTGCAGGCGCCGCCGGAACCGGGCCCGGTTGGCATAACTTTTATGGACAACGCCCAGTTCGCCCTCCCCAACGATCCGCAGCTTACCGTAGCCGCGTTGATGCCGAATACTTCAATCGAGCTGGAGACTGGCCTTACCGGCGGTTTCCTCGACCGAACCGCAAAATTGCGCGATGCGCTCAATTTTGAGTTCGTGGACGAGAATATGATTTCCGATGGCCTGCTGGAGCGTTTCAAAGCGGTCGTGGTGCTTGCTGGCGACAAACTCGAAGCTTCAACCCTGACGCGCCTCGAGGCCTGGGTGAAGGCCGGCGGCGTGCTGCTGCTGCCTGCGGACCAGACTCCCCTGCAGGACGTGGAAGGGCGCGCCGCGGAGTGGACCAGCGCCAAGCCCTACGAGGGACCACCGCTCTTTACAGTAGAGTTCGACGAGGGAGCTCCAAAGGGGCTCTCGGTGGACATCGGCGGCGAGGATGAGGGCGTACTGACCTCCTTCTGGCATGGCGCGGAGGGGCGCGGAGCCGACCCAACCCTCGAGCAGCCTGACCCAACCTACCGCTGGACCGGCGGCGATTCGTCCCTCTCCCTGCCGCTGCCCGGTGGCGGACCGCTCAAGCTGAGGCTGCAGCTTACCGTTCCCGCCCAGGTAGCCGAGGGCGCGCGGCTGCTGGTTAACGACGCTCCCATGGTGTCGCTCTCTGCCGGCGATGATCAGATGGTGGAGGTCGCCATCCCACCTGAGCTCGTGGCCAACCGGACCACTCTCAGCCTGACGTTTGAGAGCAAGACCTTCCTCCCAGGGCCAAACGATCCGCGCAAGCTGGGCCTGCAGGTGCACTCTGTAGACCTGTTTGCCGAGGGGACTGACCCCTCCGAGCTGGTCGCGGCCTCAACGCTGAAGCCGCATCTGGCCATCGACGAGGCAGCCGCGCTTGCAAACGTAGTACAGCCACTCGGCAAGGGGTTCGTGGTGGTCTGGCCGGACAACTGGGAGAGCTACCAGGAGGCCCTGAGTCTGCTGCTCCACACGGCAAAGGGCCCATGGGCGCAGCTTTCAGAGCCACTCGATGGCGTTTATGACAACGTGCTGGCCTGCCGCGCGGGCAAGCAGGTTTACTATCTCAATAATGGAGATGAGCCGGTTAGCCGGACGACTCCCTGGGGCGCCCCGCTCACAATCGAACCTCGGACTATCCAGGTGGTGGAAGGGGAGTAGCAGTTGCGTGCGTAGCGAGTTTGGGGGCCTGCCCTGAGCTTGTCGAAGGGTGCAGGGGCAACTCGTGAGCTTCGCTCACGCCTCCCTGCGCCCAACTGGTTTCGGCACTGAAGTACCGAAACACCCTCTTATGGGTTACTCCGGCTTCTCGTGGGTGATAGTGTCGGGGTCGAGGCCAAGCGCTCTGACACGCTCGCAGGCCTCGGCGTAGTCGGACTCGTCGACAGCGTTGGAGAGCAAGAATTCTGCAATGCGCTCGCGAGAATAGGTCTCCACCGGTACCGCCACAGCAGGCCGCAACAAGATCCCTTCATCTCGTTCTTCTGCAATGAGTAGCGAGCCTTCCTCCAGCCCAAAACGCTGCCGAAGTTTCGCAGGGATAACCACCACCCCACGCTTGCCGACCTTACTGGTTTCTGGGCGGGCTTTTGTTCTCACTGTCCAGCCTCCGGCAAATCCGAATGTCTGATATTCAGATTATACGATGCGATCTGGCTGACTGCAACCACCTTACCCCCACCCTTGCTCGGTGCGGTTGATGACCTCTTCCTGCTCGCGGGGCTCGAGGTCTATGAAGCGGGCGCTGTAGCCCGCCACGCGCACCATCACATGCTGGTGCTGCTCGGGATGCTCGCGAGCGGCGCGGAGCGTGTCGGCATCGGCGAAGGAGAGCTGCATCTCCATCACACCGAGGTCCACGAAGGCCTTGAGGAAGCCAACGAAGCTCTCTCTTGCCGCCTTTGTCTCGAAAAGCTTCGGGTCGAAACGCAAATCGAGCGCGCTGCCATCTGGAAACTGTGTGAAGTCGATAGCCGAAAGAGAGCTCAGCACCGCCGTCGGGCCGCTGAGGTCCGTCCCCCAGGTGGGGTTGAGGTTGCGGGTCAGGTGTTCTCTCGCGGGCCGGCCGTCGGCCGAGGCGCCGCACACCTCACCCAAACCCCAGTTGGCCATAAAGGAGTAAAGTGCCAGCTGCCAGCGGCCTCCGCGCGCGTTCGCAAGGCCTTTGTATTCCTCATACAGGCGGTCGGTCACCAGGCGCGCCAGTGCGTCGGTGTCAGTCTCCCCGTTGCCCCACTTGGGCGCCGAGAGCAGCAGCCGGCGCAGCTCTTCCTCGCCCTCGAAATCGCTCTCAAGCGCCCCAAGCAGCTCCGCCGGGGTGCAACAGCCCTGCTCGAAGACGTGCTCACGAAGCGCCGCAAGGGAGTTGACCACGTTCGGCAGTCCGGCGACGATACAGCCAGTCAGGTTGTACCGCGCCCCGCCCGCGCAGACGTCCTTCCCCCGTCCGATGCAGTCGTCCATCAGCACCGACATCAGCGGATAACGCCGGTTCGTGCAGTGGGAGGAGTCCGTCTTGTTGACCAGCCGGGCCATCTTCTCGCGGGCCGCGCCAAGCTGAGCAAATAAGGCCTCGATGACCTCATCGAAGCTCTCCATCGCCGAAAGCGGTTTCGTTTCAGGCCCAAGCTGCTCTCCAGTCAGCAGGCTCCGGCCGCCGGTGAGGGCAAGTTCCAGCACCAGAGGCAGGTTGAGATAGGCCCCATTCGGGTGGAAGGCCTCTCTGCCGGGGATGGTGTGTTCATAGCAGCAACTGCAGATATAGTCGCGCGCATCGTAGAGGGCGCGCCCGTGCCTCAGGAAGGCCGGAATCAGCACCTCATCGTTCACAATCGGGAAGCCGAGGCCCCCAAGCACGTAGTTGGCCGCGACCTGCCAGGCGTGGTCGCTCATCCCCTTGTGCAGGCGCAGGGACAGGTACGGCGTCCCAAATTGAACGCGCAGCGACGCCTCGAGGAGGACCTCAGTCAGCTCGTTCCAGGCGTCCTGGCCGAGTGGCGTGACGCCGCCAAGGCTGGCCTGGCTGCCGGGTGTCGCGAACTGGTGCGGGGTGAAGTAATCCTCGTGGCGGAAGGCGATGAGGAAGACTTCCATCAGTTCCAGCGCCTGCGCTTGGGTAAGCCGTCCCTCCGCCAGGTCGCGCTGATAGTAGGGCAGCAGATACTGGTCAGGCCGGCCCAGGCCAATCCCACCGCCAGGACAACAGCCGCCCATTTCGGTGGTCACGAGGATATAAGCCAGCCAGAAGCTCTGCAGCGCCTCGCGCAGGTTGCGGGCGGGGTGCTCGGGTACATTTTCAAGAATCTGCCGCAGCTTCAAGCAATTCCGCGGCGAAAGCTGCGTCGGTGGTCTTCTTCGCAAGTCGAAGTGCCTTCTGCCGGTAGCGCTCGGCATACCGGCGCAAGGCTTGACAGGCGATGAGGCCCGATTCCCAGAAGCGCCGGCGAGAGGCGGCGTCCTCGGAGTCCGGGTCCAGCGCGTCGAGTTGTTCTCTCAGCCGGCGCTCCAGCCCCGAGACGCCCTGCCCGAGGATGAACTCGATGCCCGGCGTGATATGTCCTTCAAAACAGGCGGCGTACATCCCGCCGGCGGCGCGGAAGCGACCCGACTCCTCATCCGGCGGCGCGTGCCCCTCGCGGCTGTGGCGGTCGGCCTGCAGCGCGGGCAGCAGCAGATTGAAGAAGAAGGGGTTCTCTCCCCCAAGCAGCACGGCATCAGGTTCGGGTGAAATCTCGCAGTGCTCCACCACGTGCAGCAGCGCCGAGGCCCGCGCGAGGCCAGGGTCTTCCTCCAGCGAGAGCAGCACCGCTTCTGGCCTCTTCCGCCAGGCGCGTGTAGGCCTTCGGCTCCGACAGGCCGGCGTAACCAAGCTGGAAGCGGCGCTCTCTCAACCTCCGAGAACGCTCGGTGCTGCAGTCAGGGCCGCTGTTGGGGGCGCGATAGTACATATGGTCCTTCTACCTCTAGATAGTCGGCATTACATTCCCGCCGGTGACGGGCAGGTAAAGCCCTGTGATGAAAGCCGCCAGGTCGCTTGCCAGGAAAGCCACCGCGTAGGCGATCTCCTTGTCCTGTCCACGTCGGCGCAAAGGCACGTTGTCGGAATATTCCGGCACGACTTCCTGCCCCGATTCCCGGTAGCGGTCGGAGATAGTCCACCCGGGCGCAACCTGGTTGACCGTGACGCCGTGAGGGCCGACTTCGCGCGCCAGCACGCGCAGTACGCCATCCTGGCCGCGCTTGCCCGAAACGTAAGCCGACTGGTTGGGGGTACACTGCATCGCGCACTCGCTCGAAAGGGCGATTACCCGTCCAGAGCCCCGCTCAATCATCGCGGGGACAAAGGCCTTGGCCATATTTACGTTCTGCAGCACGCAGGTGCGGAACTGGCTCTCATAGTCCTCGACTCCCTGCTCCAGCACGCCTACCCACTCATACTGCGCCACAGCGTTGTTCACGATGATATCGGGCGAACCGAGTTCTGCCCCTACCCTATCGCGCATCGCAAGCACCGAATCCAGGTCGCCGACATCGGCTCGTACTGTCATCGAGCGCCTGCCCAGGGCTCGCACTTGCTCGGCGACTTCTTCGGCCTTCGCCTGGCTGGTGTTGTAGTGGACAACAACATCCGCGCCACAGTCGGCGAGGGTGCGCGCCATCACGCGCCCAAGCTGGCCCGCCGCGCCGGTGACGACCGCGAGCTTGCCGGTCAAATTGATATTCAGCATCTGGTAATCCTCCTCAGTAGCACAGCGCCTGGTGCCCGCCGTCTACGCGCAGGCTGATGCCGTTGATGTACTCGGCCTCGGGCGAGGCAAGAAAGACGCAGGCGTTGCCGATGTCGATGGGCGTGCCGATACGGCCGACCGGGACACGCGTCTTGATGAACTCCGCCGGGCCCGGCTGCAGCCAGTGGTCCTGGGTCATCGGGGTGAGGATCATCCCTGGAGCGACCGCGTTCACCGTGATGCCGTGAGGCCCGAGCGCCGTTGCGAAGCCGGTGGTCAGCATCCTGAGGCCGCCTTTTGCTGCGCCATAGTCCACCTGGGCCGGTCCCGTAACCGCCTCGGCAAGAGATGTAATGTTGACAACGCGGCCGCCGCGGCCGGCTTCTATCATCTTCTGAGCCGCCAGTTGGGTACAGTGGAAGGCGCCCGTCAGGTCCACATCCAGTGTCCGCTGGAAGACTTCAGGGGTCATCTGCATCACGTCGATGAAGGGACAGATGCCCGCGTTGTTGATGAGGACGTCTAGCTGACCATACTGCTGCATCACGGCCTCGATCATAGCCTCGACAGAAGCGCGGTCACTGATATCACATTCCACTGCTAAACAGGGGCCTGCGCCTTCAGCGGGCAGCTTCTGGGCGGCCGCCTGGGCCTTCTCGAGGTTCATATCCGCCACGACAACAGAGGCGCCCTTGCGCGCAAAGCACGTTGCGATGCCAAAACCAATGCCCTGCGCCGCGCCAGTTACGATTACTACCTTGCCTTCCATAAGTCCCTCCAACTCAGTTGATGCGCGCTAGTTCGGCAACCCTTGCCACTCTCTTTCCTGCCTGACCAGTGATATACTGCGAAATATGATGGCAAGCAATCCTGAACCCAGGCAACGTGAGCCCAAACCAGTCTGGCTGGTCTTTCTTCTGATGCTGCCGGTGCTCGCCCTGCTTGCCGGTTTCATCACACTGGGAGTCGTCCAAATAATTAAGAGGGCGCACCTGGAGCACTCTCCAGGCTTGCCAGGCGCTCCCCTTATTCAGGGAGGTCCAACTTTGAGCGAATCCAGGCCGGTAGCTAATTTTAACGCTGTGTCACTGACAGGGATCGGCGCGTTACACATCACCCAGGGCGCCACCGAGAGCCTTACCGTGAACGCGCCAGAGGACCAGTTGGACCGCATCGAGACTGAGGTGCGCGGCAATACGCTGTATATACGCTTCGTCCAACCCAAACTGAGTTTCAACTTCGGCGCCGGCCCAAACCTGAACTTCGACCTTATGGTGAAGGAGCTGCGCAAGCTGGAGCTTGCCGGCGCGACAAAGGCCGAGTGCGCCGCGCTGAGGTTCGACCAGCTGACCATCAAGACCGCCGGCGCAGCCGACCTCAACCTGCAAGGGCTGGAGGGAGAACACCTCAACTGCGACTTCTCGGGCGCCTCGAAGGCCAACCTGGCCGGCAAGGTCACCTCACAAAAAGTTGTGCTGTCAGGCGCGGCGCAGTATGAGGCCAAAAACCTCATCAGTGCGGAGGTCACAGTCGAGCTGTCAGGCGCGGGCAAGGCGACCGTCAACGCGAACAACTCGCTCAAAGCCAACGCCTCGGGCGCGGCGAGTATCCGCTACATCGGCAACCCCGCGCAGGTGGAGAAGAGCGCCTCAGGCGCCGCTTCCGTTAAACCTCTTTAGCCGAAGTCCACCAACCCTGGCAGATTGCGAATCAAATCTAGAGGCCGGCCTGGCAGAGTGCCGCGATGGGGAGGGCCTGCCTTTGGGAGTCCCGCCTCTCCGAAGCAAGCGTTGATGAGCTCTGCCCCTGGCACGAAACGATCCTCGAAGCGCTCCATCCACTTGAGGCTCTCCGTGTGGAGCCTGGCCTGCAGTGAAGCGTGCTCCACATCGCCGAAGAGATTATGCTGTTGATGGGGATCCTGTTTCCTGTCAAACAAGGTGGCAAACCGGATCGGCTGATCGATTCCCTCATCGAAGGTATAAGTAAACCGGTGCGTGTAGACGCCTCGCCATCCCTGCATCATATAGGGCATAAACAGAGGCACCGAATTTACGGCATCGTCATGCCCCCCCAGGATGGCCCCGGACAAATCTGTACCCTGGCAGGTCGCAGGAATTGGCAAGTCCATAAGTCCAAGCAGAGTCGGCATCAAGTCCAGGGTCCCGACCAGCAGCTCGCTCTTGCGGTCTGCTTGCAGATGGCCAGGCCACCGGGCTATCAAGGGCACACGGACAGATTCGTCCTCGGGAAAGCCTTTTGGCCAGGGCCTGCCGCAAGAACCCAAAGTGTCGCCGTGGTCAGAGGTAAAAATGACCACAGTATTATCAGCCAGGCCTTTCTCCTCCAGCTTGTCCATCAGCCAGCCAAAGGCCTGATCCACCCCTGTGCACATCGCCATATGACCTTGATAGTTGGAGCGACGCTTGGGCGTGTCCTCGGCGTTGGGCCGCAGCTTGAGAGTCGCCGGGTCGTACAGGTCCAGCAACTCCTGCGGGGCGCCGTAGCCTTCCACATTGTCATGCGGCGGGTGCCAGGAGACGAACAGGCAGAAGGGCTCCTCTCCATCGCACTCATCAAGAAAATTGAGCGCCTGGCGGGTCTGGCCATAGACCTCCCACTCGTCGAAAAGAACCTTCTCGCCCGCCTCATTCCAGTAATAAGCATAACCCGGCCTGAAGTCCACCGTGCAGTTATTGGAAAGGAATAACCCATCGAAACCATATCTAAGTGGTCCGGCGGGGATAGGCCGATACCGGTCGCCGCCCAGCAGATGCCATTTGCCCACATAGCCCATCTTGTAGCCAGCATCTCGTATAACCTCGGCCAGGTACTCTCCATGCTGGCTGGGAAGCATCTCGATATCATTGAACCAGGCCCCGTTATTGAGGCAATGCTGGCCCGAAAAGAGCATCCCACGGAAAGGAGTACACACGCAAGAAGCTGACACACAGTGATTGAAATGCACTCCCTGAGAAGCGAACCTGTCCAGATTGGGAGTTTGAATCTGTTCATTTCCCGCGCAACCGAGCATATCCCAGGACTGCTGGTCACTGAAGACAAAGAGCAGGTTGGGACGTTTACGCGGTATGACTGGTTGTTGCATTGCAAGTGCCTCCTCCAGAGCGCTGCCACCCAGCAAGGCGGTCAGCCCAAGCGCCGCAGCCCCCTTGAGCAGGTCGCCCCGGGTTACCAGACCTCTTTCCAAGTCCTTCTTTGCCATAGTTAATCCCTCGGACAGCAGGCTGGGGAGGACTTCTCCAAAAGCTCGAAGCCCCCTGCCGTTTATATCTAAGTCACTGCTATACTGAAGTGAGATGGACATGCCCTGGAGGGTCTAAATGGAGCGCTGGAGCGCAGAACAAGCCTGGGAGTGGTATCGCGCAAGGCCACCGATAAAGGGTTTCAACTACATACCACGCACAGCAGTCAATACGACCGAGCTCTGGCAGGCTGAGACCTTCGACCTGGCTACTAGCGCAGAAGAGCTCGGTTGGGCGGGAGAAGCAGGCTATAACTCGCTGCGCCTGTTTATCCAGTATCTGGTCTGGGAAGCCGACCCCTGGGGCCTGCTCGAGCGATTCGATCAGGTGCTTCAGGTCGCAAGCCGGCAAGGGCTTACTGTGATGCCGGTGCTCTTCGATGACTGCGCCTTTGCTGGGAGGGAGCCCTTTTTGGGTCCGCAGGAGGAGCCTGTGCCCGGCGTGCACAACAGCCGCTGGACACCCAGTCCCGGTGCGTCGCGCGTCAAGGATATGGGGGCCTGGGCCAAGCTCGAGCAATACGTGAAAGCCTTTATCGGGGCCTTTGGAGAGCGCTCTGAAGTGCTAGCCTGGGATCTCTACAACGAGCCCGGCAACAATAACCAGGGTGAAGCAAGCCTGCCACTGGTCGAGGCGGCCTTTGACTGGGCGCGCGAGGCATCTCCAATGCAACCACTGACCGTTGGCCCCTGGTGGGATTACGAGGGGCCGATGAGCCAACGCCTGGTGGAGCTTTCAGACGTCGTGTCCTTCCACTGCTACTTGCCCGCGGAGGCTTTCGAGCAAACCGTGAAGGAGCTGTCCCGGCACGCCAGACCGCTTCTTTGCACGGAGCTGCTCCATCGCCAGAGTGGTTCTACCTTTGAGGCGGTGCTTCCTGTTTGCGCCCGAAACCGGATCGGCTGGTATCAGTGGGGCCTGGTGGCAGGGCGCGCTCAGACCAATCTGGACTGGCAATCCAAAGCAGGAGATCCTCCACCTGATGTTTGGCAGCACGATATTTTCGATGCCAAGGGGAACCTCTGGAATCCCGAAGAACTTAGCCTGATAAAAGATTTTAGATTTCCCGACTGAAAATGGAGGTTACCATGACACGTTCTGGTGCGCTTTGGGGCACTCTGTTGCTGGCCCTGGCCCTGATGCTGGCTTTCCTGCCGGTGCTGGAGCGCCCGGTGCTTGGCGCTGGCGCTTCTCTCACTTTGCCAGCCCCTGAAAGCAGGGCGAAAAATATCATCTTGTTCATTGGCGACGGGATGGGCTTCAACCATACCGAGGCAACAAGTTATTGGGCAGAAGGCACAGAGGATTCGTTGGTGTTCCAGAAGTTTCCAGTCCAGCTTGCAGCCAGTACCTATCCAGCGCGCAGTATTGGCTATGACCCGGAAAACGCCTGGGATGGCACCGAGTACATAAAGCTGGGCGCAACCGACTCGGCTGCCGCAGCTACAGCGCTCGCTACCGGCATCAAGACTTACAACGCGGCCATCGGTGTAGATTTCTGGGAGAAACCCAGGACTAACACCCTGGAGCGCGCCGAGCGGTGGGGCAAAGCGACCGGCGTCGTCAGCACGGTGCCTTTCAGCCACGCGACGCCTGCCGGTTTTGTAGCCCATCAACCCAAGCGCGATGACTATCACGGTATAGCCGAGGATATGCTGTGCAACAGCGCGGCGGACGTCATCATCGCGGCTGGGCATCCCTGGTATGACAATGACCACAAGAGACTCGACACCGCGAAGTTCTCATATATCTCGGAGGCCACCTGGGGCAAGGTAATGGCCAATGCGGCTGGCGCGGATGCCAACGGAGATGGCTCCCCTGATCCCTGGACCTTCCTCGAGGAGACCGCTTCCTTCAAGGCGCTTGGTTCTGGACCGGCGCCAGAACGCGTTTTCGGCCTGGTGCAGGTGGGTTCAACCACCCAGCAGGGCCGGAGTGGCGATGCCAACGCCTTGCCTTTCATCGTGCCCCTGACCGCTGATGTACCAACGCTGAAAGACCTGACCCTTGCCGCCATCAACGTGCTGGATGAAGACCCCGATGGCTTTGTCCTGATGGTCGAAGGTGGCGCGATTGACTGGGCCAACCATAGCAACCAGACCGGCCGGATGATAGAGGAGACGTTAAGCTTCAACGAGGCTATCCAGGCCGCTTGCCAGTGGGTTGAGGCGAACGGCGGCTGGGAGGAGAACCTTATTATCATCACTGCCGATCATGAGTGCGGCGGACTTGGCAAGCCGGATTCCAAAAAGGGCCTTGAACCTGTCATAAACAAGGGCAAGGGCCAGGTGCCTGACGTCCAATGGTACAGTGGGGGACATACCAACTCGCTGGTGCCAGTCTTCGCGAAGGGCGCTGGTGCTGAGCTGCTAAAACTAGTCGCCGACCAGCAAGATCCAGTTCGGGGCGCTTATCTTGATAACACCGAGATCCCCCTGGTGATGACCCGGGCCATACGACCTTAATAGAAACCGGCGCGAAGCGAGTAAAAAGAAAGCTCCCGGCAGGTGCCGGGAGCTTTCTCTTTTTACCTTGTTAACTGGATTATTCTTTGGGCGCGAGCTTGCCCTCGGCCTTCACAATCAGAGGACTACCAGCCTCGTCGGTCAGGCGCACGGAGAAGGTCCAGTCGCCCGGGCCCTGCTCGGATTCGACCAGCAAGAGGTTCTCGCCGGCCTTCACTCGGGCCTCTCCTGTTGCGCCATCCACCTTCACCACGTGAACGCCGGTGTCGGCGGCGACCAATTGGCCATTCAGCCAGATGCGCACCCCATCGTCTCCGCCGGCCAGTACCTTTATCTGACGGTCGGAGTCGCTTTGGAACACTCTCAGCGCATAAGTTACGGCGTTGCCTTTCCACCCGTAGAGGGCATTGAGGTCAGCCGAGTACTGACCAGCGCCCTGTCCGGGCAGCGACTGGCGCAGGGGTTGGGCGCGCAGAGTCGCTGTTATTGCCTCCAGGTCGACCTGCGGCGGATCGGGCATCCCGGCCCAGTCCAGAGCTTCGGGTGCGAACTGCCACTCGGTGAGGAAGAGCGCCGGATCGCGCACTGTCGCGGCATCGAAAGCAGTAGCTCTACCTTCCTTGTCGTAGACCAACAAGGTCAGTTGTTTGTCAGTTTTCAGCTCCGCCTGCAGCGAAGCTTGCGAGAGAGTTAGCTCTGTCGGGGCTGAGTCTGGCAGTTCCGCAGTTGTAAAGGGACCTTCCAGTATTGGATAGGCCTGGACCAGCGCAAGCCCGGCAGGCGCCTTGACTGTAAAGTCGCCGGTGGTCAGGCTGAAGGAAACCTCTGGTCCCGGCAAGCCGGACTTGGCCCGGCCATCGGGCTGGAACCACGGGCTCAGCGCAAGTCTGGCGGCGAAGGCTGGGCTCCAGTAGCCAGTCTCATCCTCGCGGAAGGGATAAGGCTCTGTGTGCTGGGCGGAGGGCGCCTCCACCATCACGAAAGTCCGGTTGAAGCGGTCACCGCCGCGGTTCATTATCCCCCGCACGTCTTCGGTATGTGGCAGGCCAAGCGCGTGCCCGCCTTCGTGGATCCAGGCCCCGATGCCGGTTGCCGCCATCGCCCAGTTGGTGTGGCGCCAGGCGGTATCATCGGCGACATAGCTGGTATCGGGGGGCGTGCTGTCAGCGAAGGCGCGGTTCACATCCTGCAGGCTGACTGGCCAGGCGTAGAGACTGTTTGCCGAGAAGACCCCAAGTGAACCCCCGCCAAGGGCCGTGTGGCCCATCATCTGCTTCTTTTCGGCATCGTAAGCGACGAAGCCGTTGATGGCCAGCACCTTCACCTGGTCCATATCGAACTGCTTCATCAGAAATTCGTTGCTGCGGCCCCATTGCTCGCCCGGGTCCCGCGCGCGGAGCTCGGCGGCGGTCTCGGGCAACCGGATGGTATGGACTACCACTTGCCCCTGGGCGTCTCTTTCCAGGTTGAAGGTCAGACGCCCGAAGCCCTGGGCGTTCATAGACTCTCCGGTGAAGGTCTGCATCAACTCGGCTGCGGTGCGCAGCCGGCCGATATAGTCCTGCGGGGCGTCGGGCCAGGGGCTGGGATAGCGTGTCTGGCCCTCGCGGCCAGTCAGGTAGACAATTGCAACCTGATACGGGTCGGTCAGCGGCTTGTAGAAAAGCTTCAACCCGGCTGTAGCATCACCCGAGGCCAGCGTCAGGTCGTTTTCGCCTGGCGCAAGTCGGGCCAGCAGCTTGAAGCGGCCGTCCACAACCGGCGCCGAATTGCTGGCATCAGGGGCAGTGCAGTCGGGATTGCTGACAGTGATCCTGTCGCCAGTCGCCGTGCCCTGGATCAGCGCCACGGGATAACGCAGCTCCTCACCAGGGCCTGGGCTTGTGACTGTCAGGTTGCACCAGGCTGCGCCGGCAAAAGCCAGCAGCAGCAAGGCGAGTTCTAGTCTTCATAGTTCTCCTTTACCAGGTTGAAGAAGTTGTAAGGGTCCAGTACCTGGACTTTGAGATCGGGCCGGATGCGCTTAAGCTCCTCAATTGTATCAACTATCTTGCTGGGGTCGGTCCACACAATGCGGAAGAAGTGGAAAGAAGCCCCCTCGGCGCTGGTGCGAGGCGGGATACCATTGGAAATCCACACTGCGGTCTGCTGGACGCCACCAAAGTTGCAGGCGTGGTTGAGCAGTTCCATCACGGGCATACCCTTCCACACGTGACGCTCGGGATGCTTGCCGCCGGTGCCGTGCATATCCATCACGATTGTCGCAAAGCCTTCCTTGGAGAACTTCGTGAAGGCGTCCTTCACAGCCGCAGTAGGTTCGTCCCAGTCAAGCACCATCGGCGACATTGTCATATCTGTCAGATCGTAGAAATATTTGTTGTGGCGGACAAAGAGATCCATATATTCGGGCTTCACGCGGTTAGGATTCATATACCCCGCCGCGCTGGCATCAGCGGTGAAATGGTCGTTGGGAGTGGCTGTCTCGTAGAAATATGAGATGACATCGGGATAGGTCTCGATGAGGTTGGGGTTTACTCCCCAGTCGAGTGGCAGCTTGCCGCGCCCCTCATCAGCCCAGTGATGCGGCATAAAGGCATAAAGCGGGGTCGCGGAGTCCATATCCGCCATCAGGATGCACAGATAATCCTTGTCCTGCTGTTCCAGTTTGGCCGGGCGACTCTGCTTCAGCGGCTTTAAGGGCGCCTGGCTATGCAACGACTGGTTGTAGCAGTCGCTGGCGACGGTATTCTGATAGCAGTTGTAAGGCGAGATAACATAGACGGTCTCCCACTCGGTGGGGACGGGCTCGTGACTGCTGGGGTAGCCAGGCATATTGCTGTATTTGTTGAAGGCAAAGAAACCCGCCACTTCGGTCATCTGCTCGCCCTTCGTCTGCTCGAGATTGGCGGCAAGCATCAAATGGTAGGTCTCCAGGTCGGTACCTACAGGCTGGCCTGGATCGTCTTTTGGCGCCTCGTCTCCCCAGGGAGAAAGGTCGTAGACAAAGGCCTTGTTGTAGACAGCCCAGTCGCGTGTAATCACATAACCAATATTGCCGGTTGCGCGCGTGGAGTAGGAATCCTCATACAGGCAAAGCCAGTGAGGCGAACATTTGCCTTCGGCCAGATACCTGCGGATGGCCCAGCGATAAGCTTCATTTTTCGCGCTGCCCGACCGGCCAGGGCCGAACATCCCTCGCAGGTCCCGCAGCACGGGCAGCTTCCAGGCGGCCAGATATCTGTCAGCGAACTCGGGACTCAGCACGACCCCATCTTCGACGCCAGCGATGGTGTTGGCGACGTTGACTGTGGCTGGCACTTCGGGATCCCAGATGACGGCGCCCTTTACTTTTTCACCTGCCAGCTCGCGCAGGGCGGTGAGTGATTCTAGTGCCTGCTGAGGCCTGCCCTCGAGCCAGCGGCCGTCTTTGGTGAAGACGTCCAGCCACAAGGCCGGATGCTGTCAGCCGGAGTCAATACATAAACCGAGGGGCCAGCGCGGTTGATGAGGCCTTGCAGGCAGGCGGCGGCCATCGCTTCATCCCAGGCCTCGGGCGTGCCGTTCGCAAGCAGTGTGAAAGTGTAAAGTACGGGCCTTTCCATATCAGGTAGTTCCTCCGTTGCGGCGCAGGAGCCCAGGCAGGTCGCCGAGGCAAGCCAGGCCACTAAAGTTAGCGTAGCAAGCAGTCTCATTAGTTCCCTCCAGCCGGGTAAACCCGGTCATCGTCAATACAACTTCCTGGATGTTTCTCCTGCAGGGGGTTGACATCTCCGCTGCGTGTGGTAGTATATAGATGTAGCTTACACCTATAAGGTGAAGCACATGCATTATGCAGGAGGTGGCAACTTATGCCACGTGGAGATGGAACTGGTCCTCTTGGTGAGGGCCCAATGACTGGCAGAGCAGCAGGCTATTGTGCTGGCTATTCGGTACCAGGATTCGCTAATCCCGCCGCTGGCCTTGGCCGAGGTATGGCCTGGGGTCGCGGAGGCGGAGGCGGTCGCGGGATGGCCTGGCGCAGAGGCGGAGGTGGCCGGGTCGGCCCTTTCGCGGTATCTGGCCCTTTGGCCGGGGCCGCGGTCGCTGGTGAAGAAGTATCGGTTGCTGAAGCCGATGCGCTCAGGGCTCAGCTCGCAGGGCTGCAAGCGGCTGTTGAGCAGCTCGCAGGCAGGCTGGAGCAACTCGCCAGCCAACCTGAAACTGACCAACCAGAAAAAGGCTAGTTAACCTGACCAGTCTTTACCAAACTGTCGCCGACTCACCCTAGTGGGTCGGCGGCTTGCTTCTGGTATACTAATTAGGTGACTGGCAATTCTGAGCTTTTGGTGGGGCGTTTTTGAGGACTTATCGGCCCACTAACGAATGGGATCCGAACGAACTGCAGAGACGCGAGAAGCGCCTGCTTGCTGAAGCTAAAGCACAGGCCCGGTCTGTGCGGGTGCTTGCCTCTGCTTGTATACTCATCCTCTTGCTTGCCCTGCTTATGTGTTTCACCAGTAGTAGTATGAGCGCCCTGGGCGCAACAGTGATAGCGATGGTCTTCCTCGCAATGGCCTGGAACAACAAATCAATGCTTATGCCTTACGCCTCGATCCTGTCAGGCCGAGCGCTCAGAGACCTCGATTATTTTGTAAATCGCGTCACCGTTATCGCAATACTGCTCGCGCTGCTCGAGGCCGGTGTTTTGCTCTATCTGATGATTAACTTCCAGGGCAACCCGATGTTGAATTCGCCTTTCTAGATGGCTTCCAGGCTCTCGGTCAACTGGCGCTGGTGGCTTTTTACTTCAGGTTGGGCAACCCTGATATTCTGGATTGCCCTGCTTCCTTCGCGCGAGCCGCCTCCCCTCCACTTCACCTGGGATGACAAGCTTTTGCACACAGGGGCTTTCTTTGTGCTGGCCTGGGGTCTTGCTCAAGCGCTTGGCAAACGAGTCGCGGGCGCGACCCGAGTGTTGGTCGTGATGGGATTTGCCGCAATTTATGGCGCAGCTATTGAATATGCCCAGTACAACTGGCCAGTTGGCCGCACGGCCGATTATCTCGACTGGCTCTTCGATTTATTTGGAACAGGCCTGGGCCTCGCGCTGGTGGCTAGATACCTGGCTCCAGCTTCAACACCTGAAAGCTGACAGGCCCAAGTGCAAGCTCCAGCTCAACGCTTCCGCTGGTTGCCGCGCAGCTCCTTTCCTCCACTGGCTCAAGACACTTGCCCGAGTCGCCCTCTCCCTGCCACAGAAACTGCCCATCGTTCGTTGTGCCTGGCTTGCGGCCGATGAAGGGAGCCGTGCGCGCCTGGTCATAGACGAACCGCGTCACTTTCCACTGGCCTTCTGAAAGGCCTGTCAGTCTTACAGTAACCGGCTGGGAGTCCAGAGAACGATTCAACACCACGAGCCGCTGGCCAGCTTCTCCCGTGATGCCCCAAACTTGGACCCAGGGAGAATTGATGCCCTCAACGCGCTCGGCTGCCTTGTCCAGTGGGCCATCCACCTGCCCTGCAACCACCCGCGCGCCCGGCACCAGCCCCCCTTCCTGTTGCAGCAACCGCCAGGCGAACCACAGTGGCGTCGGGAAATAGGTCGAGTCGTCCTTGTTCTCCACGATGCCGTAGTAGTTGCGGGTGGTAAACTTGAGCGCGGCCTCGCACTGCCCCGAGAAGGCAAGGCCCAGTACAACCGCGGCATTCCACACCCCGCCGAAGTAGTTGGTGTTGATATACGGATCGGCGTCAGCGCGGTAGGCGGGCCAGTCCACATTGTCAGGCCCTCGCAGGTAGGCTGAATGCGCGTTGGCGTCATACTCCGAATAGACGATGCCTATACGCCTGCCGGTCGGGTTTAACGTTGGATCGTCCAGCAGCTTGCGCAGGCTATCACACCAGACAGGGAATTTGGGAGCAGTCTCCATCACGCACTCGAGCCAGTCGCGGTCGGCCATCGTCAAGATGGTCTCGCCAGGGGTGAAGTCGCGCGCCCAGAGGCCATGTTCATTTGTCGCGTACCAGTGCACGCTGACGTAATCAAGCAGGTCGGGGCCATATTTCGCCAGGTACGGCTTCACGAAGCGTTCTTCCACCGTCCAGCCGGGCCAGGTGGCGGGGCCCATCAGCTTCGCGGTAGGGTCAGCAGCCCTGATGCCGCGCCCGATATGGTAGTGCAGGGCAGGCATCGGGGCCTCGTGACCGATCTCGTAGATGGTCTCCCAGGTCAGTCCCGAGAAGCCTCGCTCCTTCAATCCCTGGGCAAGCTGCTCTGCAAACCGCTCCAGCGCGAGCAACTGGTCACTTTCAGCTCCCTGGGCAACTTCAGAGCCATCCAGGTTGAATTGCCAGAAAGGCTTGCCCTCTTCAGCGCCGGTGTAGAACCACTTTGGCACTTTCCAGGGGATGGAAAGCGCCACCAAGGGCTGCCAGCCGTTGGCCTGGATGCGCGCGAGGCGATCAGCAAAGCCGACCCCGACATCGTTGGGGGTGGTGTAATCGAGCCTGAGGTCGCCCGGCGCCTCGCCGGCAAGCTCTTCCAGGTTGGCGCTGATGCGGCAGAAATGGATGCCAACCTCCTGCAACAATTCCACCGAGCTGTCGCTCAGGATGTCGTGCCACCCGTCATAGCCGGTGCCCCAGAAGGTCTCGGGCACCACGTTCCCGTCACCGTCCAGCGAAACCTCGACCAGATTCGTCTGCCCCCAGGCAAGTGAGGCGGCAAACAAGAAGCAAGCAAGCACTAGCAATCTCATCAGAAACCCTCCGGGCGTTCTGCGCCATATCCGAAGCTGGTGAGGACAGTGATGGAGAGAGGCTCCAGGCCAATCTCGGCGCCGTCCGCTAGCGCCTGCTGGCCCAGGTCGCGGATGCGGCTGTAATCGCTCTGGCTGACCATCGAGCTTGCGCAGTGAGTGTCCCGCAAGGCCACTCAGCGCCAAGTTCGCAGGCTGGTCGGAGTCGTTCACCAGCAGCAGTGTGACATCTTCCCCCTTGCGCGCAGCCAGCAGGAAGACGCGCTGATTGCCGGCCTCGTCGGTGGCGCCCGTGACCTCGCTGGCCACCACGTCCGCCCCGCGCGGCAGATACTTCATCGTCAGAGCGAGGGGGTAATAGTTGGCCGGCTCGGGCACGAAGTGGCGGTAGTTGTCAGGATCGAAGGTCAGCATCCGCCAGTAGGAGTGATAATTGTTGTTGTAGATCCAGAAGGCGATGGCCTTGGCACCGCCGTTAAGCAGGTGGACGGTCGCCTCGGCGCTGTGCAGGCGTTGCAGGAAGTCAGCCTTGGCCGCGTCTCCGCCCTCGCCCATCAGGCCGAACCAGCCGAACTCCCCCGCGATGACGGGCAGTGGCTCGCCGTCCTCGGAGGCGGCTTTGGACTGCTCAATCGCGGGTTTTATGTTGCTGTCGACGAACTCGCTGAGGGTGCCGTGGATGGTGTCGGTGTGCTCGCCCTTGCGGTAGTCAAAGGCTGCCCAATAGTCGTGCACGGAGAGGAGATCCATATTGCCTTTCGCGAGCTTGCCGAGGCGCTCAACGCCATCCGGTACGCCGCCATGCTCGCGATTCCAGAACAACGCCCCGTCGAAAGCCTGGATTGCCACCTCATTGCGGATGCCCAGCCGCCTGAGCTGCGCCCCCAGTGAGTTGTAGACACCGGAGAGCGTGGCGTAGTAGTCCTTCATCTGCTCGGGCTCGTTCCAGAAGGAGATGCCCTTCACACACTCGTAGGGGTGCTCGCGCTTGAGGTCGTACATAATCGCGGCCAGCCCCTCGCTGAACTCTTCCAGCGAGGCGAGGTGCATATCCTCGCGCGTCGCACCGATGCGCTTGCCATCGGCGTCTTTCACCTGCAGCCAGACATCGCCGCCGGGGCAGAAGTTGCTGGGGCCCGACCACCAGTTGCCCAAAACCACATACAGGCCGCGCTGCTCCCAGTGGTCAAGCAGGCGATACAAGGTCTCCTGGTAAGTCCGCAGGCTGGTGTCTACCTCGGGATGGGCCTCCCAGAAGCCCGGCGAGAAGGTGAAACCTGACTCCAGGTTGAGGGAGTGTGGGTCGTCATTGTCGTTGACTGGCTCCCACTGGGTCATCCCCACACAGAAGCGCACATACTGGAAGCCCGCAAAGTCCATCAGCCGGTTGAAGCTTGCCCACTCGGCCTCATCGTCTGGCAGGGGCACCTGCTGGCTGTGGATGTCCGTCCACTCGCCCAGTGTCCTGAAGTTGATGTACTCATAGTCGCTGAAGGCGAAATTGACGCCCGCCCCGATGATGGCGGGGTTCGTGACGTGGTCCAACTCGACCTTAGCCGTGCCCGTCAGCGGTTGGGCCAGGGCCCAGGGGGCGAGCAGTATGAGAACGAGTGTGGCAATCAACAAGGTTGGCATAAGACTACCTCCGTGATTAGTGGTTCGCCCTTTGGCATCCTTTGCCTGCAGGAAGGGAGCCCTCCTCACCCGAACCTTCTGCTCCTGCTGTAAGGAGGCCGAGATGAAGTCACTTGGCGCATTTGCGCTTTCGCTTGTACTTTTCGCTGCTTTGGCAAGTGCTCAGCCTCGCTATCCGATGGTGCGGATGGCCGCCTGGCACGAGACAGTTGGGGCGACCGATGAAGTGATACCCGCCTCGGCGGTATTCACCTATGTCAGGGGCGCCTTCACCTACAACAATTACAACCTGCTTGCCAAGCTGGTGCCTGGGATTGAGAGTGAGGGGGTCGTCCACTGGGCCTCCGAGGCAACGGAGGTGCGGGTAGAGGACTTCCCAGGCGGGGTGAGAGCTACTTTCAAGCTGGCTGGCGTCTCTGTCACGACCGAACTAGTGCCTCTGCCAGTTGGCAGAGAGACGCCCGAGGCGGAGGGAGCCGCGCTTTATACGGTCACTTGCGAGCCGGGGCGCCGCCTGGTGGTCCAAGTCGGAGGGCAAACAGAACCCTTCAACGCCTTCGACTGGGGCCCGCTGAGAAGCAACGAGACCCCCTCCGTGCCGACGGTGCTTGCTGAAGGCCTGGCCACCTACACCGCTGGCCTCGACCAGGTAAAGGTGGCGCTCTCCTCTTCGGGAGAAGCTACAGGCGAGCCACTTCGGTTCTCCTTCCCCGCAGGCTCAGCGCAGGTGATGCTGGGATTCGGCGAGGTGGAGCAGACAGCGACGAGACTGGCCACCGCTGACGCCGCAAAGCTGCGCGCCGAGGTAGACACCTATTACGACAAACTGCTCGAGTGTCGCATCAGCACCCCTGAGCCAAACCTGGATGCAGCCTTCCGCAGCGCGCTTTACAACCTGGAATACAACTGGATTGAGCCTTTTGGGTGGCTGGAGTGCATCCACCACTGGCTGATGCTGTGGCATATGCAGCACACCGCAGGCGCCGAGTGGATAGGCCAGGCGGACAGGTCGGCCTCTTGCACCCTTTATCACGGCGAGCACCTGCTTGGCGCTGGCGCGGTGCCGCAGCTTTCGCCCGCAGGGCAGACGCATCGGGATTTTGGCGGTTCGAACCAGTTCTGGGGCTGGCAAGCCCGCCATTACTGGCACTTCACAGGAGACCTCGACTTCGCCCAGCAGCTCCTTGAGCCCCTCGACAAGGTGCTCCGGCAGACTTATGAAGAATACGATCAGGATGACGATGGACTGCTGGGCTGGGGGCTGCAGATAGGCAACCAGGAAGATTTTGTCGCCACTCCCTGGGATGGCACCACCCCGACCATCGAAGGCATCAACCTGATGAAGACGCGCGCCGAGCTGGCCCGGGGCCTGGGCGATGAGGCGACGGCGCGGACTCTGGGAATCGCGCGCGGCCGAGGTCGACCTCCAGGCTGAAACAGCAGCTCTGGCTGCCCGACCTGGGCCGGTTCGCCTATTACAAAGACGCAGAAGGCTACCCTCGGCTGGATGGGCAATACCATTCTTTGCTCTATCCCGCTTTATGGGGTATCACCGACCCGCTTGGCAGCTACACAACCGTGCGCCAGGTGCGCGACAGGCTGACCGGCGCCTCTGGCGCGGTCTATTGCAGCAACAATTTTGGCTTTCACTATCAGGGCACCTGGGGGATGCAGGCGGGCGCGGCTCAGCAACCCTGGGCCGCCTGGACCTTGTCGGCAACGGGCCGGTGGAACGAGACCTGGCGACCGCTGACCGCAACTGCCGACTGGGTGATGGACGAGAATCACCGGGGAAGCTGGCCGGAGATAGCCGAAGAAGCGACGCCCGCCTATTTTACGCCCCCGGCTGGGCTGTTTGTGGCGGCAACTGTAGAGGCGCTGTTTGGATTACAACCTGACCTTCCAGCTGGTGTATTAAAGGTCGCTCCCTCCTTCCCCGACCACTGGCCAAAGGCCGAGGTGAACCTTCCAGACTACCAGGCTTCGTACTCACGTGAAGAGAACCGGCTGACTTACACGGTCGAGAGTGCTGAACCACTAGCCCGTCAGCTCGAATGGGCCATACCCATCGGCCAGGTGAAGAGCCTCAAGGCTAACGGGAAGCCGCTTCGCCTTCACCTTGCAGCCCGAGGTCGGTCATCTGGTACTGGTGGCTCGCACCAAACCGGAAACCTCGACGAGTTTCGAAGTAGAACTGGCTCCGGCGGAGTGGGCAGTCCAGGCGCCTGGTTCTATCGCCGAAGGAGAACCTATCGAAGTAGATGTATCCGGTCTCGAATTGCTTGGAGTAGCCGATCCCTGCGGGGTGCTGGCCTCGGCTCAATGCCATGGGGGACAACTGACCGGCGAAATCAGGCGCGGCCAACTTGCGCCATATGCCGGTTATGGCAGGCTTGGCCAACTGACCTTCGCGCGCAGGACCTTCTTCCTGATCGCTAAGACACTCGAAGGCGATCGATTGCTGGCTGCCTGTCGACCTGGCGATCCTCCCCCGCTATGAAGTCGGCGCGCCCGAAGAAGCAGAACTGACGCCTGAAGGCCTGGCTCTGACCTTCACCCTTCGCAACAACACGGGGCAGCGCCTGGCGGGCGAGGTGGCCCTGCAACTTGGCGTGACACGCCTCTTCGCCCAGGTAGATGCGCCCGCGCGGGGCGAGGCGCCGGTGACCTTCACGCTGCCAAAGGCCCGAGTAGCTCTCTGCTCTCTCGGTGACAACGAAGCTACACTGACACTGCCTTCAGGAGAAGCGCTCTCGACGATACTGACCGTGCGCGCGCCCTTCTCAAAGGGCGGCCCACTTGCGCGCTGGAACGCCGACCGACTGACCCAGCTTGCTCTACCAGATGAGTCGTTGATCTCCGACACAGAGTTCTCCAAACTGCGTTCTGTGCGCCTTTCACCTGTGCCCCCCTGGGGCGCGGGCGCTCCGCTGGCTGCTCTGGAAGGCCAAAGCGAGCTTGCCCCCGAGCAATTGCCCGGCCTCACCTTCAAACTGCCAGGGCGCCGCTTCGTGCCTGTCTCGTGGCGTTATGGCAGTCCAGAATACCGTCTTCCCCTTGGCGATCAACAGGTGCAGAAGCTCTTCCTGCTGGTCGTGCCACTGCTCGAGAACCACGATATGTATGCCCAGGTCGCCCAGGTAACGGTGAAGGGCGCCGAGGATGTCATCTACTCGCGGAGGCTCCATTTCCCCGGTGACCTGGACCAGTGGACTCCTCCTGCGGGGGGTTATCCGGCTTTCTCGACCGCCCCCTTCCTGCGGACTGACAGGTTTGGGTTGCTTCCCCAGCTTGCCGAAAATCAATCTGACTGGGCTGAAGGGGTTCCCCCGGAGTTTCCGCAGCCGGCCTTCTGGAGCAAGTCACTTGCGATACCGACCTCAAGCACGGTGCTGAATATCATCGAAGTGGACCTCGGCCGGCCGCGTGTGGCGCGCGAGTTGGTCTTCTCGGCGCTTGGCACAGAGGCAGCCTTTGGGCTTGTGGCGGTCGTAGCCCAAGGCCAGGGCGCCTCGGAGCCACTTGGAGAATCGTCCCTGGGAGTTGCCGCCCGAGCTCAGGGCGCCCCGGGTCAGTTGTTCGACTTCACCAGGCCTGGCGCTGGCAAGGGCTGGGAACTGGAGGGCTCTTTCGAGGTCGCTGTATTGGCAGCTTATTTTTCATATCCCACCCTCAACTCGCTGGCAAAGGGAGGAGAGCAGGCAACAGGTCGGGCGCTATCGCCCCCCTTTGAGCTGCCCAAAGGCGCCCAAAGCCTGCTGCTAGAGTTGCAGGGAGGGCGTAACGAAGAGGTAACCGGCCAACCGAATCTGGCACTTGAGATCTGCTGGACGGCGAGAGCGGCGAGGTGCTGGCGACGCTGCTGCCCCCGGCAACCCATATCCCTCAGCCGATGAGGCTGCCCGTAGAGGGCCTCGATGGCCGCAACTTACGCCTCGAACTGATTGATTCAAATACAGGCTCTTCCTTTGCCTGGATTGGCCTCAAGAGCGTCTCGGTAAGGTTTGGGGAGTAGTTGAGTATATAATTGGACCCTTACAAGAAACAGGTCGGCCCCCGGTGAGGGGGGCCGACCTCGTGCATGAGGGGGGGGCACGCACAGAAACTTGGCTTCACTGTTATAGACGCCCGTTCCCCTGCCGGAGTTCCAGTTTTCCTCGCCTGTATCTCGTTTTTTTTATCATAAGTTTTCATTAAGTTGCAGTTAAGGCCTTCAAGCCCCCTGAGGACAGCTGAAGTTATTCTCTAGTCCAGTCCTCGCAGGACTCCACTTTCTATGTCGAATACCCCTCACCGGAGGGATGAAGAATGCGTGGTATCGCTCTACTACTCGTATTAGGAGGCGTGCTGATTATGAGCGCGCAACTGGCTTTCCCCGTCGGCCCTACCGCAAGTGAGCTTTGGCAAGCCCAGCGCTGGACGGCTGCCAGCCTGCTCGGAGGGGCTGAGCCTCGCTTGCCCGTGCCCTCGATTACTGTCGTCCGCAACAATGACACCGTGCAGCAGAACGAGCGGCTCTGCGCGCCGATGCGGTTCGGCAACCAGGTCTTCAACACCGGGCTTTTCTGCCACGCGAACAGCCGGCTCGAAGTGCGTCTCGCCTCTCCGGCAGAGCGTTTCGAGGCGCTTATCGGGGTGGATAGCAACGCTCAGACTCAGGGCGGGCGCGGTTCGGTCGTCTTCTCGGTGCTTATTGGTGAAACTGAACTCTACAAGTCAGAAGTTATGCGCGAAGGCGATAAGCCAGCCAGGGTCAGCGTCCCTCTTGGCGGGGCGACGGAGTTCGCTCTGGAGCTAGACGATGGCGGTGATGGCATCTCCTGCGATCAGGCCGACTGGGTCAATGCCAAAGTCATCCTCCAGGGGGGGAGCACGCTTTGGCTTGGAGAGCTGCCGATGGAAGAGGCCCAGGTGCCAGCCTTCCCTGGCGGGCTGCCCTTCTCTTTCACCTGGGATGGCAAGCCCTCGGCCGAGGTGCTGCCCACCTGGGAGCGCCGCGACACCGTGACCAAACTCGACAGGACGCGCACCCAATACACTTACACTTTTACCGAACCTGAGACCAGGCTCGAATTCAAGTGTGTGGCGGTTCAATACAGCGACTATCCCGCCGTGGAGTGGACTTGCTATTTCAAAAATCTGGGCACAGGGGATACACCGATAATTGAGGATATCCAGGCGTTGGACACAAGCCTGATCCGCTATAACTGGCCTGGCGACGACTCGACAGAGTTCCGCCTGCATTACTTCACCGGCAGCCCCTGCCGGGCCGACGATTACGAACCTCACCTGAAGAAACTGCGCGCCGGAGAGCAGTTCACCCTTGCCCCCGAGCGCGGCAGGCCGACCAGCGAGTGGCTGTGCTATTTCAATCTGCAATGGCCAAGTGAAGGCGTGATGATTGGCCTGGGCTGGCCTGGCCAGTGGGAAGCCACCTTCGAGCGAGACGCTGGCACCAATATCAGGCTGCTCGCTGGGCAGCAACTCACTCATCTGAAGCTCCACCCGGGCGAGGCGATACGCACTCCGCTGGTCGCGATGGTCTTCTACAAGGGTGACTGGATTCGCGGACAGAACCTCTGGCGCCGCTGGATGGTCGCCCATAACATCCCCCGGCCGTATGGAGAACCGCCGAAGTCGCAATTTGTCGCCTGCAGCTCGCACCAGTATGGCGAGATGGTCAACGCCAACAGCGACACCCAAAAAATGTTCATCCAGCGTTATCTGGACGAGGGCATCCAGCTGGATTACTGGTGGATGGATGCCGGCTGGTACGAGCAGGCCTGGGGCTGGCCCAACACCGGCACCTGGGAAGTCGACCAGAAGCGCTTCCCCGGCGGGCTGAGACCGATTACAGACTACGGCCATGAGCGCGGGGTTGACACGATTGTCTGGTTCGAGCCGGAGCGCGTGACCGCCGGCACATGGATCTGGGACAACCATCCCGAATGGTTGCTTGGAGAGGCCCCGGACCAGCGCCTGTTGAACCTCGGTAACCCTGAAGCAGTCAAGTGGCTGACCGACCACACCGATGGACTACTGAAATCGGAGGGGATAGACCTCTACCGCGAGGACTACAACATCGACCCGCTGACTTTCTGGCGCGCAGCCGACGCCGAGGACCGCCAGGGGATGTGCGAGAACCTCTATGTGCAGGGGCACCTGGCCTACTGGGATGAGTTGCTGAGGCGCCATCCGGATATGCTGATTAGACTCTTGCGCAAGCGGTGGCCGGCGCAATGACCTCGAGACCCTGCGCCGCGCGGTGCCGCTGCTCAGGAGCGACTACATCCTGGAGCCGATCGGCAATCAGGGGCATACCTATGGCATCAGTTTCTGGATCCCCTATTATGGCAGCGGCGGCAACAGTACCGACCCGTATCTCTTCCGCAGCGTGATGTGCCCGAGTTTCAACTCTTGCTTCGATATGAGGCGCGAAGAGGCCGACTACGAGACCTATCGCAAGCTGTATAACCAGTGGAGAGAGGTCTCGCCGGACTTCCTGGGCGATTATTATCCACTGACCAACTACTCGCTTGCGACCGACGCCTGGATTGGCTGGCAGTTCGACGTGCCGGAGAAGGGCCAGGGCTTCGTGCAAGTTTTCAAGCGCCCGGATAGCATCTACGAAGCCGCCAGATTGCGCCTGCACGGGCTCGAGGCCGGCTCCAAATACACGGTGACCAATATGGATACAGGCAACTCGAAGACCTTCTCCGGCAAGGAGCTGCTCGAAGAGGGCTACCGCGTCACCTTCGAGGAGACTCCCGACTCGCTGCTGCTGCGGTACAAGAAGTGGGAGAAGTAATATCGACCACTCAATCTGAATCACTGAAAAGGGGAGGCCCGAAGGGCCTCCCCTTTACTTGCAGTTGAGGTTCAGAACTGGTCGAACAGATCGAGCAGGATACGTAGCGCATCTTCCACGCGGGTCATCACACCAGGTGAGACGCGCCCAATCCGGTCGCCAAAACGTTCCGCCGCAATGGCTCGCGGCTGGTCACAGAGGATAAGACTTGGCTTACCAAGCCCCCCCTCGGGCGGGACGACGGGTACATGAAGGCGGACACCTCGGTTTGTCCGGGTGATTGGTAGCACCACGTAAAGGTCAGCCCTGCCATAGTTATAATCGTTACTCGAAACCACAAGCACCGGCCGTATGCCCGCCTGCTCGTGACCCCTTACAGGGTCAAGATCGGCCCACCAAACCTCGCCACGTTCTGGACTCAGGCTCACTCCAGGCCCTCAAGCCCATCGGACAGCGTCGAATCCCACAACTCGCGCTCTGCCTTGATCTCAGCCCAGGCTTCGGGATCGTCGCGCAGTTCAGCGTACCTCTCGTTGGTCTCTTTTAGGATGTAATGACGCCGGAGGCGCTCCACCGCTTCGGCGAAGATGCGCGTCATTGTGGTGCCATGCTCTTGTGCGAGTTGCTCGGCCGTAGCGCGAGTCTTCTCACTTACCCGCACTACCACCGTATCGCGGTTAGCCGCTCCGGTTAGCTTGTTCTTCCTTACAGTTGGCATCTGGTTAGCTCCCAAACTAGTGGTATACCATATTGTATACCACATATCTGGCCTGTGCAAGCCGAGGTGAGCTGCTCTTTTGATCCTCGCCTTAATACCGCGCCACCACTGTGACCTGGCCCGAAAGACCCTTCAGCGTGATGGTCTCCTTTGCCGGGTCGAAGTCCTTCCATGGCGCGCCGTTTACAGTGACCGACTTGATGGGCGTCGCATCCGGCCGGCGCAGCCGCAGGATGACTTCCTTTGCCGGCGCTCGGTCGGGAACCTGGATGGTCGCGGTGATGCTGCCGCCTGCGATGTCCGAAGTCACCGTATAAGCGAGCGTCCCAAAGTAGGTCGGCGCCTTGGCTACAGAGATAGTCTTGCCCTGCTCGAGCCAGGCGCGCGGAGTGCCCCGCCCAAGCCACAGCGTGTCACCCAGCTCCATCACCAGCGCATTACGGAAGTTTTCGACGAACCAGCCGGCCGTCATCGTGTCAGGCACATCGCAGTCAGTGAACTGGCCGAGGTGCCAGTGCTCCCACACCTTGCCATTGGCGCCGACCATCCCGGCGTAGGAATTGAACAGGAAGCGCAGGAAGTTCGGTACGTCGTCTTCGAGCAGATAGATATTCGCATTGTGCGAGATCTTCGGCAGGAAGGAGTAATCGCACCAGAACCAGGCGTCTTCAGTTGGCAGGCCTTTCTGCCTGCGGGCATCTACGAGTGACTGGATGGTCTTCTCGGAGGTGCCCAGCTCTTCCATCGCATCAACGGTGCCGACCACGCGGTAGTCACTGGCCTCCAGTGCGCCGAAGACGTCCGCGACGGGGAGAGAACCCCAGAAGAGATCGCAATCCGGGAACTGCGGGGCGCCCAGCTCGGGCCCAGTCAGGCCGCGGCAGTAAGCCATCCGCGGGATGAAGCTGTGGTACATCCCATCGCGCCCGAGTCGCACGGGGGCGAGCGCGGTGTCCTCCTCCACAATACGCTTGAGATCGGCGCGGTAGGCATCGGCCTCGGCCTCGTACTTGCGGCCAGCCTTCGGATCCAGTTGCATCAGCACGTCAGCGAACCGCTGCAGCCCCTGCAAGGCCAGCGCATTGTCGCTGTAATACCAGTGCCAGTCGCTGGCGGGCAGGGCGTAGTCACCCATCATCGCCGGCGGCAGCAGCCCCGCCACGAACAGCTTGTCGCGGTTGGGCAGGTCGGCCATATACTCCCGGCGCTCCCGGATGATCCAGTCGGCAGCGGCCGTGAGGCGCGCCCGGTGCTGCTCGAACCAAGTCGGATCGCCTGTCAGGAAGTACCGCTCGCACATCGAGAAGAGCAACCTGCCAGTCGAGGGGTGGGTACCTTCGTGGCTGTAGCCCATATCGTGGCGCATCGCGGTCGCCCACTCGAGGGAGCCCGCTGCGTCCACATAGTCGCCATCAGCCTTCACACCCGGCGATTCGAGGAAGTAGTCGTAAAGCTCTGGGGTGTAATCGTGCAGGCCTACCAGCTCCATATCGCGCACCACGCGGCCTATCTCATGCCCCAGTCGAGGCCAGAGATGCGGCCCCCGCATCTGGTCGGTAGCGACGTTCCAGGCCTCGGTCCAGCGCTCATCCGACAATTGCACCTGCATCGCAGGCGCGGGAGTGTCAGGGAAGGGCGGCACTGGAGTACCTTCGGGGCAGGTCCAGAAACGCACCTCCTGCATCAACTGGTCCCAAGAGGTGGCCTCGGGATGCTCGCGCACCTGCTCGCGGACGCTCTTCAGGCCCTTGGCGGCCAGTTGCTTCGAGAACTCTGCGGCGGTTGGCCCACCAGCCTTGGTCACATAGGCGCCGAAGGTGGGGAGCAACATCGGGCCCTTGTCCAGATCCTTCAGGCTGAGCGTGAAATCGCCCGACTTGCCGCGGACCGTGATCCGGCTGTCGAGTCCGGGAGGGGCATCAGGCGCGTATAACACCGACAGAGCCAGGCCCTGCCTGCCCGCGCCAAGTGGCTTGGTGGAGCCAAGCCTGGCCAGATAGGGCTCAAGCGACTCCACGAAGCCCCCTTCCAGCTCGATGTCCATCCGCTGCCAGTCGCCCAGGCTCGCGCCGACTACCTGGAGGGCGGGCACAGGCGGCAGCGCGCCGGAAGTGTCGGGCCTGCAGAAAACGGCTACCATCTCGGTTGCCGCCGGAGGGTGAGTGCTGTAGGCGAAATCCATCAGCACGGTTGGGTCGCTCTTGTAGACCCAGGTGAGGCCATTACTCGACACCACAGGTCCTTCCAGTATCTGATCTACCGTCCAGCCGAACCACCCGAAGGCGCTGGGATAGGCCCGGACCTCGACCTGCTCAGGAGAGGGGAGCTACTGCTCCAGCAGGCCAGTGCAGTTGCACCTCATAATCCACAAGGCCGCCAGTCCACAGCAGGCCTACCTGAAGCTTCCCCTCGGGTTTGGGGGGCAGTGGCTCCAGTACGGTAGGCATATCGTAGTAGAGGCTCTTGAGCTGGTCTTGCGGCAGCGCGTCATAAGCGGTGCGGTAAATCCTGTCCAGCCTGTCCAGCCGGCGCGGGATGAAATACGCCTCCGGCTGGGGCTGGACGTCACGGTCAGCGCGCCAGACATACGTCCACGGCGCGAGATCAACGGGGGCGCCCTCCTGGGCTGAGAAGCTCTCTGGGTCAGCGTTCATACTTCCTCCTGCGCTGGCTAGCGCGGCTGCAATCAGTATTGAAGCAAGAAGCGGCAAGGCAAGTCTCAAGGCTGGTCTCCTTCCTTACTGGTAATTGGCAACGACGACAGCCTTGCCCGAAAGACCCCTCAGAGTGATGGTCTCCTTCGCCGGGTCGAAGTCCTTCCACGGCGCACCGTTTACAAGGACCGACTTGATGGGCGTCGCATTCGGATGGCGCAGCCGCAGGATGACTTCCTTGGCCGGGGCTCGGTCGGGAATCGCGATTGTGGCGGTAATCTCGCCGTGATCCACGTCCGAGACAATCTCATAGGCCAGTGTGCCGAAGCAGGTTGGGGCGCTCGAGACCTCGATGCTCTTGCCCTGCTCGAGCCAGGCGCGCGGGGTGCCCTTCGCGATCCAGAGGGCGCCGTCAAGCTCCATCACGAGCAGGTCGCGGAAGTTCTCCATAAACCAGCCAGCCGTGCCATTGTCGGGCGCAGCACAGGGGTCGAAGTTGCCCAGGTGCCAGTGCTCCCACAGCTTGCCATCAGCGCCCACCATCGAGGCATAAGCGTTGCTCCAGAAGCGCAGGAAGCTCGGTATGTCGTCCTGTAGCAGGTAGATGTTGGCCGTGTGAGAGGCCTTGGGCAAGATGGAATAGGGGCGCCAGAACCACGCGTCGGCGGTCGGCAGGCCCTTCTGTTCGCGCTGGGCCTCGGTAGCCACGATTCCCGCCTCGGTGGTGCCCATCTCTTCCATCAGATCCGAGGTGGAAAGTACCCGCGGGTCGGTCGCATCCAGCACGGCGAAGGGCTCTGCCAGAGGCAAGGCGCCCATCCAGAAGTCACTCTCAGGGAACTGCGGCGCCCCCAGCTCGATGCCAGGCAGGCCCCGGGCATAAGCCATACGCGGCAGGTAGGTGTGGTACTTGCCGTCGCGGCCAAGCCGCACCGGGGCGAGGATAGCCTCTTCCCCTGTCACGCGCTGAAGATCGGCGCGGTAGGCCTCGGCTTCCTTTTGATACTTGCGGCCCGCCTCGAGATCGAAGTCGGCGAGCGCGTCGGCGAACCGTTGCAGCCCCTGCAGCGCCAGGGCGTTATCCACGTAATACCAGTGCCAGTCGCAGGCCGGCAGGGCATAGTCGCCGAGCATGACCGGCGGCAGCAGCCCGGCGACAAACAACTCGTCCCGGTTGGGGAGGTAATCCATATATTGGCGGCGCTGGCGGATGAGCCAGTCGGCTGCCGCCTGGAGTCTGGCCCGGCGCTCGCCAAACCACTCGGCATCGCCAGTGAGGAAGTACCTCTCGGCCATCGCGAACAGCAACCTGCCCGTCGAGGAGTGAGTCCCATCATGGCTGTAGCCCATCTCGTGGCGCAATGAGGTCGGCCCTTCGAGCGCCCCGTCGCCGTCCGAGTAGTCGCCATCAGGCTTGGCGCCAGGCGATTGGAGAAAATACTGATAAATCTTGTCCGCATGCTCGTGCAGGCCTATAAGTTCCATCTCGTGAGCCACGCGCCCGACCTCGAAGGCCAGGCTACCCCACATATGGGCGCCTGTGAGCTGGCTGGAGGCAGCGCGCCAGGCGGCAGTCCAGCCCTCATCTGATAATCTGACCTGCATCGCGGGCTCCGGCACCTCGGGGAAAGGTTTTAGCTCGGTCCCTTCAGGGCAGGTCCACAGGCGCACCTCCTGCATCAGTTGGTCGAAAGAGGTGGCCTCCGGATGTTCGTTCGTAAGCTGCCGGATGCTCTTGGCATCTTTCGCGAGCAGTTGCTTTGAGAACTCGGCCGCCGTCAGGCCGCCGGCCGGCGTGATGTAGAAGCCCGACGCCGGAATCAGGATTGGCCCTCTGGCCAGGTCCTTGATGCTGAAGGTGAAGCCGCCAGATTCTGTCCGGACGGTAATCCTGCTGTCGAGGCCGGAAGGGGCATCGGGCGCATAGAGCGCTGGGATGGACAAGCCGTGTCTGCCCCCCCCAAGCGCTATAGCTACGCCAAGCTCGGTCATATAGGGTTCAAGCTTCTGCACCAGGTCGCCCTTCGGACTGCCAGGCTCGAAGCCCCACTCAAGCTCAAGGTTCACTGACTGCCAGTCACCCAGGCTGGGGCCGACCACCTGGATATCCGGGACCGCTGGCAACGCGCCAGAGGCGTCAGGCTTGCAGAAGACGGCCACCATCTCGGTCGCGGCCGGGGGATGAGCGTTGTAAGAGAAGTCCATCAGCACGGTCGGGTCGCTCTTGTAGACCCAGGTGAGGCCGTTACTCGACACCACAGGTCCTTCCAGAATCTGATCCACCGTCCAGCCAAACCACCCGAAGGCACTGGGGTAGGCCCTGACTTCTACCGTGTCAGGTGCGGGCGGCTCTGACCCAGCCGGCCAGTGCAACTGCACCTGATAATCCACCAATCCGCCGGTCCACAACAATCCGAGCGTGAGTTGGCCTTCGGGCTTGGGCGGCAGCGGCTGCAGCACAGTCGGCATGTCATAATAGAGGCTCTTGAGCTGGTCCGGCGGTAACGCTTCGTGTGCCGTGCGGTACACCCTGTCCAGTCGCTCGAGCCTCCGGGGGATGAAGTACGCCTCCGGCTGGGGCTGGACGTCACGGTCCGCCCGCCATACATACGTCCACGGCGCCAAATCAACGGATCTACCCGCCGTCGGAGAAGCAGCCTCAACACTGGGAACCATCGTAATCACCATCACAAGCAGGATTAGTCCAAAGATCAGTTTCATTCATGTTCCTCCAAAGAAGGCAGGGCGGGCTCAGGCGCTTCCGAGTCGGGCCTGAGCAGCCCATGCAAGGCCACCAGGCGAGCCGGGCCCTCGGAAAGAGTCGGTACCAGCCAGCCACCTTCATCGTTCTCATTCCACGCGTAGATGAGCGCGCAGTTTGGCTCGCTATTATCAGGATGAGCCTCTATCCAGTCCAGTGCGCGCCCAAGATGAGCTGTAAGCTCGCTCGGAGTTGGCGCCTCGTAATAGCGCTCCATCCCGACGCCCGGTTGCTGGTAGGAAGCTTCCCACGGCACAGGCCGCTCGATACGCGGACGTCTGTCCCACCCACTCATCACGGTCGGCACCACCTGCGCGCCGGTAGCGAGGCAGCGCTCCCAAAAGTTTTCTGTGTATTCAGTCAGTTTGGAATACGGCGCGGCTTCATCGGCTGCGGAGGTCGCATAGGAGCTTATTGCATCAGCGCCAAGCAGCTTGCGCCAGCGTTCGCCCTCGGTGGGATTGAAATCCATCACTACCAGATAAGGCCTGGGCAGTCCGTATTCGGTGGCTCTGGCACGGAAAGCCTCTCCAACCGCTTTGACCCCTTCTTCGCCGCCCCAGGCGTCCAGCCATTTCTGGTCCAGGAAGCCGACGAAGTAGAGAGGCCTGCCCCCTGCAACACGCTGGTAAGTCGGCCGGGCCATCAGCTCGAACAGCCGGTCGGAGTGCTTGGCCGCCTCATCCAGGCCGTCCGGCCCGCTGATCATCGCGAAGTTGATAAGGCTGCGCTTTTCGCTTGCCAGATACAGGTCGAGAGCGAGGCTCATCGCAGTGTCGGGCTGGTACATCACGAAGGCCCAATAATCGAGGCCTGCCCAGGCTGCCCAGGTGATTTCGGTGTCCATTATCGGCTGGGTGGTGCCGTCAACTGTGATATCGTCCTCACCGCGCACAACGGCGAAGAAAGGCAGCCTCCAGTGATAGCGCTCAGGCCCAAGAGAGTGCTCGACGGCAAGCCCCGGGCCGCCCTTCGAGCTGTGCCAGGCGTCCCAGCGGATAGCACCCACCAGTGGGCGTTCTGCCTGCCCGAAGGCCAGCAGTGCCAAGTAGCTAATCAATGCCAGCATGGCGAATAGCAAAGTCTCTGTCATCCTCATTCCTGACCTCCTTAACTAGTCAGGCGCGCCTTTGAAGTATCGGAAGCTGAATTCGTAGCTCTGGCCCGCCTGATGTGGGCCGAAATCGACAATCGCCGTCACGTAGCGGCGAGGGCCTGGCTCATCCAGCAGTTCCAGCGTTGCCTGCCGCGTGCCAAGGTCACTGTGAAGCCCCGGTTGAAGTCCGGGTTGTCGTCCCAGCTCTTGCCAAGGCCAGGATTGCGATTGAACAGGCTAAAACTGGCTGGCTTGTCACCCTCCTGCTCCAGTTGCCAGCGCTCGGAGCGTTGCTCGGGATTGCTTTCCGACCAGGCGAACTCCTTGCCCTCGGCGCTTGCGAAGATGCTGCGCTCCTGCCCCGCGCCGGCAAGTTCGGGCGGGACACTGTCAGGCACATAATCCCAGCCCTGGTGGAAGTAGGGACACAGCCGCAGCCTGACCGGCTGCTCGACCGCATCGGCGCCTTGTATTTCGACCTTCACTCGGTGGAGAGGGCCATCCAGCTCATTATGATAGGTGAGCGTGATGTCGGTACCTGAGATGGGCTCTGCCTGGCGCTTGCTCCAGCGCACAAGGTCGCCCTCGCGTCCTACATCGGTGATGTGCCCGGGGGCAAACTGATACTGGGCCCAGTCATCGCCCAGGTAGAGGGTGAAGCAACGGTCGCGCGCCTCGGCGGGTTTGTTGGGAGCGAAGTAGGGCACCCCCTCCGGGTCGGCAAGCGGGGCGGTAGGGCTCCAGAAGAGCGCATTGCCTGTTGTCGAGGCATAATGCGCGCGGCCACTTTCGGGCGCGTTCCACTTGGCAGGGTCGGCGAACGTGTACCCTCCGCGCAACAGATTTGGGGTACGCAGAGCGTAAGCGCAGATGAACTCGGGGGCCATCCGCAACTCGTGATCGGTTATCTGGAAATATTCGGTCTCGGCATGCAGCAGAGGCCCGTGGCCGCTCAGTGGCTTGCCATCGCGATCGGTGCGGCCATCGAGGACATCGTTCACCAGATAAACCATCGAGGGTGCCGCAGGGCAAGGCCAGTGGGCGGCGTACCAGGTGGTGAACTCATGCACCGTGGCAAGTATCCAGCCGCGCTTCAAAAATTCTCCGACCAGGTCCAGGGCACACTCGAGCGCCTCGTCGTTGTCCAGCATCGGGCTCCAGGGGCCATCTGGAGTGAAGATATTGCCCTCGGAGGCGTTACTGAGGTAAAGGAAGGGCGTCCGTCCAGCGGCCAGATTCGCTTCCAGGTCGTCTAGTTGGCGCGTCCAGAAGCTGATGTCGCCGCGTTTTACCAGTTGGCCGACCCGCCATTGGCTCTTCTTGAGCGGTTCACCGAAGTGCCAGCACTCGGGACAGGGAGCGCGATCCCAGTTGTGATAAAGAGTGCGCGTTGCCCATTGCAGCTCAAGGGAGGCTGACTTCTTGTCCAGTTCTCGGTTGGTGCGGTCAGTTGAAAGAGGCTTCTCGGCATCCCACTGGGCCCAGTAGGGGAACATCGGAGCGCCTTCCCAGTTGTGGGGGATGTCCCAGAACTCCATCAGCGAGTCGCCTTCGGGACAGACATTGGCGCAAGCTTCGTAGCCCAGGGTTGCACTTTGGGTCTGGGTTTCAGGTTCCGCGTCGCCGAAAAGGTCGGTGCCCCAAAAGGTGATAGATTCTGGTGAGATGTCCAGCCACTTGGCGATGGCATCACGCATGCCAGGCCGTTCGACGCCGATCTCGCACCCTTCGGCAAGGGCTTGTTGCCAAAAGGCCTTCTGGCCCGGCAAGTCCAGAGTCGCCTTGTCGGCGTGCAGAATGAAGGTCAGGCCCACCTGACCATAGTAGCCGCGCTCCTTCAAGCCTGTGGTGAAGCGCTGGATGCCCTCGAAGCTGCTGTCTCCCTGGTCGGTCAGGATGAAGGTGGTGAACTTGGGCCCGCCCTGTATGGGAGTCGTGTCCGTGGATTCCTGAGCCAGAGATGCAACGGGAAGCGTCACTCCCAACAGGCAGACGGTGCACGCGATGAGCTTGCTGCAACTCATAAGACTCCCTCCTGACTAGCTGCGCAAGGGTTCGTGTCCTTTATTACGACCCCTGCATGGCAGGTGATTCTGAGGAGGGCTTGACTTGCCGCTAGGGCGCAGGCAATTTTGAGTAGCGACGCAGATAGTTGTCCGCGCAGGCGGCGATAAGGTCTCCATTACGGTCCAGAGCCACGTCGCGCGCGACCACCGAAAGTTGCGTCCGAAGCGTCCCCTGAGGCGAGTAGGAGAAGATCTTGCCTGCGTCCGGGTCGGCGATATAGACGTTACCGGATGCATCGAGCGCCAGGCCTTCGGCAGCGGAAAGCACCCCAGTGCCCCAGGCGTCCTCTTCATAGCCGAAGCTGTCGAGTACCAGCAACTCATTGCCCACGGTAGCATACAAACGATCCCAGCCGTCCGAGACGACATCCCAGACCTCGCAGCCGGTTGGCAGGTCAATATCCCAAGTGGAGAGATAGCCGAAGCCATCCAGTTCATAACTGGCAAGCTGCCCCTCCCAGAAACCGAATACATCGAGGTCCGCGACCCACAGATTGTAGTCATCGACACCGAGGCCAGTTGGCTCCACGATCGTACCTGAGCCTCCTGCGCCAATCTCGGCAAGCCAGCTGCTCCACTCGTTGAAGACCTGCACCCGCGCATTGTTCCGGTCAGAGATGTAGACGCGACCTTCCCAGTCCACTTCGACATCCCAGGGCACATCGAATTCACCCTGACCCATACCACTGGTGCCAAAGACGTCCATCACCGTACCGTCACCCTCGAACTGGGTGATCGAGTCACCCAGCCGGTCGGTCGCATAAACCTCGCCAAAGGGGCCGGCGGCTACTCCACCGAGCTTGAGGAACTGCCCATACCCTCCACCAGGCCCGCCCCAGGTCTGCTGGAGATACCAGGTCGAAGGATTGTCCACGATAAGGTCGCAACTGGTCGAGGCCGAGGAGACCGGATCGGTGATTGTCAGCGTGCCGCGCCCCTCGGTCAAGCCATTCACCTGGCCCTCGCTCACCGAGGCAAGCCCCGCCGGTGAGACTTCTGTATCATACTGATTGGAAGGCAGCAGCAGTATGCGCCCCTCGGCATCGAAGGCCGCAACGTACCAGGCGGCATCAGCGTCGGTATCTACCCAGAGGGGATCAGGTGTCACCTTGAGCTGGACTGCTGGCGCGGGAGCAAGGCTGATCAGGACGTCAGTTGTTTCGCCTGTTGTGACCGGCACCTCAACCGAAGCCTGGCCAAGCAGCGTGCCGCCCGCATCATATGCCCTGACTACCACGCGGTAGCGCAGGGCGAACAGCCCACCGAAGCTCACCTCGGGTGAGAGAGCAGTCAGCGGCGGGTTGGCCGTGTCGACAAGATAGTCGAGTTCCCATAACTCTAGCTCGATATGGTCGACTGGCAAGGCGCCGGGGGCGTCCCAGCCGTCAACGATTACACGCACTTTGCTTGTGACGCTACTGAGGCCCCCGCCGCAAGAGACGGCAAGCAGGGTCAAACCAAGCAGGAGAACGAGCAGTAGCAGCTTCTTCACAGTGTCTCCCTAATACTTGCCATAGCGCTTCACGCAGTCCAGGGTGAAGCGATAATCGTCCAGCGTGACGGTGCGCGGGATGGAATGGTCGGAATGATAGATGTACCCGCCGCCCTCTTTGGCGATCTCGAGCTTGCTTTTGACTTCCTCTTCTATCTCATCGCGCCTGCCTGTGGCCATCACATCGGCGCTGATGTTGCCAAAGAAGGCGATATCGGTGCCATAGAGCCGCTTGTAGGTGCGCACATCGTTGCCGCAACGGGCTTCCAGCGGCTGGATGGCATCGAAGCCGACCTCAAGTAGCAGGGGCAGCAGTTCTCCCACGTATCCGTCGCAGTGCAGGATGAGCTGCCAGTCGTGGGCCAGGCACCATTCCTTGATGCGCTTGTGGTGCGGCATCAGCAGCTCGCGGTAAGTCTTGGGCGAGAAGAGCATCCCGTTCTTGTAGCAGAGGTCCGAGAAGAACCACAGGGCATCGCAGGGCAGCCCCTCGGCGATCATCACCTCGGCCATCGAGAGGCCAAAGTCGGTAGCAGTGCCGATAATGTCGTTCACGAGGTCGGGCTGCTCGACCATTAGCGGCAGGGCGCGCTCGAAGCTCATTATGTCTTCGAGGAACCACCAGCAAGGCTCGGCGAAAGTATAGCACTGGTAGCCAGAGCGCTCGGTGACAGACTGCCAGCCGTCGCGGATGGCCTGCGAGATGCGGTCCGGGGAGGGCTGCAGGCGGTCTTTTACCTCCAGCCAGGTGTCCCAGTCCTTGACATAGCAGTCCAGGCGCGAGGGGGTGGCGGAACTGGTCTTCCACACCTTCACCACTACGCCATTGCCATCGCGCCAGATGACCCACTCGTCGCTCTCTTCGAGCTGTTCGGCGGGCAGACCGAGGCTCGCGTCAATCCAGGAGATGCCCAGGACGTCCAGGCCGAACTCCTCGAACAGGTCGAAGCCCTCGGGCAGGCCCTGCCTGTGCCACTCGGCAAAGGTGTCGGGCCAGTACATATCGAACATCGGCACCCGGTCGGGTGTGGCGTTATGCCTGAAGGCGCGGTCAAACCGCTGCTGGCTGGTGAGTTCGGTCATCTGGTTACTCCTTGTATTCTGGCTGCGTGGTGTCCCAGCGGGCGAGGAACTCGCGATAGTCTACCACCTGGCCGGTGACGATGGACTCGAGCAAAGCCTTCTCCACCTGCAACACGTGGCGGCCTTGCTCGACAGTCATCGGGGGTTCGGTATCGCTGCGGATAGCCTCACACAGGGCGACAAGCTGGTCATAATGGCCCATATAGCCGTGCGGGCCCCGGCTGTCTTTTTCATGTTCGGCAAGATTAAGAGGCGTGAAGTCCGGCCCCTGGAAGCCCCAGGAGAAGTCGGGCGCAGCCAGGTTGGTGGAGAAGTGGCACTCCTTGAACCGGTGCGCGAGGTAGACACAGCGGTCCTTGCCAAAGAGCTGGAAGTGGTACTTCGACAGCAGCGCGTTATACGAGCGCCCATGCTGGATGTAGCAAGCCTGGGAGTCATCCTCGAACTTGAGCGTCGCGATGAATCCATCGGCCGGCAGATGCGCGTCCAGCCCCCAATAGTGGCCTCCCACTGCATAGACCGACACCAGCGGCGCCTCGTGGAACTTGTGCACCATCAGGTCGAGGTTGTGGCAAGACTGGCCAGAGACCAGGTCGGGACACTGGCAGTAGCTGATGATGGGGTGGGGCAGCAGCTCCTTGGCGCGGGCGACCATCGGCGCAAGGCGGTTGCACAGGCCGATCAGATACTTGACGCCGCTAGCTTTCACGGCGCGTTCGAGGTCGAGGGCCTCCTCCACCGTGACAGCGATCGGCTTCTCCATAAAGATATGTTTGCCGGCCTGGGCCGCCGCGATACCAAGCGCTGGGTGGGCGCGTTCGCCTGTCTGGATAAGCACTCCGTCCAGCGAGTCATCGGCGAAAAGCCGGTCCACATCAGTGGTAGCGTACTCTCCGCCGAACTGGGCGAGGAAGGCCTCGGCCTTCGAAAGGTCCAGATCGGCGTAGGCAACGACCTCCATCCCAGGCACATACTTCGAATTGGCGCAGTGGAGTCCGCCCATCGCCCCACAGCCGATACAGCCGAATCTCAGCGTCTTCATCCTTGCTTCACCCCTTCAGGTGCTTGTCGAACCAGTCGATTACGTGGGCGCCGAACTCCGGCGTGATGTCATGAGTGGTCACCTGGGCGCGGGCCTCGAAGCGCTCGGGCACGCCAAGCGTTGCATAGACCTGGCCTACCTCTTCCACGACCTCCTGATAACCAGCAAGCGGGAACCAGGTGTCCTGGGTGTTGTTCTGGATGAGCAGCGGGCGCGGCGCAATACAGGCGATGATGTCCTGGATATCGCCGTGCCGGGCCCAGCCAGGAAAATACGTGCCATAACAGGTGTGGCCGCCGGTCCAGGGCATATAGTCCTGCACCAGGGCGCGGTAGGTGGAGACGCCACACACCGGGCAGGCGGCTTTAACGCGCTCATCCAGCGCCGCCAGCGCCCAGCATTGCATACCGCCCCAACAAAGCCCCACCGCGCCGAGATCGTTGGGATTGACGTCGGCGCGTTGCTGCAGCACGTCGAGGGCGCGCTGGTTGTCCCAGGTGTTCATACCGATGAAGGTCAGGCCAAAGAGCTGCGCGAAGGGGAAGAGATTGAGCTGCTCCACCTGCCCATCGGTCGCATGGCGACGTTCGCCACTGAACCGGTTGTCAGGGAAGAGCACCACATAGCCCGCCGCGGCCAGACGCACCTTGAAATCGGGCATACTGTGCTTGTCGAGATCCCACCCCTGGATGAGCAGCACCCCCGGAAGCCGCTCGGCGCGGGGCCTGGCGGGGCGGTAGAGATGCGCCGGGACCCAGACGTCCTCCTCGGTGCGGTAGACGAGGCGCTCCTGGATGACCCCGGTGCCCTCAAGCTCGAAGCTGGCCTCGACCTGGACCTCAGGCTCGAGGACCTCCGGCGGACGCGTCCCCATACACTCGAGCAATTTGCCGCGTAACATTGCCAGGTGCGCCATCAGCTCTTCCGGGTCGGTGGGGAAAGGCGCCCGGGCGGCGCAAGCCTCGGCCATCCGGCGCTGCAGCATCGGCAAAATTGAGTAGTCTCTCATCAGGCTCCCTCCCAGGTGCTAGGCAAGGTGGGGCAGCAGATAGGCGAGGTCGCGTCCCAGGGCAGCTTTCACGGCGGCGACCTCGTGCAGGTTAGAATATTCGCCGTGGAAGTTGATCGGCCCCTCGAAGCCGGCCTCCTTCACAAAGCCGATGACTTCGGGCCAGTTCACGATGCCCTCTTCGAGCTGGCACCAGTCGGGCCGCCATTTGGGGCTGGTACCGGGCAGACGGTATGAGGGCTCCTCGGGCAGCCAACGGACGTTCTTGACCGCGACGATTCGCAGGTAGTCCTTTACCGCCGCAAGCGCCATCGGTATCCACTCGCCATCCACGGCCAGATGGCCAGGATCGAGGTAGACGCCAATCAGGGCAGGGTCAAAATCCTTTACCAGCAGCATCGAGCCACAGGCGTTGGAGCCATAGCAGTTGTCCGAATGGTTGTGATGCAGCGCGACGACGCCGGTGGCCTCAGCCAGCTTTGCGAAGCCCTCGAGGTCGCGCCGGATGGCATCGACGCCTTCCCAGTAGCTGGCGCCTGACTGCCAGGTCCAATAGCCCAGCTTGATGAAGGGCACACCCCACTCGCCGCAAGTCTCAAAGATGCGCCTGGTGGCCTCATCAGCAGGATTGGTCGCGCCAGTCTCCAGTGTCACGAGCGGCACGGTAAGACCTTCACTCCTCCAGAGGGCAAGCGCCTCGGGCAGCGCGGTGGCGACGTTGTCGGGGTTCACCGGATGGCCTGCTCGGACGGCCAGGTCGAAGCCCGCGACTCCGTAGCCCTGGGCAAGGGTGGCCAGTTCAAAGAGGGAGAGGGGCTGAAACAATTTGGTAAAGAAAATGGGTACCATTTACTGGCTTCCTCCTGGCTATTGGATTACAGATGGGGCCGGCTAGGTATTCGCCAAAGAGAGGCTTCTCCTGCCGCTAGCCTGGGCAGGGAACCTTTGGCTCCTTTGCTGGGTATAATCAATCAACCAAAGCCGAGGGAAATTACGACTTGGAGAGCTTGAAGCAGCCAATTAGCGGGCTGAAAACGGGAGGACTTGTCCTCTCGCTAATACTTGCCTGCCTGATTGCGCTGTCAAGCTTCCCCATCCACAACCACCAGGAGCATAAGTCAGCCGAAAAGCATCAGTGCGCCGCCTGCGAGCTTATCTCGGCGGTCTCCTCGGCCCAGGTTATCGCCAGTTCTACACCTGCGCCTACCCCACCCGCTTCTATACTTGCAGCTTATTTACCCCCTTGCTGCCCGCCTTCCTTGACCGAGCGCTGGCAGCCCCTTACCAGAGCGCCTCCTTCAGCCTGAGAGAGACATCCAGCTCTTTTCTGTCATCTCAAGCTTGATTTTGGAGGTCCAGCTTATGAATACCTTTGCGCGTCGGCGTGGTTTCACGCTGATAGAGTTGCTTGTTGTTATTGCCATTATCGCCATCCTGGCGGCAATCCTTTTCCCCGTGTTCGCCAGAGCGAAGGAGAAAGCCAGGCAGTCTGCCTGCCTCAGCAACGTGAAGCAGATTGGCCTGGGTATGATGATGTATATCCAGGATTATGATGAGTGTTTCGTCTCCTGTACCGCAACTTACCGGTGGTATACGCCACTACAGCCCTACGTGAAGAATGCCCAGATCTTCCAGTGTCCTTCACTCTCGGGCGAGACTGGGGGAAACCCAAACACAGATTATGTAATCAATGGTCTGTTTGCTCACGGGATGCCACTAGCCACTTTCAGAAACGCCGCGGACACAATAATGATTGCCGAACGCGAACAGAATATGCCGTATGATGGATATCATCCCTGGCCTGGTCTCTCGAGCTGGAACTGGGACAACCTGGACAGTTATGTGGCAGGCGATGGGCACAACTGGCTCGTAGACCATATCGCCAAAGCAAGGCACAGCGAAGGTTCCAATTATGCTTTCGCTGATGGCCATGCCAAATGGTTGAAGTGGGAGCCGACAGTCGCCCTGCCTTTACCTGGGATGCATAACCCCGACAGGAGTGTACCCTCCGGATACGGCTGGTAGAATCAGCCTGGCAAGCCTCAAGAGGCGCCTCATCCATTGGGGCGCCTCTTTTCCTTACCAGTAGAAGCGTGATAGGCTGACTACTGGTGATGCGCTATGTTCTCCTGCGAACTGGGCCCTGATTTGGAACTTCGCTTGCTGCGCCCGCAACACGCCGAGGAGCTGTTCGCGCTTATTGAGGCGGACCGCGACCGGCTGCGTCAGTGGCTGCCCTGGGTGGACGAGACGAAAACAGCAACCGATTCTCTCGCCTTCATCCAGCACTCCTCAAACGACTATAGCCGCACTGGCGCCTTCGCAGCGGGGCTCTTCTCCGAGGGTAAACTCGCCGGCGTAATCGGCATCCACGATATGAACGCCAACTCCCAGTCTGCCGAGCTAGGTTACTGGATTGGCTCTGGCTTCGAGGGCAAAGGTTTTATGACCCGCGCCTGCAAGGCGGTCGTGGATTATCTCTTCAGTGACCTTTTTATCGAGCGCGTGGTCATCCGCGCTGCCACTGCCAATTTGCGCAGTCGAGCCATCCCCGAGCGGCTTGGCTTCACACATGAGGGCATCCAGCGTTGCGCGGGCCTTGCCGGCATCGGTCGCCACGACCTGGAGGTCTATTCGCTGCTGCGTCCGGAGTGGGAAGCGAGTCGCCAGGCCCGCTCAGTGTAGCTAGCATACTATCTGGGTATCTTTACCGCCAGGGAGGAGAGGCTAATGCTTAAAGAGTTCAAGGAATTCGCGGTCAAAGGCAATATGGTTGATATGGCTGTAGGCATTATCATCGGGGCGGCCTTTGGCAAGCTAGTCACCTCGTTGGTCGAGGACATAATTATGCCTCCCCTCGGCTTGCTGCTGGGCAAGGTAGACTTTACCAACCTGTATCTGAACATGTCAGGCAGCGATTATGCAAGTCTTGCCGCGGCTAAAGAAGCTGGGGCAGCGACCCTCAATTATGGCGTCTTCATCAACAATATCATCGGCTTCCTCATCGTAGCCTTCGCTGTTTTCCTGCTGGTCAGGAGCATCAACCGGCTGCGCAAGCTGAAGGAAGCCGAACCCAAGGTACCTGAAGTAAACGAGAAGCCTTGCCCTTACTGCGCAACTACTATCCCGCTGGCGGCAACGCGTTGCCCGCATTGCACCTCCCAGCTAGAAGAACCTTCAGCCTGAGTCAGGCTTCAACGGGAAGAGGGACGCCAGTGCCCGCAAGAGGGCCTGGCCGCCATACGAGCAGAGCGCGGTGGGCGACTTCGATATGGAGCGGGGTAGTCGCTTCGAGGTCGCCATCCACGAGGACTGGCAATTGCCGTTCGGTCTCGAGCTCTGCCTGGCGTCCTTGAAAATAATGCACCCATTTCAAGCCCAGGTGCCGGCCTGAGAAGACCTTCGGCAAGTGCCAGAGGAAAGCGTATTTGGGCAGCTCGCTTACCACAACAACATCCATCAATCCATCATCGAGTTCAGCTTTGGGAGCGACTTTCATCCCCGCGCCATAACTCTGGGCATTGGCGAAAGCCACGAGTAGAGCGCGCCCTTCCCAGCGGTGACCATCCACCTGCAGCTTGAGCTGGCAGGCTGAAAAGTGGGATAGCTCCTGCAGCACGGCGGTGAGGTAAGCGAGTTTGCCAGTGGCGAAACGGCTGCGGTGGGTGATGCGTTCAGCAACGGCGGCATCGAAACCCGTGCCGACGATGTTGGCCGCAAGCAGGCCCTCGTTTACCCGAAGCAGGTCCATATGGGAAGCGGCGCCACAAAGGAGCTGCCTGGCAGCCTGCCCAGGCGAAAAAGCAATACCGAGACTTCGAGCCAGGTCGTTGCCGGTGCCCGCGGGGACCAGTCCGAGGGGCACTCCACTGCCAGCAAGTCCGCGCGCCGCCTGGCAGAAGGTGCCATCGCCCCCACAAGCCACCACGAGATCTACGCCTTCCTCGGCAGCCTGGCGAGCCAGTTGCTCGGCCTGACCAGGGCCCGAGGTGCCCACGAGTTCGACACGCCAGCCGGCCTCGGTCAGCACTCCCGCTGCCCTTTGAGCCTGCCTTTGGCCGCGACTTGCTCCGGCTACCGGATTGTAAAGGAGAAAGACCCGCATCGCGCGCTCCCAGCCAGGTGGCTAGCTACGAGTTAGTCTTCTCCATCGGCAGCCTTATTACCTGCCCTGGAAGCTTTCTTCGCTGCTTCGCAAGGTTCGACGTGGATCAACACTCTGGCTCCCTCGAATTGTTGCTTGATAGCGGCAACCAATTCGTCGGCCAGCTCGTGACTTGTTTCGACGGTCATCTCGGGCTCGACCAGCAGATGGAGTTCGATAAACCGGACTGGCCCTGCCTTGCGCGTCCGCAGGTGGTGATAGCCACAAGCGCCATCAGGCAACTGGCGAAGATACTCCTCTAGCCAGCCGACCTCCTCTTCATCAAGGCTTGTGTCCAGGAGGTCTTTTAGTGACTGATGGGTTAGCTCCCAGGCTGCTTTGAGGATGAGTATTGCCACAACAAGCGCTGCAACCGGGTCAATCCAGTGCAGATTGGTAGTTGGTGGTGCAAACTTCTCACCAATCATCATTACACCAAGACCCACGGCGACGCCCGCAGAGGTCCAAACATCAGTGCGCAGATGCCAGCCATCTGCCTGCAGGGCGATGGAATCGGTTTCTTTGGCTACCTTGAACAACATACTGGAAACGAGCGTGTTGGCAAGGGCGCTGATAACCATCACCGTTACGCCCCAGCCAATAGCCTGCAGGGCCTCTGGGTGTAACAATTTACTGATAGCTTCATAGATTATCCAGAGCGCAGCAACGAAGATGAGCAAGGCTTCGATAAAGCCGGAAATATTCTCGAACTTGCCGTGGCCGAACCTGTGATGCTCATCCTCGGGCTCGCCAGCTTTCTTCACCGCGAAGAGCGCAATCGCCGCGGCAATCAGGTCTACAGCGGAATGCAAGGCTTCGGAAAGAATGGACACCGAGCCTGTCAGCAATCCCACAACCAGTTTGAAGCAGACCAAAAGTGTATTGGATACCACTGACAGTCTTGCTACACCTGTCTTGCGCTTGAGGGTCTCTTCGCCCATAAAAACCTCGCAATAAAAAACCCGTGAGACTTGAGAGTCCCACGGGATCATAAACCCGTTGCTCGATTTTACGAGCCCAGCCGCGCCTGTCGAATCAGGCCGCCTGTTCTATACCTCAATATAAACCGGCCCAACGAGGGTGTCAAGGCGCTCCAGCAGGTCAGCTCTGAAGTGGCTTGGTGGTCGCCTCTTCGCGCCTCTGAGAAGCCTCTTCCTCTCGCTTTTTGCAGGTAGGAGCCCAAAGGTTCATTGCGATGCGGCGGGCCTTGGTAAGTGAAGTCGTATTTGACTCTTGATAACCAACTGTAACGTGAGCCAACTCGGGGTGTCGCTTCAAGTGGGGCGTCCTCCCTGGGCATGAAACCAAATCGCATCTATACGGCTGAGCGGGACTAGTGAGCTGATGTTAACAGAATATTCAATCGAGCGCCAGAGATTCCTTCTTCACCTTCCAGAAATATTCGAAATATGTAGTTTATATTCTCGATAGGTACTTGCCAGAAAATAAAATCGGTGCTAATAATTAGATGTCATTAAACGGAACAGCAACACTCACCCTCCAAGTTTGTGTGCTGAGTACCGTAATCGCGGGACCCGGGTGGCAGCCCTGGGTCCCGCACTCTTTTGGTGGGGCCTTGTTTCAGCGCAAAGCCCACAGCCAACCGGCCGAATCTGCGATGAAAACCAGTCTCCCATATAGCGCTGGCGTGGATTCCATTACTGGCCCGCCTAGCTTGTAACGCCAAACCAGACTTGGCTGGGCAGGCTCTTTTGTATTGAGACAGGTAAACCAGGCGCTTCCTGTCGAGGCAAAGTAGAGGCGCTCTCCCGCAACCGAAGGAGCGGTGATACCTCCCCCGTCAGGATACGCCCAGAGCTGCTTTCCGGTGGAGGCCTCCAGCGCGAAGAGCTGCGCGCCACCAGGGCACGTATAGGCATCTGTGAAGCAGGAGGCATAAACAACCCCCCCGGAATACGCCGGAGTGCCGTTTTGGAGCCTCCACTCAGGCACCGCCCACTGCCAGCGCTCTCGCCCTGTTGCCGCCTCGAGAGCCACCAGCAACGCCCCTTGGGTTTGCACCAGCAGCAAGTCGCCCGCGATAACGGGACAGGCGGAGTCTGGCCTTCCCCCAATGTGGTAGGGCAAGCCCGGACGGGAGTAAGTCCACTCTAGCTTTCCTGTGCGCTTGTTAAAAGCATAATAAAGACCATCCCAGGAGCCCGTATAGACGCGCTCCTCATCGAAGGCAGGCGAAGGGTAGATGCCCCCGCCGGTCGTATAGCGCCATAACTCACGTCCCGTTGCGGCTTCGAGACAGAGGAAGTCGCCCTCGGTCGTGCCCACGTAGAGTCGCCCCTCATCGAAGCCCGCGGCTGTCCAGACCCAGCCCACCGGTCGCGTCCAGAGGGGTTCTCCGGTCGCGGCGTCGAGGCAGTAGAAGTCTTCATCTCCGCCGAATTGGCCCACATAGACACGTCCGGCGCCAACTGTTGGGGTCGCTGAGACCTTGCCGCCGGTCTCAAAACGCCAGACTTCCTCTCCGGTTGCAGCTCTCACGCAGTGGACGAAGCCGCTTGGGCCACCGATGCAGACGAGTCCGTCAACGACAGTGGGCGAGGACTGGAAGATCTCCGGCGCAGCATCGGCCAGCACACGGTCCCCGTCCACTTCGATGGATTCCAGCAGACTGCGACGCCACTGGATTTCCCCTGTCGCAGGCGACAGCGAGTAGAGATAAAGATCAGAGGTTGCGATCAGTAAGCCGCGCTCACTTCCAGTCAGATCAGCCAGGAGCTTTGTCCTGTCCAAGGTGCGAGTCCACAGCAGTTCGGGGTAGTCTCCAGCGTCTCGGATCGCGGTCACTGTGCCATCAAGTGCTGCTGTGTAGACGATATCACCCAGCACCAGAGGGCGCGCGCGACCCCAATCACCCAGGGGGAAGCGCCACCGCACGATGCCAGTTGCGAGATCGAGACAATAAAGCTGGCTGTCCGCCGCAGCCAGGTACACCCGATCGCCGGTGATTGTGGGGCTGGAGAAGAGCTGCTGAGCGCGGTGCTCGGGCTTGGCCACCTCAGAGCGCCAGAGGCGCTGGCCGGTCGAGGCTTCCACACAGTGGACAGAACCGTCGTTGGCGCCGATCAGCATGCGGTCACCGCTGAGCGCCGGGGTTCCCGCCAGGGGCGCGCCGGCTTCGTAGACCCAGGCGACACGGCTCGGGGTGGTCAAGTTCAACGCCCAAAGCTTGCCCTCGGTGGTGCCGACATAGACGCGGTCGCCCACAAGGAGAGGTTCGCCGATTGCTCGCCCGACGCGGAACCGCCACCAGGTGCGGCCGCTCTTGGCGAGCTTCACCGTGACCGTGGTCGAGTCGTCGGTCAGATACGTGAGGAAGTCGTCGCCGGTCGGTTCAGCAGCCGGCTCCCAGCGCGGTTCTGTCGGGCCGGGTGAGACGCGGCGTTTAACCGCGCCGGTGGCTTTATCTACGAAGACGAGTTGAGCGACTTCGCCCTGCGAGGCGGTCGCGCGCACCATTACTTCATCCGCCAGTATTGTCACTGGAGAGTCGGCTGGCGGGGGATCCCAACCGCTGATACCCCACTGGCGGGCCTTCCATCTCAACTCGCCCGTGGCTTCATCCAGGCAGTAGAGCGCGGTGGTGCGGCCTGGCGAAGCGATGTAGACCTTCCCTGCTTCGATCGTTGGACGGCCGTACCAGGCCCACCCGAGGGAGAAACGCCAGGCCAGCGCGCCTTCGGTCGGACCTGCTTCCTTCGTGGAGCCTGTCTGGCCGAGATCGCCATGGTAACTCGGCCAATCGAGGAGAGCTTCAGCAGGGGTGGAAGTAAAACCTTGTACCGCCACAAGTGGATCGCCGGCCTGCACTGCCTCCAGCGCGCGATAGCCTTCGTCCACGACCGCGGGCACTGGACCGCCTCGCAACTGTTGGGAGAGCGGCTCGAAGCTCGCGATATCGTAGCCCTGGTTCTGCAACAGGCGATACCAGGAATACAGCAGAGCCAACCGCTGTTTCGCGTTGGCCTCGGTGGTGGGCGAGGCAGCCACTTCGGCCCGGATGGTGTCCAGGTCCGCCAGACCGGAGGGTTTCGGCTGCCCGAATCCCAGGCCTGAGACCCACAAACTGACGAAGAGAAGAACAAGCAAACAAGAGTTGGTCCGGTTTCTCATATCGGCCTCCACTTGGGCGCGCTGCCTGTTATTATAACTGCGGGAGGGACGACTTATGCTGAAAGCAACTGACCTTTGGCGGCTCGAAGGCTTCGAGCTGGGTGAGTGGATAGCGAGTTTCGAGTACCCCTGGGAGGTGCTGGCTCACCTGGGAGCGCTGCTTGCTGACCGCGTGAAGCGCGATGTGCGGGGCGAAGTGCATCCGAGCGCCGTTATCGAGGGCGAGGTGGTTATCGAGCGCGGCGCCGTTGTGGAGCCGATGGCCTTTATCCAGGGGCCGACAATCATCAAGGAAGGCGCCCAGGTGCGGCACGGGGCCTATATCCGCGGCGATGTCTACGTGGGCGAGGGGGCGATCGTCGGCCACGCGACCGAGGTCAAGAACTCACTGCTGCTGCCGAAGGCGGGCGCGCCGCATTTCAACTACGTGGGCGACAGTGTGCTCGGGCGCGAGAGCAACCTCGGCGCTGGCAGCAAGCTCTCCAATTTCAAAGTCACGAAGACAGGCGTGAAGGTGCGGACCGAAGAGGGCCTCATCGACACGGGATTGCGCAAATTCGGCGCGCTCATCGGTGACGAGGCGCAACTCGGCTGCAATGTGGTGCTGAACCCAGGCACCATCGTCGGCCCTCGGACTCTTGTCTATCTGACCGGGCCAGGTTCGGAGATTCTTCCCGCCGACTCCATCATCCGACTGGAACTGGAACGGCGGACGACGCCAAGGCGATAGGGGGTCGTGGCTCGGTTTCGTTGTATCAGGCCACTCCTGTCCCGATGCCAGGGCCGAGGCCCTGTCTCCTTACCTCTTCCTCAGCTTCACGACGAGGAAGACGAGCAGCAGGGCTGCCAGGGCGGCGAGGGCGTAGGCGGAAAGGGACTCGTCAGCCTCTGTGTCGGGGCTACTCGCCGGATTGCTGCCGGAACTACCGGCAGGCAGGTACACCTCGGCTACTTCGCCTGTCATCGCATCGACATCAACCTGCATAGCAGACGGCATGGGAGTATCAGCATTTTGCTGTGGTGCAGTGCCAGTGCGTTGCAGTATCACCGACCAGCCATACCACGGCCCGCGTCCCTGCATCCCTGCCGGCAGAACTCGAAGCTCCGTCTGGATCTCAGGGTCGTCATCGTCGAGCTTCCAAGAGATCTGCTTTGCGAGCACCTCTGGCGACATTCCAGCTCGCTCTGCCGCCAGCGTCGTGGCATGGGTGCTGGCGATCGCGACAGCCTGGTCGAAGTCTACCTTCGGCACCTGCAGCGCCAGCTCCCGTTGCTTGGCATCGAAGGGATTTACTTTACCTCTGCGGTTCACGGACAGCCACCTGCCGTCACTGTCCAGGATTGCATTCAGCATATCCAGGCTAACTGTTTGGCCAACCTTCTGCCTCACCTGCAGCTCTCTCCCGCCAGGCACCGAAAAGCAAACGACATCCAGCTCCTCCTCGGGGCAGCAGTCAGCTATCAAGGCTTGTGCTAGTTGCTTTGTGCGTGAGACCGCCTCGGTGTCATTAGCTACAGTGGCTCGCGCCGGACCTAGTTCGGTAAGCTCAAAGCTCCACCCGTTGGGGCGCTCGCGGAACTCGCCCTTGGCATTCCCCTGCTGGGCAGCGACCGTGTAGCTCGTTAAATGCTCGCTACTTCCATCCTCTGTTACCGTTACCTTTGATACGCCCAGCAGCTCTGTAAGCAGACTGTCGGGCGGCGCGCTCCACCCCCCAACACAGGGCAGGCTAGTGACTAAGGCTAACAGCAGAAGGACGGTAGGGAGGTAGCTGGGTTTCACGGCACGGCACCTCCAAATTATGGACGGCGATGTGACCACTACTGTGAATATCGGAGCGGATTGGGCGCGTTGTGTTTTAGCTTTCGCTCCATATATATGTTACCCCCCCCCCCCCCCCCCGAATTTGGCAAGCGTTTTGGGAGGTTATTTTCATCCGGCGTCCCTGCCCGAGACCAACCCTCGAAGCCTGAAGCTTCGGTTTCGGGACAGGAGTGTCCCGAAACAACGGGGCTACCTCTTCCTCAGCTTCACGACGAGGAAGATGAGCAGCAGGGCTGCCAGGGCGGCGAGGGCATAGGCGGCAGAAGGCGCACCCGCGGCCATCTTGCCGGTCGTTAGTGAGCCTCCTACAACGTCGGGTGGTGTCATTGTGGCCCCGGTATTGCCGTCTACCATAACACCCTGATAATCTGGCAAGCCATCTCTACCATTAGCGGCGGGTTTGGTACGCTCGATGCGCACGTACCAGATGGGGCAAGGGGTTGGGAATTTCAGGTTGTAGCCCTCTGGCTGGTTCGAGTATCGGAGTTTCGGCGCTTCTGCACTCGGGGCGTAACGTGCTCGCCACATCACCTGCCACTTCGACTTGCCAGTCTGCTTGCTGAGCTTCTGCACTGCGGTGGCTAGCGCTAGCTTCTTTGCCTGCTCGATGTCGATTTGGGGGGGGAGAAGAGCCGAGTCAGGTAGCGGTTGCTCGGGTATCCCAAGGTGGCGCACGACTCGCCCGTCCGGCGTCAGGTGCATCAGGATGCGAGGGGGCAGTACCACGTCGTCTCTTGCCCCGCGGAAATAGAGGAGTCTTGTTCCCCTGATGGGTCGATCGCCTAGCTGACAGTCTAGGCCGTCGACATCCCAGCTCGCAGGGACGAGTTGCTTCAGCAGAGCCCTGCCTTTCGCCTCGAAAGCCTTGTCGTCGAGGACTTTTCCACACGGCGGCAGATCTCGCAGGAGAGAGAAGGACTTTACAATATATCCGTGCCCGAGTTCCAACCGAGCTACTGCAGTCCCATGTTCGGTCACCAGTCTATCCGAATCCCACTCCAGGCCTGCAAGATCACCACCGAGCAATACCGAAGCTGCGGCATCACGAGGGTCTTCGGCCAACGTAACAGTCGGGAGCAAAACGGTTCCCATTACAAGGAGGGCAAACAGTACACAGAGTTTCACGGCACGGCACCTCCAAATTATGGACGGCGATGTGACCACTGACCATGGGCGGCGAGGATGTAAGCGACAAGGGGTTGCGAGCCACCTGAACGGCTACTCTCTGCCGGAGTCGAGGATCCGGCGATCCCAGGTGGAGCACCGAACTGGCCCGTGTTCGCATCGACTGTCACATAAAGATGGTCAAGCAACCTGTCACTCTCACTGGTAGAAGCAGGTCTAGTGCGGATCACCTTCACGTTGTAGAAAGCGCCCGGAGTAGGCAGCCCGTTGACTTTGCCTAGCGTATCGTTAGAGTAGTACAGGCTCGGAAGTCCCTCGGGCGCGTACCCAGCAAGTTCTTGCACTCGATTCTCACTGAAGGTTGTCAGAGCGGCCACCCTGCGCACCGCCTCACCGATTGCTAACTCGGCGGCCTTCTCAGCCGAGAACTTCACGTCCCCTACACGCAGGCTAGAGATCGGAGATTCCGAGATCAGCACCTTCGTCAGAATCTTGCCATCATTGGAGAGCAGTATGGCTACCCGAGGGGGCACAGGTATGTCTCCCTGCATCCCTCTCAGGGTTACAGAGGTGACCGGCCCCAGATGCTTCGGCTGACTTGTCGAGGCAACCAGCCCAGCGATCCCGTATGACTCAGGCAGGAGTTCCTCCGCGCGGGTTCTTGCCTCCCGGAACTAGCGCCTCCTCACTTAGGGCGGGTCCCTTCAGAGTAGGCGGGTTGCCTAGTAACGTAAACTCCCGCAGCTCGCCACTACCGGGTTCAAGCTCGATCAGGGCCTTGCGCCCACTACCGGGTTCCTCAACCTTGTAGATGTCTCCGAAGAGGCCCTGTTGTGGCCCATCCCACCGCAGAGCGTCCTTCGTGGCAAGCAGTTTCCTGGCAAGGCCAGTCCTGTCGCCGTGCGCGACGAGGCAGGTCCCTGCCAGGAGGAGCAAGATCAGTGCCATACTGCTGAGCAACTGGAGATAAGGGCAAGGCGTAGGGTGACCTTTCACGGCACGGCACCTCCATATTCGTAAGGGCGGTGTGGCCACTGCTGTGAATATCGGAGCGAATTGGGCGCGTTGTGTTTTTAGCCTCGACGAGTGCCCACTGTATACATTGTACCCACTAGCCTGCCGTTGGCAAGTTGCTTACCCTTCCACCTCGGGCACTTCGGAGGTGATGGTCTCGGCGAGGGCGCCGGCGGCTTCGTAGGCCATCGCCTTGTCGAGGGCTTCGACCATCACGCGCAGCAATGGCTCCGTGCCAGAGGGACGCAGCAGCAGGCGGCCCTTCCCCTCGAGGGTGGCCTGCCACTCGGCAAGCGCCTGCTGGAGCGGCTCGGAGCGTTGCCAGTCGTAGCCAGGGGGGAGCGGGACATTTATCAGCACCTGGGGCACTTTCTGGACGGGCGCGGCAAGCTCGGACAGCGGTTTGCCCGTGCGAGAGACCACTTCTGCCACCCGCAAGGCCGTATATATGCCATCTCCAAGCCCATGTTCGGCAAAGATGATGTGGCCAGATTGCTCTCCGCCCAGCACCGCGCCTCGCTCAGCCATCGTCTCGGCCACGTAGCGGTCGCCTACAGGCGTGCGAACGAGTTCTACTCCCAGTTCGCGCAGGGCAAGCTCGAGGCCCAGGTTGCTCATCACCGTGCCGACCACGATTGGCGGCGAGAAGGCGCCCCGGGAGAGGGCATCGGCGGCGAGGAGATACTTGATATGGTCGCCATCGCGTGGCTTGCCAGCCTCGTCAACGAACATCGCGCGGTCGGCGTCGCCATCGAAGGCCACTCCGAAGTCTGCCCCCGAATCGAGCACGGCCTGGCCGACCTGCTGGGGGTGGAGCGCGCCACAGCCTGCGTTGATGCGCGCGCCGTCTGCTTCGGCATTGAGCAGTACGACCTCGGCCCCGGCGCGCTCGAAAGCCAGATGGGCAAGCTCGAAGGCCGCGCCGAAGCCGCAATCGAGCGCCACTTTGAGCCCCTCGAGCTTGAGCGGCAAGGGCGAAAGCTGAAACAGGAAGTCCAGGTATTCCTCACGGGCTTCGGGATGCTCGAAAAGCAGGCCTACCTGGTCAGGATCGCCCTCATAGAATTGTTCTCCATGAACGCGCAGCAGGGCTTCGAGTTCGTCTTCGACCTCGTCGGGAAGCTTCTTGCCCTCACCTGAAAGCAGCTTGATGCCGTTGAACTGGGGCGGGTTGTGCGAGGCTGAGAGCATAACGGCGCCCGCGCGCCCTTGGCGAGCAGTCAGCAGACCGAGCGCAGGGGTAGGCAGGATGCCGCAGTCGACGGCGTCGGCGCCGGCGCTCGTAAGGCCTGCTTCGACTGCGCTGGCCAGCATCGGGCCAGAGAGGCGGGTATCTCGGGCTATCAGGACCTCAGGCCTCTCGAGGTCGCGCGCAAGCCAAAGGCCGAAAACGCGGCCAAGGCCGAGGGCCAGTTCGGCGGTGAGTTCGCGGTTGGCAATGCCCCGCACGCCATCGGTACCGAAGAGTCTGGAAGCAGGTAATCTCATCTGACAAGCAACCTCCATAAGGGATCACCAGAAGTGTATCAGGTTTCCCGGAGGACGTTACCAGCAAGTCAATACAGACTGAAGGGATAAGTTTACATATTGGAAACAGGGAACCACTTTTAATATGGAGCCGTTTAGGGTATCATACACGAACAAAGTGAACTTTATGAGAGGTTGAAGTACCTTGCAAGAGGCAGCGAGAATAGAGGAGAAAGGCGGCCCCGACGCCGCATATCGGTGGCTCCGTGGCCGTCAGCGCCTGGTGCGTTGGGTCGCAGGGCTTGCAGTACCTTTACTTGCGATCGCACCTTTCTTGACCCATAGTCAATGGAGCGCGCTTATCCCTGTCGCGCTGTCGCTTGGCCTGATCGTGGCAGCCTGGCTTCAGCTGGTGCAGCTCCGGATGTACAAGGGGATGATAACGCCCCGTGATCTGAAAAAGCTGGAGCGTTATGTGTTGACTGCTAGCGCGGTTGTGCTGGTAACGGCCCTGGCCGAGATTGCCTATATGATGGTAAGGCTGTGGCCTTCGACAGGCTTGCCAGTTTAGACCGTGACATAAACCTTAAAAAAGAAGCCGGACCCCTGGGGGCCCGGCTTTTTTGCTGGGTGATGTTACCGGGACTACAGAGGTTGCTCCTGGATGGAGTGCGGCTCCAGTTCCACCTCGTAAGGCTTCCCCTTGACCACAGCATAGCCTGGCTTCGGGTCATCTGTATCATTGAACCAGAGCAGCGAGTTGGTTGTGAGCGTGCAGTAGACGCCATCAAACTTGCCGTCCAGCAGGGGGATGAACTCCTCGCCAAGTCCCAGCGCGCTGGCCTGCCTGATTACCTCCCAGGTGAAGGAGGCAAATTCGGTTGCGGAAGCCTGACTCGTCGGCATCAGGAATATTTTGCCCTCTCCAAGCGAGCGCGAACAACGCAGCAGGTCAGCTTCGGCCACGGTCGCTTTCAAGCCCAGTTCTGCCAGTTTGGCAGGCACCATCCGGTTGGCCCTGGTCGGGCCAAAGTCGATGTAGTTGAGCAGGAAGCCCAGCTCGCGCGAGTCGGAGATGCCGATATCAAAGCCGCGCAGGGGCTTCATATCGAACTCGAGAGTCACGCGCCTCTTGCCGGCCAGGTCAGCGGCGGGGATCTCGAACAGGTAGTCGCCGTCCTGCGGGCCCAGCAACGGGCCAAGCTCCTTGCCATCCAGCAGCAGCCGTCCGGAGGAGATTGGATTCTCACCGAACAGGTTGCCCCCCACGTAGAGGGTCGCGGGGCCCTCAAACCAGACAGGAAGGATAACTCGCGCCGTGTGGCTCATCCAGCGCCAGCTTCTGCGGTTGGCGGGCAGCTCCTCGGAACCTGACTCGGCGCTGAACCAGTCACCACTCAGCCACAGGTCATCTCCTGAAGCGCCGACTTCGAGTATCGCGCGCCGGTTGCCCAGGTCGGGTGTCTCGGGCACAACAAGGCTGGTATCGGGCAGGCTGGCCAGGTCGCCGAGAAGTTCTTCCCTGAGCGCGGTGGAGCCTTCGATGGTCTCGAGCCAGGGGGCTTCGTTGCGAGCCACAACTGCCACTCCGCCAGCTTCCACCCAATCGAGAAGGGCCTGCAAGGTTGTCTCCTCCTCGAAGCGGGTGTTGGGCAGCACAATCAGTTTGTACTGCTCCAGCGCGCCATCTGCGACGAGGGTGCTATCCACGAAATCGACGTCCACGAGCTGCCTGAGAGCCGCGGCGGCCCCGTAGAAACGAGACATCTCCTTCTCATCGAGGTAGACAGCAGGTTTGGGCTGGAAAACCGCCACATCGATTAGGGGCTCGCGCTTACCGAGCAGGCCAGAGAAGCGATGCAGATTCTGGGCATATGCTGAGTTACTAAAGGGATTGCCGTGATAGTCATGAAACTGGTTGGCGCCGCTGCTGATGTCGTTGAAGAGTCGCCCAACGATGCCGTTGTGATCGCAATAGCCAGCGGGCTCGAACCCAAAGCCGATATCATAGAAACGGCAGGCCGAGGCGACCATCCGGGTCATATCGAAGTTGCTGAGGTAGTTGCTGGCCTCGTTGGTGATGCGGATGCCAGTTGACGGGAAGCGCGAAAGCATCTGGGCCTGCGCGGCAAAGTCGGCACCCAACATCGCAATACCGTGCCCCCCCGTGCACAGATAGACGGGTGTCCCTGGGAAATGCTTGCTGGCGGAGTCTGTCCAGACCGCCGACCAGTCGGTCATCGCCTGGGTATACCAGGAGGCCATATCGAAGGCCATCCGGCGTGGCATATCGGCGCCTGGGATAAAGGTCTTCACCTGCCCGAAGTCGGTATACCCCTTCCCCCAGGCCTGGTTGAGGCTATCCACCTCGTCGTACTTTGCTTCGAGCCAGGCCTGGAAGGACGCGATGGCTTCAGGTTCGGCAGCCCAGAAACCCCCGTGGTTGTGATAATCCTCACCAGCTTCTGAAGCCGTCCAGCCGCCCTCTGGTCCAGCGGCATAGATGGACTCTCCATACGTGCCCGAGACTCCAAGCAGGATGTAATTCAGCCGGTCATCGTTCCAGTGCTGGCCACACTGGCGCAGGAACTCATCCACCCGACCAACCATATCGGGATTGAAGATGGACTGGATGCGACTGCCCTGCGTCATGTTCGAGGCATTTGGTGAAGACCGAGTCGGGTGAGTTGCGATACCACAAGGGAGTAGCGTAAGCAGGCCCGGCGATGAGGAAGGGCATCCACTTGAGGTCCCAGCTTTGCAGCTCGTCCACCATCGCATCGAACTGGCTCAAGTCCCAGACGGCGGGATCGTCGTTGAGCAGTCGCCAGGTGACGTAGAGCTCGATGTCCTTGAAGCCCATCAGCTTCCAGAAGGGCGCGCCGGACCTAAGCTCGCTGACAGAAGCGTTTGCCCCTACTGTATAGAGGAAGTCGTCTGGCAGCTTTGGCGCAAGGGCGGCTAATTCGGCGCGCATCTGCTCCTTCGAGACTACCGAGGCAGGTTGGTCGGTGACCGTTACCCGGCGCAGCAGAGTCGAACTGCCTGCCATAAGCCGGAAATCGGCCTGAAGGTTCTGCCGATGGGACACAGCGGCATCTGGCAGTTCAAACCAGGCGGTGCGCCATTCGCCACTGCCAATGCCAAAGGAATAACCGGAAGCTGGTTCGTAAGCCGTCTTCCCCGCCTGGTCGTATTGCAGACTCAGCCCTGTGGCAAAGGACTTATCAAAAAACTCGATGCTGACATAGAGCGGCAGAGGCGTTTCGGGGAAGAGTGATTGGTCGAGTTTGAAATACAGGTAAAAGGCCTCCTGCTTGAAGCCGAACTCAACCACCTGAGTGCCATCAACCTCTGCCGGGCGCCAGTTGCCATCGGCGCCAGTCAAGCAGCTTGAGGCCTGGGGTTGACAGGGCCCTGGTCAGGTCGAGACTGACTTCGAGGGCAAAGGACGGGTAGAGCAAAGCAGTCCAAGCAAGCCTGCAAGCAGCAAAAGAGTTCGCATCAGGTTACCTCCTACAGTGTAACTGGGTAACCGGTTCACTTTGGAAAGCTGAAATCCTGCCTGGTCAAGAGAAGGCCGCCAGAGGGGGAGACTCCGGCGGCCCAGATGTTTGGAGATTGTCGACGATTACTTCCAGCTACCCTGATAAGCGCTTTCACCATGTTGGGCCAAATCGAGCCCAAGATGCTCATCGGCTACCGAGACGCGCAGCTTCATCACCTTGCCGAGTACCTTGAGAATAAGGACTGTCATCACAAAGCCCCAGATCGCAATGACCAGAACGGCCAGTAGCTGGATGAAGAACTGCCTGGGATTGCCGTAGAGCAGCCCATCGGCACCAGCTGGGTTGATGAGTTTACTGCAATAGACTCCAGTGAGCAAAGACCCAAGCATACCGCCGATACCATGGCAGGCGAAAACATCAAGAGCATCATCAACTGGGGTACGCTTCATAAGTACAACGAACAAGTTACAGACGAAGCCAGCAATCAGGCCGATAACCATCGCCGCGGTCAAGTCAATGAAACCCGCTGCTGGCGTCACGGCGCCAAGACCGCAGACTGCGCCAATGGCTGCGCCTGTTGCCGTAGGTTTGCCGCGGACATACCAGTCCACAGCCATCCAGCTGATTACGGCAAAGGCAGCGGCAATATTGGTGGTGACGAGAGCATTGATTGCGACACTGTTCATACCCAGAGCACTGCCAGCGTTGAAGCCGAACCAGCCAAACCACAAGAGCGCGCCGCCAAGGATGACGAAGGGGACGTTGTTAGGCCCGTCTGGTTCGTTGGCAGGACGATGGCGCCTTCCGATGACCCAGGCGCCTGCTACCGAAGTGACACCCGCCAGCAGGTGCACGACAAGTCCGCCAGCGAAATCCAAAGCGCCCAGATTGCGCAGCCAGCCCCCGACTCCCCATACCCAGTGGGCTACAGGCGCGTAAACGATAGTAGCCCAGATGATGAGGAAGGCCAGCAAAGCCGAAAACTTCACGCGTTCTGCGAAAGCGCCGATCACAAGGGCTGGAGTGATGGCTGCAAATTTCATCTGGAAGAAGTAGAAAGAAACAGCTGGTATTGTGGCACAGTAGTCAGGATCAGGAGCTGCGCCTACGCCCTGCAGCAGCACATACTTGAGACCCCCGATGAGACCGTAATAACCCGGCGCGAAGGCCAGGCTGTAACCCCAGAGGGTCCAGACAGCACACCCGATAGCGAAGATGGCCAAGCGACTGCATCAGGATCGAGACCAGGTTCTTCTGCCGCACCAAACCACCGTAGAAGAAACCGACCGCGGGAGTCATCAGCATTACGAGACCCGATGAGAGGGCAACCCAGGCGGTGTCTGTCTGATTGATAGTGGAGGTGTCGCCACCCTGGAAGGGCAGGTTGATTTTGGCTAGCCAGGTCAGCAAAGCGGCAGACCCAAACACGACAGCAGCTACTCTCCAAAGACGTTTCTTCACAGCGAACAACCTCCATGGACAGCGCAGACAAGCATAAGGCAAGCTAGCGGAAAGCGAGGGGCAAAGTGATAACCAAGCCGAGTTCGGCTTGCCCTGGATAACTGAAGCCTACCAGTGAGGCTTGCCGTCTGATAGCCGCCTGTTCAAGGCAAAAAGTAAGCGAGATTGTAGTCTGAGAAGGGGCAGTTGCCCTGCTGGTTCCTACCGAGGAGAGAATCTGGCCGCCGGAAGGCTTCTCCGGCGGCCTTCGTTCAGGGAGGATCAGTGACTACTTCCAGCTACCTTGATAAGCACTTTCGCCGTGTTGGGCCAAATCGAGCCCAAGATGCTCATCCGCCACCGAGACGCGTAGCTTCATCACCTTGTTGATAACCTTGAGCAAGAGGACCGATGTCACAAATCCCCAAACCGCAACTACAACTACCGCAGCAAGCTGAATCAGAAACTGCTTTGGGTTGCCGTAGAGCAGCCCATCGGCGCCAGCCGGATTTACAGCCTTGGTGCAGAAGACTCCTGTGAGCAAGGCGCCCAGGATACCGCCCACCCCATGACAGGCGAAGACATCCAGCGTATCATCGATAGGCGTGCGCTTCATCAGGACAGCAAAGAGGTTGCAGACAAGCCCGGCGGCCAGGCCTATTGCCATGCCACCAGTGACAGTAACATAACCTGCGGCGGGAGTGATTGCGACCAAACCACAGACAGCGCCTATCGCGGCGCCTGTCGCCGTTGGCTTGCCGCGGACATACCAGTCAACAGCGACCCAGCTCATCGTGGCAAAGGCAGCCGCGATGTTGGTGGTGACAAGAGCCATCACAGCGACACCGTTCATCCCAAGCGCGCTGCCGGCATTGAAACCGAACCAGCCAAACCATAGTAGCGCAGCTCCAAGAATTACGAAGGGGACATTGTTGGGCCCTTCTTGTTCCTCGGAGGGGATACGCCGCCGGCCTACGACCCAGGCGCCTGCAAGCGCGGTGATGCCAGCCAGGATATGCACGACTGTGCCGCCTGCGAAGTCCAGCGCGCCAAGGTTGCGCAGCCAGCCACCAAGTCCCCAGACCCAGTGAGCAACTGGCGCATATACTACTGTCGCCCAGACAACCAGGAACACCAAAAGAGAAGAGAACTTTATGCGTTCGGCGAAAGCTCCGATTATGAGCGCCGGCGTGATGGCGGCGAACTTCATCTGGAAGAAGTAAAAGGACAAGCCCGGTATAGTCGTGCTGTAATCAGGATCCGGCGCTGTGCCTACGCCAGTCAGGAAGGCGTACTTCAGTCCGCCAATCAGACCGTGCTTCGTAGGTCCAAAGGCCAAGGAATAACCCCATAATGTCCACACGCCAGATGCAACGGCAAAAATGGCCAGGCATTGCATGAGGATAGAGACCAGGTTCTTCTGGCGGACCAGTCCACCGTAGAAGAAACCCAGCGCCGGAGTCATCAGCATGACCAGGCCTGCGCAAATAGAAACCCAGGCTGTGTCAACCGCACTGAGCGTAGAGAGGTCTCCCTCTGTGGAGGGCAGATCGATCTTTGCCACCCAGGCCAGTAGCGCCGCGACACCTACCAGTATGGCAGAGATCTTCAATAACCGGATTCTCATTTTGCTCATCCTCTTGAAAAAAGATAACCAGCAAGCCAGGCTGCCTGCTGGTCTCCACCCCTGCAATCGTTGCCGTATTTGAAAGAGGTGGCTTGTTACCGATAACATAAGTCTAACAGCCATATATTCCCCCTGACAGCCTGCCGGTCAGGGCAAAAAAGGAAGTCCGATTCCCGCAATTCGGTAAGAGTTGCCGTATTGTTGCCTACCCAAAAATAGCCTATAGAAGCTTCTCATATAGCCGGTGTGGCCTGGCCAGGAGTCGGAGCCTGAATCAGGATTCGGTATAATAAGGAACATAACCACCCGGCATCAGCCGGCAATTGACAGCCAGTCTTCTGCTAGTCGAGAAGGTCTTTTAGCCGGAGGCGAGTTCGAGGAGGAGCCCTTGGGGACTCCGCTTAGATTGCTGCTACTCGAAGACACCCCAACCGATGCGGAGCTTATCATCCGCCAGCTTCAGCGTGGCGGGTTCGATCCTGACTGGGTGCGCGTCGAGACACGCGAAGAGTATCTCGGCGAGCTGGAGAAGCGCCCCGACGTGGTGCTAGCCGATTATTCCTTACCGGAATTCGAGGCCCCCGAAGCGCTGCAGTTGCTGCAGGAGCGAGGATATGACATCCCCTTTATCGTCGTCTCGGGCAAGATAGGCGAAGAGGCGGCCGTCCAGTGTATGAAGGAGGGGGCCACCGATTACGTCCAGAAAGACCGGATGGCCAGACTGGGCCAGGCGGTCTCACGAGCGCTTGAAGAGCGTCAGTTGAGGCTCGAGCGCATAGAGGCGGCGCGCCGGTTGCGCGAATCTCAGCGCCGTTTCGAGACCCTTTTCAATATGGCCAACGATGCGATGTTCCTGCAAAAAGTTGGGAAAGGAAGCCAGCCAGGGCCTTTCCTTGAAGTAAACGATCTGGCTTGCCGCCGGCTTGGATATCCGCGCGAAGAATTGTTGGGCCTGGATCCCGGTGAGCTGCAGGAAGGTCCGAAGACTCTATCTGCAGCCGCAATGGAACAACTCAAGCGCAACAAACGCGTCGCTTATGAAACGGTTTTCGTGGCCAAAAATGGAGAACGTATTCCCTTTGAGGTTAGCGCGCACCTTTTCGAGCTGGATGGGCAACCGGTGCTTCTCTCGATAGGCCGCGATATCACCGAAAGGAAACGCGCCGTCAATCTGCTGCTGGGATCAGAAGAAAAATACAGGCGCCTTTTTGAGGAGTCACTTGATGTTATCTTCCGTATGACGCCGGAAGGCAATCTATTGGACATCAACCGTGCCGGCGTCGAGTTGTTTGGGTATCCCAACAAGGAAGCCTTGCTGACCTCGAACCCAACCGAAGAGCTTTTCGAGGACGCGGCCCTGCTTCGTCATTTACTGTCGCTTTGCAAGAAGCGTGGCGTGGTCAAGAACTCCGAGGTGACCTTGCGCCGGGCTGATGGGAGCCGGCTAAACGCCTTGATGAGCATCAGGGCGGCCTATAATCCAGATGGGGGCCTTATCGAGCTGCGCGGCGTGTTGCGCGATGTGACCGAGCTCAGGCAACTGGAGACTCATCTGATGCGCTCCGAGAAGCTTGACAGCCTGGGCAGGCTGGTAAGTGGCATCGCTCACGATTTCAACAACCTGCTGGGAGCCTTGAAAGGCCATCTGGAGCTGGTAGAGCTTCCCCCTGAAGATGCCGGTAATCGTCAGCCCCTGGAAGCTGCGCGCGCTACCATCGAGCAAGCGGCCGGACTGACCAGGCAGATGCTTGGTTTTGCCAGAGGAGAGCCCCCCAAACTCACCACTGTGGACCTGAACGACCTGGTACGCGATACCTTGTTGGTGCTGTCGCCCAGGCTCGAGCGCAACATCCAGCTCCTTACGCGTTTCGCCGATGAGCTGCCTCTGCTATCAGCTGACCATGATCAGCTAGCCCAGGTAATAATGAATCTGGCCATAAACGCGCTGGATGCAATGCCTAACGGGGGGACACTGACCCTTACGACCGAGCTTGCCCAGCTCAGTGGTCAGCCTCTGCGGCAGGCAGAAGATACCCCTGAGGGATTTTTCGCGCTGCTTAGATTCGCCGACACGGGGATTGGTATGAGCGAGGCGATTCTGGCCAAAGCTTTTGAGCCTTTCTTCAGCACAAAAGGGCCTGGTGAAGGCACAGGACTTGGGCTTGCGATGGTCTACAGCGTGGTAAAGCGGCATGGAGGCTTTATCAATGTGATTAGCGAGCCGGGCCAGGGAGCGGAGTTTCTAGTTTATCTGCCTGTCGATGCCGAAGCACAGCCAGAAGAGGTCCAACCAGAAGCCAGGGGGGCTACTGGCGCCTTCGGGATGGTGCTGGTGGTGGAACACGATGAGTTGGCCACCGCCCTCGTGACTATGACACTGCAGTCGGTCGGTTATGATGTGATAGCAGTGGCAGACCCGATTTCCGCGCTGGAATGCTGCTCCGAGCGCCGAGACGATGTGAAACTGGTGGTACTTTCTGATTTACTGGCGGATCTGGACATCGAGGAGACTCTGGCCAAGCTCAAAGAACTGTGTCCGGATGCGCCAATACTCGTCGCGACAGAAGAAACCGAAGGCGAACTGGCCCAGCGGTTGCTGGCTTCAGGGGCAAGTGAGATTGTGTCCAAACCTTACGAACCTGACGAACTACTTGCGAAGGCCAGGCGGATATTACAATCGGACTAGGTTAGCGCGGCTGCCGGCCTCCCAGAGTAAAAAAGAAGCAGGCGCCCTTGCCGGGTTCGGCCTCAGCCCAGATCTGCCCCCCATGACGCCTTATGATGTTATACACGATGGCAAGACCCACTCCGGTGCCTTCGTATTCCTCAGGCTTGTGTAGCCGCTGAAAAACTCCGAAGACCTTCTCGGCCTGGGCCATATCGAAGCCTACTCCCTTGTCGCGCACAAAGTAGACAGTGCGCTTTCCCTGGCTTTGGGCGCCTACCTCGATGCAAGGTTTTTCCTGATGAGAACTAAACTTGATTGCATTGGAAAGCAGATTGATATAGACCTGTCTTAGCAGCGCCGGATCGGCTTTGCACTTTGGCAGATCGCCCAGCTTGACGCGCAGATTACCTGTTGCGAGAGCAAGCTCCTTCAGCGCCTCTTTCACAATCACTAGTGGGTCCAGCTCGAGCTTGTGAAGCGACTGGCGTCCAAGTCTGGAGAATCGGAGCAAGTCCTCGACCAGTTGGCTGAGCTGCTCGGCACTCTGCTTGATTTGGCTAAGCAGCCGTATCACCTCGCCATCAACCTGCTCGGACCAGTCCTCAATCAGTATCTCGGCAAACCCGTTGATGGCGCGCAAGGGCGCGCGAAGATCATGCGATACCGAATAGGTAAAGGCTTCAAGTTCCTGGTTGGCCGCAGCCAGTTCCTCGGTGCGCTGGACAACTCGCTCTTCCAGTTGGGTGTTCAGCTTATGCAGTTCGCTCTGAGCCTTGCGTAGCTCGGTTACATCTACCGCAATACCGCCAAGCTGGTCTTCTGCTTCTTCCCGGTGGATGGGGAATCTGCGCGTCTCGAAATACCGGGAATTACCCTCAAAGTCTATCAGGGTCTCGACCACCATAGACAAGCCAAGCTGCAGCGCGTCCTGATCAGCCTGGCGTATCAAGGAGGCCGTTTCAGCATCCAGGACTTCCTCTGGCTCTCGACCAATCCAGTTCTCAATACCCAGCACACCGCGCAGATAAGAGTTGGCATAGAGCATCACGGAGTTGGCGTCTTTGATAAACACTGACGCAGGCACCTGGTCCATAAACAACTCGAATTGCCTGGCTACGTCGCGAGCAGCCTGTTCAGCGCGTTTCTGCTCAGTGACGTTAACAATAGATATAAGGACTCGCTTGTAATTTTCTTCATAGCCCGGCATAGCCACCCAACGCATAATGGCGTTGCGCGCTTCTCCATCAAAGGTATGTAGGAGTACTTCTTCCTCGCCTCCCTGAAGCCCAGCTCTCATCTGGGCGATATTGAAGGCGTGAACCTGAAGTTGCTCCGGGCTCAAAGTCTCTTCAGCCCGGTTGAACAGTTCCTGAAGATTGCTGGCGCCATACAGTGCTACCATCGCCTGGTTGGCGCCTATGATGTGTATGCCCTGGGCAACCTGCCCAAGGAAGTTTTCGCTGGAGGCAAGCCAGGCTGCTACACTGGTGTCCGCGGGAATCTCGAGTGAATCGGCAAACTGCTTTACCCGGGAGAAGTCAGCCTCCCAAAGCGCGACAGGAGAATTCTCGAACAGTCCACGGTAACGTTCCTCACTTATCAGCAGGGCCTCTTCCATCTGTTGTCGTTCGGTGATGTCCTGTCCGATGGAGAGTATTCCAACGACTTGCTCGTTTGCCGACAGAGTTACACTGGACCACTCGATAAGCCGTTCTTCGCCGCTCCTGGTCCTGATTGGGTTCCGGCCACGACGAACCTGGGTTGCAGTTTTTACATCATCGAAGATGCCGGTTACTCGCTTCTTTTCATAGTCAGGCAGCATTGTGTCGAACCAGTTGCGGCCAGCCAGCTCTTCGGTCGTGTAACCGCACAGTTCCGCGGCATAAGGGTTGATACGGAGGATGTTGCCAGTCTCATCCAGCACCACCACCAACACCTGGGCGGTGTTGATAATGGATTCTGCGAAATCGCGTGCCCTGGCCAGAGCTTCTTCTGCCTCTTTACGGGCGGATATATCGCGTATGACAGACAACAGAAGCGGCTGGCCATGCACCAGGATGCGCCTGGAGCTGACTTCTACAGGGAATCTGCAACCGTCGCGGCGCATATGCCAGGTTTCGAAAAGTACCCCGGTCTCAAGGGCCTGTTTAAGCTGGTTATCAACCTGGTCTCTGGTATCGGGCGCGCGAAGATCTCTGGCCGTTTTGCTCTCGAACTGACGATGGGTATACCCATATGCCTCTTCGGCGGCTCGATTTGCTTCGAGTATGCTGCCATCAGGCTTCATCAGGAAGATGATGTCGCGCGCCTCATCGAAGAGGACACGATATCTTTGCAGTATCTGCTCATAGTTGCGTTGTTCAGTAATATCTTTGAAAATCGCAAAGGCGCCTGCGGGTTTGCCATCAACGCCCAGGATGGGTGAGGTTGTCATCTCAAGCCAGCACTCGGCAGCGCCGGGGTGCTGGACAGAAAAAATTTCACTGGCGAGAGACTGACCTTTCAGCGCCTTGTATTGAGGTGATTCAGTGATATTCAAGGCATCGACTTCAGGGAAGATGTGCCCCATACGTCTCATCCGGTCATCAAGTGGCAACCCAGCCGTTGTATCATCGTAACGGAAATAACGTTTGGCTTCAGGATTCATCCTGACGATACGCCCCTGAGCATCGTAGATGACATAGGCGTCGGGTACTGAGACAAGGGTAGCTTCAAGTTCAGCCGCCTTGAGCTGGATCTGAGAGAAAAGCTTTTGGCGCGACCTGACATAAGTAATAAGCAGCGCCATTGGGAAGAGCAGCAGGGCAATAGCCCGGGCGAGCGACTGGACCAAGTCACCTGTGAGACGGGCGCTTACAGCTTCTTCAAACTGGCCAGCACAAGCCAGATAATAAGTCCCCTGCTCACTTACCTCACGAATCAGGGCAACGTGCAGGTTTTTGTTCATAATCCTGAGACGACCAAAAACAGGGGCGGGGGCCTCATATGCGTTGCGCAAGAGGCCGGTAGTTGCCACATCAAAGAGCTGCCAGCCTTGCAGCCCTGCCAGTCCATGCCCGCGCAGAGTGCCTTCACTACAAGCTGCAATAGTAAACTGGTTGTTCGTGATAACCAGAGTGGCAAGCAAATCGACTCCGACCTGCCCTGCTTGCCTGGAGAAAGCCGCTTTATATCGAAGCTGCTCGGTATCGCTTACCAGTCCACCCCTGGCCATACGATCATGGTAATCACTAGCCAGCAAGCCAGGCGCAGAGCGCGCGGCAAGGTTGAACTCGAGGTTTATCTGGGCAAGCGCAGCTTGTCGCTGCTCTATATACAGCAACGCTACGACCACCAGATAAACTAAAAGTAGCGCAGCATACAGCAGCACTTGCTTAGGCTGCATTCTGGATTCCACGGAGAGACTCTCTCCTCAGTCAAGGTCTGGGTTGCCGACCTTAGTCTAATTAGTATAGCGAATACCCGGGCTAATACCGCCGTAGAAGGGGCGCACAGGTTGCCGCCAAATCAATCCGTCGTTACACTGGCTTTACCGCGCCTGGACTTGTGCCCTTGCGGCAACAGGCACGACTTGCTGGAGGTGCGAAATGAAATTGGTACTCCTAACCCTCTGTTTGCTGATGATTGGCAGTGTAATCCTGGCGCAAGTTCACTCTGAGCCGGCCCAGGTCACCCTCACCGTTGATAAAACCGAAGTTGGGATGGGCAGGACGATCACCCTTATGGCCGAAGCCAGGTATCCTGACGGATCTCCTGCAGTGGGCGCGGAGTTGCTGCCTTATGCCAACGGCGCGCGCTGGGGCAACCACGCCTACGCTGATGCCCAAGGGAAGGCCGTTTTCCACATCCCGCTGCCAAACCCCGGTCTGACCGAGTTGTTAGTGCAGGCGCGGCCTGCTCCAGGTCAGATGCCAGAACGCTGGATTTGGGCGCCTGAGCTCGCCGAAAATCAGACGGTTTTCCTCCAGCAGAGCTTCGAGCTGGATGATATACCGGAGTCTGCTGACTTATGGTTCGCGGTAGATGATGTCGGCAAGCTGTGGCTGAATGGAGAACTGATTCACGAGTATGTCGGCTGGCACGATATGAAGGCTGTGCCGGTGCCCACTCGGTTGCTGAGGCCAGGGCGTAATGTGCTTTCGGCCGAGTGTCATAATGGAGGTGTTCCTGCGGGATTGTTGCTGCGGCTTGAGTTGAGGGGCCCTGGGCAGCAACCCCTGGTGACAAGTGGTACCGAGTGGCGCGCTTTTACCGAAGCCCCGGCCGGCTGGCCGGCCAGCCTGGCGGAGGAAGGCCAACCTGTCATACTCCTGGGCGCGCCTGACGCCGGCGCGGCGGTACCTGACAAATGGCCAGGCCTTAGTGGGCGGATGGGTCTTTTTGCCGGCAGCCTCCTGCCCGAGGAGGCCAACGTCTCCAACACCGTCACGGTGCGGGTGCTGCGCCGCCAAATCGAGGCAATGCCTCTCGATCCTGGCCACCGGGTTGGCGCCCAGTGGGAGCCCTGGTTCACCCCGCGCAATCCCTTCTGGCAGACCGCCGAGGCAGTGCCGGTCATCGGCTATTACCAGTCTTACAACCAATCTGTCACGCGTCAGCATGTCATCTGGCTGATGGAAGCGGGCGCGGACTTCTGGATGGCCGACTGGTCCAACCATATCTGGTTCTCGCCGACCTGGGATTCGCGCGGTGAGAACTGCAATGAGATAATCCATTCGACCAGTTTGGCCCTTGAGACGCTAGCCGTGATGCGCGAAGAAGGCCTGCCAGTGCCCCAGTTCACCTTGCTGGCAGGCATCAGCCATGTAGAAGGCGGCGAGCGCGCGGTAAATGAGATGCTGGACTGGGTGTATCACAACTACATCCGCAATCCGCGTTTTACAGGCCTGTGGCTTGATTTTGAAGACAAGCCACTGGTTACCTTGCTCAACCTGGGCCACACCTATATGGCGACTGGCAAGGACAAACTGGTGGATCCAGAGGGTCATTTCACCCTCCGCTATGTTTCAGCCCAGAACGACAAGTCACGCGAGCATGAGCTGGGGCTGTGGAGCTGGATGGATACCGGCGCCATGGTGACTTACAAGGACGGCGTTGCGGAAGCAGTCACAGCGGCCTTTGGGTACTTTGACAGCGGGGGCTGGACGAAGGCGAACGCTGCGGGACTGCGGGGAGGGGCGACCTTCCTCGAGACGATGCGAGTAGCTTTGGACGCGAAGCCACAGGTGCTCTTCCTGCACCAGTTCAACGAATTTGCCGGGCAGGCAGAGGGCGCCGGGCATGGCGAGAACAAAGACAATTATTACGACACCTATAGCGCCGAGTTGACCGACGATTATGAGCCGACTGCGCTGGACACCCCAGGTTATCGCAGCCCTCAAGGGGGCTGGGGCTATTTCTACCTCAACCTGCAAGCCGCGGTGATAGACCTCTACAAACAGGCGACACCTGAGACCACTGTCCTGGTGCTGGAATCGCCAAGGCGCCTGACCGAGGCTGATGCGAGCCTGCCGCTCAAATGGCAGTGGATTGGCCTCGAGCCTGAGACTTTCACCCTTTTCGTAGATGGGAAAGAAGTCGCAAGCGGACTGAGGACTGACACCTATCAACTGGACACCAGTGGGCTTGCTGAAGGACGTCACATGGTAAAGCTGGTCGCGCCTGGCACAGCCTCGCGCTATCTGCTTTCGTGGACTGAAGCTTCTCCACGACTGGAGACCCCTGTCCCGGCCGAGGTCGAGGTCGAGTTCATCGTGAAGCGAGGTTAGCCGTGCGTTTTATGATTGCCTGGTTACTGGGAGCGACTCTGATGGCAGGATTTGCCAACGCGGCCCCGCCCGAGGTGTGGATGGCCCATTACTACCCACAGAAGCTGACCTCCGAGGAGCTAAAGTGGGACTTCACACGGCGCAACCTGGACGGGATGGAGCTCTACATCAATGCGGTCGCCTATCTCATCCCCAAGCCGGAGCTTGCTGCCTTCGCGACCGACCTGAAAGCAGCCGGCATCAAAATCGGTATCGAGGGCGGTTATTTTGACTGGGAGCCGAAGAGCCTCGATTTCAGTCCTGCCAACCCTCGGGGCATAACCGAGCAGGTCCGCCCCAGTCTCGAGCCAGGCGTCGGAGCCAAATGCGCAAGCGAGGAGATGACCAAGCTCGTTAACCTGATCGAATCTTACGGACCGCCTGATTATATGGTGCTGGATGGGCCTGTCCGCAGGCTGATGCATCCAGGCGCTGACACGGGCCGGATGACCCCCGATGGCGATATCAAGGGCCTCTGGCTTATCTCCAAAGTTGGTGACGAGTTGGTCGGATATATGCGCGCCTGGCGGGAAAAGTACCCGCAGGTGCAGTTCGTCCTGATAACCAACTTCCCCAACTGGGGCTGGAAGGGCGAGATGGCCTACTGGGGCAGCGGGCCTGGGGGGACGTTCTGGGGCGATTATTACCCACTGATACGCAGTGTGCTCAGGCGGCTTGAGGCTGAGGGACTGAAGCCAGCGGGTGTGCGCGCTGACAGTCCCTACGAACACACGAAAGGTGAATACAATATCTACGGCACACCTTGGCCGGAGCCCATCAAAGATCCTGCCAGTGTCGACTGGATGAGCAGGCTGCTTGATTTGGAACGGTTCGTGAAGTCGCAGGATGTGGAGTTCGACATCGTGCTGAACAGCGACCTTGGTGGCAATACCTCAGCCCAGGCCTTCTCAGAGAGGTCGCTTGAATTCCTGGACTGGTATCGCGCCTCAGGTGGGCAGGCAGACCGATACATCGTCCAGAGCTGGTACAAGTATCCCGAGAAAGACGGCCCCGAGGATGAACCTTACACGTTGACCCACCTCACAGCCGAGTTCCTTCGCAGGTTGAAGCCCCAGGTGGACTAGGGGCGCGCCGACCAGGGGCTTAAAACAAAGGGCGGAGCCATCGTGGCTCCGCCCTTCGGTTAACTCGGCGTGCAAGCAGTTAGTCCACAGTTAGTGCAATGGTGTGGAAGGTCTGGCCGCCTATTGCCAGGATAACTTCATACGTACCCACCGGCCAGCCCGCATCCGGGGCGCTGAAGGTGAAGTGGAAAGTTGATTCTGCGCCAGGCACATCCATCTCGGTACTGGCGACCTCATAGTCGGTTATCTTTGTTGCCCTCGGTATCGGTAACTGCTTTGGCCATCAGAGTGCCTGTGACCTTGTCACCTGTGGTCAGGCCTTTGACCCCTACGTTGACGTGGATCTCCTTGTCGGTCGGTGCGAAGCTGGCAGTAAGCTGGGTGGCCTCTCCTGCGGCTTCATCATAGGCTTTGCCGACCTGTTCAGTCACAACTGCAGGCCCTTCGGGAGCAGTTTCTGTAACTGGCGGCGGAGTTGGTGGACCTGTGGTAGGTTCATCGCCTCCAACTTTGGCTTCAAAAGAACATCCTGCCAGCGCTACAAGCGCCAGCATCAAGGCTGCGAGCAATAACAATCTGGTCATAGTTCTTCCTCCTTAGGTGTCAGGCGCACTTTGCTCTTGCGCCCAGGTGGTGACTACCCCTTATTGAGACTAGGGTTGTATTGGCTTGCTGTCAAGGTTTTGTCTGCCTGATATATTTCCTGCTTCTTCTTGTCCAGGGAAACTAAGTGGCAGGGAGTTCTGTAATCTCTTACTTATGCGTCAGCGACTCGATAAGCAAACGCCGGAAGGCCGCTTCGTCCTTCCAGGAGAGGGCGCAGCGGATTGGTTTGCCCTTCTCCTCATCGGGGATGGTGAAGCCTTTATCGTCCACGACAAGCTTCACTGTCTCCATATTGAGCAGAGACTCATCGAAGGTCATATAGGCGGCGACGGTGTCGAAGAGCACACTGCTTGAGTCGGCAGGATGATGATGGCGATGAGCCCAGGCCTCGTAGTTCTCGATGACCGCTTTGGCGCGCGGGCAGGCAGAATCGACAACTTCCTGGTATTCGGCGCCGGCAAGCCGCAACTGGCCACAGGTATCGAGCGGCGTGATGCTTATCTCCCAGGGCGCCGAGAAGACCGCCTGAGAGGCAGGCGTGTCGCAGACGACGTTCCATTCGGCGCTGCGACCCTCGTTTCCGCCATAATCCTTATATACGCTACCGGCCATCAGCACGACTCGGCACTTGCCGGCGATGGAAGGGTCGCGCTCGAGCGCGGCGGCCAGGTTGGTCAGAGGGCCGATTGCCATAAGCACGGGAGGCTCGGGACTCAGGTTGATAGCGTCCACCAGCGCCTGCACGCCGTCTTCGTCGACCTTGCCTTTGTACGAATCCCACGACCAGTCGCCAAGCCAATCCTGCTGGGCGAAGTTGCTATCGCTGGTCTGTACGCCAACAGCCAGGGGGATGTCTTCTCTGCCCATATACTGCAACAGCTTCCCGACCAGGCGGGCTTTCTCGGGCGTGTTATTGGTACTTGTAACGATGAGTTTCAAATCTGCCTGGGGGCATCCGAGCAGCATCGCAAGCGCCCAGGTGTCGTCAATGTCATCGCCGATATCAGTATCGAGGATAACCGGCACCGGCGCCTGGGCGCCTAGTCCAGCAAACAGTAGGGGAACGGCAAGACCGAGAAAAAACATACGAGGTTCCTCCAGATAGCAGTTGTGATAGTAAAGGATAATATGCCAAGGTACTCTTTGCAACACGCCTGGCAGGTGTAAACTGCACCTCGAGGAAACTTGCGAGGCGATTTCTGGCTCATACTGGATTTGATGGAGGCAAGAGTTATGAACTGGCAAGGCAAGTGGATCTGGGCGGCGGGGCAAGGGCCTCAGCCTGTCAACCAAACCATCTGGGCGCGCAAGCGCTTCGAGCTACCCGAAATCAAAAACGCCAGGCTACTTATCACGGCGGATTCCCAATACCGAGTCTTTATAAATGGCCAGTGGGTCGAGGATGGCCCAGCGCGCGCGTGGCCCGAACACTACCAGTATGATGTGATTGAGGCCACCGAGTTGCTGAAACCAGGCGAGAACGTCATCGCAGTGATGGCGCGCTATTATGGGCAGAGCAACTTCCACCAGGTGCCCCAGGAGGCCGGACTGCTCGCGCAACTCGAGGTAGAGACAGCCTCAGGGCAAGCAGTTGGTCTTTGGCACTGATGCAAGCTGGAAGGCCCAGGTGAGCCCTGCGCATGAGCAGTGGATAGCCAGAGTCAGCATCCAGATGGAACGCGGCGAGTGGTACGACGCCCGCAAAGAGCTGCCTGGCGCCGCCTGCTACTGTCCCGATGAGAGCAAGTGGCCGGCTGCCGAGGTGATTTATGAGGCGGAAGCAGGACCGTGGAAGGACTTGCACGAGCGCGATGTGGCTTTCCTGACGAAGGAGCCGATTTATCCTGAGCGGCTTTCAGCTACCCTTGTCCACAACTCGGCAGAAGCTGTTGTGCTGGACCTCAAGCGCTTGTGTTATCCAGACGACCGCAGCAGCAACGGGCTGCCGATGGCAGGCGTTTTCGCGACCCTCATCACCAGCGATGCGCCGCGCGTGGTTGGCTTCTCGACCCATATGTTTGGCGGACGGGCTTTCTGCCAGGGGATTGAGTTAACCGAGGGCAAGCTGCAACTCGAGGCTGGGGACAACCTGCTGGTGCTGCTGCAGCGGGCCAACTCGCATGATTATGACTTCGGCATCGCGCCGGACTCCTGGGAAGGGCTTACGTTAAGGAATCCCGCTGGTGAGGACGCCGAGAGTGCCTGGCTCTTTATCGGGCCTTTCGGGGCGCTCGATGAGCTGCCTCAAGGGGTCTGGCCTACTGGTTTTCCCTTTGCCACTGACCCGATGCCGGCGATGCTGCCTTATGCCGAGGCCAGGACTGCCGTGGAACTGCTAGCCCTGGCTGGAGAAGCCGCAAAGCTCGTCCCGGCCGACTGCGTGCTCAAGGACAGCTATCTGCCCTTCTTCTCCCGCCAGGTAGTTGGCGATGCCACGGGGCTGGTGGAACAACGCAGAGGGTTGCTCTCGGATAACTCCGAGTGGACGACTGTCTTCCCCTCGGAGGCGGGCGATGTGGAACTGGCCCTGGACTTCGGGCGCGAGGTGGTCGGCTGGGTGGAGTTCGAACTGGACGCGCCAGAAGGCACTGTCGTGGACGCGAATCTGATCGAATATCGCGAGGGCGACAACCTGCAGCACACCTACACCAACCGCAACGGCTTCCGCTATATCACGAAGGCGGGGCTCAATCGGTATGTCGCGCAGAAGCGTCGGGCGGGCAGGTATCTCTTCTTAACGCTACGCAGTATGACTGGGCCAGTACGAATCAGGCGCGCCTTGATAATCCAGGCGACCTATCCAGTCGAACTGCGCGGTAGCTTCCTGTCAGCAGCAATGCGTCCTTCAATCGCATCTGGGATATCAGTGCCTACACGCTGCGGCTGTGCATGGAAGACACCTTCACCGATTGCCCGTTGTATGAACAGACTCTCTGGGTGGGCGATGCGCGCAATGAGTCGCTGTTCAACTTCGTCTGCTACGGCGCCGAAGACATCTCGCTACGCTGCCTGCGCCTGACAGGGCAGTCGCTTGAGCGCTATCCCATCACCGGTTGCCAGGTGCCGAGTGGCTGGGACTGCCTGCTGCCCGCGTGGAGCTGGCTGTGGGGCCTGGGCGTTTGGGAATACTATTTCGCAACAGGCGATAGGGCAGGCCTCGAAGAGCTGTACCCCTGGGTAATCCAGAACCTTGAAGGCACGCGGCAGTTCTGCACGGACCGCGGTTTGTTCAGTATGTCGGCCTGGAATATGTTCGACTGGACGCCAATAGACGACCAGCACAGGACCGTGTTGCACAACTCGCTGTTCGCTATTGGGGGCATCGATGCGGCGCTAAAGTGCTGCAAGGCGCTGGGCAAGCACGACACCGAGTGGCTGCTTGGGTTCCGCCAGGAGTTGTCGCAGGCACTCCTCACGCTATGGGATGAGGGGAAAGAGAGCTACCCAGATTCCATCCACGAGGACGGAACAGTCAGCCCGAAGACCTCTCAGCATACGAGCGTACTGGGATTGCTGTATGACGTACTGCCGAAGGGCAAGCGCGAAGTGGCCCTTGCCAACGTGCTGGAAGCGCCTGAAGGGATGACCCAGGTAGGCAGCCCCTTTGCGTTGCAGTTCTTCCTCGAAGCCTTGATGAAGGAAGGCAAGTCCGCGGAAGCTATCAAACTCATCGAAAGCAAGTGGCAGGATATGCTGGACTGCGATGCCAGCACCTGCTGGGAGACCTTCCGCGGGGCGCTTGGTTCCTGGCCGACGCGGAGTTATTGCCATGCCTGGTCCAGCGCGCCGCTTTTCGTCTTCAACCAGGTGCTGCTGGGCATCCAGATAACAGGCGTCGCCGCAAGCCAGGTCGAAGTCAGCCCGCATCCTGTGGCTGGTGTAAGCTGGGCCCAAGGCTCGACCTGGTCACCCAAGGGCGAACTGAAAGTGGCCTGGAAGCTCGAGGGCGAGACACTTTCCCTCGATATTGATATGCCTGAAGGCGTCGAGTGGAAGGTAGTGCCCAATGCTGACTGGCAGGATGTTGTCAGAGTAGTAGTGAATGGAGAAGAAGCTCCTGGATTGTAATAACTGGACGTGACACACCAAGGAGAGAGAACTCGTAAAAGGTTCTCTCTCTTTTTTGATATCGGGAACCGGATTGAGAGTAAGCCTGTTCGTCTACTATAATGGTAGTCATTCTCCAGGTTCGCCTGGTATGAGGTGGTATCACTTGAGACTTGTACTTTCAACCGGCATCTGGTTGATGCTGATGACAGGGCTGGCTCTGGCCCAGTGTCCCTATTCCCCTTCGACCGCTCCCACAACCCCCGTTGCGACTTATCCGAGTGTAGAGCTGCCCATGTCTCTTCCTGATGCAGCAGCTCCGACCTGTGGGGCAGGCTGTGCTCAGTCCGAGTGCGCGAACTGCGGCGCAGTGGCTGCGGGTAAAGATTGCAGCTGTAACTCGATGGCGAAGGCCTCCGCTGGCGGTGGCATGGGCTGCAAGATGATGGGCGGCGGCATGGGCGGTGGCATGATGATGGGCCAGCCGATGGCAGCTCCGACCTGTGGGGCAGGCTGTGCTCAGTCCGAGTGCGCGAACTGCGGCGCAGTGGCTGCGGGTAAAGATTGCAGCTGCAACTCGATGGCGAAGACCTCTACCAGCGGTGGCATGGGCTGCAAGATGATGGCCGGCGGCATGATGGCTGGCACTGGCATTGCTCAGACCAGAAGGATCTCTGGTGCCCAGGTACTACTGCAAGTTGCTCCCCAGGCCCTTGTGGCTGGTAAAACAACTCTTAAAGTGCATCTGACAGATGAGTCAGGAGTGGATGTGCAGAGCGTCAAGCTGAACTTTTTCCTCTATCCTGCTGGCCAACCTGAGCTTGGCAAGCGCTTGTGGCCGGTGACAGCCGCAAAGCCAGGCCCTTTTGCAGTTGTGAGTGAACTGTCCAAAGCTGGCATCTGGGAGCTTGCCCTGCGAGTGATGCGTCCAGGTCAGCCGGATGAGCTGGTGTGGTTCCAAATACCCGTTGGCTAGAGTCGTCTCCAGGATGGCCAAATAGCAAGGGAGGCCCGGCAGCTGGGCCTCCCTTTTCGTTCGGAACCTAATACCGGTCGGTTACCAGAAGAAGAGAGAACCTTCTGTGTCGTCAGCGAAGAATTCAAAATACTCTCCCAGGCCATCGGGAGGCGCTGCGTCACCAGCCGACCAGGCCTCGGCATAGATGGGCTCTGGAATAACAGGCTCGCTTACTGGCAGCGCGATGGTTGTCGTGAAGTACATCGCCTGGCAGCCAACGATACGGTCAACCCAACTCCAGCGTGGCCCACCCGGCAACTCGCGCAGTCTTGTGCCCTTGGCCCAGGCGAAGCTGTACTGGTAGATAGGCCAACTCCGCCAATAACCAAGCAGCTTGCGGCTCACGACGTAAGCGGCCAGATTGACTTCATCTCCCTCGGCCAGGCCAAGTGAATCCAGCGAGATGAAGAACTGATCACTGTCTACTCCAGAAAGCGCCATATGCCTGTAGGGGAAGGCAGCGGGGTTGGGCTTGCTGGGCGGGGTAGCGCCGGCATAGACAAAAGTCTGAAGGAGCTCCCAGCTCTCCCCTGCAGAAAGTGTAACCTGGAGCCCTGGCACCTCATCATCAACAACCCCATCGACCTGGGCAAGGCCAGTGGTGCTGCCGAAGCCATTTACCAGGGGCGTGCTTATGAGCTGGACTGGCTCGCCGGAAGTGGTGGCGATGGTCAAGGTTTCCAGTCCAGGCATCGACAGCAGCGCATAGGCCTCAACGTAGAAATGCATTGCACCCCATATGCGTCGGACGCTGAACGTCCAGGAGGGGGCGCCTTGAGTATCGGGCGCCTGACAGTTGAAAGTCGTAGGGTCTCCGGAATCAGGTTCAATCTCCTGTATGAAGGCGGCAGCTGATACAAGAGACCACGGATAATCGGCGGACAGGGTAACGTAGACCTGATCGGCGTCATTAGTGACAGTTACCGATCCAACCTGTACGCCGTCCGCAAGAAGTGGCTGAGTAATATCCTCAGCCAGTGAGACGCTGGCACAAACGAGAAGCAGGCACAGCGAGACAAATACCAGATGATGTAACTTGAGCATTGAGATCCCTCCAAGCCTCCGTGGGCCACAGAGCTAGTTTGGTCGGGGAGACAGCAGTTTCGGCGATGAGGGAATCGGCGGCGACAGGATGTGATTTCCCGACTACCTTATATGGTATCACTATCTGTCAAAATTGCAATAGGGTTTTACTAAATCAATTTATATGCACATTTACTACAGCGTCTTGTGACGTGAAATCAACGGATTGTAACAGATGTAAGGGGTCCTTCTCGACTTACTACATATATATAAGGCTGCCCTGAGTTTAGCTTTTATTTGAGGCGATGAATCCGCGAGGGCTTGCTGCGATTCTGGAAAAAAATCCTGCCTTTTTCGAAGAGAAACCTTGACGCACCGGGAGATGTCCAGTATTATTCTAAATAAGAATAGTTCCTATTAGTGGTGACCATGGAAAAAGACGAGTGGAAGCAGAAATCCTCAATGAAGATGACTCCTCAGCGCAGAGCGATACTTGAAGAACTCGCCAAACTGAGGTCTCACCCGACAGCCGATGAAGTTTTCGTGCTGGTCCGAAAGAAGGTTCCCAAGGTAAGCCTGGCGACCATCTACCGCAACCTCGAGTGCCTGGCAGAGGCCGGTATGATCCAGAAGCTCGAGCTTACCGGTAAGAAACGGCGTTATGATGCTGACACAGAACGCCATTACCACTTTCGCTGTATCGAATGTGGCAAGGTCTTCGATTTGGCTCTCGATGCCGAAGGCGCGCTTGATGAGCTTGCCGATCAGATCGAAGAATTCGAGGTACTTGAACACCGCCTGGAGTTCAGAGGGCGCTGTCCTGAATGTACCAAAAAGAACGAGTCAGCCTGACCAGAAACATTGAACCCAGGTACTGAAGGAGGAGACTTCATGGCATCTATTAAGGGCACCAAGACCGAGCAGAATCTGCTCAAAGCTTTCGCAGGGGAATCTCAGGCTCGCAACCGGTACACCTATTTTGCAGGGCAAGCCAAAAAGGAAGGCTATGAGCTTGTCGCAGCCATCTTCGCCGAAACCGCCGACCAGGAGAAAGAGCACGCCAAGCGCTTTTTCAAATTTCTTGAGGGAGGCGAGGTAGAAATCACCGCCTCGTATCCTGCTGGCGTTATCGGCACAACGTAGAGAACCTTGAAGAAGCCGCCGCAGGCGAGTTGTTCGAGGCTTCCGAGCTATATGTAGGTTTCGCAAACACCGCGCGCGCCGAAGGCTTCGAGGCAATCGCCAAGATCTTCGAGTTCGTCACCGTAGCCGAGTCATATCACGAGCGCCGGTATCGCACGCTGGCCAAATATATCGAAGAGGACACGATGTACGAGCGCGTAGGGGTAAACCAGTGGCGTTGCCGCAACTGCGGCTATATTCACACTGGACCAGCAGCTCCTGACCAGTGTCCGGCTTGCGCGCATCCAAAGGCCTATTTTGAGGCGCTTTGCGGTTGTTTCTAAAGCAGTACCCCGACGGGAAGACGCCCATACGGGCTTGAATCACACTTGAACAGGAGGAATAACAATGGAAGAACAGTTTGGTCATCTGCCACTTATTGGAGACAAAGCTCCCTCGTTCCAGGCCGAGACGACGCAAGGCCCAATGAATTTCCCGAATGACTACAAAGGGAAATGGGTCATTCTTTTTAGCCATCCGGCTGACTTTACACCCGTCTGCACCACCGAGTTCATGACCTTCGCCTCAATGACCGACCAGTTCAAGGCGCTAAACTGTGAGCTAATCGGGCTGTCAATCGACAGCACTTTCAGCCACATCGCCTGGCTGCGCACCATCGCCGAGAAAATCGAGTTCAAGGGTATGAGCAACATCCAGGTAATGTTCCCGGTTATCAGCGACCTGACGATGGAAGTCGCCAAGAAATACGGGATGCTGCAGCCTACCGCAAGCAACACTCAGGCTGTCCGTGCAGTGTTCGTCATCGACCCGGAGGCCAAGGTCAGGGCCATGCTGTACTACCCCCTGTCCAACGGGCGCAATATGGAAGAGATCAAGCGCCTGCTGATTGCCATGCAGCGGAGCGACCAATACAAGATCGCAACTCCGGCCAACTGGCAGCCCGGTGAGGATGTTATCGTTCCCCCGCCCGGCAGCTGCGGCGCCGCCAAAGAGCGCGTCGAAGGCGCTGGCGACGACTACTACTGTCTCGACTGGTTCCTCTGCTTCAAGAAAGATCCAGGCGCCAAGTAGTCCCAGCCAGCGATTAGTTTGAAAAAGAGGGAACTCCGCCCGCAAGGGGGGAGTTCCTTTCTAACTGAAGTCCCTTGCATGAAGAGCTAAAAGGAGGCTAGAAAGATGCTTACCGAAAAAATGGAAACTGCCTTGAACGACCAGGTGGCGGCCGAACTGTTCTCGGGCTATCTGTACCTGGCAATGTCGGCCGATTTCGCAGCGAAGAACCTGATGGGTATGGCTCACTGGATGAATGTGCAGGCCAAGGAAGAGCTTATCCACTCGATGAAGTTCTACTACTACATCCTGGAGCGCGGTGGCCGCGCAAAGCTTGCGGCGCTGGAGGCGCCTCAGGTAGAGTGGGCAACGCCCGTTGAGGCCTTCAAAGCCGCTCTGGATCACGAGCGTTATATCACTGGCCGCATCAATAATCTGATGGTGCTGGCGCAGGAAGAGAAAGACTTCGCGACCGCTTCCATGCTGCAGTGGTATGTGGACGAGCAGGTAGAGGAAGAGGCCAACGCGGAGCAGAATGTAGCCAAGACCGAGATGGTCCAGGGCAATATGGCTGGCACCTATATGATAGACAAAGAATTTGGCGCTCGCCCGGTGCCGTTTGTGTTGCCAGTTGCCGAAGCGCCTGTAGCAGGAGGATAACCCCGATGAGCCTCACCTTTAACGCAGAAGAAATCTATGAGACAGCAGCGCTAATCGAGCGCAATGGCCAGCGAGTTCTATCGCAAGGCCGCAGAGTTCCAGCAGGATGAAGCCGGCAGCAAGCTGCTGCTTGGCCTGGCCGAGATGGAAGTGCAGCATGAGCAGCTCTTCCTGGACCTTCTAAAATCGTTGCCAGAAAAAGCCCGGCAGCCGCAGCTTTATGATCCGGACGGCGAGCTTGATATGTACCTGAAGGCGCTGGCGGACAGCCATATATTCAACACCAGGCAGAGTCCCGCCGACCTGCTGACCGGGCAGGAAAGCCTGGAAGATATTTTGGTCAAGGCCATCCAGTTCGAGAAGGACTCGGTGCTGTTCTATAATGGCCTGGCTGAAATGACGCCTGACCGCTCCGGGAAGGACAAGGTCGAGCAGCTGGCGAAGGAAGAGATGCATCACGTCAATATGTTGAGTAGCCATCTGGCCGCGGTGCGCCGCGCCAACTAGTCACGCTTCTGGTAAAGAAGCAGGAGGGCTGGACCGATGCAGAAATACGTATGCGATATCTGTGGATATGTTTACGATCCCGCTGAGGGCGATCCAGATAACGGCGTCGCCCCGGGCACTGCCTGGGAAGATGTGCCCGAGGATTGGGTTTGCCCAGTATGCGGGGCAGGCAAAAGCGACTTCTCGGCTGAATAATCTGAAGCTGGAGACCACAAGCAGAGCTTGAAGGCAAGTTAGCTTGCTAGCTAGAAAAGCTTGATAGCCAGTTTTAGCAAGGAGTTGCGCAACAGCCGGCGAAAGAGGCTATCACGCAGCTTGTTCGCTGGAGAACACTAGCAGTCTACAACGACTGGCGGCGCGGGTTTGCTTACCGGCCGCCAGTCGTCTAGTATATAGTCGCAGTACCAAGCTCGCTGGGAAAAGCTTTCACGAGCGATATTGCCAGAGGTTAGATGGGGGCAGGGGCGAAGCCCGAGGACGATGGTAATCCAGGAAATCGGGGAACTGATGGCCGAGTATCAAGGCGTGCGCGATGCCTTCGTACTCATACTGGGAAGCGGAATCTCGGCGACGGAAGAACGACCGAGTCTGGCAATGAACTTGCGCTCTCACCTGGCCGAGTGGTGGCGTAGCGAGCATCCAGAAGCGGCAGAGCTTGCCGAAGAGGAGTTCTGGCCCCAACTGGAGGCCGCCATCGACTCCTCACCAGAACCACAGAAGCGCGGTTTCGAACTGGCCCAGGAAGCCATAAAAGACGAAGGTATGGCCGAAGGATATGCCAAACTTGCCAGGATAATCACGCGTGGCTACTGTGCTCTGGTTTTCACTTTTGATCCTACTGACAAGCTGGAAGAGGCACTGAAAGCCGAACGGTTGTTACCTGGTGAGGCTTACAACCTCTTTGTGGTCGGACATCACCCCCGCAGCGAAATCGTCAAGGCTCTTTCCGAGTCGGAAAAAGTTACTCTTATCAAGATGGGCGGCGATCTCGCCAACCAGTTATTGCCAGTGACCACTCGCACTATCGAGCACAATGTGGCCCAGGTGCGTTCTACCCTTCATCGCCTGTCTCGCCACAACACCTTGTTGGTGTCTATTACTGCACGAGATATGCCGGTTGTGTCAGCCATAAGCGCGCATGGGGAGCGCCTGTGGTGGGTCAACCGCAAAGTGCCGATTATCGACGCGAAGCACTTCGAACGGTTGAAGATCGAACAGCCAGCGGCACTTGAATTTCACGCTTATCTTCCCCAGGTAGTCAGCCTGCTTAAAACTCGCAACAGCTCTGGGCGGTTGCTTTGCCGAGAGAGTGGCACCTTCCAGGCTTTTGCCAATGCGCTGTATAACCGGCTGGTGCGCTATTCGACCAGGGCGACCTTCGCCAGCCCCAGGAAAAAGGACTTAAAAATCCTGCCTGAGGGGCCTTACAAGTTTCTGCACAGCTTCGAGCTGGCTGACCGGGAGCTTTATTACGGGCGAGACAATGAGCTTAGAGAATTCCGCGATTTCCTCGCCGATGAGGAGAAGCGCCTTTGGCTGCTTATCGGCCGTGGCGGAGCGGGCAAGACCAGTTTCGTGAAAGCCGGCCTGTTGCCGAAGTTCATCGAGGACGAACAGCCCTATCTCTATGTCAGATATGAGGAAAATCTGCTGGAGGCTTTTGCGCGCGCAATCCGGGAAGATTTGGGCTTCGAACCCGAGCCGTCCGAATCCATCGCCGAGATGGTGCTGGCGGCTGCCAAACAGGTGGATAAACGCTGCATAGTGTTTTTCGACCAGTATGAACATGTGATGTTAAGGCTGGGGCCGGCCTCGCGTGACTGGCTGAATGCGGAGTTCGAGCAGCTAGTTAAGGCTGAAGAAGCCAATATCACGCTAGTGCTTATGTTCCGAGAGCGTTTTATGGCCCGGCTGGACGAGGCGCGCAACCATCTGCCCCAAGTGTTCGAGCATATCTACAGGCTGCCTTTCCTCAGTTTTGATGGGGCCAGGTCAGCGATTACGAAGCCGGCGGGACGTTTTGGCATCGGTTTTGAAGCAGACCTGGTAGAACAGATAATCGTAGATGTGTCTGGCGAGGGTGTCGATCCGCCCAAACTGCAAATTGTCTGCGGAAAACTTTTTCAAGAACTTGAAAACAAACAAGAACTGGCGACCCGGGCGATGTACCAGAAGCTCGGAGGCGCCGAACGTATTGTTGGGCAATATCTGGACGAGTCGTTAAAGAAGCTGAAAGGCAATGAACGGCGACTCGGGATCGCAGTGTTGAAGGCGCTTGCTGGCAGCTTCAACACCACCATTGGCATTACCTTCGAGCGCCTGCAACTGGAAGCGAGAGCCAAAGCAGACCAGATGGAACGCGTGCTGCTTCATCTGCACGATGCCGGGCTGGTGCGCCGGGTAGGCAATCCGCAGGAACGCCGCTACGAGTTGACCCATGAACGGATTGTAGATGATATCTACAAGTCTCTGTCACCTGAAGAGATCCTCGCCAAGCAGTTGCGTGACTTGTTGGTGCGGTCAGAGCGAGACTGGCAGCGTTACAACAGCCTGATGTCTGCAGACTCTGTCGCGGTTATCCACAGGCATCGGCGCGAGCTGGAGTTTGAGCCAGATCAGCTTGAACTGCTGGTGCGCAGCTCAATGACAACAGGCGTCGCGGTGCGTTATTGGGCGCAAAAGGCGCTGGAACTAGGAGACAGAGGCGGGGCAATTTTGGAAGAGATGCTTCCCAAGGCATCGGAAGCAACTCGGGTGCGTCTGGCCGGAGCCCTCAAGGAGTCGAAATCTCCACGGACACTAAGACTCTTGCTCTCAGAGCTGACGGAGCGCGGCGGGCCAAGTGAAGAGGAAGTGTTAGCTTCACTTAAGGAGCAGTTGCCCCAGTTACACAAGTTGCTCGAGGAGACCGACGAAGAGACGGTAGCTCGGGCGGCAGACGCGCTGGCCAGGCTGCAAGATAAAACTGCGGCAACTGATATTATCAAAGCTCTCAAGCGCACCGAGCTCGAGCCTACTCATCGCAAGTTGCTGCGAGCCTACGAACGGATCCTCGGCGAAAAAGCTGCCGACCAACTGGTACAGGAATTGCAAAAGGCAAGCGCCTCTGAGCAACTCGCTCTGGCGATAAGAATGGCCAGAGCCAGCGCGCGTCACAAGTTGATTGAGGCGCTTCAAAAAGCAAAAGACACCAAGTCAGAGGGCGCAATCCAGCTTGTGCTGGGCCTGCTGCGGGTAGACCAAAAACAATATACGGCAGCGCGCGAACATCTGCAGGCGGCGCTCAGAGTGTTGCCCACACTCGAACAGCTTGAGGAGTTCCGGCTTTCGTATCAGCTTGCGCTTACCCCACCGGAAACTGAAGAACTGCTGCAGGAGACCTTCTGGGTTGCTTCCCGGGGTGGACCGCGTGGGCATGGCGCGCTGCCATCAAAGCTAACAGCGCCTCTTGAGCAGAGCTGGATCTTCAACGCGCCAGCAATGGTCATCACCGATCCACTAGTGGCAGAGGGCCTTGTAGTTATCGGTTGCGCCAGTGGACAGGTACTGGCATGCGATGCCCAGACTGGCGCCAAGGTTTGGGAAGCCAAAGCTGGCCAAACCCTGGCTGCCACCGGCACGTACTCTGAAGGGTATTATTATTTCGCAAGCCAGGAAGGCGAAGTCTTCCGTTTCGAGGTAAACGACGGAGATTCGAAGCGCGTGCTGGATCTCAAGCGCGAGCTGCGCGCTCCCTTGCTTGCGCATTCCGGTCGCTTGTTGCTTCCCGACTGGCAGGGCACGCTGCACTGTATCAACCTCGCTACAGGAGAGCCAACCTGGCAGTTCTCGGCAGGCAGTCGCCTGCTGGCTCAGCCTGTCCTGCAGGGTGATACCTGTTATATCGGCTCCTGGGATCAGCATCTTTATGCGATCGCTCTCGAGACAGGCGAGTTGCGCTGGCGTTTCCGGGCAGGCTCGGAAATATACAGTGCAGCAGCTGTGGTAGACGACCTGATTTATACAGGCTCGGATGATGGAGGGCTGTACTGTCTGGCTTCGGGAAGTGGCGAAGTTATATGGGAAAGGCAACTGGGCTCAGCGCTCAGGGCTTCTCCCTGTTACACAGCAGGCCAGTTGCTGGTGGCAACAGGCAAGGGCGAAGTTATGGCGCTTGACGCCGGGACTGGTGAGACCCTCTGGAGCCAGGAAGTAGGCGATGAGATACTGGCCTCGCCAGCCCTCTCCGAAGGCTGGGCCTATGTGGGCGCGATGAATGGCTCTTTCTACGCCTTCAAACTGGAGGATGGAGAACAGGTCACCCTTTTTGATACCGCCTATGGCATCCAGCAGTCCGCGGCCATTGGCGAAGATCATATCTACGTGCCGTCGAGGTATTACGATCTCACGGCCTTTGCCGGCCAGGAAGAGGATTAGCGCCTGTGCTGGGCAGTGCCCTGGAAGCGATCAAGCTTTATGTGATGGCCTTCGCCGACTCGCTTTTTGTTGCGAGTTTTTATAGCCTGCTGGTTTTCGGCCGGCTTGTGGTGTTGATTGGGCTAGTTATATGGCTGTATCAGTGGTGGTTCCTTCCCCATCCGGCCCCGCATGAAAGCTCGGGCCGGGCTTCACGCTTCTTCAGCGCCTTCTGGCGGTTGTTCCGACCTCTCCTCCTGGCAAATATTGCGGCGCTGGCAGCAGGGGGACTGTTCAGAGCTTATTCTTCGGGCACAATCGGCGAGGCTACTTCTCTGGTCAAGCTTGTAACCGTGGCTGCGTATGGGCTGGGCTTGCTGGTCGAGAGCTGGCAACCGCGCTCAAGAAAAAAGCTGCACGAAGAGTCTGCAGAAGCCCAGGTGCAAGCAGTCACCTCTTCTGGTCACTGGCTGGCACAGCTTGGAGTGGGCCTTGTATTAGGACTAGCGCTCTGGATTGTCTGCTGGGGAGCGCATATTGGCGCAACCTGGATTTTGGCCAGGTTGCTGGCTGTGGATTACCACCTGATGCTCAGTATGGTCTCCGACAATCGCGGACCGTGGGCACTGGCTGGTATTGTGAGAACCTCCGGCCAGCTTTGGCCTGCGCTCCTCTTGCTGGCTGTGATTATCGCTCCTTCGCAGGAGCTTTACTACCGGGTGTTGGTGTTAAAAGGAGCCAAAGGCTTCAGGCCCACCTGGCTTGTGGCCCTGGTAGCGGGGCTGTTCTTCGGCCTTATGAGCACCTCGGGCATCCATATTGTGGCCGCCTCACTTGCGGGGTTTGTGCTATCCTATGCCTGGCTGAGGCGAGGCGCCTACCTGGAACTGGTGGCGGCTCACTGGGCCTGGGCGGCTTGTGCCCTTATCGCCTGGAATTATCTGCGCATCTGGCCTGTGTGATTATGAGAGGATACTGGATTCCAATACTGCTTCTGGTTGGGCTGTACGCGGTGATAATGATATCACCGGCCCTCAGGACCGACTTCGTTGGCCTTATTGCCTCCGAACGATTGCTTGCGCGCGCCTACAAGGCTGGCGTGGAAGGCAACAGCTTGCAGGTTGTAGCTCTTGCAGAACAATCCATAAAAATGCGTCCTGATGAAGTAAGCGTCTGGAGCCGGGCCGGTCAGTTGATGCTAGGCGTCGGAGAGGCTGAACAAGGCCTCGAATATCTGCGCAAAGCCGCCGAACTTGATACAGGGGCTCGCGCTCCCCTGGCTTATGCCTGGGCGCTCAGCAGTCAGGGTGCTAGTGAAGAAAGCCTTCAGTATTACAAAGAACTGCTTGTGCGCTTTCCCGATGATCCCCAGGTGCTGAACGATGCAGGCTATATGCTGGTCGAGCTGGAAGAGGACCTGGATTTGGCGCTTGCTTCTCTTCAACATGCAATGGAGCTCGAACCTGCCTCGCCTTATATTGTAGACAGCTACGGCTGGGCGTTATTCAAGAGCAAGCGACTAGCCGAGGCTGTGCCTTATCTCGAATGGGCAGCCAGGCGCAGCCCTGACTCTCCCGATGTGCAACAGCATCTGGCCCAGGCGCTGGCCCATCTGGGCAGAGTGCAGGAAGCCCAGGCCGCCTCGCGGCGAGCGATGCATCCGCAGTCTCCAGGTCTGATGCAGAAATGGCTCTGGTCCTTCCAGGACCATTTCGCCCCTGATGTGCCTCGAGTCTGAGGGAGGCGGCCAGCCGTGTTCCCAATAAGCGACGATGTGCCCTCTCGCAAGAAACCTCTTGTCGTCTTCGCATTGATACTGACCTCGGCAGTCGTATTTTTATCCGAGGCAGCGATGCCCCTGCCAATCCTCGAGGCCTTCGCTCGCCGATGGGGACTTGTGCCTGCCGATGTGTTCACAAGTCACTCCCTGGTGGATTTGTGGGGGCTGGCGCCGCTCATCACACATATGTTCGTGCATGGGGGCTGGCTGCACCTTATCGGCAATATGTGGTTTCTCTGGGTGTTCGGCGATAATGTCGAGGACTCTCTCGGCAAGCCCAGATTTTTGGTCTTCTACCTTGGCTGCGGGGTGGCAGGCGCGCTTGCGCAAAGCGCCTTTGGAGCGCTCGCTGGAGATACAACGACACCGATTGTAGGCGCAAGCGGAGCGATAGCAGGGGTGCTTGGCGCTTATCTGGTGTTCTTCCCCTACGCGCGCATACTAACCGTCTTCTTCCTGTTCTTCTGGCCTTTCATCCTGGAACTACCGGCGACGGTGTACCTTGGATACTGGTTCGTTTTGCAGCTCCTCCAATCGCTTTGGGGGATGGGCACAATTGAGGGAGCAGGAGTGGCCTGGCTGGCTCACGTGGCGGGCTTTGGTTGCGGCTGGCTGATAGCGCGCTCGGTCAAAGGGTCAAAACGGGGCCGGCCCTTCAGATATACTCGCGTCCAGTAGGAGGGTGACAACCCAATGATTATACCGATTGGCACCTGGCGCAAGGGGCAGTATTTCCCCTGGGCGACCTACTGCCTGATCGGAGCCAATGGCATCGTCTATATCCTGTGCCTGGTGCTGGGATATGAAGAGGCACTGGACAAGCTGGCCTTCCAGCCTGACAACTTCGCCTGGGGCCAGGTACTGACCCATATGTTTACCCATGCGGGGCTCTTCCATCTGGTTGGGAATATGCTTTTCCTGTGGGTGTTCGGACCGCATGTCGAGGACGATCTGGGGCCCTTCAATTTTTTGGTGTTGTACCTGTGCGCTGGGCTGGTAGCAATCGGAGCGCAGTTCGGCTATGAGCACTGGATTACCCAGGGCGAGGCGGCAAGAGGGGGTGTTGGTTCCTCCGGGGCCATCGCGGGCATACTTGGCCTTTTCGCGGTGCGGTATTACTTCGTACCGGTCAATGTGTTCGTCTTCGTCGTCTGGGGCTGGATGTACCGATACCGCATAATCTGTCAGGTCTATCCTGTAACTGGCTGGCTAGTGCTGGGGCTTTGGTTTGCTCTCCAATTGCTGCTGGCCTATATGTGGGGGATGGCGGAAACCGAACTACATACCTCTATTGCGGACGTCGCCTATTGGGCGCATATCGGCGGATTCGCTTTCGGTATGGCAGCTTCTTTCGGCTTGAAGATGAATACCTCGGCGCTGGAAGAGAATTATTTCGACCAGGCTCGTGAATACGCCGAAAATGGCAACTGGCATGGGGTCAAAGCGGCAGGCAAATCGTTGCTACGCTGGGCGCCGACCAATCCTGACGCCAACCTGATGGTCGCCGATGCAATGGAGCAGACCCACCAGGCGGAGGATGCAGCCCCCTACAAGCTGGCCGCAGTCGAAGGGCTTGCGCTTGCTGGACGCGATGAAGAAGCCTCAGGGCTTGTGGAAGGGCTTATCGCCCAGGCCAGCGCAAGTCGCCTGGATTCGATGACGGTGCTGAAGCAGGCGCGGAAGCTGGACGCAATCGAGCATGACAAGGTCGCAAGCCGCGTATTTGAGCTGTTTGTTGCGCTCTGGCCGAGTGATTCGATGGCTTTACAGGCACTGCTCCGGGCGGCAGAACTTGCCTGCAAGCAAGAGGAGCCTGAACGCACGCTTAGATTGCTGGCCTGGCTGATCCGCCTGGATACCGACGGCGAATGGCAAAGTTATGCGGGCAGGCTGCGACTAGTCGCTGAAGCAAAACTGCAAGAAGAACACAGGCCGCTAGATTTGACCGATCTTAAGTAGCAAGCCAAAACAAACTGGTTGGGCAAGAAAAGAGCCGGCGCTACGCGCGCCGGCTCTTTTTTCTGGTTTGGCCTGGCAGGTTAATACGGCACTGGCAGGTTGCCGACCAGCTCAACCTGGCCTGTGCTGTTGTTCTCGATGGTCACTTTCTTGCGGAAACCGTTGGCGATGAGGCTGGCCGCCGCGACATCCGGCCCGAGCCGGATCGAAAGCTTGTCCTGACCGAACCGGCAGCTCTGCATAAGCAGCGTGCCGCCCTTGGCGTCTATAGCAGGCACGCCCTGTTTGGACTGATCCCAGTGGCAGAAATTGCACTGGCTGAAGCTGGCGAAAGAACGACCAGTTATCGAAACGATAACATCCTGAGGACCCCAGAAGGCGCAGTTCGAGAGCTGCACCACTCCGTCGGTGATGTCGATGACCTTGCCAGAGCCTGTGCCACCGACGAACTGACCGTTGGTGATGAGCAGGCCAGGCTCCTGGGTGGCGTCGACCTTGACGCTGGTCCAGGCCCAGTCGGAAGCGATTCCCAGGAAGTTGCCGTTGGTCGCGCCAGAGGGTGTCTCGATGAAGTGATAGCCGATATGCGCGCCGAAGCTGAAGGTATTGAAGATATATTCCCAGTCAGAGCGCCCGATGAGGAAGGCGGTCAGGTTATCGAAGAGATACTCTCTCAAGGTTGCCCAGCCCTGGTCCGCGAAGGCAGCAAGCTGGGGGTCGCTGGACCTGAGCCAATAGTGGGGATTGAAGTGGACGTTCTCCACCCGGCCGATATCGGTACACTTGTCTATATAGACACCGATTTTGAGGGGGCAGCCGAAGACGTTGCGGATATAGTGCAGCTCATGCCCGTGGGTACCGAAGTCGATACCCTGATATGAGTTGACAAGCGTTACGTCAATTACGCTGGAGTGCATCCCGCGGCCCTGGATGGTCCAGGGGTAGGGCTGGATGTCCGAAAGCTGCTGCTCGGGGTAAAAGAAGGTCATCCCCTTCACGGCCGAATCCGGCATCAGATTGATGAGCGGGGTGCCGTCAGCCTGGCCCTTGCCACCGGTGGCGTAGATGGTGGTGCCGAACTCGAGGGCGGCATGGTGGGGCATCTCCCACAGGCCCTGCAGCGTAACGCCGCGAGGGAGGGTGAGGCTGCCTGCCACGAGGTACTGCTTGTTGTCGAGTTGGACGATGCCTCCTCCCGCTTGCGAGGCGGCATCGAGGGCTGCTTGTATGGCAGCGGTGTCGTCGGTAGTTGCATCCGCGGCGGCGCCGAAATCGGCAATCGGGAAGACGGCCTCAGCCCCAACAGAGCTGACACAAAGAGCAAGCAACAATACCATTAGCAAAACTAGCAACAGTGATTCCATCCAGTTACCTCCTGCGCCTGGCTGGCGAGTGGGTTTGTAGTTCGGGAGGAAGCTGGAAGCACCTACTAGCCTGCAAACGAAAAGGAGCCCCGAAGGGCTCCTTTCTGGTTTTTAAACTAGCCGTTGAAGCTAGTTGGGAGAAGTCAGAGAAGGCAGTGGAACCTCACAACTGACTCCCTCGGCGCCCAGGAATTCTTCGCGCCAGCGCTGCTCGCGCTCATCGCCTTCGAGCTGGCAAGTTTCCGGATTGAGGATATGGGGCGTGATGAAGATTACAAGCTCGGAGTCTACGCTGTTCTTGCTTTTGCGCGTGAACAGATCGCCAATGAGCGGCAGGTCGCCCAGAATCGGGAGTTTGGATTCGCGCTCGAAAACCTGAGTCTGCTTCAGGCCACCGATAATTATCGTCTGGCCATCCTTCACGCGCACTGTAGTCGATACTTGCCGGGTGCTAAGGGTAGGCAGGCCGGATTCTCGGTCCAACTCGGCGATGTTGCTGACCTGAGGCACGATAAGGGTTGTGATCTCGCCATTACCGCCCGTCCAGGGAGCGATAGTCAAGCTGACGCCGACGTTGACACCTTGAATCAACTTGACCAGCGTGCCATAAGAAAGGAACTCTACGTTGATGAAGCGGATCTTCCCTATGAAGACAGTGGCATACCGGCCGTTGAGGCAGGACATCCTCGGGTTGGCCACGACTCGAGCAGTACTGCTGTTTTCCAGTGCCTTAAGAGAGGCCTGGAAGTTGCTTGGCAAAGAGCCAATGTCGGTGTAATAGGAGAGCCCCTGGTCAGGTCTGGTGATAAATTGACGCTCACCACTGCGGTAGACCATCGACATAAAACTATCTTTGTCTTCGGTGTCCTTGAACTCCACGACCAGAGCCTCAACCATAATGACCGGCGGGCCAATATCCACTTTGTCCAGGTCAGCGCCAATCTTTTCAAGCATCTGATCAGGCGCAGTAACAACGACGGCATTCTGCGCATTGTTCACGTGAAGATACTGCAACAGGAAGTTGGGCAGCATCTTGGGAGCATCGGAGGCAAGGATCTGGTCCATGGAGAAGGACTCGGTGGCAGAGAGCCGGTAGGAAGCCAGATCAACCGGGATGCCCTGGCTAAACATATAGATGGGTATCTCATCGCCCTGCTTGGAAAGCGCAAGTCCAGTGGCAGAAGCAATAGCCTGGAAGGCCTCTTCAGGTTTGGCGCCAGTAAGGTTGATAGAGAGCGTCAGGTTGGCAAGGGAGGCGGCATCGTTTACCACGATATCCAGGCCAGTTTTTTCGCCGACCATACGAATAAGCTTGGGGAAGCTGGCCTTCTGTGCGTTCACAGTCAGGAGGCCCATATCATCGGCTTCAACAAAAAGCTGGCTCTCGGCTTCGCCTCCTGCCCCTTTGCCGCCAGCGCCTGCTGCCAGGGTGCGGTCGCTATTGATGGTGATGACGACACTGGTCATATCATCGCTTTGCGAAACTGAGAAGGTAGAGGGCTCTATCATTGTTATGTATAACTCGACCCCCACCCCTTCCTTGGCATCGGGTGCAATCTGCAGTTGGGCCAGGCTGACAGGATATTTGTTTATATAGAAGGTGCTTTCCCCACTGCTGTTGAGCGAAGCGGGAAAGTGTACCTCCAGCCTGCTGGTAGGCGTGGTGCTGTTAAACCGGCGAGGGACATGCCACTCGATTACCCCGTCGGCCTTGATGGTGATCTGCACCCCATTAGAAAGCTCTCTTGAGGTGATCTCGGTGATGCTGCTATAGACTGGCGCAGCAGAGGCAGGGACCAACACCAGCGCAAGCATTACAGTTATCAGGGTCAGAGCCAGAATAAGTCGTATCATTGCTTACCTTCCTTAGTCTCAGAGTCCATCATAAGTTGAACGCGATTCATCAGACCGAGCTGCTGGGCTGGAAAGCCCTGCGAATCGGGCAAGAGGAAAGGCGTAATGAAGAGTCCAAAATCTGAGTCGACCTCCAACTTGCTGGTGGAGGTAAAGAGTTTACCAATCAGAGGCAGATCGCCAAGCACAGGCAGCTTCTGTTCGATTTTTTCGCGACGCTGTAATTCCAGGCCACCGATATAGATCGTTTCGCCAGAATTGGCGCGGACCGTGCCCGTGAATTCGGCCGAGCGCAGAGTAGGCTGACCGGTCTGGGCATCAAGGTCAATGATGCTCGAATCGGAAGCCCAGATTTTAAGAGTTACCACACCTTCCGGCCCTACGATGGGAGTAAATTTGAGATTGACTCCGAGCTTGACAGGACCAACTTCTTCCGAGCCATCGTAAGGATTACTGCGCTTTACATATTGAGTCTTACCGACAAAAAGGCTGGCCTCCTGCCCGCACAACGTAACCAGGTAGGGTGAGGAGCGCAGTTCGGCCTTGCGGTTGGTCTTCAGACCACGCACCAGCAAATCCCAATAACCGCCTACTGAGCCAAGTGGACTGAAGAAGGGATTGGGTGAGTCAAGCCAACCGAGAAGGGTACCCAGATCAGAATCGAAGGAAAACAGGTCGTTGCCGTTCTGATAACGGGCAGAGAAAGAAACTTTCTCGTTTTTCTCTCTCTCGAACTGAACTAGCATCAGAGCCAGGCCGACCTGGCGTGGTGGTTGATCGAGTAGCTCGATATCTTGCCGGACTTTAGAAGTAATCGGTGCGCTGCAGGCGATATTGATTGCGTTATGCTCGGCTGAGGGGCGCAGGTCGCGCAACAGGAAATCAGGCATCAGATTGAGCGCTTGTTCCAGTTTTATATTTTCCAGCTGGATAGTACAGGCGCTTGAACCATAATAGCCGCTGGCTGTCTCGATGTTGGAGCGGGCATAAGAGTATTGACCATCAGTGCGCCACAAGGTCAGGCCGGTCATACTTCCGATAGCCTCAAGCAGTCTAAGTGGGGGCTGATCTTTGGCATAAAGTGTGACGTAAGGATTGATATCCTCGGGGAGTACCAGCCTGGGGCAGGCTTCCAGCTTGCCGAGTTCTCTGACGACATCTGCCAGGGGCACATTAAGCAGGTCGGCATCGATAAGGCCGTCGTGTTCGCTGACTACCAGTAAGCTTTTTGCCGTTTCAATTCGCTGCTTTATTGCGGCAGCTTCATCGTCTTTGGCTTTAGGATTGATCTGCCTGTCGGAATAGACCGTGATAAGCAGAGCGCGCTGGTCGCGGCTTAGTTGCGCCTCGACTCGCAAGGGAACATAGTTGGCTACCCACCACTGTCGGATGTCAAAATCGCCAAAGGCTTCAAGCAAGCCCGCTTCTTTGTAGAACAGAAGGCGCACCCTGCAGCCGATTCCCTGCTCCGCGTAAGTCATTGGAGAGAATTCGAGATGGCTGACAGGATAGGTGCTTATGTCCACAAAGTTCTGAACCCCAATCTTGCCATTAGCCACCTGCAAGGAAAGTGATTGAGAGGCCTTAGGCTGCCAGTCACCCACGTCTTCGTTCCACTCAATCAGGTTGCCAATATTTTCCCAGTCAAGGTCAGCCTCCAGGATGCCGTCTGATTCGATACGCACGGTAACGGCATTGGCAAGCTGGGTCCAGGTGACTTTGTTGATAGTGGCATACGCGCGCATTTGGGCAACAGCCAACTGGGAGTTGCCCAGAAGCAACACCAGGAGAAGCAGGCCTGACAAAACCAGGAAACTCGGTGACTTTCTCATACAGGAGGGGCTACAGCGCCCCGTTAAAATCCTCCAGACCAAACTTTTCCTTGAGCCTAGTTTCTTCTTCAGGCGAAAGCTGCCCCGAAGCGGACAGGCGGCGAGGGGTTACGAAGATAACAAGTTCGGTCTCGATTTCTTCAGAACTGCGACGCTGGAACAATTTGCCAATCAGAGGCAGGTCCTTCAAGAGAGGGATGCCGCCAATGGTAGTGCGTTTTTCGCGCTGGGTGAGACCACCGATGACAATGGTCTGACTGTCCTTGAGACGCACCCAGGTTTCGGCATTGCGACTGCTCATTTCGGGCAGACCTGTGATTGGATCATCGGCCGACAGAGTACTGATTTCTGGCTCGATACGCGCCAGGATGGTGCCTGCGCCACCGGTCCAGGGGGTAATTGCGAGTCGGATACCCGCCTGGATGGAGGTGCGCGTGCCGCTAGAGGACTGACCAACCATCTGGACGTTAGTCTTCAGATACTTTTCAACCCCGATGAAGACCTCGGCAGCCTGACCCGAGACAGTGGCGATGCTGGGCTGGGCGCGCACCGAAGCGTCACCAGAGGTTTCAAGCCCTTGAAGGGCCATCCAAAACTGGTCGTCAAGCTGGGCATATGTGCTCCAGTTGTAAGCATCAGATTCCCATTCGACAGAACCATCTTCACTGTCGGTTGAGTAGCTGTCGCCGTTGTTTACCCACTGGATGGCGGAGGAAAGACGTTCGCTGCCATCGCGGGTAAGCTCGACCATAAGCACATCGATCAGGATCTGCTCTGCGGGAATATCAAACTGCTTGATATCCTGTTCGAACTTGGCCAGCACCTCGCGTGGACCTGAGAGCACGACCGCGTTTTGTTGCTCGTTGATATGGACGTGGTCCTGTAGAAAGACCGGCAGCAGAGACTTGGCAGCCGAAGCCTGGACATAATTTAGAGGAATAGTTGCAATGTCGCTTAGCAGATAGGCGGCGGGATCGTCGGGAATGCCTTTCGATATCATATAGTAGCCGCTTATCTTCGACCAGGAGAGCCCATAACCAGTGGCGATTGCCTCGAATATTTCCTCCAGGGTCCGGTTACGAAGCACCAGGGTCAATTTCTGATTAACCGACTGGTTAACGATAATCCAGGTGCCAGTAGCAGCCCCCAACCTGTAGAAAACCTCGTGGGCATCGGCCTCGCGGGCGATGAGGGTAACACCTTGCTCGGAAAGGGTAACCTCGACTTTTACCTCAACAGGCTCGGTAGCAGGGGCTTCCGCGGCCGGCGCCTCAGTTGCCGCAGGCGTAGCAGGAGGCTCAGGTGGGCTGGCTGGCTGGGCAAGAACAGGGCCAGATAAAAAGCAACAAGCAAGCAAAAAACTGGCGACCAAAGTCGCCTTTTTGGCGATACTCATAAGGACTAACACTCCCTGCGCCTATCCTCTTTGCAAGAACAGGTCGGATTAGGCGTTATACTACCTACGAGGCGAGTAGTCTGCAAGTTCGGCTTTACGGCAAGTTTTTTTCACCTTTTTTGGGGAGGCGGCAAGTAGAAGACGTTTTTGCCGTTATTTACCCACCGGATGCCCCCTTCTGAAAGGGTCGATTATTGACCCCGGACCGCTGAAGGTGTATATCTAAAGGTCAGCTGGTAGCGGGCCAAACAGACAGATGACCGCGACCAGCCTTTTCATGTGTGGGCAGGTGAGGGTAGTGCAACACAATTACGTTGGCATCTTGCTTTTCCTGCTTGGCGGGATGCTAATGGCAGTTGGCGCATTTATCTTCGCCTGGATACTCCGGCCTCATGCTCCCACTGATGGCAAACGCACTGCTTATGAGTGCGGCGAGTTGCCTTTTGGAGATAGCTGGCTGCGTTTCAAACCACAATATTATGTAATCGCCTTGCTCTTCTTGCTGTTCGAACTGGAGACGGCCTTCCTTTTTCCGTGGGCGCTGATTTTCAAGCAGTTGCCCGACCTGGCCGGATTTGCCTTTTTCGAGATGGCTCTTTTCCTGTTGGTCCTTTTATTTGGGCTGGGTTATGCCTGGCGCAAGGGTGCACTTGAATGGCTATAATCGATCGCGTGCCCGAGTTCGCTGACAAGGTTGGCGGACAAATTGTGACGACGACCCTGGACCTGGTCTTCAACTGGGCCCAGAAGTGTTCTGTCTGGCCGATGACTTTTGGCCTGGCATGCTGCGCCATCGAGATGATGAGCACTTACGTCGCCCACTACGACTTCGACCGGTTCGGCGTTATTCCGCGCGCGACCCCCAGGCAAAGCGACCTGCTGCTGGTTTCGGGCACCGTCACTTACAAGATGGCCAAACGGGTTCGCCTGCTTTACGAACAGATGCCAGAGCCGAAGTATGTCATCGCGATGGGCGCCTGCGCCTGCTCCGGAGGCATATTCCAGAACGCTTATGGCGTCGTGAATGGCGTCGACAAGATTGTGCCGGTGGATGTCTATCTGCCTGGTTGTCCGCCGCGCCCCGAAGCTTTGATTGAATCGGTGATGGCCCTGCAGAGGCAGATAGCCAAGGGAAGTATCCGGCGCAATGAGGCTTACGAGCACAACCAGCCCCGTATTGCCAAGCCCAAATGGAAGACCAGCAAATAATGACTACTGCCACTGAGGCAATCGAATATCTCGAGGGCAAGCTGCCGGCTGGAGTGACGCTGGCCGAGTTCGGCGATGAGACCGAATTCAGCCTGACGGCGCCGGCCGAGGCCTTGATTGCAACGCTTGGCTTGCTGCGCGATGACGAGATGCTCGGTTTCGACTGGTATTCCCAGGCGTTTGGGATAGACAGAGGCGACAGCCTGGAAGTCGTGCATCACCTGCACTCGCTGAAGACGAAGCTCGAGTGTTTCGTGCGGGTAAAGGTCTCGAAAGAAAAGCCAGTATGTCCCTCCGCAGTCGAGGTCTATGCGGGAGCCAACTGGCATGAACGAGAGACCTTCGATATGTTCGGAATCGAATTTGAAGGCCATCCGGATCTCAGGGTCATCCTGCTGCCGGAGGGCTTCGTTGGGAATCCGCTGCTGAAAGAGTGGAAACCGGTAATCGAAAGATGACAAGATTTGGCGCACCGGAAATCAATTCTTCTGACCTGGACCGGCTTACGCATCCCGAGGCGGATGCGAGCGGGCTCGAACAGTTCTGGCTGAATATGGGGCCTTCCCATCCGAGTACGCACGGCGTGTTCAGGATGTTCCTCAGGATGGAAGGCGAGCAGCTCAACGAGATCGAGTGTCATGTAGGGTACCTGCATCGGGGCATCGAGAAGCTGATGGAAGGCTTCACCTGGGCTCAAAACATCGCCCTGGTGGACCGGCTTGATTATCTGGCGGGACTGACCAATGAGCACGCTTATGTGCTGGCGGTCGAGAAGCTCGCGAAGGTCGAAGTACCGGAGCGGGCCGAGTTCATCCGGGTAATCTGCGATGAGCTTATGCGCATCGCGAGCCACCTGGTATGGCTTGGGACTTATGGGGTCGACCTCGGCGCCACCACGATGGTGCTTTACTGTTTCCGCGAGCGCGAGCTGATAATGGAGTTGCTCGAAGAGCTGACCGGCCAGCGGATGACTTTCAACTATTACCGGATCGGTGGAGTCAAGTGCGATCTGCCCGAGGGCTGGGTAGACAGGTGCTGGACAGCGCTCAGAGCTATCGAAGAGAAGCTGCCAGAATATGAGAAGCTGCTGCTGAAGAACGCCATCTTCCAGTACCGGACCAAAGACATCGGTTTTCTAAGGCGCGAAGATGCCCTGGCGCTCGGGATAAGCGGACCGAATCTTCGAGGTTCAGGGGTAGACTGGGATCTGCGCCGGGACAAGCCGTACTCGGTTTACGACAGGTTCAAGTTCGAGGTGCCGCTTGGCCAGCAGGGAGACAGTCTGGATCGAGCTTATGTGCGTTATCACGAGATGCACCAGGCCATCCGGATAATCCGCCAGGCGCTTCAGCAACTGCCGGAAGGGCCGACGATGGCGAAAGTGCCGCGGGTGCTCAAGCCGGAAGCGGGCGAAGCCAATGCGCATATCGAGGCGCCTCGTGGCGACCTGGGATTCTATCTGATAAGCGACGGGAGCGAGAAGCCTTACAGGGCTAACATCAAGGCGCCTTCGTTTATCCATATTATGGCAGTCCCCTATACCGCGCTCGGGCTCAAGCTGGCCGACCTGGTGGCCATCTTCGGAAGCCTGGATGTCGTGATGGGAGAAGTGGACCGGTAACTATGTGGCAGACACTTGGAGACTGGCTGGGAGCAGCTTGGGGCTGGATTGTTGGCATCCCCACGATGCTGGATGCCTGGATGCTTTCGCGCGGCCTGAAGGCCGTGGAGCTTGACAGCATCTGGAATATCGTCGTCTCCGTCGTCGCCATTATTATCTTCTATATATTCCTGTCGCTGACGGTTATGTTCCTGGTGTGGCTGGAGCGCAAGCTCAGCGCCCGCTGGCAATCGCGTGTTGGCCCGATGTATGTGGGCAAGGTGCACGGCATCCTGCAGACGATCGCCGACACCATCAAACTGATGCGGAAGGAGGACATCCGCCACAAGCAGGCGGACGCTTTCCTTTTTATACTCGGTCCAATCCTGGCGGTCGGCTTCGCCTTCACGGCTTATCTGTGCATCCCCTTCGGGCCCAAGCTGGTGGCCGCAGACCTCAACATCGGCGTGTTTTTTATCTCGGCAGTGACCAGTTTTACGGCGCTGGCCATCCTGCTGGGAAGCTGGGGCCAGAACAGCAAGTATTCGCTGCTGGGTGGGATGAGAGCGGCAGGGCAGCTTGTCAGTTATGAGATGCCCCTGATGCTGGCGCTGGTGGTCGGCGTAATGCTGTCAGGCTCGATGAGCATGGTCAGTGTGGCCAACTACCAGTCGTCAAGCCTGCTTCACTGGAACTTCCTCACCGTGCCAGGTTTTATCGCGCTGGTGCTTTTCTTCCTGGCGGGCACGGCAGAGGTAAACCGCGCGCCCTTCAACCTGCTGGAAGCGGAATCCGAGCTTGTCACAGGCTTCACGACCGAATACACCGGTATGAAGTTCTCGATGATTATGTTCTCGGAGTACATCAACCTGTTCACAATGTGCGCGGTCGCGGTGACAATGTTCCTGGGCGGTTGGCATTCGCCGCTGGGACCGACGACAGGCATCGTGAGCGGCTTGTTCTGGTTCTTCTTAAAAGTCTATATCCTTATATATATCTCGCTTTGGTGGAGCTGGACTCTGCCCCGTATCCGCGTTGACCAGCTTATGGGCATCGCCTGGAAGGTGCTGGTGCCGATTGGCGTCCTGAACATCTTCTTCGCCGCCTGGTGGCTGCTCGTGAAGGGGGCTGGCCAGTGAGCAAGCTGCTGGAAAGCCTGAAGTCCATCGTGGGCTGGCCTTACACCGTCCTGGCCGGGATGAGTGTCACTCAAAAGTATTTCAACCGGAAGGCCGTGACCATCCACTATCCGCAGCAGAAGCGCAAGGTCTATGATGCCTGGCGCGGCATACTGGCGATGGCGGTGGACGAGAAGGGCGCGCCCAAGTGCATCTCTTGCGGGCTGTGCGAGCGCATCTGCCCCACCAAATCCATCACACTGAAGACCGAACAGCCCGAGGGCAGCAAGAAGAAGCTGCTGGTAGGATTTCGAGGTAGACCACCTGACCTGCATCTTCTGCGGGATGTGCGAGGAGATCTGTCCGGTGGATGCCATCTTCCTGACCGAGGCATATGACCTTACAAGCTATGAGCCAGAGGACCTGGTTTACGATCTGCCGCGTCTGATAGCCCAGGGCAAGCGGCCAGACCAGGCGGTGGAGAAGCTATGATTACCGCTTTGGGTTCGCAACTGCTCTTCTGGATACTTGCTGTACTGCTGGTGGGCGGGGCCATCTGCGTCGTGATGGTGCGCAACATCCTGCACGCAGCGGTGGCGCTGGCCTTCACGATGCTGGTCGTGGCGGGTTTCTTCTTTATGCTGTCGGCGCCCTATCTGGGCGTCGTACAGATAATGATTTACGCGGCCGGCGTGTCCATCCTGGTGCTGATGACCGTTATGGTGACGCGCCGGGCACTCAAGCGGCCCATCGCCCAGACCAATGAGCAGGTAGGACTGGGCGCTGTAATCGTATTCGGAGCTTTCCTGCCGCTGCTTATCGCGGTGCTCTTGAATTCGGACTATCCAGCGGTTACTTCAGATGCCGCGACGGGTCAGGCGCTGACCGATGCAAGCCTTTTGGGACTAACTGAGACGCTGTTCACGAAGTTTGTGCTGCCCTTTGAGATAGCTTCCATCCTGCTGCTGGTGGCCCTGATAGGCGCTGTGGTGATTGCGAAGGAGGTGCGTCCGGAAAAATGACAATCGGCGCCCCTTCGCTTGAACAATATCTGATACTGGCAGCCCTGCTTTTCTGCATTGGGCTTTATGGAGTGCTCATCCGCAGGCACGCTATCGGCGTGCTGATGTGTATCGAGCTGATGCTGAACGCGGTAAACCTCAACCTGGTGGCTTTCGCCAGGTTCGTGACGCCGGATAATTTCGCCGGGCAGATCTTCGCCCTGTTTGTAATCTGTGTCGCCGTAGCCGAGATAGCGGTCGGGCTTGCGCTGGTCATCACCGTCTGGCGCTCTCACCGCACCTCGCTCGTCGACAAGCTCAATCTGTTGAAGTGGTAACCTTACGATGCTGAGTCAGGCCTGGATAATTCCGCTGCTACCACTACTTAGCCTTCGGGCTGATACTTGCCCTTGGCCGCAAGGCGCCCGGACAGGGCGCCTATGTTTGCGTTGCGGCACTGGCAGGTTCCTGGCTGGTAATGGCTTCGATTGCGCTGGCCAAGCTCTCGGGCGCGCCGGATTACAGTCTGGTTGTGCCCTGGGTAGACCTTGGCAACGTGAGTCTGGATGTCGGCTTCGCCATCGATAATCTGTCCGTGCTGATGCTGTTCGTCGTCACGTCGGTCTCGCTGCTGGTGGCTATCTACTCCATCGGTTATATGCACGGAGACAAGCGGTATCCGCGCTTCTTCGCGTATATCTCGCTTTTTGCTTCGGCAATGCTGGCGCTGTGCCTGGCGAACAACTGGATTATCTTCTACGGTTCCTGGGAGCTGGTAGGGCTTTGTTCCTACCTGCTTATCGGCTTCTACTTCGAGACAGAAGCCGCAGCGAAGGCCTGCAAGAAAGCTTTCCTGGTGACTCGACTTGGCGATGCTGGGATGCTGGTTGGCATCCTGATGCTGTTCTTCCGCACAGGGACGGTGCTCTTCCCCGAGCAGTTTGCGGCGGGGCCGGCGATGGCGGCGCAGCATCCGGCCTTCCTGATAGCGGCTTGCCTGTTTATCTTTATGGGCGCGGTAGGCAAATCGGCGCAGTTCCCCCTGCATATGTGGCTGCCCGATGCGATGGAAGGCCCAACTCCGGTCAGCGCGCTCATCCATGCCGCCACGATGGTCGCGGCAGGCGTCTACCTGGTCGCGCGCACCTACCCGCTGTTTGAGGTCTCGGGCGCGCTGCACGTGGTAGCCTGGATAGGCACCTTCACTGCTTTCTTTGCGGGCACGATTGCGATAACGCAGTTCGACATCAAGCGAGTGCTGGCCTTTTCGACTATCAGCCAGCTTGGCTATATGATGATTGGCCTGGGCGTGGGCGGCTTTGTGGCGGGGATGTTCCACCTGTTTACCCATGCCTTCTTCAAGGCGCTGCTCTTCCTCGGGTCAGGCTCGGTCATCCATTCGGTGCACACCAACGATATGCGCGAGATGGGCGGGCTGGGGCGCAAGATGCCCATAACGGCGGCCACCTTCGCGATTGGGTCGCTCGCGCTGGCGGGTTTCCCACTGACGGCAGGTTTCTTCAGCAAGGACGAGATACTGCTGGAAGCCTTTGGCTACAACAAGGTCATCTTCTGGATGGCCGCCGCATCGGCTTTCTGCACGGCTTTCTATATGGCCAGGCTCTGGCTGTCGGTGTTCACGGGCAAGCCGCGCGATGAACACAAATTTGAGCACGCGCATGAGTCACCGCGCACCATTACGGTGCCGCTGATGATACTGGCAGTCTTTGCGCTGTTCGCGGGCTGGCTTGGCACGCCCTGGGTAGCGGGTAACTGGATGCATGGCTTCCTGATGGGCGGACATGAACTGGCGCTGCCTGGGGCAGAACATGCCCTGGCGCCGATTGCCCACGGGGCTGAGGGCGAGGCCACCAGTCACCTGCCGATGATCATCTCGATCCTCCTGGCGCTGTCGGGTCTGCTGTTAGGGGCGCTTATGTACTATGCGCCGTGGAAACGCATAAGCCCGCAGGCGATAAAAGCCTCACTGAAGCCGGTCTATGTGCTGTTCGACCGGCAATGGTTCTTCGATGAAATGTACAACGGCCTGGTGTGGGCTTTCGTCCGGGGCTGCATCTGGATGTGGAATTTCGACAAGTGGATTATAGACGGCATCGTGAACGGCGTGGGGTACGTGACTCTGGCCTTTGTCGCGGCCGGGAACTGGTTTGACAAGTGGATAGTGGATGGTCTGGTTAACCTGTCTGGTATGGTCACGCGCTGGTCTGGCGAGCAGTTGCGCCTGGCTCAGAATGGTCAGGTGCAGGCGTATATCCTCTTCATAATCCTGGGGGCGTCGGCGCTTATAATCATAAGTCTGGCGCACCTGCTTGGTATGTAGGCTGGGAGTAGATAGCAATGGATGGAGCTAGCGGACTGCTTTCGGTACAGGTGTTCCTGCCTCTGGCAGGCGTACTTGTTCTGATGCTGGTGCCGAAAGAACAGGAGAAGTTTATCAAGTGGTTTGCGGCGATTGTGTCTTTCGCCGCGATGCTGCTGTCCTTCTACCTGTATTGGGCCTTTGACCAGAATGCCGTCGGGATGCAGTTTGAAGAGCAGTATAGCTGGATCCCCCAGATAGGCGCGAGCTACCATATCGGGCTCGATGGCCTGTCGTTGCCGATGGTCGTCCTGACGACGCTGCTTACCTTCCTGTCTATCGTCTACTCCTTCATCGTGAAGGTACGGGTGAAAGAGTATTTCGCCCTGTTCCTGCTGCTCGAGATGGGCACACTGGGCGTCTTCTGCTCGCTGGATATGATTCTGTTCTACGTCTTCTGGGAAGTCAGCCTGGTGCCGATGTACTTCCTGATTGGCATCTGGGGTCACGAGCGGCGCGAATACGCGGCCATCAAGTTCTTCCTCTACACGCTGGCAGGCAGCGTGCTGATGCTGCTTGGCATACTGATTATCTACTTCCACACCGACCCGCGCACCTTTGACCTGCTGGAGTGGGCGCGCCTGACGCCGATGGCGGGCCTGATGCCGCTTGCGGGCGTGGTGTACTGGTTCCTCTTTGTGGGTTTCGCAATCAAGGTGCCGGTCTGGCCCTTCCACACCTGGTTGCCCGATGCTCACGTCGAAGCACCGACCGCTGGCTCTGTCATACTGGCCGGTGTGCTGCTGAAGATGGGCACTTACGCCTTTATGCGCATCTCGATGCCGATAATGCCAGATATGAGCATCGCCTATTCGGGGCTGGTGGCGGTGCTTGCGCTTATCAGCATCATCTACGGGTCGCTCGTGGCTATGGCCCAGTCCGACCTGAAGAAGCTGGTAGCGTATAGCTCGGTAGGCCATATGGGCTTTATAATGCTGGGCCTTGCCGCCGGGACGCCCCAGGCGATGCACGGGGCCATCTTGCAGATGTTCAGCCACGGGTTGCTTACGGGCGCCCTCTTCCTTCTCGTAGGGATGCTTTACGAGCGCGCTCATCACAGAGTTATCGGCAACTTCGGGGGACTGGGCGCGGTGGCGCCGGTCTACTCGGGCATCTTCATCTTCATTTGCCTGGGCTCGCTGGGCCTGCCGACGATGAGCGGCTTCGTGTCCGAGCTTTTCGTGCTGATGGGGGCCTTCCCCGTCTTCCAGATTATCACCGCCCTTTCGGTGATCGGTATAGTATTGGGCGCAGCTTATCTGCTTTGGACTGTCCAGCGCGTGTTGCTGGGCGAGGTGAATGAGAAATACGCTGAGATGGCCGATCTCAACTTGCACGAGGTCGGCGTACTGGTACCGCTGATGGTGCTGACGGTGGCGATAGGGCTTGCACCCTTCCTCGTTACCGGCCCGGCGAATGAAGCGGTAATGAACCTGGCGAGCGCGCTCGGTACGCTCGGACAGACCCTGGGGCTCTGACGGAGGCGCCAAGTTGCAGGCAGTTGCTCCACTAATGCCCATATTGCTGGTGTTCGGGTTGGCTGTAGCCCTCCTGATACTGGATATGCTGTCACTGTCCACCAGGAAGTCGTGGCTTGCCTGGGTGGCGGCGGTTGGGTTCATCCTGATAGGGATACAGACCTTGAACGGGATGGGCGTCGATGCCGAAGCCGCAGGGATGCCCCTTTGGATTTCTGATTTGCTGGCCTTCGACGGGATGGCGGCCTTCTTCCAGTTGCTTGCCCTGCTTTCCGGCGCGCTGGTCTGCCTGCTCGCGGTTGAGTATGTCCAGCAGCGGATGCCCCACTTCCAGGGCGAGTTCTTCGCGCTGCTCGCAGTGACCGTGGGCGGCATCATGCTGGCGGTGGCGGCCAAGGAGCTGCTGACACTTTATATCAGCATCGAGCTGGTCAGTATCACGAGCTATATCCTGGTCGGCTATGTCAGGGGCGACAAGCCTTCTTCTGAAGGCGGCCTGAAGTATCTGCTGTACGGGGCGGCTTGTTCTGCCTTTATGCTGTATGGCATCTCGCTAATCTATGGCCTGACTGGGACTACCTATCTTTCCGAGCTGCAAGCGAGTTCGAATCTCTCGCCGGCGATGTTCGCGGCCGCCATCTTTATGATGGTAGGGCTGGGCTTCAAGATAGCCCTGGTGCCTTTCCATATGTGGTCGCCGGACGTCTACGAGGGCGCGCCTACGCCGATTACGGCCTTCCTCTCGGTGACGCCAAAGCTGGCGGGATTCGCGGCGCTGCTGCGCGTCTTTGTCGTCGGGATGGAGCATTATGCGCCTCTCTGGCTGCCAGTTTTCGGGCTGCTGTGCGCGCTGACGATGACCATCGGCAACGTGGTGGCCATACCCCAGCGCAATATGAAGCGTATGCTGGCCTATAGCTCTATCGCGCAGGCGGGCTACATTTTTATGGGGATCGTCGTGGCGGCCCAGGATAACCTGGCGCTGGAAGGCGTGCTGCTGTATTCGGCCGCCTATGTAGCGATGAACCTGGGCGCTTTTGCCATTGTTATCTATGTGAAGAACGCACTGGGCACCGAAGAGATAGCCGATTATGCGGGGCTGGCACAGGTCTCGCCTGGCCTTGCGCTTATGCTCGTGCTCTTCTTGCTGTCGCTGGCGGGAATCCCGCCGCTGCTTGGCTTCTGGGGCAAGCTGTATGTCTTCGCGGCGGCCATCCAGCAGGGGTATCTGTGGCTTGCGATCATCGGCGTGCTAAATAGTGTCATCTCGCTGTACTATTATTTCAACGTGACCAGGCTGATGTACTTCGTGAAGCCGAGTGAGCAACTCGAGAAGGCGCCTATCCGGGCCGGCTGGTCGCTGAACGTGGCGCTTGCTTTCACGCTGCTGCTGACCCTGGCGCTAGGGCTTATGCCTGCTGGGTTGCTGAGAGCCGTGACCTTTGCAGCGCAGCTTGCGGGCTGGAACTAGGCCCCCGAGGCAAGCGTTGGCTTTTAGAAGGCTTGTGGAAAGCCACAGGCTCAAGGAGTAACAGGCAATGGGACTTGAGATCATCGAAAGAATGGCCCGCTTCGAAGGCGACCAGGTCGACCCGGAGTTTCGCGGCAAGGTCGAGGCGCTGGCCGAGACCGACGTTAAGAAGTGCTACCAGTGCGCCAAATGCACTGCGGGTTGCCCTATGAACGAGTATTTCGACTATGGGCCGCACCAGCTTATCAGGCTTATCAACCTGGGCATGAAGGACCGGGCCCTCTCGAGCAAGGCCATCTGGTTCTGTGTAAGTTGTATGACCTGCACGACGCGGTGCCCGATGGAGATCAAGATAGACGAGTGCATAGATGTAATGCGCGAGCTTTCTGTTGAGGAAGGAGTAGTTGGCGAAGAAGCCATCACTACCTTCCACAGGTACTTCCTCGACACGGTCAAGAAGTATGGGCGCGTATACGAGATGGGAATGTTGATGCGTTACCGCACCAAGCGGATGCAGTTTTTTGGCGATATGGACCTGGGCGCAATGCTGATGGCAAAAGGCCGGATGGGCTTGCTGCCCCACTCGGTAAAGGCGCGCGAGGAGATCCGCGAGATGTTCGAGAAGCTCGCGCCAGACCTCGAGCATATCGAGGCAAAGGTCGAAGGCCACTCCGAGGCCGAGGCCAAGGAAGAGGAAGACTAGATTATGAAGGTAGCTTACTTTCCAGGCTGCACTGCAAGCGCCTCCGGCAAAGATATGGAGAAGGCGACCCAGGCTGTGCTGCCCAAATTCGATATTTTTCTGAAGGAAGTGCCCGACTGGAACTGCTGCGGGGCTACTTCAGCCCACTCGGTGAACCAGTTGCTGTCACTGGCGCTGCCCCTCAGGGTGCTGGCCCAGGCTGAGACAATGGAGGGCATCGATCCCGTCATAACGGCTCCTTGCGCTGCCTGTTACAACCGCCTGAAGCGGGCGGACTGGGCTTTCAAGAGTGACATCCCGGCGATGCACGAGCTGCGCGAGAAGTGGGAAGTGCGCTACAAGGGCACCCTGGAAGTGAAGCACAACCTGCAGTTGATGCATGAGACGGACGCTATGAGCCGGATCAAGGAACTGCTTCAGCGCCCGCTGGAGGGCCTCAAGGTTGCCTGTTATTATGGCTGCCTGCTGACCCGGACGCCCGAGGTGACCGGCGGCTGGGACAGCGCCGAGTATCCACAGTCGATGGATGACATCCTGCGGGCGACAGGAGCCGAGGTTGTCGAGTGGGCCTACAAAACTGAATGTTGCGGGGCAAGCTTCACGCTGACCTTCCCCCAGGTTATCGCGAACCTGAGCGGAAGCATCCTGCAAAATGCGATTGACTCGGGTGCAAACGCCATCGTGACGGCGTGCCCGTTCTGCCAGATGAACCTGGAGGTGCGTCAGGCCGAGGCCTCGCGCGCCAAGGGGAGAGAGCTGGCTATACCGGTGTACAACTTCCTGGAGCTGGTGGGAGTGGCCATCGGGATGAGTCCTGAAGAGCTTGGTCTGACTATGCACGTGAAGGACATGCTGACGCCGCTGCGTGTTCTGAACCTGCTCTAAGTGGTGTGAACTATGGCAAGAGTTGGAGTATTCGTCTGCCGGTGCGGTACGAACATAGCAAGTGTAGTTGATGTGGAGCGCGTGGCCGAAGAAGCCGCGAAGCTGCCGCATGTCGCCTTTGCGACCGACTATACCTATATGTGTTCGAACCCTGGGCAGGAACTTATCAAGCAGGCAGTACTCGAGCACAACCTCGATGCGATCGTGGTGGCAGCTTGCACGCCGAGGCTCCACGAGCCGACCTTCCGCGGCGTGATGGTCGAGCTTGGCAAGAATCCTTATATGGTCGAGATAGCCAACATCCGGGAACATGTCTCCTGGGTGACAAAAGACAAGGACGCAGCGACCGAGAAGGCGCTGGATCTCGTAAAAGCCGCAGTCGCCAAGGTGGCGCGCAACGAGCCGCTTACCCAGCTTGAAGTGCCTATCTACCCGCGCGCGCTGGTCGTGGGCGGGGGAATCGCAGGCATCCAGTCGGCTCTCGATATCGCGGATGCGGGCTATCCTGTGGTGCTGCTGGAGCGCAGCCCCTCTATCGGCGGGCATATGGCGCAGTATGACAAGACCTTCCCCACGATGGACTGCGCGGCGTGTATCCTGACGCCGAAGATGGTAGACGTCGCCAGGCACCCGAATATCGAGATCTGGACCTGGTCGGAAGTTGAAGAGGTTTCCGGATATGTCGGAAATTTCGATGTGAAGATCCGCAAAAAGGCGCGATATGTAGATGCGGACGCCTGCACCGGGTGCGGGGCGTGCCTGGAGAAGTGCCCGGCAAAGGCCGAGAGCGAATGGAATGAGGGACTGTCCAAGCGGCCGGCCATCTACATACCCTTCCCGCAGGCGGTGCCCAACATCGCCACAATCGACAAGGAGCACTGCATCAAACTCAAGACGGGCAAATGCGGGATCTGCGAGAAGATCTGTCCGGCCAAAGCTATCCGCTATGATGACCAGGACGAGGTCGTGACAGAGCGGTTCGGGGCCATCGTGCTGGCGACCGGGCTCTCGTTTATGGGGCCGGAGCAGTTTCCTGAATACGGTTCGGGACGTTATCCGGATGTCGTCTCGGGCCTGCAGTTCGAGCGGCTCCTGAACGCTTCAGGCCCGACCGAAGGCCATCTGGTGCGCCCGAGCGACCACGAAGAGCCGAAGACCGTCGTCTTCGTCCAGTGCGTGGGCTCGCGCGACCTGCACGAGGGGCATGGCTACTGCAGCAAGATCTGCTGTATGTATACAGCCAAACACGCGCTGCTGGTGAAAGAGAAGATACCCGATGCGCAGGTATATGTTTTCTATATAGATGTTCGGGCGACGGGTAAGGGTTATGAAGAATTTGTCCGCAGGGCGCAGGACGATTTCGGAGTTGTATATCTGCGCGGGCGCGTGTCGAAGCTTTATGAGCTGAACGGCAAGATAATGGTGCGCGGCGGCGATTCGCTGACTGGCTCCAAGATGGATATCTCCGCCGACCTGGTAGTGCTGGCAACGGCGGCAGAACCGCAGGCCGACGCGCAGGCCATCTCGCGGATGTTCCAGGTGTCATGCGATGCGGAGGGCTTCTTTACCGAGGCTCATCCGAAGCTGAAGCCTGTGGAAGCGATGACGCGCGGCGTGTTTATGGCGGGTGGTGCGCAGTTCGTACGCGATATCCCTGACTCGGTAGCGATGGGGGGAGGCGCGGCCGCCAAAGCCATCGGCCTGCTTGCCGCCAAGCAGATACTCGCCGAGGCGACAGTGGCCGAGGTAAACGAGCAGACCTGTGTTGGTTGCAGTATCTGCGTGAATACCTGCCCTTACAAGGCTATCGAGCTGACCGAGATAGAAGACAGGGCCTTGAGGCGCAATCGCGAGGTCGCTCGGGTCAACGAAGGCCTGTGCCAGGGCTGTGGCGCCTGCACGGCAGGCTGCCCGTCCAAGAGCATCCAGCTACGCGGCTTCAAACCTGAACAACTGCTGGCGGAGGTTGATGCGCTGTGCCTCTGATAAGTGAGACGCTGGCCAAAAAACCCGAAGAGGGCAAAGAGTGGACGCCGAAGCTGGTGTGCTTTGCGTGCAACTGGTGCACTTATGCCGGCGCCGATTTGGCCGGCTCGAACAGGCGTAAATATCCACCCGAGATCCGCCTGTTGAGAGTGCCTTGTTCAGCCCGCGTGGACGTGGAGATGGTACTCAAAGCCTTTGAGCGCGGCGCTGATGGCGTGATGGTGGCAGGTTGTCATCCTGGCGACTGTCATTACAGCAGCGGTAACTACCATACTCGGCGTCGGATGACCTTGCTTGGCAAGCTGCTGGAGTTTGTAGGCGTCGCGCCAGAGCGATTCCGCTTCGAGTGGATCTCGGCGGCCGAGGGTGACAAGTTCGCCCAGGTAGCCCAAGAATTTGTGACCGATTTGACGGAGCTCGGGCCCCGTAATCCCGCGCAATCCCAGGACTAATAATGAACGCAGAGATTGAAAAACAGGTACAAGAACTGGCGAAGCAACTGCTCGCCGAGGAGAAGGTAGACCTTGTCATCGGCTGGGCGCCCGGCTCGGTGCCGACGCGTTCGCGGCCCTTCTTCGCGCGGACACCGGAGGAAGCTGAGCAACTCGTTGTCTCTCCGCTGTCGGTGCATAATCTGGCCGACTTCCTGAATTATTATCGTGACACCAAAGAACGCATTGGCATCATCGTGAAAGGGTGCGATGCGCGCTCGGTGGCTGTGCTGCTGCAACAGGAGCAGCTTCCCAAGGACAGGCTCTTCATCATCGGCGTGAACTGCGGCGGTGTCGTGGATATCGCGAAGTTGACGAAGAAGCTGGGCGTCGCGGAAGAAGATGTTGCCGAGATTCTGTTCGCCGGCGAGAATGTGAAGGCAACGCTTGTGGGCGGAGAGGCCAAGACTGTGAAAGTGGCCGATGTGCTGGCGGATCGGTGCCTTGCGTGCTATCAGCATAATCCGCAGTTCTGTGATGAGGTATTTGGCGAGCCGGTACCGGATGGCAAGCCGGAATTTGTCGAGACCGAGGCGCTGGAAGGGCAGACACTTGCGGAGCGCCTCTCTCGGTTCAACAGCTATTTCGACCGGTGCATCAGGTGTTATGCCTGCCGCAATGCCTGTCCCGCCTGTTTCTGTCGCAGTTGCATCTTCGACCAGCGCGACCCGAGTTGGGTGCCGCTGCGCAATGAGCTGCCTGAAAACCAGATGATGTTGCTCATCAGGGCCTTCCATCTGGCCGGCCGTTGCGTTGACTGCGGCGAATGCGAACGGGCCTGCCCGCAGAATATAAAGCTGCGCGAGCTCAACAAGAAACTCGAAAAAGAAGTTTTCGATCTATACGACTGGTATGCTGGCAAGTCAATTGAAGAGCCAGTGCCACTGTCGACCTTCCGTGTTGAAGATTATGACCCGGCCGAGCATGAGGGCCATTAGGGCAAGAGGTTGGATGAATGGACGCGCTAAAGCTGAGTAAGGTGAAGCTGGGAGAACTGCTCGAAGCGGTGATGAGCGAGGCGAAGCTCATCGCGCCGGTGAAACTGGACGAGGGAGTGTATCGCTTCCGCGAGATTGAGCAGGCCTCTCAGGTTGCAACAGAGCTGGGCAATACCAACAAACCGCCGAAGGAAGTCTTCCTGCCGCAGACTGACTTGCTGTTCAAGTTCAAGAAAGAGGGCAAGGAATACACTATCGAGCAGCCTCCGCTGCCCGTAGAGCCCAAGGTGCTGTTTGGCGCGAGGCCATGCGATGTCGCGGCCAATCGGATGATAGACCCGGTATATCGCGAGACTTTTGAGGACTCGCTTTATGCCGCGCGACGCGACAACACGTTGATTATCGCCGTGTGGGAGAACTGCCCGCAGCTTGGGTGCTTCTGCGAGTCGGTGCAGCAGGTGATGAGCAACCCGCGCGGGATGGACGTGCTGTTCACCGACCTGGGCGATGCCTACTACGTGGAAGCCAAGACCGAACCAGGTGAGGAGTTCCTCGGCAGGCATAAGGCACTGTTCGAAGCGGCTTCAGCCGAAGACAAGGCGGCGCGCGATGCCTACGTGGCAGGCGTAATCGAGAAACAGCAGGTGGCCGTAGATGTCGAAGGGCATGCAGTCCACGACAAGCTGGACAAGCTGTTCGATGATGACTGCTGGGACGAAATCGCCGAGAGCTGCCTGGGATGCGGCATCTGCACCTATCTCTGTCCCACCTGTCATTGTTTCGATATTGAAGATGATGGGACCGAGCAGCAGGGAGTGCGTTATCGCACCTGGGATACCTGCCAGTTCCCGCATTTCACGCTGGAGACCAGCGGACACAACCCGAGGCCTTCGCGCACCGAGCGCGTGCGGCAGCGGGTGATGCACAAGTTCAAATATTTCGTTGACAGGCTCGATGTGACCGCTTGTGTCGGGTGCGGGCGCTGCGTGCGGTATTGCCCGGTGAATATCGACATCCGCGAGATCATAAACAAAGTGAAGGCGCGGAGCCTGGAGGAGGCCCAAGTTGACTGAGCAGGCGATGAAAGAGGGCGCGCTGCCGCGTCACCCCCTGGTGCCGTTTATCGCGACTATCCAGGAGATTCGGGACGAGACTCCTGACGTGAAGACTTACTGCGTGGTCTTCGACGACCCCGAGGTGCAGGAGAAATTCACCTATATGCCGGGCCAGTTCCTTGAGGTCTCGGTGCTGGGCGTGGGCGAGTCGACTTTTGGAGTTTCGTATTCGCCAACCCGGACTGATCATCTCGAGTTCAGCGTGAAGCGCACCGGGAAGAACACCTCGGCGCTGCATCAGCTCGAGGCGGGCGAGAAGATTGGCGTGCGCGGGCCTTATGGCAACAACTTCCCAGTGGATGAAGGCATCAAGGGCAAGGACTTGCTGATTATCGGTGGCGGTATCGGTATGGCGCCGCTACGTTCGCTGCTGCTGTATGTGATGGACCATAAAGAGGATTACGGCAAGATCACCGTCATCAACGGGGCGCGCAGCAAGGACGACCTGGTCTACAAGTACGAGTTCGAAGAGTGGGCTGAGAAGTGCGATGTGCGTCTGACCATCGATCGGGAGCAGGAAGGCTGGGATGGCCATGTCGGCTTCGTCCCGTCCTATGTTACCGAGCTTGCGCCCTCGCCGCGCGATTGTGTAGCTTTCACTTGCGGCCCTCCGATAATGATAAAGTTCGTGCTGCAGGCGCTGAGAGAGCTGGGATTCAAAGACGACCAGATCGTCACGACGCTTGAGATGCGCATGAAGTGCGGGATGGGCAAATGCGGGCGATGCAATATCGGTCATCTCTATGTTTGTTTCGATGGGCCTGTGTTCACGATGGAGCAGCTCGTAAAATTACCCGCAGAATATTAGAAAAGCTAATTTTACCCAGTAAAAAACCCGGCCGCGATGGCCGGGTTTTTTTATGCTGGCAGAAAGACTCTTCTAGTTGGTCTTCACCAGGAAGGCTCTTACCTGGTCATCGGCAGGCAATACCAGAGTAAGGCCGGACTGTCCCGCGAAATCGGTTAGTTCGATTGTCCGCCGCTCCTCATGCTGGAGAGCCTTGGGATCATAGGTGGCGATCAGATTGTAGTCGCCAAGCTGGACGCGACGGACTACTGGCAGCGTCCGGGCGAATTGTTCAAGGGCAGGGACATCCACCTTCGGCTCCCCAAACCTCAGCAACTCTTCGAAGGCCTTGGCCAGCGCGAGACCCTCGACAGCGCCCGAAACAGCTTCGGCAGGCGCGCGGAGATGTGATATCAACTCGTCTTTGTTCATCACATAATAGGGCCTGGCGGGATCGAGCCGGACATCAGGCTGGGGCTCGTTCGTCTTGATATGCTGGAAGCGCGCCTGGCCAGTAGCCTCGTCCATGCTGGCAATAGTCAGTACGTCATAGCGGCGGATTCGGGTGGGCGGAGTGTCCTCGCCGGCGCCTTCGGGACGCAGCTCGAAGTCCTCGCCCACCATAGCGTTGGCGCCGATACCGCCTTCTACGGCAACGTCTCCCCCGCAGGTCGAAGCGCCCTCTGACCAGAGCGGCGGGGGCGCCTGGTGGTTGCCCAGGCCGGACCAGTTCCAGATTACGAGCCCGTCCGTACCGGCGAAGAAAGTCAGGAAAGCCAGCGCGCGCATATCCTCGTTGGCGAGAGGTTGCTGGGCCCACCAATGAGGCTCGGCGTCGCCTCCGTGGAGCAGTGGCCAGTAATAGGGCCTGATGGGAGTAGGCTCGGGCAGGCTCTTCAGCAGTGTCTGGTCGAAGTCGAGGCGCGCGAGGGCGTAGGCGACGTTCTGGGGCGTCCAGTAATACATATAGACATCGGGATAAGCTACATCCTCGGCTTCTGCCAAAGCTTTACCGTAGCGTTGCCAGGGCCAGTAGGTTTCAGGATCGGGCAGGCCGCTCTCGCCGCGCTCGTGCCGCCCCAGCAGGTTGAAGAAACCTGAGCCATAAGGCTGCGGGTAGATGCCCACACTGGTCCAGCCTGTCTGTTTGAGGGCCTCGAGGGGCCCGGTGAAGGTCTTGAGGTAGCCCTCGTAGTATTTTTGCTCGAAATCGGCCTGCTCTTCGGTCGTTCCGGAGGCCGGATACCAGGACTGGGCGCGCAAGTCGTCCGGCGAGAGAGCGCCTCCGTGCTCCAGGTCAATCATCGCGATGGCGCGAGGGTCGTATCCCCAGGCCTTTGGCACGAGGTCGTCAACCACATCGCGGTCGGCAAGCTCGTTCCAATGCTCCCAGGGCAGGTTATGCTCGGAGAAATAGTCGTTCCAGTGGACGAAGTCGCCCCAGGAGAGGAGCTTCGTGCCTTCGGGCAGGTGAGACTGGTCAGGCATCACGTAGTGGAAGACCACGCTGAAGCCATGGGTAGAGGCGTAGTCTATCATCTGCAGATTGTGCCAGCCGCCATAGCAGAACTCCACAGTGAAGCGGTCGAAGCGGAAGGGCTCGATGCCCTGGGCCCAGTAAGGCGCCTGGCCAGGCGAGAAATCATCGGTCAGATGGGCTTCGTAAGGCTCGGGCAGCGGGCCGAGGACGGGCGGGGTGTCATCGAGCTTCACGCCGCGCAGAGCATCGACAGTCAGACTCTGGTCAGCAGCAAGGGTCACCTGACCAGAGGCAGGGAGTTCGATTACTGTAAGGCCTGGCAGCCTGGTTTCAAGGGCTGTGATGAGGGCCTCAGGTGAGGGCTGGGCAAAGGCAACGATGCAGACAACTAGAATCACAGCAGCGGTTAGCAGCAAACGCAGCAAGAAAATCCCTTCCTATAAAAAAACTGTCTAGGCCTCAGCGCCTGGCGGAGCTGGCGGGGCTGGCGGCGTGGCATCTGGCCTCGGTGGCACTGGCGGCTGAGGTGGTACAGGCGGCTGGGGTGGGGCCTGTGGGGCGGCGGCTCCTCCCCTGAACTGCAACGCAGCGACAGCTTCAGCGGTCTTGCGGGTGTTGTCCGCAATGTCTATCAGCACATAAATCATCTCTGCGCTGGCATAGAACATCACGAAATACAACAAGCCGATAAGTGGCCCGGCGAAGGCCATAGATAAGGCCTGCATCTCGCCAGCGAAGGCCATCACGATACCGCCAATCAGGGCCAGAGCGCCACCCACCAGGGCGATCCAGGCGATGACTTTGAAGACAACGGCGATGGTGCGCAGAGCAGGATAGGTCCTCATTGCGCTTCTCCTCCACGTCTTGGTCTTGGTGGAAGCTTCGGCATCGTTGCAAGGCTTCCTTCCGGCGGAGTTGGCACGGTTCTTGCATAGTCCCTTCCAAAGAAGCTTTAGGGGAGGGCAAGGATGCCGATAATCGGGCTGACAGGAGCGAAACAACAACTGCCACTGGCGGGGCGCATCAAGCTGGGCAGCAAGGACGAGAAGACAGGCAGGCCACTTCGCGTGGATTACTTCCTGGTGCCTGAGGAAGTACAGAGGGCGCTCGGACTGAAGGATGGCAAGCCCTACGGCGCGCAGCCAAAGGAACTTGAGGTCCTGCTTCCAGCTGATGACCTCGACACGATATTTCCCCACTATCTGCGCAAGTATGAGCCTGCAGCGGGGGTTGTGTGCCGGGGCGATGGGCAGACAGCCAAAATATGGGACGCAGAGCATAAAACCTGGCAGAAAACCCAATGCGGCTACAAAGAATGTCCTCACTATCAGAAGGGGCTTTGCAAGCCCTATGGGCGGCTGCATGTGGTGCTGCCGGCAACTCGAAGCACCGAATGTTATGCAGTGGATGTCAGCTCGGTGCAGTCAATCAAAGCACTGCTGGCAGACCTGGCCCATATCAAGGAAATCGCCGGCAAGCTGAAAGGGATACCCCTGGAGCTGTATCGCGAACCTCGTAAAACCAGCATAGGGGCCAACCGGTATACCTTTCACATATTGCGGCTGCGCTATGCGGGCGATTTCGAGTTGGCACTGAAACAGCTTATCTCTCCGGCTGAAGAAGCACCCGAGGCCCCGGCTGAACCGGAACAGGTGGCTGACCTGGCCGAGTTGCTTGCGAGCCAGGGTTACAAGGGACCAGAACTGGCAAGACTGCTGGAGCTACGTTTCGGCGTCAGCAAGCTGGACGAGCTAGCCGAACCTCAGGTCGAAGACCTGCTGGCCTGGCTGGCCCAGCAACAGGAAGACGACCCAGAGCGACTGGCCGCGTATATTGCCAAGGCCTTTCCTCAGCCGGCCTAGCCTGGACTGGGTGGAGCCTCTGAAGCAGGCTCAGCCGGCGTCACCGGCTGCGCTGGTTGCTCAGGCGCTGGTGGAGTGGCAGGCTGGTTGCCTGCGGGAGCCTTGCCCTCCTCCGGCTGCTCGTCATGGACCTTCTTGCGGAACTGTTCCAGGGCTTCGGCATCAGGATCGTAGGGGAGTGTCTTGCCGTTAAGCTCTTTACCTGTGACGAGGTCTACTTCAAACTTCTTACGCCCGTGATACTGGATTACAACGGTCTTCTCGCCCTCTCCCCAGGTTATCTCCTGGGGCATTGGGGTGCGGTTGGCGACATCCACCAGATAACGCTTTTCCGATTGCGCGTCGTTTTCGAACCAAAGCTCGCGGACTGGCCCTTTGAACCTGGGCACATCATAGACCACGAGGCGCGAGTCACCCCTGGGAGAGGCGATCTGCTCGAAAACCGTGACAGGGCCAACACTTGACCAGAGCCTGAAGTGCAGATAGCCGACGGGGAAGAACATAAGATAGGACAGGCAGACGGCTAGCAAGACGAAAGAGACAGTCCAGAGCTTGTTGCCTTTTTCGCCGCCGCCTTCCTGACGCATCGCAAGGATAGACAGGATGACACCCGGGATGGCACAGAGAAAGGGCAATAAACCTAGCGCATGCTTGAGGGGCAGGAGCGCAGTGCTCTCGGTGCGCACACCGGCAGTACCCTGGTAGATTGCCCAGATGGCAAGTACGGCAGTGGAAGCCATCGCCAAAAGAGTAAAGAACAAGGTAAGCTTCACAAGCTTGCGCATTTTGGAAAGATCAAGGACGCCAGCCTGGGCGCGCCGCGCGCGAATTTTCGTAACTTTTTTCATACTAGGGTGGAGCCTCCTGAAGAACAAGTCGCTGCGCCAAAGGCCGGCACAGGAGCGGGGAGATTCTAACATTTTCTGCGTCCGGATTCACCTGGGTGTTTTGTGGTGACGCAAGAGAGGGATGTAAAGGCTTATATATTAAGTTTTTCTTAAGTTTGGCTGGGCTGTTTACACCAAGCGACATGTGTGATACCATACCTGAAACTTGGCCTTAGAATCATTTAATGAGGCCGTGGCCTGCGTTGCAACTACGGCCTTACAGGAGGAAGCCAGGATGCCTTATACCGTGCTTGTTGTAGATGATCAGAAGCGCACCTTGCAGACCATTGAGACTATTCTGCACCAGCAGCATTACACCGTTATAACGGCCGAAAATGGACTGGAAGCGCTTAAGAAAATCGAGGAGTACCGTCCCGACCTGGTGGTACTGGATGTTGCACTGCCCGATATCGACGGGATGGAAGTGTGTAAACGGGTACGCACAAACAGCACAATCCCCATCCTCATTATGACGGGCGAGGCAAAAGACGAGTTCGACAGGATACTGGGACTCGAGCTGGGCGCGGACGATTATCTGTGCAAGCCCTTCCACCTGCGCGAGTTGATTGCGCGCATCAAGTCGCTGCTTAGGCGGGTCCACGAATACAGCAAGCAACCTGTCAGCACGCAAAAAATCGAGGCGGGCGAAGTAATTGTAGATCCGGCGCGCCACGAGGTGCAGCTCAAGGGCGAAGTTGTCGACCTGACGCCGAAGGAATTCGAGCTGCTGCGCGCTTTGGCCGAGGATGCAGGGGGCGTCGTAGCGCGGGAGAGCCTGCTTCGGAAGGTGTGGGGCTCGGATAATTCAGCGAGCCGGACTCTGAGCGTACATATCCAGCGTCTGCGCACGAAAATCGAGCCGGACCCAAACCACCCAACCTATATCATCACTATCCCCGGGGTCGGGTACAAATTGGCAGTTGGATAACCAGAAATGAAACCTTTGTACAGGAAAGGCCGTCACTTGGGTGACGGCTTTTTTCTTGGGGGAGAACCTTGAGCATCCCTTTTGAGGTAAGCGCGCTTTCTAAGAGCTACGGCAAGCAACAGGCTGTCGAAGCGCTGGATATGCAGGTTGAAGAGGGGCAGATAGTCGGCTTCCTCGGGCCAAATGGAGCGGGCAAGAGCACCACTTTGCGCGCAGCAGTGGGCTTGCTCAGACCTACAGAGGGCACGGTTAAGCTGTGGGGAGTCGATGTCTGGGAAAATCGCTGCGAGGCGCTTGCCCAGGTGGGGGCACTTGTGGAGACTCCAGCCTTTTTTGAGTATCTCTCCGCCTGGGAGAACCTGCGTTTGCTGGCAAGACTCTCAGGGGGCGCATCGAAAGAGGAAATCGAGCAGGCTCTGGAGCTGGTCGGGCTTGCCGACAGGGCCGGAGATCGGGTCGGGAATTTCTCTCACGGGATGAAACAGCGACTTGCGCTGGCCTCGACGATGCTTCCGAAGCCAAAATTGATAATCCTCGATGAGCCTACCAATGGCCTTGATCCCCAGGGAATGGCGCAGATGCGGCATATTCTGAAGCGCCTGGTGGAAGAAGAGGGCATAACCTTGCTGATTTCTTCTCATATGTTGCATGAGGTACAGCAACTCTGCACCCATATCGTGGTTATCAACAAGGGCAAGAAAGTGCTGGAGGGAAGAGTCCCAGACTTGCTGGCGATGCGACAGCCTCAGGTGAAGCTGAAAGTTGGTCAGCCCGAGGTGGCAAGAGAAGCCTTAGGCAAACTCCTCCCCAGTCTGGTCATACAAGAGGGAGGCGATGGCCAGCTTGTACTCGAGGCCGGAGAGGAGTTGATTCCCGAAGCTGTCAAAGCGCTCGTTGGCGCAGGAGTCACCGTGCACTGGATAGTGCCCGTCGCCGAGACAATGGAGGATGTATTTATACGCGCGGTGGGAGCCGAGAATTATGATGAGCTTGCTCGCAGTTGAGTTTGCCAAACTGTTCAAGCGCAAGAGCACCTATTTTGGGTATGCGGCCCTGCTGGCCAACCTGAGTCTCATACTGTGGGCAATGGCGAGATTCAAGCGCGAGATGACAGGCGGAATGGTGCAGTCTCAGGGTATTGATGCCGTGGGCTCTCCGGCAACGGCGACTTTCTTCGCGTATTGGGCGATGTTTGCGGCTTCCTGGCTGGTGATACTTTTTTCGGTCTATGTGGCAGGCAACACGGTGGCTGGTGAATGGGCTTCGGGCACCTTGCGCACCACCCTATGCCGACCGGTAAGCAGAGCGAAGCTGATAATTGCCAAGTGGGTTGTGGCCTCTTGCTACAGCCTGAGCCTGACGGTCTTCCTGGTGGTCGCCAGTCTGCTTGCAGGCTGGGCTGTGCTTGGATTTGGAGACCTGGTTATCCCGCCAATGGGGCCTGGCCAGAGCAGTCAAAAGATCATCATCTTGCCCTGGGATATGGCACTGGTCCGGTTTACACTGGCGCTTGGTATGCAGTTTCTGTGGCTTGAAGCCTTGATGGGGCTTGCATTGCTTGCCTCGGTGGTAATGAAATCTGGCCCTGTTGCGATTATCACGGTGCTGGGGACGCTTGTTTCGATGGCGGTGTTAAGCGTGATGCCCTTCGAATTTTTCGAGACCCTCAAGCCCTATTTCATCACCTCCTATTATCTTGGCTGGCAACAGGGATTTCGCGTCAGCCCGGATTGGGTCGCGCTGGTACAGGACTACTGGTACACAGTTGTCTATGCGGCCCTGAGCATAACACTTGCTTTCTCGATTTTTACGGCTCGAGATATATCGGCGTAAGGAGAAAAAGCTGATGAGACATCGTACTCAAATAGTTTTGGTAACAGGCCTGATGCTCCTCTGGGCAGCCTGCAGCTGGTGCCTGTCGGTTGAGGAGATGGTAAACAAGGCTGCCAGTCTAAATCCGACGCTCAAGGATTACCAGGTTTTGCTGAACCTCTCGATTACAGGCCCCAGTATTGAGGCGCCGCGCATAGTCGTGAAGCTGAGCTACAAGAAGCCGGACAAGATGAGACTGGACCCAGTGAGTGGCTTCGCGGTGCTGCCGGAAAAACAGGTGTTGTTTGGGAATCCACTGGGAGAACTGCGCAAGCACGCCAAGCTCTATTACACGGGGGAGCGCGTGCTGGGCGGCCGGACTTGTTATGTGGTGAAAATCGTACCAGTAGTGCCAAGCGCGCCGCCAACCGCAGGGCCTGGCAGAGGACCGTCTCAGCCACCCAAGCCAAAGCCTGTTTACGCGTGGCTGGACAAGGAGCGGTTCACGCTGGAACAACTCAAAATTGAAGAGGAGTATATGTCGCTTGTCGCGCGGTTTACCAATGCCAAGTATTCGAGCCAATGGTGGCTGCCCCAGAAGGTGCTCGTGACCATAAAAGCGGGAGAGCCAGAGCCGACCGTCATTGACCTGAGCTTCAAAGAATACAAGTTCAATATCGGGCTGCAGGACAGCTTCTTCCCACCGCCAACGGCTGGCCAGTAAACTCGCTTATTTCACCTCGGGCCTGATTTCGTTCTCGGTGACTTTCCAAAGCAATACTTCGCGGTCGCCGAAGCGGAAGCGGATACGGTCGGGCCTGGGCAGCCAGGGCCAGACATATTGATGGACGCTGCCTGCCTCGAAGTCGTCTGTAACCACGAAGCGCCCCGTGCCGTGTTTTATTTCCTGGACTGGCTGGCCGTCGGTCTTGAGTCCCAGTTTGGCGGCAAGCGGCGCCCAAATAATGCAAGTACCCCCTTCTTCTACGCGGCGCTCGAGCGCCTGCCAGGTGTCCTCCGAGAGAAGCTTGCCGGTGGCGAAAATCAACGGGACTTCCTTCAACAGGTCATAACCGACCTTATGGTCATAGACCACGGTGTTATTGAAGGGTGTGAAGAAGGTATGGAAGCCAGACTGGACAGGCCTGCTGGCATAACCTGGCACCTGGTGATCATCCATAGTCCTTTCTGACCAGCCAACTCCGGAAGGGCCAAAAAGAGTTTTGAAGTAGGTTATTCCCGTAGTGCCCGTCTTGCCGTGAGTCAGGAGATCCCAGATATGAAGCCAGGCCTCGGTGTCAGCATCGGGCAACAGAGACTTTACCCCGAAAAGCCTGCCCCAGTAATCGGTGTCGCTTTGGTAGCGCTTGCCATAGTCCGAATCGTCAAAGCGCACGATGGCGACGTCGGGAGTGAGGTCGCGGAAGGTCCAGGTGCGCGGGTTGGCTGGGAGCCAGTCACGGCAGAACCAGCGCAGAGCCTCGCCGTGGAGCGTGAGCTGGAAGCGCTCGGGGCTGATCTGATTGATGAGACTAAAAGGGGTGCCCTGATTGCCCGCGGGGTGCAGGTTGAAGCCAGAACCTTCAAGGTAGACGAGGTCGGCGCCAGCGAGGTAGGCAAGCAGGAGATTGCTTTTCAGTTCTTCGGCGGGATGGCCAGGAATCAAATCCATATACCAGAGGTCGCAGTCCACCCAGAGAGGCGTCCCATATTGCTTTGCGGCTCCAAGACCGACTGCAAGGCTGACCGGCGAATAGAACTCCTTGCAGACTTTGGGGCAAGGGATGAAGCCTGATTCGGCTGCCAGATGCAGCAATACGGGAAAAACATGAGTTGCGATTACAGGGCTACCGAGCTCGGCATATTTTTGGGCGAGGTTCCGGTAACCGGCCAGATTCGCCAGGTAAGCGCCCGGCAGATCGGTGACCTGGCTGAGGTCGGCAAGCTGGTTGGGACCAAAGTGATGGAGCACACGAGCGTGTTCGAGTTCGTCGAAAAGCAGGCCCAGATACTCGGATTTGGCGCCTTCCAGCGAGTTGTGAGCGACGCAAGCCTTGACGATTTCTTCGGGCGGGTCATACATATGACAGGCCAGGGCAAAGTCCAGTCCAAGCTCCTCACAGAGGGCAATCATTGCCTCGTTGGTCTGCTGTTCGGGCAGGTCGATCCCACCGGGAAAGGTTGTCACATAGTAGTTGATGAAATTCAGGCCCATTTCCTTCAGACCTAACTTGACGGCGTTGCTGACGGGCACCTGGGTGGGAAACTCGATGCCAACGCGGAAGGGTGGAGTCTCAGCAGGCCGGGCGGAGGCCGTCATAAATATCACCAGTATAAGAGCTGCCAGGTGGGGCAGCAGGCTGCGGAGCATAAAGCTCCCTCCCCTTTGGGTGGACGCGTTCTAGTCGAAGTTTGGCCAGAGAGCAAGCAAGTCCTGCTGGAGGGCGGCGAGGGCGTTGACAGGCCCTCAAGGCCCCGGCTATACTTGGCCGGCTAGTCGCGGTGGCGTGGGCGGGTAGTTCAGTTGGGAGAACGCCTGCCTTACAAGCAGGAGGTCACAGGTTCGAGCCCTGTTCCGCCCACCATCTGTCCTGTAAATTGAATACTGGAAGGAAGCAAAGCTCCGGCCCAATAGGCCTGGAGCTTTTTTCGTTGGGATACGGGATATGGTAACTGGCAGGAAAGCTGGCTGGTGGCATTGAAAAGAAGGGCCTGTATGCCAGGAGGAACGCCGATGAAACCGATTCTCTTTGTGCTGATGGCAATGCTGCTGAGCGGGATTGCGCTGGGGGCGACGTGGAAAAACGCGCTGAGTCCCAAAGGGCCGCAGGGCACTGAGCTTACTCTGGCCAAGGGCGGGCAGGCGCGATATCAGATTGTAACTCGAGACAGACCAACCACGGAGGAGCAGAAGGCGGCGGCTGACCTCGCCCAGTGGCTAGGGGAGCTGAGTGGCGCAAGCTTCTCAGTGATGACGGAGTCCAAGTTGGTGACTGGGGCACAATTTATCAGTATCGGGCCGACGAAGCTGCTGGCGCAGTCCGGCTCGCGCCTATTATGGGCCAAGCTGGGAGATGAAGGCTATGGCATCGATGAGCAGGACGGCAACCTCTTTCTGATTGGGGGGGCGACCAGGGGCCCAATCAACGCGGTCTACGCGCTGCTGGAAGAGGACCTCGGGTGCAGGTGGTATTCGCGGTTCTCAGAGACCATCCCCTACCGGCCGACGCTTAAAGTGCGCCCAGTGAAACGCACCTATGTACCCCCGCTGGCAATACGAGATCCCTTCTACTGGGAAGCTTTCGATGGCACCTGGTCACTGCGCAACCGCACCAATGCGCCCGATGCCAAGGTGCCTGAGGAATGGGGCGGGCACGCGGCCTACGCTCTGTTCGTGCATACTTTTTCTACTCTGGTGCCCCCTGACAAGTATTTTGCAGAGCATCCGGAGTATTTCTCGGAGCATAACGGCCAGCGTGATCCTGGGCAGCTTTGCATGTCCAATCCGGAAGTAGTGAAAATCGCCGCAGAGAGCGCCAAGCGCCTTCTGCGAGGAAGGCCTGATGCCCAGCTCATCAGTATCTCGCAGAACGATTCGGTACCTTGCTGCGCATGCGCCGACTGCAAGGCGCTGGCCGAGGCTGAGGGCAGCATGTCCGGCCCGCTTCTGAAGTTTGTGAACGCGGTCGCCGACGAAGTAGGCAAGGAGTTTCCCAAGGTGCGTATCTCGACCCTCGCCTATCTGGATACTTCAATGCCGCCGAAGACTATCAAGCCGCATCAGAACGTGATTGTGCGGCTGTGCACCGACAGCCATGCCTGGGCGGAGCCCTTCCTGCTAATTGAGGAGACCGAGACTTTTCAAACCAGGATGAAAGCCTGGGCTGCCATGGGCGCAGACCTCAGCATCTGGGACTATACGTGCAACTTCAGTCACTATGCCGGGCCGATGCCGAACTGGCAGGTGGTGACGGACAGTATCAGGTTCTTCGTGGAGCACAACGCGAAGGGAGTGATGCTGCAGGGCAATTACCAGACTCCAGGCACCGCAGAGGGCTTTATGCGCACCTGGGTATGGGCCAAGCAACTTTGGGATCCGAGTCTGGACACGTTGGCACTGATGAAAGACTTTCGTCTACGGTTATTACGGCGAGGCCGCAGACCCGATTTGGGATTATGAGAGACTGCTTTGGGACTTGTGGGAGAGGGAGCGCCATACCAGTCTCAAGGGCGTTGGCATACGGTATCCGATGACCTTGTTTGATGAGAGATTTATGACGGAGGCAAGGGACTGCTTCCGGCGCGCCAACGCACTGGCCGAGGATGAGGAGACGAGGCAGCGCGTCGGGGAGTGCGAGCTGCAACTGCTCTACGCAGAGCTGATGCGCGATTCGGCACAGGGCAAGCCCGCTAATAACCTAGCCTTCAGAGCTACTCTCGACCGATTCGAACAGCTAGCCAGGCGCATAAAAATGACGCATACCCGAGAGGGCGGACCGGATTTCGAAGACTGGATTGCTGGGATGCGCAAGCTGGTGGAGTAGAGGGAGGGCTATGCCGAGTTATTGTGGGCTTGTCGGGTTATGCCTTGTGTTGGCAGGGCTGGCTAATTGCTGCGGGCAAGCAGCACCTCGACCGCAAACGCTGATAGGATACTCCGAGCTCCTTACCAACCTGCCAGGAGGGCGATTCGCAAACACCTCCACGACACGAGCGATGGTCGTTAGGGCGGACGGGACAGGTCGGCGCGAGTTGGCGCGTAGCCTGGCTAGTGCACCGAACAGCTGGACTCAATTCGGTGGTTGGTCGGCTGATGGGAAGCAGGCTTTTATCAACGTTGGCTGGGAAGATCCGGAGAATGCAGCCTGGGAGGAGGCACACCAGAGCTTCCGGATGGATCCCGGCAAGTGGCTACTCGACTGCTGCGTGTTAGACCTGGCCACCGGCAGACTCGTCAACTTGACCGAAGTCGACAGAGTCAGCAACTACAACAGTGGACTGTTTTCCTGGCCTGGCGACCCAGAAAGCTATGGTTTCACAGCCCTGTCAGGAGGAGAGTCTCATCCCTTCAGCATGAGACTTGACGGCACGGACAAGCGTGACCTGGCTCAGGGCTCCGGCTTCGCTTACGGCTTCAGCGCCTCGCCCGATGGTGAGAGGATCGCCTATCACAAAGACTACCAGGTTTATCTGGCAGACGCCGATGGCGGGCACCCAGTGAAGATCGAGACCGGCAATCCCTTCAACTTCGTGCCAACCTGGTCTCCGGACGGCCAGTGGGTGCTTTTCCTGTCCGGAGAACACTACAACTGCCACCCCTTCCTCATCAGGCGAGATGGCACTGAACTGCGCAAGCTCGCTGACAGGGGTGGGTACGAGGGGGTTACGGCCTTCCTGGATGTGCCGGATTATCACGGAGGTAGCAGCGACACCCCCGTCTGGTCACAAGAGGGCACGTCGATCTATTACACCGCAAAGGTGGGCGGAGCCATCGAGCTGATGCGCGTCTTCCTGGATGGGCGAGTGGAGCAGCTCAGCTCATCGGCGCCGGGAGTAGCGCACTACCACCCAAAGCCTTCGCCAGACGGCCAGTGGCTGCTTTTCGGGGCTACGCGAGACGGCGTAAGGCAGCTCTATGTGGCAAAGCCAGATGGCACAGAGGCGTTTCCCATCACCAGGCTCCAGCCTGGCCACGCAGCGATGTGGGCTTACTGGCAGCCCGCACCTCAGGCGAGGTGAAAGGTCGTCTTCCTTCACCTTGCGCCCTCGCAGGCTGGGTGTTAGAATAACGCGGCTCGTCGTGAGGGAGTTTGGTCAAGCCCTTCGGCCTTGACTGACATACCTCTACTAGTTATGCTGATGCGGCGTGCCGGGGTAGCTCAGGAGGTAGAGCATCGGACTGAAAATCCGAGTGTCGCCAGTTCAACTCTGGCCCCCGGCACCATTTTCGACGAGCCGGCGTAGCTCAATTGGCAGAGCAGGTGAATCGTAATCACCAGGTTAGGCGTTCGATTCGCCTCGCCGGCTCCACTCTCCCCCTTCCCCTAAGAGGTGTCTGGCTTGGCTGAGATTGCAGTCGTAGGCACCGGCTATGTAGGCCTCGTAACGGGCGCCGTACTGGCCGACCGAAAGCATCATGTTATCTGCGTCGACAACGATGCGGGCAAAATCGAGGGCTTGAAAAAGGGCAAATTGCCTATCTATGAGCCAGGCCTCGAAGAGATAGTCGCGCGCACGTATGCTCGAGGCAGGCTGGAGTTTTCCACCGACCTGAAAGCCGCGGTCAAACAGGCGCGTATTATCTTCATCGCGGTAGGCACCCCTACCGATCCTGAAACCCACCGGGCAGACCTGAGCGCGGTATTTGGCGTCGCCAGAGAAATCGCCGAGGTGATGGACGAGTATCGCATCGTGGTCTGCAAGAGCACAGTACCTGTGGGTACAGCCGCGCGTGTAAGGCGGACCATCCGCGAGGTAGTTGGCCCGGATGCCGAGTTTGAGGTCGCGAGCAACCCGGAATTCCTGCGCGAAGGCGCCGCGGTAGAAGACGCGGTCAATCCCATCCGGATAGTCATCGGCGCGCCGACCCAGGAAGCTGCGATGGAGTTGGTGCAGATTTATGCGCCTTTCGAGCGGCCAATGATCGTCACGAGCAACGAGTCGGCCGAGCTTTGCAAATACGCCTGCAACGTCTTTCTCGCAACCAAGATCTCCTTCGCCAATGTGCTGGCTCAGCTTTGCGAGCGGGCAGGGGCCGACATCCAGGAAGTCATCAGGGCGATGGGCTATGATCCGCGCATCGGGTCGGCCTTCCTCGGGGCAGGGCTTGGATATGGCGGATCGTGTTTTCCAAAAGATGTGCTGGCCTTCATCAACACGCTTGAAGAATACGGGGTTAGCAAGGATATGGTAACCTCGGGCTTCGCAGTAAATGAAGGGATGGTACAGCTCTTTGTAGACAAGATCCGGCGCCGGCTGGGCGATCTGGCAGGCAAGAAGATAGGCTTGCTGGGGCTGGCTTTCAAGCCCAAGACCGATGATGTGCGGTTCTCTCGCGCGCTGGAGGTAGCCCATCTGCTGCTGTCAGAGGGGGCAATAGTCAAGGCGTATGATCCCGAGGCGATGGAAACCGCGAAGGCAGTCTTCCCGCAGATTGAATATTGCACAGGGCCCTATGAAGTTGCCGAGGGCGTAGATGCAGTGGCTCTGGTTACTGAGTGGGAAGTATTCCGGCACCTGGATTTAGAGCGCCTCAGAGGGCTTATGCGGCAGCCAATCGTCTTCGATGGGCGAAATTTCTATGATGAAGAATCGATGGAAACCGCCAAACTGGAGTATTACGCGATAGGCAGATAGGCCTCGCCTGCTTTATGTCGAAAGAAAAACCCGGGCAAACGCCCGGGTTTTTTATTTGGCTGGCAGTTGCTGGCAAGGGAGTGGACGCAAGATGCTGGTCGTCGGCACTTCGGGCTTCAGTTATGACGACTGGGTGGGCAAAGTCTATCCTGAGGGCACGAAAAAGGGCGAAATGTTTTCCCTATATGCCCAGCAGTTCAAATCGGTGGAGATAAACTCGACTTTCTATGCCTTGACTGGGCCAAGACTGTTCGAGCGACTGCTTGCGAAGGCGCCAGATGGATTTGGTTTTAGCGTCAAGGCTTATAAAGGGCTGACCCATGAGGTCGAAACTGAAACTTTCGGCGACCTAATGGTCAAATATAGACAGGAGCTTTCGCCACTGGTGGAAGCTGGCGGACTGCAAGCGGTACTTTGTCAGTTTCCCTGGAAGCTGAAACCAGAGAAAGCTGCGAAAGAGCTTCTCGAGAGGCTTGTCGGCGAACTGGGGGACCTGCCTCTCGTATTTGAGTTCCGCAACCAGGAATGGATGCGCGAAAGCGTCTTTGAGTGGATGACAAGGCACAAGGTCGGTTTTTGTTCGGTGGATGAACCCCAATTGAAGGGATTGATGCCACCTGAAGCCAGAGCCACTTCCAATGTTGGGTATATACGCTTTCACGGGCGCAACAGCGCGAAATGGTGGCATCACACCGAAGCCTGGGAACGTTACGATTACCTTTACAATATGGAAGAACTTCGTGAATGGTTGCCCAAGATACGGCAGGTAGAGGCCACAACCCAACTAACACTGGTATACTTCAATAACCATTATGCGGGCCAGGCAGTAAAGAATGCTCAGATGCTGCTTGAGCTGACGGAGGACTAGACAAAGCAAATGAGAAGAACCCCGCTGGTTGGATTAGCTGTGCTCGGTCTGCTGGTAGTGCTTGCAGTTGGCGCTCAGGCGGGTCGGCAGAGCTATTTCGGACCGACTGGCCTGCTGCTTACCCCTACGGCTGAAATCCCTGGCACGCTGGGCTTTATGGGAAGCGCCTATTTCACAGATGACCCTGGCGACACAAAAGCCTATTCGCTGACTGGCGGATTCATGACGTTTGAGGGGAGCATCGCTAAACTCGAGGGAGATGGCACCGAAACCCTACTCGACCTGAAATACCAGTATCTTCCTCTTAGTGGTTTGGGCGCGCGCGTACTGCCTTTCGATGTAGCCGTTGGCGTTATCGACCTGACCGATGAAATCGATCAGAGCTTCTATGTAGTTGGGTCGATGCCGATCAAATTGGGCGCAAAGCTGAGTGATTCAATCCCGACCTTTAATGCCAACCTGGGCATAGGTGGGGGCTTTTTCGATGGCATCTTCTACGGCGTGGAACTCGGCTGGAACAATGGCCTGGGGCTGATCGGCGAATATGACAGCGACGACTGGAACTGGGGAATCGAATACAGCCTACCGAGTGTCGAAGGCCTGAGGTTCACGCTTGCCGACGCGCGCGATAACACGCTGATCGGGGTTACGTACTCACTACTTAAAGGTTTCTAGCAGGGGTTGAAGCCGGAGCTTGCGGGCTCGACGGCTAACCCTCAATAACAGGAGGCGTCCTATAAACGCGGGAGGCACTATGAAAGGCAAACTTGTTCTACTCGCAGTAATGGCTGCACTTGTCGGCGTTGCATTTATCGCTGGCGCAGGCCCCCTGACCTTCGGTGGCGCGACTGGCCTGCGGCACCATGCCGGATGCCAACGTCATCCCAAGCATGACCGCGACCGGACAGTACAACTACATCGACGCGGAGGGCGGCATCGATCTTGCTACAGCATCGGCGCCGGCTGGAACGGCTTCGAAGTCGACCTACAGCAAGTGGAGTGGCGCCTTCGGTGACGAGGACTACTTCTCGGCCAAGTATCAACTCGACATCTCGAAATACGACCCCGAGTTCGATCTGCCCATAAAGGTAGCCGTTGGCGTAGGCGACATCTTCGACAACAGCGGCTTCGGTGCAGCTGGTATGTCGTAGGAACCTATTGCTACGAGCTTGGCTCACCGATCATCGGTGACGTAATCCCGACCCTGGAGTTCTCGCTGGGTACCGGCAACGAGATGTATGACGATGTCTTCTACGGCATCAAGGCCGACCTGGGCGATTTTGCCGCCTGGTATGAGAAAATTGAAGGTGGCGAAAGCGACCGCGATTGGAACTGGGGTGTCGAATACAATCCCAATTCACTGCCTGGTCTGACTGTTGGCTACAGTGATACCTGGGACACCGACATCTTCAGCGCCGCCTACAACCTGGCCTTCTGAGCAGGATTTCGAGCGTAGTACCGAGCGCGGGCCCTTACGGGGGTCCGCGCTTTTTCTTGGCAGGGGACTCAGGCTTCGTGTGGTATAGTGATTTCAGATACCTGTACCGTAGGAGTTGAAGCCGGAGCTTGTGGGCTCGACGGCTGGCTCAATACAACAGGAGGCGTCCTCAAAACGCGGGAGGCAGTATGAAAGGCAAGCTGGTTTTCCTTGTAGTAGTGGTTGCACTCGTCGGAGTTATGCTAACTGCCGGCGCAGTGCCCATAACCTGGTACGGAACGACTGGCTATAGCACTGTGCCAAGTGCCAATGTCATCCCAAGTATGAGCGTGACCGGGCAATACAGTTATGTTGATACAGGAGACAGCTTCAATATCTGGAACCTGGGGATTGGCTGGAACAACTTAGAGCTAGGGTACAGCAAGTTCGATGGTGTATGGGGCGATGACGATGTTTTCACGGCCAAATACCAACTCGACCTAACTAAATACGACCCCGAGTTCGACTTGCCCTTTAAGTTGGCGGTGGGCGTAGGCGACCTGTTTGATGACTTCTGGGCTCGTAGTTGGTTCGTAGTAGGCACCTACACTTACGAACTGAGTGAGCCAGTTATTGGCGATGCTATCTCGACCCTGGAGTTCTCACTGGGAACTGGTAACGAGATGTTCGACGATGTCTTTTATGCGATAAAGGCTGATCTGGGCGACTTCGCCGCCTGGTACGAGAAGCTGGACACTGGCGAAAGCGACCGAGATTGGAACTGGGGCCTGGAGTATAATCCGAATACAATGCCCGAGCTGACCATCGGTTATAGCGATGTCTGGGAAACTGACGTTTTCTCTATCACTTACAACCAGGCTTTCTAGCCAGTTCAGCAACCTGTAGTCAAAACGCGGACCCTTACGGGGGTCCGCGTTTTTGTTTTGGTAAGGTGACTAGTGTGTGGTATAGTTGAGCAATACCATTTCGACCAGATGGAGAGTGAACCGAGATGAAGCGTTCGTTATTACTTGCAGTAGCCCTGGTACTCGGATTGACAGCTGTTAGCTTTGCCGGACAGAATTTCCTGGGCCAGACCGGCTTGTTGTTTGTGCCGACGGCTCTGGTTGCACCTGACGGGGCTCTATTGGTCAACTATTACAGGGCACCTTATGAAGATGTTGACCTGTATGGGGCTACCTTCGGGCTGGATGGCAAATTTGAAGTCACCTATACTCGCTTCGATTACAATGGTGGCGATGGACGCAATGTGCTATCTGCCAAAGCCCTGTTGCCAATCCAGGATGCTGCTGGCGAAGATTTGCTCCCACTCAAGCTGGCTGTCGGAGTAATGGACATCTCGGATGAAGAAGACCGCAGTATGTATGTGGCCGGCACCTACAGCTATCAACCTAGTGAAGGTGGACTGGCACCAGCAATCAATCTCAGCGCTGGCATCGGCGGTGGCATGTATGACGCCTTGTTCGCTGGCGGCGAGGTCATCTGGGACTTCGGCCTGCAGGCAATCGCCGAGTGGGACTCGGAAGACTGGAACTGGGGCGTGCGCTATACCCATCCCGACCTGCCCGCACTGACCCTTACAATTGGCTGGTTCGAAGCGGATGAAAATGGCTGGGGCGTCAGCTACAACATGAATTTCTAGGTTGTCCCCACTCGATAAAGTAGAAGAGGAAGGGCTCCGGCAAGCGCCGGGGCCCTTCTTGCTTTGCAGGTCGGCAACCGTCTAGTTCGCTTCGACTACCAGTTGGAGTAGCTTTGAATAGCTGAGCCTGCCCATCGTGCCCAGACGGGCAAGGCACCAGTAAGTACCCGGTTCGGCCCAACTGGGCACTTGCACCTGGCAGGTGAAGGTCTTGCTCTCTCCTGCCGCAAGGACAATCGGCTGCACATCAGGGGTGATTGCCAGGTCGCCAAGCTCTCGGGATGCAGCGCCGGGCCAGGTCTGGACAGGGCTAAGCAGTTGAAGCTCGCCGGTTACCAGGAAGGCATTGGTGTTGCTCAGTTGGATTGGCAACTGGGCTGTCTGGCCGGGGTGAAGCACCAACTCGCCAGCGGCTTCGGTCAGCAGACTGTCGAGTTCACCTGCCATCAGGAAGACTGGCCCAGCGAAACCCCCATCACCACCAGTGTCGAGTACGCGCAGAGCGATAAGGTTGGGCTGACCGAACTTCACAGTTGCTGTATCGAGCGTGATGAAGCAGCGCTGGTTGGCCTGGCCATCGTACCGACCGGCGAGCTGGCCGTTGAGATAGACCTCAAGTTTGTCGTCAACTCCCCCCTCACACAGCAGAGCAAGCTGGCCCGTGGCGAAAGTCTGCGGGATAAGTACTTCTCTACGATAGACGGCCCGGCCATCTTTGCCGGCAAAGCCCTGAGCCTCCCAATAACGACTCAAGTACCAGTTGGGCATCGGCTTTGAGGGGCGAGTCAGGCTTCACCGCAGCGAGTGAGTCGGTGAGGTTGAAGGCCCACTCGCCGGTCAGAAGCAGTTCCTCATACTGGGCTTCGGTATCCGACAGTGCAAAACGGACAGCCGGCGTGTCAAAAGAGCCCCGCACAAGGGTATCGGAATACTGTTGCCCTTCATATTCGATTGTGGCGCGTACGACTTTCACATCAGCAGGCGCTTCGACTGGAATCTCCTGGCGGCCTCGCGCGGGAATCGTATGCGAGGTAGCAGAAGGCGCCTTTGACAGGACTGGATCACCAGTAAGCAACACAAGCTCGACCTCGGCTGCCTTGTCAGGCAGATCATTGGTAAGGCAGGCGATAACGTTGTCGTCCTCCTCAAACAGCGCAACCGAGACTGGTTGGCCACCAAGTGCCCAAGTGCCACTCGAGTATTGCCAATAGCGAGCCCAAACAGGCTGGATGGGATCCTGAGTAGCACCAAGGTGCCGAGTGCCGGTAGCAAGCTGTTTTGGTCTATCACACTCGGCAAGCCAGGTGCCGATCTGGCAAGGGGCCAGGTCAATCAGAAGTTTTCCTTTATCGAGCGAAGCTCTAGTCTGTGGTTCCTCAAGCAGGTTCGCGCTGGAGGCTTGCTTTAGGGGCAAGAAGAGCTGGAACTGGCCGGAAACGCCTCGACCGGTGGTGTCCCAGGCGCGCAGAGCCAGTCGTGTTGGATCAGCCGGTGAGTCACTGAAGACGCAGGTCTGGTAGCCGGCTCGGCTTGAGAGAGGCCACGAGCGCGCCAGGCGCGTCAAGCCGGGCAAAGCTCTGCTCGGTCGGTAGCGGCCCCGTGTGGACTTCTGTGGGCTGAGCAAGCAGCGGCCGGTTGTAGTCGTCCGCCAGTTGGACCACGTCGGCCTCGCGCCAATCAGTGGTGAAGGGAAGCAAGCCATACTCGAATCGCTCGGTCCAGTTGGAGGCTTCGAAATTGTGGTTGTAGCCAGTCGTCGAAGGCCAACCGGTTGAGGAGCGCAGCAGGGTGAGGGTAACCAGGCCATCTTGTTCGATAGCGGCACCTGCATTCCAACGGTTGAGCAGCACCAGGCCGCCGGGCTTGGGGGCTTCTCCAAGCTCTGCGTAAACCGCACTGGGAGGGATAACAAGGCTTCCCGAGGCGAGTTCGGCAGCAATCTGAGCTACCAATGCGCGCAAGCTGGTCTGATCAGAGGCAAGCAGCAGTATGCAGGGGACGGTCGGACTGTTTGCCAGGCCGGGCACGACCAGCCGGGCCTGACCAGTTGTATGCAACTGGCGATCAGCAGCAGCTGTAGCCCTGGTTCCTGCAGCTTTCAGGAGACTGGTTGCCAAGGGACTGGCGCCCGTAGAGAGCACAAAGCGAACTCGATAATAACGAGGAGAGTGGTCTTCGGCCTCGAGAGTCGGTGTGCAGGTGATTCCAGCCTGGACCAGAGCGCGCTGGAGAGGCTCGGCGCACTGGGCGAGCAATTCGGTGTCCTCGGTGATGACTTCGGCTGTTGAAAGTGCAAAGACTGGCTTGCCAGCAACCGTCAGGCTTGCAGGTGTTCCAATCCCGGCGAAATCGGTGGTGGGGTATTCGCGGCCTGGTTCAGCAGGATTTGCATGCAAGGTGTAGTTGAAAGGCTCGGTATTGAAGTCGCGGCCCATCGTGTAGAAGCGCTCTTCGAAGAGAGGAACTCGGCCGGCCAATAACGCTGGGACGGCAACCTTGTACATAAAGTTGGTCTCACTGTAGTTGAGCAGTGTCGTCTTGCAGTGGATAATCGGCGAGTGGGGGTAGAGGAGCAATTCCTGCCTGAGAGCGCAAAGTACCTGGCCATCCTCAATCTGGCGCGCAGGCTTGTTGCCAGCCCATTCCCAGTAAGAACCGCGCCGCTCGGGCGAGGTGATGAGCACCCGGGTGCAGGTGCGGCCATATTCCACCGAGACCTGGGCAGGCCAGTTGGCCGAGGACCAGTGCTGACCGGTGGTATAGATAGACCAGGGAGCTTCGGCCTGGGTGCCGTCTTCGACCAGAGAAATCACTTCATTGCCGTAGTGGCCGCCCTTTACATCAAGGCACTCGGTCAGCGTCTTGCGGTCACGCAGACTGGTGATGCAGCCCCCTTTGGCGGGATCTACCACAAAACGCCAAAAGTCGTTTTCTAGAGTAATGGGCGCCAGGGTAGGCACAGGCGCAAGGGGCGTCTGCGAAGTGGATGAGGCGTAATAGACGCGGTAACCGAAGGCTGGGAGGTCGCGCGCCCAGAAACGCAGTTTGAGACTTGCTTCATCACGGGCCAGCAGGTCGCAGGGCACCGCCCTCCCGTCGCCGGTTGCAAGCCTGACTCCACCATCAGCGAAGGGAGCGCGCTCAAGCACCAGCTCCACAAAGTCACTGCGATCAGTAAAGGAGGGGTTGAAAACGACAAGCGGCACGGTTGCTTCGCCGGCAGCGGTGGTCTCTACAGCGCCGGCCAGATAACCCAGCGAGTTGTCGAGGACCTCACCAGCGAGCTGGTTGGCTTCTCGCCAGGCTTTGAGCAAATCGAGATAAGTCATAGAGCCTTCGCTGCCAGTGATGGCATCGTGGTGCTGGCAGAAGAGAATCTGCCGCCAGGCCTTGTCGAGGGCAGCTTCGGGATAAGTGGCGCCGAGGAGGGAGGCGATGGTGGCGAAGCTCTCGGCTTCGGTCAGTTGGCGTTCTGCCAGGCGGTTGGCGAGTTTGGTATCCACATAAGAGGTATAACAACCGGGCATATAGGGATTCTGGTCACGGCTTATCTCGCGCAGCTCGAGCGGACGGGCAGCGTACCAGTCTTCGAGCGCGGTGAAGAAGTCGGTCACAGGGCCTACCTTCACCTGGGGAATCTCTCCCTGGGCGTTGCCATAGCGCTCGAGGGCGCCCAGATAAGGAATAGGCGCGGTGAAATCAGTGCCAGCCATAAACAAGGTCAGAGGGCAGCCCGAGGCGGCGCGCTGGCCTTGATAGTTGCTTTGCAGAGCGCGATAAGGGGATTCCAGAGTTGGGAGATCGGTCACATCAGGCGTGAAACCTGACAGGAAATAACCGTTGCCATAGCCCTCGCGCTTGTGGAGCACAGTGCTGCCGTCTGGAGCGAGCCAGGAATAGTTGGGGGGGCAGGATTCGGGATTGCCTCGGCTCCAAAAAGAATACTTGTGGCCTGTGCCCTGGAGCAACTGGGGTAACTGGGGAGTGTGGCCAAAGACGTCGTTCTGCATCCCCGCGGGCGAGGTCGCATCGAATAAAGCGCGCTTGTACAGAACCCCATATATAAAGTTGCGAGCGAGGGCTTCGGCGCCGCAGTTGGGTTCTGCAGGTTCGCAGTAGCCCCCTCCGGCGATTTCGAGCTGGCCTGTCTTCTGGTAGGTGAAAAGGTCGTCCCTTCCCCCGCGTCCCACGATGAGCCAGGGCTTGAGATAGTCAAGTTCGGCAAAAATACCACCGAAATCGGGATCAGCCTGGGCATATTCGAAGAAGAGGCGGCAGTTGGTCAGGCCTATTGGGGTGTAGTATTCCTGAGTAGCCCACCAGACTGGGTCATAATGCCAGTGGTTAACAATATAGGCGGCGCCAGGCTTCGATTGGGGCGAGAGCAGCAGGTCAAAGGTAGCTTTACTGATGCCGGCCTGGGTGACCAGACGTACTTCTACCGAGACAGTTTCGGCCAGGGCCAAACGGGTGGCAAGAGGCATCCGGACAGCGGTGATAGCCTGCGGGGCAAGGCTGACCTGGATGCGCGGAGCAGCACTGCTGCCTGGCGCACTGAGGACGACTTCGCCTGCCAATTCCTGGGCAAGCGGATTAGCGAGCAGCACCTCGAGCAGGTTGTGGCCATCGGAGGATTCGCCTATCCGGGTAAGGGCGAAGGGCAAGGGGCTGGTAGCGGTGGACATATCTACCAGGTTGAGCAGGCGCAGTGAACAACCCCAGTCGCCAACGCCCTGGACGATCTTCACCAACAACTGATTGGAGCCAGGCTTCAGCCTCAGGTTGACAAGGGAGCCGGGTTCGGGTTTGCCATGGGGTCCGTCGCGCTCATAAACCAGTTCTCCATTGAGCCAGAGCTTCGCCCCATCATCGCTGTTGAATACAGCAGCGGCGATGAGCAGAGAGGGGCTATCCAGTGTCGTGGCAGCATAAGCGACGGCGTTCTCGTTGCGGTCAAACTGGCCAACCAGGTTGAGCCAGCCGTCAGGGTCGGTAGTCGCTGGCTTCCACTGTTTACCTGCCAGAGACCTTTGAGCTGGGCTGGCGGTTGCTTCGCCCCCAAGGAAATCCTGCCGGAAGCCAGAAGCATTGGGCTGGCTACCCTCAGGATTATCGAAGGCGCCAAGGAGCTGCCAGTCGGTGATAAAGCCCGGTGCAGCAGGGGCAGTCCAGGCGAAGGGCGCAAGCAGGAAGAGCAGAATCACTAGAGCGACAAGGCGTGCCATTATAAGGCTCCCTTAGAAAGCCGGCAGGGAGAAGTGCCGGCTTGCAGTATTCTGATGCAGGAGGTGGGCCCACATGAGCCCCACTCGTACCTGGTCTTCTTTGCTCTGGCTGGTGGTTTCCCTGCTTGCGACAACCTGCACAGGGCAGGGGCTAGCCCCGCAACTGGCAGAATTGCAGCAATATGGGATAGACCTTTCGACCGCCTCGACCAAGCTCGAGACGCTGCCTCCTACTCCGCAGGGAGAGAGTTATCTGCTACCGGGTATGGAAAACGGCGTCCCGGTGCAGCTGCGATTCGAGCTTCCCAAAGAGCGGCCACTGCTGCTGACCGTAAACCTGGACAACTTCGTGGCGCTGTCAGGCAAGGGCACACGATACGCAATCCTTATCAGAGCCCATTCGGTGGACGGGCCACTAGTCGAGGAGGCCAACTGCACAGCAGGGGGAGAGGCCTTCAACGCGCTGGACTATTCGGCCCTCGATGTGACGGAGTTCGTGAGAGAAGAGGACCTGGAGCGCGGGTATCTTGATTTGTTCGTCTCGATGGAAGTTGAGGGCGACAGAGGCACTTATTACCTCGACGACAACGCTGGTCGCGATATGTATGCCAGCGCGACGACGCCGGATTCGAGCTGGCCCAGGTTGCTGGCTGCGCGCAAGCAGCAGGCAACGAAAGGCGTCCTTCTTATCCCTGAACCGAAAGAACTAACTTTTGTCGACAGCGATTTGGAGCTGGAGAAGGGCTCGGTGGTGGTCATAGCGGTCAACGCGCCAAAGGAGGACCACTTCGCGGCCCAACTGGTGGCCTGGCGACTGCAGGAGAGAGGCTTCCCCTCGCGGGTGGCGCGTTGGAGGCCTGGTGAGCCGCTGCCTGACAGGGCAATCGTGCTGGCTCAGCCTGGCCGGGATGACGCCCTGATTAGCACAGCTCGCAGGCTGGTGGGAGGCGTGAAGGCCGAGGTGCCGGATTCGCCCGAGGGTTATTGGCTGGCGAGTTCGGCAACCGGCGCGCTGGCTGTCGGTCGGGGAGCGGCGGGGCTGTTCTATGCAGCCCAGACACTGCGGCAGCTAGTGCCTGAGAAGGGAGCCCGGCTTGCCGGGGTGGTCATCAAAGACTGGCCGGACTTCCCCTGGCGGATGGTGCAGTATGACCTGGCGCGCGGGCAGACAATCGACCTGGAATATATGAAAAGGTTTATCTCCCAACTGGCAGCGCGGAAGATTAACCAGCTGATGATCTATATGGAGGATGATTTCCAGTTCAAAGCGTACCCCTTCCTGGGCAGGCCTGGCACGATGGACGCTGCCAAAGCGCTAGAGCTCGGCGAGTATGCCCATAAGCACCAGATGCAACTGATTCCCCAGTATGAGTCGCTTGGCCATGCTGGCGCGGTGCTATCTCATCCAGAGCTCGAGCAACTGCGCGAGGCAGGCGATGCCTGGGTGTTCTGCACGAGCGAGCCGAAGACCTGGGAGTTTCTCGATACGGTGATGGGAGAACTGGCCCAGGCTTTTCCGTATAGCCCCTTCATCCATATAGGCGGAGATGAGTTCGAGTGGAGCTTTGGCAAGTGTCCCCAGTGTAAGGCTTATGTTGAGAAGCAGGGCAAGGGCGCCTTGTATGCGCTGCATATGAGTCGGCTGAATGAGTTGGTAAAGAAGCGCGGCAAGCAGATGCTCTTCTGGACTGCGAAGGACCGGTTTGGCCCAGGGGAGGAGGAGATCTCGCTCGAGTATGCCGACCTGATGCCGATGGACAGCATACCCTTTGAGTGGATTTACCACGGACCATCGGCGTATCCAACCCTCGCCAAGTACAAGGAGGCTGGATTTCAGAATCTATATGCCTGCCCTTCGGTGGTGGATTATTCGCGCATCTGGCCGGACCATCCGACCACTTTCCGGAGCATCCAGACTTTCTACAACGCGGCGCGAGCTGAAGGGGTACGTGGAGTCTGCTGCACGACCTGGGAGCTTATGTACGGAGCGCTGTATGAGAACAGTTGGTATGGGATGATATATTCGGCAGAGGCCGCCTGGAACACCGCTACCCCGCCGGGGCTCTGGTATGACCGCAAATTTGCAAAGGACTGGTTTGGGGTAGAAGGCGCAGACGCCGCAGAGCTTGTCAGGAAGGGGCTTTATGAGGCAGGGATATTAGGCGCGCCAGCGCCCTGGGGCAGCAGCTCGGAAGTTAGCAAGTTGTGTTGGCTGCCAAATCAGGCCTTTATCGAAAGAGCAGGCAACGATATTACAGCGGCAAAACAGGCACAACGCAGTCTGGACATCGCGCTTCAGTGCCTGATGGAGCTGGACAGAGAAGCCACACGGAATCATGTGACCATAAGATGCGCCAGGGCAAGCCTGAGGCTGCACAGACTGGTGTCCGACAGGTTGCTTTTGTTAAGCGAAATCTCACAGTTGTATGCGGTAGCCCGAAAAGCCGAGGGCGAGGCGCGCTGGGAAGCGCTTGCAAAGGCAGAACTCGCTGCAGCGGCGCTCGCAAGCAAATACACTCCTCTTATCTCGGAATATCGCTGGGCGATTGATAACCTGGGACACTACGCAGGAGATATTGCGGCACTGGAGGCAAGGCAGGCAGAGACAGTAGAGCTTGCAGACAACCTGGCGAGGTTGGCGAGAGAGCGTCCAGAGGAGCTTCCACTTGCCGAAGAGGCGGGAATCCCGCCCACAGAGACCTATCAGGTTTATGAGTGGCAGCCGAATACGATGAGTGACAAGGAACAGAATGAACAGCTTGTAGACGTGACGGCTTACCTGACCAAACCAGGTCGCTGGACTGTGACTTTCGACTACCGGCAAGGCGCCGCCGGACTGGAGAGCACCCTGGTAGAGCTGCTGGAGGACGGCCAGGTTGTGGCCAGAGATGCCCATCGCGGTTGGAGCGGCGGAAGTCGAGACGCCAATTCATACAGCCTTGAACTGCCAGAAAGGAAAGAGGGCGCAAAATACGAACTGCGCCTGCTGATGCGTCCAGATGGAGGGACAGATTCACGAGGGATCGTCCATCTGAGCTATGTAGATTAGGTCTACTCGGTCCATTCACCGAGTTTGAGGAAACGCTGATACCGGTGCTCTACAAGAGCTTCGCCATCTTGCTTGATGAGAGCCTTGAGGGCGCTTGTCAGGTGTGGTTTGAGTAGCTTCGAGGCGCCCAGGAAATCACGATGGGCACCGCCGAGAGGCTCTTTGATTATCTCGTCAACCACGCTGAAACTGAGGGCATCGTTCGCGGTGAGCTTGAGGAGTTCGGCCGCCTCGCCAGCGCGGGCATTATCGCGGAAAATGATGGATGCGCAGCTCTCCGGCGGGATAACCGAGTAAACGGCAAATTCCTGCATCATAATGGTGTTGCCGACGGCGATACCGATGGCCCCACCGCTTCCCCCTTCGCCAATTACGGTCACGATGATGGGGATCCTGGCTCTGGCCATAATCATCTGACACTCGGCGATAGCTTGGGAGATGCCGCGTTCTTCGGCTTCCTGCAAGCAGTCGGCGGCAGGAGTATCAACAAAAGAGAAAACAGGTAGTTTCAACTTTTCGGCCAGATTAACCAGGCGGATAGCCTTGCGGTAGCCCTCGGGCTTGGCACTTCCAAAGTTGCGGAACTGGCGCTCTTTAGTGGTGCGGCCTTTTTGGTGACCGATTACGACGCAGCCCTGCCCCTCAAATTTGGCCAGGCCACCGATGACGGCTCCGTCATCGCCATAACGGCGGTCGCCATGCAATTCGATGAAGTCGTCGAAAAGGGCGTTTACATAATCAAGAGTATAGGGGCGGCGCGGATGACGCGCGAGCAATACGCGGTCATAAGCATCGAGGTCTTTGAAGATCCGAACCAGGACTTCATCGCGAGCTGCTTCAAGCCGCTCGATGTCGGCAGTATGGTCAGCCTTGGAGGAGGCCATCAAGGCGCGCAAATCCGCAATCTGCAGTTCGAGCTGCTCGAGGGGACGCTCCAGCTCTTCCCAGGATTTTTTCATCAGGCTTCCTCCGCGGCGGCAGTATAGCCAGCACAAGACAGCAAGCGGGCAAGCGTGTCCTTGAGGTCGCGCCTGGGCAGGACGAGGTCAATCATCCCGCGCTGCATCTGATATTCGGCAGTATGGAGCTCTTTGGGGAGCTTGATATTGAGGTTTTGCTGGATAAGGCGCGGGCCAGTGAAGCCAACCATAGTGCCAGGCTCGGCGATAGTAATGTCACCAAGAGAGGCCCAGGAAGCGTAGACCCCCGCCATAGTAGGGTCAGTGAGCACGCAAATATAGAGCAGGCCAGCTTCATTGAACTTGCCGACAGCACTGGCGGTTTTGGCCATCTGCATCAGAGAGAGAATGCCTTCCTGCATACGAGCGCCGCCACCGGAGCCGGATACCGCGATGAGGGGAAGGCCTAGCTTAATGGCATGCTCGAAGGACCGGGCGATTTTTTCACCGACAACGGAAGCCATACTGCCAGCCATAAAATGGAAGTCAGTGACAGCAAAGACACAAGGGATGCGCGCAAGACGCGCTTTACCAACAAGGCAGGTCTCACTCTCACCAGTTTTAGCCTGGTCGCTCTTGAGTTTCTCGGCGTAACCAGGGAATTTGAGTGGGTTCTGAGTCTTGAGACCAGTCTCGAACTCATCGAAACTGCCTTCATCAAGCAACAAAGCAATACGCTCGCGCGCAGTCAGGCGCAGATGAGCGTTGCACTTGGTGCAGACTTTGAGGTTGCGTTCGAGATCTTTGTTGTATATGAGTTCGCCGCACTTGGGGCATTTCTGCCACAAGTCACCTGGCATCTGATAAGCAAGCCCTGCATCGGTCTGTCTGGCCTTGCGTTTCTTGAACAGGGTCATTCTGTCCCCCCGACTTGCTTGACAGCCTGAAGGGGCACTGCCTATTATGCCGTAATACCTCGTGTGAGGCTGACAAATGGCAGATCCAGGCCAACTTGAGCAAGCGATACTGAAACTCGCAGGAGAACTGCTGGAAGAGTGTCAAAAAACTGGCAGTTCCATCTCCCGCGACGCTAGGGCCATTTTACCACAGAGCGGGGCAACGATTCCATTACCCCTCGCCGAGGCGTTGCTAAGGTTGCTTTCGCAAGCAAGTGAAGCCAGGCGCGCTCCCATGCGGTATGGATTTCTCGGGCCACTTGCTTCTTTCTCTCACCAGGCCACCCTGGCCTATGCCGGGCCAACCGTTGTTCTAAAACCTCTGCCCACCATTGAAGAAGTCTTCGCTGAAGTTGAGAAGGGTAACCTCGAGCGGGGATTGGTGCCGGTAGAAAATGCAATCCAGGGGGTCGAGACCTGGACACTGGACTCGTTTCTGTCCCATGAAGTGGCAATCGTTGGGGAACAACGGCTAGAAGTCCACCAGAATCTTCTGGGACAGGGCGATCTTGAAGCTGTGAAGCGGGTATATTCTCATCCCCAGGCTTTTGCCCAGGCGCGCAAGTGGCTGGCTACCCACCTGCCGCAAGCGGAGCTGGTGCCTGTTGCCAGCACGGCCAAGGGCGCCGAACTGGCGGCCAGCGAGAGCGACGGGGCAGCAATTGGCAATGAATTAGCGGCGGCCGAGTATGGGCTGGAAGTGCTTGCGCGCTCAATAGAGGATATTCCTGGTAATGCGACACGTTTTTTGGTGTTGGCCAAGCCAGAGGCCCGGGTGGCGGCGCAGCAGTCCTCTGAGGAACTGAAGACCTCCCTGGTGTTCGCCACCCAGCATAAACCTGGCGCCTTGTTTGACAGCTTGAAGCCGTTTCACGATTATGGCGTCAATATGACGATGATTGAGTCAAGACCGACGCGCAACATGGCGTGGACCTATGTCTTCTTTGTAGATATTGAAGGAGCGCCTGATGACGAGAAGGTAAGCAAGGCGCTCGAGGCGATGCAACCGGAATGCTTCTTCCTGAAGCAGCTAGGCACCTATCCTGCATCAGAGAGTTAAGCCTGTAATGGAGTTGAAGTCAGTGTCTGTGTATTGGGATGAAGCAATCGAGACGATGCCTCGCGAACGGCTCGAGCAGTTGCAGCTAGCAAGGCTAAGAGAGACTCTGGCACGCGCCCTCAAGGCGCCCGCGTATGCCCAGAGATTCAAGCAGATTGGCCTTGAACCTGATGACATCAAGAGCCTGGCCGATGTGCGCAAATTGCCTTTCACTACGAAGCAGGACTTGCGCGATTATTTCCCATATGGATTTTTGGCAGTGCCCCAGGAAGAAGTCGTACGTCTGCATCATTCTTCGGGCAGTACTGGCAAGGCAATAGCTGTGTTCCATACCCAGAAGGATCTTAGACAACTGGACTGACCTGGTGGCGCGCGCTTGCTGGATGACAGGGATGCGCCCAACTGATGTCTTCCAGAATATGATGGGGTATGGGCTGTTTACCGGCGGCCTGGGACTGCATTATGGGGCTGAGAAGCTGGGCGCGCTGGTTATCCCGGCAAGCTCGGGCAACACAGAACGCCAACTCTATCTGATGCAGACCTTCGGCACGACAGCGGTTCACATATTGCCCAGTTATGCCCTGAGGCTTGCACGGGTGGCAGCCGAAGAAGGCATCGATGTCCACAAGGACTTGCAACTCACTCGCGCCTTTATTGGTGCCGAGCCTCATACTGAAGCAACGCGAAGGAAAATCGAGGAAGCCCTCGACCTGGATGCTTACAACTCGTATGGGATGTCCGAGATGTGCGGGCCGGGTGTAGCTTTCGAGTGTCCCGAGAAGGCCGGGATGCACCTATGGGAAGATGCTTACCTGATGGAACTGGTCGATCCAGACACAGACGAACCTGTGCCTGATGGAGAACCAGGCGAGTTGGTGATGACCACACTAACTCGCGAGGCGATGCCCCTAATCAGGTACCGGATTGGCGACATTACCAGGATACTTCCTGGAGACTGCCCTTGTGGCCGGACAACGCGCAGGCTTGACCGGATCACCGGGCGGACGGATGATATGGTAATAGTAAAAGGTGTCAATCTGTTCCCGATGCAGATAGAGCGGGTGCTGATGGATACGCCTGGCGTTGGAAGCAACTACCTGATAATCCTGGAGACCAAGGATTATATGGATGAGCTTGTTGTGCAGGTAGAGGTACAGGAAGAATTTTTCACCGGCGATCTGGCGGATTTGGAACGGTTGCGCAGCGAGCTTATAGAGAGCTTAAGGTCTGACTTGCTTGTGACACCCGTAGTGCAGCTTGTTGAACCAGACAGCTTGCCAGTGACCGAGGGTAAAGCAAAGCGGCTTATCGATCGCAGAGAGAAGTGAGGGGGGACATATGGCTTACGAAATCTCGGTGTTCGTGGAGAACAAGCCAGGACGCATCCAGAAAGTAACGTCACTGCTGGATGAGGGGAACATACGTATCAAGGCTTTCCGGGTTTCGAGCCTGGGTGAGTTTGGCGTTATCAAGCTGATTACTTCAGACCCTGACATAAGTTTCGACCTGCTGCGCGCGGCCCATCTGACGGTGCAGAAGAAACAGGTTATGGCGCTTGCGTGCAAACAGGACTGCGGTCTGGCGCCACTTGCCGCTTCGGTAGGTGAGCATGGAGTGAATGTTGATGAAGCCCTGGGGATTTCTTTGAATAAAGATGACGAGAGTCTGATGATTTTCGAAGTACCTCCAGGGGTGGAAGTCTCGAGCATAGGATTGCCCGAGGGCGTCAGGATGCTGAGTGATGAGGAGCTTTACAGCCTCTAGAAGATAATCCGGGCAGGAAAGCTACTGGTCAGGCTGAATCTCAGTCTGGCCAGTTGTTTTTTAGGGGGAGGGCCTGCCGGTTGGATTTCGAGCCAAGGACGTTCGTGACTGCTGGAGGCCATGAGGTGCGCGTGCGCAAGGCTTGCCCTGCAGACGCGCCTCAGTTGTATACCTTCCTGAATGGGCTTGGAATCCAGTCCAGCGCCTGGTTTTCACCTCATCCTTTTGATTTGGACCACGTGCGTTCGATGGTGCGCGATGAACACGCGCGTAGCCTCAGAATTATCGCCCTGGAAGGCTCTGGCGCCGATGAGATTCTTGTAGGGCAGGCGTCTTTCAGGTATCGAGATACAGAGCCATCCTATCCAACCGTTGGGATAGCGGTTGCAGATTCGATGCAGAATCAAAAACTTGGTCGCGAGCTGATGAGGCTGCTTGGCGTTTACGCAGAGCGCGCGGGATATCCTGGACTTGGACTTAGCGTTTACAAAGACAATCTGCGGGCGACTCATCTCTATGCAACACTGGGTTATCGTTTCTCGGGTGAGACAGACGATGGCCAGCAGTGGAAAATGCAACTCGATTTCGATACACGAGAGGCGCTTGAGTATCGCGGGATGTATATCCACCCTATCCCCTATGGACTGAGGCATCTCACAGCAGATACCTTCACACCGGACGAGTGGAAAGAGTGCATAAGGCTACTTCAAGCGGCAGGGGCCAATGTGCTCAAAGTCTATCTCTGGCCTCAGCAATACTATGTGCCCTGGCAACAAGATACCCACACCAACCGCATCAGATACGAGATACTAAAAGATGCCCTCTCTTATGCCCGACTGATGGGATTGAAGGTGCTACTTGGCTATTCCTATAATCTGGCGCCTCCACCTCTGTGGTATACCCATGCCGAATGGAGAGCGCCAGGGCCCCAATATCCAGGTATCACCTTTTGCTGGGACAAGGCCGAGTCGCTGCTTATGCGGTATGCAGAGCACAACTTTGAATACTTCGCAGATGCCGTAGACGGCTATATGCTTTGGTTCCACGACCCAGGTTTTTGCAGGTGCTCCTCGTGTAATCCCTTCGAGCGGACGGCGCCAAAAGTCATAAGCCGGTATCGGCAGTTGCTACGTCCCGGGCAGGAATTGCTGCTATCAATGTGGCAGGTCGAGGAGCAATCTCACGGAGACCAAGGTTTTGCGGCCAGTCCAAAAGTAGTCGATGTGATGCTGGATGAATGCGCGCCTGGCAGTCTGATAAGTGTACCAGCAGTCGGCTCCACTACCTGGCATAAAGCGCTCGAGCGAGGATTGAAGCCACTGCATTTTGGATTCTTCCTGGACCCAGAAGACGGTCGAGAGGGGTGGAATGTGCTTCCCAAGACCCAATTCCGTGAAAGCACCAAAGCTGCTGGGGAAGCACGAGAGCAGGGCGGAGCAGGGATGCTTGGGTATCGTCTGACACCATACACGCAATCGGCGGCCGATTTCGTCTTTATCAAGTCAATGATGAGCGCGCGCCCTGACCTGAACTCCATACTACGCCAATATGCTCAACAGGTGTTGCCGGGCGCCAGATTTGTTGCAGATCGAGATCGACTACTCACTGGCTTATGGCACCTCGAAGAAGGGGCGCATAAACACAAGGCTGCTGCCATCCACTCAGCGTCGCGCCAATTTGGCGGGCTCAAAGGGCCGTTCCCCACAGGATTTATTCAGGCTCTGCAGGAGAGCACCGAGGTTTTTTCGCAACTGATTGCGGCGGCGCAGAAGACTTCGGATACCGACCTGCTAGCGGATATCCTCTGGCCTGTGATGGCGGACAGGAAGTTTTTCCAGGCTTACACTTTCGACCAGGTATGGAAACCTACACGAAGCAAGACCTTCATCAAGCCCCGGCTGGAGTGGTGGCTAGAATATATTCGAGCCCAGGGACTCTTATAAGTATTGTGTTATACAATAATGTTAGCGCAGGTTCCAGGGGGGAAGCACAAGATGGCCAAGATATTCGTAGGGCAGCCTCGGGCTGCGGTCGCAAACCTGTTCACCGAAGAAGCACTGGGAGTGCTTCAATCCGCAGGCGAGGTAGTTTTCAATGAGCAGGAAAAAGGGCTTGACGAAGTGGCCAAGTCCGAAGTGATGGCAGAGGCTGCAGTAGTGATTACAGGCTGGAGCGACAGCAAGATAACCCCTGCCAACTATGATGCAGCGCCAAATCTGAAGCTGGTCACTCTGTATGGCCAATCGCTCAAGAATATCGCACCCGAGTATGGAATGGACAGGGGCATATTGTATTCCAATGCCTCGCCCGAGCTTGCCATTTCGGTCGCAGAACTGTGTGTCGGATTGCTTTTCTCCGCGCTGCGCTTCATCCCGCAACTCGACACGGCGATGAAGCAGCAGGGAGCAAGTGCCACCCGGACAATACCGGAAGGCTTCGACCTGTTCGGGAAGACACTAGGTTTTGTTGGATTCGGGTTTATTGGAGCACGAGTCGCCGAGTTGCTGAGACCTTTCGGGGCGAAGTATATCGTTTTCGATCCCTATGTATCGGACGAAAAACTCGCCAGGTTCAAGGCGGAGCGCGTTAGCTTGAACGAGTTGTTTGAACGGGCGGATGTGGTGTCAGTTCACAGCGGGTTAACAGAGGAGACGCGTGGTCTTATCAGCGCAGAACAGATTGGGCGGATGAAGGACAATGCAACGCTTGTGAACACAGCCCGGGCGCATGTCATCGAAGAAGCCCCCCTGCTAGAAGCGGCGACGACGGGGCGTATTCGGGTTGCGCTGGACGTTTATTGGCAGGAGCCTCTTCCAGACGATTCACCCTGGCGCAAGCTGCCGAATGTGGTACTTACTCCCCATCGAGCTGGCGGCGCTGATCGTGATATGGTGAAAAGAATGGGACTATTCCTTGCGCGAGATATCGAACGTTTCCTCGTGCGAGGCGAGACGCCGATTGGACTGGTCACACGCGAGATGCTGGCTCGTATGACCTAATCCAAGCCAGCAGTACTTGTAAGCCAGAGCTCCAGAGAGCCAAGTTGGCAGTTCTGGCCCTGGATGCGCAGAACAAGTGGACCGCCTGCCCAGCGGGAGAGATCCACTTCATGCCTGGAACGCCAGGAATCGCCCTCCATTAGTTTCGTCCACTCGGCGCCATCCGCCGAGGCCTGCACTTCCCAGTGATTAGCCATATGTGCACCTACATCCAGAACGGCGCGGGCAGTGACAGCTTTTGATAGATCGAACTCATATTGCCAGCCACTACCGAACCTGACTGACGCAGCACAACCACTGTCGTTGCCATCGGAATCAAGATAGCCTCGTTCTATATAACTATTATTCGTAAAAGCAATAACCTGCCCTTCGTTTACGAAACAGGGTATTACGAGGGGGAGTAATTCACCTGCCTGGCAGTCTCCGGTTAACCTCAGTTCCATAGAACCAGGTGGGGTGTCAGCAGGCAAAAGAACAGGCAAGGAGACTTCTGTCACCTGCCAGGAAGGCACCAAGGTGTCACAACTGACTGGTTTTGCCCCTGGTATGTCCAATTGAAGAGCAACCTGTTGTGATGTGGACTCGAAGTTATAGACACGCAGGCGCAGTGGTTTTGTAACGCCTGGGCGGAACCAGAAAGTCTCGCTGCCTGACTCGGCCAGAGGATGGGCCCATACACTTGTCAAGCCTTTGGTTTGCTTCCTAACTGGTTGTATCGCCAGTGGCTCTGGCAAGACTGCTGGCACCGGGCTAGTGAGAGTGGCGTAAAGAGGGTCTCCGATCACTGTAATAGTTGCTGCTGTGTTGGGTGCAGCCTCGCCAAGCAGCGGTGTAAGAGTAGAGGGAGTCACTTCCAGAGAGACTTGCTGTTCAGAGCCATCGGCAGTCCAGAGTACTACAGTGTAAACATCATCGGATTTGAAGAGATAGCCTCGGACAGGCTCGGTAAGTGTCAGTTTCCCTACATATTGGGCGCCTGCTAGCCTACTGGTTAGCTGAGCGTACGCGTGAAAAGCGGGTTTCTGGCGATCGTCGGTTGCAATCAGGCCGTAATTTGGACCACCCCAGTCTCGCGAGGTAAACCAGAAGAGCGGGCCCAGGTTGTAAGGCTTGGTGTGAGCAAGCAAAGTAACATAGGTCTGAACGAGAAGGCGCGCCTGGAGCTGCTCGGTGATACGAGTATCTCCCGTGCTCCAGCCGAACTCGGTTACCCAAAGGGGAACCTCGTGATCCTGTTCGAGCATACAGCGCCGCATACTCGTGACCATATCCAGCATCCAACCATCATTGAGGGTTGGATCCCATTGATAGGGGTGGAAGTTTACGGCATCACACCAGGCGGCAAGGCCATATTGGTAGCAGAAGTTGAGAAAGGGCACATCGGGCCCTGCCAGACCACCGAGCACAACTTTGGCTTCAGGATCGCCAGTTTTTGCGGCGCTAGCAGCCACTTTGTACAACTCTATATAATCCAACTTGCTGCCTTGGAAGAACTCAATGTTGGGTTCGTTCCAGACTTCCCACCAGTGGATGTCGTTTTTGAAGTGGGCTACCAGATCGCGAGTGAAGGTAGCCAAACTCATCAGGTCGCGAGGGGGCAAGGCTGGATCGCTCGCTTGCCAGGCAGGAGTGTAGCCCAGAATCACCAGTGGTTCAGCACCAAGAGACTGAATCCATTCGAGTTCGCGCTGGCCTTTCTCAAACAGGTACGCGCCAGGCTCAGGCTGGAGTTCAGGCCAGCCCAAAGTCGTCGCTGCCAGCGCCACACCGGATGAAACCAACACCAAGCTGGTCGACGCCTGTCCAGGGATTGCACAATCCGAAGGAAGTCTTCTCAATATCGGCACCGGCAAGCCAAGCCAGCGACATGAAGGTAGTTATCAGTAGTAATTTCATAGAGGCACCTTCCGGTAAAAGACTGCACTCAGTTTGGCTGAAAGATGACAGATACCTGCCTGGGAAGGAGGAACCTGGCTGACCACGAAGTAAGAGGTACTGACTCAGGTTAGTCCCCTATAATACTTCGCAAGAACCAGGGTGGCCAATGAAAAGTCTGCCGCTTGAAGCCGAACACGAAGCGCTTGGCGCGAAACTCCAGCCATTTGCCGGATACCGGATGCCCATTTTCTATGAAGGGGTGCTGGCTGAACACAAAGCGGTACGCGAACGGGCTGGACTTTTTGATGTTACCCATATGGGCCGGTATGAAGTCACTGGTGAGGGCGCAGCCGAGATGCTGCAAAGGCTGTTAACCAATAATATCAGTCCCGATAAGCCAGTTGTCCGATACAGTCTGATGTGCAACGAACAAGGCGGTATCATCGAAGACCTGCTGTCGTATCATTTTCGGCCGGACCATTTCCTGCTAGTTGTAAACGCAATAAACGCCAAGGGCGACCTCGAGTGGCTAACCGACCACGCACCAGCAGGAGTGACAGTGCGCGATATGAGCGAAGAGCTGGCGATGCTTGCTCTGCAGGGGCCAGCAGCAGAGGCGATTCTGGCGCCGTTATGCGATCGAGACCTGACAACATTGAATCGTTTCCATTTCGGACTTGGGCAACTGGGGGGTATAGCCACGCTCATCTCGCGGTCAGGCTACACGGGAGAGGATGGATTCGAACTCCTTGTGCCAACCGACCTGATTGGCGAGTTGTTTGACTTGCTCCTAGCGGCAGGAGAACAGCAGGGCCTTGCGCTGTGCGGACTAGGAGCACGTGATTCGCTTCGACTTGAAGCTGGGCTGCCCTTGTATGGGCATGAACTGACGACCGAGCTGACACCAGTAGAGGCCGACCTGATGCGGTTTGTAAAACTCGACAAGCCAGGCGGCGTGATTGGTGGAGAAGCCATCGCCAAGCGACTTGAAGAAGGCCCTCGATATCTGCGCAGAGGCTTGATTGGCCTAGGCCGGCGAGTACCAAGGCAAGGAGCTGAGTTATCGCTGGGGGGGCTTCCAGTAGGCTATGTCACAAGCGGGGCTTTCTCACCAATAATGGAGCGGCCGATTGCTCAAGGGTATCTGCGGCCTGAGGCTGCTGCTGTTGGAATGAAGATTGAGTTCTGGGTGAAAGATAATCCGGAAGCCGCGTTGGTAACTGGCTTCCCACTTCATAAACCACCGGACTAGTTCAGGAGGGACAAAATGAAAATCCCCGAGCAGCTGCTATTTACTTCAACCCATGAGTGGGTGGCTGTTGAAGGAAGCCAGGCAAGAATTGGGATAACTGCTTTTGCGGCTGACCAATTGGCTGACATTGTGCTAGTGTCCTTGCCTAAAGTTGGACAATCCATAACTGCTGGCGAGCCTTTTGGCGAGATTGAATCGGTCAAGTCAGTCGAAGATATCAACTCTCCTTTGTCAGGTATCGTCATCGCAGTCAATGGCGCACTCGACAATAGCCCTGACCTGGTGAATCAGGAACCATTTGGAGAAGGCTGGATGATCCAGATCGAACTGGCTGATGAGCTTGAACTGGAAGACCTGCTCAGCCCAGCTGATTATCGGGAGTTACTCGCCCAAGAGGGGAGTTAGCAGATGGACTTTAGGCCGGTGGGGCCGCGGGCGGCCAAGGCGCAACTCGAGGCGCTCGGGCTAGCTTCGGTGGAAGAACTATTCGAACGTCAGATACCAACAGAAGCCCGTCTGGATCGCTCTCTCAATTTGCCCTCACCCCTCTCTGAGCAGGAGCTTGTACTTCAATTTGAACAGTTAGCCGCTAGAAACAAGGGCTCAGAGCTTAGTTGCTTTGCTGGCGCAGGCGCCTATGACCGCTTTATACCTAGCGTTGTCAGCGAACTGGCTTCGCGCAGTGAGTTCTACACCTCCTACACTCAGTACCAGGCTGAGGCTTCGCAAGGTTTTCTTCAGGCCTTGTTTGAATATCAGAGCCTGCTCGCACGGCTCACTGGTATGGAGATTGCCAATTCCTCACTTTACGATGGCGCAAGTGCCCTCGCCGAGGCGCTCTTAATGGCTCACAGTGTCACTGGAAGACGAAAGTTCGTCCTGCCAGCCTCGCTCCATCCTCTCTGGCGACAAGTTGCTGGGACCTATCTGGCTGGATTGGACGCTGAACTGGTAAGCCTCCCCTGGGATGAGAGGGGCCGACTGGTAGCCCCTGAAGAACAACTGCTTGAAGGCGCAGCGGCAGTAGTGGTCCAGTCTCCAAACTTTTTTGGCGTGATTGAAGATCCAACTGCGCTGGTGGAGGCGGCCCATAAGACAGGCGCACTCGCCATCTGTGTTTTCGAGCCTGTAAGCCTGGCCAGGCTCAAGCCACCTGGCGATTTTGGTTTCGACATTGCAGTAGGCGAGGGGCAGTCACTTGGTTTACCACTCGGTTTTGGAGGACCTTACCTGGGGCTGTTCACTTGCAGGAAAGAGCATGTCCGCCAGATGCCAGGACGAGTGGTGGGGCGCACAGTCGATGCAGAAGGTCGAACTGCATATTGTCTGACACTGCAGACTCGTGAACAGCATATCCGCCGGGAGAAAGCTACAAGTAACATCTGCACCAACCAGGCCTTGTGCGCTTTGCAGGCCGGGCTTTACCTGGCAGCCGTTGGAAGCACAGGACTTAGGCAAGTTGCCAGAGAGAGTTATGAACGCGCTCATCAACTGGAGACACAACTCGAGACGATACCAGGTATCAAGAAGGTTTTATCGGGGCCTTTCTTTGCAGAATTTCTTGTGTCTTTGCCAATAAAAGCTGCTACTTTCATCGACAGGATGACTGAACGAGGGATACTGGCAGGAGTGGCGCCTTCGGCTGTAGGTGCTTATCCTGAAGACTGGTTGCTGGTTGCGGTGACCGAGAAACGAGGGGCAATAGACCTGGAGCACTATATCCAGTCCGCGCGGGAGGTGTTGGCTGATGCTTAAAGGCGAGGAATACTTTGCGCGGTCGCTGTTCGAACTTGCTGAAGGCGAAGATGGCAGTGCGAGCAGAGACGTCAGTGAGATGGACCTTCCAGAGGAACTGGTTAGAGAAAGCCTCCCCCTGCCTGATGTCTCAGAACCTACTTTGACACGGCATTATACTGCCCTGTCGCATCGCAACTTTGGCCTGGATAGTGGTTTCTACCCGCTTGGTTCTTGCACGATGAAGTATAACCCGAAGAGTTGCGAGCGGCTTGGACGGTTGCCAGGATTTACCAACTTGCATCCCTTAACGCCCGAGGCCTCTGCACAAGGCGCACTGGCACTGATGGTCGAATTGCAGGAGGCACTGGCCGAGGTTACCGGGCTTGGCGCTTTCAGCCTGCAGCCTTGTGCGGGAGCGCATGGAGAGGCCACTGGGCTTTGGATTATGCGCGCCTTTCATCAGGACCAGGGAGCAAAAGAAAGGACTGAGATACTGGTTCCGGACACCGCCCATGGTACAAATCCGGCCAGTTCCACGCTGGCAGGTTTCACTATCAAAGCAATAAAGTCGGCGCCGGATGGGCGAGTAGACTTGGCGGCGCTTGAAGCAGCTTTGGGATCACAGACCGCAGGTATCATGCTGACAAATCCCAACACGCTGGGATTGTTTGAGCCTGATATTTTACAGATAACAAAGTTGGTGCATGAAGCTGGAGGGCTGGCTTATTATGATGGCGCCAACCTGAATGCGGTGATGGGATATGCGCGCCCGGGAGATATGGGTTTCGATATCTGCCACGTCAATTTGCACAAGACCTTCGCCACCCCTCACGGGGGCGGGGGGCCCGGCAGCGGACCTGTCGGGGTAACCGAAGCTTTGGAACGATTCTTGCCCACCCCCAGGCTAGCAGTGCGAGAGGGAACGTATTCACTTGACTGGGGTGATGGCTGCTCTGTTGGCAAGGTGCAAGCCTTCTGGGGAAACTTCCTGGTGCTGGTAAGGGCCCTGGCCTATATCAGGGCAGTAGGCGGTTCAGGATTGAAGGCGGCAAGTGAGCAGGCTGTGCTCAATGCCAACTATCTGAAGAAGCTACTCGAGCCAAGACTACCAGTGCCTTACGGCCCACTCTGTATGCATGAATTTGTTGCCAGTGCTGAAGAGCTTAAGCATCAAAGTGGTGTCGGAGCCAAGGAGTTCGGAAAGCGGTTGCTTGATTATGGATTTCATGCGCCGACAGTGTATTTTCCAACACTGGTGCATGAGGCGTTGATGTTTGAGCCAACTGAGACCGAGCGACTCGAATTGCTGGACTTCTTTGCCAAGCTAGTAGGCGAATTGCTTGATGAAGCAGAACACAGTCCGGAAGTTATAAAGAGCGCCCCTCACAATATGGTGGTAAGCGCCCTGGATGAGCTTGGCGCTGCGCGCAATCTGCGACTGACCTGGGATATGGATTAGTAGTGGAGTGGAGTGCGCGCAAAAGTGCAAGCGCGCACGCGCACCGCGCCGGCCTTGAGTAAGGCCTTGGCAGCTTCGTTCAAAGTAGAACCTGTCGTCATAAGATCATCTATCAGCAGAACGGAGGCGCCTTTTACCAACTGAGGCCTGGCGCGGAAGGCGCCAGATATCGCCTTGGGACGCTCTGAAGCGGGCAATTGCGCAAGCGCTGTGGTAGGCCGGAATCGAACCAGAGCCCGACACTGAAGAAGCTGCTTGTGTTTGGGTAAGGCATAACGCGCAAGTAATCCCGCCTGATTGAAACCTCTATGCCAGAAACGTCGCCAATGCAACGGTAAAGGCACCACAAGAACAGGTTCGGGCAAGGCTTCGAGCTCCGCAAGTTCGGCTTCGAATAAAGCTCTGCTACCCTCAGCTAGTGCCCGGGCGACATAGGCTTTCCTTCCAAACTTAAGTTCATGGATTAGTCGAGAAGCAAAATCGGTATAGAAGACGACACTCCGGGCACGTTCGAGCTTTGGAAGTCGTTTACGACAAGTGGAGCATAAAGCCTGGGGGTCAGGAGCATCAGGCAGAGGCAAGCCACAACACTGGCAAAAAGGAGCCTGGATCCGCCTGAGTTGACTGTCGCAGTCGGAACAGAGCTGCGTACCTGGAGTCACATCGCCACAGGCCACGCAGATTGTCGGAGCAAGAAGACGGCCAAGTTGCTTTGGCAAGGCCGACAGGTTCAAACGATATTCTCCTAACTACCCAGAGTTTCGACCAATTTGACAAGTTCCTGGAAGAGAGCCAGATCGGTTTCCGCATTGCCAGAAAGCGGTTTCAATACGAGGCGGTCGCCATCTGAGGCGATCATCTTGCCCGATTGACCGGCGAGAAGGGCTTCAACTGCCAGTTCGCCCATACGGGAGGCCTTCAGTCGGTCGGTGGCGGTTGGCGAGCCTCCACGTTGCACATGACCGAGCACGACTACGCGCGTTTCGCGACCAGTCTGTTCAGTAATAAAACTAGCGACATCATAACTGCGAGCCGCACCCTCTGCCACGACGATGATATAGGAGTGTTTACCGCGCTCTATCCCTCGCTTGAGCCTTTCAACCACCTGGTCAAGGTCCAGTTTGATCTCTGGGATGAGGACATCCTCGGCGCCTGCTGCCACGGCAACATGGGCAGCAAGGAAGCCACATTCGCGGCCCATAACCTCGACAACAAAGATGCGCCCATGAGATTCAGCGGTATCGCGCACCTTGTCGATATCCATCAAGGCATTCATAACCGCGGTATCGAAGCCGATAGAATAGTCACTGCCAGCGATATCGTTGTCGATACTGCCGGGGATACCAATAACCTGGAAGTCGGTTTCTCTTACGATATCGAGGCCGCCTCGGAAAGAGCCATCTCCACCGATGACAATAAGTCCCCCAAGGTCGTGTTTCCGCATTGTAGTGTAAGCGCGCTCCCGGCCTTCCGGGGTATGGAATTCTTTGCAGCGGGCGGTCTTGAGTACTGTCCCTCCGCGCATAATGATGCCCGAGACAGAGGAGCGATCCATTGGGAACAAGTCGTCATCCACCAGTCCCTGGTAACCGCGTCGGATTCCCACAACTTCCAGGCCTCGAGTATTGGCAGTCCTCACAACGGCGCGGATTGCACAATTCATGCCAGGAGCATCGCCCCCACTGGTAAGGAGCCCCAGACGCGAGAGGGTCATAGCTAGCTCACTTCCCGAGAAGAAATAAGCGCCGCCGCGGTAACTCACCACGACGGCGCTAGTGCTGCGGTTTGTTTATTTGAAGAAGACTCTCATGAGCTCGAGACAGTCCTGAGGGACCGTTTTGGTAACGCCCGAGGCGTGGCTGATATCTACAGCGACAATCTCGGTGCCTTGCAAGGCAGCCATCGAGCCAAACTTGCCCTGGCTCAGGAAGTCGGCAGCAGCAACTCCAACTCGGGTGCCGAGGATCCTGTCAAACGCAGTGGGCGGGCCACCACGCTGCATATGACCGATGACTGCGAACCGGCTTTCCATGCCTGTCTGCTCTTCGAGGTAAGTGGCGACATATTCGCCCACGCCCCGTTTGATGAGGCGCTTGTGCCCAAAAGCGTCAAGTTCACAATCTTCGTTATCATCGCAAGGCAACTCGATACCCTCAGAAGCAACGATGATGGCGTAATTCTGGCCACGAGCCTTCAGCTTCCGCATATGGGCAGCCATAGCTTCCCAGTCGGGCTTCTCCTCAGGGACCAAGGTCCAGTCAGCGGCCCCGGCAAGGCCTGTTGCCCAGGCCACCCAGCCCGCGTGGCGCCCCATTACTTCGAGGACCAGTACGCGCTCGTGAGACTTGGCGGTATCGCGCAGGCGCCCGACAGCTTCGACGGCAATCTGGACAGCGGTGTCATAACCGAAAGTATAATCGGTGCCTGACAGATCGTTGTCCATCGTCTTTGGAACGCCCACGGTTGGGAAGTGCTCGACATTCCAGAGCTTGGCCGCGACGCTCAGTGTATCGTCGCCGCCAATCGCCACGAGGGCATCGATGTTATGACGCTTGAGGGTGGCCAGACAGAGCTCTGGGCCTCCTTCCATCTTGTAAGGATTGGTCCGACTCGAACCCAGGATAGTGCCACCCTTGTCGATGATCTCATCGACGATGTCGATGCTGAGTGGAGTGGGAATATCTTCGGTCAGACCAGCCCAGCCACGCCTGAAACCCTGGACTTCCCAACCATAATCGAAGGCGCGCATTACGACGCCCCGGATAGCAGGATTGAGGCCGGGGCAGTCTCCGCCACCGGTCAGTACACCGATACGTTTGATGTCTGCCATATTACTCACTCCTGGCCTGGATCGCTAGGATCAGATACTTTTTCAACGAGCTCGGGGAAAGCTACATGCGACCTGGTTGCGACATCGAGAGCATGCTTGCCCTTGCCACTGGTGCCGAAGCACTGGATACGGTCTCGGATGGCCTCGACCATCGCGTCGCGAGCAGGGATGAGGAGCTTACGCGGATCGTAGACCTTTGCGTCTTCGGCCAAAGCCTTGTCGATGCCAGCCCGGAAGCCCTGGCGGATCTGAGTATCGATGTTGATTTTGCGGATACCAAGCGAGATGCCCTGCTGGACATGCTCGTCCGGCACGCCAGTCCCGCCATGCATAACCAGGGGGCAATCAGTAGCCGCGTTGATTTCAGCCAGGCGGTCGAAAGCCAGTTCAGGCTTGCCCTTGTAAGGGCCGTGTTTGGTGCCGATTGAGACCGCGAGCGCGTCTACACCGGTAAGTTCTACAAATCGGGCGGCATCCTCAGGCTTGGTGAGAGCGGCAGCCTTTTCTTCTTCGGTCATATCCGCCAGCGCGCCAAGTACACCAAGCTCAGCTTCGACACTGACCCCGCAAGCATGGGCAGCTTCGATGACTTTCTGGGTGAGGGCGACGTTCTCGTCGAAACTGAATTTCGAACCATCAATCATAACTGAGGTAAAACCAGCCCGGATGAACCGGACGGCCCAGTCAAAGCTTTTGCCGTGATCGAGGTTGGTGGCGATGGGCAGCCAGGTACGGCTCGCGATTTCCTCGATGATGGCATGTACGGTGCGGATGTTGGTGTAGTCAGTGCTAGTCTGGGTAACCTGAAGAATAATTGGAGCCTGTTCGGCCTCGGCGGCCATTAGCGCGGCTTCGACGATCTCCATGTTCATTACATTGAAGGCGCCGATGGCGTAGTTGCCAGCTTCGGCGGCTTCGAGCAGGACTTTCATTGGAACAAGCATCGTTATTTCCTCCCGGATTTGTGTGGAACCCCTATCTTAGCAGACGAGGGCAAGTTGTTTCAGCCTTGGAGAAAAGCTCGAACATCGGCTAATCCAGGCAAGGCATTTATGGCTCCGCGTTCACGAGCGGTCAGCCCCGCAACGGCGTTGGCGAAGAGCAGGCACTGCTCCCAATCCGCAGTGCGCAAAGCAAACAGAGCATCTCTATCCAGACAGCCACGCTCCTTCATCAGGAAACGTAGCGTACCGGCCACGAAAGCATCACCACAGCCAGTAGTATCTACGACTTCTACTTTATAGGCCGGGGCAAAAGCCTGACGGTCGCCAAGCGCATAGGCATGCGAGCCAGCGGCCCCCTGCGTGACAAGCACCACGGCTGGCCCCTGGTCGAGGAGCAGTTGGGCGCCCTGGGGCAAGTCTTTTTCGCCAGTCAGGAAAAAGAGTTCTTCTTCCGAGACTTTTAGAATATCGACGTCGGGCAGGACACTCTGCATAACCTCGCGCGCCCTGTCCAGGTCACTCCATAAAGCAGGACGCAGGTTAGGATCATATGAGATTAGCGCTCCGCACTTAACTGCGTGCTGCAGGGCGGTAAGCGTCGTTGCGCGCACAGGTTCTTCTATCAAAGTGATAGAACCGAAATGGAAGACCTGACAGGCCGAGAGCACCTCCAGGTCGAGTTGCTCGGGCCGGAAAGTGATGTCGGCACTAGGATTGCGGAAGAAGACGAAGTCTGGCACTCCCTCGGCAGTCAGGGAGACAAAGGCTAGCCCGGTTCGTGCTTCAGCAGAGAAAGCCATCAGAGAGGTGTCTACGCCGGCATCAGCCAAAGTCTGTTCAAGGAAACGCCCAAAGGGATCCTCGCCAACCTGGCCCAGGAAAGCAGCAGAAAAACCAAGTTTCGCCAGAGCCGCCGCCACATTGGCAGGAGCGCCACCAGGGGCCCGTTTAAAGGCGGCCGCCTCACTCAGCTTTATGCCTGATTCCAGCGCAACGAAGTCAATCAAAGCTTCTCCCATACTTATGGCTTCAAGCATCAGTGGACCTCCTCTTCCGGCAGAGTGAAGGCAGTCATCTGTTGGAAATCGCGAGCACGAGCAAGGACCTGGTCTTTTGTCACGTGGGCCAGGCGGTTCACACTGAAATCTTCGACGGTAAAGCTGGCGACAGCGCTACCTACAATGGCTCCCTGGCGCATCGTCACATCACTGAGGTCTTCACGGGCGGCCAGATAACCCATCAAAGCGCCAGCGAAACTGTCTCCTGCACCCGTTGGATCATAGACTTCCAGCAAGGGATAAGCGGGCGCAGCAAAAGTACCCCAAGGGCCATACGCTGCCAGGCCGTTAGCGCCTTTCTTGATAAAGACATAGCGGGGCCCTTGCTGCATCAACAGGCGAGAGGCCTCGACGAGGTTCTCGGCGCCGGTCCACATCCGGGTTTCAGCATCATTCATCAAGACCATATCAACTTTGGAAAGCACCTGCCGCACTGCTTCAGGTTTGCTGGTGATCCAGAAATTCATCGTGTCCGCAGCAACTAGCTCGGGCGCCTCGAGTTGCTCAAGCACGGCAATTTGCAGGTCGGGATCAAGATTTGCCAGGAAGACATACCGGCTGCGACGCAATTCCTCAGGTAATACTGGATTGAAAGTAGCCAGGGCATTGAGCTCGGTAACGTGAGTGATGGCTTCATTCAAGTCTCCCTCGTAGCTGCCTGTCCAGCGGAAGGTTGGGGCTTCAACGCGCTGGGCGTGGGAGAGGTCGACTCCGTGGGCAGCAAGCAACGCCTCGTCAGCCCGTGGGAAATCATTGCCAAGAGGGCCTACAAGATAGGGGCGGGTGTAAATAGCCGCAGCCAGACTGGCATAGACAGCTGCGCCTCCGAGTACTCCGCGCGCCTCACCCGAGGGCGTGATGACGGTGTCGAGTCCAACAGAGCCTACCACGAGCAGTTCAGCCATCAGCAGGTTGCTCCTTCTGCGTCTGGCCTATACGCCTGCGCTCCTGGGCGGTAAGCCAGACAAGTCGCGCAAGTTTTAGGGCACGCGGAAGGCGCTTGCGCGGTTGGCCAAGCGTGCGATACAGCCACTCAAGGTGAAGATTCTGTAAAAGTCTGGGCGCGCGCTTTACTCGGCCGCTAAGAACATCCAGCGTACCGCCAACTCCCATCAGCAACTTTGCCCCAAGCTGATTGGCATATTTGGCGATAAAAAACTCTTGTTTGGGAATGCCCAGGGCGCAATACAGGACATCTGGCCTGAGAGCAACGATCTCGGTGACGATCTCGGATTCTTCCTGCTCGGTGAAATAACCATGCCTGGTGCCAACGATCTGAAGGGTTGGATACTTCTCTTTCAAGCGTTCGGCTGCTTCTGCGGCAACGCCGGGCGCTCCCCCTAAAAAGTAGAATCGGGTACCAAGATCGGCAGTCTCGATGCAAAGGCGTTCTGCCAGTTCGCAGCCAGGCACTCTTTCGGGCAGTTGCATCCCAAGCCGGCGAGCAGCCCACACCACCCCAAAGCCATCAGGCACTATGAGCGCAGCGCGCGCGAGGAGCTCCTTCAAACGAGCATCATCAAGCGCTTCAAGCACCATCGTGGCATCTGCAGTGATGATATGGTGGGGAGTAGACTCCTTCAGCCAGCTTTTACAAAGCCCCAGAGCTTCGCGAAAAGTCACGCGCGCAAGCGGCAGCCCAAACAACTCGGCTGTCTCGAACGCAGGCGTGCCAGCTGGACTGGATGACTCCATCAAGTCCCCTCTTGCCATTCACCAAGATAACTGACTTGCTCAGGAGTAAGCGTATCGATTTGGAGGCCCATCGTCTCAAGCTTGAGGCTGGCAATACGCTCATCAAGCTCTGTCGGCACGGGATAGACTTTAGGTGCGAGCTGACCTGCCTTCGCGGCCATATAGGCTGCGCTGAGCGCCTGATTGGCGAAGCTCATATCCATTACAGCCGCGGGGTGGCCTTCCGCCGCAGCCAGATTGAGCAGTCGGCCCTCGGCGATCAGATAAAGTCGCCTGCCATCCTGCATCTCAAACTCGTCCACAAAGGGGCGTATGTTGCGCCTGGCGCGGGCGCGTTCTTCGAGGGCAGGTATGTCTATCTCGACATTGAAATGACCCGAGTTGCCTAGAATCGCGCCATCCTTCATCTTGTCGAAATGCTTGCCCCCAAGCACGTGCTTGTCTCCAGTGACGGTAACGAATACCTCGCCAATTGTCGCAGCCTCCTCGGAAGGCATCACGCGGAAGCCATCCATCGCAGCTTCGAGCGCCATCAAAGGAGAAACCTCGCAGACGATGACCTTGGCGCCCATACCACTGGCCCGCATCGCAACACCTCGCCCGCACATCCCATAGCCGAAGACGACAAAAGTTTTACCAGCCATCAGCATATTGGTAGCGCGCAGCAGGCCATCAATGGTGCTCTGGCCAGTGCCATACCGGTTGTCAAAAAGATGCTTGGTCATCGCGTCGTTGACGGCGATGATGGGATACTGCAGTACCTCGCCGGCTGCCATCGCGCGCAGGCGGATAACTCCTGTAGTGGTCTCTTCAGTGCCGCCAAGCACGCCTGGCAGCAGTTCTCTGCGCTCGGAATGGAGCATTGTCACGAGGTCTGCGCCATCGTCCATTGTGAGGGTCGGCTCCAGTTCGAGAGCGGCGTGTATGTGTTCATAGTATGTGGCATTGTCTTCGCCTTTGATAGCAAAGGTTGGAATCTCATAATCAGCAACCAGAGAAGCCGCGACATCATCCTGGGTACTAAGTGGGTTGGAAGCGCAAAGGGCAACTTCGGCTCCACCTGCTTTGAGGGTGCGCATCAGGTTAGCGGTCTCGCTAGTAACGTGAAGGCAGGCCGCCAGACGCTGGCCAGCAAGCGGTTGCGCCTTTTCGAACTCATCGCGCAATTGTTCAAGCACCTGCATATTCTTTGCAGCCCATTCGATTTTTAACTTGCCCTGACTTGCCAATCCCAGATTCTTCACATCGTACTTCATACTTTTGCCCCCTGAGGCGCTCTGATACGCGGATTATAAGAAGGGCTAGCAAGCCGGGTCAAGGTTATGGCTTGCTTCACCAGGGGCAAGCTATGCAAGTAGCGTGCCAAGAGTGCTCTCGAGGGCAGGAGATACGGGCCAGGAGGCTTGCGGAAAGGGTACAATAGGGGGACAGGAGGAGATACATGCTTGCCTTTGGAACCGCCCTGGCGCTTGGCGCCCTTTTCTGCGCCTGGCTGACTGCAGGTTTTTTATGCTTCAGAGAAGATTTCCACGTCGAGTTAGACCGACCACTGGCCAGAGTACTTGTAATGGCTAGTCTTATCTTGCTTGCAGGGGGGCTGCTGCTGACACGAGCAGAAGCTCCCGGCTTCGCCTGGATTGGCTCCGCGCTTGGACCTTTCTGTTTTGAGCTTTCGCGTTTCCGAGTAGCACTAGGGCTGATAACCTGGCTGATTCTGGCATTCATACCTTTATTTGTGCGCAAGCCAGAAGCTCTTGCTCTGCCTTCACTGGCTGCTGCTGCTGCCCTTACAGCGGTGTTATCCACCAGCGTCCTTTGGCAGCTTTTCTGGATAGAAGTGGCTCTTTGGGCAGGCTCCTGGCAGCGCAGGCGAGCAAGCAAGGGCTGGCATTATTTTCTGGCGGTTACCTTTGCGCTCGTGGCTGGATTGCCTTTGATACTGCTAGGTGCAAGAGCACCCCTGTTTTCTCTGTCAGCTCTCCTCCCTGGTATGCAGTTTCTTTTTGTGGGATTGTTTCTGTTTTGGCTGGTCATTCGGCTCACCTTGATATGGACGTCGGACGAACGTCCAGTCGTGCTGGCAACGCTGGCAATCCCCGTTCTCGTTCTAGCCTGGACGCTGTTCACCCGGCGAGCAGCCCCTCTTGAGGTAGCCTGGGTCTGGGGCCTTGGGCTAGGCCTGGTGGCAGTTGTTTTGGCACTGGATACAAAAGGCAGACTTGATGGGACAGGAGCTGCACTGCTGCTGATTGGCTCAGCCGCCCTGGCAGTGCCAGGTTATTGTCCGGTGGGAGCCGCAGCTTGCCTGTTGCTTGGGGGGACTTTATTACTTGGAGTTGAAGCCAGATGGCCTGGATCTCTTTCGAGATGGTCAGCTGGTAGTGTATGGCTGCTTCTCTTGCTCACTGGGCCTGGGACAGCTTTTTCCTGGTGGGCAATAGCCTCCCTTTCAAATACCGCTCTGGGGCATGAGCCAGCGGCTAAACTTGCTGCCTGGCTGGCCGGGATGATTCTCGTTGTAGTCACAATGATACTTTGGCAAGCAACCTCTATCGATACCCAGTCTGGTCGGACTGTCCCCACTCGTACACTCTTATGTGTCTTGTTTGGCGCAATCATACTGGCTTTCTTCCCCCCGCTTTATTGGTGGGCGCTGGAGCCTCTACGAGCGGCCTTTGACGAATTGCCGGCTTCGCTAAGCGCCTCATCGGCTTTGGCCCAACTGGCCTGGGTGGATAATTACTGGTGGCACCTGATACCAACTTTGACAGGTCTGGTTGCAATACTATTTGGACGTCGGATAGCCCATCGAAAGATTATGGAGGCGCGCTGAAGTGCTGTTTGCTGTAAACACAGAACCTGATCCTGCCAAGACTGGAAGCTTCGATAATCTGGTGAAAGGGCTAGGACGTCTGGGCAGGAGAGGCTTCAGAGGCATCCATCTGTCCCAGGCTGAACCTGACTGGCTGCGAGAACAAAGGGCCACAGGCATCATATACAGCGGCTCTGGTGCACTATGGGAAGAATATACCGAAGAATTGGTTGCTCCCACACGCCGGTTGGTACAGCAACCCCCTTGCCCAGTACTTGGGATCTGTGGCGGTCATCAGCTTATCGGTGTGGTACTGGGTACTCGCTGCGCGCCGATGCAATGCAACAAACCTGAAGGCGAAGCGTACACTCATGATGACTGTATTGGCGAGCATGGTTACTGCCCCGTCAAAATCAGGCTTGATAATCCCTTGTTCAGTGGCCTTGGGCCTGTGGTGATGGTCAGGCAGAACCACTTCGAAGAATTGAAGGCCATCCCCCCAGGCTTTATTGTGACAGCCTGGAACTCGCGCGCGGCAATCCAGGCGATGTGTCATAAGCGCTTGCCTCTTTTTGGCACGCAGTTCCACCCAGAGCACTTCACTGACGAGATGCCAGATGGCGCCCGGGTAGTAACGAACTTCCTGCAGTATTGCGCCGCCAGAAGTTGACATATATGTAAGCTTGGAGGCCCTTTTGATGCATACGCTGACTGAATTGAAAGCCCAACTTGCCTCTCCCGAGGGAGGCACTATCGTCTGTTTTGGTGACAGCGTTACTTTTGGAGGGGCAGCATCTGGCCTCTATGCGCGTGGAGACAAGCTGGCGCGAAGCTGGGTAAATCTTTTTCGTGAACTGCTCAATCTCCACTACCCGAACGCCCGAGTCGTAAATAGCGGTATTGGAGGGCGCACTATGAAAGGTGCCTGGGCGGATTTTGAAACCGAAGTTGCCGTTCATAAGCCCCAGGGCGTCATAATTGCCTATGGCATCAACGACTGGCACGGTGGCAACCAGGTGCCGATAGAAGACTATCTCTTCTATCTGGATCGCATCCTCGAGCAACTCGAAGGATTGAAGGCGCTTCCGATACTGATGAGGCAGAACATCCTGCTAACCGACTATTCCAACTGGCCTCTAAAAGGGACCATCGGCCGAGTCCAGCAAGTAGAAGGCAAGGCCACTTATGAAGACTATCTCGACGCCTTGCGCGGAGTTGCCGAATGCAAGGGACTGCCTCTAATAGATGCCTATGCGGCAACGGCGGCGGGGGTGCAAGCCACAGGCGATTTCGCAGCACTCTTTGCGGATGCAGCGCATCCCAATGATGCAGGTATGAAGCTCATTGCGGATGCGGTTTGGCAGCTATTTGCTGAAGGCGGGGCACCATAAAGCTTACAAGCTTGTAAGCTTTATGTGGTTCTTCCAAGCTTACCCTGAACTGCAAGCAAACCAGTGGCAAGGTCCACGCGAGTTGCTGGCGCCTATACAGGATTTCTTATTCGTATCGAAGCGCTACTATCGGATCCATACGTGCCGCTTTACGTGCAGGCAATACGCCAAAAACCACACCAATAAAACCGGAGAACACCACCGCCATCACAACTGACCATAGAGTTATCTGAGTAGGTAACTGCTCGACAAATTTCTCTATCAAAATCGCTGCCCCAGCCCCAAGCCCCGTGCCGATTGCGCCTCCCAGAGCACTAAGTACCGCCGACTCGACCAAAAACTGGGCCAGGATGTCGATTGAACGGGCACCCAAGGCCTTCCTTAAGCCTATCTCGCGCGTGCGCTCAGTGACCGAGACAAGCATAATATTCATGATCCCGATGCCGCCAACAAGCAGCGAGATGCCTGCTATGCCGCCAAGCATTGCCGTAAGGATGCCCAGTATGGAGGCGGCGGTCTCAAGCAACTGGCTTTGGGTAAAAATGGTAAAGTCGCGCTCACCGTGTTTCAGATCCAACAGGCGTTCTGCCTGACTCTTGGCTGCTTCAACCAGATTGGGCGCAATTGCCGTGCAGTCGATATGGGATACGCGCCCATTGGTGTTGAACATATTCATTGCGACACCAAGTGGTATATAGACGCGGAAGTCTTCGTCATCCATCGACGCCTGGCCTTTCTTGCCACATACCCCGATGATAGTAAAGGGGATCGAACCAACCGAAATTTGTTTACCGAGGGGAACCGCGCCTGGCGGGAAGACACTCTCCACAACGCCCGGGCCTAACACGCAAACTCGGTGTTTCGCCAACACCTGGTTCCAGTCCAGTAGAGACCCAGCACCCTGTTCGATGTTGCGGACCTCGAAGAAAGGCGGCTCAATACCAAGCACAGTTGGGTTTATCAGAATGTCTTCATATTTGACTGGAAACTGGGTCTCAACAACCGGAGTGGCAAGATCTATCGCCTGGCAGTATTCTTCAAGATGCTTGGCATCCGCAGGAACGAGATTATTCTGTTGTTGGCGTGGATCGATTCGCCGGCGCCTGTCGTCGCTAAAGGGTTGCAGGTCATGCACGCCCGGTATAACAATCATCAGGTTGGAACCAAGTCCTTTTATCTGACCAGAAACCCGCTCGGTAACTCCCTGTCCGATCCCAACCAGCAAGATTACGGAAAAAACGCCTATCACAATGCCCAGCGTGGTGAGGAAAGAACGCATCTTGTTGGCCCAGATAGCCGCCATAGCTATTCTTGCGTTTTCAAATAGCTGCATCGCTGGTTTCCTCCTGCGAGACAGCTTCATCTGTAACGCGCTGACCGTCAAGCAGGCCAACCACGCGTCGGGCATGCTTTGCCACATTGGGGTCATGGGTTACCAGGATCAAGGTCTTTCCCAGATCGGCCAACTCCCTGAACAATTTGAGTATCTCTGCGCCTGATTTGGTATCCAGATTACCCGTAGGCTCATCGGCCAGGATGATTGCGGGCTGGGTTACCAGCGCGCGCGCGATTGCCACTCGTTGCTGCTGGCCGCCAGAGAGTTCATTTGGACGATGGTGCATACGATCTCGAAGGCCGACACGTTCCAGTATCTCGGTAGAACGCGTCTTCCGCTCTCGAGAGGATACTCCCGAATAGATAAGGGGGAGTTCAACATTACGTTGGGCGTTGAGCCTGGACAGCAGGTTGAATTGCTGAAAGATGAAGCCAACCTTTTGGTTGCGTATGCGCGCCAGAGCAGAATCTGGCGCCTTGTCAACTTCCACTCCATCAAGTAAATATTCGCCTTCTGTAGGACGGTCCAGGCAACCGATTATATTCATCAACGTGGACTTGCCGGAGCCAGAGGGCCCCATAATTGCGATATATTCGCCCTCCGAGATACGAAGATCAAGCGCGTGCAACGCCACAACGGCAGCTTCGCCCTTGCCGTAGATTTTCGTAATGCCCACCATCTCGACGACGGGATTGCCGTTCGTCATTGAGGTTTGGCCCCCTTAACGGCGGCCTCGGTGGCAAGCTGCTCTGCCGTCACCACCTGAGCCGGGCCCTTGTCCCGCAAGAAGCGCGCATCCAGATTGGTGACGACCTCGTCGCCTTCTTTGAGCCCTTCCTTTACTTCGGTCCATTGCCAGTTGGACTCGCCTGTTTTCAACTTGGCTTCTGTGGCGATACCGTTTGCGATGGTGAAGGCGGTAGCCTGTTCACCCGTCCACTTGACCCCGACAGTCGGGATAAGCAAGACGTCCTTTAGCTGTTTGGTAATTATCTCTACATTTGCTGACATCCCTGGCAGCAACTTGCCTTTACCAGACAACAAGGCCACCTTGACAGTAAAGGTAGCCACGCCTCCCTGTTGGCCAAGAGAGGCAGCAGGCGCAATCTCGACAACCTCTCCATCGAAATTCTGCTCAGGAAAGGCGTCCGATTTGATGCGTACTTGCTGTCCAAGCATAACTTTCGGGATGTCGACTTCGTCTATCTGCGGCTCCACATAAAGGCCTGTCTTGTCGATGATGGTCAGCATCTGCATCTGTTGTGCAGCCAGACCAACAGCCCCTCCTGTCACATACTCGCCTTCTTTGACTAGTACCCTTGCGACCGCGCCACTGATGGGCGCGCGGATATACATATAATTCAGACGGTTGCGGGCACTCTCAACCCGAGTTCGCGCGCCGTCAACAGTTGCCCTGGCTGCATCCAGTTCCTTTTGGCTAATCACCACATCATTCGTGCGCGCCTTGGAAGCCTGTAATACGGCCTCTGCCCTGGCAACATCAGATTTTGCAGACTGAAGTGACTCAAGCAAACGAGCTTTACTCTGGTCAGCAGCCAGCCTGGCGTCTTCCAGTGCTTGCTGAGCGCGATTGACGTCGGCTTGTCCTGCAGCAAGTGCCTGAGGTGATGTTTGATTACTCAATAGATCAAGCCTGTGCTTGGCCGCATCAAGCTGACTTTGATTTACTCGTACCTGGGTTTCTGCATGATCAAGGTCCATACCCGAGATGTAGCCCTTTTCATAAAGCTGCTTATACCGATCATAATCGGCCCTGGCACTCTCGAGATTCGCCTGGGCGCGCGCAACTTCTGTCTGCCCCTGAGCAATCTCCTGGCTGCGAGCACCTCTCTGCAGTTCTGAGAGATTCGCAAGGGCGCGATCCAGGCTGGCTTTCGCCTGCTGGATTGTCATCTGGTCTCTTTGTGGCTGGGTGTCATAAGCTATCTGCGCTTCATTGAGCCGCCGGCGAGCGCCTTCAAGGCCAGCCTGAGACTGCTTTACATCACTCTCTGTCAAGGCAGGCTGGCGCACGGTATGTTGTTTCAACTGATCATAATGAGCCTGGCTCTGTTTTAATGAAGAGAGCGCATCGCGCACGGCAATCTCATATTCAGTGGGGTCGAGCACGGCCAGCAATTCACCCTTGCTGACATAGTCGCCTTCTTCAACATGAAGCTTGGTTAGCTTCCCGCCAATCTGAGGGATAACCATGACTTCCTGGCTTGCCTTGACCTGGGCTGCTTGTGCCCCAGGCACCGACAGTTCAAGGTCGCCCACCTTGGTTTTTTCTACCATCACTTTTGCAGGTTGGGGAGACCGGAGGCGCATATAATACCAACCTCCAGGTACTCCAAGCACCACAAGCACTAGGAGCGCTATGACGAGTTTACGCACTGGCTAGTTCCCCTCCATACGGACCTGGTCAAGGATCGCTAGTGGATTCCCAATAGACCAGTCTAGCGTTGCAAGCGCCTGAAAGAGTGCATAACGTGTCTGGTTACGCTGCAATTCTGCTTCATAATAAGCGGTCTCAGCGTCAATCAGTTCGACCAGATTGCCAAATCCTGCCTCATAGCGTCCAGTAGCCGCTCCCAAGGCTTCCTCGGCTGCTGCCCAAAAAGCTTCAGCGGCCGAAAGCTGGGCCTGCGCAGTCTGCAAGGCAGTCAGGGCAAGCTGTACATCGAGGTCAACTTGCATCTGCAGGGAGCGCAGATTTTCTTCTTGCAAGTTATAAGTCGCTTTGGCACTACGCAAGGCAGAGTCAATCCTGTCCCCGTCAAACAAGGGATAGCTCGCAGTGAGACTCATGGACCACTGCCTGTTATCTGTATCCATCGGGAAGCTTGAATCAGCAAGGCTATGGCTTGCACCCAGGCTCAACGTAACTCCTTTCTGCCTTTTCACTGCCAGGATATTTGTTTCATACGCATCAAGTTGGATCTGTGCCTCAAGCAAGCCTGGGCGATTGGACCAGGCCTGCGTCCGGTATCCATCGAAAGAAAGGAGTTCATAAACAGGAGTGAGCAACTGGACCACCGCAAGCTCATCGAAAACGGGTCTTGCAAGCAGCTGGTTTAGACTTGCGCGCGCGCTCAGTTGGGCACCCAGGGCCTGCGCCTGACTAGCCCTGGCTGATTCGACATCTGACAGGGCTCTTGCTCTCTCCGAACGAGGAGCAGTCTCAGCAATAATACGAGCTTCAACTAGAGACAGGTGCGCCTCGGTCCTTCTGATGCGCTGCTCTGCAGAGGCGACATCCGCATCCGCCTTCAATAAATCGAAATAAGCGCTTGTAACGGAAAGCGCAAGCTGATGACGCGCATATTCCAGTGAATATTCTGATGATTGAATTCCTAGCTTTGCTCCATCGAGCTTGGCTTCTCGTTGCCCGTTCGTATATAGGGGATAAGTAGCAGACGCGGCCAGTTGGTAAGTAGAAGGATCTGGCCCCAATACACCAGGGCCTCCTATCTTGGTTGTTCCAAGAGTAAGTCCAACGCTTGCACGATAGGCAGCCTTGGTCCCTCGTAAAGTCTCTCTAGCGATATCGACCGAATAGGCAGCGGACGCAAGGCTCGGATTACGGCTGAGGGCTTCTTCCAGGCATACAGCCAGACTAATCGGTGTGACTGGATTTGCTGGAGCGCTTGCCTCTGGCTGGGCACTGGCATATATATATGTAGTGGCAAACACAAACATCGCCACCATCAAGTGACGTACCTTCACGCTTATCCTCCTTATTCGCTTTCCTGCTTCGAATACGCTTCAGGAGACTGACTAGTTTCGTCTTCCTGACCACTGTTCTTCCACGCGAGAACATAACGCCTGTAGACTCTGCTGATCGGTAGGACCAGCTCCACTGCAGCAGCATCCAAACCAAGTTCATTACCTAGCCTTACGACGTCTTCTACCTTTACAGATGGACCAAGATAAAGCAGGGCCTTGGAATCGTATCGAGCTGCAGCCTCCAAGATAATCTCAGGTGGCAACGCGGCCTTCGACGTGATGAGGCTTTGAACAGATAAAGGATCCCCTTGACGCCACTGTTTGCGAATCACTTTATAGCCTGATAATCCACTGGTCCTCAGGGCTCTTTGCAGAAACCAGGCTTTCTTGGCACGGCTCTCGTACAGCAGACCCGCCTCGATCTTCCACGCGAGAGCCAGTGGAATAGCAGGGAAGCCGTTTCCACTACCTATATCACACAGGGCGTCAGCCTTTGTTCCTGGCCAAATGAGGGCTGGCAACAAGGAATCCAGCAGAAGCTGTTCGCCCGTTTCCTCAGGCGAAAGCCTGCCGGTTAAGCCGGCGGCTTCATTCCAGGAGGCAAGCTCTACCAGATGCGCAAGTAAAGAGGGCATGCTATCAGCAGGAATAGTGAAACCTAATCCTGCAGCACCAGCTACAGCGGCCTCTAAAGCCCGCTGTGCCCAATCGAGTTCTGGTTGTGTTTCACGTGAAACATCCATCGTAAATATGTGTCACCAATAATAAAGCTTGACAGCTTTTGTTCTATTGGGCTGGCATATCTCGATTGCCTTCCGTAGAGGTCAACTAATAAGCCTCACAATCCTTCACCGAGACTGCCTTGCGCCTCAAGTTCACCCCCTGTTATAGTAATCCTCCCCGAAGCAGGAACTTCGTTCTTCAGCGCTAAGGGGTGTTTCCCGGCCAGCATGCCCGATATATCGGGTAGAGACGATGGCCAGGAGTGGAGTCCTTATGTCAGCTGACTCTCAAGAACTCTGGACTCAGGTTCTCGGAGAGCTCCAAAAGCATATGTCCAAGCCTTCTTTCGACTCCTGGCTTGCGCCTAGTCGCGCAGAAAGAGACGAGGGTTGCTTGCACGTGCTGCTGCCCGATGAATTTAGCAGAGACTGGCTTGAGACTCGTTATAGTGACACCATTGAAAGCATCGCTTCGGGTCTAACTGGCACAAAAATGGAAGTCGTTTTTGAAGTTGTCCCTTCTGCGATGCCTTCTTTGGAAGCCGAAGAGGGAGAGTATCTACGCGACTTGCCAGAAGAGCCAACGCCTTCAATAGAGATTCCGCAAAAGGTACAACGGCCCTCATACGATCCAGGCGAGTTTACGTCGCTCCCTCTAAACCCGGCCTACACTTTCACTTCTTTTGTGGTGGGCCCAAGCAACCAGTTTGCCCGAGCAACGGCGGAATCCGTCGCAAGGTCACCTGGTGATTCCTACAATCCCTTGTTCATTTATGGGGGAGTGGGACTGGGCAAAACGCACCTGCTCCATGCAATTGGCCACTTGGCGCGCAAAGAGCATGAAGGGCTAACCGTCAGGTATGTGTCTGGTGAAACCTTCCTTTACCATTTCGTCTCTGCCATCAGGGAAGGGAAGACAGCAGAATTTCGCAAAGCCTACCGAGAGGTCGACCTTTGGCTTGTCGATGATATCCAGCTTATCGCTGAACGGAAAGCTTCACGAACCGAGCAGGAGTTTTTCAACACCTTTAACGAGCTCTACGGAGTTAACAAACAGATTGTCATAACGAGCGATTGTCCACCAAAAGACTTGACTTTTTCGCACGACAGGATGACGAGTCGTTTTGAATGGGGCTTGATATGCGATATTGCAGCCCCTGACTTCGAAACAAGAGTCGCTATCCTTCAGCGCAAAGCGGATGATTATGGCGCCCTGCTCAGCGATGAGGTTTTTGAATATATCGCCGAGATGATTCCAGCAAATGTACGCATACTTGAGGGCGCCCTCAAGAAGCTAATAGCTTACTGCCGCCATTTCAACACAGCGCCTTCTCTAAAAGTCGCAAAGACTATCGTTGCCCCTTATTCAACAGACAAAGGTCAGTCAGAAGTGACTGTAGACCGGATAAAGAGTGTGGTCGCAGATCATTTTGCTGTATCCGTCGAAGATCTGATAGGTAGTTCTCGCACCAAAGCAATAAGCTTGCCTCGTCAGGTTGCAATGTTTCTTGGCAGAGAGATGACCAATCTTTCTTTGCCCGCCATTGGTAACTCTTTTGGTGGTCGTGACCACACTACTGTTATGTATGCTGTACAGAAGATTGAAAGCGCGCTTGGCCAGAACAGCAGGCTTTCCAGCGTGCTTGAAGAGTTGCGCCAGAAGGTACGTCAACCTTGACTCCAGGTTGTTGAAAAGTCCACCGGAAAACCTGTTAGTAGTCTGTGGATAGCAGGAGACCTGTGGAATATGTGGAAAACTCTGATGCTTCTCCACTGGTTTTTCCGGCCAGTAGAGCATAGAGTCAGTAGACTTGACGGCAGTTTTCCACCTTTCCGGGCTGCTAACTAGAACTGCAAGAAAAGATATATATGTTCTTTTAATTGAAGACCAGGCGGAGGAACACTATGCAGATTACCTGTGACCGCGATCAGCTTCGCGAGGCGATCCACACAGTACAGCGCGCAATCACGACGCGCACTACTTTGCCTATCCTGCATAACGTACTGCTTGAAGCCTCTGACGGCAGTCTGACTATTACTGCTACTGATCTCGAGTTGATTATCAGAAGTGTAGTAGTCGCAAACATTCAGGAAGCAGGCCGCACGACTGTGCCGGTCAAGTATTTTTCGCCGATGGTTGATAGCTTGCCGCTTGATGAGGTGACTCTTTCAGCGGATAGCAGAGATCAGATGGCGCTCAAATCAGGGGCAACCAGTTACACCATTAATGGACTCAGTGCGGACGAATTCCCTGTGTTGCCTACAGTGGAGAGCATTAGCGAAATAGCTCTACCGCAAGGGCTTGTGCGCGAGATGATTGAGCATGTGGTCTTCGCTGCCTCTGCTGATGAAAGTAGAGCAGTGCTTACAGGTGTGCTGATGGAGATCCAGCCTGATGTGCTAAGACTTGTGGCAACTGATACCCACAGGCTTGCAGTGCGCCAGGAGCCTATCTCGGTACAAGTTGCAGAAGCAAAATCAGCGATAATCCCAGCGAAGGCTTTCAGGGAAGTCCATCGCCTGCTGGAGAAGGACTCTGAAGAGCCAGTAACAATGTCCTTCTCAGATAACCAGGTAAAGTGCGTGATGGGCGATACGGTAATAATGTGTCGCTTGCTGGAGGGGTCGTTCCCCAATTATGAAAAAGTCATCCCACCCGATTATGAAAGAGAAGTTGCGGTCGACAAAGACCTGCTTGCTTCGGTTGTCAGCCGCGTGATGATCGTTGGCAGGCAGTCTGCAGGACGAGTTTTGTTCGACATAGCAAGCGATTCGATGACAGTTTCAGCTCGTAGCCAGGATGTAGGTGAAGCAAGAGAGGAGTTGCCTGTCCAGCTAGTTGGCGAGCCTATGGAGATAGCCATAAATGGCGAGTTTTTGGTAGATGCCATGAATGCAATAGACGCCGACCAGCTTGTTTTCAGGCTCAATGCGCCTCTGTCACCAGCTGTTATTACTACGGAGCGTGGCGAGAACTACACCTATGTCGTCATGCCAATGCAACCGCTGCGCTAGGCTGCAGATGTACAGAATATGAAGCTGCTCAGAGCAGCAATAAGACATTTCCGCAACCTGACAGATGTCGCCTTGCCCTTGGGGGCAGGCGGCAATCTGTTTTGTGGTCCTAATGGCGCAGGCAAGACCAACCTTGTCGAAGCCCTGGCTCTAACCTGCACAGGAAGACCACTACGCGCCAATCCTCAGAGGTTGCTTGTTCAGCAAGGCTTCGAATCTTCGTATACAGGGCTCATGGTCGAGTCTGAAGAACTCGGAGAGCTGCGAACCGAGGTGACCTTGCCCAAATCCGGCGCGCGTTCTTATCTCCTCAACGGCCAGGCGTCCTCGAAAGCAGATTTCGTGACCACTTTTCCCGTGCTGGTTTTCTACGAAGAGGACCTGGAGACCGTACGAGGAGCCGCAAGCAGGCGGCGCAGCTTTATCAATCTGCATCTGGCACAGACTTCACGCAGTTATTATGCCCAGCTGAGCGCTTATTCCCGGGCTTTGGCGCAGCGTAACGCTTTGCTTCGACAATTTGATGAGAGCGCTTCCCTTTTCGAGCCTTGGGAGCGTCAGCTTGCGACTGCTGGCGCATCGATAATGGAGTTTCGAACTCGTTTCCTCGAAGAACTGGCTCCTCTGGTGACCCGTTATTCCGAACTTCTCAGAGTAGGCGAACCTGTCTCAATCGAATATCGGCCCAATGTGAAAGTGAAAGGCGACCTCGCAGACAGTCTTTTTGATGCGCTTCGGGAGTCGAGAGAACTCGATATGAGATTACGCTTCTCGACCACAGGGCCTCATCGTGACGACCTGGTACTCAAGCTTGCCGGAGCGCCAATGCGTCATTTTGCTTCGGCTGGACAGCAGCGCCTTTTTGCGTTATCTCTAAAACTGGCTGCAGGCGAGCTGCTCGCTGCGCGTCGCCATGAAAGCCCCCTGGTTGTCCTGGACGAGGCCTTTGCTCAACTCGACCAATACCGAGCCAGCGCGCTGGTGGAGGCGCTCTCCCAGTTTGACCAATGGCTTGCGACCGCTGCTCTGGGCAGTCTGATTCCAGAGAGCGCAAGCAGTCAGGCGACTCGATTTGATGTTCACGAAGGAGAAGTGGAAGCCAGTGGCCAGGCGTAGGCGAAGCAACCTGGACAGCATAAGCAACGCGCTTGGGCCTTTTCTCCACAAGGTGCCTCAACGCCGGACAGCGCTCGAGCAATGGATCCCTTCTCTCTGGGCGGAAGTCGCTGGCCCTGAGATTGCTGCTGTAACGCGTTATGTTGCGGTCAATGAAGGGGTTGTGAAGGTGACGGTCACAAGCAGCGTGTGGGCACAGGAGCTTTCTGCACAAGCCACCAAACTCAGGCGCGCGCTCAATCGCAGGCTAGGCGCAGAGGTCGCCTCCTCGCTCCGTTTTACAGCCGCAATGCCACGAATTCGCCGGCAGGAAGAATCGGTGGAGAGTACAGTCCTTGAGGCGCCAGATCTCGAGGCGATTACACTTGAACCAGGCCTGCTGGCAGCCATTGAAGAAGCCCTTGCAGAACTGGATCCAGCTTTAAGAGATTCGATACGGACTATTCGACTGAAGGAGTTGAAGCTCCAGCAATACCGCCGATTGAAGGGCTGGCACGAATGTGCAAGCTGTGGCGCCTGGTATCCTCCAGAAGATGCAGATTGTCCAATATGTGGAAGTGCCAGAAGCTCAGGAGCGCGCTGAGAAGTTATAATCAATACAAGAACGCATCCTTCTGCTCCGGAGCGCTCCTGGTGGCTGAGATGAGTTGTAAACCTGCCTTTGAAAGACTAGCCGAGTATGAATGGCTCCTCCCCAAAACGAATGCACCCACCATGCTGACTGACGGCTTGCTCTTTGCCTCTCGGCACTTGCTTGATCAGGTAATCGAGGATGGAACCTGGCAGCAGATCGCCAATGTCGCTTCTCTTCCTGGGGTAATCGGCCAGGCACTGGCAATCCCGGATATGCATTACGGGTATGGATTCCCAATCGGTGGGGTTGCTGCCTTCGATGGCAAGCAAGGGCTTATCTCACCGGGTGGAGTCGGTTATGACATCAACTGCGGGGTGCGCTTGCTTACTACTCACCTTGATGCCGAGGAGGTCACCCCGCGCCTTCGCGATCTGTTGCATCACCTTTTTTCAACCATTCCCTCAGGAGTTGGTTGTACAAGTTCGCTCAATCTCTCTAGCAAGGACCTAAGCAAAGTCTTGGCTGATGGCGCCAGTTGGGCAGTCGCACAAGGTTATGGTCAACCAGCAGATCTGGCCCACTCGGAAAGTAAGGGCTGCCTATTGGGCGCCCTTCCAGAGGAGGTTTCCAAAGCCGCTTTGGAACGAGGGGCTTCTCAACTCGGAACGCTGGGCAGTGGCAATCATTTTGTGGAAATCCAGGTTGTAACCGAATTATTCGATGAGCAAGCCGCCGATGCTTTTGGCCTTAGTGGTCCAGGCCAGGTGCTGGTGATGTTCCATTGTGGTTCGCGCGGCCTCGGTCATCAGGTCTGTACTGACTACCTGCGCTTGCTGCTGGATGCCAGCCACCGCTTCGGGCTCAGCCTGCCAGATAAAGAACTCTGTTCTGCTCCACTCAATTCGGAAGAAGGCAGGCGTTATTTCGGTGCAATGACAGCGGCCGCAAATTACGCCTTCTGCAATAGGCAACTGATTACCGAGCAGATACGCCACGCTTTCGAACGCGTCTTCCACGCCGCCCCTGCCTCGCTTGGGCTCAATGTCCTTTACGATGTTGCCCACAACCTGGCCCGACTTGAGACTCACCAGGTAGCTGGCGCTCAGCAAGCCCTCTGTGTGCATCGCAAAGGAGCTACTCGAGCCTTTGGACCAGGCAATCTCGAGGTGCCTGACGATTATCGCTCAGTTGGCCAACCAGTCCTTGTGCCAGGAGATATGGGCAGGGCTTCGTACCTTTTATGCGGCGCGCCAGGGGCGATGCAGAAGACTTGGGGCTCCGCTTGCCATGGAGCAGGTAGACAGCTAAGTCGTTCCGCCGCGCTTCGTCAGTTGAAGGGGATTGACTTGGCAGGCCAGCTCGAACAGCAGGGTATACTAGTCCTGAGTGCCAGTAAGAAGACTCTGCTCGAAGAGGCGCCCGTGGCTTATAAGGACGTCACCGAGGTGGTCGAGGTTACCGTTGGCGCTGGCCTTGCTAACAAAGTCGCCCGGATGGAGCCACTTGCTGTCATAAAAGGTTGAACCCTGTCTTGCAGCACTTGTCGCAGCCACTACACACTAGCTTTAGGAGAAGACACAATGGAGGCCCTTCTGCTTGGACTCGTCTTCCTGATGGGGATGGCCAACCAGCCTGCTGCCGCTCCAGCGCCCCCTGCCGAAGTCGGTATCTATGGCTCACTCGAGCCTTGCGAACTCTCCGTCCTCTCACCCGACGGTGTAGCTATCTACAACCACATCCGGAAACGCAATCCCAAGATGCCAGAGGAATACGCGACCTCTATCGCCCAGGCTATCGACCTGCAGTCACGCCTCGCAGCCAAAGAACCTGTTGACTGCCACCTGGTCGCAGCTGTCCTCAGTCGTGAATCCAGTTTCCGGCCAGATGCTGTATCAACTGCCGGAGCTTTGGGCATCGCCCAAATGCTTCCAGGCACCGCTGCCGATTATGGCGTAGACAATCCACTGGACCCCCTGCAGGGTATACAGGGCTGTGTTCGCTATTTGTACCGGAGTCTTGCCTTCTTCAAAGACCACGAACAGAAGGAGCGGATGGCTGTTGCCAGCTATTGGAGAGGCGTCGGTGGCGTCTCACGTACCTGGCCTGATGGAAAGTTTCCCGAAGACCTCGAGGCCTTTGTAAAATACATACTCGACCTGCGTAAAGCTCTGGCGACAGAAGCCGAAGAAATCAGAGAGTCAGGCTGAATTTCTCCACAGTATGTGTAGAAAGCCTGTGGGGAGTCTCTTTGGCGAAGGGTTCTCGCTAGTAAACTTGTACAATCCCTAGCTATTTCTCCACAACTCTTTCCACAGAGTGTGGAGAATCTTGACTTCCGCATCCGGCCGCCCTTCAGCCAGGTTGCCCTTCTCTGAGCCTTTCAATGGGCCGGTAATAGCCTTTCCGAAGCTCTGGATCACGTAGAAAGAGCGCCTGCAGAAAGCGAAAATTGTCTGCCAGATAGCCGTCCGCCCCCGTGGGCTGCCCCTGCCAGTTTGTCCACTCGATTCCCTTGCCCGATTCGCCCCATACACCATTCTGGAAGAGCCCTTTCGCCTGCCTTTCCAGCATCTGCTGCAGCACCGAATCGGCATATTCGGTTTCGCCTGCGACGTAGTGAGCTGCAAGCCAGTGTAATGTATGACCTGCATGCACTCCGCCATTCTGGTACTGGCCCAGTGTGTCTGAACCATCTGCCTGTCCTGGCACTCCGCAGATACCAGGAGTTATGCCCAGCAGATACTCTTCAGGTCTAAAAGGCCTAAGGCTTGCAGGCACTCCCAAATCCAATCTTGTGTAACCAGCTCTCTCGAGCTCTCTATGGAAACGAGCAAGCACGGCTTTACCTGTGGCTTTGTCCAGCAAGCCATATTCGATTGCGAGGCTGTTGACGAGAATCGCCGCTGGGTCGTGTAAAACTCCGTCCTGACTGCGCCACCAGCCAAGCCAACCATTTTCCTCAGCCCACAAGGCAGGCGCATAGGCTTGCTTCAAAAGGCGTGCCAACCTGCGGAAAGACTCAGCCTGGGCTTGTCTACCCAGTCTCTCCTCCAGCTCGGCCAGGCAGCACCAGGCTCGGAAGGTAAGAGCATTGGTATAACCATCCTGCCAGCCTGTATCGACGGCATCCCACCAGGACGCCCCGCGCGCCGGATCAACCAGCGTCCCATCGTTGCCACTTTGAACGGCTTCTACCAGCCCGTCGCCGTTTACATCGCGGGCTGCAAGATAGGAAGCGACAAGCTCCAACTCATCGATCCGTTGCCTGAGCCACGCCACATCACCTGTTGCCTCGACATAATCCCAGGCCGAGATCAACACCGAGGGCTGGGAGTCCAGAAAATCCGCATAAGCGCCAATATGAGTTGGCATCCAGTAGCAAATCAGCCGGCCTGAAGGTTCCAGCCTGGTATCTAAAGTGATATCCAGTGTCCTGCGCAGCATCTGAGCAACACTGACGCCCGGCGCGACCTCTGGGATCCAGAGCACCTGGTCGGCATAGAACCATGTCGAGCACGTAGCATTCCCACTGATGACCTCATTACCCAGCATCCCTGGTGGATGAAGCTCTCTCACCAGCGCTTGCCCAGTTGGAAGGTTCCAGGCATCCGCTCCGTTGTCCGCAAGCGCCTCAAGCGCGCCAAACCAGCCTCTGCGAGCCAGCTTCCACATCGCCGAATCCACTCGCTCAGGTACTGTGAGGCAGTATGGTGACAAAGTGATCTTTACTGGCTTGCCAGGGACACACGTGGTCTCAATGAGAACGTCGACTTCTCGCCGGCTGTAATTTCCTGACAACCGCAAGTGCAGGGGATTGTCTTTGGCTGTGATCAACAGTTGTCCAAAATCGGGCACACTCAGAAGAGCTGGTGTAATTGTCGAACCTGCCTTGGTCCAGTCGGAGGCAAGCAAGGTCGTGGCTGTAACGCGCGCATCAAAGGGGAAAGTAAGGCTAATCGGCACCGGGGCCTGGCCGCGTGTCTCGAAACTGCACTCCAACTGGCCCTTGGACCACGCAAGCCGCCAAAGCAACTCGGCTCCGCTTTGTGTCCTTACGCGATAAGAAGCCGAATTCTGGCGGCTAGTAGCAGTCACCAGCTCGACTGGAGCTCCATCAGAGTGCAGCGTCACTGCCGAATCTGTGCGCAAGAGGTTCTGCGTTTCTCTTCCTGTGCCTTCAGTGTCCAGACCAAAGAAAGCCAACTCGGCCGCCTGGCAAGAGGCTTCGAGCCTTAGGACAGGCTCTGCATGGACAAGGCCCGGCAGTAATAAAACTAGCATAAGTCCAACTACCGTAAGAATCAGCAACAAGCCCACCTCCGGCCCCCCTTTCGTGCCTCCAGAAGCCCTTCCTTCGGCTTACTGGCAGGTATTTTGGGTTAGAATCGCTTTGAAAAGGACTTTGTTCGCCTTTTGGCCTTGACCTTTTCAGTATATGTGTTACACTACGGCTTGGAGTCACCCGACTCCAGGAAGGGCGGATGCAAGCAAGGTCCGCCACATCAGGAGGTTCGACATGGCTGTTGGTACGGTAAAATGGTTTAATGACCAGAAAGGGTACGGTTTCATCGCACGCGAAGAGGGCAAAGACGTCTTCGTCCACTTCTCGGCTGTTGGCGGCGACGGTTGGAGGTCTCTCGAAGAGGGCCAGGCCGTTTCCTTCGACATCGAAGAGAGCGACAAGGGGCCGCAGGCGGTGAACGTACAGGTTATCTCTCAGTGGTAACCTGAACTCTAGCCAACCCAGAGCCCCGGCTGGAACTCCCAGCCGGGGCTTCTCATTTATATACAAGTTTTGCTCTGCTAACGCCGACTTGCGATGAAATCTTCCACTTGAGAAAGTGTCGGTAGATCCTCAAGACGTGGCGCCCTGGACACTCTCCACGCCGCAACGGCGTTGGCTAAAAGCCCCGCGCTTGCTGGAGCAAGCCCGTTTGCCAGTCCGACGACCAATCCCCCGTGGAAACAATCGCCAGCCCCCACATCGTAAATCACTTCGACTTCAAAAGGCGGAATCTCTAGCAGGCCTTTCTCACTTGAAAGTATGGTCGGTCCCCCGCCACTGGTCACTGCCACTAGCTCAGGGCCAAGTTCATGTATTTTGGAGCAGCCAGCGCTCACATCGTTGGTTTTGGTGATGAAGGCTAACTCCTCAGAGTTCATCACTGCCACCTTCGCAACACCCAGGGCGCGCTTCTGGAGGGTCCGGATCGTTGTCTCTGGCTCCTGCCAGGCTGAAAAGCGCAGATTGACGGCGTAGACTACCATGCAACCAGCTTTGCGCGCTCGTGCTGCCGCGGTCAAAACCGCTGAGCGTTGCTTGCTGCTGCGGAGCATATTTTCGGAGAAGTCAAACAACCCATAACCTTCAAACAGTGGCTGCGGAAAATCAGCCTGTGAGACTTCCGTCATAGGATCCGAATAGCCAGGGAATCTGTAGAAATCGAACTTCTTGCCCCCTTCCTGGTCCACTGAACAGAAAGATACGGGTGTCTGCATCCCTGGCACTGGCTTTACCAGACTCGAATCCACACCTAGCTCGGCCAGTGCCTGAATCATGAATTCGCCAAGCTCATCAGCGCCCACTCGCGAGACCACGGTAATAGGCACCCCAAGGCGGGCAACTGCAGAGGCAAAGATGGACACTGACCCGTTGGCATACTTATAAAGAGTATGCGCGTCACGTATGGTCTGACCGGCTTCTGTGGGAGTTATCTCCACCATGCAAGAGCCGATCGTAAGCACTTTCTTTACAGCCTTAACTCGGCTCAATCTTCAAACAACTCCACATTGGCGCGTGGAACCTGCACCGTTGGACCAGAATCCAGTTCGGCTTCCAGCACTCTGACGATGGCGCCAGTCTCAAGCTCTACAGGCTGCTCGGGGAGTGCCAGGACGTGTCCCAGCAAACCAAAATAAGGCTCGCGGATAAGTCGTATTCTCGCCCCCGCCACTAGCTCGGTTCCAGTTTTAGAGGCTTCAGCGCCTTCCGAGGCCTCAAGGGGCACTATTACCTCTGGTCTTAAGACTCCCGCGCGTATCTGAGTCGCTCCACTGACGGACGCTTGCTTGCCAACCAGACCTGCAAAAACATTGAAGGTCCGACTTGCCATTGCCAATTGGCCAAAGCCTTCAGTCAGAACTACCGTCATACCAAGACGCTCTTTGCCAGTTATTGCAACACCCAATTCTACGCCAAGCAAGCTGGCAAGCTGACTATCAACCAGACTGCCCACAACCAGTGCCGCCGGAGGATTCACAAGTAACGCTGCCAGCACGTCATCGCTGACCCCTGCTCCTGCGATTAGCACCTTGCCTGCGATTTGCTCTGGCAACGCCACAAGCACCTCATCTGGAGATTCCACTGCAAGCGCAAGTTCGCCGACTGCTTCGCCCCCAACGCCGAATATTCCCTGTACAAAAGCTCCCTTTGCTTCAAGGACGGCTCCCTGTTCGGGAAGGACTTCCAGCACTTCGCCCGCTATAAAGGCCTTTAACTCGAGGGGAGTGGGCGCCCGCCTCAAACCCAGGTTGCCAGTAACGGCAGAGATAAACTCCACTGTGCCTGCATGTGGAGCGATGACCTTTGAGGTAAACATCCCAAAGAAGGACTTGTGCTCACCCAGGAGCTGGCCTTCTTCGACTGAGTCTCCCTCTTTGACAAGCAACGCCGCCTGGAGTGCATCGGCATCAACACCAAGCTTGTCTGCCAGGTGCAGCGAGGACAGCAGTCCAGGCCTGTCGGCTTTTGCCAGCACGGTTTCAGGTGCGACCCGGTCACCTGCCTTAACCAACACTTCGCCCAGCAAAGGGAGCTTGCGTTCCTTGCGCACTGTGGCTGAGCTGCTTACTCTAAGCCCTGCCGTGTAAGCGGTCGCCATCAGTGATCTCCTCCCCTGGCAAGTTCGACCAGGCTCCTTTCGTTATATACACATGATTCCTTGCGAGATTCAGGTATCACCAGAGGACGACCTCGGCAATCGAAGATCAATCCAACCTGGCCTCCCTCCACCGTAACTTCCAGAGGATGCCCGGGCCCGGCGCCAACATCCCACTTCCGGCCTGGCTCTACAACAAGCTTGGCCAGTCCATCTCCCCAGGGTGGTACAAGCTGGAGTTCTCCAGCTAGAAGCTCCAGCTCGACAGCTCCAGTCGGAGTAGTAACTATTGCTTTACCCAACGACACCCCCGCTCGCGCAGGAACCCCAAAAGGAGCGATTACTGCGCCAAGCGGCAGAAGGCAGTCTCGCTCGAAGACTTCAAGAGCAGCCTCTCGATGTACCGAGGCCAGAACTCCCAGTTGGGGCATCATAAAGATGCTGTCGACCGCAAGTCTGGTGAATCCTGCCGGCTCAAAAGCATCAATCAACATCAACGCGGCTTGCCAGCGCCTGGGCGCGTGAGACAATACTCCACCGCTCCCTATAAGCAAGTCCACGTTGTTCATATCGACCAGTCGACGCCCACTGCCTTCCTGTGTCAGGGCTTCGCCAATCGTACGTATCTGTTGTATACCTTTCAAACTCACAGCAAGCTGGTTATGATGGTCTAGCGCCAGTCTCAACGCCTCTCTTGCCACTGCTTGCTCAATCAGCAAATCATCGTTGCGTTGAGGGATAGTAGTAGGGCGGATCATCTTGTTCTTCAGTTGAGTTCGTACAGCCTCTGCAGGGGTCTCAAAAGGCAGCCAGCGTAAGATGCGATCGATACCTGCCTCTTTCACGACGTTCTGGATGCTGTAACTCATACCCAGATTGGCGCTTACTGTGCGGGTGTAGTTGCCGTTGAAAACAGAAAACACATCAGTCGTGGCGCCTCCGATATCAACTGCCAACACATTGAGCTGTTCTGCTTCTGCTACCAACTGCACCAGGTAACCAACTGCCGAGGGAGTTGGCATAATATCCGCCGCCACCCAGCTTGTTAGTCGAGGATAACCGGGTGCTTGCTGCATCACATGATCCAGAAACAACTCGTGGATGGCTTCGCGCGCCGGGCCCAGGTTTTCTGAATCCAGGGCTGGCCTCAGATTCGCGACCAGGCGGACGTCTGCAATCTCGGCAAGTAACCGTTGTACTTCATCTCGAGCTTCCACATTGCCCGCGTAAACCAGAGGCAAGCGGAAATTAAGTCCAAACCGGGGTGTTGGTTTCGCGGCAACCAGGGTCTCGGCAAGCTCTGCAACATGAACGATGGTGCCTCCATCTGTCCCGCCAGCAAGCAATACCATGTCAGGCCGAAGGCTGCGAAGCAGTTCGACTCGTTCATATTGACTGCGGCCATCATCAACCGAGATGACGTCCATCACTATCGCGCCTGCGCCGAGGGCTGCGCGTTGGGCGCTCTCGCCAGTCATTGAGCCTACCACGCCGGCAACCATCATCTGGAGTCCGCCTCCGGCGCTCGAGGTGGATACATATAAGTCCAGTTCGGCTTCAGCAGAAGCACTCTTTGTAAGAAGCCCATCGCCCGCCGGATTTAGCAGCTTGCGCCTGGTAGTCTCCTCCAATTCCGATGTGGCATTGAGTACTCCAATAGTAACATCGTCGAAAGGAGCCTCTACTGTTGTTGGCGCCTCGCCTCGTCCCGCTAACCGATACCCTTCAGAGCGTTTCTCTACCAGTATGGCTTTTGTAGTGGTAGAGCCGCAATCAGTGGCTAATATCAAACCTGCATCCTCAAGCCCCATCGCTATCAAAGCTCTCCTTGCCAGACTTTGGTAGTAGAAGCCGCTCGTAGATTGCCAGCGTCCTGTCCACCATTGTTTCCAGCGAGAAATCTTCTATTACTTTTGTGCGTGCTGCTTCCGCATAACGGGCTGCTTGCGCCGAGCTTTCCAGCAAACGACGTATCGCGGTTTCAAGTCCTGCGACATCTCCCGGCTCCACCAGTAAACCAGTTTGCCTGTCTAGCACCATCTCGGGCAGGCCTCCGGCATTACAGGCGATTACAGGGACTCCTGCTGCCATGGCTTCGAGGACAGCCACCCCAAGCCCTTCCATATAAGCAGGATGTGCCAACATTGCAAACCGGGGAAGCAACCGGCGCAAGTCCTGCCTGAAACCTGGAAATCGCACTCGGTCCGCTATATCCAGCGTCTGGGCTTCAGTGCGCAGGCTTTCTTCAAGTGGCCCGCGACCACATACCACGACATACAGGTTGGGATACTCTGCTGCCACCCTGGCAAAAGCTTTCAACAAGTCAGAATGACCTTTACGCTCGATAAGTTGAGCCACAATGCCCACAGCCTGGGCCTCGGCGGGCAAATCCAGCAGACTCGCGAACTCTTCCTGAGAATAGGGCTCCGCAAAACCGTCTATATCAACTGAGCTATAGACAAGCTCGAGTTTCTCTCTGGACACCCCATATTCGATTAGCACATTGTAGATGCGTCGTGATATGGCGATTACGAAGTCACAACCTCGAGTGAGTTGCCAGCGCTGAAGATGATCACTACTTGGTCGGTTGTCAACTCTGCGATGCACGATAACCTTGGGGCGACTGCGCCTGGAGATTGTGAGGGCGGCAAGCTCTCCCAGAAGTGGTGCACCCCGCCGGCTGATGAAGTTCGAGGATTGTTGGTCGAAATTTTCTGATGATACAACGCAGGCGCCATATAGCCAGTAAATCTCCCTCTCCGCGAAAAGGCAGTTCCTCGACTGGCAGTCCAGCTTGCTGGGCTCGAGCTGCTATCTCGCTTCCCCTGGGCGCTATCAGCAACGACCGCACTCCGCGTTCAGTAAGCGCGTTATGCAGGTTCAGCACCTGGACAGTCCCACCGGTCCAGTATTTGCCGGTTTCCACGTGCAGTACTGACAGTTCCATATAAGCTCCAATCGTGGAAAAAAAGCCTTCTCCGGTATGCTGACTGATGACCTGGCTAAGCCAAGGTTACCTAATTAGATGCAGCCAGTCTTTCAGCAGAAAGTGGATTCGTTCGATGAACAAGGAAAGTCTGGCCATCACTGTCGATCCGAAGATGGCCCCAAATGACAGCATAAGCAGATATCGCCCCGTTTGAGCTGATACTTGCAGCACCTTTCGCTCATACCGGAAGGCAAAGAAGAAATAGCTGAGTACTGTCACCAGTGTGATGAAGACCACGAGCTGGTTGAGCGAAGCGCCAACACTCCCGGCCCAGAGGGGGCGGAAAGAACTCGTAATCTGTGGCATATAGAAAGTGCCGAAAGCGCGGAAACTCTCCCCGGCGGCAAGTCCCATAAAAGTGCCAATCAACAGCCTGGAGGTCCATTCATACTTGCGCAAGAAAATCGTGTACCACATAAGACCCGCGACCATTGCAAACATCCACGGCCAGGCCCCACCGGAAAGCATCGGATCAAGCCACTTTGGCACCAGCACGTCTTTCCAGGTGATGACCAGGCCATATCCGGTTGCAATGCCCACGAACAGGTGCTCTGCATACCTGTATACGATGTTTTCCTTATACAGAATTGAGAAGATAGCCAGCGTAAGCAGGGCGGCCAAAGTAGTCATAGCCAGTTGGTTTTCCACTACTTCCCCCCCCCCTGGTCTTGCTCTGCCTGCCGAGCCTCGAGCTTTCGCTGAGCCACCAGTCCCAGGTTGCCCAGCACTATCAACAGTATTATCAACAGGTGAGCCAGCGACTGCGAATTCATTGACGAGGTTGCCTGGGAGGGGCGGCCAACCAGTGCTTCGTATTCGGCTGCTCCTTTAAGTCCTAACAGCAAGCCCTTTATTTGCCCCGCGTCAAGGAAGGGGAAGAAGTCCGGCCCCATTACTGCCGTTACCCCTGCACAGAGCTTGGTCTCTTTGTAAGGCTGAAACACGTTGATATAGGTCGGCATCATCATTGAGCCCGAGAAGTCAATTACCATACCGATCTGTTTGACGTCTTTGATGCCATCGAGTACAGGTAACTTTTCCAGGGGAGTGTTCTTATAATCCGTTTTGAAGGTGCCCTGGAAGTCCTTCACCGCCGCCATCAGCGTGTTGAACGTGGCGGTCCGGTAGCCGATATTGACCCAATCCTCGCCATACTTCGCCCCAAATTCTGGTGCTATCCGCTCACAGATAGTCTGTGTCAGAAGCGGCCCCTGGACAAAAGCAGACCAGATCGCAAAACGCTTCTTTGATTTCATCAGGTGTGCGATAACGGCCTCTGATTGGGGGCTCATCTCGCCCTGGGTGCCTGCATCCCAGTCAGCCCCTATCAATATAAGCCGGTCCGCAGGTACTGCCTCGACTGCCTCGTAGAAGGTCCGAGCCGGCGGACTTGGGTAGATTGGAAGCTCCATTGGCAGGAAGAAAGGCGCCACCACTACCGTCGTCAGCACCAGATATATTAGGCGCCGGTCTACCTGCCTGAATTTTGCAAGCCACTCCAGCATGCTGCCCCTTATAGCTTCCTTTCGAAGAAAGCGCCGCGCTCCAGGCTAAGCCATATCCGTAGCGCCATTGCGAGTTCGCCTACCATCAATCCAAACAGCACTGCTCGCTGCGCCGCCATATTTACTGTAGAAAGCAGCCAATTGGCTATAACTTCTACTCTGAGAAAAGACCAGGTCGAATCTTCAGGAATCCAGTGCGTCAGCCATTGCCCCGCATTTACCTGCCCCAGCATCAGCACGACCGCCGCAGCCAGCATCAGCAGCGCGTCTCGTGACCTGACCCTGAAAGCGCGGTAGGAAGCTGACACGATGTAGAAGGCGAGCAGAGAGAAAGTGGTTGCCTGCAGTGGCACCAGCATCCCGTCAAACAGATACGACCAGATGGCATCGTAGATGGTTTTCTCCGCGCCTGGATCCTGTGCTCCCTTATAAAACTGCAACAGGCCGGCGACGACCGTGGTAAGGAAGCCTGCGAAGAAAACTACCGACGCGCCCCAGCCTTTGCGCTTTTTGGCAATACTGTTGCCATGCAGCATCGTCAGGTTGATGACTCCGAGCAAGAAGGAGAAAGCCCCAACTACCATTGCTATCTCGCCGACCGAAATGATGTAGGGACTCAGCAGGTTGCCCTCGGGCGAGGTTGCCGGCAGGTAGTATTCCAGCGAGTAGAATAGCCCCGCGAGGAAAGTGAAAGCGATAATCAGATACTGTTTGCCCTTCTTCGGCAAAGCAGTCAGTAGCAGCAGAAAGCCAACGCCGCCCAGCAGCACGCCTGCAAGCGCAAGATAGAAAGCGGCCGTTCCCGGCTCTAGTTGGTACCAGGCTCTAGCTTCCATTGGGAGGGATGAACTCGAACAACCCCTTGTATAGTTCGCTTAACTGCTTCATATCAAGCCCTGCCAGCTCTGGCCACAAGGCCGCAAGCGTCGCCAAGGCTACCCCTCCGACCACAAGCAACAAAGTCAGGAGCTTCGAATAGTCTTGCCCTACAAGCGAGCCTAGCAAGGTCGGATCACGCGTAAGATAAGCCGAAGTCGCGTAGTATTCCTCACCAATGATAGTGTAATCGCAGGTGGCAATGAAGAAAGGTATCTGGGTCGTGCTGACTGTGCCTGCTACCTGGATAGCCCCGAGGCTCTGACCGTTTTCCGCCAGAATCAAAGACTCCGCATAGAACAAACCAAACATCAGGTTTGCCGCGGCCTTTTCTCGATGCATCATCCCTGCGTACGCTGCCGCGTAGGCGAACTGCTCTCCCGACAGGAAACGCACCTGATCTTCACTGAAAGCTTCAGGCTTGCCCTCGGCCAGATACGCTTCTTTCAGTACTTGCTCTGCAACTGGGTATACTGGTGCCGACACTACCGGCACTATCACTTTCGTCCCATATTTGGCTGCAAGCCGGGCTACATAACCTGCGATAGAAAGCGCCTGCAAGGTAACGATGTCGATGCCACCAAGTCCAATCGAGAAAAACACGGGCTTGCCCATCTCGGTGGCTCTCCCAACGGCCTCGCGTATGGCGTCCACCCCAGGGATGCGCCTTACATATAACTCTCTTCCGCGCCGCGCCGTGAACACGAAACCAAGCAACACGGTTATAAGCACCAACAACATCACGCTGGTGCCATATGTGGCGTGCTCGGCCATCGCATCCTGAAGAGTCTTGTCCATCGGCTAGTCCGGCTTGCTCTGCTGGTCGCTCGGAGCCAGAGTTGCGGCCTCCTCGATACTCTGTATAAGTTTCTCTACCCGCGCTCTGTCTTCAAGAACCCAATATAGCGCCTCTGCAGTAGCTAGTCCCAGTAAAGCGCCAAGGACTGGGGAGGCAAGCACCACAGCCTGGCTCGTTATAAAACTGAGCGGTTTTGTCAACTCAAGCAGGAAGACGGCAGGTACTTCCAGCCGGCGAGCGGTTACAAAGGTAACTATTTGACCCAGCAGCAGTGTTTCCTGCTCCGGGCTTACCGGCTCACTGCCGAAGCTCCTCATCCGTTTTCGCCTTCTCCCAAAGCCTTCTGACTGTCTCCTCTACCAATTCGGCATTATCAGCGAACCGCAGATAAAGGCCTCGATAAGCTTCGAGCCTGCTTTCCTCAGCAAGGGGACTAAGCTTCACGCCTTTCGCATCGACGAACACCTGGCGCACTTCCTTCCATTGGATATATCGCCTGGGCCCAAGGCAGCTCTCTCTTGCGCCCTGCTCCGTCAACTCGAATTTCACTGGAAAATAGAAATCCGACAGGCTCATAATCAGTAAAAAGGCGGCAAGCAACCCATAAGCAGGCGCTCCCAAGGCCCACCAGGCTAAAACTGATGCTCCGAGGATCGCCAAAAGGACACCCCAGGCGCGAGCAGGTTGCTGCCTGGCCAGGTGCACTGTCCACCCAAGTATCGGAACTGAGGTATTGCTTTGCCGGCTCACAGTGTCTGCTTATAACCTAGCTCTTCAAGCCGGGTCAACTGCGCTTTGCTTCTGCCATCTCCGCAACGAACCGCGAAGTTATCCACTCCGGCACCGTGATCGCCGTTCCTACAACCACCGCGTGGGCCCCAGCCTCCAGTGCCAGGCGCGCCTCTTCAGGTGACCAATAACGCCCTTCAGCGATAACAGGCTTTGGTTGCTCGCTTGCCAGCCTGGCTACCATCTCCAGGTCCGGCCCTTCCGTTTTTTTAGAATACGGAGTGTATCCAGCCATTGTGGAAGCAACAATATCCGCTCCCAATTCTGCGCAGCGCAGCCCTTCCTCTACAGTCGAACAATCGCACATCACAGGCTTGCCCAACTCTCCCTGGATGCGCTCGATAAGTGCCCCCAGCTCCGTTCCCAGCGGCCGTTCACGACCAGTCCCATCGATAGCCAATATGTCCGCTCCCGCCTCGCTTACCTCCTGGGCTTCTTGAAAAGTTGGCGTGATGTAGACCTCGCTTCCTGGATATATCACTTTGTAGATGCCAATTATGGGCAAGGAACTGATCCTTCTGCACGCTGCGATGTCACAAGGTTTATCGACGCGCAATCCCCCCGCCCCGCCTCTTTCGGCTGCCCAGGCAAAAGCTGCCATCAAGAGAGGGCCATGAAAAGGACTGTAATCGCCTGCCTGGCAGGAGACCACCAGCTTTCCCTTCAGTTGGTCGACCAGGTTCATTGGGTACCTCCTAAGCGATCGAACCGAACTCTGAAGCCAGACTTCCAGGCTCAAAGCTGCCATATTCCGGGGCAATCCACTCGGGCTCGGGTGCAAGAGCCCAGTGCGCTTTGGTGCTCCAGTCCTCTAGAAGCACTGCTGCCTGTTCCTGGGTAAGCACACGCTCCAGTGCCTTCAAAGCCGCCCCAAACACTAACTCGCCCTCAAGTATAACCGCCGCAAGGCCTGATCTTGCTTGTGCAAACTCCAGGTTGATCCCTTCCAGCACCTCAGGACTCGATCGCACCAGCCCTCCCAGAAAACCTGCCCTGGCAGACTTTGCCCCTGCAGTTTCAAGTTCCTGGCCAAGCGCAAGTGCATACCGAGCAAGCTCTCCTCCCGCCCTTACCAGGAGAGCCTGTGCAACCTCGTCACCCTCACGCGCAGCCTGGCTCACATAAGGAGACAACGCCCCGATATGCTGCCTGCCCATGGCTCGCGCTCCCCAGACGAGTCGGTACGCCAGTCCTCTTCTTTCGGTTGGAGAACCAGCCAGCCTGACAAGAACCTCGTCTCGTGGTAAGCCAGCACTCTTGGAGAGTTGTGACTCAGCTAGCAGCAAAGGCTCGAGCAGAGTGCCTGGTGCGCGCCCATCCAGTGCTCTTATTACAGCTCGCACGGCTTCCCAACCTACCCAGAAGCCGCCCCCTTCATCTCCTGTAAAGGCGCCCATCCCTCCACATGCAACTAGCGAATCTCCCGAGGGGGCTCCTGCGATGACGCCTGTCCCAACAAGCACCACAAGGTCTACCAACCGCGCTTGTCCAAGTGCCAGCGCGCAGTCGACCTCTCCAACCAGGCTCACCTTGGCTGCCGGCAATACCGCTTTTACAGCAGCACAGGCCTCCTCACCGTTGCCCCCACCCAGGCAGAAAGCTACCGAAGCCGGCTCCTTGCCTAGCTCGGAAGGAACCGCCTGCTGCAGTGCCTTCGCAACAGACTCGAAAACCACTGCTCCGCCTGCCCGCACAAAGGCGCTTGCGCCGCCAAGTCCGGTTCCCAGTACCTGCCCTGAGCCGTCAGTTGCAAGCGCGCGCGTCCGGCTGCCTCCGCCATCGAGTGCAACGACCAGTCCAGCCATCCACAGGCCCTCTCAGTGGAAAAAAAAGTAGCTACTTACGAAGAGAATACTCGCCTGAGGTCTTGATACCTGCTAGTTGTCCACTAGCCCTGGCCGTGCCTGCCTCCTGACCAGATAACCGTGCCAGTTACTAGGCTTGCCTCTCCTGGTCTTGTGCCTAGCTCTCTTATCCAATCAAGCCCTCAACTCATCTTACCGCCAGGACCCTCTCAGTGGAGAGCTAGTCAAGTTAACCCCTAGCGTCTTGCATCTGAGGTTGCTCTTACGCCAACCTTCGCAAGTTGTACCTTAACGGCCTGAGGACGTTTGGCCAGATAAAGCGCTATATCAGCCGCCCCCAGCAACTCTTCTCGAGCTGTACCCTGGTCTGGACAGGAAGCTATCCCCAGGGAGACCCCTACCTCCGGCACCGAGTCGACTCCAGGTATATGTAACAAGGCGGCTTGAACGGCCTCCTGGATGCGTCCTCCAATCAACTCCAGATAGGAGGTCGTCTCTGGCAGGATGGCCACAAATTCGTCTCCGCCAAATCGCGCGCATACATCCACAGCGCGCAAGGTGCTTCGCAAAGCCTGACCTGCCGCTGCTATTGCCTGATCGCCAACGACATGCCCCAGTTTGTCGTTCACCCCCTTGAAGTTGTCCAGGTCCATCATTATCAGGCTGAATCCTGTACCATAGCGTCGGTAACGCCTTAACTCAACGGAAAGCCGTTCTTCGAATTCTCGCCGGTTCGCCAGTTGCGTCAGTTCGTCCACCCTGGAGATCTCCCACAGTCGTCGGTGCAGCAGCAGGTTCTCTATCACCACTCCGCCATACGGCACTGCAAGCTTGAGCGCCTCATCTACTGCGGGACTCAGCTTTGGCGTGGCAGCAAACCCTAACGCCAATAGGCCTCTGGGCCCTCCCCGTCCAGTAAGGGGGAAAACTCTGAAGCCTCGAATTGCAGGATTCTCTGGATTGGCGCTCTCGCCAGCTTCTTCGAGTTCTGATTCAAGCCCTTCTTCCAGTCGTCGAGCTGTAACGTTGGCCAGACCTAGACCTTCAGCTACTTCGGCTGTACGTGCCATCAACCTGCGCCAGAAGCTGGCAGTCAGTGGTTTGGTACTGGCAACCTGAGAGCCAATCCGCTCGTGGTCTCGCACCGCCAGCAAGGCTCCCGAGGCTCCGGTCAGCCGAAGGGCCAGTTCCATCAGCTTGCTGCAGGCGCTGCCAAGTTCTCCTCCGCGCACGGTCAGCTTGCCTAATTCGCGCAGCAACTCGGCTTCGAGGCTTTTGGCCTTGAGCATATCGAGCAAGTTGGTCGCCGCTGCACCTTGCTCTTTCACTTTTCGTCCCGAGGCGCAAGTTACCAGCAGCACCTTCTGGTCCGGCTCAAACTGGTTAGGCTCAAGCAGTTGCAGGACAGAGTCCGCCGTCGCGCCAGGCAGCCTCGCGTCCAGCAGCAGCAGATCAGTTGCGCTTTCTCCCAGCAGGCTGATAGCCTGAGCGGTGTCCCTGGCTGGCACAACCATAAAGCCTCTGCCTGAGAGCATCCCCTCAAGCAGATCACGGCACTTGTCGTTTGCTGTGGCTACCAAAGCTCTTTTCATCGCGTCTTCTGCCCTCTTGTCTTGCTTATCGGCAGAAGGCAAAAAAGACTTTAGGGGCCTTTTTGAGGCTTTTTTCAGGGAACCAGAGCTTCCTCCGTTTGGTTTGACACTGCACAGGGGCTGGCATATAATCTCCTGCTGTGCTCTTTACCACCAGGGAGAGGTCCGATATGAGTACTAACGAGGACGAAACCCGCGAAGTCACTACTCTGCATCCTGATTTCGCTGATGAAGTCAGGCGCCAACCAGGAGGCGAGCATATCAATGCTTGCTTCCAGTGTGGCACCTGCACCGCCGGTTGTCCGGTGGCTGAAATAAATCCCGATTACAACCCGCGCCAGATCATCCATAAGGCCTTGCTGGGCCTTGATGAGGACTTGCTGAAGAGTGAGACCCTCTGGCTGTGCTCGATGTGCTACACCTGTGAGGAGCGCTGTCCTCAGGACGTCCGCCTCACCGACGTCATTACCGCGCTTAAGAACCTGGCTGTCGAACGAGGCTATGTGCCCGCCGGCTTCAAGAAGCAAGCCGAACTGGTGTATCAGTATGGCCGCATCTATGAGATCACCGACTTCGACAACAAACGCCGCAGCAAGCGGATGGGCCTTCCCGAAATCGAACAGCGCGCCGAAACAGTCCGCCAGCTCTTCGCCAACTATAAGTTCAAAAAAGAGTTCGAAGCTACCGCAGAAGAGGGTGAGAAAAAATGAAGTTCGCCGCCTTCCTCGGCTGTACTATCCCCGTCAGAGGTCAGAACTACGAGCTTTCCGCCCGTAAAGTCTGCGAAGCTTTTGGCATCGAACTCGTGAATGTGCCTGACTTCTCCTGTTGCGGGTTCCCTGTCATCTCGACCGACGTGCCTACCGCCAATGCGATGGCCGTCCTGCAGCTTAGTTATGCCGAAGAGCAGGGCCTCGAGATAATGTCTCTTTGCAGCGCCTGTACCGCAGTCCTCGCTGAGGCGAATCATCGTTTCCATCACGATGAACGCAGTCGAGATCAGGCTCTCGAATATCTGGCTCAAATCGACCGCACCTATGAAGGCACTGTCAAGATACGCCATATCGCGCGCGTCTTTATAGAGGATATTGGCCTTGAGGCCATCCGTGAGAAGGTCGTCCATCCTCTTGGCGACTTGCTTTTTGCGCCTCACTACGGCTGCCATTACCTTAAGCCCAGCAAGGCACATGACAAGTTTGACAGTCCAGAGGATGCTCATACTCTCGACCTGATTATCGAAGCCCTCGGCGGCAAGTCTCTTAACTACCTTTCAAAGTACAACTGTTGCGGAGGCGCCTTGCTGCCTATAGATGAAAACCTCGCCCTTTCAATGGCTGGCAAGAAGCTCGATGAGGTCACCGAGCGCCACGCCGATGCGATGGTGCTCTTCTGCCCCTTTTGCAGTGTTATGTATGACGACAACCAGCGCAAGATTGCCGAGGTCAGAGAGAAAGAATACGACCTGCCCGTCGTCTATCTGCCCCAGCTTATGGGCCTGGCCTTCGGGATGGATCCCAAGGACGATCTCGGACTAAATATGAATCGCATCAAGACCACCGGCCTGCTTGAGAAGCTTGGACTGGGTAAAGACCAGGAGAAGGCTGACTAGAATGAAAGCCGACTCCCTCGTTATAGGCGGCGGTGTTGCAGGCGTCCAGGCTGCCCTTGACCTGGCCGAGGCTGGCTACAAGGTCGTGCTTATTGAGCGCAAGCCCTCCCTCGGGGGCCGTATGGCTCAGCTCGACAAGACCTTCCCAACCAATGACTGCTCTATATGCATTCTCTCGCCCAAGCTGGCTGACGTCATCGGTCACTCCAATGTTACGGTGATGACCCAGACTGAAGCCATTGCCCTCGAAGGCGAGGCCGGCAGCTTCACTATAAAGCTGCTCAAGCACCCGCGTTATGTCGATATTGATGCTTGCACCAACTGCGGCGCCTGCGTAGAAAAATGTCCAGTAAAAGTGCCTGACGAGTTTGATCGCGAGCTGCGCGAGCGGAAGGCTATCTACTCCTATTTTCTTCAAGGCGTGCCTGCTGCGGTTGCTATTGACCCCGAGCATTGCCTCAAGCTGACAGCCGGCAAGTGCGGTCTTTGTCAGAGAATCTGCACTGCAGGGGCTATCAACTACGAGGACAAGGAAGAATATATCGACCTTGAAGTCGCCTCAATCGTCGTTGCCACTGGCCTTGAAGAGTTCGACGCCAAGCTGCTGCCCAACCTGGGCTACGGCCGCGTAAAGAATGTCGTCACTGGGCTGGATTTCGAGCGGTTGCTTTGCGCCTCTGGACCAACGGACGGCCATCTGGTTCGGCTTGACAACCACGAGCCGGTCAAGCGCCTGGCTTTTATCCAGTGTGCTGGTTCGCGTAATACTCGCACCGTCGCTTATTGCTCTACCGTCTGCTGTATGCACAGCACGAAAGAAGCCATGCTGGCTTATGAGCATGACAAAGAAGTCGAAAGCACTGTCTTCTACGCCGACCTGCGCGCCACAGGCAAAGGCTTCCAGGAATATATCGCCCGCGCCAAAGGCGAATACAACGTCAACTATATGCAGGGGCGTGTGTCGAACATCCAGGAAGGCGACGATGGCAGCCCAATCGTCCACTACGAAGACATCCAGACTGGCGAACGCCACGAGATGGCCTTTGATATGGTAGTTCTGGCGGTCGCGCTCATCCCGAGTCGCGGCACCCAGGAAGTCGCCGCGGCACTTGAGCTTGAGCTTTCGCCTTCCGGCTTCCTTCAGACTAATGCTTATGATTACACGCGCACCTCGCGCGAGGGGATATTCGCCTGCGGTTTCTGCCGGGGCGCGATGGATATCCCTGAAGCAGTTGCTTGCGCAAGCTCCGCTGCGGCGCACGCCGCGGAGACGGTGGCAGAATGAGCGAAACTGACAACGAATTCGTAAAGCCGAGGGTAGGAGTTTTCCTCTGCCACTGCGGCACCAACATCGGTGGGGTTGTTGATATCCCCGCCGTCCGCGAGTATGTCGAGGGACTCCCCTACGTCATCACCGCTATCGAAAATAAATATACTTGTTCCGATGTCGGCCTTACCGCCATCAAGCAGGCTATCACCGAAAACGGCCTGACTCGCGTGGTTGTGGCTGCGTGCACTCCGCGCACTCACGAACCGCTCTTCCGGCGCACCTGTGCCGAGGCTGGACTCAATCCCTTCCTCTTCCAGTTTGTGAACATCCGCGAGCAGTGCTCCTGGGTTCATCGAGATGCGCCTGATGCCGCAACTGACAAGGCCAAAGACCTTGTCACGATGGGCATCGCCCGCGCTTTACTGCTCGAACCGCTGGAACAGACCAGTGTCCCGGTTGGAGATACTGCCCTGGTCATCGGCGGCGGTGTGGCGGGCATGGCTGCGGCTGAGAGCTTTGCCGCTCGCAAGTTTAAGGTCGTGTTAATCGAGAAAACCGACGCCCTGGGCGGGATGGTCAAGCACGCCCACAAGCTTTATCCGAGCGGCGAGATGCCAGGCTGCCTGCTCGATGCCCAGCTTCCGCGTATCGAGCATAATCCGCGCATCACGGTGAAGACCAACACCGAGCTGACAGGGCTCAAGGGCTTTATCGGCAACTACAAAGCCGAACTGACCACCAACGGTACTGAGACGATGGAGCTCGATACGAGTATCCTTGTCATCGCAACAGGAGCCGAGCCTCTCAAGCCAGAAGGCTTCTACAACTATGACGGCGAGCATGTAATGACCCAGTGGGATCTTGAGCAGAGATTCAATGAAGACAATCTCAAGCCGCCCAAAACCGCCGTAATGATCCAGTGCGTTGGCGCCCGGATCCCCGAGCGGCCTTATTGCAGCAAAATCTGCTGCGTTACCGCACTTAAAAACGCGATGGAACTCGTTGAGAAGTATGGCACCCGCGTCTGGATCCTCCACCGCGATATGCAGGCCTGGGGGGTCGACTACGAGCAGTGGTACGCTCGCGCCCGTGACTTGGGCGTCCGCTTCGTAAAATATCGTGTCGAACGCCCGCCCAAGATTGAAGATGGCACGATTCTGGTCTGGGATGAGTTCTCGAAAATGTATGAGCGCATCCCTGCCGAGTTGGTAGTGCTTAGCACGCCGCTTGTCGCCCATGAGGACTCGGAGGCTCTTTCCCAGCTTCTCAAAGTGCCACGCGATGCTCATGGCTTCTTCCTCGAAGCCCATGTTAAGCTGCGCCCAGTCGATTTTGCAACCGATGGAATCTTCCTGGCGGGCGCTTCGCGCTGGCCTTGTGACATCCCAGAGGCCATCTCGACAGGGCTTGCGGCCGCCTCGCGCGCCTCTATCCCCTTGCAGCGCGGCGAAGTCCCGGTGGAGCCGATCACTTCCAGCGTAGATGAAGACAAGTGTATTGGCTGCGGCCTTTGCGAGGAAACCTGCCCCTATGGGGCTATCTCTCTGGTTGATTTGGGCAGCCGGCGAGTCGCCAAGGTGGTCTCTGCTTCCTGTAAAGGATGCGGAGCCTGTGGCGCAGGCTGTCCTGCCCACGCCATTACGATGAGACATTATACCGATGATCAAATCCTGGCAGAAATAAAGGCTCTCACATGAACGATTTCGTCCCGAGGATAACCGGATTTCTGTGTAACTGGTGCTCGTATGCGGGCGCCGACCTGGCGGGTGTCTCCAGATTCCCTTACCCGCCCAACCTGCGCGTCATCCGCACGATGTGCTCGGCTCGTGTCGAGCCCGACTTCGTGTTCGATGCCCTGATTGCGGGTTCCGATGGCGTGCTGGTCTTAGGGTGTCATCTTGGAGATTGCCACTACGCTACCGGCAACTATTATACCGATCGCCGGATGGCGCTTGTGCGCTTCATCCTCGACCGGCTCGGTATTGCCCGGGCTCGCTTCGACTGGGACTGGGTTTCCGCTGCTGAAGGCGCCCGTTTCGCCAGCCTGGTGACCGAGTTTACCAACCAGTTAAGTGAGGCAGGGCCTTTAGGTGATGCAGAAGGCTGCACTCGCGAGGAGTTCCTCGAGCGTATTGACCTCGGCCTGCGCGTCATCCAGAGCGAGCCAATCCGCTGGATGCTCGGTCGGATGTATGCCCTCGAGCAGGAAGGTAATGTCTTTGGTGAGGGAGCCACCCGCGACCAGCTTGAGGCCAAGTTGCATGACCTGGTAGATGAACAGCTCAGTCGGCAGTCGCTCCTGCGCGCCCTGGAGCGTGGCGAAGGCACTGTGCCCGAACTTGCTGCCCTTATTGGCCTCAAGTCCAGAGCTACTCTCCAGCTCATCACCGAGCTAATTGAAGAGGGCCTTGTGACTCAGTCGGGCGAAAAAGACGATTACGCGGTCTTCGCGTCAAGGTAGGACTCAGAGTTATGAGCGATATTCCACAGACAACAGGTGCGGTGCTTGTCCTGGGCGGCGGCGTTGCTGGCCTCCAGGCCGCCGTCGATTGCGCCGAGGCGGGCTATTATGTCTACCTCGTCGAGCAGTCCACCTCTATCGGCGGCGTAATGGCGGCCCTCGACAAGACCTTTCCGACCAATGACTGCTCGATGTGCATCTTGTCGCCCAAACTGGTTCAGGTTGGAAGGCATCTCAATATCGAGGTCATCACCAATTCTGGCCTTACCCAGCTTGAAGGCGAGCCCGGCAACTTCAAAGCTTCCATCCTGATGCGGCCCCGTTATATTGATATGGAGGCCTGTACTGGCTGTGGTCAGTGCGCCGAGCATTGCCCCGCCCTTGCCATCGACGCCTTCAACCAGGGCCTAAAGCATCGCAAGGCTACTGCCATAGAGTATCCCCAAGCCGTTCCGCTTGCCTATTCTATCAACCGGGACGCCTGCCTTGGCTGCGGACTCTGTGAAAACATCTGCCCGCCGAAAGCTATCCGGTATGACGAGCAACCTGCCCAGCGTGAACTGGAAGTTGGCGCTGTCATTGCCTGTCCGGGCTTCGAGCCTTTCGATCCAGCTCTGAAACCCGAATATGGTTACGGTCGCTTCGCCAATGTAGTCACTGGCCTCGAGTTCGAGCGTATGCTCAGCGCCTCCGGCCCCTACAAGGGTCATGTACTTCGGCCTTCTGATGGTAAAGTACCGCGCAAGGTCGCCTGGATCCAGTGCGTCGGCTCTCGCGATGCCCGCTGCGGCAACGAATATTGCTCCGCGGTCTGCTGTATGTATGCCATCAAGGAAGCCGTCATAGCCAAAGAGCATGAAGCCAGGGTCGAGCCGTCCATCTTCTATATGGATATGCGCGCTTACGGCAAGGACTTCGAAAAGTATTATGTCCGCGCCAAGGAAGAGACTGGCGTCCAGTTCATCCCTTACCGTCCCTCCTCCGTCCAGGAAGACGAGGAGACTGGCAATCTGCTGCTTCATTATGAGGATTCCGAGGGCCATCCCCAGGTCGCCGATTTCGATCTGGTCGTTCTCTCTACTGGCCTGGCCAGGCCGAAGGGCAGCGACGAACTGGCCCAGACGCTCAATATCGAGCTGGACAAATACGGGTTCGCCATAACCAGTCCCACCAACCCGGTCGAAACCACTCGGGAAGGCATCCTGGTGGCAGGCGCCTTCGCAGGTCCAAAAGATATCCCAGAGACCGTAACTCAGGGTAGCGCCGCCGCTTCGGTTGCAATGGGCCTCTTGAGAGACTCGCGCGGCACGCAGACGAAAAAACAGGTCTTCCCTGAAGAGCTTGATGTAGCCGGTGACAGGCCCCGCATCGGGGTCTTCGTCTGCCATTGCGGCACCAACATCGGTGCTTATGTAGACGTGCCCGAGCTGGTCGAGTATGCCAAGGAACTTCCTTTTGTCGAGGTCGCTGAACGCAACCTATACACCTGTTCGCAGGACACACAAAAACACATCGTCGAGACAGTACTCGAGCATGGCCTAAACCGGGTAGTCGTTGCTTCCTGCACTCCGCGCACACATGAACCGCTCTTCCGCGAGACCATCCGCGAGGCGGGTCTGAATCCCTACCTCTTCAATATGGCCAACATCCGAGACCAGTGTTCCTGGGTGCATATGCACGACAAGCTGACGGCCACCGACAAGGCAAAATATCTTATCTCGGCCGCTATCGCCAAGTCGAGATATCAGCGCCCTCTGGAGATGCCCCAGATCCCGCTCACCAAGAGCGCTGTAGTAATTGGCGGGGGCATAGCGGGGATGACTGCGGCAATCTGCCTGGCCGAGGAAGGCTATCCGGTCGCGCTCCTTGAGCAAGCCCCTGCACTTGGCGGTCTGGCCAGGGACATCAGCCACACGGTGGATGGTACCGACGTGCCCGCGTTAATCGGGGATCTCATCCAGAAACTCGCGGCCAATCCGCTGGTGGAAGTCCTTACTGCTGCCAGGCTGACCACCGTCCGAGGATATGTTGGCAACTACCACCTGACGGTCGAACATAACGGCGCCCCGCGCGACCTGGAGACTGGGACCATCGTTATCGCTACTGGCGCCCACCAGTACAAGCCTGACAGCGACCGCTGGCTCTACGGCAAGCGGTCCGACGTCCTGACCCAGCTCGATCTGGAAGAAGCAATGCGGGCTGATTCCGCGCTGGTCACTGACGCTAAGGATATCGTGATGATCCAGTGTGTCGGCTCTCGCTGCGATGAGCGGCCTTATTGCAGCCGTATCTGCTGCGCTGAGGCCGTGAAGAACGCCCTGGCCGTGAAGAAACAGTGGCCTGAGAAGAACATCACAGTGCTTTATCGCGACCTGCGCACCTATGGCCTTAATGAGTTGGTCTACGAAGAAGCTCGCCAGCAGGGCATCCGCTTCATCCGCTTCGATGAAGATGGCGATGCTCGGGTGCTGGAAGAGAACGGCGCCCTCAAGGTCGAGGTTGAAAGCACGATGCTCGGTCGCGCGATGACCTTGAAGCCCGACCTGGTTGTGCTCAGTGCGGCCACCGTGGCCGACCCGGAAAATGAAGAGCTGGCCAAGTTCTTCAAAGTGCCAGTGAACGACGATGGCTTCTTCCTGGAAGCTCATGTCAAATTGCGCCCGGTCGATTTTGCAACCGATGGCGTCTTCCTGGCTGGTCTGGCTCATTCGCCCAAGCTGATAAGCGAAGCTATTACTCAGGCCGAAGCCGCCGCCGCGCGCGCCGCGACCGTCCTGGCCAAGGACTACATCGAGGCCGAAGGCACCATCGCCAAGACTGATAAAAAGCGCTGCAGCGGGTGTGGCGCTTGTGCGGAGGCCTGTCCCTACCAGGCTATCGATATGGACGAGAAAGACGGCACCTCGGTCGTCAACGAGGCGCTCTGTAAAGGCTGCGGCGTTTGTGCTGCCACCTGCCGGAGCGAAGCCATAACTCTCCAGGGCTTCACCGATGAAGCCGTTTTCTCGGAGGTGCGAGCTCTAGTTGGCATCCGTTAATCCACAACCCGAGCAGGAGGGCTGGCAGCCCCGCATTGTTGCCTTCCTGTGTACCTGGTGTTCCTACGCAGGCGCAGACCTGGCTGGTGTCAGTCGCCTGCAATATCCGCCCAATGTGCGCGTCATCCGCGTGCCTTGCTCAGGCAGGGTCGATCCGGCCTTCATCGTCAAGGCGCTTGAGGAAGGCGCCGACGGCATCCTGGTTTCAGGCTGTCATATTGGTGATTGCCATTATGGGGAGGGCAACTTCCGCGCCAGGCGCCGATTCAAGTATCTCTACGACCTCTTGACCTATATGGGCGTCGAGCCAGAACGCCTCAACTTTACCTGGATTTCCGCGGCAGAGGGTGGCAAGTTCGCAGAGACCATCGCCAAGGTGACCGAACGCGTCCGAAGCGTTGGCCCTGCCAAGAAGCTGGTGAAAGCAAGTTGGACTCTCTGACCACTCAGATGCGCGAGCTTGCTCGAGAGCTGCTTGCCTCCGGTAAAGTCGCGCTGGTTATAGGCCCTGGTACCGGCACGCTACCAACGATGGCGCGCGCTACTTTTGCGCGCACTCCTGAAGAGGCAGACCAGCTTCAGTTTTCTCCAGCCCCAATGGAGAACCTGGCTGGTTATCTTCACTGGGCCAAACGCGACCAGGCAGTCGCCTTCATCGTCCGCGGCTGCGAGGGACGCGCGTTAATAGAGTGCATCGCCGAGCGTCAGTTTGCCCGCGACCAGATCACGCTAATCACCTATCCCTGTCCTGGGATGGTAGATCCAGCCAAAGTCGCGCGCCTGCTCGAAATTGCTCCTGAGGCTATTGAGGCGCTGGAGGTCGAAGGCCAGGCTCTCAAGGTCACTGTCGGCGGAGTTATAAAAGAGCTTCCCCTTGCCGACGTCTGGCAGAACAACTGCCGCGAGTGCAATCTGCGCACTTCCCCTGAAGCTGATCACGTGCTCGAAGGCCCCGCCTACGAGCCGGTTGCCGAAGAATTTTCGCAAATCGCCGCTGTAGAGGCTCTCCCTGCTCAAGATCGCTGGCAGCTCTTCGAGTCAATCGCCGAACGTTGCCTGCGTTGCTATGCCTGTCGTAATGCTTGCCCACTGTGTTACTGTGATGAGTGCTTCGCAGGCTGCAAGAGCCCTGTCTATGTGCGCAATGCGAGTGAGCCATCTGACAACCACGTCTATCATATACTGCGCGCCCTTCACCTTGCGGGCCGGTGTGTAGACTGTGGCGCCTGCTCGCGGGCTTGTCCTGTTGGTATTGACTTGCGTCTTTTCAATAAACGGTTGGAGGAAACTAGCCTGACCGCGTTCAATTACCGGTCTGGTTCCGCCAGCGACCAAAAACCTGTTCTGTCGGAACATTCCGCTCAGGATCCAGAAGACTTCATCCTTAAGTAAGGGGGAAACCAGGTTGGCCAAGATTAAAGGTTATGAGATGCCCGATGAGATGTTTTTCCACGAGGAGCATAGCTGGGCCAAGGTATTGGATGATGGCAAAGTGCTCGTTGGTATGAGCGAGTTCTACGCCAAAGAGGGCGGCGATATCGTCTATATCGACCTGCCTTTCGATGGCGACGAAGTTGCTCAGAATGAAGTCTGCGGCAAACTTCAATCCAGCAAGTGGATTGGGAAACTTTTCTCGCCCATCAGTGGCGAAGTTGTCGAGGTCAACGAAGAACTCGAGGACGACGCGACACTTATCAACAGCGACCCTTATGGGGAAGGCTGGATTATGAAGATTGATCCCAGCGACCTTGAAGCCGAACTTGAAGAGCTCTTCCACGGCGAGGACGCTGTTACAGAATGGATTGAGGCCGAGATCGCCAAGGCCGAGAAAGAAAAGCAGGGCTAACCGCCCCCAATCTGGAGTGAACCTGGATGACTGAGCAGCAGATTGCAGAGCTCAGGTCGATAGTTGGGCCCGATAATGTCCTCACGGGTAAAGCTGACCTGCTCTGTTATGGGTACGATGCGACTATAGTTGAGCACTTGCCTGAAGCGGTCCTTTATCCGCATTCAGTCGAGGAAATCAGTCAGGTGATGCAGTTCGCCAACCGGGAACTCATCCCAGTGACGCCTCGTGGCGCCGGCAGTGGCCTTTCGGGCGGCAGTGTGCCCACCGAGGGTGGCCTGGTGATGGTCATCACCGACTTGAACCGCATCAAAGAGGTCAACACTGACGATCTCTATCTGGTCTGCGAGTCAGGCGCGATCACTATCGATGTTGACAATGCGGTCAAGCCCTTCGGTCTGATGTATCCGCCTGACCCTTCAAGCAATGCGACCTCTACCATCGCCGGTAACATCGCCGAGGATGCTGGTGGCTTGCGCGGCCTGAAGTATGGCGTTACGCACGACTATGTACTCGAACTTGAGGTTGTCGTGCCTACAGGCGAGATAATTCGCTGTGGCTCCAAGGCTGTTAAGAGTGTCTCCGGTTACAACCTGCAGCAACTGATGGTTGGTTCTGAGGGTACTCTGGGCATCATCACAGAAGCCAGCCTCAACCTACTGCCCGCTGCCCAAGCATACCGAGTCCATGCTCGCCGTCTTCGAGACAGCCGAAGCTGCCGGGATGGCTGTTGCTGCCATTATCAAGGCTGGCATCATCCCCTGCACGCTGGAGCTCCTCGATAACGCCACAATAAATGCGATTGAGAACTTTAAGTCCTGTGGCCTCCCTACCGATGCTGGCGCCGTCTTGCTTATCGAAGCCGATGGGGTGAAGGAAGCCGCTATCCAGGAAGCCGCCGAGATCATTGGTGTCTGCAAAAACTCGGGTGCCCGCGAGGTCCGTAAGGCCGAGACCGCTGCCGAACGTGATGCGCTCTGGTCCGGTCGACGCACTGCTCTTTCCGCTCTCGCGAATCTGCGTCCGACGGTCGTGCTCGAGGATGCCACTGTACGGCGCAGCCGCATCCCTGCCATGCTGCGCGCCGTAGATGAGATCGCGAAAAAGTATAACGTCCAGGTTGGTACTTTTGGCCACGCAGGCGATGGCAACTTGCACCCAACCTTCCTTACTGATGTCCGGGACAAGGAAGAGTTCTCCCGAGTCGAGGCTGCCATTGATGAGTTGTTCGAAGCCGCAATGAAACTCGAGGGCACCATCAGTGGTGAACACGGCATCGGCGTTATGAAAAAGAAATACCTGCCTATGGAGTTCTCGCCCGCGACTCTGGCTACGTTCAAGCGTGTCCGGCAGGCTCTTGATCCCAAGGGCATTATGAATCCGGGCAAACTTATAGATTAGTTGTACCGGCCCGCTGAGGTGGAATGATGACGGACAAGGTCATATCTGAAGAACAAATCGTACGCTGTATGAAATGCAGCAAATGTCAGGCTGTCTGCCCCGTATACAAGCAGATTGGTCGCGAGTCCCAGGTGGCGCGCGGAAAGATCCGGCTTGCCAAAGCTCTGCAAGAAGGCGAGATAGAGCCCCAGGAAGCCGTCGATGCTATCTTTGCTTGCACCTTCTGTGGAGCCTGCACCTCTCATTGTCCAGCACTAGTCGAAACCGCCGATGTGCTTGCTAATGCTCGGGCAGAGCTGGTCGAGAGTGGCGCCGAGTTGCCTGAAGGCCTGCAAGCAGTTCGCAAGGGTATCAACGAAGAAGGCAATCCTTTCGGCCAGCCGCGCGACGAGCGAGGCTCCTGGCTGGATGCCGATATGGTGGGCAAGCCCAGCGAGAACCTCTATTTCGCAGGTTGCAATGTGTCCTATAGCTCCAACAAGATTGCCAAGTCGCTCTTCCGCATTCTTGACAAGATTGGCTTTGACTACACTGCGGCCGGTAGTGAAGAGACCTGCTGTGGAGACCCCTTGTGGCGTGCTGGCGACCGTAAAGGTTTCGAAGCGCTACGTGAGGCTAATATCGCCAAGTGGCGAGAGCTGGGAGTCAAGCGAGTCTTCTCGACTTGCCCTGGCTGTGTGGGTGCTTTCCGCCATCATTATCCTACCGACGAGTTTGAGTTCGTGCATGTAACCGAGCTGCTCGCTCAGCTTGTCGCCGATGGCACACTGACCTTCAGCAAGTCGCTGGACAAGGTCGTCGCCTATCACGACGGCTGCGATCTCGGGCGGCATATGGGTATATATGACGCCCCGCGGGAGATACTGAAGGCTATCCCCGGCATCAACCTGATAGAGTTCCCTCGCAACCGGGAAGACGCCGCTTGCTGTGGTGGCCCACTTGCTGCGAGCAATCCCGATCTGGCTCAAAAAATCGCTGCGGACCGCATCAAGGAAGCCGATGATGCAGGGGCTGAACTCATCGTTACCTCCTGCGGCCAGTGCATGGTCACCCTCCGCGATGGCGCCAAATCGATTGAGTCCGAGATTACTGTCCAGGATCTACCACTAATCCTCCAAAGGCTGGTCTAGATGGGTGTCCTAAGGGTCCTCCGGGAGCGGGAGACCCCCGCTCCTTGGGGGCTGGCAGTTGACGAGCATCTTAGCCGGGCGCTCAGTGAGGGGCGCATCCCACCGAGCCTCCACCTTTACAGTTTTCAGCCTTCTGTCATCCTGGGGTATTTCCAGGATGCTTATGCAGAAGCCAACCTGGAAGTCTGTGAGCGCCTTGGCGTTGCTGTGAATCGGCGCGCCACCGGCGGGGGCGCTATCCTGATGACCCCTGACCAACTTGGTATCGCCCTTGCCGTCCCGTGTGAGCCTTCTCCCGCCGCCGCCTGGCAGCTTTTCGTGCGTTTTGCGGAAGCACTGGCGACGGGCCTGCGCGAGGCTGGCATCGAAGCTCATTTTCGTCCCAAAAATGACCTGGAAGTCGAGGGCAGGAAAATCGCGGGACTTGCTTCCTCTAGCCATGACGAGGGAGTTTTCCTTTTTCATGCAAGCGTTCTGGTAGACCTGGATCTGGATTTGATGCTCCAGGTGCTCAACATCCCTCTTGCCAAGTTGGAAGGTCGCCAGCTCGAATCCGCCTCTCAGCGCGTCACGACCCTGCGCGAGGTTGTTGGAGAAGCGCTGACTGTTGATGAAGTGGCTGATCTGATAGTCCCGGCGCTTGCCCAGGGCCTTGATTTGGCGCCGATAGAGACTAGCTTCGGCGACTGGGAACGTGAAGCTATCCAGGGTTTGGTTGATTCACGATATGGCACGCAGGAATGGGTTTTCGAACAGCGCCATCCGAAGAAGGCTTTGGGACAGTCCGAGTCGAAGCTACCAGGTGGATTAGTTCGTGTTTACGCAAGCAAGTCCGGCGGTATCCTAGATCAGGTGGTTTTCACCGGTGATTTCCTCCTTACAGAGGAACAAGTGAATCGACTTGAAGCCTCACTCAAAGGCTTGCGCGCCGACATCGTCGAAGTGACCGCCCGTATCGAACTGGCACTGGCCGATTATGTCGGCCCAGAACTGCCGGCACGAGAACTTGCCGAATTGGTTCTAAAAGCAGTCGATTAGATATTCTTGTCTTACGTGTAGATAACAACGCTCTGGAATTATTGGGGCTTTATTTCGGAATTTAATGATACCATTTATCTAGGTGGAGGATTCTACTCCGCGGGGAGGTGCAAGATGAGCAACGAGCCGGGCTGTCCCAGAGTGCTGGTCGCGGACGATGATGACAAAGTTCGCTGGCTTATGAAGCTCAATCTTACCAGGGCGGGATATGATGTGTTGCTTGCTCGAGATGGGAAAGAGGCCTATGACCTGGCCGAGCTCGAGCATCCTGATGTGGCTATTCTCGACGTTATGATGCCCGAAATGGACGGCGTCACCCTTTGCCAGGAGCTTAAAGCCAATTTACCCGCAACGAAGGTTATGATGCTTACCGTCAAAGGCACCGAAGATGATATGCAGCGCGCCAGGGACGCTGGCGCTGATCTGTATATGCTTAAGCCATATTCTTTGGCCGAACTGCTCAAAGCCATCCAGACTCTTACAGAACAACCTTCATCAACAAGCTCCTATTGCTGAAGCCCTGATTCCTTTTTATTCTGAGGACCAAATAAAAGCCGGACGTCCAATTGGACGCCCGGCTCGTTTTTGGTGTTGCAAATCAGACTAGCGACGGCGCGCGCGTTTTGGCTTGCGAGCCCCGGTCAGGTCTTTCTTCTCTGCCTGCTCTTTGGCTACTGCGCCGGGCTGAACCTTGGAAGTGGCAGCGGTCTCTTCTCCCTGCTCCTCTTCCTCCGAGGCAACCACAACTTCCTCTGGCGCATATTCAAGGGTCATCGAGGACTCGACCACTTTACCCTCACTTGCTGCAAGCGACACACAGATAGGCCTGCCATCTGGTGTGCGCAAGTTCAGTTTCTTTTCATCCTTGAGGCGCCAGCTAACAACCAGCGGGCTCGCGATGAAGATGGACGAATAGGTTCCAGTCAACATACCGACTGCCAGGGTCAGCGCGAAGGGCTGCAGTGACTCTCCACCGAAGAGCCAGATTGCCACTAACGCGAATTCGGTTGTCATCACAGTGTTCACCGAACGCGCCATTGTCTGCAGAAGGCTGGCGTTTACTACCCGGTCAAACGGTTCGCGGCGCTTGTTCTTCAGGTTTTCGCGGATGCGGTCGAAGATAATTACGCTGTCGTTGATTGAGTAACCAACCACTGTCAGCAGTGACGCCACAAACCAGGAGTTGATCTGGATTTTCAGCACGATTACCAGTCCGAGCAGCAGAAACACGTCATGGATGAGCGCCACAACCGCTGTCAGACCGAACCGCAATCCATTAGAGCCGGGCATCGTATACCGGATACCAATATAGGCAAGCTGAAGCGCAAAACCAATCAGCAGAGCCCAGACAGCTTTTCTAGCCAGCTCGCTACCGATGACTGGCCCTACAAGCTCGCTCTGGATGATGGAAGGCTGCCCATATTTGCTGCCCATAGAGCTTGAAAGCTGCGTCAGCAACTGGTCTTCCTGTTGCTGCTTTGCCTCGTTAGTCAGCCCGTCCGTGCGAATCTGCAGCGCATCACTCCCAAGCACCTGTACGTCCAGCGACTTGATGCCTGCCGCTTCCAGTGCCTGCCTGGCTTCGCTAATCACTTGAATCTGCCCGTCGCGATTTGTTGCTATCTGCTGGGGGAAGCCCACCACATACTGGCTGCCTCCCGTAAAGTCGATGCCCAGGTTGAACGCTTTCGATATCTGGAGTCCATGTGAAAATACCAGGACAAGCGCCACCACGGTTACAAGGACCGACAGCAGGTAGAACAGGCCTCGTTTGCCGACGATATTCCACTGCTTGTATCTGAAGAGATCCAACGTCGTGCCCTCCTTAGTCGGTCACACCATACGCGGCCTTGCTCTTGCCGGCCGGGAGCTTCATTGCCTGGTTCATTAGCAACTTGGTCACAATCATCGCGCTGAACAGGTTGCAGACGATACCTACCAGCAAGGTAACAGCGAAACCTTTTACCGTGCCGGTGGCCAGCGAATACAACACCAGACCAACCAGGAAGGTGGTCACATGCCCATCGAGGATTGCTGTCCACGCACGGTGGAAGGCTGCCTCGATCGCCATCCTGATGCTCTTGTCCGTGCGTAGCTCTTCTTTAAGTCGCTCGAATATAAGCACGTTCGCATCCACGGCCATACCTATCGTCATAATGAAACCAGCGATACCAGGCAGGGTCAGCGTCGCGCCCAGCGCTACGAGTACCGCCAGGCTGAGAATCAAATAGATGGAAAGCGCCAGCACCGCCATGATGCCAGGCAGCCGATAGTAGAACATCATGAAAACAGCAACCAGCAGTAGCCCGAGGAGACCCGCTTTCAGGCTGGCCGCGATCGAGTCGGCGCCCAGCGTTGCGCTTACACTGCGCACCTCGGCGACTTCAACCGGCACCGGCAGCGCGCCAGCGTTCAGCAGCATCGCCAGGTCGCGCGCTTCAGTCAGGCTTTCCATTCCCTCGATGACACCGCTACCGACGATCTGAGCCTTTACGACGGGCGCGCTTACAACCTTCCCGTCAAAGACGATTGCCAGGAGTTGCTCATCACGAGCGGCTTTCTGTGTGAAGCTCGAGAATACACCAGATTTCTCGGCCTTGATCTCGAACTTTACAACCGGCTGACTCATCTGGCCTGTAACGACCTGGTTGGTGTTCTTCAGGTCGGCGCCAGTGATGATGACCTTGCTCTGGGAGATGACAGTGTCATTGTCTACGGTCTCGCCATTACGCTCGAAAGTGACAACACCCTGCTCGTCAGGATACGCAGTATATTCAAGGGGTATAGCCCTGAACTCCAGTGAAGCCGTCTTGCCGATAAGCGCGATGGCTTCGTCAGGATTATCGATACCAGGCATCTCAACGATGATCCGGTCGACTCCCTGCGTCTGCACGATAGGCTCGGTAAGTCCCAGGCTGTTCACGCGCTGCTCGATAATGTTGCGCACGATATTTAGAGTCTCAGGATTAAGGACTACTACCTGCTTCTCGAGCTCGAAGTTTCCCTGGCCTAGCCTGGTCTCGAAGGTAGCCTTGAGCAGATCTTCCTCTCTCTGGGCGTCCTCTTCGGTCTTGGGCTGTGAACTGACGATCAGCAAGTCAGAATCTGGCACCTCGACCTTGACATCCTTGACCCCACTCATCTCGAGGGCGCGCAAGATTGTCTCGCGCAGGGTGTTCTTGGCTTCAGCATCTTCAGCCATCGGCGTCTTGGAGCGGATCTGGAACTCTGCTTTGGGCATGCACTGCAGCAATACGTGAGAACCACCCTGCAGGTCCAGCCCAAGCCGCACGTGCAGCTTCGGCTTGTAGATAGCCAGAGGTCCAATCTTCGCGACAACCGTCCCCTCTTTGGATTCATACTTGTAGGAGAGGTCCTTCAGGTTGGCATAGGTCTTGGACAGTTCGGCATATATGGAATCATGCTCAGCCTTGAACTGCTCGCGGGTCGTAGATAGTGTTGGCACCCGGATAATGTCCGGAGGCACTACTTCGACGCCCTTGGGGTCTATGATGATATTCGCCTTGCCGATCTGGTCGGTGAGTTGCTTGGCAAGCTCTACCTGCTGGGTTTCGCGACCCGCGGCTGACTCATCCGTTATGAGTGGCTGCTCGGTCTTGAACTCGAGCCTGTTGGAGATTGCCTCCTTGCCACCCTCCCATCGGATTGGCTGGAACAAAGTCCATAAGGACAATACGATCACGACGAGGACCATTATGGTCCAGGTGCGCGTCTTGGTCGCCATAAGCTGGCTCCCCCTATTACTTGATGCGCCGACACAAAACGAACGGCTCCGGAAGCCCGAAGCCGCGGTCGCGCTATTTGGCCACCAGATTATAGCCATGACCCCTTGTCGCGTCAAGGTGAAGTGCCCTTTGCCAGCCTTATGGTAAAGGCGTCTCTATTTGACACGAAACCGCTTCCCTCTTACGATTAGTTCACTCTAGCGAGGAACAGTCTATGGCAGCAGTACCCAGGGCTTCTATTATTATTCGCACTCGCAACGAAGAGGCGCGTCTGCCTCTCGTGCTCGAGGCGCTGTTCAATCAGTCGGAGAACTCCTTCGAAGTGATCCTTGTAGATTCTGGCTCTACTGACACTACCCTTGATATTGCTCGCCGCTGGCCAGTCCGGATTGTCCATCTGCCGCACTCTGCCTTCACTTTTGGGCGCGCTCTCAACATCGGGGCCAGCCTGGCCAAAGGCCAGTTTCTGGTGAATCTCTCCGGCCACGCCGTCCCTGTGGACAACTACTGGCTGGAGAACCTGCTTGAGCCCTTTACTGATAAGCAAGTCGCTGCAGTTGGTGGCGCTTACGTCCCCTGGGAGGACGCCGATCCTTTCGACAAGCGCGCGGCAGGCAAGTGCCAACCAGGTGCAATCCCCTCGGCGATTCCTCCACGCAAATCTGGTTATTTTGGAAATGACAACGCCGCTATACGTCGTAGCGTCTGGCAGCAACTCCCCTTTGAAGAAGCTGCCGGCGGGGGCGAAGATTTCCTCTGGCTACAGCAACTCCTCGCGCGTGGCTGGAAAGCCGTCCAGCAGCCTGCTGCCATCGTCCAGGCATAGCCATCTGGAATTGCCTGTTGAGATTTTCGACCGTTATCTGCGCGGGGCTCATTCTCTTGAAAAAGTGATGCCGTCAGCTTTACGCCACCGGGTCTGGGTCCTGGCTGCCGATGCACTGCCTGGTGCAGTTTTTGATTACCATTACTGCAATCGAACAGGCCAGGCTGAATGGCGGAAGTATGCTATCAAGAGACGTCTTGCCAGAGCAGGCGGCAGGTTGCTTGGGGCGCGCCGCTGGCTTGTGGAAGCCGTGATGAGTCTTGAAGGCGCGCTGGCCAAACCAACTTTGCGCCTCACCCAGCTCGCTGGCTTCAGCGACAGACCGCTGCATCCCAAGCACTTGTTTTCAAGCCTGGACCACTTATGGATTTTACCCTGGGTAAAATCCGGGCAGTCTGCTCTCGACATCGGCGCCGGATCGGGGGTGCACAGCCTGGCGCTTGCCACCAGGGGAGTTCGGGTTGTCGCTATTGATCATAATCCGCAGGGCCTGATAGAGACTATCCGGGCTGCCAAGATTTCCGGGCTTGCGGACTTCCTGACAATCCAGGTTGCCAATGCCGAAGAACCTTGGCCAGTGCCAGCCGAAACCTATGATCTGGTCTTGCTGCTTGACTCAATCGAACATCTCAAGGATGATCGATTCGCGCTGGCTGAGGCGGTCAGAGCCTTGAAACCAGAGGGACTGCTCTTTATCACCTTCCCGAACCGCGACACTCACTGGAAACTTGCTCGGCGCAGGCTTGGGCTATTTGCTTATCAGGATCCGGATCACAAACGTGAGTATTCTCTTGTCCAGGTGAGGAAGCTGCTTGACGAGGCAGGACTTGAGCTTGTTTCAGCACCAGTTACTATCACCGCCGACCTGCCTGGCAATGGGCTGATTAGCCTCCTCAGTGCCCTCTGGCCCAGACTGTTCCTGTCTTGGGGGGGCTTCCGCAAACGGTTTGCCCAGCGTTTCTCCGAGGAGACTACAGGCTGGCGCCTCGTCGCCCGTAAAAAGAAGAAGAGTGCCTGATGAGAGTGCTTTTGGTCTCGACTTTCTTCCCGCCTTATGTGATGGGCGGCACTGAGCAGAGCGCAGAACAACTGGCTCTGCGCCTTATAAGCGCCGGCCATGAAGTCGGCCTTGTCACCTTTGGTTACGGCAAAGGCTGCTACCAATCTCAGCCTGGCCTGACTGTCTTCTGCTTGCCCCTGCCCTCGCGCTTTCAAACTAGCGAGCGTTTCAGGCTGCGCGCTCAGGTGCTGCCCCCCTTCCGCGCCTATTATGTAAGCCACCTGCGTAGCAGTCTGCTGGCTTTTCGCCCTGATGTCGTCCATGCTCAGGACAAGCTCGCGCTGACAGCCTGTGGCGCTCTGCGGCTGGCCTACGAGTTCCCCTTGGCCTTCACTGTGCGCGATTACGGCTTGCTCTGTACGACGGCGCATTGTCTTGAAGGGGGCCATGTGCCAAATTCTCCATGTGGCTTTGGTCGCCAGGCAGGTTGCGCGCTCAATTTTGTTCGGTCTCGGGGCAAGCGCCTGAAAGGGCTGGCCCTTGTCAGATATATTATTACTGACTTCCTTTTCCGCTATATAACGCGCGCCGCTGCCCTTTGGGCGTCGCACAAATGTGACGGATTGATCTTCATCAGTCACGCAATCCAGCAGCTTTATGAGACAAGTGGAACACTGCCCCCTGGCCCGTCACGGCAGGTGCTCTACAACTTCCCGCCGACCCAGACGCCCCTGGACAAATCCACCCGGGCCTCTGTGCGCGCCTCTTTAGACGTGGAAGAAGGTCCCCTCTTTGTTTATGCTGGCAAAGCAAGCGCTGGCAAGGGCGCCGACGTGCTGCTCAAAGCTATCCCCAGGGTGCTTGAGCAGGTGCCGACGGCACGTTTCGTGCTGGTTGGCGAGGTGACCTCTACGGTTGAGCCTCTGCTTCCTGATGATGCGCGCGTCCAGACCGTTGGCAAGCGGTCTTACCCTGAAACCTTGCAACTGCTTGGAGCGGCAGATGCTGTCGTATTCCCTTCAGTCTGGCCAGAACCTCATGGGAGGGTGCCTCTGGAGGCGCTGGCGCTAGGCGTGCCCGTAATTGGCACCGCCTGGGGTGGGATTCCCGAGACTGTCACGGACAGGGAGAACGGCTTGCTGGTGCCTCCAGGCGATGCGGCCGCGCTAGCCGAAGCCTTGCTTGCCTTCGCCCAGGACCCAGAACTGGCTGCACAATTGAGCCAGGGCGCTGCCAAAGGCAACCGGGCTGATTTTACGGAAACAGCACTCCTGGCAGGTTATGAGGCCTTCTACCGCGAACTAGCTTCGCGATATGAGCCCAGACAACCTTGATGAGTCGCGCGCCATCAGGCAGCGCGCACAAGATTTCTTGCGTCAGCTAAGACGTCCAGACGGCGCCTCGTCTCTTGCGCCAGGTGGAGAGCCTTATTATCTTGCGACCTGTTATACCGTCTTTGCTCTGGAGTTGCTAGGAAAGCTCCAGTCACTCTCCGAGACTGAGTGCCAGGCCACTGTAACTTTCCTGAAAACCTTCCAGCAGGCTGACACGGGTTTATTTGTTGATCCGCGTTTTCGCGAGGAAGAAGCTCCTTTCCATGGCGGCGAATACATACGGCTGCAGGCTACCATGTTCTGCGTGGATGCCCTGGCTGCCCTGGGCGCCCAACCCTCTCACCCGCTCGTTTATATGACTCGCTGGCACTCGCCCGAGGCCGTCCGCAACTGGCTAGTAGGGCTTGACTGGCGCAACGCCTGGCTGCAGAGCAACCTGGTGCTCTTCGTGGGCTTTCTGCTAACCTGGCAAGTAGAGCAAGGTGAGTTACAGGCACAACCTGGATTGGACGCCCTGCTTGCCTGGCTGGATGAGGATCAGGACAGGACCACTGGTTATTGGGGTCCTCCACATGGCGCCACGCTGTTCAATGGCATGGCTGCGACCTTTCATCATCTGCCGATTACCATGTATCACGGCCACTTGCCTGTTGCCGCCGCCGCAATGGTGAGCAATACTCTGGCTATGCAACAGTGGGATGGTCTTTTCGCGCCTGGAGGCGGGGGAGGCTCCTGCGAAGACCTAGATGCGATTGATGTCATCGCCAAAGGCCTGCTGCTCTGCCCCGAATTGCTTGCAGAAGCCCGACCTGCTCTGCTCAAAGCGCGCAAGGCGCTGCTCAGACTACAACGCAGAGATGGCGGTTTCCCTTACTGCCTGATTACCCCGCCCTGTATCTTTCAGGCTTTACGAGCGCTCTCAGGGAAAGTCTCTCTCCGCCAGTGGGCCTCGCGCAAGAAACGCTGGTTTACTCGCCCACCTGCCCTCGAGACCGAATGGCGGCGTATAACTGTGCCTTTCAATACTAGTGATGCCTTCAGCACCTGGTTCAGATTGCTTTCTCTCGCGCTTGTGGATGGGATGCTGTGGCCTGAGGAAGCTCGCAGGTTATGGCGTTTCAAACCGCGAGCAGGGATTGGCTGGCATCCTGAGGAGGGCAGCCTGTGAGCCTGAAACACCTCGCTTATAATCTGCTTGCGGCGCTCTTTCCTCCTCGCAAATTGACGGGACAGCCTGCTCGGATACTAATCACTCGACGCGGCAAGCTGGGAGATGTGCTGATGACGACTCCTTTGCTTGCCGGGCTCAAGCAGGCCAGTCCTGATCTGAAGCTGGCTTATCTCGTTGCGCCTTCCGCGCTGGCAGCTATACAGAATAACCCTTATGTAGATGAATTGCTTGTCGAACAGCCTGGCCCTGCCGGTCGACTGGCTTTAATCCGTGCCATCCGGCGTTTCAAACCCGACATCGCTCTGATGCTTGAGGCAAATCCTGTCGCCCGGATTGCCGCCCGGCTTGCCAGGACGCCGATCCGAGCTTCACTTGGCGGAGGTGATACCGCCTGTCTGGATTCACATCCTGCTGACTGGGGCGCTCCGCGCCATTATTCGGAGGTCTTCCTGGACCTTGCCAGGCAGGCTGGCTTGTCCGTGCCTGATGCCCCGCTTCTGCGAGAAGTCTTCGTGCCCTCTGAGGAAGCAGTGACTTGGGCCGCGTCGCAAATTGCGCCTCTTGAACCAAAGACTTTTATTGCAATTGCGCCTGGCAGCGGCAAGAGCAAACCGCGAGATTATCCGGGCCAGGCTTATCAATTTTGCTGGCCTGTGGAGCGTTATATTGAAGTTGCCATAAATCTACTTGGCGAAGGTTTCGGCTTGGTCTTGCTTGGCTCTCCAGAAGAACGCCCTGAGGTTGAGGCTGTGCGTGACGCGCTCCCTGCCCGGCTCTCCTGTGCTGGCTCCCCTTGCCTCCTGGGCGCAGTCGGGCGCGCTGCTCGCTTGCTGTCAGGCCCTGCTCTCGACCGATGGGGGGCTATGTCACCTCGCCTCGGCTGTTGGTTGCCCGGTTGTCGCTCTCTTCGGCCCCTGGGATGACTTGCCAGGCCGCCCAGTTGGAGGGGACCATGTCATAATCCGGTCGCCAGCGCCTTGCTCGCCTTGTATTCAGACTCCCTGGCATAGAAATCCACCCCTTGCCAAATGTGACTGCCTGGAGCAAATAACCGTAGCCCAGGTGATGGAAGGGCTTAAGAAGGTGGTCTCTTGCCAATCCTCGGCCTGATACCACCTCCAGGGGGCTCGCTGAAAGACCTGGCAAAAGCAGGCCAACTGCCTCGCTTTGCCAGTTTTTATCTGGCTGCATATCACCGCCGCTTCGACCAGGTTTTCTACTTTTCATATGACCCGCAGGATGTTAGCCTGCCAGGCCTTACGCTGCTGCCTGGCGCTCCTCTTGGCAAGCGTATCCTTTACAGCTTCCTGATGCCCTTCTTCAGGTGGCGTCAACTACGCCAGTGTGATGTTATCCGGGTCACTCAGGCTGAAGGGGGCCTGCCAGCGGTTCTGGCGAAGCTTTTTCTGGGCACGCCCTATGTCGCATCATACGGGTTCCATTACTCGCGCGCGGCCTATCAGGACAAGGGCCCTCTGCGCGCGATGCTTGCCTCCTTCACGACACGCCTGACTATCCAGTTTGCCGACGCACTGATCGCAACGACGCCCATCCTGAAGCGTTATCTCGAGGGCTTTGTGCCGGCTGAGCGTGTCCACCTCATCCCTAATGGCGTGGATACAGCCCTGTTCCACCCGGCCGCGCCTGATGCCCCGCGTGAAGGGCTCATCTATATAGGCCGCCTGGCCCCTCAGAAACGCCTCGACCTCTTGCTGCGGGCCGTCGCGTTGCTCCCGAAGCCTGTTCCGGTCACACTGGTAGGCGCTGGCTCACTTGAGCCTGACCTTCGCCAGCTTGCCACCGAACTTGGCCTCGAGGTCCGCTTCCTTGGTGTCGTGCCTCACCCCGAGTTGCCTGACCTGCTGCGCCAGGCCAAAGCCTTCGTCCTGCCAAGTAAATGGGAAGGTCACCCCAAAGCTCTGCTTGAGGCTATGGCCATCGGCTTGCCCTGCGTCGGGGCTGATGTGCCAGGCACCCGAGATGTGCTGGTAGATGGCCAAACAGGGCTACTAGTGGCTTCTGATGACCCCAAAAAGCTGGCTGTGGCGCTAGAACGCATACTCGAAGATGACAATCTGTCGAGACAGCTTGGTGCTGCCGCCCGAGCTTTCATCGTCCAGAACTACGAGTTGGAAGTCCTGCTTGAACGCGAACTCGACCTGCTTGAAGGAGTCGCCCCCAATGCCAGGCATTAAGCAACCGGCCAGAGTTGTTGTATCGGCAGCCTATGGCGCACCCGAGACCTGGGCCTGGGTTCGCAATGCCCTGGTGGTGCGCGCTTTGCCCAAATTGCCCACCCGAGGCCATCCTCCTAGTGCTGCCAGTGTTCTGCCCAACTATGTGCTGGCTGCCGCCCGAGCTGCTCATCTGGCTGTTCGTGAAAACGCCGACCTGCTGGTCTCAGAAGGCGCTCTCGAGCTGCTTGTCGCTGGAAGCATCTTCCGCTTGCTGGGTTTGAAAGAGATCCCCTTCGTTGCCGTGGATGCCCATTATCCCCCCGAGATGGCCCCCAACCTGAGATGGCGCTTGCAGCGTCAACTCACCAGGCTCGTACTCGGTCAGGCAGGCCTTGGCTGTCTTGCCAGCGAGGATATCGCCCGCTTTCAAAGATTGCTGGGAGCCGATCCTGCCAGGCTTGGGCTTGTCAGGCATTATGCCTCGCCAACGGTGTTCCGCTATGCCCAGGAGACGCGCCCTGTGCGCGATGTAATCTTTTGTGGGGGCATCTATCAGCGTGATTTCGAGACTCTCTATGAGGCGGCCAGGCTTGTCGAGGCGCCTATCGAGGTCGTCACTGAGCCCGCCAGACTTCCTGCCAAGCGTCCTCCGGGCAACCTTACCGTGCTTGGGCCTGTTTCCGGCCAGGAGTTTCGCGAACGCCTCGCCACCAGCCGGCTTGTCGCGATGCCCCTCAAGCCTGTAAGCTGGGTGGCTGGTCTGTCCGTTCTAGCTAACGCGCTAGCCCTGGGCAGGCCTGTCGTTGCCTCGGCCACCTGGGGTATGGGCGATTATGTCGAGCATGGGCGCTCTGGTTTATTGGTCGAACCGAGTCAGCCCGAGCAACTTGCCGAAGCTTTGAATTATCTGTGGCGCCAGCCAGAAGAAGCCACTGCTCTGGGGCAGGAAGCTGCGCTTTTCGCAAGGCGTCAGTTGACCTTCAAGGCCCATCTGGCTGCCCTGCAACGGCTGGTCCGGCGCAGCCTGGGTATAAATCTGACCTTTGATTACGAGCCACCCGCGCATTTGGCTTTACCCCAGATGCCAGAACTAGCTCGAGAGGAGCCTGCCGACCTGTGAAGCATCGCAGCCGGTCAATCCTGATAGGCTTGATAATCAGCCTCGTGATGCTCTACCTGGCTTTCCATAAGGTAGACTTCGCGGAACTGCTCGAGACTGTGCGTCAGGTCTCGCTCCCGCTGCTGGCCGTCGCTGTGGTTGTCGACCTGACCCGCCTCTACTTGCCGACTCTGCGCTGGCGTGTCCTTCTCGAACCTGTCCAGCGTATAGAAATTACGGATCTCTGGCATGCTGTCGCTATCGGCTTTGCAGTAAATAATGTCCTGCCCTTGCGCGCTGGAGAGTTCACCCGGGCTTATGTCCTCGGTCGCAAGGTCGGCCTGTCAAAAACTACAGTCTTCACCACCATCGTAGTAGAGCGTATGTTCGATGGCCTCAGCCTGCTTGGTACTCGCTTTTGTCAGCCTGTTGCTTTTTCCCTTGCCCCCGGATATCAGGCATTATTTGCTGCTGGCCAGCCTGATCTTGCTAGGGCTTGCCCTGGCCGTCCTTATTGTTGCTTTTTCGCCCAGTCGCACTGAGCGTCTCGCCAATGCGCTTGCGCGCTTCCTGCCTGCCCGCCTGCGCGACCAGGTGCGTTACAAGATCCCCTCGATGCTCGCCGGCTTTGCTTGCCTGCGCAATCCAGTTCTCTTGCTCAAAGTCAGTCTTTGGTCACTTGTCATCTGGTTTATGGAAGGCGCCGCTTTCTATTTCGTCGCCCAGGCCTTGAAGCTTCCGCTGAACTACTTCGCCTCGGCACTTACCGCGATTGTTACCAATCTCGGCATTATGGTGCCCTCATCGCCCGGTTTCGTTGGGCCCTTTGAATTTTTCACCACCCATATGGCCCAGACTGTTGCCAGGCCTGAAGTTGTGACTGCAGCCCAGGCTGCCTCGTATGCACTGATACTTCACACAGTCATTTTTGTGCCCATTACAATGATTGGCCTCTATTATCTAAACCTGATGCACCTCAAGCTCTCTGCACTGGCCGAGGCCTCGGGAGAGCCCCAGCCCCCGACCGCCGAGGCCGGCTGCGAGCCGCCTGAGGCGTCCTCGGAGGCTTCCAATGAGAACCAGTAATATCCTGATCAACCTCTCCGGCGCCGATTGGGAGCTTGCTTTCGGTGACCCCACGGTACTCGAACGTCCTGACGACCTGGCGAACTGTGAGTGGCTGCCCGCTACCGTCCCAGGCTGCTCTCACACCGACCTGATGGCCGCCGGCAGGCTGGCAGATCCCTTCTTCCGCAAGCAGGAAGAGGACTCTTACTGGCTTGAAGATCAGGTTTTCTGGTATCGCACCCGCTTCCACTACGACCCGCCGAACGCCTCAGGGCCGCTGAAGCTGGTTTTTGAAGGCCTGGATACGCTCGCCACCGTCTATCTCAACGGCCTGGAGCTTGCCAGCTTTGCCAATATGTTCATCGCTCACGAGGCCGATGTCACCGGGCTGCTGAAGCCAGACAACGAACTGCTGGTCCGCTTCACCCCGCCCAAGTGGGCGCTGCGAGATAAACCTGCCGATCGCTATTGGGCCTTCAAACCCGAGAGCAAACGCCAGTATCTGCGCAAGGCGCAGTACAGCTTCGGCTGGGACTGGGGTCCGCGGCTTGCCACCTGCGGGGTGTGGAAGGACGTCTACCTTGCTGGCTTCCGCAACCTGCGCCTCACTGACACCTGCGTCCGCACTCGCCTGCTGGCTGACGGCGCTGCCCAGGTTACTGTCTTTGTCGAGGTCGAGGCGCTGACCGAAGGCGCCCACTTCGCCGAACTTGCCCTCACCGCGACCGATGAAGCCGGCAAGCTGGTCTGGCAGCAACAAACACCTTTCTCTGCCGAGGGCAAGAGTCGCCTCATCGAGACCTTCCGCGTGGAGGACCCGCACCTCTGGTGGTGCGCCGGCCAGGGCGATCAGCCCCTTTATACCCTTAACTGTCAGCTCTCCGTGGACGGGGCCCAGGAAGACCTGACAAGCACCCGCTTCGGGATACGGGAAGTCCGCTTCGACGAGACGCCCGACCCTGATGAGTCCGGCAGCAGCTTCATCCTGGAGCTTAACGGTCGGCCCATATTCAGCAAAGGCGCCAACTGGATTCCCGCTGACAGCTTCCTGCCGCGCCTGGGCCGCGCCGAATATGAGCGCCTGCTGCAGATGGCCCTCGATGCCAATATGAATATGCTGCGTATCTGGGGCGGAGGCATCTACGAGCAGGACGCTTTCTACGAGCTGTGCGATGAGCTTGGCATACTCGTCTGGCAGGATTTTATGTTCGCCTGCGCCGATTACCCAGGCGATGACCACGAGTTCGTCCTGGCGGTGGATACCGAGGTCCAGTCCGTGCTGCGCCGGCTGCGCAACCATCCCTCCATCGCCTGCTGGTGCGGCAACAACGAGAACGACTGGGCTTTCTATCAGAACTGGTGCGGTGATGCGACCTTCCCCCATCGTGCCCATATCCTGTATCACAAGCTGATTCCAGCTCACTGTGCGGTGCTGGACCCGACACGCCCCTACCGTCCGAGCAGTCCCTGGGGAGGCGCACTCGACCCCAATTCACAGGATTCCGGCTCTCGCCACGCGTATCTGCCCTGGGGCGCTGCGCCCGATGTAAAGCCCGGCGAGCCTGCCGACTGGACCGCCACTTTCGAGAAAGTAGACATCCGCGGCTATCGCTTCGAGCACGGGCGCTTTTACGGCGAATACGGCATCCAGTCGCCTCCGGTGCTGAAGACCATCGAGGCCTGGTCAGCCCCCGAAGATTTGCGCCTGGATAGCGAAGTCTATCTCTTCCACAACAAGCACGACGCCGGCCACTCTCGGACGCAGCTGCTTGTGGACGGCTACTTCAACCCCGCGGGAGATGACTTCGAGCGCTTCGTGAAGCAGGCCCAGGTTATGCATATGGAAGGCCTGAAGTGCGCCATAGAGCACTTCCGCAGTCTCAAGTTCCACTGTGCGGGCAGTCTCTTCTGGCAGTTCGAGGACTGCTGGCCCGTGACAAGCTGGAGCATAATCGACTACTATCGCCGCCCAAAGCCCGCCTTCTACGCGGCCCGGCGCGCCTATGCTCCGCTGCTGCTCACCTTCCAGGATGTGCCTGAACTCGTCCTCCACGCGGTGAACGATGCCCCGGAGCCGGTTTCTGGCACTCTGAAGGTGCAGGCGCTGACTTACGAGGGAGAAGTGCTGGCTGAGGTCTCGCAGCCCTTGACCGTCCCTGCCAACGGCCGGGTAGTCCCGGACCTCGCACTACCAACTGACGCCATCACCGAGCCGACCTGCCAGTTGCTGGTTGCGAAGCTCGAAGCCGATGGGAAGGAACTCGCTCGAGCCCTCTACTACTTCTCGGAGCTGCGCGATATGGCCCTCGGAGAGCCGGAAGTGACCTGGAGTTTTACGCCAGGGGGTGAGGGAGAGGGCGTACTGACCGTCTCCGCTCCGCGCCTGGTGCGCACAGTGGCTATCGAAGGCCCCGATGAGCTGTGGCTCGAAGACAACTACTTCGACCTGCTGCCCGGCGAGACCCGCCGGCTGAAGGTCCAGCGGCGCTCCGGCCGACCTCGCTGCCCAACTCACCATCAGCGAGTATGTGAAGCAGTAGAAGGAGCCTGGTATGTTCAACCTTGAGCAGCAGACTGGCTTCAGCCAGGCGATGATAGAGGAACGCAAGGCCCGCCTCAGGGCTTTCTGGAGCGGCGAGAGCAAGGCTCCCGCCCTGCACAAGTCTGGCTGGCCCTGGCCCGAGGGCTTCGATGCCAAATATCCCACGGGTAAAAATACTCGCGAGGCCTTCTGGGACTGGGACTACAATCTCCAGGCCCAGCTTGCCACCTGCCGCGCTCGCGCCCAGTTCCGCGACGACTGGGTGCCGATGGTTTTCCCTTATCTCGGCACTGGGGTGCTGGCCTCCGCCTTTGGCTGCGAGGTAACCTTCCCCGATTGGGATCAGCCCTGGACCCGTCCTATCGTCCGCTGCCCTGACGATGTCAGCAAGCTGCGCCAGCCCGAGCCTACCGAAGGCCAACTCGGCCAGGTGCTGGAGTTCACCCGCTTCCTCGGCGAGGCTACTGACTGGCAACTGCCCGTCCGCGTCACTGATATCCAGGGGCCGCTCGATACCGCTTCCCTCATCTGGGACTACACCGACTTTATGACCTCCTTCTACGAGGCGCCCGAAGCCGTCGCCCAGGTGCTGGATATGGTCACCCAGCTTATCGTCGACTTCGTAAAGCTGCAGGAAGAAGTCGTCCAGGGCGAGTTCGTCAAAATGCACTGCCCCGATTTCTGGGTACCGCCGGGGAAGGGCCTCTCCATCAGCGAAGACCTGCTCGCTACGGTCTCGCCCAACCTGTATGAAGAATTTGCCAAGCCCTGCAACGAACGCCTGGCGCGCGAGTTCAACGGGTTATCAGTGCATTCTTGCGGCGAGTTCGCCTTCAACTTCGAGCATATGGCGGCGACCGAGGGCCTTTACTGCGCCGATATGGCGGCAGGCGAGGCTGACTTCGCAAAAGCGGTCGAAGTTTTCACCCCTGCCGATATCGCGATAAGCATCCGGGTAGGTCTGACCAAAGACCGCACTTTTGACACGCCTCTTGATTATCTCGACTACGTCTTCGACCAGTTGCAGCCCGACACACGGCTTTTCCTCCACGCCGAACGCGGCTGGCCCCCGCCCGGTTGCAAGCCGATGGGCGATATGCCACTTTCCGAAGTAGAGGCGTACCTGGCCGCCAGGGGCATTGAACGCTAGACCGCGTCTTGAGCTTCAAGCACCAAAGCGATAAACTGGACTGGGCGTCGCAAATGAAATTTGGCGTCCAGTCTGTGCTTCGGGAGCCATGCCTATGAGGATCCGAGTATTCTGGCCACTCCTGCTCGTTCTGTTGCTGCCGCTTGCTGGCTGCAAGCCCGAGCCGGCTGCGATTGCGCCGACCCCATCAGTATCAGCAGCCCAGGTTGCGCCAACTCAGCCTGCAACCCAGGTCGCCCCCCCCAAGGGTGCTGTGCTGGAGGAATGCACCAAAGTCGTTGATGGCGATACTCTAGTCACTAACGGCAAGCGCGAGATCCGTCTTATTGGCATTGACTCCCCCGAATCAGGCTGGTATGGCTACGATGATGCGCGGCAGTATCTGGCTGGCCTGGCCAAGGGCAAGCAGCTTGCCCTGCTCATCGATGCGAAGAATCCCAAAGACAAATATGACCGCACCCGAGCCTTGCTCTATGTCCAGAAAGACGGCAAATGGCTGCTTATCAACCAGGCAATGGTCGCCTCAGGTTGGGCTATCGTCTCGGTCTATAGCACCTCGCCCGCCGACCCCAACAAGTGGATGCCAGATCAACAGCGCGCCCGAGAGGCCAAACTTGGCGCCTGGCAGAAATACAAGACGCCCGAAGACTTTGATCAGGGCAAGCGCGCCCTTCACGCCTCCCAGGAAGAACGCCAGAAAGCCCAGACCGCGACTACCAAAGCGGATGCGCCTGCTGGTCATAAATACGTTGGCAACACGCGCTCGATGAAATTCCACCGGCTGGACTGCAAATATCTGCCCAGCCGCTCCAATGCAAGGTATCTGCAGTCCAGAGAAGAAGCCATAAAGCAGGGCTTCAAGCCCTGTAATGTCTGCCATCCCTAGCCCAGGAGGCCTCTTTGTTAAGCGAGCAAGCCTGGCGCGCTTTATGGGAATCCTTGCCTGTTCAGACAAGGAAAGAGTTCCTGCAAGTGGAGCGCAGAGCTGCCCAGCCTCTCCTGAAGGGGCTGCGGGCGAATGCTGAAGGGATGAAAGATCCCGTCTTCCTGAGCCGTCTTCTCCACGCCGTAGCCAAAGATGAAGTCTTTGGAAGCCATCTGACTCTGCTGTGGACAACCTGTTATGCCCCCTTAGTCAAATCAATTCTGGAAGCTCCTCCTGAGTCGGTCTTCCAGGCTGCACTGAGCGTTGCCAGTGCCCAGCCCGAGCACCTGGCCCACGTCCAGCTCGCTCTCGAACTGCGCGGTGATGCCAGCGCGCTGGCATCCCTGGCCGAGTTGCCCCACGCGCTGTGGACGCCTGGTGCTCCCCTTCCCTCGCAGGCGCCCTCTGTTGTCGAAGAACGCCAGGTTGCCCCGCCAGCCGCGGAATCCGGCGAAACTCGGTCGCTGCAGCGTCAGTTGCGCGGTCTCGAATCCAGACTGGAAGACCTTAGGGGCACTCTGCGCGCTGTGGAAAGCGAGCGAGACCATCTGCGCGGCGAGCTGGAGGAGAAGCAAGCCCTTGCTGACCAGCTCGCTGCCAAGTGCAAGCAAGCCAAAGACTCCAACGACGATTTGCGCGGCAAGCTGCGCGAAGCCGACCACCGCAAAGAGCAACTCGAAGGCTTCTTCACCCGCCTGACTCGCGAACTTGGCAGCCTGTATGCGCCTTTTGGACTCAGTGTGAGTGAGGGAGAAACCAGCCCTGTGCCTAGGACTGAGGCTGAATCTGAACAACCCCCTCCAGTGGAGAAGAGTCTCCCTCTTGAGCTCACCTCCGAGCTGCTGGACGAGAGTTTCGAGCACCTTGAGCTCTTCCTTGCGCGCCTCGACGGCGCCTTGCAAAGTGGCAGTCCGAAGGCTCTCGAGCGGGTTAAACAAGAACTGGAGACTCCCGTCGGCGAGCTCGCTCTGCGGCAGTTGAAGGAAGAGGGCAGTCCTCTGGTGCGCGTGCTGCTTGGGCAAGCGCGCGGCCTCATCATCGACGCGAGCAATGTCGCGCACTCGGCCAAGCAGGCGAAGGCGCGCGTTGACTATATCGAAAGTGCCCGCGAAGCGGCACTGGCGGCGGGATTCTTCCCAATCGAGGTCATCGCCGACGCTGCTCTCAGGCACAAGGTGGATGACCGGGAGGCATACGACCGCCTGGTCAATCGCCGACTGCTCCGAGAAGCTCCCGCGCGCACCGATGCAGATGTCCTTATCGCGCTTGAGGCTGCCCAGAAAGACTTTGATATACTGTCAAACGACAAGAAGTTACATGGCGAACAAGGGTTGCCTGCGACCATAACGGTTTACGGATTCAAGCCAGGCGCGGAAGGCATATCAATCTCCAGGCCGAAAATACCGAAGAGGAAGTAAGTATGACCTTTGACGAGTTCCAAAAAGTTATCGAAGCCACTTATGGCGCCCGAGATGGCGCCAGGCCAGTCACGACCAACTTCACCTGGCTGGTAGAAGAAGTCGGCGAACTGGCCAAGGCCTTGCGCAAGTGCGAGCGCGCCGAATTGCTGCACGAGTTCAGCGACGTGCTCGCCTGGACGGCGACCGTCGCCTCGCAGCTCGGTATCCGGCTGGAGGATGCCATCCAGCGTTATGCCGAAGGTTGTCCCAAGTGCCACGAGAGCCCGTGCAACTGCCCCAACACCAACAGGGAGGCAAAATAATGAGAGAAGTCCAACCCACAGACCAGCCCTCAGGAGGGCGCAGTAAAAGCTGTATGCTCTTTGGGGGATGTGCGGCCATACTGGCGCTAGTGCTCATATCGCTGGCACTTTTCGTTTTCGGCGCCTACAACTCCCTCGTAAATATGGATCAGGATGTCAGCAAATCCTGGGCGCAGGTGGAGAATGTCCTTCAGCGTCGCGCGGATATGATCCCCCAGCTCGTGCAGGTTGTTAAGGGTTATGCCAAGCACGAGAAGGAGATCTTCACCTTCGCGGCCGAGGCGCGTTCGAAAGCTATGGCGGCGCGCACTGTACAGGACGCCAGTCAGGCCAACAACCAGATCACCCAGGCGCTGTCGCAGTTGCTCTCCATTACCGAGGCCTATCCTCAACTGCAAGCCAACGTAAACTTCCGGGATCTGCAAGTTGCCATTGAAGGCTCCGAGAACCGCATCACGGTAGAGCGCAAGCGCTACAACGAATCGGTAAACAACTATAACCGGGCTGCCAAAGCTCTGCCAATGAAGCTTTTCGTCGGTATCCTGGGCTTTGATACCGAGAAGGAATACTTCGAGATGGCCGAGGGCGCCGAAAAGGTGCCGGAGATCAGCTTCGAAACTAGCCCGCACCACCAATAGGGGGGAGGCGCGATGACCCGCTCCGCGTACCTGGTGGCCGTGTTGCTGGCGGCTGGGTTGTTGCTGGCTGTTCTGGCCTGGTCGGCTGACCTGCCTGACCCTGTCGGTCGGGTGAATGACTTCGCCGATTTGCTCTCGGTTGATGAAGAAGCCGCCCTGCAAAGTCGTATCACCACCTGTGAGGCTCAAACCGGCGGCGAGATTGCCGTTGTGGTCGTGCAGGACTTGCCTGAAGATATCAGCACCCCGAAAGAACTTGCCACTGCGCTTTTCAACAAGTGGGGTGTCGGCAAGAAGGGCGCAGACAACGGCGTCCTGATGCTGCTTGCAGTAGGTCCCAGACGCGTTGAAATCGAGACCGGTTATGGCGTAGAAGGTCTTCTGCCCGACCAGCTCTGCACGCGCCTCCTCGAAGACCACGCCGTTCCCTCCTTCAAACAGGGCAACTGGGGCGAGGGCCTGCAGAAGGCACTTGAGGCTGTCTGCGTGGTTCTGGAGTCGGGTCAGGCCTATGAGAGTCCTACTGGCTCCTCAAGTGGCGGGACCGTACCTGTCGTTTTTGGAATCCTCATAAGTCTGTTTTTCGGCGGGATTATGCTGCTGCCTTTTATCATCATTGCCCTCGTGATAGCGGGCAAGTTCCTCTGGGCCAAGTGCCCCAACTGCAAGTCGCGTCTCAAGTATGAGAAGACCATCGGCAACAGTATGGTCTATAAATGCCCCGTATGTGGCACTACCGTCTACCGCCGTGCGATGAGCAGCCGGGCAACGGGCTCGGGTTATTCGGGCTCCAGCTTCAGCTCGAGTGGTTCCAGTGGTGGGGGCGGCGGGGGCGGTTTCAGCGGTGGGTCATCCGGAGGGGGTGGCGGAGGTGCCAGCTTCTAGCTTGCGACTCCTGCTAGTTGGTGTTCTGCTTTTACTGTTGGCCTTCTCAGGATGGGCCCAAACCAGCCTGCCTGAGGCTATCGGTTATGTTAACGACTTTGCCGATGTGCTCAACCCGGCCGTCAGAGTCGAACTGAACGACCGTCTCGCCACTCTATCAGACACCACCCCCTACGAGTTTACGATCGCCATCTTCGATGAGATGCCTGCCGATTACGAGGACTCCAAGGAGTTGGCGACCGCTCTGTTCAACGAATGGGGCGTGGGTGAGGCGACCAATGATACTGGCGTCCTCATATTGCTGTGTATCGGGGCAAGGCGCGTTGAAATCGAAACTGGTTATGGAGTTGAGAGTATTCTGCCCGATGTGCGCTGCGGTCAGTTGCTCCAGGAATACGCAGTGCCTGCCTTTAAAAAGGAAGACTGGGCTGGCGGCCTCACCGCGCTTGCCGGCGCTGTCATCGAGGTGCTGGAGAAAGGCGAAGCCTATGAAGAGGACGAGGCTTATGCCGCTGAGGAGAGCGAAGAGCCCGAACTCACACCCCTCTGGCTGACCTGGTTCTACAGGTTGTTGTTCTTCGGTGGCATCGTCCTGGTCATCCTCTTCTTCCGCTGGGTTTTGACCGTTTACTGTGAAGAGTGCAAGAAGAAGACCAGGAAAGCTCCCAAGGAAGAGCAGACGCGCCTGCCTCGCTATGTGAAGTATATCTGCCCTTCCTGTGGTCACCAGCAATGGGAATATGTCCCACCGCCCTCTCCGAGTTCAGGTTCCAGTTCGTCCTCGAGCAGGTCGAGCTGGTCAGGCAGCTCTTCCTCGGGCAGCAGCAGTAGTAGCAGCTTCGGTGGCTTCGGAGGAGGCAGCTCGGGAGGAGGTGGCGCTGGGGCCAGCTTCTGACCTCGGGAACACCTTATGCTTCGATGCGCCTCTCGCTACGCTGTCGGTTTCACGGCGCTGTTGATCGCCTGCCTGGCCTTGACGGGGTATGCCCAACCAGTGCCACGCCCAGTCGGCTGGGTAAACGATTACACGGGCGCACTTGATCCAGGAACTCGCCAGCAACTTGAGGTTCAGCTTGGGCAGTTCGCCCAGGAGACCGCAGTCGAGGTCGCGATTTTCATCGAAGCAGCCCCTGAGGGCGGCCCGGGGCTGTCCAAAGACCGTGCGCAAGCTATCTTCGACAGTTGGGGCATTGGCAAGCAAGGGGCAGACAATGGGCTGCTTATCTACCTCGACATCGCGGGGCGACGTGTCGAGATGGCAACCGGGTATGGTCTGGAAGCAATCCTGCCTGATCAGCTTTGCATCCGCTTGCTGGAGGAGTATGCCACTCCCCAGTTTCGCAACAGTAACTGGGCAGGGGGACTGACAGCGCTGGTTAACGCCACCTTGCCGATAATGAGGGCTGCCGAACCTTGGGAGCCTTCCTGGACCCAGCGAGTCGGTTACTGGATTACTCATGCCCCTGTCAGATTTTGGCGTAGTCTGGTGAGCTTGCTGGCCAACTGGCCAGACTTGTGGTTCCTAGTGCTCTTTGTCCCAATCTGGTTGTGGAAAGTCTTTTCACGGCCCCGGTGCCCCGCCTGCAACCACAAGACGAAGCGCAATTGGGACAAGCTGCATCCAAAGGGTCGCTGGTTCATCTGTCCTGCTTGTGGCGAAGAGCTGCTAGTCGAAGATGAAAGTGGGCACTGGTGGGATTGGGATTCAGGTTCAAGTGGTGGCGGATTTGGGGGAGGCGGTTTTGGAGGAGGCTTTGGTGGATTTGGGGGAGGCTCATCAGGAGGAGGTGGCGCAGGTGCGAGTTTCTAACCTGGCGCTGCTCGTGCTCTGTTTCCTTATATTTGCCCTGCCTGGTTGGGCGTTGCGCGAGGTGCCAGCCCCTGAAGGTTACATCAACGATTTCGCGGGCGTCTTGTCTGCCTCCGAGAAAGCCGAATTTGTGTCGCTGGTCGAAGGCCTGGAGCAACGTCATGGGGACGAGTTAGCCCTCGTCATCACCAGCGCGTTGCCCGAGGGCTTCGCTGATACACGCGATTTTGCCCAGGGACTTTTTGATAACTGGGGTGTGGGGAAGGCCGGTCTCGATAACGGTGTAATCGTGGTGCTGTGTATCGGGGAGCGGAGAGTAGAGATAATAACTGGCTATGGCGTGGAAGGGGTGCTGCCGGATATCTTCTGTACTCGCCTGCTCGAAGAATACGCAGTGCCCCACTTCAAAGATGACGACTGGTACAGTGGCCTTGCGGCACTTATGCCAGCCCTTGTCGAGGTGCTGGAAACGGGAGAGGAGTGGAAGCCCTCTGGCTGGGATCGCTTCAAGGAAGGGCTTTCGAACGTCTGTGGTTGTCTCGTAGCCTTATTAATGGCCGGTGTTTTCCTCTGGGGCTTTCTTGTTGGCCCCCTTTTCTATTGGATACGCGGTGTGAGGTGTTCACACTGTAAAACCAGGATGAAACGCAATAAGGCTGAGAGCACAGCCACAAGATTCCTGTATGAATGTCCCAGCTGCGGCGCCACTAAACGGGTAAGCCGCAAGCAATATCTGGACGATTATAGTCCCCTGGCGCACAGTTTCTACAGCGGAAGTGGAAGTGGGAGCGGCGGCGGAGGGGGCGGAGGTTTTGGCGGTGGCTCCTCAGGTGGCGGTGGCGGTGGCGCAAGTTTCTAATTTCTGAAGAGGTGAGTCGGATGAAGTGTCCACGTTGTGGTGTGGAGATAAACGATGCCCTTCCCAAGTGCGAGCAGTGCGGTTTCTCTAGTGACGATTTGGCAAGTCTTGCTGGCAAGGCGCCGCCTGAGCGCCTGGGCTTTGTCAATGACTATGTGGGCAAGCTGAGCGCCAAGACAGCCAAGCTGCTTGAGAGCGAGCTGGCGGCTTTCAAGGCAGAGGTTGGCCCTGAACTCGTGTTCGCGCTCGTGCAGACAACTGGGCCCCTCAAGCCCTCGGAATATGTCTTCTGGCTGCATAACGCCTGGGACCTGGGTGGGGAGCAGAACCTGGGCATCCTCTTCCTGATAACCCTTGATGAACGCCGGGTCGAGTCCGAAGTCGGCTATGGGCTGGAGCATATCTTCACCGATGAAGAATCCGAGAAGCTGTTGGTCGAGGTAATGGTGCCTTATCTCGCCAAAGGAGACTTCTCCAAGGCCGCTGAACAAGGCGCGCGGGCACTGATTAGTTTCCTGGTGGACTATGCTCAGGCTCACGAAGGCGAGGTCACTGGTGAAATCTCGGAAAATGAAGCACCAGAGAGCGACATCGGCGAGTGACCGGTCCGGAATAGGCTTGTGAAGGCGCCCAACTGGTCTGGCATGGGCCGCCGGCATCAACTGGTTCTAACAAGAACGGCCCCCCCGATGGGGGGGCCGTTCTCTTAGGGTTGTTCGTGCGTGAGCGGCTGCCCATTCCGCTCTTGCACTCTGCTTGGAGGAACGAGTGTCGATCAACCCTTTATGCTCAAAACCTTCGCCATGCGGCTCAGGTCTTGGAGCCGAAATAATGGTGATTCCTGTATCTGTCCTTCAGCTCTCCGAGCTTCCCGTCGTTCCATCCTGTTACCTTAGAGAAATATCCTGTTACACGGGTGATACCTTCGGTATTCTCTGAGCCACAATTCGGACACAACTGGTGAAGTCCTCGTATAGTTTTGCCACAACCAGCACAGAAAGTAAACTCCGGCGAAAACGCCACTTGGGCGTTCTCCGTCTGTCTGAACGTTTTCTTTACAAAGTTGCCTACCGAGGCTGCCGAAGGCTGCGACTCGCCAAGCCAGACGTGAGTAAGCGCACCTGCTTCGATCATCGGGTGGAACTTGCCCTCGATGGCCACCCGCTCTATCGGGTCGATAAATAAGCCATTGTTGAGATAAGTCGAATTCGTATAGTAGATTTGGTTATTGGAAAGCTCGCCCCGTAGCAGCGGTTCGGCCTTCGCGCCATACTGCCGATGATCCAGCTTGGCGAAGCGGTAAGCCGTCGACTCACCAGGCGTCTGCTCCAGCACGAAGTGCATCCCGTACCTGGCGCTCATCTCCTGACACTTGCGCTGCATATGGGCGATGACGCGCAGCCCGAGCATCAGGGCCTCGCGTGATTCATGAACTTGCTGGCCTGTATGCGCTTGCACAAGCTCATTGAGCCCGAGCATCCCAATCAGATAACTGACTCGGTGCATCCTCAGATAACTCTGGCCATCGCGCTGCATTGCAAGCAAGGCCAACGGGCCGTCCTGCCCCTGCGCCAGAGATTTCTCAATGAAACGGCGCTTCTGGATATGCGCCTTCGCGGTCAGCTCGAGCAGCATATCAAGTCGGGTCATCAACACCGAGTCATCTTGGCCTGATTGCAAGCCCGCCCGAGGCAGGTTGAGAGTGATGTTTTGCAGGGCGCTATAACGCATCCGCCAGGGTTGTTTGGCATCGTCCAGGTCAGACTTCTCCAGTTTGAAACTCAGCCGGCAGCATTCGCTGATTTTGGCCGTCTCGCCTCGGTCAAACACAAAATAAGTATTGCCCTTGACGGTGGCTACCTCACTGATAAACTCCAGGAACTTCTCATTGCCCTCTGCGGCAAAGAAATCCTCAGTCATATGGACGAGAGGCTTGGGGAAGAAGAAAGGCCGGCCCGCCGCATCGCCCCCCATATAGACCTCGAATAGCTTCCATAAAAACCGCTGAGCGGTCTTCTCATATTCCTTATAGGTCTTGCCCGTGTACTGACCGCCAGGCCCGATCGCCTCGACATCACGGAAGTGCTTTGGCACTTCCCAATACAGGTTGATGTCCGAGAAGATGGCCTGTCCGCCTCTTGCGACGGCCTGCTGGGAATACTCGAAGATAAGCATCTGGGCTAGCTGCTCCAGCTCTCCATCGGGCATCTCTTCGAGATATGGAGCGAAGAAAAGGTTAACTGCATCCCAGCCTATTGCCCCCGCGAAATGGCCTTGAAGAGCTGCCGAAAACTTGACCATATGGGCAAGCAGAACTTCGGGATGCTTGGCGGGTTTGGCGTTGGAGAGAGCATTGGGCAGGTCGAGGCCGAATTTCTTGACGTACTCGAGTGACTGGCCTGAACAATATGGCCTGTCAATAAAACCCAGGTCATGCAGGTGCAATTCGCCGTTCATATGCGCGTCGGCGACATCTTGTGAGAAGACCTCAAGCAGCGCGAATTCCTTTTTGATGCGTTCCGCCAGGGCCAGATTTGTAGCTTCGGGGTTATGCGGAAGGTTGGCGTTCTCTTTGTTGGCCTCGGCCAGCAGGCACCGCACGTCGTAGATTGGCATACCAAGGCGCGTATGCTGCTTGCGCTCGGTCTCCAGGCCTCTCTCTATAAGTTTCGCGTTGACCAGCTCTCGCACCAGGGGCGCCGAGATAGAACTAACCTCGGCAGCTTTGAGCTGCTGCTCGACCTCTACAGCAATTGTCTCTGCCAGTTCCAGCGAAAGCCCTGTCTCGCGCAGCAGGGCCTCCACGATATAAGTTCTATCCCAGTTGGCGAGTTTTTCTTCGGAGGTCCGGACGAACAGCGACATATCAGTTGCGCTGCTCTGGGCTTCGAATAATTTGGGTTGAGGCTCCGGTGAGAGTTGGATGTCTTGTTCGATCACGATACTTGGACCCCCCCTGGTGTAGTTGGTTCGACTGACTAGGCTTTTACTGGATTTCCATCAAGGGGAGCTGACCTTCGTCACTGGTCTGGGCCCTTTCTTCGGCCTCTTCATGCACCAGATGCTCTACCCATTTTACAAAGTCATCGGGACTATCAAAATCCGCGAATACGGAGGCGAATCTCAGGAAGGCTACAGGATCTTTGCGGGCAAGCCATTCGAGGACTCGGGAGCCCAAAGCGCGGCTTTGGACCTCTGTCACACCGGACTCAATCAAGTCTTCCTCGACTTGCTCGACGAAATCTTGCATATCCGCAGGACTGATTGCCCGCCTGACGCAAGCTTTTTCCAGACCTGAAAGTAATTTCTGTTTGTCAAAAGGTTCTCTGCGGTCGTTGCGTTTGGTGACCAGGATAGTGGGCAGGCTAGCGTATTCGCGCGTGGTGAACCGGAACTCACAATGCGAGCAGAAACGGCGGCGCCTGACGACCTTTCCTGCGGAGGTCAGTCGTGAATCTTTCACCTGGGTTTCCTCAGAGCCACATCGAGGACACTTCATCAGCAAGCCCACCCGCGTGTGATGTCAAGATTTAGTTTACCACCCAATATATGGAGGGTCAACGAACTACCCCCCCTATTTATTGGGGTTAGTTTCTCTAGAGATTGCCTGCGGCTGGATGCCACAACTACGCCAAACTAGCCTGCTTTGCCTGCCTTGACCTGGTATCTGCCTGGCTTTTCTTTCCGTCTAATTGCCGATACAAGGGGACTAGTCTGCTTCCTCGTCCGAGCCCTCCTCCCGGCTATCAAGGAAATCCTGAAGGACTTGCCTGGCCTCTTCCTGCTGTTCGGCGTTCACATAAAGCTGGCCCCACAGGCCGCCTTCCTGAAGCTCAACCAGGCCATCCAGAGCTTTATCCTCGAAAGGGCGAGGCATTACTGCAACCCCGGCCTCCTCCAGCATGCTCTGCAGTATCATCGCGGCGACATCATCTTCGGGTTCGAACAACAACACGAGGTCTTCTTTGCGCATTAGGAATCCTCCTGGCAACGTGTTCCTATTTGACTTCTGCCTCCAAGGAAAGCTCCCTGCCCGAGAACCGGACAGGGAGCAGAAATACTAACCTACTTTTATATCGCACTAATCAGTCGCCCTTGGAGAGGTCCAGCTCCTTGGTCAGCAGACGTTTTTGGATTTTTCCTGAGGTGGTCCGCGGCAAGGCGTCCATGAAGATGACCGCTTTGGGAATCTTGTAGCGGGCAAGACTGCCTCGACAGTGGTTGATGAGCTCGCGGTCGGTCGCGGTGCTACCTTCTTTCAGCGCTACAACGGCAACGGGCACCTCGCCTCGCTGCTCATCATAACGCCCGATGACGGCGCATTCCTTGACTGCGGGATGGCGATAAAGCACTTCTTCTATCTCGCGCGGGTAGACGTTCATCCCCGCGGTGATAAGCATATCTTTCTTCCTGTCGACTATGAAGAAATAGCCTTCCTCATCTTCATAGCCCAGATCGCCTGTATAGAGCCACCCATCCCGGATTGTCTCGGTGGTAGCTTCAGGTTGATTCCAGTAGCCCTGCATCACGTGCCGACCCTGGACGACGATCTCGCCAACTTGCCCAGAGGGCACCTCGAGGCCTGCCTCATCGCGTATCTGCATCTGGGTGCCAGGCAACGCCAGGCCGATACTGCCGGGCTTCTTCACGCCATGGGTGGGGTTGACCGAGGTGATTGGACTACACTCGGTAGGGCCATCACCCTCAATTATCTCGACGCCGAAGCGCTGCTTGTAGGCCTCAAAGATTGCGACCGGCAGCGGTGCGCCTCCAGATACGATTAGTCGCACCGACTGGAAGATGGCAGGCTCAACCTCCCGCTGCAGCAGCGCCCCAAGCATTGCCGGAACCGCAGGGAAGACGCTTACATGCTCGGTTGCCAGTACTTCCAGCACTTCATGGGGCACGAAACTTGGCATTATGTAGACTGTTGCCCCAGTCACCAGCGAACAGATACTGCAGACAGTGACCGCAAAAGAGTGGAAAAGAGGCAACACGCAAAGAAAGACGTCCTCTTCTCGCATCTGTATGAAGTCCACGGCGGACTTCGCATCGAAGAGCAGATTGTCATGAGACAGCATTGCCGCCTTGGGGCGTCCGGTCGTGCCCGAGGTATACATAAAAGCCGCTGTATCGTCTGGTTTTACCTGACTGGCAGTGACTGGCGGCGCCGAGAAACCGGTTTGACTTAGTATCTCTGACAGCAAGGCTGCGCCTTCTCGGGGAGCTTCTGAAACCAGCAGCTTCACGCAGTCAGGCAGACAATTAGCCTCTCGAACCTTGTCGAGCAGAGGCGAATAAGAAACAAGCGCCACTGCTTCCGCATCTGAGAGGACATAAGCAACTTCCTCTGGATGCAGCAGGGGGCTAACGGGCATCGCTATCGCTCCAGCCTTGCCTGCCGCGAAATATGCAATCAGGAATTCCGGGCTGTTGGGGATCTGGATTGCTATCCGATCGCCAGGTTTGATTCCCTGAGCCAGAAACCAGTTGGCCAGCCGGTTGGTAAGTAGGTCGGCTTCAGCATATGTCACAGAGCGCTCGCTGTTCTTCCACAGTGTTTTCGCACCGTGTAAAACTGCCTGCTCCTGGAGCAAACGTGGCAAGGTCATTGGGGTTCCCCCTAAGCCTCGAGTCTGGAGAGAGTAACTTTCGCCTCTGCGACCAGTTCTCCTTGCTCGTTATGAGCAGTGGTTTCAGCGAAAGTGAGCCGGCCTTTGCTTCCTGTAAGCCGACACCTGATATTCAGCTTCTCGCCTACCTTTACAGGCTGACGATATCGCAGTTCCATCCTGGCGGTCACGGCCGGATCACCGAGTACCCAGGTATACCTTGCGGCTACCTCATCGAGGACAGTTGCGATCAATCCCCCATGCACGATGCCGGCATAGCCAGTGTGCTCGGGACGAGTCTCAAAGAGAGTCTCGTACCCTTCTTCAGTCTGCTCGAAATGAAGGTGCAGCCCGGCCGGATTGGCGTCTCCACAAGCGAAGCACCAACCATCCGAGCTCAGTTCTTGCTCGCTCATTTGTTCCACTCCAGCTTTGGCTGGAAGCCTTATTCGAGGCTGAGGGCTGGACTTGTGACCTCGGAAGCCAATTGACGCACCAGTTCGAGTTGGGCGTCGATCAGGTCCTCATGCCAGTGATCCTTGCGCACTTCGCCGAAATCGAGAGGTGTCTCAGAGAGAGCATCGCGTTCGAGAGGACGTATCTCTTTAGCTTTGACAACGGTCAGATGCTCTTTCCCGCCGTGACGAGTGATGTAGCTTTCTTTGTTCAACGTGCCAATGATGAATAGACGTACTCCCTGTTTTACATTGGCATAGGCCCATTCACCCAGTGGCCCCCAGGCGTCAATGAGAAACAGGTCGGATACGGCTTCGCCATCTGCCCTGAAGAAAGGCCTGGCGACTTCAAAACTGAACTCGGCCTTGACCTGGCCAGAGGCTTTTGGTCTTAGCTGCGCATCTTTTGTGGCAACTCCCGTTAACACCAATACATTTACATCCGGCAATGAAACTGCACCCCCAGAATCTCCCAGCAAGGCCTCCGCGCCTTCCCTTTGAGTCACTCAGTATACACGCTGCAATCCGCCCAGTTCAGCCAGGGGCACTTTTGCCCAGGGATCAGCCTCTCTGAACGGAACCACTTCCACATCATCCACCAGCAACTGCAGACCAGCCTCGCGCACGAAGAAGCGCAGTCCAGGCCTTTCGCCCGAGGCGCCAAGCCACCCAGCGGGCAGGAAATCGCCCACGGGTGATGTCACAGTATACTGCTTCCAGGGCTGGCCTGCTTCGATGGAAACTCCAAGCTGGCCGAAGTCAGTATGCGCTCCCCCGAAAAAGTTAAGCCAAAGTATGCCAGTTCCTTCAGTAGACCTGGCCCAAAACCGCACCTCATATTCGCTGTTGGGCAGCGGGTCGAAAAGGGGATAGGCCATCTGGGCAGGGGTTGCCCCTCGAGTATCCAGCCTGGCCGAAGCACTGTCTGTCCTGCCTTCCTCACTCGGGCCAGTCCCAGCCCCATAGGTCCACTGCCCTAGCGCGAAGCTGCCATCGGTAATACCACTTGCGCGAGGTGGGGCAAGAGGCCGACTGGAAGGGCGCAGATAAAGCCAGGCCGTGGACGCTGGTTCATCTGACCTGGCAGAGGCAAGATACCGCCCATGAACGCCGTAGTCGAGGGGAAAAGCGGTGGTAGCACCGAGCAGGTGGCCTGCAGTATCAAGCCACACCACTTTCGCTTCCAGACCACTACTACCGAGCTGAGTAGCCAGCTCATCCACCGCTGCTTTGATAGCCAGGAAAGGCCCAGCCTCTCCCCCCTGTCTGATTTCGGCGCGCAGAGGCCATTCAGGACTCCACCAGGCCGGTTTTACCAGAGCAGGCGCTACCTCTGGGAGTGCCAGGCGTTCATCAGTTGCTCGCCAATTGCCTGGCCGCAGCAGAATAACATTCTCCTGAACCTGTTGCAACCACTCGGCGGCTACTGGTTGGTGGCCCTGATGCAGCAGGCAGGCAGTCTTCAGATGGATTCGCTTTGGCAGGCCACTGCCCAGATAATCGCGAGCAACGAATTCCGCCTCAGCCCAGCGCGCATGGCCACGCTCTGGACGTTTGGCCGTCCAGAAGCCCTGCCGGATAAAATTAAGCCCGGTGGCCTCGAGCTTCACGACCGAGAGGCTCTCCAGATAATCAGGCGGCGTCATAAAGCTGATGAAGGGGGGTACCCAGTTGGCTTCCCTCCAGCCGAACTGCGCCTCAATTGTGTCTTTCTTGACCTCGCCCACGAAGTTGGGGAAGGTCTTGGTCAGATTGTTCAGCTCAAAACGGGCATCCTGCGCTACGAGTTCTGCGCCTTCGGGAAGCTGCTTCGGCACAAGCTCGGTTTCCACTGTGAACCAGGGCTGGTAAGCGAAAGCCTCGTAGCGTTGCTTCACAGCGACTCCTGCATCTTCCCAGGTCACCTCGACGACCGCGCGCACAGGGCCCGATTCGACCAGGCGCACTTCGGCAGGCTTGTCGCGTTGCCAGGTGAGCTTGTCCTGGACATAAGTCTCGGTTCGCTCGAGTGGCCGATCAGGCTGGTACTGGCCGAACACGCCATAACCCGCCCCGAAGGTACCTGAAGTCCTGGAGGCATAATCCAGCCCGGTTGCGCGGCTCTTGAGCTGTGTCAACGTACCGCCGCAGAGGCCGTCTACTGTGAAGGCCAGTTCCCCGGTAGCCAGGTCGATGGGCCCAGCCTCGCCAGGTTTTTCCGCCACCAGGTCGGTTGAAACTGCCGGCCCCGCGCCCTCGCATACAAAGTAATACGCCACACCTCGCGCCGGCGCCTGGGCAATAAAGTAGAGCGACCGGCCTTCTTTCGTTTCACAGACCTGACTTGGTACTGGCACTCCAGACTCGGCGACAACGTAGAGTTGCCTGGGTTCTTTAGCGGTCAGTTTCCACTCGCAAAGCCAGTTATCCAGCGAATTGTCTGAGGCGTTGGCAACCGCAAGGGGATACAGTGCGCCTTCAGGCGCTTTATATTCCTCAGGCAGAGAAGCTGCCCAGGCCTCTAATTCAGCTTTCGTGGCCTCGCCTCGAGTGGAATACTGGGCTGTTAAAGGAACTCGCGTCAGTTTGTGGACATCGGTCTGACCGAGAGCCAGCCCACTGAGTAGGCCAGTTGCCTGCTCACCAGGCTTCACTTCGCCGAGGGAGGCCTTCCCGCCAGGGGCCTGCACGACGACAGCGCCTGCAGAGGAGCGCGGCGAGAAGCGCGACGCGGCGTTTTCGAGGGTCAGGTCGGACTGGCGGCGTCCAGCACTGGGCGTTGCGAGCTTGAGTTCTGGCGCCTGCTCGATGATTATCCGGCGCAGGAAGTCGGTCTGCACACCTTCCAGTGTGAGCCTAAGCACGGCGGTCTTGTAGCCCCAGTCGCAATCTGCGCGCGCGGCCACCGGCACCTCGACAGTGCGGCTTTCTCTGGCTGCCAGACTGAAACGCAACGTCTCGCCCCCGAGTGTCGGGATGACCGAGATGAGTTGGGCTGTGCCCTCCACTGGCGTATCGGTCAGGTTGGTCAATTTGACAAGCCAGTTGGCGCGCTCGCCTGGACACAAAGCAAGCGCGGGGGTTGTCGGCTTCACTTTGCAATAGCTCAGGTCATAGATGCCGAAATATCCAAACTTGTCCGAGAACCGAACACGACCTTCGCTGACCTTTGCCGGCACCTCTTCGTAGCGTTCTCCATCCACGCTGACTGCCATCACTTCGGCAAGCGGCAAGCCGGTTTTCGCCTGGAGGGCAAACTCGACCTTGGGCCGGGTGAACACATTGTAGTTGTAAGCGAGTACCAGGTCAGAACCCTGGCCTGGCAGCACTGTGCCAAGTACATCCTCACCGGTTATCTCGCGTGGCACCTTAACGCCTGCCCAGTTTTCCAGGATTGGCGCCAGGCTGCCGGCAGCCAGCAGGGCGCTCAGGCTCCCGTTGGTGTAAAGCGCTTTTCCCTGGCCAAGGGCCCTTTCCATTGCATAAGGCAGGCCGTCCTGAGCATATGTGGCGAGTACCTGGCCCAGAGTCATGTAGTCGTGAGCCTCGTAACCCTCAAGCTGGAGCGTCTTGCCAGGCTTGAAGCCGAATAACTTTCGCTGCGGGTTGGCCAGTCAAACGGGTCTGGGGCGCCTCATACTGGACGGGCGAATCGAAGCCCGTGCCGCTAGTCACAACCTCTATACGTGACAGGCCCAGGTTGCATATCCGCTGCTCGTTAGGATACTGCTCAGGGGCCAGCTCGCCGGGCACGTTAGACTTCGCCCAGGAGATTTCAAGAGCGCCGGCAGTCCGTCCCCCAACCAGGTTGGCTGGCAGTTCTGCCCGCACATCCACCAGACCGGTTTGAATAACAAAACTGCCCACGGGCTGGCCTTCGAAGGACAGCTCGAGGGTGTTGGCCCAGGTCGCCGAGCCCAAAACCCGGACCTCCTGGTCGCGACCTGGACTGACTGGAATCAATACCTTCGTGGTTGGGCTGACAGCCGGCGTCCAGCGCACACTTGGGTCTTCTTCAATCCAGCCCCAGGTCTCAGGCCCGCTGTAGCCCGAAAGCAGATAACGCTCATCGCCTGCTGCGCCGACATCCAGCACGAAATGCTGGTCTGGCCCAGCAGCCACTGTAGCCCCTCCAAGGAGACGCGCGCCTAGTTGCTTTGAGAGGAAAGCGCTGCGCGAAGCCACCAGGCGCCGGTCGGGCGCGGCTTTCACCCAGGCGGTCAGCTCAGGCCCGATGGCCTTGCCTTCGAAGTTTTGCCCAAGGTCTGCCCCACAAGTCGGGGCGATTACCACTTTACAGCCTTCAAGAAGCTCGGGCTTGAACAAAGTGTCCGGTATCAGACGGAAAGGCACGTTCAGCCGGCGTAGCTCCTGTAGCAAGGCCTTCTGCTCCGCCTGCCCGATAGCACCGACCATATAGCTCCAGTCCGAAAGGATTACTGCTACCTCGGCTTCTTGCATCGGGTGCTTGAGCGCCGAGAACCAAAGCTGCATCAACGTCGAATACTGCAGTGTCTTCTCGAGAAACTTTTTACCATTCTCCTGGGTCGGCTCGAGGGGCGAGCCTTCCCACCACTCGTTGAAAGACATATGAAGCATCGCTTCGTTATAACGCAGCAGGTCGCCCACGAAGAAACGATCGAAGATGAAGGGATCAGGGCGGTAATTAACTCCCTGGAGACGTATCTCCCAGTCGCAGTAATTGTTCTTCCAACAGTCGAAGAAAGGGGTTGGATAGTATTTCGACACCAGCGACTGGATTCAGCCGGTCCTCATCCTGGTCGTGGGGCTGCCCGAATATCCCCCCATAAGACTGCGGGCCTGCAAGCGCTTCGAAAAGCGGCGTGTAGCCGAAATCCACGGAAGGGCGCATACCCGACATCCTGGGCCGAGTAGAGTCCCTCGAAGCCGAACCGCTGCTTGATGCGGTCATCCAGCTCAGCCCACTGCCGTTTCCATTCGGCAATCTGGAACCTGATGCTGTCGGCGCGCCAGACGCCGGATCCAAAATCCAGTTTTATCTCGTTCGGCTCACTGAAACTGGTCCCCCAGGCCTCGTTAAGGCCGGCCAGGTCGTGGTATCGCGCAAGCGCCCAACTGCGGAAGCCTTCGTTGTCTGTGGTAAGCGCCGGCACCCCGTTACGCGCATATACGACGTGGAAGGGCTTGCCTTCGAGTTTGGGATAGACGGGGGAGGAAGCAGACCTTTCGAGCATCAGATAGACATCTCGGCCCGGATCCATATTGCGCGCGAAATCTTTCTGGTCGAAGTCTTCGCCGTCCTGATAATAGGACATAAAGACATCGTAGCCTTCACTAGAAAGTTGCTCGCTGGCGCGCATAAGCAAGCCCTCGCGAGGCTTGCCCTCGCGGTCGAGCCAGTTGGGCGCCCAGTAATCCATAAAATGGCCAGTGACGCCCCAATCGGCGGCCAGCTTCAGCCGGTCGTAGTTATCCTTGTAGGTGGCCGAATCATAGTAGCCGTTCAAGGGGGTCCAATACACGCCGCCAATCCAACTGCCCTTTTGGGCTTCATAATCCCAGCCATACCAGTAGAAGAAGGTGTCGGTTATCCAGGGCTTCTCCAAAGATGTCGCCCCCACCAGACTGCTAAAAAGCAAACCCAGGAGCAAGACCAGCCAAACGATGGTCTTCATAACCCTCTCCCCCCGAAGCTTGGAGCTACAAGATGTACCGACTGAGATCAGCGTTTTCGGCCAGATCAGCCAGACGTTGCTTAACGAAGGCTCTGTCTACAACAAGCTGCTGACCGGACAGTTCGGGCGCATAAAAAGACGCTTCTTCGAGCAGTTTTTCAATTACCGTGTGCAGGCGCCTTGCGCCGATATTCTCGGTCTGGTCGTTAACCTTCTGGGCAACCTGAGCAAGCTCTTCGACGGCGTCTTCTCCAAAGAGCACCTCGAGCCCTTCGGTTGCGAGCAACTCGGTATACTGGCGCACCAGAGAGTTCTCCGGCTCGGTCAGGATGCGTTTGAAGTCGTCGGCTGACAGGCTGGCAAGCTCTACCCGGATCGGGAAACGCCCTTGAAGCTCGGGAATGAGATCACTTGGCTTGCTGACATTGAAAGCTCCCGCCGCGATGAAAAGCACATGCTGAGTATTGACCGGGCCATACTTCGTGTTGACAGTAGAACCCTCAACTATCGGCAGGATGTCTCTCTGGACGCCCTCTCGCGAAACGTCTGGCCCCTGAACGCCCTCTCGCCCTGCCACTTTGTCCAGCTCATCGAGGAAAATAATCCCATCGTTTTCGGCTGAATCCAGGGCTTCCCGGATGACCGCGTCTCGGTCTATCAGTTTTTCTGCTTCCTGCCGTTTGAGGAGTTCCCTGGCTTCGGCGATTGTGACGCGGCGCTTGCGCGTGCGCTTGGGCATCATCGAACCGAACAGATCCTGCATATCGACGCCCATCTGCTCGCTGCCATGGGGTGAGAAGATCTCTATCATTGGAGAGGAGCCCGCTTCGATCTCGATCTCTACCTCGTGGTCTTCAAGCTGCCCGGCCTCCAGCTTGCCGCGCAATTGCTCGCGAATGCGCTGGACCCGTTCTTCCTGTTCCTGGAAGTGGCCCTCATCGGCAGGGGGCTGACCCTCTGCGGCCTGGGGTGGGCCTCCTCCGAACAAGCCTGACAGGAAGCCAGCTCCCTCTGGAGTGCGCTTGGGAGACGGTTGCAGCAGCTCAAGCAGTCTTTCCTCGGCAAGTATGGCGGCTCGGTCCTCCACCTCGACCAGCTTGCGCTGCTCGACCAGGCGGATTGAGGCTTCCATCAGGTCGCGCACCATAGACTCGACGTCCCGGCCGACATAACCAACCTCGGTGTATTTCGTCGCCTCGACTTTCAGAAAAGGCGCATTGGCCATCGCTGCCAGGCGTCTGGCTATCTCGGTCTTGCCGACGCCCGTTGGCCCAATCATAAGAATATTTTTTGGGCTGACCTCGGCGCGCAGCTCTTCGGAAAGCTGTCGGCGGCGGTAGCGGTTGCGCATCGCGATTGCGACGGCTCGCTTGGCGGGATCCTGCCCCACGATATACCGGTCTAGCTCCTCCACTATCTGGCGCGGAGTAAGATTTGGTTTTTCTGGCTGGCCCATCTAGTCAAGCACCTCTACGGTGATGTTGGTATTGGTATAGATGCAAAGCTCGGCGGCCACTTCCATAGCGGCCCGGACGATGGCTTCGGCGTCCAGATCAGAATGGCGAAGCAGCGCCTTGGCGGCCGAAAGCGCCTCCGGCGAACCTGACCCTATTGAGGCGATCTCCTCATCTGGCCGAATGACTTCGCCATTACCCGACAGCAGCAGCAAGTCTTGCTTGTTGCCTACCATCAACATCGCTTCCAGGCGGCGTAGCAGCTTGTCGCCGCGCCAGTCGCGAGCAAGCTCATAAGCGGCTTTCGCCAGGTTGCCGCTGGTTTCTTCCAGCCTGCGCTCGAATCGCTCGAACAAGGTCAGGCTGTCCGCGACCGAACCGGCGAATCCGCCCAGTACCTGGCCGTGATACATCCGCTGCACTTTGCGCGCGGTAGCCTTCAGGATAGTGTTGTTGAAAGTGACCTGGCCATCTCCGGCAAAGACCAGTTTGTCATCTCGCCTTACCGCCAGGATCGTCGTGCCCAACATCGGACCCATCTCGCCTCTGTTTGAGCTCATCGGCCGCGTCCTCCTCCGCCAGTGGGTGCGCCAGTTTATACTGGGCCAGCATCTGGCGAGTAGTTACATGAGTATAAATTTCGGTAGTGCTAAGATTTTCATGCCCAAGCAAGTGTCTGGATAGCCCTCAGATTGGCGCCGTGCTCCAGCAGATGAGTTGCGAAAGTGTGTCTCAGAGTATGGGGGCTGATGCCCGCCTCAAGGCCCACTTGCAAGCAATACTTTTCGAGTGCCCTGGCCACGCTACGCGAGCTAAGGGGTGTGCCACTCCTGTTAAGAAACAGCGCTTTGGGCGCTTCCAGCTTGCCCGAGGCTCGCGCAAGTATCGGCCTGCCCTTTTGGAGATACTCTTCCAGGGCCCTGGCAGCTTGCTTGCCAAAGAAAACAGCGCGCTCCTTGTTGCGTTTCCCGACTACTTTGAGACTGCCGTAATCGAAATCAAGTTGCCCTATTTCCAGTGAACAGAGTTCCGAAACTCTGAGGCCAGTGGCGTAAAGCAGCTCGAGCAGGGCTCTATCTCGCAGTCCGAGTGCCGTATTGGCATCAGGAGCGGCCAGTAGGGCCTCAAGTTGGGCGGTATAGAGAAACTTCGGCAGACGTTTGCGTTTAAGAGGGGTGCTGAGGCTGCGGGCCGGGTTGCTTTCAAGCGCCCCGCGACGCAGGGCGAAGTCCATCAGACTGCGCACGGCGGACATCTTGCGGGCCATAGTAGTATCCTGCTTGCCTTCGCGCCTGAGCCAGGCAACGAACTTGCGCAGCACCGCTACCTCTACCTCGGCCAGGTCTCGGTCCGGGCCGACCTGCTCGGCAAACTGCGCCAGGTCAGCCGCATAGCTGCGCACCGTGTTGGACGAGGCGCCTTTGGCCTGCTCCAGATACTGCAGAAAGCTCTCTATGGCTTCGCCGACTTTCATCCTCGCGCCCCGGCCTTAGCGTGCCAGGACGGACTCCTCCTCCAGGCGGGTGGCCCACTCTGCAAGCGCCTTTTGAGCGCGTTCTACCTTTGCCTCGCGCAACTGGACCTTGCGCTGGCGTACGCCCTCTGGCATTGGCAGTATACCCAGATTCGCGTTCATCGGGGGAAAGCCCTTGCTGCGCTCCATCCCGTGCTCAACATAGTGGACGAGTGCTCCAAGCATCGTCTCAAGCGGCGGAACCGTCACCGGCAGGCCCTGGGCCAGGCGCGCCACATTCAACCCGGCCAGCAGGCCAGTCGCGATGCTCTCGAGGTATCCCTCTACGCCGACAATCTGCCCTGCGAAAAACAGCGTCTCATCTTCAAGCCAGTTCAGGCTTGCTGCAAGCCGCCCTGGAGAGTGCAGGTAGGTGTTACGGTGCATAACGCCATATCGCACGATTTCTGCGTTTCGAAGAGCCGGGATAAGCCTGACCAGCCGGTCCTGCTCACCCCACTTGAGAGCTGTCTGGAAGCCTACCAGGTTAAGCAAAGAGCCATCGGCGTTCTCGGGGCGAAGCTGGATGACCGCATAAGGCCTGCGTCCGGTGGCAGGATCGACCAGGCCGGTCGGTTTCATCGGGCCGAAAGCCAGCACATTGGGCCCGCGCCTGGCTATCTCTTCAATTGGAAGGCAGCCCTCGAAAAAAGCCTTGCGGTCGAAATCATGCAGATTTGCCTGTTCGGCGTTCCTTAAGGTCTGATAGAAGGCCTCGTATTCTTCGCGAGTGAGCGGGCAATTCAGGTAGGAATCCGCTGACCCGAGCCCATACCGGCTTGCCCAGAAGGCCTGGGTCTCATCCACCGAATCCCGCGTCACAATGGGCGCGACGGCGTCGTAGAAATAAAGATGATCCTGCCCTGCAAGCTGGCTGATAGCCTGGCTGAGCATATCACTTGTGAGAGGGCCTGAGGCGATAAGCCGTGGCTCGGGCCCCTGGGGCAGGCAGGTCACTTCTTCGCGCACGACTTCTATTAGTGGATTGGCAAGCAGTTTTTCCGTCACCAGCGCGCCGAAGACGTCTCTGTCTACCACCAGCGCCTGCCCGCCAGGCAGTGCGGCTTCATCCGCAGTCCGCAGCAACAGACTATCCAGCCGGCGCAGCTCTGCCTGGAGCAACCCGGTTGCGCTGTCAGGCCTGGCAGACTTTAGTGAATTGCTGCAGACCAGTTCGGCAAAGTTGGCCGTCTTATGCGCGGGAGTTGGTTTGGCTGGACGCATCTCGAAAAGCCGAACGGCCAGACCGCGCCGGGCAATCTGGTAAGCCGCTTCGGCTCCAGCCAGCCCGGCGCCAATGACGGTAATCAAGGGGGTCACCTCGGAGCCTCAGAGGGCTTCCTGTACGTTGATCTTGTCCCAGGCAGGTTCGGCGACCTCGAAGTGGGCGGGGACAGGCTTGGGGGCAAGCTTGGGTTCGGCCTGGGCTTCGCCGGCCAGCCCAAGCACGCGGAAAGTCGCATACCAAAGCACCAGTGAGACCACTAGCACCAATAATAAGAGAGTTCCCCGAGTGCGCGCTTTCATCACCTGTAATTCTGCCCTTTTCCAGCCCTTTAGTCAAAAAAAAGAGCGCGATGCCTTTTTGAGTCAGCACCGCGCTCTACTTAAGTCGATCAGTTTCATACTAGTCGGTCTATTCAGCCAGGGTGAAAGCCTCGGTTGGCAGCATTGAGAGCTTGCCCGGTGACGGCGACTGTCGCATCGATGGGCTGCGCCTGACCGCCTGGGCCCAGCGGGATGTTGCCACTGGCTGTAAGGTTAATTTGCATTGGCGCGCCGGGCAGGGTCGTCATCGATATCATCTCGCCAGTCAGCACGTCGCGCTCGCTCCACATTGCAGCCGTGAAAGTACCAGCAATAGCCATCTGCGAGGTGCTGCCATCGGGCATCGGTATGGGCGCGGACAGCGCGAAGTCGGCCTTGCTTACGGTCTGGATGGTGCAAGCAGTGTCGCTGGCCTGCATCAGAGTGTTCTCGGTAACCATATTAAGGGTAACTGGCTCCCCAGCCTGCGACTGGAAGTACGAATACCACTTGTAACCGACCTGTACCGCTTCTTTTGGCAGTTCGGGCATATCAGCATCAATGAAACGCTGAACCTGAGTGGTCAGTTGCCCAAGGAAGTCTCCAAGTCCAGCGGGGAACTGGCTGCCCAGCATGGTTGGCAGGGAGCTCATGGCTTCGCTGGCGTCCTGCTGTGCTTCTCCTTCGCCGACCAGGAACTTCTTCAGATCGCCATACTTGTCATAGACGATAAACATTTTCGGGATGTCTTTCGACATATTGGGAAGCTGTTGGGCTTTGTTGTTGAGCATCAGCTTAACTGGCTTCTGCTCAAACGTCACAGTGAATTCGTCATCCTCTACCGAGACGACTTCCTGGCTCATCAGTTGCTCCATCTGGAGCACCATCGGAGGCATCTCGGTACCCAATGCCTGGATCTTGGCTTCCATGTCCATTGTCATCTTGTAATATGACTGGTGACCAGAATCCATATTGTACTGCAGCTCATACCAGTCGGCAGCCTGGGCAGCCCCGGCCACTACCAGCATGAGTACGACCAGCAAGGCGAGTTTCTTCATGTAAGACCCCTCCACGTGGCTAAGTAGCTAGATTATACAGCATATTTATGGAAGCAAGGGCTTCTCTGAATATTCTTGACGCCTTCACAAGGAAAGTAGTTTCAATCTGGAGATACTCGAAAAGGTAAATTGACCTTCACGCACTACGCGGTTACACTGCCTTTCCAAAGCCTTTATGCACGGAGGCGAATGACTCGTGACAGAACGGCCTTTGCTTTCTGTCGTTATACCGGTCTACAACGAGCTGACTACCCTTAGAGAATTAGTCACTCGTGTACTGGCCGTCGAAGTCGACAAGGAGCTTGTACTGGTCGACGATGGCTCCAAAGATGGCACTCGAGAGTTGTTGGCCGACCTCGAGAAAGAATACAGCGAGGCAATCAGGGTATTTCTCCAGCCGCGCAACGAGGGCAAGGGCTCAGCCGTGCGGCGAGGCATCCAGGAGGCCACCGGGCAGATAATCCTCATCCAGGATGCCGACCTCGAATACGATCCAGCCGATTATCCCAGTCTGCTTGCGCCCATACTGCGCGGCGATGCCGACGTGGTGTATGGCACTCGCTGGTTTGGTACCCATCGAGTCTCGAGTATCATCCACCATCTGGGCAATCGGTTTTTGACCTTGTGCTGCAATCTGCTTTACAACGTCGTGCTGACAGATATGGAGACCTGCTACAAGGCCGTAAAGGCCGAACTGCTCAAGAATCTGAACCTGCATTCGACCGGCTTCGAGATAGAGCCAGAACTGACCGCGAAACTGCTCAAATCAGGTGCGAAGATATACGAAACCCCCATCTACTACGCCGGCCGAGATAAAGATGAAGGCAAGAAAATCACCTGGCTGGATGGGTTCCCTTCGCTGTGGGCGCTTATCAAATACCGATTCACTGACTGAACAGGCTCTCTGCCACCTGAAACAGAACGGCCTCCCCGAAGGGAGGCCGTTTTCTCTTTGTTTTGTTGCAGGCTTATTCGCCTTCGAGGACGCCAACTGCGATTTGGACATCGGCGCGTTCTTCGATCCGGTCGAGGGCGCCGTCCCGGATCCACACGATCCGGTCGGAGACGTCAACCATCTTGAGGTCGTGAGTCGCCGAGATGACCGTGACGCCGCTTTCTTTGTTCATTACGCGCAGCAGCTCGATGATCTCTTTACCGGTTTTCAGGTCCAGGTTGCCGGTAGGCTCATCAGCCAGGATGATAGCCGGGTCGTTGGCGAAAGCGCGGGCGATGGCCACGCGCTGCTGCTGGCCGCCGGACAACTCGGAGGGCTTGTGCTGCAGGCGAGAACCAAGACCTACGAGATCGAGCAGCTTCTTGCCGCGCTCTATCATCTCGTCCTGGGGCACACCCGCGAAGATCATCGGCAGAGTGACGTTCTCCATCGCCGTCATAACCGGGATGAGGTTGAACGTCTGGAAGATGTACCCAATCTTGCGGCAGCGGAGCCAGGCCAGCTCGTAAGCGTCAAGCTGAGCCATATCCACCTCGTCGATGAAGACGGTGCCGTTGGTCGGCTTGTCCAGGCCACCAATCATATTGAAGAGGGTGGACTTGCCCGAGCCAGAGGGGCCCATAATCGAGATGTACTCGCTGCGCCGAATGTCGAGGTCTACCTCGCGCAAGGCGCGCACGATCTCGCCGCCCATCGTGTAATGTTTGGCAAGGTCCTTGGTGCGGACGATATACTCGTAAGTTTCGTCCGCCTTGGCCGCAGCCTGAACTTCGGCTTTTGTGGTCTGCTGGGCTTCGGCTGCTGATGCCTCGCCAATCCCCTCCGCCACTTTCTTGCCGCAGTATCCGCAGATACCAGTCTCAGGATCTACACGCTCTACACCGCACTCCGGGCACATATACATACCGGGCATTTCGCTCACCTTTCCCCGATCAGATCTCGACTCTCAGAGCAGCAGCTGCAGGTAGTGAAGCAGCTCTATAGGCAGGACCGATTGCCGCAACGACCGACAGCACTACCCCAACAATAATGCCCACAAGCATCATCTCGACCAGCAAACCATAGTTCAGCATTCCCATAATCTTCAGGCCGTACTTGAACATATAGATGATGATGCCCATCAGGAAGCCGAAGATAGCCCCTGCCAGCGACCCGAAGAAGCCCATCAGCACTGCTTCGATGATGAAGAACTTGATGATGAAGCCATCCAGCGCGCCCAGGCACTTCATCGTGCCAATTTCCTTGAAACGCTCCGTTACGGCCATCAGCATCGAGTTGGAGATACCTACTGTACAAACCACCAGCGAAAGCACCACCAGCAACTGCTGGCGCTGGGCAGCTACTTCCGACAGGTTGCCTTCCATGGCATTGATGGCATCGCCCGAGACGAAAACGTACATAAAGAAAGCGATGCCCAGGAATACGCCAGCCGCAGTGATGGCAGCGCGTCCAAGTCGGATGTAGATATTACGAAGGCTGATCTTGAAGGCTTCAGAAAGAGGCAAGGAAATCCGCTCGCGGATTTTTACGCGCAGCCAGCGTAAAGCCTGATGCGCGCGCGCCTTCTCTTCACTGGAGGACTGAGGGTTGGTATGTACGCCTTCCAGGAAATGGATAATCAACAGGAAATCTGATTCAGGTATCTTATCCTGATCGATAAAAGCTTGAACCTGCTCCCAGTCCAAAGCCGTCACCTCTGCTCTGCATGACTAGTGAAAGAGAAACTCAGGCCCCGGCCTGCGTGTTCTGCGACTCGGGATCCTGCTCGCTCTGCTCCTGAGGTACAGCAAAAGCGATTATACCACGCCGCCCCAGCGTCTTCAAATACTCCGTAAGGGAGACTTCTACCTCGCGCCGGGCCAGTTTATGAACTTTTACCAGTTCTTTTACCAGCTCTTCGACAGTCCGCTGGTTGTCAATCAGGTCAAACACCTGGGAGCCTACCGCATCCAGTTCGATCCGGTGGGGCTCCTGTTTGCGACCGAGAAACACAAATTTGTGATAAGCCGAAAGCGCCCTGCCTACCCAGTCTTCGCGTAAAGGTACTAGCAGTATCCTGTGGCCTGCTTCACTCGTCTCTACCTCAACCTTTGGGTTGCGCAGAGGCACGGCAGAGAGCACCTGCTCTCTTGTTAGTTGGGGCTGCTTGCGTTGAAACATCAAAGCTCCTCTCCGCCCAAAGGCACCGCGCAACAAGCCTCGAGGGCTCTCGGTTCAAGCCCGAGCTGCCGCGCATAATTCAGCGTCTCCTCGGCCGGATACGCCACCCCAACGGCACCCACATCAAGCGCCGCGCGCTCCAGAGCGTATTCCAGTCGCCCGGGTGGACGCGCGCAACCAAGGATTAAGGGCCTTGCGAGCTTTTCCTGCCTGGCTGCGGAAAGGAATTCTACCAGTTCTTCAAGAGGGGGAACAGGAGCTTTCTCCATTGGGGTGCCTTTTAGGGGGCGAAGGCCAACAACCACCAGCGCGTTTACCTCCCGGTGCCCAAGTTGCTCCAGCGCTGCATACTCCCCACGAAATCTGCCCCAGGCCAGGCCCATCACGATGTGGGGATTCACTCGCAAGCCTGCCTCAAGCAGATTGTCGAGAGATTCCCATAAAACCCCGGCCTTTGGGAGGTGCAGTACTTCGCGCGCCGTCTCATCGTCGCCAACCAAATCTACCATAGCGCTTGCCACGCCTACCTCGGCAAGTTGCCTGGCCAGCCTGGGCGTCGTAACACTTGCATGGACGGCGATAGCCAGGCCAAGTCGCTCTGTCAATTCGGCCAGGGTGGGAAGGAAGGGCTCAAAAGGCACTGTGCAGTCTGAAAGCGACCCGCCACTTATTAGCAGGCCTTCAGCACCGCGGGCCTTCAGTTGTTCGGCCAGTTCGAGGAGTCGCTCAGGGGTATCGGCAGACACCATTGATTCGAGTAGCTTCGCCTTGCAGTGTTCGCACTGCACCTCGCAGTGAGTGCCCGTCAGCGAGACCCCGACGAACTTAACCGAGTGGCGATTGTCGAAATCGCCCGCCTGGTAACGTTTGAAAGAGGGTATATAACAGTCCAGGCGTCGCCCGAATCGCGTTATGCGGTCCTCAAACAGGGAGGCTGGCTCAGTTAAGCTTTACGGTCTCCCGGATGAGAGCCAGATCCTCGGTATTCGGACAGAAGGGATAGTTACGAAGCACGTCATCAGGTCGCTCGTTGGCATAAGGGCGGTTGCATGCCAGCTCTCCGCCGACCGCCGGGCAGCCACGCGTCATAAAGACGGCGCCCTCAGCGAGCAGCAGCTCCAGTTGCTCCGGATTGATGCCAAGCTGGCACAGGCGCCCATCAGCGGCAAAAGTGAAATCTTCGACGCGCGCCCACCCGCGCTCAAGTGTGGCAGCGGCAAGCTGTATCCTGCGGTATCCTTCCATCGGGGGCGGCGCCACATCGGCCATCGCCGAACCTGGTTCGGGGTAAAAAGAAAAAAGATGGATACGCGCGCCCTCGTCCACTACGCGCTGCATCGCCTGGCAAAACTCCTGCTCGGTCTCGCCCAGGCCAAACACAAGGTGCAAGCTGAGCTTGCCCTTGCCAAACACTTCGACAGCTTCCCTGACGCGTTGCCAGTAGGTATCCCACTTGTGAGGCCCGTTTACGCCTGCCCCACGTCTCAGGTCGAACAACTCGGGCGTGGCCGCGTCCACTGCGATCCCGCAGTAATCGGCGCCAGCCTCCTTTATGGCCTCGAGCCAGGCTTTATCCACCACAGTGGGAGTTATCAACACCGAGCGGGGCACAGCAGGTGCGATTTGGCGCGCTTGTTCCAGCATCGGAAAGACGTCCAGGGCACTCTGCTTGCTCGTCACCATCGAGATGCACAGCCGCTTTACGCCCTCACCCTTGGCCTGGATACGCTGGAGCACATCTTCATACGCCACCAGGGGCCATTCGACGCGGATAAAACTCTTGTCTTCGAAGTCGCCCTGACGCTGTCTGGCCAGCCCACAATAGGCACAGTTGGCCAAGCAACCGGAGGGATAGGTTTGCAGCAGGTTGATACACCAGCATCTGGCGCCGCGCCAGAACCAGCCCTTGCGATAACCGAGCGCCATTGCGGCGGCCATACTGAGCCGGACATACTCGGGACTGCTGCACTTGGCCTCGGACAGCGCAGCCTGTAAATCAGTGGGTTGCATTGTGAATAACACCTTTCATAAGAGCGAAATAGGGGCCTTTGCGGGGGCCCCTATTTCAGGTACTGCTCCGAAACTTGGTTAGCAAGTTACTTGACAGCGTCCTTGAGGCCGGTGCCTGCACGGAATGCCGGAACCTTGGCGGCCTTGATCTTGATGGCCGCGCCGCTGCGCGGATTGCGCCCTGTACGGGCAGCGCGTTTACGGACTTCAAACGTCCCGAATCCGATGATCTGCACCGAGTCCCCTTTCTTCAGGGCCCCCTTGATGGCGTCGATCATCGCGCCCAGTGCCGCATCGGCCTGCTTCTTGGTGATCCCCGCACCATCAGCGATCTTACCTACGAGATCAGCTTTGGTCATGCCTGGTTGCACCCCCTTTTTTACTTACTCTACTCCAAGTGCTAACCGCTCTGGTCTGCCCACGCTCTTGGCGATGAACTGCCCAGCTCGGGCTTGGATGCCCTGGTCATTAGTTCGTCCACGCCTGCTGCAATCGGTTTGTTCGTGTAGAGTATCTCGTAAATACAAGTGCTAATTGGCATATCGAGGTTATGCTGGTTTGCAAGCTTATATACTGCGGCAGCGGTAGGATATCCTTCCGCGACTTCGGACGTACTTGCAAGAATTGTGTCCAGAGTTTCTCCCTGGGCGAGTCTGAGGCCGAGTTGATAGTTACGAGACTTGGGACTGACACAGGTAACTATCAGGTCGCCCAATCCAGCCAGTCCAGCGAAAGTCTCGGGCCTGGCACCTTCGGCTACCCCCAGGCTGGTTATCTCGTGCAGGGCGCGGGTCAGCAGGGCTGCTTTGGTGTTATCGCCAAAGCCTCGTCCATCGCTCATACCGGCGCCAATTGCAATCACGTTTTTCAAGGCCCCGCCCATCTCTGCGCCGACAACATCAGGATTGGTGTATACCCTGAATCGGCTGGTTCGGAAAAGCTCTTGTAAAGTTTCCGCGACGCGCGCCTCGGAACTGGCGATCACCGTCGATGATGGCAGCCCGGCTGCGACTTCGCGCGCCAGGTTGGGTCCTGAGAGCACTGCATACCTGTTCGCTGCCTCGGGTCCAAGTTCCTGCTTTACTACTTCAGAAATCCTAAGCCCTGTATCGGATTCCAGCCCTTTTGCTGCGCTGAGCAGTAATTTTGGGCCTCCGAGCAGGTTGGCTGCGCGCCGAAGGGTGGCTCTCATACCCTTACTCGGCACCGCCAAAACCGCGACATCGGCGCTGTCAAGCGCCTCGTGCAGTTCTCCTGTCGCCTCAATTGTAGCAGGCAACTCGATATTCGGCAAATATTTGGCGTTCTGACGCCGATTACGCAAATATTCGACAAGTTCGGCGTCCCGACCCCACAGTTTTACGGGGATCCCCTTCGAGCCGAGTAGCCAGGCCAGCGCGGTACCCCAACTGCCTGCTCCGATTACCGCCACCTGCTTGAGGGAGCTCACTCTGGGGCCTCCTCGGAAGTGACAAGTTCACTCCGGTCACCGAATTTCCGCTCTGTGCCTGCCAGCAACCGTTCGATATTGGGCTTATGCCGGGCCACTATGAGGATAACCATTACGCCGAACAGCCCGATGTATTCCCCCGGCAGGTGAAACCAGCCAGCCAGCAAGAGCGCGGACAAGGCGCCCAGGATAGAGGCCACCGAGACATATCGGGTGGTCGCGACAAGCAGCACGAAGAAGGTAAAGCCACCCAGCCCCAGTCGCCAGTCCAGGGCTATCAGCACCCCGAGACTGGCCGCGACGCTGCGTCCCCCGCGGAACCTCAGAAAGACGGAGAGACTATGCCCCAGGAGGACCATCACGGCGGCAAGGAGATGTGCCCAGGCGAGTTCGGGGAAGAGCAGTTTCCCTAGCAGCACAGCCACAAAGCCCTTGCCAGTGTCAAGCACCGAACATGCGACACCGAAACCAGGCCCTAGCAGTCTGAAGACATTGGTGGCCCCGATGTTGCCGCTGCCAAGTGAGCGCACATCAACGCCCTTGAGCCTGCCCAGGAGATACCCGAAGGGGATACTCCCCAGCAGATAGGCAACCAGGGCAAGTAGCGCCAGTTCCACCCTATTTGCGCTCCTTGCGCGGCCTTGGCCTGAAGATGAAACTAAGTGGAGTCTTGTCCAGCGCGAAGGCCTCGCGGAAAGCATTGGCCAGATAGCGACGATATGAGAAATGCACCAGTTCGGGGTCGTTCACAAAAAGCACCACGGTGGGTGGCTTAACCTCGGGTTGGGTGGCATAGTAGAACTTGGGCACGCGGGTGCCGCGCATCCGCGGCGGTTTGGCGATAAGAGCTTCTTGCAACCAGCGATTGAGGGCGCCAGTGCCGATGCGCACCTCATACTGCTCGCGGACTGCTTCCAGCTCGCGGGAGATGACCTGGAGTCCTGTGCCAGATTCAGCCGAAGTGAAGAGCACTGGAGCATATGCCAGAAACTTGAGTCGCCTGCGGAAATCAGTTATCAGGTCACGCCTGGCCTGTTGCAGCTTGCGGTCGAACTCTGGCTTGTCAGGCGCCTCGCCCTCTTCAAGATAGTTATCGAGATGCTCCCGGACTCCCTCGCGCACCAGGTCCCATTTGTTGGCCAGTATGACGATGGCCCGGCCTTGTTCTTCGGCAAGCCCTGCGATGCGCTGGTCCTGCGCGGTGACGCCTTCCTGGAGGTCAATCACCAGCAGGGCAACCTCGGCACGTTCAAGCGCTCCGGCCGCGCGCACGGTGGAATAATATTCCAGAGATTCTGTGACCTTGCCGCGCTTGCGTAAACCGGCCGTATCTATGAAACGATATTTGTTTCCATCAATTTCGATTACCGTATCAATAGAATCTCTGGTGGTGCCAGGTATTGGTGCGACCAGCGAACGCTCCTGCTGTACCAGCCGATTAAAAAGCGCCGATTTGCCAACATTTGGCCTGCCTACGATTGCAACGGGCAGTTCTTCTACCCTGGGAGCCGAACGTATACTGAAGTCAGAGGGGTCGCTTGTGTCCTCCAGGGTTTGATCAAGCTCGGGCTGTTCGTAAATCTGGATATCGAGCTGCTCGGCGATGATGGCGCACAGTCGTCGTATGCCTTCGCCATACTTGGAAGTAACAAGTAAAGGCTGGCCAAGCCCGAGGTGTTCGAGTTCTTCGACCCCTTCATGACCTGCGTCGCTCTTGTTGGCGACTACGATTACTTTTTTGGCCTTCTTCCGCAGCAGGCGCGCAATCTCGGAGTCCTCTCCAACCAGACCAAAGGGCGCCTCGGTGATGAAGAGCACCAGATCAGCCTCTTCAAGAGCCACCTGGACTTGCTGGCGGATAAGCGAGGCATAATCGGAGAGAGCCTTGCCAACCTCAAGCCCGCCGGTATCGATGACATTGAACCAGCGATCATCGCGCGAGCATACTCCATAAAGCCTGTCGCGAGTGACGCCCGGCTTCTCGTGGACGATGGCCTTGCGTTCTCCAATCAGGCGATTGAATAGCGAACTCTTACCCACGTTGGGACGCCCGACTAGCGCAACAGTCGGCAGTGGGCCCGGCGGCCTCAGCTTCGGGCCGGTTGGCTTGTTGTGGCGTCCTCTTTTCATAGTTTCAACCTCAGAAAGTGCCTTCGCGAAGGTATTGTCTGGTCATCTCGACCAGCCCTCCGGCTTCTACGAGCTTCTGCATAAACTCGGGGTAAGGACTCGACTTGAAGACTTGCCCCGTCGTGATATCGCGTATCTCGCCTGCTGTAAGGTCTATCTCGACCATATCACCCTTGGCGATGGCCTCGGCAGCTTCGGTCGATTCGAGCAAGGGAAGGCCGATATTGAGCGCATTTCGGAAGAAGATGCGCGCAAAACTCCTGGCAATGACCGCGGAGACTCCCGAGGCTTTGATGGAGATGGGCGCATGCTCTCGCGAGCTGCCACAACCGAAGTTCTCTCCCGCCACAATTATGTCGCCAGGCTTTACTTCATCGCAGAAACCCGCATCGATATCTTCCATACAGTGGGAAGCCAGCTCGTCCGGGTCGCTGGTATTGAGATAGCGCGCGGGGATGATGACATCCGTATCCACGTTGTCGCCGTATTTGAAGGCTTTGCCTTTGAGAATCATTTTGGTCACCTCTTAAAGCGAATCCGGCGAGCAGATATAGCCCGCGATGGCTGACGCCGCGGCTACTGCCGGGTTGGCGAGATAAACCTCGCTTGATGTGTGGCCCATACGGCCCACGAAGTTGCGGTTGGTCGTCGAGATAGCGCGTTCGCCCGTGGCCAGCACTCCACAGTGTCCGCCCAGGCAAGGCCCGCAGGTCGGCGTGCTGAAAGCAGCGCCTGCCTCGATGAAGATATCCAGCAGGCCCTCTTTTGCGGCCTGCAGTACTATCTGCTGCGTGCCAGGGAAAATGAGCGCCCGCACGTTTGGATCGATTTTGCGGCCCTTCAGCACCGACGCCGCCAGACGCAAGTCTTCGATGCGCCCGTTGGTGCAGGAGCCGATGACCGACTGGTCTATCCGGATGCGCTGCTTCTCGACCTCGTCGATAGGCTGCGTATTCTCGGGCAGATGCGGGAAGGCTACCTGGGGCACGATATCCTCGGCCTTCCAGTCGAAGACCTGCTTGTACTCGGCGCCTTCATCGCTTGCATAGACGTGATATTCGCGCTTGGCGCGCGGCTTCACAAACTCCAGGGTCTTCTCATCGGCGGCTATCAGGCCGGCCTTGCCGCCTGCCTCGATAGCCATATTGCTGATGGTGAACCGCCCGGCCATATCCAGCCCGGTAATTGTGTCGCCGGTGTATTCCATCGCACAATAGAGAGCGCCGTCGACGCCAATCTTGCCGATGGTGTAGAGGATGATGTCCTTGCCGCCACTCCACTTGGGCAATTGTCCGGTGATGTTGAACTTCAGCGTCTCGGGCACCTTGAGCCAGACTTTCCCGGTCGCCATCGCGCAGCCGGCGTCGGTGCTGCCTACGCCAGTGCTGAAAGCGCCAAGCGCCCCGTAGGTGCAAGTGTGCGAGTCGGCGCCGATAACCAGGTCGCCAGGCAGCACAAGCCCCTCATCAGGCAGCAGCACATGCTCGATGCCGACGCGCCCGACTTCGAAATAGTTGACGATGCCATATTCGCGAGCGAACTCGCGCATAAGTTTGCTCTGCTCGGCCGCCTTGATGTCCTTGTTGGGCGTCGAGTGGTCGGGTACAAGCGCGATCTTGTTCTGGTCCCAGACTTTGTCCGCGCCGAGGCTGCGGAAGACCTTGATGGCGATAGGGGCCGTTATATCGTTGGCCAGCACCAGGTCAAGTGAAGCATAAAGAAATTCGCCAGGAGTCACCTGGTCTTTGCCAACATGCGCAGCCAGTATTTTTTGAGCCAGGGTCTGTTGTTGCATAAGCATCCACCTCTTAACGCCTGAGCAGGCTTGAAGCCGCATTATAGCAAGGCTCAAGGCCCCACGCAAAGGAGAAGCCGCCCCAGAACGAGGCGGCTTCAACTGCCAGTAAGGGTGAGCGAGTTCTACTTGCTTCTCAGAACTCCCATCACGTAGGGGCCTTCAGGGATAGCGATCAGTTTCGCCTTGGCGCCGAGTTTCGCAATTGCCTTCGCGACGCCTTCTTCCACGCTGGATACAAGTTGGATATGCCCTAGCGTGCAGTCGTCCTGGCAGAGACCTTCGGTGTAGATGTAAGCCTCGGCGCTGTTCAGGGCCTTGGCGAGCATCTCGACTTCCCACTGGTCTACGACGAAATAGCCTGGCTCGCACAGTGATTCCACATAGCTCTTCAGGCAGGACGCCTTGCCAAGCTCGGACTGGAACTCCTCACTGCCCAGCCCATCGGTGCACTTGGAGGCTACGACGAGGATTCCTCCAGGCTTCAGCAGGCGGGAGGCTTCGACCATCCCTTTCACAGTCTGATAATAGTTGGAATCCAGTGGATAGCCTGCTGCCGAGGTCACGACAATATCGACCGGCTCCTCGACCTCAACGCGTACGATCTGCTTACACAGTTCAACGCCGGCTTTGTGGGCTTCGATAAGGTCACCGCAGAAGAGCCCGACGACCTCGCGCTTCTCGTTAATGACGGCATTGACCAGGAAATCGCAGCCGGCGCCCAGAGCGACCTCGGTAGCTTCTTCGTGGAAGGGATTGCCCTCCAGGCTGCCGCTTGCGGCTTTGGGATCTTCCAGATAGACAGGCCCGTGCTGGCGCGCAACGGTAGGGATGCCCACAAGACCAGGACAGATACCCTTGCGCCCGCCGGAGAAGCCCGCCATAAAGTGCGGTTCGATGAGCCCTGTGACGACCTTAAGGTCGGCCTCGATGTAGAGCCGGTCAATCCAGATGGGCGTACCGCGCTCGGTGTCGCCGACATAAACCTGCTCGTCTTCTTTGCGGGCATCGTGCGAGATGATGCGATAATTCGCCACGATGTCTTCGCCCAGCATCTCGAGCAACTCGGCGTCGGTCGCAGGCCTGTGGATACCAGTCGCGACGAGGATTGTAATCTGGTCGCGAGGTATACCGGCGGCTTCCAGCGTCCGCAGTATTGGCGGCACTATTACTTTGTTGGGCACGGGCCGGGTGATATCGGAGATGGTAACCACGGCATTGCGCTTGCCCTGGGCGATCTTGGAAAGGGGCTGCGCGCCGATGGGATGGGTCAGGCCCTCTTCCATCGCGGCACCGCTATCGGCAAGAGGCGGCAGGTAGGGCTTGTTCAGCACCTGCACCAGATTATCGTCGGGCAGCTCAACCTCGATATGGCCTCTCCCGTAAAGCAACTCAACTTTCATTTCAGTTCCTCCTGGCCACCGGTTAAGCTTTGCAAGCGGCGAGAACAAGATTCACAACCAACTCCGCGGCACGGACCAGCTCGCGGGTGGTGAGGTACTCCTGTTTGGTATGCATCTCCTGCATCCCGCAGGCAAGAACGACAGAGGGCACCCCGGTGGCGTTGTAGATATTGGCGTCGCTGCCGCCTCCGCCGCGCTGCACTTTACATTCGATGCCTGTGGCCTCGCAAGCGGCGCGCACCAGGCTCATCGCGGTGGAATCCTCGGGCACAAGATAATGGTTATATTCGAACTCGAGGCGCACCTCGACCGTGGCACCGACTTCGGCGGCGGCCTCCTCGGCGCATTGCTTCATATGCTCCAGCTGGGCGAGGCACTTGGCATCATCGTGGCTGCGCGCCTCGCCGGCGACATGGACCTGCTCCGGTACGATGTTGGTAGCCACGCCGCCCTGGATGGTGCCGATATTGGCGACAGTCTCTTCATCTATCCGACCGAGTTTCATCTTGGTGATGGCGCGGCTTGCAGCCTCGATGGCGCTGATGCCCTGCTCGGGGCAGACGCCCGCGTGAGCGGCCTTCCCGTAGAAGTCAAAGTAGATACGGTCGTGCCGCACCGCCTCGTTGACCACGTTGCCCACGTCACCCGACATATCCAGCACAAATCCGACCTCACTGGCCAGTTCGGCCGGATCGAGATGCCTCGCGCCCAACAGGCCCGATTCTTCTCCTGTGGAGAGAATAAGCTGCACATCAGGATGCGGCAAGCCCTGTTCTTTCACCACTCGCAGCGCCTCTGAGGATGGCCGCGATACCCGCCTTGCAGTCAGCGCCGAGGACTGTTGTACCGTCGGTGGTGATTACGCCCTCCTCGAGCTTCGGCTTGATGCCGCAACCGGGTGCGACGGTGTCCAGATGGGCCGAAAGAAGCACCCTTTTACCCTCGCAAGTGCCTGGGAGGAAGGCGATAAGATTGCCGTATTCGCCCCCGAAAGCCTCATGGGCCTGGTCAGTGCGCACCTCCAGGCCAAGCTCGTTCAGCGCGCCTGCCATATAAGCGCCGAATTGCCCCTCGTGTTTGGTCTCCGAGTCAATCTGGACATACTCGAGGAAGCTTTCAATCACGCGCTGTTCGTTTATATGCCAGTCCACAGTGACTGCCGCCTCCAATTATCTGGTGCTTGTGACCTTGTTCAAGAGTCGCGGCGCGTCCGGCTGATAGCCCTTCGCGGTTGCGATCCCATAGGCGAAAAGCTGACCAACAGGGGTAAACACAATTGGCGAAACCGCCTCATCGAACTCGCCAGGCACTCGCAGACCAAGGGTACCCTTGCGCACGAGTCGCTGGCAGTTGGCGATGACCATCACATCGGCGCCCTGCTGTTTATAGGCAGCGATAGCCTCACCCGCCTGCTCGTAGGCCGCTCCCTTGGCCGCGTAGACAAACAGCGGGAAGCCGTCGGCTGCCAGCGCTTTGGGACCGTGTTCGAATATGGCCAGCGAGAAGCCTTGAGCTGCGATGTAAGCGCACTCGGTCAACTTGAGTGCCGCCTCATATGCGGTAGCAAGGTTGAAACCGCGTCCGAGCATCGCGCAACTGGTGGTCGCGGTATAACGCTGGCTCTGTTCCAGCACCTGGGCTTCGAGGGAAAGCGCTCCTTCGACAAGTGCCGGTATTTTGGCCAGGGCGTTTTTCAGTTTCTTGGAACCACTAACCTCGGCGGCGATGAGCGCCAGGCCCATAAGCTGCGAGGTGAAGCTCTTGGTCGCTGCAACGGCCTGCTCTTTGCCTGCCGGAGTTATTAGCTGCACGTCTGCAAGCTTCGTCAAGGCTGAACCGGCCGTGTTGCAAAGAGCAATCGTGCCCGCGCCAGTAGCTTTGGCGGACTCCATCGCGGCGAGGAGATCTTCACTCGCGCCCTGACTGGGAGACGCCAATCATCACTGCCCGGGAATAGTCCACCTTCGCCCCATATAGAGTCGTCAGCGAAGGCGCTGTAAAGCAGACCGGCAGTACCAGCGAAAGCCTCAAAAAGATACTTCCCGTAGAGAGCGGCATTGTAGGAAGTGCCTCGCGCATCCATAACCAGAAAGGCCGGCCTGCGGTCTTTGATGAGCCGCGCGGCGGCTTCGACCTCAGGAGCGCCTTGATCGAGCATCGCCTGCAGCACTTCAGGTTGCTGGTGAATCTCAGAGAGCATCTTGCTGGGCTTGATCAAGAGACTACCTCCTCAGGTTTACGCACGAGCAACCAATCCTGGGCAGCAGCGGACTCGCGGCGAACCTCCACCAAACCACAATCGGTCCCCACTTGCATCGCGAAGTCCAAATCTATGCCGAAGGTTGCTTCATCTCCGACTAATTCGCAATGAGAAAAAATCACATAACCGCCGGGCCTCAGCGCCCTTGCAGCCTCAGTGACTGCCTGGCGTACCCCAGGTTTTCCGCGAGTCTCGAATACATCGTCTAGCGCATGATGGAAGACCGCAACGTCGGTTGATTCATCCGCAAGGGGCAGCTTGCAGCCATCACCGAGCACTAAAAGCTGCGGCTCTCCATTGAGGCTGGCGCGCTGCAGTAACAGATGCTCCCAGTCTAGTTCTATCGCGATATAACGCGCGCCTCTGCCAAGCCGGGCCAGGGTCCAGGGCGTGCAGATATTGGGGCCGCTGGCTATCTCGAAGACCACGCCGCCTGCTGGCACACTTTCAGCCAGCCATTTTTCCAGCAACTTGTGGTCGCTCCAGTTATAACTAAAATCGAAACGTATCTCACTCATCTGGCCCGCCCCGCAAGCCAGTCGCCTGTATGGGAGCCAGCAGTCTGAGCGATCTCCTCTGGTGTGCCTCGCGCGACCACCTGGCCGCCTCCTTCGCCACCCTCTGGACCCAGGTCTACAAGGAAGTCAGCAGCTTTGATGAAATCCAGATTATGTTCAATCACGACAACAGTGTTCCCTGCACTGACCAGTTTGTCCAGTGCCACGAGCAACACTCGCACGTCTTCGAAATGCAGCCCGGTGGTGGGCTCGTCCAGCAGGTAGAGAGTGCGACCAGTGGCAGGTTTGGAAAGCTCCAGGGCAAGCTTTACCCTTTGGGCCTCGCCGCCTGAGAGGGTATTTCCAGGCTGGCCCAGCCTGAGATAGCCAAGTCCTACTTGCTGCAGAAAACTTAGCGCGTTTGTGATGGCACGCAGCTCGGAGAAGAACTCCATCCCCTCGTCCACGGTCAGCTCCAGGATTTCGTAAATATTTTTTCCGTTGTAACGGGCGCGGAGAGTCTCCTGGTTGTAGCGCTTGCCCTGGCAGACCTCGCAAGGCACCCAGACATCGGCCAGGAAGTGCATCTCGACGAGCTTCACTCCCAGCCCCTGACAGGACTCACAGCGGCCGCCGGGCGCGTTGAAGGAGAATCGGCCAGGCTTCCAGCCGCGCTGGCGCGAGAAGGGCAGACGCGAAAACAGGTCCCGGATGTGGCTGAAGGCTCCCACATAGACAGCCGCGTTGCTGCGCGGAGAACTGCCAATACCCGCCTGGTCGACGCTTAACACGCGGTCGAAAAGGCTGGCGTGATTCATTTCTTTATAGGAACCGACCTCATAGCGAGGCCGACCAAGCAGCAGGTTGGCCAGGGCGGGAAAGACGACTTCCTGCACGAGGGAGCTTTTGCCCGAGCCTGAGACTCCTGTCACACACATCAGGCGCCCAGGCGGGATGGCTATATCAATAGCTTTGAGATTGCGATGAGTTATGCCCGTAAATTCGAGCCACTTGCCGTCCGGGCAGTGGCAACCGCTCGCGCGCGCCTTCGATAGTGAGCTGGCCGGACAGATACTTGCCGGTTAGCGAGTCAGCATCGGCAGCCAATTCGGCAGGGGTGCCCTCGGTCACAATGCTGCCGCCCTGCTCCCCTGGCCCGGGGCCAAATTCATACAACCTGTCGGCTGCGGCGATAACGTCGCGGTCATGCTCGATCACGACGACCGAGTTGCCGAGGTCTCGCAGCCCAATGAGTGCCTCCAACAGTCGGTGAGTATCACGCGGGTGGAGACCAATGCTGGGCTCGTCCAGCACGTAGAGTACACCCGTGAGGCCTGAGCCAAGCTGACTTGCCAGGTTGATGCGCTGATATTCTCCGCCCGACAGCGTCGGCGCGCCTCGGTCCAGTGACAGATAACCGACTCCGACCTGCAGCAGGAAGGTCAGCCGCGATCTGGCTTCCGCGAGGGCATCCTCCACGATATGCTGCTGCCTGGAGGTCAACTTGAGGTCAGAGAGAAAAGTTGCGGCTTCCGCCAGCGTCAGCGCCTGCAAGCTGGGCAGGTTGAGCCCGTTAACGGTTACCGCGATGGCCTCGGTCCGCAGCTTGGCGCCCTTGCAGACTCTACACGGCAGGTTGGAAACAAACCGCCCCAGAAATCGCCTGAAGCCCGGACTACCATGCCTGGAGGCGTGGTCGAGTTCGGTCATCAGGCCATCTTTGTTGTAGAGAAATTCTTGCAGCGCCTCAGGGGGCACTTTTTCAAGAGGCGTGTTGCGGTCGAATCCAAGCGCAAGCGCGCTCTTTTCAAGCCAGTCAAGCCAGTCTGGATGCTTTTTGGCGATGTCACCAAGCGCCACCACAGCGCCTTTGGCCAGCGAGAGCCGCTTATCCGGGATGACCTTGCCAGGATCGAGGCTCCAGGCGAAGCCAAGCCCGTTGCAAGCCTCGCACATCCCCGCAGGGCTGTTCGGTGAGAAATTTTCTGGTTCCAGTTGCTTGAAAGCCAGGCCACATTCCACACAGGCGAAGGCTTCGGAAAAGAGCAGCTCCTTGCCCTCGGTAGTAACGACAGCAGCGACGCCTTGAGCGAGCCTCAAGGCAAGCTCCAACGAATCTGCAAGCCGGGCTCGCGCCTCGGATTTCACCACCAGGCGGTCAACGGTTATCTCGACCTGGCGCCGGCGACGCAAGTCCAGTTCCAGTGCCTCGGTCAGTTCGACCTCTTCGCCATCCAGCCGGGCCCTGACGAAGCCCTCTCGCTGGGCCTGCTTCATAGCGCGCTCAAGGTCTGTTCCCTTGAGCTGATAGTGAAGCGGCGCCAGCACCAGAAGCCGCGTGCCCTCCGGCAGCGCCATCACCTGTTCGACCATCTCGGGGATGCTTTGGGCGCCTACAGGCTTGCCACACTCTGGACAATGAGGCATGCCAACGCGCGCATAGAGCAGGCGCAGATAATCGTGGATCTCGGTCAGCGTGCCCACAGTCGAACGCGGGTTGTGCCCTGGCGATTTCTGTTGAACGGCAACCGCAGGCGGCAGGCCTTCGATGGAATCTACATCGGGCTTCGGGACCTGCTCAAGAAACTGTCTGACATAGGAGGAAAGCGACTCTACATAACGCCGCTGGCCTTCCGCGTACAAGGTGTCGAAGGCGAAACTGCTCTTGCCCGAACCCGACAGGCCGCACATTACAAGCAACTGATGCTTGGGCAGGCTTACGCTGACATGCTTCAGATTATGCTGACGCGCGCCGTGGATCTCTATAGTCTCACTTGGAGTGAACTTAGCCTGCATCGCGTTTGCGCTTGCCGCCCTTTTTCGATTTGGCTGGGAGCTTTCATCCCCAGTTCTTCGCACAAGACTTGCCCAGTCAAGGATTCAAGGCAAGCGCAGACATCTTCCGGGGTGCCTTCGGCGACCAGCCTGCCGCCTCCCTCGCCGGCTTCGGGGCCAAGATCGACCAGCCAGTCGGCGACCTTCATCACTTCGGGATTATGCTCTATTACGATAACCGTATTGCCCCTGTCTCTAAGTCTAAGCAACACTTCCAGCAACTGGTGCACATCAGCAAAATGCAGGCCTGTCGTCGGCTCATCCAGCATATAAAGGGTGCGACCGTGAGAGAGCTTCGCCAGTTCGCGCGCCAGCTTCACCCGTTGTGCTTCGCCGCCGGACAGGGTTGGAGAGGGTTGGCCCAGTCGCATATAGCCGAGTCCCACTTCCATCAGTGTAGCCAGCCGCCGGTTGATTTGGGGCAGGTTCTCGAAGTGCTCGAAGGCTTCTTCGATGGTCATCTCCAGCACGTCGGCAATGCTCTTGCCCTTGTAACGCACCTCAAGCGTCTCGGGCATAAAGCGACTGCCATGGCAGACATCGCACTCGACCCACACCTCAGGCACAAAGCGCATCTCGAGCTTGAGTTCACCCTGGCCCCCGCAAGCCTCGCACCGCCCGCCCTTCACATTGAAACTGAACCTGCCAGGCTTGTAACCGCGTTGCCTGGCCAGGGGCAGCTGGGAGAAGAGCTGCCTGATATGGTCGAACACTTTGACATAAGTTGCCGGGTTGGACCTGGGAGTGCGACCTATGGGAGATTGCGATATCTCGATAACTTTGTCAAAGCTCTCGGCGCCCTCCAGCCCTTTGCATTCGACCCAGCCGGGCACTCGGTTGCCATGCAGCACCGCCCGAAGCGCGGGCAGCAGCGTATAGTTGACCAGAGAACTCTTGCCGGAGCCCGAGACGCCTGTCACCACCGTCAAGTAGTCCAACTGGAAACTTGACTGTCAGGTCGTGCAGATTATGTTTACGAGCCCCTTTTACCTTCAGCCAGGCGCCATTGGTTTCGGTGCGCTGCCTGGGCACTTCTATCTGCCTGCGCCCAGCCAGATAATCGCCTGTCAGAGAGCCTTCGGCCTTAAGCAAACCGGGCAAGTCGCCCGAGTAGACAACAGTGCCGCCATGGACACCAGGCCCAGGGCCAAAATCGACTACAAAATCTGCCGCCTCGATGGTCTGCTTGTCATGCTCGACTACCAAAACCGTGTTGCCAAGGTCGCGCAGCCTGCGCAGAGTGCCTACCAGGCGCGCATTGTCGCGCTGATGCAGGCCGATAGTTGGCTCGTCCAGCACGTAGAGCACCTCGGTCAACCCCGCGCCAAGTTGACCCGCCAGCCGTACGCGCTGGGCTTCTCCTCCTGAAAGGGTCGGCCCAGTGCGGTCCAGCGTGAGGTAGTTCAGGCCTACATCAAGAAGAAACCTCAACCTGTAGGCTATCTCGCGCACCAGCGGATCAGCGACCAACCGCTGCGAATCGCGAAACTCCAGCGCGTTCAAGCCTCGCCGAGGCCTGTTCAAGGGTCAGCGCAACAAACTCTGGAAGACTCACTCCAGAAAGCGTCGAAGAGCGCGACTCGGGCCTCAGCCGCTGACCTTTGCAGGCAGGGCAGGGCAGCTCGCGGAAATAGCTTTCGGCTTCTTCTTTTAGCTCCTCGTCCTGGTTCTGGAAAGCCGCTTTGCGTACCTCATACACCACACCGCGAAATCCCTCGAGCCCCTGGCGCTGCTTCGGCCTCAAGGCTTCCAGTGGGAAATCCGAACCGTCGGTACCCAGTTCCAGCAGCCGGCGCACTGCCTCATCGAGTTCTCTATAGGGTTGATTCAGGTTGAGTTTGAGTGCCTCGATTAGGGGCGCCAGCTTGCCGTGCCGCGGGCCAACTTTGCCCCACCAACTGACCGCGCCCTCGGCAAGTGACTTGCTGCGATCAATTAGCAGATCAAGGTCTACCTCCCAGCGGGTGCCAAGCCCCTCGCAAACAGGGCACCAGCCCGAGGGATGGTTGAAGGAGAAACTCTGAGGAGTCAGCCGCTCGAAAGACAAATCGCAAATCGGGCAGGCATAACTCTGAGAGAAAACCAGATCGGCTTCCTCTTCAGGAGCAATGAATATAACTTTGTCTGGAGAGTTCTCGAAGGCTATCTCGATTGAGTGAGCCAGGCGCCCTTCCTGGTCTTCTCGGTTAACCAGACGATCGATCACCAGTTCGATATCATGCCTGGAATACCGGTCCAGTTCGATATCCTCGGAAAGCGCCAGCACCTCGCCATTTATGCGCGCGCGCATGAATCCGCGCTTGATGGCGTCCTGGAATAATTCTTTGTACTGGCCGCGTCTTTGTTTCGCAACTGGCGCCAGCACCAGGAAGCGCTTCTCTGCATCAAGCCATTTGCGCACCGAGGCGACTATCTCGTCTACCGACTGGGCGCCCAACTCGTGACCACATTGGGGGCAGTGGGCTGTCGCGCAGTTGGCCCAGAGGACGCGCAGATAGTCATAGGTCTCCGTCATCGTCGCAACGGTCGACCGGGGGTTGCGCCCGGCGGTCTTCTGCTCGATGGAGATGGCCGGTGAAACCCCGCCGAGATATTCCAGTTTGGGCTTCGTAAGGCCGCCTATAAACTGGCGCGCATAACTGGAGAGCGCTTCCAGATAACGGCGCTGCCCCTCTTTATAGAGAGTGTCGAAGGCCAGCGACGTCTTGCCTGAACCCGAGACCCCCGTAAAGACAACGAGCCTGCCTTTGGGCAGCTCGAGGTTCACATGCTTCAGGTTGTGTTCGCTGGCGCCTTTGATGACCAGCTTGTTTCTGGAGTCTTCCATTGCGCACATCAAAGTCAGACGCCGACTGGCGCCTGGTTGGAGTTGGTTGCCAGAGGCTCGACTAGCTGCCGGCCGGGGGCTCACTGCTACCCTCGGGAGGCGCGGCAGGAGTTGGCTCGGTTGGAGCAGGCGGCTCGGTTGTCTCCTCTTCTTCTTCTTCGACAAAGATGGTCATCTTGAAGCGCTGCTCAGCCTTGAGCCATTGCTCGGTAGGATTAACCACAAGGCTTGGCGCCTCGATCATCTGGCCTTTCTCATCGGTGAGCTTGACCTCGCCCTCCAGCTTTATCTCGTCCTGCTTTCTGTTATATATCCCGCGAGTGGCTGTCCCGGTGCGCTTGCCCTGCACGAGCCTGAAGTTGCCAGTCGCATCCGCTACCTGGGTCTTGTAATCATAATCTATCCGGTCGCACAGCAGTTGCACATCCTGGCTGAACTTCTCACGTTCTTTGCGCTGTTCTTCTGACTCGTCCGCGCGGGGCTTGAGGTCAGGCTTGATAGTCAGGTCACATTTGTCCACCAGCGCCAGTTTGCGCTGTTTGAAATCCACCTGAGCGGTGAGACCTGTGCCGTGTGACTCGGGTGTGGTGAACAGCAGATTGCCCGTTGCGACCGCTTTGTCGCTCTTGCGGTCATATTCGACTTTGTCGGCCTTCAACACAACCTGCTCAGCTTTGTCTTCGATAAGCACATTGCCTGTGATGATAAGCAGGCCTTTGACATCGTCATAATGAAAGCCATCACCACTAAGTTCGATCCGATGAGTTTTGGGCACAGCGGCTTCGCTTGCTGGTTGGGTAGCTGGCTGTTGGGCCAGTGCCCAGGTCGCAAGTGCCAGCAGTGCGAGTACTAGTCTGCAAGAGGTTTTCTTGGTTCTGTTCACCAGTTACACCCCACTTCTTGCGGGCGCAGCCCGCTTTCCAAAACTGCCCAGTTCGAGCCAGCCAGTTGCCCGGCCTTTTACATCCATCTGCTGCAAGCGAGAATCCGCCGACAAGCCTTTACCCGTTAGCTGAAGCCCTGGCATAGAGGCGGTTACTGGGCCAGGACAGGAAATTCGTTCTTTGACCGAGTCCAGCGTGAGCCTGGGCGCGGTCACTCTGATTGTAGCAGTATTCGCAACAACAGACTTCGGGCAATACAGCTTTCGCTCAGAATGCATCCACCTGGCCAGGTCGGTCGCGACAGCAAGTCCTGTATTGGTTCGAACGATGACACCGCCCCCTACTTCCAGGTTCTTGCTGACCGAGTTCAGCCGGATAAAGTCGGCGGTGATAGAAGCGAAGGCCTTGCCTTTCTCATCGAAGAGAGTGGCTTTTATGTGGCCCTGGGCGCTCGTAATGGGACTGGACTGAGCCACTTCGACTTTATCAGCCGAAACTTCCCAAAGCTTGCGAGTGCCGTCGTAACCGGTGATAGAGGTACCCTTGAATTCGAGTTGCAGAGGAGATTCGTCTCCGGGCTCTCCGGTTGACTGCTGAGGCGCGCCCTGGTGGAAACTTACCCAAAACAGCCAGGCGCCCCCGATAAGCAGCAGGGCGGAAACAAGTGAAAGCAGTTTGAGGCCTCTAACTGTCACGAGGCCGGCCCGCCTCCTTGTGGGAGAGGTTTTTCAAACAAGAAGCCCCCACGACAGCTCGCCGAGGGGGCTCCAGGTTCAGTTGCTTAGCAAGCAGGTTACGGAAACTCGGGCGGCGGAGGTGGGCCAGAACCGATTAACTCGATATCCATCGTATCCGGTAAAACTACACCGGCTTCATAAATCTCATAACCGCCTTTGGTTACGCGCACCGTATAGGTGCCATCAGGCAAGTCGAGTACAGCGTATTCGCCGTTAAGGTCGGACAAGTCCGAACCCTGTACCGAACCTGTCTGCCACAGTTCTACCAGGGCGCCCGAAACGATAGCGCCGGTATACTTGTCAGTCAGCACCCCGCCAAGTGCAATGTCTCCACCTGGGTCGTCACCGCCGCCACCGCCGCCGCCACCACAACCGGCGAGCACCAGGGCCGCGAGCGCTATCGAGAGAAGAAGAGCAACAATCTTGCGGCTAGGCATATACTTACCTCCCACTTGTGGGCGGTGTGAAGGCCAGGGCTTAAGCGACAGACTAGCCTGACGCCCCTGTTCTTCAGGACTGCCCTCCAATTTCAGAGAATACCACAGCGTATTACCCACTGCAACCATCAAGCAAACAACAACCTGCCCTCGCGCCGTCCTGGTCAGGTGGGCTCGAGCACTAGTTCGACGCCAGTTACAGGATCTCCTGTCGGAAGAACGATAACCTGTTCTTCTTCTGAAATATAGCCTGTTTTTTCTGCCCGGATCAGATATGTCCCAGCCGGTTGCCAGAAGCCAAAGAAGCCATTTGTGCCGGTTATCATCGAATCGAGTTCGACTCCACCTGGGACGCTTAGTAGGGTCACCTCAATCCCCGAATGATTTGTCTGGCCAGAAAGCAAGGCGTTGCCCAATATGGAATACGGGCCGCCAGGAGGTTCCTCACCTGCACTTATAAGGCCTGCGATGAGAGGTTCCATATCAGTCGTGACGCGCACGAGGGCCAGATAAGGATCATAACCTGTCGCGGTAACTGTAAGTGTTTGGTCGCCAACCTGGACACCAGGGACGGTGAAACTTCCATCGCCCTGGGAGGTCGCACCTTGCCCGCCCAGGCTTATTGATGCACCAGAGACAGGCAATAAAGTCTCGGAATTTCTCACCAGCCCGTCGACAGCAACTGTCGTAGTGCCAGGGGTTAATTGCAGAGCAAGTGGCGGGGTGGCATCGTCCGCCAAGTACGGTGAAGAGTTCGGTCTCTTCCAGATAGCCAGTCGCAATGACCCGGGCGCGCGCGTTGCCGGTGGGCACTCCAGAGATGAAGAAACTACCATCCGAGGCCGTATGCGCATACAGGACATCCACCACATCGCCGCCCAGCCCCAGCACCTCGATGGCAACACTTGCCTGGCTGACAGGAGTCCCTGCCCCAGCCACTGTAACGGTGCCCGAGACCTCGCCGGCGGTGACTCCGGAGCTGACGGGGATAAGGTTTACATCCTGCACTAACGAACTAGTGCCTGAGGGAAAAGTGACAGCCAGATCGTAGGAGCGGTAGCCTGCTTTCGCTACGCTGAGATAAAGGGTGCGACTGCTGCCCAGAGTTATGTCCACCACAGAGTAGGCTCCAGTGGCGTCAGTTGGGGCGCCGGCGACTCCCCCGACGACAATTGAGGCGCCTTCGATAGCGGTTGCCAGGAGGGCATCTGTAACAAGCCCTGACAGGCTAACCGTGCTACTGCCTCCGCCCCCTCCGCCCCCGCACGAGGCCAGGAGCAGCACGGAGAGCGCGAGTAATCCAGCTAGTGCTAGAAACCTGCTCTTCAAGAAAATCCCCTCAGTCAGCCAGGATCGAGAAGGTTCGAGCGGTCGTATATTTCTGACCATCGACATCCTCGAGCTTGAGTTCACAAATATAAGTGCCGGTCGGTACAGGCCGGCCGGCGCCATCAGTCTTGTTCCAGCCAAAGCTTGCCTGGCCACGCGCCACAGTCTCTCTGGTGGCCACTTCATCAAGAATCGTTCCGGCCAGGTTGCGGATGACCAGGCTGGCCAGACATTCTCTGGTGGGGGCGAAATCTATCTCGACCGCTCCCCTCAGCGGCACTACCATCAATCCTGTAGCCATCAGAGCCGATCCCTGATAGCGCGCCACCTCGATACTGAAGCTCTGCGTGGTCGAACGCGTAGTGGGTGTGTAACTCGCCAGGCTTCTCATTGCCACTCGCTTGCCGGTCGCCTCATCCACCAGGGTTGCCGTGTAATCGCGCGGCAGGCTGGAGAGATCGCCCCAGGTAAGGGTCACTTCATCTCCTGTGGCGGGCGGGGTCAGCTCGAGCTGCCAGGTGAAAGTTGTCTGGTTAGGAGTCTGGTAATCAATTGCGAACAAGCCACTATCAGAGCCCCAGGCGGATTCTAGCGCGCCCAGTGAAGGCAGGTCGGCAAAGCCTGGAGGCGCTTCGGCCTCGTACCGCGCATCAAAACTCTGGGTTGCGCCCTCACGCGCCCCCAGCATGCAACTTGCGCGCTTGCCAGCGCTGGTACTAGCGACCACAGAAAAATCCCATCCGGCTCCAACAGGCTCGCTTGCGCTCGCGCGACCAGATTCCAGCACAGACCGGCTAATCGGGATGAGCAAGGTTATCGGGGTTGAGGCGGTTACTTTTAGCCAGTAGCCATAATAAGGCAAAAGACTTGCCACCTGGACATAGCCGCTTGTGCTATAGCCCCATAGTACCGAACGCACCAGGCCAGCCTGGCTTGCTTCGGCAAAGGACAGCTCGGTCGCCTCGCTGGTGACGAACTTAAGGTCGGTCTTGGCGACGCTTGATTCACTGGGAGTGCCGACGATATTCCAGCCTGGCTTCAGTTGAACTTCGAAATAACCGGCCTTGCTGGTGCTTTCGACAGGCAGTCCCCTAACCGTTGTTGTCAGGGTGCCATCACGCTTCAACCAATAACCCTTGCCTGGTTCAAGCGGGCCGGTCTTCGGATAGAGCTTGTATTTGGAGGAGCTGGGCGCTTCAGGATCCCATTCGGCAAGCAGCAATTCGCTGGCGGGGATACCGAGCGCGACCGCGGCATCTTCTTCCTGCGGATAACAGGGCAGCGATATCAACTGCATCCCGTCAATTGGCAGGTTGATATCGAAATCAGTGTAGCCACTGGCTCTGAAGAGCACCGTGTAGAACTGATATCCCACATTGCGCATAAAAAGCAGGTTCTCGCCAGTCGGCTCAAACCGCACGCTGGCCTTGCCTGGCCTCAGGGCCTGGGTCAAATCGAGGGAGAAGACTCCTCGGGTGACTGTAAGGGGGTAGTCAGTGCCGCCATAACTGATTGTGAGCGCGGCGCTGTTGGCTCCGATGATGGCGCCGAAGAGTTCCTTCACATTGGCATCGCTGCCGCGCACGCCATAAGGGAAGATGGTCTCTCGCACCAGTCCACTCAGCCGGGCTTCGACTGTGATACGCTGCGACCCGCCGATATTGAAGAAACTGGGGCTGATGAAGCCTACCCCCGCGTCCGCTCCACTTGCCGAGATATCTACGTAATAGCCTTCGTTGGCGAAAAGCGAGTTGGTGAAGGTATAGTCCCAATAATCCAGGGCCACTCGGCCGGCTCTTGGGGTATCCGTGCCATCGGCGCCTGTCTCGTGGTAGTTGTAGATAAGAAAAACGTTATCGGCGAAGGGCACGTTATACACATACAGTTTGAGCCCGAGGTGGATGCTTGTGTCCATCGCATACTGCTGCTCATACCAGGCGTAGAAGGGCACGCCTTCGACCGTAGGAGCCAGTCCGGCGGCGATCTGTTTGAGCGCCGGGACATTGCCAGCGAGCAGATAATTGCCTGCCGCGCTGAGCTGGGCATAGTATGCCTCGTTGAAACCCCGGAAAAATAGGGGGTTCTCCACGTAGACTTTCAGCCAGTTGGCCTGGCTGGCTATCAACCGCCACAGAGGCATACTGGTGGCGCCGGACCAAAAAGTTGGACTGGCCAAATCCTGCTGGTTGAGGCAATCATATAGCTGGACTACATAATAGGTGTCTCGCGTGATGTCGAAAGTCGGCATAGCCTGGGTAGCAACAGCAGCGGCAACTGCCCTTGCAAAGCCTGTTTCCCAGGCTTCGTAGCTGAACATCACATCATCATGGAAGGCATGTAGCGCCATTATCGTCAGGTAATACTTGGCCATCTCCATATCGGGGAAATAGCCAATCCTGATCTCGTTGGTGCTGGGATTATAAGTGCCCCCTCGCACATCCTGCAGCGCCGGATCTTTCACAACATTTACCGTGATATCGAAGGCGGGATCTCCATAATAGGCGACCATCAGCGTGTAAGCGGTCGCCATATAGGTCTCAAGTTCAGTTTGCTCGCCTGCAGTCCAGCCTGAGTAGGTGAAAGCTATATCGCCACTGCCGACCCGGGTAGAACGCGTCCACTCGGGCAGCACCAGTTGGTCAGCTTCCAGGTTGTAGATATAGCGTTCGAGGAAGGGTTCTTCCCGGAGGACACCTCGGGCTATCAATTCATGCACAGCACTGCTGTTTTGCAATTGGTACAGGTCGGCTGCGACCTGATTCAAGGCTTCGGCTTCACCTGCTCTGGTTGGCGCCGCCAGCACCGCTCCCACGGGGCCACTTGCCTGGGTTTCAAAAGGTCGGTTGACCAGATTGCCGAACCGGGCCGCGCCAGCCGTTCCCACAAGGGAAATCAAAAGGCCAGCCACTAGCGCTAGCGCCAGGGGGCGAGAAGTCTTTCGCAGAGCTGAAGCAAGCATAAAAGGTTACCTCCTCCGGGCAATTAGTCGAATCTCAGGCCGACCTGCCCGAAGAACAGCAGCGTGTTGTAGTTGCCTCGAGTGTCCGCGCGGTCGAGGTAATCGATGTACTCTGTCCCGACGCTTAACCTGAGGATATCTGTCAAAGCTCGGTTGTAGCTAAGTGAATATACCCATTTCTGATAGTTGCCATAGTCGCCAGTCGAGGCGCCACTGTCAGAGAACTCCAGGCGTCCTGAAAGTGAACTCTCCTCGTCCAGATCGTATTCGGCATCGAGATACAGACTGGTCATATCGGTCGAAAGAGAGCTGCCCGTGGTGTAGCCAGGGCTGTTGCTGGTGATCAGCTGAAGCACGCCGCTCAAGCTTAGGGCAGGTTTTGGGCGAGTCGAGAAACCAAGGGCCAGGATCTCGCTGCTCGTTGGCACCAAATAGGTCGAACTGCCCAGGTAGAGGACCTTATCTTTGCTGTAGTTGAGGAACAAGGAGGTATGTTTCGCCGGTTGCCAGCTTGCCATAAACCCCAGACTATCGGACTCGTTGTCGCTCTGGTAGCCGAGGGAGCCTTCGCTCGTGTAGTACCTGTCGCTCCAGGTAAGGCCAACATTCAGCTTGTTGCTAAGCGCATATTGTACATCGGCGCTGCGCCGGCGTTGTTTGGTGCGACCTTCCTCGACGACGTAGTCATCCTTGCCAAACAAGCTGGAGCCATTTATCACCAGCGGCGCCACTACCCCATAAGCCAGCGCCTGCTGCTGGGTTGGATTAAGCAGGCTGATGCTGTAAGGCGAGGTGGCATAATAACCCCCAAGATACGAATACCCAACCGCTCCCGAGGTGTTGGAACGCTGGTCGCTCAGCCGGATGCTGAGTTTCGAAGTGGGGTAATACATCAGCGAGAAAGTGGTGTTATCCGAATCACTGGAACTTTTTTCGGTGAGGAAAGTGTCCGTCCCCAGTTTGGTATAGCTGCCTGCCAGACTGAGCGTTTGAGAGGGGTTGTAGTTGAGATTGACACTCATCGAATCCGACTGACTGATGCGCTGGGAGGGCAGTAACTCGCTGGTTGTGGTGGCAATCCGCTGGCCTTCCTGTTCGGACTGCCTGAACGATAGCGAAGCGCCTAGTCGCCCAAAAGTGTGAGAGATGTCCAGGGTGTCGGCTGTCTGGGTACTGCTGCCAGAACTACCGGAATCATTGCCCAGGATGTTGCGAGTAAGCCGCACATTAGGCCAGCCTTGCCTGGTATACAGCAGCCCAAAGGCATCCTGGTCGATGGTGGTCGAGGTGTCCTCGTCATCTGCCTTGCCGACTGACGAATACAAGCTGCTCGAATAATAGGAGCTACTCGAATAATCAGTATCCAGGCCGAAGTAGAGGGGCTGGCTGGACCGCTTGTGTGAGTAATTACGGAAGACCGAGAATCCATCTGCGACCCGGTAGTCGAAATTGTACTTCATCCCCTGCTCATTACGCAGGAAACCGACTGAAGAGAGGCGCGAGAAGGTCTTGTCAACGTCTTCCCACTCAGCCGAGAGAGACATCCGGTTGGTATTATAGGAGCCGGTTAAGCAGCTTTGCCTGGCCAGCGGGCACCTCTCCGGTCGAATAGTCATAGCGACTGCCACTGCGCGCATACTGCAGGCCAAGTTCCACGCCATCAGCCACTCGGTACCTGGCGGTCAGTCCGTCAACGCGCCTCATCCCACTGAAGCTTTCAGGTTGCTGGTAATAGTAATATTCGACCAGCACCCGCGCGTTCAACGCTACATTGTGAGTGAACTGGATGACGCCAGTGTCATAGGTCAGTATGAAGTCGATGCCTTCGGTCTGGAGCTGGCCATCCACATAGACCGTGACTGCTTGCACGACCTGGCCATCTATCAAGAGTGACCCATTGGCCTGCAGCGCATAATAGTCGATTTCGACAGGCAACAGCGGGGAGATAGCTTTTAGGAAAGTCACTGTGCTGGTGTCATAACTGACCACATAATCAAGGCCTTCGTCCTGGACAATGCCCCCTACCAGTACCTGGATAGGTTTCTGGCTCAGTCCTGCAAAATAGAGATTCTCGCCATCCAGGTAAGGACCAACCATCCAGGGGCTTACCGTGACATAAGGCCTGTCGGTGCCAGCGTTCTGCAATTCACCGCCGAACAGGCGATAGATTATCGGAGTAACCGAGCGCAGGATAGGCTTGTAGACCAGTACGAAGGGGCCAGTCGAGTTGTTGCCGTAGTAGTTATCTTCGGCAGCGGTTATCTGGGCAGTTGGGATACCGGTTGAGCCAGAGTCCTGCTCGGCGCGCATGACATTTACCGACAGCTTGTCTGATAACGGCAGCGCGAGCTGATAACCAGTCAGGTTGCCGCCCTCTCCGCCACTCTGAGCCTGCTCATAACTGACCGCCACCTGAGAGCTGGGCGGGATTATCAACCCTTGTTTGAAGTCAAGCTGGCCGGTGATGTAGTTGAGCTTGTAATCCTGCCCAAAAACCAGCTCTCTCTCATCCAGCCGCAGCTCCTCCGAGCCCTCCCGGATGGGCGTGTAACGCAAGAAATACGGTCCCGAGGTGCCATTGCCCGAGAAGACTTCGTTCTTCACCGTGCCTGTCGCTTCGGTAGTGAAAGCTGAAAAGCCGTATTTGTCGAAGAGCTGTGACTCGAGCTTGTAGCCCTTGAGGCTCTTGTTGAGGGAGAGGTACCGGTTACCGCCCAGTTCGGCGTTGATGTAGCCATAAGTTACATCGGTGTCATGCCCGTTGTAGCTTAGACTGTAGCGGTTGCGGTTGGTGCTGAAAGTGCCCGAGGCCAGAGTGGCGTTGATATTGAATTCCTTCCAGATGCGCCCCCGCATGAAGAGATCAGTGCGCGTTTCGAAGGATTCGCTGTTCCAGAACTGATTGTAATAGTTGCTGGCGCCTGAGCCAGAGACACTGATACTGCGGAAGGTCAGGCTCTGGGAGCCCGATATGTCGAGGTCATCAGGTGAGTTTCCGAATCCGAGCAGAGAGCCGATTCGGCTCCCACTTCGTTTGGCACCGGTCTTTTTGGCTTCGGCGCGGCGGGCAGGAGCGGAGGGATCTTCCTCCACAACCGGCAAATCATAACCGGGCATCTGGTTATGAAAAAGGTCGGGGGGAGCTTTGACTGGGGCAGGCGCGAGAGTTGTCTCGTCTACAGTGTTCTGGGCCAGAACTGGCAGCCCAATACCAATTGTCAGGCCCACTAGCAAAGCTAGCGTCCCCAGATGTCGGGCGCGGAACCGCACTAGTATCGAGTGAAGCAGCTCTGCCTCCTTCACTTGTTCGAGTCGGCCAAAAACTCTCTCAGGCGCTCGAGACCGGCCTCAGCCGTACTTCTTAGACGAGTACAGCCACTGCAAAGTTCGGTGGTGACGCCCTCGGCGAGTAGGGCGCGCAGTCGGTCACGCAGCTCAAAACCTTCGACTTCAGCGGGCTTTAGAACGGGGACGCCTAGCGCCTGGGCAGCCGCCCTGACTTTTGGATCATAATCAATTGCGAGCGCCGGCACCTCGCGATTGGCTGCGAAAAGTAAAGCGTGAAGCCTGGTCGCCAGCACTGCCTTGCACCGGCCAATCAGGCCAAGCAGCTCAGACGGACGCCAGGAGCCCTTTACCAGAGCGCCGAGTGAACCAAGCTCTCCCCGCACTTTCCAGGAAAGCGCCTCATCCTGGCTTGGCTGGAAGGGTATAAGCAATGGCCTGGTGAGGCCTTGTTCTGCTACTCGTCTCAGTCCCTCGGCCAGTTCGCCGGCAGCCGCTTCGACCGCGGGGGTTGCTCTCAAGGACACCCCAAGCCAGGGCAGGTCGGTCGGCAGGGCTTCCTCGGCAATCAAGGCGTCCAGCCTGGCATCGTCTGCGGGCTCGAGCAATAAAGTCGGACAGGCCGCCAGTTCTACTTTTTGTTCGTGCACCCCAAGCTGAACAAGCAAACGGCGAGAGCCTTCATCGCGTACCGAAAGCAGGCCAACCCCGCTTGCCAGCCTCCGGATAGCCTTGCCGGAGAAAGGCCCTCTGAGTGGTCCAATACCCTGCGCATAAAGCGCGACAGGCTTCTTCAACTGCTGGGCCAGCTTGAGCGCGCCCAGGTAATACCAAATGGAAGCAGGCCCACTTGCGTCCTGCAATAGCCCGCCGCCCCCGAAAACTACCGCATCCGCCCAGCGGCAAGCGCGAATCAACTCGGACCAGCGTTTGTGCCCAAAAGGGGTGACGCCATAATCGCGCTCTGATGCCTGGGGACTGGCGGTAAGCGCGCCTACCGCATAACCCCAACTCGCCAGCCTGCCTGACAGCACCTCGAGCAGCGCTTCATCGCCCGTGTTGGCGTAGCCGAAATAGCCCACCAGCAGGACTTTAGCCATCGGTTCGCCTCAGCAGTGGCCGCACCAGTGCGATTAGGATCAGGCCAATCACCAGGCCAATCCACAGCCCGTTGAAACTGCGCAAAACCGAATAGACGAAGGGCGTATGCAGATGGCAGAAAGTGTTGACCAGGGACACTTGCCCAATCAGGCCCAGCAAGGTCAGCGGCACGGCGAGCTTCCAATAACGCAAGGCTCCGAGATAAAGGCCCAGGAGCAGCGCCGGATGGGCAAACAGGAACTCCTTTGTGCGCGGCCTGGCGCCTAATAAGTTTTCCAGTAAGGTGCGCAATTTAAGCTCTGTCCCGCTTACGCCCATCCCCTCGTTGCCAGTGCGAAGCATCCAGACGGCAACCAGAGCAAGCAGCGCAAAGCCTGCGAGCAGATGAACGATGCGAGAGGGCTCCGACAAGGCGCGCTTCCACCCGACAACCAAAGCCGCCAGCTCGGCTCTTGGCCCAGAGGCAGCAGGTGAAAAACCTCCAACCAGCAAGGCAGTTATTAACGCCAGAGGCAGCAGTTGGGCAAGCTTTACCCCGGTAAACTGGTCGAGGTGCAGCATCAGTGCCGGCTCAGCCAGCAATCCTGCGATGAAGACCCCACCGACAAGACTGACAACCGAAAAACCAGCAAGCCCAAGTACTGCTGCTCTCAGAGGACGCGGCTCGGGCGTTTCTTCTTGCCAGGGGACAAACAGCAGGTAGCCCAGGGTGGGGAAGACGATTGCCGAGAGCAACCCCACGAGCTTGAGGCCTGCTCCTCCCAAGGCAGCAAGCCCAATAACAGCGATAAATACCAGGCCTGTCAGGACCAAGGTTGGCGCAAGCGCTCCTCGCGCAAGCCGCAGCCAGAGCAGCATGCAGCCCGCCGCTACACCCGCTGCAGCGAGCAATACTGCCCAAAAGGGACGCCAGAGATAATCAAGGGTACTTGGCTCACCGAGAGCAAATCCTGCCTGGCGGAGTTTATCGGCTAGCGTCTGCACCGGGCTGATTGCCTCGGTCAGAGGATCGTTTTGGGCCCCGGGCAGCAATCGCACATAACAGGCCCGGATGCCTCGCTCGGTCACCGCGCGCAGAAAACGGTCAATAGCTTCCTGAGAGGTCATTGGGGCCAGCTCTTGTTCGCTGATACTGTGGACTCGGACGGCCAGATCAGGTTCCTGCATGCCCAGCTTCGAACTGCCCTGCTGTTTGAAGAACTCCACCAGGCCAAATTTGATCTGATGGTCCAGTAGCTGCTGCCTGGTGAGTTCGAGGAGGCCGGGATTGCCCAGCACCTCAGTGCCGGCAAACAGCACCAACTGGCAAGGCCAGGTAGCAAGCTCGCTGATAAGTGCTTCGATACGCTCCGGATTCACGGCGGGATAAGCTACAGGCCGCGCCACTCGGGACAATCCAGATCGACGCACCAAGGCGACTGTGGTCTCATCGAAGCCAATTCCGAGAGATTTCAGACCTGCCCAGGGAGCCAGTATCTGGATTTCGCGAGGGTCAGTAGTGGCAGCAGGCCTGGCGCGCTGAGTCTTGAGCACCCTGCGCGCGAGTTTGGCTTTGCGAGCGCTCTCAAAACGCAGGATTGTGCCCTGGCCATTGGCCCAGCTAGTAGACAGCAAGGTCAGTTCGCCTGATTGTTGTAGGTCGCCGAGGGTCTGCTCGGTAATCGCGACTCCCCAGACGCCTGACTGAGCACAGGCAGCCAGCACCGAGCTTTCGCCAAGCCCAGTCGAGGTGGCCAGAGCCTGTATATCGGCCCAGTCAACCACCAACCCAACACTGCGCGAGGCCCTCTCCTGCCCGACTCTCTGGACCAGGAGAAAGCCATCAGCCAGCAATCCAACTACGAGTATCGCCAAAAGCAGACGCATCAGTGTCTTCAATTTGGCTCTCTTCCTCCGCGCAGGTTAATCTTGCTTCAACCCTTCGGCCACGGCGCGCGCCGACTCATCAGCTTGGAGCTCGAGCCAGGAGGCCAGGAAAATATCGATCTCGCCGTCCATTACCGCTTGCACATCCGAGACTTCGGCTTCGGTGCGCAGATCCTTCACCATCGTGTAAGGCTGGAAAACATATGAGCGAATCTGCTGACCCCACTCGATGGAGGACTTCTCGCCTCTGATCTGATCGATCTCGTCGCGCTGTCTTTGCTGCTCCAGTGCGAAAAGTTTCGCTTTCAGCACCTTCATCGCGCTTTCGCGGTTCTTGAGCTGGGAACGATCATTCTGGCAGGAGACGATTATTCCGGTGGCCAGGTGAGTTATCCGGACGGCTGTCTCGACCTTGTTGACGTTCTGGCCGCCGGCTCCCCCTGCGCGATAAGTGTCGATTTTCAAGTCTTCGGGCTTGATCTCCACAGGCACGGTATCATCGAGTTCAGGCAATACTTCAATTGCCGCAAAAGAGGTATGGCGGCGCTTGTTGGCGTCAAAGGGAGAGATGCGCACCAACCGATGTACACCCGCTTCGCCCTTCAGATAACCGTATGCGGCTTTACCCGCGATGCGGAGAGTCGCTGATTTGATACCAGCGCCTTCGCCTTCTTCCCTGTCGAGTAGTTCCACCTGCCTGCCACTCTTCTCACCCCAGCGCAGGTACATCCGCAGCAGCAGCTCGGCCCAGTCCTGGGCTTCGGTGCCACCGGCGCCGGGATTTATGGAAAGCAGGGCGGGAAACTTGTCGTAAGGGCCCCCAAGCTGTGCTGCCGCTTTGAAGGCCGAATACTCACGACTTAACTGCTCGGTCAGGCCGGTAAACTCGGCTTCGAGCTCAGGATCGGCTTCTTCGGCCACCAGTTCGAGCAGGGCCTCGAGTTCTTCAGCAGGCGCGCGCAGCGCCTGGTAGGGCTCGAGCACATCCTTCAGGTCACGCACCTCGTTAAAGACCTGCTGAGCCGCCTCCTGGTCATCCCAGAAGCCTGGCTCTGCCTGTTTTGCCACCAACGACTGCTCGCGCGCTTCGAGTGAAGCGACGTCAAAGACGATCCCCCATTTCAAGGATCTGTTGTATGAGAGCTTTGGCCTTCGCTACCAGGCCGCTATCCAGCACGTCGCCACCCCATTTCTATTATTTACGCATACAGCAGTTTTTGTATTTTTTACCACTGCCACAAGGGCAGGGGGCATTCCGGCCTATCTTCTCACCTGTTCGCACGGGACGTCTGGCGCCGGATGCACTGCCTTTTAGTGAGCCTGTCTCATCTACATTACCCTCGGCAGCTTCGGCTTCCTTGGCCTGAGGCCTGAGCTCGACCTGCACTCGGAAGACGTACTTAACTACATCCTCGCGGATAGCCATCAAGAGGTCCATAAACAGCTCGTGAGCTTCCTTGCTGTATTCGACAAAGGGATCTACCTGGGCATAACCGCGCAGTCCAATCCCCTCGCGCAGGTCATCCATCACTTTGAGATGGTCTATCCACTTGGCATGAACAAGCTGCAAAATGAGCATCCGTTCCAGGTGTCTGAGCAAGCGGCGCGCCCAGCTCCTGCTCGCGCAATTCATAAAGCTCGTAGACCTTGTCTTCGATGAATTCCTTCATCGCCTCGGGCTGCAGAGCGGCGAGGTCTTCTTCTTTTATAAACGGTGCAATAGGGAACATATCGCAAAGCAGTCTGTAGGCCGCTTCGACGTCCCGGTCTTCAGGAGAAAGCTTGTCGCTGCAGTGCCGCTCGATGACGTCATCGATCAACTCGTCCATCATCTCGAGCACAGCATCTTTGAATTCTTCACCCATCAACACCTTGCGCCGCTCACCATAGATGACCTTGCGCTGGGTGTTCATAATATCGTCGTACTGCAGCACTTGCTTGCGGATGTCGAAGTTGTGAGCTTCGACTTTTTTCTGGGCGCCTTCGAGCTGGCGAGAGATAATTTTCGCTGCTACCGGCTCATCTTCCGGCCAGGCGTTGAGGAAGAACCCAAACCGCTCTGGACCGAACAGACGCATCAACTCGTCCTCGAGTGAGACGAAGAATTTCGAGGCGCCTGGGTCGCCTTGACGTCCACTCCGGCCCCGGAGCTGGTTGTCAATTCGGCGGCTTTCATGACGCTCTGAGCCCATCACGTAAAGCCCGCCCGCCTCGATAACCTGGCGCCTGCGCTCTTCGTGGAGCTCTGATTCTTCTTCGCGGTCCTGTCCGCCCAGCACGATGTCTACGCCGCGTCCTGCCATGTTGGTCGCTACGGTTACACCATACGGCCTGCCTGCGTCGGCGATAATCTCCGCCTCGCGAGCGTGGTTCTTTGCGTTTAGCACATTGTGGGGGATGCCTTCTCTCAGCAATCTGACGAAGCGCTCTGCCTGCTCCTGATTCCAGCCGAGTTGGTCCTGCAGTCTTGCCAGGTTGGCTGGCGCATCGACCTCTGGATCCAGCTCCAACTCACGGCAGATTGGCCTGAGTGTGCCCTTTGAGAGTTGATCAAGGTCGCCGAAAAGAGCGGCTTCGATGCGTTGCTGGTCTTCTTTGGAGAGTTCTTTGTTCTTCAGGCGCATCTTGTCCCGGATAAGCCAGGTCAGCACCAGCAGCCCCAGCTTGTCGGGCAGCAAGCGCCCACTGACCTTTTCGTTAACTTCAATAGAGCGGGTACCAATCAGCATCGGCTGGCCCTTGAGATGGCTTTCCAGCACCTCGCCAATCAGGCCGCGATATTTGGCCTCGGTCGACTTGTAGATTACATCCGCATGGTCTTTACGGACGACAGGCCGGTTGGTGGGGATGACTACGACTGGCGTGCCATATATCTTGAGGAACTCGGCTTCCTCTGTCTTGGCTGTGCCGGTCATACCAGACAACTTGCCATAAAGGCGGAAAAAATTCTGAAGCGTAATAGAGGCGACTGTCTGGCTCTCCTGTTGAACGGTGACGTTCTCCTTGGCCTCGATCGCCTGGTGCAAGCCATCCGAATAGCGCCGGCCAAACATCAGGCGGCCAGTGAACTCGTCTACAATGACTATCTCTTTGTCTTGCACCACATAGTCTATATCGCGCTTGAAGATGCTATGAGCCTTGAGCGCATTGTTGATGTAGTGGTTCAAATCCATATGTTCGGCATCGGAGAGGTTCTCGATACCAAGCTCGCGTTCAACGCGTTCCTGGCCCTCTTCGGTCAGCATCCCGGTGCGGGCTTTCTCGTCCACTGTATAGTCTCGTTCTTCTTTCAGCTTGCGCACTACGCGGTCGGCGGCGATATATTCTTTGACTGAACCACGTGAAGGGCCAGAGAGGATGAGCGGGGTTCTGGCTTCGTCCACCAGGATGCTGTCCACCTCGTCTACGATGGCATAGTGCAGCTCGCGCTGCACCAGTTGCTCGGGGGAGACGGCCAGGTTGTCGCGCAGATAGTCGAAACCGAACTCGGCGTTGGTACCGTAAGTGATATCGCAGTTATAAGCTTCGCGACGCTCATCGGGCATCATATCGTGTCTGATGACGCCTACTGACAAGCCCAGGAAATCATAGATCGGCCCCATCCATTCGCGATGGTGCTGGGCCAGATATTCGTTGGTAGTAACCAGATGGGCCCCGCGGCCTTCCATAGCATTAAGACAGAGGGGCAGCACTGCGACCAGCGTCTTGCCCTCACCTGTCTTCATCTCGGCTATCATATGCTTGTGCAGGACAGCGGCGCCAATTATCTGTACATCGAAAGGCCTAAGGCCAATTTTGCGCTCGCTGACTTCGCGCACCAGGGCGAAGACTGGCGCCATTACCTCGTCCACTGACTGCTTGCCACTCTGTATTTGAGTGCGATATTCGTCGAAACGGCGACGAAGCTCGGTATCAGAGGCAGCCTTCATCTCATCCGCAAGCGTTTTCACCTTCTCGGCGACTCGCCAAAGCCGGGTAAGCTCGCGGGTATTTGGATCCAGCACACTTTTTATTAGGTTGATCATAAGTTACTCGCCTGATGACTTGCGGAAGTAGGCCCAAACTCGGCCAGATTATAACACAGGGGGGCGCACTGCCTCAGAAACCGGGTAGCGTCAGCCCAAGGGAGATACTGTCGTTCCTGGTGGAGTATTTAAGTGAATATATGATGCAATGCTCTCTGCGCATCAACTCATAATCGGTGTTGTTCGTGCTGCCCTCATCCAGATCATAAGTCCAGACGATGCGCCCACCCCAGAGCCTGCGCGGCTCCACCGTATAACCCAGGACCAACTCCTGTTCGATATCCAGCCGATCCGACTCGAAGGGAGTGATTCCGGAATCCCAGTTCCGCCGAAGGGTCGCTTCCAGCACATCGGTGGCGTTAGTCGCCAGCTCGAGGCCAGCCTGTAGGGAGTAGCGACTGTAACTGTCGCCTCCGCTGTACCAGGCTTTATTGGCAGAACCTTTAAGGGCAAATCTGGCATCCGGGCCAACTGCAACTTGGTAAGGAGAAGCCCGCAAACCCAGATAGTTGCGATAACGATGTATCAGATCGCCGGTCTTCTCCTGCTGTTCGACGAGTTGGCCACTAGTGGCGGTCAGAGTGCAGTCCAGGCTCGCAAGCGTTGTCTCCCAAATCAGGCTGGCCTCAGGACGCCTCGACAGCCACAGTGTTTGCCCGCTCCCGTCTCCAACTGGTTCATTACTGGTTGCGAGCACGCCAACAGTGAGTTTGGGGCTCAGTTCCCACCAGGGGCCAACCTTGCCCCCAAGGCCCTTTTTCGTCGCATATCTGGGCTCCAGTCTGAACAAGCCGCTGCCTGGCAGTGCGATACTGCGATTGTAATAGAGCGAAGGCCCTTCACTGGAGGAGTAACCGATGTTGGGTAAAGTCAGCCCCTGGCCATCTCCCTCTCCGAGAGTGTAACTATAACGGGGGTAAGTAAGTAGCCGCACCCCGTAGAGATCCAGACCGATTTTTTTGAACTCCAGCAGCCCATCAGAGTTTATCTCCAGGCTTCTGGCAGACAAGGAATAATGAGGGTGGTCCTTATCGCAGGTGCTTAGACGTGCCCGGGTTATATCGGCTCCAGAGGCCAGCAGGCGTACCTCATCAGCTTTGATATAGAGGGTAAAAGGCAATCCGCCAGGGGCTTTACTTGCCTTCTTTTTACTCGACTTACCAGAGGAGACGTCTTGCTGGCCAACAGCTGAGAGAAAATTTCCACTCTCGAGGAGGTTATCTCCGGCCACTTCAACCAAATCACAGGTGAACACAAGTGGCCCGGCTTCGAGGCGCACGTTGCCTGTAGCGATTACACTGTCAGTGTCGAGATCCCATTCCAGCTCATCAAAAGTAAGTAGCACGTCCTGGGAGAGCAACTGTTCCTGAAGATCAGAAGATGGTTCAACCGCAAGAGGCGCCTGCGCCAGCGAAATAACTGGCAGCACTGCAAGCAGCACTAGTACAACCGCTTGTAGCCCAGAGCTGAAGCGCATAAAACCTCGGAGGGTATTTTCCACGGGCTGCATATTATCACACAGAAGACAGCATAATCGACTACCCGAGCCACCTGACCAGGAAGTCGAAAGCCAGCCTCCCGCTAAATTGATGGCCTCCATCAAAAAGGTCGAGGGCTGCTTTTTCGGGTACGCCGGCTGCCTGGTAGATGCGTGCTACCTGAGCCCAGGCCTCAAGTGACGCCTGGACAGGAAAGCCGTCGTCCTTCTCTCCAACCTCGCACAATAAGGGTCGAGGCGCAATCAGCCCAAACAGGTCAGGCAGCTCGCATTCGGCGCCCAGCTTTGGGACATACTGAGAACCGCAGAAGTTGCCCATCCCGATGGCATAACTGGACCACAGGCTTAGATAGCAGGCAACCACCGCGCACTTCACGCGCCTGTCGGTTGCAGCCAGGTAGAGGGTGCGGGTGCCTCCGAAGGAAAGTCCAAGTGCGCCTAGTGCTTCGCCATCAACTTCGGGCAGCGCCGCCAGGATGTCCAGCGCGCGCATATCATCCGAGGTGTTGAGAGTCTGCAGACACCAGCCGGTCAGCTCACCCATTATATGAGCGACGTTACAGCCGTCTCGACCAGGCCAGGCGCCAGCGAAGAGGGGCCCTCGGTCGCCCCAGCCCCGCGCATCGGGCGCCAGCACGAAATATCCCCTGTCAGCGAGCTGGGCGGCATAATCGTAGTTATGACCATTTATCTCACTTTCCAGTCCTGGCAGGCCAAGGGGGTTGCCGGCCACACTGTGAGAGCCCCCAGCCCCGTGCCCGTGCAACGCCGCGACAGCCGGTGACTTGCCACTAGCAAGAAGGCGCGGTTGCTTCGGCTGGAGCAACCAGGCAGTGGCCTCAAGGCCTGCCTCCACTGTATATGCGACTCGCTGGACAATGTGCCCAGGCTTGTCAATCGGGTCGCCAAGGGGGCGCAAGACTGGCTCGACAGGCTCAGGCCAGGGGGCCATCAACTCCATCAGCCGCGCATACAGCGCCTCTTGCCAGGCCTGCCAGTCCGCCTGAGAGCTCCCCTTGAAAGCAAGCGGCCTGGGCACCGCCGCGAACTTGCGCTGCAGATCCGCTACTACGTCCCATTGAGGCTCCATCTGAATTCCTCCCAGGCTTGGTGTGCCGCAGTATTGGCGCGGGGCAGGGCACTCTCCTGCAAGCCCAGGCTGCAGGAAACAGGCTGGTTTTCCAGAAGCGGTAAAGCCTAGACGAGTTGGGAGGGAGCCTCCGTGACCAGACTGCTTGCGCTCACACTACTTTGCCTTGCCTTCACTGCTCCACTTCGGGCTGAAGTCAGGCTCTATGTCTCGCCAACGGTGATGACACCTGGTCAGGCAAGCTGGAAGCTCCCAGCCCCAACAGATACCGATGGCCCTTTGGCGACGCCTGGGCAAGCGCTAACAGTACTGGAGGCCCTGCGCCGGTCAAGCCCCAGCGAACCTGTTACCATATACTTCCGCGCTGGGACCTACAGGCTAGACAAGACGCTGACCCTCACCAGTGCACATTCGGGCACAGCCCAGGCGCCAGTGGTGCTGCGCTCTTATCCTGGCGAGAAAGCAGTTTTCTCGGGCGCCATCTCGATAAACGGCTGGCGACAGGGCGAAGGCGGAGTATTCACGGCTTCGCTTTCAAAAAAGGGTCAGGCGAGGATGGCCACCCAGCAGCTCTTCTTCAGAGGGCAGCGGCAGCAAATAGCTCGGTTCCCAAATCTGGATCCTGAACATCCCCTGACGGGGGGCTTCCTTTACGTCGACCGGCCAGGCACACCCAAACAGCAGGGATTTCATTACGCCGACGGCGAAGTGCCCCTCGAGGACTGGGACGACCTGTCGCAAGCTGAAGTTAATATCTACCCTTACAACTGCTGGGATCACAACATTAGCCCCCTGGCCGAGGTTCTGCCAGAGCAGCGCTATCTGAGGCTGAAATACTCGGTTGCAGGCTGGATCAACGAAGCCAACCGATATTTCCTCCAAAATATCCGGGGCGCGCTCGATGCACCCGGTGAGTGGTATCTGGATTACCGCACCGGAGAGCTTGCCTTCCTCCCACCGGCTGGGCAAGTGGCCGATGGAGAAGTTGAAGTGCCGGTTGTCGAGAATCTGATCCGCCTGTCAGGCACCCCCGAGGAACCTGTCCAGTATGTCACTTTGCAGGGGCTTGGGCTTGAAGGGGCAGAACAGGACGCCGTCTGCCTCGAAGGCGCAACCCACTGTGAGATTATCGGCAACACCATCACCAATATCGGGGGTGTCGGCGTCAACGTTGGCTTTGTTCGCAACGCCAGCAAGGGCATCGGCAATCCCTGGCGCCAGCGCGGCCGCACCAGCCAGCCCTTTCACGCCGGTGACAGGGCCCTTGTGACCAGTTATCCCTGCTACGAGTGTCGCATCGCCGGCAACGATATCCATTCGGTGGGTGGAGATGGCATCGTGGTGCGCGGTGATGGCAACGTGGCGGACAACAACCACATCTACTCCAATGGACTGTTCGACAAGGTGTGCGCTGGCATCACTCTGCTTGGCAACGACAACATCGCCAGTCATAGCGAGATCCACGACACGCCTCGAGATGGGCTTTTCATCAACGGCGCCCGCAACCTGGCCGAATACAACCTTATCCGCCACACGATGCTCTGCACGGTGGACGATGGAGCTATCTCCTTGCGCCAGCATAACGCCGAACTGGGTGTCCGGGACGTCGGTAATGTGCTCAGATTCAACAAACTGATCGACACCGTAGGTTATGGCAGCTATCCGCATTGCACTTATCCACCGACGGGCTATGGGGCGCCCTTCTGCACCTGGGGTGTCTATCTTGACAGCTCTATCTGCGGAGTCACCCTCTACGGCAACCTGATAGCCGGCTCGGGCTCGAACAGCCTGTTCATCCAGTTTGGCGCCGACAACGTGGTTGAGAACAACCTCTTTATCGAGACCGGCAAGCCGATGGCTTTCTACAACTGTATGGTCTTCTTCGGTTATTTCATGCACAGCGACCCCGAGGGCAAGTATCAGGTTGGACCAAACCAGATTCGTCGCAATGTCCTCTACTTCACCGATCCGGCCAGGCAGCTCTATGCCGAGGGATTGTGGGGCCATCCAGAGTGGGATCCCCGTCAGGTCGTATTCGAAGACAACCTGATTTGGCACGCAGGAGCGCCTGTTGAAGTCGAGATGAGCCCCACCGCAAAGTTTGCGTCGTTTGAGGACTGGCAGGCGGCAGGCTTTGATATCGGCTCCCGGGTAGCCAATCCCCTTCTCCTGGATGCAGAAGCTTATGATGGCCGGCTGCAGCCCGATTCGCCAGCCTGGGAGCTTGGCTTTGTGGATGTAAGCGACGAACTTGCCAAAGCGGGCGTATATGAGTCACCTGAGCGGGCCTCCTGGCCACTTGAGAATCGCCTGTTGCCCCTCGAGGAGCCTGTCAGCTTCTCTTATCAGAAGAAGATTCGTCCCCTTGTAGATGGCTTCGAGTTGATGAAGCCGGGCGAGGAGCCAGCGACTGCCCAGACCAGCGCCGAGGCGCCCGCAAGCGTTGGAGCAAGTCTCGAGGCCGCCTCGTTGGGCAGGTATAGCCTGCGCTTCGCCGATGCGCCAGGACTATTAAGGCCTTGGGAGCCGCATGTTTTTTATTCAATCAACCTGCCGGAGGGCAAGCAGCGTCTCTCGGTCGATGTGATGAATTCTCCCGAGGCGCCTGCTGACTGGTATATCGAACTGCGCGAATGGAGCGGCCCGTTGCTGGTAGGACCAAGTGTCGCCGGCAGGTCTGATGGCACCTTGACGGTGGGTGGGCGACTCGGCACAGGCGGGAAGCCCATCGCTACCCTTCAGCCTGGCGTCTGGTACACCCTTCAGGTGGATTTCGAGACAGGCCCAGGGGCGCTCAAGACTTTTACTTTGCGCCTGCTTGAACCGGGGCAGCCGGACCAGGTCTTCGAGCAGCTGCCTTTCTGTGATGAAGCTTTCGAGAAACCAACCTGGCTTGGTATTTCAAGCACTTCAGAGGCTGCAACCGTCTTCTACCTGGACAACCTGCTGCTCGGGCCGGCTGACTCGCCAGATTTTGCTACCGGGCGTTCTTTGACAGCACTGCAGGCTGTGACCCAGCCAGCAGCAGAGCTCTCTCCTCAACTGGGTCCTGACAAGCTGGCCCTCTGGTGGCGGTTCGATGAACCAGAGGGCGAAATCGTCCTCGATTCCTCTGGTAAGGGCAACGAGGGCCTGCTGGCCTGGGAACTGCGCGCCACAGGCACTTTTGGTAGCGCGCTTTTCTGTGATGGCACTTCGACCCTTGTCGAGGCGCCAGACCGGCCGATACTGAATCTGGGAACAGAGGATTTTACACTGGAATTATGGCTCGCTCCGACACAGCTTGGGGTGGACTCCCAGCATCAGCGTCGCCGGGTGCTTGACAAGGGCCTCTACCCCGCCACCTGGTGGAATCTGGACCTGCTTGCCGATGGCCGACTGAACCTCGAGATGGTCACTGCCGGTGGTCCAGGTGGCATAACATATAGCCAGGGCAGCTTGCCGGAAGGCGCTTGGACACACGTTGCACTAGTAGTAAGTCGCGCCGAAGGCAAGGTCAGGTATTACCTGAACGGCAAGCTGGATTCTGAATACGAGCTGCCCGTCGACTTCACAGGTAGCCTGGATACGCCTGGCAAGACTTTCTCAACTGGCAACTGGCAGCCTTACATCGGCCTGCTGGACGAGTTGAAACTCTATCGAAGGGCTCTCTCGGCCGAGGAGGTTAGCCAGGCTTTTGAAGAGCAGGCTAGCCGTTACACTGAAGCTACCTTCACGCTGTCAGAGCAGTTCTGAGCTTCCAAAGTAAAGGGACGCCGCCCAGAGCGACGTCCCTCTACTTCCGAGACTGCTGATTGTCCTACCTGCCCCAGCTCCGGCCTTCGTCCATCATCGCAAGGTAATTCTCGACGGGGATGTAGTTGGCTACGCTGTTGCCGCTGCCCAGGCAATAGCCGCCGCCTGGCATGCACACTTCGAGCGTCTTGCGAACCCGCTCGCGTATCTGGTCGGGCGTTGCGCGACACATAAAGTCGACGTCTATGCCCCCGAGCAAGGCGATGCGCTGGCCCCAGGTGCCTTTGAGTTCGCACACATCCTCGATTGTGTCTTCGAAGCTATGCTTGGCATCTATCTTTACGTCCACTATAAGGTCTTCCATTACTTCGTGCAGGTTGCCGCAGGAATGCAGCAGATAAGGCTTACCGGCCTGGTGAGCCATCTCGGCCATCAACTTGTGGCCAGGGAAGACGTATTCGCGCAGGTCGGCGGGGCTGATAAGAGTCTGGCTGCGGAAGCCCATATCATCGCTGCCCCAAACAATTTCCACACAGGGATGTTGCAGGATCTGTTTCAGGCCGGCGCGATAGATATCGACCAGATTATTGGCGATGGCTTCAACCAGGTCGCGCTGGTCGAATAAGGCAAGACACAGCGTTTCGTAGCCCATCAACCAGGAGAGCAACTCGGCAAAGTGGGCGAACCCACCACTGCCGATTATGCACATCCCCTCGGGCAGGTGGTTGTCATAATATTCAAGGGCGCGAGTGGTAATGTTTTCGGCCTTTGGCCAGGGGTACTTCTCAAAATCTTCCCAGCTTGCAATCGGGCCTTTATGCAGGTTCACATAGCTGCGCCCCTGCTGCCTGCCGAGTTCGGCGGTGTCTTCGGTGGTGTCGTAGTACAAGGGGAAGTCGATGCCCTCGGCGCCCATCCGTACATAATCGTAGCCCAGGAATTTTTGCAACTCGGCCGCAGCCGCCAGGTGGTAATTGGGATCGCTTTTGTCGAGGGCTTCCCAGACCCCAAAGCGCTCTCCCAGGTCAAGCTGAACCTCATAATCCAGAAACAACTCGATATGGTGCGCGCGCTGGGGTGTACCACGACGCATAATGCAGTCGACAAGACTCTGCCAATCGGGAGAGACATCTACCTGGAAGGGCGAGGTCATAACAGTTCCTCCTAAGGCTGAAAAGAGGGGTTGGTGCCGGAGGAGGGACTCGAACCCTCACGAGCGCTGGGCCCACTTGATTTTGAGTCAAGCGCGTCTGCCAATTCCGCCACTCCGGCAAGTGTCTGGAAGGCGATTATATGGGCGTCCCAGAGCACTGTCAAACATCCCTTGCCAGATTGCCTTTCGCCTTGGGCCAAGGGTCAGTATAATAGCCAATACGAAACAGGAGGGAGAGGCCCTTATGGATGATCAAAACCAGCCCAACCCGCCCCAGAATTACAGTGTGGGAGTAACTCCACCTCATCAGCCAAATCCTGAAGGCGAACGCGCCCGCGCCGAACAGGCCAGGCGCAAATTTTTCATCGGCGTTGGCATTGCCGTCGTACTTGGGATATTGCTGGTTGGAGGCGCTGTTTTCTATTTCTTCTATGCGTTGGGTTCTGCTTTCAGCACGAGTATGACCAACCTGCCCGGGCAGACTTCCTACAACACCGGGGCCAATACAGCCCTCATCGAGATAACAGGTTTTATGTCTTGTGGCTCGATGGGGGGCACCTCAGCCGAATCGGTTGTCCAGTATATCCATGAGATTACCCAGGATTCCGATATCAAGGTAATCTTGCTGCGGCTCGATACCCCTGGGGGCACAATCGCCTCGGCTCAAGAAATCTATGCCGAATTGCTCAAGGCCAAAAAAGCCGGTAAAAAAATCGTAGCCTCAATGGGAGATGCGGCAGCTTCGGGTGGTTATTACGTCGCTTGCCCTGCCGACATCATCATCGCCAATCCGGGCACGGCAACAGGCAGCATTGGCGTAATTATGGAAACCTTCAGTGCCGCCGAACTCCTCGACAAGGTCGGAGTAGAGTTCAACACGATAAAGAGTGGCAAGTTCAAGGATTTTGGCAACTACGCGCGACCGATGACCGATGAGGAGCGCACGCTGGCCAAGATTGAAATCATGCAGCTTTATGAACAGTTCGTGAAGGTTGTCTCCGATTCACGCAAGATGCCCCTTGATAAAGTGCGCAAGCTGGCCGATGGACGAGTCTATTCGGGCGAGCAGGCCCTGAAAGTTGGGCTTATTGACAAGCTGGGCAACTACCGCGACGCCTATGACGCGTGCAAAGAGCTTGGCGGCTTCGAAAAAGTAATAATTGACCGGATGCGCCCTCAGATGCCTTTTGAGCGGTTCATCGAGATGTTCGCCGAATCGAGTACTCGGGGCGCGCTGCAAGCCATAATGGAAAGCGATGCGGAGGCGAGGCTCCGGCGTTAGTCGGATTAATGGCCAAGGCAATCCTTATAGATGGATATAGCTTTCTCTTTCGTGCTTACTATGCGATGCCGGCGCTTACCGACTCGCAAGGCAGGCCGACAGGCGCTGTCCAGGGCTTCCTCAATATGTTGCTGCGGCTTATCACCGACCAGCAACCTGATCTATTGGGTGTCGTTGTCGATGTGGCTGGCAAGACCTTCCGGCACGAGGCCTATGAAGATTACAAAGCCAATCGGAGCGAGACTCCCGAGGATTTTCTCCCTCAGGTGCCCTTGACGTATGAAGTGCTCGAGGCGCTTGGCATCCCTGTGATAGGGGTGCCAGGCTTTGAGGCGGACGATGTCCTGGCTGCCCTGGCTCAGCAACTCGAAGCCAGGGGCGATAAAGTTTTCCTCGCCAGCGCTGACCGAGATCTTTTTCAGTTAGTCACCGATAACATCCATCTGCTGGTACCTCATAAAGGCGCCACTGACATCGAAGACTGGGACGAGGCACGTTTCCGCAAAGAAGAAGGCTTCGATCCCAGGCTCGTGCCCGATTACAAAGCACTCAGTGGCGATGCCAGCGACAACATCAAAGGCGTTGCGGGTATCGGGCCGAAAACTGCAACCAAGCTCATCCAGGACTTTGGCTCGGTGGAAGAATTGCTCGCCAGGATTGAGGAAGTTAATCCTCCCAAACTGCGCGAAAAACTTCGTGAAGGGGCCGAAGGCATCCACCGCGACAAGCATCTGGCTACTCTGGTGCCTGACTTCGCCTTAGAATTTGACCTCACCGAACTCGAGCGGGGCGCGCCCGACTTGCCAGCCCTCAGGATGAAGCTCTTCGAGCTGGATTTCCGTCAGCTTGCAGAGCGCTTCGAGCAACTTTTCGGGGCGGCGGGAGAACCTGCCTTGCCCGCTGTAAAACTCGCCAGCACGCTGGCTGAGGTGCCCCTGCCTTCCGAGGGCCCGGTCGCGCTAGCCACTTTGCCTTCAGGTACTCGTTTCGCCCTGGCCTGGGAGGAAGAGGAAGTCTGGCTGGTCGGTTCGGAAGAAGCTAGCAACGAGGCGCCACTGGAAGGGCTCTTCGCCGAAGCTAAACCAGAATATTCTGCCGGCTGGGAGCTGCTGACTTCTCTACTGGCAAGCCCCCTCGAGCTGGTTGTCTTTGACTCCAAGCACTTGCTAACCCAGGTCGAGGCGCCGCTGGATGTCTCCCTCGGTGACCTTTTCGATACTCGCCTTGCGGCCTATCTCCTCAATCCCGACCAGGCGCCTCAGACCCTTGAAGTCCTGGCAAACGCCCAGCTTGGGCTGAAGCTCGAGGCCACCGAGGAAGAAACAAAGCAGCTCCGCGAGAGCCTGGGTAAACCTCTTGCGCCTGCCGAAGTCACTGCTATCAAAGCCGCCTGGGCGCTTGCCAGATTGGCTCCGCGTTTGAAAAATGCGTTAGTCGAGCTGGGCCTTGAACCAGTTATGCGTGAGCTCGAACTACCTCTTGTGCCTATTCTATATAAGATGGAGCGCCTTGGGTTCGCTGTCGACAAGCAGGAGCTTGCCCGGATCGGCCAGGAACTGGCTGCCCTTCTAGCTCAGGTTGAGCAACAGGCCTATGAACTGGTGGGTGAAACCTTCAATCTCGGTTCGCCCAAGCAGCTCCAGGAAGTGCTCTTCGAAAAACTGGGTCTGCCGAAGACGCGTCGCACCAAAACTGGCTTCTCTACGGACGCGGCCGAGTTGGAGCGTCTGCTGGATGCCCACCCGATAATCCCTTTGCTACTCGACTGGCGCAACTGGAGCAAGCTCAAGTCGACATATGCCGATGCCTTGCTTGCGCTTGCAGAGCACTCGAGCGATGGGCGCATCCACACGACCCTCAACCAGACGATTGCGGCAACTGGGCGGTTATCAAGCACCGAACCCAATCTGCAGAACATCCCCCAGGGAGTCGGTTGGGGCACCGAGATACGCAGGTGCTTTGTGCCAGGCAAACCGGACTGGGTGCTGCTTTCGGGAGATTATTCTCAGATAGAACTTCGGGTGCTGGCGCATCTGTCAGAAGAGCCACGCCTCATTGAGGCCTTCCAGAAAGGGGAAGACATCCATCGCCATACTGCCGCCGAGGTGTTTGGAGTGCCGCAAGATGCGGTAACATCCGAACAGCGCGACAAGGCCAAGATGATAAACTTCGGTCTGGTTTATGGGATGACCGAATATGGATATGCTTCGAGACTTCGGATCCCTGTTGATGAAGCCCAGGCATATATTGCACAATATATGGCCCGGCTTCCGAGGGTGGGCGAATATATCGCGCGCACAATCGAAGAAGCCAGGGCGAGTGGCAAGGTAGCCACGTTGTTTGGGCGCATCAGGTTTATGCCCGAACTGGCAAGCGCCAATCAACAGGTAAGGCGCGCAGCCGAGCGCAGGGCGATAAATATGCCTGTGCAGGGTACCGCTGCCGATATTATGAAATTTGCGATGATTCGTGTCGCTGCCAGAATGGGAGGTGATAACAGTCCAGCAAAATTACTGCTACAGGTACACGACGAGCTAGTGCTCGAAGTGCCCAGGCAGCATGCAAGCGAGACGGCGGCGCTGCTCAAGTCAGCTATGGAGGATGTAGTGCCGCTGGTCGTGCCGCTCACGGTAAGTCTAAAGGTCGGACCCAACTGGGCCGATCAAGTACCAATCGACTAGTCAGGACGTCTCACCTCCAGATCGCAAACTTTGAAACTTGTAACGTTGGAGAGGCAACTTACCGTCTGGTCGTCCAACCGCCTTTAGGCGGAAACCAACCAAACTACCTAACGAGAGAGGTCTAGCGAAATGTCAGATGATTTTGAGAAAGAGCTAACACCCGAAGAAGCACCCGAAAGTCTCGAGCAGCAGCCCGAAGAGGCTGCAAGCGATGTCGATGAATTTGCCGCGGCTATGGCTAGTGGCGAAGGCTTCGACGCTGCGCTGGAAGGCCCCCGAAGGGGCGACATCATCCGGGGGATCGTTGCCGGCGTAAGTGATGACGGCGGCGTCCTGGTGGATATCGGCACCAAGACCGAAGGGCTAATCCCTCGCGACGAGCTCGACGAAGAGCTGCAACCTGGCCAGGAAGTAGACGTTTTCGTAGCCTCGAAGGCGGACGATGAGGGCGTTATCAAGCTCTCCAAGAAGCGCGCCGACTTTGAGAAGCTATGGGACAAAATTATCGAAGCAAAAAATAGTGGCGAAATTATTGAAGCAATGGTTATCGAGCGCGTCAAGGGCGGCCTTCGGGTCGACCTGGGAGTAAATGGTTTCGTGCCTGGCTCTCAGATCTCCTCGAAGCCCGGACAGTTCGACCGCTTCGTAGGGCATGAGCTTCGCCTGCGCGTGCTTGAAGTCGACCGCCGTCGGCAGAAGGTCATCCTCAGCCACAAAGCTGTGGCGGATGAAGAGCGCGCCAAGTCGCGCAAGCAGACCTGGGAGAAGCTTCAGCCAGGCGAGACCGTCGAGGGCAAGGTGCGCAGTCTGACTCCTTATGGCGCTTTTGTGGACTTCGGTGGCGTCAGCGGCTTGCTGCATGTCTCCGATATGTCCTGGACCCGGATTGATGACCCAGCCGAGGTTGTCAAGGTCGGCGACACTATCAAAGTTATGGTGCTCGAAGTTGACACGGACCGCGAGCGTATCTCGCTTGGGCTCAAGCAGATCCTTCCCGATCCCTGGAAGGAAGTCGGTCGCAAGTATCGCGAGCGTCAGCTCGTGCATGGCGTTATCACCCGCTGTGTGGCTTCCGGCTGCTTCGTGAAGTTGCCCGAGGGCGTTGAGGCTTTTATGCCGATTGGCGAGTTGTCCGAGAAGCGCATCAACAAGTGCGAGGAAGTTGTCCAGGCTGGTCAGGAAGTAGACGTGCTGGTGCTGAACCTGCGCGCTAACGCCCGCCGGATGACCGTCAGCCTTTCGCGCGCCGCCGAGCAGCAAGAGCGCCAGGAAGTCCGCACCTTCATCAAGAGTCAGGACACCGGCGCGGTCACTCTGGGCGATGTGTTCGGTTCGATGCTCACTCCAGAGGAAGCTGCCTCTCAACCGGAAGTCCCGGCAGCCGAAGCTCCCGTAGAGGAGCCGAAGCCCAGCAAGGCCAAATCCAAGGCCAAGCCGGCTGTCGAAGAGGAAGCTCCAGTAGAGGAAGCTCCAGTAGAGGAAGCTCCAGTAGAAGAAGCTGTAGTAGAAGAAGCTGTAGTGGATGAAACCGTAGTGGAAGAGGCTCCCGTTGAGGAGACTGTAGTTGACGAGACCGTAGCGGAGGCTCCTGTCGAGGCCCTCGAAGAGGCGCCTGCCGAAGAAGAAACCCCAACCGAAGAGAAGCCCGAAGCGTAAAGAGTTATTGGGAGAGCCGGGCAGGATTCTGCTCTGCCCGACTCTCCTGTCTGTCCAGGAAGCACTTTTTATCTTTGGAGCAATAATGCTTATTGGCATCGCAGGCGGCATCTCGACCGGCAAGAGTACTGTGGCGCGTATCTTCGAGGAGTTGGGCGCCCGTATCATCCTGGCCGATGAGGAAGCGCGCAAGTTGATGCAGCCGGACTCGCCAGTGCTTGCCGAGGTGCTTGCGGCCTTCCCCGAGGTTGCTCTAGCTGATGGCAGCCTCGACAGAGCCGCGCTTGCCAATCTTATTTTTTCTTCTAGCGAAGGCATGCAACGCCTGAATTCCATCACCGATCCGGCTCTTGAGACAATTCTTCGAAAAAGAATCCTCGAAGAGAGCGCACAGCTTTCGCCGGAAGAGGGTATCATTGTGCTTGAGGCGGCAATACTGCCGCGACTCGAGTTGCTCGAGGAGCTGGACGTCCTCATCTGGACTGAATGCTCGCGCAAAACCCAGTGTGACAGGGCTGAAGAGCGTTTCCACCTGACGGCAGAGCAGGCCGAGGAACGCCTTGAGGCCCAGGCACATCTGGAGTGGGCAAGGGACGGGGCAGATTATCTGATTAATACTGACAAGCCTCTTCCTGAGGTTCGCAAGGAAATTTTAGAAATCTGGCAGGACGTGCAGGAGCGTTGTTGAATAGCGTAAGGGCGCGTAGCACAAGGCGTTCCGGTTTACAGTGTTTCGGGCGCTGTGATATACTCCAAGCGCAAGTAACAAGCTTTATCCGGGCGTCTCACAAAGGTTATCGAAAGCCAGGCTCTGCCCGTGCGGACGCGATCCGTATGCTGAATGATCAGCTCGCAGCGGCGCTGCCCCCAAGCCTTTATGGGCTTGGACGAGCCGCTATGGTGGGAGTGGTGTCACTTGACTAGCCGCATCAAGCTTTCGTCCGCTCTATTAATTGGCGTTCTTCTAGCCGCGGTAGTGCTTGCGGTACCTGCTGTTACCGCACAGTTTACCGAGCAAGGGGCTCCCGACCCGGCTGCCATAATGGCAGCTACGTTGTCAGGCCCTCACGAAGTGTTCGATTCTGCAGCAATCACCGCAGAGGTGAGCACTCGTGCCGTTCAACAAATCGAATATAACCTTACCCGTGCGGCAGACCCGGTGGATAAAAACCCCGCCTGGCTCAAGCAGGGGGTAGGTACCAAAATCCTGTTCGCCTCCAACCGCGATTCTGCGGCGGATGCGGCCGGGGTCGAGGACAACTACGATCTCTGGACGATGAATCCGGATGGCTCTGGCAAGGTCAAGCTTTACGCCAGCGACACAACGGATGAAATCGAACCTATCTGGTCGCCTTCAGGCACCCGTATTGCCTTTGCCCGCAAAGCCAAGGCTATGCCTGATTCGGCTTATCAGATCTACTATTATGACACTATTACCTCTGCCCTTATCCAGATCACCTATGCCGCCGACTTCCCCAATGGCGCCCGCCATCCCGCCTGGCGTCCTGACGGCGCCGGTATCATCTTGCAGGCTGACACGGGCTTGGGCACCGGCACTGACCTTTGGATGGTCAACCTCGATGGTTCGGGTGTTGTGCAAATCGAGGGGGGCCCTGGCGAAGAGACCGATCCCAAGCTTTACAACGGCTCACTCATCTTCACCAGCGACAGCGTAGATTCCGGCGGCACAGCGGGTTTGCTTGACAGCGCAGACTCGACTCAGGCCAGCAAGCAGTGCTGGATTGCCCGTTGGCTCGGTTACGCCGCAACGGACACCCAGCAGCTCTCTCTCGTGGCAGCCAGCAACAACCAGGAGCCTGAAATAGTCGCTTTTGATACTTCTGGCGCCTATGCCTTGATTGTCTTTGCCTCCGACGAGAACGGCGATTTCGACATCTTCCGGGCTGTTATAAGGAATACAGGTACCTGGAACGTCATCCAGGGCCCAGATGCCCTGCTGCCGAACACCAGCGCACAGATCCCGATTGGCCGCAAGAACAACTTCGATGATGTTGACCCCTCCTCAGCGCCGATTGCGGCCACGCCGACGCCTGGTTTCGACACCTGGGCCAACCCCAAGACCGCCTTCACCACCGAGCGCGACTATACCGGCTGGATGGATCCCAACTTTACTCCAGACCTGGCCGAGGATAATGGCGTCAATATCTGGGTTGTCAGCATTGATGACATCAACCCGCCAATATTGAATGCTCTGCCTGTTATCACAGACCCGGGCACAGGGCTCGAACGTAAAGCTTTCAATCCTGGCTCCACCATCCGGATCACGGCAAGAGTTTCTGATGGTGAATCAGGTGTAGGGCAGGTCTGGGCTGTATTCCATGACGCCGATGACGCCCAATGGGGTACTGAGACCTATGACAACACCGATGATGACTGGATAATTCCAGGCGATGACAAAGGCGCCACTTTGATGACTTACAAAGAGCGCAACTACTATGTCATCAACGCGAATACCGGCACGACAGCCGGAATCCTGGACTTTAATGTGGGTAATGTTGCCGCTTGGGGCCGCCGCCTTTATGACGACGGCGCTCACGGTGATGGCGCTGCCAATGATGGAGTGTATTCCAACACCTGGACTACGCCAAACCGCGAGATCGACTACTACGTAGACATCGTGCCCTTCGATGTTGTGGGCAATTACATTACCTCCTACAACTTCACTGGCGGAATCAACCTTGCTTACGGCTACGACAACATTACCGGCTTCACTACCAAGCCCTTCGTTGGTGGCAGTCGCATCCTGTATATCTCCGATTATGCTTGCGGCCAGAAGTTCATCGGCAGCATTAACGAGGGGTATATAGGCGCAGGCTCCAACCGATACGGGGTCGTAGGCATACCGGTAGACCATTATCTGCTGACCTCGCCACTACCTTTCTATACGAAAGATCCGGACTACGATAATCCGGTCTATGCGATGTGGTATGAGGACTCGGCGATCTTCGGCGCGGGTCAGAACAATGACATACGCACCTGGCATAGCCGAGTGTATCTGGCACGAGGCACCCAAAACCTGGGTAGCGAGACCGTAGATTACAGTACTGACTTCCCGCTTAAGGTCTTCTATTACAACCTGAGTGCCGGATTGTATGACAATGTGGATGTCTGGCGCGTGCTATGCCGTGGCCCGATAACTACGGATGTGCTGGCTAACTTCCTGCCCCGTATGACAACTGACCCGGTCACCGGGCTAGCTCGTCAGGTCAACGAGAAGTTCGTCGTCTGGCTCTCGCCTTATACAGGCGACCTCTGGACAGGCGCGGGTACCATCCGCGACCTGGCGGTTCAGGGCAGGCTGCAGACTTTTATGGACCAGGGCGGCCGGATGGTGCTCTCGGGCCAGGACGTCGCCTGGGCGCTGACCCTCAATGGGGCCGCGCCGAGCGCCTTCCTTAACCAACTACTTCGGCGTCACTTATGCCAGTGACACGGCCGGTGACAACTGGGTGGCCAGGCACCAACTGACCGGCGCAGGGGGCACCCTTTCCAACTACAGCCTGGGTGAGAGCGGCTCGAACGGCTTCTGGATGAACATCCCAGACGGTCCGGGCGATACTCTCTACCACAACAGTACGCTTCAAATGCGCGGTGGCTATGACGCCAATGGTGGGCGCGGCGACGCGCCTTTGAACCAGGGCTGGGTAGACGCGGTCAACCTGGCTGCCAATGCCACGACCGCCTTCACCTTCAACGGTGGCGGTCAGGGTATGGTGGCCTATCAGAACTCGGCCAACCGGCGCGCCGTCTTTGCCTCCTTCGGCATGGAGGGCATCCGGCGCGATTACCAGGCTATCGACATCACAGTAGGCGACACGACTTTCCGCCATATCATCAGCCATAACAGGCGTAGCCGCTTGCTCAAGAACATCTCGGGCTTCCTGCGCACTGGCTCGCTGTCAGGTAGAGTAGTGCTGAAGAACGGCCTGGCGCCGCTCGAGGGCGCAGTCGTGACTATCGGCGGCGGTGGCGGTACCTTCAATGCAATTACAGGCGCCGATGGCGAGTACCTGTTTGAGGGCTTGCCACCTGGCAACTATGGCATCAATGCGACCAAAGCTGGCTATACAATTGACCATAGCAACGGCGCGACGGTGGAAGATGGCAGCATTACGCGCGCGGCCTTCACCCAGCTTACCGAGGCGCCCAATGGAGCTATTTCCGGCCACGTCGAGGACGACCAGGGCAACCCGGTCTTCGGCGCGCATGTCATAGCCACTGAGGATACGGTGGTCGGCACGCCTGTTACGGGTGATGCCTACACCGATGTAAACGGCAACTATGTCATACCCGACCTGCCAACTGCGGATTACAACTGTCGCTGTGAGGCGACTGGCTACAGTCCGCAGGATTACGAGGACAACCCGGTCACAGTCAATCCCGGGCAGACCACTACGGGAATTGACTTCGTCCTGGCTGGCGAGCCTGGCCATATGTATGGCGAGGTTACCGGCGATGACGCCCCTGGTGTTGGTATCGCTGGAGCGCGTGTCCGGCTCGAAGATGGCTCCGGCAACATCATAAAGGACATCGATAGCGATGACCTCGATACCACGACGCTGGCGGATGGCCGTTATGCGTTCTGGTTCGATGACGACACCATCCCGACCTACCTCGACGAGGTGCCTTCGGGGACTTATACCGCAATCGCAAGCGCGATTGGCTACTCGAGCGAGTCGGCTATCGTAGTAATCACGCCGGCAGGTGGCACACTGCAGGACTTCGAACTCGAGAAGCTGCCACCTGGCAACCTGCGCGGCCTTGTGACCGATGAGGCCACAAGCGCTCCGCTCGGTGGCGTGACGGTCGAATTGCAACCTGTCGGCGGTGGCGCGGCCCTCTACAGCACCGCGACCAACACCAATGCTGGATACAACTACCAGTTCCTTAATGTTGAGTCTGGCGACTACTGGGTTGTCCCGGTACCGGGTGGGGCACTTACGCCTGACCCGACCTACCGCGCAGCCACAGTGGCTCCGGGCCTGACTACAAGCGGCATCAACTTCGTAATGAAGCCGCCTTACGCCTGGACCTCTGGTCTGTTCCTGATGTCGGTGCCTGGCACCTTCGCCCCGAACACACCGGCGTCGGTACTTGGGCTTACCAACATTACAATTGGCAACCTGGCCTACTGGAACAGGGCCTCTCTCGACTACGACTATGTCTTCCCAACCGGGGAGATCACAAGTGTCCTGCCAGGCAGAGGTTATTGGATGCTGTCCGAGGCAGGGGTCTCCGTGCAGGCAGTACCTACGGAGATACTGACTGACCCGTATGTCGTGCCACTGGGCGAGGGCTGGAATATGATCGGTATGCCTTTCGCGAATCCAGTTAGCTGGTACGACCTGGTCATTAGCTACGGCGGCGGCGGCACCAAGCCCATCATGCAGGCTGCGGCGGATGGCGACATCGGCAGCGCCCTGTGGATGCAGAAGGGCACCACCGCGACTTACGAGCTCGCAAGCGGGATGGCCGCCTGGAAGGGCTACTGGCTGCTTGTGAAGAACACCAACGTGGTTGGCATCTCGGTGCCGAAGCGTTCCGTCAGAAGCCTCACGGCGGAGCTGCCTGGCGGTCTGCCTTTCGAGACAGCCTGGAACTTCGAGCTGGAGACAAGTGTGAACGGTATGCCCGGTGGAAGCGCTGTAGTAGGCGCCGCCACGGACGCTACGGCCTCACTTGATAATCTCTATGACATCGTGAAGCCCGCTCCGCTGACCAGTGTCCAGTATGTGGACATCAGCCTGGGCGCAGCAGTGCGCGCTGGAGAAGGCCTCGGCGTGGATATCCGCGCTGCCGACACCGTGCGCGAAGTGTATGACCTGACCGTTCAAACCAACGTGCCTGGCGGCCAAGTCGCCCTCACGTGGAACGACTTGTCCGCGCTACCGCGCGAATACAAGGTAGTCCTGGTTGATCCCGACACAGGCAAGACAGTGTTCATGAGGACAGCCAGCAGTTACACCTTCCCGGTGGCAAGTCGCGCCGGCGACCAGACGAAGCAGCTGCAGGTTATCGTGACCAAGGAAGCTATCGGCGCGCTTGCGGTAACTGGCCTTGCGGCCGATGCCACAACAAAGGGAACCGGTACCGTTCGGTATACTCTGAGCCAGGAAGCTTATGTTACGACCGCCATATATAATCTTGGTGGAACCCTGGTTAAGAGCCTCGAGCAGGATATGCTGCACGCGACTGGAACTGTAGAGGTACCGTGGGACGGTACCGATAACGGCGGGCGAGAGCTGCCCAACGGTAGCTACCTCGTAAAGGTCACAGCCAGCAGTGAGTCTGGGGAGACTTTGACTGTGTTCCGCACGATGGTAGTGTTGCGGTAGAATGGGATGAACCCGGACGGCTCGGGCTAGTACTGGGCCGTCCGGCTGAACGATTGCGGAAACAACCTGAATAACAGCCAAGCACGAGCCCAACGTGTCAGGAGGGACAACGAATGCTGCGCTTCCGGAAAAGCCTGGCGGCCAAGGCGCTATCGCACTTAACGATCCTCTGCTTCATTGCAGGTGTGGTGTTATCAAACCTGGCAATGGTTACCACCAGCCCTGCCACGGCCGCTGGCGTCGCCACCCAGGTCGCTGTCCTTGACTTCAACAACAATAGCGAAGTCAAGGATGCAATGCTAGGCCGTAAAGCTGCTGACGCTCTCGCGGTTCAGTTGGAGGCTACCGGTACTTTCGAGGTAGTCTCACGCGAAGAGATGCAGCGCGCGATGGAGCGGTTAGGCCTCTCCTACCCATTGAACCAGTTCAACTGGGTAGAACTCGCGAAGGAACTGGACCTGGCGGGAGTTGTGATAGGTGATATCTCAACGTCCGCACTCACCGAGTCCAGCGCCGCCGTGTTAATGGAGTGCCAACTGTTTGATACTACCATCGGCGAATATATGAATGGTGGCGCGGGAGCGGCTACGGTCGACAAGCCCGGATTCACGGGCGCTTCCGATCTGCTAATGGACGATGTGATGACGGAAGCCGCCACTCACATTGCCACGCAGATGGCCACTTACAAACCTGCTCAGGCTCAGGTTCTGATGCAGGATGCCTCTGGCAAGATCTCCCTCAGCGCTGGCGCACGCCAGGGCATCGAGGAAGGTATGCTGATGGTCCTCCTGCGTGACGTCTGGTATCCAGATCGTCAGGAACTCGTGCGGGAGAACGTTGGGCGTATCAAGATCATTGCCACTGATCCCATAAGCGCCACCGGTCAGGCCATAAAGGCCCCTGAAGGCATCAAGGCCCGGGACAGGGCAATCGCAATCTACACGCCTACCAAGACCGTGAAGGCTGCCGAAAGTAAAAAGAAGAAGAAGAAGCACGTTAACTGGCTGCTTGGTCTTGCAATCGTAGCTGGACTGCTGTCCATCTCGAGTAGTGGTGGTGCAGATACGGCCGAGGTTTCAGACCTCGAAGCTGCAGCCACAAGTGACGGTTATGCTACCCGCCTGGTATGGGATCGCAGCAGCAATCCCTATACCCATCCTACCACTGCGGGCAGTTACGTGGCAGGTTACGAGATACACAGGAGCCAGTATCGCGACTTCAATGTTAGCGCCGAAACCTTGGTCGACGTCATCTATGATGGCGGCGCGCTGACCTGGGTTGACAGGCCTAATTTCTATGGGAACACCGTGACCTTTACCGCCGCCGACGATGGCAGCTATGACTGGTCTGTGGGCGATCCAGGCGACACTGCTACCATCTCTGTCGGTTCCGGCAGCAACAACACCTATGAGGCAAGCTTCTTCCATACGCCTCCTTCGGTGGGCACCAGCTACTACTACAAGGTGCTGCGTGTAATCATCCGGGTACAGCAGCAGACGTCGGGCGAAGAGATCACTCAGACCTCGACTGTCCAGCGCGGCGAGCCCACCCAGTGTGGCCCCGCTACGCCACTTGAACCGATACCGCTGGTCGCTCCCGATAATCAGTCGCAAGGTGTCGATCTTGCAGCCTTCGAGCCTGAATGGGACGCAGTGGATGGAGCGAATCGCTACATTGTTCAAGTATCCACAAGTGGCGAGTTCGATAGCGACGAGACCTGGACCAGTTCTGAGCGTACCGAGTATCTGTCCGGTGGTACTCCGATGACTGGTATCTACAACATCGAGGCTGTATTCGACAGCCTGCCGTCCGACACTAACCTCTTCTGGAGGGTCGGAGCGCGCAATTCCAACGATGAAGTAAGGCCTATCAGCTCGACTGGCAGGCTTGAAGACGAAGGTTATGTATGGAGCGAAGTCTGGCAGTTCGAGCCCGCTGAGGGCCCGCCAGATCCTCCGTAAACGACTTGACTAATGCCGGGGAGAGGGTCTTCCGGCCTTCTCCCCGGAGTGCTGTTAGCTAGTATCGAACCTGTCCGGCGCACACCTGTCCGGAGTAGTTGGGACTAGGGGGTTCAGATGGAATCGCGCGCTTACAGAAGCCTGGCAATTTTCCTTATACTGATGGCTGTGATGGCGATGGCTACCCTGGCCATCGCGCTACCAGTTCAAGCCGGGAGTCGATCCAGATCCGCAGATGGTGCAGCTTTATAAGGGTCTGGTCGAGCGCTCGCGTGCCGGCGAAGAGCCTGGGCATCCGGTCATCAAGCCGACTCCGCCTGTAGAAGGACCTTACAGGGGAGTTGTGTTGCTTGTTGATTTCAATGATGTGAAGCACGATGCGGCGCATACGTTAGCAACTTTTGACAATATTGTTTTCAATCCGGCTAATCCAAACAGCGTTCATAGCTTCTATATAGCCGCTTCCAGTGATGTGCCTGGCGTGTCGCCTCTTACCATCACCGGCGAAGTAGGCGGCTGGTATGAGCTGGATCGCAACAGGTCCTATTACACTCAGGGAGTGGGAGGGGTCGCCGCCAGCGAGCCTAACTGTGCCACAGTCCTGAAGGAAGCTGTACTGATTGCCGATGATGAACTGGACTTCTCCGACTTTGACGCCAATGGCGATGGCTATGTAGATGCCGTTTGGGTTGTTGCCGCCGGAGACACCTGGCAGGAAACCGGCAGTTCTGCGGATTTCGCCACCTTTTACGCTACCCTTAGTGATGTATTCGGCCTGGAGCCTATCGAGGTCGACGGCGTAAAGATTGACTGGTTTATGTTCGGTGGCGAAAATGAGAAGACAGGCGCCTTCGCTCACGAGCTGGGTCACAACCTGGGCCTGCTGGATATGTATGATGTCTCCTACCAGGGTTTCGGTTTGGGTCTCTGGTCGCTTATGGGTGCAGGCTCCTGGAACGGCCCCACTTTGGATGGCACAGTGCCCAGTATGATTGATGGCTACAACAGACGCCTGCTGGGCTGGGTTCGTGAGACTCAGATCCTGGCCAACGCCACGGATGTAGAAATCAATCGAGCCGAGACCAGCAAAGAAATCGTCACCCTCTTCCCGAATGGCGACGAGTTGTCCGATGTCTTCTTCTTGCTGGAGAACCGCCAGCGGGTTGGCTTCGACACCTATCTGCCGGGTGATGGACTTGCCATCTACCGGGTAGATCAGGGCCTTGTGCAGTATAACTACTCTAATGGCCTTAACAACGTGAACGCCGATCCCACCTGGTATGGCGTTGATCTGCTTCAGGCTGATGGAGCTGGCGATCTCTATGATTATGCAGCCGGTAACTGGGGCGATGGGACGGACTTGTATCCCGCTGGAGCCACTGAAATCGATGGCACCACTACCCCAAATACTGATCTGCAAGGCGACGTAGATAGCAACGTCGCTGTCAGTAACATCTCGGCTTCAGGCAGTGAGATGACTTTCGATGCCCAGGTTGGCGTAGATCCACTCGTTCGCGTCACCTTGCTTTCGCCCTCGGAAGACGAAGTGCTGTCAGGTCGCAGGCTGAGAGTCTACGGTTCCATCGCTTTGATCCCTGAGGGTACTTCGACCATTACTGAAGTGTTGCTTAAGCTCGATGATGATCCAGAAGTGGACATCACTGCCAGCCTTGTTAATGGTTTGCTTGATCATGTTATGGATATCAGCACCCTGGTCCCTGGCTTGCATACGATCGAGGTTACGGCCAAGGACGAGAACGATACGACCGACAGTGACGATACAACCTTCGAGCTTGAGTTCAAGACCATCGATGATGGCTTGCAACTGCTTGGAGTGCCTTATGACATCGAGCCGTCCTTCGATGCGCCGGCTTATGTGTTTGCCGGACCAGACTGGACGGTAAGGTGGGATTCGGGCGGAGTTGAATACGACTTCAGCGTCGACCACGTGCTGCCGGGTATGGGCCTGTGGGTACGCCGGGCAGGACCTGCCCTCGCAAATATCGAAGGCGCACAGGTTGCACCTGCTTCCTTCACGATTGATGATGGAAGCGGCGGCGATCTGGTCGTTGGCTGGCATATGATCGCTTGTCCTTTCAACTTCGCGGTTGACTGGGGTACTGTGCTGGTACAACGGAATACGGAGATCAAGAGTGTTGTAGAAGCTTCAGCGGCCGGCTGGATCAAGCCTACTATCTACTGGTATGAGCCAGGTTCAGGCTATGACTGGGATACCGCTCCAGATGGCGTGCTGAGGCCATGGCTCGGTTACTGGGTGCGCGTATTGAAGCCATGCAAGCTGATGGTGCTGCCCGCTCCGTCGGGTCGCTCTTTGCCAGGTCTCGAGGAATTCGAGGGCTGGAAGGCTCAGCTGATGGTTAGTACCGAGCAGGCTATCGACCGCAGCAACTACTTTGGTGTAGCTGCAGGAGCACTGGATGGTTCCGATGACCTCGATGTCTACGAGCCGCCAATGAGTCCACTCGGTCTGGGACTTGCTTTCACCGACCTGACACGCTCGGGCAGCTTCGCGCAGGATATCAAGAGCGCAGCCGGCCTTACCAAGGAGTGGCTGTTTACAGTCGCTTCTGCTGGACAGGGCGAGCAGGTAACTGTTAGCTGGCCCGATCTGGCCAGTGTGCCGCGTGAGGTTGATCTGGTACTTATCGATCAACAGACTGGGGCGCGCCGGGCAATGCGCACCAGTGGCGCTTACACCTTCACAGCGGCTGCTGCTGAGAGTAACTTCAGTCTCGTAATGCAACCCAGGCAGGAAGGCGCCCTGGCCGTTACAGGCCTGGCTGCCGATACTGCGGATACCAAGGGTAGCGCGTCTCTTGTGTTCGATCTGTCGTCCGACGCTTATGTAACAGTAAAGGTCTACAACCTGGCCGGCTCGCTCATCAAGCAAGTGGCTACCGGCCAGCTTATGGCGCAGGGCCACAACGAACTGGTCTGGACCGGCCTCGATGAAGCCGGCCGACCTGTCAGCAATGGCACCTACGCTGTAGAGGTGCAGGCGGTCGACGCTGAAGGTCGTGTGGTAAGAGCTTCACGGACCTTCGTCGTTCTAAAATAGCGGCTATTGGTCGCTTTGACCTGCGGTTATGCGCCAGTTGGAGATGCCAAGGGGGAACATCCGATGACGGCTTTGCGCTCGTCGAGAAGGCTGCTTGTGTTGACGGCTTTTTCGCTTGCATACTGCTTGCTGCTTGGACTGGCGGGCTTCGCCTTCGCCAGAGAGAAGGGTGCGGCTTTAACCAGGGCTACACTGACGGTGACCAACCCCTACATCGAGGTTGCCCTGGACGATGAGACCGGTCAGTGGGTTCTCTACACGACTGGCGGCGATCCAGCTATCGCTTCGGATTCCAGCCTCGCGCTGACCTATCCGGGCGAAGGCACCTCTTTCGCAACCCTGCGCGTGTATCCTGGGCTCGGTAGCGATGATGATCCCAGCGATTTCGTGCTGGGTGAAGATACCGAGTTCGTCACGACGCCCGCGCAGGTAGCCAGCAATCAATTTAGCTGCGTCTACGGTACCGGCGATGAAGCGATCCCGATAACAGTGCAGCAGGATCTCTACCTGATCCACGATGCCGTGTTCTGCAAGTTCACGGTCACTAACGAGGGCGATACCTCGCAGACAATCGGGCTCAGGCAGATGCTGGACACCCAACTCGGGGTAAACGATGGCGCGCCTATCAAAGTCCTGGGCGAAGGCATCTTTACCGAGGAATATACCTGGACAGGAAGCAGAGTACCTGATTCCTATCTAGCTTATGACAATGCGGATTATCCTGCTGTGATGGCCGCTGGCACTGTCCGTATGGACGGATACCAACGCCCCAGCAAGTTTGTTGTGGCCGCCTGGCCGCTCATCTCGGCAACGGATTTCGACTATACCACCACTGGAATGCCAATCGTTTTCGACAGCGCGGTAGCGCTGTGGTGGGATAACGTGCTTCTGCCTGCTGGCAAAAGCATCGAGTTCGCTTATCGTTACGGAGTAGGTTTCTCCGACAACGACTTCGAAGGCGACTATTGCCTGTCGGTTTCCAGTCCTCTCGGACTGCGCTATTTCAGTGGCGATAATCCTGCGACTCCAGCAACTGAAGATGGTTACCTGAGCCCCGATCCTTTCCGCGTGTATGCTGCTATCGCCAATCAGGCTACAGCTACACTGACTTCGGCCTCAATGACTATCGTACTGCCCGACAGCCTCGAGCTGGTTGCTGGTGAGCTACCAACCAAACCTGTTGACAACATAATCGCTCGTAGAGAACAGACAGTTAACTGGCGCGTAAAGCCAAAGGCCGGATACAGCGGAGAGCAAGAGATACGAGTTATCTCGAGTTGCGCGCCTCCTGGCGCCAAGAGCCTCAGCCGAATGATCCAGTTGCCAGCCACTCCTCGCGAAGAGCTGCCTGGCGGCGTCCTTATGGTCTCCTTCCCCTTCCGCTGCACTCCGGCAGATGCGGCCACAGCGATGGGTTTCGAGCCCTTGCTCTACCGATACGATCCTGAAGCTGGCGCCTATACCAACTACCCAACCACGGCTTTCAACCTGGAGCCTGGGCGCGGTTATTGGCTCAAGCTCTTTGGCCCGACCAACGTGGCACTGGCTGGCACTTCCACCGTGTTCTCGCCCTTTGATTACGAGCTTGCGCTCGGGAACGGCTGGAATATTGTTGGGTCGCCTTTCCCACGGGGCACATCGCTTGATGGGATAACCGCGGTTCGCCTTGTTGGAGACGAGGATCTGGAAGTCAGCCTTCAGGAAGCCGCTCAGCGCGGTTGGATAAAGAATGTCTTCTACAGGTGGGCTCAGGATGAGATCAACCCCCTGACTGGCCAGTATGAGTTTGGCTGGTCTCAGGAAGATGGCGCGAAACTGGCCCCATGGGCTGGTTATTGGGTCCGCGCGCTCAAGTCGGACGTCAGGTTGAGGTTCACCGAGGCCGCACTCATTCGCCGGGCCGAGGAAGAACCTGTAAAGCCAACCTGGCAGGCCCAGATTGCCGTCCGTACGGCTGGCAGGGCCGATGTGGAAAACTTCCTGGGTGTTTCCGAGCAGGACTTCCAGGGTTACAGCCTCTGTGATGTAGACGAGGCGCCACGCGGGCCTGGCAGCGATATGCTGCGCGCCTATTTCGATGATGGCGGACTGGCTCTTGCCTCTGACATCAGGCAGGATTCAGCGCCTCGTATCATCTGGAACTTCGTTGTAGAAGCTGGCGAAGAGACTGGCGACGTCACATTGAGCTGGTCCGACCTTTCGAGTATCCCGCGCGACATGCAGCTTGTAATGGTGGATGAAGCGACTGGCCAGCGTACCTTTATGCGCACCAGCAGCAACTATAGCTATACAGCTCCAGCGCGCGGTGTGGCTCGCAGCTTCACGATTATCGCCGAGCCCAGGGCTCAGTCCGCTGCGCTCGTTACTGCGCTGGTATGCGCGCCCTCCAAGGCGGGCGGATACAGCATAGACTTCACACTGGGCGAACCTGCCCAGGTAACCTTAACTGTGCGCAACCTGGCAGGTAGCGTTGTCCGGACCGTAACAAGCTCCGCTGGCGCCGACCAGGGTGGCAACACCCTGATCTGGGACGGCCTTGATCAGTCTGGTCGCCAGGTACCTACCGGTCCGTATCAACTCGAACTCGTCGCCGAGACGGCTGATGGTCAGCGTTTCAACGCCAGCCGTATTATTACTGTGAACTAGCCGCTTGCGGAGGAGGATCATCGGATGCTTCGGCTTATCGGATGCTTGCTTATAATGGTGATACTTACCTGCGGTCTTGGGTTGGCCCAGGATGAGGCAGCGCCAATACGCACGGTGTCACTTGCAGTGGTCGCCTTGCAGGCGGAAAATGGTTCGCTGGCAATTAGCAGCGGCGAATATGGCAACCTGCTTCAAAGGCAGCTTTCTCAGCCTGTAATGTTCAACGGAGAGGCTGTGCAGTTCAAGCCTTTCTTCCTCCATACCAGGTCGCCGATTTTCCAGCGGGCGCTAGTTACGGGTAATGTCACGCAGTCTGACTGGGATCGTATCACTGAGCCACGCCGCGCGGTGAAGCTTGGTATAGCTGTCGGGGCTGATTATGTATTGGTCCCACGTGTAATAAGCTGCTCGGCCTTGACCGAGGAAAGTGGCACCTGTAAAGGGGCTGCTGGCCTTGGGCTAACTCTGGTAGAAGTCGCCTCCAATACCGATCCTTACACTCAAGTGCCTTTGTCAGATATCACTTTGGCCTTTACTGGGATCGCAATTGCTGATAGTGGCCTGGAGGCAGCCCTCACCGAGGAGGCAGCAGCGAGAGCCGCAGTGCGCAATGCGGCTACCAAGTTGCTCTCACAGGTTATTGTGCTGGCGGAACCAGTTGCCACCGCTACTCCCGAGGAGTAAGAAGAGCCAAGTCTGAGATTATTAGGGCCACCACCTTCGGGAGGTGGCCCTCTTTCTAAACAAGCTGGAAACGAGGGTGAAGTTGAGAGTCTGGGTCGCGCTGGCCTTGGGTCTGGTGCTGGTGGCCACGGTGGGGTCAATTGCCCTGGCCGACGTTCGCGACACCTACATAAAACTTACAGCTTCGCGCGATATCCTCGAAGCGGATGGCGCAAGCACTACTGAAATCACCGCTTCTGTCAGCACCTCCTCTGGGCATCCTGTTGCTGATGGCACTGAGATCTCTTTCTCCACCGATCTAGGCCAGCTTGACCCCAGTATAGCAACCACCGAAGGCGGCATCGCTCGCACCACACTTACCAGTGATGTCAAAGAAGGCGTGGCTACCATCATAGCCACCGAACGCACCAACAACGGCGAAGGGCGCCTTAGCATCGAGTTCTCCGCCGAAGTAGGACGCGATACCGGTGGCTGGCAGTTGATGCATGTAAAGGGCGACTGGGTGCGTTATGGCGTGGACTCTCAGGTGTGCGAGGCGCAGGGCAACGCGGTCTTTAGCTATCGCTCCTTGCATGTAGAGGCCAAATCGCTGGCCTACGATGTCGACCGCTCGGTGCTCAAGGCGCGCGGCAACGTAAAAGCGGTCAGCGATGTAGAGGGCGGCTCTACCTGGGAGGGCGAGGCCCTCTGGATGGATGTCTCTGCCAAAGTTGGGGCGATTATTTGCCGCGAAGAACGCCTGCGCACCAGGGGTTTCTGTGGTTCTCGGCTGGATGAGTTTGCAGAAGCCGGTATCCCCTCGGAGGCTTTCCTTCCTATCGATTCCATCGATGACCGACTGGCTATTGTCTGCCGCAGGGCTGTCATCTACCCTGGCGAGAAAGTCTTGTGCGAGCGCGCGAAAGTCTATGTGGACGATCAACGCGTACTCAGTCTGCCCTACTATTTTGTGCCCCTCAGTTATGGAGCCGATGTACTAAATCCCAAGCTTGGAGTCAGCAGCAGCGACGGGCTCGAAGTAGACTTGCCCTTCTTCTATGCAGTCAGTGAAAAGCGCGTAGGGGCAGTCCGGCTTATGCGAGGCTCTCTTGGCGAGTGGGAGGCCGGCACCGGCTGGTCGCTTGGCCTTGAGGAGCAATACTCTCCACGTCCCGATGACAAGTTTATCTTCGATGTCGACAACATAACGCGCAGCGACTGGGGTTTACGCCTCAACGCGACCCTGCAATCCGATATGGACAACTCGACTTACTTTACAGTCGGTTATCCCCGGCATGATTATCTCTATCTGTCCGGCACTACTTACAAATATTCCGATAACGGTTCTACCAGTTTTACCACCTACTACAGCAAACAGGGGGGAGATGCCAACGGCGACCTCAGCGGCAGATGGCGGTATCAAACCCGGGTAGAACCGCTGCCAGGTTTTTCTGACTTGCGTTGGCGTGGCAACTTCGATGTGCTCTACGATAACCGGATGACCCTTCCCGACCGCACTTCTTTTTCCGCTGGTTTCGATTTGCTGCATGAGGGCTGGGATTTGGGAGGGGGCTTCGAGTTAACTCCGCGACTTCGACTCGGTCAGGGAATTGCGCTGGATGGAGCCAACGAACACAGTTTCCTTTTCAACCTGGAAATGGACAAGAAACTCGGTAGAAATTCGTATTTCTCGGTGCGCTATTCCTATTCGGATACCGCACGCTACGACACTTCTTACCCGCATTCCGAAGACCTGCTTTTCAACTTGCGCTGGCGACCTTCATACAATTTCTCGGCCTATCTGACTTCCCGGTACGACCTGCTGTCAGGCGATTACGCGCTGGATGCCAACCAGAGTTACCGCCTTGATGACAAGTGGTCTGTCTACTTCTACCAGCTCACCCAGAAAGGCAACGGGTATTCGTATCAGGATTACGAAGTAAACCTGCAACGCAAACTCACCCAGGGCATAACAGCGATGCTGCGCTGGTCCGAGGCGCGAGATCGTGTCTGGCTCGAACTTGCCACCAGTCAGACCTTGTTCTGAGTGCCTCCTTTCCTGTGGTATACTCCCACGACCCTATACTCCTCCAACGAGGTGGAACAATGAAACGTCTTAGTATTTACACTCTAGTCGCAGCACTACTTGCAGTAAGTCTTATGGCTTTGGCTAATCCGATTGCCGTGCCCAGCGCGCGCGAAGCCGCAATGGCTGGCGCCGTCCTCGCGACCGCAACAGGCTTCGATGCCCAACTGGTTAACCCAGCCGGAGTGTTCGAGCTTCCAAAGAAAGAAGCCGGAGCGAGCTTCAGTCTCGACGCCGATGGTGGAGATATGAGCGCTTTTGGCTTCTGCTGGGCGCCGCTAGAGAACAACACCGATCCTGCAATCACCCTCGGTTATCACTTCATCAATGCCGATGACCCTGGCACTGACTACAAGACCTTCGTCATTGGTTATGCGGATCAACTGGACGATGACCTGGTTGCCGGGATCTCTGCCAAATGGATCACCGCTGATAATGGCGCTGATGATGCCGAGGCTACTTCCCTCGATTTTGGCGTCATAATGAACGACTTCGGTTTCCTGGGCAAAGAGGGCAAAGTCGCCGCTGTCTTGCGCAACGTCCCAAGCAATACGCTGATTGGTGAGAAGCTGGCTGCCACCATCGATGTGGGCGTTGCGGTCAACTGGATGCCAGGCTTGCTGCTCGAGGCCGACTTGTTCGATGTCGCCGATGAAGTCGATCGCGGATTTGCAGTCGGTGGCGAGTATGACTTCGGCGAGTTCCTGGGCGTACCGGTGCTGCTTCGCGGCGGGTACAACGACCCAGCCGATGTCTGGAGCGTTGGCGCTGGCCTGTCTTTTGGCAGGGCAACAGTCGATTATGGCCTGATTGATCTTGATGATCCCTTCCATATGATTACCGTTGGTATGACTTTCTAGGTTCAGCTAACAGGCAGAAACAGGTATCATTGAGGCAGGGTCCTTTGGGCCCTGCCTTTGTTTTGCGTTCAAAAGGGATTTTTCTCTGATTTATATTTCGGGAAATGAGAACTGACGTGGAAGCCACCCAGAGACTTAGAGTAGTAGCCGATTTCGAGCCTGCCGGCGACCAGCCACAGGCAATAGCTCGCCTTGCAGACGGTCTGCACTCCGGCCAGCATATGCAGACCTTGCTTGGGGTTACCGGCTCCGGCAAGACCTATACCATCGCCAAACTGCTCGAAGCAGTGCAGCGCCCTGCCCTGGTCATCGCCCACAACAAGACGCTGGCAGCCCAGCTTTACTCGGAGTTCAAGTCTTTCTTGCCCGCTAGCCTTGTCGGCTATTTTGTCTCTTATTACGATTACTACCAGCCTGAGGCCTACATTGCGAGATCGGATACCTATATTGAAAAAGAAGCCGATCGCAACGAAGACATAGAGCGGCTGAGACACCTGGCGACGATGGCAGCCTCTACCAGGCGAGATTGCGTCATCGTGGCCAGCGTCTCCTGCATCTACGGCCTCGGGTCGCCCGATGAGTATTCTCGCAGCAGCCTCCAGGTGCATACAGGCCAGCAAATCAGCCGCGATTTTATTGCCGAACGCCTGGTCCAGATGGAATATGTCGCCACCAGCTATGACCTCGCGCCTGGCACCTTCCGGCTGAAGGGCGATGTAGTGGACATAATGCCCGCCTATGCGGATGTCATCACCAGAGTGTCTCTCTGGGGCGATGAGATCGAGACCATAACCCTCGTTCATCCTGTCACAGGGGAGTTGCTCGAAGACCGCCGAAGCGACTGGCTCTTCCCGGCGACTCATTATGTGACTCCAACCGACCGTATGGAAGAGATCCTGGACGAGGTCAAGGTCGAGTTAGAGCAACGGCTGGACTATTTCCACAGCGAGAACAAGCTGATTGAGGCTCAGCGCCTGCGCGAACGCGTCAGATATGATATGGAGATGCTTCGCGCAACCGGTATGTGCCGAGGTGTGGAGAATTACTCCAGGTATTTCGATGGTCGCAAGATCGGCGAACCTCCGTATACCCTTTTCGATTATCTGCCCGACGACTTCCTCACCATTATTGATGAGTCTCACCAGACGGTGCCGCAGATCTCAGCGATGTATAACGGCGACCGGTCGCGCAAGGAAGAGCTGGTGAAATTTGGTTTCCGCCTGCCTTCGGCCTTCGATAACCGGCCTCTCACCTTTAGCGAGTTCGAGCGGCGTATAGGCCAAACCGTATTTGTCTCCGCAACGCCTGGCCCTTATGAGCTTGCGCGCAGTGACCAGATTGTAGAGCAACTCGTGCGTCCAACCGGTCTTCTAGACCCAGAGCTGGAAGTCAGGCCCATCAAAGGGCAGATAGAGGACCTGCTTTCCGAGATACGCTTGCGTGTGGACAAGAAGCAGAGGGTGCTGGTCACAACGCTGACCATCCGGATGGCCGAAGAATTTGCCAATTATCTCGGTGAGATGGGCGTGAGGGTGACCTATCTCCATTCGCAGATAGAGACGCTGGAGCGTCCTGAGATTCTCCGGGGCCTAAGGATGGGCGACTTCGATGTGCTTGTCGGCGTGAATCTGCTACGCGAAGGCCTCGACCTGCCCGAGGTGTCGCTGGTTGCGATAATGGATGCCGACAAAGAGGGCTTCTTGCGTTCGGTTACTTCACTCGTGCAGATGATTGGCCGGGCCTCTCGCCATCTTGAAGGCAGGGTCATAATGTACGCCGACAATATGACCGAATCTCTGAGGCGCGCCATCGAAGAGACCGAACGTCGCCGGCAGGTGCAGGTCGAGTTCAACCAGGAGCACGGTATCACTCCTCGCAGTGTCCAGAAGCCAGTCAGAGAGAGCCTGTCTCCGGTAGAGGCGCCCAAGACAGAAACCCTTTCGGATGTCTTAATGACCGAGGAGAAGCTGCCTGAAGAGGAACTGCTGGAGCTTGTCCTGGATCTCGAAGCCAATATGAAGAACGCAGCCGGGAGACTGGACTTCGAGAAAGCTGCCTTGTATCGTGATCAACTCCGCGAGCTGGAGGGAACCTACGGCAAAGCGACGATGCAACGATTGCAACAGAATCGCAAGCGTCGCCGCAAGAAGTAGCTGCTGATGATCGATAAAGCTTTACTCAAAGGGATACCGAAAAGCCCAGGCGTCTATCTGATGAAAGACGCCCGAGGCCGCATCGTGTATGTGGGCAAGGCCAAAAACCTTAGCAATCGCCTGCACCAGTGGTTTGTGCAGAAGCCGCCTACCGTCTGGGGCGAGCTGATGCTTGAGAAAGTTGTCACTTTCGACTATCTCCTTACCGACAATGAGATAGAGGCGCTGGCGCTCGAGTGCAGCCTGATCAAGCAAGAGAAGCCTCCCTACAACGTGATGCTGACAGATGACAAGCAATATCCGTATCTGCGCATCGACGTGGGCTCACCCTTCCCCATGCTGCGAGTCGTGCGGAAGATCGAGAAAGATGGCGCGCTTTATTTTGGGCCTTATCCTGATGTCGGCTCGATGAGGGGCACCATCCGGCTCATCCACAGGCTCTTCAAATTTCGCCCCTGCCGCAAGGACCTGTCCAAACTGCGCGCAGATGCGAGCTGGCGGCCTTGCCTCTACTTTCATATTGGCCAGTGTCTCGGGCCTTGTCGACCTGAGGTATCTCAGGCTGAGAATAAGGCAATCTCGGACAAGGTGGTAGATTTCCTCCAGGGGCGGCATGAGCAACTGGCGAAGCGACTCGAAAAAGAGATGAAGGCCGCCTCGGCAGAGCTGGATTTCGAGAAAGCTGCCAGTCTGCGCGACCAGTTTCGCGATGTGACGGTGCTGCTGGGCGAGCAGAAGCTGGTCTCGACCCGCTTGCACGAGGCTGATCTGATAACCTTGCTGCCGGGCGAGCCCGCTTTACTTTTGCTGCTGTTCTTCCGTTTCGGCAAGCTGGTCGGACAGGATGACTTCCATCTGGCTGGCTCGCAGGATCGCCCTGTGGAAGAGATCCTGACCGAATTCATCAAACAACGGTATGCTTCAGTTGCCTATGTGCCCGAGTTACTGCTGCTCGAGACAGAACCCCAAGAGACCGAGTTGCTTGCCGAATGGCTGTCTGGGCTGCGAGGCTCGAAGGTGGAGCTGGTGGTTCCGAAGCGCGGAGAACGCCGCAAGCTGATGGACCTGGCCGCTCGCAACCTCGAAGAACTGCGCGCGCGCGAACAATATCGTAAAAGTATTGAAAAAGAACAGGCCGATCTGGCCCTGGGCCGCTTGCAAAATCTGCTCGGGCTGCCCGCTCGTCCAAGTCGCATTGAGACCTACGATGTGTCCAATACCAGCGGCACCAACGCCACAGGCTCGATGATCGTCTTTGAGGAAGGCCTCCCCGCCAAGAGCCAGTATCGCAAGTTCAATCTGCGCGGCGATTATCCAAAGCCTAACGACTATGCGATGATGGAAGAGTTGCTTGGCCGGCGCTTCCGCCTCTCAGGGCAGGACGATGAGTCCTTCCGCAGGCGGCCTGATCTGGTGTTGATTGACGGGGGCAAAGGCCATCTGAAGGTCGCGGTCGAGGTACTTGGGGCCCTGGGATTGAACGAAATACCGATTGCCTCACTTGCCAAGCAGGAAGAACAGGTTTTCATACCCGGCCGCAAGACACCTGTTGCACTGGAAGAGGGAGAGCCAGCTCATTTTCTGGTGCAACGGATGCGCGATGAGGCTCACCGGTTCGCCATAACTCAGCATCGCTCAGTGCGCACCCGCACTTCTCTCCAGGCGGAGCTTGAGTCCATCGAAGGTATGGGCCGCATCAGGCTGAGGAAGCTGCTGGCCCATTTCGGCACCATCGAGACGGTTGCAAGCGCCTCTGTAATGGACCTGGCGCGCGCCCCTGGTATGACCCGCCCTGTGGCAGAACGCCTGTTTTTGCATTTCCATCCCGAGGAGGAACCCGATGCCCCAACCGACCGGCCCGATGGTGACGGGCCTGAAGCTGCTGAGGATGCCTGAAGAGAACTCGCTAATCTGCCAGGTGACCTTGTATGGAACACCGCGCGAGGCGCCGGATTTGGCCATCAAGCTGCAGTCGGCGCTTTCCGACTACTTTGATGGGTTGGCTGTAAACCTTTCGGGCTTCCCACTGGATTTCGCAGGCTTCACGCCCTTCCGCAAGGCAGTGACCGAGGTAGTGCAGGCAATCCCCGCTGGGCACACACTTGCTTATGGTGAGGTTGCAGAACGAGCTGGACGTCCTGGCGCTGCCAGGGCTGTGGGGCAGGCAATGGCGCGCAATCCTTTTCCCTTGCTGGTGCCCTGTCACCGAGTCCTCGGCGCCAAAGGCCAGCTTGGAGGCTTCTCCGCAGGTGGTCCCGAGGTGAAGGCGCAGTTGCTGGAGCTCGAACGCACCGGCAAGCCTGTTACTGTAAGCCTGGATATTGCCATCGAAGGCCCCGGCTGGGGCTGCTCAGACGGCCACCACCACTAAGCAAGAACCCGGGCCAACTTGTGGCCCGGGCTCTTCCTATTTGGTAGAACTGAAGACTAGCCACCGCAACCGCAGCAGCCGCCTCTTGCCTTCGCCGCAGCGTCAATCAGCGCCTGGAACTTCTCCGCTACGAGACTCGCGCCGCCGACCAGCCCGCCATCTATCTCGGGCTGAGCCATAAGCTCTTCGATGTTATCAGGTGCAACCGAACCGCCATAGAGAATCTGCATCGCCTGGGCGGTGTCGCCGACCAGCTCTGCCAGGGCGCCGCGGATCATCCCAAGCACCCGGTTGGCCTCGGCAGAATCACACACTTCGCCTGTGCCGATGGCCCAGACGGGTTCATATGCGATGACTACCTTGGCGATCTCTTCGCCCGAAAGTCCTGCCAGCGCGGCCAGCACCTGGCTCTTGACCACAAGGTCGGTCTTGCCGGTCTTGCGCTCGGCCAGGGTCTCACCGCAGCACACGATGGGAAGCAGACCTGCATCTAGAGCGGCTTTCGTCTTGGTGTTGACGGTCGTATTGTTGTCACCAAAAGGCCCAAGGCCCTCGCCGACAAGATCATCTTCGACCTTGCCAAAACGCCCCCGGCGCTCGGAGTGGCCGATAACTACCGAGGCGCAGCCACCGTCCTTGATCATCTGGGCAGAGATCTCGCCGGTATAAGCACCTTTCTCTTTCCAGAAGAAATCCTGGGCTGCGACTTTTATGTTCGAGCCGGCCACTGCCTCGGCCACCGTGGGGATCGCCAGGAAAGGCGGACAAAGCACTACGTCTACTTTGGTCTCCGCGCCGGCGCTTGCCTTCAGCGCCAGGGCAAGCTCCTTCGCCTCGGAGATCGTCTTGTTCATCTTCCAGTTACCAGCCATCATAGGCTTGCGTTTCATAAAGGCTTCTCCTTATTCCGCGTCTTTTAGTGCCGCCACACCAGGCAACTCGATACCCTCGAGGAACTCGAGGCTCGCGCCGCCGCCGGTGGAGACATGACTTATCTTGCTGGCAACGCCCATCTCTTTCACAGCCGTTGCGGTCTCTCCGCCACCTACGATTGTGACGGCATCTGGCAGTGCAGCCAGCGCTTCAGCGATGGCTTTGGTGCCCTTGGCAAACTCGGGGATCTCGAACACGCCAACCGGGCCGTTCCAGCACACGGTTTTGGCGCCTCTCATTGCCTCTTTGAAGACTTCGATGCTGGTTGGGCCGATATCGAAGCCTTCCCAATCCGCGGGAATCTGGTCCGAGTCGACAACCTTCGTTGGGACACCAGGCTTCATCTCCTGGGCGATCACAGTGTCTACTGGCAGCAGGAGCTCGATACCGCGCTCCTCGGCAAGCTTCATAAACTCGCCGGCCTGGTCAATGTTCTCGGCGTCCAGAATCGAATGCCCTATCTCCCAGCCCTTGGCTTTGAAGAAAGTGAAGGCCATTCCCCCGCCGATGATAAGCTTGTCGCAGACCTGCAGCAGGTTGTCGATGACGCCAATCTTGTCTTTTACCTTGGCGCCACCGAGGATGGCTACATAGGGGCGCGCGGGGTCGGTCGTTGCCTTGGAGAGGAAGTCAATCTCCTTCTCCATCAGGAAGCCGGCATACGCTGGCAGCACATGCGCAACCCCCTCGGTCGAGGCGTGAGCGCGATGCGCGGTGCCGAAGGCATCCTGCACATAAAGCTCGAAGGGCTTGGCAAGCTGCTTGGCGAACTCGGGATCGTTAGCCTCCTCGCCGGGGTAGAAGCGGATATTCTCGAGCAGGATAACCTCGCCAGGCTTCTGTCTGGCAACAGCTTCCTCTACAACAGGGCCGATAGCTTCTTTGAGGTAAGTAATCGGCTTGCCCAGTAGTTCCTCAAGCCGGGCCGCTACTTTATCAAGCCTGGCGGTCTCGTCAACCTTGCCTTTCGGCCTGCCGAGATGGCTGGTAAGGGTGATAAGCGCGCCTTGCTCGAGCAGATAATTGATGGTCGGCAGCGCCGCTTTGATGCGCGAATCGCTCCGGATGGTGCCGTCTTCATAAAGCGAGACGTTGAAGTCCACCCGCATCAGAATCTTCTTGCCAGTTACCGCGACGTCCCGAACGGTCATTTTTTTCATTGGACTTGCCTCCTTTATCAAACCTGGCCCAGGCGCCAAGAACTCTTCATATTAGTGACCTGAGGCTTGGTTTCTAAGTGACAAGGGCGACGCTGGTCGGCGCCGCCCTTGCTGTTTGTTATCTGTTTTGGGGCAGAACCTTACAGCTTGCTCGCGACCATATTGGTGAGGTCGGCCAGTCTGACTGAGTAGCCCATCTCGTTATCGTACCAGGACAGCACTTTGACCTGCGTGCCCTGCATTACGAATACGTTCTCGGCATCGACGATGCTGCTGCGCTCGTCACCTTTGAAGTCCATCGAGACCAGGGGCTCTTCCGAGAAGCCGAGGATACCGGCCAGCGGGCCCTCAGCGGCAGCCTTCAGCGCGGCCTTCACTTCGTCCACGGTAGTGGCCTTCTCCACTTCGACTACCAGGTCGACGACGGAGACGGTCGGGGTCGGGACGCGCATGGACATACCGTGCATCTTGCCCTTCAGCTCGGGGATAACCAGCCCGATAGCCTTGGCGGCGCCGGTGGTGGTCGGAATCATGTTGAGGGCGGCGGCACGGGCGCGACGCGGGTCCTTGTGGAACACGTCCAGGACATGCTGGTCGTTGGTGTACGAGTGGATGGTGGTCATCAGGCCATACTTGACGCCGAAGCTGTCGTTCAGCACTTTGGCCACGGGCGCCAGGCAGTTGGTGGTGCAGCTGGCGTTGGAGATGACGTTCTGCGTGGACAGGTCCAGCTTGTCATCGTTCACACCGAGCACGACGGTGAAGTCCTCGTCGCCCTTGCCAGGTGCCGACAGCAGCACTTTCTTGGCGCCGGCTTCGAGGTGAAGGCGAGCTCGCTCGTCGAGGAACAAGCCAGTCGACTCGATGACGATTTCTACGCCCAGGTCTTTCCAGGGCAACTCGGCGGGGTTCTTGACGCTGAGGCCCTTGATCTTGGTGGTCTTTCCATTGAAGGTGATGGCGAAGTCAGTGCCCTCGACCGTCACATCGCCGGGGAACCGGCCATAGTTGGAGTCATACTTGAACAGCAGGGCGTTGGTCTTCGCGTCGGCCAGATCGTTTACGGCTACGATGTCAATTGAGTCGCCATACTTCTCGATCAAGGCCTTGGTGACCTGGCGGCCAATGCGTCCGAAACCGTTGATACCAATACGTGTTGCCATAATAAAGCCTCCCTTTCTAAATAACAGAGGCTTCGACTCCTCCCAAAGGAGGGGGTCCAAGCCCTGTTGTGGTCAAGTCAGTTACTACGCGACAACGTTCATTATACACATCCGGCCTCTTAACTCAAGGGCCATAAGGCTATATGAGTATACAAATCGTCCAGGGTTAGCTTCGCCTTTTTCGGGGACGTGGCCGGCCCCTGTCTACCAGGGTAAACAAGGCCTCGGCCAGAGCCGCCGGATCGTGGCGGATTACCTCGCTCACCTGCAATAGAGGGCGCTCAATTGGCTCCAATTCAAGCTCTCTTAGCTCATCGAGGTCGTTGTATACCAGCTCCGCGGCCACGTTGTCGTAGCGCGAGAGCACTTCGGTAGGAGGCTCCTGGCTATTGAGCAGCACATAATCGAACAGGCCTGGCCCTGTATGGGCGTAAATCAGCTTTATATGGTCCGCGGCGGTGAAGCCGTCAGTCTCCCCCGGCTGGGTCATCACATTGCACACATAGACCCGCACTGCCTCAGAGGCCCGGATGGCATCAGTGACTCCCGCCACCAGCAGGTTGGGTAGCAGACTGGTGAACAGGCTGCCTGGGCCGACCACGATGACCGCGGCGTTCTGCAAGGCTTCAATTACCTCGGGCGCCGCAGGGGGACTCTCGGGTTCCAGCCACACCCTCCTGATGGGGAAATGCGATTTGGGGATGTTGCTTTCACCCTCCACGCGCTCGCCGTTAAGCAGTTCTCCCACCAGCGCGACATTGGCCAGGGTCGCCGGCAAGACCCGGCCGCGGATGGCCAGAACTTTGCTTAGTTCCTGGATAGCCGTCAGAGAAATTGCCTTGTACCTTGGTAAGCGCGGTGATTAGCAGATTGCCGAGCGAATGGCCTTCCAGCTCCTTGCTTTGCTCATCAAACCTGTATTGCAGTAGCGACATCATCTGCGGCTCGGCATCTGCCAGCGCGGCCAGGCAGCTTCGCAAATCTCCAGGGGCCAGGATGCCGAAGTCGCGCCTCAGCCGGCCCGTGCTGCCGCCATCGTCCGCCACGGTAACCACAGCGCTGATGTTGCGGGTGTATTCCTTGATGCCGCGTAGCAAGGTAGAAAGGCCCGTCCCGCCACCCAGGGCAACAATTTCTTCTCCATGGGCGAGGAACCGTTTGCGCACCAGCAAGTCCGCGAGTTGCCCGTGTTCCGCAGGTCTTAGTACATCAACGATTGTATGCAGCAATCGGGAAAGCGCAAAGCCAAGCAGGAGTAATCCGAGCAGCATAATTACCGCGCCAAACCAACTGTGCGCAATCAATATACCCGTGTTGAAATACACCCACTCGACCAGGCGGTTGTTACCAAACAGCAACTCATCCTTGGCGAGCAGCGCCAGGCCAAAAGCAACCAGGGCTGTGCCGACAAGGAGCGCTAGCAGCCAGCGCTTCACTCCTAGCCCGGGATACAACCACTTAAGCAGGTCTCTTATCCTTGGCATCGGCTAGTTCGGTTCCACCTGCCCAGCTTCAGTTTTCGCCATACGCAGGTCGCGATGCTCTACAAAGACCTGATACCCAAGCGTTCTCAGCCTTTCTGCGATTTCGCCTGAAAGCACAACCGACCGGTGTCGGCCTCCTGTGCAGCCGACTCCCAGCGTGACAGCCATCCGGCCCTCGGCTTCGTAAAGGGGCATCATATAAGAGACCAGGGCCATCAGCCGTTCCATCAGGCCTTCGGTCTGAGGCTCTGCGAAGACAAATTGTTTTACTTCTTCATCCAGCCCCGTCAAGTCGCGCAGTTCAGTCTCGTAATAAGGATTGGGCAAGGGCCGCACATCGAAAACAAGTTCAGCAGCACTGGGCAATCCATGTTTGAAACCAAAGGAGATGACCGTGACCTGAAGCTGGACTTTACCTTCCTGCTCATAAGCCTGGGCAAGCAAGGTTTTTAGTTCCTTGGCTGAAAGGCCTGTCGTATCGATAACCCGGTTGGCGCGCAGCTTGACCGCCTGCATCAGGCCTCTCTCCGCTACGATGGAGGCGCTGACACTGCCGTATTTATCTATAAGCGGGTGCTTGCGACGCGTCTCCTTGAACCGGTTGAGCAGCTCTTCATCACTTGCGTCGAAGAAGAGCATCTGCCACTGGAAGCCCCGAGCATCCAGCTCGTCCAGAGTGGTCAGGAAGATCTCGAGAAAATCGTCCGAGCGCACATCGAGCAACAAGGCGACGTTCTCGAAACTATCCTTCGACTGCTGGCAAAGCTCGGCAAAGGTAAGCAGCAGCTTGGGGGGCAAGTTATCCACGCAATAGAAGCCGAAGTCCTCGAAATGGTGCATTGCCTGAGACTTGCCGGCTCCTGAAAGCCCTGTGATTATGTAGAACCTGGGCTCAGCCACGATGGGCTCTTCCTCCGATGAGGCAAAGTTATCGCGCGGCGTGCTTGCGCGGCCCTTCTATTATCGCATAATCGCGCGCGCTTCGGGCCCTTTGGCAGGAGAGCCGCCTTCTTCGTTCAATACTGCCGGGCGCCTTTCCATATAGAAAGTGCCTGGAGGTACTCCTGATGCTTGATGCTCGAATACTTATGGCTCTAATGCTTATTTTGATTGCGACTCTGGCTTTGGCCCAGGGCAGGCCCTCTGCTTATTCCAAGGCTGGACCTCTCGATGATCGCTTCTGCCGCGTTGAGAGTCGTCCAGGTGGCCCCATCACCGGCAATCCGGCAGACTGGGTAGCTGACATCGCCGCTGCAGGCATCGACCTGTGGGTCTTCTCTGCCGTAGACGCCAACTGTGATGTGAATTATCCAAGCCAGGTCGGCTACCCTTCCGGCGACTTCGATCCGACCTATATCAAGGAAGCTGTCCGGCTTGCCCACGAAAAAGATATCGCGGTAATAAGCTGGCTTGGCCCCACCTGGAGCAAAGGCGCAGGCCAGGCTCATCCCGACTGGAATATGGTCCTCCTGGATGACCCGAGCCGCGAGGTGCCCGAAGGCATAAACGTTGGCTGGCTCTGTCCCAACAATCCTGAAGCCAAGGCCTTCCTGAAAACCGAGATCACCGAGATACTCACTGACCTCGATTTCGATGGGCTGTGGTTTGATGGCACCGTCTTTGGCAGTATGCTTAGCGTGCCCTTCTACGCAGGTTGCAAGTGTCCCTTCTGCCGCGCTCGTTACAAGGCCGAGACGGGTTTCGAGGTGCCGGAGAGGATCGACCTCGGCGACCTCAACTTCCGCCGCTTTGTGCGCTGGCGTTATGACGTGATGCGCGAGCATATGCAGGACCTGTATGAGGCTGCCCTTGCGGCCAGGCCAGACGCTCACGTCGCCTTCGGCAACTATTACCGTCCGGGCCACGGGTGGGATTGCGGCACCCCGCTTTCGCCCTGGAATCTGCCTGTCTGTGTCAGCGGTGAGAACAACATTGTGGGCGATATGGCCTGGAATACCACCAATACCGGCTTCAACGCCCGGATGATCAAGGCCATCAATCCCTATTCTTTCGAACTGTGGCGACCAGTTTGGGACTTCCAGATTGGCTTCCCCCCCCAGCCGGACCCGGTCCAGACGACGGTCAGCCTGCTGCTTGAGTTTGCCCAGGGTGGCCACAGCTTCTGTGGCTGGTCAAGCGCAACTGAAGATATGGCAAAGTGCCTGGGTCCTGCCTTTGCCGAACTGAAAAAACGCGCCGCCTGGCATGGGGGAGAACCACTGACCTACGCCGCGATGCATTACTCCCAGCGCGCCCGGGATTTCAGTTATCCAGGCGGTATGTGGGAGTATGACAAGATGGCCTCGGGTATCTACCAGGCCTTGGCCGAGTCGCATATCATCTTCGACTTCGTGCTGGACGGCCAACTGACAGCGGAGTATCTGGCCCAGTATCCAGTTGTCATATTGCCCTCTTCTGGTTGCCTGTCCGATGAAGAAGCAGCCCAGTTGCAGACTTATGTCAGTAAGGGCGGTCACCTGATTGTGTGTGGTGAGACTGGTCTTTATGACGACCTGGGCGTGAAACGGCCAGATTTCGTCCTCGCTGACCTGCTTGGGGTTCACTACCAGGCAAGCAAGCCCCAGGGCGCTTATCCTGCGACCAGTCCAGTGGGTGTGCTGGAGGAGGACTTCCGCAGCGAGGCCAGTCCTTCGCGCTTGTACTGGTTTGTCTCGCCTTACTGCGAATTCACTGTTGACCCGGCAAGCGGCGCCAGACCTGTGCTACGTTTTACGGCGGGCAATGACGCCGCAACCGGCGGGGCAGGAGAGAACGTGCCTGCGACCGACCAGCCTCTTGCGGTCCTGCGCGAGATCGGCGCCGGCGAAGTTATTTACGTCGGAGCCGACCTGGGTATGGGGTATGCTGGCTTCCCCTATCCCCGCGTCAGGCAATTCATCGCGAGCCTGGCCAATCGCGCAAAGCCCTGGCTTGAGGTACAGGCGCCCAAGGTCATCGAAGTGACGGCCTTCGAGCGTGAGGGCAAGCGCATTATCCATCTGACCAACTCGCCTCTGACTTCACTGCGCCCGACGGTTATGCGGGGCCGGATGCCTCTGGTGGACGAAGTCGTGCCAGTGCATGACATCGTGGTCTCCCTCAAAGGCCGTTACAAGAACGTCCGCCTCGAGCCGTCCGGGCTTAACCTGCAGCCCGAGTGGGAAGATGGCTGGACCAGGGTTACCGTCCCCAAGGTAGCCTTGCACGAGATGGTCATCTTCGACTAGAGGAGGGCGCCTGGATGAAGGTTGCCGCAATCACGGGACCGCGCCAGTCAGAGTTGCAGGAAGTGCCTAATCCAAAAGTGCGCGAGAATTTCGTGCTGGTGCGCATCGAAGTCGCTCCGATGTGTACCGAATATAAAGGTTATAAAGATGGATGGGCCAGCAACGTCCTTGGCCACGAGGCCGCAGGCGAGGTAGTTGAGGTCGCTCAGCCTGGCCAGGTGAAAGTTGGTGACCGCGTGGTTGTGATGCCACAGTTCCCTTGTGGCCTGTGTAAACTATGCCTTGCGGGCGACTACATCCACTGCGAGGATTGTGTTGACCCATTAGCCCTGTGTGGCTCCGAGACAGGCTTGGGCACCTATGCCGAATACTGCATAAAGCAGGACTGGCTTTGCCTCCCTGTCCCCGAGGGGATGAGCTACGAGCACGCCAGTATGGCTTGTTGCGGCCTGGGACCGACTTTTGGCGCGATGCAGCGGATGAAGGTTGACGCTTTCGACACAGTGCTGATCGCAGGACTCGGCCCGGTGGGTCTGGGCGGAGTTATCAATGCTCGCTTTCGAGGGGCACGTGTAATCGGCCTTGAGAGCAATCCTTACCGTGCCAGCCTGGCCCTCGAACTTGGCGCCGAGGCAATTATCAATCCTGAAGAACCAGAGGCGCTTGCTCAGGTGAAAGCGTTAACCGACCGAGGGCGAGGGGTAGACAAGGCTATCGATTGTACCGCCGTGCCAACCGCCCAGTCATTCTGTATGGATGCCACCAGGCGTCGGGGAGAAGTGGCCTTCGTCGGTTGGGGTGGCCGCATAGAGCGCGACTTGCCCGTCCCACAAGGGCTTACGTTGCATGGTTGCTGGCACTTTAATAGGCAGGATGCCCCGCGCCTGATGCAAGTGCTGGCAAGCACCAGCGCTTCACTCGACAAGCTGATTACCCACTCCTTCTCGCTGAGCGAGGTACAAGCCGCCTGGGAACTCCAACTGACTGGCCAGTGCGGTAAAGTATTGCTCTATCCTGGACGTTAATAAACAGATTCACTTTTCTGAGGTAAACTAAAGGGGAGCGCGGTCACCTTGACGCGCTCCCTTGGTCTGACTGGGAGATTGCCCTATGCAGGTCTCAGCCCTGCTGCTCAACTGGAATCGTCGTGACGATACGCTGGCTTGTCTGGCCAGCCTGCGAGGCCTTAAAACTGCCCCGGATGAAGTGCTGGTCGTAGATCAGGGTTCTGAAGACGGTTCGGTGGAAGCGATAGAGGCGGCCTTCCCCGAGGTGCGTGTGCTGCGGCTCGAACAAAATGTCGGCGTCGCTGCTGGCCGTAATCTGCTGGCTTCGATGGCGAAAGGCGATTTGCTCTGGTTCCTCGACAATGATGCCGAGTTGCCCCCTGATGCCCTTTGCGAGCTGCTGGCGGGTTTTGTGGCTCATCCTGAAGCCGCCGTGCTTACGATGCGAGTTGATAACTTCTACTCAGGCGAACTTGATGGCCCTTCCTGGGTATATCCGGCCAATATGCTCGCCAAAGCGGGAGAACCTTTTGAGTCGGTGGTCTTCGCCGGGGGAGCCTGCGGGATAAAGCGAGAGGTTTTTTGGTGGGCTGGTGGCTACGATGAAGACTACTTCTTTTCCGGAGAAGAAGAAGCCCTTGCCTTGCGCTTGATGGACCTGGGGTATAGTCTCTGGTACTGGCCTGACTCCAGACTTTTGCACAAGGTCTCGCCCGACAGGCGCTTTTCCTGGGGCAAGGAGCGTTTCTACCATTATCTCCACAATCGGCTTGCCACCTATATACGGCATGTGCCAGGCTGGGCGCTGCCTGAGCGGCTGGCGATGCACCTGCTTGGTCATGGATTGCAAGCGGCGCGCAACCGGATCTGTGGCCAGTATCTGCGCGCTGTAGGAAAACTCTCCTATGAGCTTGCTTCGTTATACTCTGACCGACGGCCTGTGTCGGCTCTAACCTGGCGCAGATTTTGCAAGCTCGAAAAGGCAACTCGAGGGGCTTTCCTGCGCAGATTGCGACTAGAGTTGTTACGAAAACGTATCTAGCGTTTGGCTTAATATGTGGTAGGTTACAATATACCTGTCAAACCAACTGCAATTAGGAGGGGCCTTGCTGCCAGCTCCCCTTACAACTGTGCTGGCTGGTGTACCGTTGCACCGAGTGAGCTTTGAAGAGACTCTCGACCTGATGGAAAGCTATATTACCGAGAGAGTCCCAAGCCTTGTGTGCACGGTAAATGTCAACCAGCTCTATGCTTTCAGACGAGATGCGGCTTTTCGCGCTGCCTATTGGCGGGCGCGCTTACTGGTCGCCGATGGCAGGCCGCTCCTGTGGGCCGCAAAAGCGATGGGAGAGCCCCTGCCCGCCCATGTGCCAGGCTCGCGTCTGCTGCCCGCCTTTGCGGAGCGCGCTGCCGCCAGGGGATATCGTCTCTTCTTTCTGGGAGCCGCCCCTGGCGTTGCCGAAGAAGCAGCCCAGTTGCTTGAAGGCCGCAATCCAGGACTCAAGGTAGTTGGGTGTTATTCGCCGCCTCTTGGTTTTGAGCGCGATGCAGAACTGAACTCCGAGACCATCGCGCGCGTCAAGGCTGCTACTCCCGATGCGTTATTCGTGGCTTTTGGCGCTCCCAAACAGGAGAAATGGCTGGCCACTCACCTTAAAGAGCTTGCGGTGCCAGTGAGTGTAGGTATTGGCTCCACTTTCGACAGCCTTGCCAGCCGAGGTCAGGCTGCCCCCGACTGGGCAACCCGCAACGGACTGGAATGGTATTACCGATTCGCCCTGGAACCAAAAAGACTATGGAAAAGGTACCTGCTGGAGAATACGAGAGTATTGCCGACTCTGGCTTGCGAGATACTCGCTCATCGAATTTCTCGCTCGTCTCGCCGGTAATCCGCCCACCAGAGCAGTTTATTGGGCCTTCGCATCGGCCGGTCTACGATTTTGTAGCCGGCGTGCTTAGCGTGGTCCTGGCGATTCTCTTGCTGGTGCTTCTTGCGCCGGTCTTCCTTGTGCTTGCCCTTCTTATCAAGCTGGACTCACGTGGGCCAGTCTTCTTTGGACAGCTAAGAGCTGCGCGTTACGGCAGGCCCTTTGTGATGTTCAAATTCCGCACTATGGTCGAAGACGCCGAAGCTCGCTTGCATGAAGTGCTGGACCAGAACGAAGAAGCAAGTGGCAAGCTGCTGCGTATCCCAAAAGACCACAGGATCACCCGGGTTGGTCAGTTCCTTCGCAAGACAAGTCTCGACGAGTTGCCTCAACTGCTCAATATCGTCCGGGGAGATATGGTCTTTGTCGGGCCTCGCCCCCCCTGGTATGCGGAATTTTTGCGTTATACGCCCAGAGAAAGCGCCAGGCTCCTGATTACACCTGGCCTGACTGGCCTTTGGCAGGTGTCAGGACGTAAAGATGCCGATTTCCAGACTATGATTAACCTGGACCTTCACTACCTTCTCCGCCGCAGTTTGCTTTTCGACTTGTGGATTATTATTATGACCGTGCCTGTAATCGTACTGGGGCGTGGCGCCAGATAGTCTGGCGTGGCGCCAGATAATCTGGCGTGGCACGAGATAACTGCTGGGAGGGCCTTCTCTTGAGCCTCTGTCTAGTCACCGGAGCAGCCGGTTTTATCGGTTCAACCCTGTCAGAAGCTCTTCTAGCCGAAGGCCATCAGGTCCGAGGCATCGATTGTTTCCGCGATTATTATCCCAGGCCCTACAAAGAAGCCAACCTGAGCGCTCTGAGAACCCAACCGGCCTTCACCCTGTCAGAGGCCAACCTGCTCGACGCGCCCCTTGATTCTCTCCTCGAGGGTGTCACCTATGTCTTCCACCTGGCTGCCCAGGCGGGCGTGCGCGCAAGCTGGGGCAAGTCCTTTGAGAACTACACCAGCGACAATGTGCTGGCGACTCAGCGCTTGCTTGAGGCCTGCAAGGGAGTCCCAATCGCCAAGTTTGTCTACTCCAGCTCCTCGTCAATTTATGGCGACGCAGAGTGCTTCCCAACACCCGAGATGGCAACTCCAGCACCCCTGTCGCCTTATGGCGTAACCAAGCTCGCCGGCGAGCATCTGGCCAGGCTCTATTTCCGCAACTGGAACGTCCCTACTGTCAGCCTGCGCTATTTCACCGTCTATGGTCCTCGCCAGCGGCCAGATATGGCTTTCCACAAGTTCAGCAAGGCCGTACTTGCGGGGCAGCAACTGGAAGTCTACGGCGATGGCGAACAAACACGCGATTTCACTTTTGTGGCTGATGCCGTTCGCGCCAATATCCTGGCGGCTACCAGTGACGTGGCCGGAGAGACCTTCAATGTTGGAGGCGGCTCGCAAGTCTCTGTAAACCAGGTCCTGGAGTTGATTGGGCAACTGTGCCAGAGGCCCGTGAAAGCCGTTCACAAAGCCGTCGAAAAAGGCGATGTGCGCCATACCCGCGCCGATGGCTCCAAGGCGCGCGAGTTGCTTGGGTATTCTGCTGCCGTCTCACTGGAGGAAGGCCTTGCCCGGGAGGTGGAGTGGCTGCGCCAACTGGGCCTGTAGCTTATGGGACAGCTCGGGTACCTCTTCACAAGCCTCAGGCCTCGTCAATGGACGAAGAACCTCCTCGTCTTTGCCGCGCTCATTTTCGCGCTCAAGCTTGACTCGGCTGAGGCGCTCCTCCGCGCCATCGAAGCCTTTCTCCTATTCTGCGCGGGCACAGGGGGCCTCTATCTTCTTAACGACTTGCTGGATCTGGCAGCCGACCAGACTCATCCACGCAAGCGGCTTCGTCCCCTGCCTTCAGGCAAACTCAACCAGGCTAGTGCTCTCTATGCAAGCGCGGTGCTGATTTGTGGTTCACTGCTTCTGGCGATACCTTTGGGCGAAGGCTTCCTGGCCAGTTATGCGGCTTATGTCGGGCTGGTGCTGGCTTACAACCTGGGGGTAAAGCACTGGCCTATCGCCGAGTCACTGGTGGTCGCGCTGGGCTTCTTGCTCAGAGCCATTGCGGGCGCCTTGGTCATCTCGGTTGAGATAAGTTCGTGGTTTCTGGTCTGCACTTTCTTCCTGGCCTTGCTGCTCGTACTCGGCAAGCGGCGAGTAGAACTGGTCAGCCTGCCTGATTCGGCTTCTCACAGGGCGGCTCTTGCTCATTACACCAGTCAGTTGCTCGATCAGTACATCCTCATCGCCGCAACAGGCGCCATCCTTACTTACTGCCTCTATACCTTCGCGCCCCAGACGCTGGCGAAGTTCCCTGGCGCCCATCTCGAGCTTACCATCCCCTTCGTAGTATTCGGGGTTTTCCGCTATCTGTGGATACTGTACACTCAGGAAAAGGCCGGTGCGCCTGAGGAAGTCCTTATCACGGACAGGCCTATCCTGATGAACCTGTTTCTCTTCCTCCTGGTCGCAGTGGCTGTCATTTATTGGCGTTAGGAGGACTCACTTTTGGATACCGTTACCTATCTCCAGTTGCTTAAAGACGCAATCGATGCGACCAACCCCGCCGAGTTTGATGCAATTGCCGAGCTGCTCTTCGAGGCTTGCCGCAAAGACAAACAGGTATTTATCCTCGGCAACGGGGGCAGCGGGGCGACCGCTTCTCACATCGCCGAAGACCTCGCCAAAGGTGCCCAATTCGATTGCCATTTACGTTTCAGAATCACTTCTCTTACTGATAACACCCCTTTGATAATGGCCTGGGCCAACGATATCGGCTACGAAAGTATCTTCGTCGGTCAGCTTCGCAACTTCGTTGATGCGGGCGATGTCGTCATCGGCATCAGCGGCTCGGGCAATTCCGAGAACGTACTCGAGGCCCTCCGCTATGCCAAAGCTCAGGGCGCGACCACAGTTGGCCTGACAGGGATGGGCGGCGGCAAGCTCTCCCAGGAGGCCGATCTGGCTTATGTCGCGCCAAGCGATAATATGCAGCGGATAGAAGACCTGCACTTGATTCTCGGGCATGTACTGTATGTGCTATTCGTCAAGGAATTCGGCCCAAAGGCTGACTGAGTCAAGTGAAAATCTCCGTCCTCATCCCGGCGATGAACGAGGAGGCTACCTTGCCCGAGGTGCTTGATCGGGTTGGAGCTTTGCCACTGGATATGGAGATTATCGTTGTAAATGATGGCTCTACTGACGCTACAGCCCAGATACTTGCCGAATATCAGCAGATTCTGCCCCAGCTCAAGGTGCTGCACAACTCGGCGCCAGGCGGAAAAGGTCGAGCAATCCGGAAAGCTCTAGCGATTGCAACCGGCGAGATAATTGCAGTGCAGGACGCTGACCTCGAATATGAGCCTGAAGACCTGCCACGCCTGGTAGAACCCATCGAGCAGGGCAAGGCCACGGTGGTTTACGGGTCGCGCTTCCTGGGCCGGATCGAGCGCATGCAACCTCATCACTGGCTGGCCAACCAGTTGCTCTCCTGGACCGCCAGCCTCCTTTATGGCCAACGCCTGACAGATGAAGCCACCGCTTATAAAGTCTTCCACCGGGATGTGCTGGCGTCGATGAGGCTCCGCTGTGAGCGGTTCGAGTTCTGCCCCGAAGTAACAGCAAAATCACGTCGTTTAGGGCACCGGATACTGGAGTTACCAATTCGTTACAAGGCAAGGACCACCAAGGAGGGCAAAAAGATACGTTGGTGGGATGGTGTTGTAGCTCTGTGGACACTTTGTGCATATCGCGTTACATCTCGTGACCTGCTCTAGAAGGTCATCCCTCGAAAAGCTTAAATTTCACAAGTACAAGCTAAAATCTAGCTGAAGTTGTCGGTATCACTTGCCACTTGGGGATTTACAGGTTAGAATGGTCAACAATAGGACTTACGCCAGTCTTTTGGGCCGGATTACTTGACTGGGTACATCACTTCGGACTAGATCCGGAAACGTGGTGGTTAAAAAATGGTCGACCTCGATCTGCTTCGGCAGTACTGGCAAGGTCGCCGCACGGTGAACGCTGTTATCGCGCGCGTTGTTCTCCTTGACCTTACCAGTCCCAAAGACCAAAGAGCAGTGGAAGAACACAAGCAAGTGCTCTTTGCGAAACAAAGTCACCACGGCCACTGGAACGAATCTCTCGTGCAGACTGCTCATGCCATAGATCAATTGCTCTGGCTTGGCGTTGAGCGTGACCACGAGCGCCTCGGCAGAGCCTTTGCCTGGTTGCTTTCCCAGTGCTCTGATGCCGCTGTTGTGCCTGGCTTGCCAGTGCCTAGTGACAGAGAACTGAAAAACGATCCCAAACTGTATACAGGGCAGCCTCCAGGCGCGACAGGCAGCATCGAGTTCCAGCTTGGTATACTCGGTATGCGCGCCCTTTGGCTGCTTAGTGGCGATGGGGAGCAGTTCGCAACTGTGGACGACAGGCTGTTCGAGCTGCTGACCAGGCCACCTTCCTGGATGTGCAGCCTGACGCTTTCTACCGCCTATTTCGCCATAGCGGCCAATCAGAAGCTTTCCCAGGGACCCTTCATCGCGGAGGGGCTTTCCAAGTTGCTTGCTACCCAGCGCAAACCCGGCGCCTGGAAAGGCACCATGAAACCCTGGTATATGTATTACTGCCTGTCCGAGTGGCCTGGCGCCCCTGCGCGCAGGTTGGTTAACACGGACAATACCTTCCTCGAGAGGGCTCAGAAGCGCGACGGCAGCTTCAGTCGTGGCTTCTTCACCGAAGAACGCACTTTCGCCGTCACCAAGCTGCTCAAGGCCGCTGGTCTTACCGAATAGCTTGAACACCAACCTTGGCTTGCTAGCCCTGTCCTCTCTTTGAGGGCAGGGCTTTCTTTTGGCGGGGCGAACCTGGATACGTGATACGAACTGGCCTGATATTGCTAATTACGCTTCTGTCGTCGCTAGCCTGGGCAGCCCCAGGCTTTTATGGCCTGGAGCAGCGCGCTGGCATCTGGTGGTTGGTAGCTCCCTCGGGAGAAGCAAGCTTCCTCTCGGCCGTGAGTCAGGTTCGCTATTCAGGTCATTTCTGCGAACGGCTAGGTTATTCACCCTATGAACGATGGGTCGAGGCGAAGTATGGCGGTCCCCAGAAGCCTGGGCCAGGGTGACCAGAGAACGTCTGGCGGCCTGGGGCTTCGATGCGGTCGGCGAACTCTCTAATGCCGAACTCAAAGGCGAGGCTGGCCTGCCGAGTATTGAGCTGCTCCCTCTTGGTTACTGGTTCGCCTCCAAAGAGGGCCTCCCAACTGTCTCACCTACTGTCTACGCGGCTTTCCCTAATGTCTTTCATCCCGACTGGGAAGCCAGCTGCGTGGAGCGAGCCGCTGCCTACTGCGCCCAGCGCGCGAGTGAGCCTGGCCTGATTGGTTATTATCTGGACAACGAACTGGCCTGGTGGGGACGCATTGGACGGCCCTGGGGGTTGTTTGAAGAGGCCTGGCGCAAACCGGTTGACGACCCTGCCAAACAGGCCTGGCTGGATTTTCTAAAATCGCGCTACCCCTCTAGTGAAGCCTTTTGTGCAGATTTTGGAGCGCCTGGCTTCTCCTGGGAGCAGATTGCCCAAAGCGCCCAGCCCTCTCCGCCGATGACTGATGCGGCGGTTGCTTTGTGCGATGACTGGCTGCGCCTGGTTGCGGAGCGCTATTTCAGTGTGGTCACCGCGGCAGTTAAGCGGTATGACCCAAATCACCTGCTGCTCGGGGTGCGTTTTGCTGGAGATGCCCCAGAGCCTGTCTGGGAGATCGCCGGCAAATATTGTGATGTGATAAGTGTAAATCTCTATCCCCGTTTTGAGCCTGAAGGTGAGCTACCTGACTGGCAGATTACCCAACTGGAACAGTGGCACAGGCTCTCAGGTAAACCTCTGTTGATTAGCGAGTGGAGCTTCCCCGCGCTGGACAGCGGCCTGCCCTGCACAACAGGCGCCGGCCTGCGCGTGGAGACCCAGGCCCAGCGGGCTGCGGCTTCTGCTACTTATCTCAAGGCGCTGGCAAGTCTGCCTTATGTTGTTGGCAGCAGCTACTTTATGTGGGTAGACGAGCCCGCCCTGGGGCTTGCGGCTCACCATCCTGAAAACACCAACTACGGCCTGGTGAATGAGCGTGACGAACCGTATCCTGACTTAACAGAGGCCCTTGCCAAGGCAAATCAGGAAGTAGACCGGCTCCATCTGGCGGCTACTCCACCGGCGACCGCAAGCCCCAAAAAACTGCCAGACTGGATGACCGAGGTCGGAGTTGCCTGTCCCCTGCCAGAGCAATTGACGACTGGCCTCCTTACTACCAGACTGGATGAGCTGGGCAGGCCAGGTTTTGCCCTCGGCAATAGCTCGCTTGGCGCACTAGAGCTGCGACTGCTCCAGCACGCGGGGGGATATCGCTGGACGACCGCTTCTTCTACCAAAATCCTGACGGCTACCCACACTGACCGGATTACCCGACTGGAACTCGAGCTTATCGCCGAGGGTGACCTTGCTTTCTCCGCGCGCGCCGAGGTCGTGGTTCCGACCGGCCCGGAAGGCTGGTGTGCTGTAAGACTGCCTAGAGGTGACTTCGGTTTCCTCTCGCCCCTGGCGCCTGGCAGAAACCCAGTGGCGGCTTGAAAGCAAAGTGGGGGGAGATTCAGCAGGCGATGAGCCTGGTCCCTTCCGCCATATGTGGATCCCCTTCTACCGCCCTGGTATATGGGCTTTTGACCGCCAGGCGGGCGTCGGCCTCGGGGTCAGTTTCCTCGACCCGCGCGACTTTGAATACTGGTCCTCTGGCGGTGCAGGGCAGCCGGTTTTGCTTGAACTGCGCCATCCTCCCAATGCACTCCTCGAACCAGGGCAGAGTTATTCAACTCCCGGCCCCTGGCTGTTCTGTTTCCCTTTGGAAGCCGACGCCCCAGCCTATTTTGCTGGCCGAGTTAAGGCTTTACGGCGCGACCTGCTTGGCGATTGAACTCCTGACTTGACAGCTTCCGGACCCCGGCGTAAAGTTAACCGACTGGTTAGTTAACTTTATGCAGTACTAGTTTCGGGAGAACCCAAGTATGCACATGATGCACTCGCATGGTGCTCGCTTCTACGCCCGACGCGGACTCGGTGGACCCGTCGAAGAGCACAAGTTCGTCACCAAGCAGCCCATCAAGCGGTTGATGCGTTACGTCAAACCCTACTGGGCTTATGCGGCCACCGGTGCCGCCTTTATGTTGATGGGCCTTGCCGCCGAGTTGGCCATGCCTGACGTCGTCGGCCGTATCCTCGATGGGATGGGCAAGCAAGGAGACGTCCATCATCTGATGAGCGTCGTCGCTGGCCTTTTCGTGCTTGCGATAGCAGGTGCCATCAACGGCTATTTCCAGGGCATACTCCTCGGCTACCTCGGCCAGCATGCAACCGCCGATCTGCGTAAGGAGCTTTATGACCACGGTCTGGGCCTGTCGATGCGTTATTATGAGAAGACGATGTCGGGCGATATGCTCTCGCGACTGGCTAACGACACAGGCCTGGTGCAGGGCCTGCTTGGTGGGCAGCTGATGGGACTGATTCAGCAACCCATACGACTGCTCTACGCGCTGGGATACATCCTTTATAAAGATCCCACGATGACCGTCGTGCTGCTCTTCGTCATACCGCCCGTGCTTGGGTTGGGTCGCATCTTCGGTCCCAGACTGCAGGAGGTCAGCCGGATGGTGCAGGAGCAGCTCTCCGTGCTCACCAGCTTCGTCCAGGAAACGCTCTCGGGTATGGCTGTCGTGAAGAGCTACAACCTTGCCGCGTATGCGCAGGACCGCTTCGACAAGGACAACCGCGAGGTTGTCGACCGCACGATGGAGACTGTGAAGGTGGGCGCGCTGTTCGGCGGCCTTATGCAGTTCGTTATGGGGCTGCCCAACCTGCTGGTACTCGGTATTGGCGGTTACCGCGCCATCAAGGGCTATATCTCCGCAGGCTCGGTAATTGCCTTCACGATGTACGTCCAGATGATAGTCGGCCCAATCGGCTGGATGACGCGCCTTTATACCCAATACCGGCAGACACTGGCGGGCGTAGACCGGATATTCGAGATAATTGATGCTACCCCCGAGATGCGCGAGCCCACCGGCGAACATTCGCTGTCCACGGTGGCTGCCGATGTCGAGCTGCGGCATGTCTGGTTCGCCTACGAAGACGAGCAGTGGGTGTTGGAGGATGCCTCCTTCGCCCTGCCGACAGGCAAGACAACGGCGCTGGTAGGCGCCTCAGGGGCGGGCAAGAGCACTATCGCCAAGCTGCTGTGCCGATTCTATGATCCGCAGAAGGGTGATTTGGCCATCTCCGGCCGCAAGTTTACGGAACTCGATCTCGAATCGGTCCGCGACCGGGTGACTTACATCCCGCAGGAGAGCTTCCTTTTTGGGATGAGCATCCGCGAAAATCTGTTACTGGCCCAACCTGAGGCGACGGAGGAAGAGCTTGTTCAGGCCTGTAAAGACGCAGCGGCGCTTGGCTTTATCACCGAACTGCCCGAGGGGATGGACACCATCGTCGGAGAGCGCGGCGTGCGTTTGTCAGGTGGCCAGCGCCAGCGAATCGCTATTGCCCGGGCTATCTTGCGTAATCCCGAGCTGCTTGTGATGGACGAAGCAACTGCCAGTCTGCACACTGAGGCCGAGAAGGAAGTCCACGATGCCTTGAAGCGCCTTATGACGGGCCGCACCAGCGTCATAATCGCCCATCGGCTTTCTACAATCGCCGATGCCGATCAGATAGTAGTGCTGGACAAAGGGAAGGTAGTCGAGGCCGGCACTCCCGGAGAGCTAGTTGCCCTGGGGGGTGTCTTCGCGCGGATGTGGAAACTCCAGAGCCTCAATATCGACGTTGAAGAGCTTGCCTCGCGCGCTCTCAAGGACGAAGCTTCTACGACTGCAGGAGCTGGCCTTTGATGAAGCAGTGTCGAATTGAACAGAGAGAAGCCCGCGTTGACACCGTAATCAAGGCGGCGCTACAGGTATTCGCTCGCGAAGGCTTCCACGCGGCCACCCTGGAGGAGATCGCCGAAACCGCTGGCGTCAACAAGGCGATGCTCTACTACTATGTTGGCAACAAGGAACAGCTTTACGAACTGTGCCTGAGGCGCAAGTTTGGCAAGGTTCAGGCGGAGCTGGAGGCCTTTTCTGAGGAAGCTTCCAGTGATGATGGCGGGCTGGCTTTCGCCCTGGAACTGGGTCGGCAGATAGGCAAACGTCCCACTTTCTTTACCTTGCTCTTCCGCGAGCTTGCGCCAGTCGCCGAACCTGTGCCCCCTGTTGTGGTAGAGCTTCTGGCTTCCTTGGTCGCACTTATGAAGCAGCATCTGACTGCTTCCAGGCGGCCTTATCTGGATACTCTGGCTGTGCTTGGCATCATCAGTGGCATATATACCCAGGCGCTAGTAGATGCCGATACCCCACGTGATTATGATGAAGAGTTGAAACATACTCTGACAACATATTTCCACGGGCTGACTCACTTAGACTGAACTCTTCTTCTTAACGCAAAAAAAACCCGGGGCCGTAGCCCCGGGTTTGGTCGTTTGGTTCAGTTGGTTGATTAGAAGCCTACGTTGATGCTGCCACCAAAGTACTTGTAGGTCTCATCGTAATAGTTGTCATTGAGCTGAGCATAAGTCAGCTTGGCGTCTACGCCCTCTGCAAGCTCCTTGGTGAGGCTGAGCTGCCACAGGTCGCCCTGGTTGTAAAGGTAAGAGTAGCCCCAGGAATCCAGGTAGATGTACCCGGCCGCATTGTCGGGTACATATTTGCGCCAGCGCAGCAGCGCGTCCACGCAGCCCAGATCCTTGGTCAGAGTAGCGCTCCAGGTCTTCCCGTAGGGCACGCCCAGGTTCGGGGCATCCGACAAGAAGGAAGTCCCAGGCCAGGTTGCTGTACCAGACAAATCCATCATAGGTGATGAAGCCGTTCTGGTAAGGCCAGTACTCGTCATAGTAGGGATTGTCTGCGAAGGTCAGCTTGAGCTTCAAGTCGCCCGGCTCATAGTTCTTGCCCTTCAACGTGGCTCCAGTGTAGTAGGAGTTGTAGGAAGTCCAGGGCTTGTCATATTGGGTATACTCGCCCTCGAGGTCAGCCTTCAGGCCGAAGAACGGCACGTCCAGCCCCTCATACATTGCGGCGATGCCCCAACGCTGCTCATCTTCCCACAGGTTGCGATCGACGAAAGTGCCATCCAGGGTCAGATGGCCGAACTGCTTCTTGAGGTTGTAAAGCAGGGTGACCATCTCATCGTCATAGCCAAACCAGCTATCGGCGTAATCGCTGGTACCCCAGAACACGGTCGCATCGGCGCCAAGCAGGTCGAAGTTGAGCTTGACAGCTTCGGCGGGCATGACATCGTTATCGAAGGTCAGACCGCAGCCGGTCTTGTAATACTGCTTGCCCAAACGCCAGTCGAAGCCCTTGAACAGGCCATCCTGGACGTCTACGTAAGCGGTGTCGATGTGAGTGCCGCGCTCGTCCCAGTCGTAGGTGGCATCCGGACGCCACAGGGTGACATGGCCCTGGGCCTTGTCACTTATTTTGCCATCGATGTTTACCTTCAAGTCAAGGTTGCTGAAGCGATTCCAGCTGCTGCCATCATTGGCGGTACCAGCTTTCCACTCGATTACGCCAGTGACTTTGTCGGGCTTGTTCTCGAGGGCGGTTACCCGCGCTTCGAGGGCCGCGAACTTGGTCTCCAGCGCGTCGACCCTGTACATCAGGTCGTCCACGTCGGCGCCCAGCATCGCAAGCTCGCCGCGGAACTCCTGCGCCATCGCATCGAGGGCGCCCTTGTCCACGAAGTTCTTGACCGCGGCGTCGATCATTGCCTGCGCCTCGGCCTTCGAGATGCCTGGCTTGTAGCCCGCAAGCGCTTCGCGAGCCGCTGCTGCTCCAGCCGAGGTGGCGGTGCTGTTAACCTGGTTCATGAAAGCCGCGACGTCAGGCAGTTGCACGCCCGCGGCAGCTTTCTGGGCCTCTTCCCGAGCGATGGCGCGAGCCGCCGACTCGGTGATGCCCATATCCATCCCGGCTACCTTCGAATCGAGGTAGTCCTCCAGGAAGTCGATCATCCGCGTGAGCATTACCGCGAATTCATAGCGCGTCCAGGTCCGGTCGCCTTTGAAAGTGCCATCCGGATAACCTTCGACTACGCCCAGATCGGTGAGTTCGTCCACCGCGTCGTAGGCCCAGTGACCGAAGGGCACGTCTGGCATATCCTTGGCGACGGCTGGCACGAGCAAAGCAACCATCAACAACATGGTCACTGCCAGTGCTAGTGTCTTCATTAGTATATCCCCCTTAGGGAGTGGGGGCGAGGCGAACCCCGCCCCCAGTTGCTTTTGCCAGTTAGAAGCTCACGTCGATGGAGCCAGCGAAGTAGTCGAACCTGTCATCCAGGTAATCGTCATCGAGCAGAGCATAAGTCAGCTTGGCGTCTACGCCCTTGGCGATCTCCTTGGTCAGGCTGAGTTGCCACAGGTCGGCACTATACCAGGCCCGGAAATAGCCGTTATCATCCAAAGGCTGACCATCGTCGAAACGTACCCAGCGCAGCAACGCATCCATGCCACCGAGGTCCTTGGAGAGAGCGGCGCTCCAGGTCTTGCCGCCGTAGGTGCCGATTACGCTGTTGTCGTCCAGGAGCCAGTCCCAGGCAAGGCCGTTGTACATAACCATGCCGTTGTAGTTGACGCCACTGCGCAGCCAGTACCAGATGTCCTCGTTGTCGGAGAAGGTCGCCTTCAGCATCAGGTCGCCAGGCTCATAGCCAGCCCCGGCGATCTTGGCTTCGAGGTACCAGGCGTTGTCCGCGACCCAGTCCTTGAGCTGCGTATACTCGCCAGCGACATCAGCCTGGAGCCCGAAGAACGGGATATCCAGCCCATCGTACATCGCGGCGATGCCCCAGCGCTCGGCTTCATAGTCGCCATAGAAGTCGGCCCGCTGCAGTAGCGTGCCCACCAGGCCAAGTCGGCCAAAGTCGTAAGCAGCCGAGTAGACCTGGATCTCTTCCTCGTCGCCCGAGTTGAACCAACTTGGGGCCGAGGAGTCGATGAAGCCCAGCAGAGCGGTGAAGTCGATACCAGCCAGCGTGAAGTTGGCTTTGATGGCCTCTGCGGGGATGGTATTGTTGTCGAAGGTCAGGCCGCAGCCGGTCTTGTAGTACTGCTTGCCGAAGCGCCAGTCTACGCCCTTGAACAGGCCGTCCTGGACATCTACGTAAGCGGTGTCGATGTGGGTGCCGCGGTTGTCCCAGTCATAGGTGGCATCCGGACGCCAGATACCGATATGGCCCTGGGCCTTGTCGGAGATCTTGCCGTCGATGTTGACGCGCACTTCCAGGTTGCTGAAACGCTCCCAGTTGCCGACATACATGCCATTGACGGCTTCGGCGGTGCCGACGCGCCACTTGAGGTTGCCAGTGACCTTGTCAGGCTTGTTCTCGAGGGCGTATACGCGGCCATCGAGGGCAACAAGCTTGGCTTCGAGCTGGTCGACGCGATACATCAGATCGTCGACATCTACGCCAAGCTCCTGGATATCGGCGCGGAACTCCGCGGCCAGGTTGTCAACGTAGTCTTTGGTCACGAGGTTGCGCACTGCGCCATCGATCATGGCCTGAACCTCGGCTTTGGTAACGCCAGGGCTCATGCCGGCCAGGGCGTCTTTGGCAGCCTGCGCGCCAGCGGCGGCAGCGGCGGCCCGAACCTGATCCATCGTCATGTCGAAGGTCGGCAGCTTGATGGCTGCGACGGCTTTGGCGGCCTCGTCCTTGGCGATAGCGCGCGCCTCGGCGGCGTCAACGCCAGCCTCCAGGGCGGCGGTCTTTTCGTCTACGTAGTTCTCGAGGTAATGCACGAGCTTGACTGTGGCCTCGGCGAACTCATAGCGGGTAAGAGTCCTCTGGCCTTTGTAGGTGCCGTCCGGATAGCCCTGCAGAATGCCGATGTCGGTGAGTTCGTCCACTGCGTCATAGGCCCAGTGGGTGAACGGAACATCGGGCATATCCTTGGCCATCGCGGGGGCAAGTACGAGCGCGAGCAGCGCTAGCGCTACTACTGCGATTGCGAGTTTTTTCACTTTGATTTCCCCTTGTTGGTGTATACATTCGGGTTGGCATACCCAAGCATCATCACAAGGAGAAAAGAAGGAGGAAGATCGGGAGTATCCTAGTTGCCTCTCGAGTTCTCCTTCAGATTCTCTTTGAGCTGACTTGAGTGACGCCTCGGCGTGGCCTTGGGGGACACCTCCTTTTTGGCCAGATTACCAGCGCCCCTCTGCTTTCCAACCTGTTGTTATTGTATCTGGAAAATCACGTTCTGCCAACAGTAGTATCCTCCCAAACAGAAGCCCGGGGCCGAAGCCCCGGGCTCTTTTGTGTCGCTTGAACTAACCGGTTAGAAGTCTACGTTGATGGAGCCGCCGAAGTAGTCGGTCTCGGTGTCCAACATACCATAGTCAATCCGCGCGTAGGTCAGCTTGGCGTTGACCCCATCGGCTAGTTCCTTGTCCAGAGCAAGCTGATAAAGCTTGCTATATTCAGGAGCACCCCAAGTTTTCATTTGCGCGTAACGAAGGAACAGGCCTAGGTTGCCAAGATCCTTCTCGATCTCGCCAGTCCAGCGGGTACCCGAGAGCAGTCCGCCAACCTGGAAATTCTCGCCTAGGCAGGAAGTCCCAGGCTGAGCCGATCGCCGAGCTGCCATAATGGACATAATGGTCATAAGTCGAACCGCTCCATAGCCACGGACGGTATGCCCGCTGCTGCTCGGACCAGCTTACTCCGAGTTTGAAGTCGCCTGGCTCATAACCGTTGCCCATAAAGTCAGCGCGCGCAAAATAGGCGTTGTCGATGGAGGACGGTACTCCTCCTCCGCCGTTGCCGTTGATTACCTCGCCGAACTCGCCTTTGAGGTCAGCTTTAGCGCCGAAGAACGGCACATCGAGCCCCTTGTACCCAGCTGCAATGCCCCAACGCTTGGCGCCAACTTCAGACCGGAAGACATACGTGCCATCCAGTGTAAGCCTGCCGATGTTGTATTTGGCTTCACCAACATAAGTTGGATCTTCATCGCCAAAGCCATAGGGGCAATCGGTCCAACCGAAGAAACCGGTCAGATCAAGTGCGCCCAGTTGGAAGTTGAGTTTGACAGCTTCGGAAGGCTGTATGTCATTATCAAAAACCAGGCCATAGCCTGTCTTGAAATACTGCTTGCCAAAACGCCAGTCTACGCCCTTGAACAGGCCGTCCTGGACATCTACGTAAGCGGTATCGATATGGGTGCCGCGGTTGTCCCAGTCATAGGTGGCATCCGGACGCCAGATACCGATATGGCCCTGGGCCTTGTCGGAGATCTTGCCATCGATGTTGATCTTAACCGAGAGGTTGCTGAAACGTTCCCAGCTACGAGCATATGGCCCATACATCCCAAAGCCAAGTGGCTCGACAGAGCCAGCTTTCCACTCGATTACGCCAGTGACTTTGTCGGGCTTGTTCTCGAGGGCGGTTACCCGCGCTTCCAGGGCCGCGAACTTGGTCTCCAGCGCATCGACCCTGTACATCAGGTCGTCCACGTCGGCGCCCAGCATCGCAAGCTCGCCGCGGAACTCCTGCGCCATCGCATCGAGGGCGCCCTTGTCCACGAAGTTCTTGACCGCGGCGTCGATCATTGCCTGCGCCTCGGCCTTCGAGATGCCCGGCTTGTAGCCCGCAAGCGCTTCGCGAGCCGCTGCTGCACCTGCCGAGGTGGCTGTGCTGTTAACCTGGTTCATGAAAGCCGCGACGTCAGGCAGTTGCACGCCCGCGGCAGCTTTCTGGGCCTCTTCCCGAGCGATGGCGCGAGCCGCCGACTCGGTGATGCCCATATCCATCCCGGCTACCTTCGAATCGAGGTAGTCCTCCAGGAAGTCGATCATCCGCGTGAGCATTACCGCGAATTCATAGCGCGTCCAGGTCCGGTCGCCTTTGAAAGTGCCATCCGGATAACCTTCGACTACGCCCAGATCGGTGAGTTCGTCCACCGCGTCGTAGGCCCAGTGACCGAAGGGCACGTCCGGCATATCCTTGGCGACGGCTGGCACGAGCAAAGCGACCATCAACAGAAGGGTCACTGCCAAGGCTAGTGTCTTCATTAGTATATCCCCCTTATAGGGAGTGGGGGCGAGGCGAACCTCGCCCCCAGTTGCTTTTGCCAGTTAGAAACTCACGTCGATCGAGCCAGCGAAGTAGTCGAACTTCTCATCGAAGGCTTTGTCATTGAGTTGGGCATAGGTCAGCTTGGCGTCTACACCTTTGGCGATCTCCTTGGTCAGGCTGAGTTGCCACAGGTCGGCGTCATCGTAGGTCCAGAAGTTGCCATTGTCATCGAGCGGTTGGCTGTCAGTGTAACGCACCCAGCGCAGCAGTGCGTCTACGCCACCGAGGTCCTTGGAGAGAGCGGCGCTCCAGGTCTTGCCGCCGAAGGTGCCTACCAGGCTGTTGTCGTCCAGGATCCAGTCCCAGGCAAGGCCGTTATACAGCACCATGCCATTGTAGTTGACAGCCGAACGAAGCCAGTACCAGATGTCCTCGTTGTCGGAGAAGGTCGCCTTCAGCATCAGGTCGCCAGGCTCGTAACCCTTCTTGGCGATCTTGGCTTCGAGGTACCAGGCGTTGTCTGCAACCCAGTCCTCAAGCTGGGTATACTCGCCAGCGACGTCAGCCTGGAGTCCGAAGAACGGGATATCCAGCCCATCGTACATCGCGGCGATGCCCCAGCGCTCGGCTTCGTAGTCGCCATAGAAATCAGCGCGCTCGAGCAGCGTACCCACCAGGCCAAGCCGGCCGAAGCTGTAAGCAGCCGAGTAGACCTGGATCTCTTCCTCGTCGCCACTCATAAAGTAGCTCGGGTCGGAGGCATCGATGAAGCCCAGCAGAGCGGTGAAGTCGATACCAGCCAGTGTGAAGTTGGCCTTGATGGCTTCGGCGGGGATGGTATTGTTGTCGAAGGTCAGGCCGCAGCCGGTCTTCAGATACTGCTTGCCGAAGCGCCAGTCTACGCCCTTGAACAGGCCGTCCTGGACATCCACGTAAGCGGTGTCGATATGGGTGCCACGGTTGTCCCAGTCATAGGTGGCATCTGGACGCCAGATACCGATATGGCCCTGGGCCTTGTCCGAGATCTTGCCATCGATGTTGACGCGCACTTCCAGGTTGCTGAAGCGCTCCCAGTTACCTGGATAGTTGATCCACCCATACATGGCATCGTAATACTCATTAGCAGCCTCGGCGGTGCCGACGCGCCACTTGAGGTTGCCAGTGACCTTGTCAGGCTTGTTCTCGAGGGCGTATACGCGGCCATCGAGGGCAACAAGTTTGGCTTCGAGCTGGTCAACGCGGTACATCAGATCGTCTACGTCAACGCCAAGCTCCTGGATATCGGCGCGGAACTCCGCGGCCAGGTTGTCAACGTAGTCTTTGGTCACGAGGTTGCGCACTGCGCCATCAATCATGGCCTGAACCTCGGCTTTGGTAACGCCAGGGCTCATACCGGCCAGGGCGTCTTTGGCAGCCTGCGCGCCAGCGGCGGCAGCGGCGGCCCGAACCTGATCCATCGTCATGTCGAAGGTCGGCAGCTTGATGGCCGCGACTGCTTTGGCGGCCTCGTCCTTGGCGATAGCGCGCGCCTCGGCGGCGTCAACGCCAGCCTCCAGGGCGGCGGTCTTTTCGTCTACGTAGTTCTCGAGGTAATGCACGAGCTTGACTGTGGCCTCGGCGAACTCATAGCGGGTAAGAGTCCTCTGGCCTTTGTAGGTGCCGTCCGGATAGCCCTGCAGAATGCCGATGTCGGTGAGTTCGTCCACTGCGTCATAGGCCCAGTGGGTGAACGGAACATCGGGCATATCCTTGGCCATCGCGGGGGCAAGCACGAGCGCGAGTAGCGCTAGCGCTACTACCGTAGCTGCAAGTGGTTTCACTTATGACCCCCCCTAATTTGGGATATTACCTGACGAACTTAATCGTTATAGGGAAGTCACGAGGGTAGAGGAGTCACCGTGTTGCCTCGTCCTACTCTCGGACTGCCCACGAAGTGACTTATTTGAGAACTTGGCGTGGCCTCGAAGCTCACCTCCCTGGTGGCCCGATTACCGCAGCTCTCTGTAAAACTTCTGTAAAATATTGTAATACGAGATTGCTTTTCTGCCAACCCATATCACAAAAAAAGAGTCCGAAGCCGAAGCCCCGGACTCTCTGTTGCGGGTTTGAATGTTGCTTAGAACAGCACGTTGATGGAACCACCAACGTACTGCGCTTCCAGGTCGTAGGGTATAGGAACTGGAGAGTCGATGCTTGGCTTGAAGTTGGCCCAGGTAAGGCGAGCCATAACTCCTTCTGCCAGTTCCTTGTCGAGGGTCACCTGGTAGACGTCGATGTCGAAGTCTACGCCGGCTGGAGCGCCGAGTGCAGCCAGCAAAGCTCCAGTTGGTGACCAACGCGCCCAACGGAGACTGACAGGCATATTAGCCAGTTCTCCAGACAGCCCAGCGCTATAAGCGAACATGCCAGGCTGGCCCATTGTCACGTTGTCGCTGAGCATATAGTCCCAGGGCAAGCCATTGTAGAGAACGCCCAGGCTATATGGATGGGTGCTGTTGAGGAGGGCCAGATAACCAAGCTGCTGCTCGGCCCAGGTGGTTGTAAACATCCAGTCGCCTGGTTCCCAACCCTTGCCCATGATATCTGCGCGGGCATAATAAGCCTCGTCCGAGATACCAGGAGGCAGCACTCCGCCCCCTATTGCATCTACGATCGAAGCCCATTCGCCCTTGACATTGGCTTTGAGCCCAAAGAAGGGCACGTCCAGCCCTTCGTACCCAGCCGCGATGCCCCAGCGCCTGGCGCCGCCTTCGCCCCTGAACATATAGGTACCGTCCAGGTCGAGTCGTCCGAAGCTATACTTGGCCTCGCCAACATAGGTCGGTTCTTCGGACGCTTCCTCCATTGGACTGAAGTCGGTCCAGCCGAAGAAGCCAGTCAGATCTAGTCCGCCAAGATTAAAGCTCAGCTTGGCAGCTTCTGAAGGGAACAGGTCATTGTCGAATACCAGGCCACAGCCTGTCTTGAAATACTGCTTGCCAAGACGCCAGTCTACGCCCTTGAAAAGGCCATCCTGGACATCCACGTAAGCAGTGTCGATGTGGGTGCCCCGGCCCATATAATCGTAGGTGGCATCGGGACGCCACAGAGTGATATGGCCCTGAGCCTTGTCGCTGATTTTACCGTCGATGTTTACCTTGACCGAGAGATTGCTGAAGCGGTTCCAGCCTGGGCCAGCGGGTAGATAGTCGCGGGCAGGCGCACCGAGTCCAACAAGGTTCTCATTGGGATTGATCTCGCCAGTCTCGGGGAACTCGTTGGTGCCAGCTTTCCACTCGATTACGCCAGTGACTTTGTCGGGCTTGTTCTCGAGGGCGGTTACCCGCGCTTCGAGGGCCGCGAACTTGGTCTCCAGCGCGTCGACCCTGTACATCAGGTCGTCCACGTCGGCGCCCAGCATCGCAAGCTCGCCGCGGAACTCCTGCGCCATCGCATCGAGGGCGCCCTTGTCCACGAAGTTCTTGACCGCGGCGTCGATCATTGCCTGCGCCTCGGCCTTCGAGATGCCTGGCTTGTAGCCCGCAAGCGCTTCGCGAGCCGCTGCTGCTCCAGCCGAGGTGGCGGTGCTGTTAACCTGGTTCATGAAAGCCGCGACGTCAGGCAGTTGCACGCCCGCGGCAGCTTTCTGGGCCTCTTCCCGAGCGATGGCGCGAGCCGCCGACTCGGTGATGCCCATATCCATCCCGGCTACCTTCGAATCAAGGTAGTCCTCCAGGAAGTCGATCATCCGCGTGAGCATTACCGCGAATTCATAGCGCGTCCAGGTCCGGTCGCCTTTGAAAGTGCCATCCGGATAACCTTCGACTACGCCCAGATCGGTGAGTTCGTCCACCGCGTCGTAGGCCCAGTGACCGAAGGGCACGTCCGGCATATCCTTGGCGACGGCTGGCACGAGCAAAGCAACCATCAACAACATGGTCACTGCCAGTGCTAGTGTCTTCATTAGTATATCCCCCTTAGGGAGTGGGGGCGAGGCGAACCCCGCCCCCAGTTGCTTTTGCCAGTTAGAAGCTCACGTCGATGGAGCCAGCGAAGTAGTCGAACCTGTCATCCAGGTAATCGTCATCGAGCAGAGCATAAGTCAGCTTGGCGTCTACGCCCTTGGCGATCTCCTTGGTCAGGCTGAGTTGCCACAGGTCGGCACTATCACCAGGCCCGGAAATAGCCGTTATCATCCAAAGGCTGACCATCGTCGAAACGTACCCAGCGCAGCAACGCATCCATGCCACCGAGGTCCTTGGAGAGAGCGGCGCTCCAGGTCTTGCCGCCGTAGGTGCCGATTACGCTGTTGTCGTCCAGGAGCCAGTCCCAGGCAAGGCCGTTGTACATAACCATGCCGTTGTAGTTGACGCCGACTGCGCAGCCAGTACCAGATGTCCTCGTTGTCGGAGAAGGTCGCCTTCAGCATCAGGTCGCCAGGCTCATAGCCAGCCCCGGCGATCTTGGCTTCGAGGTACCAGGCGTTGTCCGCGACCCAGTCCTTGAGCTGCGTATACTCGCCAGCGACATCAGCCTGGAGCCCGAAGAACGGGATATCCAGCCCATCGTACATCGCGGCGATGCCCCAGCGCTCGGCTTCATAGTCGCCATAGAAGTCGGCCCGCTGCAGTAGCGTGCCCACCAGGCCAAGTCGGCCAAAGTCGTAAGCAGCCGAGTAGACCTGGATCTCTTCCTCGTCGCCCGAGTTGAACCAACTTGGGGCCGAGGAGTCGATGAAGCCCAGCAGAGCGGTGAAGTCGATGCCAGCCAGCGTGAAGTTGGCTTTGATGGCCTCTGCGGGGATGGTATTGTTGTCGAAGGTCAGGCCGCAGCCGGTCTTGTAGTACTGCTTGCCGAAGCGCCAGTCTACGCCCTTGAACAGGCCGTCCTGGACATCTACGTAAGCGGTGTCGATGTGGGTGCCGCGGTTGTCCCAGTCATAGGTGGCATCCGGACGCCAGATACCGATATGGCCCTGGGCCTTGTCGGAGATCTTGCCGTCGATGTTGACGCGCACTTCCAGGTTGCTGAAACGCTCCCAGTTGCCGACATACATGCCATTGACGGCTTCGGCGGTGCCGACGCGCCACTTGAGGTTGCCAGTGACCTTGTCAGGCTTGTTCTCGAGGGCGTATACGCGGCCATCGAGGGCAACAAGCTTGGCTTCGAGCTGGTCGACGCGATACATCAGATCGTCGACATCTACGCCAAGCTCCTGGATATCGGCGCGGAACTCCGCGGCCAGGTTGTCAACGTAGTCTTTGGTCACGAGGTTGCGCACTGCGCCATCGATCATGGCCTGAACCTCGGCTTTGGTAACGCCAGGGCTCATACCGGCCAGGGCGTCTTTGGCAGCCTGCGCGCCAGCGGCGGCAGCGGCGGCCCGAACCTGATCCATCGTCATGTCGAAGGTCGGCAGCTTGATGGCCGCAACGGCTTTGGCGGCCTCGTCCTTGGCGATAGCGCGCGCCTCGGCGGCGTCAACGCCAGCCTCCAGGGCGGCGGTCTTTTCGTCTACGTAGTTCTCGAGGTAATGCACGAGCTTGACTGTGGCCTCGGCGAACTCATAGCGGGTAAGAGTCCTCTGGCCTTTGTAGGTGCCGTCCGGATAGCCCTGCAGAATGCCGATGTCGGTGAGTTCGTCCACTGCGTCATAGGCCCAGTGGGTGAACGGAACATCGGGCATATCCTTGGCCATCGCGGGGGCAAGCACGAGCGCGAGTAGCGCTAGCGCTACTACTGCGATTGCGAGTTTTTTCACTTTGGTGTAACCCCCATATGGTTGTTTACTGCGAGTTGGGAAAACTCCAGCATCAACCTGCAAAGCCCGACGGCCTTTGAGAGTTACCATGTTGCCTCTCTTTGGCTTTTTTGAGCTTGAGTGGTTGACTTGAGTGACGCTTTTGCGTGGCCTCGGGGGGCACCTCCTTCTCGACCGGATTGCCAGCGTCCTTCGGCTAGCCCAACTGCCGCATTATAACTTGAGACAAAACGAGTTGCCAAGAGTTGCGGCCGCCCGAAGGCGACCGCAAGAGGACTATTTTCAGATAATTTACAAAGTGTTATTCGACTTTGGGGAAGCCTTCAAGGAAAGTCCAGTCCACGATGCCCTGCGGCCCGAGTGTCACAAGCAGGCAGCCTTCAGGAGTGCCATCGGGACTAGGGCCATTCCACCAACTACCGCTGACCGCTCCTGCGCCTTCGGCCTTCGCCCCAAAGAAGTAATAATGGTCCCGGTTGTGAGTATGACCACTGAAGCAGGCAACCACCTTATGGTCGCGTGTCAGCAATTTGCCCAGGGCGAAGCGATTACGCAGGCCGTAAAAGGGCTCATGGGCAAACACTACGAGAAACGAGTCTTTCGGCGTAGCGGCAAGCTCTTGTTCGAGCCAGGCCAGGCAATCAGGGGTGATCTCTTCGAAATAGCCACCGTCAGGATTCTGGGTAGTCGCGTCCAGCAGCAGCAAATGATAAGGCCCATAATTAAGAGAGTAATAAAGGGGCCCAAGCTTGCGCTGATAAGCGCCTTTGGCAAACCAGGGATGGGCGCGATCAAAATCGCTATTCCACCCGACATGCTCGTGGTTGCCTGGCAAGTTGAAAAGACGCAGCTTGAGGTCAGCCGTGGCGGTTTCGTATAGTCCATAAAGATGATCAACTTGTTCTGGTGTCTTCGCTCCCAGTACATCCATCACCAGGTCGCCTGTCGCAATGACGAAAGCCGGAGCAGGTTCTTGCGCGTTAAGGCGTCCAATAAACTCCTGGAAACGCGGGAAACCCGTATCGTTTACGTGGACGTCAGTCATATCAGCAAACGTCACCGGCAGCGATTGCTCCTGCTTTATGAGCGCAAAATCGGCCTGTATTGGCTCACTGGTTGATTCGAAGCCTTTCCAGAAAGGTCCTGAGAACCAATAACCGGTTGGATTAGTGACCCGCACCACCGCATATCCCTCAGGCACAGTCAAGGCATAAGTTCCCTCGGCATTTGTCTGGGCAAGAGTGAAGCCATCCGAGACCTGCACTCCTGCGATGCCTGCCTCACCTGCTTCACGAGCGCCACTAGCATTTTCATCCAGAAAGACAATCCCTGTGACAGACCCGGCCCAGCCGAGTGCCGATATCAGACAGAGCCCAAGGGCTACCAGTATCAATCGATGCGGTTTCATGCTTCTCCTCCACGGTAACTCTGGCAGGAAAACTTCTTTGCCAGACGAATCTGATTCTCTTGAAGCAGGTGAGACAAAGGCGCGAGCCCAAGTCCTGATTGCGATTCTCCTTAAAAGGAGAGTTTCCTGCCGTCATAACTAGTTTGCACCTGGAGTCTCGGTTGCCTTGGAGAGAGGCGCGGAGGAAGCACTCTTGTGAGCGTAGTCATCGGACTGGACGTGGGCACAAGCGGAGCTCGGGCGATGGCTTTCGATGCTGACGGGCATCTGGTCGCACGCCATCAGGTGGCTTTTGCCCACCCGCCCTATGTGCCGGCACCGGGCCTTGCCGAACAGGACGCGGCCGAATGGTGGCTTGCGGGTGCCGAGTGCCTGACGAAGCTTTCCAGCGACCTTGCGGGCCAGCCTGTTGCGGCCATATCGGTGGATTCTACCTCGGGCACTTTCGTCCCTGTTGATGTCGTTGGCGCCCCACTTCATCCGGCGCTGATGTATAACGATAACCGCGCCAAGGGGCTGGAAGCGGCGGTGAACGAGGCTGCTGGCGACTTCTGTGATCGACTTGGTTATGCCTTCCCGCCCGCTTTCGCGCTGGTAAAACTTGCCTGGATTGCAAAGGAGCAGCCAGAGCTGCTTGCCAGGACTGCGAAGTTCCTCCACCCGGCAGACTGGCTCGTTGGCCAGCTCACTGGTGATTTCAATGTGACAGATACCTCCAATGCGCTCAAATCAGGCGTGGATTTGATTACTGGCCAGTGGCCTGATTTTATAGAAAGCAAACTGGGTATCTCTCATGAAAAACTTCCGCGCATCGTACGGCCAGGTGAGCAGGTCGGAGAAGTATCAAAGGCTGCTGCGGCTCGCACAGGACTAAAACAGGGCACCCCTGTTATCGCGGGAGCAAGTGATGGGACGGCCTCCTTCCTGGCTTCGAGGGCAAGCGCGGTCGGCGACTGGAATCTCACCCTGGGCAGTACTATCGCCATCCGGGGCGTGTCGCGTGAACTGGTCCGCGACCCGCAGGGCAGGCTCTATTGTCACAGGCATCCAGAAGGCTGGTGGCTGCCGGGCGGGGCCAGCAACTGTGGGGGAGAGGCGCTGACGAAGACCTTTGATGTCGCCCGGCTGGCAGAGCTTGACACCGCCGCCCAGACTCGACTGGAAAGCGCGCCACTTGTTTATCCCCTTGTCCGGCAGGGAGAAAGGATGCCCTTTGTGAGCGGCACCGCGGAGGGATTCGTACTCGGAAAGCCAGCAGATGAGGCTGACCTGTATGCAGGTTATCTGCTTGGCCTGGCGCTAGTTACAGCCTGGTCAGTTGAAGAAGCCAACGTAGCGGGCGCCGATGTGGACGGAGATTTCTATCTGTCCGGCGGCGGAGGCAAAGGCCTGACCCTCGGGCGCGCGATGGCGACAGCCCTGGGCAGGACCTTGTTGCGCACCGAAGAAGCAGAAGCCGCGATGGGCGTTGCCCTGCTTGCGGCGGGTTGGGCCTGGCACTCCGGATCAGTCAGCGCAGCTCAGCGCGCAATGGTTAGGCTGGAAGGCTCTTTTGAGCCGTATAATAAACTGCAAGATTTTTTTACTCATAGACTTGAGGAGTTGAAAGCCGAGTGTCACCGGCGCGGATACCTTTAGATGGGTTCAAGGACTGCGATGTCCGCGGCGTTATTGGAGAGAGCATCACCCCCGAGCTAGCTTACAGGCTCGGGTTGGCAATGGCGGAGGAAGCCCCTGATGGCCAGGTACTGGTCGGGGGAGATTTCCGCCTTTCGACCCCAGAGCTTAAAGGAGCGCTGGTAGACGGCCTGATGGCCTCAGGCTGCGAGGTAGTGGACGTGGGGCAGTTATCCACGCCCGGTTATTACTTTGCCAGGCGTCACCTCGACATCCGAGCGGGCGTAATGGTGACCGCTTCCCACAATCCGCCCAATCACAACGGCTTCAAGCCCATCTTTGGCGACCTTCCCATCAGCCCTGACGAACTGGACCGGCTGAAAGAACGTCTGGTTGAGGGGGGCTTTGCCCCTGGCGAGGGGGTGCTGAGACGCGTAGACATCAAGGAAGAATACGTTGACTGGCTCGCTGACCGGTTCAAAGGCCTTGCGGAGAAAGCCCCCAGGTTGATTTTCGATTGCGGAGGAGGCGCTACAGGCTGGGCGCTTCCCCTGGTGTTGAAACGTCTAGGGCTGACTGCTGACGTCCTGGGCGAAAAACCCGATGGCACTTTCTCGAGCCGTTCACCTGATATCTCGAAACCGGGCGACCTGGCCGAACTCGAACGTGAGGTGCCCGCGCGCAAGGCTGACCTGGGCGCGGCCTTCGATGGTGATGGCGACAGGGTTGGATTTGTGGATGCCAAAGGCCGGCGCGTGACTTCGGACAGGTTGATTGCCTGGCTTGCCGGAGAGTTGCTTAAACGCGAAGGCCCCTCTCCCGTGGTGTTCGACCTGAAGCTGTCGCGCGCGGTCGAGGAATCCATCCTAAAGTATGGCGGCCAGCCGGTCCCTGAGCGCAGTGGTCACACTTTTATAAAGACAACGATGCTGCAGAAGGGCGCAGTGTTCGGTGGAGAATACAGCGGGCATCTTTTCTACCGGGAGCTGGATGGCGGCGATGATGGCCTGTTCTCGGCGCTGCTGGTAGCCTCTCTGGTAGCCGAGGTGGGTCTTCCTTTCGATCAGTTGCTGGCCGAAGTACCCGAATATTGCACTACACCTGAGTTCCGCTTGAAATACTCTGGCGACAAAGCGGCGCTTATGGCGCTGGCCAGGTCGCAGGCAGAATCTCTTGGGGCGCGAGTAGAACTGCTGGACGGCGTGAAAGCCTATTTCGCCAAGGGTTGGGCGCTGATAAGGGCCTCTGTCACCGAGCCTGCGCTGACCCTCAGATTTGAAGCAACTGACTGGGCCTCACTAGACGAGTTCGCTTCGAGCTTCCTTGGTGGACTCGGAGCGCTTGGCGAGAAAGCCCTTGAGAAAGTACGCGCTTTCGAAGAGTGATAGAGGAGACCTTCTGATGGCTGGCATAAAAGAAGAGCTACTGCGTTGCGGACTCGAGGTAGTAAACAAGAAACTCGTTGTGGGGCCTGGCGGTAATCTGAGCGCCCGCGACGGGGAGCTAATGTGGGTCACGCCCAGTGGACTGGCCTTTGAAGACCTGACCGAAGAAGACCTGGTTGGCGTTGATTTGGCCTCTGGAGAAGTAGTGCAAGGCTCGCGCAGGCCGACCTCGGAGGTGTTGATGCACCTTTACATCCTGCGCCAGCGGCCAGACGTAAACGCTATTGTGCATACCCATCCGCCTCTGACGATAGCGCTTGTAAGCTGCGGGACGGCTGTCTCGGCCATGTTCCCAGACTTCGTGGTCTATCTGGGTGCCAGCGTGCCCAATCTGGAGTACCAGCCTCCGACTACCAAAGCCCTGGCGGATCGCACGGTAGAGCTGCTTGGAGACCATCCTGGTGTCACGATGACCAACCACGGCGCACTGACAGTGGGGCGCAATTTCAGGGAGGCGCTACTCCGCACCGAGGTGCTGGAGGAAGGTGCGCGTATCCAGATTGCCGCTCTAAGCATTGGCAAGCCGCGCTTCATTAGCCAGACTGAATGTGACGAGATACTAGGTATGGGCTCGGAGCAATACCGCCAGCAGCTTATGGACCAGATGAGGCTCTAGCCAAGCGGATTGAAGAGCAGCCAGTAGATGGCTGGCGCAACGAAGAGGACCACATCAAACCGGTCCAGCAGACCGCCATGGCCAGGGATAAGGCTACCGAAATCTTTTACCCCGAAGCTGCGTTTGAGCAGTGACTTGAAGAGGTCGCCAAGGGGTGCCAGCACTGCCACAAGCGCGCCGAATATCAACCCGGTGTTCAGATTGCCACCCAGCCCGTAAGTTCCCGCGGCAGCAACAGCCATCGCACCCAGCATCCCGGCAAACAGGCCGAACCAGCTTTTGTGCGGACTTATATGCGGGATAAGCTTGCGTTTGCCGAACTTGGAGCCGAAAAGGTAGGCAAAGGAATCACTCACCCATAAGGCCAACAGTAAAAGGACGATAGTTTTAAGGGCCGGATCGGCACCTGAGGCCAGAGGCGAGGTTTGGGATGCCGCTGTATACAAGAGCTGTAGATGGGCTATCCCAAAAGGCACCCAGACAATGAAGAGGGGTCCGAAGGCCAGTCGGGTGGCAGTTTGTCGATTTGGCTCCTGAGCCAGCAAGATGGCGCCAGTCAGCATAGTGGCAAGCCAGATGAGCGCCCCAGCCAGCGCAAAAAAAATCAGTGGGTCGTTGCCAAAATACCAGGCAGCCACAGGCAGCCCGATACCGGCCAGCAGAAGCAATTCGACTACTGGTTTTGCGCCAAGGGCAGCGCCAGTTCGCATAAACTCGAAGGCACCGCCCAGGCTAACCAGCAGAGCAAGCACCAACAGGCCAAAAGGGCCTGCCAGCACGCAACCAAGTAACAGGGCGATGACCACAAGGCCACTGGCTCCCCTGGTTACTAGTTCACTTCTCACCGGGGTCTACCCCGCTGGGCGGTTCGGGAGTAAACTCTGAGACAGGCTCCTGGGCAAATTCGCTGTGCTTGACGGCCAGATAGACGATAGAGCCGAGTGGAGGCAATCCAGCCAGGATTACAAGCAGCCAGACAGGCTTCTCAAGCGAATTCTTGAAACTGCGTTGAGCGCAGTCTATTGAAGCCCAGAGCACTAGCGCCAAGGCCAGCAGCGCCATAGCAAGCAACATATAAGTCGCAGCGTTTGCCGGGCCTTCAAGGAACATCTGAAACATTGGTAGAATCATCCAGTAATTCCCCCCTTTATGGGAAGTATAGCATTGATATATTCGAGGATGCTCTACTAAATCCTTATGTTTGAAACAAGACGTAGAAAGACAGTGAAAGAATCAGCCAGGCGACCGCTGTCACTTGCCAGAGCGGTGTTGCTTTTTGCTGGGCTCTTTTTAGTGGTTGGGAGCCTCTCCTGGCGGCATTGGCGGGCCGAAAGACACCTCGAAATTGACGCCACTTTTGGTCTGCTGGGATTGGTAACTGAACCCGCTGCCCATATTGGGCAGGACGCCGTGCTGGCTACAACAGCGGGCGAAGTGCTTCTGCTAAGAGGCGGCAGTCAACAACCCGAGGTGCTGCGAGTGCTTAGAGGGCTTGCTCCCGGGGCGCCCATCGCGCTACCTGACAGTTTTTTGCTTGCCACTCAGGAGGGCTCGGTATATCGCCTTGGTTACAATGAAGGGAAAGTCTTGTGGGTAAGTCAGCTCGCAGAAAATATAACCGGCGACATTGCCATCACCGAGAAGGCCCTGTTCGTGCTCTCCGAAACGCGCCTTCTGGCGCTCTCTCCAGGCTCTGGCGAGTCGCTGGCTGAGACTCGTCTACCCGCCGCGGCTACCTGTGGCCCTGTGCTCTGGCAGGGGCGGGTGCTGGTTGGCTGTGAAAGGATTGGCCTCGTCGCGTATGACCCAGAGACCTTGCAGCCTGTTCTCAGCGCTCCGGTGGCGGCTGGCTCGGTTGGGCAACTTGCAGTCCTTGGCGATACCGCTTTCGTGACAGATTCGGATGGAGCGCTTTCACTCTGGCAGGTGCCAGGCGAGCCGCTTGCCCCACTGGCGGGAGTGCCGGGAGTTACTGGCCAACTCGTACCGGCGGCAGGCTCGGTGCTGGCGGTCTGTGGTACTCGCATGCTCGCAATCGCGGCCGGTGGCCAGGTGCTCTGGGAATCGCCGCTCGGACGTTCCTGCAATGTGGCGGTTTCACCCGAGGGAAAGAGAGCCTTACTGGCTTGTCCTTTGGGCAGGCTCACCTTGCTTGATACTGCGACTGGTCGAGAGCTAAAGCAAGGCCTGACTGGTTCCAGGCCTTTTGCCGCAGGTTTCCTTGGTTCAGGTCAGTTTTATGTCGCCTCGATTGATCGTCGACTTGATCTCGTCAGCTTCAAAGGAGAAGGTTCTCTCTAGTCTCTGTTGTGGTAATCTTCTCCCAACATCTCATATTGGCGTCAAAACCAACCCGATAAGGGCGGTAATCTAATGGACATAAAGGTTAAGGCGGTCATACCGGCCGCTGGACTCGGTACTCGACTGCTGCCTGCGACTCGCGCCCAGCCCAAGGAGATGCTCCCCGTCGGTCGCAAGCCGGTCATCCAGTATGTAATCGAAGAGCTGAAGAATGCCGGCATTGATAATACGCTCATCATCACAGGCCAGCACAAGCGTGCCATCGAGGATCACTTCGATCGCAGCATCCCGCTGACAGATATAAACCACCGCAAGGGGATGGATTTACGCAACGCGCCTTTTGACGTGTCAGGTTATGAAGAGCGCGAGATGCGTCTTTTCTACGTGCGGCAGCCTGTGCAGACAGGTCTGGCGGGCGCAATCGCCCTGGCGCAACCTTTCGTAGATGACGATAACTTCATCGTGGCGCTTGGAGATGTCATTTACAGGACGGGCAGCGGAGAAGACTCTCTGGTAAACCGGCTTTTGAAGACGCATCTTGAACGCGAGGCCGCCGCCACTATCGCCCTGCAGCCTGTCCCGCGTGAGCTGGTCCAGCGTTATGGCATCGTACGGGCGCGCGACACCGAGGGGCCAGTCGTTGAACTCGTCGACCTGGTGGAGAAGCCGCGAGCCGAAGAGGCGCCCTCCAACCTGGCCATCGCATCGCGCTATGTGCTGAGCCCGCGTATCTTCGAAGCTATCCAGGAAATCAAGCCCGGCGTCGGCGGCGAATTGCAGCTTACCGATGCGCTCAAGCTGCTGCTGCAGGAAGGCTTGCCTGTCTACGGCGTATTACTCGAGCCTGGTGAGAAGCGTTTTGACATCGGCTCGCACGACAGTTATTTCAAAGCTTTCATAGAGCTTGCGCTGTCAGATGAAGAACTCGGCGCCGGCCTGTGCAGTTTCACCAAGGGGCTGCTCGAGCGGCTGGAGGGTCAGGGATGACCCAGGTCAGACGTATCAGAGCCAGTGCTCCTGGCAGAGCTGGCATCGTCGGTAATCCAACTGATGGTTATGGCGGCGCAATGCTGGCTTGCACCATAGGGCATCGCAGCTTCTGCGAGATTACACCTGGCGAAGGCCTGATTCAGCTAAAGCTGGCGGAGGAAGAAGTAGCACTGGCAGGGCCGGAAGAATTGGCGCTCGGGCCCCAGCGAGGCCTTCCAGAACGCACGCCGGCCGATGTCGCGCGCGCGGCGTTTCGGTATTTCCTTGCGCGCGGTTATCAATGGCCGGCTCAAGGCTTCACCCTCACCGCGGATACCGACATCCCGATGCAGGCTGGGCTTGCCGGCTCAACTGCGATTACGACGGCAATCCTGGGCGCCCTGGCAGCCTGGTTCGGGGCGTCCCCTGGACTGCACGAGAGCGCCGAGGCGGTGCGCATAATCGAACACCAGATAATGGGCCAGACCTGTGGCTACCAGGACCAGTATATGGCTTGCTTCGGCGGGGTGAATTTCATCGATTTCGCTGGCAAAGAGTGGCAACGTCAGGATGAGACTGAACCTTTCGCCACTGTCGAGCCTCTCGAAGGCAAGGTGGATCTCTCCAAATTCGCAGTTGTCCACACCGGGGTCAGGCACGATTCTACCTCGGTGCACAAGCCAATCAGGGAGCGCTGGGAGACTGGTGAGGCCGAGGTTGTCGAGAGTTACCGGGAGATAACGCGCCTGGCAAGACTTGGCAAGAAAGCACTGTTGCTAGGCGACTGGGCAGGATTGGGCAAGTTGATGAACGAGAATCACGCCCTTCAGCGAGGGCTGGGCGGTTCGGGCGAAATCAACGAACACTATATCAATCTGGCTTTGGCTGAAGGCGCCTGGGGCGCCAAGCTTGCCGGCGCCGGCCAGGGGGGCACCATCATCCTGCTGCATGAGACGCCAGAAGCCCTCGCGACTCGCCTTGTGGAAGAAGCTGGAGGCGAACTCGTGCCTCTTGAGCCCCAGCCAGGCCTGGTGGTGGAGTGGCTATAGGCCCCTTTCAAACGAGTTTCAACAGGATTCGATCCGGCCTTTTGGGGGCCGGATCGTTTTTTTCAGGCTGTATCTGGGCTAGAAGAGGCAGGAGAAGCGCTGGCGCGAGTAAAATGGTTATAGAGAGCAGGTAGAAACTAGCCACCAGCCAGGAGGAAAAGCAATGCATCCAGTCATTGATCACAACAAATGCACAGGGGCAGGCGCCTGTGTCGAGGTGTGTCCAGTTGAGGTCTTTGAACTCAAAGACGACAAAGGCTGGGTAGAGCGACCTGAGGATTGTATCGAATGCGGCCAATGTGTGGAGAACTGTCCTGCCGCTGCGATTGTTCTGATAGAGGACTAAAATTTCTAATCTCACTTCTCCCAAGGAGGTGCGCCAATGGCCAGTTATGTTCTGGTTGGAGGCGGAGTAAGCACTGTAACCGCTGCCGAAACCTTACGGCAAGAAGCACCTGGCGCCTCGATAATCATCCTGACCGCGGAAGCCTATCCCTTCTATTATCGTCCGATGCTCCCGTATTTCGTTGCGGGTGTCGTCCCCGAGAAAGCGCTATTCAGCCGCCGTTCTGACTTGCTTGCGAATCAGGGCATTGAGTATCGCATGAATTCGCATGTCGTCGATGTAGACCTTAAAAATAAACTCGTCAAGCTGGAAAACGGCGAAGCTTTGCCTTATGACAAGTTGCTGCTTGGCACTGGCGCGAAACCTAGGCCTTTTGAGGTAGCGGGCGCCTATGCGTCCAATTTGGCCTCTCTGACCGAGTTTGCTGACGCACTGAAACTCAAGGAGCAACTGCAGGCTGAGGAATTGGCAGTCGTCGCTGGCGAAAGCCTTTCCTGCATATGGGCTATCAATGCGCTCATAAGGGCGGGAATGCATGTGCGGCTACTCACGCCTGGCCCGCACCTGGCCACCCATGCGCTTGATGCGCGTTCAGCTGCGCTGGTCGAGGCGGCGCTTCGCCGAGCTGGCGTTATGATCACCTGCGATGAAGTACAGCGATTGATGGACAGTGATCAAGGCCTTTCAGGGGTGCTCACTAAAAAGGGAGAGAAGCTTGACACCCAGCTTGTCTTCCCCGCTGTTGGCTTCCAGCCTGACACCGGTCCTGCTCGCAAGGCAGGCCTTGAAGTCGAGACTGGAATCAAAGTGAACGAGCATCTCCAGACAAGCGATCCTGACGTTTTCGCAGCCGGCGACACAATCGAGCTCAACGCCAGTGGCGGATTGTTGCCGATGGGCCGAGGTTGGCTGCCCGCCTACGAAGAAGGCAAAATCGCCGCCCAGAACATGCTGGGTGGGCAAATCAGCTATGGAGGCAAGTGCAGGCGCTATTCGGTGCGAGTCTTCGACCTCGATGTGGCAATACTCGGCGACTCGAACGGTACGGGACCAGATTATGAAGAACGCTCGGAGCTCTTCGAAGAAGCCGGGGTTTACAAACGCCTGAACATAAAAAAGGGCGTGCTCGTTGGGGCTATCCTCATCGGCAACATTACCGAAGCGAGCAAACTGGAGACCGCAATCCGGGAAGGCCGAAGGCTAAAGGAGCTTTCCAGCAGCTTCCTGCGTCAGCTCTTCGATGGCAGCTATCTGCTAACCGAGAACGCCGGAGTTGTATGTCCGGTCTGCAAATATCAGATGACCCTCGAGCGGCCACCGGAAGAGGGCCAGGTGTTAACCTGCCCGGTATGCGGAGCAGAATTCAGGATGGTGCGCGTCGCAGGCCGACTGGTGGCGCGTAGCCTTTAGCTACCAAGGGAAAGACCAGCCAGAGCGGCCGGGAAGCCGGTCGCTTTGTGCTATAATCCCGTGGTGATGAGAACTCCAGAGACCAGGTTGCAGGAAGCGCAACGCACCCTCGCGCGCCCAGTCAGGGCGGCAGGTATCGGGTTGCATACCGGTGAGCTGGTCGGACTGGAGTTGCTGCCTGCGCCAGAAGACACAGGGATCATATTCGAGGTGCCTGGTCAGGGACGGACCGAACGCATACCGGCTCTTGCCGAGTATGTATTGGAAACGCGCCGGGGCACCACACTTGGTATTGGGAAAACTCGTCTTGCGACGGTCGAGCATCTGATGGCGGCCTTCTGGGGCGCTGGCGTCGACAACTGCCTGGTGCGTGTCCAGGGCACAGAGATACCCGTAATGGATGGAAGCGCCTTGCCCTTCCTCGAGTTAATCGAGGGAGCGGGGCTTGTGAAACAGGAAGCTTCGCGCAAGCTGCTTCGCCTGAGCGAGCCTCTTGAGGTGCGCGCAGGTGAGGCTTTCATACACATCGAGCCTGCCCTTACAGCCAGTTTTGAATATCGTTTCGAATCTCCACTGGCCTGGCTTGGCGTTGTCGAGGCCAGTTATCGCCCGTGTGAGGCGTCTTTCGGCCAGCAGGTCGCGCCCGCCCGAACCTTCGGGCTTGAAAGCGAAGCGAAAGCCTTAATCGAATCAGGCCTTGCGCGCGGCGCCTCGCTTGAAAACGTCCTGGTCCTTGGCGAGGAAGGCTATGTAAACGAGCCTCGTCTGGCTAATGAAGTGGCAGCCCACAAGCTGCTTGACCTGGTGGGCGACTTATACCTTACCGGTGCCTTTGTTGAAGCAAGAGTCACGGCAAGCAGGTCTGGCCATGCGCTGCACACCCAGGCAGCGCTGGCTTTGCGAAACCAAACAGGGATGGGTGGACAAGAATGAGTTTAGAGCTGGATGCAAACCCGAAATATGAGCCACCACTCGATATTATCGCTATCGAGAGCATCTTGCCCCACAGGTATCCTTTCCTGCTGGTGGACAGGATTCTCGATTTCGAACTTGGCAAGTGGATCAAGGGCTTGAAAAACGTCACTCGAAATGAGGAGTTTTTCAATGGGCATTTTCCCGGCAACCCGATAATGCCTGGGGCTCTTATAACCGAGCATATGGCCCAGGTGGCGGGCGTGCTGCTCTATCTGACTGATGATGCCGTCTCGAAACTGGCGCTGTTCAGAAGCATCGAGCAGATGAAATTTCGCAAGCAGGTGCATCCTGGCGATACTCTGATTACCGATGCCGAGATAATCGCCCTCAAGGGCATTACAGGCAAGGTAAGTTGCGTTGCAAAAGTCGACGACCAAATCGTAGCCCAGGGCGTCCTGTCTTTCGCCCTGGTCGAGCGCTGAGTCTGGCTCAGCCTTGTTGAAAGGGAGACCGACCCTTATGGCTATTCATCCGACCGCGCTAGTTGATCCAACTGCAGAACTTGCCAGTAATATTGAAGTAGGCCCTTACTGTGTGATTGGGCCCAGGGTCACCCTGGGCGCGGGTTGTGTGCTGCATCCCCATGTACACCTCGTGCGCAACACGAAGCTGGGCGCAAACAATATTCTTCACACTGGCGCAGTGCTGGGCGACGATCCCCAGGATCGCAAGTTCCACGATGAAGAGACCTGGCTTTTGGTCGGCGATAACAACGATATTAGAGAATACTCCACCCTCCACCGAGGTACTGGCGAGGGCGGGCAGACCGTCATCGGCGACGATAACCTGCTAATGGCTTATTTCCATATTGGCCATAATGGCGTGATGGGCGACCGTTGTACCGTAGCCAACAGCGTAGGTATCAGTGGCCATTGCGTAATCGAGGACGATGTTACCATTGGCGGTATGGCGGGATTGCACCAGTATGTGCGGGTTGGGCGGCGCGCGATGATCGGCGGTTTTTCTCGCGTGACCCAGGATGTGCCGCCTTATACTTTGGTCAATGGCATCCCGCTTGAAGCCGAAGGGCTCAACACCGTTGGTATGCGCAGGTCAGGGATGAGCCCCCAGCACCGGACCCTTCTCAAGCGGGCATACAAGCTGGTGTATCGCTCGGGACTGAACCTTTCCCAGGCGCTTGAACAAATCGAGGCCGAAATCGAACTCATCCCCGAGGTCAAAGAGTTTGTCGATTTCCTTGGGAAGATAGAATCCGGCTTCGCGGGACGCGCTCTTGATCCGCGCGGCGCCTCGCGGCGAAGGTAGGTAGCCACGCCAGGTGCAACCCAAGCGACTCCTCGTGGTCACCGGAGAAGCCTCCGGCGAAATGTACGCGGCTCATCTTGTGCGCGCTCTCAAGGAGCAGGCGCCCGAGCTTGAGTGCGTTGGCATAGGTTCCACCCTTATGGCCGAAGCTGGCGTGGAGTTGCTCTTCGACAACAGCGACTGGGGCGCTATGGGTTTCTTCGAGGCGGCCAAGGGACTGCCCAGTTATCTCTACGTCAAACGCCTGCTCGAGCGCGAACTTGTGCTGAACAAGCCCGACCTCGTCCTGCTCGTGGATTTTGGCGCCTTCAATTCCAAGATAGCCGCCAAAGCCAAAGCGCTTGGGCGCAAAGTGCTCTACTTCCTGCCACCCAAATCCTGGTCACGTAAAGAGCGCGACTGGAGCCCCTTCGCCGCCGTAACGGACGCTGTGGCTACCCAGTTCCCCTGGTCTGAGACTCTCCTCCGGGCAAGCGGTGTAAACGCGACTTATGTCGGTCACCCTCTGATGGACTTGCTCAAAGACGCTTTGCCAAAATCCCAGGAAGAGGCTACCGCGGTGCGCGATTTTGGCGATGCGCCGGTCATCGGTCTGCTTCCCGGCAGCCGTCACGCGGAGCTGCGCCATATGCTGTCACCGCTGCTGGTGGCTGGCTATCACCTGCGTAAACGCTTCTCGAAGGCGAAATTGCTGGTCTCCAGGGCCCGGCCCGTGTTGCAGCGTCACTTCGATAAACGCGCCGAAGCCATCCGGGAACTCGATATTGAGGTACGCGACGATGTCCACAGCCTGCTTCGTGAGTGCGACTTCGTGCTGGCCTGTTCGGGCACGGTGACCCTCGAGGCAGCTCTGCTTGTCCGGCCGATGCTGATAGCCTATCGGGCTAATCCGCTGCACTGGGTGCAATACCTGGCTTTAAGGCCGACAATGTTCGGCTTGCCCAATATAATCGCTGGGCGCCATGTCGTGCCCGAGTTGATCCAGCCAAGCGGAGCCGAGCTTGCCAGAGCGGCCTTGCGCCTGCTGGAGTCGCCCAGTCTCCTCCGCGCGCAACGCCAGTCTCTCTGGCTTGAGTGCGCAAGCGCCCTCAAGCCAGGCGCTTTCGATGGTACGGTGAAGCTTGCTCTCGAGCTGCTCGACAAGGAGGCGGCCTCCTGATGCTGGGCGCCTTCCGAGAAATCTTTGTGTTCGTTAGACCTTACAAAGTGGCGGGCCTTGCTTGCCATTCTCTGTTCAGTAATTGAAGGCGGCCTTAACGCTGCGTTGCCTTATTATCTTGGCCTGGTTTTCTGGCCCCTCTGATGGAAGGAGGGCCCAACGCCAGAGCCAAGATGATCGAGGTTACCATCGTCGTCCTGGGCATTGTTCTGGTTAAAGGCGTTTTCCACTTCGCCAGCACCTATTTCACCGAATTTACTGTCCAGCGTAGCCTCGTAGACCTGCGCCGGAGGTCTATGCCAAACTTCAGCATCTTTCTCTTGGTTATTTTGAAGACCAGGCAACTGGCCAGTTGCTGTCCAGACTGACCAATGATATCCAGACTATCCAGCGGGGCCTGACAGGCAGCGTCAACCAGATGATTAAAGATCCGGTGACTATCATCGGCGCTCTGTGCGGGATGATGAAAATCAGTCCCAAGTTAACGTTGCTGACCTTGTTGCTCGTGCCGCTTATTGGGATCGCAATCGCTGGGGCCGGAGGGCGTATGCGCAAGATTGGCCGGCGCATCCAGCAGGTGCTTGGGCAGATGACCTCCTTTATGCAGGAGGCCATCTCGTCTATCCGGATAGTGCAGATCTTCTGTCGGGAAAACTACGAGGTCGAGCGCTTCCATCACGAGAATATGACCAACTTCCGCGACCTGATGCGCGCGGCACGGCTGCGGGGAGCGCTAACGCCCTGTGGTGGAAATCATCGCAGCCGTGGGCTTACTGTGGCTCTTTGGTTAGGTTTCGTCGAAGTCACAGCGGGAAGACTCGAGACCAATACCATCTTCAGCTTTTTGTTCCTGATTCGCGAGGTAGGCGCCAAGTTTACGGACCTGGGCAAGTTCAACATCACATGCAGCACGCCGAAGCTGCAAGTGAGCGACTCGTCCAGGTTCTGCAGACCCCCGAAGATATCTTCGATGAGCCAGATGCAGAGCAGCTCCCTGGTCCAGCCGCCGGGCGCCTGACCTTCGACCATGTCTTCTTCAAGTACAAGTCCAGTGAATACTGGGTCATCGAGGATTTCTGCCTTGAGGTAGCCCCAGGTCAGATTGTTGCTCTTGTCGGGCCTTCGGGCGCGGGCAAGACGACCATAGCCAACCTGGTGCCTCGGCTTTATGAAGCGACCAAGGGCCGCTTGCTGGTGGATGGCCACGACGTGACGAAAGTAACGCTGCCCTCGCTGCGCTCTCAGATGGGCATAGTGCCGCAGGAAACTTTGCTCTTCTCGGGCAGTGTGAAAGACAATATCGCTTATGGCAATCTGGAGGCCACCGATGAGGAAGTCTTCGAGGCTGCCAGCAACGCCAACGCGGTCGAGTTCATCGAGAAGCTGCCCCAGCAGTTCGACACCCAGGTTGGTGAGCGCGGAGTCAGCCTCTCTGGTGGCCAAAGGCAGCGCATCGCCATCGCGCGCGCGCTGCTGCTCAATCCACGCATCCTGATTTTGGACGAGGCTACCAGCTTGCTGGACAGTGAGAGCGAGCGACTTGTTCAACAGGCGCTGGAGAAACTAATGAAAGGGCGCACGACCCTGGTAATAGCTCACAGGCTTTCTACCGTGCGCAACGCCGACATTATCTGTGTGCTGGAGCGCGGCCGGCTGGCTGAACAGGGCAGTCACGACGAATTGATTGCTCAGCGAGGGCTTTACTATTCGCTGCACCAGATCCAGTCGGCTATGGGAGACGCCTCACAGGCCTGATGGGGATTTACTACCTATACAATACGTTGTTGTTATTAGCCTCGCCCTGGTTGGGGCTGTATCTCCTTTATCGGCGGCTTGCCTCTGGCAAGGAAAAGGGTACCTGGCGCGAGCGCCGGGGGCTCTACGAGGTGCCTGAAGGTTTCTTCGAGCCTGGCAAGCCTGTTATCTGGCTTCATGCGGTGTCAGTTGGTGAAGTCGTCGCTGCCGCTCCGCTTGCCCACGCCATCAAGGCCGCTCTCGACTGCCGCCTGATCCTCTCGACCGTCACCCCAACGGGTAGAGAGATGGTCGCCAAACGTAATCTGCCTGCCGATCTGGTGGTTTATCTGCCTTTTGATATCCCCTGGTTCGTGCGCAGAGCTTTCGCCCGCCTCAAGCCTGACGCACTGGTACTCATGGAGAGCGAGCTTTGGTACAACCTGGTCTTCCTGGCGCGTAAACGGGGCATCCCTCTAATGCTGGCCAATGGGCGTATCAGCGACAGGACGCTCAAACGCGGCGCCAGGCTCAAGTGGTATTACCGGGCTATCTATCGCCAACTGGATGCCATCCTGATGCAGTCGAAAGCCGACCTGGAACGCGCTCTGGCCTTCGGCGCGCCTCGAGAGAGGGCTGCAGTGGGTGGTAACACGAAGTTCGAGGAGCCAGAGCCGGAAGTCTCTCCCGAAGAAGCCGCGGCCTTGAAGCGCCAGCTTGGTTTTGCCGAGGGCGACCTGGTGCTGGTCTGTGGCAGCACCCGCGAGGGGGAAGAAGCCAAGCTTCTCACCGCCTTCGAGCAAATACGCCTCGCAGTGCCCGAAGCCAGACTCCTGATTGCGCCCCGGCACTTGCATCGCGTGCCTGAAGTGGTGCAACTGCTTAAAACTGCAGGTTTTGAGCCTCTCCTGCGCACCGAGGTGCAGCCTGGTGCTGTCACATCAGGCAGGCAAATTGTGTTGTTGAATACACTGGGCGAGCTTGCGCGCGTTTATGCGATTGCGCGACTGGCTTTCCTGGGTGGCAGTCTTATCAACTGGGGCGGGCAGAACCTGCTGCAACCGCTTGCGCATGGCAAGCCTCCCCTGACTGGCCCTCATTTTCAAAATTTCCGCAGCCTTGTCGAACTGGCTACTGAAGCGGACGTCTGCTACGTCGTAGAGGACGAGCAGGCCCTGGCCGAGGCGGTCATACGGCTGATGCGAGACGAGGAGCTTCTCGCCAGTTTTGGCGCTCGAGCGAAGGCCTTCCTGGCTGCCAACAAAGGTGCTTCCGAGCGCACAGTTGCCAAACTGACCGAGTTGCTAGAGCGCGCCGATGGCTGAGGGCGGACTGGAACGACTCTGGACGCAGGCGGTCTACGAAGACCGGCGAGACTTCAAGGCCAGGCTCCTCCTCCTGCTGTGTTATCTGCTTTTTCCCCTCGGCTGGCTAATGGCCAAAGGCCACCGGTGGATTTACGAAAGAGGCTTATTGCCGAGAGAAAAGCCTGTCCTCCCCGTTATCTCCGTGGGCAACCTCAGCGTCGGGGGCACTGGCAAAAGCGCCTTTGTAGCCTGGCTGTGGGAATTACTCGTTGAGGAAGGTTATCGTCCCGCCCTCTTGCTGCGCGGCTACAGGGGCAAATCTGGCGCCTCCCAGGTGGTCGAGAGCGACTCTCTTGCCGAACTGGTCGGAGATGAGGCGCTGATGCTGAAGCGGCAACTGCCAGAGGCAGTTATCGTTGTCGGCAAACAACGCCAGCAGAGCCTGCGCCTTGCTCAGCAGGCAGGTTGCGAGCTGGCTCTGCTCGATGATGGATTTCAATATCTCAAGTTGCAACGCGACGCTGATATATTGCTGCTCCATGTCAGGCAGACTCTGAAAGCAGGCCGGCTGCTTCCCCTGGGCGCTTTAAGAGAACCCCTGGATTTGCTCGAGCACGCTGCTTGTTGCGTTATCACAGGGGAAGCGAGCCAGGCCGAACTTGCCGCTGTGATGGACCTGGTCGGACGTAAAGCTCCTTCTGTGCCTGTTGCGCGGGCTGAATACGAACTGGTCAGACTGGCGACCCCCGGCCAGTGGGAAGAAGCTGGACCTGAGGCGCTACAAGACCTGTCGGTGCTGGCTTTCTGCGGACTCGGCAACCCGGCAGGCTTTGAGGCTTCACTTGGCCAGGCTGGCGCGAAAGTGGTCGAGTTGGCGTCTTTTCCTGATCACCATTCCTACACGCAAGACGAAATAATGGAACTGGAAGCCCGCCGGCAGGCGCTTGGAGCGACGGTGATTGTCTGCACAGAGAAGGATGCGGTAAAATTGGCCGGCCTTGAACTTCCCGCGACCTTGCGAATTGTTCAGGCCCAACTTACCCTTGAGCTTGGCGCCAGCCTCCTTGCGACGCGACTGACGCTCCTGCTTGATGATGTGATCCGATGATGAAAGTCAGGTTGCCTGGAGCCTTCTCCAAGCGACTGCTGAGCCAGCTTAGCCGTAATGCTGGGCGCGCGCTCACTGTCCTGTGGGCGCGGCATATCTCCCGGCTGCCTATGAAGTCTCAATATTTTTTGCTCAATACAATTGTAAACCTGATTGGGCCTGTTGTGCCGCGCGTGCGCATAACTGCCTATCAGCAGCTTCGCCGTCTTTTCCCGAGAAGAGCCCCAAAGAGTGTCGCAGGCTGGCGCTCCTGTCAGTTAGAAACGCTGCCAAGACAATGTTGGAGGTACTCAACTCCTTCCGCTGGACAGAAGAGGAACTCGAGAAAAGTGTCACAATCGAGGGAATCGAGCATCTGGACGCGGCTCTGGCCAAAGGTAAGGGAGTCCTTCTGCTCACCGCCCACTATGGCAACTGGGAGCTTATGGGCGCCCGGCTGGTGCAGAAGGGTTACCCCCTGGCTGCCATCGCCAAAAAGCTCCACGATCCGTTGATAGAGCTTTTTGGGATGGCTACGCGAAGCCGTAACGGGTTGCAAGTGATCCCAATGAGTTCACCACTCAAAGCTTTCCGGGCACTCAAGCAGAATATGGTCCTGGCTATTCTGATGGACCAGAATGCTGGCCGCAGGGGTATCTTCGTGCCTTTCCTCTGGAGAGAGGCCTCTACCTTCACCGGGCCTGCCACTTTCGCTATCAAGAGCGGCGCTGTTGTAGTGCCAGCCTTTGTAGAGCGTGACGCCAACGACCGTCATATCGGACACATTCTTCCCCCAATTAAAATCGTGCGCACGGGCGATCTGCAACGCGACATTTACGATAATACCGTGGCCTTCACCAAGGCTATCGAAGATCAGATCCGCCGTCATCCAGAGGAGTGGTTCTGGGTCCATAGGCGGTGGAAGACTGATCCCAAGAGCGCCCCGGATGGGATGAAGCAAGCTCCACCTGACTGCCCGGCCTCCTGAAGGCCCCATCTTCTCACCAGGAGCTGAACCAAATGCGTTATCCAGCAGGCAAGCTCAAGACTCGAGAGCAGATTACCCGGATTGCCGATCTGCTGCATGCCGAGGGCAAGACCATCGTCCACACCAATGGCTGCTTTGATGTGCTTCACGTTGGGCATATCAAATCACTCAACGAAGCCAGGGCTCAAGGGGACCTTCTGATAGTCTCTCTCAACAGCGATGCCTCGGTAAAACGCCTTAAAGGTCCAAGCCGGCCTGTCTTTCCCGAACATGAGCGCGCGATGCTGCTGGGCGCGCTCGAGTGCGTAGATTATGTGGTCATCTTTGAAGAAGATCGTCCTGACGATAATATCGCGGCCATCAGGCCCTCTGTCCACGCCAAGGGCGGAGATTACACACCCGAGACCTTGCCCGAGGCGCCGCTCGTGAAGAGCCTGGGAGGGCGTATCCACATCCTGGCCTTTCACGATGGCAGGTCCACCACCGCCGTAATCCAGCAGATGCGCGAGGAGGAAGCAAAATGAAGGTCGTAGTAGTCATACCTGCGCGGCTTGCTGCAACTCGCCTGCCTGACAAGCCTCTGGCCGACCTTATGGGCAAGCCGATAGTGCAATGGGTTTATGAAGCAGGCACCGCCAGTGGCCGCGCCGATGAGGTTATCGTCGCCACTGACAGCCAGCGACTGGTGGATGTCGTCGAAGGTTTCGGTGGTAAAGCTGCGCTGACAAGCTCCGACCACATCACCGGCACCGACCGCATCGCCGAAGTGGCGGCTGGGCTGGACTGTGACATCGTCTGCAACCTGCAGGGAGATGAGCCTTTCCTCTCTCGCACCGTCGTTGACGAACTCGTGGCTCCCTTCGAGAAGTATCCCGACCTGCTGATGAGTACCCTCTGCCGCGTTCCGACAGGCAAAGAGGAAGTGATGGATCCGAACAAAGTGAAGGTTGTGCGCGATCTGGCGGGTTTCGCCCTCTACTTCTCGCGCTGGCCCATCCCCTACGTGCGCGATGGCGAAATAATGGATGTGCCCCATTTTATCCACCTGGGCGTCTATGCCTACAAGCGGGACTTCCTGCTTGGGATGGCCAAGTTGCCGCCGACTACCTTGCAGCTTTCCGAGTCGCTCGAACAGTTAAAGGTAATGGAGAACGGCCACCGGATTTTCGTGGGCGATACCGACCACATCTCACTTGGCATTGACACGCCCGCTGACCTTGAAGCGGCGCGCGAGCTTGCTGCCGAGTTGCTAAAGAAGAAGTGACTCCGAGATGAGTTTCAAAATTGCAAAACTGCCCGTGGGCGAAACTGCCCCGCTACTCTTTATCGCCGGACCTTGTGTCATCGAATCGGAAGAACACACGGTGAAACTTGCGATGGCGCTTGCCGAGATCGCCCGCGAAGAAGGCTTGCCACTGATTTTCAAGGCTTCCTTCGACAAAGCCAATCGCACCTCGGTAGACAGTTATCGCGGGCCAGGAATGGAAGCTGGACTGGATATCCTCTCCAAAGCGCGCGCGGCTTCGGGTCTTCCAATATGTACTGATTTACACGAGGTATGGCAGGCCGATCCGGTTGGTTCTGTCGCGGATTTGCTGCAGATTCCGGCGATGCTGGCGCGCCAGACCGACCTGCTGGTCGCCGCTGGCGAAACTGGCAAGCCTGTAAATGTGAAGAAGATGCAGATGGCCGCGCCGGGCGATATGATCTGGGCCGCGAAAAAAATTGAGAGTACCGGCAACAATCAGATTCTGCTGTGCGAGCGAGGCAGCGCTTTCGGTTACCACAACCTCGTAGTGGATATGCGAGGCCTTGTAGAGATGGCCGAACTCGGTTATCCGGTGGTTTTCGATGCCACTCATAGTGTGCAGAAACCAAGCGGGGCGGGAGGGAAATCGGGAGGCGATTCGCGCCTGGCGCCAGTGCTTGCGCGCGCCGCGGTCGCAACTGGCGCGCTAAGCGCGCTCTTTTTCGAGGTACATGAAGATCCTTCGGCTGCGCTCTCGGACGGGCCGAATATGCTGGACCTCGAAGCTTTCCGTCGCACGGCCCGTCAGTGCAAAGCGCTTTCTGAACTTGTCAGGAGGGAGTCGGTTTGAGCCGGGAGGAGTATCTTGCAAGTGGCCGCGAAGCCCTGCACCTCGAGAGCGAGGCTATCCAGCAGCTTGCCGAAGGCCTGGACGAGTGTTTCTCCGAGCTGGTCGAGATAATCCTTGGCCTCGAGGGACGCGTCATAATGACCGGTATCGGCAAGAGCGGCGCAGTTGCCAGCAAACTTGCTTCTACCTTCGCGAGTACGGGCACCCCTGCCTTGTTCCTCCACCCGGCTGAAGCCGTCCACGGCGACCTGGGGATGGTCACGAAACGAGACCTCATAATTGCGCTTTCTCATAGTGGCAGCACCGACGAAGTCTTGCGTCTGGTGCCGACCATACGCCGACTTGGCGCAAAACTCGCCTGTATGACTGGAGTGCCGGAAAGCCAGCTTGCCCAGGCTGCCGACCTGGTCCTGCCTGTGCGCGTCAAGCGCGAAGCCTGTCCGCACAACCTGGCGCCAACGACCAGCACTACCGCGCTGCTTGCCATGGGGGATGCGCTTGCGGTCACCGTGATGAAGGCGCGTCAGTTCACGCGCGAGCAGTTCGCGCTTTTCCATCCCGCGGGGGCGCTTGGTCGCGCAATGCTGCGGGTGGGCGATGTGATGCACAAAGGCGAGCATAATCCGACAATCGGCCCCGACGCCACAGTCGAAGAGACTCTGCTGCTGATGATGAGTTCCGAGCTGCGAGGCGTCGCCAATATTATCTCACCCGAAGGCAAGCTACTTGGGATCTTCACCGATGGCGACCTGCGCCGCAGTCTCAAGAAGGACCGCGATGTGCTTCAGAGCCGTATCGGTGATGTGATGACGAAGAATCCCACGACTATCGCACCAGACAAGCTGGCCACCGAAGCGCTTGCCCTGATGGAAGCACGCGAACTGGACAACCTGCCTGTGGTGGATGAGCAAGGCAATTGCCTTGGCGTAATTGACGTACAAGACCTGCTGAAGAGCAAAGTGGTGTAATTCGTGGAAGAACCGCTGTGGAAGACTGACCTCAACACCGCCTGCCAGCGCATCAAACTGGTGGCGATGGATGTGGACGGCACCCTGACCGATGGGCGCATCTACTTTACCGAGCAGGGCGATTTCATCAAATCCTTCGATGCTGCTGATGGCTGGGCTTTCGCCGCCGCCCGCAAGGCTGGGCTAATACTGGCGCTCGCGACAGGGCGCAGGTCAGAGACAGTCCGCAGGCGAGCAAGAGAATTCAAAGTCGCCCCCTACAATGTCATCCAGGGGATGAACAATAAGGGCGACGCCCTGAAAAAACTTTGTCGTCTCAACAACGTGACCCTGGAAGAGTGCGCTTTTATCGGCGATGACTATGTGGATGCCGCCGGGCTCAAGGTCTGCGGGCTGCCACTGGCGGTCGCAAATGCGCCTGACGAGATAAAGGCGCTCGCGGCGCATGTCTCCACCCGCAGCGGAGGCGACTCGGCGGTCCGTGAGCTGCTAGTTTGGTTGCTGCGCGAGCAGGGCAAGCTGAAGCAAGTCGTAGACTGGTATCTGGCCCAGTAGGAGGCCCGCGAGATGGCCCGGCTCTGCTTGCTGCACACCTCGGACTTCCACGGGCAACTGACGCCGGAGAAGGCAGAACACCTCAGAGAGCTAAAACAGGCTCGAGGCGCGCTGCTTTTTGACTGTGGAGATGCCCTGAGGGCCGCCAATGTAGGACTTGGCCTGCTCGAAGAACCGCTAGTTGGCCTTATGAATGGCCTGGATTACACTGCCAAGACCCTCGGCAATCGCGAATTCCACCTTTGGGAGGCTGGGCTTGCGCGCAAAGCCGGTCGCTTCTCGATGCCGCTTGTGTGCGCGAACCTCAAGCTGCCTGAGTCCAGTAAAACTGGACTGCAAGCGTATCTCCTGCTTGAGCATCAGGGAATCCGTATCGGTATAACTGGCCTGATGGTGCCAATGGTGAGGCCAGGCACCTTCTGGCAGGGCGTGACGAAAGCCAGTTTCCTCGACCCGATAACCGCGGGTATGGACACCGCCATCGAACTGCGCGAGCAAGCCGACCTGCTGATTGCGCTGACTCATATTGGTATCGGCGAGGACAAACGGCTTGCAGAAGTTGCCGATTTCGACCTGATTCTCGGGGGCCATACGCACAGTCTGTCCGAGCAACCACTGGAATATGGCAATTCATATATAGTGCATAGCGGCGACCACGCGAAGACTGTGGGGGCGCTGACTCTGGAAGGCGCCCCTGGCGACTGGCGCATAACTGACTGGGAGGTCATCTCACTGTGAAACAAAAACACGAACCTCCCGCCTCCTCGGGACTGCGTCTGGAGCAAGGCCCCTTGCTGTTACTCCTGGCTGGCTGGGCGCTTGTCATCACTCTTTATGCGCTAGCCCAAAAGCTGGCGTTATTCCTCGGAGGTTAGCTGGATGCCCGATCAGCTTCAGGCAATTGCGCTTGCTGCCCTCGTGACCCTTGCGGCCGCGAGCGCTGGCGCGCGCCTGGAGCGATTGTTTTTCATTGCACAGCTCGGCCTGGCGGCGCGAATCTCGCTGGCAGTTGGACTTGGATTCACCTTGCTCTCGCTTGTGATGCTGCTGTTCGGCGCGCTTGGGCTGCTTTCTCCGCTGGCCCTGCTGGCTTTGCTGGCGGCGCTAATTTCCTGGGGCATCGTCCCTCTTGGAAAAGTGACCCCCCGGTTGCTGCGCGCCACCTTGCGGGTAACGAAGGCCAACAAAGTTTTTTCACTGCTGACTGCGCTGCTGCTGTTGCTCGCGCTGGTGCAGACTCTGGCTCCGCCAGGGGTGAATGACTGGGATGCGATTTCTTACCACCTGGCCGTGCCGAAGCTTTACGCCGAAGCGGGCCAGATGCACTATGTGCCCTTCATAAAACACGCAAGCCAGCCCTTCGCGCTGGAACTCGTCTTCACGCTACCAGCCGTCCTGGGGCCTCTTGCGGCAGCCCAGATGCTGCATTGGGTTTTCCTGCTGCTCACAGCGCTGCTGGTTTATTCACTTGCCCAGCGCGCAGGCAAGGGCGGGGGTATGCTGGCTGCCCTGCTGCTCGTTTCAGCGCCAGTTATATTATGGGAAGCCACTATCGCCTATATTGACCTGGCACTCGTTTGGGCAACGCTTGCCAGCCTGGTCACTTTACTAGCGGCGCTTGAGCAACCGAGGCCACGGCTCTGGGTGCTTACCGGCCTGCTGGTTGGCGCTGCCATCGGATTCAAACTCTCAAGCCTGATGTGGCTCGTAATTGTATGCGCGCTTCTGCTGCTGGCAGGGCTGAAGCAGAGAGAGCGCATCGGGGTTCTTGTCGGTCGATTGGCGATGGTTGGTCTACCGGCCTTGCTAATCGCCCTGCCCTGGTTCCTTCGCAGTTGGGCCTGGACGGGAAATCCAGTATATCCCTTTCTTTACTCGATTTTCGGTGGGGCCAACTGGTCGGCCGAGGCTGCCGCTCATTACAGGGCAGAGCAACTCGCCTTTGGCCTGGGCCATTCGCCGCTGCAGTTTATCAGGCTGCCCTTCGACCTGACTTTCAATGCGGCTGCTTTCTTCGACAGCGGCTCGTTGCTTGGCGAGATCGGTCCGCTCTTCCTGGCACTGACGCCCTTGGCTTTACTGGTAAAGCCTCTTCCCTCGAGCCTCAAGTGGGCCAATCTGGCGGCGTTGTTGCTGGCACTTGGCTGGTTTGTCAGCATGCAGCAGATCCGCTATCTACTGCCTTCGGTGGCTATCTGGGCGGCGACTGGCGGATGGGCTTTCGTCGAACTGTGGAAACGCGCGCCCAAGGTGCGCTGGGCGATTGCGACTGCGCTTGGGATTGGCCTTCTCGCTAACCTGCCTGGGCTGGTTTTGCCTTCTCTGGTGAAGTTGCCTGTCGCTGTCGGCTTGGCGGAACCAGAGCCCTGGCTCACAGCCGGTCTGCAACCCTATGAGACTCTGGCCTGGGCAAATCGCAACCTTCCTCAAGACGCCAAGGTCATATGTTATGGCGAACCGCGACTCCTTTATCTCGATCGAGGCTATCTCTGGGGCGAACAGGAATACCAGTTGCTGGTAGATTATTCGAAACTGGCAGATGCTGAGGCGCTTATTGAGGAGCTACACCGACAAGGTTATGACTATATGCTGGTGAATTTCAGCTTTATGCCCAAGACTGGCCGCCTGCCCGCCTTGCTGGAGGAGCTTGTCGCAAAGAGAGAACTGCGATTGCTCACCTCGCAAAACCGCGTGAGCCTGTTTGTTTTGCCTGGTGTTGGGGAATGAGCAGACAGACCAGACTACTGCTTTATGGCGGAATTGTGGCGGCTGTTGTAATGGTGCTGCTGGTAGTTTTTTGGCCTGTCCGTCCTCCAGAACCGGCCTCTGGGCCTGGTAGTGACGGTAAACCTGAGATTAGCGCAACTAAACTCAGTCTTTCCGGCTCCAGCGCGGATGGCAAGCTGGAGTGGCAGGCGGCCTGTGATAGAATTGAGGGCGGCCTGGAACAACCCAGGGTTACAGCAAGCGGTATAGAACTGAGCCTCAGGGAAGCCGGCAAGCAGGTCTTGTTTGTGCGCGCGCCAGAACTTGCCTTCGACAGAGAAACGCGCCACCTGACGCTGACCGGCAAGTTTGTGGCCTGGAGCCAGACACGCGGTCTGCGTTTTGAGGCTGACAGGCTGGTTTTTGATTTCAGCGCGGATACACTTACAGCGGAGGGCAGTATCACCGCCAGCCGTAAAGGGGCCAAACTGACAGCGAGCAAGCTGGAGAGCGATCTCAGGCTCTCCAGACTGCGCCTGTCTGGTTCGCCAAAGGTGACATGGTGAGAAAAATGAGAGCGCTCGCAGGGCTCCTTGCAATTGGATTCGTGATGTTGCTTGGCAATGGATTGGCAATTGCAGCCAACTCGGTAGGCAACGGCGCGCTGGAAGCTGACCTCATCGAGTGGGACATAGAAAACGACAAGTTTACGGCGACTGGTAACTGCGCGCTAAAGCTCGATCAGGGGCGTATGACCTGTGATGAGGTCGTAGCCACCCTTAGTTCTGACCTTTCCAGTGTCCTGGGCGCCCAGGCTCAGGGCAATCTGCAGTTCGATGGGCAATTTACAACCAGCGATGGAAATCAGATTCTCGTGCATAGCACCGCGGGTCTTGCGAAATATCTGGCTAATACCGGCAACCTGGTATTCAGTGGAGGCGTAGAACTGCGCGCGGCAGGTATTTTGGGTCTGCTGCGCAAGGTCAGCCTCAAGGCGCCCTCGGCTACGTACTCGCAGAGCGACCAGCTCTTTGCATCCGAAGGCAGCTCTGTCCTGACTATGGTTTCAGGCAACGGAGAGGGCACAACCACCAGCACGCTTACCGCCGGCAAGCTCAGCTATTCTCTGCGGGACGGCAAGATTACAGCTTCGGAAAAAACTTCCATCAAGGCGCCTGAGGGCACGCTTCAAGCGGACTCTCTGACTGCAGAGATGGGCCAGGGAACGAACCTTGCTTCAGCCGTGGCTACCGGTAACGTCACTGTCGAGTCACTGCTTGCGACCAGTTCAGGCGGCACGCGAAAGGCCACCGGCCATGCCGACCACGCGACCTATTCCGCTGCCGAGAGCCAAATCGTCCTGACGGGGAACGTCACTTTGCAGCTTGCTCCTCAGCAAGAAGGTCAAGCCCCTCCAACGGTTAAGGGAGAACGCATAATCCTTCTGATTGACCAGGGCAAGGTACGCGTGGAGAAAGGCCTCATAACAGGGGCGCCAGAGGCGGTTCAAGGATGAACTTGTCTGGCAACAACCTGGTCAAAATTTATGGTAAACGGCGTGTAGTGGACGACCTCTCAGTTAGCGTAGGCACAGGAGAGGTCGTTGGCTTGCTCGGTCCAAATGGCGCGGGCAAGACCACTACCTTTTATATGATAATGGGCGCTGTAAAGCCAAATGCCGGGCGTGTCCTGCTGGATGAAGAGAATCTCACCGGCCTGCCGATGCACCGCCGGGCGCTGAAAGGACTGGGTTATTTGGCCCAGGAGCCCTCCATCTTCAAGAAGCTCTCTGTCGAAGACAACCTGCGTATCGTGCTGGAGCTCCAAAGGCTGACTCGCAAGCAGCAGGACGGCATCATAGCTGACCGGCTCGAGGAGTTTCACATCTCTCACCTGAAAGACCAGATGGGTTTTGCTCTCTCGGGGGGCGAAAGGCGCCGCGTAGAGATAGCACGTACTCTTTGTATCGAGCCGAAATTCATTCTGCTGGACGAGCCTTTTACAGGGGTAGACCCAATCGCAATCAACGATATCCAGGACATCATACTGCATCTCAAGGCGCGGGGCATTGGCGTGCTGCTGACAGACCATAATGTGCGCGAGACCTTCCAGATCACAGATCGCAGTTACATAATCAACGACGGGAAGATACTCACCGAGGGGACGCCAGCCGATCTGGTCAACGACCCCATCGCGCGCAAGTTCTACCTGGGAGAGAGGTTCACAGCCTGAGCGCTCACTCGCTGGCAAGGGCTTGCTGCTGATGAAGACACTGGACCGCTATGTAGCCAAGGAGCTGGCCCCGAATTTCCTGTTCGGGGTAGCTGCTTTCAGCACTCTGCTGATAGCGGGCAACCTGCTGTTCAAATTTCTCCAGATGGTCAGCGAAAAAAACGTGCCCGCGCTGGTCGCGCTGGAATTCACGATCCTCAAGCTGCCTGCCCTGCTCGTGCTCACCTTTCCGATGGCGATGCTGCTAGGTACCCTGCTTGCAATGGGGCGGATGTCAGGCGATGCCGAAGTTACTGCGCTGAAAGCCTCGGGGGCGAGCTTTCTGAGAATTAGCAGAGCCGCTCTGCTTTTCGGATTGGGGATTAGTTTACTGACCTTGATGTTTACCGAGGTACTGGTGCCCCGGGCCAGTTTGAGGCTAACCTACCTCGAAGCCGGGATGGTCCAGAAAGGTTATGAGGTAGGCAAACTCGACTCCGCGATGTACCAGGTGCGCAAAGAAGGTAAACTGAAGCAAGCGGTAATTGCTGACACTTATGATCCCAAAGCTTTGGTGCTTAACAAAGTTACGCTGGTACACTACGATGAGAGGGAAGAACCGGCAGCGCTCGTGACCGCAGCCAAAGCCGAATGGCAAGGCACCGACTGGGTGCTTACCGATTGCACTTTGGTCGAGTTGGTCACAAGCCAGAATCCGGACCAGAAACCCATTACGGCGAAGATTGCCAGGCTGACCCAACAGTTACAGGCAAAGCCCGAGGACTTGCTCACCAGGGCCAAGTCACCTGAGGAGATGACCTTCGTCGAATTGAGGCGCCGGCTAAACGAACTCTCGGTTGCTGCTACAGCGGCCAGTTTGAAAACGCCGGAATTTTTGGAACTAAAGACCCAGCTCTACACGCGTACGTCACTGCCTTTTACTTGTCTGGTATTTGTGATGATTGGCGCTCCACTCGGAGTCAGGCGACACAGGACAGGGGCATCCCTTGGCCTGGGGCTTTCGGTGCTGATCATTTTTGGTTATTACCTGGTAATGCATTTTAGTGACATACTGGGTCAGTCAGGCCGGCTCGAACCTTTCATTGCCGCCTGGCTTGCCAATTTCGTGTTCGCCGCAGCTGGACTTGTGCTGGCCTGGCGAGCCAACAACTGAGTCGCGGAGCAGATGGAAGCCCAAGGCTGGTTATTGCTTGTAATATTGGTGATCGTTAGTGGGGGTATCGCCTACCTGGGCGACCTGCTCGGATACAGGCTGGGCAAAAAACGCCTCTCTCTTTTTGGTCTCAGGCCTCGTACAACGGCTACCCTCATCAGCGTCGCGGTCGGTATGGCTATCACAATCTTCACCCTGATTGTCATGCTGGCACTTTCCAGCCAGGCCAGGATGGGGCTTTTCCACATCAACCAGTTGTTGACCGAGCAAAAACAGCTTCAATTCCAGGTCGAACGCACCCAGTTTCACCTTACAACCAGCCAGGAGAAGCTAAGCGAACTCGAGGCCAGCAGCCAGGGGCTCAAGACCGAACTCGAGAGTGAGCGCAAGCAACTGGCTACGATGAAGGCAAGCCTTGAGTCAACGCGCGCCCAGTACAAGCGGCTTCAATCCAGTCTGGTGGCCCTAAAGAAGCAGAATGCGACCCTGGCCAGCCGCAACAAGCAACTTGGGGTGTTGCAGACCAAGCTCGAAAAGGACTTGAAATCCACCGAACAGCTTGTGGCAGCGCGCGAAAAGGAATTACAGGCCTCACTTGGCCAGCTCGCAGGCGCCAGGCTGCAGATGGATGATCTCTCCAAGTCGCTGGACCGAGAAACAATCGCTTTGGAGATGGTCCGAGCCGAACTCGACACGCAGCGGGTAGAGCTTGCCAGTTCTCGCCAGCAGCTTGCTCACACCAGCGCCGAGCTTGTTGCTACGCAAGAGCAGCTCACCACTACCCAGGCCCGCAACCAGGCACTTGAAGAACGGCGTCGCGCCCTCGAACAGGAAGCCGAAAGCCTCCAGGCCCAGGTTACGCATTATCAGCAACAGCTTGCCGAGGCTTCACTAATGGCAAGGCAGACGGTCGCCGAGTTGCTTGGGATGCGCGCTGGCACGATTGTCCTCAAACCGCTGGATGTCGTCGCCGATACGCGTATCAAGCAGTCTTCCCCTCAATGGTATGTGCGCGACCAGGCGAAGAAGCTCTGGCAGACCGCGCTGGACAACGCCACCAAGGCTACGGGTCCGACGACTGGCGACCAGCCCCAACTTATCCTGATAGCGGTAGGCGCTCCTGGCGAACAAGCCCAGGCGCTGACTGGCGAAAAAGCCGAGGCCCATATTGCGACCCTGATGGGCGACCTCGGCGAGGATTCTGTGGTTCAGCTTGTCTGCGTCATTAACACTGTGCGGGGCGAGACAGTCCCTGTGAGGCTTCAGCTCGTGCCCGACCGGGTGCTCTTTACCGAGGGCGAAGTGCTCGCGACAGTGAGGGTCCAACCCGACTGGCCACTGCCCCGGCTCTATGACAGGCTGGCCCAGACTATCTCCGAGCGCGTTCGCGCCAGGATAGTAGAACGCGATCCCTATGCGGCCACGCAAGAAACTCATGGCGTAGTGCCGGGGGAGCAATTGCTCGAGGTGCTGGACCTCATAATCGACCAGACCGGGCCGGTAGATGTAGGTATCAAAGCTCGCAAGCTGAACCGCACCTTGCAGCCTGTCGAACTCGACTTCACCGTGCAGCCCGCTGCCCCGCCCGCCCAGCCCGAGGCTAACTAATGATCCTTGCCGTCGACCCAGGCACTCAGAAGGCGGGATATGCCCTGGCTGATTCGGAAGGGCGTCTGCTTGAACGAGGCATCCTGTCTCCTGGGGACCTGCTGGTTTTCGCTGCTGGGCATAAAGGGCAATTGTCAGCGGTGATAGTAGGTGCGGGTACAGGGCACAAGCCTCTTGCCCAGGGGCTTGCCGAGGCTTCCGGTATTCCAGTCACCCTGGTGGATGAACGAGAGACGACCTTGCTCGCCCGGAAGCGCTATTTCGTGGAAAATCCTCCAAAAGGCTGGAGGCGCCTGCTGCCAGTTTCGCTGCAGACGCCCCCGGGGCCGATAGACGACTATGTTGCGGTATTGTTGCTGGAGCGTTACCTCGCGCAACATCCCTCTTCCAATCGCTAGTTATTGAAGAACTCGTCGTGGAGCACCTGCAAGGCGGTCTGACTATCCTGTTCGCTCATCAGCATCGAGAAGGCGCGCTTCGAGCCTGAAGTCTGCAGGATGGGCAAATCCTCTCTGGCCAAAGCCGCCGCCGCGCGCGCGATGATGCCAGGCACCCGCTGGAGATCCGGCCCGATGACACTGACTATCCGGCAACGCTCGGCCAGGCGCAGTTCCAGCTCCAGCAGAGCGAAACCGCTGTCGGCAAAGGCGGCGCCCTGAGTGGAGAAACGCCCCTCTCTGCTGCCGCACCTGAGCAGGCCAAGCACTGGCTTGTCCCCTGTGGTGCTGAGAGGCACCGTCATCCCGTTGAAACGCGCGCCAAGTTGAGCTATCTGATCATTGCTTACCACGAAGCGGATTGTGCCGCCACTCTTGGCCACGAAATACAGGTTGATGCCCGCCTCGCCCAGCAGACGATAAGTCTCGAGTTCGGCCTCGGAGGCCACTAAGGCCACCTGTTCTCGGGTGAGCTTCTCGTCCAGCGAGTTAAAGTGCAACTCTATCAGGCGCACCTGGCCCGAATTCGACGATACCGCTGACCTGCCTGTCCTCTACGACCTGGTCCATCTGGTCAGGGGCGACGGCAACCACCCGGGTGCCTGGCGCGCCAGAAAAAGTGCTGCGCACTGTCATCGGCACATTGAAACGTTTGGCGATCTCCACAGCGCGGGGATGCACTACTTTTGCACCCTGATAAGCCATCTCGCAGACTTCATCATAGGTGACTTCGGGGATAGGCGTAGCTGATTTGACTACGCTGGGATCGGCTGTGAATACCCCTTCGACATCGGTGTAGATTTCGACATTGGTGGCGCCAAGGGCCGCTCCAAGAGCCGAGGCTGTAGTATCACTGCCCCCGCGTCCCAGCGTTGTGATGCTGCCATTGATTCCCTCGCCGAAGGCTTCCGTGACACCCTGGAAGCCCGCCACGACGCAGATCTCGCCGTTTTCAAGATGGTGATGGATATGGGCCGGATTTATTTGCAGGATCTTGGCTTTGCCGAAATTCGCATCCGTTACGATGCCTGACTGCCCTCCAGTTAGGGCAATCGTTGGAATCTGCAGTTCCGTCTGGATTTGGTGAGCCATTATCGCAATGGAGATTAACTCGCCACAGGCCATCAGTATGTCGAGTTCGCGCCGGGCGATGTTGGGGCCTATCTCATTGGTCAGCGAGATAAGCGTATCGGTGGCGTAAGGCTGGCCCATACGGCCTATCGCGGAGACAACTACGACGGGTTGATAACCCTCGCGCAAGGCCTGTTCAATACGCTCTATGGCAGCCGAACGCGCCTGTTGGGTGGCGACCGAGGTGCCACCAAACTTCTGGATTACTATCCCTTTGCTACCTTCAGCCTGCGTCATTCTTCCTCACCACACTCGCCGTCCTGCGGAAACTCGGCACAAAGCTCCTGGTAGGTTTGCTCTACCGTCGAGTCGTCAATCAGACAGGACACCGAGTTATAAGAATCGCCTATCAAATCTACTTTGGCCTCGGCTCTCTTCAAGGCGCGCGCGATGCGATACATAATGCCAGAGGCCTCGCGCATATTGCTGGCTCTTATGCTGACGATGGTGCGATCATCGCTCAGGCGGAACTCCTTGCCTAGTCCCTCGAGTGCGATGCGCGCCTGCTCCCTCAGTTTGGAGTCCACCACGAAGCTGGCATAACCTTCTCCAAGCTGCATAACCATAATCGAGACCTCGCGATCGGCAAGCGCGCCAAACACTTTGGCCAGTTCGACCGCACCTGTCGCGGTGTAAACGACGATGCTGATTACACCAGGTCTCCTGATTATCTGGGTACGTTCACCTGACTGTTCTATGCCAATCACGGTGGAGTAACTCGGATTCGTCACTGTTCTTCACCTTCACTCAGCGGATAATCCAGGGACACGCGTCGCGCTGGCTGGCCTAGGCGTGCAGAAGCCGGATATGCCAGTGTTTATCGTCTCGCTGGGGATAATCCAGTCGATAATGGGCGCCTCGACTTTCGGTGCGCGCCAAAGCGCTTTCTGCCATCAAACGGCCCACGAGCGCCACGTTCAGCACTTCAAGCCCTTTTATACTGGACAAATCAGGACACAGCTTCCAGGCCAGTGTATCCAGCCTTTCAAGGGCGGATTTCAACCCTTCTCCATCACGCAGGATACCGAGTTTTTCCCAGTTTAGCTGCTGCAACTCGGCAAGAGTCTCTTCGCCAATCCCTTGAGCTGTCTTCCTGGTTGGCCTGGGTCAGACTTGGCAAGCTGGCTTCGGGAGCTGAAAGCCCTTCCTTGCTCAAGATAGCTGGCTATCCGGTCCGAGAAGACCATCGCCTCGAGCATTGAGTTGGAGGCAAGCCGGTTGGCGCCATGCACGCCAGTGCAGGTGACTTCGCCACTGGCGTAAAGGCCTTGCAGGCTGGCCCGACCATATCTGTCCACGATGATGCCTCCCATATGATAATGGGCGACAGGCATAACGGGAATCAGCACCTTGGCAGGGTTAAGCCCCACGTCGAGGCAGGACTGGGTAATTGTGGGGAAGCGAGTTGCCACATCACCTTCCATCTCGCGCATATCCAGATAGATGGTATCGCAGCCAGTGCGCTGTTTTTCGAGGACTATGGCGCGCGCAACGACATCGCGAGGGGCCAGTTCGGCTTCGGGATGGTAACTCGCCATAAAGAGTTCGCCGTTGCAGTTGCGAAGCAAGGCCCCCTCGCCTCGCACCGATTCTGAGACCAGCGCTATACGGTGGTCCTTCGTCGGTACACCCAGGGCGGTCGGGTGAAACTGAACAAACTCGAGGTCGGCAACCTCGGCGCCGGCTCTGTAAGCTGCTGCCAGGCCATCTCCAGTGGCGACGCTCGGGTTGGTGGTGTAACGGAACACCTGGCCCAGCCCGCCTGTGCAAAGCACAATAGTGGAAGTCTTGTACAAGATCAGTTTGTGGGTGCGCTGGTCTACGGTGAGAGCGCCGACAACGCGGCCTTCGTGAGTAAGCAGTTCAAGCAGAAATTCGTATTCACGCAGGGCAAGATTGGGATTTGCGAGAGCAGCTCGGGAGAGGGTGGTCTGGATCTCGGCGCCAGTGGCATCGCCCCTGGCATGCAGGATACGTCGCCTGCTATGCGCGGCCTCGCGGGTTAGATCCAGTTCGCCTTCTTTCTCGTCAAAATCGGCGCCAAGCTGGATGAGTCGGTGGACACTAGCTGGCCCCTCGGTTACCAGCACCCGGACGGCGGGTTCACTGCACAGGCCATCGCCCGCCACCAGGGTGTCCGAGATATGCAAGTCGAAGGAATCCTCAGTAGACCAGACGCAGGCGACGCCCCCCTGGGCGTATTCGGTTGTGGTTTCAGCCAGGCGCTGCTTGGTAACAACCACCACATCGCCAAGCTGGCTCAGCCTCAAGGCGACGGTAAGTCCCGCAACGCCAGAGCCGATAACCAGCGCGTGGCAGCTAACTACTTCAGCCGCGTCCGCGGGCTCAACGCCTGCAAGACGCAGATTCGCTATCACGGGAAGCCTCCCGAGTGGTGTCAGTCATAACTGCCCGATCTAAATCCGGCCAGGTCGCAAGTCACGTATTTATAACCCAATTCTCTGAGTTTTTCCAGAATCCTGCCCCGCACCTCCGGTGCCAGCAAGCGAGACATCTGGTCGACGGGTACTTCTATCCGCGCCAGTCCGCCATCGACACGTACCCGGAAGTCACCAAATCCTAGCTCGCGCAGCAAGGCTTCTGCCTCGGCAACCTGCGCCAGCGCCTCTGGCGTAAGGAGAGTGTCGTATGGAAACCGGGTCGCCAGGCAAGGGAGCGAGGGGCGCTGCCAGTTGGGTAATTCAAGGGCGAGGGCCAACTCGCGGATAACTTGCTTGGTAAGACCGCACTCGGCCAGGGGAGAAATTATGCCCAGTTCTTCGAGAGCTTTCTTTCCTGGGCGATAAGCTTGTTGATCATCAGCATTGCTACCTTCGACCACGGCATGCAAGCCTTCTCTGGCGGCTAACACCTTGAGTTCGGTCATCAGCGCGCGTTTGCAAAAATAACAACGCAGCCTGTCATTGGCGGCGACCTGAGGCAAGTCCAGTGGATCGAGTTCGACCCTTACCAGCCGACCACCCAGGCGCCGGGCAAGCACTTCGGCCTCTTGAGCTTCTTTCTCGGTGATGAAGGCGGTCTTTACAAAGGCAAACAGGCACTTGTCACCGAGTTCGGCCAGGGCGACTGCAGCCAGAAGGGTGCTGTCAACCCCACCCGAGAAGGCGACAACGCAGCCTCCCGTAGCCCGCAGGCGAGCCCGAAGACAGTCTAGCCGCTCATCAGAAGGCAAGGGACGCTGCAAACTCATTGAGGCGATTCTCCACCAGCACAGCTAGAACTCAACGCGCATGGCCTTCATCGGACAGGTGCGCACGCACAGGCCACAGGCGATGCATTCTTCTTGAAGGAAATCGACAAGCTGCGTCGCCTGATCTACAACCAGGGCGCCGGTCGGGCAGACACTGGTGCAAAGGCCACAATGGGTGCACGCCTCCTCATCGCGGCGGATATGCATGGACAGAGGCTGAACATCGACCCCGGCGGAACTCAGAAACTCGATGCCTTCAGTGCAGGCGGCGTCAGTGCCACGTAGCTCCAGCACCAATACTCCCTCTGCTTCTGGATTCACATTGGCCCTGAGGATATTGAATACCAGACCGTAATCTCTGGCCAGCCGGTATATTAGCGGCTCGCCTACGAGGTTGACGGGATACTTGATAACAATGCGTCGAGCGACCTGCTTGGTGGCATCCATTGTGTTTTCCTCCAGTCAGGTTACCTTATTCAAGCACCGGCGGGCTGTCAAGGGCCTTCAGTCAGTCAAAGAGACGCTGAAAGTGCCTTTTCTGAGGTAAACAATTGCAACATATCGTTCAATTCTTTTGCACATCGCAAAAAGGGGGGTTTCGAAGGTCATATAATAGAGCCACAGGGAAAAGGCAGCCCGGGCATTTTGTAACTCTTATACCTATCACAGGTCAGGCGCAAAGCTATTATGGCCCTATCAGGTGAGTTCAAAACCTGGAAGAGCGGTCGTCCTGCATTGGACGTCGCGACAGTCGTGCTGTTGATTGTCGCCGTGTTGAGTGTGCTTCTCTACACGGCGGCCACCTACAACAGCTCGATGAGAGCTGCCAGTAGCGAAATCTACGCGCGGCAATTTACCAGAGCCCAGGACACGCGAGTTGAATTACAGCAAGCTGTCGCAGAAGCGCGCCAAAGGACCGAGCTGCTCGCTTATTCTGTCGAGGCGAAACTCAGGCTCGCCAAGCCGCCGACTGGAAGCGCCCCCGAAGTGGCGGCGCTCTCAAAGTCCAGCTTGCTTCGCCCCACCGAGGCAACTTCCCAGGTGCTTACTCCGGTAGCGCTTGGGGTGCTGGCTCCGCCTGCTACAACCCCTTATATAACGCCCCTTGGCTTATCTGCTGCAAGCTTCCAGCCTCTGATGACCAAAGGCCTGGAGAAACTGGCTAGTGGCAAAGAGCAATTGTTCGCCGAGATCGAAGTGCAGGACAATACTGCCGCTGCTTCACCTGAAGATAGCGGGCTCTATGTTGTCAGCGGCGTTTATATGCCGATGGGGCAACGCTCTCTGGTTGTCATATGGCGTCTTCCTTATGCCGCAGGCGAAAGCAATCCCAGCGCAAGCAATTTTGGGATCCAGGTAAGCGAGGGCAAAGGAAAGCCAGTAGCTCTGGAGTTTCCGCATATGCCCAAGCTTGTCGATGTGGCGGAAGAACGTCTGAATCAGCAACTGACCGAGGGGGCAGGGGGCTTTCTGCGCGCTGACTCCGCGCCAGGCACCCCCGTTATGTCTTGCGAAGCGGCGGGTTATCTGATTAGCGCCGTGCCTACTCGCATCGACAAGCAGAGATTCACTATCCTCGTCGCCACTCCGCGCTCATATCTGGGCGCAGCCACAGCGGGTGCTCGCAGTCAGGCCCTGCTCATTACGCTGGTGCTGCTGGTTGCGATGGGTTCACTTGCCACTACGCTAATCAAGACACGCCGAGAGAGCGGTCTGAACAAAGAACACGCCGAACAAGCTGGCTTTGATGCCAAAGTCAACGAACTCTCAAGTGAACTGCTAGGCAGTGCAACAGAGGAAGAGCTGGCCAAAGCTTTCTCGAAAGCCGCCTTACAACTCACCAGAGCGACCGGCGCTGCCCTCTGGCGTCCAGTTGATAAGGGTTGGGAACGCTTTGGCGAGGCCAGCGGGCCTCTCAAAAAAGTCTCTCTCGAAGCTACAGGAGGGCCTGGCAGTCCCTTTAGCCTGGCAGCCAAATCACGCCAGCCCGTGGTCCTTGATGAGTTGCAAAGCGCTAGCTGGGGCCTTGCAGAGGCCTGGGTCGAAGCGGGTATCCGCTCTCTGGTTGTCCTTCCAATGTCGGATGCGGATAATCCAGAGGATATCCTGGCGGCTGCCGTAGTGGCTTCTGGCGAGCCTTTCACTTTTTCAGAGCACGAAATACATTACCATCTATATCAGCTTCTGCTACCAGCTCTACAGTCAAGTCTAAGGCGCCTCAGAGAGCGCCAAAGGGCAGATCTGGCGAGTCGCTGGCTCGCCTCGGTGCTGGACGAAGCCGGTAGCGGGATGTGCGTGCTAAACCAGGCACTGACAATCCAGCTTTGGAATGGTAAAGCCGAGCAGTTGCTTGGACTGCCTGCCTCCGAAGTGCTTGGCAAGCAGATAACCAGCCTGTCGCGTCTGGGAGATACTCCCTGTATCGCCAAGGTGCGAGAACTCGCGGCAGGCAAGGTCGCCAGTATTTATGGTCTTTGTGAGGTACAGCAGGAAGGGTCTACCCAGTGGCTCCAGTATTCTGGCAGCACCACCCTGGGTGGCAACGGCGAAGTGGCTGTGTTGCTCTCCTTCAGCGATGTGACCGAGCTGCGCAAGGCGCAAGAAGAAGCCAGCGGAGCCCATGCCTTCCTTGCGCGCGTACTCGAGAATTCCCAGGCTGCGATTGCGGTCTACAATCAGGACAAGACAATCCGCTCGCAGAACTCCTATGTCGAGCAGTTGGCCAATAAGGCGCTTACCGAGCCTGGTGAAGCCAATACCGTGGGCGAGGCAATGGCCGAACTCGCCTCTCGGGTGTTGTTTGAAGGGCAGCCGGTTCGCGAAGGCCAGTTGGGCTTCCTGGACGGCAAAGGCGGAAAACGGCAGCTTACTCTTAGCGCCTCGCCACTTGCTGCTGAAGATGGCTCTCTTGAAGGCGTGGTGCTTGTCGGCACCGATGTGACCGAGCTTTATACTCTGCGCGAACGCCTGGCTGCGGGTGAGAAGACTCGCATCATCGCCGAGCTTGCCGCGGGAGTGGCTCACGACTTCAACAATGTACTCGCTGCGATAATGGGCAACGCCGAACTCGCACTCGAGATAGACGATCCCAAGCTGCGCAAGGACTGGCTTGAAAGCATAGTCGGCTCTGCCGAGGAAGGCGCTGCGAGCGTCCGTCGCCTCCAGGAATTCGCCAATATCCGCAAGGATGTCGACCTTCAGCGGGTACCAGTCAGAGAGTTGTTCTCGACCGTACTCGAACTGACCGAGCCGCGCTGGCTTGATGAAGCCGAACGCCGAGGTATCACTATCCATCCCGTGCTGGAGCTCGAGGAACCTCTGCCTGACCTGGTTGGCGATGAGAGCGCTCTGCAGCAGCTCTTCGTGAGCCTTGTCCTCAATGCCGTAGAAGCTATGCCCGCCGGTGGGGAGTTGCGTTTGAGCGCCGGGGTTGAAGGCAGAGAAATCAGACTTTCAGTCGCCGATACGGGCCTTGGGATGGCGCCGGAGGTACTGCAACATTGTCGCGAAGCTTTCTACTCGACGAAAGGTCGCACAGGCCTGGGGCTTTCTGTCAGTCATGGCATTGCCAAGCGGCATGGCGGCCGGTTGCAAGTCGCAAGCAAGCTTGGCGAAGGCACGACAATTACCATCGGCCTGCCAGTAGAGGATGATACTCGTCCCGAGCCACAACAGCACGCTACCTTCGAGCAGCTAGTCGATGATGTGCCGGCTCATGGGACCAAGACAGGCAAGCTGCTTGTGGTAGAAGATCTGCCCGAAGTGCGTCGCGTGCTTACCACGCTGCTTGCCAAACTGGGGCACCAGGTTATCGAGTTCGGCGATCCGCTAGAGGCGCTTGAATGGGCGCGCGAGGGAGACTTCGACCTGGTAGTCACCGACCTGGGGATGCCCGGTATAAGCGGTCTCGATTTGGCCAGTGAGCTACACCGTATGCGCCCTGACTTGCCGATTATTCTCGCGACCGGCTGGGGCGAACAGGTAGACAGGAATCATGCCGCCCTGGTCGGTATAACCGAAGTTTTGGCCAAGCCTTACCGCCAACACGAGCTTATCCGTCTCCTTGACAAGCATCTGCCTGACTAGCTGATTCGGTGAGTCTGAAAAAAAAGCCGCCTGGAAAATCTCAGGCGGCTTTTTTGTTTCCGGAAAAGACTTCTCCCACGCCGGTGGACGTGCTATATTCCGCTGAATTACCCCCTTGTGGGTGCTTGATGGATCACCTGGTCGACTACAACGCAAAGGTCGAGTTACGCTGGCGCTTCAACCTCAACGTCTTGCTCTTTGTGGAGGCCATCTGGGGCGCCGGGACGGCGTTTGTCTCTCAGCAGGCTCTGTTGCCAGTATTTCTGCGAAGCCTTGGCGCCAGTGGGATGATCATTGGCTTGTTGCCCGCGTTGATGGCGGTGGCGGCTACCGTCCCACAGCTAATCACGGCCTACTATACAGAGCATCTTCCCAAGAAGAAAACCCCTGCGGTCTGGTTGCATGTCCCGGTGCTGATTGGGGGATACATACTCGCCTTCACAGCTTTCCATGCTGATACTCTGGGCAACACTACTGCAATTGTGTTGGTGCTGATTAGCCAGTTCATCCAGAGCCTGGCCTTCGGTTTTATAATGCCCGTCTGGTTCGCGATGGTCGACAAAATCTATCCAGTCCGCCTTCGCGGCAAGGCCTTTGGCATTATGATGTTCGCCTCTGGCCTGATGGGAGTACTGGCGGCCAAACCAGCCAAGTGGCTGATAGATCATCTCGACCACCCCTTTAATTATGGGTATTGCTTCCTGGCAGGCGCGGTGCTTTGGACAATCAGCCTGGCGCTTATCTTCAGGCTGCGCGAGGTGCGTTGGCCCGCTGAAAAACAACGACCAGGGCCCAGAGAATATTTTCGTCGCCTGCTCAAGTCGGTAATCAGCAACCGTCCCTTCCTGGGGCTGCTTGCAAATCGCAGTCTGGTAGGCTTCGCTTCGATGGCCGGGGCTTTTTCGGCTGTCTGGGCGGTCGAAAGTGTCGGAATGTCCGAGGGTAGCACTGCCTTGCTCATTGCCGCGGGCACCATAGCAGGGATGGTTGGCAGTCCAATTGCAGGATGGGTAGGCGACCATACACGCTATAAACCGGTAATCATCGGTGCTACACTCTGTATGGCCATCTCCTGCCTGCTGTTGCTCTTCGGGAAGGTATGGCTCGTTTATGCGGCTTTTGCGGTAGGTGGCCTGGGCGGTAGCGCGTTCTTCCTTGCCCAATGGCGACTGACAGTAAAGCTGTGCCCGCATGACGATGCGACAGGATTTCTTGGACTCGGAGGCGCTCTGACTACACCTGCTGGAGCACTGGGACCGATTATGGGAGGCGTGCTGGTAGACCGGCTGGCCCAGGGCTACCAGGCGGTTTTCATCCTCAGTGCAGTGCTGGCGGGTCTGGCTGCCCTGATGGCCTGGTTATTTATTACTGAGGCAAACGGCACTTCCCAGGTCGATGCCCAAACAGAATCCATGACTAGCGTATAATCCTGCCAAGGACGCCTTGCGCGCCCTGACCAGGTTTCATTCCGCCCCCAGGGGGACTGCTTATGGAAACCACTGCTCCTAATATGCCACTGTTCTTTGCGATTGTCGGCAGCTATTTTATCTTGTTGGTGCTGCTTGGCTACCAGGGCTGGCGTAAGACCAGGACCGCCGAAGACTATATGCTGGCAGGCCGGGGGATGCACTCCTTCGTGATGGCACTTAGTTATGGCGCCAGCTTCATCTCAACCGCTGCCATAATAGGCTTTACGGGACTGGCTTCAATGCTGGGTCTTGGCCTGCTTTGGCTTGTATTCGCCAATATTGCTATAGGTATCCTGCTGGCCTTCACGGTGTTCGGTCGGGCAGTGCGTAAGGTTGGTTCCAACCTGAACGCGGTCACCTTCCCCGAACTACTCGGCAAGCGAGTCCAATCAGGCTTCGTGCAAGGTTTCGCGGGCTTGCTGATCTTCCTAACCTTGCCTCTTTATGCTGGGGTCATCCTGATTGGCGCCGCTCGCTTTATCGCGCCTACGTTGCAAGTATCATATGAGGGCTCTCTCATCGTCTTCTCACTTATAATCGCGATTTATGTGGTTATCGGAGGACTCAAATCGGCCATGATGGCAGAGGCCTTCCAGGGCGCTCTGATGTTCCTTGGAATGGCAGCTCTTGCGATTATGGTGTATGCGAAGCTGGGCGGCATCCTTCCGGCTCATCAGGCGCTGACAGCCCTGGCTCCCGAAGTGCCCGCTGGTTTGGCTGCCAAAGGCCTGCAGGGCTGGACAGCAATGCCTGCCTTTGGCTCGCCCTTCTGGTGGCTCCTCATTACAAGTATCATACTGCCTGTCGGCCTGGGCTCCCTTGCTCAGCCTCAGCTCAATGTCCGGTTTATGACCGTGAAGCGCGGGCGCGACCTCAACCGCGGCGTGCTTATTGGCGGACTTTTCATACTTGTGATGGTAGGTACAGCCTATATCACAGGCGCGTTATCGAATGTCTTCTTCCTCGATAAGACTGGCAAGCTGTCGCTGGACGCCGCAGGTGGGAATGTGGATCTTGTGATGCCCCTCTTCCTCAACCTGGAGCTGCCCCAGTGGTATGTCTATTTGTTTATGGTGACCTTGCTTGCTGCAGCAATGTCCACCTTGAGTTCGCTTTTCCACGCAATGGGCAGCGCGCTTGGGCGCGATGTAGTCCAGGTCTGGATGCAGAAATCGGGCGAGGCGGCTGCCAGCACCATCAAAGTGACACGTATCGCCATCACCGTTGCCATCCTGGCCAGCGTGGTTATAGCCTTCAGCCTGCCACCCAGTATCGTGGCGATGGGAACAGCTTTCGTGTTTGGCTTGTTCGGAGCAGCTTTCCTGCCGATGCTGGTGGGGGGGCTGTTCACACGAGGTCTGACCAAAGCGGGCGCGATATCCGGGATGTTGACCGGCTGCTTAAGCAGTCTGGCCTGGACCTTGCTGGTGCATGGCAAGGAGGCGGGTGCCGTCGGGCTTGCCAATAAACTGTTCGGGGGGCCGCTCTTTCCAGAGCCCTGGGCGAGCATCGACTCACTTCTGATAGCCTTACCGCTAGCGACTCTGGTAACGGTTGTAGTAAGTCTGGTCACGCCGAAACCCGATGCGGCGCATCTGGACAAGTGTTTTGCCGAGAGCGTCTACGACGAATCTGTCGAGGAGGCGAAGTAGCGATGCTTGGGATGGCTGATCCTGCAATCGCCCTGGCCTACTGGGCCTGCCTTGCCGTAGCCCTGGGGTCTATCCTGTATGGGTGGGCCAAGTGGAATAAGGACTGATCAAAACAGAAGGGGAGGCCAACTGGCCTCCCCCTCACTTGCTCAGAACTCGGTTACGAGCACTTCTTCTTGCTGCACCCGCAGCCGGAGCTCTTCTTTTCCTCTTCGACTTTTACGAAGGTGCCCCCGCAAGCGCAGGGATTTTTGGGCTTGCAGCGTGATTCTTTGGTCTCACTGCACTTGTCGCATTTCCAGACGGCCATTTTGGTCCCTCCTGAAGTTGTAATGTGTCTAATATAATACCATGCCAGACGCCAGAGTTCCCTATCCGCAGGTGGAGTAACCACAGCTTGGGCAGACGCTGCACCCTTCTGAGAGTTCCATTGGAGAACCGCACTCAGGACAGGGCAGTGCGGGCTCGGCTTTGCCCCCCACGGTCTTCATCGAATCGCCGTTCTGACCAAGGTGCGCCGCCATCGCGATACCGATGGCATCCGCACAGGAGAGCACTTGCTTGCCGCCCTCTACCCACACAGGGCGGGGGCAGCGGATACCCTTGAGCTGTTTCATCAGCAATCCAAGAGGCACACCAGCTCTTAGAGAGGCCGAAAGCAGTCGGCCGACCGCTTCGAGCTGTGAGGCGGGACAACCGCCTGACTTGCCAAGTGAGAGGAACACCTCGAAGGCGTGGTCTTCGCGCTGGTTGATGGTGACGTAGAGATAGCCGCAGCCAGTTTGCATACGATAGGTCTTGCCGGTCAGCACAGGGGGACGCTTATAACTGGCCGAAGCCTCTGTGACGGTAGGTTCTGCGGCTGGCTCGCTCTTGGTGGCTCCGTGACCAGTCTCGAGCACCTGGGCGCCCTTGCTGTGATCTCGGTAGACGGTCACGCCCTTGCAACCTAGCTCCCAGGCCATCAGGTAAGCCTGTTTGACATCTTCAACTGTGGCTTCCTGGGGCATATTTATGGTCTTCGAGACCGCATTATGGGTGTGCTTCTGGAAGGCCGCCTGCATCCTGAGGTGCTGTTCGTGGTTCAACCCGTGCGCGGTGACAAAGAGGGTCGCGTCCTCAGAGGGGATCTCGAGATACTCGCTCAACTCGTGAGAGTCGCCTTCGGCGATGCGCGTTATCAAATCGTCGGAGAAATACCCGCCTTGCCTGGCCTTGCGCTCGAAGAGGGGATGCACCTCGTAAAACTTTTCTCCACCAAGGATATTGCGCGTATAGACGACCGCGAAGAGAGGCTCGATCCCGCTGCTGCAACCGGCCAGGATGGAGAGCGAACCTGTCGGCGCGATAGTGGTCGTCGTGGCGTTGCGTATCTTGATGCCCTTATCAGCCCAGGTGGACTCGGCCCATTTGGGGAAGCAACCAAGCCGCTCGGCAAGCGCGCTCGAGGCCTTGACTGATTCTACTGTAACGAACTGCATCAGTTCGGCGCCAAAGGCGAAGGACTCCTGACTGCCATATTCGAGCCCGAGTTCGATGAGCGCATCAGCAAAACCCATCACGCCAAGGCCTATCTTGCGGCTTGCGCGCGACTTCTCGTCTATCTCGGGCAGCGGATAGGAGTTGGCATCAATGACACAGTCGAGGAACTCTACCGCGCTGTGAACCGCCTGCGCGAGGCGCTCCCAGTGGACGACGCCCCCAGTCACGAACTTGCTCACATTGATTGAGCCCAGGTTGCAGGATTCGTAGGGGAGCAACGGTTGCTCGCCACAGGGGTTAGTCGATTCGACAAGCTCAGACTTGAGAGGATGGGTCTTGTTGATGGTGTCGAGATACACAACGCCAGGATCGCCTGAGGCCCAGGCATTTTCGGCAATCTTGTCGAAGAGTGAGGACGCATCCAGCTGGGCAACGGCTTTGTCATCGCGAGGATTTATCAGGTCGAAGGCGCGTCCTTCGGCCCGAGCCTGCATAAATTCGTCTGACAAGGCGACCGAGATATTGAAATTGTTGAGTTCGGCATCGTTGCGCTTGCAAGAGATAAACTCTTCAATGTCCGGATGCGAGACATGAAGGATGCCCATATTGGCACCTCTGCGCACCCCACCCTGTTTTATCTGCTCGGTGGCGGCGTTATAGACCTTCATAAAGGAGACAGGCCCGCTGGAGATGCCGCTGCTGGTTTGCACAATATCGCCGCCCGGGCGCAGACGCGAGAAGGCGAAACCTGTGCCACCACCGCTCTTGTGGATGATTGCGGCGTGCTTGAGAGTGTCGAAAATGCTCTCGAGTGAGTCCTCTATAGGGAGCACGAAGCAGGCTGAGAGCTGACCAAGTTCGGTGCCAGCGTTCACGAGGGTTGGCGTGTTGGGCAGGAATTCGAGCGAGGTCATCAGCCGGTAGAATTCACTGGTCTTGGCAGTCGCATCGGCATCGCCGCGCTCCACCAACACCTTGCCAATAGCGCTGGCGACGCGCTGAAAGAGCTCTTCAGGGGTTTCTTTATGGCCGTCTTTAATACGTAGATAGCGCTTGTCCAGGACCTGCAAAGCAGTGCGAGTAAGTTCCAAGCGTCTCCCCCCAGAAGACAATATGTTGTTTGTGGAAAATAATCATACCACACCATATGGGGGGTACAACTAGTTTTCGGAAGATTCTTGGGCGAAATTACAATTCGACCCAGGCGCCTGGAGTCAGCCCCTTTGCCCGGGCCCTGCCGAGCAGGTCTTCGATTTCATCAATCGTAGGCCCTTCGTAGTCGCGCACATCCAGTGCTTCCTCGTCTATGCGCAAGAATTTGGCAAGCCACCAGGGCGAAGCCGCATCAATTATGGGGCCTGTATAGGTTTCGTCCAGCACCTCGTCATCTTCGAGATACCCTCTGACGCGCAGCCGGGGAGTAGCCGCCTCACTTCCGTCCAGGTATTCTACCGCGATTGCGACGCGCGCCCAGCCTTCAGGAGGCAGAGTGAACTCATGGGGATATTCAACAGGATTCGCGAGCATCAGCACGGCGATAACTTCGCCGCCCGAATCGAGACTGAAAGCATAAAGCGCCAGGTGAGAAGTCGCCGAGTCGGTCCAGGTCAGCCTCACTTCGGCGATATCAATATCAACCGAGCCAGGACTGCAACCTGCAAGCAAGGCAGCCAGAAGCAGCATTACCAAAAGAAGTCCCAGGCGCATCGAAGCCACCTCCCTGAAGGGGTCACTCTAGATATGTTAGCACTCCCTGTCTAGAAGCCATCTCCCGGCCAGTATTGGGGCATACCGGCGGGGAAGAGAGCCGCAAGCAGGCTGCGCTGTTCGGGTTGGAGCTTTGAGGCAGCTTCGCCCAGGGTCTCCAGCGGTTCGCCTACCCCGATTAGCAGGCTGAGCAGCGTGGTCTCGGGCAACTGGAGATCAGGTTCGGCTCTGCTGGCGGGGGCCACCGTGACCTGGTCGCCCGAGCTCTCAAGCGCGACCGCCCCCGAGAAGTGCCCGATGACTAATTTCCCACTGCCGCCCCCAGCCGCAGCCAGGCGTCGCCCGAGCTCGGGCAGCAGGCACTTAAGCAACACATAGAGACTGTTAACACGGAACATACTGCCGTACGAGAGACTCGATTCAAGCTTGGCGCCTGCTGCCAGCAAGGCATCGGTATAGGGGTGATGCTTGATAAGGCGCATCCCAAAAGCCGGCTTGCCGAATTGGCCCGCGGCGTTCGCCACCAGAGCAGCCATCGCTTGTTCGTGGCCAGGCAAGCCCAGCAGTTCGGCGATGCCGGTGCTCTCCTCCCCCGGTCGGAAGAGGCCATACGCCACCAACTGGTCGTCTGCGAAAGCCAATTGGAAGCAGCGCGGATCATCTGAAACCCGGCGATCTGGATCCGCCCAGGTCCACCAGTTGCGCCAGTAAGTCTCGCTGCGGGCGAGTGAGAGGGTATAGGCGAGAGAGACCTTGCTATACAGGCTCATCACGGCTGGCAGGTCTTCCTCCCCAAAGGCACGCAGTTCATATTCGCCACGCGGCAGCCAGAGGGCGTCATCGGCTGAAAAAGAATAATCCACCCGTTCCAGGCCATACCAGTGGAGGCGCTCGTAGAAGGCATTGATGCCCGTAAAGAGCAGCGAGAGGGGTGTCTCGGCGAGCTCCATCCCGTCTATGACCGCTTGCAACAGGGCGGTCGAATGATGTCGCTCGCGATACTGTGGCAGGGTGGCGACATGGCCTATACCCCCCATCGGCACCTCGATAGAACCGAACCGGACGGGCCGCATATGGCAACTGACATGACTGACCAGCTTGCCATCTTCTTCGATGACAAAAGTAAGCCGCTCTTTCATCCAGGGATCTTTGGACAGAATATGCTCAAAGAAAAGCCGGTTGCCGCGAAATACTGTCTCCAGCAGGTCCAGCAACTCGCCAAACTCTTCGAGATAGACTCTTCTGGGTTTAGATTCCATCTTCATCGCCCCCAAGCCAGTCATCAAGTGGAAAACTCAATCCATCAGAGGCTGCCACTACCCTGAGCCCGAGCTGTTTGGTAAGGCGGGCCGCTTCCAGCCAGGGTTTTTCGCGCAGCATCATAAGACCGAAGTGCGTAAGGATTCCAGCTTCAGGATGCACTTCCTGCAGCAACAGCGCGGCGTCTTCGAGGCTCATATGCAGGATGTCGGGGCGATCGTTAGCATGCATCACGACGTTTACGATTAGCACCTGACAACCCGCAAACAGGCCAGGCAACTCATCGAAGTAATCCGTGTCGGAGACATAACCGATGCACAGATCCTGGTATTCAATCAGCAAGCCATATGTCTCAGCGGCGCCATGACGCATTGGACTGGCAGTGGCTCTGATGATGACAGGCCCGACCTGATGCTGACTGCCAGGCGAAAGCCGCTCACGCCGGGCGACGTAAGGATGCAGATATTCGCGGATAACAGGGTCTCCTTCCCAGCAGTCAGAGGGCGCAAGCAGCAGGCCGCGCTTGTCAAATCCGCCGTTGCTCATTGCCTCGGCCATTATGTTGACATCGTTGGCGTGGTCAAGATGCTTGTGGGTGAGGATGACCGCTTCCAGCTTGCGCGGGTCGAGTTTGGGCTTGCTGGCAAGCGCCCGCACCAGCGCGCCTGGGCCGGGATCGACGTGGAATTGCACCCCGCCCAGGTTAAACCAAATCCCTCCCGAATGACGCAGTTGCTGGCTTACGACAAACCGGGCGCCGCCCGTACCGAGGAACGTGATGAAGCTGCTCACTGGATGACTCCTTGCGCTGAGGTAGAGGCAACCTTAAGCAGCCAGGGGCACTCTGTCAACCGCGAAGCCTGCCCGCAAGAGGACAAGGGCCACCCAGGGGGAACTATAAGTTGAATAATTCCGCTCTGGAGGCCAGCAATGAGAGGGACTCTTGCGCTCGCAATCCTGACTGCACTGATAAGCCTGGCATCAACTGGCGCCTTCGCCGACAACAGCAAAAATGCAGGCGATTTCTTCAAGGGAGAAGCCTGTAAGGCCCGGCAGACTGAGGCTGGTTTCCTGCTGGGCAACGACCGGATCGAGCTTGCGCTTGGGCAAACCGCAGGTGGCCTGGTGGTTGAGTCTATCACTGACCTGGCTTCGGGGCAGGTCTACCCGAGCGGGGCTGGAGCGGCGCTGCTTGAGCTTGCCTCCGCAGAGGAATTCTCTGACCCGGGTCAGGCTCTGCTAGCCGCGCGGATGAGCCGGACAGCCTCCGAGGGTTGGCAAGAGGAAGACTTCGATGATACAGGCTGGGAAGAACTGAAACTGCCCTTCCGCACCGACGAGGAGAACGCCACCTGGTACCTGCGACTGCCTCTTCCACCCGGCACGCGCCAGGTTACTTTCAGCCAGGCGCTGGACGATGAAGCCGATATCTGGGCAGGCGGCAAGCTGCTGCTTTCGGTCAAGCCTGAGGAAGGCCCCTGGGGTATGACCTATAAAGTGGAGGTGCCCGAGGGCGCTTCCAGTCTGGCTATCCGCCTGACCGGTCATGGCCATCCCAACGGCATCTATGGCCCTGTGACAGCGAGTAGTACAGCCAGATCCAGGCAGCGCGCGGACCTGGCTTCAGGCTTCTTGCTTGAGAGCTGGAAGCAAACTGAAACCAGCGCCGGTATGGAAGTCACTTTCAATCTGGTCGGCAATCAGCCCGAGACCGAAGGGCTCACTTGCGCGCTCCACTACGGCCTTTTCAAGGGCGACCAGCCCTGGGTCACAACCTGGGTGGACGTCGCCAGCGCCACGCAGGGCAAGTTACTGACCGAAGTCAGCTTCCCAAGTTTCAGCTTTCCGGAGAAGAGCGGCAATGACTGGCTGGAGGGCCACTCCCAGTTTACGCGGCTGCCGGAGCCTGCCCGAGCAGGCCTGGTGTCAGGAGTTTTCAGCTATCTAGGCCAGCGCGAGCTGAAAGGCCAGTTAGCCAGGTGCTGGTATTCGCCGATGGAGGCGCTCTCAGAGCAGCCTTTTGAGACTCGCAAAGCACTGTTTGCGGTCGTCGAGGGCGACCGGCGAGTGGCTGATTTCACCGTGCAACTTTTTTCCAACTACCATTATGTGAAATCCAGCCCGCGCGCGGTGCCCCCTCTTTATAACACCTGGTTCGGCTATTACGCGGGCATAACCGCCGACCAGTGTTATGAACTAATCCCACTGGCCAGGGAGATTGGCTGCCAGTATTTCGTGATTGATGATGGATGGCAGAAGAGCGCCCTCACAGAGGACGGCGGCCACCGGTTTGGCGACTGGGTAATAGACTACGCCAAGTTTCCCGAAGGACTGCGTCCGGTTTCCGATGCCACGCGCAAGGCAGGGATGAAATTCGGTATCTGGATGTCGCCGATTATGACCTCGCCCAACACGCAAAACGCCACCGAACATGCCGACTGGCTAATCACTTATCCTGATGGCTCAATCCAGCACGAGTGGGGCAGCCACCTGGGGATGTGCATGGCCAGCGACTGGGGTGACTGGCTGACCAATCACTTTGTCGGCATTGCTAAAGAGGCGAAGGTCGACTTCTTCAAGTGTGACTCGGGACTCTTCCACGATGGATGCACGGGCGCGGGGCACGACCATCTGCCTGGGCAGTCTGTGGCGGCACAGGTAGAAAGCTGGACTGCCTTCGGTGACGCGCTGCGCAAGGCGCGTCCCGGCTTCATCGTTGACCGGGGCTGGGAAGGCGGGCCCGAGGTCTGCGATATGCAGGAGGAGGGCTGGTTTGGCGATTGGGCGATAGGTTATGACCCGAGCAGGATGGACCAACTCGACTGGTGGTACAAGAATGCCGACATCTACCGGCGCTCGCTGTATAGCCTCGCCAGCACGCGGCCGAGTTTCTGCATCGCCTGGGAGACGCCCTGCCACACGCCACCAGCCAGTGTGGACGCGCTGGAGTACCATTTCACGACGATTGGCGCCTTTATAAGCAATGTGGAAATCCATGGCAAGCTGCCGGAGATGACTCCCGAGGAACAGGCCGCCATCACAAAGTGGATAAACTGGAACTGGGAGAACAGGGAGTTCCTCCAGTATACTCAGATTCTGACCGAACCGACCTGGGACTCCTGGGATGAGGGCGTGACCGAGCCGCCGCACATCGATGCAATTGCTCACCTCAGGAACGAACTAAAGGGCAAGTTCGGGTTCCTTTGTATGTGGAATCCAGGACCGGCCTTCGACACGATTACTTTGAAATTCAACACCGCGGACTATCTTGTTGACTTGCCTTTCGATGAACTGGAGCTTTGGAGCCTGAAGCGTAACAGACCAGTTGAATTCACTCACGAAGGCGCAACCCTTATCGTACCCGACTATGGCGTAAAGGCGCGCGGTTGGGATATCCTCGAGGTCCGCAGGAGGTAGCCTCGATTGCCTCATTATGAAGTGGTAGTGCTGGGAGGAGGGCTTTCAGGCGTCTGCGCATCCATCCAGGCGGCGCGCCTGGGGGCTCGCGTGGCCCTGGTCGAGCGCGAGCAGGTGCTGGGAGGCTTGTCCAGTGCAATGTTCGGCATCCATATTCTCGGCGCGACCGAGCATGGCAACCGGCCCTGGGCACAAGAGACCGGTATCGTCGAAGAACTGGAACTGGAGGCCCTGCACGAGGGGGCCTTCTTCGAGCCGGCGCCGGGTGTCATCCCCTATTTCAACTCGCGCTGGAGCGACCTCTTACGCCGTAAATGCGAGGAGGCAGGCGTCCACCTTTATCTGAAGAGCCTGGCCCTCTCCGCTGAGCGCACGGGCTTCAAGGTTAGCGAAGTGACTATCGCCCAAGGCTCGCGGCACGAAACGCGCAGGCTGACTATTGAGCATGTGCTTGTGGACGCGACCGGAGATGGTGATATCGCGGCCTCGCTGGGGTGCAGCTTCCGGTATGGCAGAGAGGGCAGAGAGGAGTTCAAGGAGTGTTTTGCTCCCGAGCAGCCTGACCTGAACGTTGCGGGCGCAAGCCTCATATACTGGTTGGTCAACACCGGCAAACCTGTCGAATTTACTCCGCCACCTGGCACGCCAGTCTATAAGGACGCTTCCGACGTCGTTTATGGAACGCCGCCGGTGGTGAGAGACGGCAGGTCGGTGGTTATCTGCTGGGCGACCGAGTGGGGCGGCCAACTCGATGCCTTGCGCGATGAAGATATTATCTATCGCAAGCTGCTGGAGCAGATCTACGCGACGGTTGACTGGGTCGAAGAATCGTTCTCCCCAGGCTGAAGCGATGGCCAACTACCAGCTTGCGTGGATAAGCCCACTGCTCGGCAAGAGAGAGAGTCGCAGGTTTATCGGCGATTACACGCTGACCCAGCACGACCTCTACCCGCAGGAGCGTCTCTTCGACCGGGTAGCCTATGGCGGCTTCCCAATCGACCAGCACGAGGCGGTGCCCGATCCTGAGCGGCCGCGCATCGTCTACTACGACTGGCCGGACCTGTATGACATCCCGCTGAGAGCGCTCTACTCGAAAGATTTGGATAACGTAATGTTTGCAGGGCGCAATATCAGCGGCACCCACGTGGCGCATGGCTCTTACCGGGTGATGAAGACCTGCGGGGCGATGGGACAAGCGGTCGGCGCCTGTGCGGCTTTCTGCGCGGCATATGGCACAACCCCGCGCGGGATAGTCCGTATGTACCTTGAAGAGTTGCAGCAGACGCTGCTGCGCGAGGATGCAACGATTTTGGGCCTGACCAACGATGACCCGCTGGACCTGGCCCGTAAGGCAACGGTGTCAGCCTCCTCGGAATCTCCCGACCTGCCTGCGGCTGCCGTGACCGATGGTCATAATCGTCAACTGGTGGAGGCGCCGGCGCACAAGTGGGTAGCGGAGGGGCTCTTCCCCCAGTATGTGACATTGCACTTCAAGCGACCGACAAAAATTGGCGCGGTGCAAATCACCTTCGATACCAACCTGAATAGTTATCGCGGTGCCCAGTTCGCGCCCAGGGCGATCCCAGAGACGCCAAAACACTACCGAGTGTGGCTTGCAACAGGCGGACAGGGCGAGGTCGTGGCGGAGGAAGAAGCCAACTACCAGCGCGTTCGCAGGCACGAGTTCGAGCCGCGTGAGGCTGAGCAGCTTGTTTTGGAAGTGATTGAAACTAACGGCGCCACTCTGGCAGGGGTGTATGAGCTGCGCGCGTACGAGCGTTGGCCACGACTTGCCTTTGAGGGGAGGTAACAACTTGCGCGAGAAGCTCTCGGCAAGGTCGATTATACTTGCTCTGGTGCTGGTCGTCGTCTGGGCCTGGATAGATCCCTATGTCGAGATAGTCCTCTCGGCGACCCAGCTTGGCTCCTTCTCGCCACCAGGCGTTGCTCTGGTCACACTTATCATCTTCGCGCTAGCGATTAACCCTCTGCTGCGCATAATCCCGCGCCGGCTGGGGATGAGGCCTTTCAGCCTGCAGGAACTGGCTACCAGTTATGTCGTGCTGCTCGCTGCCGCACCAGTCCTCTCTTGCCAGTTCTCCCAATGGGTAGTGCCCGTCACGACAGGGCCTTTCTATTATCAGAGTCTCTCGAACCATTATGGCGAATATCTGCAGCTAATCCCCAAGTGGTGGGGGCCGCGAGACCCAGAGGTCATCAGGCGTTTCTACGAAGGCGCGCCGGCTTTCGCAATCCAGTGGAGCCAGTGGATCAAACCTCTGCTCTCCATCGGTTCGATGGTGTTCCTCCTCTACTTTGTCTTCCAGTGCCTGGCCGTCTTGTTCGAGGAGCAATGGATCCGCCGCGAGCGGCTTTCCTTCCCTCTGGTGCAGCTGCCACTTGCGCTTATGGAGGAGCCCGAGAAGGGCCTCTGGGCGCCAATGCTCCGTAACAAGCTGCTCTGGATTGGCGCCGCTGTGCCTGGCGTCGTGCATCTGCTCAATGGGCTGCACACATATTTCCCGGCGGTGCCGCAGATCCCCTTGTTGATGATTGACCTCGGGCACCACTTTACCGACCGACCCTGGAGCAGCATCGGGCAGTTCTTCATCTGTGTCTACTTCTGTGTGATCGGATATGCCTTCTTGCTACCCTTTGATATTGCTGTCTCGATGTGGGTCTTCTTCTTCCTCTTCAAGCTCGAGTGTGTCTTCGGCGCCTGGACGGGCTGGTCCTTTGCAGGGGACAGTAGAGGGCTCAGAGACGCGCAATTCCCGTACATTGTCGCTCAGATGACCGGCTCACTGATGATGCTGGTGGGCATTCTGTTCTTTACCGCAAGACATCACTTTGCCGAGATCTGGCAAAAAGTAATTGGTCGCGTGAAGATGGCCCCTGGTGACCCGCCCTACCGGCTGGCCGTGCTGGGAAGTGTATTAGGCATCCTTGCCCTGGGCGGCTGGATGGCGCTTTCGGGGATGCCCTACTGGCTGGGGCTGGTCTTCTTCATCCTGACACTGATCTACATGATCGCCACTCACAGGATGATGGCCGAGGGCGGCACCAACTTCCTCTGGGCTGCGCAAAGTGCCCCGAACTACGTCCTCTTCTCACTGGACGGAGGGGGCAGCTTCAGCCAACAGACCTGGCAAATCATCTTCTCGATGCCCTATTTCACCTGGAATTTCAAAGGCGCAGTGGGACCACACGCCTTCGAGGCCTTCAAGATAATCGAGCAGAAGTCGCTTCCGCGTCGGGGGCTGACCGTGCTGAGCCTGGTGGGCATCGTCATCGGGATGGTCGCCGCCTACTGGGCGATGATCTACCTGGTGCACACGCACGGGGGTGGGGCAGCCCTGGATGGCTATCGTTATGTGCATGTCGGCCAGCGGCCTTTCGATGAGCTTATCTCGGTGGTGTCCTTCCCGCAGAGCTTCTCGGCTCAAAAGTTTTTCGCCATCTTCATCGGGATGGGGATGATGCTCTTCCTTACAATTATGCGGTGGCGGTTCCTCTGGTGGCACTTGCACCCCATCGGCTACGCCGCCAGTACAGCCTGGGGCATCAACTATATGTGGTTCTCGATGCTTGTGGGCAGCCTGCTCAACTACGTGCTGACCAAGTACGGCGGACTCAAGCTTTACCGCCAGGCCAGGCCTTTCTTCCTTGGGCTTATCCTGGGCGACTTCATAATGATGCTGCTCTGGCTGGTTGTAGATTCCATCACCGGCGTCAGAGGCTACCGGCTGTTTGGCTAACATAACTGGGGGTTACCAGGATGGAACGCATAAGAGTCGGTGTGATTGGTGCGGGCACGTGGGGCAGGCTTCACGCGCGTGTATATGCTGGCGATGCCAGGGTCGAACTGGTTGCGATTGCTGATCTGGACCTGGCCCGGGCGCAAGCGGTCGCCCAAGAGTGCAACGCCGACAGGGCCTACGCAAGCTGGGAAGCGCTGCTCGAGCAATCAGGTATCGAGGCCTTGTCCATCGCAACGCCAGATTTCGCTCACACCGAGATTGCCATCGCAGCGGCCGAGGCTGGCGTGAACCTGCTGGTCGAGAAGCCCCTCGCGCTCACACCTGGCGATTGCGCGCGGGTGATAGAGGCCGCAAGGCGCGCCGGGGTGCGGCTGATGGTTGACTTTCACAACCGATGGAGCCCGCCCTTCTACCAACTGAAGCAGGCCCTCGACACGGGCGAGCTGGGCGAGCCAAAAAGTCTGGACTTCCGCCTGAACGATACCATCTATGTCCCAACCAAATACCTGCCCTGGGCTGGCCGCAGCAGCGTATTGTGGTTCCTCGGCTCGCATGTCCTGGACACCTTGCGCTGGCTGCTGGACGATGAGGTCAGTCACGTTTACGCGGTCAAGGGCGAAGGGGTGCTGACTGGCCAGGGCATCACGACGGCCGACTTCTACAAGTACATCCTGCGCTTCCACAAGGGCGCCGTGGCGAGTGTCGAGAACAACTGGATACTGCCCGAAGCGGAGCGCAATATCTTCAACTTGAAATTTTCCCTTATCGGCAGTAAGGGCAGCTACTACATCAACAGCAGTGACGCGGGCGTGGCGGAAAAATATACCACCGGCCCCTCCTGCCCTGACGTGCTGGGCGATATCGTCATCCACGGGCGGCGAGTCGGCTTTATGAGCGCCAGCATCACTCACTTTATAGATTGTCTCATCGAGGGGCGCGAGCCACTTGTCACAGGCCAGGATGGACTCGAAGCTACCCGAGTTATCATGGCCATCGAAGAGTCGGCAGAGACGGGGATGCCCCTGTCACTCAAGGATTTTGGAGGCGCGTAATGATCCGGATTGGCGTGATAGGCCTCGGCAAATTTGGCTTGCAACACCTGCGCTGTATGAAGCAACTGGAGCGCCAGGGCCGGGTTGAGCTGGTGGCAATCTGCAGCCGCAGCGAAGCGACGCTCACCGGGCGCCTCGCGGAGTTCCCCGGCCCGTCCGGTTATACAGACTGGCAGCAGATGCTGGAGGAAGTACAGTTGGATGCCGTCACCATCGTTACTCCTGATCATCTGCACCGCCCGATGGCTCTTGCGGCGCTGGAGCGCGGCCTGCACGTGCTGGTCGAGAAGCCGATGGACACCACCACCGAGGGGTGCAATCAACTTATCGAGGCGGCGGAGAAGGCAGCCAGGCTGCTGCAGGTGGATTTCCACAAGCGCTACGACCCCGAGCACCTCAATATGCGCGGCGAATATACCGCAGGCAAGCTGGGCGAGGCGCTTTACGGCTATGTGCATATGGAAGACCGCATCGAGGTGCCGGTGGACTGGTTCCCCGGCTGGGCGCCTGACAGCTCGCCGGCGTGGTTCCTGGGAGTACATTTCTACGATCTCTTCCACTTCATCACGGGCCTGAAGGCCGAGAGCGTGAGGGCTGTCGGCAACAAGCGCAAACTTGCGAGCCTCGGCATCCCTGCCTGGGATCATGTCTCCGTGCAGGTGCGCTACGAGGGTGGGGCGTGTTGCTATTTCGATAGCTCATGGATCTTGCCGCGCGGCTTTGAGGCCATCGTCAACCAGGGCATCCGGATTGTGGGCACCGAGGGGATGTGGGAGTGCGATTCCCAGTATCGGGGCAGCCAGTCGGCGACCGAGGCCGAGGGGATGCGCACCTGGAACAACAATTTCCTGCGCGAGGAGAGCGACAAACAGGGCCGGTCGGTGTTCAAAGGATACGGGATTGAGAGCATCGCCGACTTCGTGGAGAACCTGGAGGCCCTCGCCCAGGGCGCCAGTCTGGCCGATTTGGCGGGCACTTATCCTGATGGAGAGGCAGGCCTGGAGGCCACCGCAATCGCCCAGGCTGCTCATCGCAGTCTTGCAAGTGGACAGGTCGAACCAGTGACACGTTAAGAGGCGCCTTTGGAACAACAATCCACAAAGACCAGCAAGACCGAACGCAATCCCGTCTACCTGGGCATCGTCAGCCTGCTGACGGACGTCCACAGCGAGATAATCCTGGCGTTGCTACCGACTTTTCTTGCGGTGCAGCTTGGCCTGCCCAAGCAGTTGATTGGCTTGATAGACGGCCTGTCGGAGGGCGCCAGCAGCGCGCTCAAGCTGGCCAGTGGCTGGCTATCGGACAGGCTGGGCAAACGTAAAGGTTTGGTAGTTACCGGCTATTCGTTTTCGTGGCTGGCCAAGACCTTGCTCTCCTTCGCAACGCTGGGCTGGCAAGTACTGACGCTAAGATTTTTTGACAGGGTTGGAAAGGGAATCCGCAGTGCGCCTCGTGATGCATTGATTGCTGATTCCGTCCCGGCGGAAAGGCGCGCCGCCAGTTTTGGCCTTCACCGGATGATGGATACAACCGGGGCTGTCATCGGCTCGCTACTTGGTTTTGCGCTGCTCGCCAGCTTCAAGGGAGACTTCCGTTATAGAGACACTTTTCTTGTGGCTGCGGGGCTTGGCGTACTGGCGGTATTGGCTGCCTTCCTGCTAGTTCGTGAGGTGCCTGGCAAGGCTGAGCTGAAAGCCGAAAATCACACAAGTACAGTTGCCCGGGCCGCGCGCGCCAGAGCTGTCACTCAATATGCGGCGGTCACTGGCCTCTTCGCGTTCTGTGATTTCAGCTATATGTTCTTCATCCTGCGAGCGGTCGAGATGGGCGTGCCGGAGCATTTCGGGCCGCTGGTCTACGCTTTCTCCAATGTCATCTATATGCTCACGCCCCTGCCTGCTGGCAAGCTGGCAGACAAGATCGGTCGCAAGAGCCTGCTCCTGGGGGCTTTTCTGGGTCTTGCGGCGGTGTCGCTTGGCTTTGCGCTCACCACTGGAGTCCTCTGGGCCTGGGTGCTGATGGGGCTGTATGGCGGGCAGAAGGGCGTCTCGGAAACTGTCTCGCGCACTATCGCAAGCGAGCTTGGAGTACAGAAGGCGCGCGGCACTCCCCTGGGAGTATTCCACGCGGTGCAAGGGGTTGCGATTATGGCCTCCAGCGTGTTGGCTGGTACCTTGTGGGATCACTTCGGCACGGGCCAGGTGGCCTTCTTTGTCAGCGCAGGCGCGGGACTAGTAGCAGCGCTCCTTGGACTGGTGCTTGTGCCCACCCGGCGCTGGGATTAGTAAGGCAACGCAAGTGGTTCGAAGCTGGCTTCGACCTGCCTGCCTGATGCGGCAGAGGCGGCCTGGAACAAAGCCTCAGTTGGATTGCTGGCTTGTTCGCGCCTGGCGATTTCGGCAAGCAACTTGCCTGGCAGACTTGCTTCAGCAGCAAGTGGAGAGCCCAGGGCACGAATCCAAAGCCCCAAAGCAACCTCCCCGCCGAGTGCCTCGAAGGGGGCGCAAGCCAGCTCAAACTCGGCTGCGAGTTGCTCTGCCTGACCTGGCAACGTCGAAACCTCCTGCCCAAAAGCCTGCCCAGTCATGGCCAGAGCGAGCCACCAGGCAAGTCCCTTGGCAAGAGGCCTGGCGGCGTCAGCCCTCGGCGACAGCCTTAGCGCGACCTCCAGCTGACGGTAGAAAAGTCTGCGTGCGATGGAAACTGGGTCAATCGCATCAAGCAAAGCTCCCGAGACAGGCTGGTCAAGGGGAGCAATCTCCAGAGAGGCTTTGAGTTCGGCTGGCAGCAAGCCGGCCAGGCGTTGGTCAAGCCCTGCTTGCCCCAGCAAGGCAAGCGCTCCGGCAGGCCCTGTAAGAAGAGAACCTCCCACCTGAAGCTGACTGGGCGCGCCCAGGAGCAGAGAGGCTACCTCACCAGGAGCAAGCTCCAGAGCAGGGGTCGAGAGCGCCTCGGCGAGCCAGGCCTGCTGGCGGAAAGCTTCCGGTGCAACCGCAAGCAGACCTTCAGACAAGGCCTCAGGCTTGTAAGCGTTGGAAAGCGCCCATCTGCCCAGCAATTTTTCAACCTCGCGCGCCTGGGGCGAAGCTGGCGCTTGCTGCTTCACCAGGGTTGCAAAGGTAAGCAGAGGGGTCGGATCGCCGCCAGCCAGAGCGCTGCGGCCTAGTCCTGCCATAGCTTCGAGTTGATAACCGCTGCCAGGATAACGCAACGCCAGTTCTAGCCAGGCCTTGGAGGCCGTGTCCAAGTCGTTTAATTTGCCCCGAGTCAGCGCCTGCTGCTTTACAAGCTGGTCTCGGTCGGTATCGCTAGTGTCAACGAAAACGATGGTCTCAAGGCGGGGCAGGGCTAGCCCAGGGGTCCAGAGAGCGCCAGCAGCCTCAAGAGACTTTGCAAGCAGCTCCAGCGCCTCGGGGCAGTATTCACTGGTCGGATAGAATTCGATATAACGCCGGAAGCCCTCGGCTGCGCTTTGATAGTCCTCTCCCTGCTCGAATAAAGACCGCGCAAGTGCCAGATGGTCCTCGGCTTCGTGGCAGCGGAAACGGCCCTCGACTGCATAGGTGTCAGGGGCCAGCTCATTTGCGCGCCTGGCGGCTTCAAGGGAGGCAAGCGAATCCGGCGCCAGCTTGATCAGCGCTTTGAGCAGGCGCAAGGCCAGATCGAGATTGCCCTGATCAGCGGCCGCCTGGGCAATCAACAGGCGGGCTTCATAGAGCTCGGGGCAAAGGGGATACTTGGCGAGCAATCCGGTCGCAAGTATCTCGGCCTGTTTCGGCTGACGAGAGATCAGAGCCAGTTCAGCAATACGCAACAAAGCTTCAGAGGCTTCAGGTTCTAGCGGATGATGCTGGACGATTTGCTCAAGCAACGGTTTTGCTTCAGCCTGGGGTAGTGAGTCAGCTTTCACAAGCAGTGCTTTCGCGTGCCATGGGCACTCTGACTGGGCAAGCAACAATTCGGCGGCGCGAAGGCGGATTGTGTCATCAGGTGACTCAAGAGCCAAAGCGAGCGCGGGATTAGCCTGGGGGGTCTGGGGCTGACTTTCCGCGAAGGCCAGGGCTTCGGCGGGCGACAAGTCAGACTCCGAAAGCGCCAAGGAGGCCGCAAGCACAGGTGGCGCCCAGCCCGGTTGGGCAAAGCCAGGGCCAGCCAGAGTGAAGCTCAGGCTAATCAGCAAGCAAAGCGGCCAGCTTCGCGGCAATTTCGGCGCCCCTCCCCTTCTCGGTAAGCAAAATTAGCTGGTGAGTCTCATCAGGAGATAAGCTCCAGTTCGAAGCCTGTACTCGATTGCTTCAGGCTTGGGGCTTCGAGCAATTGGGCTTTGCCAGTAGTTAATTCGACAACGACCGCTTCAAGCCTTGGCGCATTGGGAGAACGACGCAAGGCAAGTTTTTCCTTCCCTTGTACCAGGCGCGGTATGACAAGCAACTCGGTGCTGCTGGACAGCGGTTGATGGTCGAGTCCCACAAGGAAGAGCGCGGAGCCGTTACGGGTGTCCACTCTGTCTCCGCCGACAGGATCGGCGAAATGGCCATCTACCTGCAAGAGCCAGGGGCCTCCCCGCTCGAGGAAGAGTGCCAGTGCAGTCGAGCCCGGCCTGATATCGGCCTCGCAAGAACGCCCTGCGATGGCAAGTTGGAAGCGCTCTGGCGTATCAGAAGGCAGAGAATAAAGCTCCCAGGAGGCCGCCTGCCTCTTGCTATAAACCGCTGCAAGACCGGGTCCTTCGGCGAAGCTGAGGCTCGCCAGGTGCAGCCCCCAAGGCGCGGGCGTGGCCGCAGGCAGCTCGAGTCCGGCGCGCGCGGCCAGGCGCCTGTAGAGCCAGGTGAGGGGTTCGGCATACGCGTTGATTGTGCCGCCATCATCGAGCGCGATGTAGAATTCGAGCGGATCAGCCGAGTAGACCAAATGTCCTGCGCCAAGAGAAAGCTCCACCAGGACAGGAGAGCCACTGGCGGTTCTCGCGAGCACCTTGCCTTCCCGACGAGGCGCAAGCTCGAGCAGGGGATGACCCAGCCAGGTGAGTTGTGACTTCCAAAGCGCCGGCAAGCTCTTCGGTTGGAGTGACTTCAACTGGCGCCGAGGTCAGCAGGCCGCGCAGATCGCCAAAGAGCGAAGCGCGCGCGCCGAGTTTTAGGTCTGCAAGCCGGTCGGGCTTGCGAGCCAGCAGGTACTCGTCGCGCAGCACATCACCGCTTACGTAGACCAGTTTTCCGGATTCTGCGAGCTGCCGCAGAGCAGCCCATTCTCCATCGGAGAGCCCCCAGAGGAGCGGGCAAAGCACGAGTTTCGCTTCAGACGGGATACTGGCAAGCGCAGTCGAGGGTACAGTCCAAAAGTCCAGTCCCGACGCCATCAGGCAATTGGCAGTGGCGCGCAACCGGTGCATCGCCAGCGCCCAATAGGAGGAGTTGATTAGTTCCATCGGCAGCACGAGCACTGCCTGAGGAGGGCGCATACGGGGCGTCGTGAGCGCGCCTAACAGGTTGGCATTGCGCACTGCCCAGAAGCCTGCCTTCGGCACCTCATTTGCCTTGGAGACCAGGCCGTAATCCGATTCGACACCTTTTTCTATTTGCCACTCGTTGCGACCATCATGCAATTCCCAGAAGAGCAAGCCAGCAGTCTGACGCATAAGCGCGCGGGTGATGGCTTCCTCGTAATAACCGCGTTGCTGCTCGGAGAAACTGGTTAGCTGAAACTCGGGCGGCAGATAGCTGCTGTCATAGTAGCCCAGTTCTCCGGCGAAGAAGGGCTTGTTTATAGAACGAAAATCATCCAGAGCCAGGCCTCCGGCAAGCCCGAGCAACTGGTCGTACAGGTGAGAGTTGGGCACATCGAGACTGCCAGCCGTATCCCAGGGCCAGGCGCGTCCACCACCTGACATCGAAAGCCCAGTCAGGTACTGGCCTTTGCCAGCTGGGCCAAGCGCAGACCGAAGGCGACTGTAAAACCGGTCATAGACGCTGGCAGAAAACGCAAAATAGTCGTGTTGGACTGGCACAGGTTTTTCTGGCAGCAGAGTCAGCACAGTAGCGAGATTGAGGCACCAGTTGTCGCCCATCAACGAGACAGCGGGATCGGGCACGGGCAGCCCCGCAAAGCTGGTTGGAGCGGATTCCTGAGCAAGGCCCCAGCGCTCCAGGGCCTCGGCCGGATTAGTGTAGTGATCAGCAAGCCAGTCCTGGAAAGCGCCGCGTAGCAGAGCGCTCTCTCGCTGGACCAGATAGGCTTCGCTTGTGATATCGAACAAGACATTCCGCCACTGACTTGCATAACCAGCCAGCACATCTCCCTGGCGGGTAAGGAAGCTGCTATCGAGCAACCAGGACTGGTAGCCTTCGCCACTCCAGATAACCTGTTTGTCCAGGGTGATGAATTTGACCAGCAGCCCCTCTCGCTTGGCAGCGGCCATCCGGGCCAGGTCGAGGCGCAGGTTACGCAGGTCGTCAGCGGACTGGCCAGCGTCATATCGGTGGCTGAACAAAGAGATAACAGGCACGCCAGCTTGCCTGAAGTGCTCCAGGTCATGCTTGTAGGAGGCCAGGTTGAAACTGGCAAGCCCCAAATGGGCGCCATCGACCGGCCCTGAATAATTGATGCCAAACACCTGGCGCGGACGCTTGTCCAGCTCGAAGAAGGGCGAGGTGATGGAGAGTTCTGGCCCTTCAGGAGTCTCGCCGAGTACCCAGCAGGCAACTTCGCAGGTATCCAGCTCGTGGCCTGACAGATCACTGAGCGTAGCGGTGAGCGTGATGAACTGGTTGGTCAGGTCTGGCACGGTGAAGCTCGCGGCGAAAGTTGCGGTCGCGCGAGGCGCAAGCCGCAAAGCCTGTTCGCCAACGCCTGTAACAAGAGAGGAGGTTAGTTCGGTGCCATCTTCTGCAACCAGACTAAGCCTCAATCGGGCTTCCACGTAGGTCGTGGCACTGCTGCGGACTTTAAGCTGACAGGAAGCGCGCTCGCCGGGCAGATAGCCGGGCAAGTCGAAAGCCGCTGGCGCAAACGCGGGGTAATCCAGGCAAGTTAAGGTTTCGGCCCAAAACCGGTCGCGGTCCTTGAAGGCTGGATGCAAGGGACTGGTCTTGCCATATCCTCCCAAAATAATCCAGGTAGAATCCTGAAACTGCCCTGCGAAGTGCCTGACAAGAGTGGCTGCGCTGCCGGAGACCTCGCCATATTTATCTCGCGCGGTCAGCAGAGGAAAATTGCGCGCGACCTGGGTGTCCTGGTGCAGCCTGTCACTTGTGTGCGCGCCGACCAGATAGCCGTCATACGATTCTGAGATACGCAATTCTCCATACTCGAGCAATCTGAGCTGGGGCGGCACCCGGTAAGCGAACAAGCCGAAATCCCGGAAGTCCAGCAAGCGCATCCCTTCGTAATACATCCCCCCCATATCGTGCCTGCTGACCGTGACAGGCATCCAGGCGCCACCGCGCACCTCATAGGGGACCGAGAAAGGCGCGCCTTCGGCCAGGATGAGATCGCCTCCGCGCTCGCAGAAGTGCAGAAGATTGGGCAAAAGATAAAGGGGATAGTTGCCTCCATAGGGAACTACAAACACGTCGAAAAGATCAGGTGAGAGCAAGTCAGGCCTGCTGGCTTCATCGTAGTTCAGCACCGAGACATCGCCGAACCGGTCGAGATACTGGCCGATTTCGGTCGCGGAAAGCGCCTTGGCATCACCGAGGGCATTATGAGGAAAGCCAGCCTCGGAAAGCACCGCAAGCCGCAAGGCGCTGGCAGGCCAGGCCCAGGCGAGCAGCAGGCAAAGCAGAAGCAGGCGAGGCATCAGGTCCTCCCTGAGTGAGTTCGCTAGTAAGGAAGGTTAGCGCACGTTTGGAACTTGGGCAAGTAGCTTTGAAAGTTAAGAGTCGTTCAAATCGCCTCAGTTGCAGTCAGAGTGAGTGCTATAATCGAAACAACAACTGCGAGGTGGTCCTGGATTGAGTGACAACAAGCTTTTCTCCTCGCCTGGCCTCAAGATAACCGACGACCTGCCAATCCTGCTGGATGTGCTGCCTCCTGAGCTGGCCTCACTGGTCAAGCAGGATCCAGACTATCACGAACTGCTTGAGATTGTGCTGGATCTCGGCCGGGAGCCCGAGGCGCGCTTTTCCGAACGATTCGAGGTGCTGACAGATGAAGTGGTGTCTCCGACCCAGCTTCAGCATGTCGTCGAGCGCATCAGCGAATTTGGCGGAGACAACCGGGCAGGTATCGCGCGGACGCTCCATCGGATATCAGCCATACGCAGCCGGACAGGCATTATCCTGGGGCTGACACTGAGAGTGGGCCGGGCTGTTTTTGGCACAGTGGAGATACTGCGCGACCTGATAGAAAGCGGTCGCAGTATTTTACTGCTCGGAAAACCAGGTATTGGCAAGACGACGATGCTGCGCGAAGCGGCGCGCGTGCTCGCGGACGACTTCAAGAAACGCGTTGTGGTGGTGGATACCTCCAACGAGATAGCCGGCGATGGCGATGTGCCGCATCCAGGCATAGGCCGGGCGCGCAGGATGCAGGTGCCCTCGCCTGAGCGCCAGCACGCGGTGATGATCGAGGCGGTCGAGAACCATATGCCCGAGGTCATCGTAATTGACGAGATTGGCACGACGGAGGAAGCGGCGGCAGCCCGCACCATAGCCGAACGCGGAGTACAGCTCGTGGCGACGGCCCATGGCATCACGCTGGAGAATCTGCTGATGAACCCGACGCTCTCCGACCTGGTCGGGGGCATCGAATCAGTGACGCTCTCCGATGAGGAAGCCAGGCGCCGGGGCACGCAGAAGACAGTGCTCGAGCGGCGTCAGTCACCGACCTTCGAAGTGCTGGTAGAGATGATAGATCCGGCCACCGTGGCTATCCACGCGGAAGTCGCGCATGCCGTGGACTTGATGCTGCGCGGACAGCAACTCAGCCCTGAAGTACGTCGAAGGGCCTCCACAGGTTCTATCGAAGTCGTGCAAGAGGCCGCTGACGAAGACGAATTCAAAGACGAGGGCGAGCTTGGGATTGCCCCTGGAGATGGGATTGCTGCCGAGCGAAGGCCTGTCAGAGTTTTTCTTTATGGCATCAGCCGCAACAAAGTCGAGAAGGCCGCCCAGGAGTTGCGGGTGCCGGTCGAACTCGTCAAAGCGCCAGAAGAGGCCCAGGTGGTATTTACGTTGCAATCCAAGTTCCGCAGGGCCAGAGCCACGGCCGGTCGGACTGGCAACGCGCAGTACTTCCCTCTGAAGAGCAATACGGTGGCCCAGGCTGCGCAGGCGCTCAAGGATATTTTTCAGCTCGAAGGCGGCCTGAGAGAACAAGAGGCGCTCAAAGAAGCCGAGGACGCGGTCGAGTATATGGTGACTCATGAGGATGAGGCTTTTGAGCTCAACCCCGCCAATGCCTATATCCGCCGGTTGCAGCATAACCTGGCTGACGCTTACAATCTGAAGTCACGCAGCATAGGGCGCGAGCCTTTCCGGCGGGTAGTCATCTACAGAGAAAACTAGTTTTTTGTTCGACTACTGGTTGCACTTGCAGGCTGCGAGGGCAGTGGGAAGCAGGCCGGGACCGAACTCCTCTACAGGGAAGGATAAACTTTGAGTGGATTATTGATTACGTTCGAGGGCTGCGATGGCAGCGGAAAGAGCACGCAGGCTGAAATGTTGAAGAGCCGGCTGGAATCACGTTACCCTAAACTAAAGGTGGCCTTGACTCGGGAACCTGGCGGCACGACGCTGGGCCAGGAGATAACGCGCATCGTGAAGGCCGCAGGTGAAAATGCTCTGGTAGCGCGCGCAGAACTCTTGCTTTTCGCGGCGGACAGAGCCCAGCATATCGAAGAAAAGCTTCGCCCCCTGATCGCCGAGGATTGGGTTGTCATCTCCGACCGGTATGCCGATTCGACGATGGCATATCAGGGGTATGGCAGGGGACTGGATTTGAAGCTGGTGCAGCAAGTACTTGACCTGGCCGTTGCGGGATTATGGCCTGATGTCACCCTCCTCCTGGATGTGCCACCCGAGATCGCGACCGCCCGGCAGCAGGAAGGCCCAACCGACCGCATCGAACAGGAAGAGGTTGATTTCCACAGGCGGGTAAGAGAAGGTTATCTGACTATCGCAGGGCAGGAGCCCGAGCGCGTTTGCGTCATCGATGGGACCCAGGTGCCTGATGATGTGAGTGACGATATTCTGAGTATGATAGAGCCTGTTCTGTATATCCATGACGGGGGGAGACTTGTGTGAGGTTTTCCGAGTTCGTGGGCAATCCTCGCGCAATCGAAGGCCTCAGGCAGGACGTTGCCAGTGGGCAGCCGACTCATTCCTATTTGTTTGTTGGCCCTGACCATATCGGGAAGCTGACGGCGGGGGTGGCGCTTGCACAGGCGCTGAACTGCCTGAATCCCCTCGAAGGCGAGGCATGTGGCGAATGTGACGAGTGCATCCGCATCGCCGAGCACAATCATCCTGATGTCTTTGTGACCCAGGCGAAAGCGGGCAAGGGCGAGGAAGATATCGTCCTTGAAGGCGCTGTTGTGACTATCGAACAGGCGCATGAGCTGCGCCGGCGCTCCGACCTCAGGCCTTACCAGGGAAAATACAAGGTAGAAGTGTTGGCCGGGGCGGACAGGATGACCGTCGAGGCTGCCAACGCTCTGCTCAAGACACTTGAGGAGCCGCCGGCGCATACGATTCTTGTTTTGACTGCAAGCAACCTCGAAGGAGTACTGCCAACTATCCAGTCTAGATGCAGGCAGGTGCGGTTTGGCCTGATGGAGAGCGAGGCGTTGACTCTGGTCTGTAAGCAACGCTTCCCCAAACTGGGCGCGAACGAACTCAAGGCTATCGTAAGCTGGGCAGGGGGCAAGCCGGGTCTTGCTTTCGGGCTGGGAGAACACCCCGAGGCGCTGGCGAAACGCGATGCGTTGCTAGGATTGTTCGCAGAAGCGGTGGAGGCCCCACCTCTTGCCGCTTTCCGTCTGGCCGAAGAGCTGCAGCGCCTGGCACAAGATTGGTGGCAGGCCTCAACAGGTCAGAAAAAGGTTACGGCTTCCAAACCGAAACTTGCCAGAACGGCTGTCGCCGATGCGCTTGAACTGTTGCTTGGGTGGCTTCACGAGATACTAAGGGTGCAACTTGGAGAGGAGCCCTCGGGCTTGCGTTTTGCCGACAGATATACCTTGCTTGCCTCGCTTGCCCAGACCCGCGATGCCGCCTGGGTGCTGGCAGGGCTTGAGGCGGTCCAGCGCGCGCGCCGGGCGGCGCTGTCCAACGCCAATCTCCAGCTTGCCCTGGAGGCGCTTTTCCTCAAACTTGCCCTCGGTCAGAACTTGCGGGCCTCTTCGAGCGTCTAACTCACTGGAACGCCGGCGTCCAGGTTGGCGTTACCTGACATATGCAAGACCAACGCAGGAGGTTGTAATCCAATGACACGGCGAATAGCCAAATTGCTACTTCCGCTAATGGTGGTGCTTGGGCTGGCTGCCTCGATGGCGAGTTTCGCTGATCTCGGCACCGCGGTTTCGGTCCAGGAAGCCGTGATTAGCGTCGCTTCAAAAGTCACGCCAGCGGTTGTTTTCGTAAGCAATGAGAGCGTCACCCAGGTGGACAGCTCATCGGCCAATCCGTTTTTCGATGATCCCTTCTTCAAGGATTTCTTCGGTCCGGATTTTTGGCCTTTCGGGCAGCCTCAGCGGCCCCAGCAGGGGCAGAGGCAACCTCAGAAGCGCGTCGAGCGCAGCAGCGGATCTGGGATGATTATCGACTCGGCCGGTTATATCCTTACCAATAACCATGTGGTAGAGGATGCGACACGCCTGATAGTGCGGTTGATGCCCGAGGCAGGGCTTGGCGAGGCGGCGGAGTTCCCTGCAACCGTGGTTGGCACTGACCCGCGCACCGACACTGCGGTTATCAAGATAGATACAGGCAAGCCTCTTCCCACTATAGAGTTTGGCGATTCGGAGGCAATCCGGGTCGGCGAATGGGTTGTTGCGGTCGGCAGTCCTTTCGGCCTGCAGGCCACTGTAACTCTCGGCATTGTCAGCGCGGTAGGCCGCAACGAGCATGATATCGGTATCAATGATCCAAGCAAGGCGCTCTTTGGGCTTATCCAGACCGACGCCTCCATCAATCCTGGCAACAGTGGCGGGCCCCTGGTGGACATCGAAGGCAAAGTAATCGGGATCAACACCGCCATTATGTCCCCTTCGGGGGGCAATGTCGGGATTGGTTTTGCAATCCCCATCAACAGCGCCAGGCGTATCGCCGAGCAACTTATGGCCACCGGGACGGTTACTCGCGGCTGGCTTGGAGTGAGCACGGTCACACTTGACCCGGCCATCGCCAGGGAGTTTGGCCTCGAAGGGGCGGCTCAGGTAACCGACCTGGTGCCTGGCAGTCCCGCCGAAAAAGCCCAGCTCAAGCCCTTCGACCTGATAACCGCGGTTGACGGCAAGCCTGTGAAGAACTCTATGGACCTCACCACTCTCATCGGCGAGGCGGCGCCAGGGGCAGAAGTGACTCTTTCGCTGCTGCGCGATGGAGAACCGACCGAGCTAAAAGTTACCTTGGGCCAATATGGTGAGGAGACCGCTCAGGCTAAGCCAGCAGAGCAGGCGGCTGCGGCAGCCAGCATACTCGGTATCACGGTCCAGGCGGTGCCTGAGGAAGTCGCAACCGCGGTTGGTTTGCAGCCAGGCGTTGGGGTTATCATCACCGCGCTTGATCCCGAGAAGCCAGGAGGTCGGTCCGAGCTACTGCCAGGAGATGTCGTCGTGCAGGTAGGCAGGAAGGTTATCGAGGGCGTTGCAGGCTTCGAAGCCGCTATTGAAGCAAGCAAAGACCGCGCGCTCATCCCCTTCTATGTGAAGCGCCAGTCCGGAGGCGCCATCGCCTCGCTACTTGTAGGAGTGCGACCGGGCGGATAAATCCAGTCCAGTTTGAGTAACAGCCGACGCGGAGCCTTTCGAGGCTCCGCGTTTGTTTTGGCAGGAGGTCGCCAGAGCGCGCAGAAATCCTTGAGGCTAGCTTCCCGCAAGTCTGCCTTCGGAGGGATCTATATGAAACGTCTTTCGCTTCGCCTGCTCTCACTTTGCCTGGTGTTAAGCCTGTTTGCCGGGCTTGCCTGCGTGCTGTCCTCTTGCGCATCCAAAACGACTGGTCCGCCTGAGACCCCTGCTGGCGCGCCCACTGGTCCTGGGCTTGCGACGACCAGCACAGGCCAAATCCGGGTTGGTATCGTGACCAATGCCGTGTCAGCTTTCTGGAATCCGATGACCAAGGGGATGGAAGCCGCCGCCGAGAAGCTTGGGGTAGACGCCAAGTGGGAAGGCCCGCAGGATGGTCAAGTGGCGACCCAGCGGCGCCTCATTGAGAACTTCGCCGCCCAGAAAGTGGACGCCATCTGCATCTCGCCGATCACTGAGGAAGCAATCAAGCCGGTTATTGATGACCTGGTGGCGAAGGGGATCGTTGTAATCCTCTTTGATTCGGATGTCGCAGGCTCCAAGCGGGCCGCTTACATCGGCACCAACAATTTCAAAGCTGGCCAGGAACTCGGTCTGGAAGCGCTCAAAGTCGTCGGCAAGAAGCCAACCAAGGCCGTCGCTTTCGTCGGCACGATGACGGCGAGCAACGCCAAGGAACGCCTGAACGGCTTCAAAGATGCGACCAAGGGTGTAATTGAGGTCGTGGATGTGCGCGAGGACCAGACCGACAAGAACCGCGCGCGCAAAAACGTCGAGGAAGTCCTCGCCAGCAAGCCTGACGTGACGCTGCTCGTTGGCCTGTGGAGCTATAACGCCCCCGCCATCGCCCAGGCTGTCCAGGCCGCAAGTAAAGCTGACAAGGTGAAAATCGTCTCCTTCGACGCGGAGCCAGCCACCCTGGAACATCTGGCCAAGGGCGAGATAGAAGCTACTGTTGTCCAGAAGCCTTTCTTCTTTGGCTATCTGGCCGTCCAGCTTATGCGCGATATGGTCGAGGCGGGCGTGGAAGAGACGCAGATGCTGCTTCCCCCTGGCGGAGTAATCGACACAGGCGTCACCGTGGTTACCCCGAAGACCGTCGAAGAGTTCAAGAAGTATCTCTCAGGTATTGGGGTCGAGTCGTCGTAGCGATGACAGCCCTTGACCAACAGGCGCAACCGCCCCTGCTCGAGCTAAGGGGCGTTAGCAAGCGGTTTTTTGCGGTGCAGGCCGTGGCCGGGGCGGATTTCGTAATCCGTCCCGGCGAGGTCGTTGGGCTCATCGGCGAGAACGGCGCTGGCAAGTCTACGCTAGGCAAGTTGATTGCAGGGGTGCATAGACCTGATACTGGCGAGTTGCTCTGGCAAGGCAGTCGTGTCGAGTTGCATAGCGCTCGCCAGGCGCAGGACCTTGGCATCGCGATGATCCATCAGGAACTCAACCTGCTGCCCAACCTCAGTGTTGAAGAGAATCTCTACTTCGGGCGCGAGCCAAGGCGCACTTTCCTCAAAATAATGGACCGGCGCAAGCTGCGCGACCAGGCGCTCGAGAAGCTTGCCCAGGTTGGTCTGGATGTGGATCCTGGCGAGCTAGTTGGCAATCTGCCTATCGCCACCAGGCAACGCGTCGAGATAGCCAAGGCGCTTTGCCTGGATGCCCAACTGCTGATTATGGACGAGCCGACCAGTTCGCTTTCAGTCGCCGAGACGGAGCAACTGCTCAGCCTCATAGGCGCGCTCAGAGCGGCGGGCCTTGCCATCGTATATGTTTCGCACAAGCTGGAGGAGATAAAGCAAGTCAGCGACCGGATTATAGTTATGCGCGATGGCCACATAGTCGCGGATCAGCCGGCCCCCGAGCTGGATGTGGAGTCGCTGGTGCGGCTGATGGTCGGGCGCACTCTCAAGCAGTATTTTCCCGAGCGACAGGTCGAGTTCGGGCCGGAGGTCTTCCGGGTCGAAGGCTTCCGTTGCCCGGGAATTGTAGAGCCCGTCAGTTTTGCGGTCAGGGCGGGGGAGATAGTTGGTATATCGGGCCTGGTCGGCGCCGGGCGCAGTGAACTTCTGCTGGGTTTATTCGGTGCGACGCCCAGGCAGTCAGGCCAACTCTATATAGAGGGCAAGCCTGTCACTATCAACGACCCGGCTCGAGGCCATCCGCGCGGGAATGGGTTTCCTGCCCGAGGACAGGGCCAGGCAAGGACTAATCCTGCAGGCAGCGATAAGAGAGAACCTTACCCTGCCATCGGCCAGGCGCCTTGCGCGCGGCGGCATAAGAAACAAATACGCTGAAGCCGAGGTTTCGGCTACTTATTCAAGCAGGCTGCGCATCAGGATGAGTTCGGATGAAGCGCCTGTCCTTTCCTGCAGCGGCGGCAACCAGCAAAAAGTGGTGCTGGCGAAATGGCTGGCACTGGAGCCCAGGGTGCTGCTTTTGGATGAGCCGACGCGCGGCATTGATGTAGGCGCGAAAGTGGAGATCTACGAATTGATGAACGAGCTGGCGGGGCAAGGGGTCGCTCTGGTGATGGTCTCCTCCGAACTCGAGGAAGTGCTTGGGATGTCGGATACGGTAGTAGTTATGCGCTCAGGGCGCCTGGTGGGGCAGTTGCCAAAAGCCGGGGCTACCCAGGAAGGTATTATGGCACTGGCAGCTCAGGGAGGCGAAGGCTGATGCAACCGGACGAATCACCGCGGCCAGAGGCACAGCGCGCTCGCTCGCTCCTCTTCGCCAGAGCCTTGCGCAGCCGCGAGATGGGCGTATTTATAAGCACTCTGGTTGTGACGGGCATAATACTGTCAATGGGCTCCCAGGCGCGCAACTCCTTCCTGGATGTCGGCAACCTAAGCAACCTGGCAAGACAGATAGCTCTGCTTGGGGTATTCGCCATTGGCGAAGCACTGGTCATCATATGCGGGGGCATTGACCTGTCCGTCGGCTCGCTCATCGCCTTCAGCGGAGTGGTCGTCTCGATTCTCATGATCGAGCTTGGATGGCCTATCTTGCCTGCGATGCTGGTCGTGCTGGCCCTTGGAGTGGTAGTAGGACTTATCCACGGAGCCTTCATTACCAAACTCAGGATGCCACCTTTTGTCATCACACTCGGCACCCTTGAAATCCTGAGAGGCGCTTCGCTGCTGATGACCGAGGCTATGCCAATCGACATCACTGACAAGAGCTATGCCACCTTCAACTACCTGGGCAACGGGATGGTCTTTGGCTTTATCCCGGTGCCGGCGATTTTCCTGGCGGTAGTGGCGCTGCTTGCTGTCTTCCTGATGCACAGCACGGTCTGGGGCAGGTATATCTACGGTGTAGGCGGTAACGAGGAGGCGGCCAGGCTCTCGGGTGTAAATGTCGCGCGCACCAAACTGTTCGTCTACGCGGCGGCGAGTTTTTTGGCCGCGCTGGCTGGCCTGCTTTATGCGGCTTATATCCGCCAGGGCAGCCCGAGTAGCGGAGTAGCCTATGAGCTCAACGCCATAGCAGCTGCGGTCATTGGCGGTTGCAGTCTGATGGGTGGTGAGGGCAGCGTACTTGGCACAGTGCTAGGCGCTGCGTTGCTTGGCTTGCTGATAAATGGCATCAACCTGGTCGTCCAGACCAACGCTTCACTTTGGGAAGGCGTGATTGTGGGCCTCGTCGTGGTCGGCGCCGTGGCGATGAACCTGCTGCGCGAGCGTAAAACCAGAGCAACTTGAGGGGCGCCTGGTGTTTCAAGCCGGCTAGCATCGGTTGCTTTCATAATTGCCGAGGACGGACTTCCGTGCTACCCTTTCCTTGATGCCCTGCGGTGTTCGTGATCTTGCGAGTTGGGTGAGGCAACACCTAACTAAAGGGGGTCCAGATCACTGACCTGGAGTCTCTTCAGGCCAGTAGAGGACACCCACGTGGAGCCGAGCTTCACCACGCCGCTGAGACACGGCACTGCGGGGCACCTTATTGCTGCTGAATCGCTCTCTCAGAGGATGCGATGACCCTTTTCGAGGCCGACGAGAACCAGAATCCCCGCGACTTCACTCAGGTGGCCGCGGATGCGCCTCTTGCTGCCAGAGCGAGGCCTGAACGACTGGATGAGTTGGTAGGGCAAAGGCACCTGTTGGCTGAAGGCAGTCCACTGAGAGCCTCCATCGAACGCGACGAGCTCTTCTCCTTCATTATGTATGGTCCCGCCGGCTCGGGGAAAACTACTCTCGCGAGCCTCATTGCCCGTATAACCCGGCACCATTTTGAGACTCTGAGCGCTGTAACTGCCAGCGTCAAGGATTTACGCCGGATTGGAGAACAGGCTCGAGAGCGCAGGCGGGCTACCGGCAGGCGCACCGTACTATTCGTAGATGAAATCCATCGATTCAACAAGGCTCAGCAGGACAGCTTCCTCCCCTTTGTGGAATCAGGCGATTTGCTGCTGATTGGGGCGACGACCGAGAACCCCTTTTTCGAGCTTAACTCGCCTCTCCTCTCTCGGGCGCCGGTCTTCCAGTTCGAGCCGCTCACTGAAGAAGACCTGTATGAGTTGCTCGAGCGAGCGGTTGAACGTCATCTGCTGACTCCCGACGAAAAACCTTTCAAGGGCGACCCAGAGGCCTTGAGACTGATCGCCCAGCAAGCTGCGGGAGATGCGCGTTTCGCCCTGAACGCCCTGGAGATGGCAAGCCAGTTTGCAATTTTTCGCGAGGCGGCGCTTCTGGAGCTTGAGGATGCCCAAAAGGCCCTCTCAAAGCAGCGTTTGCCTTATGACAAATCGGGTGATGAGCACTACAATCTGGCTTCAGCTTTTATCAAGAGCCTGCGCGGCTCTGATCCGGATGCTGCACTGTATTATATGGCACGGATGATGGAGGCTGGCGAAGAAGTCCGCTTTATCGCGCGCGGCTGGTCATCAGCGCAGCCGAGGATGTGGGACTTGCCGACCCGGTGGCCTTATTAGTGGCCAATGCGGCCGCTCAGGCGGTAGACTTCGTTGGGTGGCCCGAGGCGCGCATACTGCTCGCAGAGGCGGCTGTGTATATTTGCAACGCGGAGAAGAGCAACTCCGCCTGCGCAGGCATCGATAACGCGCTGGCAGCCGTGCGAGCTGGTAAAACCGGTCAGGCGCCTCGCAGCCTGAGAGACAGCAGCTATCCGGGCGCAGCCAAACTAGGCGCTGGGAAGGGGTATCTCTATCCCCACGATTTTCCTGGGGCTTTTGTGAAGCAGCAATATCTGCCGGAGGATGTCGGCGAGGCAAGTTTCTATATACCGAAATTGCTGGGCCAGGAACGTAAAATGGCCGAGAGACTGGTGCAGCGCTGGGGCGACCGGTACAGGCCGGCTGACTCTGGGGAGAAGGAGGAGCAGTGATGGCGCTTTGGCTGCAGTTGCTTGTAGCGGTTGTTGCCATCGTGGCTGGCGTCTGCCTGGTGCTGCTGATTCTCTACATCAAGCGTATCGTCGTGGCAGTTGAGGATGTAAAACAAAAAGTGGACGAGATGAAGGCCGAACTCGATCCTACTCTCGTCCGTGTCCGGCATATAACCATCAAGGTGGATAAAGTCATCGAGCGACTCAGTCACCTTGGGCACCTTTTAGGACTAAGTCGTGAAGACCAGCCTGAAGAGCAGAAGGGCAAAGAATCAGGTTCGCTGCTTACAGGGCTGGTGCGCGGTCTGTTCCATTCGTCAAGAGAAAACAAATAAGCACTGCTTCTTAAGCTGGAGGGAGCAAGATGGACTTCAACATCAGCTCCGAGGTGAACCCGGTCAAGCATCTGGCCGTCATCGCACTGGAAGGCGAACTGGATGCCTACACCAGTGAGACGGTGAGAGAGACCGTTATCGGTCTGGTGCGCGATGGGTACACCCATTTGCTCTTCGACCTGGGCAAGTTGAGCTATCTCGATTCCAGCGGGCTGGGGGTACTGGTCGGCGCCCTGAAGCGTCTCCGCGAAAGGGAAGGCGAGATGGTTCTGGTGGTCGATAATCCAAGACTACTGCGCCTGTTCGAACTGACCGGGCTGGAGAAGATATTCGATATGGTGTCCACGCGCCAGGAAGCGCTTGGCCGACTTGAAGGGGGCGAGACCTGATGAGCCAGCCTGTGACTCTGGTGCTGCCTGCTTCGGCCGAATATGTCGTTGTAGCGCGGCTGACGGCTTCGGGTATAGGCAGTCGCAGTCTGCCCTCGATGGCAGATCTCGAGGATCTCAAACTGGCAGTCGCGGAGGCTTGTAACCTGCTCATCAGCCTGCAGGCGACTTCGCTTGCCCTGGAATTCAATCCACTGGAAGAAGGCCTGGCAGTCAAGGTAGTTGGCGAGGGCTGCACCCAGCCGGTGCCTTCGGCCGACAGCGAAGAAGGGCTGCCGCTTATGTTGATGGAAGCGGTGGTAGACGAGCTTAACGTTGACTCGGCGCCTGGCCGGGTCGAACTCCGCCTGACCTTGATTCGTTCAGGTCAAGTGGAATGAGGAAGGGGCCAGCGTGAAGCGCCGGCTGCTGAGTCAGCTTACAACAAATGAATTGCTTGAGGAAACTCGCCAGAGCTATCAGCTCGAGGTGAAAGAAGAGCTTGTGCGTCGCCATACCAACCTGGTAAGGGCACTCGCGCACAGGTTTGTAAATAGCGGTCAACCATATGAAGACCTTGAACAGGTTGGGATGCTCGGACTGCTGGGCGCTATAGAGCGCTTTGATGCTTCTGTTGGCGCGAAGTTTTCGACCTTCGCAACGACTACCATCCTGGGCGAGTTGCGTCGCCATCTGCGCGACAAGGCCTGGGTCATCCGCGTACCGCGCAGGCTGCAGGAGCTCAGCTACAGGATGCGTCGTGTAGCCGAGGAGCTGGAGCAGGCCTCTGGGCGTTCTCCCCGCCCTGAAGAACTGGCCAAAGCCCTTGAGGTAAGCCTGGAAGAATTGCTCGAAGCAATGGAACTTGGCAACTACTACAAGGTTGGCTCACTCGAACTGGAACGCTCGGATGACGAGACTATCAGCCTGACGGAGCTGATTGGCGAAAACGATCCAGCCCTTGAAGTGATGGCCGACCGAGATTTCTTTGCTCGGGCACTACTCAGGCTGGGAGACAAAGAACGCCAGGTCGTCATCTTCCGCTATTACCAGGGCCTCTCCCAGGCGGATGTGGCCAGACGACTCAATTGTAGCCAGATGCATGTTTCGCGCCTGCAGCGCAGCGCACTGAAAAAACTCAAAGCTTTTTTGGGCGGGCAGGGTCGTTAGTCTTATCGCTGGTCTCGGAGAAGATTCTTTTGAAGGTAAAAGTTGGAGTAATGGGTTCGGCTGGCGGTGAGCTGTCCGAAACTACCCGCAATAAAGCGCGACAACTGGGCAGAGAAGTGGCCTTGCGCGATTGTGTGCTGGTGACTGGAGCCTGTCCTGGCCTGCCACACGAGGCGGTGCTGGGCGCGAAAGAGCTGGGAGCACTGGTGGTGGGCATCTCGCCCGGACTTTCGCTCTCGGAGCACATCACCAGGTATCACTCACCCTATGAGCCTTATGACGTGCTGATTTATACCGGCAGCGGCTTGATGGGGCGAGAGATAGAAATAGTGCGTACCTGCGATATCGTGACTCTGATTGGGGGCCGGACAGGTACCCTGGGCGAGTTTGCGATCGCCTATGACGAGGGCAAGTTGATTGGGGCGCTCACCGGTACGGGCGGGGTCGCTGACCACATCGCCACAGTCCTCAGCATCACCAACAAAGATACGGGCGCAGAGGTTGTCTTCAATGACGACCCAGCCAAATTGATGGAAGAACTGCTGAACAGGTATCTGCAACGTGTAGCACTAGGTATAGCGTATTTACCACCAAGGGTGGACGGCTAATGAGCAACCAGGTGAAGTTGAAGTTCTTCGGTGCCAGCCAGGCGGTTACAGGGTCCAAGTATCTGATCGACTGCCCTGGCGCGCGCGTGCTGGTAGACTGTGGCCTCTTTCAGGGTGCCTGGCATCTTCGCGAACAAAATCGGGTTAACTGGCCGGTAGAACCTTCCACTGTCGACGCCCTGATAATCACTCACGCCCATCTCGACCACTCGGGTATGGTGCCCAACTTCGTCAAGGAAGGCTTCAAAGGGCCGATTTTTGCGACCGCGGCAACTGCTGATTTACTGGAACCAATGTTACTCGATAGCGCCAAGCTGCAGGAAGAAGACGCCGAGTATGAATTAAAGAAGTGGCGCCAGGGCAAGCGCTCTACACCCGCGCCTGATCCGCTTTACACTCAGGACCAGGTGCCGCCGGCGCTGGCTTTGTTCAACCCCAAGCCATATAACCAGCGTTTCTCTGTGGCGCCAGGGGTCACTTGTACCTTTCGAGATGCAGGGCACATCCTGGGCGCGGCGGAGCTGGAGCTGGAGCTCGAGTGCGAGGGGCAGCAACTGAAGCTGGCTTTCTCCGGCGACCTCGGTTCACGCGACCGGCCTATCATACGCGACCCGGAGTATATCTCTCAGGCCGATTATGTAGTAATGGAGGGCACCTATGGCGATCGGGTGCATCCGGCCGGTGTTGATTTCACAACCTATTTCGAGCAACTGCTGCCTAGAGGCTCATGCCCACGGCAGGCATGTACTTATTCCGGCTTTCGCGGTGGGTCGTTCGCAGCATCTGCTTTATACCTTGAATACTCTTATCGAGCAGGGGCGCATCCCCAGGATGCCCGTCTACCTTGACAGCCCGCTGGCCCAGAAAGCAACGGCGGTTTTTGCCAGGCATACCGATTGCTATGACAAAGAGGCGCTCGAGCTTATCCTGAAGCGTGATATGCCGCTAGATTTCCCAGGGCTTCGGATGATCCAGAGCGTCGAAGAGTCAAAGCAACTCAATGATATTACAGGCGCAGCGGTAATAATCGCCGGCAGCGGGATGTGCACAGGGGGGCGTATCATCCACCACCTGAAACATCATCTGCAACACGCGAAGGATATTGTGGTTTTCGTTGGATACCAGGCCCAGGGTACACTGGGACGCAAACTGGTGGAAGGCGCGGAGACGGTAAAGATTTACGGAACCGAGATACCGGTCAAGGCCAGCATCGAAACCGTGGAGGCACTATCCGCGCATGCCGACCAACCGGCTTTGCTGGACTGGGCGCGTCACATTCAGGGAGTAAAGGGCGCCTTTATTACTCACGGAGAGCCAGCGCCGGCTGCGACCCTTGGAAGCTTGCTGCATCGTGAACTCGGCTGGCCGGTCGCAATCCCCGATTATCTGGATGAGGTCGTGCTTTCACCCGAAGCCGTGGTAGATTATATAAGCAGGAGAAGTCCCGAAATTATCCTGGCCGAGGTCGAAAAAGTGGCTGAGGCCAAAGGTTAGCCTTCCTTGACGAAGGCAGGGGGCTTCTCTCATACTAACCTGGCCTGGGCGCGCTGACAGGCTATTGGCAGACTGGGATGAACAGAACGGGCCGCAACATTTTGCTCTGGACGCTGGCCGCGGTCTTGGGTCCGGTGTTGCTCGTGCTTCTTGGCGCGAGCCTTTGGTGGGCGAGGATGTATCTGGCGCCCATCCTGGTAGGCTTTGCGTTCGCATATCTGCTTGATCCGATTGTGCGCGCCATGGAACGCCATGGAATCAAGCGTCCGGTTGGCGTGCTGCTGCTCGGACTCGTATTTATAATGGTACTTGTTGCCCTGCCCCTGGTAATCGTACCGATGGCTCAAAAAGAGACTCAGCAACTCGTGCAGAGCTTTGCCGAGTATTATCAGGTAGCCGAGGACTGGTTCACCGAGGTCTACACGAGCTATTTCAGTGGTGAAGAGATCCCGCCTATCATCGAGAGCGCGCGACTAAAAGTGACCGAGAACCTGAATGTCTGGTTGCCCCAGTGGCTGTCCAACACTACAAGCGCCGTGGTGGCCTCGGTTGGCGCGATAGTACTGGGCGTATTGCTGGCGACGCTGGCCACTTTCTACTTGCTGCTGGATTTCGTTAAGGTCAAAGGTGGCCTGGCGAAGCTGGTGCCAAAACGCTGGCGGCCGCGGGTAGTTGACATCGCACACGAAGTGGATGGCGTAATCGGGCGCTATATACGCGGCCAATTTACAGTCGTGCTCTCGGTGGCCATCCTGGCGACCATCGCGCTAACTGTCATCGGGGGCTTCTATGGCACCCAGTATGCGCTGGTCTGTGGCCTGCTGATGGGCATCACGCAGCTCATCCCTGCTATCGGCATCACAATCAGCTGTCTGGTCGCAGGCACGGTGGCATATTTTACGGCTGAGCATCACGCCTTGACCGCGGTGCTAGTGACAGTATTGACGCTGATTGCAATCAACGTCATCTTCGATAATCTGATTGCGCCTAGAATAGTCGGGCGGAAGGTCGGTCTGCACCCGCTGATTTCACTACTGGCAGTGTTGATAGGCGGTGCGGCTTTTGGTTTCATCGGGGTATTGCTGGCAGTGCCACTTGTGGCCTCGGTTAAGGTTGCGATAGAGCGTTTCTACAAGCAGGAGAAAGAGGCAGACGAGGCCGAGATATGCCCAGAAGTCGCCTCCCCCGATAAGGAGCAAGCGAGTGAGAATTGATGAGATCCGAAGGCAGTACCTCAGCTTCTTCGAGAGCAAAGGCCACAAACTACTGCCAAGCGCCTCGCTAATACCCTCAGACCCTACAACCCTGCTGACCACTGCGGGGATGCAGCCTTTTGTGCCCTGGTTCAAGCGCGAGGTCGAACCTGAATATCCGCGCGTCACGACTTGCCAGAAGTGCCTTAGGCAGGACGACCTGGAGAATGTAGGGGTTACAGCGAGGCATCTTTCCTTCTTTGAGATGCTGGGCAATTTTTCTTTCGGCGATTATTTCAAGCAGGAAGCCATCGAATGGGCCTGGGAGTTCATCACCCAGGGCTTCGGTATCGACCCAGAGCGGCTTTGGATATCCGTTCATACCACTGATGATGAGGCCGCCGAGATATGGCAGAAACGGGTCGGGGTGCCGCAGGAACGCATCGTTCGGCTCGAGGATAGCTGGTGGGGGCTGGGGATGCCCAACACCCCTTGCGGCCCCTGCACCGAGCTTTATGTTGATATGGGCTCCGAATATGGCCAGGGCGAACCTGGCGGCGACAATGACAGGTATTTTGAAATCTGGAATGTCGTCTTTCAAATGTACAACGACGACGGAGCAGGCGGACGCACCCTTCTGCCTAAACCCGGCATAGATACAGGTATGGGCCTTGAGCGGGCTGGGATATTGCTGCAGGGGGTGCACAATCCCTTCGAGCTGGATGTCTTCAAGCCACTTATCACGCGGCTGGCTTCACTTGCGGAAGTGGAAGAGCTTTACGGCAACAAGGAGACTTCCACCGCGACACGTGTCATCGCAGAGCATGCCCGGGCTTCGACCTTCCTCATCAATGACGGCGTTATGCCCAGTAACGAGGGACGAGGCTATCTGCTACGCCGGCTTATCAGGCGGGCCTACCGGTTCGGCCGGGCCTTGGGGCTCCAGGAGCCGTTCCTCCACAAGCTGGCGCCCGCGGTCGTAGAAGGGATGAAGGGCGGTTATCCCGAGCTGGTCAGCGCCGAGGAGACCATAACCGAAGTCATCGCGCGCGAAGAGGCGCGCTTCCAGGAGACCCTCGAGGATGGCCTGGCGCTGCTTAACAAGGCACTGGACGCAATGAAAACCAAAGGGGAGACGACGCTCTCGGGCGCCGAGGCCTTCAAGCTTTATGACAGTAATGGTTTCCCCCTCGACCTGACGCGCGAGCTGGCTGCAGAGGCCGGCTTCAAGGTGGACGAGGAAGGCTTCAAGGCCGAGATGGAAGCCCAACGCACCCGCAGCCGGTTCGTCGGTCACGAGGACCTGGACCTGCAGGCGCGTTATGAGACCCTGGCGCGCGAGCTCGGTAAGACCGAGTTCATCGGCTATGAAGAAACCTGCGCCGAAGCCAAAGTGGTTGCCCTGTTCGCCGAGGGAGAGCAGGTAGAGAAGCTTTCAGAGGGGCAGGAGGGCGAGGTCGTGCTGGACACGACCCCCTTCTACGCCGAATCTGGCGGCCAGGTGGGCGATACTGGGAGGCTAACCGGCACCCAGGCCAGATTGAAAGTCACTGATACGCAGAAACGCGCTGGGGAGCTGGTTTTCCACGCTGTGAAAGTAGAAACAGGGGCGATTGCCGAAGGCGATGCTGTCACAGCCACGGTGGACCGCGAACGCCGGCTAGCCATCGAGCGCAACCATACCGCAACCCATTTGCTGCACGCGGCGCTTCGCCAGGTGCTGGGAGAGCATGCCAGGCAAGCGGGCGCCTATAAAGATGAACAGCGGCTGCGGTTCGACTTCTCGCATTTCCAGCAGGTGACCCGGGAAGAACTCGCCGCGATAGAACGGCTGGCCAACCAGGCCGTGCTGGCAAATACACCTGTCTCCAAGGAAGTCACAGACCGGCAAGAAGCAGAACAGCGGGGCGCGATGGCGCTATTCGGTGAAAAATACGGCGCCAAAGTGCGCGTAGTGGAAGTGCCCGGCGTTTCACTTGAGCTTTGTGGGGGCTGCCATGTCGCCAGCACTGGCGATATTGGCCTGATAAAAATCGTGAGCGAGACAGGCATTGGTTCCAACCTGCGCCGCATCGAGGCCACGACAGGGCTCAACAGCCTGCAGCTTTTCGAGCAGCGGGACGAGGCGCTGCATGAGGTCGCTGGGCGTCTGGGCGTTCCAACCGAAAACGCAGGCCAGGCGGTGGAGCGCCTTTTCGAGCAGGTTAAGGCCAAAGATAAAGAAATTCGCAAGCTCAAGCAGCAGGCGCTTGGGGCTGGTAGCACCGACCCGATGACCGAGGTGCAGGAAATCGCTGGCGTGAGAGTGCTGGCCTGGCGAGCCGAGGGCGCCGATGCGGAAAGCCTGCGGAGCCTTAGCGACCAGTTAATCAACCGGATTGGCGAAGGCGTATTGCTGCTGGCTGGGGTGCCCGAGCCTGGCAAAGTCGTCCTAATCGCGCGGGTGACCCCAGGCCTGACTGGCAAACTCAAGGCCGGCGAGATCGCCAAGCGCGCCGCCCAGGCTTGCGGAGGCGGAGGAGGCGGCAGGCCCGATTTCGCCCAGGCCGGTGGCAAAGACGAAGGCAAGCTGGATGAGGCCTTCGAAGCCGCCAGGGCTTATATCGCCGCGGCGCTGGAGGGCTAATGGGCCGCGTGATGGCGGTAGATTTCGGCAGGGCTCGCCACGGGTGGGCCTTGTCCGATGAATCGGCACTGATGCCCACGCGTTCCGGTTATGTTGGGGCCGATCCACCTGAGGCAGGCCTGGATGCGCTGGTTGAAATCGCCAGAGTCAACCGTGCCGAGTTGATTGTGGTCGGCCTTCCCCTGCACTTTTCTGGTGAAGAAGGCGACTCAGCCCAGGCTGCCAGAGCCCTGGCTGATTCACTGACTGCCATGACAGGCTTGCCAGTAGAACTGGAAGATGAACGGCTCACCACCGCGCTTGCCGAGCAGACCTTGCTCTCGGCCGATATGCGGCGCTCGAAGCGCAAGCACCAGCGGGACGCACTTGCGGCCAGTCTGATACTGCAGTCCTGGCTGGACAGGCGCAAGCGGAGAGAGGACGCCGATTATGAAAGCTAAACGGTTCTGGCTTATGGGCGCTGTCGCCGCGGGCGTTGTGTTGCTACTCATACTCGCTTTGCTGCCTGGTTATTTCCCCACTCCCAAAGGCGCAGCGAAACTGGTGCTAGTGCCGAGTGGGGCTGGCGCAGCCCAGATAGGCGAGCTGCTTGAAAAAGAGGGGATTGTCCGAAGCGGTGGAGCCTTCACACGTTATGCCAAGCTAAAGAATGCGATGGGCAAGCTGAAGGCCGGCGCATATAACCTCAAGCCTGGGATGGGCCTGGGCGCAATTGTCGAGAAGCTCACCAAGGGCGAGACGGAAGCTCTGCCCTTTACCGTACCAGAGGGCTATACCTTGCGTAAAATCGCAGCCAAACTTGAGGAAGTCCAACTCGGTAAGGCCGACCGGTTTCTTAATCTGGCAACGAAAGGGCGCGCCCAGTTCAAAGAGCTGGCTTCACCCCCTGCCGACACGCTTGAAGGCTATCTCTTTCCCGACACCTATCTGATTGAGCCAGGTCTCGATGAGGCGCAGCTCATCACCAAGATGCTGGGTCGGATGAAGGACATCCTCAAGGATGCGGAAGTCGCTCCGCTGCTTGCCAAGAGCAAGCGCCCACTGCACGAAGTGCTAATTCTGGCCAGCCTGGTCGAGTCGGAAGCCAAAGCCGATGAGGAACGCTCTGTTGTGGCAGACGTTTTCCTTAACAGGCTGAAGAAGAAGATGCCTCTCGAGTCGTGCGCGACGGTCGAATATGTGCTGCCAGAGCGCAAGACGGTGCTCAGCTACAAGGACACGCGCGTCGAGTCGCCGTACAATACTTACCTGCATCCTGGCCTGCCGCCCTCACCCATATGCAGTCCGGGCAAAGCCTCAATTATCGCTGCCCTGGCGCCCGCAGGGACGGATTATCTCTTTTTCACTGCGCGCAAGAACGGCACCCATTACTTCAGCCGCAGCTATAGCCGAACACCTCGCTGCAACCAAAAAAGCTCGCAATGAGGATTGATGTGAGGCTGCCCGAGCTGGTCGCGCCCGCGGGCGACTTCGAGAAATTGAAGGCCGCACTCGCTTACGGGGCAGACGCAGTTTACCTCGGATTAGAGCGCCTGTCCTTACGCGCGCAGGCGGGCAACTTCACGCCTGAGGGCTTGGCCACTGCCGTAGATTATGTGCATTCGCGCGGGAAACGCGTCTACGTGACCTTGAACGCCTTCTGTTTCCCTGGTGACCTGCCCGATCTAGGCGAGGGGCTGCAAGTCTGGTTGCGAGCCTCAGGCGCCGATGCGGCAATCATCTCGGACCCAGCCGCGCTGATGATGGCAAGGAAAGTCGCGCCTGACCTCGCTTTGCATCTCTCTACCCAGGCCAATGTGACCAATCCGCTGGCGGCTGCCTTCTGGAAAGGTCAGGGCGTGAAGCGTATCGTGCTGGCGCGAGAATTATCCCTTGGAGAAATCCAGGCTTTCAACGAGGTAGGGGTCGAGCTAGAGGTCTTTGTCCACGGCGCGATGTGTATGGCCATCAGCGGACGGTGTATGTTCAGCGAATTTCTTACAGGCCGTAGCGCCAACCAGGGCGATTGCGCGCAGCCCTGCCGTTATGAGTATACTGTTATTGAGGCCAAGCGCCCGCATGAGAGCTATCCAGTAGTCGAGGACGAAGCCGGCACGTATATTTTCAACGCTCGCGACCTTAATCTGCTGACCCGACTGCCCGAACTGACCGAGGCTGGAGTAACCGCCATCAAGCTGGAGGGCCGGGCCAAGAGCCTGCACTATGTAGCGCAGGTGACGAAGACCTATCGAGAGGCTCTCGACAGGCTGGCCAGGAGCGAGGTCGACTTTTCGGACCTGTCTGCTGAACTGGAGCGTCCAAGTCACAGGCCTTACACCGAAGCCTTTTTCGAAGGACGAGGGGCTTCAAGCCTGCAGGCGCCCGAATCTACAGGTTATTCTCAGTCGCGCCTGCTGGTAGGCAAGGTGCTGAAGCGGCTTGGTCCGAATTCCTGCCTGCTCGAAGTGCGCAACAAGCTCGAGACAGGGGGAGAGTATCAACTGCTTCCTGCCATAGGGCCGGAGCAGACTTTCCGCATCCAGGGGCTGGTTGGCGCCGAGGGCGAGGCGCTGGACGTCGCCAACGTGGCGCTGGCCGAGGTAGTTATTACGACCGATTTGGCAGTCGGATTCGAACCAGGACTGCTCGTGACCAGGAGCACCAATGAACCTGCTTGCCAACCTGACGCCTGATGAAGTAGCCGGAACTCTGGTGGAGATTGATATCCAGCGGCTGGCCCGGCTTGGGTATAAGGCGCTGCTGCTGGACCTCGACAATACGCTGACTTTATGGCGTTCGCTGGAGCTGTCAGAACCGGTACGCGAGTGGGCGCATAAGTGCCAGTGAGCAAGGTTTCACAATATGTCTGGTCTCTAATGCGCAGAATCCTGATAGAGTTGAAGCCGTAGCGAGAGAACTGGGATGTGAGTTCATCGCCAGAGCGAAAAAACCAATGAGACGTGGCTTCAGGCGCGCTTGTGCAAAAATTGACGTTGCTCCTGAAAAAGCCGTCGCAATTGGGGACCAGTTGCTAACCGATGTCTGGGGCGGCAACCGGGCAGGGCTGCATACAGTCTTGCTAAGGCCCATCAACCGCAACCGCGAATTTGTCGGCACGAAATTCGACCGCCTGATAGAACGGTGCGTCTTAAAAATCGAGCGACGTCTGGGCTTGCTTTCCGAGGACGACTGGTGGACCTTGTGGCCTGAAGAAAAACCTGGAGGGCGCCAGGGATGATTAGTGGTAAAACTCAAGTGGTGGGAGTTGTTGGCCATCCAATTGGCCATACTTGTTCGCCCGCGATGCATAATGCGGCTTTCACGAAGCTTGGTCTGGACTGGGTTTATGTGCCCTTCGCGGTAGCTCCTGACTGTTTGGCCGAGGCAATACGCGGAGCGATGGCGCTGGGATTTCGCGGGCTCAACGTGACCATCCCCCACAAGGAAGCCGCTCTTGGGCTTGCGGATGAGGTGGGCGAAGAGGCACGGGTAGCCGGGGCTGCGAACACGTTAAGTTTTATTCAGGGCCGGATCAAAGCGGATTCTACTGATGTATATGGCTTTCGTGAGAGTCTTGGGGAAGTCGGCTTCGATCCACTCGGCAAGAAGGCTGTGCTGCTTGGGGCCGGAGGCGTTGCGCGCAGCCTGCTGGTCGCGCTGGTGCAGGCAAAGGCCGCAAGTGTCGTGATTGCCAATCGCACCTATGAGCGCGCGATAAAATTAAAGACAATAGCAGAACGAATCGGCGGCGCCACTCAGATTGTTGCGGTAGAGCTTGGCACGCCAGGGGTGGATACAGCTATCGCCGAGGCAGAGTTGCTGGTCAACGCGACCTCTCACGGGATGGCTCCCGAGGCAGAAGTTCCTTTACTTTTTGATGAGACAGTACTCAACAGGCGCCAGCTAGTGTACGATACGATTTATAGTCCACGTCAGACCAGATTGCTCGAAGTGGCCAGGGAGAAAGGCTGCAAGACACTGGATGGCACCGAGATGCTAGTGCTTCAAGGGGCGCGCAGCTTTGAGCTGTGGACTGGCCAGAGCGCCCCCTTGGACGTAATGCGCAAGGCGTTGCTGCAGGCTCTTTCTGAAGGAAGCAAGAGTATATAGAAAGCTTGCAGGAGGTCAGTTTCTTTTGGCGAATAGAGGCTTGACCAAGTGTGGCCGATTGGCAGCGCGCTTTGGTATAATGAAGTGGCTCAGTAAGCTGGCACTGGTTGAGAGACGCCGGGTACACTCGTATCCGGGGTATATTGCGGGTGTTTGATTCCTGCTGGTAGCCACCGGCACACCCCGTGGGAGAGTGGGAGTATGCGGCTGCAGCGCAGAAAAGACATCGTTCAGATTCTCATTGAGAAAGGCAGCATCAGCGAAGATCAGGCCATCGAGATACGCAATGCTTCCAGAGACACCAATATGTCACTGGAGCAACTTGCGGTCGATGTGGCCGGTGTCGCGGCGCCAGACGTGCTGGCAGCAAAGGCCGAGCAGCTCAACGTCTCATACGTTGACTTCAACGCCACGCAGCCTGACGAGTCGGCCCTCAACGTAATGCCCAGGGATATGGCCGAGAAATATAAAGCCGTGCCCGTAAGGCGCAACGAAGATGGGACGCTTCTCGTCGCGATGGTCGATCCAACCGACATCGAAGCAGTCGACGCCATCAACCAGGCGACCCAGCTCCGGATAGAGCCAGCCCTGGCTCTTGAAGGCAGCATCGACGCCATCATCCAAAATGTCTACGGACAAACCTCGGCCAGTGAGATCGACTCTATCGTCAGTGATGTGGGGCGACGCTCGACGCTGGTTGATGAAGCCGAAGGCCGGTCAGTCAGCGAGCTCGCCGAGTCGGTAAAGGGCAGCGACGTTGACGTAGCAGCCCAGGCGCCTATCATCAAACTCACCAACCTGATGATCCGCAACGCGGTCACACAGGAGGCCTCTGACATCCACGTCGAGCCTCAGCGCCGCAATGTGCGCGTCAGGTACCGCGTAGACGGTATCCTCCACGAGGAAGTCATCCTGCCCAAGCATGTTCACGCGCCGCTGATCTCGCGTCTGAAGATTATGTCCGACATGGACATCGCTGAGCGCCGCGTCCCGCAGGACGGCCGTATCCACGTCGTGTCTGAAGGCAAGCCCTACGACATCCGCGTCTCTTCCGTCCCGACTACGATGGGCGAGAAGATAGTTATGCGTATCCTTGACCAGTCGAACACGATGGTAGGCCTCGATCGCCTGGGCTTCCTGCCCGACACCCTGGCCAGGCTGGAACGGCTTACCAATCAGCCAAACGGCATTGTGCTTTCTACCGGTCCTACGGGTCACGGTAAAACGACAACTCAGTATTCGGTACTGAACAAGCTGAACACGACCGAAGTCAACATAATGACCATCGAGGACCCGGTCGAGTATCAGTTGCCAGGCATCGCCCAGGTAGCCGTGAACGTAAAGGCTGGTCTGACCTTCGCTACCGCTCTTAGAAGCTTCCTGCGTCAGGACCCTGACATCATGATGGTAGGTGAGATTCGAGACCTGGAAACGGCGGACATCGCCATCCACGCTTCACTTACTGGTCACTTGGTGCTTTCCACCCTGCACACGAACGATGCGCCAAGCTCTATGACGCGTCTGATTGATATGGGCGTTGAGCCCTTCCTTTGCGCCGCTTCGGTTATCGGCGTACTGGCTCAGCGTCTTGGCCGGCGTATCTGCTCCAACTGCAAAGAGCCCTATGAGCCGCATGATGAGGCGCTTATCGGCCTGCAGTACGATCCCGCGGTACATGGCGAGACAACCTTCTACCACGGTGTAGGCTGTGAGCAATGCCGGTATACTGGGTATAAGGGACGTCTAGGCATCTTCGAGCTTATGGAGATGAACGAGGAGATCGCCGAGTTGGTCGCCCGTGGCGCTCCGCTTGGTGACGTCCGTGAAGCCGCGCGGGCCAATGGTATGACACTGCTGCGCGAAGATGGCCTGACCAAGGTCATTATGGGCTGGACAACGGCAGAAGAGGTAGTCCGCCGCGTCGCAACAGCTGGTCAGTACGCCTAAGACCACGAGTCAGATAAATATTGAAAAGCTTACTCCTCGGCAAGAGGGATAAAGGAGCAAAGGCATAGATGGCAGGCATCGGCTCAGGTAACACGGGCGGACAAGGCGTCCCCCGGCTGCAAAGGCAGCAAGTCCAGCGTATGTCAGTGGCTGACGTCAGCCTCGACGAGTTGCTGTTGCAAGTAGTCGAGCGCAATGCTTCCGACCTTCATCTTTGCGTTGGAGTACCACCTGTCCTACGCGTCGACGGCGACCTTAGACCACTCAACTTCGAGCGGCTCGAGCCGGAAGACACCCAAAGGCTCATCTACGATATCCTGACCGATGAGCATATCCATCGCTTCGAGAGTACGCTGGAACTCGACCTGTCCTATTCGTTGAAGAACTCGGCAAGATTCCGCGTCAATGTATACCGGGACAAGGGCTCCGTTGCAGTCGCTTTCCGACTCATCCCGAGCCGGATCCCGACTATCGAAGAGCTCAAGCTGCCATCTGTCCTCAAGGATCTCTCCCGCAAGCCACGTGGCCTGGTTTTGGTTACAGGCCCGACGGGAAGCGGCAAGTCAACGACTCTGGCGGCTGTCGTGAACCAGGTCAACATCGAGCGGTCGTGCCATATCATCACCATCGAGGACCCAATCGAGTATCTCCACACCCACCGGATGAGCGTAGTCAACCAGCGCGAGCTTGGGCAGGACACACGCGGCTTCGATGCGGCACTGAGATCAGCCTTGCGCGAAGACCCCGACGTCATCCTGGTCGGTGAGATGCGCGACCTGGATACAATCAAACTGGCTATCACCGCGGCTGAGACTGGCCACCTTGTGCTGGCCACCTTGCACACCAACAACTGCTCGGAGACAATCGACCGTATCATCGACGTTTTCCCGCCTGGTCAGCAGGAGCAGGTGCGCGTCCAGCTCGCCAACAACCTGGCCGCTGTGCTTTCGCAGCAGCTAATGAAGCGCGTAGGCGCCCCTGGCCGGATTGTCGCTACAGAAGTTATGGTGGCCACGGCGGCCATCCGCAACCTTATCCGGGAATCAAAAGTACACCAGATCCCATCAATTTTGCAGACCAGCAGCGAGGCCGGAATGGTCTCGATGGACCAGTCATTGCGCGACCTCTATCAGTCGGGCGAGATAAGCTACGAAGATGCCCTCAACCGGGCGATGAATCCGGAAGAGCTCAAGAAGCTTATTGCCTAGTGAGGAAGCGCCGCCAGACCCAGCTAATTCCTGGGCGGCGCGGAGGAGGCTATTATGCCCGTATTCAGCTATACGGCAACAGACGACACTGGTCGCAAGATCCAGGGGTCAGCCGAGGCCGAAACTCGTGAAGAGCTGGTAACCAGGTTAGCCCAGACTGGTATCAAGATCCAGCAAATCAAAGAGACCAAAGGCAAGATGATCCAGTCCAAGGCCAAAGGCTCGATGTTCCGCCGGGTTGGCCTGAGGGACCTTTCCATCTTCTGCCGGCAGTTCTCTACGATGATAAACGCTGGTGTCTCGCTGGTCCGGTGCCTTACCGTCCTCGAGAGCCAGACCAGAAACCCCAACCTGAAAGCCATAATTGCAGACGTGCGGGAAGAGATTGAGGGCGGCGCCACGCTGTCGCGCTCGATGGGCAAATATCCACGCGTCTTCTCCACCCTTTTCATCGGTCTGATACGTGCTGGTGAGATAGGTGGCGTGCTGGACGAGACCATGGCTCGCCTGGCTGACTTCCTGGAAAGCTCGATGGAACTCCGGCGCAAGGTCAAGAGCGCGATGACCTACCCAATGGTCGTTTTGTTCGTTGCGGCAGGTATCGTTATCGGCCTTATGACCTTCATCTTCCCGAAGTTTATGCAGTTGTTCACGGACCTTGAGGTCGGCGAAGACCAGATGCCGACTCCAACCAAGATATTGAAAGCCACCTCGGACTTCATCCTGGGCAAGTGGTATTTCGCCATCGCCATCGCAGTGATCGTCGGCATTGGCTTTATGCATCTCATCCGCACCAAATTCGGGCGCAAGTATTTCGACCTGTTCAAGCTCAAGATGCCCGTCTTTGGGAAGATCAACCAGCAACTGGCGCTGTCTCGTTTCGCGCGCACCCTTTCGACCCTGATCGAATCGGGCGTTCAGATACTCCAGGCAATGGAGACTACGGCGGGCGCCGTGCAGAATGTCATCTTCGAAAATGCGATTATGGACGCCAGGGCGGGTGTCCGGGAGGGCGAGCCGATTGCCGGTCCGCTCGAAGCCAGCAAGATGTTCCCGCCGATGGTCATCCATATGATTGCTATCGGTGAGGAGACTGGCGCTCTGGATGCGATGCTCGAGAAGATCGCCGAGTTCTACGAGGCGGAGGTAGACGCCGCGCTTGAGTCGCTGGCGGCCACTATCGAGCCTGTAATGATCGTACTTCTGGGTGGTATCGTAGGCTTCATCGTTATCGCGATGTTTATGCCACTGATATCTATCATAGGTAACCTGTCCGGCGGCAGCTAGTCCGCCTCGGGCAGTCTGAAGACGAACCGAAGCGCTTTCCAGCCGGAAAGCGCTTTTGGTTCCGGGGGGAGTAACGCAATTGGACGATCTTGAATTCTATCGCCTGGTCGCCGCGGCTTTCCTGGGTGTGGTTGGCCTGGTAGTAGGCAGTTTCCTCAACGTCTGCATCTATCGGTTGCCCAATGAGGAGTCAGTAGTCAATCCACCCTCTCACTGCCCCAAATGCAACACCCGATTGCGTGGCCAAGATATGGTGCCGGTCCTGTCCTGGCTCTTCCTCAGGGGCAAATGTCGCTATTGCGGCGAGAAGGTAAGCGCCCAGTACGCTATCGTGGAGCTGGCCACTTCGGCGCTCTTCGTGGGGGTTTTCCTGGCGTCGGGAGACTGGACCCCGACCTTTCCAACTATTATGGATATCATCTTCTGCACCGCGCTGCTTGGGGCGTTCGTAGCGGACCTCAATACTTATTTGCTGCCCGACGAGTTCACCATCGTGGCGGGGCTTGCCGCTTTCGCAAGAGAAATTGGCCTTTGGTTCACCGCTCCTGAAAAAGTGACTCAGCTCATCACAATCCAGACGGGCGGGGCGGAATTCCAACTGCCCATCAGCGCGCTTGGGGGAGCGGTGCTTGCGGCCGTCAGCTTCTGGCTGCTTGGTATCCTGGCCACAAAGGTCTTCAAAAAGGACGCGCTAGGCTTTGGCGATGTAAAGTTGATGCTGGCGCTTGGCGCGCGAGTTGGAGCTACCTGGGCTTTGATGGCAATGAGCCTGCTTGCAGTGCTGGTTGGAGCGGTGCTGTCGGTACTTTTGATGTCAACCGGAAAAATGAAAAGGGACAGTATAATCCCCTTTGGCCCCTTCCTGGCTGGGGCGGGCATTATGATGGTATTCCTGGGCGATGAGATAACGAAAGTCTTTATGCAGCTCTACGGACTAGAATAAACAGGCTATTTCCCATTTTTTGCGATTTTTTGAGTCTTGTGCGAGTTTCCCGGCCAGGACTGCGGGGTATAACTTGAACAGCCGGAGGCGCTAAAGCCTCCAAATGGAGGAATGGGCTATGCTTCCACGGCGTGAGAAGAGTGGTTTCACGCTCATCGAGGTGTTGACGGTCATCGCCATCATCGCGATTTTGGCGGCGATACTGTTCCCGGTATTCGCCAGCGCCAGAGAGCGGGCCAGGCAAGGCAGTTGCATCAGCAACTTGCACGCCATTGCACAGGCGACGGTACTGTATCGACGCGATCATCGGGCTTATCCGCAGTCAATAATGGCACTCAGACCTGACTATCTGCAGGATGCGGCAGCGCTGTTCTGCCCGAATGATCCAATGTCCAAGCTGCAGGCGGCGCAACAGACCGACATCAGCTACGGGTACTTCTGGAACTGCTACGGCTACACGCCAGCAGGCGATCCCAAGACCGAAGCCGATGTGCCCTGGCCCCCGCCAGCGCGCTACAAGGCGCTAGGGGGACCAGCGGTTATGTTCCCAACCCAGAACTACTCCAGGGCTTTCCGCAACGCTCCGGAGCACACCATCATCACCCGGTGCCCGTGGCATCGCTCTGTTGAAGCCGACACTGTCGACTTCCCAATGATGTGGCGCCAGGCGGGCTTTAGCTCCAGCGCGGATAACGATCAGGCCCGGGCTTTCGACATTGTCGTCTTCGTAGATGGCACGGCCAAGAAGCTCGTGCTTTCCAGTTACAACTGGGAAGATCAGCCCGAATAGAAGGGCTGAGGGCGGTCCGAATCTCGGCAACGCACAGGTGTGAGGAGCGGTGAGTCCCTATGAGAAATAGGGCGATAAACCAGAAAGGTATGACCCTGGTCGAAGTCCTGGTGGCAGTGTTCATCCTGGTATTTGGGCTCTACGCGTTATTCCGCGTATTCCCGATGGGATTGAACCTGGTCCAGAGCGGCCAGAATCGTAACGTCGCCACCAGGCTGGCCGACAGGTTGCTCCAGCAACTGGAGGCTGCGCCCGAGCGCGCCCCGCTGGGCATCCAGAACACCACCGCCAATATGCCGGTGGTGGATGAAGACGGCAACGCTCTTGGCCCGACGGTAAACGGTTGGGAGATCCAGCCTGACTGGTTGAAGTTGGCCGATATAGACCCTGATGGCTTCGGGCCTAATATGACAGAGGTACGAGAAGTCGTAGGCGAGGGGCTCCGAATCCCATCGCCTGTTCTCGGCACTACTGTCTCCGTCGCGCACAACCTGTTTGGTCCGGCCGAGGTAGGGGCTGCAGTCGAGTGCTGGGCGCCTTATACCCGGGTCAACAATGCCTTCTACGATTTGCGCGACGACGAACACGACTACCAACATTTTTATGTGACGACCGCCGAGCAGGGCGATGGCAGCGTCAACTGGCAGCGTGCCGGTTATGCCAGATTCGACCGAGTGCCTTACGATCGGAATATGGAACTGAACTGCATCTACTATGACAGTGCTGCCGCGGCTTATGTGCCCTACACTGGCACCTTCACCCTGGCGGCCAATGACGATGACACAATGCTGCCGGTGGCAGGCCTTCCGGACTTTGAGTTCATCGTGGACAGTTCGATCCGCATCAGCAGGCAGTTCACCGAGGTAGGTGGCAATCCAGCCGCCAACTCCGAGTTCAGCCTGGATGACGATGGCGGCGTGCTGAGATTCTATGGCGAGGACCAGGGCCAGTTCGTGCGTTATTCGTACAGCGTGCGCGACTGGCACATCCTCAGCGAGTTCGACGTGCTGGACGTTTACGGCGAGATGCGCACCGACATAACTTTCCTGGACGATGGCGACCTGCCAGGTATGGCGACTACCGTCCTGGGCGTTACGCTGGACGATGGCCTGCTGCATACCCCCGATTCGGTGGATTACGAGAACGGCGTGGTCTTGTTCTCGGACACGCTGGCCAATCGGCCAATACGCGTCTTCTACCGCGGGATGGAAGAGTGGGCGGTGCTCGCTCAGCGAGCCCAGGCCCAGTACTTCAATACGACCGCGGCAGCGCCGCTGGGCAACGAATATATATTCGCTGCAATCGCCCCTGACGCTAGCCTGGAGTTTTCGGGAAGCGAGGCGGGCAAAGTCGTGCTGGTCAGCTTTATGTGGGATGACGACAACAACGCCAGCACGGCGTCGATTGTCGAAACACGCCAGCTTACCATCTCGCCTGGTCCTGCTCCCTATACCGCAACGATCGTGAACGCGGGAGGCGGGCCAATCGGCGCAGGCGATTTGCTGTCGGTGACCGGTCTGTCGCTGGGCGTGAAGGCTATCTGGCACGACCGCGATATGACCCGCTACATCCAGCTCGACACTCTACTCGAGCCTGAGGCCCTGTAAGGCAGGATGTGAGCTATATGAGCAACAAGCGTAAAGGTTTCACGATAATCGAGCTGCTTACGGTGATAGCGATCATCGCTATCCTGTCGGCAATCCTTTTCGTTTTCACGAAAGGGGGCAATGCTCGCGCTCGAGGGATGACCTGTATGGGCAATATGCAGGCCATTGCTATCTCGATGCGGATGTACACGCTGGATGAGGGGGGCTTTCCTCCCTTCGATCCGACCATAAACGCTGGAGATCCGCTGGCAGGCGGGCTTGGACTGTGGGCGCTGTTTGCCTTCGACACCACGCTTGCTGGCGCCGGCACGGAAAACCGGATGGGTTATCTGAAGGGCAAGCAATATCTGCATTGCCCCGAAGACAGGCAGCATAATGACAGCGATGTCCCGATGGATTATGTCAGCTATATGCTGCAGGATGCCAACGGGCTGGCTGCAGGTGTTGAGGAATGGAAGTACCAGCCTGATGCGCCGGACATCCCGGTTATGGCCGAGGATCCCGAGCGCGCCAGAGAACTGGCAAGTCGTTTTCCAATTGACAATACGGTGGTCACCTGGTGCGAACTTCATGCGGGGGCGTATGACACTCCCGCTGGCACCAGAGACCTGGTTTTGTTCCTCGATGGGTCGGTCAGGATGCTGAAAACACCTGATTATACGGCCGGCGAGAATCATCGCAGCAATCCCCCGCTTGAGTGGGGCGACTTGCGCGACTATGTATTGCCTTAAGCGAGGGAGCAAGAGATGGCTAAGCGAGGGATGAGCACCAGATTGGCCGCGGGTCGTAGCGCGCCTGGAGCAACCAGAGGTTTTACACTGGTCGAGCTGCTGGTCGTCATCGCACTCTTGACGATCCTGTTCGTGCTGCTCTTCAAGCCTATGGTGGAGGGCATAAACTGGCTGCGCACCTCGCGCGCAAGCGTGGCGGCGCAGTCCAATGCTCAGCTCGCACTCGAGGATTTCTCAAGCGCGCTTACTACAGCGCTTTATGCCCGCACCTATCCCGACACGCCCTGGCTGATAGATCTCTATATGCCAGTGACGGAAAATGGAGCGCTGGCTCAGCCGCTCAGGCCCGATAGCTATGTCACTCGCTATTGGACCTCGCCGCTGCGTTATTACCCGCACCCGACTCAGCCGGCGCTGGCCCAGGCCGAGTGGCCAACCGCATACAGCAATCCGGACCTGGGAGAAGAATGGACGTATACCGGCGATGGCGGGGTGCCGGACATCCAGCGGCTCTATACCCTGGTGCAGCTCCGCAAAACGCATTTCCAGCCTTTTGCCGATTTCGACAGCAACGGGACTATCGAGGCTAATCCTAACATCCCCAACTGGATGGATCCGTGGTTCTACCTCGATTTCCCGGCCGAAAGAGACTATTGGATAAACCTCTCCAACTCGTTGATGGAGAAGCAGAAGACCGACACCGCGGCCTACCTGCAGGATCCAGTCGGTACTCCGGCGATGTGGCCCCAGACCGAAGAGTTGCGCGCCGCTGGTGACAGGTACGTAGTGCCTGGTTGCAGTTTCCGGCCCGTGCAGATAAATCGCGAACGGGTGGCGGCAGGCAACGGCGGGGCGGACTATCGCACCAAGTATGCCGACTGGTACGAAGACAACACGCCCAACCTCGGCGACCGGTATATCGGCCCCGGCTATTGGCCGATTGCCTGGTTCTCTGATCTGGGCGGCCAGGAGAAGTTCGACGATCCGCATATCCAGATATATCGCTGGAATCCCGCGGACAATGATTACTCAGTGCTGATTTTTGACTCGTATCCAGCCGATCCAGCGACCAATTTCTACTGGGATGTAACGCGCCCGGTACACTTTACCTGGGACAGCAAGCAGGGCGTAGTGAAATGCGCAGTGCCCTGGCAGAACACCTTCCTGGGCGATGGCAACATGTTCGGAATGGGGACGACCCAGTTCACGCTGGACCGGCCTTTCGGCTCGCTTGTGGTAGCCGGCAGCGAGCAGGTGCGCTTGCTGATGCCGACTGGAGACTGGATATCGTATTCCAGCGTCGAGCAGTTGCCTATGTCGCCTATGCGGACCGATCATGTTTATACAATTGATTACATAACCGGCACGCTGGCTTTCGCCTGGGCGCCTCCGCTTGGCAGCACCATCCAGGTGCAATTCGCTTACAGGGACAACTTCTATAGAGATACGTCAATTGCCAACCCGAACCGGCAAATCAGGAACGATGTCGTCGTAATCAGCTACAAGACGCAGCGTTTGATTGATGTCACTGTTACTTGCGCGGTCGGCGGGGCTAGAATAAAGCGACCTGAGGTCGTTGTATTGCACGACCGGTTCGAGGTCGGCAGCAAGCTGCGCTGACAGGACTCTCCTGGAGCCTCCAGTGAGGAGTACACAAGTATGAAAGCAAACAGGTTGACAAGCAAGTCGGAAGAGAGTGGCCAGGCGCTGCTACTCGCCGTCATACTGATGTTGATGCTGGCGCTCATCGCCGCGGCTTTCGTCGCGACGGTCGCCTTCAACATGCAGACGACGACGAGGACCGAGTCAGGGCTGGTCGCCCAAAACCTCGCTGAAGCGGGACTGCGCTACGCGGACAGGATGCTCACCACCAGTCCACGCGGCGCCGATTGGCGGCCAGAGCCAGCGCCAGATCCGGCGAGTCCACTCTTCGCGGGCTATTATGACGAGATCGAGGACTTGCGCGGTTGGGCCGCTCAGGGCTTCACGCGTTATCCCGATCCGTACAGCCCCGATAACCCCGAATTTGGGCGTGGCCACTACTTGCTCAAGGTCGAATACTGGCCTCATGGGCAACTGGCAGAGCCTGCTGGCCTTTCCGCCCTCGAGCGGCAAAGGCGCGCCGAGCTATCGCGCTTCATCAAGATAACCTGTATAGGCCGCGTGGACGACGACCCTTCGGTTTTCCGCAGAGTGGTCGCCTACAAGCCGATCCTGCTTACCGACTATATGCTCTTTATTACCAATAAGGACCGGAGCGGGGCTGCGGCCGAGTTCGGGCTTAATCCCTGGATTGACTACAATCAGAATGGCGCTTACGACGGCGCCACGGAAGATGTCGCCAGCGCCTGGCAGGGCCCAATCCGGATCAATACCGACCTGCTCTGGCACGGCGTCAACCGGCTCAGCCTGTTCTCCGATAGTGGAGATCCCGATATTCTGCGCGGCGACGATTTTCTGGTCGCGGGAAATATCATAAATGCCGATGCCAACACCTCGGTCGATGTCAGCGTTGATGGGGGCGGCTTTGTGCCGGCGGTACCAAGTATTGCGCCTACCTTCGACGTTATGCCTGACACTTTCGGCGACGGCACCTATCTCGATTCGCTTGCGACCAACAATGCGACAGTGAATCCCGAGCGGTCGGTTGATTATGTCGAACCGCCCAGCCTGGGAACCAATTCCGCGCGCAGTGGCAATGTCAGCCGGTATATGGCGCTCGCGCTGGAAGGCCTCAGGGCTGATGAGCTTTATACCCAGGCTACCTCGGGTGGCGGAGATGCGGGCAAGTGGTATTTCGATGACAACGGTACACCTGGCAATCTGGCGGACGATATCCAGACCAGCGCGCCTTACCTGATAAACAACGGCACTGATCTCGTGGATACCACCCAGCCACGCGATTCGGCAGGCAAACCGAAAATGCCTTTGGCCCTCAACGAGCCGGGCCGCTGGAGCCAGCGCAATTATGAGCTGGTAGATATCGCCAAGGCGCCCTCGGTAGAGCTGTACATTACTCCCGATGATATCTGGGTCAAGAGAAGCGATTACGACGAAAACCGCAGCGCCGAAGAGCGGAGCGGCTGGCTGGCTTATCCTTATCCTGAAAACGGGGTCATCTACGCTCAGGGCAACGTAAAAGTCTGGGGATTGCTTGGCGAGTCCACTTTGGCCCAGCCCAGAAGCCTGACGGTCGTGTCTGATGGCTCGATTATCATCAAGGGCAGCTTGCTGAGGCCCTCTGATGTGGATCCAGGCATCGACCTCTATGATTATGAGAACTCGGCTTGCGCGCTACTGGCGCGCCAGCATGTACTGGTAGATCCCTCGGCAATGGCCGAAGCGGCGCCGGAGACCGTGCTCATAAAGCGCGAGCAGCTTGCGCCTATGGATCCGCGCCATTACCGGGTTAAGCCCGGTGCTGGGATACTGGTCAACTGGCTCAACGGCCGCTCGCTCGCCGGGGATGTCCCAGCCGGCAGCGACCTGTATTTCACGATGCTTCACTGCGCCGAATTCAGCGAGTCCACCCCGTTGCCTACCGGCAGCTTCACCGGGGGAGTGGCACTTGGAGTGCAGTCTACCAATCTGCTGACAGGCGCAACGACCGCCAATACTCTGTATGACTTCGATCTGGGCGGGGGCATTACCAATTATGTCTTCAACGACCCCCCGCTGCCCAATCCGCCAGGCCCTGCGCCCTGGCAGTCGAATGCCGTGTATCCCGCCTGGGAGCTGCGTTCCTTCCCGGCGGACACCGCAGCCGGCGCCGACCAGGATTACTTCGATAACACAGCAGGCGCGCGCTACCAGGTGCGGCTTGCGGATACCAGCAGCTTCAACTACTACCATGCCAACTGGAAGCTGGAGCGACTGGCGGCAAGCGGTGGCACGATGGCGCCTGCCGGGCCTGGTCTTATCCTGACTATCAGCGCGCTTATCTACGCCGAAGAGGGCACTTTTGCAATCGTGCCGGGCGAATGGTGGGACGAGCGCCTTGCCGACCTGACTTACACCTGGTTCGACCTGAACTACAACGGTGTAATGGACGCGGGCGAAGATCGCAACAGCCTGACCCAGCGCTTCCTGCGCTACAACTATGGGGTGCGCATCAACGGCGCCATATCGCAAAACTACACGGCCCCAATGAGCCTGGTCCAGGACTGGGCCAACAAGTGGTCCTATTACCGCTCGGGAACCGGTACCTGGCGCTCGGTTGACTATGCCTTCGATGACTCGTTGAGGATGAACAGGTGGAATAACCTTAATGGCACACTGGACCTGGCCGAAGAGAACTTGCCCAGGCTACCGGCGCTGCCTTGCGCGCCCATGCTGATAATGAGCGAGGAGCAATAGCTCCTGGCAGAGTTTAGCTGGACGCTGCTTTCGAGCCAGGCTCGAAGGACTTGAACTTCGTCTGTACCTTGACCCGTGGGGTCCAGGGGGAAAAGCCAATGAAGAAGTCGCGCGTGCTGATTACGCTTATCTTGATGGGATTGCTGGCTAGCTTCGCTACCGGCGCCCTGGCGCAAATCTTCAACTATCCAACTCAGAAGAAGCATACGTTCAAGGTCTGCCAGTTGCTTATCCAGTCGACCAACTGGGAGAACCCTGATCCGAATATCATACTGGCGATGCGCAGGTCCAACTTCCTGCCAGCCAACTGGGATTTTGACAATCCCCTGGCGCCAATTCTGGTCACGCAACAGATTTGGGACTGGTGGCTTGACGGAGGTCACGCAGGAGGAGGCGCCGGTACACCTGCTTCCCAAGCTGGCTATTGGGGTATGACAGGCCTCTACAAGCCCTGGACCTTTGCTGCGCCCGGCGGACTTATAAGCAAGGAGATGCCTCAGTATTGGGAAGTACCGCTTAACGCCTCTACTGTTACCCAACTTGGCAACTTCGACCTGGTACTGATTACAACTCACCATCCGGTCGTGTTCAGCGACAACGACCTGCGGTATCTGAAGCAGATCGTAGATGCGGGCGCGACCTTGTGGATTGACAACTGCCACGGCGCGCGTATCGGCTACAACAATACGTCAGGCACTTTTGTGGAGGACTCCTCTCGCTTTATCACGCGTCTGCAGTTCTTCGATGATGGCGGCGCCAGTATGCCAGGTGTCTACTGGAAATATGCGGTGGACCCTTCCGACGCTATGTTGACCACGCCCTTCGAGCTGTCTACCTATGAGATAGCCAATATGGGAGATACCACCTGGGGCACCGACTGGGTCACCGATTATGACCCGCAGGAGATGCACCAGGTCGTGCAGATTGGCGGAGATGCCACTCTGGTGCGCGGCGCTTATGGCAGTGGCAATGTAATAATGTCTGGCTGCGATGTCTTCTGCGATGTCAGCAGCTGGATGGAGATAGGCCTTACAGCCCCACCGGACAGCACAGTCGGCGACATCAAGCTGCTTTACAACTCCTGCAACCTGAGTGGCAAATGGACCCAGCAGGGCGCTGTGCCGCGCCATTATGCCAGCAGCATCGAAGATCTGACCTTGCCTCTTTCGCTGCGCTGGTATGCTCCACTTGCTGGCCCATCGCGGTCGACGCCAACCGAATACAAGGGCGTCGTGTATATGATGCGCGATGAACCTGATTATGTGGTGGGCAACTCCCTGGTGGGAGCCTTTGATGCTGCTCCCAAGGGCGATCTGGACAACGACGGTTATGCGGATGATGGCGTAGCCGATTATGTCACCGGCTCGCCGGCCGATGCCCTCTGGACTGACACAATGCCGGGCGTAGCTCTTTATAATTCGCCCGCCGTAGGCACGGTTGAAGATCCGGCTGCCCCGCCACCAGTTACGCCCAACCTGGATGTTGTCGTGTTCACCACGCAAGACCCAGGGGCACAGGAAGGCTATATCGGGGCTTATCTGGCCAGGCCCAACCCGCTCAATGCGCCCCAGTTGCTTTGGGATGAGATTATTGGCGACAACCCAGGCTCGGAGCCAACCCCGGTTGCCATCTCGAGCCCTGTGTTACACAGCAATGTGGTCTACGTGGCCTGTGAATATGAGGATTCCCTCACCACAGCCCAGGTAACGGGCTTCCGTGCTTATGAGCTGGCTACTGGCGATCTGGTCTGGGAGTATCCCGATCCTTCTGCCACCTATGGAGACGGCAGCGCAAAGCGTTCTCACGTCGGGCCTCTTACCAACACGGCTGATGCCGTAGCCGACTGGCGCAAGCCCCCTGCTCCGAGCGTTGCCGCTGTTCGGCGCGAAGTCAACAACGCAATGACCGATACCTTGACCCTGACGGCTTATGGGGGGACGACCTACCAGATCGATCCAGGTGAAGAAATCGACCTTGACGATTATCCCACCTTTGATAATCCCAATGGCTGGACGAAGGCCTGGGCGTATCGAGTGTATGAATGGCAAGGCGGCCAGGGCAACACTACCACTTCGGTAGAAGTCGAGATGACCCCTGGCAACTGGGTAGCGCTGGTTGATGGCGTGGACTATATTCCCGACCCGGCCCAGACCAACCATTTGCTAATATCCGGCACCTATCAGGGCCACAGAGTGCGGTTTGATTATACGACCAGCTCCGGAACAACCATAGATAACGAGATGCACTGGATTCATACGCCCGAAAAGTGGACCGATGGCGCCGGTGGCATCTACCGGGTCTCCAACCAGCCAATCGAGTTCGGCTTCGATGCCGATCCAAGCGGCCTGGGCGATGTCCATGTCGAGCCTGTAAAGGTTGAAGCGAACGGGCTAAGCGTTGTCGTAACAGGGCCTGGCAGTGTGGATGTGACGGTGCCTGCCGGTTGTTCGGCTATCTATCGGACGATATATCGCACGCCTGATACGCCCGATGACCAGCAGGTAGTCCAGCTTGATTATCTGCAGGGAGGCGCTGTAAGGCATGTTACGCTTACGCAGGCGCCGATTGACACAACCCGGGATATCGACGCTGATACCGTTGGCACGCAGACTGTAAAAGTTCGCGCAAGTAATACTTTCGATCCGCTGACAGGTATAGTGGTGGTCGAAGGCGCCAGTGGCGGCGACTGGGATATAACTTATGGCAGCGGTGGCTCGCATACCGAAAGCTTTACCGGGGTGCGCCAGATGGGCAGCGGCGATGCCATCGTCACCACCCTGGGCACCCTCGCGCCAACCAGCCCTGCGGTAACCGCAGGTCAGCCTGAGTCGATTTCCAACGGGCGCTGGCTTGATTCGGAGACAGGCAAGCCTGTCTGGTCCTTCAATCCCGAATCGATGGGCCTGCAACCTAGTGATGAATTGCAGTCCTGGTATCTCGACGGCAATATGGCCTGGCTCGACAGGACGCCCATCATGCAGGCTCACTGGTGGGATGTCAGCGGGGGCCTGCCCGGCCTCGAATGGCCCGGCATCGCCGCGCTTCAACTCGATGCGCCGCTAGCCATAAAGTTCTCGAATGTCGGTGTCAGCGAGCTTTCCACTGTCGAGTGCCTGATACCCGATCCACTCGAGCCGGGGAATCCCTTCGTCGTCCGCGGCGATCAGTATGTCGTGGATTACGAAAACGGGGTCATCCTCTTCGATGCCAAGGCCGCTGGCAATATCATCGGGTTGAAGGAGCTTGCGACCGGTGATCTGATAGATTGCAGGTGCGGCTCCATCTACAACCGCGAGCTTATCGTTGAGGTGGATGGTGTAGAGGTCGTGCGCTCCAAGACCGACCTGGCGCGCTGGATTTATACTCCCTATGTGCTACAGACCCATCGATATCCAATCGATACGGGTGTGGCCACTACCCTCGAGGTCTACACCCCGACCGGGCTTGTGGATATCAGCGCTGTTATCGCGAATGTTGATGGAGATACCGGCAAAATCGAGCTGAATGCGGGCGCCGATCCTTATGAGGGGCGCAAGGTCCTCGTTACTTACGATGACCTGGGTGGCACCACCCATCAGGAGATGCACTTCCTGCCTTATGATGTGGGGCCAACCCGCGGCTCGCTTTCGGCGACCAACTTCCTCATCCACACGGGTACCGCGCCAACTGGCGAGGATCTCAACCTCGATGGGGTGCCTGATGACGGCCGGCTGCTTTCTCTGGAATGGGATCCGAGCGAGGACAGCGTGCGCCCGTATGTCTGGCCGAGGGCGAACTTCCGCAACTACTTCGAGAACCTTATGGGCGCTCCCGGCGTGACGGCGGTCTTCAGCGCCGCTGCTTCACCTGGCTCGGGTGGGCTTTATACAACCGCCGAGATGCACGATGGCGCGACCTATGACAGTGGTTTCCTGGTTGGTCTGTATAGCGCAGAGACCTTGATAGCGGACAACAACCGCATCGTCGAACTGGCGGGCAATGGCAAGGTCACCTGGGAAGCCGTAGGCACGCGAGAGGTTGCTCCGGCAGGCTATATGGACGCCAATGCCGAGCGCAGCTTCAATCGCCCTCAGGCTATGAAGCTCCTCCATACAGGCAACTTGCTGGTGGCTGATACGGGCAACAACCGCGTGGTCGAGTTTGATCGCGGCGGTCAGCTCATCTGGCCGGTAGACAATGCTGGGCGTTTCAACTCGGACATCCTCGATGTGAGAGATCCGGTTAACGTGGACCGGGAAGAGCTGCCTGTAGACTTCAATGGCGATGGGCTTGTGGACGATTACTTGCTTATTACCGTGGTGGCCGATCAGGGCAACCACCGGCTGCTTGCCACCGTCCACTACGAAAGCAGGCCAGATATCACTTCGCCGACGTTCGTCCTCTCGTCTACCTGGGCTTTGATGCCTGGAGTAGACCGGCCCTTCGCGGCCCGGTATTCGACCGTGACCATCAACAAGCCTACAACTGTGAATTATCTGATGGCCGGTTCCGGCTGGGTTAGCCAGCTTAGTCTTCAGGTGCTGGCAGGGGTCGAGAATGATGGGCGGGTATGCCGTATCAACCGGGTATTGAATCTTGATCCAGCTTCTTTGATTCCCCTGATGATGGCCACACCGCCTTATGGAGCTGCCGAATATACGGCAGGTACAGCTTTTACCATGGCCGGAGGCAGCGGACATCCCATACCTATACCGATGTTCTTCGCGACCCGGATGGGCCATATCCAGATGGTGCGCATCCAGCGAGACGGCCGGCTTATCCTGGTCGGCTCGATGTACGAGCGCGACATAAACAACTGGACCGGCGGCGCGCCTACCCCAGCCCAGTATGTAAACAACGATGCCGACTTCGAAGACCTTATTCAGGGTGTCTTCGTGGTAGACGCCATCACCAACCAGCTTATCTGGTCTTACACGGCAGCCGATTATTATGCCGATCCAGGTGTCGACAATATCGGTCCTGGGCCGGGCGCTCCGTGGAAGGCCTTCAAGCCCATATGGGCCGAGCAGCTTGACAGCAATAACTACCTGATTGTGAACCACTGCTACAACCCAACAGGCTGGAATATGCGCTCAAGCGAAGTGCTCGAGTTGACTGGGCCGGCCGCGCCGGCAAAGGTCATCCTGGAAGTTATGCCTGATCCGAACTTGTTGGCGGAAGACGCCAAGACCTACCCCATCGAGCAGCCTGCCTGCGTCATACGCAGATAGTGTTGCCCACGGAGCGGCCTGAAGGCCGGTCCGGCTCGAGTCGAGTTTGTTTCGGCTGAGGGAGTGAGAGCAGTGATACAGCGCCTTGGTGCAAGACTGATAATACTGGTGGCCCTGCTGACAAGCCTGGCCACATTGGTCGGGGCTGATCCCTATCTGAGAGTAGATTTGGGTCAGGACCGTAATGGGACCATCTGGAGAGGCAATTCCAGGCCTCGCCTTAGTTATCCGGTGCCCGACCCCGGCAACACGAGCCTTGGAGGCCTCGAGTATCTACGCGTCGTAGATGCCAAGAGCCTCGTGCCAGATGATTACGAGGTTGAAGTTAATGGCGGCAACGCGACTCTGCGCCTGGCTTCTGGTCCGGTTATCGATACAGAAGCCCTCGGCACGCCGCTCGTGGGCAATGGGCTTTCGGTAATGCTCAATGTCTTCGCCTCCGATGGAGACCAGTGGACTTTCACTGCTTACAATATCTCCGGCGACAACTTGCTGCCCTGGCATCCACTGCATCCGGGCGATCCTTTCTTCCTGTCAATTGGTGACTTTGATGCAGCCGGAGACGGGCTGCAGAACGAGCAACTCTATCCCTCCGATATCTGGGGGCAGTTTACAGGGGGCAACCCGCGCGTACGCCTTGAACTGGTCCAACCCGGGATGGTGCCGACCTCGACCCCGCCTCGCAGGCATCTCACTGCCACGGCTGACGCCAATGTCCTGATGTCGCTTGTAAACACTAATAATGTAATCACTCCTACTAGTCCGGAGCATCCTGTGACCCATCAGGCAATGCCCTGGTTTGTGCGTTTCCTGGATGCGCCGGCAGGCGACGAACACGAAAATGCCTATGTGTTGCTGTATCCAACGCCAGGTGGCACTGGCCCACATGGTCTTGGCTATGAATATGCCGGTATCGGAAGCATATGGGAAACCGACACCCACGCTGGCGCTACTTATGACAATGACCAGTTCGTATCGGTGCGTGTTGACAACACCACAGGCGCCTTGTGGGAACCTGACCTGGCCCTTTACACCGAGCTGGTTGACCCGGCAGATCCTGGTTTCGCGAATCTGTCGCCTGCAGACCTGAATGGCGAATTGCCCGCCTGGTTCTCTGGCCCTGACACGCAGGCCTGGGAGCCGGTTGTCTATAATGTCACTCTCACCATGCTGATTCCGGGTCTACCACCTTTCTTCCCGGATATTTTTGTCTACACAGCCACTGGGTTCTGATGGCTATATGTGGATGGATATGTTTTTCGATCCAGGAGGCCTTTCCTACGCCAATCTCAATCTGATACCCGGGGTAACGGTCAACCTGGACCTTAACGCGCCAATGGGCGCTTCGGCAAACATCTATGTAAATGAAGTCAGTTTTATGGTGCGTGACCGCGGCGCGGCGGCTACTCTCTGGCCGACAGGTGGAGATTTTTATGTCTTCTACACCAACCAGCCAGGCGCGCAGATACCCCCTGTTGGGGGAGTGCCAGGCGCCACGCTTGCGCCTTTCAGCAAGACACTGCCTGGAGGCGGAGATATCATCACTCGGCCTGGTCAGCGGTTCCTGGCCCCACCGCAAGGCGCAGCCAGGCCTGAAGATGACTATATCAACGTAACTGGCGCAGGGCCTTTCATCTACCCGACCGACCCGACTGTGATGCCACCGCAGGCAGGTTCTGCTTTCCGAAGGGCTGGCACTGAGGGCCATGTTGGGTATGTGAAGTCAGAGTATATGTATCCCTTCGCCGACCCGAATGATACCGTGTTCTGGTGGGACTACTGGCCGGAGCTGAAGACAGACTTCTTTGTCAGTAGCGTAGATACACCTGGTTATTACTATGACGAGCCAAACGGTAATCCCGGTGCCAACGACAGGCCAGTAGAGCAGATAAGCGAACTCTTCGACCTGCGCAATCCCAATACGCGCGTAAATGCCGATCCCTTTGTGGATATCACGACCTTCTCGCAGGACGACACTGGAGTGCGGCCGGGCGCGCGCAGCGAGCTCAAGTGGATCCGGCTCGAAAACCGGGAAGCTTCCTATTTCACGATGCCGGTGAAACTGGATGGCCCGGGCAATGCCCATGTGCGCCTTTGGGTACAGCCTGATGCCAGCGGAAGTATCGATATGCATACCCGCCACTGGACTATCAGCTTTGATACAGCCACCCAGTATGATTTGCTTTGCTTCGAAGATGACGGAGATTATGACGCGGGCCGTTCGCGTTTCAACCAGTTGGCTGGCGTCACAATTGCTATCGACAGTTTGCGTCTGGAAGTGCGGACTGGCACCGATGCCGAGGATATTTCCACCCGCTTCACCTTTGATACCTGGAGCGATGGCGGCAATTCCAATGTGACTGAAGTCAAGTATAGCCTGGCCAAGTCACTGGCTACGTCCGAGATCCCCTGGCCGTATCCTGGTAATGCCGGCAACTGGGAACAGCCCGTGCCGCTCACCAGGCAGGATGTTACCGTCTCGCCCGAGGTGTGGACTGTCTGGAGTGGTTGGGGCAACAGCCGAGTTGAGGCTGATGCGACTTATGCTGATAATCCGATGGATCCAACCCAGGGTGCAAGTGCCACCAACCCGAACCTGCCGAGGGTCGAGAACCGGGGCGCAATGAGTATCAGGGTAAGCATTGGAGTGCCCAACTTCCAGCCGCCCAGCGGCGATGCCTATGGCCTGAATTATACAGCCGGTTCTTCAGCCATATCACAGCTTCTGGCCTCTGAAGGAGTCCCGGCCGCTTATTGGGGCAGCCTGCGCGCCTTCTCGGACGTGCTTGGAGATGGCCTGTCGAGCGTTGGCGATAACGACTTCACAGTCTCGGGCGACTTTATGATCTGTCCCTTCTGCGGCGAAAAAGTAGACGCCTCGGAGCATCCTGGTGAATGTCCCATCTGTGGGGCTCCGCTTTATGGACAGCAGAATGTCGCTCTGGGTGAAGACTATGACCTGGTCAACCTGCGCGTCTCTGTACCGCAGGTCTTCTCGGCGGATACCGATCAAAACACCATCGACCTTGGCCTCGTTTCGCCAGGGGTCGATGCGACTGCGCCTTATGGGCCCTACCGCTTCTCCCAGGACGAATACCTGCGAGTGTTGAACGCCGGTAACGTGCCGATTGAGGTGCTTGGCGCTGGCTCCGAACTTAATATCGCCGCGAGCGCTTTGCTGCGTCGCATCGGTACGCCGGAGTCCGGCCAGACAGAATTCGCGCCGATATTTGGCACGAACCTGCACTGGGATCCCTTTACCAGTACGCCGCTTGTGACCCAATATGTGGGCAGGCTTGCCGGCAAGGTGAATCCTGTGCCTCTCAGGCTTGGACTGAACTTGCCCGATCCAGTGCCCACCGGCCAGCCGGCTGGGACCTATTCGGGTATCCTGCAGCTTTCGAGCACGGCTGGCGCCGAGCCTCTGCAGGCTCAGGTAAACCTGAAGACGACCATCACTGAGACTCCGCTCTCGGGCGACCTGGGAAGCTGGGTGTCGAACGCCTACCGGCCACGCGCCACCTTCGTGCCGGATGCCGCCAATGTCTCGAGCCGGCTTGCGATTACTTATGCCGACATGGCTGGACAAGTCTGGTGGAAGCAAGGCTTGCCGTTTGTGGGAGGCATAGATCCCAATTACCGCCACTGGAACTTCGCGGCCCCGGCTGCTATAGCAGGGCCAGCCGGCCTGTTGCCTTGCTCCAACATCGTGGAGCTGGGTGGGACGGTCTATACCTACTTGCAGCGCAGTGCCTCGAGCACAGATCCCGCAGCTATGATGCAGGAACTCTGGGTCTCCCAGGAAGGCGCTGCCGCGGTGCAGCTGACCTTCCAGGGGGCAACAAGCACCCAGCTTGCCCTGCGAGATGTAACTGCGCCTGCCGGAGTGCCCCAGATCCCAGGCCTGCATCTGCTTGGCGCCACTTCCTATGTCGGAGGCACCCCCAAGCTTGTCGGTCTGATGGTGAATGCGGGCGCTGCTACTGTGCAAGCGAATCCAATGCCTATCGGGATGGCTGCCCTTAACTCTACCGATAGCTGGTCCAGTCCGCTGGTTGGCCTGGCAACGCCGGTCATCCGGCCGCGCGCGGCCAGCCTCAGCTACACCAAGGAGCCCTTCCGGCTTCTTCTTTACCGACAGTGGTGGGCGCGAGTATGTTTATCTCGCCTACACGGGGTATAACTCCAACTTCGGGAACGAAGATGTCTATCTGTCTCGCTTCGTGTTCAACCAGATCAGCAACGCGGCGCTCAACTACGGGCGTTTGCCCTTTGCCCGCATCGGCACTACTGGCGTAGCCGGTAATAATCCTCGCGAGCTGCTTGGCGTGGATACGAGCCGGCGAGTCTTCTGGACGCGCCATCTCGACTGGTTGGCCACCGATAACTTCCTGAATGTGCGTACTGGGGACGACCCCCGGATCTTCCTGGATTACATTGCAGGAGGGGTACAGCACGAAGAAGAGCTGACCTGGATACCGGCGATAGGTTCTTATGAGCCAACCAGCGGCGTATTCAGGGTAACGCTAACCAATCCGCTGCTGGCAGGTATGCAAGCCACCATCGACCCGGTAAATGGCCGGCTGCAATTTGGCAGGCCTATCTCGGGTCCAGTGCTTGGAGTTTTTGACGCCTGGCTCAGCATCGCCTATTCGCCCTTCACTTACAGAGCGACGACCTCGGTCCGGGATGATAATAATCCAGTCCTGGTTTCGAGTTATTCCGCCGACCAGTTCGCGTTGTTCTGGGAGCAACTCGGCTTCGAGCGTACCTCCCAGTTGATGTACAAGCTAGGGGTTGGCACAGCTGACGACGTCGCCTGGAGCAGACCCGCCCAGGTTCCAATGCACCACCTCGTGCATGAGGGAGACTTCAATGTAACTTCAGAAGATTTTCCTTATGACAATGGGGGAGGAGACTCTGGAATCGGGACGAAGTATTGGGTGTTCTGGACCAGTGCCCGAGTCAGCGACGCCGCACCGGGCGAGTACGGAGGGATGGATGTTTACTTCACCTCCGTCATGCCTGACTATGAGACAATGATCCAGGAGGACTAAGAACCCGCACCAGGCTTGTCTTTGCTTGACACTGGGCATATCGTGTCGTATACTCCCGGCGAGGGAGTGCCGCTTGTAGCGGCAAGCCTGGCTCCATCTTTTGCTGCATTGGCGGGAGTTAGGTCCGGTACATCGAACTGCCTTTTAGCGCAATCGAGGCCATCCGGCCAGATTCTGCACGGGGGGCTTTTGGCAAATGGCAAAGGCTGCTACCGCACTGGGTCTTGATCTCGGAACTAGCTATATCAAAGCCGTGGAGATCCACGCAGGCAGAGAAGGGTTAGAGCTAGCTGCGGCAGCTGCCCTTCCCGTGCCTACTGGCGCAATGGAAGGTGGACTCATCACTGACGCCGATGCACTTGCCGGCGCCATTGCGGATCTGCTTTCTTCGGCTCCTTTCTCCAACCGCAACACGATCGTCTCCATCAGCGGCCAGGCTGCTGCGGTTACGCGCGTCATTGATATGGAGCGCATGACTGCCAAAGATCTGGCTACTACGATGAAGATGGATCTCGAACGCCACGTACCGTTCCCGGCTGATGAAGTAGAAACTGACTTCCAGGCCGTTCCGGGTGGCGAAGACCAGCCCACGATGAAAGTCGTCCTGGCTGCGGCGCAAAAAGAGGCAATCGAGGCCGAGCTTACCGTGGTCAAGAAAGCCAAGCTCACAACTGTAGGCATTGAGGTACCGCCTACCGCTGCTGGCCGCGCCGTTATGCTTACCCAGGAAGGCGGTCAATGGGGCGATGGCAGTGGCAAGACCATTGCGGTCGTGGATATGGGCTTCTCGGGCACCACGCTTTCAGTCTTCAGTAATGGTGGATTGACCTTTGTCCGCGGCCTCAATATAGGCTCTGACAATATCAACCGGGCCATTACCAACGAGTTCACCATCGATCGTGAAGAAGCCGAGCGCATCAAGTGTGACTTCGGTATCGTTCTCATAGAAGACGAATCGGGCGAAGGTGGCGGGATAGGCTTCAGTGCGATGGGCGACTACACTGCCCCTGGGGCGCCTGCAACCGGTCCGGCTGCTTACCAGGATACTGTTGATGGCCCTCAGTTCGATCTGCCAGAGGAAGATGACTTTAGTCTGCCCGGTGGCGGAGTACAAGGACTGGAGCCGAAGGCCCCCGAGCCTGAAGCCCCTGCTCCGGCGCCTGAGCCTGCACCTGTCGCTGAAGCGCCAGGCTGGGATGTTCCTCAAGATGAAACCATGGCGGCTCTTGGCGAGGTCATTACTCCCATCATTAGTGACCTGGTCGCAGAACTAGAACGCTCACTCGAATTTTATCAAAGCAGGAATCCCGACCATGAGGTCGTAAAAGTATTCCTTACAGGCGGAATGACCGGCTTGCGCAATCTGGCGCTCTATGTTCAGGGCCAGCTCGGGCTTCCTGTCGTAATCGCCGATGTGACTGCTGGAATGAAGCTGGGGCCGAAAGTTGACCCCGAGCAAGCCAGGAAGCTGTCGCCCCTGCTCGCCGTTGCAACGGGGCTTGCTGTTCGTGACCTATATTGATAAGCGCTGCACTCTGCCTGTGCTGCGGGCGGCCGAGGTGAAAGAAGCTTGATCAGGTTAGATCTCCTGCCCGACTACATTAGGGAACGCAAGAAGATCAAAACCTTCTTGCTCGTTTTCCTGGTCCTGATTATCGTCGAACTGGCCATCTTCGGCCTGCTGATGAAGCAGGGCAACAGCGCTTTGGCTGCCAAGGAAGACTGAGCTTGCATCGCTCGCTGGCGCCAAGGCCGAGGCCGATGCCGCCAAGGCCGAACTTGAGCGAGTCAAGGGCCAAATCCAGCCTTATGAGGTTCGGGTCACTTACGCCAATGACCTCATGGATTACAACCGGAAATGGCAAGAGGCCATAGAGCGCATATTCCCTTATGTGTCCTCGGATGCCGTCGTCAAGCGTCTGGACTGCGATGGCACCCAGATAAGTATCGACGGTTACGCCAAGAGCGTAAGGCATATGGCCCGGTTCTATTTCAATTTCATCAGGTGTCCTGCGGTGACCAACACCACGCTCGCAGGTTCATCTAACGCGGCGATTGTAGAAACCGGCGATATGCTCAACAATGCAATGGTAAATGGCGAGCTGGAAACCATTGCGTTCAGGTTTACGGCTGCACTGAAAGAACCCTTGAGGAAGCCGGCAGCCCCTGGCGCGGCCGCGGCGGCGGCCCCTGGTGCGGCGGCTCCTGGAATGGCCGGTCCCGGAATGGCTGGTCCTGGTCCTGGCGGTATGGGCCCAGTTATGCCCACGCCCCCAGGTGGCGGAGGAGCTGCACCAGCGCCCTCAGCCCCCGCAGGTGGCGGCAGTTCTAAAGATGACGTTGATCTGGAAGAGTAACGGGAGCCTTTTTTATGCTTCCCAGGTTCGATCCAGGAAGTTGATTGAGAGACCCGTCAGAAGCGAGGCGTAGTCTATGCGATTCAAAGCAATCTACGTAGCTATACTCGGCATTATAGTGCTTGGCGTACTTGGTTATTTTTGGCACACCAAATATAACCAGCCGCTTCAGCTGCAGATTGCCGATGCAACTGCCGAGGTCGAGGAATATAAAGAGGCCATCGCGCAGCTGCCCTATTATGAGAGCCAGCGTGAGGAGGCCCAGGCCAAACTAACGGTGGTTCAACGCGAGTTCATTAAATTGAGGGCAGCAAAGTTCCCCCCTATCAGCGCCAGCGAGCCTCAGATCGCAGCACTGGGCCTTCGGTATGAGTCCATGTATGGACTGCCTAATGCTTTCGATAACTGGCAGTCACGTCTGAAGGACACCGCGCTTGTGACTTTCCCAACCTCCGTTACCTTGGGTGGAGTCACTGGCCGTGGGCCTGTGAATATGGCCCCGGCTACCCTTGCCAGCGAGCTTGTCGAAATCAAGATGCGCAGTGGAGGCAGCAGCGGCGGCGGTGGCGGTATGGCGATGCCTGGTATGGCAGGTCCAATGCCCGGTATGGCAAGTCCGATGCCTGGTACGCGAGTCCGATGCCTGGCGGTATGGGGATGCCCGGTATGGGCGGTGCAGCAGCAGGCGGCGCCAATTCCGTCTCCATAGTAGGCAATGTGCTCACCGTGCATGGCGTCTACCGCGATGCGATGAGGACCTTTGCCTCAGCCGCTGACAAGTTCGATCGTCTCATTACCTTTGACCGGATATCGATATCTGCGGAAGGCGCGGATATGGACAAAATAATGGGGCTTCTTGCTGGTTACACCGAGTTGCCGCGGAAGACAAGCCGCGTAACTGTGACTGTGCCTGAAGCCACTATCTACTATCTCGTCGAGGGTACCTCGGCTGGCGGCGGTGCCCCAGCTGCAGGTGGCGCCCCTGGAGCTCCGGGAGTAGCACCTGGCGCAGGCTTGTCTATATCGGGTGGAGTGCCTTCGTTGATGCCAGGTACGCCAGGCACCCCAGCTGGCCCAATGCCTGGTGCGGCAGGGCCAATGCCCGGTCCAACGCCTGGCGCAGCTAGCAGTGGTGGAGATGACGAGTAGCCTTAAGGACTATCGCCACGAGCCCGTGGTTTTCGTGATGCGCTGGCAAGGCCTGGTTCAGGCCCCCGGGAGGCAGGCTCGATGACAGAGCAGCAGAACAGACAATTTGCACTGACAGGCTTGATGTTAGCCGTTCTCCTAATGACGGTCCTTTTTGTGACGGGCTGCAATAAGGGGGATGAAACGGCTTCCTCATCTGGTGGGCCAGTTGCGGTCGCACCAGGTGGAGCGCCTGGTGGCACTGGTCCCGGCGGCGCGCCCAGCATTCCACCAATGGGGCCCGGCATGGCGCCTGGAGCTGCTCCTGGCGGAATGATGCCAGGTGGTGCTTCAATGCCCGGCGGTATGCCGATGCCTGGCGCAGCCCCGGCCGCAGGTGGCGCAGGCCCTTCAGCCGGCCCGCCGGCTATGGGTGGACCGAGTGTCGACCCAATTGAGCCTTCCAGGCGCGATCCGTTCGCTCCTTTCGCGATGACCAGAGTGCCCAAGATAGATCCGACCTTGTGGTATATGAGCCATCGCATGGACTCTCCGCAGCGTTATGCGGGTACAATCAGGCCTTCCCTGCCTGAGCAGGGCGCCGCGCCTAATGCGCGTGTCGCTGGTCTTATCTGGGGTGGCAAAGATTACGCCATCCTCGAGCGTGTCGCAGCCGATGGTAGTACTGAATCCCTGGTGCTGAGACCCGGTGATATAATCGATAATGAAGAGCTTATCGCTATCACGCCAAGCCAGGCGACTCTGCGTGATATGAAGACCAAAGAAATAAGGCGCATCCCCATTATGAGCCTTGAAGAATGGCAGTCCTTGCGTCGGTCGGCTGGTACGGGCGGCACAGGGATGGGTGGCTTCAGTATGCCAATGATGGGCGGCGGGATGATGCCCGGTCCCACAATGATGCCCGGAGCAGGCGCTCCTGGTATGGCTGGCGGTTTCCCAATGCCGGGAATGGGCAACATGCCCGGTATCAGATAAGCAAAGTGAGCTGCAATCATATTTCCGCCTGGCGGCGGAAAGAGGTGACTCCAGTGAGAGTAACCGGACTGTTCATCTTGTTGGCTTTGGTGGCAACCCTCGCTTTCGGCCTGGTAGCTAGCGCCGACGAGAACACCCTGGTTAGCCTGAACGTGAAGGATGCGGATGTACGCGATGTAATTGAGATGATCGCCAAATCCGCTGATCTTAACTATGTGCTCGCACCCGAGGTCCGAGGGCGCATAGGCTCGTTGGTATTGATAGACGTGCCTGCGCGTGTTGCCATTGAGCAGGTGCTGAATCAGCTTGGGTTGCAATACACCCTCGAGGGGGGCATCTTCAGCATCTACAAGCCGAAAGAGTCCTCTCTTGCCGCTGCCAGCCTGCGCGAGGTAATCGCTATGAGCGTGCCTCAGGATCAGCAGATAGCGCGCCCGATAATGATTAGTCCCAAGGAGCCGCTCCCCACGCTTGGCGCGACGGGTGTTGGCTTCCTTGAGGAATACCAGACCGAGAACTACGTCACCGAGAAAGTGCCAGTATACTTTGCGGATGCAATCGACATCGCCTACATGTTCGGCGGGGACGTCATCGAGACTCGCATGATGGACTACGCGGGTGGCGGCGGCGGTGGCAGCTACGGCAACAACAACAGCAACAACAGCAACAGCAACAACCGCAACAACAATGACGACAACAACAATCGCAACAGCAACTCTAACCGCAACAGCAACAGCAGCTCGAGCAGCTGGTAGGCAGCCCTGCTGCCTGACTGACGCAAGGCAGATCGGAGAAGGAGACTGAAGATGAGCCTGAGAGGGAAGCGGCAGTTTGGAGCCAGGGTAACTGGGCTTGTGATAGCAGGCCTTCTGCTGGCAAGCGTAATCGTAATGGCAGCCGGCGGGAACGTGTCAGTGGACATGAAAGACGCGGACCTGCAGGAAGTATTGCTGCTGATGGCCCAGGAAAGCGGGCAGCAGATCGTAATCCAGGACGGAGTCGCCGGGCGGGTAACGGTAAGCCTGTACGACGTGCCGCTGGAGCGGGCCCTTGAGCTAATCCTGGCGCAGACAGGATTCAGTTGGACCAAAGAAGCCGACGCCTACATCGTAGGGCTGAAGCCGGCCGAGCCGGTAGCGGCGGATATGCCTGTGCGCGAGGCAATTGCCGCGGCCAGCAGCGATGTGTCGCCGGCCTATGTGCCAGCCGGGCAGGACCTGATGGGCCTGCTGTTCGGCACCGGGGCGAACGTGCCTGAGCCGTCGGCTTATCCGATGGGGATCAGCGCGCCTCCCTCGGCGGAGATCGTGACGGAGAAGCTGCGGCTGAGCTACATTGACTGTCGGGACTTGCTGGCTTATATGGCGGGCGGGGAGACCTTCAGCCACCAGTTCCTGGCGAGTCGCCGCGGCGAGAGCAAAGGCGGGGGCAACGTCTACGGCGGGGACAGCAGCGGCGGCGGGACCGTGGGCGTATATGGCCAGTTTGGCGGCCGCAGCAGCAGTGGCCAGAGCGGTCGGAGCGGCCAGAGCGGGGGCAACTACCAGGGCACTGGCGGTCGGCAGAGCGGCGGCTTCGGCCAGAGCGGTGGCGGAATGGGCGGCGGCGGGTACGGTATGACCGACCTTTTGCCGGCTGGAGTCTCGGCGCCAATGGCCTATGACATCGAAAACGCGGTAATCATCAGCGGGACGCGGGAAGGGATCGACCAGTTCCGCGAGCTGGTGAAACTGATGGACATCCCGCCCAAGCAGGTACTTATCACGGCGGAGTTCCTCGAGGTGAGCACCAGCGACACGGAGTCTTTCGGTATCGACTGGCGTTTCTTCAATGGCGGAGAGCTGGACGTATCCATCCTGGGCGCGCCAGGCAGCCAGAACACTTCGGTAAAGTATGCGAAGGGGAACTTCCGGGCAACGCTGGCGGCGCTGAAGTCGCAGGGACGCGGGCGAGTAATCAACGCTCCGCGAGTCGCGACCATCAACAACTTCGAGGCAGAAGTGGACTTCACGACGGAATATCCCTACTGGACCGCGAGCGTGACGTACAACGAGTTCGGTCAGCGCCAGGTGGACTACGAACTGGAGACAACCGACGTTTCGACTTATCTGTATGTGCTGCCGCGGATCAACGGGGACGACTCGATTACGGTGTACGTGGAGCCGGACATCGAAGAAGTGGTAGGAACGGCGACAGGCCCGGACGGGCAGACGCAGCCGATCATCGCCTCGCGTAGCGTAAGCAGCTATATGAGAGTGAAGGACGGCGAGACGATCGTACTGGGCGGGCTGATCACGCAGAACAAGCAGGAGTCGATCCGCAAGACGCCTATCCTGAGCGATCTGCCTTTGATCGGGCGGCTGTTCACCTCGAAGACGACCGAATTCGTGGACACGGAGCTGCTGATCTTCCTGACCCCGGAGATCCTGCGGGACGAGACGACCGAGAAGTACCGCGAGGCCTTGATGCAGTAGATTGCAGCAACCCTTGTTGAACTAGTGAGCGACGCGGCGCCACCTTGCAAGGTGGTGCCGCTTCTTTTGGGAGAGTCTGATGTCTCGTCTGAAGATGACGACTGCCGGAGAATCGCACGGGCCGGGTATCACCTGCCTGGTCGAGGGACTGCCTGCCGGGCTTCATATCAGCAAGAACTTCCTCGAGGCTCAGCTTGCCAGGCGTCAGCAAGGATATGGGCGTGGCGGTCGGATGGCTTTGGAGCAGGACACGGCAGAGGTGCTTGCTGGGCTTCGTGGTGAACGTACCCTTGGCACTCCTGTCGTGTTGTTCATCAAGAACCGAGATTATGAGAACTGGCGCGAGGTAGTCGGGCCTGAGGCCAATCCAGAGGGGGAAGCCAGTCGCGCTTTCACTGTACCGAGACCTGGTCACGGTGATTTGGCTGGCGCTCTCAAATGCCATTTCGACGATCTTCGCGATGTCCTTGAGCGCACCAGCGCGCGCGAGACTGCAGGCCGAGTTGCTGCTGGAGCGCTTGCCAAGGCTCTGCTAGCCGAGTTTGGTATCAGCATCGGGAGTTTCGTCACCAGGATTGGCCCAGTCGAAGCCACTTTTTGCGAGGAAGATCTGGGCACTCTCTTCGAGCTGGCTGAAACAGGCTCAACTCGCTGTCCTTCCCCGGAGAAGACTCTCGAGATGGAAAAGGCCATTGACGCGGCCAAAGAGGGCGGAGACAGCCTGGGCGGGCAGTTTGTCGTGGCCGCCTTGGGCGTGCCGCCTGGCCTTGGCTCATATGCAAGTTGGGAAGGGCGCCTTGACGGCAGGCTCGCAGGCGCTTTGATGAGTGTGCAAGCCACCAAGGCTGTCGAAATCGGCGCTGGCATCGATTTTGGTGGTCTCCCAGGCAGCGAGGCTCACGATCCGATTGGACTTGAATCAGTCGGTGAAGGTTGGCGGATCACCCGAGCCAGTAATAACGCCGGGGGGCTGGAAGCGGGCCTTTCCAATGGGCAGCCTGTCGTCGCGCGTTGCACTATGAAGGCTATCCCCACTTTGATGAAACCCCTTCCCTCGGTCGACTTGCGCACCAAAGAGACATCGGCAGCCCATTCAGAGCGGTCCGATGTATGCGCCGTGCCGGCAGCCGCAGTCGTAGCCGAGGCAATGATGGCGCTTGTGCTCGCGGATGCCTTACTCGAAAAATACGGGGGAGATTCCCTGTCCGAAATACGAGAGCGGCACGAGGCGTATCTGGCTGCCTGCGCCAGACTGGACTGGTTCTGAGATGACGCCCCGAGGCAATATCTACCTGTGCGGTTTTATGGGTACCGGCAAGAGCACTATCGGCCGTATACTTGCTCGACAGCTTGATTGGCCTCTGGTAGACCTTGATTCGGTCATCGAACACAAGACTGGGCATACGATTGCTTCTCTGTTTGAAGAACGCGGCGAGCCTTATTTCCGCGCCTTGGAAACTGAAGCCCTGCTGGAAGTCGCCAGGCAGTCGGGTCAGGTTGTCGCTTGTGGGGGCGGACTTGTCCTCAGCGAAGAGAACCGCCAGGTGATGAGCCGGACAGGCCTGACTGTAGGGTTGCTTGCTTCGGAGCAAACAATTTTGGACCGGACGGGGCGAGATAGCAAGCGTCCTTTGCTCGAGGCTGAGGACAGAGCTGAGCAGGTGCGGAAGCTGCTGACCGAGCGAGCGCCCCTGTATGAAGGGCTTGATGTTACTCTCGCTACCGACGCATCTGCGCCGAAACAGACCTCTCAACGCCTGGTTGAGGAGCTACGATTAAGAGGTTGGATTGCCGATGAGTGAACTCCGCCGGATTTCCGTTTCGGTTGAGTCCGCCTCCTACGAGGTGTTGACAGGGCCTGGCGCGCTTCTGCAACTTGCAGAGGAGATATCCAGGCTTGGCAATTATTCGGCTATTGGAGTTTTATCTGATCGCCACATCTGGTCTCACTGGGGAGAACCAACAAAGGCCAGCCTGGCGTCAATTGGCGTACCTATCGCTGTCCATTTACTGCTCCCCGGAGAAGAACACAAGACCCTGGCCGAATATGGCCGCGCCCTGGAGGTTTTTCTCTCGGCTGGACTGGATCGGGGCAGTCTTATAGTTAATCTGGGGGGCGGTGTTGTCGGCGATCTGGGGGGATTTGTAGCCGCTACCCTGATGCGTGGCGTCGACTTCGTGCAGTGTCCAACTACCTTGCTTGCTCAGGTTGATGCCAGCGTAGGGGGCAAGGTGGCAATCGACCATGCTGGCGGCAAAAACCTTGTCGGCGTTTTTGCCCAACCCAGGCTGGTGGTAGCCGATACCTCAACCCTGGCTACTTTACCTGCGCGGCAGCTCTCCAATGGGCTGGCAGAAGTCGTGAAATACGGCCTGATTGAAGATTTCTCTCTTTTCGAACTGCTAGAAAACCAGACCGAGGCGGCTCTTGCGGGTGAATCGGAGTTGCTGGAAGAACTGGTCTATCGTTCAATTGCCATCAAGGCTCGCGTTGTTGCGGAAGACGAACGAGACTTCGGTGTGCGCCAGTTGCTCAATTTTGGTCATACTTTTGCTCATGGGCTGGAAGCAGCGCTTGATTATTCTGGCCTGCTGCATGGCGAGGCGGTCGGCCTCGGTATGCTTATGGCTTCGACTTATGCCGAACTGGAAGGGACAGGCCCTGCAGGACTCGCTGACAGGCTGGCTGCCTTGCTCAGAAAGCTGCGCCTTCCCACCGAGGTAACTGGGCTATCCAGGCAGGCAATACTAGGCAAGATGGCGAAGGATAAGAAGCGCCTTGGAAGTGAGTTGAAGTTAGTCCTCCCAACTGGCCTGGGCCAGTCGGAGGTTCGTATCGGTGCCGACCCAGTCCTGCTGGAAAAGGTACTCGATCGATATCTGCCCGAGTGAGGGCCAGAGATGGGTAACGACGCGCTAAAAAAACGCTTCGAGACCAGCGAATTGTTGCTGCAGGACGTGCTGATGAGCACCTACAGTGGCACAGATTTGCTGTTTCGCCGACCTTGCACTATTCATGTGCTGCGCAGTCGTTGGGCACAGGACAAGGCGCTGGCTTCAGGTCTGCTGGAAGCTGTAAGGCTCGCTTCGACCGTACAGCATATATCACTGCCCAAGTTGCAGATGGCCCGCCGGCTGGATGACAATTTCGTAGTGGTGACCGAAGAGCTGCCTCGATGGAATCTGAGCAAGGTTCTAGAGAACGCTCCAGGGGGCCGGCTTAAAGAACGGCAGGCGCTGACTGTTGCGCGGGGACTGGCTCGGGCGCTCCGCGCGCTTCATGAGGCCGACATCCTGCACGGCGACCTGCGGCCCGAAACCATCTGGCTCGATGACAACCTGCATCCCAAGCTGCTCTGGGCGGGCGCTGCCAACGCCGTGGCCCTGTATCCAGAGGCCAAACGCGCGCTGGCCGATGAGGGACGCTCTTTCTCCGCCCCCGAATTGCTGGTTAAACCTTTTGCAACTGTGGCCAGTGACCTCTATGGCTTCGGCGCCTTGCTCTACCTGATGCTGACCGGAGTGCCTCCTGTAGTGGGCGAAACTGTCACCGAGGTCGCAGTAAAGCTGAAGGCGCACCCAATTGAGCCCCCCTCGGCAAAAGGGATACCTCTTTCCGCAGGGATGGAAGAAGTGCTGCGCCGGTGCCTGGTGATGGACCCCGAGCAACGTTATGCCTCGGTTGACGAGGCTTTGCGAGCTCTGGACGCCCTGGCCGGCGAAGGGGTTCCCCTGGCGGACGCAGGAGCCACGCCCGTCCAACGTGATGAAGACACTTCCAAATTACCGAAAGTAGAGCCAGCCCCTCGCGACAGTGCCACTCCACCGCGTCCAACCGAGCAGGTGGGAGACCGGCGCAGAGTGCGCCAGGGGGTTATATCTACCGCTCGTCAGGATGAGACACTGCCACCAGATGCGCTTTCCCTTAAGCCTGAACCTGAGGTCGAAGACGCCCATCGGCCTTCGCGCCCAACCAATCCAGTGATGCAGTTTGGCTGTGCGGCTGGGATAATGGTATTGCTTGCGCTGGTCATTGGGCTCGTAGCTATCAAGTGGTATGAGCTGAGTTCTCCGCCCGAGGTTGACGTCCCGCAGCTGGTCGGACTGGACGCTGAGACGGCAGGGCAACTCTTGAAGGCCGCCAAACTGGATTCAACCCTTGCCGCAACCAGCTTCGATGAAGAGCAACCTCCCAACACGGTGCTCAGCACCGACCCGCCAGCAGGCGCGCGGGTAAAGGCGGGCAGGAAGATAGTCCAGCTTACCGTAAGCGCCGGACCTGAGCTTACCCAGGTGCCTGACGTGTCTTTGAAAGAGGAAGAAGACGCCTCTTCAATGCTTGAGCGCGCTGGGCTGAAGCCTGGTCGAGTGGTGCGCGCTCCCTCCAAAGATGAGGTTGGCGCAGGCCTTGTGATGGCACAGATCCCCGCGCCCAAGATGCGGGCGAAAACCGGTGCTCCAGTCGATTTGTTTATTTCCACAGGTCGCAGCCCTTCTGGGACAACCTCGGATAAAGAGGCCGTCACCGCAACTGTCAATGTGGGACTCCCGGCCGGCCATGTAGGTATGCATAGTGTGAGGGTCGAAGTTTTCGATGCCGACGGCCTTCATGTGCCTTATCAGAGTTATCACAATCCAGGCACCTCTTTCAGCCAGGACATCTCGTGGCTCGGAGAAGCCGATATCGCGGTCTATGTGGACGACACTCTGGCCAACCACTTGATCTACCGCGACGGCAAACTGGAGGCTGCCGAAGCGCCGGATGAGCCCTGAGCTGACCAAGTTGACGCTGGAGCGCGCGCGACGGGGTGATACCGCCGCCTTCGACGAATTGGTCAGGGCGCATCTGCCTCGGGTCTATGGCTATTGCGCGCGCTACCTCGGTAATCCGGATCTGGCCTCCGATGCCACGCAAGAGACCTTCCTCAGGGCTCTCAAGGCAATCAAACGATTTCGGGGAGATTCGGCCTTCACCACCTGGTTGCTCTCGATAGCGACCAATGTCTGCAAGGACGAAGTATTGAAGTCCTCGCGGCATCCACTTATGCCTGCTGATGAGGAGGGCCCAGCCCCCTGGGAGCTGCTGCCAGCGTCAGGCGACACCCCTGAAGAAGCTACTCTCCGCCATGAGCGCAGCCAGGTCGTGCTTGAGGCAATCACTCGGCTTGCCCCCGAGTTTAGAGAAGTGCTCCTCCTGCGCGACCTTGAAGGGCTTGCTTATGAGGAGCTAGCCCAACTGCTTGGGGCCAAGGAAGGCACTGTGAAATCACGCCTCAACCGGGCGCGGCTCGCACTGAGAGAAGAGCTGACTGCCCAGAGGGAACTTTTCGGACCGCTGGTCGGTCCAAGCTGTGAGTCCGTCGAACCGGGACGGGCGTGAAAATTATGAACTGTAACCAGCTCAGAGAACTTTATACGGCTTTTCGCGATGGTGAGCTTGATGCTCAGCTTCGCTCCGAGGTCGAAGGCCACCTCACCGAGTGCCCAGCTTGCGCGCAGCTTTATGCCGAACTGGATGCGCTGCGCGAGTCTATTGCTGACACGCCTTCGCTGGCGGTCCCGGCAGGGCTTTCCGAGCGAGTAATCGCCCAGGTACAACTAGCCAGGCCGAAGCCCTGGATTTACCGAGTTGGCTGGCAGCTTGGGGTAGCTGCGATGCTGGTCCTCGTGGTGGGCAGTTACGCTTTGATGAGCCAGATGGGCGGTATGAAGAGCGCTGAAGCTCCCCCGCCAATCGCCTCAGGCAGCTTGTCAGTGCCGGCGCCTTCTGCGATTGATGAAGGGATGCGAGCACCTGCTGATGCAGCTGCGCCTGGTATGCCAGGTCAAAAGCTAAATCAAGCTCCGCCTTCCATGGCGCCCGGTAATATGATGCCAGCGCCGAGTGGCAATATGACTTCCGTTCCCCCAGGTATGGGGGGAGGACCTTATCCGCCTTCACCCCCCCCGATGCAGCCTTACACGCCAGGGCCCCAACCTGGCGGAGCGCCAACAGGCACCCCGGCCGGGCATGACAGGATGGCGATTCAGCCTGCTGCTCCTCAGATGGAAGAGGCCAGAAGGCCAGTGCGAGCGAGCGAGTTCAAGCTCAGGCCGCTTAACGAGGGAGAGGCGCTGGCCGCCAGCGAAAATACTTTCAGCGCAGCCGGGATGCCAGGTCGTGGGGGTGGCTTGCCCGAAAACGATATGATGGCGATGAAATCAGGTGCTGTTGCAGGCGGCCCAGGGCCTGATGGCGGTGCGCCTGGTGCTTTCGAGCTAGAGCTGGGTGCTGACCAGGCCACTGCTACGGGTATGGCAGAAGGCGCTGGAACACTGCCCGCACCGGTTGGCAGCAATCCACTTGGGTATGCCGTGGTGCTTCGCCAGGGCGGAGCCCGACTGACAGCCTTCGCCGATCTGCAGTCACTTGGACTGCAATCAGGCATCGTGCGCCTGGTCTTGCTCGAACACACCGGGGCCTTCCAGATACTATGGGAAGGCAGAGCGCCTTTTGGCCCGGCGGCTTTGCGTCCCACCGCCTCGGTCACTCTACCTGTCACTCAAGGCGGAGTCAGCTTCACTCTGGGATTGCAGGCAGGCGGCACTGTCCTGGCTCAGCGGATGGGCCTGTGGCATGTTCCCGCGGCCGAGGGTTTGGTGACCGTCCATTCTGAAAACGCGCCGGCCTCGCTTGTGGCCAACCTGCTTTCAGGGCCTGCCCCACAGCCCCTCTTCAATCTTCTACTGGACGCCACCTGGGTCAACGCAACGCCCAGTGACGTGCTGGCGCAGCTTTCGGAAGCCTCTCGCTAGCCCTGGCTCGCTTCGTGCGGGAACTTTTTTATGTCAGGGTCAGTCCCACCAGTGACTTCAAATGGAGGTGGGCTTTATGAAACAGGCTCTTCTAGTGCTTGCTCTGATACTTGCTCTTGCTGGCTCGGTACTGGCCGACGGTATCCTGATCCCCGACTTCCCCGACGTGATGCCAATTGTCCCTGTCAGGCCAGTCCTGTCGCTGCCGATAGAATACCACCGGGTCGAGATCAACGTAGCTGGTGGTGTCGCGGAGTTCTCGATAGACCAGGTCTTCCGCAATCCCAACTCCTTCGACCTGGAGGCTACCTATGTCTTCCCAATCCCCAAAGGGGCGGTCGTCAGCGAGTTCGCCCTCTGGCAGGATGGCAAGAAGCTAACCTCCGAGGTACTCGATGCTGATAAAGCCAGAGAAATCTATCTCGACATCGTGCGCAAGCTGCGCGACCCCGGCCTGCTTGAATACGTGAACCAGGGTGCTTTCAGAGCGCGTATCTACCCCATCCCCGCGAAGGGCGAGAAGCGCGTCCAGCTCAAGTATTCCCAGGTGCTGGATTATGACGCGGGCACCTTCAGGTTGCACTACCCGCTGGCCACCGAGAAGCACTCTCCAGTGCCTCTTGCGGACTGCTCGGTCACGGTAAGCCTCGAAGATCCGCGCTCGCTGGCTTCTATCTGGAGTCCGACCCACAAGGTAGAAGTGACCCGAGCTGGTCACAAACGCGCAACCGCCTCCTGGGAGGCAAAAGACGTTCTGCCCGATCAGGATTTCGTCCTTTACTATTCGGTCAAGCAGGATGAGGTAGCTGCTTCCTTGCTTACCTATCGCGCGCCGAAGGAGCCGGGCTTCTTCCTTGCGCTTATCTCGCCCGGTCTTGCCGAGACCGAAGCTGCCTTGCCCAAGGATGTCGTTTTCGTGCTGGACACCTCGGGCAGTATGAGCGGCACCAAGATTGAACAGGCCCAGGCGGCGCTGACCCAGTGCCTCAACTCCCTGGGAGAGCAAGACCGCTTCAATCTGGTGCGTTTCTCGGGCGAGGCAGAGGCCTTGTTTGGCAAGCTGCGGGAGGTTAGCCAGCAGACGCGTAAACGGGCGCTTGATTTCGTCGCCGGGCTGGAAGCAGTCGGTTCGACCAACCTCGACGAGGCGCTTGGGATGGCTTCTTCCAGTTTTGATCGCCAGGCCGGCAGGCCCTGTTTCGTGCTGTGCCTGACCGATGGTATGCCAACGGCTGGCGAGACGGATGAGGATACTATCGTCGCCAATTTCAACAAGGTTAACAAGGTCAGCAAGGCCAGGTTGTTCGTATTCGGCGTCGGCTATGATGTCAATACACATCTACTGGACAAGCTGACCAGTGAAAATGGCGGTCGCACCACTTATGTGACCGAGAACGAAGAGGTCGAACAGGCGATCAGTTCGCTGTGGATGAAGCTTGCGCGTCCCGCAATGACCGAGGTGGAGCTGACCTTCGAAGGCGCTGAAGTCTTCCAGGTCTATCCTCCCGAGGTAGGTGACCTTTTCTGGGGCGACCAGGTTGTGGTGGTCGGGCGTTATCGCCAGCCAGGAGAAGCAACCCTCGTGCTGACTGGAAAGCGCGGAGAAGAGGCTTACAGGCATTCCGCCAAAGTGACCTTTACCGCTGACGCCCGGGAAGAGAAGTCTCTGCCACGCCTGTGGGCTGCCCGGCGGATTGGTTATCTGATGGATCAGTTGCGACTCGAGGGTGATACCGCCGAACTGCGCGACGAGATAATCAAACTGGCTGAGCGCTACGGCATCGTAACCCCTTACACCTCTATGCTGGTGCGCGAAAGTGAAGAGAGCCTCTTCATCGGAGCAGTGCCCCCTTCGCCTGGAGCTGTAGACAGTTACGGTATGGCTGGCGCTGGCACGGCGCTCGAAACCCGCAGTGGGGCAGGAGCCGTGGCCCTTGGCAAAGATGTCGACCAGGCCAAGCAGCAGAGTGTGCTAAATGAATCTCCCACCGAAGGCGTGAAGCAGGTCGGCGACCGGACTTTCTATCTGATAAAGGGAATCTGGACTGACTCGCTGTACAAGGCTCAGCCTGTTACCGACCTTGTCTGGGGCAGCGAGAAGTATTTCGACCTGCTTGCTGCCGAACCCGAACTGGCTCCATACCTGGCGCTTGGTCAGCAGGTAATCGTAGTCAGCGACGATATGGCCTACAAGATTTTGCCCGAAGTAGACTAGCGGGCAAGGCCGACAACGTCTTTTGACTGTACAATAGAAGCAACAGACTCTCTGGAGGTGCTGGTATGAAAAGAATTTCGATTATGCTCCTTGCGTTGCTGGTGCTGGCAGCGATGGCGCTGGCTCAGGACGCGCCCAAAGCCGACTCGGTAGCCATCACTGTCTACAACGATAATCTCGGCGTCGTGAAGGATGTTCGCACAGTGACTCTGGCGAAGGGTGTCAGTATGCTGGAGTTCTCCGATGTGGCCGCTCTGGTAGAGGCCAGCAGTGTCAAGCTGACCGATGTCGCCGACTGGACTGCCCTCAACGTGCTGGAGCAGAACTTCCAGTATGACCTCGTCAGCCCTGGCAAGCTGCTGGAGAAATACCTGGGCAAGGAGATTGCCCTCAAGGTCTACGATGAGGCAGGCAAGCTGGTGCGCGTCGACAACGGCACCTTGCTCTCTATCAACGGCGACCGGCCTGGTGTGATGAATATAGGCGGCAAGATAGTGATCAACGCGCCGGGTACAGTAGAACTGCCGGCTCTTTCCGAAGGCTTGCGCATCAAGCCGACACTGGAATGGCTGCTGGACAGCCGGGTAGAAGGATCGCGTCAGGTCGAGATCACCTACTGTACCGGCGGGATCTCCTGGCGCGCGGACTATGTGTTGCTTATCAACGAGACCGATACTCAGGGCAGCCTCAACGGCTGGGTCACACTTACCAACAACAGTGGCGCGACTTACAAGAACGCCACACTCAAGCTGGTGGCAGGTACCATCAACCGCGCCCAACCCGAGCGTCAGATGTACCGCAACGCCAGATCGCTTGATCTCGCAATGGCAGCGCCGGCAGGTATGGGCGGCTTCGAAGAGGAGAGCTTCTTCGAGTATCACCTCTACTCACTCCAACGCCCGACCACCGTGAGCGACCGTGAGATCAAACAGGTGGCCTTGCTGGACGCCCCGAGTTTCGGGTTGGATAAAGTTTTCCTTTGCGAGAGCAATGTCGGCTACAGCACCAATCCCGAGCAGCCCGACAAGGTGAAAGTAAAGCTGAAGTTCGACAACGCCGAGGCCAATGGGCTTGGGATGCCTTTGCCTGCCGGTATAGTCAAGCTTTACAAAAAGGACAGCTCCGGTTCGAGCCAGCTCATCGGCGAGGACCGTATCCAGCACACGCCCAAGAACGAGACCATCTGGTTGACAGTAGGCGAGGCCTTCGATGTGACTTCGGTGAAGACACTGATGGCCCGGCGCGATTATCCAGGCAATCTGCAGCAGTTCGATGGGAAGTTCGTATTGAAGAACCACAAGGCCGAAGCCATCAAGGTTACCGTCCGCGAGCGCTTCTGGGGCGACTGGCGAATCCAGAAGCAGTCTCAGGAAGGCAGCAAGAAGGGCGCCGATTACCAGGAGTGGATCGTGGATGTGCCCGCTGATGGCGAGGCTACTCTGACTTATACAGTCGAGGTTGGAGAGCGGCCAGCAGGAACCTGAAGCGCACTTGACCGGGGCGTTTCTTAAATCGAGACTAGCTTCACCGGCGTCACAAGGGGCTTTCCTACGGGAAGGCCCCTTTTTTCTGCAACAAATCACCTAACTACTTAAGAAAAATATAAGAAAAAAAATTGACACATAAGGAAGGATTCCAGTATGTTTACCGAACTTTGGAAAGGGGGAGCGCGCCCTGGCCCAGAACGCAGCAACATCCACACTCTACTTCGCACAACCAGGTTGAAGCACTAGGACGCGATTCTGCGCGCCCTCCCCCAGTATCCAGGGGGGAAATCGGTTTGAATATCATCCTGGTTGTGTCCGATACGCTCCGGCGTGACCATCTCGGTTGTTACGGCAACGAGTGGATTCACACGCCCAACCTGGACAAGTTTTCTACTGAGAGTTTCCTGTTCGAGAACGCCTATACGGCTTCGTTCCCGACCATCCCTAATCGGTGCGATCTCGTGACCGGCAGGTTTACTTTTACCGAGCTTGATTGGGGGCCACTACCCAGGCAGTATCCTGTCCTGTCAGAAGTCCTGGGGCAGGCCGACTATACGACGATGCTCATCTGTGACACGCCCCATCTGCTGCAGAACGCCACCGGTTATGATCGAGGCTTCAGCGGATTCGAGTGGATACGCGGGCAGGAGAACGACCGCTGGCGCACCTTTCCGCGCCACCCGAAGCTGCCTGCGCCAGGCGAGAAACTCCGCCAGCCCGATATAATCCCGCCTCAGTTTATGCGCAACAACGCGCACAGGCAGGGGGAGAGAGACCATTTCTGTGCTCAGTCCATGCGCAAAGCCGGCGAATGGCTCGAGGAGAACAAGGACGAGGGGCCTTTCTTCCTTTATGTAGATACCTTTGATCCCCATGAGCCCTGGGATCCGCCGGACAGTTATCTGCGTATGTATGAGCCCGAAGGCTCGTACACCGGCGACAATATAGTCTACCCGCGCTATACCGATGCGGACTTTTATACTCCCGCCGAGATGAGGCATATACGCGCGCTTTATGCAGGCGAGGTCAGCCTGGTGGACGCCTGGATTGGCCATCTGATGCAGCGCGTGGAGGCCCTTGGGCTCCTGGACGACACGGCCATCATCGTGACTACTGATCATGGCTTCTGCCACGGAGAACACAACCTGCAAGGCAAAGGTTATATCTGGGATGGCCATTTTGCCAATTGCCCGTTATGGGAAGAAATAGCCCATATCCCTTTGATGATCCGCCTGCCAGGGCAGCATCACGCGGCCAGGCTGAGTGGCCTCGTCCAGCCGCCAGATGTCAGCCGCACCCTGCTCGAACTGGCCGGCGCGCGTTTGCCAGAGACCTTCCAGGGCCAGTCGCTGGTGCCAATGATGGCGGGCCGATGCGACTCCATACGCGAGGGCACGATAAGCTCGCCCGCCCTCTCTTATGATTCCAATGCGGGCAGGCCAACGACCATAACAAGCGGGGGCTGGTCGCTCATCCATTACGGCAGTCCTGACGCGCCTCTGTTTGCGGCGCTGCAACATGCTATAGACCATGTAGAGCGCTCTGCGATGGTGCCTCAGGGCAGAGTCCCCAAACCGATGCTCTTCAAGCTGGATGAGGATCCCGGCCAGCAGCATGACCTGATAGACCAGTATCCCGAAGTTGCACAGCGGTTACACGATTATTTCCTTGGCCAGTGCGAGCAGCTTGGGATGAACGAGACTTATTTGCGTCACCGGCGGAAGCTGTGACCGGGGCTGAAGGCCCAGGGAGGAAAAAATGAACAGACTGCTGGCAGCAGTTTTCACAATCATATTCGTTGTTGCGGGGTTAGCCCTGGCTGCGCCCCTCGAGCTGGCCGGGGCGGATTTCCAGGCGGCCGAGGGCTGGAGTCTTAGCCAACTTGGCGGCAGCCTGGGCGCTAGCTCAATCACGGCCGCAGTTGATCTACCAGCCGGCACGCCCCTCGCCAAGGGCCTGAAGCTCGAGTGTGACTTCACTGGGGAGCCTGGTTATGTCGGCGCTTCCTGGCGAGGCGCCTCCTGGCCAGGGCAGCCAGAGAAGGTCAGCTTCTGGATCCACACCGGGGGCACGCCTCATACCATCGTACTGAGGCTGCGCGACTCTTCAGGCCAGTGCTTCCAGAAGACCTTGCTGGACCTTGCTGCTGTGAAGGGCTGGCAGCGGCTCGAGACGAGTCTTGCTGACCTGCCTTCCTGGCACCACTTTGGCGGTCCGGACGATGGGCAGGTCCATTATCCGCTTAGTCTGGGCGAGCTTATCATCGACCGTAACGCCCCTGACAGCAACGCGACCATCTACTTCGCCGATTTGCGCATCACAACAGAGGCAGATCCCTCAGAACTGGTGCGCCTGGACGTAGTACAGAAGCTAAAATGGCCTCTTGTTTTCGATCTGGACGAGCTTCTGGTTTTCCGCCTTGGCCTTACCAACCTGTCCACTGCCGCCTCGCTGCCGGTTGAAGTCGAATGGAACCTTACCGATGCGGCCGGAGTGGCTGCCCGATCGGGCAGTGGCAAGCTCTCGCTGCCTGCTGGCAGCACCAAAGAAATCAGGGCGACCTTCAAGGCGCCCAGATATGGAGTCTGGTACTGCAAGTTCCTGGTCAAGGGAGAGGGCTGGGCGAAAGAAGGCACCGCCAGCATCGCTGTAACCTCGAAGCCCGAAGAGACGACTTTTGTGGATGACGCTCCCTGGGGGATGGGTATCTACTTCAGCCGGTATGGCTTCGACGAACTGGACACTGCGGCAAAACTTGCCCAGCAGGCAGGCATAAAGTGGTCAAGGGAGGAGTTCTCCTGGAGCTCTATCCAGCGCGCCCCTGATGTCTGGGACTGGTCCAGGTTCGACCCGGATGTCGAAGCTGCCTATTCGCACGGCATCCAGCTCTTCGGCTTGCTTGACTACTGGAATGACGCTATCGCCCCACCCTATACGGAGACTGGCGCCAAGGCCTTTGCCGAATATTGTCGCCAGGTGGTCTCGCGCTACAAGGACCGCATCAAGTACTGGGAGGTCTGGAACGAGCCCAACATCCAGCCTTTCTGGAAGGGCCCGAGGAATTTCTACGCCCGCGTGCTCGAACTGGCCTACAAGGCCATAAAGGAGGCGGACCCCGAAGCGCGCGTGATGGCGTTCTCTACCGCAGGGGTTGATCTGGAGTTCATCAAGACTATCATCGATGAAGGCGCCATCGGAGACTTCGATTTCGTTTCCGTGCACCCGTACCGGTATCCACCTACTCCCGAGCAAACCGACCTCGTGGGCCAGCTTCAAAACGCGCAGGCGCGCCTGCTGGAATGGGGCTGCCCCGATGAGCCAATGTGGAGCACCGAGATCGGCTGGCCAACCAACCTGGGCGGCAACGGCAGCACCGAGCTGAAACAGGCGCAGATGATAGTGCGCACCTACCTGCTGTCGCTTGCCTCCGGCACTACGTCTAAAATCTTCTGGTACAACTATCGCAACGATGGCTTCGATCCCGAGTATAACGAGCACAACTTCGGCATCTTGCGTCGTCCTTTCGAGCCCAAGCCGGCCTTCCTCTCCTATAAAACGATGACAGAACGTCTCGGGGGGGCGCCGCGATTCGTCCGGCGGCTGGAGACAACTGACGATGGCAACTACGTACTCGAGTTCAAGACCGGCGACCAGACGACCTTCGTTTGTTGGCGCGATGGCGAGGGGGAGGCCTCTATCGCGCTCAAGCTTGGTAGTAACGCCTTCAGGGCGTGGGATCTGTTTGGCAACCTGCTTCCAATTCGAGGGGTCAGCGGCACGGCAAACTTGACAATTGGCCCCTCTCCCATCTTCGTCAGCAGCATAAGCCGCCACATCGAAGCCTCAGTCAGAGATGACTGGTTCACAGTTAAGGTTGTCCCAGAGATCGCAGCCCCCGGCCAGGAGGTGCAGCTGCAGGCGCGGCTCGAGAATCCCGTTCGTCATACGTTGAGGGGGGCACTTGCCTTCGATGCTGAGTGGGAAGAGTCTCCTGCCGCTGCCCTCCCGGTCGAACTTGTGGAGCGTAAAGTGATATCTCGCTCCAGCCTGCTTCCGGAGAGCCTTGAACCAGGGCAGTATCAGGTCAAGGCGACGCTTTATGACCAGGTCAATCGTGGACTACGCAGCAGTGGCCAGGTCTCAGTGCAGGTACCAATAAGCCTGGAACTGCGACCTTCTCCGGGTACCACATCGGCTTTTGCCATATTGCTCACCCCCAGAGAGCCGAAACTCAAAGGCTTGCTGACCGCGCGCTTTGCCGACGGCACAGTCAAGGGGCCCTACCCCCTCGAGTTCCACAGTCAGGAAAGCAAACTGGTTACCATACCGATGCCGGCTGATTTTGCCCAAACTGGCCAGGCTCAGGCAGAACTGGAGCTTACACTGTTCGGCCGAGGCACAATGACCGCGCCGGTCCGCTTCGCGAGCCTCGCCGTGTCAAAACTTGCTACAGCCCAGCCTGACTGCTCTCTTGTACTTGGCCCCGCCAACTTCACCTCGCTGACTAGCCAAACCGCTGGCAGCGCAGACGATCTGTCCGCACAGGCTGGTTTCGCCTGGGCCGATGAGGGGCTGCACTTCCGGTTTGTAGTAAAAGATGATGTCCAGGCGGAAGGTCCAAGTGCAGCGGAACTCTGGAGAGGCGATTCCATACAGCTCGCACTCAGTCGCGCTCTGCCTTACGCCGCAAAAGAGGACAACTACCTGGAAGTTGGCTTCGCGCTCCAGGGTGACAGGCCCTTGCTGTATATATGGCAGACCCCTCGCGGGATGGAAGCCGCAAAGCTGGTCGAGGCAAGCCGCCTCTCTATCACGCGCGAGGGGGCCTCTACCGTCTATGAGGGAGTGCTTGCGGTCGCCGACTGGCTGGAGCTTCGATCCGGCGCGCAGTTTGGCCTTAGCTTCATCGTAAATGAGAATGATGGCGGTGGCCGGGAAGGCTGGCTGGAATGGGGGGGCGGAATAGGCTATCATAAGAGTCCTGCCGATTTCGGTTACGCGGCGCTCTAGGATGTCCTCGATGGAGTGGAGAGAATGGTAGCTGAGGCCACATATGGCAAAGCGGCGGTGCTTACCGCCTTTACACGCAATCTCGAGCTCCACGATGTCAAGCTGGTCGAACCTGACCAGGGCGAGGTGCTGCTCAAGATTTTGGTCGCCGGGGTCTGTGGCTCGGACGTTGAGATAGCCAAAGGCAAGGACGCCCGCGTCCCTCTGCCTATTATCCTCGGCCACGAGTTCATAGGCGAAGTCGTTGCCGCGGGTGGGCCAGTGGCCGATGTGGATGGCGCCTTCCTTCAGGCAGGCGATATCGTCGCCTGTGACCGGGGCATCACCTGTGGTCAGTGTTATTACTGCGCGCGCAAGAAAGAGCCTTCGCTCTGTATCCACCGCCAGGTGTATGGGATAAGCATTGGCTGCGGCGAGTCGCCTTATCTGCGCGGCGGTTATGCCCAATATATCTACCTGATGAAGGGCACCCGAATTGTAAAACTTCCCCAGGGCGCCCCGCTTGAGCCAATGGTGTCCGCCTGTTGCTCGGGCGCCACAGCGGCCCACACGATGCAACTTGTCGGCGTGAGCGAAGGCGATGTGGTAGTCGTTGAAGGGCCAGGTTCGGTAGGCATCTACTGCGCGGCTTTTGCTGCGCTTGCTGGGGCTTCTCACGTTGTGATGACCTCGACAGGCCGTCACCCTCAGAAGCTGGAGGTTGCCCGCAAGTTCGGCGTCACCGAGATGCTCACGATCGCCAATACCAGCGCCAAAGAACGGTACGATTATGTGATGGATGTCTCCGATGGGCGCGGCGCGGATGTGGTTATCGACACGACAGGCGCCAAACAGGCTATCTATGAAGGCCTCCGTTATATTGGCAGAGGCGGAGTCTACGCCTGTCCAGGTATCGCTACCGATGTCGGCCAGACGCCGATCAACTTTTTCCAGGATGTCGCCCAGAAAAATGCGCGTATCCAGGGCGTCTGGGTCAGCGACACCAGTCACCTGCGTCAGGCGGTGGATTTGGTCGCCTCGGGCCGGTTCCCCTTCGAAGATATTGTCACTCACCGTTATCTGCTACACGAGGTCAACAAGGCCTTGCAGGTAACGCGCGATGAAGTGCCTGTGAAAGCCATTATCCTGCCGCACGCGCAAAGTCTCTGAGGTTGAAATGGACGAATCCCAGCCCCCGCTGAAGGGGCAGCAGGAAATTGCAAGCGCAACCCTCGAACCGGTACCTTCGCCTCCGGGCGTCCCAGGCACCTGGGTCACTATTACAATGCCCGAGTTCACCTGCCTGTGTCCGCGGACAGGTTATCCTGACTTTGCACAGGTGTTGATCACCTATCAGCCGGGCGACTTTATCGTCGAGCTTAAGAGCCTCAAATTGTGGCTCAACAGCTTCCGCGACGCCCACCACTATCACGAAGAGCTTTGCGCGCTAGTCTTCGAGACTCTCTCCAACCTGCTCAAGCCCCAGTGGCTCGAAGTCTGTCTGGACTATAGCCGACGCGGCAACGTGAAGACGCGGGTATTCCGCCGCTCTGGCCCGCCCCCCGAGACCTATGCCGACCTGCGCGCCGAGGCTCTGAGGGATCTCTAATCCTGCTGGAGGCTCATATGCGCTGGCTTTGGCTTTGCTTGCTAGCCCTCCTTCTGGCGCCAGTCGTCCTGGTTGATGCCGACCAAATTGGTGTCACGCGCGATCAGGGGCCTTATGATCTGGTGAAGGCCAACTGGATGGCCGCCAATTATCTCCAGGCCCTCATCAGCCCTCGCTGGGACGCTGTCGCCTTCGCTCAGGAGCGTTTTGGCGCGGCCGATGGGCGAGGGGGGCTCTACTTCATCGACGACCAGGGGCGAGTTATCGTCTCCTTCGCGGAAGAAGCCGAATTTGGCCCTGTCGCGCGTGTCGAGGCGGTGGCCACTCTGGCTCGCGGCCTGCTGAAAGCGCGCATCCCGAAAAGCTCCGGCCGCTACTTCTTCGTGCTGGATGGTCGCCAGTCGCTCTACCTGAAACCAACCGGGGAGGCGCTTGGCGCCTTCTGGCTGCAGGATTACTCCAGTCCCTTTGCCCAGCTCACGGCGGCTGCCAGGCAGGGCCCAGACTGGTTGCCTTTCAACTTCCCCGCGGTCGAACGCCAGCCCGAAGTAGATGAGGCGGAGACGCGCTACACTTTCCAGACCGCGGCCGGTCAGGCTACAGCTCGCAGTGTGAGCAGCGTCTACGACCAGCCTCCCACCTTCGAGTTCTCGGCGAGCGAAGCGGGCGAAGGCGCCAGGCTGCGGCTCGAAGTTAAGCCAACCGGGACTTATCACTTCTTCCACCGAGGGCGCGACCGCCAGCCGGTGCCCCAAGGGGAAACAGCCCTTCCTACCACCGGCGGCTGGTTGCTGCTGGAGCATGAGACCAAACTTGCCACTTCAGACAAGACCGGCTGGGAAGACCCGCGTGTCTGGGATTCTCAAAACGCGATGTTGCTGGTGACCTACAAGCCCGAGCCAGCCCTCTTGCGTCTTGAAGGCGATGGCAAGCAGGTCACCAAGCTGGTGCTGGAATGGGACACAAGCCAGGCCCAGGTGAGCGTGGCGCCCTTCCTCGAGCTTGATCCTGCCGACTGTGAATATGTTTTCGAGGCGGCGGAGAGTGTGGCGCGCTCGGGTCATTTTGGCCTGGCGCCATACTTCCCAGTGCGCACAAGCAACGGCTTCTACGGAGCGGTGGAAGGCCTTGCAGGCGCGGCCTGGCTGCTTGCCGAGTATCGCCATCCCGATGCTGAAGAAATCCGACAGGCGGCACTCGAAGCTTTCGGCGCGGCGGTCTCGAGTTATGAACGTGGCTACCGGGGAGAGCGTTCTTACGCCTTGCTGATAGCTGCCCATTATCTGCGACGCATCGCCCCAGAGGCTTTCGACTATGTCAGGCTGGCGCGCGAGTGGGGCCAGCGCGAGCTGGAGCGCACTCCCCCTGGCTGGCTTACCCCGCCCTGGTCGGACACCGCGCTAAGGGCCGTGAAGGCGCTGCGCTACGCCTGGCAGATAACGGGGGAGGAGGCCTTCAGAACGCGCCATCTTGAAGCTCTGGGTCAGTTCGCACTGCCCGAAGTCGGCGCCTTATGAGGCCTTTTTCTGGCGCGGAGAGGCCCATCCCTTCAATGGATATGACTGTACGGCGGCGGCGATGCTGATTGGAGAGTGGGGACGCGAGGGCGATCCACGTGCAAAGCAGCTAATCGAACAATCCGGCCCACGTTATATGTGCGATCTCGGGTTCATCCCCTACACCACCTGGACCTGTGATGACCTGCTGCCTTATTACGTCGGCTACAGCCTGCCCGCTGTGATGCAGGCTCCCCTGCCCGAGCCTCGCAACGTGCTGCGGCTGCCCGATTACGCCGCTTACGATGAGACGGGCAAGGTCTGGGCAGTGGAAAGACCTGCGATTCCCTTCCCGCCGTAGCAGGAGATAAACTCTCGCCTGCGAAAAGTAAAATACGCTCCTCTTTCGGTTGGCTTCATAAGTGCGCCACTAGGTAAGTCTTGGTGCGCTGGAGGTTGCCTTTTGGAGACGCCCCAGGCCAAACCAGAACTTGTCTGCAGCGAGTGCCAGCGCCCATTGCCGGCTCGGCGAGCTGGCTTGTCCGTATTGTGGCGGCGCCCCGATGGCCAAAGACTATAAGCCTGAGCATGATCCCTCCGATGAACTCGCTGGCACAAGCCTGGATACTGCAATCCAAAGATTTCTCTCAGAAAATTATGGCTTGGTCGCCCAAGGTGATGATTGGGCACACCTGCGCAAATACGGCAATACAGGACTGGGATGGTGGCTCTTCGACAGCCAGATGGCCTGGCTCATCCATCGCACTCAGGAAGAGCAGACCATCTCACTTTACACCGATGATCAGGGCCTTGTGTGGGCCAAGCGGAGTGGGCCCAGCAAGACTACCAAATTCCTTTGGACCTTATTACTGGCAGGACCACTGCTGGCCTTGTTAATTATAATTGTAATGATCTTGATTACCAGGTAGCCTGCTGCAGGGGGTTTCAAATGACCAACCCAACCGACCCACCGACCCAGTCAGGATCTGCAAGCTGTCCAAGGTGCGGGAATGTTAATCCCCCAGGTTCTGCTTACTGCAATCGGTGCGGCCAGTATATGGTGGAGCAATATGGGCCGCAGCCGGCGCGCAGCTCGAAGGTGCCCTGGTGGCTTATAACCTGTGGCATCCTGCTTTTGCTTGCCTTGCTTGCCTCACCGGTGTTGCTTTATGTCGCCTGGCAGCTTATCTATAGCTCCCCTGCTGGCACTGTGCCGCCGCCGATCGGCCCTTAGCTGGAGACGTCAGTGAGCGATTCCTCTGACAACCAGACCAGGCTCTGTCCCTTCTGTGGGGAGGAGAACCCTTCCGACGCCACTTACTGCGCCTGGTGCGGGGAGGAGTTCGACACCCTCGAAGAGCTGGATCTGGAGCCAGGCTTGCCGCCGAACCCGCCTCCCCCGAGCTCCCGGTCAGAGGAGGACTAGAATGAGTTACGAAGGCGATTATGCGCATTGTCCCGAGTGCGGTCAGACGCTGATGGGCAGTCGGTCAGGCGCCGATGAGCCGACAAAACAGCTCGAAGAGGCGCTTTGGCATTACAAAGACCTCGGTTGGCAGCTCTCTCGGCGAGGCACAACCTGGGCCGTGTTAACGCGCGATGATGCGGAAAGCTTTGGACTTTTTCGCTTTCGACGCCCCCACGGGCTGGTTGCGATAGATGATGCGGGCAAGGTCTATCTCGAAGGCGATCTGAAGCCGCCCACTCGCACCCCTGCCGTACCTCCAGCAAATTCTGAACCAGTTGAGGCCGCTGCCCAGGCTCCCGAGGCTGCTGAGAATCAGCGGTTGTTACTGCCCAGAGATCCTCCAGTTATCACAGCCAACCTGGTAATCCTCATCCTGCTATTAATTGGGGCTATCTGGCTGCTCTTCCAGCGGGCAAGTCTCGAAGGCTGGTTCGAGCAACTGTTTCAAGGCGGATAATCTCGAAGGAGGCGCGCGATGGACCAAAACGCAGAAGCTCGTTGTTCTCAGTGTGGCCGTCCCACAACTCGCAGCTACGAGGCCCTCGAGGCCGCTATCGCGCATTACCGGGCTCAAGGTTATCTGCATCGAGAGTCGCGGGTCTGACTGGGCGCAACTCAGGTGGAAAGGTTCCTCAGGCTGGTTTCTGGCCATCCCCTTCTTAGTCATCCCAGGTTTCCTATTCCCGAGCGTTATAGGAAGGATGCTCATCTGGCTGGATGCGGAGGGCACCGTCAAGCTCGATGAAGGACAACCTACGCGTCGTTCAGTGCCGAAGGCCCCGGTGCCCTGGCCACGGCGCCGTTGGGCGGAACTGACATCCAGAGAGCGGACCGAGATGACGGTAGTCTGGGGTCTACTGGTTGTGCTCACAGTCTCATACGTCGGCGCTGTCATATGGTGGCTGGCACCTGAAGGTCCTCGGACTGCCTTAAGGCCCACAAGCCACCGACCGAGTTAAGGAGGAATTCTTGCGATGGGCAACCCGCAGCTAATCCAGCCTCCTCCTCCCCCAGAGGGGGGCATACCAGCCGAGTATCTGGCCTATTTCAACCAGGCGGTGTCCTATCATGTTGGATTGGGCTATTCCTTATTGAACCGGGGCGAAAACTGGGCGCTCTTGCTTCGTCCCAGGGCTTCATCAGGTCCCCCAATTGGAAACTGGATGGCCCACCAGGCTTATGTAAATCCCCGCGATCAGCTCTATATGTGGCTGGATGGCCTGGGGCAGGTGAAACTGCAGGGGGCTGTGCCAGAGCCTCCGCGCCCGCCACGCCCGCAGCGGAGTAGCCCCTGGGAGGAGGCGCCGACCACAAGCGGGCCTGTCACCCGCTATCCTGCAGCCAATATAATCACTATCATCGCCGTCGTCCTGCTGATAGCGATGGTGTTTCTGCTCGGTCTTGGCTTTGCGACAGGCTTCCTCCCCGACCTTTTCGACACCTGGATAAGCGGAGACTTGCTCTAGCTGGCCTCTGGACGGCAGGAGTCCGCCCCTCGATGCGCAACTTCTTCCCAGGACATCGGTGGGAGGAAGCAAAATGGCAAACAGGCCTCTGGTAGGAGTCGATTATTTCGCCGGTTGGTGGCGCGAGCTGCCCAACAAGTGGAATACACGCGGGCGCGACTGGCGACTTGAATATCCTGAACGCATCCCAATCCTCGGGATGTACAACGACCAGGCCACCGTGGACGCCGAACTCCAGGCGGCGGGCGACTATGGCGTGGATTTCTTCCCTGTGCTTTGGTACTACCCCAAGCCCGAGGTGATGACCGAGGGCGGCGCGCTGCATCTCAACGATGGGCTCAAATATATGCTGACCAGCCCGTTCGCGAGCCGCGCGCGCTTCTACGTCGAGTTCTGCAACCATCCCCCCTTCGGCGTCGAGACAGCCGAAGAGTGGGAGCTTGCCTGCCAGGTGTTTCTGGAGGCAATGAAGCATCCCAGCTATCTGCGTATCGGCGGCAAGCCTGTGCTCAAAGTGCACGGCTACCACCTCTTCCTGACCCATCACGGGATGGACAAAGGCGCGGCGAAGGCCGACCTCGACCTGCTGCGGCAACGCGCGCGGGACGCGGGCCTGGGCGAGTTGCTAATCGGCGCAGGGGTGATGGCGCGCGACTTCCCTGCCGATCCGGAGCCGATTGTGGACTTCTGGTGCACTTATATGGACGTGCCTGACCTGCCGCAGAAGCCCGATGACTATCCCTGGGAGCCCGTCCTGGAGCTGGCCCGCCAGGCCTGGGAGGGCTACAGCGCAAGCGCCAGTCTGCCTTATGTGCCCTACCTGCCAGCGGGGTGGAATCCGCGCCCCTGGGGCGACCCGAGAGCGTGTTTCAGCCTGCCAAGCGCCCAGCAATGGGAGGGGGCGCTGTCAGAAATGAAAACCGCGCTCGCCAGCCTGTCCAACTTGGGTTTCCCGCTGCCGGACGGCGCGCTCCAGCCGGCTTTCACTATCTATGCGTGGAACGAGTTCGGCGAGGGCGGGTTCGTCGCGCCCACTGTGGGCGATGGGTATATGAAGCTCGAAGGCATTAAGCGCGTCTTCGGAGGCGGCAAATGACTTTCATCCACTTGGTTACGGTGGTGCTGATTGTTTGCGGTCTGACACTGGCCTTGGCCGCGGACCAGCCGACCTGGCCCCCTGGCGAGTGGGAAGCCGCCTGGCTATGGCCCGCTGGGCTGGATGCAGGCGCTCACAACGCCTGGTTTCGCACCTATGTCGACCTGCCACAGCCTGTAAAACGCGCCTGGTATCAAGGGTCGGGCGATGATGGCTTCAGCGTCTATATAAATGGCCAGGAAGTGCTGAACTCGGGCTTCTGGTGGTTCACGACGCGGTCGGTCGAGATAACCTCATACCTGAAGCAGGGGCGGAATTGTCTGGCGGCAGAGGCCCGCAACGCCGCGCCTCCGGGTGGTTTCCTCGGCCAGTTCGAATTTGTAATGGAGGACGGCACTTTCCTGGTTGTGAATACCGATGAAACCTGGCAGGGCGCCTCTGAAGTTACGCCAGGCTGGAATCTGCCAGAGGCTGCTCCCGGCGCCTTTGGCCCTGTCGAACTGATTGGGAAACCGCCAGTCGCCCCCTGGGGAGAACTGCCCTGTGCTTTTTATGGCGAGGCGATGCTGGCCAAAGTTAAGCATTTTGAGGCCGCGCTTGCACCTGAGGGCGATTCGCTGACAGTAAGCCTCCAGCTTGAGGATCAACTTGATTCTCCACTCTCGCTCCGCTTGCTTATTGGCGCGCAGCCTGTGAAGTCGCTTTCGGTGTCAGGCGCTGAGGCCGCCTCTCTTGAATACGATTTCCCCATCGCTGAAGGCCTTGCAGGAGAACTGCGACTCGAGCTATCTGCCCTGCGGACTGCGTTCCAGCTTCCTGATGGCCCGGTAGAAGGCCGCCTCGAGCGCGACTTCACGCTTGCTCAGAGTGGCGCCAAAGCTGGCTTGCCTCAGGCAAGCCTCCTTCCAGGCAAAGGCACCCCCCTCATCGAGGTCGAGGGCGAACAACTCTACCCCCTGATGTTTACCGTGGCGACCCAGCTCTATGCTGGCTATACCGACGAGATGGCCCACGCGGGCTTCCGGCTTTATTCCTTCCCCTTGCCCTGGGGCAAAATCGAGGCTGGCGCGCGCGAATGGAGCGACCTTGACGGTCAGCTCAACGTGCTGCTGGCTAACGCGCCCGAAGGCTGGGCGATACCTCGCGTTGCGACCGTTGTCGGCGCCTGGTGGGAACGCGTCGGGCTTGCCGCAGAACCAGAAGAGGAGCTTATCCGTTATTCGACCGAGGTCGGCTGGATTGACGATGAGATGGGCGGCACGCGTTATCCCTCGATGGCTTCCGAGGTGTGGCAGGAGGCCGCCGAGCAGGACCTGCGCGAGCTGGTGCGTCATCTGAAAACGAGCCCTCAGGGCAGTCGCATCATCGGCCTGCACCTGGCCAATGGCATCTATGGCGAGTGGCATTACTGGGGGATGGGTTATCTGCCCGACGTCAGCGCGCCCGATGCAGCGGGCCTTCTCTCGCTATCTGCGCGTCCGATACGGCACAGTTGAGGCTCTGCGCGAAGCCTGGCACGACCCGATGGCCAACTTTACCGAGCCGGCTCTGCCCACTCTCGATGAGCGGCTTCACTCGGATGAGGGAGCCTTTCTCGACCCGGCCAAATCTCAGCAACTGATTGACTATTACCACTGTTATCACCAGGTGCAGGCCGACTGCCTGCTGCGTTTCTGTCGCGCGGTGAAGGAAGAAAGCGAGGGCAAGCTGCTGACGGGGGCTTTCTGGTCTTATACCTCCAACTGCCCGTGGCTGCAGGAAGGGCTGCAGATGCCCCTGGGCGAGGTGCTGGCGACCGGCCTGCTCGATTTCGTCGCCAGCCCGCACACTTATATTGACAGGGCGCTGACCCAACCTGCCCATCACAGAGCCTTGCACGGCTCGATACTGCAACACGGCAAGCTGTTTTTCGATGAGGGCGATGACCGCACCTGGAAGGCCAACTGGCCAGGCCTGGTGTTCGCGACCAACGATTGGGAGTCCAACCAGTTGCTCTGGCGGCAGTTTTCTCAGGCCCTCGCGCGCCGGGTGGGTGTCTGGTATTTCGATATGCAGTCAGGCTGGTATTCCAGCCCGGAGATGCTGGCCTGCATGAAGCGCATCGAAAAGGCCTCTCGTCTGGCTGCCCCAATCGAGCATCAAAGCTGCGCCGAGATCGCCGTCATCGCAGATCTCGACTCCCTCAACTATGTCGCCAACTGGTCATCCGGCAAGGATACGGTTACTTATCCTCTGCTGAACGAGCAGTGGAGCCAGCTTTACCGGATGGGCGCTCCCTTCGACCTGTATGACCTGCCGGAGTTCCTCTCGGGGGACTTCTCGGTCGACAATTACAAGCTGGTCATCTTGCTCAACACCTTCCATCTGGACGTGGCGCAACTGGATGCGTTGAAACAACGACTCGACGAGTTCCCTGTTGTGCTGACCAACTATGCGCCGGGTTATGTGAGCGAAGAGGGCCTGAGCCTCGCGCAACTGAGCCAGGTCGCCGGGATGCAGGTGATAAAGCTTGCCGGCAGCGCTCTGGCTCAAGCCCAGCTTTCAGGTGCGGCACCTTTGGCTTGGGGCTTGCCGAAGGTCGATTTGACTCCAGCTTTCGCGGTGGAAGACTCTTCGGCTGAAACACTTGGGATGTATTCCGAAGGCGGCCAGGTGGCTTTGGCGCGGAGTCAGGTAGGTGAAGGCCGGCGCTATTACAATGCGGTGCCGGTGCTATCGGCGGAATTGTTGCGCTGGATTCTGGCTCAGGAAGGGCTACGGTTGGTTGGTCCCTCTCAGGATGCCCTTTCCCTTGACAGCCGATTTGTCGGCCTGCATGCCGCAACGGCAGGGGAGAAGGTGTTGGACCTTGGCCCAGACGCCGAGGCGGTGCTTGACCTCGACAAGGGGGTTGTATTGCCGGTTGAAAAGGGACAGCTCAAGCTGCAACTAGCTTTGGGAGAGACCTTCTGCGGGCTTTACGGCACTCAGGCCGAAGTCGAAGCGTGGCAACGCCGGCTGCTTGCCGACTAACCAGGTGTCTTCAATTTCTGCAGTAGCTTGTTGGCGCTCTCCTGCCACTCGGCGGGGGGCTTCGTCTTGAGGAAACTTTCGAGCAAGGCGATGGCCTCGGGCTTCCGGTCGAGTTCCAGATAGGTTAATGCGAGGTTATAAGTGGCAGCCTGATGGCCAGGCGCGGTCTTCAACACAAGCTCATACTGGGTAGCAGCATCCTGCCAGCGTTCGGTGTCAAACAGCAACCAGCCATAGTAGAAATGGGCTTCGATGCGTTTTGCATCCAGTTTGAGCGCCGAGTTCAAGAAGCGTTCCGTCTGGTCCAGTTGGCCAAGCGCCTGATAGGCTCGCGCCAGAGCAATATGGGTCCAGTAATACTCCCGGTCGGCATCGAAGGCCAATAGCAGTGTCTCCAGCGCCTCCTGATTGCGCTCGAGCTTCAGTAGTAAGTCAGCCTTCCTGAGCAGTGCCCAGGGGTTGCCTGGCGATTTGGCAGCGGCCTGACTGTAGGCGTCCAGGGCTTCGTCGATATTCCCAAAATGCTCCTGGGCTTCCGCGATACGCACATAAACCAGATAATCACTAATACCTGGCAAGCCCAGGGCAGCCTTCATCTCGTTGAGGGCGTTCTCGAGATTGTTCTGAGCCAGGGCCACTTCGGCTGAAAGCAGGTGAGCCAGGCCCTCTTCCGGGGCCGAGACCAGGAGTTCGCGCAACACTCGAGCTGCTTCATTGGTGTTGCCTGCTTCGAGCAAGGCCTGGGCACGCGCCCTTACTACACTCGGAGTGCGGGCAGCCACCTCGATTAGCTTTATCCAGCGCCTGGGCGGCTTTGGCTTGCTCGTTCTGCTCCAGATACAGCTCTCTCAAGAACAACCAGCCTGGTGTAAAACTGGGACGTGCCTTTATTGCAGTCTCAAGTCGGACGATTGCCTCGTCGGTTTCGCCCTCCTCGTGAAGCACCAGCGCCAGAAGCCAGGCGGCCTCTACAAAATTATCATCGCCAGTGACCAGCGCAGTCAGAGTTTCTGTAAGCTGTTCGGGCCGATTTGCCTCGAGCTCAGGATACTCAACAAGCAATCGGGTGACTTCCGCCAGGTTGATTCGCGAAGTCGTTGGTATCTCCATAATCTGAGAGAGTTCGTCCTCTGTCAGGGCATACCCCATAAGCGGTGCGAGCCTGTCGAGCAGATTTCCCAGATCGGCAAGATACTCTTCAGGCGTCGTTATCAGGGTGAGGCCGCTCTCCCAGGTTTGACCTGAGAGGGTATCTACCAGAATAAGCTTGAGTTGCAACTGGTCGGCGACCGAGGTGAAGTTGCCTGAGACCACCCAGCGCGCGCCGACGCGACGTCCCCAGGTACGGGCAAGTTGAGAGTCGACCCCTGGCGGGTTTTCGAGCGCCTTGCCCTGAATCCGGGCGATTTCCCAGCGCGGCACAACATCGAGCCCTGGCAAGGATTGCAGCTTCCATGCGATTGCTAAAGAGACTTCGGCGCCCAGATTGGTTTTGGTTTTATCCACCTGCAAGGCTTGCAGGTCGAGGACAGCGATAGTCGAGGGAGGGCCACCGGCTGCCAGCGCCGAGATCGCGCCAAGCCAGAGAAGCCCGCAAGCCAGAAGAGTTACTGTCATAATATTGCGCCAAAACATACGGCGATTGTAGCAGAAAGGCCCTCGATTCATACCCAGTAGACGTTGAACTGGGCTTCCAGGTTGCAGGGAGAACGCTGATACAAGAGAATCTTGCCGCACCTTTACAATCAAGGAGGGCAATATGAGCAGACTTTTCTTCGCCTTGGGCCTTTTGGTAGTGGTAGGCCTTGGGCTGCTCTCTCTCCAATCTCAGGGGGCCTGTGCAATGGATGCGCCCGACTACATCAATACCTGGCTGGTGCTTGGCGCCTTCCCAAATGACGAGGATAACACCGGCTATGAGCGGGACTGGATTGGTGAGGTGTCAGTCCAACCCCGGCAGGGCGAGGAAGCAGTGGGAGAGCAGTGGCGTTATTTCGATGACCGGCTCTTCAGTCGCAACTATGACAATTACCAGGATGTCCGCAGCTATTTCGGAGTGAAGCTCGGTCAATCTGTCGCTGGCGTCGTGGCTTACCTGCATACCTGGGTCTGGAGCCCCAACCAGGTTGACTGCGAGCTGCGCCTGGGTGCGGATGAGGAGTTCAAGTGCTGGCTCAACGGTCAGCCCATACTGGCCAGTACAAGCATCAACTGGGAACGTGACAGCCAACAGGCCCAGGTGACTCTTGCGGCCGGCTGGAACCGCCTGCTGCTGAAGCTGGCCAACCAGCGCGCCGCGCGGCTTGGCTGTTATGCGCGCTTTTGCCTTGCCGATGGAAGCAACGTGCCAGGCCTGGTCTACTCGACCGACGGGCCGGAAGGGACACTCAAGGTTGCAACCCAGGCAATGCCCGAGGCAGGGGGGCAGTCGCTACCCAAAGCCTTCCGCGAATGGCCCTATGTCGGCATCGACCCCGAGGTGGTGGAGCCTGTCCTCGAGGCCTACTATTATGCTGCCTCGTTTGCCAATCCCAAACTCACCTTGCAAGCTGCGCCTTTTCGACTGACTGCCGCCGGAGGCACTCCTCCCTTATCATGGCAGCAGGTCGGGGGAGAGTTGCCCGAGGGCCTGTCACTCCTGGAGGACGGCACCATCACGGGCACCGTGGCGCGCGAGGCGGCAGACAGCTCGTTATCGTCTCCAGGTTGAAGTCACCGATGCGACCGGAACGACTGCGAGGGAAGGGCTGACTCTTGACGTTGCAGAGCGCCCCAGCCGCTGGTTTGAGGCCGCCAAGCTTTACGGACTGATCCACGGCCCCGAGCGGCTGAGCGAGGCTGACCTGCCCCGCTTTGTTGAAACAATGAGCAGGCAAGGTTACCAGGCTGGCTGCATAATCACCTTCAACAATGGAGATCAGTTTGCGCGCTGGCCGACCCCCTTCGACCGGGACAATCCCGTCGGTGATGTGGTGGCTCCCTTCAAAGAAGCCATCGAAGGCGCGGGGATGAAGTTTGGGATGTACCTGGGCAATCTTAATGCGCCCGAATATGGCGGAGCCGAGCTTGGAGGCATCCTGCTGGTTGAAGATGCGATGAAGCGCTACAACCCCGACCTGTTCTGGTTTGACTGGGCAGGGCTCGTAGGCTGGTCGCTCGATGCCCTCTACAGTATGATCCGCAGCTACAATCCAGATACCGTCATTGTCCTCAACGGCGTGCCGACGCTGGGCCAGGGCGACTGGGATGCACTGTGCCTTGAAGGCTGGGGCGCCTGGGGTGTGAATACCTGGGCTACGTGGCCTTTCCCCCTGCCCTGGGCAAAGACTTACCCGCTTGAGACCTGGCGGATGGTGCCTGACCCCGAGCTGGAATATTCAAAAGGCGATATCCCTGACGCGTATGAGATGCAGAAAGTCGCCCTCTCGATAATTGGCGAAGGCTATGTTGCCAATCTGGACCACAGTCCAGCTCTCGTGACCGGCACAGCGCCCGGAGATGAGACTTCTCCGCGCGGCAGCATACCTGATCTGGACGCCTCCATCGTCTGGCAGGTCCATCAACAACTCGCCGACTGGGCCAGTCCAGAGGGCAAACCCCCGCTATACCAGGCCTACACCAATGTGGACAAGGGCCCACTTGCCGAACAACGCTGGGGTTATAACACCATCAGCCTCGACCGAACGAAGCTCTACCTGATGCTGCTGGAGACCGAACGGGGCAAGACTGGCCTGCCCGAGAGCCGCGAGATCAGCTTGCCGGACTTCGCTGTACCAGTAGTCGCTGCCACCTGGCTCAACGGCAACCTGCCGGTGCCCTTCTCACAGACAGATGACAGGATTGTTCTGGACCTTTCAAAGGTAAGTGACGACCCGATTGCGGTACTCATCAGACTCGACCTGGCCAGAGCCGTATCCACCAGGCGTGGGCAAGGCCCAGGCGGAAGAACAGACTCCTCCAGGCAATCTTGCCTGGCACAGGCCTGCCGAGTTGCTGTCGACTGACGGCTCTCACAGGCTGGTGCCGAGCGGTTTCAACTACGCGCGATATGGGGTGGATGGTTATCCCAATACCCACGCCCAGGGCGCTTATGAATACGCCTGGATGTACCACGTCGACCTGGAAGAAGCTACACCGCTCGGGCGCGTGGTCATCAACTTCTCGCCGCTTTGCTGGGCTACCGAGTACAAAGTGCATCTCTCGGCCGATGGCACGACCTGGCAGACCATCGCTCATATAAACGATTGTCCAGGTGGCAGGCAGGAACACGTGCTTGAGGCGCCCATCACCGCCCGCTATGTGCGGATCGAGGCTGTAAAACCCGACGGGCCAGATCAGGTAGGATTGCAGATGGGCATCAGCGAACTGGAAGTCTACGCTGCCGAGTAGTCTGCCTTTGGCACACAAAAAAAAGCGAGCAGACCAACTGGCCTGCTCGCTTTGGTTTTGCGATGAAAAGTCGCGCTACTTTTTCTTCGCTTTCTTGACAGCCTCTTCGCGCTCTTTGCCTTTGTCGGCCGCGGCAGCCTGCTCGCGAGCCTTTGCGGCATTAGCCTTCATCTCGTCTACTGTCTTGGTGTGGAGGCGCGCCGCGCCCTGATAACCTTCCTTAACCGGGATGGCAAGGCCCTGCTTCAGACGCTTCTTCGCAGCGGTGATGGCACTCTTGTACTGGGGAAGCCACTTGGCCTGCCCGACCAGCAACTCGTCCACCATCTGCCACACTTCTGGCGGATTGCAGACGGCGCCCACGAGGGGGTCCATCAGCATCGCCTGACGCAGCAGTGTGTCATCGCCGCTGACCGCGGCTTCGACTCCAAGGCGCTGGACACTGATACTGGTGTTTAGCACCGCTGCGCAGCCCAGCGGCAGGTCGCCGACGAGGGGGAGGTTCATCCCGTTGTAGTCCACATAGCCTGGCACCTCGACAATGCAGTCCTCGGGCAGGTTGGAGATGATGCCCCGGTTCTGCACATTGAAGTGACCGCGATAGAGACGCCCAGTCTCCAGGCCTTCGATGATAAACGAGCCATGCTCGTGACCGCGATCTTCGGGCCGGAAAGTCTGCGGCGGGGCTGCCATCCAGTTGGGGAAGTCGGTCTCGAACCAGTTGCGCCCCTCGGTGCAGACGCGCAGATAGCCGCCCGTCTCGCCGCAGATCCACGAGCCGAGGTCGATCCACTTCTTTATCTCCTTCGGCCGTTTGCGGTACCAGGGCAGATACTCCGAGAGATGCCCGTTGGACTCGGTGCTGTAGAAGCCGAAACGCTTCATCATATCGATACGCACTTTCTCGGTCTTGCTGAAGACGGGGTGCTTCTCGAAAGCTTCAAGAATCTTGCCCGTCATATCCTTGCCCTTATGCTTGACGCTGATGTACCAGGTCTGGTGGTTGATGCCGGCGCAGATGATGTCTACCTCGTCCTTCGGCAGCCCGAGCGCCTCGGCGATCTGCCAGTGGCCCCCTTCGACCCCGTGGCAAAGGCCCACCATTGGCACGCCGCCATACTTGGTGCAGGCCCAGGTGTTCATCGCCATTGGGTTGGAGTGGTTGATTAGCATGCAACCCGGCTTGCCGACCTCGCGCATATCCTGGCAGATGCCCAGCAGCACGGGGATGGTGCGCTGCGCGTACATAATCCCGCCCGCGCAGAGGGTATCGCCAACGCACTGGTCGACCCCATAACGCAGGGGGATGTCAATATCGGTCTGGAAAGCCTCCAGCCCGCCCACGCGCACGAAGGAGTACACGTAGTTGGCCCCGGTGATGGCTTCGCGCTGGCTCATCGTCTTGCTGACTTTTGCGGGAAGCCCCGAGGCGTCCAGATCGCGTTTCACAAGTTGGTAAACCATATCGAGATTCTGTTCGCTGATGTCCATCAGGGCGAATTCGGTGTCTGCCAATTCCGGTACGCAGAGGACATCCTTCACGCACATCCGGGTGAAACCAATACTGCCCGCGCCAATGATGGCGATCTTCCTGCTCATACAGAGACTCCTCCTCTTGTAGGGCACTTTTCGCGGCCCCAGGCGAGTTTACGCTTCGACTACCACGGTGTCCAGAATACCAATCCAGGGCACCTCGACGATAAGCAAGCCCTCATCATAACACCAGGAAACTGGCTCGAAGGAAGGTGCCAGGTATACGCGCGCCGGCTCGGATTCGAGCTCCAGCCTGACGGTAATAGGCCCTGCCGGCGGCACTTCCTCCACGATAAACTGGGTGGGGCTCATCGGATTGGCAGAACCCAGATTCACGAGGTGCACCAGCAGTCGGCCTTCCTGACTGCGGAGGGAAGGATGAATCCAGAAAGGTGCGTCCAGAGCAAGCTGGAACTCCGGCGCCAGCACGGCCAGCCAGTCGGCCACCAATTTGCGGCTGCGTGGATAGTGAGTCTGACTGTAAGGCTTGAAGAAATCAGAGTGCAGCGCCAGCACCAGGCCCTCGCCCAGGCGATTGAGCGTCACGGCAGGGTGTTCTGTTACGTTGTAGCCAGGCTGTCGCTCCGAGAGGAAAGGCGCCACTTGCTCAGCGCCAGCAAGCTGTACTGGACGCCACTTGCCCCAGACGGGCGTCGCCTCCTTGCCCTGGTTGAGGAAGTGCCCGCCGTCCGTGATCTCGCCAGCCGGCTGCACCCCTGCCAACTCGATGAAGTCGTCGGCAACGCTTGGGCCTGAGAGCAACAGCTTGCCGCCGCCCTTCACCCAGTCGAGAAGCTTCTCCTTCAAGGAAGCCGGCACGCGTGTCTGCTCTCCAAGGACGACCAGCTTGAAGTCGGAGAGCCGCTCCTCCAGCGCCCACTCGTTCAGGACTTCCGTCTGCACCTGGTTATCAAGCAGCGCCTGCATCGCGCCAAGGGCGGCGTGGTGAGCGCCCGACCAGGCCGCCATCAAGGTTTCGCCGCTCTCGTGATAATAATGCGCCGAACAGTGAAGCACCGCCGCCTCGTGAACGGCTTGGGTCCCCTGACACCAGGGCTGCCGGGCACGACAGAAACGCGCCACCTCGGCCAGCGTATCCTGATGCCAGCCTGTCAGATGGCCCGTGCGCTGGGGTGTATCGTAGATGGAGATAGCCCCGCCCAGTGCGATGACACAGGCGGCTTCCTGGCACAGGTGCGCGGCGGGCTTGAAGGTGTGGCTGCCCTGCCCAGGGTTGCCAAACCCCCAGGCCATCAAATCCCAGGAGAGCCCGCGGCTGTCCATAAAGCGGCTTTCAATCTCGGCCCAGCTTGGTCCCCAGGCGGGAGTGAAATCGCCGCTCTGGTAGTCAATAGGCACCTTGATCTGGTCGGGCTCAGCCACTGTGTACATCCAGTTGCTGCATACCTGGCAGGTTGGCTTAACCTGATGGATTGCCTCAGCATATTTGCGGACATGCTCCTCGAACAGCCGCCGGTGGAAGGCCGCCCAGAGGGCCCAGTTAGGCTCTGTAGCGGCTGTAGGCGGTTCCGCGATGCCTGTCTCGGTTTCAAAAGCGGCCCGGCAACGCTCGCAGTAACAGGGGGAGGTGCCCCAATTCTCGCCGTCCACCCAGAAGCCGTCCACATCGTATTTCTCGATTAGTTCTATCATCTGGGGGATCATCAACTCGTCGGTATACGGCCCCAGGTTGCAGGTACCCATCACGTGCCCTGCGCCCGTCTCCCCGTTTGGCCCGATGCGCGCCCAGTCCGGATGCAACTCGACCGCGCGATTGTCCCACACGCCCGAATAGTGCATCACGAGCGGCATCCCTAGTTCTCTTGTCACATCGCGATGGATGCGCAGGGCGTCCTTCACGATGCCTGGAGAGGCGCTGCCCGTCTCGGTAGGCCAGCTTGTGTAGCCAGGATGGCCTTTACAATCACACTGCACCCAGTCGGGTCTCACCTTCAGCAGTTCTTCCCGCAGGTGCTCAGCGGTGAGTTCAGCTCCTAGCACGGTATCCTGCGCGCCCGCGTGCAAATCGTAATGCAGGCCAAAGAAGACCTTCGTGTGCCAGTTGCGCTCCGGGTTGTTACTGTCCCACTCAGTTGGATTGTTTCTCATGGCTGAGACCTCCTCGCTAGAGCGGCACCGGCCGGTCCAGCGTCAATTTGATAATCGTATCGAAGGTGTCGCGGTGCTCAGGGGCAACGGCGAGGGTAATCCCCTCGGCATCCTGGCTCCAACTCACCGCACCTCCCGTAAGGCAAGCCGCTGCGAGCACCTGCTGCTCCAGTGCTGGCAGGCGCAGGCTGGGACCATCCCAGCCAAGTACGTGGACATAGACCGAGTTGCCTTTGCGCGTGCTTGCGCCCCACTCGCCCGGCAGGAAGGGCCCACCTCGCGTGCCATAGACAGTTTCGCCATACTTTGCAAGCCATCCGCCGACTTCGGCCAGGCGCTCTGCCTGGCGCGGTTCTATGCGCCCATCGGGCATCGGGCCATTGTTAAGCAGCAGATTGCCGTCTCCGCCGGCACAGTTGACCAGCGCGTGGAGGCACTGCTCGAGGCTCATCATCTCCCCGCCCGGTTTGTAGGACCAGACGCCTCCTACCAGGCAAAGGCAAGATTCCCAGGGGCGTTTGATGTTGTAGGCGCCCAGTTGCTGCTCGGGCGTGTCGAAGTCGGCCTCATAGCCAGGCATACCACCCAGCTTGACCGAGATATGCAGCCGGTTGTTGATAAGGATTCCAGGCTGCAGGCTGCGCGCCATCCGAAGCACGAGGTCGGGATCCCACTGGTCATGCGTGCCGCCGATATGGTCGAACCAGAGCATATCCAGCTTGCCGAAGCGGGTGAGCAACTCCGCCAACTGACCGTGATAGTAGGCCAGATACCGGTCGTGGTGCTCGGTCAGATAATCCTCGTGATACCAGTCGCGCTGGGAATAATAGAAACCAAGCTTCAAGCCCGCCTCATGGCAGGCGTCAGCCAGCTCCGCCACCAGGTCGCGCTGACAAGGACAGTCGGGCGCGGTGACCTTGTGCTGGGTCAGCCGCGTGTCCCACAGGCAGAAGCCATCGTGATGCTTGGTGGTGAGGACGATATATTTCATCCCCGCTGACTGGGCAATACGCACCCACTGGCGGGCATCATACAAAGTCGGGTTGAACTCCTTGTAGAAGTTGTCATACACCTCGGCAGGGATCTGCGGATCAGCCACCTGCTGATGGTCTCCGAGGCGCTCTGGCCCCTTGCGACACCAGCTTATATCGCCGCCGCCGATGGCGGCCGGGCCCCAATGAATGAACATGCCAAACCTGGCCTCGCGCCACCAGGCCAGCTCTTCTTCAGTTGCAAATCGAAACTCATCGAGTGACGCCTCTGGTCCGCGTCGGTTGGCACAACCCATAATATGGCCTCCTTTTAACTGGAGGGCAATTGGCGGTCAAGGGACGCCTTCCTGCCAAGATTTCGAGGCTTGGGAAACACTCTTTGAGCCAGGTGAAGTTTCGGCAATATCACGGCTTTGTATACTTCAGTCGCTCTTCGCAAGGCCCTTTTGGTAACAAGGGATATCAGCAAGTTCTCTTTATGTGGCATGCAGGTAACAGCCCACCATAAGTGTGTGCAGCGGTAGAGATTTCACCTGTTAAACTGGTAGCAGGAGGCTTCAATATGCTGTTCGACTTTGGTTTAAATGCAGAAACCTGGCTACTTGGTGGATTATTTGGCGCGCTCGCGCTTATGATGCGCAGTGTCGGCTCGAACAAGCTTACCAAGGCTGAAGAGGCAGAACGTAATCAGCTTGCTTCTCTCAAGCAACTCCTTGACGCTATCCCCAATCCCATCTGCTTCAAAGATAAGGACGGCCTTTACCTGGACTGTAATGCTGCTTTTGCGGCTCTTTTTGGCGAACTCAAAGAACGGCTGGCCGGCAAGACAGGCTTCGATCTCCTCTCCCCTGATCTTGCTACCACCGAGCATGAACGCGAATCCAAACTGCTTTCGAAGGGCGGCCTGGACTGCCGCGAGATGGGCCTGTTGCTGCCTGATGGCACCTTTCACACGATGCTCGTGGAGGAAGCGACCTTCGAGGGGCCTGACGGCAAGTCGGCTGGCCTGGTGCAAGTGTTGACCGACATCAGCCCGCTGAAACGCACCGAAGAGGCGCTACGCGAAAATGAGAACAAGTTTCGCACTCTCTTCGAGACCGCAAGCGATGCCATACTGCTTTTCGAACTGGACGGGCGTGGCCATCCAGGCCTGATTGTCGAAGCTAACGAAAGCGCGACCAGACTGACCGGGCTTTCCAAAAGCGAGTTGCTTGCCCGCACCTTGCTTGATTTGGCCCCCGATGCAGCCAGGCGTCAACTTGATGATGAATGTGTCACCATCCAGACGCATGGGCGGTCGGCTTTCGAGACTCTGTTTTTGGCGAAAGGCAATCGCGAAGTGCCTGTCGAGGTCTCAGCCCAGCTTTTCGCCTTCCACGGGCGTAGCCATGTACTCGCAATTGCCAGAGACATCACCCAGCGCAGGCGCGCGGTGGCGCTTTTACAGGCGTCCGAAGAGAAATACCGGGCCTTGTTCGAGGCCTCGATGGACCTTATCTTCACTTGCCTGCCCGATGGATCGTTGCTCGATCTCAATCCTGCGGGTATCGAACTGCTTGGTTATGAAGTCAGCGAACTTCATCAGCTTTCAATTATCCACGACCTGCCTGTTAACCTCGAGGCAGGGGAAGAATTTTGGGCGGAGCTCACCGAGACTGGCGATGTGCGCAACTTCGAACTGGACTTGAAACGTAAAAAGGGCTCAGTGATTACCGGGCTGCTCTCTGCCAGGGGAGTCTACAACGCGCGGGGCGAGCTCGGGGCCTATTACGGCATCTTGCGCGATATTACCGAACGCAAACAGGTAGAGCAGCAGCTCTTGCTGCGGCAGAAAATGGAATCCATTGGTCGGCTCACCTCCGGGCTGGCGCATGACTTCAATAATCGGTTCGGCGCCGTGCTGGGTTATGCGGCGATGATGAAAGAGCAACTTGAAGAGGGGCATCCTTTCCACAAGTATCTCGACAATATGGAAACAGCCGCCACCCAGGCTGCGGAACTGACGCGGCAACTGCAAGCTTTCTCCCGCAGGGGCAAACCCGAGACCAGCCAGGTAGACCTGGGAGAAGTAGTCTGGCGCGCGGTGCAGCTTGCGCAGCCCAGTTTCGACAAGGTTATCCAGGTGCGCACCGACCTCTCGACCGAGTTGCCTTGTGTCGAGGCAGACGCGGACAAACTGCAGGAGGCACTGCTTTCTCTTCTTGTTTTCGGTCACGATGCGCTTGGGCGAGATGGAGTGATAGAACTCACCACAGGCTTCGACGAAATCAAGGAGAACCAGAGCAACCTGCTGAGTCTGGGCAACTATGTAACACTTAGTCTCACGATAAAAGGGCTTCGACTGCCGGCTGAAGAACTGGAGCGGCTGTTCGAGCCTTTCTGGCGCCTGAGTTCGGGCAAGCTGGAGTCAGCGGGACTCGCTCTCTCCTCTGCCTACCAGGTGCTGAGGAGCCACGGTGGGTTGCTCGCTGCCCTTCCAGCGGGAGCCAGGGATACCGAATTCAAGCTTTGGTTACCCGAGGGAGAGCAACCTGCCGTGGCTAGTCCAGATTCGCTGCCCGAAGGCGCGCCCAGAGGGCTTGGTGAATTGGTGTTGCTGGTGGAAGATGACGAAGTCTCCCTGTCACTTGCGCGCGATGTACTGGAAGACGCCGGTTATCAGGTGCTGACTGCGCGCGATGGCGAAGATGCCCTTCAACTATATCAGGCTTGCCCTGACGAGATAGCTCTCGTGCTGCTTGACCTTATCCTGCCCAAGTTGTCAGGCCGCGACGCCTACGCGGCCCTTAAGAAGATCAAACCTGATGTCAAAGTGCTCTTGATAACTGGCTACGGCCGGTACGGTCTGGCGAAGGAGATAAAAGACTCCGGCGCCAAAGGGCTGGTCAGCAAGCCTTATCGGCCCAGGCAACTGCTCCTGGCAGTGCATAAGGCGCTGGAAGGTTAGCTTCTCGCCGGTATTGTTATCAGGTGAAGTCCTGGCGCAAGCCCTTTTACCTCCAGCTCCCTTTCGGTGAAGGCGCAAATGACTGGATTCCACTCGCCAGTCTGCCAATCCAGATCAAGGGCCTCGCCTGGCAGCAGGTCGCGGTTGGTCGCTGGCCACGAAGTCGGCCTTCTCCACTGGTTACCTTCGCCACCAACAACAATCCCTGGCTACCGGAGAACCAGGTCGCTTCCTCGCAACCCTCCGAGCTGAGCCCCACGTCATCCAGGAAGCTTCCCTCATCGATGTACGGAACGAGCAACCGGCGCGCGGCGACGGCGGCTTTCATCAGGCGCATCCCTTCTGAAGTGAAGACCGGATCGTCCGGTGACCAGTCGCCACTGGTCTTGCCGCCTGACACCCGGAAAGTGCATCCAAGCAGAAGTGTCTGCTCGATATTGGCCCTGACCGCGGCCCCATCGTCCAGTGGATATTGCCCGCAATCCGTGCGGCTCCAGGGCACGGTGTAACGGAAAAGCCGAGGATATTCGAGTGGTCCGGCCGCACCGAAATGGGTCAGGAAGCGGTCTACATATTTCGCATAGAGGTCAGTCGCCCCCTCGACCTCTATAAAAAAGCCTGGCTGAAGGGCCTCACCAGTGGCCTTGACCTCGGCTAGCAGGTCGAGGTAGGCACGATTCCAGAAGCCGAAGGTGTCCTCGTCATGCCCGTGACCAGCGGCAGAACAAAACTCCGGTGCGATAGCGGACACCTGATCGATAAATATCCCCCCAGCGCCCATCTCGCCATGCAACCGGGCCGTGTCTTTGAAGAGCTTGCGCCACTCGGGGCTGGCTACACAGGCCGCCCAGAAAGGCCGCCCATGCCAGAAGTACATCGGATGTTCTCCCCAGTAGAAGTCCGCCCGCCGCACCCGCAGGGGCAGGATAGCTTCAGGTTCGGCAAGCCAGTCCCCTGCGAAATCGTACCCCTTGCGGAACTCTGCAACTGTCTGGGCGTACCCCACATCGCCCTGAGCAACATGCTCGGGATATTGATCCGGGAATTCAGCCCGCCACTCCAGCGCGTCCTCGTGCGTCTGCAGGGGAGAGAGCAGATAGCCGTTGGTGTAGAAATACGGATGCAGGCCGGCAGCGCGCAATTCATCCAGCTTGGCGGTCATACCCTTTATCCCGTCGTCTGGACGGGGAAAATAGCATGGGTAATATTGGTCGCCGCGACCATACAAATCAAGCCACAGGCAGACATCCTGGGCCCCAAGCGCCGCGGCCCAGGCGATAACCTCCGCGGGTTTGGCTGGATCCCAGCGGCCATAACTGAAAGTCGCCACATCGCCGTCGCGCGGCGTGGCCGGGCGAAAGCCTTCTCTTTCCAGCCACTCTCGGTGCCTGTCGGCGACTAGGTGCCAGTCTTCAAAAGGATAGTCGAACACTTCGACTTCGCCGAAACTCCAGCTCTGGCCGGTCCGCAGCTTGGGGCAGACGGAGAAGGAGTAGTCCAATCCTTCTTCGCTACGCTGTCCGGAAAGCCGCACCAGCTCGTGGGTCGGATCGGCGATGCGCATCCCCACAGTGTGGCCACCGCCAAGCTGGCAGAAGAAGGGCAGGCAGAGGTCGCCCTGATAAAGACCTGTCGGATAGGGCACCCCCTTGCAGGCGATGCGACATTCTTCTTCGAAGGCGGTCTGGTCACCCAGCGCGGTAATCAGCGCGCCCTGATAGAGACTTGGCCAAAGCAGCCGGGCGCCTTCCCAGGAACCGCCTGGCTTTACATCTTCAAGCAAGCCGCAGGCGATCTCGGATATCGTGGTGTCTGGTTCGGCATTAGAAAAAGTGAAGCTCCACCGCGTGAGAGGCCCTTCGCTGACACTAAGCGCTTCAACGGAGAAGTCGGCCTCGCCCTCCAGCGCCACCGTCCAAAAGGTTGTGTCGCCCTCGACGCGTTGCTGGACGAGTTCGCCGCCAATCCAGTGGAAGTCTTGCTTGCTAATATCGCCCATGAAATAGCGCAGCGAAACTCGCGGGGCCGCCAGCGCCAGGCTCGCAAAAAGGCTCAGTCCAAGGCATAGAAACAAGAGCTGCTTCATTAGTCCTCCCAGGGCGCCTTCACCTGCGCCCGCGTTCAGAACCCAGGGCTTGCTACCAGACCAGTTGTGTATTACAATGTAATACAGAAAGAAGAAAAGGAGCACCAATTATGGCTGCTAATCAACTCGTGCAGGCCCGCATTGATGGGGCCATTAAGAAAGAAGCTGCTGCTGTACTGGCCGCAATGGGCCTTACAGTGTCTGATGCAGTGCGCCTGCTGCTTATCAAAGTGGCAGAAGAAAAGGCGCTGCCGTTTGAGCCGCTGATTCCCAAAGCCGAAACCCTTGCGGCTATGCGAGAAGCACGTAGTGGCAAACTTGAGACCACAACACTTGGCGAGATCCGCGATACCCTAAATGCGCACGATTAAGCAGACCAGCCACTTTAAACGCGACTTGAAAAGAGAGGCAAAAGGTAAACACCGATCCAGCCTGGAAGAGCACCTTATGCCTGTATTGGACGCCTTGGCGAACGATCAGCCGCTGGAACCTCGCCACTGTGATCATCCGTTAATCGGCGACTGGAAAGATTTTCGCGATTGCCATGTCAAGCCTGACCTGATTCTAATCTACCAGAAGCCCGAGGCCGATACGTTAGTGCTGGTTCGCCTCGGTTCCCATTCAGAGCTTGGGTTGTGAGTTTCTGGAAGTGAGCCAATATTCCAGAAATCTAGTCCTCCCAGGGCGCCTTCACCTGCGCCCGCCACTTGCGATAATAATCCCTGAGGGTCTCGCCAGCAGGTTTCAAAGTGCCATCCACGCGCACGATACCGAAAGACTGTTCGAACTTGCCCATCCAGTCTGGATTAAACTCGTATAGCGTCCAGTTGTAGACGCCGGCTATACCTGCCGTCTCGGCTCCAAGCAGCAAGTCCCTGTATATCTCCTGCTGCCGTTCCAGGCTGACGCCGCTATCGCCGGCAGTGCCATGGCCAAACTCGCCGATGATGAGAGGACGCTGCTCGATGAAGGCCAGAGTGTTAGTCAGGTCCTCGGCGACATTGCGCACAGGGGGCTCTCCTACAGGTTGCACCGCAACGGCAGAGGAGTAGTTGTGGTATTGCCCTACTGGCGGCTTAACGCCAAGCTCCCAAAGCTGGTCGAACTGCCAGGCCAGCCCCACTGTCCAGAGATGGTTGCCATCCAGTTCCGAGAGCCAGGCTGACAGCTCCTGGACCGCTTTGGCAAGTTCGGGCGTAGCTTTTGGACCATCAGCGCCGCCTGGTTCGTTTATGACATCCCACATCAACACGCGCCCATCCCAGACGAAGGGCTCAACTCCCGTGCGGAAGAACCGTTTACAGGCGTTGAGGTCACTCACATCAACTACACCACCGATGCAGAGCATCACTTTGAGGTGATTCTCGTCCGCGGCATCCAGTAGTCTGCCAAACCGAGCCAGGACGCGGGGAGTAATAGTGCCATCCGGTCGCGTAAGCCCCCACTCTGTATCGGCATTGAAAAAAGTCCGAAAAGTATTCATATACAAGGCGCTGCTCATAAGGGCGCAGTCTCGGGCGAAATCCCAATCGGAAGCCGAGCGCCAAAGTCCTGGCCAGGGTTGATACTGGGGGTAATAATTTGTGCCGCGCAGCATCAGAGGCTTCAGGTCATCCAGTTCGACGGCAGGGGAATACGGCACATAGGTATGTTCGCCAAGGGCCGGGATTTCGAGGAGCCCTTCCCAAAGTATCTCCTCACCCCGCACCACGCGCCCCTTGAGACTTGGACACTTCGGGCAGACCCAGACAGTGTCCCAAACTTCTCCTTGCGATATGGGAAGCAAGGCCCGAACACTACTCTTGCCCCCTGCCTCATATTCGAGATTCAAGCCCTCAAGCGTTGCGGCATCGGGATTCTCAAGCGCCAGGTAAATCAGGCGCTCCTCCCCATAAGGAGTCTGTCTCACCAGATCGGGCGTGGCATCGGCCAGTCTCACCTGAAGGGCGAAGGCGGGCAGCGCCAGGAGTGCAGAAAGGAGGCATATAAACAAACTGTATCGTATCATCTATCTCACCTGACCCTAATATACCACTTCGGGGTTACACTACCTAGAGGGCAGCTAGCGAATCGCCCGGCGCCTTTGACAGGCCGGGCGAGGCAGGCTATTCTCGCCCCCGGCCGCTGCCACGGCCGGAAGAGGGACTTGGAGTGAAAGTGTTGCTGTTCAGTTTGCGCGCTATCAGGGCGCAGTTCCTGACTGCCGTGATCGTGCCGATCATGGCGGGTGGAGCTTTGGGCTGGTATGAGACTGGCCGTTTCTCCTGGTCGCTGTGGCTGATCGCACTGGTGGCAGGCTGCTTCTTGCACGCGGCAGCCAACGTCCTCAACGATTATACTGACGAAGTCCTCGGTTGCGATCGCGCCAACCCAAATCCCACGCCTTTCTCGGGCGGCAGCCGGCTGCTTCAGAGTGGCGAATTGCAGCTTGCCGACGCCAAAGCCCTTATCTGGCTCTACCTCTTTGGCGCAATCGTACTTACCGCCTGGCTTGCTCTGGCGGTGGGTTGGCAGATGGCCGTCCTGGCTGGAGCTGGCATCGTTGTGCTGTTCGCTTACAACTCGCCTGGCGTGTTCGCGATGGGCAAGGGTTGGGGCGAGGCGCTGACTGGAATCGGTTTTGGACCTCTTCCCGTGCTGTGGGGCTATATGGCTGTGACAGGGAGCTTCGGGCCAACTCCGCTGCTGCTTGGCTGCGTTATCGCCTTCTTCATAATGGCTGTGCTGTATGTGAACGAGATCCCCGATATGCCCGGCGATTCGGCCGCCGGCAAGCGCACCCATGTCACCCGGGTCGGACTCAGGATTGCAACGCGCAACCTCCGGCTTCTCTTCACCGCCGGCTTTATGCTGCTGCTGGTTTTTGCGGTCTTCGATGTGCTGCCAATGGCGGTGCTACTTGGTTTTGCAGGATTGCCAATCGCCGCTGCCGCTGCAACTTACTCAAAACTCTGGCTGGTGGGCGATCCACTGGCGCTGAGGAGCAATGCGCTGACCATCGTGGTGCATATGGTAGTCGGTTTCGGGCTGACTGCCGGCCTCGTGCTTGCCAAAGTGCTTGCCTGAAACTCTCTTGCGGGATTCCAGCTCCCCCTGTCGAAGGTTCTCCTGGTTCGCTTACTGCGCTGCCGGGAGGCCGATATGCCCTACCTCTTACTAGTTTGTCTGCTGCTGCTCGTAGCCTTGCCCTCGATTGCTCAGCGTATTGTCACTCCTGCCGACTGCGCCCCTCAGGTGGGCGACTATACCTATATGGGGTGGCCCGATGGTGTGCGCGGGCGTGATGCCGAAGGTCGCTGGCTTCGCTGCGTGCGCACGGGTTATTACGGCTTCGCACTGGATGTCGAGAGGATGGAAGTGGCCCATCTTGGCGCGCTTCCTGAGGCTGGCAGCTATCTCTCCACCTTGACGGAGTCGCCTGAAGAGGTGCTCTCACTGCCCTCTGCCGACCTAGAGCTGGCCCTGATACTGGAGGGTGAACACTACCAGTGTGTCCGGGGCGGCGAGTGGACAATCCATAATGGGCCAAGAGTTATCGAGGGCGGTCAACTCATCCAGCGGGCCGATGTGACCGGGTTGATTTTCGAGAACGAGGCGGGAGACAAGGCGCCTTTGGATGCCCGACTCGAGACCACTCGCCTGGCCAGACCGACTGACCTTCCTGCTCGAAGCCTGGCCGAGGCTCCAGCAAGTCCCAGCAGGTCCCGCTTTCGGCCGCGTTGGGGGCGGGTGGGGGCTTGATGGCACCAATCTGATTGAGGTGGAGGCTTCTCCTGAACTGGACCCCTCCGAGTTGACACTGGAGTTGTGGTGTTACCTTCCTGAAAACGCCCAGACCACAGCCTATTATCCCTGGCTGGCTTGCAAGGGCGGCAACGAATGGGCTGACGGTCACTATGGGATGGCTCTGGTAAACGGTCACGCGGCAGCTTTCCTCAATCTTGGCGGCGGACGTGACAACTGCTTCAGCCTCGACCTGCAGGAACAACCCCTCGCGACCGAGAGCTGGCACCACCTGGCGCTGACCTATGACGGACAGACAATGCGGCTTTATGTAGATGGAGAGGAACGGCGCGCGCTCGAAATCGGACGGCCCAGAATCTCGACCAATACGCCACTGGTGTTCGGTGGGCGCGGCGACAAGACTGGTGACGGCTATCACTTTGTCGGACATCTGGACGAGATACGGCTCTATAACCGGGCCTTGGCGCTCGAGGAAATCCGATCCCATTTTGCTTCACCCGAGACTGTAAGCCAGCCAGAAGGCCTGGTGCGCGAGTGGCTCTTCAACGAAACAGGCCAGGCCGCTGCCAAGCGTCCGACCGTGGACTGGCAGAGTGCCAAACTTGGGTTCTCACTGAAGACCGGCACAACCTTCCTGCGCGAAGAGACCGAAGCCGAAGATGGCCAGCCGTGGAGCTTCGAAGCGCCCCGGTCCGTCTCGGTGAGCCTGGAAGCGACTTCCGATGGGCTGGTTGAAGCTGCTGCCAGGCCGGCTACCACTGTGAGGGCCCTCTCCGTGGGTGATGGCATCGAGTGTCCAGTCGAATATGAAGCAGCACGTGGCTGGTGGCAGGTAGACCTGGGTAAAGTTGCGCGTTTCGGCGAGCATAACGATACTCTGGAGCGGGTCGCTGTCACCCTTTCCAATCCAACTGAAGCAGAACAGACCTTCAGGTTGCTCTTCAACAAGCCAGACCACAGCCTGGGGGTCGCCGGTATCGCACCTCCGACCGGGCTTTCGCCACTGCTCTGCGATGAGGCAGGAGTGCCTTGCGGTCTGCCGGTGCAGCTCAGCAAAAACTGGCACTATCAACCGAGCCTTAAGCTGCGGTATCAGGGCGCCTGGCTGCATGCCTTCAGCTTCGTGCGGGTGCCGGCGAATTCGACCCTCAACCTGGAATTCCGGCTGGCCTGGGCGCATTGGGGCGGAGTCGGGGCGGCCTCGCATGCGCAGCTTTGCCTTATCGGCTGGGGCAGCAACCAGGTGTGGGATCAGAGCGCCATCGGCTGCTGGGGCGAGTCTATCTGTTATGAGCCCGACCAGGCTCAGGCCCACACGCTTATCTGTGATGTGCGCCCCTTGATGGTCAGCGGGATGCGCTCAACCGCCGACCAGCAGAACAAGTGGACCTGGACCAACAATGTCGGGGGCGGCGATCTGGTGCGCTATTTCGACGCGGCCGGAGAGCGCCAGTTCCCTGCCGGGATGCGCGAGAGATACCTGCGTCAGGGCCCTGTCCTGACCGAAGTTACTTACGCCGGCCACAGCGCTGATGGGGCGCTCTGCCCACGAGGTGACAGTGAGCCTCTGGCGCACGGACGATTATGTGCGAGGGCTTTACCACCTGCGTCTGGACGTGTTAAAGGCCACCTCTCCCTCGCGGCTTGCGCTTTTCCAGGTCGGCTCGGACACCTACAACTGTATCGCGACACCCAAACTGGCCTGGGGCAACACCGCTGGCCTTCAGAAAGAGTGGGACGCTGAGCCAGGCGGCAAGGAATACAAAGGCCCAGCCATCGAACTGACCGGACGCGCGCCCTGGGTCTCTCAGCATGAGGCAGTGCCTGCCCCAAGCGAGCCATCCGGTGCTATCGCCAACCGTGGCCTCCTCGTGCGCGAGTGGACAGCCCAACTCGGGGGCAAGCCGGCCTCTCCCTGGGCCAGAGAACGCGGCGTCCACGCGACCGGCATCAACGGCACCGTGGTAGACCTGGTGCTTCCTCCGGATGTGACCGAGCTTCAGCCTGGCGACTATGTCGAGGCGACCTTCGAGCAGGTCATCCTGCCCCAGTTCCAGCGCGACTATTACGGGCCAAACGAAGCCCTCAGGGTCGCGCTTGGCAAGTGGGAGAACACCTGGCAGTTGCTTCAGCGCGAGGCTGCTGGCAACGACGTAGCCTTCAAGGTCGACCGAGGCAGTCTGAAGCGCCTTTGGCCGGCGCTGATCGAGGTAGACGAGACCGGCCAGGCGGAGTTCTCCCTCACCGGCGGGTTGGGTTATCTGCCCGTCACCTTCGCAGGCCTCAAAGACTATCGCCTGCCGGTGCTGGAGGAGGGCCTGCCGGGGGGTGAGTGGCGGGTGGTAGACCAGTCAGTCCATGGCAGCGACTTCTGGCAGACCAACTATGAGGCCGAGACTGGCGCCTGGCAGGTCACTTACACCTTGCCGCTGGACACTCCGGGAGATGAGAGGCTTACCCGGCGCTTCCGATTTAAGCTCTCGGACTAGCCTGCCCTCAGGTATATAATGAATAAGCAGGCTTTGCGATTTCCTCTTTGGAGGGAAGCCTTATGAAAACAGGCCAGGTGTTGTTATTCCTCCTCCTGCTGGTCGCGTTTTGCTGCGCGCTGGCAGTCACCCAGGACGACCTCGAAGCCCAGCTTGAGTCGGTCCAGCAGCAGATGGAGACTTATATTAACAAGGGCGAGCTACCTCCCGCGGCGTTGATGGAGCAGCTTCAGAAGCTTATCGAAGAGATGGAAGAACAGCAGCGCGCTGACGATGAGGAGCCGGAGCCCGACCCCGACCACTGGGTGGAAGTGCCCTTCAGCGGTACTTTCACCATCCACCGCGTGTCCGGGGGAGGTCGCGCACTTGGGGAGCTTTCCTGTTCCAAACGTGAGTCGGCTCATGTGCAAGGCTTCGTCACTGGCTGCCATTGCGAATACGATCCAGTCACCGGCGAGCTTGATACTGTCGATCCTGAAGGCCGGTTTGTCGCCCACCTGAACCACTACAGCGAACAGAGCGCGATGACAGAAGAGGGCAAAGTCACGATATCGAAGTCACTACAGGCCAGCCACACAGAAAACTACTCCTACAAGCCGACTGCTGTGCGCACCTGGGTCACGGTCAGGGTCAATCCGGGCAAGGGATTAGCGCATATAGATCTGCCCTCTTGCTGGGCCGAAGGGCACCCTCACCGAGAGGGTGTCAGCACCCGGTGTTAATGAGGTCAACACCTACGAAGGCTCCTGGTCGATTGGCGCGCCTGCCGAGAAGCCTGAAGAATCCAAATTCGAGCGTCCCTGGAAGCCCGGCAGCGCCTTCGTCTCAGGCAGCGCCACGGTGCCGATGCTGGGCAGCGTTATGGACGTCACGACTGTCGGAGCGCTCTACCCTCGCGACCCCGAGACTGGCGAGTTGCAGACAGACCTCTCCGAAGTGAGAGAGGGCCTGGCCGAGACGCTGGTTCCGGTGCATTACAGCATCAGTTGGTGCTTCAACCTGGAAGGAGGCGATGGGAAGGTCGTCCTCGAACCTGCCCAGAGCTACCCCGACTGGTTGCCCGGCCTGCTAGGGGGCGCGGCGCCCAACCTGCTTGAAGTGACCGCGCGTATCGAGGAGCCGCAGGGCGCCAAGGGCGTCATCGAGTTCCGCCTCGAGGACATCAGCCGAGAGCCGGGCGTCGCCTGCAACTGGCCGAAGGACGACCCGAGCAAGCGCTACGATATGGAGATATCTCGCCAGTTTACTTCGGAGTCTATCTGGGTCTCGGAGGATGGCCTTACGGCGCGCACGCGCGACCCGGTGACCGAGGCGACCATCACGGTAGCCTCTAACGACTATGGCGGCTCGTGCAAGGTGCTGGCCGAGGCCAGGCTGGAGACCGAGCCTGACCAGGCTATCGCAGCCCATTACGAGGCCCTGGGCACCCCCTTCCTGCCCGTGCCGCAAGACGATGACTCAAATGGCATCGCCGACGGCTGGGAGCGCCAGCACGAGCTGGTCTCTTGCGATCCGGCGGGCGATGACGACGCCACTCCCAAAGGCAGCGGGCCGGGAGATGGCCTGTCCAACTATGAAGAATATCGCGGCGTCCTCGTTGGGGGCCGGCATATCCGGCTGGATCCGAAGGTGAAAGACCTGTTCGTCTACGACCCCGACGGGCTCATAGCCGCAAGTTACTTCGAGGACGCCTTGCGCGGCGTCAAGCTGCACTACTGCAACGCCGAGGAGCTGCGCGCCGACCCGCCAACAGGGGCGAAGGCCCATCAGATAAACGCCAACTTCGAGACTAACCATCTCGTAGACCAGCACGGCTTCGAAGTGCGGGGCGAATCAGGCGGTCCAGCGGGCGTCAACGGCCATTGCCAGGGCTCGGGACCAAAATCGCCGGGGGCGGTCTCGCCCTATGTCGTCCTGTATCTGGACAACATCGCAAGCGCTGTCCGCACCAGCTTCGAAGCTGCGCGAGACACCATCACCGAGCGACTGCGGGGGAAGGGTATCGAGCCGAACGATGCCTGGCTGGCCGGGCAGATCGAGCAGGCGGTGAAGACTATAACGACCCACGAGTGCGGCCACGCGGTGGGTATCTTCCATCACGCGAAGACTCTGCCTCCTGGCGCTTCCGAGGAGACCTTCGACCCCTCCACCGGCGCCTACACCTGCGTGATGCGTTATCTCTTCGACTACTCCAGCGACCCCAACCTGCCCGTGCACCCTCACGACGATATGGCAGATATCCTCGCGGGGCTGTGGCCCTGGCCGGACAAGTTCTGCGACACGCTGGACGACTGCCAGAGCCAGATAACCATCAGCGATCTGGGAGGGTAGGGCAACTAAACTTTAGAATAATTTAATATCTCGGGGGGGGGGTAGAGACTAATTGGGTGTATAATAACCTAAGAGGCCCATACTAATCTCCTTTCACGAGGTGTAGAGGATGAAACTTGTTGCGCCGCTTCTGCTGCTTGCACTTGTTACCGCCCTTTGCTTGCCCGCCTTCTCCATCACAGAGGCTGCCATCGTGCAGGCCGTTCGAGACTTCGAGGGAGATCAGAGCCTCGAAGTCACTGCCAACGCGGGGACAGCCTACTGACTACCCAGTGGGGCTTGGTTCGTCGACCTTCAATGTATACACTGCAACTGCAGTGTTCGACTCCTCGCGGACGGAGCTCTACACGGTCGCTGAGTACCCGTCACCACATGTCGGAGTCTGTGCTCTACGCAGATGGTTACTCGGGTTCGTCGATAACAGAAGCGCAAGCCGAGAGCCTTGCGCTCCAGTTCGCCCAAGCGCATCGGAGTGGGTTCAACTCAGTATCAGTGGGAGACGCAGCACGGGTACCAAGCAGGCGACTACAGGGTCACCTTCTATCGCGAACTGGCCAATGGTGCGATCACTGACGTGGGGGGATGTACAGTGCTGGTAGCCCTCGCTACCGGTGACATCGCTGGCTACGTGTGCCATGAGGGCGCACTGGGGCAGGGGGCTGAGTCATCGCCAACGTTATCGGCTCAGGATGCCATCGACGCGGCAGTCGACGAGTATGAAGACCTGGACGGCAAGACACCAACAGAGAATGTGCTGGTCGCCACTGCAGATGGCCAACTGGTCTACCAGCTCAGGTTCGAGGACCAGACTGAAACCGAGATAGAGGCCGGTCTGCCAGTCACAGTCGCGGTTGATGCGAATTCCGGTGACGATCGTTTTCGTCGACCGCTTGGCGGTGAGCCTGCACCAAAGTACCAAGGATCGAGCGACGCCAAGCCAGCAAAGATCGGCCCCGACATACCTCAGCGGCCTGACCGCTACGGTTCGGTATTGATCTGGGCCGTTGCGAATAGATGTGCACCAGGCGCACGTCTCGGAGCTAGCAACTTGTATGTGCGCCACCGGCCACGTAGACTATCTTCTGAAGCTGTAACTGCAAGGGATGCAGTATCTGGACAGGTCGCATCTGCTGTCTCCTGCTCTTCCTCGGCCGTACTCGGGATTCGGGCTGGTCAAGCTCGAACAGCGTGGATCGTGACTCGCCACAACCGTCCGAAGGTGGAGCGCCTGACTCGGACCAAATAAATTGCAGAATAACGAAGGTGGAAACGATGAAGCTGGCTATACTGCTCGGGAGCCTGCTGCTTGCCTGGCCGGCCCTCGCTACCAATCCGGAGGCGCATCCTGGCTTCCTGGGACGGCAGGCCGACCCCACCGGCGCTGTGATCGCACTTACCATCGGTGGTCTTGCCCTGCTGTATGCAATCTGGCTTGCTCTTCGGGGCAAGTTCTTCGTGAAGCGCTAGCCTGCTCTGCGCCTTGTCTGCGCCGGCCCGCCCAGGCGGTGACAGCAGGGCTTCTTCTCGCCGTGGCGTAGTATCTCCCATCGCTCTTTACGCTCGGAGGTCGCCCGATGAGAGCTCTGCTGCCCCTGGTGCTGGTCTGTCTTACCCTCGCCCTGGCCACCTGCGGCCTCGCCGCGCGCCAGTTTGCGCACCCGGACCGAATCCGGTACGACGCCCAGAGCCTCTTTATCGAGGGCAAGCCCGTCTTCATCTACAGCGGAGCCTTCCACTACTTCCGCTGCCCGAAGGAGCTGTGGCGCGACAGGTTCCAGACGATAAAAAACGCCGGTTTCAACGCCGTCGAGACCTATGTCGCGTGGAACTGGCACGAGTTGAAGCCGCCGAAGGGGCTGGAGGACTTCTCAGAGGTGAACCTGCGCGACCTGGACGACTGGCTGACGCTGGCCGAGGAGTTCGGCTTCTACGTCATCATCCGGCCCGGGCCGTATATCTGCTCGGAGTGGGACGCGGGCGGCTTCCCCCAGTGGCTGGCCGCGCTGAAGCCCGACACCCCAAGCCACGAGCCGTGGTACCGGAGCGATGATGCCCAGTTCAACGCCTGGTCGCGGCACTGGTACGAGGCTGTCTGCCAGGTCATCGCGCCCCATCAGACTAACTCGCAAGGCGCCCGGCCAGCCGGGGGTCATCCTCTTCCAGCTCGAAAATGAATATGACTTCGGTCGCACCGAGGTCGAGATGAAACTCGGCCATCTGCGGGCGCTGGCACAGGCCGCGCGCGACTTCGGCATCGACGTGCCGCTGTTCACCTGCTGGACCAAATGCGTGCGCGATGTGGAAAGTGATCCCTTACTCGGCCAGGTATTCGATTCGACCAACTTCTACACCGGCTGGAACGTGGACTGGACCATCGGGGCTATCTCCGAGCTGCGCGCCGACCAGCCCGACGCCCCGTTGATGACGACAGAGCTGCAGGGCGGGTGGTTCTCCAATGTCGGTGGCGCTCTGGCTGAGGCGCAGGACGGCCTGACGCCCGCGCAGATCCAGCAACTGACGCTGCTGGTAATCCGAGAGGGGCAGACGCTGCTCAATTATTATATGTTGTTCGGCGGCACGAACTTCGACGACCGGGCGGCGCGCGGCATCACCACGACTTACGACTACAACGCCCCCCTGCGCGAACACGGCGGGGTGGGAGAACGCTATCAGCGCGTCCGGGCCATCGGCTTGATGCTCGAGCAACACGGAGGGGCGCTCGCGCGCAGCCAGCGGGTGACGATTGACTCCTCCGCAAGCCAGGAGGACGTAGACCTGGGCGTCCGGCGGACCGAGAGTGGCGCGAGGTATATCTTCATCCGTACCCGCCAGCACGAGGAGCCGCGCAGGGGTCAGGCGCATTTCCGCGAGCAGGATACCGGCTTCGAGCTGACCTTCGACTACTCGCTGGAGGCTTTCGGCAGTCTTATCCTCTATCTGCCCGCCGGCGCAACCGACGCCCTGCAGGGCAAATGGCTGCCCGAGCCGGCGCCAGCCATATTGCGCCCGACCGGTTTGCCTGCGCCTCTCCGTTTGACCGAGGCGCTGAAGCGCGACGACCCCGGCCCGGCCAAGTGGAAACCTCTCGCCGGTGAGGGCTACCTCGAAAACAATGATATTTGGGACAGCCACTTCGTCTTCTACAGAGTTGAAGCTGATGCCCAGGGGTCAGACCTGGCTATCGGGCTGCGTAGCGGCGATGCCGTCGCCGTTGCGCTGGGAGGCAAACGGCTGGTCCCACCAGGTAGCTCGATAAAGCTTCCTCTTACTGACGGCCACCATACTGCCCTGCTGCTGTATGAGAACGCCGGCCACCCTAACGGCGGCGCTGGGATGGAAGAACTGACAGGAATCCACTCGCTGCGCGTAAAGCCGAAGGCAGCAAGATAACCTGCTCTCCACCTGGAGGCTCGCTCAGGTGCAGACGGCGGAGCCAGGCCCCGAAGTCGCGCCGGATTTCGACGATTCTACCTGGCAAGAAGTGGACGCGACCCCTCTGGAAGCTAGCCAACTGGCAAGCAACAGCTTCGCAGTCTTGCGGACGAGTTTCGAAGCGCCCCAGCTTGCTCAGGGCGACTCGGCGCGGCTGGTCTTCGGGCGCCTCGATGACGAGGGGTGGGTCTTCCTCAACGGCGCGCAAGTCGCCCACACCGCCAACTGGTCGCAGCAAGTATACTTTCGACATCACGAGCCCTGCTGAAGCCTGGTCACCAACAGCCTGGCGGTTATCATACGTAACGGTGACGGCCCGGGCGGGGTTGGCGAAGTCGCGCTCGAGAGCGGTCCCCTGCGGCGGCGCTTCCGGTGGAGTTCGGCCGGCCCCTCGGTGATACGGAGAAATGGTTCTCGCCGAAGCTGAAGCGCAGCGACCTCTGGCAACGCGTCGAACTGGGTGAGGAGTCGGGTTCTGACCGAGCGTTGCTGACCTGGTACAGGCTCGATTTCGAGCTGCCCAACCAGCGTCGGGGCGTCTGGGTGCCATGGAAAGCAACGCTGGATGCGACCGGCAACGGCTTCGTCTATCTCAACGGCCACTGCCTTGGGCGATATTGGCAGGCAGGGCCTCAGCGAGAGTTCTTCCTGCCCGAATGCTGGCTTAATTTTGGGCCCGAGAGCAGCAACCTGCTGACCCTGGCTCTGCGCCCAACAGAACAAGGCAACGCGCTCGAGAGCGTAGAGATCGCCCCCTATAGCGAGTTCGCCGAATATCGGTAGGCTGAAGCCTCAGAACTCGACGACGGAGGGCTTCTCGCCCGTCTCGTGCAGTTTCATCACTTCGAGTCGCCTGGTGGTGAAACGCAGCACGGCCAGGCTCGGGTCGTCAGGGCCCGAGACGAACCGCGCTAGCGCCGGCATCGCCTTCCACATCCGCTGCTTCAGCTCCGCTTCGTCCAGCAATACGCACTCACCGTATAGCGTCGCCACCGTACCGAAGTCCGGGCTCTGGAACATCAACTGCGCCTTCGGATTACCTTCGAGCTGATCGAGCTTGCGACTGCCGGCGCCCGCCGCCATATAGATTAGGAAAGGCTCCTCCAGCATCAGCCCACCCATCCAGCGCATCCGGGGGCCTCCGTCCGCGTCCACCGTGGCAAACACGAAGGGCGCGCCTGGCTTCACGACCTCTCTTGCAACAGCGATTGTGGCCTCGCGGTCCATCTGACTACCTCCTCAAACGTGTTACAACGGCTTTCGACACCGCCTGGTGAAGTCCGCTAGATTGTCCGACGCCCCTTGGGCACACGGATTTCAGGCCTTTGGGCTGGGATGTTTCCGAGTGTTATTTAATACAACTCCTCCTTGCTAATCGTCCATGGGGGGTATAATGAAAACTGATAGGCCTCGCTGACTCGCAGTCGCACAACTAGAGGTTAGCTGTATGCAACGACTGGGTGGGATGGGTAGGCTCCACATGAACACTTATGCAATCCGACTCGGAATACTCGTCATGTTCGGTCTGCTTCAAGCCGCAGCCCATGCGATCACTGACTCCGAAGTCATCCAGGCGATTCGCGATTTCGAAGGAGAATCAGACGCTGGTTGTGGTGTTAGCAGCCCGAGGAGTGCACAAATGCATTACGGCTTGACGGCGCTACTACACGACGGCAAGCTGGGTGGCGATGCCAGCTATACAACACCTACTCAGAGTGGAGTACCCGTCCCCCCGACGTGTAACCAGGCCCGGTAGTTGCGGAACCGCATCGATTACACATCGATCCAAGCGCCCTTTCTCGCCATCACACAGGCCCAAGCGCCGACCGCTTTGGCAGGAACTCATCCTTACTGGACACAGCCTGGCTAGATCTGGAGCACTGGGAGTCTCCTAAGGTGCTGACCTTCTGGGGCAACGATACGTTTTCGTAGCTGCGGCTCATACAACGGGGCTACAACGGCTGCGCGGTATGACGATTTCCGGGTGTCACCCGAAACAGGTAAGTGGCAGGCCTCCGATTTTAGGCGGCTGATGCCCGCAAAGCGCATCACAGCCACCCGCAGTCACCGAAGAGCAAGCATACGAGCAGCCATCTAGGATTTCCGCGCCCTGGAAGGCTTACCAGCAACGGCACGGCCTCAGAGCTACAAGTCACCGAGGATGGAGTGTTGGCGCTGGCGTCGATCTTTCCTGTCGACGAGACGCCGGGTGGTAACAATGTATTGGCCTGCAGCAGTCGGGTTGATGCGCAGTCGGGCACGATAATCAGTAGTAGCAACCTGGCTGGATCTGCCGGCCCAGCGCCTGGGCAGCCCTTGCCGAGGTGCCTGGGCGCAGAGCAACTTAATCTTTATTTGCCTGGCGGGGCGCTTGGGGATCGAGCCATACTGGCTTCCTGTACCGCCGGCGAAAGTCGCGAAGCTAAACAAGAGACACCATAATTTCTCCGCCCCGGCCGTCCCCCTGAGGTCGGGGCTTTGCTTTGGCGGAAAGATTCTCTAAAAAAATATCTCCGGAGCCCTAAGGTCCGGCGCGCGCCTGCCGATAACGTAACTAGGCAGGCTGATGGGAAGGGCGCCCTCCCCGCCAACTGCTGTCCGATATGTCACAGGAGGAGGTGCAGGATGGGAGCCAGGATGTTGCGTTATCTGCAATACGCGAAAGAAAAAGGCGGCGATTTCGCCCTTACTCGGCTGATGCTCAAGACGGGCGTCTCCGAGAAGACCGCCGAGGGCAAGCCCGATACTCCCGAGGAGCTGGAGAAGCTCCATTCCACCTTGAGCGAGCTGCTGAAAGATCCCAGCGTGCCAAGGTTCTAAACTGGAGGTGAGAAGATGGCTGTTCAGAAGCAAATAGATTTCGAGTATCAGCACCATTATGACAATCTGCGCAAACGGCACTATATCAACGGAGTGCCTTACGTGCTGCATTGCCACCATTACACTTCGCTCTACCTGCAACTCGCCGAAGACGCGACGCTTTTCGATGGGGTGGGCCTCATCAAAGCGACCGCGCGAGATGTCTTCTATGAGGAGCTGACCCGCGCCTTCGAGCGCCAGGGCCTGACTGCGCTGGCCGATCGCATCCACGTGGTGGAGAGTTATTGGGCTTTCGGCGGGATGGGCGACCTCAAGCTGATCCAGGCTGGGCCGGTGAGCGGCAAAGCCGAGATGGCCCATTCTCACGTGGACGAGGGCTGGCTGAAGAAGTTCGGCAAGCGCGACAAGCCCGTCAACTACATCACCCAGGGATATCTGGAAGCTGCTTTTGCCGCGCTGTTTGATTTGCCAGCCGGCAGTTTTGAGACAAGCGAGCTGGAAAGCCTGGTCAGTGGCGCCGAGAAGTCTGTCTTCTCGGTGCTTAGGAAGTGAGGTGGAAGCGATGGCAGTAGATCGACAGCTAATCATCGACCATGTGTCGAAGCTCAGGCCCGAAAGCAGTGAATCGGGCACCATCCATTCCTTCGGTGTCTACTTGAACCAGTTGCCGGCGGATTTCTGGATGCAGTTTGGCGAGCGTATCGCCGGCGCGGTGCCTGCCGACCTGCGAGACAGCGTGTACTACCTGCTATACAAGGCAGGCAACGAGTGTGGTTACCATACGGGCTTTGGCATCATAACCTCGCCCGAATGGGACGCCATTGTCGCGCCAACGCTTGATGGCAGTCCAGAGGAAGTGCTGCACGCAGCCTTCGCTGTGCTGGCAGGTTTTGGCTGGGCCAAAGCCGAGATCGTCGAACTGGATCCTGGCGAGAAGATGGTAATCAGGGCCTACGATTATTATGAGTCTGACTTCGTCCAGTACGGCAAGAGTGATGGCCTGCTTGCGCCGATGCTATGCGGCATCAGCTCGGCTTTTATGGATCTCGCCTACGGCGCCGTTTATCCAGCTGGAGAGGGTACTTTTACTTGCCAGCAGGTCAAGGGTATCGAGCGCGGAGATGACTACGGCGAGTTCGTAGTTACCAAAGCCTGAGGAAGCCAGGGAGGCGGGAGAAGGTGGTCTACCTCAATAACGCGGCGACCACCTTCCCCAAGCCCCCCGCCGTCCTGGAGGCGGTCGCGCAGCAGCTAGCGCGGCCTCCAAGAGATGCCGGCCGAGGGCTTGGCGAGGGCGAAGACGAACTGCTTGGGTGCCGTAAGGCAGTGGCGAGACTGCTCGGAGAGGCAGACTATCGGCGCGTATTGCTGACTCCGGGTGCGACTTTCAGCCTTAACCTGGCGCTGATGGGATTGCTTGGAGAGGAGCCTGGCAGGTGGCATTGCGTCACCTCATGCCTGGAGCACAACTCGGTGCTGCGCCCCCTTTGGGAACTGAAGCGCCGTGGCATGGGACTGACAGTGCTTGGGCTAGAAAGTGCGCTCGATCCGGCTGCCTGGAAAAAGGCTGTAAGACCGAAGACGCGCGCACTGGTAACGACGGCGGCTTCCAATGTGCTTGGCATTGCCCCTCCGCTGGAAGAACTGACAGAGCTCTGCCTGCAGCGAGAGCTCTTTCTTGTCATCGATGCGGCGCAGGCGGCTGGAACACTGCTACTGCATACCGAAAAACTGCCTGAAAGAACACTGATTGGGTTTGCAGGACACAAAGGCTTGTATGGCCCAGAGGGCACAGGGGCTTTATACCTGGGCACTGGAGTCACCTTTGAAGAGCTGGCGCCACTGCTTTATGGCGGTACTGGGGTAGTTAGCACCTCCCAAATCCAGCCCCTGCTTATGCCACACAGATACGAGGCAGGCACCCCGAATGCGCCAGGCTTTGCTGGACTGCGGGCGGGGGTAGAGTTCGTCCTCGAGCAGGGCGTGGCTGACCTTGGCCAGCAGAGAGCCAGGCTCACAGCAATGCTCAGAGAGAAGCTTGAGCGCATCAAGAAAGTTACCCTTTATGGGTATCCAAAGTCAGGTTTACAGGCAGGAGTTGTGGCTTTCACTGCTCAGGGATGGGACTCCACAGAGCTGGCAGATATGCTGCGCGAAATTTTTGGGATCCACGTCCGCGGGGGGCTTCATTGCGCGCCGCTTATCCACAAGTACATCGGCGCGCCCAGGGGGACGTTACGGGCCAGCTTTGGATGGCAAAACACCGAGCAGGACGTACAGGCACTAGTGCGGGCTATACGGGCCCTCGTCCGGGGAAAGGTGACATAGGTTGTGGCGGTGCTTGAAGTCAGCGCGCTTGAAGACTGCTTTGATGATTCCCGGACCTGGCAGGTTACCTTGTCGGCTCCACTGACCTCCGAACAGTTGGTTGTACTTGGCAAATACGGAAAGCTCAGTCGGTTTAAAGATTTTCCCAAGCCGTTCTTCAGGCTCAACCTGGCTGATGGCTCCTTGCTTAAAGGGGTTGAGGATTCACTCGAGCTCACCCTTGTGACTGAGGAAGCAGATCTCGAAAAGGCCAGAAGTCTGGTAGAGAGCTTGTTTAATAACGCACTGGCATCAATTCTGTAAGGTGCGCGCACAGGACAATCCGACGACCGCCGGTCAGCTCCAGGATGCGCTCAACAGGCATCTCCTCACAGGGATGAGGATAGATAATCTGGTCTTCGCGCAGGCCCTGGTGATAGGCTTCCAGGTCTTCACTGGCACGGTCGTTTGTCTGGACTGCCCTTAGCGAAGTCATCTCGCGCCAAAGAGCTACATGCTGGGTGTGGACGCCGCACAGGTGGATCATCCCGCCGCCGGGATAGTCGCCAAGCAACGCGCCATCTAGCGGCGCGAGGAACTCGGCATACTGCCCTGCAGAGACCAGCTGGCAGGTGCAACCGCAAAGCTGGCCGTAGCCTGGCGGCTGAAACCGTCCACAAGGCACGATGCACTGCATCCGCTCAGCGGGCAGGTTGGCGCGGTACCAGGCATGCAGCTTGCGGATAGTCGCATTGATGACTTGAAGGTCGTGATGGGCAGCCTCAGGCTCCATCAGCAAGGTTTCCAGCAGTCGCTGGCCGTACAAGTTCACGCCGATATTAAGGGCACTTGAAAGTGTCGGCAAAGCGAAAGTGACAGCAGGCAGATCGAGTTCTGCGAAGGCGAGGGCAAACTCTCGGCACTGGCGCCAGGTCTCGTTGGCTTCCAGATCGGGCGGCTCCAACTGGCCGATCGGCTGCTCGAGATAGTGCGCTTGCCAGGTCGTGTCTTCAAGCTGGAACACGTCAGCGCCGAAGAGAGAGTCGATGAAGTGGACCCCCCGCGGGTCCCAGTTAATAATCAGCGGGTGGAAGGTGATGCGGTCTTCGGCCAGCGCAGCGTGGGTGGCAAGCCAGTCCAGCGCGAGCGGAAGCCACTGCTTGCCAAGGGGTGAACGCATCGTAGCTGTAAGCGTTCACCCCTGCCAGGGCGAAGACATGCTCCAGCCGCTCGCCGCGCGAAAAGGGCTGCCAGTCTTTGGGAATGGAATTCAAAAGCTGAGATTACCTCAGGCGCCTTGAGGCGCTCGAGGGTCGCTGGGTTCAGTTCGAGAGCACTCACTGATGCAGTCCTCCTTGAGGGGGATCGGCAGGCTGGAAGTATTCAAATTCCTGGGGCAGCAGATAGCGCCTGACAGGATAAGGCGCATCGCTCTGGCCACCAGCAAGCGGCAGGTCGAGAGGCGAGAAGTCGGCCGGCAACTCCAATATGGCTTCACAGTCTGCTGGCAGGCTTAGTTTCACAAGATGACCACCGGTGGATGGTTCTACCTGCATGCGCACTGGTCCCTTGGCGGTGTAGGCCGTTACATCGAGGCTCGCCAGAGTGCCGAACTGGGGCCTAAGGCGCAGTTGTTCGAAGCCAGGCGACAGTCGGCGCGAGGCCCAGTATGCCAGAAAAAAGTGACAGCAAGGGCGCCATTGGGCAGTGGCTCCACTCATCGGGTGAGTCAGGACGGACCTGCCAGATACTCCTGCAGTGTGCCGTTCATCGCGACCGAATCCATCTCTGCCCACCGACCGCGCAGGGCCTCCAGCACGGGGGACAGCTGCCGGTGCCTGGCTTGCGCGAGCAGCGGCCAGACCTCATTGGGTGGATAACACCGGCCAAGCTCCGGCGGGCGGGTCGCCAGCGCGTTAAGGCAAGCTCCACCTCGCCGTCGGGGCACTGGTCGAAGAGCAGCGCGTTGGCCAGTGACCTGTCACAGAGACGAGGCCCTTCCTCCTCTGCCAGCCACGGCAGATTGAGCACGAAGAGGGCAGTTTCTGGATCCCAGAAACGCGCCACGGTTGTAGCTTCCAAGCTTTGCCCGAGGCGGGTTGCGCGGTCTGCCACTTCCACCTCACCGAGAGCGGTCGCAAGAGGCGCCAACGCCCGCTTGAGCATCGCTGCGGCGTAGAGGTTGTACGGACACTGCTTATGGCGCTGCAACCGGTAAGCCTGATGGTCGAGGTAGACATAGGGCTCGCCCAGGTTTTCCACAGGCAGCAGGCCGTCCGACCCCACTGAGGTTTCCAGATAGCCAAGGAACGCCACCAGAGCAGGATAGCCATGCGCGACAGCTTCCAGGTCGCCCGAATACTGCCAATGTTGCCAGCAGTCGAAGCCAAACTGCACCGTGTGGTCGAGGATAGGCCCCCAGAAGGCGGCGCCGATCTGCTTGGCCGAGATGCGCTCCAGCCGATCATACGCAGGCCAGCAATCCAGCAGATAGCCATGCGGGGTCAGTCCCTTGCTGTAGTGGAAGAGGAACCGCGCGGGCAGGGAGGTCTCGCCAAAAGTGTAGCGCAAGGCTTCCAGACTGTGAGCGGCGTCTCCGCTGTAGGGTTGGCGCTCGCGTCCAACGCCGTCGGTTATCAGATCGAAACAACAATTGTGCAAAGTGTTTACGTTTGCCTCAAACAGGCTTTGCAGGGGCGGCTCGCTCACTTCGACCTTCGGTTCATTCGGCCACGGGAAACGCCTCAGTCGAAGCCCGACCTCGCGGAGCTTCACCGGTCCGGTCGCTCCATGGATATGCAGCGCAAGCCACTTAAACGACTCGAACTCGAAGGCTTCGAAGCGGTTCACGCCTTCTGCACAGAGGAACCGCGACCAGGCGAAGAAGTGCGTGTCCAGCCAGGGGGAGCCTTCAGGATCATGCGACTCCTGAGTCATCAGCTCGCAGATGGCGCCGGCGGGCGCTTCCAGCTCGAAGACTGGCCAGCCGACACTTTGGACGGACAACTCGAAGACCAGCACAACCCCCTCGTCCGCAGGCTGGGCAGGCAACTCATAGCAGCCTGGTTCGATTTCTGTAACGACTTGTTCACAGCTTAGGGTGAAGCTGTCTGGCGTGCGGAAGTCGAACCAGTCGTCGGGCGAGCGGAGCCACCTTAATCTGCCCTGCTGGCGAAGCGTGGCGAGGATAAAAGCGTCCTCTTGCAGCAGCGGCACCTGCCTTGCAAGCAACTGGCAGGCTTCGGGGGGTATGGACCAGTCGCGCAGATAGTCCCAATAACCACTCGCGAGGGGCGGCTTGTCGGGCGCGAGGGTCAGCGGCATCGCGGGGAGCCACTCAGCATCAGGCTGGTAGTTGGGCAGAGTCCAGCCAGCAGGATGCAGCCGGGCATCGAACTCCTCCTGCAGGGCGCGCAGATACCAGCGCTTGGGCTGTGCGGGTGGATGGGCCCTGTCCACGCGTGCGAGCCAGCTCTCGTCGGTCGCCACCAGTTCGGTGGTGCCGTCGGAGTATTCCAGTTCGAGCCGAACCAGCAAGCCTGGCTTGCCACCAGGCCAGGTGCCATCTCCGTGGCCGTAGTAGAGCACTTCGACTCCGAGCGTGTTGGCGCCCGAGCAAAGCATCTCTGTCAGGTCGAGTGGGTCGGCTTCGGCGAAGCGCGGGTCCGAGATGGCAGGCCCCCACTGGATGCGCTGACCGTTTACGAACAGACGATACCGACTGTCGGCAGCGAGCCAGCCGGTGGCGCGGCGCAGGCCCTCGCGCACCTCGAGCTGCTTGCGGAAGAGCACGAAAGTGTTGGGCAGCGTCCTCTGAGAGGGCCACCAAATCCATTGTGCGGGCGCGAGATTGAGTGATTCTGGCATCTGTCGACCTCCGGAGGGCGATAAGCAAGCAAGGAGAAGATACACCACAGAGCAAGGTTTACCTGCTGGCGTCAGCTCGCTGGATTGGAGCTGGGGGTAGAGCTAGTTGGATGTATAATTGACTAAGTCCGGGGCACGCTTAAGGGAAGGTAAGTTGCAATGCAAGGCTCTCCCGCTACGGGCATAGGGAAACGCAGGTCATACACAATCATCCTGCTCCTTGTAGTGGCGCTTGCCCTCCTGGCGCTGCAACCCAAGCTGCGTGAGTGGGTTGGGCTCGCGGTCACCCGGCCCGTTATGCACCTGGAGCGCTGCTCGGTCTCGTCTGACGGTAACACGGTTGCCGTCGGGTTCGTTGAGACGCGTGGCCAGACGGGGATGAAGCACGGGATTCTCTTTATCAGCACCGCCACTTGGAGGCCTCTTAGGGGCTGGGTAGCGCCATGGTACACGCTGAGATTTGGCCCATGGAACAGCAACGGGAAGGAGATAATGGTATACGGCGCGCCTGGTCTGTCGTCCGAAGCTGGCTACTCCTGGCTGCGTCAGAGTGACCTGGTGCTAGATCACATCGAGATGCCCTCCACGGACCTGCCCGACTCCATCGAGCCACTTGGGGAGGGCGATTACGTTCTGGGCGAACACTCGCCGAAGCGCATCTGCCTATGGTCACCGTCACGCAGAGACCTGAGACAGCTCACCCCGAACACGGTGAGCGCTGGGCTGGTCGGAGTTTGGCCCAGCCCCAAAGAGATGGCCGCTGACTTGGTCTACTGGGTGAAGTGGCCCGCCTACACACTACTAGAGACCTCGGATGACGTGAGTCTGATGGTTACAGTCCTCGGCACTGGAGACACTTGCCAAGTGTTTCCGGCGGCACCGTTCGGGGCCCGTTACGCGCTTGCTTCAGCCAGAGGTCTGATCGCGCGTGCGTCGCTCGCACACCCGGATGGCTTGGTGACCATCCAGACTTACAACTGGCAGACCGGCACGACAGAGCAGTTCGAGGCACCCTGCAGGCCCGACCAAATGGTCTGGTCGAGCGAGAACGGCTATCTTCTCGGCACAGGCGCGAGGATGTGGGTCTATGATGTCGCTGCCAAGACGCTTTCGACCCTTAGCGCGACCGATGCACCCAAGGCATTGGAGGGCAACTGCTACTTTGCGGGGGCTCTGAGCACCGAGGGGCGCTTTTTAGTCGTGACGGACACGGTGTTGGAAGTCGTGGATGCGAAGACGAAAGCCGTAAGCATCGTGCTCGATATAAACAAGCACTGACAGAGTGGGCGAGTCCCTTCTCGCCCCGGTCCGTCCTCATGAGGTCGGGGCTATAGGTGAGGCGTTAATGCGTGAGGAAATTATATACCTGCGCTTGTTATCGCGGCAGTTGCGGAGAGCATATGCACCAAACTCCACCCGTCCGAAGAAACTCGGTGCGATCCACAGGCAAGTCCTGACCTTCATGGGGCGGCATGAAACCCGCTTCCACTGCGAAGGAGATGGCTCCCGTGTGCTATCTCCATCATCAGGGAAACCGGTCTTTAGTCCTGGTACTGAAGGAGGCGCGACATGAGTTGGCGCACTAGGTTGGTGTGCTTTGTCTGTCTGATGGCTGCATGCGCGTGTGCAGCCCATGCGATTACTGACTCCGAGGCCATCGAAGCTGTCCGCGACTTCGAGAGCAGTCCTTCGCTGGAGGTCGTGTTGTCAGGGCCAGAGAGCCAGCTCGAGTATGGCTTGGCTGGCGCGACTAGGGCAACCAGGGGCGCTGGTGCCGTCCTCCCCAACGAAGTGACTGCTGTATACAAACTGACACAGGCAGGCTCAGTGGTTGTCAGGCTCGCATGCTACTACGATGACCGGCCCGGCAGCGCCTGCTCGCTGGAGGAGGCGCAAACCGTAGCCGACCAATACGCGGCTGCCCACCATTATGGATACAGCACCCAGTCGTGGACCGTCGAGTCAGAGGAGGACTCTGAGATCGGCGACCATCGCGTCTCATACTGGCGACTGCTGCCCAACGGGGTGAAGACGCTCCTGGGCGGTTGCCAGATCTGGGTATCTCCCAGCACGGGCCGCGTGACCGCCTATCGCTTCTATGCCGGGGAGGCCGCCCAAAGCGCATCACAGCCACCCGCAGTTACCGCGGAGCAAGCAACTACCGCAGCCATCTCGGCCTTCAGTGCCCTGGAAGGCTTGCAACCCACGGCCTCAGAACTACAAGTCACTGAGGATGGAGTGTTGGCCTGGTGTCTAAGCTTTCCTGTCGATGAGACGTTGGATGACACAGTGTACTGGCCTGCAGAGGTCTGGGTTGATGCTCAGTCGGGCACTATAGTGAGCAGCAGCAACCTGGCTGGATCTGCCGGCCCAGCGTCTGGGGCAGCCCTTGCCGTAGGTGCCTGGGCGCAGAGGCCTGACCTAATCTATATTTGCCTGGCGGGACTGCTTGTGGTTGGACTACTGGCGCTCCTGTTCCGCCGACGAAAGTCGCGAAGCTAAACAAGAAACACCTTATTTCTCGCCCCGGCCGTCGTCGTGAGGTCGGGGCTTGCTTTGGCGGCTGGAGAAAGGGATACGGGTCAGAATAAGTGGTGCTGGAAGGTGGTGGAGGCGATCGGGATCGAACCGACGACCTTCTCGGTGCAAGCGAGATGCTCTCCCAACTGAGCTACACCCCCACACTCGTTGACCCCGACTGGCGCCTGTCTTTATAATGCAGGCTCAATCGGCTTCAACGCGCAGATTATAAGAGACTCCCCAAGACGGCGTCAAGGCGCCGGGTGGTGTTATGGCCAGCTACAACCGACCCCGTGGAACCGAAGACCTGCTACCCGAGGTAGCCGCCCAGTGGCACTGGCTGGAGGAGCAGTTCCGCTCGGTGGCGCGGCGCTTCAACTTTGGCGAGATACGCACGCCCACTTTCGAGCAGACCGAACTGTTCAAACGCAGCGTCGGCGAGACGACCGATATCGTGGGCAAAGAGATGTATACCTTCGAGGATCGCGGCGGGCGCAGCTTCACGCTGAGGCCCGAAGGGACCGCGCCGGTCGTGCGCGCCTATGTCGAGAACAAACTTTTCGGTCAGGCGCATGTGTGGAAACTGTTCTACTTCACGTCCATCTTCCGCTACGAGCGACCTCAGGCGGGGCGACTGCGCGAGGCACATCAGGCGGGCGTCGAGTTGCTGGGCGCGGCCGGGCCGAACGCCGATATCGAGGTCATCGCGCTGGCGGTGGACTTTTTCCAGGGCCTCGGGCTGACGAACCTGGTGCTGGTGGTGAATTCCATCGGTTGCCCGGCTTGCAGGCCGGCTTACAGGGAAGCGCTGGTCAGTTATTTCGATGCGAGGCGCGAGGCGCTCTGCGAGACTTGCCTCGAGCGGTTCGAGAAGAACCCTCTGCGCATCCTGGACTGCAAATCAACGGGATGCCAGGTCGCCGCAGAGGACGCTCCCGTGGCTTTGGACCATCTCTGCGAGGAGTGCGCGGCCCATTTCGAGGCCGTGAAGCAGGGACTGGACTCGCTGGGAGTGGAGTATGAGATCAATCCGCGGCTGGTGCGAGGGCTGGATTATTACACCAAGACCGCTTTTGAGGTCAGGTGCAAGGATCTGGGCGCGCAGAACCAGGTCGCAGGCGGCGGGCGCTACGATGGGCTTGTGGAACAGTGCGGCGGGCCGGCGACCCCTGCGGTAGGCTTCGCGCTGGGGATAGAACGCACCTTGCTCGCACTCGAGGCGCTAGGTAAAGCGCCCGAGTTGAAGCTTCAGCCTGACGTATACCTCGTCTGTTTTGGCGAGGCGGCTGTGCAGGCGGCCTCCGCCTTGATGGGCGATCTGCGCAAAGCTGGGCTGGCCGTCGAGAGCGACCTGGTGGCGCGCAGCCCGAAGAAACAGCTCAAACTGGCCGCCGACGCCGGGGCAAGTTATGCCGTTATAATCGGCGAGGATGAACTGGCGCGCGGGGTAGTAACTTTGAAGGAACTCGCCACCGGAGAGCAGGCTGAAGTGACGCGCTCCGAGCTGGCCTCCGAACTAACCGACCGTATCAGGAAGGAGAAGTAATATGAGCAGGTTCACTACTGGCAACCGCACTCACCATTGCGGCGTTCTCAGGAAGGAAAACATCGGGCAGGAAGTCGTCCTGATGGGCTGGGCGCATAGCGTCAGAGACCACGGGGGGCTGCTGTTCGTCGACTTGCGCGACCACACCGGACTGGTGCAGGTCGTTTTCAGCCAGGAGGAGACCGCCGACCTGTTCGAGCTGGCGAACCGCGTGCGGTCGGAGTTCGTGCTGGCGGTAAAAGGGATACTGGCGCCCAGGGCGCCCGAGGCGGTCAATCCCAAGCTGCCGACCGGCGAGATCGAACTGCGCGCAAGCGAGATGGAGATACTGAATACCGCCAAGACGCCGCCCTTCCCGGTCGAAGATGAAGCCGAGGTGGATGAGAATATCCGCTTGCGGTATCGCTATATCGACCTGCGCCGGCCGAGGATGCAGCGCAACCTGCGCACGCGGCACAAGTTTATCTCCTCGGTGCGCGAATACCTCAACGGGCAAGGCTTCTGCGAGGTCGAGACACCCCTTTTGCTGAAGCGCACCCCTGAAGGCGCGCGCGACTACCTCGTGCCCTCGCGGACCAACCTGGGCAAGTTCTACGCGCTGCCCCAGTCGCCCCAGCTTATGAAGCAGACGCTGATGGCGAGCGGCATCGACAAGTATTATCAGATCGCGCGGTGCTGCCGGGACGAGGATCTGCGCGCCGACAGGCAGCCGGAGCATACCCAGATAGATATCGAGATGGCCTTCTGCGACCAGGAAGACGTGCTGAAGCTGGCCGAGGGGATGATGTGTTTCGCCTTCAAGCAGACCATCGACGTCGAGTTGCCCTTCCCCTTCCCGCGGATGACCTATGCCGAGGCGATGGAGCGGTTCGGCTCGGACAAGCCTGACACCAGGTTTGGGATGGAACTAACCGACGTCTCGGACCTGGCGGCGGGCAGCGAGTTCACGGTGTTCCGCGCGACCATCGAGTCGGGGGGCAGGTGAAGGGCATCCGGGGTATTGGCTGCGCCGACCTGTCGCGCAAGGAACTGGACGACCTGACCCGGGACGCGCAGCAGCTTGGGGCGAAGGGCCTGGCCTATATCGTACTGGGCGCCGAGGGCATCAAATCGCCGATTGCCAAATTCTTCACTGAAGACCAGTTGAACGCTTTCATCCAGAGGCTGGAAGGACAGACTGGCGATGTGTTGTTCTTCGTCGCGGACAAGCCTGCCCTCGTGGCTGACGTCCTCGGCCGCCTGAGGCTGCAACTGGCCCGGCGCAAGGGGCTTATCCCTGAAGGCGTCTACGCGCCGCTGTTCGTGGTGGATTTCCCCCTCTTTGAGTGGAAAGAGGAAGAGCAGAAACTGGATGCGATGCATCATCCCTTCTCGATGCCGCAGAAGGACGACCTCCCCCTGCTGGCAACCGACCCGCTTCAGGTGAAAGGCAGCCTCTACGATATGGTTTTTAACGGGGTGGAGCTGGCCTCGGGCAGTTTGCGTATCCACAGCCGGGAGCTGCAGGAGCAGGTCTTCGAGATCATCGGACTGACGAAGGAAGAGGCAGATTATCGGTTCGGCTTCCTGCTTTCGGCCTTCGAACACGGCGCGCCGCCGCATGGAGGAATCGCTCCCGGCATCGACCGGATAGTCGCACTGATGCTGGGCGAGGAATCCATCCGCGAGGTTATTGCCTTCCCGAAGACGCAGAAGGGCACCTGCCCGCTTACCGGGGCGCCTTCCGAGGTCGAACAGCAGCTGCTTGACGACCTGGCAATCGAAATCGTACTGCCACCTGAAGACTAGTAACGGGTACCGGCGAATAGAACAAATTGAGGGCGCGCCTTCGGGCGCGTCCTTTCTATTTGGGGGGCAGACAGCGGTCGGCTACTGCGCGCGAGAGAGTCGTGACCAGTTCGAGGTTGAGCACCGGGGCACTCGCAAGCCCTGTGGGCAGGCCTGTCGAGGCGACTCCCAGCAGATCCTTGAGTAGTTTCTTCGCGCCCAGGCTGGTCCCGAGCAAGGCGCCAGTGGCTCCGGTATTGAGAGAGGCTTCCCACCCGCCTTCGGTCGCCGTGGCAAGCGACTTGCCCAGTTCGCCCTCTCCATAAAGCAGTGCCAGGCTGATGACTCCCGCATTGACCAGGGCAGAACGCCAGCTTTGGTGTTCAAAGGGTGGTTTGGCGTGGCCTTTATGGTCCGGTGGCAGGCGGAAGAGTTCTCCCAGCGCATCATAAGATTGTCTTGGGGCGTAGGCTGAATCGTGCAGCCGCATCGAATGACGCAAGAGCTTGCCCAGGCGTATGGGCGCCGGCACCCAGGAGAGAGCCAGCTCGAAGGTCCAGCGATAATGAGACTCGACAAAGGCTATTGAAGTCATTGCGGCCAGCCAGGCAGCCAGGTGCCGAGAGGCGCCCGCGCCGACCAGGCCGGCCAGTTCCAGTCCTGTCTGAGTAGCGTCCTGAGGGTGGCCTGGGAAGAGCGCGCCAGCAAAAAGGCCGACAGGTACCGAAAGTGCGTGTTCTCCCTCGGCTTCAGTGCCAATGCCAGAGGCAGGGGGCGCCAGGCCTTCGCGCAGTTGCTTCACGGCCTTCCAGGGAAAATCCTCCGGCAATTCTTCCTGCCAGACAACTCCGAGTTCAGCAAGGGTCAGTTCAGTTCCGAAACGCGAGCCGGCCAGGAAGCAGGCCAGCAACGCCTCAAGCGCGGCGGGAGCTTTCTCCCCAGAGGGCTCGCCACTCACAGGCCCGCCCCAGCGCCTGCGCACTTCGCGCGCGGAAAGCCCGACGGCCGGTTCGGCGAGGGTAGAGCCCAGCCAAAAGCCTAGCAGCAAGCCAGCCAGCTTGTCCGCAAGTCGCTCTGGTGTCAAGTGAGAACGCCCGCGCAAAGGCAGGGGCTTCAGATGGCCGAGATATTCTGGCCAGCCCAGAGGTTCCTCTTCATCAAATAGTGACAGTTGCTCAGGCATATTTGGTTAGTTGGAGATCAGCGATATGGAACAAAAACACGGGCAATAGACTGCCTCAACAGGGGCAAACTCAATCAGCAGTTCGCTGGACTGAGGCGTCACTTCAAACTGGCGCCAGATGGGCCTGTCAGGCGCCAGGCGAACCTCGGCAAGCAACGCGCCATCGGCGGAGAGCTTCAGAGCAGGCTGTCGGGCATCCCAGGGCAAGGCGATTTCGAGGTGGGAGGCGCGGCCTTTGGTTACTTGTCAGCCGGCACCGGACTGGCTGGCCCCAGGCGCTTGCGGTGCAGTTGAAGAGTGGCGCAGCGACCGGTACCCCTGGTGTGGGCAGCAGCAGGGGCGTGCCTCCCTCAACCGATGCGACCCCTACAAGCCCACCGGGCACAATTCCTGGGCCAATCCCGGTATAAACTCGCAACCTGCTGACAAGTAGAGTAATCGCCTCGGCGCTACCGGCTTTTGATTCAATTGCGCGCGCTTCCTCTGCCAGTTGCTCAAGGCCCAGCGAATCACGGTTAAGCTCGGTCGCGAAAAGGTCGAAACTAAGTTTCTTGATACTGCCAAAAGGCAGCAAGGACTTAAGCCGCTCCGAGCCAAGCAAGGATTTCCGGCGGGCCAGTTTGTGCAGTTCATCATAAGCAGAATCCAGCGTCCTGCCCTGTTCGGGCAGAGTGGCAGTCGCAAGCGTGTGAGCCAGAGTGGCAAGTTCTTCCCGCATTTCGTGAAGGCCTGCCGAGGTTTTCAAGGCTCCCGCTACCGTCCACAACAGCAGGGAGCCCTGCCAACTGACAACTTCATAGGCGCTGGAGGTCTTCAGCAAGTCAGTCTTCAGCGAATCCGCTTCGGATTCGTGCAGGCCGCTGGGAGGAACAAGCCCAACCGCAACACGTTCGACGTCAATCACTTTGTCGCGGAAGCTGTTCGTGTCGAACTTGGTCAGGTGCAGATTGCAGAAGGAGGAGGCAAGCTCGTTGGTTGAAAGCTCAGCCCATTTGAGCGCCCGCCCGAGAGCAAATTGATTGAACTGCTCGCCCACCCGGCTGGAGCGCAGTGCGACGCGACCTGTCAGTTTGACATGCTCCTCCAGCCTGGCGCAGGCCTCCGGGCGTGGCACGCTGGTGCTGGGCGGCATCGAAGCCAGGTATTCTCCAAGCAAGGGCGGCGCTGCGAGCTGGTGACCGGTCGGATCGGTAGTATCCACCGAAGTGATGACTTCGACTTTCTCGGCAAGCTGCTCCAGCAAATCCTGGGGCATTGCCCAGGTGTAGGGAACTAGCAGGCGCTTGCACCAGGCCAGCCGGCCCTCGATAATCAGCTTGTAGACGTAGTTTTGCTCCTCCCAGCCAAGTCCTTCCACGGTAAGCGCCAGGCTAACACCTGGCAGACCACCAAAGGCTTCGATGAGTTCGCTTGCAAGCTCCAGTCCAAGCCGTATCCAGTTGCTGGCGCAGTCTCGACACTGGCAATGAGGTTCAAGCCCTGGCGCGAAAAGCAGCGTAGAGAGTGAAGCCCACTTCACCAGACTGGCTTGCCAGGAGGCAAGAGCCGCTTTGTGCTCCGCGGGATTCGCAAGGCAAGCGACATCGGCCCGAGAGCGGGCCATCGAAGGCGGCAGGGCAAGTGGGAAGGCAAGTTGCGGGTCAATGCGGAAGCCAAGTGGCAGGGCAAGTTCGCCAGCAAGTTCGAACAGGTCATCAAGTTTTTGCGCGTGAGACTTCCACTGGACGCGCTCACTGGTTGAAGTCGGCTCGAGTCCGAGTAGCGGGGCGCCAGTGTCCCATTCAGAAAGATTGAAAGGTTTGAGGATAAGCTCATCCGCGCCTTCCTGCAGCTTCGTATAAAGGAAAAGCCGCCAGTCTTCCTTCGTCCAGCCCGTGAAAGCTTCATGAGTGTCGAGCCAGTCAACAATAAAAACAAGCGGGCGCGAAAGGCCGCGGACTTCCTGGTCGGGAACCCGGATATAGTGCTGGGTCAGACTGCCTGGGAATATGAGCGAATCGGCAAACCGGGCCAGGGCGGTGCGGGCGCCGACCACTTCGCTTGCGCACAGGAGTCCCATAAAGCCTTCGGGCAAATTATCAGCCCAGAGGAGATACTCACCTGGAGCCGGCGGCTCGGGCAGTGAGCTTACAGGCGACTCGGCGCGCAGAACCTTATATTCCTCAGGTACGCAACAGAAGATACGGTCAGTTTCCAGTTCGAGCTCGTCCTCGAAAAAAACTTCGGCCGAGGTCCGGGCCAGGCAGTAATTTGCAAGCACTGGACGTAAGGGCTCCCAAATTGCTTTGCCCTGCGCGCCAAGCGCCAGTCCGATTTTTTCACTAAATTTTCGGGAGGAAGGATTGTCAGCCATCGCGCCTCATCCTGAAGTGATAGATAAAAAAGTAGTTCGCTCTTTGGGTGATTCTCCCTGCCTGGGGTGGGCAGGGGATGGAAAAGGCCCGGCGAAACCTTCTCCCAACGCCTCGAAATCGGTTGACACCGGTTGTGAGGCGTGTATAATTTGCCGTTCGGGTTAGCGTAAGCGCGGTCTTCCACGCCCACCCGACGCGATTCCACCGAAAGGCATACAAGTGCCTTCGAAAGGGGCGTCTGATATGGCCCACAAGTTAACCACCTGCACGTTCTGTGGTGTGGGCTGCGGCATCTACCTCGAGACCCAGGGCAACGACGTAACCGGAGCCTATCCCAGTATGTCGCACCCCGCCAACGAGGGCAGGATTTGTGTCCGCGGCTGGAACGTGCACGAAGTAGCCAGCGCTCAAGATCGACTCAGGTACCCGCTTATCAAGCGGGAAGGCAAGTTCGAGCAGGTTAGCTGGGATGAAGCTTACAGCTACATTGCCGAGCGCCTGAGCCAGATCAAGAGCCAGTATGGGCCCGACGCCATCGGCTTCCTGAACTCTGGTCGCTGCTCCAATGAGGAGACCTATCTGCTGCAGAAGCTGGGCAGGACCATAATCGGCACCAATAACGTCGACCATGGGACTGGCATCCACAGGCATAACAGCATCGAAGTGCTGCAGGATCAACTCGGGATACCCGCCTCGACGAACTCTATCGCCGATATCGCCAAGACCGACGTCATCCTCATCAACGGTGTAGACCTGGCCAAGCAGCTTCCCACAATCGGGGGCTGGGTAATCAGAGCCAGACTCGCGGGGGCCAAGGTTATCGTCATTGACCCGCGCAAGCATCGCATCGCAGAGCATGCCGACTACTTCCTGCAACTGCGCCCCGGCTCGGACACGCTGCTCTATGGCGCAATGGCCAAGGTCATCATAGACCGCGGGCTTATGGACCTGGACTTCATCAAGGCCCATTGTCAGGACTGGGACGCCTTCCGCGAAAACATCAATGCCTATGATGTGCTTTATGCCGCAGAGCAGTGCGGCGTGGACGCCCAGCTCATCGAGCAGGCCGCCGTAGCTTTCGCCTCGGCTGGCAAAGCGATGATCCTCTATTCGACCGGCGTCGAGGCGCGCGGAGCCAGCTCCGTAGAGTCAATCGCCAACCTGGCTTTGCTGACTGGAAATATCGGCAAAGAAGGCGCCGGGGTTATGTCACTGACAGAGCAAAACAACCTGCAGGGTATCTGCGATATGGGTATGCTGCCCAACCTGCTGCCTGGTTATGGCAAGGTCGAGTCGGCCGAAGATCGTTCCAGGCTGGAAAGCCTCTGGGGCTGCAAACTGCCCGAGACAGAAGGCGCAACAGCGCGCGCGATGCTTACCGTGCTGGCTGGCGACAAGCTGAAAGCACTGTGGCTGGACCGCCATGACGCAGTCATCACAGGCGTCTACTGCAATGCCAAAGCAGCCCTCGCCAAACTCGACTTCATCGTAATGCAGCAGCTCTTTATGACCGAAACCGCCGAACTTGCGGATGTCATCCTCCCGCTGAACGCCTTCGGCGAAGAAACCGTAACTTTCACCAGCACCGAGCGGCGCATCCAGCTTGCCACCCAGGTTAAGGATCCTCTGGAGGGTACCATCACTGCCTGGAAGCAGATCGAAGAAGTCGCAAACAAACTCGGCGCAAACTGGACGTATGCAAACTCGGCGGCCATTATGAACGAGATAGGCCAGGCTGTGCCTGCCTATGAAGCGGCGAATTACGATAACCTGGTCTCCGATTATGGCAGGCAGTGGCCTGTTACAAAGAGCAAGCCCAATGGCACGCGCTTCTTGTATGAGGATGGCATTCAGGGCAAGCTTTTCAAGTTTTCTGCGGTCTCGCGGCCAGGAGCTATACCCTGCGCGACCGAAGATTTCCCCTTCTCGCTAATGTTCGGTCATTCGCTTTACTACTGGCATCGCAACGCGCTCATTTTGCACAGCGAAACCTTGAAACGCGAATACCGGATGCTCTTGCTGGATTATCCCGAGGGCTTCGTGGAGCTTAATCCGGACGATGCTCGCGACCTCAAAGTACGCGATGGGCAGAAGGTACAGTTGACCTCGGCCGACGGTTCGGCCCAGGTGGCGGTGCGTCTTACCAGTGAGGTCAAACGCGGGATGATCTTCGTGCCGTATTTCCTGGGCGAAGTCACGCAGCAGTTGCTCGGGGGCAAGCCCTGCAACGAGACAACGCTGCGCGGCCCCGTCTGCGTGAAACTGGAGATGGTTTGACGATGCGCGCTAGAATCGTAGCCAAGAGCGACGTGTTCAAGATCGTTGACCTGCTCGAGGAGCAGGGCTACGAGGTCGTCGCCCCCTTCGAGGGTCGCGGTCGCGACAGCGCTTACGAGCCGGTCACCGAAGCCAACAAGGCCGACCTGAAGCTGCACGTGCGTAATCCTTATTATCCCGCCAAGCGCTACGTCCTGCCGCATATCCAGCGGCTGATGGAAATGCGTATGGCCGAGGGCAACGTGGAGATTACCCCCACCTACGACGAGCCGAAGCGCGCCATATTCGGCATCCGGTCATGCGATGTGGCGGGTATCTATCACCTTGATCGTTTCTACCTGGGGCGGGATTTCAACGATTTGTACTACAAGAAGCTCAGGGAGAACCTTTTCCTGGTCAATGTGGTCTGCACCGAAGTTGGCGTAGACATCGACAGAGACTGTTTCTGCGTTTGCGCCGACACCGGGCCGGCTGCTCGCGACCACTTCGACCTGCAACTTATGGATTTGGGCGAAGAGGTGCTGGTCGTCGCAGGGAGCGAGAAGGGCGAGAAGCTTTTCGAGAATCCCATGTTCACGAAAGCGACCCCCGAACACGTGAAAAAGCGCCATGACCTTCTCGAAGAGGCGCGCAAGCATTTCAAGGTGCCGACAAGCTGGTATTCGGCTGCCACTCGCTATATCACCAAGGGCGGCATCAGCGAAGATACCTGGGAAGAGATCGGCAATCGGTGCCTCGAGTGCGGCGGCTGCAGCTATGTCTGCCCGACCTGCACCTGCTTCACTGTCAGCGATCGCAACGTGGGCGAGGGCAAGGTAGAGCGGGTGCGCATCTGGGATGCGTGCGCGCTGTCAGGTTTTACGCGGATGGCCGGTGGCCACAACCCGCGCAAGGCCGTGCATGACAGGCGCAACCGGCGTTTCTTCAGGAAGCTGGCCCATTATTTCCTGCAAAGAGAGCTGTCGGTAGCGTGCGTGGGCTGCGGGCGCTGCATCGCCGTCTGTCATGGCGATATAGGTATGCCCAATGTAGTCGAGATCATTCGGAGAGAAACCGCGGGGAGCGTCGAAAATGAGCCAGCCGCAACGTGACGAGAATGCCTATCTGCCCAAGCTAGCAATCCTGGATGCCGTGCAGGACGATATCGCAGAGGTAAAGACCTTCTACTGGCATTATGAGGATCCGGCAGAGCAGGAATATTTCCACAGCAATTTCAAGCCCGGGCAGTTCGCCCAGGTAAACGTGTTTGGCGCAGGGGAATTTCCGGCCTCGCTACCGCCGAGTCCCTCCGAGGAGAAGCTCTTCTTCACGGTGCGAGACGTGGGGGCGGTTTCTCACGCGCTGCATCAGCTAAAGCCTGGCGACAAGTTCGCGGTGCGCGGCCCTTACGGCAACGGCTTCGATATGAGCGAGTACTATGGCCGCAACCTGGTGTTCGTGGCCGGTGGTATCGGGCTTATCCCGCTTCGCTCTTGCATCGTGTACGCGCTGGACAACCGCGACAAGTTCGACAAGGTGCAGGTCTTCTACGGGGCGCGTACGCCCAAAGACTTAATGTATACCGAGGACCTGGCGCGCTGGCAGCAGGAAGGCAAGCTGGAGTGCTTGCTGACCGTTGACCGGGGCGATGAGGGCTGGAGCGGCAACGTAGGCGTCGTCGGTTCGCTGTTCAAGCTGGACAACGTGGATGTGCCGGTCGACAACACTACGGCCTTCGTCTGCGGCCCGCCCATTATGTTCCGCTTCGTGCTCAAGGACCTGAAAGAGATGGGCTTCGAGGACAAGCACATCGTCTCGACGCTCGAGCGCTATATGAAGTGCGGTATCGGCAAGTGTGGCCATTGCTGTATCGGCGTCTCATATGTCTGCGTAGATGGACCTGTTTACACTCTTGAACAGATCCAGAAACTCGGCGAGGAGATTTGAGCCAGGCACTCGATGTCGAGCTCAGGAGCAGGCTGGCCGGGCGAGTCTGCTTTATTGCAATCGGGAATCCGGACCACGGTGACGATGGGTTCGGACCGAGCCTGGGAGAAGCGCTCGAGCAGCGCGGCCTTGCCGAAGTGGTGCTGGCAGGTACGACGCCAGAGGCCCATACGGGCCAGGTACGAGCCGGCGGCTGGGATGCGGTAATACTGCTTGATGCTGTTGAAGTTGGAGCCGCGCCAGGGGCAGTGGTGGTACTCTCCGCCGAGCAACTGGTGAGCCGGTTTCCCCAGTTTTCGACCCATAAACTGTCGCTGGGGACACTGGCCAGGCTTATCGAGGCGGATGAGGGGCCGAAAGTCAGTTTACTGGGAGCCCAGCCAGCCTCTTTGAAGGGACCGGGGCTTAGCCCCGTGATCGAAGAGACCGTCCGCCTTCTGGCGGAGTTACTGGACAAGATTCTTAGCCAAACGGCGTAACGGAAGTCTGGGGTGCACGCTACGATGACAGCTATTGATTGCATGCTGTATGCCTTTGGGATACTGGTGGCTGGCGCGGTGCTTACCTTGCTCGTTTCTGGTAGCAAGCGCATTGCGGGCTGGCTCGCTTTTCTGGCGACTGCCGCCTCGAGCTTCCTGGCGCTTGTCGGCGTCGGCCGAGTACTGGTCAGCGGACAGGCGGGTGAGGCTCGCACCTTCTTTGACGGACTGGTCAACGGGACGGCACTGCGCCTGTATATAGACGGGCTGAGCGGTCTGTTTATCGGCATTATCGCGGTTGTCGCGGTGATGGCGGCGCTCTTCTCGATCAAGTATATGGAACATTATAAGGAATATGGCGCCGGCCGGTATTATCCTTACTTCCTGCTCTTCATCGCGGGTATGTACGGGATAGTCACAACCACTGACCTGATGCTGTATTTCTGCCTTTTCTGGCAACTGATGACGCTGACCAGTTATGCGCTCATCCGGTACGAGAACAAAGTCAAGTCCAACGTCGCCGCCGCCAACAAATATCTGTTCTTTATGGAACTCTCGGTGCTGCTGGTTATGGCCGGGGCTTATATGCTGGGCGATACTGGCAGCAAGATTACCCTCGGCGCGGAGACAATCGGCAAGTTTGATTTCGAAGCCATCGCCCACAACCTGGGCTGGATGCTCCAAAATCAGGGCGGAGGCATCGTACTGGGCGCACTGATGCTGATGCTTGTTGGTTTCGGCATCAAGGCGGGTATGTGGCCCTTCGGCCAGTGGTGGCTGCCTGACGCTCACCCCGCGGCTCCCGCGCCTGTTAGCGCGCTGCTTTCGGGCGTAATGATCAAGACTGGCATCTACGGCATCCTGCGGACCTTCCTTTGGATGATCCCGAAGGATGCAGTTGACAGCTTCCCCGCTGCCCAGTGGGGTATGCTTATCGCCGTGCTCGGTACAATTACTCTGTTCGTGGGCACGATGCAGGCGCTCAAGCAGGAGCAAACCAAGCGACTGCTGGCCTTCCACAGCATCGGTCAGATTGGCTATATCCTGCTCGGTATCGGCTCTGCAATCGCCCTTTATGCGCCTGGCGAAAGCAACCTGATAGTGCAAACACTGGCCAGCTTCGGCCTGCTGGGCGCGCTTTTCCACACTGTGAACCACGCGTGCTTCAAGGGCCTGCTCTTCCTGAACGCTGGCTCGGTAATGTATGCGACCGATACCCAGGATATGAACAAGCTGGGTGGTCTGATCAAGCTGATGCCCGCGACCGCGTTGCTCACGCTGATCGCTTCCTTCAGCATCGCCGGCGTGCCGCTTTTCAATGGGTTCGCCAGCAAGTGGACCATCTATGCCTCTACCATCCTGGGCTCGTCTGATGCCAAGTATCTGGCGGTATGCGGCCTGTTCGCCATCCTTACCAGCGCACTGACCCTGGCCTCGTTTATGAAGTTCTTCGGCGTGACTTTCCTGTCGCGTCGCAGTGACCTGGTAAACGCCAAAGCCGAGGAGAAGGGCCAACTGGAAGGCGACTGGACGATGCTGGTACCTCAGTCACTGCTTGGGGCGCTTTGCGTGCTGCTCGGTATCGCTCCCGCTGCGGCTTACGGCCTGTTCCTTGCCGCGATGAATGCAAGCCGCCAGGGCCTGGCCGAGAGGCTCATAACTTCCAGCTCTGTACCCACCGGCGACACCTTGCTGGGGGTTGGCCTTCCGCAGATGGCAGCCTTCACGCCTCTTGTACTGGCGGGTGTGGTGCTGGTCCTGATGCTGCTGGTTTATGGTATCTCGCGTGTTGGGGGCGCGGTACGGCGCGTTACTACTCCCTGGCTATGCGGTTATGTAACCCATGCTGATGAGTATCGCTACAACGCGCACAACCTTTACGGCGAGTTCAAGAAGTATTTCACCTGGGTCGGTGCCGCTCCCAAGCACCAGGCTCACGGGCCAGCCGACAAGTCGGACGAGAAGCCCGAAAGCAAGTAGTTATTAGCGGCGCAACGCGCCTGAAGAGGTGCTCTCTTATGACAGCACGTGACATCCAAAAGCAGCTTGAGGAGAGGTTCGGCCTGAAGATCCAGCGGGCCGACATCCCCGCCGACGGCCGCTTGTTCGTCTACATCGAGCCCAAAGCCGTGCGCGAGGTGTGCCAGTTCCTTTTCGTGGACCTGGACGCTCGCTATTGCGTCGGCATCGGCTGTGATGAGCGCGAGACCCAGGGCAAGTTTATGGTCGCCCATGATTTCGCCTGTGACAAGGACCATGTCCTCATCAGCGTCCTGACGCTGCTCGATGGCGAGAATCCTGTCATTGACAGCATCGCGGATATTATTCCCGCCGCCAACTGGTCGGAGCGCGAGTTCCGCGATCTGGTCGGTATCGTGCCCGAGGGGCATCCGAACCCCAAGCGCCTGGTGCTGCCCGATGGCTGGCCAGAGGATGTTCATCCGCTGCGCCATGATTTGCGCTGGGACAATGTGCCGGATACCTATGACGCGTCGAAGACCTACGACTTCGATAATCCGCCAGAAGGCACTGTCGTCGTCCCGTTCGGACCTTTCCACCCGACCCTGGACGAACCGAGCCACTTCCGCCTGTTCGTAGAGGGCGAGGTCGTGAAGGGCTGCGAATACCGCGGCTTTATGGTCCATCGCGGAGTGGAGAAGCTCGCTGATTCGGTCCTGACCTACAACGAGATCCCGATGCTGGCAGAGCGCATCTGTGGCATCTGCGGCTGCGTCCACAATGTGGCATATGCCCAGGCTGTCGAACAGGCGGCGGCAATCCAGGCGCCACCAAGGGCCGAGTTCATCCGGACCATTATGCTCGAGATCGAGCGTCTTCACAGCCATCTGCTTTGGGCAGGCCTCGCGTGCCATATCCTGGGCTTCGACACTCTGTTTATGCAGAGCTTCCGGATCCGCGAGCCTGTGATGTGGATTTCCGAGAAGATAAGCGGCAACCGCAAGACTTACGCCCTGTGCGTAATCGGCGGCGTGCGCTTCGACATCACGCCCGAACTGAAGACCGAGCTCCTTGAGCTGATGGACAAGCTCGAGAAAGAGTGGACGCCTGTCGTCGGGATGATCGCCAAGGATCGTAACATCCAGCGCCGCACCAAGGGCGTTGGCGTGGCTACCCCTGCCGACTGCAAAGCGCTGGGCCTGCTTGGCCCCGTGGCGCGCGCGGCTGGCGTAGCCATCGACGATCGTGTAGATCACCCGTATGCGGCGTATGACAAGGTGGACTTCCAGGTAATAACTCAGGATTCGGCCGATGTCTGGGGCCGTATCATTGTCCGCGCCCTCGAGGTGCTGGAATCCATCAAGATTATCCGCCAGTCGCTGGCTCTTATGCCCGATGGCCCGATTACTCTGGACATCGATTCCGAGCTGCCCGCTGGGCGACTTGGGATGTCCGCCGTTGAAGCCCCCCGGGGCGAAGCCCACCACTTTGTAATCACCGGTGACGATAACCGGCCGCGCCGCTGGCGTGTCCGTGCCCCGACCTACCAGAACCTGCAGGGCGTGCCCGGGATGATAAAAGATCAGATGATCGCTGACATGACCATCTCTCTGGGCAGTATCGACCCGTGCTTCTCTTGCACGGACCGGCTTGAGGTTGTCGATATCCGCAGTGGTGAAGAGCGGATTTTCACGCAGGAAGAGCTGTACGCGCTGGTGCGCGAATCGGCCCAGTAGCCAGCAACGGACATACGTTGGGAGTGCTCACGAATGGAAGCTAACGTGCTTGAACTGCTTAGTTACGGCGTAGTCAATATTGCGCTTGTGCTGCTGCTGGCTCCGCTGTTTGAGGGCGTGCTGCGCAAGGTCACGGCGCGGGTCCAGTCTCGTCAAGGGCCGCCGATTACCCAGCCATATTACGACCTGCTGAAGCTGCTGGGGAAAGAAGATCTAGAGTGCGGCGAGTCACCGTTTATGCAGCGGTTCGCCTCGTATCTGTCGCTTGCAGCCATCCTGACGGTGGCGCTGCTCGTGCCAATTGGCGCCGCGGCCCCACTTGGGCTGTCGGCCGACAGCATCCTGCTTATCTATGTGCTTACGCTGTGCGGGATTTCGACCCTGCTTGCGGCACTGGCGGCTGGCTCCACCTACTCACTGGTAGGTATGAGCCGCGAGATGATGGCAATGATGACCCTGGAGCCACTGCTGGCAATCTCGGTCATTATCGGCGCCGTGCACGCAGGCAGCCTCAGGCTGGATGATGTGCTGGGTGGCGGGGCTGTATATGCGGCAGGGGCAGAGAGCATATCTTATGCTGGCATCTTGATGGCTGTGGTAATGCTTTTCGCTTTCCAGGCCTTCGTTGGGCGTATGCCCTTCGACATCGCCGAAGCCGAGACCGAGCTTATGGAAGGCACCCTGATCGAGTATTCGGGTCCGAAGCTGGCCCTCTTCAAGTATGCGCAGATGGCCAAGTTGTTCCTTTACAGTGCTATCGTAGTGGCCCTGTTCCTTCCCTGGGGCAATTCATTGGCTTTCCCGCTGGGGACCCTCGTCGTTTTGGCGAAGATCTTCGGCCTGACTTTGCTCGTAACGCTGATAGCCGCGACCCATGCGCGCTACAGGATTGACCAGGCGATCAAGTACTACGCGTTCCTGTTTATTGTGGCGCTTATCGCCCTCATCCTGGCCGTACTCGGCTACTAATCGCGGAGTGATATCGAATGTCGCTTACTAGCAAGCTCAAAGAAGCAGTTTTCTGCCTGAAGGCCGGCAAGGTCACCTTGCCGTATCCGGCCAAGGCCGAACCAGTGCCCGAACGGTTCCGCGGACGGCCTATCTTCGATGGCTCCAAGTGCATCGGGTGCGCGGGTTGCGCCAACAACTGCCCTGCGCGCGAGATCCTGGTATTGGATCTTTGCCAGGAAAAGCGGATCATAAAGTACATCGGTCGCCGCTGCACCTATTGCGGCCGCTGTGCTGACGTGTGTCCCGAGGGCGCCATCACGATGAGCCACGAGTTTCAGAATGCCACAAATGATATCCGGGACATCAGCCAGGAGCTCGAGATCTTTATGGGCACCTGCCAGCGCTGTGGGCGCTGTTTCAAGGAGCCAAGCCCGCTCGAGCAGCTCAAGCTGAAGGGTTTCCGCTTCGACGACCTGGAAAACGAGTTGTTCGTGTATGACTCCGAGAGCTACCTCGAGGGTGATGAGGCAGCCGACGATATCAAACTCGAGCTTGACTAGGCAGGACTGGGGAGAGAAAGATGCTTAAGGAACTCTGCAAGAAAGCTTTCGCCCGTTCCATCTGGGTGTACCATGCCAATAGTGGTGGCTGCAACGGGTGTGATATCGAAGTCGTAAACGTGCTTACGCCTTTCTACGACGTCGAACGGTTTGGCATCAAGCTGGTAGGCTCGCCTCGCCACGCTGATGCGATGCTGTGCCAGGGGCCTGCCTCGCGCGCGACTGCCGAGTCGCTCAAGCGCGCTTACGATGCTATGGCCGAGCCCAAGTTGGTCTTTGCCATTGGCTCTTGCGCCTGCGGTGGCGGTATCTGGAACGATACCTACAATGTCATCGGCGCGCTGGACAAGGTCATCCCGGTGAATTTCTACATCCCCGGCTGCCCGCCGAGGCCAGAAGCCATCGTCTGGGGCGTCGCCGTCGCGCTTGGCCTGGTAGACAAGCAGACCGCGCCCATCAAATACAAGCAACTCGAGCTGGCGATTCCGCGCTACCACCTGGATGACCTCAAGCAGGACGAGGACGGGATGGTTATCTACGAGAAGGTCGAGACCGTCTAGGCTCGGTTTTTCAACCTTTTGCGCAGGGAACCGGCACTTATCAGGCCGGTTCCCTGTTTTCATTATAATATGCATGAATTTCCAGCCACGCAGGAACTGGTAAGAATCGCGCTCGAAGAGGGCGCTGGCCGACGCATCCGCCGAATAAAGGTCAAAATCGGCGAATGGGCTGGTCTCTGCCCCGATTACCTCGAGCATTATTTTCCGATGGTAGCCGAGGGCACGCTCGCCGAGGGCGCAAGTCTGGAGTTCGTCCTGGAAAAGCTGGCCGGTCGCTGCGCCAAATGTGGAGCCGAGTTCCAGCCCAAAGCTGGCGTTTTCGCCTGTGAAGTCTGTGGGGGGACGGAGCTTGAGCTAACGGCTGGCAAGGGCCTCGAGTTGGTCGAGCTGGAGGTAGACTGATGCTTATCAAAGTCGTCCGCAACATAATGGAGAAGAACCAGGCCGATGCCAGGACAGTGGCCGACTGGCTTGCCGCGCGCGGGGCCGTGATGGTCAACCTGATGAGTTCTCCCGGGGCGGGCAAGACTACTCTGCTGCTCAATCTGGTGCCTTTGCTCGAGTCGCGTTTCCAGATTGCAATCCTTGAAGGCGACATCGCTACGACGACCGACGCTGAAAAACTGGCCGGCCTTGAGAAGCCTATCGTCCAGATAACGACTGGCGGCGCCTGCCACCTGGAGCCGCACCTCGTAGTGGCTGCGCTCAAGAAACTCGCCGACCAGCCTTTCAACCTGGTGCTCACCGAGAATGTCGGCAACCTGGTATGTCCTGCTGCCATCTGGATTGGCGAGCGTCTGCGCCTCGTGGTTGGCAGTGTGCCCGAAGGCGAGGACAAGCCGCGTAAATATCCGCAGATGTTTCGCGAGGCGGATGCCGTCGTGGTAAACAAATGGGATCTGGCCGAGCCTTTTGGCTTCAACGAAGAGGAGTATTTCGGCGATCTGGCAGCGCTTGAACCCGAACGCGGCGATATTCCGGATTTCCGCCGGACGGGTGAAGGCTTGCCTGAGCTTGCCGACTGGCTCGCTGACCGGGTATTCGCTTTGCTCGCGGAAGAAGGACAGAGCGGTGATGAGTCGAGTTAGATTGCTGGCGCAGGGACTGGTGCAAGGGGTCGGTTTTCGCCCCTTTGTGTATCGCCTTGCGACCGAGCGGAAGCTAACCGGGTGGGTGCAGAACACCTCCAGGGGCGTTGTCATCGAAGCTCAGGGAGAAGCAACACCACTCCTGGACTTCCAGCGCGCCCTTCGTGAAGAGCTGCCCCCGCTGGCGCATCTGGATGAGGTAACCACTGAGATTCTGCCACTCGTAGAGGCAGAAAGTGATTTCCGAATAATCGAAAGTCGCTTCGAAGCGGCTCAGCTCGCCTTCATCCCGCCCGATATCGCCACCTGCGCCGACTGCGCGTGCGAGGTGCTCGACCCGGCTGACAGGCGCTATGGCTATCCCTTTACCAACTGCACCAACTGCGGGCCGAGGTTCACCATCATCGAGGAAGTCCCGTATGACAGGCCGCTGACGACAATGGCAGGTTTCGTGATGTGCCCGGAGTGCCAGCGCGAGTATGAGGAGCCAGCAGACCGCCGCTTCCACGCCCAGCCCAACGCCTGTCCGGTTTGTGGCCCTCACCTCACCTTCGATGACCAGGCCCTGCCTGATGAGGAGGCCTTGCGCCTCGCGGCCGACGCTCTCCATCGGGGCGAAGTGGTTGCCATCAAGGGGCTTGGGGGATATCACCTGGCCTGCGATGCGGAAAACGCCGAGGCGGTTGCGAAGCTGCGTCAACGCAAGCGACGCGATTTCAAGCCCTTTGCCGTGATGGCGCGCGACCTCGAAGTCATCCGCCGTCACGCCCGGCTGTCCGAGTCAGAGGAGGCGCTGCTCACCAGTGTAGAGCGGCCTGTTGTGTTGCTCGAGTGGCTGCCAGAATCGACTCTGGCGCGTTCTGTTGCTCCTGGTCAGCGTCAGGTGGGGCTGATGCTGCCTTACACCCCGCTGCATAAGCTCCTGTTCGAGCAGTCACCCGAGACGCTGGTGATGACCAGTGGCAACCTGTCGGAGGAGCCTATCGTCTCCGACAACGAGGAAGCTCGGGCGAGGCTTGGGCAATTTGCCGATCATTTTCTGCACCATAACCGCCCCATCGAGGTGCCGTGCGACGATTCGGTTGTCCGAGTGACCGCGCGCGGGACGCAGCTCATCCGGCGCAGTCGAGGCTATGTGCCACGCGGCATCAAGCTCGCCCGGGCAGTGCGACCTGCGCTTGGGGTCGGCGCCGAATGGAAGAACACTTTCTGCCTGACCTACGCCGGCCAGGCGGTGATGTCGCAGCATATCGGCGACCTGACCGACCTCAAGACCTACGAGTATTTCGGTCGCGCAGTGGCTCACCTGGAACGACTGCTTCGCGTGAAGCCCGAGATTGTCGGATACGATATGCATCCTGATTATCTCTCCACCCGGTACGCGGAGGAACTGGAAGGCATCGAGCGCGTAGCCTTCCAGCATCATCACGCGCATATTGCGAGTGTAGTTGCCGAACACGGCCTGGAAGGGCCAGTGCTTGGGCTGGCTGCGGATGGCACTGGTTATGGGCCAGATGGCACTTTTTGGGGCTCGGAGCTGCTGGTGTGTGAGGGCACCGATTACCAGCGCGTTGGGAGCCTTGTGCCAACACCGCTGCCGGGCGGGGACGCGGCGGTGAAGGAACCGGCGCGACTGGCTTTCGCAGCCTTGCTTGCGCTCTTCGGGCAAGGTGCGTACGCTAAGGCGGAAGCGCTTAAACTTGGGCTCGGCGAGGCTCAGCTTGCGGCTATCGACAAGCAACTGGAACTAGGCGTTAACGCGCCACTCTCCTCCAGCCTGGGCCGGGTGTTCGATACGGTCTCAGCGTTGCTTGGCGTCTGCCGGCAGGCCGAATACGAAGGCCAGCCCGCTATGGAACTGGAAGCGGCAACTGGCGGGGCCGTGGGCGCACCGCTGCCTTTCGACCTGGCTGAGCGCGAGGGGCTGTGGCTGCTGGATTTCCGCCCAACCCTTGCCAGACTGGTGGAAGGCAGGCTGGCGGGTAAACCGGTAGGAGAGCTTGCCGCTGATTTCCACACGACAGTGGTGGAAGCCTTGACCCAGCAGGTGTTGCGGGCTTCAAAGGCGCTGGGCCTTGCCCAGGTCGCGCTGTCCGGAGGCAGTTTTCAGAATGTGGCGCTGGTTGAAAAGGTGCCAGCAAGGCTGGAAGCCGCCGAGTTATACGTTTTTACAAATCAACAGGTGCCTGCTAGTGACGGGGGACTGTCACTGGGCCAGGCTTACCTTGCAGGACTGAGCTAGTATGTGTCTGGGCATACCGATGAAAGTGGTCGAACTTGAAGGCGTGGAAGCCCTCTGTGAGCGCCAGGGCGTGCGGCGCAAAGCGCGGATGGACCTGCTGCCGACGGTGGTCGTAGGCGACTTCGTGCTTGTGCACGCGGGCATCGCCATCAGTAAAGTCGAGTCAGAGGACGCCTCCTCGCGAGAGGAATGGCTCCAGAGAGCGGGACTCTAGATGACCGACCACGCCGAAATCGAAAAGCTGCTTGGCGAGATCAGGGCGCTTGACCCACCCGCCCTCCGCCTGATGGAGGTTTGTGGCACGCACACGACCGCCATCGCCGAGATGGGCCTCAAGCAGTTGCTTCCTCGCCAAATCAGACTCACCTCGGGGCCAGGCTGTCCTGTCTGTGTGACCGCCCAGGGCGAACTGGACGCCTTCATCGCGCTGGGCCAGGCGCGCCCTGATGTGATACTCGCCACTTATGGCGATATGTTGCGGGTGCCTGGCAGCCAGGGGAGCCTTGCCGAGGCCTCGGCGCGCGGGGCAAGGGTGAAGCCTGTCTACTCACCCCTCGAAGCGGTCGAACTCGCAGAGCACTCACCCAAGGCAATTGTCGTCTTCCTCGGAGTCGGTTTTGAGACTACCGCACCCGGCACCGTGATCGCCCTGCGCGAGGCGGCGCGCCGGAAGGTGGCCAACTTCCGCATCTGGTGCGTGCACAAGCTCATCCCGCCGGCGCTGGAGTTGCTGGTCGCTGACCCGGCACTCGCTCTGGATGGGTTCCTCCTGCCAGGTCATGTAAGCGCCCTGATTGGAGTTCCACCATACAGGTTCCTGGCGCAGGAATATGGCAAAGTCGGCGTCATTACTGGCTTCGAGCCCCTGGACCTCGTGAGGGGCGTACACAAAGCCGTAAAGGCTACCGTGGACGGCAAGGCCGGCATCTACAACGAATACCCGCGTATCGTGCGAGAAGAGGGCAACCCCGCTGCTCAGGCGCTGCTTGGAGAAGCCTTCGAGCCTTGCGAGGCTCGCTGGAGAGGCCTGGGCACCTTGCCAGGCAGCGGCTACAGGCTGAGGGAGGAGTTCTCGGAGCATGATGCGACCGAACTGGTGGCGCCTTTCCTGCCCGAAATCGAATCCGAGCCAGCCGGCTGCCGGTGCGGCGACGTGTTGAAAGGGCTCATCGAGCCTGCCGAATGCGGTTTGTTCGCAACCGGCTGCACGCCCGACTCGCCCGTCGGCCCTTGTATGGTGTCGAGTGAAGGCGCTTGCGCGGCCCATTACAATTATCGCGGTGTGGAGGAGAGCCTCTGATGAGCGACGAGCTGATAACGCTGGCCCATGGCAGCGGCGGGCGCAAGATGCAGGCGCTGATAGATGACGTCTTCCGCCCGGCCTTTGGCGAAGGCGACATCGGCGTGAACGACAGCGCGTTGCTCGAGCCAGCCACCACGAAAATCGCCTTTACGACCGACTCTTTTGTAGTCCAACCGCTCTTCTTCCCAGGCGGGAATATCGGGAGCCTGGCGGTTAACGGCACGGTCAATGATCTGCTGACCCGAGGAGCGCGGCCTAGGTGGCTTTCCTGCGGCTTCATCATCGAGGAAGGGCTGCCTTTTTCCACCTTGAGGACTATTGTCACGACTTTGGCCAAGGAGGCTGAGCGCGCAGGCGTGCGCGTTGTGACGGGCGACACGAAAGTCGTGCAGCGCGGCGCGGCGGATGGGCTGTTCATCAACACGGCAGGCGTCGGCGAGATACTGTGCGACCCCGTCCCCGACGCCAGGCGACTTGCCCCAGGCCAGGCGCTGCTGCTGACCGGGCCGGTCGGTGACCACACGATAGCGCTCTTCTCGGTGCGAGAAGGCTTCCAGTTCGAGACTGCACTTGAGAGCGACTGCCGCCCGCTCACAGGCCTGCTGCCCCTGTTTGAGGAAAATTATCCCCTGATTGCGCTGCGCGACCCGACCCGGGGCGGGCTTGCCGCGGTGCTGAGCGAGTTTGCCCAGGTGGGCAGCATCGGAATCGAACTAAATAGGGCCTCGGTGCCTGTCCGGCCCGAGGTAGAGGCCGCTTGTGGGCTGCTGGGACTCGATCCCTTGTATCTCCCTTGTGAGGGCCAGATGGTCCTCGTCGTGCCGGAAGAAGCGTGCCGAGGCGCTGCTTGCGCGCCTCAAAGACGGATTGGGCTTCCCCGAGGCGGCCTTATTTGGCCATACCACTGCCCAGTGGTCAGGCAAGGTCATCCTCGAGGGCGAATTCGGCGTCAAGCGGATATTGCCGCAACCCGCGGCGGACCCGCTGCCACGTATCTGCTGACCTGCCGCAGGCAGGGAGCGGCCTTCTCGAAGCGAACCCCGGTGCGTCTTTGATTTGCACGATGACCGGAGGTTGGGCTGATGCTGACTGAACTGCGCATCCTGATGGTGCTGGCGGCGCTGCTGCTTGCGACTTCAAGCTTTGCAGGACAACTACGGACTATTTGGCATATCGGCGATTTCGACAAATCAGGCGCCGGTTTTGCTCTGTGGCCTGCTGGCGCGCATCAACTGCCGGACTATGCCCCGGATGGACGATTTGTTTACACGGTAGGCGAATCGCAGCCCTCCGACTGGCCCTTCCTGCATCCCGCCAAGGCTGACATCTCCTGGGCAAAACACGAGGTTTACCACTATATCGTGCGCTTCAATCGGGAAGGCGCCGCGCAAGGGCAGCTCATGCTGCGAGTCGCTTTCCAGGACACGCACGAGGGGATGGCGAGTGTCTTCCATGCCCGATTGAACCAAGGCGCCGAAGTGACCCAGAAACTGGCTTTGGGCGATGGACGAGTCTATTACGGAGAGAATCGCGGGCGCCCCTCAGAGTTGCTAATACCACTGGAGGCTTCCACACTGCGCCAGGGCCAGAACGAACTCGACCTGTGGCTCACGGACGGCTCCTGGTGCGCCTATGATGCGCTAGCGCTGGTTGAACTGCCTGCTTTCCAGACGCTTCCCGAGCGGCCTGAGCCCGTAACCAGTGGGCTCACGGCCAACCTGCTGCCCCTCCATGCTGACGGCTCGATTGAGGCGCTGCAGGCTGAGGGACTATCGTGGAATCTGGCTGCCGGCTGGCTACGCCTGACTAGCCTTGAACCTGCGGCGAGTGCCAGGATTCGACCAGTGCTGGACGATGGGCTGATGCGCCTGGAGTTTGACCTCGTCCTGGGCGAAGGCACACTGGGGCTCGAGGCCAAAGCGCCAAACGGATATGGACCAGCCTGGACACTGCGACTTGGTGAGGGGCAGGTCCAGCTCGGACGTGACAAGGCTCCTCTCCCCGAAGGGAAGGTGCTCCATGTCCTGATTGATCAGACACTGACCGAGGTGCGCGCAAGTGTAGCCAGTGAGGGCAGGGGAGTAGAGCTGTCTACCAGTAAGCCGCGCGGTGCTGCGCTGCAGCTTGCCTTCCGGGCTGAAGAGGCCTTTACGCTGGCCGCGCTAACCAACCTCGCCTGGACCGAGCCGGTCTTGCTTGGGCCTGTCGAAGCTGGCAGCAAGACTCTAAAATTGACCGTGAAACATCCAATCGGCCCCGCGCAGGTGACTGTCAGCGAGCTGGATGCGTCAGGCAACCAGCTTGCCGAAACTGAGCTTCAATGGCCCCTTGGAGAGCTTGAATTGCGCGCCCCTCTTACCGGCAAAGCCGCAAAGCTCCAGGTCGAATTGCGCTCCGAGCAGGTGGCGCTGACCACCGAGCTTGTAGTCCAGCAGCAGGCGGAGGTTCTGACCGGGCTGCCGAAGACGGGCGCTTTCCTGCTGGAGAGCCCTGAGGGCCAGTGGATTGGCAACGAAGCCTTCGCGGCGCGCCTTGGCAAGGGGGGAGTAGACCTCCTGCTGGACCGCCGCACCAGTAAAGTGCTGGCCAACAAACCCTATCGCTATCACTTCGGCGAGGGCGAGCTTGCGATTTCTTCGATCCAGCCTGCCACAAACGAGTCTGGCGCCACCCTGACGATCTCGGGTGCCCAGGGAGGCGTGCAGTTCCGGCACACGCTACACTTTCCGAAGGGAGAGGGCTACTTCGAAGAGCGCCTGGTGACAAGCAATGGGGGCGAGGAGCCGGCCAACCTGTCGGGGCTAAGATGCGGTTTCGCTCGGCAAGCCGTTTCCGGCGGGCTGCCTGTGCCCGAGCTTGCCACCACGCGTTTTATCGCTGTGCCGCTGAGGCATGATCCCCTCGAACCTCTCGGCAGCGATGAAGATTTCGACTTGCTCCAGGTATTGTCCGAGCAGGGGGCATATAGAGATATCCCCCACGACCATGGCGAACGCGCCCGGACCACAAACAAAGGCAGCGAAGGCTGGCTGCTTCAGGATGAGACAGGCGGCGCGCTGGTGCTGACCTACTCAAACGAGCATCTGGCCTGGAGCCTGATCGGCCCTGGCGATTCTTCGCGGACCGAGCTGATGCTGGGTGGTTTCGGCACCTGGCACGGCGACCCAGAGGAGGCCGGCTGGCTTGCGTCAGGCGCAAGCTACGATTGGGGTCTTACGCGCTGGTACAGCTACGAGGGTGACCTCAGGCAGGGTTATTACGCCTTCCGTCGGTTTATGACCGAGCAGGGGCATGGCATCCCAGAGGGCTTCAATCCACCTGTCCACTGGAATGAGATCTACGACAACAAGCTGTGGTGGGGGCCAGACAGTCCGGAGAATCGCGCGAAATACTATCGTTTGGAAGATATCCTCTGGGAGGCCCAAAAAGCCCACGAAGCTCACTGTGAGGCCCTCTACCTCGACCCGGGCTGGGATACCAGCTTCGGTACGCATATCTGGGATGCGGCCCGGCTCGGTACCGTGGACGAGTTTTGCCACCGGATGCGCGAGGAGTACGAGCTGGAGGTCAGTCTTCACACTCCCCTTGCCGACTGGGCGAGTGGAGGCGGCGCGGGCACTACCTATCCATCTGAGGCGTGGCGAGTGGACGAGGCCGGTGAGGTCGTGACCAACGCGCTTTGCAGCGGCGCGCGCGCCTATATCGACGAGCAAAGCCGCCGACTAATTGAGCTGTGCCGGGGCGGTGTGACTTATCTGATGTTCGATGGCTCTGCTCCGACAGGGCCATGCTTCGCCAAAGATCACGGTCATCCAGTGCCGTATACGCGCGACGACCACGCCAGGGCGATCGCCGAGATCGCCCGCAACGTCCACGCTGCCTATCCTGACGTCATCATCGAGGAGCATGACCAGGTCGTGGCAGGCCGCCCTATCGCTTACTGTCCCCAGTACTATATGCACGATGCCCAGAGCTGGACCGAGCGCTGGGGCTACGAATTTATGTGGGGGCCACTCTACGACATCACCTCGGGCAGGGCTATCTCACTTTATTATTACAACCTCGCCTATGGGCTGCCGATGTATCTGCATATCGACCTGCGGCCCCAGGATGAGCACTGCCTGGCGCTGTGGTGGTTCGCATCGACCTGTCGTCACCTGGGCATTGGGGGCACCCATGCGGACGGTCGTAGTTGGGAGCAGATCAAGCGTTCGATGGCGCTCTATCAGGAACTGGCGGCTTTCTTCAAGCGCGGAGAGTTCTACGGACTGGCCGAGGACACCCACGCCCATACACTGCCAGATGAAGGCACTGTGTTGACAGTCTTCAACCTGACGAATCAGCCTGTAGAGCGGACGCTGGCTTTCACTGCCGCGGAAGTTGGCCTCGAGTCTTTCGCGGGGCTTGTGCTCTCGGGATGCGAGGGCGAAGCCAAAGGTAAAGTTGCCAGTCTCCAGCTTAGCCTGCCTGCGTATGGAGTCGCAGTCATCAAGCTGCTAAGGAACTGACCTGGCCAATCCTTATCTGGTGAACCGAGAAAAAAGTCACTGAACTTGTTGACTTGCTGGCCCGTCTACTAGATATAGCTTCATGCAGGTCAAGGCGCTTCGGCGCTAAAGGGGTTGAGCAGGATGAGCAAGAAGAACGTAGCGGTGTTTGTAGTGTTGCTAGTTCTCGTAGCAGTTGGAGCCTGGTATGGGGGCAGGTTTCAGGCCCAGCACTCGGCCAAAGCGGACCTTGAGGGTATGAGCGCACTGGCCGCGCTTACCGCCGGCGATCCTGGCCTGACTTTGGTCGGAGACGATGGGATGACAAGGTATGCGGCTACCTCCAGCTGGAACAGCAGCAACATCATAGCGACTTCCAACGAACGCTACCTTTACCTGATACGGGCTGGCTCGGTTTATCAGTTCGACGCCAAGAGCCTCAAGTTTATCGATGCCCGTACGCTGCCTAACTATAAGCCAAGGTCGCTTGAAGATGACGACCGCCGTAGCGGTGACGATCGCGACCTCCCATGGCCCTGGAACTAGGAAGTTTTACCGGAGGGAGAAGGCGCGACAAAAGGCCCTCTCCCTCCGTATTTGACAAGCCGGCGAGAGCCGTAATCGCATCTGAAGTAAACGCAGTTCAATAAGGAAAGGGGTGTAGAAGATGAAAAGATACTACCTGGTACTTCCGGTGCTGGCGCTTGCACTGGCACTCGCCGCCGGAGCCTGGGCTCAAGTCGTAATGGAGCCTGTTCAGATGGAGCCTATCCAGATGGGTCCAATGCAGCAAGGTCCGATGGGGCCAATGGGGCCAATGGGTCAAGGTCCAATGGGCCAGGGGCCTATGGGGCAAGGCATGGGCCCGATGGGCGGCGGGATGATGATGGGCCCTAATATGGGGATGATGGGCCCAATGATGGGTGGGCAAGTTGCCCTCGCTGTCAACAACGACTTCGTATACATCCTGCGCGGCAATACACTGTTCCAGTTCGACGCTCGCAATCTCGAGCTTGTGAATCAGGTCGAGTTGCCTCCGATGCCAATGCCGATGATGCCGATGATGATGCCAGGCCAGATGGGTCCAGGAATGGCCCCAGGAATGGGCCAGGGCGGTATGGGCCAAGGGGGCATGGGTATGGGTCAGGATGGTCAGCAGCGTCAGTTCAGGCAGTGGCGCCAGCAACAGGGTCAGCCGGCTCAGCCAATGCCTATGTAACAGTTTCACCGCAAGCGGAGTTGGGGAGCAAAAAGGGCGCCGGGCATACCAGTCCGGCGCCCTCCCCTTTGAGTCAGGATTCTCACTTAACAGAAAAAGCCCCCCGGCCAGTTGGCCGAGGGGCTTTGAGTTGCTTGATGAAGCCAGCAGGTACTTACTGGGAGACCTTCTCGGCCTCTTCAGCAAGCGAGCCGCGTCCGCTCCAGGCCACCGCTATGACGAAGGCGATGACCATCGCGCCAGTCACAACGGCGCGCAGGATGTTGTTATCCGCGATCTCGGGCTTGATTACCAGTGGCGCAATCAGGATAGCCACCAGGTTCATAACCTTGATCAGTGGGTTGAGGGCAGGGCCAGCGGTGTCCTTGAGCGGATCGCCGACGGTGTCACCTACCACCGCGGCTTTGTGTTCATCGGTGCCTTTGCCGCCCAGGAAGCCATCTTCAATCTTCTTCTTGGCATTGTCCCAGGCGCCTCCAGTGTTGCTCATAAAGACCGCAAGCAACTGACCCGACAGGATTGCCCCACCAAGGAAGCCGCCCAGAGCGCCAGCGCCCAGGGCGAAGGCGGTCAGGATAGGCGCGGCGATTGCCACGATAGCGGGCGCCACGAGTTCCTTCTGCGCGGCCGCCGTTACGAGTGCGACACACTTGTCATACTCGGGCCGAGCCTTGCCTTCCATCAGCCCTGCGATCTCACGGAACTGCCGGCGCACTTCCTGGATGATGGCGAAAGCCGACCGGCTGACTGCGCGGATCAGGAAGGCGCTTACCAGCATTGGGATGGCGCCGCCTATCAGCAGCCCGATGAACACTGCGGGATCGTCCAGCTTGATGCCTTCCAGGAGTTTGGCTTCTTCTCCGTAAGAACGGTACAAGGCGATCGCCGCGATGACCGCGGTAGCGATGGCGAAGCCTTTGGTCAGAGCTTTGGTCGTATTGCCTACCGCATCGAGCCGGGCGACGATCTTGCTGGCCCGCTCGTTCTTGGTGACCTCGGCTCCGGACATCTCGAAGATGCCATTGGCGTTATCCGAGATAGGCCCGAAGGTGTCCATCGCCAGGATGAAGCCTGTAGTTGTCAGCAGGCCGAGACCCGACAAGGCTATACCATAAGCGGCCAGCGCCAGGGTGCCATGGAAGGCGATCCAAGAGACCAGCACTGTTACGCCAATAGCCAGGATGGACCAGACGCTGCTCTCCATCCCGATAGCCAGGCCAGTCAGGATGATGGTCGCGGGGCCTGTCTTGGCCGAATAGGCTATCTCGGTAACAGGGCCCTTCTCCACAGCGGTGTAGTGGTCGGTGAGCAGCTCTATCACCATAGCCAGGACGATACCGGTCAGTGTGGCAATGAAAACTGGAAGCCGCAGGTCGAGGTCGCCTTCTACCGCTGGCTTGAGATACACCCAGCCGATGATACCGAAACCTACAACAGAGGCCAGCGCCGAAGCCCAGAAGCCGATTTGAATAGGCTTCATTGGATTGCCTATTTCCTCATCGTCACCGATGTCCTTGGCCTTAACGAACCAGGTGCCGAAGATGGAGGCGAAAACGCCAACTGCCCGGACAAGCAGCGGATACATAATGAGCTTCATAGCCATCTCGGGGGTGACCGCGTGGCTTGCACTTGCGCCAGCGCCCAGGATGATGGCGGCGACCAGAGTGACCTCATAGCTCTCGAACACGTCAGCGGCCATACCAGCGCAGTCGCCTACGTTGTCGCCTACGTTGTCGGCGATGGTAGCGGCGTTGCGCGGGTCGTCCTCGGGGATCCCGGCCTCGACTTTACCGACCAGGTCGGCGCCAACGTCAGCGGCTTTGGTGTAGATGCCTCCGCCGATACGCATAAACAGCGCGGCGAGGCAGCCTCCGAATCCGAAACCAACCAGGACCTTCATTGCGTCCTGCTGGAAAATCATGAAAATGATGGTCGCACCCAGCAGGCCGAAACCGATGGTGAACATACCCGAAACTGTGCCAGCGCTGAAGGCGGTCTCGAGGGCTTGCTTGTAGCTGGTCAGGGCCGCGGCCGCAGTGCGCACATTAGCCCTTACGGCAAGCCACATACCGAAATAGCCAGCGCCGAAGCTCGCCAGGACGCCCAGGACGAAGGCTATGGCAATGCCCATGGCAAGCAGTGGCTGTTCAGGATAGACGGGCTTGTACATAAAATAGAGGCCGATAGAGAGGACAACAATAAAGACCAGCAGCACTTTGAACTGCTTGGCCAGATAGGCTGCCGCGCCCTCCTGGATGGCTGCTGCCACTTCAGCCATCTCGGGGGTTCCAGTAGACTGGCTCATTACCTTGCGAACCAGGTAAAGGCCATACGCTAGTGCAACGAAGGCGGAGAAAAGCACTACCCAGAGGATAGTCGTCTCCGTTGAGGTGAAGTCGGGCAGATTGACGGCATGACCTTGGCCTGCCGCGACCTGCGCTGCATGCTCGGGCATCTATACCACACTCCCAGTGAAATGAGAACCGGCGACGCCTGCGCTCGCCGGATCGTTACCGTTTTGACCGGGCCGCCAGATGACCAGCAAAACCCTCGGCATTATACTCGTGTTCTTTTTGATAGGTCAACGCAAAAAGGCCTTCTGAAGGCAAGCAGGAAGCCCTTTTGACAAGTTTAACAGTATGCTAACAACGCCTTGATAAACTGATGAGGTGACCAAACCAGCCTTCTGCTCCGGTAGAGCCAGGCCAGGTAGTCCGAGGTCATCAAACTCAAGACGAGGTAACTAGTAATGACAGACAAACTGACACTGCTCTTTCTTTGCACAGGCAACTCCTGTCGCTCCCAGATGGCCGAGGGCTGGACTCTCGCGCTGAAAGGTGACCTGTTCGAGGTTTACTCGGCAGGTTTGACACCCAAAGGAGTGGACCCGCGCGCGGTGAAGGTAATGGCAGAGGTTGGAATTGATATCTCCGGCCATACTTCAAAAGCCATCGACGACCTGCCCGACATGGAATTCGACTATGTAGTGACTGTCTGCGGCAACGCGGAGGAGAACTGCCCGCTCTTCCCTGGCAAGACGAAACGCCGCCATTTTGGCTTTGATGATCCACCTAAGCTGGCCGAAGGCGCCTCGAGCGAGGAAGAAGCCCTTGCCCACTATCGCCGGGTAAGGGATGAAATAAAAGTCTTTGTAGAGCAACTGCCAGAGTTACTCGATAAGTGACCTTCCAGAGGTGAGCGATATGGCCGCGCGCCGCACGCTGATGATTGGACTGGACGGGATGGTACCCAATGTGGTGGAGCGCTTTTTCGCCGAGGGGGCGATGCCCAACCTGGCGCGGCTTGCCGAGCGAGGCTGCTTCACGCGCATCCGGCCTGTCATCCCCGCCCAGACGCCAACCAACTGGACGACACTGGCCACTGGCGCAACGCCCGGTGGGCACGGCATCGTACAGTGGGGCTCTCACTTGCCGGGCGAGTTGGTCTCGGAATACCACCGCGAGGAGGCCTTCAACTCGGGGCTGTGCCGGGCTGAATATATCTGGGAGGCCGCGGCCCGCGCCGGCGCGCGCAGTGTGGTGATGAACTACGCCGGCTACCCGCCGACGACCGATTCGGCAGTCTTCATCGACTGGTTATTCAGCCCATCGCGTTCCTATTTTGACCTGGCTGGGGCGACGGTCTACCACAACTGCCCAGAGCTTGCCACCACCGATCCGCTTGAGCTTGCCCCTGCCACTTGCTGGGGGAGGTTGCCCTCGCCAAACGCCCTTGAGGCCGAGGTCGAGATTGTGCCATCCGAGGCTGGAGAGGGCCCCAGGCTGCACCTGCTGGTCTGGGGCATGGGCGACAGCTATGACCGGATCACCCTCTGTCGTGAAAAGCGCCTGGACACGGTTATCGCGGAGCTTTTTGTCGGACAGTGGAGCGACTGGCTGAAAGGCGAATTCGTTTTGGAAGGCCAGCAGGTCGAGGGCGCCTTCCGCTTCAAGCTGCTGGAGCTCGCCTCCGATGGCAGTAGGATAAGGCTCTTCCGCACCGACGCCTTCCCGAAGCCTGGCGCCCTTTGTTCGGATGTGAAGGTCGGCCGTTTACTGGACACCGGGGTCGGCCCTTACGTCCACTCAGCCTCAAGTTGCCATCTGGAGCGCCACTTCGGCCTCGATTGGGCCACACTAGATGAACTGATGGCACAGGAAGCGACTTGGTGGGCACGGGCAGCCCGGCTTGCGATGGATGAGACCGATGCGCGCCTCCTGGTGCTGCACTGGCATCCACTCGACTTTGCTGGCCATGCGCTCACAGGCGCAATCGACCCTACCGCCCACGATTGGGATGAGGCTAACCTCGAGTCAAACTGGGCACTGCTTCGCGGTTATTATCAGGCCGCCGACCGCCTGGTGGGAGAGTTCCTCGCCCAGTTCGATCTGGAAGAGGATGTATTCGCAGTTGTCTCCGATCACGGCAGTCCGGGCAACAAGGCCGCGGTCTCACTCGTCAACGCCTTCCTGCCAAAAGGCTGGGTGACAGCGACCCCTGATGGAAAAAGTCTGGATTGGGCGGCAAGTCAGGTCTTCTTCGTGCAGAACCACCTTTGGATCAACCTGCAAGGCCGCGATGAGGGCGGTCTTGTGCCGATGGAAGAATACGAAGGGCTGCGGAAGACCCTCCTCGAGGAGTTGAAAAGTCTGCGCGACCCCGACACCGGCGAGCATGTCTTCGCCTTCGTATTGCTACGCGAGGACGCTCCGATGGTCGGCCTGTGGGGCGACTATCTGGGCGATATTGTCTTCTGCTACAGCGGTGGGTACCGCTGGTCGGGGCCCGAGGTGCTGGCGATGGGCGAGTCGCGGGTCGTCTTCCCGAGCGGAGGCGGCAACCACGGGCCGATGATCCCCACCTACGAGACCGAGACGACTTCGGTGCTGGGCGCGCTGGTGCTGGCTGGGCCGGGCGTTAAGGCGACCAGAGTGCCCAAACTCGACCAGGCGCGCTTCTGCACGACCGATGTAGCGCCTACGCTGGCGGCACTGGCAGGGCTACCGGCGCCCGCCCAAAGCGAGGGCAGGCCTCTTGTTGAGCTCCTGGAGTCCGCAGTACCGCTGCCTGAACGCCGGCTGACACCCACCACGCGGGCCATACGCCACCGGCCTTCCACCAGGCCACGGCCACCGCAACTGCAGGGCGATGTGACCGACGAGGTCTAGTCGAAAAGCTCCACCCGGGCGAATTCTACCTGGGCGTTCGTCGCCGCAAGGGCGAGGCTGCCTGCTGCATACTCGGCGTTGCTGACGGTCACTTCCTGCTGGACGGCGAGGAAGCGGTTGTCATACGCGCGGAAGGTGAGTTGGTCACCTCGGCACTCCAGCTCCAGCCCCAGCCACTCGCTTCGGCTGCACTTCGAGCGGGGCGCTGGCCCAGACGCTGTCCGCATCGCCGATGGCCATTTGGCCCTCTGTCACTGTGAAATTGAGGCCCCGGTTGCCGCCGCGCTTATCCTGCAGCGCCGGCCTGCGCGCGAACACCTGCGCATATCTGCCCTGCCCGACCTCATCGAATTTGGCCCAATAGCGCACCCGCCCGTCCTTGAAGTCGTGCAGCACCTCGGCGGTGTCCGAGATTGCCGGATTGCTGGAGTCGAACCGCGCCTTTGCCACCAGTAGCTCCGCGCCAGGCTCGGGCACTGTGGCGAGCAGCATCAAGAGCATCTGCTGAGGGTCATCAGCCGCCTTGCCGGTCTCCGAGTAGATAAGGAAGGGCAGCCCCTGCTCGTCCCGGTTGAAGTTGAAGGTCCCAGGCCAGGGGTCCTCCAGCCCCCACCAGTCGTTGCCGGTGTGCAGCAGGCGCCAGTCGGTAAGGCCATCGGGGCTCGCGTAGACCTTCGTGCGGAAGGGTACTGGCCCCGGTGTGTTGGAGGGCCCGCAGCCGATCAGCAGCCATTCTCCCCCCCACGGGAAGATGGCCAGTCCTTCGATGTCGGAGTCCAAAATCGGGGTGTCCGAGAAGCGCCGCCAGGTCACGAGGTCGTCCGACAGGCAGCAACCCTGGGCCCTCGTGGTGTCGAACACATTGCGCGGGCTGGTGTAGTAGTGGCGCCACTGCTTCCCGTCCCAGAGCACCCGCGTGTCTATCATATAGTTGTCATCGAAGTGGCCGGGTGTGTTCTGGGGGAAGGCCACCCCCTGCGGCTGCCAGGTACCGTCCAGATCCTTGGTCGTCGCGTAGCGGATAAGCGCAGGCGTCGCGCCGATATAGCCCAGCACCGAGTCGTGGAAGATGCAATAGGTATCGCCCTGCTTCGTCACGCAGACGTTGGAGAGGCTCGATACGCCGTTGGCCTCGAGCTCTCGTCAGCCGACGGACGGCCTTGTAGGGCCCATAGGCGCTGCTCGGCCCGCGCATAACCCACCAGATAAGTGATGGGGCTCACCGCGACATTGCGGGCTGTGAAGAAGAGATAATGATACGGCGAGCCGGCATCGTGGAAATAATAGCCATTCTCCACCGTTACATCATAGTCGGCGATGTTGCCAGTGCCCTGAAACATTGGGCCTAGCTCTACCCAGGGCGACAATCCTCCGACCATCGAGAAGTCGCTAAGGGACTCGACGTGCTCAGCGGTGGCCTTCAAGGCCCCCACCCCCAGTACCAGGCCCAGCAAGAACAGGCCGAGTAAGAGATTTTTCGACATTTTGGTCCTCCAGAGCAGGCTGCTAGCGGTTCGGCACTGAAAGGCCTGCTTCCTGCTCTTGGGGAGGAAATCGGAGCTTGAGGTCTAAAGTGGAAATTACACTTACAGGAGGCGCCTTATGCCTGAAAGATTGAACTTCCTCTGTTTTGTGGTTGACCAGATGCGCGCCGACCATATGGGCTGTGCTGGCAACCCAATTATCCAAACGCCCAATCTGGATGCCCTGGCGGCAAGCGGGGTTCGCTTCGATAGAGCTTACTGCAACAACCCGCTCTGTATGCCCTCGCGCTCGACCCTGTTTACGGGTCTTACTCCGCGCGGTCACCAGGTGCGGACGAACGGCATCCCGCTTGCGACCTCGTATCCGACAATCGTGCAGGCGCTTGCGGATTCTGGCTACCGCACTCACTCGGTTGGCAAGCTGCATATGAGCAACTTCCAGACGCCGCGCGGGCTAAAACCAGCTACACTTAATCCCCTTGATTGGCCAGAGTGTGCCTGGATGTGGGAGACAGGCCGATTGTCCACAACTCCGACGCCCTATTATGGCTTCCAGACGGTGGAGCTTTCCATCGGCCATGGGCCTTGGACAGGAGGCGACTACACAACCTGGCGGAGGGAGCAGGCGCCGGGTTCGGATCGTTTCCTTGAGCAAAGCGCCTGGCGGAAGTCCAGGTATGGCACAGAACAGGCAGGCCCTACTGACCTGCCGGACGAGTTGCACTACAACACCTGGGTCGCCGAAAGGACGATTGATTTCCTTAATAGCCACTCAGCCGACCAGCCTTTCTTCACATGGTGTTCTTTCCCAGATCCGCATCATCCCTATTGTCCCTCCGAGCCTTGGGCGAGTATGTACGACCCAGCCGATGTCGTGGCCCCGCGCCGGCGCGAGGGAGAAGAACGTGACCTGCCGCCCTTCTTCAAGCGCGTGCTGTATGAGGGCATCCCCCTCAGTGGGCGGTTTGCGCCGACGAAGATGGCCGAAGCCCAGACTCGCGAGATACTCGCACTGACGTATGGGATGGTCTCTCATGTGGATGCCTGCATCGGTCGCGTGATGGCTGCGCTGGAGGCCAGGGGGCTGCGCGAGAACACTGTCGTCTGTTTCCTCTCGGACCACGGCGATCTGATGGGCGACCACTGGCTGCAGAACAAGGGGCCCTTCCACTTCGAAGGGCTGCTGCGCGCGCCTTTCCTGTGGAGCCTGCCGGGCCGCTTTCAGCAGGCAGGGACCCAGGCGCTGGCGAGTTTCCTCGATTTCGCGCCGACAATCCTCGACCTGGCGGGGGTAGACGTCCCCGAAGGCCGCGTGCCAGCGGAGCCCGAAGGCGCTCAGCAGCTACCTGCCTGGCCAGGCAGGTCGATTGCGCCTCTGCTGCTGGGTGAAGCCGACCGGGTGCGTTCGGTAGCACTTGTCGAGAACGATGAGGACTACCTGGGCCTCAAGCTGCGCACCCTTATCACCGACCGCTACAAGCTGACAACTTATTCCGGCCAGCCCTGGGGCGAGTTGTTCGACCTGAAAGACGACCCCGCGGAGCTACATAACTTGTGGAACGACTCAGCCTACAAGGGGCTCAGGCAGGAGTTGCAATTGCGCCTGCTGGAGGAGCTTGTCGCCACCGATAGCGTCTTGCCTCGTCGCATGAGCCACGCCTGAGCCACAAAAGCGAACGCCCCGGACCCAGGAGCCCGGGGCGTTTTTTCTTGCCTGCTGGCTGCTACTCGACTGGTTCGAGCAGGATATAGTCGAGGCCGGCCATATAGCTTTTGGGATCTGACAGCTCATTGATGCCAACGCACTTAAGCCCCAGTTTGAAGCTCTTGCCCAGCGTGAAAACTCCGAGGTCAAGCTTCTCGGGGGCGATTACGGCACTGTAAAGGTCGACCGGATCGCCGACCGGCTTGCCATCCACCGAAAGCTGAAAGATGCCGTAGTCCCACGACTTGGTCAGATTCACGATAATCCGGTGCTTGCCTGGCTTTGCCACTGGCACCTCGACTACCAACTCGCCGCCCACGCCAGCCTGCTGCCACCAGAGATGATGCATATTCGAGAAGCCCTCAGCCGTCAGTGCCTGGATGCTGGTCGTGCCACCGGTTAGCGTGACGATCTCCAGTTCCTCTCCCTCCAGAGCGCCCTTGATTTTCACGTTCAGGTCTTTCAGGGGCCAGAGGCGTCGCTCGTTCACAGGCACCGGCTTGAAGAAGTCGGTCGCGCCTGGCACCGCATACCAGTAACTGGTGCAACAGTAACCACGTTCGGCGGCATCCCACTTCTCGATGTCGAACCTGATGCGCTGCTGGAAGGGGATGTCATCGGCGATATGGAAGCGCGCGACCGCCGTGTAGCCGAAGTTGCCAGGGCCGGTGCAGACGCTCTGGTTGTGCATCGCATGGGTGAAAAGCTCCGGATTGCACCAGGCATAACCGAAATAATCTTCCGAGCCAGTGCCGAAGAAGCTGGGGAAGGTATCGCCGTCCACCCAGACTTTCTCATCGCCCTCGCCCCACCAGCCAGGCGCGGTGTTCGTGACGCCCAGCATCACTCCGACAAAGCGCCCAGGCCCGGTCGCGTCCAGCATCCGCCAGTCCAGGAAGGCCGGCTCTACGGGGAACCATTCACTCCTCCAGCCCGCGTGGAAATACATCAGGTCGCTGGTCCACTTGATAGGCTTCCAGTAGGTGCTGAAGGCAAGCTCGAGGGGGAACTTGCTCTCGTTCTTCACTTCGATCTTCGCCTGCTTGCCAAAGGGCATATACCAGTTCGAGTAGGCCCCGCCATCGGCAGCCATCCCAAGAGGCAAGCTCTGGTAAGGATTGATGCCAGGCGTCGAGCCGAAGAAGTCTCCGAGCGGCGCCCAGACACAAGGGGCGGCCTCCTCATCGAAGCTTATAGAAAGGGCGGTTTCTCTTAGGAGAGTCTTCAGGTTGGGATCGTCAACCTCGACGTTCATAGTAAGCTGACAGATAGCCGCTGGCCCTTTCAGGTCGGCCAATACTGCGCTCTTGCCAGGCTGGATGGTCACCTTTACGGGCACGCGTTTGGCGCCGCGAGTGTTGAACCCACTGGTGGGATTCTCAAGCAGCCTGCCCACTTTGAGCAGCGTCGGGCCAAGCGTGGCAAAAGTCTCCAGATTGAAAGGTTCTACCTCGGTGCCCTGGGGGAAGGTCGTGTAGCCGACATGGTAGTAGAAGCCTGGCTTGGTGGCGGTTACCTTGCACTGGTGCGCATACGGGAAGGGGAAGTAGAGATTGGCCCCCATCGCCCGCCGGCCTGAGAAAGGCGCAGGAAACTCCGGCACCTGTGCGGTGGTCAGCGCCAGGAAGTCAGCCTCGAGTGCTGGACTGGTCATATCGTCAATATAGATGCGTATGATGCCCGCCCCATCGGGATTGGCTGACCAAAGGCGCACGATGGCGCCCGGGCCGGTCATCTCGGCCATCACGAATTCGGTCTCACCGTTGCGTTCTTCGGTCCGGATGAACTGCCCCGCGTCCGCATTGGCGAACCAGCCCTCTGCATCCGGTGCTACGCTTGCCCGGTCGTAACTCGACCACTGGTCAGAGTCACGTCCAGCCTCTGGTTGAGTAGCCAGTCGCTCGAAGTCTACCTGCTCCTCGAGCAGACTCTGCACCGTTACAGGTTGCGCCAGCGCAAAGCTTGAGGTAATGAGGATGAACAACACTGCCAGCACTAAAAGTTGCTCCATTATTTGGCCTCCTCTTCCTTGATGGTATTCAGTTTGAAGATAACCTCGCCCAGGCCGATCTCAGCCAGGAAGATCTCCATCGCCACAGGGGTGTTGCTGGTGGTGGGCACATACAGGGCGCGATAAGTGTCATCGCCCAGATATTCAAGTTCGCCTGTCCCATCCAGCGTAGACAGCCCGAGGAAGTAGCAGTTGCGGTTCTTGTCCTCGTTGGTGCTGCCTGCAAGCAACACTACCTGCCCTGGGGCGCCATGACTCCATTGCAATCCATCGCGCGAAAACTGCAGTGTGGGCACCTGCCGGTCGACAAGGGGAGCTTTGGTAAAGCTGATGCGGACAAAGAGCGGCCCACCTGGCGCTTGCTTGCAATAGGCAAGCTGGTTGCCAAGCTGCGAGAAGCCGGGAGCCGGTTCCTTTGTGGACCAGTCGAAGGTCTTCGGATCAGCCGACCTGACTCGGAAATAGCCCTTCCAGCCCGTGGTGTCGTTAAGGCCGATATACAGCCACCAGGGCTTGCCATCAACATCCCAGGGCACGTAAAGCGCTTCCTGATGGTGCAGGAAGCTATGCGCTGGGTCCTCCACGTTGATAACGACATCGCGCTCTTTGAAACGCTCCCAGTTGTTGCCGTCTTTGCTGGTGAAGAGCTGGATGCGATCGGCGCCCACTTCGGCCACGACATCGCCCTGGGGCAAGATCTGACCAGGTACGATCATCACCTGCGTGTACATATAGTAGGTGTCGCCCACGCGCAGTACCTCAGGTTCGAGGCAGTTGTGAGCGTACCAGACGTCTTTTTCGCCCTCTTCCTCGCCGTTCAGGAATTCCGGCCGGTCATAGGGCATCTTGAAGGAACCTGGTTCGCCCAGCTTTGAGACATGCTGAAGCACATGATCGCCGTCGCCTTCGTTGGGCCTCAGCCACCGGCCACCGGAATAAAGCCGATACTGCTGGCTGGCGGTGTCATAGATGAGGTGGGCGCTATAATCATAGGCCTCGGCGCCCGAGGTGAAGTCTCGGTCTACGGCAGCATCGTGCCCGAAGAAGCGACTGTAATACTGCAGGCCTGTGATTTCGCCATACCCTTCAAAGGTTATTGTTCCCAGCTTGTAACTGGGCGCATCAGCGGCCAGCAGGCAGGTGGGCAGCGCAACCAACGCAAGCGCAGTCAATACTAGCTTTCTCATAGAGCGTACCTCCCTGTTAAGGTCGGCCCTTTTCGACGCCCAGCTCGTCAGCCCTGCCCTGCAGGGGGCTACCCTCTCCGAGGCGAACCTTCTCCAGGTCGTCATATATTCATGCCCGAGGTGCCTTATGACCGCCAAAGACCGCAATCTACTGCGCGAGCTTGCCAGGCGCGTTGCCGAGGTAGCAGCCACGCCGCACGAACTCGAGAAGCCCGACTTATGGGAGGCCCAAAACCGCCTGGAGCCGGTCAGGCCACTTATTTTTATTTCGCCAGAGGGCGCCTGGGAAGAGTTGTTGCCTCCCAGCTCGATGGAGTGCGAAGAGGCCGATGCGCGCGGGATTGAATATGGCTTCAAAATGCGCCTGTATGCGGCAGAGCACTTTTCCGATGATCAACAATGCGACCACTACTTCAATGTCGGGCCGGTCGTGCATATGACAGGCTGGGGCCTGGCCTGGGAGACGCACGCGCCTGAGCAGTATAAAGGCGCTTATGTCTGGGATGCCCCAGTAAAGACAATGGATGATGTAGAACTCATCCAGACGCCAACCGCCAGGCTGGATGAGGAAGCTACAGCGCGCAACCTCGCCTTCTTCGATGAGCTACTGGGCGATATCCTGGAGGTACGCCTGCGCGGTCAATACTGGTGGGCGCTCGGGCTCATTGACGAGTGGACGATGCTGCGGGGTATTACTCAGACCTATATCGATATGTCTGACAATCCCGAACTGCTGCGCGCGGGGATGCAGCGGCTCTCCGATGGGCGACTTGCCTGGCTGAAGTCGCTGGAGGAACAAGGGGCGCTTTGTCTGAACAACGGCAATGATTATGTTGGCTCGGGCAGTTTTGGTTATACGACCGAGTTGCCCCAACGCGATTTCGAAGGTACCGTCAGGCTGAAGGATATGTGGGGCTTTACCGAGGCGCAGACGATGTCCGAAGTCTCGCCGGATATGCACGAGGAGTTTGTGCTGCCTTATCAGTTGCCCATCCTCGAGCAGTTTGGCCTGACCATCTACGGTTGCTGCGAGCCTTTGCATCTCAAGCTTGATTTCCTGATGAAGCGCGTACCCCACCTGAGACGCGTCTCAATCAGCCCCTGGGCCGACAAGCGCATCAGCGCAGAGAAACTGGGCAATAAGGTTATCTACAACTGGAAGCCCAACCCCGCGACCCTCGCAGGGGTGCAGTTCGATCCGGAATGGGTGCGGCAGGACATAAGAGAAACTCTGGAAATCGCCAGGGCCAACGACTGCGTCCTCGATATCGTGTTGAAGGACACGCACACCTGCAACGGTGACCCCGCCCGGTTCGATGAATGGGGGCGCATCGCCCGTGAGGAAGTAAGGCGGTCGGTCGAGTAATTTACCCAAAAGGAGGTTCTCATGCGTCTGCTGGTCGCCCTTATGCTGCTGCTGGCCGCCACTCGAGTGCTGGCTGCCGTGCCCCAGGCAAGTGTCGTTCTTGATCTGCTCGATCGCTTTGCGGAGCGACAAGCGAACAACGTGATGGACGATGACCGACTGCTTGCGACCAGTTGTGGCGGCCTCAGCCTGATGGGGTTGCTCTGTCATCCCGCCTCGAGCCCTGGTGACTACAGTTGGCAAGTGAAGCTTCCTAAAACCGCAAAGGGAGAGCGCCTCTTCTTCGTCGGATATGGCGGCTTGCAGGACGCAAGGCAACTTGGTCTGGCGCCTGATGCTGACGGGGTAGGTTTTGGGCTGGCGGTTAACGGGCAGCGACTTGCGCGCGCCGAGTTTATAGCGAACGGGTGGGCGCCTCTTGCGGCCGATATTACAGGCTGGCAGGGCAAACGAGTGAAGTTGGGACTGGAGCTTGATCCCCTCGGTGGCAATGCCCTTGACTGGTCGGACTGGGGCAAGCCGCGGTTATCCGGCTGCCGGCTCGAGGCCTTTATGCCAGAGCAAGCTCCCGCGAGCGAACTGGCGCTGCCAACTCCGCTAGCGCGTCAGGGGGTCGTGTTGCTGCGACTTTTCCCAGAGGGAGAAGGCCCAATAACGGTCGTCTGCGGCTCGACGAAGCTTGCAATCCCAGCCGGAGCAGTGCCGCCAGAGGGATTGCTTTCGCTGGTCGAAGGGCGCGGTCTTGAGACCCTCCAACTCACAGGCGCCACCGGCCTCCTGGTCGCGGCAGCCGAGTATGAAGGCCGGGCGGAAGTGCTTGCCTTCGGTGGATTGAGGGCCCTCGCGCCTCCAGGTGAGCCACTCGCCGTAAGTCTTGCTCTGCGGAGTGCTGGAGAAGGCGACCTGGAGCCCGCCAGGGCCATCGAGGTGCGCCTGGACGGCAAGCCGGCCGGGTTCGGTGTGCTGGAGGAGAGCGCTCCCATCTCTCAGCATGACGTGACGCGCCTGGTGCTTGAGCCTGCCAGCCCCATCGTCCGGACTGCACAAGCTGGAGGGAGTCTTCCAGCAAGGGGGGCAGCGTTTTACGGCCAGTGGGCAAGTGATGGTCGGCGCGCCCGGCCAGCAGGCGCTCGATAACGGCAAGCTGCGACTGGTATTCGCCGACCTGCCGAAAGGTCAGACAGGACCAGCCTTCCTGTATCACAAGGTGGGAGGCGAGTGGCGGCTGGCAGGTACCTTCGCAAACGCTGCGACTTTTGCCCGTGTGGGTGAGGTTGCGCCACGAGCTCTTTATGCTGACGAGGTACTTCTGCTGGAAAGTCTGGGCGTTCAGGTTGCCCGACTGAAACTGGAAGGTCTTCCAGAAGGATTATCTGGTCAATTAGTTTTCAACCTCAAAGCTGACGCTGAAGAGGTCGAGATCACCCTGAAGGTGGTGGCCTCGAAGCAGACAGAATTGGGCCACCTGGGCCTGCCGACCTACCTGGCTTGTGATGGGCAACCCCTCTGCTGCGCGCTCTGCGGCGGTCTTCCCAGGGCTTGAATGGCTGAACCGGGATGAACGTTCTAGCGGCACATACTTTGCCAACTGGCCACTCTCCGAGCGCCTCGTGCCCCACCCGTATAAAGTCACGACTCCCTACCTTGCCGTAACTTATAATCAGACGACGACGGGAATCACCTGGCAACCGCTTGCCGAGTGGCTGCCAGGCCAGGCGCTGCCCTTGGCCGAGTTCGCCTCGCCCGACTGGCGTTACGGGCGCGATGGCACGCTGATGAGGCTCTTCATCCCCTCGCTTTCGGCTAGCGATGACGAGAATGCTGAAGTAGCCAGTAAGCCGCTCCAGCTCGATCCCGGCCAGGTCGTGACGCTGCGCGCCGAGGTGTTCGCGCTGGCATCAAGTGAAGTCACCTCGGCGGAGCGTTATTGGCTGGCGCGGCATAATCTGCCTGCAAGTGAGGCGCCTCGTGATGAATTAGACCAGCTTGAGCTCTGCGTCCGAACAATCACGAGGCAATTCTGGGATGCAGAATCCAGAGGCTGGTGGCACAGCGACCGGACGCAGCTGGATTCTTGCCCTGGCCTCATCCAGTTGCTGATGGTGGCCTCGGAAGTGCTTGCGCCTTATGCCCCCGAGGTTGCCCTGGAGGCCAGGCGGCAGGTAAAGGAGGCGCTGGCTGGGCGACTGGAGACTCGAGGCGCGGGTGGCCTGGTCAGTGGCGCGACCCACGGCAACACCGAGCAGCTCCCCTTCCTTGCCGGCTACCTGGCAGCGATGGCGGGTCAACATCAGCTTGCGGCGGCTGGTCACGGGCAGGCCTTGCGCCCAGATGGCACGGTACCCTTCTGGGGTGGGCCTAACGCTGACCCGCGCTGGGGCGAAGTGGGCACGGCTTCCAGCGGGATGATCGCAGGCTTCGTCTCGGGTGGGCTGCGTTATTGTCGCCTCTTCGGCGACACCAAGCCTTTGGCTGCACTGCTAAGGGGTCTTGACTGGGTCAATGCCCAGCCGCGCCCAGAAGGGGTCGCCCTGTGGGAGCTTCAACTGCGCTGCCCCGACCAACTTGCCAGCGCTGCCGCTATACGCGCCAACTGTGATGCCTATCAACTGACCGGAGAGCAACGCTACCTCGAGGCTGCGCGCCTTTGGGCCGAGCGAGGGTTGCCCTTCTGCTACAAGTGGCAACTGCCTGAGCGCGAGGGGATGGTCTGGGCGACCGTCTCCAACTTCGGCGCAACGCACTTCTCGATCCCCTGGTTCGGCCGTCCGGTGCAGTGGGTCGGGCTGGAATATTCGGCTGCGCTGCGCCAGCTTGCTCCGCTTGATGATAGCTTCGACTGGAATCAGGTTGCCGAAGGCATACTCACCTCTGCGATGTATCAGCAGGTCGAAGAAGGCGAGTGGGAAGGCGCTCTGGTAGATAGCTGGACCCTTGAGGACGACAAGACCTATGCCCCGATGATCGCGCCCGAGTCCGAGCTGCGCCAGGGGCTACAGTCACTTGGCTTCCAGGTAGAAGTTGCCACAATAAAGGCTGAGACTCCTGCCGGGCCGATTACAGTCAGCAGCAGCGGCAAGCTGAAGGCTTCCTGGGCGGACGAGACCTTGACAATCGAAGCAAGCCCGTTGCTCAAATTGCCAGCCTATGGGGTCGTCTGCAATCTCAGCGCGCCCGCCGCGGTCAGCTACAAGGGCCAGCGACTGGAAGAGGTGTGGCCGCTCGAGCAAGCTGCCTCGGGCTGGTGGTATGAGGCCGAGACCTGCCGCCTCTACTACAAGCTGCCCCCCGCAGGCGGGGCGCTTTGGCTGCTGGGGGTCCGGTATCAGGAGCCCCACCTTCAGCGCATCGCCTTCGACTTCTCGGTTGGGCCTTGCGGCTGGTTTGAAGCCAACTGCACCGCGCCTTTTGCCCCTGCGCCCAGCAGGCCTCCTGGTAAGGGCGCTGGCTGGAGATCCCTTCAGCTACGGGCCTCGTATGGAAGTAACCGCTGGCGCCGTCCGAACGCTGCGCATCACTCTCTCGAGCAACCAGGCAGGCACGGTGGCGCTGCGCTGGCAACGAGAAGACTCAACAAACGAGGTCGCCCAGACCCTCGAGTTTGAGGTCCTGGGCGATGGAGCGCTTCACACCTATGAGCTAGCTGTAGGCGACCACCCCGAGTGGAAAGGCCTTATCACGCGCCTGCGCCTGGACCTGCTGGAGCAGGGCGCCGACTCCGTCCCTTACGAGGGAGTATTGGCCAGCATCGAAGGGGGCTAGAAAGTTACTCCCAGTTTTATGCAGGCCTCCGGGTGCGCGGCGATGAAGCGGTAAGCATCTGCTGCTTCCTCGAAGGGCACTATTGGGTCGATGACGCCTTCACAGTCGAGCGCGCCGGATTCCAGCAGTTCGAAGGTGGCCTCCAGCAGGCGAGCCCTGTCCCAGAGCGGCCAGTCGCGAGGCGGGATGGTATCCGAGCGCGAGAAATGCAAGTCCACCGCGTTGGTATGGGCCTCTTCCCCGAGGCGCAGGCCGCACGCCTCACCCTGGTAGAAGCCAACCGCGCAGCACCTGCCGCGCATCCCCAGCACCCGGATAGCCTCGTGCAGCGCGGCGTGGCTCGCGCTGGCCTCGATACTGCGGTCAACGCCTGGCCTGGGCAGGCGCCTTCGCACCTCCATCGAGACATCACAAGCGGTGGGATCCAGTGTGAGATTCGCGCCGAACTGCTTCAGCCAGCGCTCGCCGGTTGGCCAGGGGATCCACCGCGGCAATCCAGCGCGCCCCAGACAGCCGGGCGATCTGCACAGCAAACAGTCCAATAGCGCCGAGGCCGAAGATCGCTACGGTATCGCCGATGCGGATGTCGGCGTCTCTCACTGTGGCCAGGGCGACATCCGCCGGATCGGAGCAGAAAGCCTGCTGCCAGGAGAGATCCGCCGGCGCGTTTTCCAGCCAGTTTTCGGAGACAGTATGAGTCTCGCGGAAGCCCAGATGACCCATCACGCGGTCGCCCACACGCAATCTGGTTACCGCTGAGCCAGCTTCGGCAACGCGCCCAAGAGTCATATTCCCCACCTGGAAGGGGAAGCCGATGGCGGCCTGGCCTTCAGGCATCGGGAGGAACAGCCCTTGCTGTGGATCATAGCGCCGATTCGCATAAGGGCTCTTGCCGCTTGCGATAGCAAGCTCGGTCCCATGCTTGGCTGCGGCGAACTCCGATACCACCCTCACCTGGTCGGGAGCAAGAGGCAGCTCTTCATATTCGACAAATTCAAACTGACCTGGCGCAACCGCCATCAGGCTTCTTGGCATCCTGCTCACTCTCCTGACTCGCACTTAGGGCAGGATTTCGCTCGAACACCGCCAATCCTGCAATTGTCCCACCCAAAACTGGAGGTGGCTCCAATGCGCGCTTTGCTCCTTCTCAGCCTTCTGTTCGCTCTCTGCCTGCCTGGCCTTGCCGCGGACTCTCATCTGGACTGGTGGCAGGACGCCCGGTTTGGGATGTTTATCCATTGGGGCATCTACTCGGTACTCGGCCATGGTGAATGGGCGATGCATGTGGAGCAGATCCCTGTCGAGACATACGAGCGCCTGGCGCCACGCTTCCATCCGGACAAGTTCAACGCCGATGAATGGGCCAGTCTGGCCAAAGCCGCGGGTCAGAAATATGTCGTGCTGACCAGCAAGCATCATGATGGCTTCTGTATGTTCGACAGCGAGTTCACCGACTATGACGCGGGCAAATATTGCGGGCGCGACTTTGTAAAGGAACTAAACGAGGCATGCCGGCGGCAGGGGCTCAAATTTGGCGTCTATTATTCCATCCTCGACTGGCATCATCCGCTCTACAAGAGCGACTTCGACCGGTATGTGCGTGAATATATGATTCCCCAGCTCAGAGAGCTTTGCACCCGGTATGGCAGACTGGATGTATTGTGGTTCGATGGAGGCTGGGAGCATACACCTGAGGAGATCCACTCTGAAGAGGTGCTTGCGATGCTGCGAGAGCTCCAGCCGGGCATCGTAATCAACGACCGCAGCAATCTCCCCGCTGATTTCGGCACGCCCGAGCAGACTATCCCCGACTGGTCGGTAGCGAAATCCGAGCGCCCCTGGGAGACTTGCATGACCATAAACGGCAGTTGGGGGCATAACTCTTACGACCTTGGTTACAAATCCGCGACCGAGCTCACGCAGAAATTGGTAGATATCGTTAGCAAGGGCGGCAATTACCTTTTGAATGTAGGGCCGCTGCCGACGGGGGAGATACCCCTGCCACAGCGCACAAGGCTGCGTCAGATGGGCGCCTGGCTGGCACAAAATGGCAAGTCAGTTTACGGCACAGGCCCAACCCCCCTGATTCCTCCACCGGCGGGGGTCGCAGGTTGCACGAGCAGAGGCAAGACGCTTTATCTGCATCTCTTCGATTGGCCGGCAGACGGGCCGGATCGAGCTGATCACGGTTACTGACCCCAGTGAAGAAAGCCTGGTTACTGAGAAGCGGTCTGCCGGTAGTGGTTGAAGGTCTGCCTGGCCTTCAGCAACTGGTGCTGCCGGAGATTGCGCCTGACCTGATTGACACGGTAGTGGTAGTCGAACTGGCCGGCGCGCCCGTGGTAGATAACTCCCTTCGCGCGGATGAGCAAGGAGTATTTCACCTGACGGCAAATCAGGCGACTATCCGGGGCGGCAAGTTGCGTTATCAGGCTGATAAGGGCGACCTGGGTTTTTGGGTGGATCCGGCTGACTATCCTGAGTGGGAAATGCTGGTGCAGCTTGAGGGCCGTTATAAGGTGACCGTCCTTGCGGGCGCGCCAGATGCAGAGGCAGGTTCGACCTTCGAGATAAAAGTGGGTGGCCAGAGCCTTGCTGGCACAGTACCCGCAACTGGCGACTGGTATAAGTATGTGGAGCTGCCCCTTGGCGAGGTAAACCTGCTGGCGGGCACTCTCCACCTGACTCTTAAGCCCACCAATCTGGCCAATTTTGCTGTTATGAATCTGAAAGAAATCTGGCTAGAACCGGTTTTTGGCCTTTAGGTAAAGCAGGAGAGCGAATACTCGCTTCCGAATTAAGATTCAGGTGCTCAAGAAGGCGTCTTTCGAAGGCGCGCAGGGGAGGATTATTATGAAGCTTCGACTCACTTCGCCACTCGTGTTGCTCTTGCTTTTGCTACTGGTAACCCAATTATTTGCTGCTGACTGGTATGTTTCGGTCAGTCGGGGCTCGAACAAGTCAGGCGATGGCAGCATCGCCAACCCCTACAAAGCCATCGAAGAGGCTGTGAAACAGACTCAGCCCGGCGATACCATCCGCATCGCCGCAGGTCATTATCCTGGCCTGGCCAAGTGCGGGCACTGGGTCATCGAGAAGAATAACCTCACCTTTGTGGGGGGCTATAACGAAGAGTTCACCGCGCGCGATCCCTTCGGGACCATCTCACTGCTGGCCTGGGATGACTCCGAATCCAACAAATCAGAGCGCTGGCCCGAGGCTGAGTTCCAGGGCATCAAGGACGAGTCGGGTGATAGCGCTTTCGGGCTTGGAGGCATTACAATCGACGGACTGGTCTTCGATGGCGGGCCTCGTAATAAGTACTTCGAGGACCCCGAGAACCCAACACTGCGCACCGACCAGACACCCAACGATACACTGCTGATGTTGGAGATCGCCTCTGGCGCAACCGGCATCGTGCGCAACTGCACCTTCCTCAATCCAGGCGTTGCGCCGGGGGCTATCCTTTCGGGCCGGCCTGGGTCTAAGTTCGAGGTTTACAACAACGTGTTCGTGAATGGAGTCCATCACCAACTCGACGCCGTATGCAAGACCGACAACAAGCAGAACCGGTGCGACTTCTCCATCCACCACAATACCTTCGTTTTCGCCTGGAAGACGACGGCAGGCGGGTCGGGCGTCCGAGTTCACCCCTATACCAACTGTGACATCCACCATAATATTTTCGCCTGGGGCGACTTCAACGGGGTCAACAACCAATTCTATGAGAAGCGTCTGGACGCGCGCGGAGTGCCAAAGAATGGCCTTGTGAACGACCAGGTCAAGCTGGATTACAACCTGTTCCATATGTACCAGGATGGTGTGTATGGGTTCGTGCTGGAGGGGCGCTCTGGCAACCTGTCGGCCTGGGAGCTGATAGACCTTGAGGATAGCTCCGTAGCTTCGGCGCGCGGCAACGAGATCGGCGATCCGGTATATGAGTACAACAAAACCTGGATGCGCATCTTCCTCAACCGGAGCGATGCGATCGCGGGCGCGGTAAAGATGGATCCACTGAACCTGCTGCTGGCGTTCCTCGGTTTCCCGGTTCGCTCAGAGGAAGGCAGTGGGAAGGAAGGCTGGTGCTGCCGGTATCCACTGGCTGATGTGATGGCCTTCCGTCACGCGGCTTCCGAGTATGACGCCGAGGGCAACCTGAAAGCCGATTATCGAGGCGCAACCAGGCAGCTTATGGAATAATGTCTTGCATACATCGAGATACACAAACGAGCCGCCGGCACCAAGGTCGGCGGCTCGCTGGTTTGAGAAGCTAGTCATGCAGTTTCATTGAACTACGCTCTACACAAAGGCTTTGAATATCAAACCTATGAGCGTAATCGACTATTTCGAAAGGCATCGTGTAGGCTGCCAGCACAACACGAATAGGCACATAATCCTTTTGGCTAAGCTCGGCCTCCAGTAGGGCACGATATTTAATTCCTTGGTGGACACCCTTCACTAGCTCACCAGTCTGGCCCTTCTTCACCTCTACAACCACTGCTTCCTCAGGTGTGACGAAAACCAGGTCGCAGACGTCGCCGGAGAGGAATTGGCGCTCCACCTGAGGACAGGCACATGGATCTATGACCCAAGATCAGCCGGGTTCTCGGCAAGATAGTTCTTCAATTGCCGATGATCCTCGCCTTCTCCTCCACCACTCTGCTTCTTCTCCCATGCAAGGTAAGCTTGGCCGAGTTCTGTAGCTTGCTCTGACGATAACGGCTCCTGTGTGAGACCTAGTTCATTGAGTAATGTGTCCCATTCTGAATATGTGAAAGCTTCATCTCGCAATCGTTCGAACTCTCTGAGAGCAGTATCTCCTTCCAGTTTTACCGCCTCCCGGCAGGAAACTTGCGCCAGGTAATCTGGTCATTTTATTTACCACCAGAACGTTTAGAATTGGCAACTTGCGAGGCATGCAAATATCGTCTCTGATACATCCGAGCACATGGTTTATGACTCGGTGATGGGTACCAAGCTCGGAAGCCAGTTCACCATAAGTTGTTGTGTTGCGTGACTGGGCAAGAAACACAAGCTTTGGTAAAGCTCTCAAAGCTAGTGCTTCTATTTTGGGAGTTGCCACTCAGACTCACCTATATTAGCAAGAGTGATGTGCGAAACTGCTTATAACTTCTAATGCTTCTTTTATGCATATGACTTTCCCCGCAGCAAGCCAAAGCCCTGCCCGGCAAGCCGGACAGGGCCTGGATGGGACTGGACGTACCCCCTAAAGATAGGATGGGACAGAGCGACGCCAGAGCGTCACAACAAGCGACAAGGCGATGCAACCGAATATTGCGATCGCAGTGATATCAACCATCGTGGACGTCATCTGGAGACCGACCCACTCACAGGCAGTGCCAATCAGCGGACGAAGCGCTCCGAAGAGCAGACTCGAGCCCGACGCGTACCCGATTACTATGAGGAGGAGTGCGATTGCGGGTGCTGCGAAGCCCATTTGTCCCACCTTCTATCACAAGATTAGGAGCAGTAAGTTCTTATCGCTCTGAGGTGATATTACCAACTCTCCGGGACTACGAAGCCAGGCGCAACAAAAGGTTTACAACCGCTCTGATAGAATACCAGTGGGGAATTACCGGACAAGGACAAGCTGGGAGATTTGGCCAATGAGCATTACCGCAAAGACACCTCAGCAGTTGCTCGAACCCACCGAGTTAACGGCTCGATTGAAGCGCTTTGTGACCGCCAGTCGCGAGCGTGGCGCTACTCCTCCTGCAAGCCCGCGCAGGAAACACTTCGCCGAGGCCTTCTGCGGTCGTTTTGCGCGACGGCCTTATTGGGAGCGCTATGCCAGGGCGCTTGCTTTCGCTCTCGAGCAGGAGCCGGTCTACCTTTTTCCTGATGAACAGCTTGTCGGGATGCTTTACCAGATATCTCCCCAGCCTGGTCTTTCACCCGAGACCGATGCCGAACTGGCTCGGTATGACACTTATCATATGACAGTGGAGCGTTTGCCAGCGGGGACGGATCCTGTCATTGCCGGTCCAGGAGCCTTTGGCCACATTGGCTGGCGCTGGGAGATACTGCTCGAAGAAGGGATCGAAGGACTGATAGTCCGGCTGAGGGAACTACTCGCCGGGGCCAGGACCAGGCAGGCGAAGCGACTCTATAAAGGCGCCTTGCTACTGTGGAAAGCCGTGCTTCGCTGGAACGAGGCTCATGTCGCAGCTCTGCGAGAGGCGGCAAGCCAGGCTTCCGGTTCCGAGAGGAAGCGGCTGGAGGAGCTCATCGCCGTCTGTGAGCGAGTGCCTCGCTCTCCTGCCCGGACCTTCCACGAAGCACTGCAGTGTTTCCATTTTCAGCATCTGGCCGTGATGTTTGAGAACCCCTATGGCGGCAATGGGCCGGGCAGGATAGACCAGTTGCTGTGGCCGTACCTTGAGGCTGACTTGAAGGCGGGACGAATCACCTGGCAAGAAGCCCGTGACCTGGTGGACGAGGTTTTGGTGCGCTTCCACGAGCGCCTGCAGCCTGGTGATGGCTGGGTGGAGGCCGTCACTGTCGGAGGCACCGATGCCGAGGGCGCCTCAGCGGTGAATCCCCTCTCTCACCTGATAATTGAATCAATAATTGGGCTGCGTCAGACCCATCCCTCGGTCTATGTAAGGCTCCCGGAGACAGAGGACGAAGCCTTTTTGGACCTCTCAGTGCGCTATCTGCTGGAGGGCGAGAACCGCGCGCAGCTCTACAGCGACCGCGCTTGCCTTGCGGCCATTGAAACCTCCGGTGTGCCGCGTTCTGACGCAGTGGATTATATGGCCGGCGGGTGTATGGAGATAAGTGTGCAGGGGCGTGCCAGCGATTTCAACTTTACTCGCGTCTATAACGTCGCCAAGCGCCTCGAACTGGTGCTTACCGGCGGCGTGGACCTGCTCTCTGGCGAGCGCCGGCTGGACCTGCCCCACGACTTGACGGGGTATGCAAGCTTCGAGGAGCTGTATGCGGCCTTCGGGCAAGTGGTACAGGGCGACCTGGCCCAGATGGGCATGGCACTGGATATCCACACCAAACTCGCTGCGCGCTATCGCCCTTGTTATCTGCTTTCCAGCCTGGTGGACGACTGCCTCGAGCGCGGACTCGAGCAGCAAGAGGGCGGCGCCCGGTACCATGATTATGGCTTCGCGCCGCTTGGTATCGCTACGGTGGCGGATGCGCTGGCGGGGCTGAAGACGGCCCTTTTCGAGGAAGGCTTCGCCACGGCGGAGGAGCTGCTTGCAGCGCTTCGGGCCAATTTCGAGGGCCACAGGGCACTGCGCGCGCGTCTACTCAGGCTGCCCAAATACGGGAAGGAAGACCCCGTCACCGACGCGCTGTGCGACCGGGTACTTCACACGGTCTGCGAGGCGGCAACGGCGACGAAGACGCGGTTCGGCGGGTTGCTGAAGCCGATGCTTTTCAACTTCGTCTGGACGCCCTGGGCGAGCGCGGAACTCGGCGCGCGGCCGGATGGCTCCCTGGCGGGAGAGACTATCGGGCATGGGATGACTCCCCAGCGGCGGGGAATGACAGAGGGGCTGACCGCGGCCCTCAACTCGTGTTGCTCGCTCGATTTCGATTGCGTTGCGGGCGGTGCGACCACGATGTGGGACGTCGATCCTGCCTGGGCCACGCCCGAGCGTATGAAGACCGTCCTCAAGCGCTTCCTCGAGGGGGGCGGGATGATCCTGCAGGGCAACACAACCAGCGTGGCCGACCTGGAAGAAGCCCTCGACCATCCGGAGCGCCATCCGGAGCTCATCGTCCGCGTGGGAGGCTTCTCGGCACGTTTCGTCCTGCTCGAGAGAGCCAACCAGGAAGAGATCGTCCAGCGCTACAGGCACTCGGGCTAGTGCTCTCCACAGACGATTAAGTCACTCCGGCGTGCCTCTGGCGTCACTTTCAGGTCTGTTAGCTTGCCGGCCTCGACCTTCCCTTCGACTGTGGTGTCGAAAGGCGCATGCAGGCGAAACTCTACATCCCACCCCTCGGGCCACGCGGGCAGCAGGTAGATTTTCCTGCCCTCATACTGCAGTAGCATATGTTGCAGCGTCAGCATCAGGTTGCTGCCGTGGTCCTGGTCGGGCACCCAGTCGTAGTTTGGCCCCCAGAAAGCGGGGAAGCGACTTGCCTCGTTCTTGCGACCCGCATAAGCCAGCGCGATGCTGCCTGCCTCGTCCGCCAGGCCCAGCAAGGCCGCCTGTTCGCCGCTCTGATGCCAGCCCATATTGTCCTGGTTCCTCCGCTGCTTGAAACTTGTGATGCCCACCTGCCTGTCTGCGGTCGCAAAGGTACAAAGCCGATAGGGGAATATGGCGTAGAGTTCAGGGTTCTCGACATTGTTCAGGCGCTGCCATATTCCTCGGCCGGCTCGAAAACAGACTGGTCTCCGGCTTGCTTCACTGGAATTTCTGGCAGGAGGGGCAGCAGTCGTTCTGCTACGGCCTGGAGTTCTGGCGGGGCAAGGGATTTTGGCAGTGCAAGTATCCGTGGCACGACTGCATGTAGTCCGGCCACATCGGGCAGGGGATTCACGCAGTCGAGACGTGTTTCGAGCGCCGAAGCCGGCTCGATGCGCAGCTTGCCGGCGGCATCGCGCCCGAACCGCTGCTCATAATGAAGCAGACATGCGGTCAGCAACGGTGCGGCGGTCTGCTTGAAGAAGATCCTATCCTGCGTGAAATCCCAGTAGATCGAGCAGCATCAGGGCGTTCTCGAGGTTGCCCTGCCAGTGCAGGTTGATACAGGGATTGGTTGCAAACCAAGAGTGGCAGGTCACCCCGGTTGATGCCATAATCGTTCATCCCAAAGACGCCCCAGAAGGCCATCGTCTCTGGGAAGAAGGCGCCCTCGCAGCCGAACCAGACCTGGTTGCGGTACATCGCCAGCGGCAAGGCTTTCTCATACATCGAGAAGAAGGTCGCATCAGGTCCGCATCGCCAGAGACCAACATCGGCCAGTAGATGAGCCGAGTGTTCTGGTGCCAGTAATCGCCACCCGCCCATCGCCGCCAGTCCGGGTTGAAGTCGAGACCGGGGTCGATATACTTCGCATCGAAGGTGAACAGTGACCCGTTGAATTTGGGCGGTAGCTCTCCTCTGCTACTGGCAGCCGCGATGTAGCGCTGCAAGGTATAACCGCGCGTAAGCAGACTAGAGGCCTCCTCCTGGCCTGGCGCGTTGCCTGCCACGCGCGTTCCGTTGACGTAAAGCGCACTAACGCCGGGTCCCCAGACAGCGGCGACATGGCTCCATCTGACCAAGGGGAAGCCTGGCGGGGAAGGTCGAGCGTGCCGCTGTCGAGGATGAGCCGGAGCGAGTCAGCGGGATAGGTATCGAGCATCCAGCCAGCCTTTCCGCCAGTAGTACACTTGTCCAAAAGCCGAGAGCCTGCTGGATCAAAGGCATCGGGCGCAACCCAGCACTCGGCAGTGCCCGCCTGGGACAGGTCCAGCGTGTCGGCATCCGCAACTTCGAGGAAGCCCCCAGCGAGTTTCAGGCCCTTGCGGCCAGCGACGGAAACTGGCGTAACCTCGCCCTGGGCGAGCGCCCTGAAGCCCAGGCCGGTTGCCTCGGACTTGCACCAGCCGAAAGCTCCGACAACGGCCAATGAGCCACCAGGCCGGCTTCTGAGGCGAGATATTCTCCCTTGGCGTGAGTGGTAAATTCTTCAGGGGAGAGAGCCCGATTGTAGAGGCGCACATCCGAGAGCATCCCGCGCAGCAGATTGCCTCCATACTGGTCGGCGCCGAAGCGCAGGGGCAGCTCTGTCGGTACCGTAGGCGCTGATGCCTTCGCCTGCCAGTCCGTCGAGATGCTTGTGATGTGGATGAAACTGCGCTCCCAAAAGGCCTGCCACCAGGCCCGGTGGGCTTCCCAGGCCTGCCGCACCTCCAGGTAGCGTGTCTCTTCGGCCAAAGAGGCCAGTTGCTGCACCCAGGCGCCGCTGGTTGGAGTCTGCGCCTGGTGGGTAGTCAGCCTAAGCAGGAACTGGCTTTGAGGTGTTTTGGAAGTCAGCGTAAGTGGCCTGGTGCGCGTGAGCCCAGTGCCCTCCAGCCAGCCGCCAAAAGTTCGGTGAAGAAGGGGGTCCTGCTCCTTCTCAATCAATCCTTGTAACCCCTGCTGACGCAGTCCGAGTTGCCAGGTTCGAGGTCTCGTTGCGGTCGTACCAGACAGCCGCATCGGGGAAGCGCTCTACCACCGTGACAGGATGCTCGAAAATCGGCACAGTACCGGCGCAATACCAGGAGCTACTACGCCTCGGTCCCATTCGTTATCTCGCGCTCGATGCGCCATTCTTCTATCGTGGCAGTCAGCTTTATCGGCTTGTCTGAATCGGCCTCCAGCCACACGACAGGATGATTCGCATCTACCCACAGCCTGAGGCGTACCTGGCTACCAACTCTGCCTGCGGTGATATTGATAACTCCCTCAGAGAGCTTCAGTTCCTGTTTGAAGGCGCGCTCCGGCGGCGAAGGGGTTGGGCTCGAGGTGGATTCGCAGCCGACCAAGTTTCATCAGCCGGTTGTAAGCATTCCAGCGCGTCAGGTCGAGCGAGGTAGCACAGCAGATCGCCGCCCCCTTCGACCCAGACATTTAACCCGATGACGCCATTACCAAGGGCATCGAACCGGCTGAATTGGCGCTTGGATTTGTCCAGACGACATTGCCTTGATCGGGTGAGCTGTCGGCGAGGACTAGCGAGGCCCAAAGCAGCAGTGAGAACAGACAAGCGAGCAGTCGGAGCGTCATCCCGGGCCTCCTTGCGAGGGCTGGTTACCAAGGAGAGGGCGGTTTGAGAGTTGGTGGAGGCGAGCAGAATCGAACTGCCGACTTCATCCTTGCGAAGGATGCGCTCTCCCAACTGAGCTACGCCCCCACCAGCAAGCGGTATCTTAAGGCAAATCGTCCTCCGGCGCAAGAGGGCCGGGCTACAGCGGCGCATCGTCAGGCCAGACCTCTCGGCGTAGAGGTAATTCGCCTAGACCGGTCACGAATACTGGCGAGCCGGTCAGGAAGAGAGTCACTTGGCCATCTGTTGATTCCACCTGTCGCGGGTTGCCCATCAGGTCGGTGACCTGGACCTCTCGAGTGGCTGGAAGGCTCACCGAGACGGGCGCCTTCCAGCGCTCCTGCCAGGGTTCCATCGGATGCCGCGAGACGTCGGCATACTGCTCTGGCGGCCACCAGGCGACATCACACTCATGCTTCTCCTTGTAGCTCCACAGCACATCAATTGGCTTGCCATCTCTCTCGAAGCGCAGTCCGTAGAGTTCTTCATCGCCCAGTTCGAGACGACCCACATAGTCGGCTCCCTCGAGCTGCTCGGTCAGCGTGCCGAAGGCAACGTACGGCGGCTTGGGCGAAAGGTCGGGGTAGACGACGCCGAAGTTGTATTCGATGTCCTTTGGGTCTGGCGCAGCAGCGTACCAGGTACCATCCTGAAACTGGTACCACTCGATGCACCGCGCCCCCTCGGCCAGCAGCAGGCAGTAGGTGCGCACCAGGTAATCGGCGGCGGTGCGCAAATCGAGCTGGCTGCGGTCGGGTGTCGTCGGAGCGTAAACTTCATCAATCCAGAGTTCCATATCAAGTTTATCGGCCAGTGCCTGTTTTGTCCGAGCCAGTTGCGTGCGCAGCTTCCAGCCGCCCCAGCCGTCCCAGTACTCGGGCGCCTTTGGGTGGAAGCCCGGATGGATCGACAGCGCATCGCAGTGGTTCAGCAGGCCAAGATCCACCGCCTCGTTGAACCAGTCGCTGACCCCGCCAAAGCCCATCGTAGCAACCTTCACCTGCGGCGCCACCTGATGCTGCAACTCGGCGATGCGCGAGAGCAGCGCAAGGTATTGCTCAGGTTTGGCCTCAGCGCAGCAGGTTGTACTCGTTGCCAACGCGCAGAGAAGGAGTAAGCCCTGCAAACAGGCGCAGCCCTTCCTCGAGCTGGGACCAGTCGGCCTCGGTCTGGTTCAAGCGGGAAACCGATATGTGAGTCCACCATCAGCCCCGCTGCGGTCAGGACATCCAGGCGCTGCTGGACGCTCTGCTGGTACTCTTCAGTATACTCAGCCTGAGGCTGCCAGAGCGGCCAGCGCACCCACTTGGCGCCGACCCGGGCAGCCGCCGCCGCGACCTCCTCAAGCGGAAGCTGGTCAGGATAGACAGCCGGGTTCGCGATCAGGTTGGCGAAGCCGAAGGGGGACTCCGCGTTCACGGTGGGCTCACGCTCCGGCAACACTGCGAAGCTGCCGCGCACCTGCTGGGTCTGGCCTCCTGCCTCGAGCGTGCCGGCCACGAAGACCATCCCCCGCGCCACCTGGCCGAGCGGCAGGGGCACTTCGACAGACTGCCCGGCGGGTGAGAGGAAGTACCTTGTCGACCGAGGCGAGTTGCTTGCCGTAGTAGTCGCGCGCCTCAAGTGAGAGCCTGGCTTCCTGGGGCGCCCCCGAGGTATCACCGAGGGCAAGCTCGAGCGTTACGTCCTGCCCAGGGAGAAAGACCTTGGCGCCTTCAGGGCTGTCCAGTCGCCACCAAAGGACTTGCTCTGTGGCTACTGCTGCAAGCAACGCATCAGGTGTGGCCTCGTCGGCTGCTATCAAGCTGAAACTCACCGTAGCAGGCTTGCCAGGCTCTGGTGGGCGCCACCGGATGAAGTGGGTTCGACCCAGATCGCGTTTGTAGAACCAGTCCGGGTCGTACCAGGGCGTCGCAAAGACGAGGTCTACCTGGCCGAAACGCACTTTGCGCAGATAGGTAGCAAGGTCGGGATACGGTGTATCGCCCGCTAAATCGGCCTCGCCGGTCGGCTTCACCCACTTCACCCACGGGCGCTGTTCGGCGCTGGTCGGCGCGTTGGGGAAGGCGAAGCGGAAGCCGCAACTCCAAGGACTAAGTGGCTGAGTCAGCTCGGGCAGATCGAAAGTCCAGTCGAGGCTGAGGCGATGAGATTGCTGGGTCAGCTCACATGTCGCCCGGAGGCTCTCGCCACTCTCGAGCGTTGCCTCGTAGCTCAGCCGAAAGTGACCTTCCCCGAGCGGCTCGACAGAAGCTGGCTTGTTGAATTCAAAGGCAGGGCTGCCATCCTCCCAATAAGCCGTGTAACCCAGCGAATCGGCCAGAGTGGCAGCTTCTGTGCGAAGGCCCAGAGTCTGAGGGTCGACTTCAAGCGCTAGCAACCCAGCGCGCGCAGGGGCAAGCACACCTAAGGAGATGATAAGGGCGACCAAGTGAATACGCATAAGACCAGTATAAACGAAAAAGCCTGCGATCAAGCAATCGCAGGCCGCTCCGAGCAATATTGTGCCTAAGGGCGTGGTTGACAAGGGAAGAGGGTAAGCACCGAGGCCGGCTTGGGGCATCGGGAGAACTCTCTGGGAGGGAAGGGTTAGCTTCCTGAAAGAACGCTTGCTTGTGTAGATCGACCTGGAGCGACCGACTGAGTCGGCCCGAAATGCTCCTTGAAAGGAGGTGATCCAGCCGCACCTTCCGGTACGGCTACCTTGTTACGACTTAATCCCCATTGCCGGTCCCACCTTCGACAGCTGCCTCCTAAGTTGGCCCACTGGCTTCGGGTGTTACAGACTTTGGGGATTTGACGGGCGGTGTGTACAAGGCCCGGGAACGTATTCACCGCGGTGTTGCTGACCCACGGTTACTAGCGATTCCGACTTCACGGGGTCGAGTTGCAGACTCCCGATCCGAACTGAGACCGGCTTTGTGAGATTCGCTCCACCTCGCGGCTTCGCTGCTCTTTGTACCGGCCATTGTAGCACGTGTGTAGCCCAGGATGTAAGGGGCATGCCGACTTGACGTCGTCCTCATCTTCCTCCGGATTACTCCGGCGGTCTCGTCTGAGTGCCCGGCCAAACCGCTGGCAACAGACGACAAGGGTTGCGCTCGTTGCGGGACTTAACCCAACACCTCACGGCACGAGCTGACGACAGCCATGCACCACCTGTCTCCCGGTCCAGACCGAAGCCTGGAAAACCCTATTTCTAAGGCGGTCCGGGGATGTTAAATCCTGGTAAGGTTCTCGGCGTTGCATCCGATTAAACCACATGCTCCACCGCTTGTGCGGGCCCCCGTCAATTCCTTTGAGTTTCAGCCTTGCGGCCGTACTCCCCAGGCGGGTCACTTATTGCGTTAACTGCGGCACTGGGGGGGTCGATACCTCCAACACCTAGTGACCATCGTTTACGGCCAGGACTACCGGGGTATCTAATCCCGTTCGCTACCCTGGCTTTCGCAGCTCAGCGTCAGTCATGCCCCAGAGAGCCACCTTCGTCACTGGCGTTCCTGCCAATATCTACGCATTCCACCGCTACACTGGCAGTTCCGCTCTCCTCTAGCACACTCTAGTCTGACAGTATCACCTGCAGATCCCAGGTTGAGCCTGGGGCTTTAACGGATGACTTATCAGACCGCCTACCTGCCCTTTACGCCCAGTAATTCCGGACAACGCTTGCCACCTACGTATTACCGCGGCTGCTGGCACGTAGTTAGCCGTGGCTTCCTCCAGGGGTACCGTCATTTGTTCGTCCCCCTGGACAGGGGTTTACAACCCGAGAGCCGTCATCCCCCACGCGGCGTCGCTGCGTCAGGCTTTCGCCCATTGCGCAAGATCCCCTGATGCTAACTCCCGTAGGAGTCTGGACCATGTCTCAGTCCCAGTGTGGCCGTTCATCCTCTCAGACCGGCTACCCGTCGTCGCCTTGGTGGGCTGTTACCCCGCCAACTAGCTGATGGGCCGCAGGTTCCTCTTTAAGCGGCGTATGACCGTTTCCAGTCATAAACCTTTCCTGTCTCCAGCGTATCCGGTATTAGCAGCAATTTCTCGCTGTTATCCCAGTCTAAAAGGCAGATCCCTACGTGTTACTCACCCGTTCGCCGCTAAGAACCGATTTAAGCAAGCTTATCTCGACCCTTCGCTCGACTCGCATTCATTAAGCACGCCGCCAGCGTTCGTCCTGAGCCAGGATCAAACTCTCCATACAAATATTTACCCACCAGCCACTGGCCAGTGGGTTGCTTTTGTTTTCGAGTTTGCCTGCTGATGTCCAGGGCCCTTGGGCCCCAGACGGGCAAAGCTATTTTTTCAAGCCCTGCACAAGCTTGGCGTTCTTCTCCCTATTCCCTTGTCAACCAGCTCTTGCCCCTCGGCGGGCCGTATCCTAACAGGCCCCCATCAGGGTGTCAACCCACCGGGGCAAAAAAAACGGGGCGAAGCCCGAAAAGGCTCCGCCCCAAAGGTCCTGAAGGCGCCTAGAAGGCGACGTTAAGGGCGCCTCCAAAGTACTGGTAATCGTCTACGCCCTTTACCTCGAGATTAGCCCAGGTAAGCCCGAGAGCTACTCCATCGGCCAGGTCGGTGCTAAGGGTAAGCTGCGAAAGGTCAGCCCTGTCGGAAAGCACCAGCGTGCTGCCGAAGGGGATTGGCCCATCGGTGGTATCCCAGCGGGCAAACCGGGCCAGCGCCGAGACGCTGCCGAAGTCCTTGGAGAGCCCCGCCGAATAGGCCTTCGTGCCCGGCAGAGCCTGCGCGGGCGCCCCGAGCAGCCAGTCCCACGGCAGGCCGCTGTAGTCGAGATAATAGCTCCACAGCTTGAGGCCTGTCAGCGAGGCGTCATAGTTCATATAGCCCGGTTCGGTCTTCGCATAGGAAAGATCCAGGCCGAAGTCGCCCAGGCCCGACAGACTGCCAGTCAGGAGATAAGCAGTGTTGTCGCTGGAAAGGCTGGCGCCGCCAAGGTCTTCTTCATACGAGGCATATTCGCCCGCCAGAGCCAGTCCCAGTCCACCCAGAGCGAACTCCGGAAGTTCTACAGATACTCCCCAGGCCTCTTCACTGCCCAGGCCCTGGATTAGCCACATCGGCTTTACCGTCGCGCCAAGCAGCGGGAAGCTGGCACTAACAAGCTGAACCGCATCTTCGGTCTCATAGGCGTTGCTGAACCCATAGAAGAAAGCCAGGTCAGTCGAACCGAAGCCCTTGGAGAGCAGCAGCGCTTCGGACGAATCATAGTCGTTGTTGAAAACCAGGCCCTTGCCTACCGAGTAATACTGCAGGCCCAGCTTGGCATCGAAAGGCAGCTTGTCTTCGGGGACAACAACATAAGCCTCTTCCAGCCAGACGGTGCCGTCGCCTCCATAATCAGGCCGCCAGAAGTTGACGTGACCAGTTGCAGAATCACCCAGCGGGCCATCAACTGCGATACGGGCATCCATATTGCTGAAGCGATCCCAATCGGTCGAATAGACGGCCTGAGCGCTGCCAGCCTTCCAGATGAAACTGCCAGTTACCTTGTCAGGCTTCTCCTCGAGAGCAGTCACGCGGGCGTCCAGAGCCTCAAGAGCGGCTTCGGCGGCACTGACTCGGTACATCAGATCATCGACGTCTATGCCAAGCTCCTGGAGGTCTGTGCGGAACTCGGCAACCAGGTTGGCCAGGTAGTCCTTGGTGACCAAGGTGGTCACGGCGGTATCTATAAGCGCCTGGGCCTCGGCCCTGGTGAGGCCGGGACTCATACCTGCAAGAGCCTCTTTGGCAGCGGCGGCGCCAGAGGCGGCAGCGGCGGACTTTACCTCATCCAGAGTCATATCAAAGGTCGGCAGCTTGATTGCAGCAACTGCCTTGGCGGCTTCGTCCTTGGCGATGGCACGCGCAGAGGCGGCGTCAACGCCGGATTCCAGCGCCGCGGTCTTCTCGTCGACATAGTTTTCGAGGTAATGGACAAGCTTCACGGTCGCCTCGGCAAACTCATACCTGGTGAGAGTCCTCTGGCCCTTGTAAGTGCCATCAGGATAGCCCTGGAGGATACCAATATCGGTCAACTCGTCGACCGCATCGTAGGCCCAGTGGGTGAAGGGAACGTCCGGCATATCCTTTGCAAGGGCCGGCAGTGCCAGCAGACAGGCTGCCAGCAAAACAAGAACAGTAATTCGCAACATAACAATCACCTCTCAGGAATGTGACCTGTCTCTGGGTTGCCTGGTTGCCCCAGTGGAAGGTCCATAAGTCGCCTGGGTTGGGGGAAAGCGCTTTCCGCCAGCCCTCCGAGCCTTGCGACTGTCTCAGGCTAACAGAAGGCAAAGGCAGTGCAAAGCAGGCAGGGGGGAACCTGGTAGGCAACAGAGAGGGCTTGAGTGGGAGGCTGACCGGTGACCAAATAGCAAGACCAGAGCAACTGCTCTGGTCTTCTGGAAGTCTCATATAGAACCTGGTCAATACTTAGGGGCTGTTGCCAGGCGAAGCTTTGCCGCTAGATTTCCGTAGAAAATAGCTCCTCATCGGTGTCCAGCCGGCGCAGGACGACTCGACCAGCCTCGATTAGCCCATAAGTCGGCACAAGCTGCCCCCCAACCTCGTACTTGGGCAGGGAAGGACTGCCGGGATTTACTAGGCAGCACACCTTTTTCCTCTTCGAGCACCGGTGTGTGGATATGCCCGAACAGCGCGATGCGCGCACCGAGTCGCTTCGCCTCGGAGGCAAGCTCCTTTCGGGAGCAAAGGTCGCCATGATTGACGAGTATACGCAGGCCTTCCCACTGGACTAGCGCATAGGGCGCAAGCAGGGGCACGTTGATTACTGCTTCATCCACGCTAGAATCGCAGTTGCCACGCGCGATGAGGAAAGGCGCAGGCGAGACGTTGATAACCTCGGCAAGCTGGGCTGGGTTGTAGGTGTCGGGGAGCGGGTTGCGTGGCCCATGATAGAGCACATCACCCGCATGCAACACCAGGTCTGCGCCGGCGAAGGCGCCGGCGAGGAGAGTCCTAACCGGCGCAACGGCACCATGCGTATCGCTTATCAGCCCGAGCTTCACCAGGGGTTAGCCTCCGGTTGTCGCGTTGGGCAGCTTGGACTTGTCGACCAGCTTCACCTTTACATACTTGAAGGCGCCCTTCGAGAAGACCTGCATCGAGACTTCGTTGCCAGGTTTGTAGGCCTTTATCAGATCTATGACATCCTCGGCCTTTTTTATCGGCTTATGGTCTATCTCGGTGATTATGTCGCCAGCCAGAAGCCCGGCTTTGGCAGCGGGACCACCAGGTACGACGGCGCCAATTACCGCGCCTTCGTCCTTCGTGTAACCAAGATACTCCTTGGCCTGCGGCGTGACGTCGTCTATCAACACGCCAAGCGCTGGCCGCTCGATATGGCCGATGGTGAGCAGGTCATTCAGCAGTTTCTGCACCTGGCTCATCGGGATGGCGAAACCTATCCCAATGCTGCCCCCGCTGGGCGATGCGATAACGGTGTTTACACCGATGACCTTGCCATCGAGAGTGATGAGTGGCCCGCCACTGTTGCCCGGGTTGATCGCTGTGTCCGTCTGGATGAGATCGCGATAGACGCGGTCTTCTACCCTGACGGCCTGACGATGCAGGGCGCTGACGATACCGAGCGTGACTGAATTCTCATAACCGAGAGGATTGCCGATGGCCAGCACAAAGGTGCCTGCCTCCATCCCATCATCGTTGCCGGCCTGAAGATAGGCTTGCTTCTCGCCTTTGAGATCTACCTGCAACACCGCAACATCGGATTCATGATCCAGCCCGACTATCTTGGCAGGATAAGACTTGCCATTCGACAGCGAGACTTCGATCTTGTCCATCCCCTCGACGACATGCCCGTTGGTGAGCACATGGCCTTTGTCATCGAAGAAGAAACCGGAGCCCTGGCCCTTCTCGGGGCCACCCTGTCCAAATTCGAACATAAAGGGCCCAAAAGGCTGCGGGCGCGCTTCGCGCTCTACGTGGACATTTACCACAGCAGGAGTCGCGTTGGCTGCCGCGGCTTTCACAGCCTGTTGCAACTCGCCCCACTGGCCTGTGTTCTGACTTACTGGCACGGTAACAGCTGTTGAGCCGTTACCAGGCTGACTCAAAGGCGATTGCCGGGCTACAAGAGTGCCCAGCAGGCCACCAATCAGCCCGAAAAGCAAAGCGATGACTATCAACAACGCCAGGTTTACCTGACCACTTCTTCTCACTTGAAACTACTCTCCTTTGAGCTGGCGCTTAAGGTTGGCGCATTCGATGGCGCTAACGGCGGCGTCGGCTCCTTTGTTCCCAGCCTTGGTGCCAGTCCGGGCAATGGCCTGGTCCAGCGTGTCGGCGGTGACTATCCCGAACATCACGGGGCATTCGGTCGCAAGAGAGACTTGCGCTATGCCCTTGGACGCCTCACTTGCCACATAATCGAAATGGGGAGTCTCTCCCCGGATAATCGCTCCAAGAGCGATTACCGCGTCATATTTGCCTGATTCAGCGGCGAGTTTCACAAACAGGGGGATCTCGAAAGCTCCCGGAACCCAGATGACATCCAGGTTGGCCTCGGACGCCCCGTGCCGTTTGAGGGCATCCAGCGCCCCAGACAGGAGTTTGTTGGTGAGAAACTCGTTGAAACGGCTGACTACCAGCGCGAAACGCAGCTCTTGTGCGATCAGATTGCCTTCATAGGTGTTCACGCTCTCTCCTCCTTGTGTTCTCCAAGTTCAAGACTATGGCCCATACGTTCGCGCTTTGTATTGAGATAGCGCAGATTGTGCTCGTTTGGAGCTACTTCCAGTGGTACCCGTTCTACCAGCTCAAGCCCCCAGCCTGAAAGCCCCACCAGCTTTTTGGGGTTGTTGGTCATTAGACGTAATTTTCGCAGGCCGAGATCAGCGAGTACCTGGGCGCCTATACCAAAATCTCTAAGGTCGCTTGGGAAGCCCAGGTCGTGGTTGGCCTCGATGGTATCTTCTCCCTCATCCTGCAACCTGTAGGCGCGCAGCTTGTTGAGGATGCCTATACCTCGCCCCTCGTGCTCGGGTATATAAAGTATAACGCCTTTGCCTTCGGCCTCAATTATGCGCATCGCCAGTTCGAGTTGTTCTCCACAGTCGCACCTGGCCGAGAAAAGACAATCGCCAGTCAGGCAGCCTGAATGAACGCGCACAAGAGTTGGTTCTTCATCCATTACGCCTTTGACCAGAGCGATATAAGGGGCGTTGTTGAGCAGGCTAAGATAGCCGTGGATGCGGAAATGACCGTGGGCAGTGGGAAAATCAGCCTCCGAGGTATGCTCGACGAGTTTCTCGTGATGACGCCGGTATTCGACCAATTCCTCAACGGTGATTATCAGCAGGCCGTGACGCTGGGCAAACTCCTCAAGCTCGGGACGGCGCGCCATCGAACCATCGGGATTCATAATCTCACAGATAGCGCCACAAGGGGAAAATCCCGCAAGCTGAGACAGGTCTACCGCGGCTTCGGTGTGCCCTGTACGGTGCAGCACCCCGCCAGGCTTTGCTCGCAGGGGAAATATATGCCCCGGCCTTACGAAATCGGCAGGGCCTGTTGCCGGATCGGCGAGCAACTTTATAGTGCGCGCCCTGTCAGCGGCACTGATGCCGGTTGTGATACCAAGTTTGGCATCCACGCTGACCTCGAAGGCGCAACCACGCGCTTCGCGGTTGGTATTGGTCATCGGCTCACTACCGATGGCGGCAAGCCGCTCCTGCTGCATGGGGACACAAATAAGCCCCCGCGCTTCCCTTGCCATAAAGTTAACGGCTTCGGGTGTGATTTTTTCAGCGGCGATAACCAGGTCGCCTTCGTTCTCGCGACTTTCGTCATCCACGATGATTACAAACTCGCCGCGTTTGAAGGCTTCAACAGCTTTTTCTACGTTTTCGATTCCCATAAGACCTCGCAGAATTTGGGGAAGCACCAGTCAGCCCTTAATCACTTATAAAAAGCCGGAGTCCTCAAGAAGTTCCCTGGTGACTCCGGACTGAGGCAGGACATCGCTCCCAAGGAGGCTGCGCCGTACATACCGGGCCAGCACATCAACTTCAAGGTTTATCGAATCGCCAGAGCGCTTCGCGCCCAGGCTGGTCTCGGCAAGCGTCTGGTGAAGCACGGAAACAGAGCACTGGCGAGTCCGATCATCGACCTCGACCAGGGTAAGACTAATGCCATCGAGGGCAACGCTACCTTTGACGGCGAAATAGGGGAGGAGTTCTGCAGGGGCCGACCACCAGATCAGCCTGGAAGCTCCTCGCTCCTCAAAGCGTTCCAGCCTGCCCATGCCATCCACATGACCAAGCACCAGATGGCCATCAAGCCGGTCTCCAAGCCTGAGCGAAGGCTCCAGATTGACTTTGGCGCCTGTTCGGAGGGTGGCCAGGGTCGTTCGGCTGAAGGTCTCCTCCATCACAATGGCTTCAAAAGAGGAGGGCTGCAAGGCCGCCACCGTGAGGCAGACGCCATCTACTGCGACGCTGTCGCCAAAGGCAAGCCCGGCAAGCGAGCGCTGGCAGCCAATCTCAAGCCGGCGGCTTTGGCCCTCTGCCAGAACGCGCGCAAGTGTCCCCGTTTCTCGGATTATGCCAGTGAACAGGCAGGCTCCCTCCCAAACAAATAACCCTCAAAGATAAAGTCAGTGCCCATCTGCACTACCGAGACGTTTGTAAGGTCCAGCGCTTCGGCAACCGTGGCAAAGCCCTCTCCCTCGAGAGGGGTGGGGGCCTCGCGCCCTCCCAGCAGACGGGGAGCTACGGCAAACCATATTCTATCCCCAAATCCCTGCGATATAAAGGCCGCATGTGTTTCACCGCCACCTTCCACCAACAGGCTGGTGATATCCTCACTCGCCAGCCGGGCCAGGGCAGGTTCCAGTGCCAGCCGGCCAGGCCTGGTCTCGGGCACAGGCAACAACTCGATACCGCGTTCCTGGAAGGCCGCCATACGGTCGAGCTGCGCTTCTTCACTGCAAAGCACAAGCCTGCGAGCGCCATCGAGGGGAGAGAAGACCTTCCGCATCAAGGGGGGCTCGCAAAGTCGGATCTACAACAATCCTCGCAGGTTGTTCGAAGTCTGGATCGTCCAGCACTCGACAGGTCAGTTCTGGGTCATCAGCTAGTACTGTGCCTACCCCTGCCAGGACGGCGTCATGTTCGGCGCGCAAGAGATGGGCGGCCCGGCGGGCTTCCTCGCAGGTAATCCATTTAGAATCGCCCGTGTGCGCTGCCAGCTTGCCATCCAGTGTAAGCGCGGCCTTCAGGGTGATGAAGGGCATACCGATCAGACGATGTTTGATATAGCGCTCGTTGAGATTCAACGCCTCGCGCTCGAGCAGGCCAGCCTGCACCTCAAGACCTTCTTCCTGGAGGTGTTTGATACCAGCGCCGGCTACCCGATTGTCAGGATCGAGACTGGCCACGACGACGCGTTTTATGCCTGCTGGAGCAAGCGCCACACAGCAGGGTCCGGTGCGCCCGTGATGAGAGCAGGGTTCCAGAGTGACATAAAGGGTTGCCCCCTGGGCTTTTTCGCCGGCCTCGGCAAGGGCTAACACCTCGGCATGAGGCAGGCCAGGCTTTTTGTGGAAGCCTCGCCCGACAACCTCGCCCTCGCGCACGATAACCGCGCCTACCATTGGGTTGGGAGAAGCGGTGTAGCGCCCCCCAGCGGCAAGCTCAAGCGCCAACTTCATATAATCCAGGTCAGTGGTCATCTTGGTCGGGAGATTCAGACTCCTCTTTGGGAGGTTCTTCGGCGATTTTGTCGGCGGCTTCTTCAAGTTCCTGTCTGTGTTCTCGGGCGCGGTCAGCGATTTCTTGCAGTTCTCCAACGAACTGGCTGCTGATCTGGTTTTTCAATTCGTCAGTGCGCGCCTTTAATAATTTATAATCCACAATCAGAAAAGCGAGCAGGATTAGCACAACCCCGGCCACGCTTGCCCAGTAATAAAAAATCTGCCAGCGCGCCGTATCTCGCAGCTCGGGTTCCATCAGGTCGGAATAAGGCAATCCGAGCATACCCCACAGTACCATCGCAAGCAGCGCCAGCACAGCGATTCCGGCGAAAGTGCGGGTCCAGATCAGCCGCTTGTCCAGCAGGCCCCGGCCTGCCCGGTAACTTCGCCATTCACTTATCAGAAAGGCAATTACCACAAAGGCCACGAAGCCCATAATCGCAATATAGTAAAACACTGGCGCCACCTCCAGTTAGCTCAAGCATAACCCCATTTTCAAGTGTCGACAACCTTACGCCGTGAGGAAGGCCTTTAGCCCCCTTTACCTCGGCGAAATCGTGTGCTAAAATCTGGCTCCGACCAGGAAGTCAGGTTGTTTGAAGAGGTGTAGTGAGCGTTGCCGTTTACCAAGTCAAGAAGTAAGTCGCTTCGCCAGGATAAGAAACAGGCTCTGCGCAACAAAATGGTGCGCAGCAAGATGCGGACCTATGTCCGCAAGGCTCTCGAAAGCTTCGCAGGCAAAGACCAGGACGTAGCGGCTGGCGCTTTGCGCGAAGCCGCTCGTCAGCTTGACAAAGCCGCGGGCAAAGGCGTTATCCATCCCAACCAGGCCGCTCGGCGCAAGTCCAGGCTGACCGCCAGGTTCAAGCACGCCTTCGAGATCGCCGCCGAGTAACTGGCGCAAGGTTTTTCGGTTCTCTCCGGACAGGGGGCTTTGGCTCCCTGTCCTTTGTTGTGTCTGAAATTGCTGCCTAATCCGTTACAAAGGCCTTTTTCTGCTTGTCCTGGTAGTAAAATGAAACTAGACCAGACTTGCCAGCGTATAAGCCGGCAGGAGTGATATTGTGCTGAACTCGGCTTCGGATTACGAACTGGTACAGCGAGCAGTGGCGGGCGACAGAGCTGCCTATGGCTTGCTGGTCAGGCGTTATCAGCACCAGGTCTACTCGGTCGTCGCCCACAAAGCGCGCAGTCGCTCGGAGGCTGAAGACCTGGCACAGGAGACCTTTGTCCGAGCCTGGCGCAAATTACACACCTATAGACAGAACCGTCCCTTTTTGCCCTGGCTGCTCAAACTGGCAGCCAATGTGGCGCTGAGCCATCTTCGGATGCACAAAAACCGCCCTTCTTTGCCTTTTGATGAGGCAATCCTTAGCGGATCCACCGGCCCCGAAAGTTTGACTCAGCCCAGCGTCCAACACCTGGTAGAGACGCGCGAGGTACAGCAGGTTGTGCGCAAGGCGATTGCCGACCTTCCGGAAAAATACCGGCTGGCCATCTGCCTGCGCTATCTGGCTGATCTCAGTTATACAGACATCGCCAGGACGCTGGAAGTGCCTGTGGGCACCGCCAAGACCCTCGTCTTTCGGGGGAAAGCCGCCCTCGCCAAGGCACTCGACCCCGAGGCCGTTTTGCCTGAGGCGGAGGAAACAAATGAAGAAGGAGGCCAGTGGGATGAACTGTGATAAAGTACGCAACCTGGTCGCCTTGTTCCCTGTATCACGCTTGCCAATTCGTCTTATGAGCGAAGTCGAAGACCACCTGAGCCAGTGTCCCGCCTGCGCGCGATTTGCCGCGGCGCAAGAACAACTGGAGCAGGTGCTGCCCTCGGCGCTTATCGAAGAGGCTCCTGCGGGATTCGAGTTCAAGGTGATGGATGCCGTCAGGCGCAGCGGTATGCGCCAGACCACTTATAGCCTTGCGCTGTCATGCCTGGCGCTCCTGGTACTCGGCGCGATGCTGTTTTGGGGCTATAACCAGCCTTTGATGACTCCCTCAAAGCAAGTCAGCCGGCTGGAGTAGCGAGCTAACCAATTCGTATGAGACGGTCGCCGATATGCTTGGGACCGAATTGATTGCGGCCAGTATGCCCCTGTCCCGCGAGTCGATGCAGACCACTCTCGAAGGGTATGGGGTTACGCCAACCTGGCTTATGCTTGCGGTGGCGGCGCTGATAGCGTTGCTGCTCGCGCTGGGTTTGTTCATACAGCGCAGTGAGCGTCTCGAACGCACCGAGGAGGCTTTCTCAAGATGAAATTGCTAGCCAGGTATTCGCCTGTAATGCTGGCTTTACTCGCTTGGCCTGCCTGGGCCGAGGAGGCTGCGAAAGTCGCTGCGCCAGCAGGCGCTGGGGGCGCTGAGAAGGCCTTTGGCAGTGCCGTTATAGTTATCACAATCGGTTTGTTGATCCCCCTGCTCATCGCCGCAGCGATGGGGCTGACTTTACTGATCGCGGCTTATCAGCCGACCAAGACGAATGTGCGCGCGCTGGTGATCCGGGAGCGCCCTGTTGGCGCCCTTGTCTGGGGACTTCTGTCCTCGATATTCCTGATTGCGATTGGGGTAGGTTTAATCAGCACCAACAGCGTTCTGGCACTCGTAGGCGCCTTGATGCTCATACTTTGGATCGCCATCGCCTGGGCTGGTTTTGCGGCGGCTTCACTTTATGCCGGAGGCAGGCTGATGGCTTTCTTCGGGCGTCCCGAGGCTAGTGACGCCTCGAAGGTGGCCTGGGGTTGCGCTGCGCTTGCGCTTTCGAAGTTGATGGTGCCACTGGGTACCCTGGTAACCTTGTACGCAGCGTTAGTGGGGATTGGGGCAACGGTACTGACCGCTTTGGGAAAAGTGCCCAAGCCGCCCCTCGAACAGGCCCAGACGCCTGATGAGCCTCCTGCTGGGCTGGACTAACCGAGGGCGCCTCGCGCGGCCTGGATAAAAGCTCTGACTTTCTCCGGCGACTTGATGCCGGGCTCGCTCTCGACCCCGCTGGCGACATCCACGCCTCGGGGTCGCACTTTTTGGATAGCTTCTGCGACATTGTCCGGAGAGAGTCCACCGGCCAGCAACACTGAAAGATCCACCTGGCGCACTACCTCGGCGGCAAGTTCCCAATCGGCAACCTGCCCCGTGCCCCCATAAGCTGTCTGGCCGCCAACGGTGACACGCGTATCCAGTACAAACCGGTCGGCACTGGCCTGTTCATACTCGCGCGCTCTCTCAATCAGGGTGAACAGGTCGAATTCCATACCGGCCTCGGCGGGCAGATGGATAGACTTCCAGAGGGCTACCTCTTCAGGCAAGACCTCGCGCGCTTTGGCGATGAAATCGGGGGAGTCTTCTCCCACGAGTTGGAAGGCGTCTGGGTTAAGCTCCTCCTGCACTCGAAGCAGGAACTCCAGTTCAGGCTCCATCAGCAGCGCCACAGTAGAGGTCGAGACTGCTTCAAAGATAGCCTTGGCTTCTGCCAGGGTACGCGACCTGCGCGAGTAACTGACTTCTACGACCACGCCCAGCCAGTCAGCGCCGGCCTCTTCGGCCAGCCTGGCGTCTTCGATACTGGTGAGGCCACAGATTTTGGTCTCAATTATCATCCGGGTTTGACCGCCTCCAGAAGTCGGCGAGGGCATCGCTCGGCTTACTGGGCGCGCTAGTCCGCTCCCCAACCCCGTTCACGCGGATAGCCGCCTGGGGGCGAAGTGGACACTGGAACTCACAAATCCCACACCCTACACAGAGTGTATCATCGACAACAGGGCATTGCGTACCAGAGGCGTCCACATGGTGGATAGCCCCATAAGGACATTGCTCCTCGCAAAGCAGGCAAAGCCGCCCGCGCGCCCAGCCGATGCAGAGGCCCCGGTCTACTGCTGCCACGCCAATCTTCAGCTTGGGCTTGTCCTCGATGCGGAAGCCCCGGATGGCGTCAGTTGGGCAGACCTGCCCGCAGGTGTTGCAATCTTTTTCGCAGGGACCATGCAGAGGAACCAGTACAGGAGTGCCTAGCCCTTCAAGGCCAGCCTCTGTGATAGAAGGCTGCAGACCAGCGGTTGGACATTTTTTCATACATTCGCCGCAACGCACACAAAGTGCATTGAAGTCCTCTTCCGGGGCCGCGCCAGGAGGTCTGATGAGTTTATGGTCAAGAGGCTTGTCCGATTTGTTGGCCCAGGAAAGCACCGGCACCGGCAGCCGCGGCGACCAGGGAGGCTAACAGATACTTGCGCGTAACTCCGTATCCACTTTGAGTGTTCTGCTCTGTGCCTCCAACTACGAACCGGGTCGCTTTTGGCGGACAGACGCGTTCACACTCTAGACAAAGGATGCACTCTGAAGCATCTCGCCCGCGCAACTCATCTGGTCTGATGGCGCCTGTCTTGCACCAGTGGGCGCATTTGCCGCAGTCAATACAAGCCTCGGAGACCCGCCGCTTCAATAACGGAAAGCGTGAGAGCGCTCCGTAGAAGGCGCCAAGTGGGCACAGGTACCGGCACCAGAAACGCGGCTGAAGCAGTGACAGGCCCAGGATAACGACCAGGAAGGCCGCCGCCACCAGGCCCAGTCTGAAAAACGGCGCTGTGCCCAGGGGCGCTTCCGAACCAAACAGGCTGGCTAGCCAGGGCCATTGATGGGCCGCTTTCATATAGAGAGGATAGGCAACCAAAGAGGAACTACGCGTCAGGATGACCAACGGGTCTACCCACTGCACAAGCTGGAAACCAAATAGGGCAAACAGCAGCACGACGATTAGGAGGACATACTTTACTTTGGTCAGGTGAGGTGAAGGTCTGCCAAGTTGGCGCGGTTTTACCAGCCAGCTCCAAAAGTCCAGCAAGGCTCCAAGCGGGCAAATCCATCCACAAAAGCACCGGCCAATCAGCAGGCCAACCAGCGCCATAAAAGCAAGCGGGATTAGTAGCACAGGAATTATCTGCCTCGCCGCAATCATCGCCGAAAGGGCGACCAGCGGATCGAAGCGCAGCCATAAGTCATCTGCAAGGGTATTTTCAAGGGGGAAGGTATAGGCGAGCAATACAACAAACAACCCAAAGCTCGCTACCTGCACCCCTCGGCGCAGCCAGCTTCTCAACTGGAGCCTCCCGGATTATCAGACTTCGTTAAGTTTGATGTTGGCCAGGGACATCTCGCCCAACCCAAACTCGTATGCGAACTTTATATGGTCCACCTGGTCAGGTTGATAACCGACCAAAGTCGCGCCATAGGCGTCCACCGCGACTGGGTCGGTGCCAACTATGATCTGATTGGCTTTATCCACTGTGCCTGGCCCTTGAGGCCCGTTGTCCTTAAGCACATTGGTCGCGTCCAGCACGACAAGATGAGCCCTGACTTCTGTCGCGTAGTCGGCGATACACTGATGCAACTGGCTGGCATGCCACTTCTGCCTGTCCCGGTTGGCTCCCATCATCGCCTTAAGAGCAAGCGATACATTGGTGCCGCTGTGATGTTTGCAGACTGGCACATTGATAAAGCAGTCGGCTTCGAGCAACTCGGTGAGGCACTCGTCTTCCTGCATTGCTTTGCCCTGGGGCAGAGCCACTTTGGTGTAAAGCCGCTCGGTGCCGCCCGAAGTATCAATAAAACACTCGGCGCCGGCGCCTTCGATAGCCGTCTTCAAACCACTTGCGGCGTAGACCGACGCGGCCGGATTTATACCGTGATCGATGACCCGGATGCTTCCCGCGCCTGCTGTTTTACAGGCTTCGACTAGCGCAACAACGACGTCGGGAGAAGTAACCACTCCAACGTCACCGGGGAGCTCCCCAGGCCATATTGGGCTTGATGACGACTTTTGAGCCAGGCTTAACCCATTTCTCAAGTCCGCCCGCCCCCACAAGGGCACGTTTGACGTTGTCCTTGGCATCTGCGCCTTTGGCTATATAAAGGACACCCTTGCCTAGTTCGCCGCCCACTTTGGGAGTGCTGGTGGCAGGCTTTGGAGCAGGCACAGGCGCGGCGGGGGGCAGAGCCCCAGTAGTGGCTCCTTCTTTGCCGCAGCCAGTAATCCCGGTTATCGCCAGCCCTCCGAGTAATCCGAGGAGTTGCTTGCGCGTAAACTGTTTTGCCATTTTTACTAGTCGCTCCTTATACCTCGACGATCTGGATCATATTTAGGTCGCCGTGACCGAGGCCGAGTTCAGCAGCCCTCAGTATATGCTTCAGACCTTGCTCATGACCCCAGCCCTCAGCCCCGCGCAGAGTCCGCCACTGCTGGGCCATTACTTCGTAGCCCACACGATCATGCGCTACGGGATCGGTGCTGGCCAGGATGCCGTTGTAATTCCAGCGGAACTCGGGACTATCGCCAGGGCCATGTTTGCACAGGGGCCTGATTGCATCGCAAACGACCAGCACGGTCTTGTCTTTGATGGGCTGCGAGGCGTTGAGGTCTCCAACCGCAATACAACCATCATCATGGTAGCTGCCAGGATTCTGGTCGGTGCCCAGATGGTTTTTTAGCGCGAGAGAAATCCCGGCTCCGCCGTGAGTCTTCATTACAGGCACATTGATGAGCTTGGTGCATTGCTCGGTGAGTATCTTCGAGAGATGATCTGCCTTGGCGCCACCTGGGACAGGAGCGTCAGTGTAGCCAACTCCTGGCTTGGTGCCGAAAATCTGGACTCCGCCAGGAGCTTTCTGAAGCCGGTAGCGGCAGTTGATAAGCTCGGCGTCAGTGCGGTCCCAGATGATAATGCGCTCGGAGGGCACTCCCAGGTCATGGACTCGCTGCGCAATGGCCAGGGCTACTTCAGGCCGGGTGCATAGCGAATAGCCGGCGATGCAGTTTACCTTCAGCCCCACAGTATCGTTCGCGCTGATGATTTTTTTCAACCCTTCGACCGCATTAGGCGCCTGCAGGGCTTTAGCGATGGCCCGGTCCACCACAGTCTGGACCTGTGGGCCGAGATAATCGCCATTGGCGTTCATCAGATTGGTGCCGCGAGCAATTGCCACGAGGCTCTTCTTCTTTGGATCAAAAGCGGCGAAGCCTGGAAGTGAACCGGCCGCGCCAAGCAGGAAGGCTCCTGCGAGCGCGCCCTTGACGAAATCTTTCCTGGTTATGCCTTTGGTGTGTTCTCGGTCTTTTGCCATATATTGGCCTCCTGGTATCAATCTCGCTCGACGACTGGCGTCAGCTGGATTGGTAAGTCCCTAATTATCTAGCTGTTTTCGTCATACACTCACAGGCCTGCCGAACAACCAGTGCAGGCCTGTCGGTCCTGTAATACCTATATTATGCACCAAATCTAGACTTACCTGCTGAAGTGGCCACCAGGCAAGCACTTGGTTTCATTATATAGACAATTAGTAGACGCTGCTTGTTCCAGCCTGACTGAACCTTAGGCCTCCACTATCTCAAGCATACTCGGATCGAAATTGCCAAGTCCCAGTTCACCGGCGCGCCTGATGTGGTCGAGGCCATATTCGTGGCCCCAACCTTCGGCGCCGTGCGCGACCTGCCAGCGCTGGGAGAGGATCTCGTAGCCCGCCCTGTCATGCGCAACAGGGTCAGTGCTGGCGATGATGGCATTATATTCCCAGCGGTACTGGGGATTGTCGCCAGGCCCGTCTTTGTAGAGAGGCCGGATCGCATCGCAAACAACCAGCACGGTCTTGTCCTTGATGGGAGCGAAGGCGTTGAGATCGCCTATAGACTTCAAGTCATTGTGGTTGTTGCCAGGATTCTGGTTGGTGCCCAGGTGATTCTTGAGCGCCAAAGACACGCCAGCTCCCCCGTGGGTCTTCATCACCGGCACATTGATGAGCTTGGTGCAGCGCTCCACCAGGATATTCGAGATGTTATCGCTGAAGGTGCCCCCCTTGAGAGGTGAGGCTGTATAACCAATGTCGGGTGAGGTGCCATAGACCTGGATGGCGCCTGGTTGCTTGTTGAGCGTGTAACGGCAGCCAATAAGCTCGGCGTCGGTGCGGTCCCAGATGATGATATGTTCCGGCGGTACACCAAGGTCCTGGACGCGCCTGGCGATGGCAAAAGCGACCTCTGGACGCGAACAAAGCGAGTAACCGGCGATGCAGTTGACTTTGAGTCCGACTACATCCTCGGGGCTGATGATTTTGGCAAGACCTTCTACCGCATCCTTGGCCTTCAATGCTCTGGCGATGGCTTTGTCCACCACAGGCTGCACCTGGGCTGCGATATAGTCACCGTTGGCATTCGTCAGATTCTTGCCAAGGGCAACCACAACGAGGCTCTTCTTGCCGGCTTCAGAGCTTTCTGGGGCAGGTGGGGCGGGTGGCACAGGGGGGGTCTGGAGCGGCTCGGAGGCCGCCTCCTTGCTGCCGCAACCAGGCAGGCCAGTTATTGCAAGGCCTCCCAGCAAGGTCAGCAGTTGCTTGCGTGTGAACTCTTTGGCCATAGAGAACCCTCCACTCTTAACGCTCTTGCGAAATGGGTGGGACCTAAGTCGGTGTGGCCTGTAATGCTTTACAACTCCTTCGATCAATCTCTCGGTATGCTGAGCATACGCTCTATTGGAAGCCTGGCTTTGCTTGCGATATCCTCGGGCACCTTGACCACAGGCTCCAGGCCCTCCAGCGAGTGGAGCACAGCTTCGAGAGTTATCTTCTTCATATTGGGGCAGGTTGCGGCTTCGCGCGCCGCAATGAACTGCTTTCCAGGATTGTCGCGATGCAGCTTGGCGATGAAGCCGGTCTCTGTTCCGATGATGAACTCGGTAGCCTCGGAGCCTGCCACATATTTCTCCATACCCGCTGTGCTGCCAACATAATCAACCAGCGCCAAAGTTTCCGGCCGGCATTCGGGATGAGCCAGCACCAGAGCCTTTGGATAATCGGCCTTTGCCTGCAATATGTGTTCCGGCAAGATCATCGCATGGGTCGGGCAATAACCAGGGGGCAGGTCTACCTTTTTGTTGGTCTTGCTGGCTACATAAGCCCCGAGGTACTTGTCAGGTACGAAAATCACCGTGTCCGAAGGCACGTGATTCACGACCGAAACCGCATTGGCTGAGGTGCAACACCAGTCTGAGACAGCCTTTACCCTGGCGGAAGTGTTGACATAGGCGACGACTTCCCCCTCAGGCAGAGCCTTGCGCCGCTCGAGTACATACTCGGTATCGACCATATCGGCCATCGGACAGCCTGCCGTGACCACAGGTAGCAGCACAAGCTTTTCAGGGGCGAGGATGGAGGCGGTTTCAGCCATAAAGTGGACACCGCAGAAAACAATCACACTGGCATCGCTGTCCGCCGCAAGTCGGCTCAGGCCAAGGGAATCCCCGATATGGTCGGCGACATCGTAAATCTCTTCGCGCTCATAATAATGGCAAAGCACCAGCGCCTTGCGTTCTTGCTTCAGGTGCTGGATACGCTCCGAAAGCTGTGACTGGTCTCTCAAGGCTAGTCCCTCTGCGGATTGGCTAATGGTTCATTATACCAGAGGGCAGGAGCAGATTAGGGGGCTAGAAAGACGCAGGCTGTTTACTGCCTCGTAGAGGGCCTGTACAAAAGCTTTTACTTCCTCCGCTGTATTGTCCTTGCCCAGTGAAACGCGCAAGGCCCCATAAAGTCGGCTTGCCGGCACCCCCATAGCTTTGAGCACGTGACTTGGCTGGGCGGAGGAAGCCCTGCAGGCTGAGGCGGTTGAGACGGCAAAGCCTTTGAGGTCCAGCCTGGTGACCAGCGCTTCGCCTTCCAGCCGTGGAAAAGTAAAATGGGTGATCCCACCTGCCCGCTGTTCACAAGGGCCTGACAGTATAGCATCTGGACTAGAAGCGAGTACTTCTTCAATCAACAAGGCTCTTAGCTCGCTGATGCGGGCTGCGCGCTCTGACAGCTCGCTGGTGGCCAGTTGCAGGGCCGTCGCAAGCCCTACCGCTCCTGCTACATCAGGAGTGCCCGCGTGAGGCGCAAGGTCACCTCCTGGCGCCAGTGCAGTACCTGCCAGGTCCAGTCCGCGCCTTACATAAAGCGCTCCGATTCCCTTCGGACCGTAAAATTTGTGCGCTGACAGCGAAAGCATATCAACCGGCAACTCGGCCAAATTGAGGGGCAGTTGTCCACAGCTCTGGATGGCATCCAGATGGAAGGGCACCCCCGCTTTACGGGCCAGGGCGCCAAGGGCCTCAATTGGCTCGATTGTGCCGACTTCATTTTGCACGTGGAGTACGCTGAGGAAGGCCGCGCCTCGTGCCAGTTCGCTTTCTGCGGCTTCGAGTTCGACGAAGCCTTCCTCATCAACCGGTAACTGCACCACTTCAAAGTCTTCAGCTACGAGCAGGCGACAGGTTTTGAGAGTAGCTTCGTGTTCGACGGAAGAAACAAGTATGCGGTTCGACTGGGCTCTGCCGGCCTTGGCCAGACAGGTGAGCGCCAGGTAGATTGCCGCGCTGCCCCCTGCTGTAAAAGTCAGTTCTTCAGGAGTTGCTCCCAGACAGTCGGCAGTTGTGGCTCGAGCCTCTTCCAGCAAGTGGGCTGCTTTATGGCCAAAGGAGTGCTGTGAATTGGGATTGCCAAAGGATTCGGTCAGGCAGGACACCATAACCTCGGTAACCCGGGGATCACACCTGGTGGTTGCAGCATTGTCAAGATAGACGCGTTCCATAGGGGTAGACTTCAGCTTCCCCTCGAGGAAGCCTCCAGCCTGTTATGACGTTCGAGCAATTCAGCTAGCGTTACTTGGGCAAGGAGTTCGCGCAGCTGCTCGGCCAGCTCGACCCAGAGCACAGAGGTAACACAATTTTGTCGTCTTGGGCAGGCCTGGTGTATGTCATCGTCATCGTTACAATCAGCCAGAGCCACAGGCCCTTCGGCAGCCTCAACTGCTTCCAGTACGGTTATGGTGGCGGGCTCTCTGGCCAGTTCGTAGCCGCCATTTGGACCGCGTAGCCCCCTGATGATTCCAGCTTTGCGCATCCTGGAAAAGAGCTGCTCCAAATAGAAGGTAGAGATGCCCTGACGCTCGGAAATCTCCTTTACCGTTACTGGATGTTCTGCGGCGTGAATGCCGATATCGACAAGCGCGCGTACAGCGAAGCGCCCCTTGGTTGAGAATTTCATCGGCCCCTCCCGCGTGATTGGGCGTCGAAATGCCCCCCATAACAGGATAACAGAAAGGGCGGGAAAGGGGGAGATATCAAGGGGTACTTTGTTAAATAACTTGTGTTATTTCGTTCGTATTAATCTAGTGCTCCCGGCTCATCTGCACCTGGAGCAAGTTGGCAAGGAGAGTGATCGCTCGCTCGTGACGCCGATTAAGGGCGATCTCGACTCGCAGTTCTTCTATTGCTTCATCGATCTCATCAAGCGAAGCCAGAGCAACTGCCAGATTGTAGTGAACGTCAGCCACCTCGGGATGCGTCTGACATAGGGAGCGTAGCTCACTGACGGCTTCTCCTGTGTGGCCAGACTGATGTAAAGCCACGGCCAGATTAAGGCGGTGGGTGGGCTGCCCAGGAGCGAGTTTTACCGCCTTGCGCAAGGCACTGAGAGCTTCATCGAATTGCTGCAGGTAAAGGCGCGCAACGCCGAGATTACCCCAGACTTTGTGATCGTGAGGTTGCTCTTTTACGGCCTGGCTTAACAGGGGCTCAGCCTTCGCCGCGAAGCCTTCCTCGAGCAACTTGCTGCCCGCAGCGGCTTTTGTCAGCTCAGGCTCAGTCGGCTTCTTCTTGCGCCAGAACACTAATCTGCTCCCAGCAGCGCCTTCACCTGCATCATGGAGACTTCCGCCGCAGCTGCCGGACTGCGCAGCACCTTGGCGTAATAACCAAACGATTCGAATTCCACCGAATAAAAACCCTGGTAGTTGATTTCACTTGCTGCCGCGAAGAAGGCTGTCCAGTCGACGCGTCCCTCTCCAAGCATGGGGAAGGCCATCAAGTCGAGGCTCTGGGCAGTGCCCACCGCATCCTTGAGGTGGAAATGGGCAATCTTGTCACCCAGTGCTGTAATAGGGAAGATGGGATCCTGTCCGTGGAGCACCGCATGGGAGGGATCCCAGTTCACGCGCAAGGCTGAGGAGCAGAAGCGCCTGTTCAGCTCGAGTAAGGTGTAATAATCGTGGACGAGCATCCCAAAGACGGTCTCGACGGCCAGGACGACTTTGCGCTGTTCGGCCCTTGTCAGCCAGACTTCGAAGGCGGATGAGACCTGGTCCCAGGCCATCCGCTCAGTGAGGTCGCCGTTAAGTTTAGGGGCGGAGGGGTCCCAGGGCGCGGGGCCAGTGAAGACGTTGAGGGTCTCGATGCCAAGCTCAGCGGCCAAGTCGATAGCCTTGAGGGTGGTGTCGATGGCAGCGGCCCGGCGCTCTTCATCGAAGGTAACAGGGTCTTGCTGAACCACCAGTTCCGAGACCTCGAGCCCTGCCGCGTGGGTGGCTTCCACAGCCCGCCTGGCGACTTGCCAGTCAGCGTGAGGATTCAGATGAGCCATCGTCCACTCTACCCCGTCATAACCAAACCCGGCGAGAGTTTCAACAACCTGTTCGGCAGGTTCCTGGGTGAAGCCAAGGCTTGCAAGAAAAGCAATTTTGCGACCAGCGACCATTTTTGTCCTCCGGTATCCCAAGAGAAAGGGACGCCCGAAGGCGTCCCTTGTTTGCTCAGTCTGATTGAGACTCTACTCCGACTCCAACGTACCCAGTACAAGCACGGAGTCGGCTATGTAATTGATGTCGAGAGGGACCGCAGGCTGCTGCTGCTGCTGGAACATCCCGCTTGAGCCAGGAGTTACTCCTCCACCGGACCAACCGCCTCCACCAGCACCTGGCATCATCATCGGTCCGCCACCTGGCATCATCATACCAGAGGCCATTGTGGGTGAAGGTGGCATCATACCGGGCATCCCGCCTGGGGCCATACCGCCTGTTGCTCCCATCATACCAGCGGCCATCATAGGTGAAGGCGGGCCACCGGTCATCGAACCCATACCGGGCATCGACATCATCGGAGCCATCATTGGAGCCATACCACTGGTGCCGGTTCCCGGCATACGCTGCTGCGCTCCCTGGCCAGCGGCGCCAGGCGCCGAGCTGCGTCCGGTGCCCAGCATTGCGCTGAGGGCTTCCTGGAGCTGCGCGCTTGTTACTGTGGCTTTGCCGGTTAGTGCCTGCGTTACCTTGATGATCCTGCCAGTGCCATAATCGAGCCAGGTTGTTTTGGTGCCGGAGATGTCGCCCTTCACCATGGCGAGTTGACCGCCAACTTCAGCCGGCACTTGCGCGCCTCCGCTGAAGGTGCTGACGATTTTTGCGCACTTGTAGCCGCTTTCCCACTCGAGGTTCTGCAGTGTGCTAGTGCCGGTAAGGTCGAACTGCTGCCCCTCGATTGATACGGGGATCTTGCCATGCCAGCTTTCCTTGACTCGGACCGGCTTGCCGGGCAGCGGCACGTAAGGCGAGCAGATAAAAGGCTTGAAGTCATCGCCGCGGACGAATTCTTGCACGCCCACGAGATCCATATTGAAGGTAAGTGACTTGCCCGCATCGTCCAGCAACCGGGCAGAACCCATCTGCTGCTTCCAGCCCTGCAAGGACTTGCGGTAAATCATCCCACCCTCGGCGCCCTGGCTGCGGGTGACGATATCGCGAAGCTTCTCGAAGGATTTACCCTTGGAGCTGATCGCAGCAGGACCGGCTACCTCAAGCGCCAGGTTGGTGTCGATATCGTAGATGGACTCTTGAAGCAACTCGAATCCATACTTGAGCCTGACAGCGGGGTCACCTTCCAGCTTGATGCTGTTGGTCACGGTGAAGGTAAGAGTGTCTTCTCCGGTGACCTCCCCGGTGTTGTCATAAGCAACGACCCTGACAGTATGTTCTCCATCAATAGCAGGGACAGTTACCGGCGAACCAACTCGCTCGCCCGACCGGTATTCATCGCGCAGCCGCTCGGCTACCGCGACGAATTCCTTCACGTCCCAGTTGATTGAGAAGGGCTGGGTCAACGCCGCGACAAACATATCGTCGACGAAGAAACTGACATAACCCTCATCAGGCCGGTCTTTTATTGCGGTCAGTTTGACACTCTGTTTTACTACCTGTCCTGCCTTCGGCGAGGTTATCTCGACGGGCAGTGCCAGGACAGCTTGTGCAAATACAGCCAATGCAAGAATGGCTACGAGCACAAAGGCGGTCCGCTTCATTCCAGTCCCTCCCTGGCATTAATGCCGGTTGGCTTAGCCCAGGTCTTCAAGAACTGACTTTAGTATCTCCCAGGTCTTGTCCAGCGCCTGAGGTATGACCTTGGTATCTGCAAGCACGGGCATAAAGTTGGTGTCTCCATGCCAGCGCGGCACGATATGCCAGTGCAAATGGCCTGCTACTCCCGCTCCTGCTGCCTCGCCCAGGTTGAGGCCCACATTGAGCCCATCAGGCGAAAACGCGCGCTTCAGCGCCTCGCCTGCCAGTGCGACGCGGTCAGCAAGTTCATGCCGCTCCCGCGGCTCGAGCCCAGACAATTCCGCCTCATGGCGGAAGGGCGCCAGCATCAGATGCCCGTTGTTGTAAGGAAACCTGTTGAGTATGGCAAAACAGGTTTCCCACCGCGCGATTATCAACGCGGTCCGGTCATCACCAAGCGCCGGCTTGTCACAGAAGATACATCCTCCTGGCGGTGGCCCTTCAACATACTCCAGCCGCCAGGGAGCCCATAACGGTCCCTTTTTCGCTCCTAAAGGAGGTTCTCCTGCTACTGAATCCATTCTAACACAAACTACCCCCCGGCAAGACGGGTGAAACATATAAGGTTGAAGCCCAGGCTTATTTAGAAAATAAAGAACTGATACGTTCGTATGCCTGCGATTGGGCTTACAAGCGCCCAGGCGCTTGCCATCACATAATCGCCGATTATTACTCCCAGGAAGAAGGGTATGGCCTTGCGATACAGGCGCACTCCGCCGTATTTGACAAGCAGCGTCTTGATGAGCCAGGACAGGAAGAAACAGAACCAGAAATATTCCAGCGCATAACTCATCGCAAGGGCGTAACCGGCTGGATGGAGCGGCCAGCCCAGGAACCGGTTCTTGAAGAACACGAGTCCCAGCACGAAGAAGAGGCCGAAGCCTTCTCCCATCAGCGCGGGCACATCAATTGGCGCTTCATTGGTCAGCCAGCCCTTGAGTCGGTCGAAAGCATAGTTGCCGATGCCAGTCCGGTAGCCACCTGCCACTCGGGCCGTCGCTGCTCCCTCGCGATAATACATATCCAGCAGGGCCCAGAAGGACGCCACTATGCCCAGCGCGCAGGCGATCATTATGGCTTTCATCATCTGCTTGGGCTGGGTGCCGGTAAGCTCTGCCAGTTTGAAGCCTTCCAGCTGATGCGGCATCACGAGGTTGCGGTAGCCCCGGTTGAACCAGTAGAAGTAGCTCATTATCGTCAGGTTTGCTGGGCCAATGGCTTTGGTGCCGAAGGTCCAGATAACCATCATCTCGGGGCGAACCCAGTTGGTCTCATGGGCGGGCGGCCCAAGCTCGGCGCGTACGCGGGTGATGGCGATACAGAGCATATAGTAGATAGCGAAAAACATAACGGCGATTCCGAAGCTCATTCCCGCCGCCATACAGAAAGCGATGATGGCCGCAAAACCAAGCACCATACCGGCAAAAGCCATCCGATAACTCATAGACTCATTAGAGTCGTCCAGATAGGTTGGCCTGCCGAGGATCTTGTTCCACACTTCAGCCAGGTGCCCGCGGCTAGCCCAGAGCGCAAACACGAAAAGTCCAATCCAGGCGCCACTGCCCTGCTCATAGGTGTAGGGGAATCGCGCCAGGCCAGAGGCTGCGCCTGGATCGTGCCAGCCAATCGCCGTGGTGGCTACTTCGGTGATTTTGCGTAGCAGGTAGAAGAACCAGCAACTGAAAGCCAGATCGGTTGGCAAGAAGAAAATAAACCCTATCGCAAAAGGATAGAAGGATATCGGCGTCCAGCCCATACCATTCCAGGGACGCGAAGTGAAGAACTGCCCCAGGTCATACAGTTTTATCTGGACACTCGGGACAGCCGGATACAGATAATGGAAAGCGTTCATATTTTCTATCAGGAAGGGTATGGCGAACCCGAGCCACATAACCTTGTTGGTCCAGAGGTTGTCCTTGCGCTGACTGGTCATCTCGAGGGGCAGTTGCATCAAGGGGTAGGTCAGGCGTTCAACCTCGGTCCACTGGCGGCGCAATATGACGTTGATGCAGATCATCACGAAGATGACGACAGCGAGGAAACCGCCCCAAACTGCCATCATTTTGAGCCAGGGCACCAGATGGTCAGGCGCCCAGATACTGGATTCCCCGAGGTAGAAGCCCTTCAGCACGTCCTTGTCGCGGATCGAGAACCACTGGGGTACATATTGCTGCATCTCGTCCCAGCGGTTTTCGGGCGTGTCGAACCAGAAGAGGTTTTGCAAGTTGGGCAGGGCGTTGCCCATCATATCGTGGCCAGCGACTGCAACGGCACATGAGAGCATTACGTAAATCAGCACAAGCTCGCCCTGGCTGAAGGCAAATCGCGGCAGATAGCGCGCGACCAGCCTGTTAAGCAGCGCCAGCACGAACAAGGCAAAGATTACCGCGAAGAAGATGGAGACGCAGGTACCATCGGAGACATTCCACTTGATCTCCATCAACTCCACCCAGTAAACCATAGGCGGAATGAGCAGAAGACCAAGCAGGAAAGCGCGTTTACTAAGTGTTAGAAGCTGACCACGCTCGCCTTGTTGGGCAGCGTCACCGAACTCGGCGTCAGCCTTTATGCCACCAGGCCGCATCAGGAGTGTCTCCAGTCAGTTCGAATCAGGGCAACCTTATAACACGCCCAAGGCCCGAGGGGACCCTGACCGTGCGCCAGATTACCAGCATTCACCCAACTGCCGCAAGTGGCTTAGGGTCGAAGGGCTAGTTCGTTCTACTAAAAGGCTTTCCTGCAGGAAGCTCGGTTGACTCGGCAAACAGATTGGAAATCCTTTTGTGGAGGCCAGATATGGACTCTGACGAGTCAGAGAGTTTTCTTCCGGCAGCATGCAAGCTGCAGCTACTGGAGGTACCGCTAGAATCAGGCGAGGTAGTGTGTATCCCCCTTCTCAGACTTGTGGGCAGTCAGCCTGGCCCGCTTCTGGCGGTCATCGCTGCCCAGCATGGGATAGAGCTAAATGGCTCTGTGGCGGCCTGCAAGGTACTTGCTGAACTCCAGGCGAACAAGCTGAAGGGGGAGTTGCTCGTGGCTCCACTTGCCAATCCACTGGCATATGCGCACAGAAGACACTTCCTGTCCCAGGAGGCGGAAGAGCCGTATTCTGGCGACAATCCACATAATATGAATCGCACCTGGCCAGGCAAGCGCGAAGGCAACTCGACCGAGCGACTCTCAGCAGCCCTATGGGAGGCAGGGGTTAAACAGGCGGACGCAGTGCTTGATTTGCATTGCTGGGAAAAGCTTGGTTGCTCGGCGGTACTTGCGACTCTGGACCAGATGGAGTTCGCGCGCGCATTTGGATTGCCCCGGATTGAGGTTGGACCCTCGTATTGACACTGACAAGGACCGGCCCGAGTCCAGGATGCTGCTGCACACTGCTTTGAACGCTGGCAAAAACGCTCTCACAGTGGAGCTTGCCGGTCAATATAGCGTCTACCCCCAGAGTGTTCGAGAGGGGGTAAGAGGGCTAAGAAACAGCCTGGCTTATCTTGGAATGTACCCCTTCGAGACAGAAGTGCCGGCCAACTATTACGTGAGCGACGGCTGTGGGCGGATCTCTGTAACCGCGCCGATTGCCGGAATATTCGAACCCGCTATACGGGCTGGAGTGGAGGTCGCGGCGGGGGAGTTGCTAGGCACTGTGTGGTCTGTCCTGGAAGGCGTCAGAGTTGAGCTAAGAGCGCCCCAGGCGGGGCTGGTGGAATCACTTGGGCCGCTTCGACCTCACGGAGATATTAGACTGACATCTCACCATGCTGGCATCGCTGAGGGAGAAGGTATCGCCAGGCTGCTGGTTCAAACTTGAAGCGCTTTGCGGGCCTTAACAACGTCAGAAAATAGGCGGACAGCGTTGTGCCACAGCACAGCATCACGTTCATCAGGGGTGAGAGGCAACTCCATAAAACGCGCCAGATAGTCGCGCTGATTGCGCAGGGGCCAGTCGGTGCCGAACAGCACCCGATCCATCCCATGCGCTCGCAGCAGGTCGACAAGGCGAGCATCGGGTAGTTCGCCAAAGGTAAAAGAAACCTCGAAATAGCACGCTGTCCCAACCAGATAGCGTTCAACGTCGTCCCAGCGCTGGTAGCCGCCGGTATGGGCTGCGACCATTAAAAGATCGGGCGCCTCATCAAGGATATGACGCAGCTTGCGAGGCTCCGAGGGCAGGGGATCCATCGGCGGGAACTCCTGGCCCGAATGGAAGACACAGATGAAGTCCTTCTGGATTAGTTTGTAAAGCTCGATAGCTTCTTCGGAATCGGCATCATACTGCTGGAAACGAGGCTGGAATTTCACACCCGGCAGGCCAAGCGCCCGCAGCAGAGCGACATCGGCGGCCTTGGTTGTTGAGGCTGGATGGAGTCCTCCTAAAGCAATTGCTTCAGGCTGCTCGAAATCTGTTTGACTGGGGATACGTCCCTGCCCAAGTGCTTCGAGCAGCTTCGAGGCTTTGTTAATACCCGCTGCCCAGCGCGCGATGTTCTCGACCTGGCTGGGCCTGGTAGCAATAGAAACAATAACTCCTGCCACCAGTTCAGCTTCAACAAGCCCGGCAAGCAACGCCTCGAGACGCGGTTCGGCGACCAGCGACCCAGGATAGCCTTCCTGGATAGCCGCCGCGGCTGCCTCGGACACCGAGTCAGGAAAACAGTGGCAATGGCAATCTACGCCCAGGTTCAGCTTCATACTGGGCAGGAGCATAACGCCCTGGGCAGAGTATCGTCAACTGCTATTGATAGGGGAAGCAAGCAAGTTGGGCGGCTGGTTAAACTCGGGACTCGGCGCCAGCACGACAAGCTCGATGCGACGATTCTTGCCTCGCCCGACGTCTGTAGTGTTGGGCGCGACAGGCCTGTAAGGCCCATATCCGGCCAGAGAAAGGCGCTCTGGAGCAATCAGGCGCATCTGGACCAGGTGATGCACCACGGTCGCCGCTCTGGCTGCCGACAGTTCCCAGTTGGAAGGGAAGCGCGGAGTGCTTATGGGCAGTGAATCGGTGTGTCCCTCTACCCGCAGTGAGTAAGGCGTTTGGCCAAGTGCCATCACAATACGGCTCAAGACCTTCCTGGCAAGTGGACGTAAATCTGCCGAGCCTGAGTCGAAGAGGATAGCATCCAGTACGCGCACACTGAAGCCTTCTTGCACGAGTTGGACTTCGACCTGGCCTTGCAGACCCATCTCTTGCACCAATTTGTCTATCTCGGCCTTAATGGCCATGTATTCGCCAGTCGGGATGTGCAACTCTTGCGCCCCAAAGGGCTTGGCTTCGGAGGAGCCTTCCAGCAGGCCATCGCTTCCACCCGAGCCCCCTTCCGATTCGATGGCGCCAAAGGAGGCGCCGATTGAGCCTGCGGCATCCTTGAACTTCTGCAAGTCGATGATCGAAAAGGAATAGAGCAATACGAAGAAGGCCATGCAGAGGGTAATCATATCTGCATAAGTCATCAGCCATCTGGGAACCGACTCTTCCTGCATTTCGGGTTCATCGTCTTCAGGCGGCGGCGTCACGGGCCTCACCTCCCGCGCCAGAACTCAGGTCAGGCACCAGCTTGCGCTTGGCGGGGGGCAGGAAAGCTTTGAGTTTTTCTTCGATTACACGCGGGCTTTCGCCGCTCTGGATGCCGATTACGCCTTCCAGCACCATAGACCGGATGCGTCCCTCGTCCTCAGTCTTGTTGAACAAGGCGCCGCTGATGGGAATGACGATAGCGTAAGCCAAGACGCCTCCGTAGAAGGTGCCAATGAAGGCCATAGCCATCGAGGGGCCAAGCGAGCTGGGGTCGGACAGATTGCCAAGCATGTGGATTAGCCCCATCAGAGTTGCGATCAGGCCGAATCCTGGGGCAATTACCGAACCATGATCGAAGAAGGAGCGGTTGACAGCATGGCGTTGCTTCATAGACTTGATTTCGAGCTGAAGCACCTCGCGCAAGCCGTTAGGCTCCATCCCGTCCACCGCCAGTTGCATACCCTTGCGCAGGAAGGGATCTTCGATGGACTCGATATCGTTTTCGAGGGCCAGCAGGCCTTCTTTCCTGGCGCGCCTGGCCAGGGTAACCAGGGCAACTATCAGTTCGACGGGATTGGTTTCCTTCCCAAGCACAAGCTTGAGAAAGGCTTTTGGCGCTGCCATCAACACTGACAGGGGCAAGGCAAGGAAGGCGGTCGCAAGCGTGCCGCCAAATACGATTAGAAGAGCGGGCGGATCGTTGAAGGCTCCAACGCCGCCGCTGATTGAGACACCGGCAAACAAAATACCGGGCACCAATACCAGGCCGATTATTTTACCAAAGTCCATAAGGGCGCCTTCCGCGCGTGTGTGTTGCTCTACTTATCGGCGGATAGCGGTAAAACTTTAGGGCTGGGAGAAGTTTTTTTTGGTTTTTCGAGGATGAGAGCCGGCACTTCGGGTTCCAGCTCTCGCTGAGGGTACCAGTATTGACGCAAAGCTTGCAGGGGCGCCTTGGCTTCTGGACTAGGCACTACCTGGATGAGTACCTCCCCTGGCTTCACTTGACCAAGCTCGTGGGCTTTTCGCTCGAGCATGGCTTCCTGGCCGATGGTGAACTGATCCAGCAGAGCTGACTTGCGTTGATCAAGCACGGCAACCTGGCGACGCGTCTCCTCCACGCTTGAGGACCAGACCTGGCATTTTCTAACGCCTGGCGAGATAAGCACCGCTGCGCCAATCGAGCAGATAACCACCAGGCCAAAGAGCCAGCCCGAGTGGCGCCTGAAAAGACTTCGTGCTCTTGCTGAAGTGGGCATATTCCGCTATTGCCTCGCTGAGACTAACTTTCGTGACCTATGAGCTGTTCGCCAACGACATGCACTTTGAGGAAATTGGTCGCTCCCTCATGACCCACGGGTACTCCCCCGACCATTATTACGAGATCGCCTTCAGAGAGCAGTCCGGCTGCAACTGAACACTCGAGGGCGCCCGCTAGCAACTCGTCCACGGTGCTGGCAGGCCTGGTTCTCAGGGGGATAACGCCAAACCAGAGCTGCAACCTGCGCTGGATATGCTCGTTATGGGTAACTGCGATAATTGGGCTTTTGGGCCGATATTTCGTGATACGGGCAGGGGTCAGGCCGCTTGAGGTTGGCGCCACTATGGCTTTGGCGTCCAGTTCGTAAGCAAGTTGACAGGCCGACTGGGCGACCGCTTCGGCAGTATTCATATTGGGCTGGCGTGAAGCCCGCTCGAAGAACTCGAGGAAGGCCAGATTCTCTTCCGCGGTCGCGGCAAGTTTGCGCATCGTAGAGGTCGCAAGTGCGGGATGCTGGCCAACGGCGGTCTCCTCGGCCAGCATTACGGCATCGCTGCCATCGAGGATGGCATTGGCCACATCGGTGACCTCGGCTCGGGTGGGGCCTAGATTCTCGACCATTGACTCAAGCATCTGGGTGGCCGTGATTACAGGCTTGCAAGCTTCGACGCATTTACGGATGATGGATTTCTGCACCATCGGCACTTGCTCGATGGGGATCTCGACTCCCAAATCGCCGCGCGCCACCATAACCGCGTCGGCCGCTTCGATTATCGCATCGATATCTTCAACCGCTTCGGCTTTCTCGATTTTGGCGACGATTGGGGTGTCATAACCCGCTGAGGAAATCAGATAGCGCAATATCTCGATGTCTCTGGCGCTGCGCACGAAACTCAGCGAAATCCAGTCAACCCCAGCACTGAGGGCGAATTCCAGGTCTTGCCTGTCTTTCTGAGTAACGCTGGGTATCGAAAGCTCCGTCTTTGGGACATTTATGCCTTGACGACTGGAAAGCGGCCCGCCATTGACCACCTGGCAGACCAGTTCTCCTGGCCGTTTGGCGATTACCTGGAGAAGGATAATCCCATCATGCAGCAGCAGCTCATCGCCGACCTTGAGGTCGTCCACAAGCTGGGGAAGACTCACCGAAAGGCATTCAACCGTGCCGTCTACCTGTTCCTTGGTAAGGACCAGAGTAGCCCCGTCTTCCAGCATAATAGGCCCTTCAGGAATCATCCCAATGCGTAGCTTGGGGCCGGAAAGGTCAGTGATGACAGCAATAGGACTGTGACGGGTTTCATTCAGCTTCTTGATGGCTTCCAGTTTGGCAGCGTGCTGCTCATAAGTGCCATGGGAGAAGTTGATTCTCGCCAGGCTCATACCGGCCTTAGCCAGGGCTGCTATCTGCTCGAAGGTTTCGCTGGCTGGCCCGAGGGTGCAGAGGATCTTGGTCTTCTGCAGTGGCATAAACGCCTCCATATTGGAGGGAGGGCGGTTCAAGGTGACCCGCCCCCCGGGTGTTAATGGTAGTTTACTTCACGTTCCAGAAAATACCGCCGCCGTAGATGGCGGTTTCGGCGAGTTCTTCTTCAATGCGCAGCAACTGATTGTACTTGGCCACACGGTCACTGCGGCAGGGCGCGCCGGTCTTGATTTGTCCCGTACCCATCGCTACGACAAAATCGGCGATGAAAGCGTCTTCAGTCTCGCCCGAGCGATGTGACACAACAGAGGTGTAGCTGGCCTGGGTCGCCATCTCGATGGCCGCGACGGTCTCCGAGACCGTGCCAATCTGATTGAGCTTGATGAGGATAGAGTTGGCAACGCCCTTCTCGATGCCCTGCTGCAGACGCTCGACGTTGGTGACGAACAGGTCGTCGCCCACAAGCTGGATTTTGCTGCCGAGAGTCTCAGTAAGCAGCTTCCAGGTGTCCCAGTCATCTTCGGCAACGCCATCTTCGATGGAGGCGATGGGGTATTTCTCGCACAGGTCGGCGTAGAAAGCCACCATCTGTTCGCCGGTCAGCTTGCGATCGCCCTCGCGCTTGAGGTGATAGATTTTTTCCTCGGGCACGTAGAACTCGGAAGCGGCAGGATCGAGCGCAATAACGCCGGATTCGCCGGGGGTGTAGCCGGCTTTCTCAACGGCGGCGAGGATAAGCTCGATGGTCTCCTGGCTGTCCTTGACCTCTTTGGGGGCGAAACCGCCCTCATCGCCGACACCTGTGCCATAGCCCTTGCCAGAGAGCAGCTTTTTGAGGGCCTGATAGACCTCGGCGCTCATCTGCAGGGCTTCGGAGAAACTGCTCGCGCCGGTAGGCATAAACATAAACTCTTGCAGGTCTACACCGGACTCGGCGTGGCTGCCTCCATTCATAATATTGAGCATCGGGACGGGCAGACGCTTGACCCGGCTGCCGCCAATATAGCGGTAAAGGGGCAGTTCGCAGGATTCAGCAGCGGCGCGCGCGCAGGCCATGGAGACAGCCAGCAGGGCATTGGCGCCCAGGCGTCCCTTGTTGGGGGTGCCATCCACCTCGAGCATCAGCTTGTCGATTGCGCCCTGCTCGGTGGCGTCGAGCCCTACGAGTTCGGGGCCAAGCACCTCGTTTACGTTCTCGACGGCCTGCATTACGCCCTTGCCGCCGAAAGCAGCTTCTCCATCGCGCAGTTCAACAGCTTCGTGCACGCCGGTTGAAGCACCCGAAGGCACCGCTGCCCGACCCATGGAACCGTCTTCGAGGTACACATCGGCTTCTACGGTCGGATTGCCCCGAGAGTCCAGAATCTGCCTTGCTACAACATCAATGATTGTGCTCATTTGAGTCCTCCTGTCGCCCAAGTATAAGGGCGCTCTGTTAGAACGCGGTTAGCGCGCGGCTAGCCTCAGGTTAGCCTTCGCGGGAAAGTGTAACGCCCTTTCACAGGCGCGATTATAGCACGGGTTATTAGCCGGCGAAACCGCGAAGATTTCCCTTCACTGGGCCAATTACCGGCTTGACACTGGCACAATCCGGTGGTAGCTTGAAGAAGGCCGGGCCTTCTTTCTGAAGGACCCGGCCCTTGTGTCCTCGGAGCAATCCTCGCGCGCAGGAGAAGGCCTTGAAGGCACGCCAACTGGCAATCTGGCTGACCGTTGTTACCGCGCTCTGGGCGGTGTGCAGCGCATGGGCTGCTTCTACTGCCGTTTTCAATGGTCCAACGAGCCGCAAAGCTATTGCGCTTACCTTCGATCTGGAATCCAGTCCTTCCAACTGGGCAAAAGAGCTTCAGATTCTGAAAGAAGAAGGCGTAAAAGGCACCGGGTTTTTCCTTGCCAACGCGGTTGGACGAAATGCCGCGCAGGTTAAGGCCTGGGCTGATGCTGGGATGGAAATAGGCACTCATTCCCTCTCGCATCCCCAGTTCACCAAGCTGGATGCCAATAGTCAGAAATGGCAATTGACCAGAAGCCTAGAGATTATCCGCGAAGCCACCGGCGGCAGAGTATCGCCCCTCTTCCGGCCGCCTTATGGCAGCTTCAATGATACTACCCAAAGTGTTTGCGCAGAACTTGGTTTACGTATCATCCACTGGAATATGGACACGCGCGACTGGACCGGCCGCAGCTCGAGCGAGATAGTCAGCTATGTATTGGGCAAGGCTCGCAGTGGCGCCATTGTGCTGATGCACGACCGGACCAACACGGTGAACGCCTTGCGTCCGCTTGTGCGCGGCTTGCGTAGTCAAGGCTACCAGCTTGTCACGGTGAGCCAGTTACTCGGTAACCAGCCGATACCCAAGCCACCTACCCGGGTAGAAGTGAAGACAATGCCCACAGGCGCCAAAGTTTATGTGCGGCCCGCCCCAGGCGCAGCGCCCGTGCTCAAGGGCATCGCCCCGTGCAAATTTGAGCTCTCCTCTATTGGCAGCGGAGTGCGCCTGGTCGAGTTCGTCTTCAACCTGCAGGGCCAGGAATCCATCCATCACCAACAGGTGAAAGCTGGCTCCCTTACCGTGATTGCCGCAAAGTTAACTACCCCTGTGCAGGAGCTACTGCTGCCCACCCGAACTGACCAGTTGGAGGAGCTACCTGTCCAGCCTTTACTGGTGCCTGACTGGTTCACGAATGGATTGCAGTGTCTTTATCTGCCATTACTGCAGCCCGTCCAGCTACCCAGCAGCTAACCAGGCAAGTCTGGCTGGCGTCCTCAAGAAACATAATCCCATCCACTCCGCTTCGGCGGTGGGCAGGTGAGTGTATGAGCAAGTTGGCAATCCTCATAATTTTGGTGGTGATCTCGGTGGGAGCAACCTCTGCTGGTGCGGCAGGGAGATTCCTGGCTGCAGATTTCGCGGCTGACAACTCGGGACGCAGCGACGCCACGATGGCAATCCAGACGGCATTAGATGCCTGCGCGGAGGCTGGCGGCGGCGTTGTGTTGCTGGAAAACGGCCATTACCGGTGTGATGGCAGTCTGACCCTCCCGACGGGTGTTGCGCTTGAGGGCGTCTGGGAGATGCCCCATCATGGCGCGCTGCCCAAGGGCACCGTACTTATGGCCTATGGTGGGCGCGGCGATGAGACCGCCACTCCCTTCATCAACCTTTCCGAGAGCAGCGCGGTCCGCGGATTAACCTTCTGGTATCCCGAACAGAAAGTTGACGCCATCGTCCCCTATCCCTGGACTGTCCAGGGGCGCGCGATGCATGGCACAGTGGAGAACTGCACACTGGTCAACAGCTACCGGGGCATTGACTTCGGCACCCACCACGGCGAGTTGCATGTTATCAACCACGTTTATGGCTGCATCTTGCGGATGGGTGTTATGGTTGACCAGTGCACCGATATCGGCCGCATCAGCAATGTCCACTTCAATCCCCATTATTGGGCGCGCGCTGGAGATCCGGTTTTCAACGCAACTGCAAACAACTGGGGCTTGCTGGCAGATTATGTGGGACAGAACTCCGAGGGGTTCGTCTTCGGGCGCACCGACTGGGAGTTCGTGACCAATTGCTTCACTATCTTCAACAAATACTGTTTCCGGTTTGCCGACCTGGGCAATGGCGGGGGCAACGTTGTGGTGACCCAATCAGGCGGCGACATCAGCCCCTGCGCTTTCCGGATCGAAGCAAGCCAGCCCCATTCGGGCCATCAGTTTGTCAACTGCCAGGTAATGGGACTGGTTGAAGTGACCGATACCAACACTGGGCCAATCAAGTTTACCAATTGCGGCTTCTGGCCCGTTGCAGCCACAGGCAGCCAGGTCACGGCCGCAGGCCCTAGCGCGGTTATCCTCAACGGCTGCCATTTCGCTGCCTGGGGAGATGCGCCTTGCGTAGACGCTTCCAACGCGCGCCTGACCGTGACAGGTTGCTACTTCGCGCAGAACAAACCGCATATCAGGCTGGGAGAAGGGATGCAGGCGGCGATCATCGGGATGAACCAGTGCGCGGGCGGATTACAGCTCGAAAACCTTTCAACTGGCGATTTACAGGTGGGCCTGAACAGCGCCCAGTAAGCAACCACAAAAATCTGGAAAAAAACCGGGGAGCCTTCAGAGGCTCCCCGGTTGCGTTTTGGGTTAGCTGAGGAACTCAAGCCCGAGTGAATCGGCTTTCGCGCGGATGAAGGTGATGGCTTCGGCGTATTCTTCGGCGGTCTGGAGATGCTCTACCATAAGAGGAGTGTCAGGCTCCAACTCGGAAAGCATGGTCAGCAAGGTCTTGTAGTCCAGTTCGCCTTTGCCTGGCGCTATCTCGCGCAGCACGACAGTTAGCTCTCCCGTAAGGATTATGTCCTTCAGGTGGCAACTGCGGATGGCCGGCCCGAGGCGCCGGACGAACTCGCTGATCAGTTCGTCATTATGGTAGTAGATATGCGGACTTGAGACGAGATTTACCGCATCGAAATGGACTGCGAACTGCTCCCGGTCGATGGCTTTTATCAGGTCGAAATAGCACTCTGTGCTGTCAGGGGCCATCCAGGGCATTGTCTCCAGCGTGTAGAAAGCGCGCGCGGGGCCGACACTGTCGATGATGTCCTGCACTGACCGGACAATCATATGGAAGGTCTCTTCCTCATAATCGAGGGCAGATGGCCCATCCCATTTGGCGCCGCGAGAACCAGCGATATTCACGCAGCAACGGGCGCCGATGGCCTCTGCCAGCTCGAGTTGGCGCTTGCAGTGGTCGCGAGCGGCTTTGGCGGTCTCAGAGTCAGGTGAAAGCGGGTTGCTCCACGCGCCGACTTCGGCGATTATGAGATTGCCTTCGACCGAGGCTGCGGCGTAATCAGCGATGAGTTGGGCATCGGCGTCGCCTCCTACCGGGCAATAAGCTGCGCCATAACCGGCCTTCTTGTGAACGGCCAGCCATTCTTCGGGATTAGTAAAAGGCTCGAATACGGGTGCTCCGAGTCGCATACAGGCCACCTCCAGGATAATGAAAGCCAGTTTCAGCAACAAAGGGAGGCTTCCTGCAAGCGGGAGAAAGCTTCTTTGTGGCGAAAAGTCACTTCACTCATAACGAGGAGGAAACAATATGCCAACAATCGCTCTTTTTTGCTTTCTGATGGTGTTGTTGCTCGCTGGTAGTGCACTGGCAGGCGGGCTTTTCAATGTGATGGATTTCGCGGCCAAGGCTGATGGAAAGACCGATGATACCGCGGCTTTCCAGGCTGCTATTGACTCTGCATCAGCCGCCGGAGGCGGAGTGGTGCTTGCGCCGGCTGGCAGTTATCTGCTGGCTGGCAGCGTCGTAGTCAAGCCAAATATCACGCTGCGCGGAGAATACTCCTGGCCTGGCGGCCTGGCTGGCACTGTGTTGAACATCACCTACGGCAAGGACGATGAGACTTTACCCGCCGCCCTGCAACTGGTTGGCGGGGGCAACGCCATCGAGTGCCTTGCGATGAACTGGCCAGAGCAGGAGGCTGAGCAGGCAGAGCCTGCCAAGTACCCCTACGCCATCAAGGTGGGCCCAAGCTCGCGCGTTGAGAACATCTTCCTGCGCAATCCCTATAAAGGGCTGGATATGGACGCCGCCCATATGAATCTGGTACGCAACATCTCGGGAGAACCGCTCCGGATAGGCATCCACACCGACCACACTTATGACATCAGCCGGATAGAGAATGTCCATTTCTGGCCGTATTTCACGCTGGGCAAGCCGATGAGGGCCTTCGTGCAGAACAACGGGGTAGCTTTCGACATCGGCCGCAGTGACTGGCAGTATATCTACAACACCTTCAGCTATGGTTATCACACGGGCTATCGCCTTTACAAGACGGACGCGGTGGAAGCGCTTGGCTACCCGGCAGGGGTCACCAATGGTCAGTTCGTCGGGATTGGCGCGGACTGCTGCGTCTACGGGCTGGACATCGAGGATTCCTTCGCTATTGGCCTCAGCATCACGCACGGGATGTTCGCGCCCTTCGGGGCTGGCGAGGGCAGTCGCGCGGTGCTACTGAGGAGTGGCAACACTGGTAATTTGACACTGACCAACTGCGACTTCTGGGCGGTGCCCGACACGCTGATAGAAGTGCAAGCCGGCAGCTTGAATATGACCGCTTGCAACATCCACGAGTGGGGCGTCTTGCACAAGAGCGACAATCGGCCGTGCTTCCTTGCAAGTGGCGGACGGCTGAACATCAACGCTTGTACCTTCAACCAGGAAGGCGCGCTGGCCCGGCTTACGGGCGAGGCGACCCAGGCGCTGATAATGGGCAATATGGGGATTGGGCCGCTCTCGGTCGAGAACAGCATCGGCGCTCGCGCGGTCTTCGGCCCCAACAATCCGGCGTTGGTGATTAGCGAGTAGGCAAGTGCTTGCCCGGCTTAGTACCAGCTCCACCAGGTGGAATCGCCAAGCGCCCAGGGCGATTCGGCCTTCAGCCGGCGCATAAGCGCAGGCAAATCGGGCGAGGCGGCAAGGGGCAGTTTTATTTTGGCGCCCTCGGCAACCGAAGCATAGGCGGCATTTAGAATCTCCACCACGGCCCGGCCGTCTTCTCCAGTGACGGCTGGCTCCGTGCCAGTAGCGACACACTCACAGAAGTGCTCCAACTCCCGCCCATACTGCCAACTGGACTCGAATTCTTCACCTGGATTCCAACTGGCCGGTAGCGTCAGGTCGACGCGTTCAGTGGACTTGCGATAGAGGTGCAGCCGCAGTGGCTCCAGCGACCGGCTGCTGTGGTAAGGCGCCTCCAGCACGAGTGTCCCGCGCGTGCCGAAGACCTCGTAAGCCTCGAGGCCCCGCCGATGCGAGAGCATCGTGATATGCAGGCTGGACAGCGCGCCTGACCTGTGGCGCAACATCACGCCTGCGACGTCTTCATTTTCGAGCCTGTCCGAGGCCACCAATAGGGCGTTGGCGGTCACTTCTTCAACTTCACCCAGCCACCAGCGACACACGTCCAGGGGATGAGAACCGTCTTCCTGCAGAAAGCCCCCGCCAGATTCAGCCCGATGGCGATAATCGCCCGTGGTGGCTGCCGCCCGCCCGTTGTCCCAGGTGCAACGTAGCTCGAAGACATCGCCGAGGTCTCCGGATTCGATGACTTCCTTCGCACGCTGGAAGCTCTTGTTGTGGCGCTTCATAAAGGCGACCATCAGGAAGACCCCTGCGGTTTTGCAGGCCTCGATCATCATATCGGCTTCTTCGATTGTAGGCGCCATCGGCTTCTCACAATAGACGTGCTTGCCCGCCGCGGCTGCCGCGGTGACGACTTTCTCGTGGGTGCCGGTTGGGGTCATAACCATCACGGCATCTAGCTGGGGATGCGCGAGCAGGTCGGCCAGGTCGGTATAGGAAGCAGCGCCAAACTGGTCCGCCAGCGCGCTCCCGCGGGCCTGGTCAGGATCTGCTACAGCAACGATCTTGCCGCCCTTGAGATGGGGTATATAGGGCGCATAGAGCATCCGGGCTGCCCCGCCACACCCAATAAGGCCCAGGTTTACCTGTTTCATCTTCTGCTCCCGAAGCCAGCCTACTCGCCCAGCGCGCGATGGGTTTCCTTGAGCTGTTCAATGATGGGTATATTCTGCGGGCAGCGCTCTTCACACTGGCCGCATTCGGTGCAGGCCGAAGCGTTTTGCTTGCCCTTCGGATGATTAGGGCCATATCGCCTGTAGACGCCCTTCGCCAGGTCAGTAAGGCCCCATACCCGGTGATAATTCATCGCCGAGAAGAGCGCTGGGATGGCGATGTCCTGAGGGCAGGGCAGGCAATAGCCGCAGCCAGTGCAATACAGCTCTGCAAGCTTCTCCATCTGCGCGACAGCGTCCAGCACGGCAGCGCGTTCGGCCTCAGAAAGCGGCCCTTGCTGGTTTGCGACTCGGCAATTCTCCTCGACCTGCTCCATCGCGTTCATCCCCGACAGCGCCGAGGTCACGTGGTCATTGGCAAGCACAAATCGGAGAGCAAGTTCTGCGATACTGGCGGTCTTCTCAGGCAGGATAGCTCTGAGCTGTTCGGCTGGCCCCTGCATCAGACGACCGCCGGCCATTGGACCCATCACCATCACACCCAGGCCTTTATCGGCGGCGTAGGAAATCACCTGCTCGTTGCCCGTGCCTCCCGTATGCGCGCCAGTGAAGCGTTCCAGCCTGTCCAGCAAGTTGTATTGCAGCAGGATGCCATCGAAGATGCCAAGGTCGATGAACTTCATCATCGCCTCAGGCGTGTCATGGCAACTGAAACAGATGTGGCGTACCAGGCCTTCATCCTTGGCCTTCATCAACTGGTCCCAGGCCCCGCCAGGTTCGTAAAGCACCTCTTCAAAGCCTTCAAACCAGATATTGTGGATGTGGTAGAGGTCTAGGTAGTCGGTGTCCATTGTAGTAAGTGAGGCTTCGAAATACTCGCGCCAGTCCTGGGGATGCCGGCGGCCCATCTCCAGTGAGTGATTCTTGGTCGAAAGGATAACCTGCTCACGGCGTCCTCTCAGGACCTTGCCAACCATCTCTTCGCTGTGGCCATAAGCGCGCGCGGTGTCTATCACGTTGCCACCGAGCTCCAGATAGCGCTCCATCAGGGGCACAGCGCGCTCTTCCTCGGCAGGCAGGCGCATCGCTCCAAAACCGAGCGCTGCCAGTTGAAGTCCTGTATTGCCATATTTACGATATTGCACAGCTTGCTCCCTCCAGAATCCAGTTTGGCAGATTTTCGCCGAAGGCAGGTTGCCTCCTCTGAAGAGGGAGATTGTAAAACCCTGACGAACTTAGGGAAATTGTGACCTTGAGGAGGAGCCTTACACTTGGCCAGCATATTTCAGACTCCCGATTTTGAGACCTACAAGATGGATATGACCCGTCCTTTCGAGCAACTGGAACCAATAGAAAGAGAAATTGAGATCGTAGACCAGTGCCTGGCTCACCTCGTGGCAGAGGGTATCCTGCCTCATACTGAATACGACAGGGAGAAGTTTCTTGCGCATACAGAAGCCGTGAAAGAGGCTTTCGAGATCCCCTGGACGGCTATCACACCCCGTATGCAGAGGCTGCTTTACGCCATCGCGGCCATCCTCCAACCGCCGGTTATAATCTCCGATGGAGCTTTTTGCGGTTTCACCTTCGTGTGCAATGCCGGTGCAGCAGTGGGGCCGGGCGCCTGCTATCAGGCAGAAGCTGTCATCGGGGTCGAGATCGTTCCCGAAGAGGCCGCGCGAGCTGAACGCAATATTCGAGCAATTGACCCAACCGGCGTGGCCCATGTAGTCTGCGCTGACGCGGTGCCTTTCTGCGCCAACTGGCAGGGCGAGATCAACCTGCTCTACCACGATGCCGATGGGGATGAGGCTCGAGGCAAGGGCATCTATCTGGACATTACCAGAGCCGCCTGGGACAAGTTGCCTGAGGGGGCAGTTATTCTGGCGCACAACTCATATAACTGCGGGCCTATGCTTGATAAATATCTGGCTTTCGTTCGCGATGAGTCCAACTGCCAGAGCCAGCGTCCACGTGCTGTTCGATGGCGAGGGGCTCGAAGTATCAGTTAAATAGGGGGGACGGCAAGTGAGAGGCGAATACTGGGCGCCTGATGTGGCAACCTATACGATGGATTACTATGATCCTCATGAACCAATCGAGGCTCTCGAATCCGAACGCGAGCAAGTAGATCAATGTCTCGAAGCGCTACGAGAGGCCGGTGTCATCTCGCATACGGACTATGATGAAGCGCGACTGCTCGAGATGCGCCAGCAGGTAGCCGACAACTTCGAGTTGCCCTGGACTTCGATAACTCAGCGCATCCAGCGCTTGCTTTACGCGCTCAACTCGATTCGCCAGCCAAAAGTCTTGCTTGCGGCGGGTATATTCTGTGGCTTCACCTATATCTGCAACGCCGGCGCTGCGGTTGGTCCAGGGGCTTGCTATGAGGCGGAAGAGCTGATCGGCGTGGAAGTAGTGCCCGAGGCTGCAGAGACTGCCGAACGTAATGTCCGTTCGCTGGGCGAGTCAACAGCGGCAAAATTGGTGGCTGCCGATGCAGTCGAGTTTGCAAAGGGCTATCCTGGTGCAATAGACCTGCTATATCTAGATGTCGGCGGGACGACCTGTGGAGACAAGGCTCTCAATTTCGATGTGCTGCTTGCCTGCTGGGAAAAACTGCCAAAAGGCGCCTTGATAATGTGTCACGATTCGGCAACCTATACCGAGAAGCTGGGGCCTTATCTCGACTTCGTGCGAGATCCGTCCAACTGTTCGATAAGCTTCAACGTTATGCTGGACAAGGAAGGCCTGGAGATCTCCGTTAAATAGCAGCTGGCAAGGGCTTTCCGCTCCAGCCGGTGCGCGTCAGCCACTCCTCGAGGGCAGCCCGCAACTCGGTTTTTCTGGCTGGCTCGCTGTCGGCAAGGTTGGTTGTTTCCGCTCTGTCATATTCCAGGTTGTAGAGATACTCGTCGCCGCCTGGGTAGAGGATATATTTCCACTCCAGGCTGCGCGCCATAAAGGAGCCGGCCTGGTCTGGACCCACCTGGCGCGTAAGTCCGCTAGTGGGCTGGACACGCTCGCAGAAAACCAGGTCGGGAGCCGTCTGTGAGCGAGCGGCGCCTGTTAGCCAGGGCACAAGACTCTGACCCTGGAGGCCTTCGGGAATTGGTTGCCCTGCAAACTCGAGCAGCGTCGGCATTACGTCCACTAGTGAAGCAAGCCCTGGGTAGTTATTTGGTTCCAGCACGCCAGGCAGGCGCATTATCATCGGGATGTGCACCAGCTCTTCGTAAAAGGCGCTGCTGCTCTTCCAGAACATCCCATGCCCGCCTGCGAAGTCGCCGTGATCAGCGGTGAAGAGAACCAGCGTATTCTCAGCCAGATCGAGGTCTTCAAGCGCCTTCAGAATACGCCCAACCTGGTCATCTACCAGCAACACGGCGGCATAGTAGATACGCAGATACTCGCGCGCAGCTGCCTCACCCAAATCCGCCACTATGTGCCGCGACAGCTCGGGCTCGAAACGTTCCTCGCGCAAGTCCCAGTTCTCGGGCAGGGGCAAGGAGCCGGGATCTACAGAGTCATACCAGGGCGATGGAGTCACATTGGGATCATGCGGCATATTGAAAGAGCAAGTCAGCATAAAAGGCACATCGCCGGCGTGGTGCAACCGTTCGATGGTCTTCTCGGCGACCCTTATGTCGAATACTTGCTCCTGCGGCAGCTCCAGCCGGCCCGCCTTGAGCAGGAAGTCCTTGTAGACGAGGCTATCCCAGGCACCGGCGAGATTGTGTTCTGCTTCTAGAATCGCCTGGCTGCGCGTCACCGGTAAAGCCCAGTTGTACCAGTCCATCCAGGTCTCGCGAGGCTCCTTGCGTACCCCCTCGAAGACGTGGGACAGCTCTTCCTCATACAACAGATGCTCGCCATACATATCGGTGTAGTAGGGCAGCGGCTCATCCGAGAGATGCCACTTGCCGTAGTGGTGGGTGTCCCAGCCTGCCTCGGAGAGCAGTCGTTCGGTAGTCACATCGCTGGCCTTGATGCCCTCTTCGGTCGCTGGGGTCTGGATTGCCGGATAGTCTATCCGGTTGCAGTTATAGTTGATGCCATGGGTATGGGGATACAAGCCGTTTATCAACGAAGCGCGGCTGGGAGAGCAATAAGGGGTCGTGCAGATTGCATCGGTAAACAGTACTCCGCCTGCTGCCAGCCTGTCGAGGTTGGGTGTAGGCAGCGGCCCGCCATAACAGCCAAGGGCACCTGCTGTAAGTTGGTCACACATCATAATAAGGATATTGGGGCGCCTACTCATCGTGATTACTCCTTATGCAGCCGCAGCCAGACCGTGTCGCCGGCTTGGCAATCAAGCTGAAGAGTCTGACCGGTTTGGCTTGCCAGAGTTCCCTTCGTCACCTCGGCGGTGTAACCTGCCGGCAGATAGACCGGTACAAGCCCTGCCTGCCCTGTGTGCAGCACCAGCCACTCGTTATCGGTGTAGATGATGAAGCCCGGGTCGGTCCAGAGATGAACGCCGGCTTGTTGGAAGACTTTCGCGAGCACCGTCGCGTTAAGCAGCAGGTCAGCGAAGAAGACACTCTGCCACTTGCCTGTGTCCAGTTTGGCCGCCGAGATAGCCCCATCTGCGCGATAGGTGCCAAGTATCCAGGGGCGTGAGTCTTCGATATCAGGATATTGGGGCGGTCGCTCCTTGGTTAGCCCTCCCTGTGAAGGCGTCCAGGGTTATTCTGCAACGGAGGGCCTTACTGGCATCATAAACTCCATCTTGTCTTCATCGCTGCCATAACCGGGGGAGTAGACATCGATGTGGACGCCGACGGCGGGATCGAACTCTCGCCCCAGCGCCTGCAGCAGCTTGTAAGGATCGTCCTGCCAGAACTTGCCGTACTGCCCCACGAAACTGTCGAGTGTGAAGATCACCCATTCGGCCTTAGGCATACTCAGATTAAACAGGCCTTCTTCTCCCTTAGTATCGACTGAAGCAGGCGATGCCTTCACTGCCAGTGTATACCGATAACGGCCATCGGTGCACTCTTTGTCCATCGAGGCCACGCCATAAATGGTGGGGTCGGCGCCACCCAAGCGTCGGAGTGTCTCCCACCTGCCATCGCGCCTCACTGCATCGTATTGCTCTCCGCCAGATGTGACGATCCCAGTGAATCCAACCAGCTCAAAGGCTGGCAAGGGCTCGCATCGCCATGGATAGTTGATCATTTTGATCCCTCCTAGTCCTTATGCAGCCGCAGCCAGACCGTGTCGCCGGCTTGGCAATCAAGCTGAAGAGTCTGACCGCTTTGGCTTGCCAGAATTCCCTTCGTCACCTCGGCGGTGTAACCTGCCGGCAGATAGACCGGTACAAGCCCTGCCTGCCCTGTGTGCAGCACCAGCCACTCGTTATCGGTGTAGATGATGAAGCCCGGGTCGGTCCAGAGATGAACGCCGGCTTGTTGGAAGACTTTCGCGAGCGCCGTCGCGTCAAGCAGCAGGTCAGCGAAGAAGACACTCTGCCACTTGCCTGTGTCCAGTTTGGCCGCCGAGATAGCCCCATCTGCGCGATAGGTGCCAAGTATCCAGGGGCGTGAGTCTTCGATCACAAGTCGTGGTTTGAAAACTTGCGTCTGCCCCCAGGCAAGCCCTTCCAGCAGGCCAACCCCGACGCTACCCTCTACGCCATCCTTCTGCACGATAGCCATTCGAGTGACTTGCCCCACTCGATTTACGTCCGGCCCAGTCGGGCCAAGATAGCCAGGGAGCGGCAACCCATATTGCGGTGGCACCCTCTTGCTCCAGTCGTTGGTGGAGTTTTGCAATCTGCTGGTCATCCAGATAGAAAGCATTGGCGAAGAGATAGGCTTTACACTTGGGCACAAGCCCGGTGAGGAAATCCTCCAGCGTGTAATACCCTACCGATGCGCCGCACTTGGTTATCTGGTCTCTGAGCCGCATCAGGCCCAGGTAGAAGTAATCCCAGTCGGCGCGCATATAGGTGCGAGAACGCTCGTCAATCAGCACAGCGACCTCGGGTTTGAAGGGTCTAGGCTGTTCGCCCAGTTGCTCGAAGAGCGGCCTGCGCTCGGCCATCAGCTCCCACACGGCGGCATCGTTGAAGGCCCCAGCCCCGACCAGGTCCATCCACCAGGTACCCGCGCGGTGGGTGTAGAGAGCTGCTGTGTTGCGGTCAAGCAGATTCACGGTCTCGCTGATAGTCTTCGCGCGTTCGCCGAACATTGAATCATTGATCCAGCCCGGGAAGTCTTTCTCGTTGAGGATGCTCGTGCGCATATCATCCTCATTCAGCCATAGCTTGCCATGCAGGGGCAGCGAATCGACCGGTGACATAAAGCCTGCCGCGTTGCCCGCGGTGCGGTTGCCATAAGGCACGGGACTGACGAGGATATCCACGTCCGGGCAGTCGAGTACCTGGTTCAGGGCTTCGTGCCCGCTGAAGCTGCCGACCAGCTCGAAGAGATAACCGTAGAAGAAGACCGTCAGCTTGCGGCCATCGGTGACACGTTTGACCAGCCTGGCCCAGCTTTCAATACGCTTGGCGAACAACTCGGCCTGGTACTGGCTGTAATCTGCCCAGGCTTGCTGGCGAGGCAGGTCATAGAAAAGCTGTATCTCGGGCATCCCGTGCATATGGAAGCGCCCTTCTTCATCAACTGGCACGCGAGCGGTGCGCAAGGTGACTTCCTCATCACCCCAGGCGGCCCTCAAGGCTTCAGTAGTGCCGTAGTGGTCTCTGCAGCCAGTCGCGAAAACGAATCTGGTTGGCTTCGCAGACGTCAGGGCCGCTCTCGCGGAAGCCATGCTGGAAGTTCTCCGAGTTAGGTCCGCCCAGGTGCCAGGCGAGGATACGTTTACCATAAGGGCTTTCGTCTACATGGCGGATAAGCGCTTCGAGGCGTTCATCAGCCGGCCCCCAGAACCACCTGGAGGCAAGCGAGATGGTCTGCGATCTTGGTTCCATCGGCGAATTCGGTCAGTTCTCCCTCGGGGAAGCTCCTCCACTCGGGCCAGCTTGGGGTGGGGCCTGGCACAAAGCGCGGTATGAACAGCGCCTCGGGGTCGTCCTCTACGATGGTCCTGAACTGCTCATCTACCGTGGAATAATCATAAGGGCGCACCCAGTATTTCGGCTGCCACATATCGAAGGAGTAGATGTGCACGCCCGCCGCTGCGCAGAGCTTGACCTGAGGGCGCTGGAAGCGCTCGAGCCAGTTCTCGGTCACGCCCTGATTAAAGAAAAAGATGAGTGGTGCCACGATCTCGTTGTTTATGTAGAGTTTGGGGGTACCGTTTTCTACTTCGATACGCGCCTGTTCGACGCCTTTGAACTCTTGTGCCATCGAAAGGCCCCCCAAAATAAGCAGCAAGGTGATCAGGCAGCAGGTTTTCATTCTCCTATATACCGCCAGAAGGCCTGGTTTCCTGCAGGAAAGGGACTTTCAGAGGGTTAGCAAACTCGAGTTTGGCCCAGAAATATGAACAGGAAAAGCTGTTCCAAAGCAAAAGGGCCGGGTCCTGAGACCCAGCCCTGCCTGCTGTTGATGGGGTGAACGATGGGACTTGAACCCACAACCACTGGAACCACAATCCAGCGCTCTGCCAATTGAGCTACGCTCACCATTTGTTTGGCACGCCCGGCGCGACTCGAACACGCGACCCGCTGCTTAGAAGGCAGCTGCTCTATCCACCTGAGCTACGGGCGCGCAGTTGGAGCGGCGGACGGGGATTGAACCCGCGACCTGAAGCTTGGAAGGCTTCCGCTCTACCAGTTGAGCTACCGCCGCCGAGCAGGCCGATTATAGCAGCCCGGAAAAGGCTTTGCCAGCCCCTGCTGCACTATTAGGTCGGTCCCGCCAAAGACCGGCCGCGCGCGATATTAGCATACTGCCGGGCCGGAGGGAAGACCCGCTACAAAGCAGTGGGATCTGCCACGTGAGCTGCCAGTTCCTCAGGGGACAGGGCCCTGTTCCAGATACGCACTTCATCCAGCAGGCCAGTGTAAAAGGCCTTATGACCGAGCTGATAGGTGCCCAGGTGCAGTGGCTCAGTGCTGCCGTTCATTGCGCCAGGCCTGTCGAGTGCGCCGATCTCTTTGCCATCCATATAAGCGCGTATGACCTGGCCATCGAAAGTGCCCGCCAGGTGGACCCAGCGCCCGATTGGCAGTTGAACTCCGGTTGAGAGATGATGGCTCCAGCCTGTCTGCGGCACGGCGAAGGTAAGGTTGCCCTGGGCCAGGCCCAGGCGGAAGCCCGATTCGCCCGAGTTATACATACGGTTGACAATCCATTTATCGGTCTGGTCTGCCAGGTCGGTCTTTACCCAGCACTCGACCGTGAAGCCAACTGTAGTGTTGAGCCCAGACTGGCCTGGCACAAAAGCCCCGCCACCGGTGCATACCAGGGCTGACCCAACGAGCCCTGGCGCGCGCGTCGCCTCGCGTAGCATCGCTCCCAGACCGTTGCCTGCATTATCCAGCGCAACTTTGCCAGTGACCTCCTCATCGAAACGCCACCAGCCGACCAGCCCATCAGCTTCTTTGGCGCCAGGGCCAAAGACCTGCTGATGGGTTATCTGACGCAGCTCCCTTTGCTCTGCGAGCCAGGTGCGGTAGGCGGTGTCATATGGACCCATCCCGACATCCTCGGGAATCAGGTCACTATGAGGCTCTGGCGCGTCCGAGAAGACCTTCCGCACGGCGTCCAGATAACCGAAACCCGTATTCAGTGTAGGGCAGGAGGTAGTGTCCCTCGCCCCATTCGTTCCAGTTGTCCAGTAGCAACAGCTTGCTGCCCAGGCCCTCATCGGGAGAGGCTTCGACTACCGACTTGGCCTGCCGGAGAAGCGTCTCGAACTCGGTCGGAGGCAGCTTCCAGATGCTCCACTCGTCGCGCCAGCCGCTCCAGGCCTGCGAGACCGTCACCACTTGCGGGAGGATGTTGATTTTCTCCGTCGTCTGGATGAAGTCCATCTGGGCATCGATAGCCTGCTGGGGACTGGGACTGTAGCCGATGGGCCAGCAATAGGCGAAGCTGTAATCGAGACCAAGGCTCTTCATCAGCTCGAAATGATGCGGTGTCCAGACCGCGATACTCACCGAGCAGCCACAAGCCCTTCGAAGCCAGCGTCGCGGCAGGCCTGGCGCATCTTGTCGAAAGCCGCGCGCACCTGTTCGACACCGCCCAGGTCATCCACCAGAAACTCGGGGCGATAGATGAACAGCACCGGCTTGTTGTCTACCTTGAGGTAGCCTGGATCCTTGAAGTAGTTGTCCATCCAGAAGGGCAGCAGGTTGTTCATCAGGTCGGCCTCATCGGCCACGCCCGCCAGTGCCGCGCGACTGGTTCTCCCACATAATCGTGAAGTGCAGGTTGGCCTTGAAACGCGACTGCTTGAGGGCTTCGATGGCGCTGCCGAATTGCTGGGTCACGGGGCCGCCCTGACTGGTGCGGTACCAGCAGTAGATGAAGAAGTCCACCCCGTGCTCTGACGGCCCATTTGGTCTCCCAGTCGGCGACCTCGGGGTTCTCCTGGGCATAGAAGCCCAGTGCCGGGGTGCGTTCGGTGTGCTTCGACAAGCTGGCTCCACATCTCGGGCCGACCCGCTTCCCAAAGGGGGCAGTTGTGAGCGCCAACAAGCAGCTTGGTAGTGACCGGCTGAGGCTCGGGGATATACGCGGGACTGGTAACCTCGAGCGCCGGCAAAAAACGCACGGGCACGCGTCCTGCCGCCAAAACTGCTGCCCCTTCGGCAACCTCGAGGACAACCTCTTCATAAAGAGGCTTGGAAGCGACCAGTGTCCAGCGAAGGGTTGATCTCCTCGCTGGGTTGCAAGGTCAGTGGGCGCTCTGCGCCGTCCTCGACCTGCACTCCTTCAGGCACGACCAGGCGCGCCACGACGCTTACTGGTACATCGGCCGGATTGGCGAGGCAGGCCAGCATCACGAAAGGCCGGCCAACGCGCGTCATCGGCTGGTCGCCAAGAAACTCCACGATGCGGGGCGGGGTCCGAGTATCTCCAAGTGTGGGTAAAGCGACGAGAGTCGCAAGTAGCACAAGTATAAAACCGATAATTATCATTTTATGCACTCTGTGCCTCCAGGCCAGGGGCGCGCAGGCGTCCCTCAGCAGAATAAGGTAACTATCCAGATTCGCTGAGGGCAGGTCTGCCTTCCTGCAGGACTGGCCCTGACTGTCGCGAAACTGGGCGAATCTCATCGAGTATAGGGAGTACCTGGAATGAATCTGCACAGACAGGGCCTTTGGTCTTGCTTGTGACTTTGACAGTCCTGGCGCCGAGGCTTGAGCGCAAACCTGTCAGTCAGCGACTTCGGAGCGGTGCCAGATGGCGAAACCGACTGCACTGCCGCCTTCCAGCAGGCGCTTCAGGCCGCTGCCGGAGAAGGGGGCCTTGTCGAGGTGCCCGCTGGCGTCTGGGCAATAAAGGGCAACCTGCGCATCCCAGCCTTCGTCACACTGGAGGGAGTCGCCCGAACCGCGCCTACCAGCCCGACGAAGGGCTCCATCTTGCTCGCCTACGCCGGCAAAGGCTCTCAGGAAGGGCCGGCCTTCATCACCCTGGGTGGATCGGCCGCAACTTTGAAAGGTGTAATCGTGAAATACCCCGAGGCGCCCTACGAAGCGCCGCCAACGCCTTATCCTCCTTGTGTCGAGGTGCGCGGCGGGGCCGACAACACGGCTATCCTCGATTGTCTATTGCTCAATCCTTATGAGGCTATCAAGCTGGTCTACGCGGGCAGGCATCTGGTGCGCAACGTGACAGGTTATCCCGCCTGGCGCGGCTTGTTTATAGACCATTGCTATGATGTGGGGCGGGTCGAGAACGTGCATTTCTGGCCCTTCGGTGTGAACTACAAGCCCGACGATCCCTACTGCGCCTGGATCAACCAGAACGGGGTGGGTTTCGAGTTCGCTCGCACTGACTGGCAGAATTGTTCCAACTGCTTCTGCTTTGGCTATGGCACCGGCTTCAAATTCAGCGACGCGGGCGCAGGCGGGGGCAATGGCACTTATGTCAATATCGGCGCCGACTGCTCCCAGGCCGCTCTCAAAATCGAAGCCAGCAGTGGGATTGCCATCACCAATGGCATCTTCGTCGGGCGATGGGGCTCGACCGATTCTATAGCGGTGGATATCGGCCCGAAGGTTGCCGGCAAGGTCACGCTGGTAAACTGCGTAACCTTCGGCCCAATCAGCGAGTGCGTGCGACTCGACAGCCCCAACGGCCAGCTTTCGATTTCAAGCAGCAATTTCGCCAACTGGGACAATGGCGCGACCGATGCCCCGGGAGTAGACCTGCGCCAGGGCATCGCACAGATCCAGGGAAACACTTTTGGCGAAGGGCGCCTGGCCGTCAGGATCGGGGAGGGTATGACCAACGCAATTGTCAGTGGCAACCTGGGCACAGATTCCTTCCTCGTGGAAAACCAGGCCGGATCGCTTGCGCTGGTCACAGACAACCTCAGCCCCGCCCCAGTCCTTACCGAGGCGCTGCTCACGGGTTACAGCCTGGCTATTGGGGCCAGGGGAGACACCCCGTATCTCACTGGCTGGCACGGTCGTGGTCCGGCGATGGCGAAGGAGCATGCCCGGTGGTCGGGCAAGTCGCCCAGGCTGCTTCTGCCGGTGGAAAGAGGTAAAGCCTACGAGCTGACCCTCAACCTGATGCTGCCGGAATTTGCGGTCAGCCCCGAAGGGGGCATCTTCCTCGCAGGCAAGAAAGTCGCGGCACTCGAGAAACCATACTCTGGATTGGTTACCTTCTCCATACCACCGCAAGAGGGCGACGAAGTTGTATTGGAGTTTCGCGTGAAGTCGTGGATACCGGCTGTGGTCACCCCTGCCAATCCCGACCCGCGAGAATTAGGTGTGATGGTCTTCGATGCGACAATGAGGCAGCAAGGCTGGGAAGGCCAATTGCTCTCGCTCAACACAGGCAAGCCCGTACCGGAGGAACCAGTCCAATGACCCAGGCTGACACTCGCACTGCCGGACAGAAGCTTCGCGCTACAATGACCAATACAGGTACAGGGGAGATCCCCATCTGGGGCAGCCTCTCGATGGCCACCTGGCTGCGTTACGGCGACGATCTTATTCCCCTGCTGGAGAAATATCCTGGGCAGGTCGGCTGGGTGCCGCAGCGCGGGACTGACTACGACGCCCTGGTCGCACCCGGTTATCGCGCCGATGAGGAGTATCTCGACAACTGGGGCTGCCTTTGGCACGCCCTGCGCCATGGGATGGAAGGCCTTATCAAGGAGCACCCGCTCGCTGACATCCGCCATCTGCGCCACTACCGGGCGCCCGACCCGCTGAAATACAGCGAGCGAGGCGAGCACAACTGGGGCGCTGTCGCCGCCGCCTGCAACGCTGCAAGGGCGGCTGGCGGGATGGTCACGGTGGGTGGAGAGCGCTTCTTCGAGCGGGTCCACTTCCTGCGCGGGATGGTAAACGCCCTCGCCGATATGGCCGAAGAGACACCGGAGATGGACGAGATTGTCCAGTTGGTGCTGGACTACAATATGCGCTACCTCGAACAGGTGCTGCGCATCTCCTCGCCCGTGGACCTGGTGATGTTTGGCGATGACTGGGGCTGCCAGGACCGTTGCCTCATCAGCCCGCAGACCTTCCGCCGCTATTTCAAGCCCGGTTATACGCGGATGTACGCCCTGTGCAAGCAGTATGGCGCGCTGACAGGTCAGCACTCGGACGGCCACACGGTGGACCTGTGGGAGGAGTTCCTCGAGGCGGGGCTGACAGCCTTCAACATGCAGATCAACTGTATGGGAGTGGACACGACAGCCAGGTTGCTGAAGGGGCGGATGTGCCTCATCGTCAGCGTGGACAGACAATATCAATTGCCGTATGGCACACCTGCCGAGGTGCGCGACCATATCAGGGAGATAGCCCTGAAACTCGGTAGCCCGCATGGCGGGCTCATCATCGCCTATGATATGTATCCTGACGTGCCGATGGAGAACCTCGAGGCCCTGATGGCGGCCTGCGAAGAGGTCCGAGACTACTGGACAGGGCGCGCTTAGGTTATGGATTCACCAACACGACGGCATCCAGCGGGGCCAGCTCGACCTGGTTCACAAGCGCGCCATCATTGTACCGAGCAGCGCTTTCAACAAGCAGGCTATCGGCGAAGGTCAGCCCTTTTCGGCCACTGCGCAGCATAACACTGTAACGCTGGCCCCTGGTTAGAGGCACCTGGAAGAGCTGCTTCCAGCCGCCATCGCCTGCGGCCTGGTCGACTGCGACGACCGGCGCGTCTGCGAGCCCTTCGAGGCTGTAAAGGGCGCGCTTCGGTGTAAGTCCTCGCCACCGGGCAGGTTAACTGAGAAGAGTATAAGTGTCAGTGCTGGGGGCGGTAAAGGTCCACTTTGCCAGCTTGCCCTGCCCCTCGGCTGTGCGGAAGTCTGTGCCCAGGAAGCTGACCTCGGGTGCTGCCCAGCCCCATTCTCCGGTGCAGGAGAAGCCTGCCTCGTTGTTGTCGAGTTGCAGTGTATAACGCGGCGCAGCGTCATCTTTGACTTTGCGTAGAGGTCTGGGCAGCGCTAGAGTTACCGGTTGCGCTGTGGCGTTCACCAGCACACGCCCGCCCTCGAAACGCCGCTGCCAGCACTCCTCGGGAGCCTCGCTTATGCGCAGGCTCGTGACGGTCAGCGTACCGTTGGCGAGGAGATGCCATTGGACCGAATAGTCGCTGAAGTCGTCCAGCGTGACAAGGGTATCCACCTTCCACTCGCGGCTCGTGCCCGAGGTCAGGGCCTCGGCGGTGCGGTAATCCAGTGGATGATAACCCTTGTCATGATGTTGCCAGCCGCCGGTGGGTGTCCTGACCGTCACAGCCCACGCGGGTCTGGGCTGAGGAGGCACTAGCGCTTCTACCTGGACGTGGTAAGTCTTCCCAGGCGCAAGTGAGACTTTTACAGGATCGGTCGAGAGCGGATTATGCCACTGGTCGGGAGGTGAGTCGGTTATGGTTACTTCCAGCCCTTCAGGGCGTCTCGCTTGCACGAATTCATCCATCCGGAATCCGGTCGCCGGCTGGCCCGCCTGCCACTCGAAGACGACTTTTTCCGGCGTTTTGCCGAAGGGGTAGAGTTTTTCAGCGGGTGCCAGCGGCTTGCCGAGGGGCGCATCGAATTCGGCATACCAGGTGCGAAGGCCGTAATAAGTGGTGCCGAAATCATAAGCGTAAAAGGTGTCACCCATCAAGCTGAGAGCCAGTCCAAGACGCATCCTGCGGAAGTCGCGCAGCACCAGGGGCACATCGCCTGGCCTATGACTTTTGGCTGCCAGGCCAACTCGCCAGCCTTGCCAGCCGAGAGGATGACTCATCAAGGTAAAGTTGGTTGTCGGCTGGCGCATTGCGCCTTCAAACTTGCCCAAAGCGCGCACGACTTCGCCTACCGAAAGCCGACCTTCTGCCGCGCGGTCGAAAAGTGTGCCGCCTTCGAAGAGGCGTCCCTTTAGCTGCTCACCGTGGTTCAAATCGACATCGTTAGCCATCAGTACTATACCTGGGAAGCGCTCTCTCACACGCGCGAAGACCTCGTTCTGGCGCGCCTGCCAGGCTTCATCAAGTGTGGCGCCGTCGGCTACACCATCGAGGTTGGCATCGGTATCACCCCAGAAGGAGAGCGCCGGTACCACGCTGTCGAAGAACAGCCCGTTGCAGAGTCCCGAGTCGACATAGGGGGCGGCGTCTTTCTCGATCTCGGCGATGATGGCTTCGAAGCACTCGTCCAGCAGGATATTGGGGATACTGATCTGGTCGGCCCACCAGCGATACCGGGTGCCATCAGGACGTCTAAGGTAAAGCTCGGTGTTCAGCCAGGGGGGATCATATTCGATGTTATTTAGCGGAGCAGTCTGCAGCAGCTTGATTCCCGGATGGCGTTTGTCCAACTCGGCGCGCAGTTGCTTCCACTGGTCAACAGAACCCCCAGCAGTTATCAGCAGGTCATATCTGGCCCAGGCGTCGTAGTCAGCTGGAGTCATCTCTGGCAGGCTCCAGAAGTTCATCCCCCACAGGTTGGCCAGGCGAGGATAGTCTGTTTTCTCATCGGCTGAGGCGACAAGAGTCTGAGCTAGGAAGAGCCCAATCAGGATCATCACAAGGAGAATATAGCGCATCAGGGCCTCCAGCGAAGGAAGAAGGCTGGTCGGGGCGGCCAGATTTGAACTGGCGACCTCGTGCTCCCAAGGCACGCGCGCTAACCAAGCTGCGCTACGCCCCGACCTGGCGATATCAGGTTATCGCCGGCGGCAATCTTACCGCCGTGGGTGGTATACGTCAACCGCAGCTTGTATCTAGAGTATTGGTCCTTCGCAGTTTACGGTCACAAGCGCCCTCGGATTCAGGCCACTTTCGAGGGGCGCGCATTCGAACTCGAAGGTGTTTTCTCCCGCTTTGAGTTCAGGCGCTTCGCCAAAGGGCTTCACTTCGGCAAGGAGATTGCCAACCTCATCGTAGGCCTTGCAGTCGTCCAGGCCGTTGTATTCCAGCCAGCAACCTGTAGGCAACTCGATGGGGAAGGTAAGTCGCTGCCCGTTGATGGTCACCGTGGGATGGGCGACCTTCTCTTTTGCCAGAGGCAGTGCCTTGATAGGGCTGAGATAACACTCGGCCCTGTCTCGCCGGAGGCAGCAGGTTGTACCAAAGCCGCATGCGCTCTATAGCGGCAGGCGTTATGGTCTCTCTGTACATCGCATAGACATTGCCACTATAGGGCCAGGCCAGCGTCTCGGCCCGATCGCCTTCGGATTCTATCAGCTCGAAATAGCGCCAGCCGGTGAAGTCTACGATGATATAGCGGTCGCAATAACCACTCATCATATAGTGGGGACTGAGCAGTTGCAGGTTTAGCACCTCGCCCTGACCATCGCCATACACCCAGACCCCAAGTGCCGTCTTGCCCGACAGATCTTTCAAGGGGGCAAATTCGGCGCCCAGGTAACAATGCAGAGGCGTGCCCTCGACTGCGCGCTGACCGTGCTCGAGAGAGGAGAAACTTGATGACTCTTGGCATCCGTCACTTCGCTGACGGGGGGCGAGTCCGCGGCGAAAAGTCCACTGGCTGCGCCGGTTTTTACCTGTTCGGTCGAGGTGGTCAGATTATACTGGACTCCCGCTGAGGAGCCCCTTTCGGCGAACCAGGCAGGATCACTAAAATCTGTCAGGGTGACCGCTTCGGGCGAATCATACGCGCCGGCCGAGAGCAAGGCCTCAATGCGCAGTTTCACAGGCTGACCCTCGAACTGGTTGGAGACAGTCCAGGTAGAAGTCGGGTGAGCGTTACCCTCGACCTTGTGTTTTACATATTCCATCTCGCGCACCGCAGGTTGCCCTGCGGCGTTGGTGGTCAGCGAGAAATCCGAATCAGGCACAGCGAGCTTCGCGCACAGTTCGGGTGTAAAGAAACCAGCTAGCCGCAGCTCCTCCCAGTTCTTGTAGAGGTTCCCTATACGCTGCAGATAAGCTGAGGCGGCGTAAGTGGCGGGAGTGAACTCCTGCGGCGAAAGCCCGCACTGATGCGCGGCGCACTTGGCCAGCAGATACTCTGCATCATCCGGATAAGTCCTTTCCTGCTGGAAATCGGGGGTCATAATAGTCCGCCACCAGCCGAGGTGAGCAGGCAGGAACATCTTGTCGCAGCCCTTGTTGGACTCGCAGTGTAAATCCACGAAGGTCTTGTAGGCGCGCGTGGGGTGATCCCAGGCGCCCATCCGCGCGCGGACATACCAGAGATGATGATGGAAGGTGCTCATCTCCATAATCGGCGCTTTATTAAGGCGTTTTACTATCTCGAAAGTAAACTTGGAGCCGTAATGCCAGGCGTTCTCCCACCCACCGAGCACGTCTTCGCCATCGAGCGCGTCGAGGTAAATCATATCGAAGCCACATTCGTTGTAAAAATCGGCCGTTGTCGCTGCGACTTCCTCGAGCAAGGGCGAATCGCCATCGGGCGCGAAGAGGAAGAAGCATTGCATGAGATGATGGACTCTGGCGCCCGCTTCATGGGCCGCAACCTTCGTCCCAAAGGCGCCACGTTCGGTCAGTTTGAAAGTGAAAGGCGCCTCTTTGGTCGCGCTCTCAAAACGCATCAGCTCATCATCCACCTGCAGGATGAGGCTGTTGCGGATGAAGAAACCGACGACAGTTGAGATTTGCTCGGTGGATTCATCCACCGCCAGCTCGAGGTCCGTCTCCCCAAGGCCTGTAGTCAGAGTGTAGGTCGAAATCTTGGCGAGGTCTTTGCTTGGGACAGGAGTTATCCAGGGACAATCGGGCGAGATGAAATGCGCATAGGTGTGCAAGCCGGCCTTGATGCCTGCTGCGTGCAACTTGTCGATGACCGCCTTCATACTGGCGCGTCCGTTGGGGTACATCGTCGGGTTGGGCTTGCAATCGCCGAACCTGAAGGACCCGCCACCGTGGAAGTCTATCTGGGTGATGCCGAGGTTATGCGCAAGTCCTATCCACTCGTCCACGGTCTCTTCGGTCAGGTCGCCGAAGTTGAAGAAATAGGATTCCCGGTTGCCGGGCGCATCGAGGGCCCAGGGGCCGCCGATTGGGCTATGAGGCAGGTCGGGCGCGTCAGTGACGGCCTCTTTCATCACGTTACGCAGTTCGGCGGTTGGGCAGGCGATAAGGGCCACCTTCGCGCCGACAAGGCCAAAGCGCGGATAACACAGAGCCTGCAGCCAGGTCATCTGGCCAGGCAAGGGAGTCACATTGGTCTGCAGATTAAGCGCCAGTGCGCACACGGAGAAGGGCTCCGCGACATCGCCCGTCAGCCGGGTGGGGATACCTACGAAAGTGAGTTGCTCGATGCCCTCGCCTTCGACCGAGATCACCTCGGCCATCACATAATGAGCGCGCTCACGTAGTCCAAGCACCATTTTGATGCCCGACTCGCCGAAGCCAACGGTAAGCTTGCCCTGGTCAAAGGAAGCTGATGTGGCAAACCAGTCTGTGCCGGCGACTCGCACCACGGCAATCGGATGGGCTGGCTGGCCGGCATAATCCTGCCCTGAGGCTTTATCAAGGAGGCTGAGGGCCTTGCCGTCCGGGCTGATAATCCAGCTTGCATAGTCAGTCGAGAAACTCATCGTGCCACCTTCGCCTTGGGCTGCCACCTGCAGCGCGAGCGCTCCAAGCAGCAAAACCGTAATTAGCAGTATCTGGACAGGCTTCATAGTTGCCCTCCCCTGGGCCGTAGCCGGAAGTAAATTACACATGAGAGGGTAAGCTTCCTGCTGGAGGCCTGATTTTGTGTTTCGCCAAATCGAATTAGTAAATCCTCCCTGCCCAGCTAGCCTTATCGGTTATAATGGAACAAATCGGTTTCGCTTCAAGTCCAAGTGTCAGCAGCGCCTCACCATCTTGCTTTGGGAGGAATCGCTATGACCCGCGCAACACTCTGCCTCGCGCTATTGGTTGCCTTTCTGCTCGCTACCGCCTGTGCTGAACCGGTTCCCTATGGCTACCTGCTGCCCAGTGACCCCGAGCTACGCGCCCAGGCTGAAGCCCTTGCTGACCTCCACAAGCAACTGCCCGAAGCAAAAACACCCGCCGACTGGGTCCTTCTGCAGGCCCAAATCGAGGATTTGCAGGCGATGTACGGCGACGTGATGGCGCTGGTTGCCTACTACGGCAATACAGAAGTGCCGCAAGAAGAGGTGGATGCCGCCTATACCAGTGTTGAGGCGCTCCGCAAGTTGCTACTCCAAGGCGGTCAGCAAGATGAAGGCAAGCAGAAGCCCTACATCTACCCAGTCAGCGCGCGTTCTCTGCTTGCCCGGCTCTGCTTCCTGACCGAGGACTGGCGCGGGCTGCTTGAGGCGACTGCTCCGCTACTGGGCCCCGAGTGGGGGCCGTGGGCCTCGTACTTCGCATGGCCAGCGTCAACGCCCTGGCTGCTGACCGACCTGGCCTTGCGCAAGCTGGGCAAGCCGGGGCTTGCCGGAGCCGGAGGCAATCCCTCCCCCGCGATGGTGGACCACTTCGCCGAGGAAGCCCACTGCCTGCAGTGGGCGAAGCTGCAACTGGTGGCAGGCGATGTGGAACTGCTGAAGCTGGCCGAAGAACGTCTGGGCTGGGCAGCAGAGCGCCTGGGCTCGGACTTCAAGGTGTTGAGTTGGTATAAGCCTCGCGCCTCAGAACTCGACGGCTTCGACCTGCGCACACCTGAGGGGCGCCGGGCTGCAAACGAGAAACTCGGTTATCCCGAAAAAGGAACCCAAGTGGACTACCTGTCCACCCCGACCCTTGAGGAAGCCGCCCTTGAAGCCCAGGCTATCCGTGGGCTGGTCAACGGTCAGCCCGCCGAGTGCGTCCCGTATGTCCAGTTGCTGGAAGGAGAGCGGGATGCGCAGTTTGCTCGAAGTATGTCGCCTGTGTTTCATTGTTCTGAGGACTCACTTCAGGAGTGGTACAGGCAGCCTGCCGCAACAGCTACCCTTAACTACTTCGATGCCCGAAGAGCCTTAGCGGCAGCCGGACTCGCGCAGCCTCTACTCTGTCTGGGTAACCAGCCTGTCTGCGCGGCCATCGCGAGAGATGGTTTTATCTACGCACCGGTCGAGGCGACCCTCATACTGGGGGCTTCGGCGCGTCTCATTTCCGGATGGGAGCAGGGCCCTGTAGAGCTAAAGGTGATGCGACTGGCGCCTCCGGAGCAGGGGAGCGACAAGACCGAGTCCACCCGGACGCCTAACACGAAAGTGCTGCTGACCGTCGGCAGCATCCAGGCCGAGGTCGCGGGCAAGCCGGTGACGCTGAGCGCGCCAGTGCTGCGCGAAGGCGCGCTCTCGTGCGCGCAGATTTATGCCTCCTCACCGCGTGACGCCTTCTCGTCGCCGCGCAGGATTTTATGCCCCTCTTTGGGCTGGACTGGGCCTGGTTCCCCGACGAGCAGCGCCTGGAACTCTTTCCGGTCGAATATCGCAAGTACGTACCGGGGCTGGAGGAAGACAAGCAGCCCAGTGTTGCCACCACTGCCAGACCCTCACGAAAGGCGCCGACTGGCTACCAAGGTGTGACCGTTGAACCGGTCACGCTGCCCCAGGTCTCCCCAGTTGATACGATGCTGCCCGAAGCACTTGCTGCCGCCCCCAGCAGGGACCGGCCGAAGTATTGCGCGCGCCAGATTACCCGGTGGCGCCAGAGGCCCGGCAGGCCGCGGGAGAGCTTGGCAACGAGGTGCGATACGCCTTGCTGCGCTCTGACTGGCAGCGCGTGCGTCAGCAGGCCGAAGTCTTGCTTGCCAGCTACGGCGATGTGCCCTGGCTCGAGCCCTGGCATTCCACGCGCACCCCGCCGCCACAAGACCTGGCCGATGCTCTCTATGCCAGCCGCTACTGACTGGCCAGGTTTGGCAGTGGGACCTTCCTGCCTCGACGCTCCAGGCCGTCTGGTGCGGACTCGCGCTGACAGGAGCGTGACTGAGCTCCTGGAGGCAGAGGCCCTGCCCTCGCCGAGGGCCTCGAACGCATGGCTGAAGGATGGAAACCTAATGCAACGCCGAACGAAGCGCCGCGCCGCCTACGGCTGAGGTAGCGCGCGAGGGCTCGCGTCGATGGTGAGGCAAGGAGTTGTACTGCCCGCCAATCGCCCTGCTGGAGCCTTCGCGCACAGGGTAATGTGGGATCCGCAGGGCGACAGCAAGATCGCATTGCAATGTCGCTCCGAGGCATCAGCACGGCACGCCAGGGCGACCACTGCTAGCGCTGGTGCTATACCCGTGCTGCTGGAACGCCTTGGCTGCCTGCAGTCCCACCTGGTGGCGGCCCAGGCCCCAGAAACCGGTCGAGTACTACCAGAAGTCATCGGGTCCCACCTGGTGAGGTTAGTCTGCCAACCGCCCAAAACAAAGCCCCGCCACCTTGCGGCGCCGGGGCTTCAGAGGAGCTACGGAGTCGGGTTAGTCTTCCAGCGGATAGGCGATGCTGGTCGAGACCGACAGATTGGGCTGTGTGACGTCCAGGCGCGAATGTTGCACCACGATCGGGATATCGCTCTCCACCCTGATGGCGAAAGGCACCAGGCGCGGCAAGGTCATCCCACCGAGCATCTCAGGCTTGTCCAGCCTGATGTGCAGCGTGCGCTCTGGGCCGACCGGCACCTTCACGTCGCGGATGGGATCGCGATCCTCGAAGTAGAACGTCAGCACGACGTTGGCGGGCTTCTCCGAGGTGTTGAGCACGCAGGTGGACTCGTGCCCTGGCAGCTCGGGGTTGATCTCGGCGGGCAGATAGGCGTCTCCGATCAGCCAGACTCTGGCCCCTTCAGGCTTGCGCATATTGCTTAACCCTCCCTGGCGGCGACCTCAGCGGTGTCGCGCGCGATTACCAATTCTTCGTTGCAGGCCACAACCACGATGCTCGCGGGCGAGGCGTCGGTGGAAACTACCCCTGGCTTGCCCTTGTGATCGCGGTTCTTGCGCGAATCGAGGTACAATCCGAGGAACTCCAGGCCACCGCAGATCTCGGCGCGTAGCCCGCATTCGTTCTCGCCCACGCCCCCGGCGAAGACCAGAGCGTCAATCCCGCCCATCGCCGCCGCGTAAGCGCCCACGTATTTCTTGGCTCGATGGCAGAAAGCCTGGATAGCCAGGTTGGCGCGGTAATCACCTTCGGTAGCTTTGCGCGTCACCTCGCGCATATCCTGACTGACGCCCGAGATGCCATACCAGCCGCTCTGCTTGTTGAGCAGGGCGTTCATCTCGGCGGGGGTCTTGCCTTCTTTTTCCATTATATAGAGCAGCACAGCAGGGTCCATATCACCCGTACGCGTCGACTGGATGAGCCCTTCCAGCGGGGTGAAGCCCGTGCTGACCTCGCAAGAGGCGCCGTGCTTCATCGCATTGGCCGTGCAGCCGCTGCCCAGCATCAGCGTGACCAGACGCAGCTCTGAGAGGGGTTTCTCAAGCAACTCGGCGGCCTGGGCGGTCGCGCTGCGGAAAGCCACCCCGTGGAAACCATACCTGCGGATGCGATATTTTTCGAAGTATTCATAGGGCAAGGCATAGGTATAAGCGTAATCCTTCACCGTGTGGTGCAGGGCGTTGTCGAAGACGGCAACATGCGGCACCTGGGGCATCGCGGCCTGGGCAGCGCGGATACCCGCCAGGTTGGGCGGGTTATGCAGCGGCGCGAGGTCGGAGCACTCCTCAAGCGCGCGGACGACGTCAGGGGTGATGAGCACCGAGCCAGTGTAGTGCTCGCCTGCGTGCACAACGCGATGGCCAACGGCTTCGACTTCGGAGAGGGACGCCAGTCCGCCAAGGCCAGGATCCACGACCAGCTCAAGGGCACGGAGGATGGCCTTCTGATGGCTTGGAGAGGGCATCTCTTCTTCGTGAACCTGCCCCGCGCCCCACCTATGCTTGACCAGGCCGGACGGCTCGTTAAGGCGCTCCACGCCCCCCGCCAGGAGGACGCTCTCATCGCTCATATCATACAGCTTGTACTTGACCGACGAGCCACCACTATTGAGCACGAGTAACTTCATCAGGGCCTCCTGCCGCTGGGGAAGGGGGTCAGAGCAAGGCGCGGATAAGTTCCTCGTTGGGCGAGGGGATGACCGCGTAAGAGACGATAAGCGACTGGCTCTGGAGCTGGTTCACCGCAACACGAGTCGCGGATTCACAGGCCGACACATCGCCTGTATAGAGCGTGTAGGCCTTGCCGCCCAGCCCCTTGCACAGGCGGATCTCGATAAGCTTGATATCGGCAGCTTTCACGACGATATCGGCGGCCATAACCGCAGCGGGGCCAGTGAAGGTCTCGATAACGCCCAGGGCTTTGATATCGTCGACAGGCACTGTACCGGTCAGAGCGGAGAAGATGGACTCGTCCACATTGGGCAGCAGCACCCAGTCGGTGGTCAATTCGGGCGATACATTGCGAGCGACGTTTACGGCGGTCTGGACAGCCGAGACCTCGCCCGCGCACATCACGAAATACTTGCCCGGACAGACGGGCATCGAGAAAAGCAACTCCACAGCGGCCGCATCGAGCATCTCGTCAGTAGCTTTGATGCCCGCAGCGATGCTGAAATATTCGATCATACCGATAGCGCGGTTCATATAGCAGTCCTCACTTAAGCCTCGATGGCAATATAGCCGTCCACCGCGGTGACCTTGCCGCTGATGCTGGCGTGGATATTGGCGCCCAGGGCGCCTTCGGGGATGCAGGCGATAAGCTGGCCTGCCTTCACCACATCGCCAACCGCGACGACCGGCTGCGAAGGCGCGCCGACCTGCATCCTGAGGGGGATCTCCACCTCGGCGGCACTGAGCGGCGTCTCGACCAGCGGGGCGTCCACATTGTAGCGCTCTACATTGAGCCTGGCGCGCAGTCTGTTTGAGGGCACCAGGCGGTAAGGCCTGGTCTCGCGCGCCTGCAGGTCCGCGTTGGTGTGGGGATTCTTCACGCCGGCCTCTTTGAGCATTGCTTTGATGCCCTGATACACGCGCCGGGGCGACAGGCGGATAGGACAATACATCTCACAGGTGCCACATTCGCAGCAAAGCCACGCCATAGTGATAGCATCGGAGTTTTCCGGCTTGCCATAAGCCATCGCGCGCATCGTAAGGTGCGGTTGCAGGTTGTGGCCCAGCAGATAGCGCGGACACACCTTGGTGCAATCCCAGCACTGGCAACAGGCGGCGCTGCCCTGAGTCTCGGCGGCTGTCATCGTGAGCTTCGTCTTCGAGACGACCTCATGGTCCGGCGGGAAGACGAGTACCGCGTTGACTGTCTTGGTGAGTGATTCATCTACAGAGCCGATGCGGCCCATCATACAGCCGCCAGTGACGACGACATAGTCGTTAATCGTGGGCCCGCCAGCCTGGCGGATAAGTGCTTCCAGACTTATGCCAATCGGCGCGATGAAGGTCTGCGGTTCTGCCACTGCGCCATTTACAGTGACATATTTCATGGTAACCGGCTCATCATCGAGCGCGCCAGCGACATTGAGGTAGGTCTCGACGTTGCTGACCACGCAGCCTGCCTGAAGGGGGATGCCCCCCTCGGGGACGATGCGGCCAGTGACTTCGTAGACCATCACATGCTCATCGCCAGCAGGATAGGTATCGTTGAGTTCGCAGAGCTCAACCGGCGTGCCTTTGACCTGGGCCTGAAGCGCCTCGATGAGCTCGGTGTGCTTGCGCTTGATTGCGATGGTGATGCGGGTCGCGCCCACCTGCTCGGCGGCGGCGATCATCCCGCGGATGACCTTGTCGCCTTCGTGTTCGAGTACGGCCGCATCGGCGTGCAGCAGCGGTTCGCACTCGGCAGCGTTGGCTATCAGCCAATCCACCTTGGCATCGAGTTTTACATGGGTTGGGAAGCCAGCGCCACCGGCGCCGACCACCCCAGCCTCGCGGACTTTATCCAGAAACTGGCTACCTGCCATTTTGACTCACTTCTAGATGAGATTGAGCGTGCGCGAGAAGGACGTGTGTCTGCGCCGCGTGAAAGTCAACGGATTACTGACGCCATCGCCTGTCTTGGTGCCAACCGTCAAGGTTACATAACCTTCGCCCTCGGTGCCTGTATAAGCATACGAGGGGCCGTTGATTATGGTGATCGTACATTGCATCACGCGGGTGAACTCCGTGATGCGCGCGATATTGGTCGAGTGCATCAGCGCGGTGTGCGTATATCCGTGTTCGGCCAGGCGAGAGTATTCCAGTGCCTGCTCGAAGTTGCGGCAACGTACGATTGGCACGATGGGCATAAGCTGTTCTTCCTGCACCACATCGTTCTCGAAGTCGGTCTCGAAGATGCCAATTGGCGGGTCGCCCGAGACGTCAACGCCAGCGGCTTTGAGGATGATCTCGGCATTCTGGCCGACCATCGGGCGGTTAGCTTTACCGTCCTTGATACAAATTGGGGTGAGCGCGTCCACCCTGGATTCGGGCACATGGAAAGCGCCCTGGTTCTTCAGTTCGCGGATGAGCGCATCGGCGACCGAATCGACGACGAAGATCTCTTTCTCGCCCACGCACGGCAGGTCGTTGTCGAACTTGGCGCCTTCCACAATGGACCAGGCGGCGCGCTTGATGTCGGCCGTCTCGTCCACGATGACGGGCGGATTGCCCGCGCCCGCGCCAACGACGCGCTTGCCATTTTCCATAGCGGCGCGCACGACTCCCGGACCGCCAGTCGCGCAGATCATCGCGATGTCGTCGGACTTGAAGATCTCGGCGGCCGTGCGGATCGTCGGCTCGACTACGCAGGTCATCAGGTTGTCAGGCCCGCCTGCCTCGCGCACCGCCCGGCTTAGTATCTGGAGTTGCTTTATCGAGCAGACCATAGCCTGGGGATGCGGTCCGAAGACCACAGTATTGCCTGCGGCCAGCATGATGATGGCGTTATTGATTATGGTCGAAGTCGGGTTGGTCACTGGCGTGATGGCGCCAATTACGCCCCAGGGCCCGTTGTAGACCATATGAGTGCCCAGATCGCCGACGAAGGTCTCATAAGGCTTCAGCGATTCGACGCCGGGAGAGCCTTTCGCGGCCATCTGGTTCTTCAGCACCTTGTCCTCATAACGGCCCATTGCAGACTCGCGCCAGGCAAGGTCGGCCATCTCGTGAGCGCTGTCAAGAGCGGCTTTACGAAGAGCGGCAACGATAACCTTACGGTCGGACAAGCCAAGTTTTGCATACTCGGCAAGGGCTGCCTTGGCTGCCGCGATGGCTTCGTCGATTCCCGTGAAGACCCCATCGCCCGTCTTAAGGTCATTGGGCACTTTGCTGGCGGGTTTGGAAGCTGCTTGTGCAGGCGCATCAGCCTTTGGCGCGTCAGCCTTCGGAGCCTCGGCTTTGGGAGCCGCAGCTTTAGGCGCCGCCGCGGCGGGCGCGCCGCCTTTCTGCAGATTCTCCACTACCTGGGCTACGATACTTTCAAGTGCGCTACGATCAAGTTCCATTGGATAATCCCCCTTGCGGGTAACTGGCTAGTCAGAAACCTTTATCTTTAGTCCTCGCTCATCGGCCAGATCCTGCGCGAGAGGAGTGACGATAGTACGCGAGCTTATGTCGAGCTGCTTGGCCCCGCCATCGGCGATACGCCGCACGTCCTCGGCGGTCAGCAGGTCGGGAGTTGAAGCCGCTCCCGGCGTTGCCACACCGGTCAAGGCTGCCACCACCTGCTTCGACAGGTCGGCGGCGGCGCAAAGCTTCAGCCCGTAGCTATCCAAATCCGCGATGTACTCCTGGAAGCGCCTGAACAGTCTTGCGGGAAGCTGCACGGGCGCGGCCTCCGGATCACAGCCATCCAGTGCTGCGATTACTGGCTTGCCGGCGAAGACGCCTTCCAGCAAAGCTTCCGCTGCCGGGTCATCCACAAGCAGCAGTGCGGTTCTGGCAAGGAGCGCGGCCGAAAGCGAGACCCCAACAACGATTGAAACCTCTGCCACTTTCGAACGCAGGCAACCTGCCTCAGGCCCCCAGACTTCATCGAGTCCAAGTTTGGTCTTCAGGTCAGTTATCTGGGCCTCGGAAAGCCGTCCCGAAGGCACCAGCACGGCGGAGGCCAAAGTATCGTTTAACAGAGTGTTGACGGCAGGCAGCGCAGCCTCGAGCGCAGGCCCAGTGGTGTCGACCACCAGCAGGGCGGTCGGGCCAGTAGAGCGCTTGCGCCGTTTGGGCGTCCCGGCTGCGGCCTGGAGCTGGGCAATTACGGCCTCTACAATCTGTTGAACGACAGCTTCATCGAGTGGCATTATTCTGAATCCTGGACTTTATCGACGATCCCAATAATAACCGACCTGGCTGGGGCGCGCTTTCCGTTGTTTAACAAGTCGGCCACAGCGCGGCCTTCTTCTGCCAGTACGACGATCTCGCCTGGCCCCGCGCCTGCCATATCAATAGCTACGACGGCCTCTTCGGTCAGCGAGTAGTCAGGCCTGCAAGGTTTCACAAGCATCAGCTTGCGCCCCTCGAAGACGGGCAATTTGTGTGTCGAGACGACATTGCCAATGACCTTGGCCAGTCTCATTTAACCTCGGTTGGCACGGTAAGGTTGATGGCGTCCACCAGGCCAACAATGGCGGCGGAAACCGGTGGCTCGCTCGGTACGGCGGCTGGCGCTTCGCGACTGCTTTCCCAGTAGACAATATCGCCCTGGCGGGTACCGATAGGGTCAATCGCAACAAAGAAGTCGCCCTGATCAGTCAGGTGTTCGTCCAGGGGCTGGATAATAAGCAGGGGAAGGCCCTCGAGCGCGGGGTCTTTGATGGTCGCAACGACCTTGCCCACGACTCTGGCCAGCTTCATCAGGAAGCCCCTTTGGAGAAGACCACCTGGCCCTCGACCTCGACTGTATCAACGATTGCGATCACAGTGGCATCCACCGGCCTGTCCTTGCTGACCTCGGTAAGCCGGGCAGAGCTGCCGGAGACATAAAGCACAACATCTCCGATCCCTGCTCCAACGCTGTCCACGCAGACGACCGACCCACTTGCAGGGGCAATATCGAGTTTCAAGTCTTGCACGACCAGCAACTTGGCGCCAATGAGCGCCTCATTTTTCTGGGTCGCCACGACAGTACCCACAATCTTGCCGAGTTTCATTTGTTACCTCACCTCGGCGATACGGGCGAACATATCGCATCTGACATCGGCGGCATTCGCCTCGTCAGTATCCACATGAAACTGGAGTTTGAGTTTTTCGCCAGTGCGGACCACAACATCTCGCAGTACAACAGGCCTGTCGGAGAGTATTTCCAGATCCAGCCTGTCGCCTTCTTTGATGCCCAGCGCGGCGGCTTCCGTCGGATTGCAGTGGACATGCCTGCGCGCGACCACAAGACCATCATCCACATCGATGGAGCCTTCAGGCCCCACCAAAGTGATTCGCGAACCGCCGCCTGCCTCGTTGACCGAGACTCTGACAGGAGGATTTACTCCGAGCATAACGGCATCGGTCCTGCAGACCTCGACCTGAGTTTTCGGGCGGAAGGGCCCCAGGATGCGCACACCTGGCAGCGACCGCCGGGCGGTCACTAGGGTGACCGTCTGATCAGAGGCGAACTCGCCTTCCTGATACAGCCAGTTGCGCACTTTGAGCTCTGCGCCTTCGCCAAACAGGGCTGCGAAGTCCTCTTTGGTGATATGCAGGTGCCGCACAGAAACGCCCACCGGGATCCGGTCACGGGACACCTGATGAACCTCGATGTCTCTTTCCTTCAGCCGCTGGAGGACGCGCTCGGCAATTAGCTGAACTAGCTCTTGCTCTTGCACCGCAGGTCCACGCCCCTTACGAGGAGGTGACCAGTGAAGGCCAGTCAGCTCGGCGAGCCGCCTGGCCTGTCAACTAGTCTGACGCAAGCCTGAGAGAGACTTACCCCTCGGGCAGGATCTTCTTGAGTTCCTCGTGTGGCCGTGGAATAACGTGCACGGAGAGCAGCTCGCCGACTTTCTTGGCCGCGGTAGCGCCCGCGTCGACAGCAGCTTTCACGGCGCCTACGTCGCCTCTTACCATCACGGAGACAAGTCCGCCGCCAATCTGCTGCTTGCCGATGAGGGTAACGTTAGCTGCCTTCACCATAGCGTCAGCAGCCTCAATGGCGCCAACCAGACCGCGAGTTTCGATGAGACCCAATGCTTCACCGTTCATTGACGGTACCTCCTTGAATTACTCCCGCCCGCTGGACGCGAACTGGGAAATCGACTTTGATTATTTGCTTCTGCCGCCGCCACCGCGCCGACCTGGAGCTTTGGGTGAAGGCGAAACATCGGCGTCTTCGCCCGAGGGCTCTTCGTCGGGTATGTACAGCCGGGACATTGCTACCAGGTCGCCGGTGAACTCGTCAGGGCGCGGTATGACATGCGAGCTAACGACTTCGTTGACCTTTTTTGCCGAGGCCGCGCCGGCGTCAAGGGCCGCTTGAACTGCTCCTACATCACCGACTACCATCATGGTTACGCGACCGCTGCCAGGGAACTCGCAGGCGATCAAGCGCACCTTGGCCGCCTTCAACATCGCGTCAAGTCCCTCTAAGCCGGCCACCAGACCGAAAGTCTCAAGCAACCCCAGAGCTTCTTGCATTCCTGCCATCCTGACTCACCTTAGTCTTGCTTATTTAGACTTGTTCAACTCGCTGAGAATCTCTTCAGTAACTGCCCGGACAATACTGTGAAGCTCCGGGTCGGTAAGAGAAGCCGAGGGCTTCTGGTCTTTCTTCAGATCGCCTACGCTTGCTTCTGCATCACATGCACCGCAGGCTGCGCACACGGACCGCTCTTCCAGACCCCAGTCCCGGCGCATCTCAAGCAACCTGTTCACATCCTGGTCGGGCAGCGCGCGCTCTGAACCGAGCAAACGCGCAGTCAGCGAGATGCGCGCAAAGCCTTCTACCTGCTCCATCTTGTGATAGGCATCAAGCAGGTCTCTGCCGAGAGTGAGCGCCCCGTGGTTCTCCAGCAGGAAAGCATCATATTCCTGCAGGAAGGGCATCAGCGCATCCGGGATCTCCGGCGTCGAAGGGGTCCCATATTTGGCAAGCGGGATGGCCTTCAGCGTGATGATGATCTCGGGCAGCACCATATTGGTAAGTGGTACCCCGGCCACGGCGAAACCTGTTGCGGTCGGTGGATGTGCGTGGATGACGGCGCATATGTCAGGTCGCTCATCAAAAACCCTCAGGTGCATCTTTATCTCGGAGGAGGGATTGAGATAGCCATCAAGCTTTTTGCCCTGACGGTCTATCTTGATGAGCATATCGGGCGTCATAAACCCCTTGCTGACGCCAGTGGGGGTGCAAAGCACCGTGTCCGGGCTCATAATGACGGAGATATTGCCGTCATTACTGGCCACATATTCACGCTGCCAGAGCCGATGACCGAGTTCACATATCTGCGCCCGCAGCTGTTTCTCGTCAACAAGCGAACATGCGCGACTCATTTGTGTTCCTTCCAGACAGGTCAGCCGAAGCTGTCCACCGATACTACCTGCTTGCTCTCGGCGGAAGCATTGGCTGCCAGGGTTACCGCCAGTGTCTTAACGGCGTCCGAGTATGTAGACTTGACTAGCGAAGCGTCACCAGTCTGGATGGCTTTGAGGAAAGCAGCGTCCTCTCGCACCATCCCGTCGAAGTCACAGGTGAACTCTCCGCTTGCATCCGGGGTGCGCCAAGTCACTCGCGTGTAAGTATACTCGACCACCAGGTCGCGCGCAAGGAGGGTAGCGCCTACTTTATAGCCCTGCGATACGATGCAGGTGTTATGAACTGCGCCAACTGCGCCGGATTTGAGCTCAAGCCCCACGGTGCCTACGGTGGGGATATTGATATTCTCAATATCTTCCATATCGCGCTGGGCCATAAAGGCCGAAACGCGCTCTACATCACCCAGGAAATACCGCAAGATATCGACTATGTGAGTGGTCTGCTCGACAAACTGACCGCCGGATAATTCCATCCGCCGCCACCAGTACACGCCGGGGAAGCCTCCGGAGAAATGGCCCTCGAACATATCGATTTGCTTGCCTTCGATAAGCTCTTTCACCTTGGCCGCGGTGTCCATATAACGCACCAGATAACCTGCGCCGGTGATAAGCCCTGCCTTCTCGACGGCCGCTTCTACCTCGCGCGCCTTGCCCATTGTAAGCGCAACGGGCTTTTCGCAGAAGAAGGGGATGCCCTTCTCGCAGGCGATAAGCTCCTGATCTTCGTGGGCAAAGGGAGGCACGCAGACCCAGACGGCGTCGAGGGCTTCCTTGTCGTACATCTCACGGTAGTCGCTGTAGACGTTGCCCTGGCCAGCAAGCTCGGCAAAGCGCGCAGCCTTCGCGCCGTCGATATCCTGGAAGGCCACCAGGTTTGCATCTTCCAGTCCTTTCAAGGTGTTCAAGTGCGCCTCGGCGATCCCGCCGCAACCAATCATCCCTACTCTTAGTGCCATTCGCAATTCCTCCAGTGGGTTTATACAAGCGATATTGTCGCTCGGTAACTAGATACGGGGTACCTCGACGACTTTGCCCTTCTGCCAGGCTTCATTCACGGCCAGTGAGACAGCCAGGCTCTTCACGCCGTCCTCATAGCTCGAGCGGATGGCGCTCGTATCTCCAGTCTTTACAGCCTGGATGAAGACTTCATCTTCGCGCTCGACGGGATTTACTGTCGGCGTGACTTCTTCCCTGCCATCGGGTTTGATGACCAGCAACTGGCCGGCGTTGTGCTCGACCACCAAATCGTGTCCAACCAGCGCCAGGCCCACTTTATGGCCTTGCATAAGTGCGCAAGTGTTCATTACCGTGCCGATGGCGCCCGATTCGAACTCCAGCGTTGCCACACCGACATCGGGCACGTCCATATTGGGCGTGTCTTTCATTGCGCGCAAGGTCGCGAAGGCGCCTACCTGTTTTACTTCGCCGACCAGATAGCGCGCCAGGTCAAAGATGTGAGTCGTCTGCTCGACGAACTGCCCGCCCGACTCGGCAAGTACCCTCCACCAGGCAACCCCGGGGAAGCCGCCATTCCAGTAACCGAGCGCCATATGCACCTGGTCTTTGGGAAGCAGAGCAGCCGCCTGCTCGGTAGTGTCGAACCAGCGCCAGTGGTAGCCGACCTGGGTGACGACGCTGGCCTTTTTGAGCCCTTCGTTTATCTCGAGCGCCTTCTCCAGGGTAGTTGCGATAGGCTTCTCGACGAAGACCGCGCAGCCTTTTTCGGCCGCCATCAACTCGGCAGTCGTGTGAGCGAAGGGCGGCACCGCAACATAGATAGCGTCCAGGGCTTCAGCTTCCAGCATCGCCTCATGGCTTTCGTAAGCTCTGCCGTCGAACTCCTCAGCTTTGGACTGCGCCCTGGCCAGGTCCGGGTCGGAGAAGGCCACAAGCTGGGCCGACTCCAGCCGAGCCAGCGACCGCATATGTGCGGAGTTCATCCCTCCGCATCCCACAAAACCAACACGCACTGTCATAACGCCTGCCTCCCTTGCTTATATGCAGGAATTCAGATAAGCCGCAGTGGCCTTGAGTTCGGTCGCGCGGTCCTTGCCAGTGGGTATGCATTCGATTGCCATATAGTTTTCGAAGCCGGCTTCCTTTAAAGCCGCAAATCCCGCCTTGAAATCAGTGTGGCCGTATTCCGGATTGGGGAAGAGCCTGGTGCTTTCGGCCAGATGCACATGCTTTACAAAAGCCCCTGCGCCTTCGATAGCCGCGGGGATGTCGCGTTCTTCGACGCTCATATGGAAGAAGTCTGCCATAAGTTGTATACCAGGGCTTGGCACGGCTTCGCAGATAGCCACGGCCTGCTCGAGCCTGTTGATGAAATGGGTCTCATACCGGTTGAGAGGCTCCAGCAGCAGGCAGACACCGGCATCCTCGGCTGTCGGGGCTAGCTGCTCGCATAGCTTGATTAGAAGCTGAGTTTCGGCTTCGAGTACGCCCATCAAGGGAGAGAGGTCAGGCAGTTTTGGCCCTCCGAAGAGCGGCACGACGATGACTCCCACCGCGCCGATATCGGCGGCTACCTTAAACAAAGCCTTTATGCCATCGACTGCCAGTTTACGCTCATCGGCCCGGTCCGAAAGCAGCACCCCTGGATAACCAGAGCAGATAGAACAAGCTCTGATGCCTGCCGCATCGCAGGCGGCATTGACTTCGCCCACTCGCTCGGCCAGGCCTCCCCCGCCAAACTCGATGCCCTTGTAGCCCCAGGCTGCCAGATTTTCGCACTTTTCCTTGAGGCTGGTACCAGGTACCAATCCTTCCTGACAAGCCAGTTTCATTGGAGGCTCCTTCTTCCAAACCAGTCTTTGCACCCTTAATGCTTCAGGAAGACAGTCTTTCGCCCGAAGTCGGAGTCCTCCTGCCAGGAGAGGAGGTCTTTTGGGAAGGGATCAATCGAGTTTTGCCGAGATAGCCGCCCACTCGCCCAGGGTGACAACCTTCACCTCGAAGCCGGAGGCCTGCAGCGCTTCGATGACAGGGGCTGAGTCCGCCTCGTAAAAACCCGAGCCGAAGAACAATCCTCCTGGCGCCAGGTAGCGCGCCGCTTGCCCTGCGGCTTCAATTACTACCGGGGCGAGGATATTGCAGAGGATGAGGTCGAAGCGCCCTTCGACGCCTTCGAAGAGGCTTCCAGTCAGTAGAGTTATCTGTTCGCCAAGGCCGGACTGCTTTACATTCTCTTCAGCCACTTCAACGGCTTCGGGATCAATCTCGGTGCCGACAATTTTTCCTGCGCCCAGCCTGGCCGCGGCCAGCGCCAGAATAGCCGACCCAGTGCCCAAGTCCAGCACGCGCTTGCCTGCCAGGTCTTGCTCCTGGAGCAGTCCGAGCAGCAGTTTGGTGCTCTCATGCCGACCAGTGCCGAAAGCGCGTCCCGGATCGAGTATCAACCTGGTGCCGCCTTCGATTTCCGGTGTCTCGTCCGCCAGCCAGCTTGGCACTACCTGAAGCCTGCCAATTTCGATAGGCTCGTAGAAATCGCGCCAGGCCAGCGCCCAGTCAGGCTGGGGGCCCAGCTCTTCCTGCTTCAGTTCATATTCCGCAGGCAGTTCGGGGAAAAGTGTGGGGAAGTAGTTCAGGTCTCCTCCGATAGCAATTGCCAAATCGGAGTTCAGTTCATCGGTGTATAGATAACAATCCAGGCGCACCCGGTCGTCCTCAAAGATAACCTGGGTTGCGTTCATATCATATTTGGCGAGCAACCCTTCCAGCGGTTCAAGCGCGGCGGCTGGCCCAATAAGTGAAAGCTTCGCCCAGGAGCGTGTATCCACCTCAGCGCCCTCCCATCATCTGCTTGATCCGCTCGAGGAAGGAGGCCTTCTCAGGCTCATGGTCCCCTTCGAGCTTGTCGCGCAAGGCTTCGAGCTGCTGGCGGTCTTCTTTACTCAGCTTGCGAGGGATGACCACTTTCGCATGAATGTAAAGGTCACCCTTGCGATTGCGCGAGCCGTCATACAGGCCCTTCTGCTTGATGCGAAACACATCGGCCGGCTGGGTCCCGGCGCGGATGTCCAGCTTCTCTTCGCCTTCAAGTGTCGGCACCTGCAGCTCGGTGCCAAGCATTGCATCGAGAGCCGAGAGGGGTAGCTCCATATGCAGGTCCAGATTATGTCGCTCGAACAGCTCATGGGGTTTGAAGCGCAACAGGACGAACAAATCGCCGGCTGGCATCCCCTGTTCCCCCGCATCGCCCTCGCCGCGCAGGCGCAGCTTCTGCCCTTCGAGCGAGCCTTCGGGAATATCGAGCTTGAGCTTGATGTCCTCGCTCTTGAGCCCGCTGCCCTCACAGGAGGGGCAGGGATCGGTCACTGTGCGACCGGTGCCGCGACATCGGGGACAAGGCCGCGCGGTGTTGAACTGGCCGAAGAAGGTGTTTTGAGTCTGCCGCACGCGTCCAGTGCCCGCGCACATCGTGCAGACGGCAGGGCCGGATTTGCTTTCCGAACCTGTGCCCTCGCAGACCGCGCAGCGCCCAAGGCGCGAGAAGGCCAGGGTGCGCTCGCACCCGAAGCGGCTTTCTTCGAGAGACAGCTCGACTTCATACTGAAGCGAGGCGCCAGGCTGGGGACCGCTGGTGCGCTGCTGACCGCCGAAGAAGGCCTCAAACACATCGCCCAGATCGCCGAAGCCGAAGTCGAAGCCGCCACCGTTTGGATCAAAACCTCCCCCTGTGCCATTGCCGGACACGCCCGCTTCGCCAAATTGGTCATAGCGAGCGCGCTTGTCGGTATCGGAAAGCACCTGGTAGGCGAGGTTGAGTTCCTTGAAGCGCCCTTCTGCCTCAGGATCATCCTGATTGCGGTCGGGGTGGCATTCCATCGCCTTCTTCCGGAAGGCGCGCTTCAAGTCCTCGGTGGTCGCGTCCCGGGCCACTCCCAGTATCTCATAGTAGTCCCGAGTCGTTCTCATATGCGGCAGGGGTGGTTAAAGGGTGTCGCCACTACGACGGATGGTGATCTTGCCAAGGGCTAGCTCAGCCATGGCAATGGTAAGCGGATTGCGCGAGCCTACGACGGCCTCATCGACCATCGGCGGAGCGCCCAGTTTGATTTTGCGCGCTCTGTCAGCCAGCGCCAGCACGAGCTCGAAGCGACCACCGGCGCGCTGTTCGAGTTCGGTAAAGTTGAAGTCCATCAGTTCTCCCTCAAATCCCAGTCAGCGTTATTGCCCGCAAATAGTATACCGCGCATCGCCAAACGTCAATGCGGCCCGACCGGGAAGGCCGGACCGCATCGCCAGGTTTTGCGCCTGAGTTATTTCAGTTTCTCTGGGTGGTACTTGGCCAGGTAGTCGCCAAAAGTCATCCCTTTTGCGCCTTCCGGCAGACTGCTTTCCTGCCGCATCGTTGGAGCGAGCACTGCATCTTCTTCCGATATACGATAATAATAATCACCAGCATCGCCCGGGCCGGCGGTGGTCAGCACTATCGTATAGTTGTCATCTTCGAAGCCGTAGTAATCGAGAAAGGCGTCGCTGTCTGGCCCGCTGTCGTCATCCTCGTCAATCAAGGTAAGTCCGCTGATTTCATACCAGGTGTCACCCTTGCCATACAACACATAGACATAGGGATCATCAACATCGCCAAATTCGTAGTCACTGCCCATCAGCACGAATATTGTGCCATCTGTGGAGGCCTTGATATTTACACAATCGAAAAGCGACCCGTCTGGGAAACTCTCGTCCGAATAATCGAGTTCTCCATTTCGGTAGATGTCTATCAGCCCACCAAGTGCTCCTCCGCACCCGGCAAGCAGTAGACCTGCTCCGACCAAAGCCAGTGTAATCGCGATACCAACCCGTATGCGTCGCATCGGCCACACCTCCGTCCATAATATTGCCCACATAACTTGTTGACGAAAATCAGGTGACAAGGTTCCATATAAGTCTTACAGAAAGAATTCGCCATCCTCTGACGAATACCTTTACCAAGGTGATGAGACTATGAAGGAAGCCTCACTTGATGAACGCGCCCTGGGTGCAATCTTTGGCGCGGCGATTGCCGACGCCCTCGGCGCGCCGGTGGAATTCGACCTGCCTGCCGCCCGAATCGCCCAATATGGCCTGGTGCGCGAGTTGATGCCTTCCTACCAGGGGCCTGCCGGCTCCTGGACGGACGATACCCAGATGGCCGTCTGCATAATGGAGGCTGTTCGCAAGACTGGCAGTCTCAAGCTGGACGCTGTTGCGGCCGAGTTCCTTGCCTGGTTTGACAGCAGTCCGCCTGACATTGGCCTGCAGACACGCGAGGTATGTGCTCTTGCCTGGCGTGGGATGCCTATGATGGACGCCTCGCGCAAAGTCTGGGAAGACTCGGGCAAAGCGGCCGCCGGCAATGGCAGCGTGATGAGGAGTGGCCCTGTAGCCGTTTACTGCCACAAGCTGGACGACTGGCGCCCCTGGTCTCGGCAGGTCTCGGCGCTCACCCACTGGGACCCGCGCTGCCAGGATTGCTGCGCCCTGGTGGATGGCGTACTCATAAAGCTGTTCAAGGGCGAGGAAGTCAGCTTCAAAACGATTGCAGCTTTGGCCGAAGGGCTTGATGAGAGTGTTGTCGAGGCCGTTTCTACCTTGCCACAGCTTGGGCTGGACGACCTCAAGGGCGGAGGCTATGTAATTGACACGACTCTGATGGCCCTTTGGTCACTGCTCAATTTTGATGATTTCGAGGAAGGTGTCGCGACAACGGTTACATATGCCTATGATGCCGACACGGTAGGCGCTGTTGCTGGCTGCCTGCTCGGGGCCAAATATGGGCTCGAGGGCATCCCGCAGCGCTGGCTCCGGCAACTTCAGCAAAAAGAGCTGCTTGAAGCAGGGGTTGCCGCGCTGCTGGCGGCCGCACCTTCTGCCTGACAGAAAAAGGGACTCGCCCCAAAGAGCGAGTCCCTTCAAACAGTTTGTTTCCCGATAACTAGCCAAATACGCGCTTGACCCGTGCGACCGCTTCTCTGAGTCGGCCTTCGGGATCCTCGGCCTCAAGTGTCAGGGCCATCCGGATATATCCCTCGCCAAACTTGCCATACGCCGAGCCTGGCGTGCAGAGGATACCGCACTCGCGCAGCATGCGCCCTGCGAAATCAGCCGAGGTATAACCCTCGGGGATAGCCATCCAGACGTAGAAGGCCCCCTTCGGAACGAATACGTCGAAGCCGGCTTCCTTAAGTCCACCACACAGGATATCGCGCCGCTTCTGGTAGCGCGCTATCATCTGCTGGATATACCCATGGTCGTCCTTCAGCCCGTCAAGGCAGGCAAGCTGGATGGCTCGGAACAACCCGCTGTCGATGTTGCTCTTGAGCTTGGTCAGTCCAGCGATTAACTCCTCATTGCCTACCGCGAAGCCTATACGCCAGCCGGTCATCGAGAAAGTCTTGCTGAAGCTATGGAACTCTATCCCGTACTCCAGCCCGCCCTGGGCCTGCAGGAAGCTGACCGGCTTTTCGCCATCGTAGGCCAGTTCGCTGTAGGCCATATCGCAGCCGACGATGATATTGTTTTCGGAAGCAAAGTCTGCGGTTTCCTGGTAGAAGTCAGCATCCGCGAGGGCGCCTGTTGGATTGTTGGGGTAGTTCAGCCACATCAGCTTGGCCTTATCCACGATGTCGGCAGGAATCTCCGAATAATCGGGCAGGAAGTCAGCCTCGCGCCTCAGCCCCATCGGGTAGAACTCTCCGCCCGCGAAGGTAGTGCTGCTGCGGTAGACGGGATAACCTGGGTCAGGCACCAGCGTGACATCGCCGGTTCCAATGTATACCCAGGGCAGATGCGCGATGCCTTCTTTGGAGCCGATAAGCGCCAGCACATTGGCATCGGCGTCCACCTTCACACCGAACCGCTGTTCGTACCACTCTGCGACCGCCTGGCGGAACTCGGGCAACCCGTTGCCAGGCTCATCATAGTGATGGGTGAAGGGATCGCGCGAATACTTGGCCAGCGCGTCCAGTATGAAATCCGGCGTCGCAAGATCCGGATCGCCAATGCCCAAATCTACCAGATCCGCGCCGTTTGCCAAGGCTTCTTTTTTCAGCCGGGCAAGCTCTGCGAAAGGATAGGGTGGCAGATTCATCCTGCTTGCTCTCTGAAACATTGGAAAGCCCCCTTTGATAAACCGGCGACTGACTCCCAGGCCAGTCGGGAATCAGTCGCTGTTTGAACACGCTTTGGATTGATATTGTTTAGAGTTCTATCTGGCCTGTAAACACCTGCTCGGCTGGGCCGGTCATTTTGACTACATTGTCAGATTCGCGCCAGTCTATCAGCAGATTGCCGCCCAGCAGGTGCACGGTGACCTTGCGGTCGGTAAGTCCGTTGAGCACCGCGGCTACGACCGAAGCCGACGCGCCTGTGCCGCAGGCGAGGGTCTCTCCGGCGCCGCGTTCCCAGACGCGCATCTTGAGTTCGTCTTTGCTTATAACCTCGACGAATTCGGCGTTGGTGTGCTCGGGGAAGGCCCTGTTCTCTTCTACAAAAGGCCCGATGGTTTCGACATCGAAGGCGGTCACGTCGTCCACGAAAGTGACACAGTGAGGATTGCCCATATTGACGCAGGTGACACGCAGCCTGGCTACATCAATGTCCAGCACCTCGTCCACAACGCGTCCCTCGGGGCCCAGCATTGGGATCTGGCTGCGATCCAGCCGCGGCTCGCCCATCTTTACCTCAACCAGCGTGGCGGGATTCCCAGATTCCACTATGAGCGGATTGCGGATACCGGCAAGCGTCTCCACCGTGAAGGCGGCATCTTTGGTGTAGCCCTTGTCGAAGACCAGCTTGGCGAAGCACCGGATGCCATTACCGCACATCTCTGCCTCTGACCCATCGGGATTGAAGATACGCATCTGGAAGTCAGCTTTGGCAGAGGGAAGCACCAGGATAAGTCCATCAGCGCCGATGCCGAAATTGCGGTCACACAGTTTACGGGCAGCTTCGGGGTAGGAAAGTGTAAACTGATTGGCGCCAGAGAACTGGTCAACCATTACAAAATCATTGCCTGAGCCATGCATCTTTACGAAATCTATCATTAGAAGCTTCCTCCCACTTGAGAAGCACCCGTCTAAGTGACGGATTCCGATTGTTGCCAAGCCTTCTCGGCCTGCTGCCAGGCTGCCTCGGCCAACTTGCAAAAGTCTGGATACTGCTCGGTCTCCAGCCAACTGATACGCGGATCGGCTTTGAACCAGGTATATTGCCGTTTTGCGAACCGGCGCGTATCTCGCTTGATAAGCCTGAGGGCTTCCTCCAGGCTATATTCACCTTTCAGATAGGGCACAAGTTGCTTGTAACCTAACGCTTGCAAGGCTTGAGAGTCGTGACTGACGCCTCGTTCGATCAGCTCGCGCGTCTCCTCGACGAGCCCCTGCGCGAGCATCAGTTAGGGCCCGGGCTTCAATGGCGGCATAGAGGGCTTCGCGGCGCACAAGAAGGCCTGTCAAAGCGGCATTATATATACTGCGAGGGGGGCGGTCAAACGCGCCGGAAGCCTGCTGACTGGGCTTGATCCCGGTCTCCAGCCAGATTTCCATCGCCCTTATCACGCGCCTGGGATTGTTCCTGTCGATTCTGAGAGCGGTCTCGGGGTCCACCTGGTGAAGCTCATCCCACAGTGCGGGCAGTCCCTTGGCTGCAATTCTTGCTTCCAGCTCCTCGCGCAGCTTCGATGAGCTGTTCGCTTCGGGTAACTCCAGGTCGTCAATCAGGGCTCTCACATACAGGCCAGAACCGCCGACCACGAGGGGCAGCTTGCTCCTGGCGGCGATGTCCGCCACCACTTCGCGTCCCTGCTGTTGAAACTGCGCAATGCTGTATTCGGCGCCAGGTTCAACCAGGTCCAGCATATGATGGGGGATTTGGGCACGCTCTTCGGGTGTGGGCTTGGCGGTGCCAAGGTCCATTCCGCGGTAGACCTGCATCGAATCAGCTGAGATTATCTCTCCCGAGTGCCGGCGCGCAAGCTCCATCGCCAGCGCCGACTTGCCCGAGGCGGTTGGCCCAACGATTACTAGGACTTTCAACTGGCTGGTATCGAGGCTCATTTCCGTTTGAAGAGCTTCTCCAACTGGTCGAGGGACAGCGCCACCGTCGTTGGTCTGCCGTGGGGACAGGTATAAGGCGAAGTGGTCCTCAGCAGGTCGCGCAGCAGCGCCACAAGCTCCTGGTAGGAGAGCGGCTCTCCCGCCTTCACTGCCGCCTTGCAGGCCATCGTCGCCAGCGCGCTGTGGACTTTCGCCTCCACATCAGGCGCATCGCCCGATTCCAGTATCTCATCGGCGAACTCCGTTATTACCCGTGCCGCCTCGCCCGAGGCCACATAATTGGGAAGCGCTGTCACCAGCAGGGTTGTCTCGCCGAAGGGCTCCAGTCCAAAACCGAGTTTGGCAAGCAGTTCCAGATGCTCGGAAAGCGCGTCATATTGAGGACTGGTGAGCTCCAGCGTCAGCGGGGTCAATAGCTCCTGCTTGTTCTCCTCCGCTTTCGCCACATCTTGTTGGAAGCGGTCATAGAGGATGCGTTCGTGGGCCGCATGCTGGTCAATCAGCATCAAGTCCTGCCCGCGCGCAACCAGCAGATAGGTGTTGTGGAAGGCCCCAAGCGGTACCAGGTCCGCATCTTCGAGGCTGGCCTCTCGCGTGGAATCCCTGCGCGACTGCAGCTCGCGGGCCAGGTGAGATTCGCGCACCCCCTGGGTTGAGGGAGGCTCATACTGGAGCCCAAGTTGCTGGGCGGTCGGCTGGCTGGCATTCGAAAAAGGCGCGCTGCCCCCACCAAAGCTTTGCTCCACCGGTCGGCCTGGCTCGAAGGGCTGGGCAGGCTCGCTGCGGCCTGGCAGGCTGGTAGGCCTGAGCCCCGACTGACCGCGCGCCGCATCCAGCGCCCCGCGCAGGGCCTCGCGCGTCTGCTCCAGCACCTGCAGGCTGTGGGCGAAGCGCACCTCCAATTTCTGGGGATGCACATTGGGATCAACCAGATGCGTCGGCATCGTAAGGTTCAACACCACAACAGGATGCTGCCCGGGCGTGATTAATCCCTGATAGGCATCGAACACCGCGTATGAGAGCATCTTGCTCTCTACTGGGCGGCGGTTGACGAAGAAAAACTGATACGCCCGAGAGGCCTTGCCGAAACTCGGCTGGCTGAGATAACCACTTACTTTGAAGCTGCCGAAGTCCTGTTCTACGGGAATCAGGTTCTGCTGTGCCTCTCTGCCCAGCACCGCGAGCAGCGCGCCGTCCATCCGCCCGGTGTTATGCAGCAGCTTCATTTTTTCATCTTGCACAAGCCGCCACTCGACCTCGGGAAAGGCCAGTACGTAGAGCTGCACTCGCTCGGTGATATGCCTGGCTTCGGTACCGGGGGCGCGCAGATACTTCAGCCGCGCTGGGACGTTGCGAAACAGGTCGCGTATCGTGAGGCTGGTGCCGACCGGGCAGCCGGCGGTAGAATAGTCCAGCACCTCGCCGTAGTTGATTTCGACGCGCGTGCCCTCTGGGCTGTCAGGCTCCCTCGTCAGCAGCAATATTTTGGCGACCGAAGCAATACTTGGCAGCGCCTCTCCCCGGAAGCCCAGCGTGCCAATCTGCTCAAGGTCATCGGCGCTTGTCAGCTTGCTTGTGGCGAACCGTTCAAAGGCCAGGATAGCTTCCTGCTGGTTCATCCCGCTGCCGTTGTCTGTAATCCTGAGCAGGCTCCGCCCGCCGGCGGTCGCTTCCAGCTCGATGCGCGTCGCGCCTGCATCGAGAGCATTCTCAATAAGCTCCTTCACCACAGAAGCGGGCCGTTCGACCACCTCGCCAGCGGCTATCTGGTTGGCGAGGGAGGGGTCCATCACCCTGATACGCGGCTCACGCTCCACCCTTCTTCTCCTCCGCCTGTTTGCGCCTGGCCTTCTGCTTGAGCTGGTTGAGTGTGTTTAGGGCCTCGATTGGCGTCATCGCATCGAGGTCGAGTTTCAGCACTTCCTCTCCAATCACATCCGGCGCTACATCGAAGAGCACCAACTGGGCTGGTAACTGGATCTCCTTCGCCGCCGCAAGACTCGGTTCGGGCGCCGCGTGTTCTTGCTCAAGCGTCCAGAGCACATGTTTGGCGCGCTCAATAACCTCCTGGGGAAGCCCTGCCAACCGCGCCACCTGCAGGCCGTAAGACCTGTCCGTTGCCCCTGCCACGATGTTGCGCAGGAAGACAATCGAGTCGCCGCGCTCATCCACCTCGACCCGGTAGTTACGCGCCCTGGGCAGCAGGTTCTCAAGCTCGTTAAGGTGATGGTAATGGGTCGCGAACAGCGTCTTCACGCCCTCGCCGTTTTTCCCATGGAGGAACTCGCACACGGCCCACGCCAGCGCCACGCCATCGAAGGTGCTGGTGCCACGCCCGACCTCATCCAGCACGACGAGGCTCTTCGAGGTCGCGTTGTTTAGCAGATTGGCTGTCTCGGTCATCTCGACCATAAAGGTGCTGCGCCCGCTGGCCAGGTCATCGCGCGCCCCGATGCGTGTGAAGATGCGATCCACCAGGCCGATGCGCGCTTCCTGGGCCGGTACGAAGCTGCCCACCTGCGCCATCAGCACCAGCAGCGCCACCTGCCTGAGGTAGGTGGACTTGCCTGCCATATTCGGCCCGGTGAGGATCAGCAGTTGCTGTTCTTCATTGTCCAGCCGCACATCGTTGGGGACAAAGGGGGCCTCCAGCGTAAGCTCGACGACAGGATGACGCCCTGCCTTCACAAAAATCTCATCGCCCTCATCGAGCGCTGGTCTTATGTAATGGCGCTCCGCCGCGTTTTGGGCGAAGCAGGCCAGCACGTCCAGCCCAGCCAGTGCCCGCGCGGTCTCGATAAGCGCCCCGCCTTCACTTGCCGCAAGCTCCCTCAGGTCGGTGAAGAGCTGCTGCTCCAGCGCGTTGATGCGCTCGGTGGCGTGCAAGACTAGCTCTTCATATTCTTTCAGCTCGGGTGTGATATAGCGCTCGGCATTGGCCAGAGTCTGCTTGCGGTGATAATCCTCCGGTACGCGGTCTCGGTTGGCGTTCGTTATCTCGATGTAATAGCCAAATACCGAGTTGAAGCCGACTTTGAGAGTGGTAATCCCCGTCCGCTCGCGTTCTCGGACCTGCAATTCGGCTATCCACTGCTTTGCGTTTCGACTCTTTACGCGCAGTTCGTCGAGTTCGGTCGAATAGGCCGGTTTGATTAGCCCTCCTTCGGTTATCAGGAGGGGTGGCTCCTCTACCAGAGCCTTCTCAAGTGCCTCCACTAGCGGGCCGAACTCGCCCAACGCCGACTTCAACAAGGCCAGCAGGTCGCTTACGGAGGTCAGTGGCTCGAGCAGAGCCTCCAGTGCAGGCAGTCGCTGCAGCGAAAGCTTCAAGGCCACCAGATCGCGCGGGCTGGCCGTCCTTGCCGTCACGCGCCCGGTCAGTCTTTCCAAATCGTAAAGTCCGGCAAGCTGCTCGCGCAGTTGCTCTCTGGAGGCAGGATCGTTCACCAGCGATTCCACCGCGCCCAGGCGCTGCTCGCAAGCCTCAAGTGACAGCAGAGGCTCAAGCAGCCAGCGCTTGAGCAGTCGCGCGCCCATCCGCGTCGAAGTCTGGTTCAGCACATCAAAAAGTGATTTACCCCGGTCGAACAGCGGTTCAACGAGTTCGAGGTTGCGCCGAGTGTCGGCGTCCAGTGTCATAAACTCGCCGACCGAGTAGAACGACAGCCCAGTGACGTGTTCCAGTCCCGGAAAGTTGATTGCGCCTGAGGTACAGCAGCAAGGCTGCTGCCGCCTGCTGGCAGAGCGCCTCTCCCTCCAACCCGAAGCCCTCGAGTGAAGCCGTCTTCAGTTGCCTGAGCAGCACCTCGCGCGGCGTCTCCAGCACCCAGGCGCCATCCAGCTTGGAGACCACCAGATGGGTCTCGTCAACGAGTTGCTTGATCGCCAGGCCGATTGCCGGGTCTTCTTCGACCAGCAGTTCTGCCACACTGCGGCGTTCCAGCTCTGCCACGGCCTTCGCCAGTGCGCCTTGCCCTGCAAACCGCGTTACCGAGAACTCTCCAGTGGACACTTCGAGGAAGGCACAGGCCGCAAGCTCCCCGTCCGAAGCCAGAGAGGCGAGGTAGTTGCTGTTTCCGGATTGCAGGATGTCATCTTCCACCACTGTGCCTGGCGTGAGGACGCGCGTCACATCGCGCTTGACCAGCTTCTTGGTAAACCGGGGATCTTCGACCTGGTCGCAGATAGCCGCTTTGTAACCCGCCTGCAAGAGTTTTGCGATATACCGTTGCACCGCATGGTGGGGCACGCCGCACATCGGCAGCTTCTGCCCTTTGCCTATCTCGCGCGCGGTCAGGGTCAGCTCCAGCAGCTTGCTTGCGATGAGGGCATCGTCCCCGAACAGCTCGTAGAAGTCCCCCAGCCTGAAAAGCAGCAGCGCCTCGGGATAACGCTCTTTCAGCGCCTTGTATTGCTGCAGCATTGGGGTGAGCTTCAGCTCAGCCATCCAGTTCTCCTGTGAAGCCCCAGAGGAAGGCTTTCCTGGCGGTTACGTGGGCAAAGCCGCCGACCAATTCCGCTGGGCCTTCGAAGATCATCGTCTTGTTTTGCCGGGTGCGTCCCATCAGCTTGGCTGGCGTCCTTTGGGCTTGCGCCTGTCACCAGCACCTCGAAGCTCTGCCCGACCAGCGCGGCGTTGATCTCGCGGCTGGTGGCGTTCTGCAGCGCTGCCAGCTCGCGCAGCCTGCGATTTTTCTCAGGTTTCGGAATCTTGGGTTCCAGTTCGGCGGCGGCCGTCCCAGGCCTGTCAGAATACTCGAACATAAAGGCCTGATCGAAACGCACTCGCTTGAACAACTCCAGCGTGCGCTCGAACTGCTCGGGCGTCTCGCCGGGGAAGCCAACTATCGCATCCGTCGTGATGCTGATGCCAGGCACACCCGCGCGTAGCTTGTCCGTTAGCTCGATGAACTGCGCCGCCGTATAGCGCCGCCTCATCCGCTGCAGCACTTCATCATCGCCCGCCTGTACCGCCAGGTGGAAGTGCTCGCACACCTTGCCCAGGCTCCCCATCGCCTCTATCAGCCGGTCAGGCACATCCTTTGGATGGCTGGTGGTGAACCGTATGCGCCGCAGCCCCTCGATCTCGTCCAGCGCTGCCAGCAAGTCGGGGAAGTCATAGCCCGCCGCCAGGTCCTGCGCATAGCTGTTTACGTTCTGCCCGAGCAGCGTGACCTCGGTGTAGCCCTGCTCCGCGAGGGTGCGAACCTCCTCGACCAGTTCCGGCAGGGGCCTGCTGACCTCTGGCCCGCGCGCCGCGGGCACCACGCAATAGGCGCACCAGTTGTTGCAGCCGTGCATTATGGAGACGTATGCCGAAGGCGGTCCGGAGCGTCTCGGCAGCGCGCCAGAGTTCTTCGTGATGATGGTCGAACTCGAGCCGCGCGCTACGCCGTCCCTCGAAGGCCTGTTGGACTAACTCGGGCAGCGCGCTGATGGCTCCCGTGCCGATGACGAAATCCAGGTGGGGAAGGTCTCTCAGCAGGTGTTCTCCACGTATTTGGGCAACACACCCGCACAGTCCGAGGACGGGTTTGACGCCTGGTTTTGCGCCCTTGCGCAGTTCTCCGAGGCGCGAATAGACCTTATGTTCTGGCTTCTCGCGCACCGCGCAGGTGTTGATCAGCAGCAGTTCCGCCTCGCCTGGAGTCTCTACGCGGACCCAGCCTGCGGCAGCGAGCACCCCGGCGATGCGCTCGGAGTCATGCTCGCTCATCTGGCAGCCGAAAGTCTCGAGGTAGAAGGTGCGTTCAGGCTCGCTCATAAGTAGAAGCAGCTTACCAGAACCCAGTGTAAGGAGGAAGAGAGGCTAACTTGTGGCTTGTTTCGAGGTACTAAGCCCGGCCTGCCTTTTAGGAGCCTTACTTATTTGGTAGCTGCCTTGAGATTATTCGAAAGCCTCCCGAGGCAGTTGCGAGGCCTTGATGATGCTATTGAGGGTGCCGCTGGGGATGTCTCCACTGTGAAAGGGCACAATCAAGACAAGTTCGCTTTTTCGATACTTACGATGGCTGCCCTTTTGTGAGACGAAAGCAAAGCCGTGCTTTAATAGCACGGCCTCTACTTCGCGTGGATTCAACTTTGGAAGCCTTTTTCCCGTCATCAGCCTTGTGGGCGCACAAGGCGCTAGTCCTCGAGATAGAGTTCCAGAGCTTCGTGAAGAGCGGCTAGCGCTTCCGGTTCGCTTTTGCCCCACGAATTACAGCCAGGCAACTCCAGGATAGAGCCATTGACTACGCCTGGTTGCACTGGGTCAGACTCTCTCTCAAGCAAAGCAGTATAGGTTTTACCACCAAAACATATGAGTTTCCGGTGTGCAGGTACCTGTATTGATTGTTTCTGTAACTGTGGTTTCGAGAAGAGCCCTCTTATACTGATACGCTCTGAGGACATATACAAGGTAGTCATTGATCGTCAGCCCTTTCGTCTTGCTGCTGTAAGAGCTCTTGGTGTTCTTGAAGTGTGCGTATGAGCGTAGGCAGAAAGCTGCGCGCTATCACTACATTTGCCACAACTGGAACTGACAACGTCTTCGTCTCCATAAGTCGCTGGTGTTCTTCACTGTCACGCACAGGGGGCATCTGACCAAATAACAGGTTAACCTCATTGGCGCCTGAGGCTACCCACAACTGGTTCGCATAAGTCGCGACAGTTTTGTCATCGGGTAGCAGCAACGCAAGAGAGAGCTCGTCCATCCTGATTCTATAGTAGGCTCATCTTTGATACTCATTACTTGTCCTCCGGGTCAGTCTTGCCTCCATTCTATTACCCTGCATCGTATAATCGTACCATAAACCAGTGTTGAATTCACGCGCTGAGCAGCACAAAGCTGGTGATTGAACCGAAGCTACTCCCTTCTGCTTCGTCGAGACGCTCGGAGTCAGGCTCGCTCATTAGTGGAAGCAGCTTACCAGAACCCAGTGCAAGGAGGAAGAGAGAGGCAGTCGCGTCCCAAGTGCTACAATGGACCAATGACAGCATCGGGCAAGGTATACTCGCCTGTCAGCAAGCAGCTCTCTAAGAGGGGTGCCTTCGTCCTCGCGTTGATTTGCATCCTTGTGATACTGCTTGCGTTGCTCCACTGCAGTCACAAGCTTGCCCTTGGCCCCCTCGTCACGCCAGCCGAACTCCGTGCCTTGCGGGTGCCTGATGGGTTGATCGACCAGGCCGCTTGGCGACCCGACAGCGCCGCGCTGGCCTGCTCAGTCGCGCGGCCATCGACTCGACCGAGCGAGTTCGCTGAGTGCCGTGAGGTAGACTTGGTGCTGGTCGAACTCGGGGGCGCATCTCAAGTGCTGACTAAGGGCGATCGGCGCGACGAAGTTCCTTGCTGGAGCCCCGACGGCAAGCGCATTGGCTTCGTCCGAATACTGGAGGGCTACAGGCGTCAACTCCGCGTCTTCGACACCAGGACCAACACCGACGAGTTGATCACGGCCTTTGAATCTGCCTCTCCCCGCACCTCACCGAATGGTCGCCGGACGGTAGCTGGGTGGCCCTGACCGAGGGCAACTGCTGTTCCGACGATCAGAGCAGGCCGGATAAGGTGACCCTCTTCGACGTCACCAAACCCGGTGCCGTCCCTTGGCGCTGGCAACTGCCCGCCCATTATGGGCTGGGTGAAATCGCCTGGTCGCCCGATGGCAGCACATTGGCAGTAACGGGGATCTCGCACTATGACAGGGACAACCGGCTGGACAAATGCAACGAGGTCTTCGGCTTGGATGTTCAAGCGCCGACAAGCGACCTCTCTATTCTCGCTCAACCCTCACCAACTGGCGATACCGCTGCGCTGGAGCGACAACTCAAGGTCACTCTTCTACGCGGACGTGCACTACACGCCCATCAAGTGCTACTGCCTCGATGTGACGACACACAAGAGATGCTATCTCTACAGCGCCAGGAAGTACCTCGTGGATTGCTGGTTCTACGGAGGCGTCTTCTCCGCTGGGGGGAAGACAGCCATCTTCTCGGTGAGTGACTGGGAGGGTACCTGGCCAGTCCTCTTGGTCGCAGGTCAGCACGGCCAATACCGAATGGACTTGCCCTCGCGCCGTTACTACGGTGACTGGCTCCTTTCCCCCGATGGCAAGTGGCTGTACTCGAGGGGAGAGGCGGCTCTTCTCCGCCTGCCCGACCCGCCGCCCAGATAGCTCCGCCTTACTTCGCCGCGGCGCTTGGCCCGAGGCCGGCGACGAGGAGCATCCCAAGGAGGATTACTGTCACTCCCACCCCTTGCAGAGCTGAGGGGCGCACGTGGAAGAGCAACGCCAGGCCTAGCTGAGAGCAAAGTAAGGCTCCTCACCCCTGCCAGGTGGAAACCCTTATTCTCCCAAGCCTGCGCCGTTTGTGGCGATGACCTGGTGATACCAGTGAGCCGAGTCCTTCAGTATGCGTTGCTGAGTGGCATAGTCAACATAGATTAACCCGAAACGTACTTTATATCCGAGCGACCATTCAAAACCGTCGAGGATCCCCCAATGGAAATAGCCTCGGATATCCACCCCTTCGTCGCTAGCTTTACGCAGTTCCCTCAGATAACGGGTGGTGTAATCGATTCGCTGCGGATCATGTACTTTGCCGTCAACAGCAATCCAGTCCAAATTTGAAAAGCCATTCTCTAACACCAGGAGTGGCAACTTGTAGCGTTCGTATAGAAAACGTGAAGCCCACCGCAGCGCTAGTGGAGTCACGGGCCAGTCTACTGAAGAAAGGCCTATCCCCTGTGGATAAGGCACAGGTTCCGGCGTTCCATCCTGACCCGCCCGGAAATAGCTGCCGAAATACAGGTTGAATCCGAAGAAATCGAGTGGCTGACAGATAGTCTCCATATCACCTGGCGCGATGTCAGGCATCTCCGCGGCGAATTGCCTCAGCCCATCTTCAGGATAGTGACCCAGAAAAGCCGGATCTGCCCACCAGGAGTAAGGCATCAGGTCTCTTCCAGGAAGGCGGAACATCGCTGTGCGTGCAGCCGAGATGTCTTCAGGACTCTCGGTTGCCGGGATTGTGTTATAGCCACAGAGAGCCATCCCTACCTGACTCTTGCTGCGTGAGGCAGCTCTGATCGCTTGTACACTAAGCCCGTGGGCCAGCAGTATATTGTGACTGAGCTTCAGGAGTTGTGGCCAGGAGAGCCTTGCCCCAGGCGCCTGGCTGCCATTCTGATGACCGTTCATCACAAAGCCTATAGGTTCATTCAGGGTCATCCAGTAGCTAACACGATCCGAAAGCCGGTCGACTACAAGGCTTGTGTATTCGGCAAACCACTTGGGACTATCAGGATTGAGCCATCCGCCACGACAGTAAAGCTCCTCCGGATAGTCCCAATGGAAGAGAGTTATATAAGGTTCAATGCCCGCTGCGAGCAGTGTGTCTACATACTGATCATAGAACGCCAGGCCCTTGGCGTTCGGCTCACCATCACCCCTCGGGAGGATTCGCGGCCAGGCAATCGAGAATCTTAAGGCCTGCAGTCCAACTTGCTTGAAAAGCGCGATATCTTCACGAAAGTGCCCATAATGGTCGCAGGAGACCTCTCCTGTCTCGCCCTGGTAGATTGCGGCCTCGCGCCGACAAAATTCATCCCAGATTGAAAGGCCACGTCCATCACGCTTGGCCGCCCCTTCAAGTTGGTAGGCGGTAGAGGTAGCACCCCAGACGAAGTCCTCACGAAAACCCATCACTAGCCTCCTTGCTCGATTCTATCAAGGACCTGGCTCCACCCCTGGATTTGGCCTTACTTCGTCGCTGCGCTTGGCCCGAGGCCGGCGACGAGGAGCATCCCGAGGAGGATGACTGTCACTCCCACCCATTGCAGAGCTGAGGGGCGCGCGTGGAAGAGCAGCGCCAGGCCAAGCTGAGAGCAAAGGAAGGCTCCCCCTGCCGAGAGCGCCAGCGCCACATTGGGGGGCATCTTCGCATAGAAGTGCATCAGGAGCCAGGTGCTCGAGAGGCCCACCAGGTTGCCGATGATGAAGAAATTCATCCATTGGCCTTCGGTCAGCGAGCCATATTTGAAAGCCGCTGCGGCCGCGACCTGCAATAGCCAAAAGACTCCAAGCATGATTACCAGTGTCACCGTGATTCTCCAACGAGCAAGTTGCGCGCATTCTACACGGCATCAACCCGTTTGGGGAGAGTTTCGGCAAAGAAACCGGTGGCGTGTTTCGGGAGTCTTTGCTCCCGAAACCCCGAGCTATCTTCTTTGCCTCTGCCTAGTGGCCTCGCAGGTTTGCGCCCTTGCAGAGCGAATCATCGTCCAATCCAACCGCAGGTGATGCCAAATGACTTCCGCGCCAGAGGGCCTGTCCACTGTCGGCCTGTACGCTTTTCGGCCCGCGCCCGCTTTCTATCCTTTCTGGAAAGCCTGCGGCTACAACCTGCTGCAGTTCATTGACCACGCCTTCAGCCTGCCCCCCGAGGCTCGCGAGGAAGCCTATGCCCACCTCGCGCGCGGCATCGAAGAAGCGCATCAGGCAGGTTTCAAAGTCGACATAATCCAGCTCTCGAACATCTCCTCCTGGCCCGACTACCCCTCGCCATCGGTCTTCGATCCACTGGATGAGGCCGCGATGGGAGCCAGGCTCGAGGCCATCCACCGGGGTGTGCAGTTGCTCTCGGAGGCGGACTCCTTCACCTTCTTCGCAGGCGATCCCGGTGGCGCGCCCAACCCGCTCGGGGTCGAGGGCGTGCTGCTGTGGAAGCGGATGACCGACGCTGTGCGCCAATTGGTACGTCATACGGCCCCGCACGCCGAATTCAACGCCAATCTGTGGGCTGTAACCGCCTGGGAAGACCACGCAAATAGCGCCTTCAAGGCGCCCTTCTGGAAGAAGGAGACTCTCTTCCATCGCCTGCTGGTCGAAGAAGCGGGCCTTGGCGGGCCGGACTGCGGGCTGCAGTTCCCCCTGCATAACTATTACCGCTCGCTGGTGTTCAAAGCCTTCGATGAGATCGGCGAGGTGCCCGAGCCTTATCCGCTTGCAGAGGACATCGAACGCTTGCGCGAGCGCGGTGTGACGCGGCTGTGGGGCTGGGCGCATTTCCTGATAGATGAAGTGGACGATGGCTACACAGGCTATGCGGGGAAGGTGCATCCCGCTCAGGCTGAGACGCGTTATCTGCATCGGATCGCCAGCCAGGCGCGCAGCATCGGACTGGACGGCCTGATCAGCAACACCGACAGCAAGGACGCCTATCTGGAGCAGACCAACCTCTACGCTTTCGCCCGCTGCTGCCACGATGAGAGCGCAAACCCCGAGGGCGTTATTACCGAGTTTGCCGCGCAGCTTGCCGAGGCTGGCTCGGCCGGCGACCTGGCGCGGGTGCTGAGTTTCATCGAGAACCACAGCACCTGGGAGGCCAGCTTGCCGCCGCAGTATCGCCTGCCGGCCTTCGAGGGCACAGGCTTCGCGGACGCCTCCGAGGCGCTAGCGACACTGGAGAAGGTCGAGCCGAGGCAACGCCCGGATATCCCCCTCGCCGAGCCGCCGGCTGCATACCTCGCCCGCCTTGGGGAGCGCTTGAGAGACCTGGTCCGCACCTAACCCAGTCTGGGGGTCTCCAAATATCGCGTGTTTCGGGAACTCGTTCCCGAAACCACAGACGACAGTCACAGGGGTTTGTGCCCTTTGTATCACCGCTAGTGGCGCTTGCGCCTGCGGCCAGGGGTCGTGGTGCGATACCAGAGCCACAACAGCAGAGCCAGGAGCAGTACTCCAAGCAACCGCGAGGGCGGTGGGCCAGCTCCTTCTGGCCACAGCTCGCCATAGACCGTCGGTATAATGAACACCGCAATCGCGCCCAGCCCAAAAGCGAACTGCAACCACAGGGGCAGTGGAGTGTTGGGGTCTTCTGGGTTCTTCGCGCCACACTCGGGGCACTCCGGCAGCGTAGCCAGGTAATGATGACCACATTGCTCGCACGAACGTTGCCGTGTTGATGGCTTTGGTGCGAAGTTCATTCTTCTCTCGCCACCCCCTCGCGACTTTTAGTCTGGGGGTGCAGGGGCAACCTGCCCCTGCGCCTTTCAGCCTTCCCGCGCCGCCTCGAAGCCTGCCGGCACACGTAGGAAGTCCAGCTTCGTTGCCGTTGCGCACTAGCGCCAGCCACTTGCCATCCGGCGACCATGCGAGTTGGCTCCACCCGGCCGTACCGAGCTGCTTGCGCAACTGGCGGGTGCTACTGACTCCATACGAGCCAGGAGTCCACCGGCCCATCTGGCTGACGGATTGAAGTCATCGGGCATGTCTACAGCGACTGCTGCCTTGGCCCCGGGCGCCCAAGCATACGCGCCTGCCGTCCTGCCCTTGGCTGGCACACACTTGAAGAGCAGGCGCGGCTCACCTGTCCCCGGAGCCTCCGCCAGGAAGCGCCAGCCCGTAGACCCAATCGAGTCCACGTAGCAGACCTCGCGCGAGTCGCCCGTCCAGGCCAGAGACCGGTCGGTGTCTCCCCCGTAGCCTGTACGGTCGTGAGCTCCCGGCCCGCATCTTCAGACGCGGCGGAGCCAGCTTGCCCGTCTCGACGTCGTATGTCACTCAGCGTGGGGAACCACTCGTCCAACCCCTGCCCCGCAACCGCCATCGCGGCGAACCGCTTGCTCGACGGCGCCCAAGCTATGCCTCTGCACCCAGAAGTCTTCTCGACAGCGCCAGCTGGCGCGCAATCCCCTTGCCCTCGTCCAGCGAAGCGAGCCACAGCGAGTGGCCACTGCCAATCGGCAGCAGAGAAGCAGCCAGCCACCTGCCATCGGGCGAATAAGCCAGCGCCTCGTACCAGACCTCGTCGGGCTTCAGCCCCTCGAACTGGATCGGCACTTGGCTAACCTTCCCCGTCGCCACATCAAGGCGCTGCAGGCCGTCCGTTGCGCTCTGGGTGACCACCGACGCGCCATCAGGGCCCCACTCAGGCCGGAGGTCTAACGGGGCCTGGCGTCATCGCCTTCACTTGGCCATCGAGTCCAACGACCATACCCCTTACGGTCACAAGGGCTTCCGGATCGGCCTTCCGTAGGCAGCGCCGGAGAAGATCCCAACGCACAGCACCATGTCCGCACGAGGAGACTTCCACGTCGCAGCGATCAGTTTGGTGACATCCGGGGGAAGCGTCGCCCGTTGCAGTTGGGGCGAGTGCGCGCAGCCTGCCAGCCCAAGCAGACAGACCGCGCAAGCTAGTCCCACTGCTGCCTTCAGTCTCATACCTGCGCCTTTCAGCCTTCGACCGCCGCCCGCTCCCTCCGCTGCAACTCCATAATCGGCCGGTAGCCGATGAGCTTGATGCCCAACTCGTCCAGCAGTGCCTTTGTCTCGGGGCGGGTGAGCCAGAGATAATCCCAATAGCGGTGCTCCCAACTGCCGGTGATGCTCTTGATCTCATCACTTGGCAGCGCAGGATGCAGCAGCACTTCATGTACGCCTGGCCCAAGCGCCCGCAGGCCTGTCTCGTAAGCCGCGTACCACTCCTCAGGCGTTGAGCCCTGGATTTTCGGCTCCACTACAAGCGTGGCGCCGAGGATACCCGCCTTGTCCAGCAGCGTATGGCGATCTTTCAACCCAAAACTGGCAAGCAAGGCCGCCGGCTCCAGTCTTAGAGGCAGGTTGTATTCTTTCGCCAACTCAAAATACTTGTCCCAATAGGGATCGAGATACTGCATAACGCCCATATGGCTGTCGAGATGGCTGTATTTCAGCCCCAATGAATCGGCAAGCATAATCTGGGCGCGCGCCTCGATCCAGGTTTCCTCGGGTGTGCCGCGGGCGTAGATATCCTCGGTGCCTTGCAGGAGGTATCCCGCCTCATCGCACAGCCCCGGCACCGCCTCGCGTCCTGCGACCGGCCCCCATTTATAGCGATTCCACTCATTGGTGTGCGTGAGATGCAGACCGAAATCGGCCTCGGGATGAGTCTTCGACCATTCGGCAAGTTCCTTCACCCAGGGGCAGGGCATCATGACGGTAGCCGAGGTCAGCACGCCGTTTTCAAAGGCGTCAAAGACCGCCAGATTGGCGCTGTGGCACATCCCCGCATCATCGGCGTTGATAATCAGCACAACGTCATCTGCGCCAAATCCGAGCCGCTCCTGCAGACTCTGTCCATAGGAAAGAGTCGGCACGAGAAGTAATATCAGTACAAGCAGCAAGGCCAGCTGCGCCATCCTGGTCTCCCCCTGGGTATAACGAGACAGGTTTTCTTCTACCGAAAGAGAACTAGTTTCCGCTCTAGTATTCGACAACTAACCCGGGTTCCTTTACCGCGTTTCCGAGCAGGTATGAGAAGAAGACTCACACCACTGGTTTTGATAATCGCCCTGGTGCTCCTGGCAGGCCTTGCTCAGGGGGACAAGCTGCTGGGGGCTTACCCCTGCCGCGCCTGGGTGGTAATGGACTGGGAGACCGGCCAGGTGCTTTCACGCCATAGCGCTTACCGGGAGCTGCCTCCTGCAAGCCTGACCAAAATTATGACCGCTCTTGTTGCGCTGGAAGCCGGGGTGCCAGAGGGGCCTTTCCAGATTCCCGCTGATTGTACTACCAGGCAACAAGTCACGCTGGGATTGCTGCCTGGCGAAATCGTCAAACCTGACGACCTGCTGCGAGCAAGTCTCATCATCTCTGCTAACGATGCAGCGATGGGGCTTGCCACCGCGATAGCTGGCTCCAAGCCCGCTTTCGTCGACCGGATGAACGCCAAAGCCGCGGTGCTTGGACTTACTCACACGCATTTCCTAAATCCAGTCGGCCTGCATCAAAAAGGTCATTACTCCTGCGCGATGGATCTGGCCAGTCTTTCCCGTATTGCACTGCGCAATGAGCAATTTCGCGCGCTGGTTAAGCAGAAAAGCTTTACTATGAATCTGCGCGGCGCCTCGAAAACCTGGAAAAGCCGCAATGAATTGCTTTTCAAGTATCCTCTGGCTGATGGGATTAAGACAGGCTACGTGAGCGCGGGAGGCGAGTGCCTGGCGGCCAGCGCCACCAAAGACGGCTGGCGGCTAATTACCGTGCTGCTGGGCTGCCCTGATCGCGCCAAAGTGGCCAAGGCTACCTTCGAGCATTTCTTCCGCACCTGGCGCAGGTGGGAACTGGTCAGCGAAGGCCAGCGCATCGCCACAGTAAAGCTCGAGCGAGCAACCTTCCAGCGCCTGCCCGTGAAAGCTATTCGGCCCATACGGTATATCGGGCTTTCAACCTCAGCGCCCGAGTATACTCTCAGCTATGAACCTGCCCTCCTGACCGCCCCAGTGAAAAAGGGCGCTGTGGTAGGCGTTGTGAAGGCAGTTGCGCCGGATGGCCAGCTTCTGGGACAATCTCCACTGGTTGCCGAACTGGAAGTCGAACTTGTCTGGTGGGCAAAACTGATCGCAGTCTGGCCCTTTCTGCTGGCCGGTCTGTTAATTGTCGTGGGAGTGCTGCTAGTTGGCTATGTTAAGGCTGCAAAAAGTGTTGCAACAGGCGGGGATCGCGAGTCGCAGGCGAGCCGAGACCCTGATAACCGCAGGCCTCGTCGAGGTAAACGGCCAGGTAGTCACTGAGCTGGGTACCCAGGTAAACCCCGACAAAGACGAGGTGCGGTTCAAGGGCAAGCGCATCAAGCTGAACCTGGTCTTTGCCTACGCGGCGGTCCACAAACCCCCCGGTCACGTCTCCACCAGGCGTGATGAAGGCGAACGCCGGCCCCTTGCCTTGCATCTGTTGCCTCCCCATCTTCGCCATCTGAACTCCGTCGGCCGCCTGGATATGTGGTCAAGTGGACTCTTGCTCTACACCAATGACGGCCAGCTTGCCCATCGGCTCTCTCACCCTACCTGGGAGGTCGAGAAGACCTACGAGGTCACTCTGCCTCACCGCCTCACGAATGCCGAGATACGCGATCTGCGCAAGGGGATTATGCTGGAAGACGGTATGGCCAAACCGGTTCGGGTTATCCCTGTACGCAAGGCCGAAAGCGATAGCGTCGTGCTTATTACCTTAAAAGAAGGCCGCAACCGGGAGGTGCGTCGCCTGATGGGCGCCCTCGGCCACAAGGTAAAAGGCCTCAAACGTGTTACTCACGGGCCTGTTGAACTTGGCGAGTTGCAGCTTGGCGGCTGGCGGCCTTTGACCGAGGCTGAAGTCGCCGCGCTGAAGGAGGCTGTCGGGCTTGGAGAGTCCGATGGAGCCTGAGAAGAGCACCGAGCCGCCGGCTCCGGGTCGACTGCTAGCCTGGCTCTGCCTCGTGCTTGGCGCCCTCGCAGCCGCGCTAGTCCCTGACTCGGACAATTCCCCTTGGCCTGCTGGGCGAATGGAGCTGGCCTTATGTGCCAGCTTTCCATCTGACCGGAGCAGTAGTGCCAGCCCTCGGGTTGTTTGGCTTGTACAGCCTGGTCGCTGTCCTGCTCTGGAAAAAACGCGAAGCCAAACGATGGTTGCCCCTGCTGCTTGTGGTGCTGGTGCTGGTGGCCTGGCTTGGGCAGATTGCCTTGAACGCCGCCTGCGGCAGAGGCCTGGTCTTTCTTGGGGCCTGCGTCGCAAGTCCTGTCTCCACTACCTATTATTCTGAGGCATCCAGAGTGGAGGGAGTCCTGGACTATATTCGCACCTATCCCGATTTGATGCCTTCAATGGACCAGCACGCTGCTACCCATCCCCCAGGCGCAGTGTTAACCTACTGGGCTCTGAAGGGCTTCGCCTATAATCTGGCAGTCAGTTTTGGAAGCCTGTCACAGGACTGGCTTGTGGCTCACTCGGATGAAGTGCTGCTCTGGCGCGCGCTGGTGAAGCGCGGAGCGGGAGCGGACCTGACCGAGATGCAACTGCTGGGCGCGGGCCTCGTCGCCTGGCTGATCGGCCTGCTGGGGATGCTTGGCCTTATCCCCGCCTTCCTGCTGGCGCGCAAGCTGGCAGGGCTCGAGGCCGCGGTCGTTACGGCCCTCTGTTATCCCCTGGTGCCAGGTCAGTTGCTCTTCCTGCCGGCACTCGACCTGCTGTTTCCACCCCTGGTGTTTACCCTCGGCTGGCTCTTGTTGAAGTCGCTCGAACCCCGCCGGCGGTGGCTTGCCGTCCTGGCTGGCCTGCTGCTGGCTGGAGGCGTCTTCGTAAACTTTGGCTTATTGGCCCTCGTGCCGTTATTTGGCTTGTTCGGCTGGCTGCTGGGCAAGTCACTGAAAAAAGCACCTGAATCACGCAAGGTGTTATTTGGCAGCGTCGGACTTGCGATTGCCAGCTTTGCAGTGCCGATGCTGGTCTGGGCCATGCTGACCGACTTCCCCCTGATGTGGAGTCAGGCGATGGCCGCCCACCACGCGCTCACAGCGACGCGCACCTACTCCTTCTGGCTGGGCTTCAACCTGCTGGATGTCGCCGTTTTCCTGGGGCTGGCAGCCTGGCCACTCCTGGCTTCGGGCCTTGCGCGCTGGCCGCGCAATCAGTCTCTGCTCACACTCTTTACTCTTTCGGTTTGTTCTATACTGCTGCTGGTAGATTTGAGTGGTTCCGTGCTGGGCGAGGTCGCGCGCATCTGGTTGTTCTTCTATATGGCCTTGCTACCCCTTATCGCCTGGCTGGCGCTGGAGAGACTCGGTCCGCGCTGGGGTCTGCTGCCCGCCGGGCTTGCCCTGCAAGCCGTGGCAATGGTCTGTTCACTGCAAGTCATAATGCCCTTCTGATGAGGTAAAGTTATGAAGCTGCTCTCTGGCATCTTTCTGGTGTTGCTCGCTTGCTGTCTGCTGGCCGGTTGCGGCCCGAAGCAGGAGGCTGAAGTTCCGCCCACAGCTCCGTTTCCTGACGCCCAGGCGCCTCTTTCAGTAGTAGATGACACTGGCGCTTCAGTGCCAATACCCGCGAGGGCCGAGCGGATCATATCGCTTGCCCCCAGTTGTACCGAATTGCTTTACGCGCTGGGGCTTGGAGACCAGATTATCGCCGTCTCGGAGTCCTCTGACTATCCCCCCGAGGCCAAAGAGAAGGCCCAACTTGGCGTCATCAATCTGAATTATGAGCAAATCGTCTCCCTCAAGCCCGACCTCATTGTGGGTATCAATTCGCTTCAGCCGACAGGCATCGCCCACTTGCGTAAACTGGGTCTTCCCGTGCTGGCGCTCGAACCCAGCAAGTTTGAGGATGTGGTAGGCAACATCGGCACCCTGGGGATCGCGACTGGCAAAGGGGAAGAGGCCGAGAAGCTGACGCGAGAAATGCTGGGAGTTATCGAGGCAGTGCGCAAGCAGGCCAAACCGATGGACCTGAAGGTTTTTGTCGAGATCTCGATGGAGCCGCTATACGCCGCTGCGGCTGATACCTTCGTCGGGCAGATGCTGACCGATTGTGGCGCGAAAAACGCCGTGCCAGCCGAATACAAGGGATTTGCCGCGCTTTCGGAAGAAGCTCTGCTTGCGGGGGAGCCGGATCTTATCATCACGACCTCACCCGACGCTCAGCAACTGCTCGCAACCTCCAAATGGCGCCAACTCAAAGCCGTCAAAGCCTGGCAAGGTGAAAGCTGTCTCGCCCGATTTACTGTTGCGCCCTGGCCCGCGTCTTGGGGAGGGGTTGAAGGTGCTCTTCAAACTTGTCCAGGGCCGCGAGCTCGAACTGGAAGGCTAAATTGCCTGCAGTCCGACTCGCGACCCCTTAACGCGCCGCCAGCGTGGCGAATTCCGCCTCCAGCGTCGCGATAGCTGCAGCAGGATGGGCGGGCAAATCAAATCTACCGCGCGCCAGTCTCTGCCGTAAAAGGAAGATCTTCTCACAAAGCAGGGGCCAGGGTAATCTGACCTGCCCCTCCAGCACATCCATCATCCCCTGCACATAGGCTTCCCAGGTACCGATATCGCGCCAGTATTGGGGCAGGCTCCACGCATAAAGAGGCGCCCCCGCTTCAAGCAGACTTGGCAAGAGCTGCTTGCCGAAATCGTATTCAACGCCTGCTGGCACATAATCAAGTGCCTCGCGCCGCATCAGGTACATCCCGCAACTGACCAGCCCTGAGGGAGCTGGGGCAACCTGGAAGTCTTGCAGGCTTCTCGACGAAATTTGTTATCCGCCTGGTCTCGTCCACCGCCATCAAGCCGAACTGGGAGGCATCTGGCACCTCCTTGGCCAGGACAGTCACCAGCGCCCCCTGCTCCTGGTGGAAAAGAGTCGCGTGCAAGAAATCCGCATCTGTAAGCGCATCGCCACACATCACAAGGAACTCGTCCGGTAGCAACTTGCGAAGTCTGCGCGTTGCTCCTGCAGTGCCGTATGGCTCATTACCAGAAAGAGTCTCGATAGCCAGTCCTGCCGGAGCAGCTTCGGCAAGATGGCTGAGTACTTGCTCTCCCCCAAAACCAAGCAGGATATAAACCTGCTGGACTCCACTTCGCGCTAGCCCTGTAAGCAAGTGATCGAGCAGTGCCCGGCCGAAGACCGGTACAAGCGGCTTGGGAAGGTGTTCTGTAAGAGGATACAGCCTGGTGCCTCGCCCTCCGGCAAGCACCACTGCCGTTGTGAGGAGGGCAGGTTTCCTGGCCCCTGCCTTAACCAGTGCCTCAGGATGCACATAACGAGTAAGCGCCGAGGCAAGCAGCCGCCGAGGTCGATCGAGTGCCTGGGCAAGTAAATTGTAAGGAGCAGCAAGCGACGCAAGTGCCGCGCCGGCCCCAACACCGTCCATCAGAGTCCACCTCTAGGGGCTTATCGGCTGATTGCTGTCATAACTTGAGTAGTAGAACGAGGCTGCTAGTTCTGGCGCTAGTCTGGCAAGAGATTATATTTCTATTATATAAGGGTATCGCCAAAGCTCCAAGAGGTCAAACCAACTGGCCAATCAACCTCATGCAACCGCGCATCCCATCGCGCCGATATGAGAAAAATAAATCATCTCGGCAGCAGGTGCAGAGGTCAGAGGTTTCAATCCGGGTGACGCCAAGCTCGGTCAGCCAGTGCCGGTTGGCCGCCTCGAGATCAATCGTCCACTGGGCTTCACTCGCTTGCTCGATGACCTCGGAAGGGCCAGGGAAGGAGTGCGAAAACTCTTTCAGAGCGTCTTCACGCACCAGAAAACAGCACTTGCGGATATGCGGAAAGATAAAGGCTTGCAGCTCTCCTGGAGTTGCGCCAAAAGCGATTGCCATCGCCATCACCGCGCTTGCTACCACGCCTGTGGCGGTGCCTCGCCAGCCCGCGTGCACAAGCCCCATCGCCTTTGACTTCCTGCTGTACAAAGCAATCGGCGCGCAGTCGGCATATCGCAGCGCGCACGGCGTCCCAGCTAGCGCTGTCACCAGCGTATCTGCCGGGCCAAGCTGGCAGGCGTCCTCCCCGTGGATGAGGTGGCCTTGCTCAAAGGAGGTCAGATGGAAAACTTCAATCCCATGCACCTGGGAGAGTTCTCTGATGGCCATATCGGCAAGCCCGAGCGCTCGCCTGGTCCTGGCCCAGTTCTCTCTGACCAATTTGGCGTCGTCACCGGCTTCATAACTCAGATTGAGCGCGTCGTGAGGCGGCAGGCTGACGCCCCCCACGCGGGTTGTGAAGGCCAATACAGTGCCTTCAGGCGCCTCCAGCGTTGCTGGCTCTATAAACAGCGCGCCCTCGCGTTCAGTCAGCTTCATCCGGGGCTCCTTCGAAGGTCTCGGTCCACCTTTTCCAGAGCTTTTCGCGAGCCATTCCAAAGTCGAATAGCTCCCAGGGGAAGCGCGCCTCAGCGGGGCGCTCGCTCCAGAGCAGGTCAGGGTCAAGCTCCTGAGCGCGCAAGCCTTTGAGGAGAGGCTTAAGCTTGGGGCCTTTTACGGCAAGAGCTTCCAGCACAGGGAAAAGTGGCGCTCCTCCTCGCGCAAGCAAGGCCTGGATCAGGGCCTCGCCGGGCGCATCCAGGTCGAAACTCACTTTGCGCAGCTTCGACAAAGCCTGCCTTGCCAGCACTAGTCGTCGTGTTAGTTCAGGCTCAACCACCATTGGCGCCCACTGGAAGGGGGTCGCAGGTTTTGGCACGAAAATCCCAACAGAAGCCTTAACTGCAACCCCTGGGCAGCGTGACTTCAACTCGGTAAGGAATCCCCCCAGCGCGAGGATATCATCGTCAGTTTCGGCAGGCAGGCCAAGCAGGAAATAGAGCTTGAGTTGCTCGATGCGGGCCTCCTGAGCCAACTCGGCGAAGTGGAAAAACTCCTCATCTCGAGTTTTCTTCCCCAAGGCAAAGCGCAACCGTTCGGTCGCTGCCTCGGGAGCTATGGTTACAGTCCGCCCACCGCTCTGGGCAAGTGCTTTCAAGGTCGCCAGCTTGGTCTGTTCGACCCTCAGAGAGGAGACCGACGCCCTGAAGCCTTCGGCAGTGAGACTTGTCAGCAACTCCGCCAACCCCGGATAGTCTCCAGCCGCGCTTGCCACCAGCGCCACTCTCCCGAAATCTGGCGCCTCCGCAGCCTTGGCGGCTTGTACGACAGCCTCCCCAGGATGAAATCGTACCGGGTTGGTCACATGACCCGACACGCAGAACTTGCAACCTCGCCCACAACCTCGGCCGATCTCAACCAGCAGGTCGTTGGCAAACTGGCTCGAGGCTGCAAAGAGCGACCCTCGGGCTGGCTCGTTATAATCGAAATCCGTGGTGCTTTTTACCACAGACAACGGCGCAGGGGGCTCTGTCTCAACGCTCATCAGATTGCCCTGGGCGTCCCAGTCCAGCTTGTAAAGTGAAGGTACAAAGACACCAGGCAATTCGGCCTGGGCGCGCAATATTTCCTCGCGCGAGCCAGGCGCTACTTCGCGACTCTGATAAAGCAGCTCGAACCAGCGCTCGAGCAGGGGTTCTGCTTCACCTATACAAATCGCATCCAGCGCTTCAGCAATTGGAAAGGGATTGAAAGTGAGCGCGATGCCTCCGGCGATAACTAGCGGATCGTCCTCCTGCCTGTCCCTGGCGCGCACTGGCACGCGCGCCAGACTAAGGCACCGCAGCAGGTGGAAGTAATCCAGCTCGTAGGCCACCGAAAAAGCCAGCACATGGAAATCTCTTACTGGGGTCAGTGTCTCGTAGGTGAAAAGCTCGGTATCAAGTTCATCATACTGGCGGGGATTGTCGGGCAGAAAGGCGCGCTCGCAGACCACAAAGGGCAATTCGTTAAGCAATCTGTAGAGCTGTTGGAAACCAAGTGAGGCCATCCCGCACGCATAAGTGTTAGGCCATATAAGGGCGACGCGCAGCCTGCCGCCGGAGTCCTTCAACACGGCGCCTTGCTCTTTGGCCACTCTTTGTCGGATATCGGTAGTCAGCCGGTCATTCATACGGGGGAGGTTAGTGGCAGGGATGCGGCCTGTCAACCAGAGAAGTGGTTTATAAATAGAAAAGGGCTCCCTTGCGAGAGCCCTTCAGGTAGTCAGTAGACGATAACTGGCGTTTAGTCGGTATACCCGCCGGCGAAGTTCTTCATCAGCTTGTTGATGATAGCCAGGCCGACGCTGACGACAAGTAAGATTGTGATAAGGTTTGCTTCGCCTTCTGTCAGGTCCAGTCCAAACGCCGAGAAAAGCCAACTCAGCACAGGGCTGAAGATGTTGTACATCAGCTGAGCTGATGTAAAGAACAACAAAAGGATGCCTGCAAACGCTGCTCCGATCGATGGTAGTGACACTGCGCATCACCTCCGCCTGTGGGCAACAAGCTGGTGATACGACACTCGTGTTCCTCCACTACATAATGTACCATCGAAGCAACGTAACGTCAACAGCACTGCAACAACAATTTCGAAAATATCTCGAATTAGTTACAAGAGACCCAGCAAACTGCACTACGTCGCCGGTTCTGCCCCTGTCAGGTAAGCTAACAAGATATTAAGAAACAGCTCGGAAGCAGTTTGGCAACTTGCCCCGAGTTAATAACTACTCTGTGTCAGGAGCTACTGGCGGTGGATTATCGCCAGGAGGTGGCGCATCTGGCCCAGCGTTTGTGCCATCATCCGGAGGCTGGGGCCCTGTATTGGTGTCTGGTGGCGGTGGCTCAACCGCTTCGGGGCCAAGACTTAGCCAATAATCCACTCTGGAGCCTTTGGTAGACTTTTGCCCAGCCCCTGGAGATTGCCGCAAGATATACCCTTCTGGGAGGGTGGGGTGGTGTTCCTCGCCTTGTTGGGCGCCAATTCTCAATCCGTATCCCGAAAGCAGCGAGGAGGCGCGCTCGACAGGGATCTCAGTGATATCCGGCACGTTTACCAGTTCCTGCCCCTTGGAGACAATGACTTTAATTACTCCGCCCTTTTCAACCTCTACACCTGGCGAAGGCAACTGGCGCAAGATGGAATTTGGTGGCACACTATCACTATCTTCTTCGCCCTGTACCTGGACCGTCAGCCCCAGCACCTGGGCCGCACGGGTGGCCTGAGAGATGCTCATCCTTTCCAGATTGGGCGCCTGAAGCAGCGCCGGCTTGCCGCCCCCGAAAGATTCGAGCAACTGAGGGCCAAAGACGAACCCGAGCGCAATCGCCGCGATGGCTACGAAGACAAGGGCGATTATCAGCGGCGTATTGGTGTCACTGCCGCGCTGCGGCGGTAAAGGCGCTGTGGTGCGCACGACTGGTCTGCGCATTGTCTGCTCGGTATCCAGCGCATCGCGAATATCGGTTGGGCTGCTGACCTGGAGCTTCTCAAGCTCATTGGCGAGTTCTTCCACCGAGCCATATCGCATCGAAGGCGTCTTCTCAAGGCACCTGAGCAGCAAGGCTTCAACGCGGGTCGAGAGCTGTGGATTGAGCGCCCTGGGCCGCTGAGGCGCCTGTCGCAGATGCCCCAGAGCAATCGCCATAGGCGAGTCGCCATCGAAGGGCGCCTTGCCACAGACCATCTCATATAGCAGACAGCCTAGCGAGTAGATATCACTTGCTGGTGTTGCGGAGCCGCCTTCGAGTACCTCCGGCGCCGAATAGGCAACCGAGCCGACCATCTGACCTGTCTGAGTGTATTCTGAAGCCGCCAGCGCCTTGGCGATGCCAAAATCGCTGAGCTTGGGGATGCCATCGGAAGTAAATAATACGTTGCTGGGTTTTATGTCCCGATGCACGATGCCGCGCGAATGAGCGTAGGCAAGCGCCCTGGCCAGCGATAACGCGATGGCAATAGCCTGGCGCTCGGGCAATTGGGGGGTGCGCTTCAACCGGTCGCGCAGAGTGCCGCCGGGAAGGTTCTCCATAACCAGATAAGGCAATCCTTCAAACTGGCCTGTGTCGTAGGTCGTGACAATGCTTGGATGCGCCAGTTGGGCAGCCGAAGAGACCTCCAGCCCAAATCGCGCGACAAACTCTTCATCCGCCAGATATTTGGGATCCAGCACCTTTATGGCGACTTGCCGGTCGAGGGTGGTGTCCAGCGCCGAAAAGACCAGGGCCATCCCACCCCTGCCGAGTTGTTCGCCCAACTTATAACGTCCTGCCAGCATCTGGCCGGGTGTAATCAATCCAGTTCACCTGCTTGCTTGAGGGCTTGCCTCAAAATCTGTTTCACAATCGGGCCGGCATTGGCGCTGCCGGTGCCGCTGTTCTCAACAATTGCCGCTACTGCCACCACTGGCCGACCGGCGGGCGCCGTAGCCACAAACCAGCCATGAGGCCTGCCTTCGGGGTTCTCAGCGGTACCAGTCTTGCCTGCCACTTCAACCCCAGGCAAGCGCGCAACGGTTCCCGTGCCAGTATCTACCGTGGCCACCATCATCCTGGTGATCTCGCTGGCCGCCTGCGAGGAAACCGGTTGCCCCCAGGAAAGGGGAGAGGTCTCAGATATCATTTTACCATTTTGGCCTGTTATCTTCGATATGAGATAGGGCCGCATCATTTGGCCGTTGTTGGTCACGGTGCCTGCCATCAAGGCAATCCAGAGAGGGCTCACCAGCAACCTGCCCTGACCAAAGCCCATCTCGGCCAAATCTGCTTCGGTCGCTTTCAGGCGATCGGGCAGCATACCTTTGGAGGAGGCACAGGGCAGTTCGAAGGGATCCTCCAGATGGAAGGCCTTCGCATAGGAATAGAATCCATCCAGCCCCAGCTTGAGCGCCGTCTGAGAGAGCGCAATATTACAAGAAAGCCGGATACCATCGAAAAGAGATATCTCCCCGTGGCCTGAGCGCTTCAGACATTTGATTCTGGTGCCTGGGCCTTGCCAGGTGCCCTCGCAATCGAAGGTCGTATCGGGGGTGACGACGCCCGTATCCAGCGCCGCGGCCGCGGTGAATATCTTGAAAGTCGAACCTGGCGGATACAGGCCTTGAGTTGCGCGATTGAGCAACGCCGCGTGAGGATGGGTGCGCAGTTCATCAAAGAGCGCATCCACCTTGTTGGCATCGTACGAAGGCGAACTGGCAAGCGCCAGAATCGCCCCAGTTTGCGGATTGATTACCGCCACCGCTCCTCGTCGCCCTCCAAGGGCCTCGTAGGCTGTCTTCTGTAATTTGGCATTGAGAGTAACCTGCACCTTGTGGCCAGGCACGGGCAGGCCCGACAGCCGCTGCAGTTGCTCCAACAGTCCCGCCGAGGAGCCCCGCGCGCTGGAAAGCCACTCGTCACAGCCTTTCTCCAGTCCCGACTTGCCATACTGGTGGGAGAGATAACCAATTGTCTGCGCCGCCGCCGCGCCCAGGGGATAGCTGCGCTTCACTTTGCCTGTCTGAGAGTCCTTGACCGATTCGGCCAGCACCTGGTCATCGGCCGAGATCAGGGTGCCGCGCGCGCTCCAGTCTTCCAGGAAGGCCGAGCGATAGGTTGCCGATTTTTGGTTGAGGTAGCTCTGCCTCGCACCGACCCAGTAGAAAAGGGGCAACGCGAGCAGCAGTATGGCGACGACTGAAACCGAAAGCAGGCCGCGCAGGCGGGCATTGAGGCGTTCAGGCTCCTGGTGCATAACGCCCCTCCTCCCGGGTAAGGGCCAGATACAGCCCTACCAGCGCGAAATTGGTCAGCAGGCTGCTGCCGCCGTAGCTGATGAAGGGAGTCGTGATGCCTGTGAGGGGCAAGACTTTCAAGACTCCGCCCACGATCAGCACCACGTGCAACGCCACCAGCGAAGCGATGCCAGCAGCAACCAGCTTGCCGAAAGCCGCTCTGAGGGTCAGCGCGCTATAAAAAAGCCTCGCCACCAGCGCTGCGAACAGCACCAGCACCGCCAGTCCAGCGATAGCGCCCAATTCCTCGCAAATAATAATGAAGGGCATATCGGTGAGCGCGTTCGGCACCAACGAATTGGCGCCCAGCCAGATGCCTCCGAGTCCTGCTCCAAGCCCTGTCCCGACCAGGCCGCCATTGCCCAGGCTCATCAGCGCCTGCGCGACCTGATAACCAGGCCCGTCATAATGAACCCAGGGCGCCCAGAAGGCGTTCAGGCGGTTCTGAACATGGGGCAGGGCAAAACTCGCTGCAACGGCCCCCGCCAGGAAGACTCCCGCGCCCAGCCCGACCAACTTGCGGTCTCCGCTGGCCAGGTAGAACATCGCAAGGAAGAGCCCCATAAACAGGCCTGCCGCGCCGAGGTCTTTCATCCTGATAAAGAGCAGCAGCGCCACCAGCGCGAAGGCTACAACCGGCATTACGTACTTGAGCCGCGCTTTGAGGGGCAGCCCCACCTGGGTCGCGAACAAGGGGCCCTACTTCGGCCAGGTAAGCGGCCAAAAACAGGATGAGGAAAAGCTTGCCAGGCTCTGCGGGTTGAAGTGAGAAACTCCCAAATTTGAGCCAGAGCCGTGCTCCGCCCGCCTCATAGCCGAAAACGAGACTCGCGCCAATCAGCAGCACTGCCAGCCCGCCGAGGGTGTATTTGTACACCCTTAGCTTGCTTGGCATTTTCAGCGCGAGTGGGATTAGCAGACAGACGAGAAGCCCAATCGCGAACCAGGCGCCTTGCCGCATCGCATAAGCCGGGGAGATGCGCAGCAGCACCAGCATGCCGATTTCTGATAGCAGCGTCACCGGCACGAGCACGACGGTATCGGCCTGGGGCGCGGCTTTTATCAGAATCAACCACAGCGCAAGGAAGGCCAGCGGCAGCCACGCAAAGTGGAAATCGAAGGAGAAAGCCCTCGCGGTATAAGTGCCAAGCAGCGCCAGCGCAATCCAGTAGGCCCCTGCGCCGGCCAGCAACAGGCCTAGCTCCAGCCTGCGTCCGGCGGTCATCCGCGTCCTGCCTTCAGCCGGGTGTCGCCAAGCTCGATAACATCGCCAGGCGTAAGTTCGACGCTCGTCGTGACGCGCCGGTTGTTGACATAGGTGCCATTGGTGCTGCCGAGGTCTTCCAGCACCAGCTTTGCGCCGCGCAGTTCGAGCTTCGCGTGCTTGCGAGAGATGCGATTATCGTCGAGGTAGATCTCGCATTCGGGCGACCTTCCAAAAAAAAGCGTCCCGGTGACGGGAAGCAGTTCTCCGAGGGCCAGGCGGTCGGTGCGGCCAACCGAGAGCACCTGCAGTTGCCATTTGGGCTCTGATGCGCCGCTGCGCGCGGCTTTGCCCCGTTGAGGTTGTTCTTCGGAGACTTCAGCGCCCCGAGTGATGAGGCGGGTGGCGATGACCCAGGCCAGCCAAAGCAGCAGGGCAATCAGCCCAAGCCTTCCAAGCGCGAGCGCGATGGCCATCTAGCCGTCCCCCTTCCGCCACAGGGGCACATCAAAACGCAGTGACGTAACGCCTGCCGCTATAACATCGCCAGGCTTCAAGGCTGATTTGGAGATGCGCTCTTCTCCCAGGTAGGTGCCATTGGTGCTGCCGAGGTCCACTACCCAGAACTGACTGCCGTCAAAGCGTATCTCGAAATGCTTGCGCGAGACTCTCTGGTCGTCCAGTTTAACCTCACAGCCCGACGCGCGGCCCACAACCACCTTCTCCTGCTCGAAGGAGAAGACAAATCCACTACCAGGGCCAGTCTCGAGCTTCAAGGTATAGGCGGGTGGCTTGCCCGAGAAGTTGCCTCGGGTCTTAAACTGCCCGAGCCGCAGCGCCTCGCTTGCCGCGAGCGTCACTCTGGGAGAGGACAGCAGAAACAGCCCCTCGCGGTCGGCCATCTCGGTGACATACTCGGCCAGTTGTTCTTCCAGGCCGGCCCGGATAGGCTCCAGTTCGGCGTAATCGGAAGGAGCGAGCTCGACCAGATACTCGTCAGGGATGAGTTCGCCAATGAGGGCAACGCGTTTGCGAGCCGTGGCCTCTAGTTCGAGCTTGCGCGCTATCTCTACGGGGTGCACGCGCCCCGCGAAGGCCTTGGCGAGCGACTGCTCCAGGCCCTCGTTCAACAAGTTTTCGAGTTTCTCCAGGATGCCCATCAGGCGCCCCCCGAGCGGTATTTGTCCAAGTATAGCAGAAGGACGGCTTTGCGCCCCCGTTAGTTTCGTCCCCGGAGTATTTCGCCAACCTTCTCCTGAAACTCTCGAACTAGCGGGGGTGTGGGGGTGCGTGAGCATAGCTCACGTATACCCCCACGCTTTTCCCGTCCTGGTCGTTTTGCTTTTTGTTCTTCTTTCAAATAGGCGGGCGCATGCCCGCCCTTGCGCTTCGGTTCTTGCACAGCAAGTTTCGGGAGCGGAGACTCCCGAAACACCAGATTGGCGTCAGAAGGAAGGACTGCGCCGCGGGGAGGGATGGCGGGGCAGGAGCGCCCCTGTTCAGCGCCAATTACGGCAAACACAGAAGGAGGGATTGAAATGAAGCTTCTGACTGCTGTCATCGCGCTTGGCCCTGGTGGCCTGCTGCTTCCTGTTCGCGTCCGCTGTGCCTGCCACGCTCGATGTAAATCACTTTTTACAAGCGACCTGGGACCTCTCGCTATTACCAGAGCTTGTGCCAGGGATCACTTGCCGTCAGGCCAGCAGCTTCGATCGCCATAGCCTGAATAAGGACGACTGGGGCCAGTGGGCAGCCAATGGCGACTGGGGCCAGTACGAGTCGGAAGAGGGCAATCGTGGCCTCATCGCCGACCTGAAGGGCCCCGGCTGTGTGACGCGCATCTGGAGCGCCAATCCGCAGGGCCGGATGGAGTTCTATTTCGATGGGGAGAGCACCCCTCGGCTGGCACTGGATTTCGCCCGGATGCTCTCTGGAGAGGAGGCGCCCTTCCTTGCGCCGCTCGTTGGCGCGCACGGGGCAGGCAAGAACTGCTACTTCCCCCTGCCGTATGAGAAGAGCCTGCGCATCGTCTCCCTTGGTGAGAATGAGCCGCCGCGCCACTATTATCAGTTTCAATACCTGACCTACCCGCCCAGCACGCAGGTTGAAAGCCTCAGATTGCCTCTCTCGCCCGCCGGCCAGCAGGCCCTGGACACTGCCCTGGGCAAGCTTTCAGCCTGTGGAGAGGACCCTAAACCCACTCACGAGGGCCAGAAGACCAGTCACGGCATAGCCCGCATCAAGGCCGGGCAACTATTGGGGCTGGCCTCGCTGGAGGGACCAGGAGTCATCCACTCTTTTAAGCTGAGTGTGACCCCAGCGACACTGGGCACTCTGCGCCAGCTTGTGTTGCGCGGCTATTTCGATACGGAACTGTGCCTGGACTCTCCAGTGGGCGATTTCTTTGGGTCGGCCCCGGGCTTCAACGAATATCGTTCTCTGCCACTGGGGATGACCGCGGAGGGGATGTACTGTTATTGGCCGATGCCCTTCGACAGGTCGGCGCGCCTGAAACTGCTTAACACTGGCGCCTCCGATATCACGGTGAGCTGGGAACTGACCACGCATAAGCTGGAAGGAGGACTGGGCAACCGGGGACTCTTCCACGCCAAGTGGCGCCACGAGACTCCGGGCCTGACCTTCGACTACCCCGTACTCGAGGCACAGGGGACGGGCAAGTTCCTGGGTTGCGCGCTCTCTATCACCTCGCGGTTTGAGGGCTGGTTTGGCGAGGGCGACGAGAAAGTCTGGGTGGATGGCGAGGGCTTCCCCTCAATCTTTGGCACGGGAACAGAGGACTATTTCGGCGATGCCTGGGGATTCCGCCACTTCGAGCACGCCTATCACGGCAACACACTGGGAGAGGGGCCTGGCTTCTCCAATCACTGGTCAGTCTATCGCTGGCAGATCGCCGAGCCGGTGCCCTATCAGCGCGACTTCAAAATCACGCTGGAGAACTACGCCTTCCGCGATGCGAGCATCGAATACAGCACTCTGGCTTGCTGGTACGCGGCGCCGAACGGGACCGACTTCTTCCAACCCGTACCTGAACAGCGACTGTTGGCCTGGCCCAGGATGCAGGCGGATGTGACAGAGGCCGAGCGGGCTGTCAGGCCTCAGGGCCAGACGGGGCTGTCCTACCTTAACGATGCTATGCTGCCCTGCGCGCTAAGCGATGGGCGGGCTATTGCCTTCTACCGCAAGAAGACCCAACAATTTGTAGTGCCTGTAACAGTCGAAGATTCGGCTTCCTATGAGGTGTTGCTTTATCCGGTCGGCTTGCCCACAGGCTGCCGTTTCAGGCTGGTAGGCACTACCGACGAGGTGGAAGTGGACTGCTATGCACCGGTGCCCATCCGCCAGGATCTGGCGAACGCCGGCTCGGTGCGTCTTGATGCCGGACAGGCCGATTTGGTGTTTGAGATCACCGGGCGCGACAAGGCAAGTCTTGGTTGGCAGGCCGCTCTTGATTGCTTCCAACTGGTGAAAGCTCGCGGCGACATCGTACTGGAAGGGGAAAAGCTGCCTCTGGCAAGCTGGGCTCCCGAAACCATGAAACCGGTTGTGCAAGATCTGCAGCCTTTCGGCGCAGCCCGGTGGAGTCATAACTCTCATCTTTGGCTAACGCCTGGAGAGCCGGGTGCCAGTTTTACCCTCGCCATGCCAGTTGAGCAGGAGGGACGCTATCTGGTCTCTCATTGCGATAACCAGCGCGCCCGACTATGGGCAGGTGGACGTCTTCCTTGATGGACAGAAGCTTGCAAGTTACGACGGCTATGCAAGCGGTGTCGAACCTGGCCTTGTGAAACTCGGCATGTTGGAATTGACAAGTGGCAACCACGAGCTGAAGCTGCTGGTGACCGGGGAAAAACGAGCGCTCAAGCAACTATATGGCAGGGCTTGATTTTGTAGCTTTCGACTTTGCCTCTCAGGAGACTGACTGATGCGTTGGGGTCTTGTGTTAGGTTTGCTGTTGCTTGCCGGGAGTATCGGGAGGGCGGCTGCGATGAGCTGGGTAGTCCAGGGCGTAGAGTATTCCTACGAGCCTGAGGCGCGCGCCGTCCGGGTGTCGCTCGGTGAGGCAAGTTTCATCGCCCTGGCGGGGCTTGGGCCCCAGTTTCAGATGCCAGAGGCCGTCACCAGTGGCGCTGTTACTCTGAGGGAGGCCAGGCCACGGGGTCAGGCGCTGGTCTGCGAATATGAAAGCCAGCCAGGCGAAGAAGCTATCTCCTGGAGAGTAACCATCGAGCCGGGCGAGGACTGCTTGCGCTTCAGTTTCGAAGCGCCGGTGCCGCTGCGGGTTACCCAGCTTTCGGCGGGAGTTTGCGAGGTCGCTGGCCCCTGGCAACGGTATGACCTGACTCGCTACGCCGAGGCGCATGGGCAGGTCTGGTGGGACAAGACAGCCTGGCTGCCGGAGTACTCGGCCTGGCTTGACGCGCGCTGGATACTCGAGGCAGAGCAACTGTACGGGCTTCGATGCGCCAAATAAAGCGCCCCGGGGAGAGGGCAACTTCGAGCCTGCAAGGCGCCCTACCTACAGCCCAAGGCTGGACGGCCTTTATAACGAAGTGAGCGAAGTACTGGAGCTGCGCGTCTCCGAGCGCCTCTGGGATGTTGTCCCCAGGCTGTCCAACCCGCCCAGCGAATACCGGGAAGAACTCGGCCAGCAGGTCTTCCTCGACTTGTGGGGCGGCACAGCGGATCAGATGACCTGGCTGCTCGAACGAGTAAAGCGCTGCTGTCTCGGCCTTACCCCCTGCCTGTCGGTGGTCGAGGACTGGCAGGCGGGCGGCTTCGATGCCTTGCTGCCGGATTCTCTTTGGCTGCCGGAATTTCCGCCCAACCCGGCACTGGGGACTTTGGAGGAGTATCAGCGCCTGTGTGATGCGGGCAAGGCGCTTGGCAGGTTCGCCTTCCGCACCAACTATATGCTGTGCCGCGACGCCAGCCCCAGTGTAAAACGTGGTGTGACCTGGCAGGGCAAAGGCGCGGACGGAACCCCTCGAGTGGTACACGAGCAACCTCACCTGGCAAGCGCTTGGAGAGCGACAGGAAGCCGAGATCCAGTCCACCTGGCATCCAAACGCCGCCTTTAGCGACCAGCTTACCTCGGGCGCGGTGCCCAGTGGTTATCATGACTATGCCACCAGCGCTTCTGGAGAGCCCTCTATCCGCGCCACAATGGACAGGCAGAAGGCTTTCTGTCGCCTGATGAAGGAGACCCAGGGGGGGCCGCTCGGTTCCGAGACGCTGATTGACGAGCATCTGCTGGGCTATTGGGTAGATTATGGCGACTTCGGGATAATGGGTGGCCATAACCGCCTGACCTCGCCCGAATACAAACTGCGCCGGCTGCATCAGCTTTCGAGCTTCCACGGGATGGGCCTGATGTACCGCTTCTTCGGCCCACCGCCCTGGCCCGAGTGGGCCAACTACCGCGAGGAAGCCTTGCGCGACGATTATCGCTTGGTTGAGCTTCTCTATGGCAACGGGGGTTATATCTTCTACTACCCGGACTTCCCCTGGGATTATCTGCTGACCGAACTGCTGCTGGTTGGCGACCTGCAGCGCCATTATGCGCTTCAGCAGGTGGAGGAGGTGCTCTACTTCAGCACTGGCCAATGGAAGGACTATGAGCAGCTTGCGCGTGAAGGCTTCGTCCCCAACACCGAGGCCTGGAATCCCCAGCCGGAGGAGTTCGGGCGTATCTGGGTGCGCTATACGAACGGCTACAACTTTGTCTGCAACCGGCTGGAGGGCGTCTTCCCAGTCACCACACCGCAGGGAGAGATAAGTCTGCCAAGGTATGGCTGGGTGGCCTGGCGAGAAGAGGCCGGCCTGCTCGCTTACAGTGCCTTTTGGCCTGGCACCGAACACCGAGTGGACTATCTGGAAGACGCCTCGCGCAAGCTGCGCTATCTGGATCCGCGTGGCCTGGCACTCGAAGGCAGCGACCGCATCCAGTGCTGGCTGGAGGGTGAACTTGCTCTGGAGGCTGACGTGCCGGGCGGCAAGGCCTGGGTTGCTGGAGAGGAGCTCTCTCTAACTTACGAGCAACCACCAGGGCTGACAGTTATTGATTTTGACTTCACCCAGGACCAGCAGGGATGGAAACTGGTCAGAGGCTTCGCTACCCCAGTCTTCGCCTCTGATGGGATGAGCCTTGGGGTAGTGGCTGAAGATCCGCAGCTCTACTCGCCCCCGCTCGAGGTCGAAGGACGCCCGGGCGATGGGCTGGAGGTTGAACTCGCCTCGCCCGAGGGCGAACTGGTGCAGCTTTACTTCACCACCAGGACCGCGCCGGGCGTCGCGGAAGAACGTGTCTTCCATATCAATCCGGCGGCTGATGGGCAGCTTCACACTTACCGGCTGGAGGTCGGCGCGCACCCGCAGTGGGCGGGCCAGACCATCACCAGCCTGCGCCTGGACCCGCGTCAGACCCTGGGCGAGGTGAAGCTGCGTGCCCTCAGATTGCTGCGCAGCGATTAGGGCTTATTCGATCACCAGCAGCGTGTGCAGGCCCAGGGGAGGCAGTTCGACCTTCACTCGGCCAGCACTTGTTGCGGTGGGTTGCAGCGCAAGGCCTTCAGGCTGCAGGTTGAAGCTACTCCCCTCTGGGGCTTCCACCAGGATGCCGCCAAGCGGAAGGACTTCTTCTCGCAGTGGCATTGCATCGTCTCCAAGCGACACTCGCCCAAAGCTGCTGGCTTCGTTCAGCAGTTGCACGATCAGCCGGCTGCCGCCTGCCGCAAGAGGCTGGCGCCAGTAGGTTGCCTGCAGCATCAAAGAGCCTTCGACGCGAAGCTCGGGCGCTGCCGGCGCAACCATCAAGGCCGCTTCGGTCATCAGGTGGCGCAGGTAGGGATAACCAAAGTTGTAGTAAGCCGCGCCGACCTCAGGGCTGAAGTAGACGACCTTCCCAGCCCCGAAATTACCGCTGAAGATCGCAGGCTGCTCGCCTTCGATGGTCCAGGCGACCTGCCGGTCGGACGCAGGCGTCGTATATACATAACGCCCAGGCAGCCCCACGCCGTTCAAGGGATGGCCCAGGCCGCTCCACTGGCGCCATTTGGCCTCTTCTACCCACTCGCCCTCGGCCAGCGGATGAGCCTTGGGGTAGAGCGGCCAGTCACTCGGCAAGGGCCCTCGCTCCTCCAACCGTTGGAAACTCGTTCCCAGGATATCCTCCAACCCAAACTGTGTGCCTAGTTCCCCTTCCTCGTCTGCAAGCGAGGTCACCGAAGTAGCAAGCAATCCTCCGCCTGCATCCACAAAAGCGCGGAGCTGGTTCTGAGCTTTCTCCGACAGGCACGCAGTTGCCGGAAGCGCGATGACCTGCAAGCCTTCGAAATCGCCTGCTTCGAGCTGGGCATCGGACAGCAGTTCCACCGGGAGATGCGCCTCGGTAAAGGCGCGCAGCCAGCCCTTCACCTCGCGCCAGTAGCGAGCGTCCGCCTGGGCGCGGCCATACATCAGCCCGGTCAGGCTGCTGGCCGCGATGCCGCACCAACGCACCTGCTCTGCGCCTTCGAGATATGGCTGGCGGGCCTTGAGCGCATCCAGTAGTTCGATCAGATAATCGTCTCGCCCAGGGCCGTACATACATTGGGGCACGGCTCCCGCCGAGAGCACTGTAAGCCCCCTGGCCAGTGTCTCGACGCGCGGAAGCGCCGTCGTGCAGTCCATCGTGTGTGGCACCAGCGGGGTAAATACCTCAACTGGCTGGCCTGCCGCGGTCGAACGCGCTCTCAGTATGGCGAACAGGGGATTCAACGGGATCGCCCTGCCTGTCCACATGCCAGAACTGCTCCAGCGAGGGGCTGTCCAGCACTGCATTCAGCCCATCAGGGGTGAAGCGCCAGTCTTCAGAGCTGCGTCCCACCGTCGAATTGGCGAAAACTGCCAAATCGGGATTCACTTTGTGCAGGGCGTCCACGAGCTGCTTGCCCTTCGCGAGGCACTGCTGATGCCACCACAGGACAAACCTGCGATATTCCGGATCGTCGGCCGAGAGGCTGCGCGGCAGCGGCAGGCCCGTGTCGGCCTTGTAGGCGTCGGCGCACCAGTGGCAAGAACAACCGAGCGCCATCTGGGGGAAGCCGTCCAGCCAGATACCATCAATTGGCGCATGGCTGGCCAGCTCACAAAGGTACTCGACCACCCAGTCGAACCCTGGCGACATGAGACAGACGGTGCCCTCATCGCCCGCCGGGTTGCCGTTGCCATCGCGGATACGCCACTCTAGCTTCTCCCTGAGCGCCGCCTGCACAAAAGGCGCCCCGACGTAGAAGACGACTTTCAGGCCTTTGGCGTGAAGCTGCTGTGTCAGCGGCCCGACAGCGTCTGGGACCGCCAGGTCCGGCGCGATAGTCGCAAGCTTCGAAGGCCAGAAAGCATAGCCCTTGAGGTGGGCTGTGGGGATGACCATATCCGGCCCCATCGCCGCGATCGGATCAGCCAGAGCAAGTTCCCGGTCGACGTTGCTCGAATCCGAGCCCCAGACCACGCGCGCGAAGCTGCCCTCGAGCCAACTCGTATCAGCGAGGGCAACACTGGCAAGCGCTACCAGTAATAACCCGATTAGAGCCATCTTCATCAGCTATCTCCTATTCCTGAAACCCAAGCTCCAGTTCCAGTGTCTCGCCGGCTTCCAGCTTCACTGGCAAGTCGGACTTCAGGCGAGCGCGGCCTGCTTCGACTTCCACCTTGGTATCGGCGCGCAAGAGTTTTGTCCTGGTGATGCCGGTGGGAAGTCCCAGCTCCAAGGTCTTGAACTCCACCTTGCCCCATAGCACTTCGAGCTTGACCGCAAGGCCTGTCTCGGTGCGCTGCTGGCTGAACCTGCCCCAGCCCGTGCCAGTGATGAAGAAGCTCGCAAAGTCGTCCCAGTTCAGCCTGGGAGCGAACCGGAGCAAGCTCTCGGGCGCGCTGTAGAAGAACCCCGAGGCCGCCTCCAGCAGCGCCCAACTGCTCATTGGACGGGCATAATGGTCTCCGCACTCCAGATCGTTCCAGGGGCTGCGCCTGCGTCCATCGTAGCGATTCCGGGCCGCTTCCCAGATGGTCCGAGCCTCGTCCAGATAGCCTTCCATAAGCAGCTCGCTTGCGACCTTGAATTCGATGCCTGTCCAAAATTCGTCGCAGTACAGCATCGGCACTTCCTGCCGTCCTCCATAAGGCCAGGTAGTCGTCAGCAGGCCGGCCTCCTCGGGATTGGCGAAGGCCCGCGGTTGCTGCTTGAAGTCCCCGATGTGAGCCATATAGTTGTACTTGTATATCGATGCCAGGGTCGTCTTAACGCGCGCCGGGTCGAGGATGTAGCCCAAATCCAGCAGGTTGGCCCACCACTGGCCAAAGAGCTGGTCGGACAGGCAACCCTTGCCATACTGATAATCAGGATGGGCTGCCTCCTCGAAGTGTTGCTCGTAATATTCGCCGTTCCATAGTTCCTGTTCGACCTTCGCGCGTCCTGATTCGAAGCGGGAATGCCACTCGTCGGCAAGCTCGGTCTCGCCGAGGCGCCTGGCCATCTCCTCGGCCGCCCGCAGCGCCGCCAGGTAGAGCGAGGTACAGAAGGTATTGAAGCCCCAGAAGTTGAGGTCAAAGGTATTCCACTGGGCGCCGTCCAGCATCCCGTCGCTGTCCTGATCCCAGCGGCTAACGGCGAATTCCAACGCCAGTCTCACCTTCGGGAAGGCGCGAGTGAGGAAGTCCTCATCTCCCGAAACCAGCCACTCGCGATATGACTTCAGTATCGTCCCGAAATGACCATCGGCCGCCACGACATCCGACTCGGGCCCGCGGTCCTGCCAGCGCGGCAGCAGGAGGGGCGCCACAGTCCGGTGAGGGATTCCGCCCTCGCTGGTCATCTGAGTATGCAGGTCGATCTCCCTGACGCTGCGCTCGAGGCGCGGATAAAGCTTCGAGAGGGTCATCTCGTAGTTCCACACATGGGTACAGTTCAGCGGACAGCAGCCACACATCGCCAGCGGCCCGCCAGCGCTTGCTCCACAGCACCCCTCGAAGCCGAACAGGTTGCCCGCTTCGTCCTGGATACAGGTCGGCGAGAAGATCGTCGAAACCTGCGAGCTGACCGCATCCAGCAGGCTGTAAGGCAGAGGAGAATCGAACAGCGCAGATACAAAGGTTGAAGTCTGCTCCCTCAGCCTGGGCAGGTTACCGGCTGACATAGTCCACGACCTCTGTCGCGCCAGCGAACCAGTTATTGTAGCGGTTGCCGAGATAATACTGGCTCTTGTTTTCGGGGATGCCAAACCAGCCCTGATGCCAGTTAACAAAGCGATTGGGGAAGTGCCAGGCCAGGATGAAAGTGACTTCCTCGCAGGCGCCTGGCGCCAGATTGAAGGGTACCGCGAGCGCTCCATCCCAGGTGTGACCTGAGGCACTGGGAGTCGCATCGCGCCCTTCCAGCCGGCCGGTGCGCCTGAGTTCAGTGAAGAAGGCTGGCAGGTCGTCCCACTGGGTTTTGGCCAGGGCCTGCTTGCTGGTGGTAAACAGCGCCATCGAGCCGGCCTGAGCCGAGTTGGCCTCCAGCCTCGCGTTCTGCATCGAAATCCCGACGCCCTCCTGAAGGTGGAAGAGGCTATTATGGTTGCCGCCGTAGCCGGAATTCAACACACCTGTGACAGTGGTGCCAGGGACGAAGCCTACAGCGTTCTGAAGGCTGGCCGCCAGGCAGCAACTGACGGAATGCTCGCCGGGATTGGTCAGTCTGAAAGTGAAAAGCACTGTCGGCAAGCTGGAGTCTTTCTCATCGAGCGGGATGACGGGGGAGAAAGCCTCAAGGGCAACTTCAACTGGCAGTGCCGCGTCCTGGTACCTGACGCGCGCAAAGGGATATTCGCCTTCGAACTCGACCGACTCGACGCCAGGGCAGGCGGCCAGTAAATCGCGGCTGGCCTGGGGCACGAGGTGGTCGGTGCAAAGAGGGGCAGCTTCGAAGTCCTCCTTATCATACAGGGCGCCGCTCTGCAGCACGCGGAGCACAGGATCTTCCCATCCAAAACGTTGCGTCCACAGGGCAAAAAAGCTATGGGGGATATGCGCGACATGCTCGGCCTGGTTGAAAAGCTGCCAGTGGCGAAGCCCGCCGTCGCCGGCAAGGGATATGTTGCCTGCGCCGATGCCTCCAAGGGGCATAGACAGGGCTCTGAGGTGTTGTCCGGTGAATACGCGATGCTCGCGCAGTTTGAGGTCGGTCAAGGTAATCCCTCCTGGTCAGGTCTGGAGGGCGCTAGTTCCGCCTCAGTGGGCTGTTTCCTGCTCTGGACTAGTGGGGGTGTGGGGGTAATACCCCCGCGCCTTTCCAGCCTTGGCCTCGGTCACTTGCCGGCGAGATACTCGTCTATGACCTTCGCCGTGCGCTTGCCATCGCCCATAGCGAGGATAACCGTTGCCGAGCCGCGCACGATGTCGCCACCCGCCCAGACGCCTGGCAGGCTGGTAGCGCCCTGCTCATCGGCTTCGATATAGCCCCATTTGTTGAGCTTGAGGTCGGGCTCGGTGGCGGTAAGCAACGGATTGGCCCCTGTGCCGATAGCCACCACGACGACATCGCACTCCACGACAAATTCGCTGCCTTCAACTGGAATTGGCCTGCGCCGACCGGAATCATCCGGCTCGCCGAGTTCCATCCTGATGCACTTCAATCCGGTGACCCAGCCTTGTTCGCTGCCCAGCACTTCCAAAGGCGCAACAAGCAACTCGAACTGGATGCCTTCTTCTTCGGCGTGATGCACCTCTTCTGTTCGGGCGGGCATCTCGACCTTGCTGCGCCGGTAGACGATAGTCGCTTCGTCTGCCCCGAGGCGCTTGGCGGTGCGCACCGCGTCCATTGCCGTGTTGCCTCCGCCGACGACCGCGACCCGCTGGCCCTTCAGTACGGGCGTAGAAGTCTCGGGGAAGGCGTAGGCGACCATCAGATTCACTCGGGTGAGATATTCGTTGGCTGAATAGACGCCTTTGAAGTTCTCGCCAGGCACCTTCATAAAGACGGGAAGCCCTGCGCCGTTAGAGATAAAGACGGCGTCATATTGCGCTCGCAACTCGCCCAGCGTATAGGTTTTGCCGATAACCGCGTTGCATTGAAGCTCGACGCCCAGCCGCAGCAGCCGGTCGACCTCCTGGCGGACTATCTCCTTGGGCAGGCGGAACTCGGGGATGCCATATACGAGCACCCCACCGGGGGTGTGTAGCGCCTCAAAAACGGTAACAGAATGGCCGAACTTGACGAGTTCGCCGGCGGCGGTCAGACCAGCCGGGCCAGAGCCTACGATAGCGACCTTTTTACCAGTGGGAGGGGCTTTCTCGGGCAGCTTGTCGCCCCCCTGGGTGCGCGCCCAGTCGGCTACGAACCGCTCCAGATAACCAACCGCTACGGGAGCGCCTTTCAAACCGCGCACGCAGAGCTGCTCGCATTGGGTCTCCTGCGGGCAAACGCGTCCCGTTATGGCGGGCAGTGCGTTATCGCGCAGCAACTGGGCGGCCGCGGCAGGCAGATCGCCTTCGGCCACCGACTTGATGAAGCCTGGGATGTCCACCAGTACGGGACAACCATCAATACACTTGGCCGTCTTGCACTGGATGCAACGCTGGGCCTCGAGCAGAGCGAGCTGTTCGCCAAAACCAAGGTTAACTTCGTTGAAGTTGCCTGCGCGCTCCAGCGGGTCCTGTTCAGGCATACGTTGCCGGTCGATAGCCATCCGTTCTTTCGGGGTCAGCTCTCTGATATCTGCCATTGGTTTTGGTCCTCTACAGTCCCAGCTTGCACTCGTGTTCGAAAGCCGCCAGAGCTTCTTTCTCGTGGGGCACATAAGTGCTGAGTCGGTCGCGCAATTCGGCGAAATCCACCTGGTGGCCGTCAAATTCAGGGCCGTCCACACAAGCGAACTTCATCTGGCCGCCCACCGTGACGCGGCACCCGCCGCACATACCGGTGCCATCTATCATTATGGGATTGAGCGAGACGATGGTAGGCAGCTTGCGTGGGCGAGTGAGTTCGGCAACAGCGCTCATCATCGGCACGGGGCCGACGGCATAGACCGCATCAATAGATTTTGAACTGATGAGGTCAGCCAGCGCGTCGGTCACGAAGCCATGACGCCCGTAGGAGCCATCATCAGTGCAGACGATGACTTCTCCCAGCGCCTTCAGCTCTTCCTCGAAGATGACCCACTCGCGCGAGCGACCTCCGATTACGCTGATAACCTCGACGCCGCTTGCAGCCAGGCCCTGGGCGATTGGATGGACGACCGCCGTCCCGACGCCGCCTCCGACGCAGACCGCGGTGCCCTCAGTCAGTAATTCGGTGGGATGCCCGAGCGGCCCGACGACATCCTGAAGGGCCTCGCCCGGCTCCAGGGCCACGAGTTCCTTTGTGCTGCGGCCGATAGCCTGGATGACAATCGTGATGGTGCCCGCCTGGGTGTCAGCGTCGGCAATGGTCAGGGGGACGCGCTCAGAGCCAGGCCCGAGTCGCACAATGACGAACTGGCCAGGCTTGCGCGCGACAGCTATCCTTTCTGCTTCCACTCGCAGGCTAAAAACATTGGGGGAAAGCTGAGATTTCGCAATTACAGTGTGCACGGCAATCACCTGAGGGGCGAGAACGACCCGGGGGCCGCGCCCGAGCTGACCTGAACAAAACTGCCTGCCGTCCCGAAAGACGGCAGGCAGTCAGAGTAATAAACTAGCACCAGCCGCGGAGCTTGGCGGCCTCGGTTACGCGCGCTACGGCGACCAGATAGGCAGCAACGCGCATATGGACGTTCTTCTCGTCGCGAGCCTTGAGGACCTTCCAGAAAGCTTCAGTCATCTTGGCATCGAGGCGCTCGTGCACGGTCGGCAGATCCCAGTAGTAACCGCCGATGTTCTGGACCCACTCGAAGTAGGAGACAGTGACGCCACCAGCATTGCAAAGGAAGTCCGGGATAACCAGGATGCCGTTAGCATGCATAACTCTGTCGGCTTCGGGGGTGGTGGGGCCATTTGCGGCCTCGGCTACGATCTTGGCCTTGATGCGGCCAGCGTTCTCGGAGGTGATTACGTTCTCGAGGGCAGCCGGGCACAGGACGGTGACGTCCAGCTCAAGCAGGTCTTCGTTGCTGATGGGGGTGCTGCCAGGGAAATTTACAACCGAACCGGTCGCATTCTTGTGATCCAGCACAGCCTTCCAGTCGAGGCCGTCGGGGTTCTGGATGCCGCCGCGCGAATCGGAAACCGCGACAACCTTCATACCGAGCATCTCGATAGCGAGTTTGGCCATAAAATAGCCAGCGTTGCCGTAGCCCTGGATGGCGATGGTCTTGCCAGTGAGGTCCAGGTTGAGGTACTTGGCGGCTTCGCGGACAGTGTAGACGGCGCCGCGAGCGGTCGCGTCATCGCGGCCAACCGAACCACCGAGTGTCAGCGGTTTGCCGGTGATGAGGCCGGGCACGTTCTGGCCCATCATTACACTGTACTCGTCCATCATCCACGCCATAATCTGCGGGGTGGTGTAGACGTCGGGGGCGGGGATGTCGACCTGATCGCCGATGAAATCGCCAATGGCGCGGACATAACCGCGGGAGAGACGCTCAAGCTCGCCGGCGCTCAGTTGCTTGGGGTTGCAGATGACGCCGCCTTTGCCGCCGCCGTAAGGCAGGCCGACAACGGAGGTCTTCCAGGTCATCCACGCGGCCAGGGCGCGCACGGTGTCGATGGTCTCTTCGGGATGGAAACGGATGCCACCCTTCGTTGGCCCGAGGGCGTCGTTGTACTGGACCCGGAAGCCCTGGAACACTTTGGTGGTGCCATCATCCATCTTCACGGGGATGGTGACGAACAACTGCCGCCGCGGGTTGCGCAGCAACTGGCAGGTGCCTTCGTCCAGGCCAAGTACGGCCGCGGCCTCGTCGAACTGGGCCTGTGCGATCTCAAAAGGATTCAGGGACTCGGTTGCCATTGGCTCTACCTCTCGCTTATGATTTTTTACTCTACTCGCAGACGGCCACTAACTCGCGCTGGCCGCGCGGGAGCAGAAGCGTGTACCGGAGACCCAATTATCACCTCGAAAGGGGGAAATGGCAAAGGGTTTTGGCCCTCTAAAGGGCGGTTCGCTGCCGGCAACATTCCGACATACAGGGGGTAGAAAAGCCACTTCGTTGCCGACCTTTTGCCGTCCAAAGTTCCTGAAGCCTGCTACCGAGCCAAAGGTGCCCCTTTTAGGAAACGTCAATTCCTGACCCTAAAGCTAGTGCGCCTGCTCTCGGGATCACCAAACCAGAGCCAAAAGCAGGGGGTAACTCTTTTCTCTCAATTCATTGACAGAAGCGGTATGGCTCGCTATACATATCGTGCAATTCATACTTTTCATACTTGGCCCCATCCAGGGAGGAAGCAGGTATGAGCGATGAGCTCGAAAGAGAACTCGGAGAAGAGTTCTACGGAGCGGTGACGATGGGCGAGCGTGGCCAGGTGGTCATCCCTGCCCAGGCGAGAAAAAAACTTGGCATCGAGCCAGGAGACAAGCTGCTGGTTCACGCGGCTGGCTCTGGGCATGCCATCGTGTTGATTCCAGCTAAACGATTGATAGCGATGATGCGTAAACTGGAAGAGCTGACCGCAGAGAGTGATCTCGAGCAGGAAGAAGGGCCTGGCAAAGGTGTTGTCTCTGAAGACCGGCTGGCTCATCAGGGGGCTAGTTGATATGCGAAAGCAGCTTTCACTTCTAGTAATGATACTGGCTTGTTTACTGGCAGGCTTGATGGCCTGGGGGCAAGAGGCTCCAGCCCCAGCCCCAGCCCAACTTGACCTGGTCGGCTGCCTCCAGTTTGCCCTCGAAAACAGCCCTCAGCTCGCATCAGCCAAACAGGATGTCGCGCTGGCGAAGGCTGGACTGGGCCAGGCGCTTGTGGCCTCGAAACCGACGATAACCGCCTCTGCCACGCATACCCGGATGGGCCCTGTGGCGACAGTGGATTTCGGCGGATCGACAATAGAGATGGGCACTGACCGCTCTACCCAGTATGGGGCAGCGCTCAATTATCTCCTTTACTCTTCAGGCGCGGTGGAAAACACTCAGCGCGGCCTCAAGCGGCAAGTCGAAGCCGCCGATATCGCTTACAGTCTGGTGGAGCGCGACCTGGCTTATCAGGTCACCCAGGCTTATCTGGCTGTGCTTGGCGCGCGCCGATATGTGGTAGTAGCGGAAGAGAATCTGGCTCTGGCTACTCAGCATAGAGATATCGCCCAACAGCGCTTTGATGCGGGCGAGTCACCCAGATTTGATGTCACACGCGCCAGTGTCGAAGTGGCAAGCGCCGAGCAGTCTCTGATAAGCGCGCGTAACGGAGTCGAACTGGCTCTGGCCGCGCTCAAGACGGCGATGTATTTCCCCCTGACTGCGGGGCTGGAGATTGCCGATATCGCCCTGGTGACGCCTGAGGCGCCAGCGCTAGAAGCCGCCCTGGCGGTTGCGGCGAACCAACGGCTGGAACTGCGCCAGCTTGCCCTCGCCCAGGAAGCCGCCGACTATTTCGTAAAGGTGGCAAAGTCTGGAGACGATCCAAGCGTCGCTCTCAACTCGACCTATTACAGGCAAAGCGCCGGAGGACTGGCCAGCACCGATTATAGCTGGACCGCTTCAATTATCCTGACCAAGCCCCTTTACGATGGGGGTATGACACGCGAAGACACCAGAGGGGCCAAAGCCAGGCTGGAGCAAATCAGAGAGCAGACCAGTCTTGCGAAGGCGGGTATTGATTTTGCCGTGCAGCAGGCACTTACCAACCTCCAGAACGCCCTTGCCCAGTACAATCTGGCTGAGGCCAGTGTGGCTCAAGCCGTCGAGGCGCATGGGATTGCGCGTTTGAGATATGAATCAGGCCTGGGCACTCAGGTGGAATTCAATGACGCAAGACTGGCGCTTATAGCAACCGAACAGACTCTCGCCACTGCCCAATACCAGGTGCAGTCGGCAGAAATCGCGCTCAAACAGGCAACAGGGATTGATTTATACTCAGAGCTTAGCCAGGCTGTTCAGCCTGTGGCAGCAGGTGAATAAGTAATGGATCGCAAGCTGATAATCGGACTGGTAGTTGTGGTGTTCCTGGTGGCGGCTGGCTATGCGCTCATGCAGCGCATAAAGCCCGCAGAAACGCCGCCCCCACTCGCGGTCGAGGTAACCGTCATCACCGAGGCGCCGAAGGTTGGCCCGTTTGCCGACACCATCGCAGCTTCGGGAGATATCGCCCCAGTGGACGTCACCGATGTCGATACCAAGGCGATGGGCGTTGTCGCCTGGATCGGCGCGCGCGAGGGCGACACCGTGCGGCAAGGCCAGCTTGTTGCCAGGCTGCGCGATGATGATCTGAGGGCCCAGGTGGCGCAGGCAGAAGCCTCGGTGCATTCGGCAGAGGCGATGCTGGCACAGGCGAAGGCGGGTTCGACCATTACGAACACGACGTCGGAAACGATGGTGGCACAAGCCCAGGCTGCCCTGGCTTCGTCTCAGACGCGTCTGACCCAGGCACAGTCGGCTTATCAACTACAGCAGGCGAACACTACCGCTACCGTAGCCCAGGCCGAACAGGCACTGGCTGCGGGACGCGAGCGACTCGCTGCATTGAAATCCGGCGCGCGCACCCAGGAACGCGAACAGGCCAGGCAAGCCGTCGAGGCGGCTTCTTCGAGTCTCGAGACCGCCCGCAAGAATCTCGAGCGCATGCAGAAGCTGCTGGATGGCGGCGCGATAGCCCCTGCCCAGTATGACCTGGCCAAGAACCAGTATGAACTGGCAAGCAGCCAGTATCAGCAGGCCAAAGCTGCCCAAAGCCTGGTGCAGGAAGGCGCTCGCGCTGAAGACATAAAGGCCGTAGAGGCTGATGTGAAGCGGCTCGAGGCGGTCGTGGCCCAGGCCAGAGCCTCGGGGACGCTGGATGTCATCTCTCTAAAAGATATAGACAACGCGCGCGAGGCGGTGCGTCAGGCCGAAGCGGGCCTTGCCGCCGCGCGGGCTGGGCTTGGCCAGAAGTCGGTTAACCTCGAGCAGATCCGCGGCGCCGAGGCAGGCGTCCGGATAGCGCGCGCTGGTCTCCAGCAGGCCCGGGTTGCGTTGTCGATGGCCTCTGTCTACGCGCCCTTCTCGGGCGTGGTAGTCGCCAAACTGACCGAGCGCGGTCAGATGCACTCCCCGGGGATGCCCATCATAAGGCTCGTGCGCGCTGGCAGCATATTCGCCTCTCTCCAGGTACCCGAGTCGCAGGCCGGCCGCATAAAACTCGGTTTGCCGGCGAGCATCAAGGTCGATTCACTGCCCGGCAGAGAGTTCACCGGCGTGGTCACCGAGATCATCCCCATGGCTGCCGAGGGCAACCGGGCGGTCATCGCCAAGGTGAAGCTGGCTAATCCTGACAATAAACTCTACGTAGGGGCCTATGCCCAGGGCCGCATCGTAGTCAGCACGCTGGAAGGCGCTCTTACTGTGCCGCTTGCGGCCATCAAGGGCGAGACAGGTAAGGAGTTTGTCTACGTCGCCAGCGGCGGGACAGCCAAGAAGCGCGAAGTCAAACTGGGTATCGTCCAGGGCGATGTGGCCCAGATAATGACGGGGCTGGCTCCCACTGACGAGGTTATCATCGAAGGGCAGGTCGAGGATGGCTCCTCCGTCAAGCTCGCACAGCAAGCCGGAGGCGCCCAATGAGAAGCCTGCTGGCCTTCTTCATCAACCGGCCGGTCTTCGTCAGCATGTTCTTCATCGTGCTGATGGTGGTCGGGCTGGTTGGCTATTCCCGGATGGGCACCAACCTGATGCCTTCGGTCGAAATCCCGGTTGTGACGGTAAGCATCGTCTATCCGGGCGCTGGCCCGGAAGAGGTTGAGAACTCCGTCACCAACAAGGTAGAGGACGCGCTGTCAGGCGTTTCGGACCTCGACTACATAAACTCTTCGTCGCAGGAGAACGTCTCCATCGTCTCGTGCAACTTCATCGTGGGCATCGACGTCAACGTAGCCCTGCAGAATGTTCGGGAGAAGGTCCTGGGCATCCGCGGAGCGCTGCCAGACGATGCGCAAGAGCCCGTGGTCTCGAAGATAGACTTCAACCAGATGCCAGTGCTCACATACGCGGTCAGCAGCGACAAGCGCGGCATCCGCGAAGTGCGCGACCTGGTAGATAACGTTATCCAGGACAAACTACTGCAGATTGCGGGAGTAGCCGCGGCCAATGTCAGCGGCGGCCAACAGAGAGAGATCCAGATCTCCGTCGACTCGGGCCGGCTTACGGCTTATGGGCTCAACATCAATCAGCTCGTGCAGCAGCTCAAAGCCGAGAACCTGAATATCCCGAGCGGGCGGATTGACCAGGCCCGCAAGGAGTTCACAGTCAGGGTAATGGGCGAGTTTGGCTCGCCGGCCGACATCGGCCAGATGGCAATCCAGGTAGGCGAGGGTGCCGTCATCCTGCTAAGCGATGTCGCCGAGGTGCGCGATGCCAGCCAGGAGGTTCGAAGTTTTTCGCGACTGAATGGCAACCCGGCTGTGCAGCTTTCGATTGTGAAGGCATCGGATGCCAACACCGTCGAAGTCGCGCGCGCGGTGCGCGAACGTATAGACAATATGACCACCGGCGAACTGCCGAAGGACATCAGCTTCACCCTCGTGGACGATACAGCCAAATTCGCCGAGGAAGCTGTGCACGATGTCATTGTGACCATCTTGCTTGGCGCGCTTATCGCGACGCTGGTCGTCTGGACCTTCCTGGGCAGTTTCCGCAGCACCCTTATCGTCTTCACGGTGCTGCCGGTTACTATTATCTCAACCTTCGCCTTCATGTATGCGCTCGGTTTCACCCTGAACATCCTGTCGATGCTTGCCCTGTCAATTGCGGTAGGCTTCCTGGTTGACGATGCGATAGTGATGATAGAGAACATCTATCGCCACGTGCAGAACAAGCAAAAGACCAAGTCGGGGGCCCTGTCAGGCTCGCGAGAGATTATCGCAGCAGTTATAGCCACTTCGCTGACAACTCTGGCTGTATTCGTGCCGATCGGCTTTATGTCGGGTATCGTGGGACAGTTCTTCCGGGAGTTCGGCCTGACAGTAGCGGCGGCGGTCATTATCTCAACGGTAGCGGCGGCTTCACTGACTCCCATGATGGCAGGCAACCTGCTGCGTCTTTCCGATGTACAGGAGGGAGGCGGCAGTCGTCTGAGAAAGGGCTTCGATCACTGGTTTGACAGTATCCGGGATGGTTATGGCAAGGTAATCGAGCTCGCGCTGGCCAGGCCCTGGCTGACGTTGCTATTGGCTCTGGGCCTGTTCATCGTCAGCCTGCTGCCGGCCAAGTTCCTGGGTGGGGAGTTTCAGCCTCAGCAGGACGAGGGCAAGTTCTATATGTTGATAGAGCTGCCCACCGGGGCGCAATTGGCGACCACAGATGCTGTTTCCATCCAGATCGAGCAGCGCCTGAAGACATTCGACGAAGTACAGGACGTGATGGCGACCGTGGGCTCTGGCGGCGGCAGCATGTTCGGCGGCTCCAGCTCCGGCGCGGAGATGGCCAGCATCTCGATCATCCTGAAGGACAAGCACAAGCCCTCCTGGCAGTATGTCCAGGAGGTGCGCCAGTGGGCAACCGATTACCCGGGTACGCATATCTACGCGGCTCTTGATAGCAGCAGCAGGGAAGACGCGCCGCTGCAGGTGCAGTTGCATGGACAGGAGCTTGCCCAGCTGACGGATTACGCCAACCAACTGGCAAAGGGACTGGCCGCGATTCCTGGGGCAGTAGACGTTGACACCTCAATGAAGCCTGGCAAGCCCGAGTTGCGAGTCCAGATCGACCGGATGAAGGCCGCTCACTTTGGCCTTCCGGTGGCGCAGATTTCCTCGGTGGTGCGCACTGCGCTGGCTGGTACCGATGCCGGTGTGTATCGAGAGGCCGGCAACGAGTACAACATGCTGGTGCGCCTCAGAGAGACCGACCGCGCCACGCGCGAACAGCTCGAGTCGCTGAAAATCCCGAATATGCAGGGCCACATGGTCCCGCTTTCGAGCGTCGCCACAGTCACCGTTGGCACAGGCCCCACGCAGATACGCCATAGAGATCAGGGACGCATCGTGGTTGTGCGAGGCAGCGTTGCCCAAGGATTCTTCCCACTCAACGTACAAGGGCTGTTTCAAAAGGAAGTCGTTGATAAAGTCTCCTTCGCACCTGGTTACGGACTCGGCTTTGAGGGCGAGGCGACTATGATACGCGACGCCTTGAGTAATATCGGAGTGGCCCTTATCCTGGCAGTCATCTTCGTGTTCGCGACTCTGTCGGCGCAGTTCGAGTCACTGCGTACGCCTTTCGTCATTATGTTCTCGCTGCCGCTGGCTATCTCGGGTGTCATCTGGGCGCTGCTGCTGGCGGGCAAGAGCCTCAACATCATCTCGGCCATCGGGGTCGTGATGCTTATGGGGCTTGTGACGAAGAACGCCATCCTGATGCTGGACTATGCCGGCGTGCTGCAAGGGCGCGGGTTGCCTGTTAAGGAAGCGCTGATCGAGGCGGGCAAGACGAGGTTCCGCCCGATTATGATGACAGCGGCAACGCTGATCTTCGCGCTGATCCCGACGGCACTGGCGCTGGGGAAGGGCAGCGAGTTGCGTTCTCCAATGGCAGTCGGGGTCATCGGTGGGTATATAACCAGCACGCTGCTGACGCTGGTTGTCGTGCCTGTCATCTATTCAAAGATCGGTGGCAAACCACCCCAGACAGTGCATGAGATAGAGGACTGACCCGACGTGAACTCGGCGAGAAAGGGGGCTGCCTTCGGGCGGCCCCTTTGAGTTTTTGGACTCTCCGGGTAAACTCTAAAAGCAGGAACCTTTCCGACTGGGGAGTGACCCTTGACTGCCGCAAACCAAATGATCGCAGAATTACTTGACCTGCTCGGAACCTTAAAGAGTTCTGCTGCGGGCGCCGATCCCATGCTGGGGCTGGCTTTGGCACTAGTTTTTGGTTATACCTGCGGGCGTCTGGCAAGGCTTGTCCGACTGCCCTCTATCACAGGTTATATTATCGCCGGTTTGGTCATTGGGCCTTCAGGATTTGGCTTCATCAGTGAGACAATGGTTGGTGAAAAGTTGCGCGCCTTCACCGACATCGCCCTGATGCTGATTGCCTTTGGCATCGGTGAGAAGCTCAATCTGGCAACGCTTAAGCGCATCGGTGGGGGAGTGCTGATCCTTCCCCTGATAGAAGCAAGCCTCGCTTTCACTTTCGTCTTTGGCGCTACCTGGTTGCTCGGTTCGACGGTATCCCTGGGCGTGGTCCAGCAAACTGGGCCTGCAAGCCCGTTGATTGCCGCTTGTCTGCTTGGGGCGATAGCGATGGCGACCGCGCCAGCGACCACCCTGGCAATGGTACGCGAGCTTGGGGCGATAGGGCCTGTCTCCCGCGCGCTGGTAGCCTCGGTCGCGATTGACAATGCGATGGCAATCGGCTTCTTCGCCCTGTTTGCGCGGTTATTCAGCGATCCGGCCCACACAACTGCGGCGATGGCTGTACCCGGTGGAGCGGCAGGCATCATCCTGGGCAGCTTGCTGTGGGGCGCGCTTATAGCCTGGTTCACCCACTTTGCACTAGCCTTTACTCACCGCCAGGAGGATGTGCAGATTATCAGCTTTGGCACGCTGCTGCTGATGGGATCGCTGGCAGGTCTAATGGGTTTCTCCCCTATGCTGGCAGGGATGACCGCAGGCTTTGTTATTGTGAATCACCACCGGCAGGACACGCGCGCCTTCGAGGCTATCAACAAGCTGGAATCACCCATCTACGTAGTCTTCTTTGTGCTTGCTGGTGCTCATCTGTCCTTACCTGCGCTGTGGGCTTCGGGCGCGCTGGGGGTGGCTTTCATCCTCGCAAGGGCTCTCGGAAAATACTATGGGGCGCAATGGGGCGCCAAATTGATACGGGCGCACAAGTCGGTGCGATGTTATCTCGGGCCAGCCCTAATACCGCAGGCGGGCGTGGCGGTTGGCCTGGTGTTCGCGCTGCAGCAGATGCCCTCCTTCGACCAATATGCAGGCTGGATGACCGATGTGGTGTTGACAGGTGTTGCAGTGGCGGAGCTTATCGGGCCGGTACTTGTAAAGCATTCTCTGGAGAAATGCGCCGAACTCTGCTCGATGAGTGGTGAATCGTTCGAGGACGATGTCACTGAGAGGAATCCTTATGGAGACTAGCGGCACGCTTTATGTGGTAGCTACCCCGATTGGCAATCTTGAAGATATCACGCGCCGCGCGGAACGAGTGCTGGGCGAAGTTGACCTGATAGCTGCCGAGGACACCCGCCACTCGCGCAAGCTGGTGACGGCGCTGGGCCTCTCCAGGCCACTCATCAGCTACCATAAATTCAACGAGGCCAAGCGTATCCCGGAACTCGTCGGCAAGCTGAAGCAGGGCCTTTCAATCGCCCTGATAACCGACGCGGGGACACCTGCCATCAGCGATCCTGGCTCACGTCTGGTGGAGGCCTGTCATGCCGAAGAGATTACCGTTGTCCCAATCCCGGGCCCGAGCTCAATATCGGCATTACTCTCAGTAGCGGGCTTCGATGCGGGGGCCTACAGTTTTGTGGGTTTTCTTCCAAAAGGCGCCGGAGGCCATCTGAAGGCGCTGCAGGCGATTGCGGAAGCCGCTACCCCGGTGGTCTTTTTTGAGGCGCCGGGTCGTATGGAGAACACCCTGGCTCAGCTTGCCGCAACCTGCGAGCCCGAGCGGCAAATCTGCCTTGGACGCGAACTGACCAAACTGCATGAGGAGCTTATCCGCGGCCCTGTGCTCGAAGTTGCGCGCGCCTGCCATGGACGCAAGTGGCTGGGCGAGGTAGTTGTAGTTGTCGGGCCAAAGCCAGAAAGGCAGGCTCCTACTGAAGAGTCCAGAGAAGAGGCCGAGGTCAGAGCCAGGACTCTGGCAGCAACGGACAGGCCTTCCAAGGAGCTGGCTGCCGAACTTGCAGACCAATTTGACCTGACGAAGCGCGCAGCCTATGAACTCATACTCGCTGCGCGTGGCAAGAAATAGCCTTCCAAAGCAAAAGCCGGGCCGAAGCCCGGCTTTTTTTATTCTGTTGAAAAGGAACGTTAGCTGCCGACTAGCGAGTCAGCAATCGCCTCGATATCGTCGAGTTGAGCGCCGACCGTTTCGTCGCCAACCTTGTACTGGGTACGCAGCAGACGCAGTTCATCAATCAGAGCCTGCAGTCGAGTTATAAGGTCATCCAGCCTGCCCGCGACATCACCGGGCACAATCTGCGCTCCAGTGCCGCCCGTGCCACTGCTGGTAGGAGCTGTCATATCCTCGGCTGAGTGGTAAACACCGAATTCACCAAGCTCGACCATACTGGTGCTGCCCTGGTTGGACAGGATGGACAGTTTGACATAGCGCGCCTTGATGGGGCTAAAGGTGAAAACCTGCGGGCGCTGGGTTTCGGTCATCGTGAAGACGCCAACCCTGGTCCAGGGGCCATCTACTTCAGTGGCAATGAGTAGCTCGAAATCCTTCACGCCACGCCCAAGAGCCGAGGGATCAGCTGTGCGCGGGTCGAGCATCGCCGCCGAAATGACGTTCTCGATTTCATCGTTGAAGGCGAAGACCAACTGCTGGGGGAAGGTTGCCGCCTCCGAAGACCAGCCTTTGGTAATCGTGCCGCCATCAATGAGATTGTTGGCCGACCAGTCCTCGCCAATCTCGGGCAGGTAAAACTGGCTTGTGAAACTGACTACTTTGCCGCCCAGTTTGGAAGCCAGGAGATTCTGGCCAGGCGCAGCGAAGCAGGCCGAAATAACAAGCAGGAGTATCCCGAACACTAGCATGGTGGATATTACTCTGGGCATATGCCTCACCTACGGTCCGTAGTACGATTTATTGTATTCAGGTATTGACGGCAAGTCAACGCGTTGACCGTGAGCCAGAGAGGAAGTTTCAAAGCAGGGGCAACCGGGCAGGTTCGCAGGCTCCTAAGGCGAAGGGTACAAACAGAAAGGCCATATGGCCTGCTGGAGGTGGCGTAAATGGAGGCTCAAGATCAAACGGGCAAGTTGATTACAAGAGGCCAACTGCTGACAGGGCTTGCGGCAGGGGCCACGTTGCTTGCAACAGGGGGACTGCCAGTCTTTGGCGCCGAGGTTGAAAAGGCTACTTATCCTTATAAATTACCCGAGCTGCCTTTCGCCCTGGATGCCCTCGAGCCCTGGATGGACGCCCAGACGGTGCAAATCCATCACGGCAAGCATCACCAGGCCTATATAACCAAACTCAACGCGGCGCTTGCCAAATATCCCTCTCTGCACAAGGTGGACTTGCTCACCTTGCTTCGCAATCTGGCCGCGCTACCCGACGACATCAGAACCGATGTGCGTAACAACGGCGGCAGTCACGTGCTGCATTCGCTGTTCTGGGAGCAATTCGCGCGCGGTGGGGCCACAGAGCCTCAGGGCGAATTGCGTTCAGCCTTACAGGGCGTGTTCAATACAGTAGACGCCTGCTGGGAGCAACTGGCGGCGGCAAGCCTGGGCCAGTTCGGCTCGGGTTGGGGCTGTCTTGTGATGGATCCCTTTGGCAAACTCGGGATTCGCGCAGTGCCCAATCAGGATGCTCCCGAGATTGACGGGTATGTGACCTTGCTCACAATTGACGTCTGGGAGCATGCCTATTACTTGAAATATCAAAATCGTCGCGCTGACTTCATCCAGGCTACCAGGTCCCTGGTGAACTGGTCAGTTGTCGAAGCAAACTGGCAAACCGCAAAGGCCGCAATGAAGGCTTGAAATTCGCATTTTTTTACGTGACAGGTATTTTTGTTCCGGCTGGAGGAGACCCCCTGATGGGGGTGAATAATACCTGAACCAAGAGCGCCTTGGACTAAAGGCTGGCGCTGTTGCCCAAGGTTTTAGCGGTGTGCTATAGTGGCAGCCGCGTTGCGCGTTGTATGTCCACTCGGTGGGCTTTGGGCGACCCCGGGTCCGTAAAGAGGTGTGCCTATCCGATATGACTCTCTGTGATTCGAGGACTTCTCTGAAAACTACCTTCGCGGTGCTGCTAGTACTGCTTGCCGTGCTGTTTACGGCGGTGGCGCCTGCCTTTGCTCAGCCTACCGCGATCGACAAGGCGACCGCCCGCAAATACCGCGAGCTAATGTCAGCCGTTAGCCTGGACGGTCTCAAGGGGACGGTGCGCTATCTCTCAAGCCTGCCGACACGCTATACAGGCTACCCTGGATGCCAGAAGGCCGCTGACTACATCTACGAACAAATGAGGGGCATCGGCCTGCAGGAAGTTCGGCGCGAGGAGTTTTTCGTGCCAGTACCGGTAGAAAAAACTGCTTACCTCACTGTCAAAGGTGTCAATCGTAAAATCAAGCTTCACGCGCTGTACCCCAACCTGGTCCGCACTCCCCAGCTTCCTCCCCAGGGCCTTGACGCCCCGCTCATCTATTCTGGCGGTTGCTCACTGCGCGAATTCAACGGGAAGAAAGTCGAGGGCAGTATCTGTCTGGCCGAGTTCAACAGCGGCAACAAGTGGGAAAACGTCTTCCGCCTTGGCGCAAAAGGCGTCATCTTCATCGAGCCTGATGAGACCTTGAGAGGCGAGGTCGAAGCCAAGTTTGTCTCGATCCCCATTGATACGCCGCGCTATCTGATCGGGCGTGAGGATGCCGACTATCTTGTCAGCCTGCTCAACTCTCAGTCCAATGTCCAGATAAACGTAAAGTGCGAGATGCCCTGGGAGAAGCGCCTGGGCACCAATATCATCGGCGTTGTGCCCGGCAGCAATCCCCAGCTTAAGGACCAGGTCGTCATCATCGAGGCTTATTACGATTCAACTTCCATCGTACCGTCAATGGCTCCTGGGGCCGAGAGCAGCCTGGGCATCGCCGCGATGCTCGAACTGGCCAAGCTGGTGAAGGCGCAGAAGCCGGCGCGAACGGTGATGTTCCTTGCCACCTCGGGCCATTTCCAGGCGTTATCAGGTATGCGAGCCTGGATAAGTAAACATTACACTGAGCTGCACGAGAACCGTCTCAGAGTCGCCGCTTTCCTTGCTCTGGACATTTCTTCAATGACCCAGAACGTCGGCCTGTTCTACAAGGGGATGTTCTACGACGAGCGCGAGGATATCCAGCGCGATTTCGCGGACTTCGCCCGGGTCTGTCGCGAGACCTCCGAGCAGATAGCCCTGACGATGGGCGTGGAGCCAACGGATCTCTTTTCCGATGCGGTCAACCCTGTCGCGGGTAAACCCTGGCGCGTGTATCTGCCAGGCAAGATAGCTCTCGACAACGAGCCGTTCACCCTGGGTGGCGGTATGGGGATGGCCTTCGTCACTACCAACGACGCCAGGCCTACGGTAGATACTCCCTATGACACCTTCGAAAAGGTCCGCTTCAAGAACGTCCTTATCCAGACACGCTTCCTCGCGGCCCTGTTCGACAAAATACTGAATGATGCCAGTATGCCCGTACGTGGAGGGCCGCATTTTGACCGGCTCTTCGTAACTGGCGGCTTTGCCCGGGTAAACGGCCGTATCGTGGAATTTGACCCGACGGTCTCTTTCTTCCCTGATAGCCCCATCCCGAAATCGCTGGCAGTTTATCGCAGCTCCAACAAGACACTGATGGGCGTAAAAGGCGACATCATCGAGATGGTGAACGAGACAGGCGAGTTCTCTATGGATGGGATACCGCCTTCCAATGCCTACGATGGGAAACGCCCCGTCCGATTCGAGGCGTACAAGCTGGATGAGAAGACCGGCGGCATAACTTATGCGCCTGACCGGGGCGCGCAGGGCGCTACCATCTATCCGCTGGAGTTCCCGATTACCTCGGGTATCAAGGGCTGCACTCTAGTTGTCTTCAAGTGCCAGCCAATGCAGCTATTCGAGCTGGTGGACCCGCAGTCGCTGAGGGCTTTGTCTGCCATCTCGGTATTCAGAGCGCGCACCGAGACCGAACCTCGCAAGTTCGGTTATGCCATAACACAGCCCGAGGCCTGGGTCTCGCACGTGGACGCGCAGGCGGTCGTCTTTGGCCAGCCTGAAGAAGAAAAGATAATGCACGATGAGAACGGTAAGCCTTTCACCGTTCACGTCGCTGATCCCGACAGCCTGAAGATAGTAATGAGCGCAGGCCCGGCGGCCAAGCGGCTTCTGCTTTTGAATACGACCGAGCCTGATCCCGATGATCCCCAGAAGAAGCCCAATCCAGTCGGTATCGGCTACCGCGTGGACCAATGGCCGAGCATCTATCTGACTCCGCTCAAGGTCGCCACCGATATGTACAACCTCGATGATATGCGTATCGAGAAGCTGGCGGCTTTCCGGATCATTAACAAGAATATCAACAACCTGCATGAGCTGTGCGCCGAAGAGCTGGTGAAAGCCAAGGCGGCGCTTGACGAGTTGCGGTACGACGAATATGGTGCGCACGCCAGGGCAGCCTGGGGTTATGAGGCGCGTGGCTATCCAGAAGTCGAGAAGACAGCCAATGACGTGGTAAAAGGCGTATTGTTCTATCTCGCCTTGCTGCTGCCCTTCGCCTTCTTTATGGAACGGCTGCTGTTCGCCTTCCGCGACATCAAGCAGCAGATTTTCGGGATGCTCCTGGTGTTCGGTGCAGTGTTCATCATATTCAGGTTCGTGCATCCTGCCTTTAACCTGACGATGAACCCTGTAATCGTGCTGCTGGCCTTTGTAATGATTGTGCTGGCCGCAGTGGTAATAACGATCATCATCAACAAGTTCGAAGAGCAGTTGAAGGAGATGCACCGCGCAATTGCCGGCAGCCACACCGCCGACATCGGGCGTATGAGCGTTGCGGCGGCGGCCTTCAGCCTGGGCGTATCGAATATGAGGCGCCGCAAGGCCAGAACCATATTGACGGCGACGACGCTGGTGCTTGTAACCTTCATCGTGCTGTCCTTCACCTCGGTGGAGCAGTCCATCCGCCTGAACAAGGTGCCCTCGCCCGGCATCCCGCTGTACAACGGCATAATGGTGCGCGATGCGATGTGGAGACCGCTGGAAACCAGCGCCTTCCAGATCCTGAACGATGAGTTCGCGTCTAAAAACAGGGCGGTCTCGCCGCGCGCCTGGTTCTATGCGGCCGAGCTTGGCGAGCAGTCCTTCGTGCAAATCAGCAACCTTTCGACTGGCGCCAAGTATGACGCCAGGTCGCTCGTGGGCCTGAGTTCGGAGGAAGTAAGGGTCACCGGGATCGAAAGCACACTGGCCTCTGGCAGGTGGTTTGAACCCGGCGAGATGCGCACTTGCGTCCTGCCAGGGGGCGTCGCCACTGGACTTGGCGTGACTGATGCCAACCTGGGCAGCGCGCGCATCCAGATAATGGGTATGGTCTTCACCGTCATCGGCATTCTGAATGACGAATCAATGAAGCGCCTGACCGACCTGGATGAGGAGATGCTGACTCCGGTAGACTTCATCCTGATGCAACGGATGCAGAGCGGCGGCAGCCAAAGCGCCGAATCTGCGGGCTTCCGGGAGTATCTGCATCTGGCGCCCGACCAGACCGTCGTGCTGCCTTACGAGACCCTCATCAACATGGGCGGCACGCTTGCGGTCGGTAGCCATCGACTTCGCTACTCCGAAGGAAGTTAACAGCGTACTGCAGCTTCTGATGAAGCGTCTCGGTTTCAACCTGTACGCGGGTATGGGCGGTCGCACTTTCAAGTTCAGCTCGATCGCGACCCAGTCGGTGACTGGGATGGCCGACCTGATTATCCCGCTGCTGATCGCGGCGCTTATCGTGCTCAACACGATGCTCGGGGCGGTTTTCGAGCGGACGAAGGAGATCCACATCTTCGGTTCGATCGGCCTGGCGCCAAGTCACGTAGGCGTGTTGTTCATCGCCGAGTCGACGGTATACGCGGTGATGGGGGCGATCCTCGGTTATCTATTGGGCCAGGTTGTAGCCAAGATATCGGTCTATACTGGCTGGCTTGAGGGACTTTCGCTCAACTATTCGTCAATGGCGGCCATTGTCGCAACAGTAGTCGTAATGGCGGTAGTGTTGCTGTCTACAGTCTACCCGGCGAAGAAGGCCTCTTCGGTCGCTACGCCAGGCGTAGAGCGCCGCTGGAAGGTTACGGATCCCGATGGTGACACCTGGATTATCCCGCTGCCTTTCTCGGTCACGGGCGATCAGGCGATGGGCCTCAATGCCTTCCTGTCAGAGTGGTTCGCGGCCTATGAGGAATACTCTATCGGTGACTTCGTAACCGAAGGCACGACCTTCAGCAGGCATACCCATGAGTATGGCGAGGGCTTCGAGATAGAGCTTATGGCCTGGCTCGCTCCCTTCGACCTGGGTGTAAGCCAGCGGGTGTTCGTGCGCACCAGACCAACCGACATGAAGGACGTTTTCGAGATTGACTTGCGACTTGACCGCGAGAGCGGTGATGTCTCGAGTTGGAAGCGTGTAAACCGTCGCTTTATCAACACGCTGCGCAAGCAGTTCCTGATTTGGCGGACGATTAGTCCTGAGGACCGCGAGCGCTACGCTGATATGGTGCGTAAGGGCACCATCGCGGCCCGAGTGGGCGCCGGAGAAGAACCCGCGGTCGAGGGCGCTTAGTGCGCCCTGGACCCACGCCTAACCACGAGCCAAGGGGTGGTTGTAGTTGGCAGCTCGTATAGACGACGAAATTGCACTATATAGAGATCTAATCGAAGTCCCTACTGAATTCAAAGAGGGCTTCAACTGGAAGACAGTGGCGGGCGCTTTCTTCCTGGGATTTATCATGCTCCCGGGGTCCATCTATCTTGGGCTTGTGGTAGGCCAGTCCATGGGCGCTGCGGCCGAATGGACGACTATCATCCTGTTTACCGAGATAGCTCGCCGGTCTTACCAGCAGCTAACGAAACAGGAAATCTACATCCTGTATTACATGGCCGCCTCCCTGATGGGGATGATGGGCGGCGTGGCGCTTTCGGGTGGCCCGTTCGCGGGTATGATCTGGAACCAGTTCCTGGTTCGCTCCGATGCCGCGCGCGCTTTCGGCATAGCCGACAAGATCCCAAGCTGGGTAGTGCCACCGCCCGACTCGCCTGCCCTGCTGGATCGCACCTTTATCCATAAAGACTGGATATGTCCCAATCATCCTGCTTGTGGCGATGAACCTGATTGGCAGGCTTACCTGGATTGGTATGGGCTACTTCCTGTTCCGGGTTACCTCCGACTATGAGAAGCTGCCCTTCCCCTTCGCGCCCATCCAGGCGCAGGGCGCAATGGCGCTGGCCGAAGTTAGCGGCAAGAAAGAAACCTGGCGCTGGCGGATGTTCTCCATCGGCGCGATGATCGGTATCGTGTTCGGCGCCTTCTATGTAGGCATCCCGGCGGTTACCGGTACCTTTATGAGCAAGCCGGTGCAGCTCATACCGATTCCTTTCCTGGATCTGACGCAGAGCACAGAGACCTTCCTGCCCGCGACACCGACTCCTATCGCGACCGATGTCGGTTCGCTGCTGGTCGGTTTCGTGGTGCCCTTCTGGGCGGTCCTCGGCGGTTTCTGTATGGCGCTCACCACGCTGTGGCTGAACCCGTTCCTCTTCGAACACCAGGTGCTCAAGCACTGGCGGCCTGGTATGGACGCCATCCAGACGTCCTTCGCCAACTCGGTTAACTTCTATATGAGCGTCGGTATTGGCACAGCGGTCGCTATCGCGATAATCGGCTTCTACACGGTTATCAAGAGCTGGATTACAAGCAGTCGAGAACGAAGAGAAACCGGCACTTCAACGCTCAGTATGGCGGCGCCAGCGGGTCGAGGCGACTTCCCTATCTGGCTCGCGCTGGGTATGTGGATAACCGCCACCGTCCTGATGGTCTTCATTACGAACTTCAACTGGTGCCTGATTTCCCGGTCTGGTATCTGCTGGTGTTCGCCTTCATACTGACACCGGGCATCTCCTACGTTAACGCGCGCCTTAACGGACTTGTCGGCCAGCAGGTCGGCATCCCGATGATCCGCGAGGCCAGCTTCATTATGAGCGGCTACAAGGGCGTGGATATCTGGTTCGCCCCAATCCCTTACCAGGACTTTGGAGGCACGGCGCAGACCTTCCGCGTCGTAGAGCTGACTGGGACGAAGTTCACAAGCCTTTACAAGGTAGAGGCCTTGATGTTCCCAATCATCCTCATTACGTCCTTCGCCTTCTGGTCCTTTATGTGGCGTATGGCGCCGATACCCTCGGTCTATTACCCCTACGCGCAGAAGTTCTGGCATCTGCAGGCGCTTCAGCAGTCGCTGTGGATGACCGCAACTACCGAGAACAAAGATATGTTTATGGAGGCTATGAAGCCCTGGGCGATGCTCACAGGCTTCTCGATTGCGACGGTCTCCTTCGTCGTGCTTGCGCTGTTCAAACTGCCCATCCTCTTCATCTATGGATTCGTGGGTGGTATCGGCCAGGTGCCAAGCGGTCCGGCGCCAATGCTCATCGGCGCGCTCATCTCGCGTTATTACTTCGAGAAGAAGTATGGGCAGAAGCAGTGGAAGCAGTGGGCGACAGTCCTGCTGGCGGGACTCGCCTGCGGGATGGGCTTGATAGGAATGGGCGCGGTCGCTGTGGCGATGATATCGCAGGCGGTAATCCAGTTACCTTATTAGCCGCCTGCCCCATGAAAGCACTGGCCTGGACGGGCGCGAGCTAGCTCGCGTCCGTCCGTGTCTTGGAAAGGGAGTAGCTGGATGAGTGATTGGCAAGTGCTGGCCTGGCAAGGCTTTGAGGTCGAAGTACCGGCCGAGTGGGAGCTGTCCAAAGCCAACCGGGACAAGAAAGATGGCCATATAACCGCGCATGATGAGGAGGGCAGGCCTCGCCTGGCCATCCAGTGGAAGGTGCCCAAACGCGAGGTAGACCTGGAGAAGACCCTCTCTGATTATGAGAAGCGCGTTGGCAAGCAGTATAAGGGCGATGTCACGATAAACGATGAGGCAGGCCTTGTCAGCAAGCGCAAACTGGGCAAGAAGCAACTCAAGACTTATATTGTAGAAAGCGAAGAAGAGACCAGCTACGGCGCGCTGTGGTACTGTCAGGAGTGCGGCAAGGCCGTGCAGGCTCAGATTATCGCCTATCCTGGCGAGCACTACCGACCGGTGGCCGAACGCGTCCTTGCGAGTGTCAAAGACCACTCGAATGACGGCTGGGCCAGATTTGCAACCTACGGGATAGATTTCCACATACCGGCCGAATATGACCTGTCCGAAGCCAAACTGCTCTCGGCAATGCTGTCCTTCAAGTTCGATTACAAGGAAGAAAAACTCGCCATCCACCGATGGGGACTGGCCAGTATGATGCTCGAGCGAGGCGATGTGCCAAGCCTGGTCTGGGGTACTCTGGTCCTCAAACAGAAGGAATACACTGCCCCTGTTGATCCGCTGGAGCTCGAGTTTCACGGGCATCCCGCCTATATGTGGGTGGGTCATCCCTCCGGCTTGCTGGCTAAGGGGAAAGCCAAGCTTTTCACCAGTCTCCGGCTGTCCAAAAGTCGAGTGTATGTGGTTTTTGCCTGGCATTGTCCCCAGTCCAATCGCATTTTCGCCATCGAGGGCACACTGCAGGGAGACCATCGAGGCCAGCCACGTGCGGTCGCCGAGACGATTATCTGCCATGAAGACTAATCGAGAGGAAGGGAAACTCCGCTGATTGAGCGCTTTCTAGCAATCGCCTCGGTACTCGGGCCGGTTATGGTCGTGTTGCTGGGAGGTTACTTTCTCCAGCGAGCGCGCCGACTCGACACGCGGCCAATTGCCACTCTCAGCATCTACGTGTTATCACCCTGCCTGATTTTTTCCTCTCTAGTAAAAAGCAGTCTTACTGCCACTGAAGTCTGGGACGCCCTGGCTTTCGTCGCATTGCTTTATAGCCTGACCTGGCTAGCCACCAAGGCTATTGTCGTGATGTCTCGCCTCGACCGCAGTCAGGAATCTGTTATGTTCCTGAGCACACTTTTCGTGAACTCGGGCAATTATGGCCTTCCAGTGGTCAACTTTGCTTTGGGGCCGGAGGGGCTTGCGCGAGCTATCCTCTTTTTGGTCGCTCACGCCTTCCCGACCAGCAGCGCCGCTGTCTACTACGCAAGCCGGGGCACCCGGCCAGCCAGCGAAGCCTTGAAGGCGGTCGTGACCACGCCGATGCTCTACGGGCCGGTTTTCGCCATCCTCGTGCGAGCGTTCCACATACCACTGGTAAACTGGGAGCCTGTATTTGCCCCCATCGATATGCTGGGGCAGGCGGCTATTCCTGTAGCCTTGTTCACCCTGGGAATGGAACTTGCCAACGTGCAGAAACAGGGCATCGAGAAATCAGAACTCAGCCTGCTTTCTGCGGCCGTGTTGATGCGGCTTGTCGGCGGCCCGCTGATTGCTTTTCTACTGGTCGGCGTCCTTGGGATAACAGGCTTGATGGCCAAGGCGATGATACTAGAGGCCAGTATGCCGACGGCGGTCAACACCTTGCTGCTGGTGCTTACCTTCGGGGGCAGATCGAAACTGCAGGCCTCCTCGGTGTTCTTAAGTACTGTGCTGAGTTTTATATCGCTCAGCGTCATCCTGGCTATACTGCTATAATCGAGGGCATATGAACGTAATCAGGCTGACCTGTCTAATGGCGTTGGCGCTGCTGCTGCTGGGGGCGACCCTGGGGCAGGCGCAGCGAGTTAATCCCCTGGACCTTACCCCTACTGTGCAACCCAACCTGGGCGCTCCGCCTCCCGAGGCTGCCGCGGCGCTTGGGCGCGGGCAAGCCTTGCTTAGAGAGCAACGCGTCCAGGAAGGACTGGGCGAGTTTGAACGCGCGCTGGCTATCTCGCCCGACTATGCGGATGCCTGGAAATGGAAGGCCTTCGCCCAGGTCCAGCTTGGCAAGAGGGAAGAAGCTGTGATGGCGCTAATCCAGGCGCTCAGATTCGCGCCTGACGACGATTATGCCTCTCGCACGCTGAAAGTTTTGGTCTACCGCCCCGGGTATATGCTATGGGTGGACGATGACTTCATCAATCTCGGCCCGACACGTTTCGACTGCTTCCCGGTCCATCTGAGGCCAGTCGAAGGAGGGGCAACCAAGACGGTCGCGGTGGCCTGCACGACTTCGGTCATCTACCCCGACCAGCAGAAAGTGCCCCTGGTGGAGGCGCGGACCGGCGCCAGTTTCAACCGGGTCATCTACGGCTATGTTTTCGATGCCGAAGCCCATCGGTACGAGCAGAAATTTGCGCTTTACTATCCTTCCAAATATCTGAGCGAGCTCGGTCAGGACTATACCCTGAGAGCCAGGCAAGCGGCGACTCTGCTGGTTTCGCTGACAGCGATGGCGACTGAATACACAGGCCGCGATCCTGGGGCAAGCGCGCCTTTCCACGTGTGGCTTTGCGAGGATGGCCGGGCCGGCGGCGAGCATGTGGCCAACGACCTGTATTTTTACGAGATGGAGCGACCCAGGGACGATCTGGAGTGGTTCCGCGAAGTGGCGCATGAGGCAGGCCATCTGATGCTGCCTGCGGTAGATGGCTTTACCGCGCCCGAAGCCTGGGCGAACGGGATACTCGGAGAGCTGCTTTTCTCGCGCTGGCTGTTGCTTTCGGAGGCATCCGGCACGATTACCCCCATCGCCGATGCCCAGCCTGTCGAAACCCCGGGCTCTGATGAGGCGCCCGCTGAGGATGAGTCTGTCGAAGTTGAACCCAAGGCAAATCCCGCGTTCTCTGGCTTACTGGTGGCGGCCCCTGGACCTTACAGGACTGTTCAAGCAGCGCTATGACAAGCTGCTGGCAGGTTATATGGAAGCCGGGCCGACCTCGCCACTGGCGAAGGCTACAGATGCAAGCGGCTTCGATTATTGGCTTGGGATGGCCCTTTATACCGAGGGCGCGCAGACGCCACGGGGCTTCTCTCTGGCCAGCAAACACCTGATTGGCTATACGGTGGACTACTTTAAGAGCGCCCTGGTGGATTCGGTAAAACGGTTGCCTGGTAACAATTTCAAACTTGCGCCGGGCTTCTTCAACGCGGCTTACCGGTCCGACACAGCCGGCACGGCGCTGGCGGTCACCAGGGGCGAGAGCTGCGAGTTGCCTGTTGGTATCGGTCGCAGCTATTACCTTTATCTAACGGCAGAAGGCTGGGGCTGCGGGCTTAAGCTGTCATGTCCGGCTGAGGGAGAACTTGGCGTAAGCCTGGCGCCACTTGAGCAAGGCCAGTCGGCAGTGGAGCGTCACACGGCGGTTGCCGCGGGCCAGAAGCAGGATGTGCGACTGGATCTGGGTCAGGTGAAGGCTGGTTGGTACGTGCTTTCGGTAACCCTCACCAAAGGCGCCCAGCCAGGGCAGCTCGAAGACATCACACTATTCAAACTCGGCGGGCAATAAGCAACTGCTAGCCGGGCAGGAGAATAAGGCTCCACGCTGAATTGCAGCCCGACTTGGGCTGCAATTCGTTTTTTTGGGAGGAGCGCGATGCACACTCTGCAGGAGCTGGCTCTTTTTGGCGCTGACCCCGGGGTAACCGCCGCCTGGCCTGGTTATCCCTTCCGGTCCGAAGCCGAGGCCAAGGCCATCACCGACGCTTACTGGGGCACTGGGCGCGATGCTATTCACGCTGGCGGAGTCATTGGCGCCTTTGAAGACGCCTTCGCCGAGTATCACCAGATGCCTTATGCGCTCGGTTGCAGCTCGGGCACGACGGCCTTGCACCTGGCGCTGATTGGCGCAGGGGTCGGGCCAGGCGATGAGGTAGTCACCTCTCCTTATACCTGGGGCGCGACTACGGCTTGCATCCTCCACGCCAATGCCATCCCCGTTTATGCGGACCTCGACGCCACCTTCAACCTGGACGCGGCTTCGATTGAGGCGGCGATTAGCCCCTTCACAAAAGCCATCGTCCTGGTCCATATGTATGGGATGCCCTGCGATATGGACCCCATCATGGAAGTCGCTCGCAAGCACAACCTGCCGGTTATCGAGGACTGCGCCCAGTGCCATGGGGGAGAAGACAAAGGGCGCAAGGTGGGCACCCTGGGCGACTTTGGGTGCTTCAGCCTGCAAGCCTCCAAGGCAACTCCCGCTCTTGAAGGCGGCATAGTTCTTACGCGCGACAAGAACGCGTATCAGCGGATGCTCATCTACTCGATGCATCCCGCCAGGCAGGGGGATGAGATAGACGATTGCGACTGGGCGCGGTACATAGACAGCACTGCCTTCAATTACCGGATGCATCCCTTTGCCGCAGCGATGGCGAAAAGCCAGCTCGTGTATCTCGATGAGCGAAATTCCTGGCGCATCAAGAACTGCGAGCGGCTTATGAACCAGCTTGAAGGGGTGCCAGGCCTCAAGGCCATCAGATGTCCTGTCGGCCGCAAGCATGTCTATCATGTCCTGGCCTTCGAATACTTCACAGAGGAACTACACGGCCTTTCGCGCGGCAAGTTCCTCGAAGCCCTGAACGCCGAAGGCGCGCCTTTTGGCATCTACATCAACGTGCCCATCCCCTACAGGGCGCGCTTCCAGGACAGGTTCTTCTATCCGAAGGGCAACTGCCCCTGGGGCTGCGCGCTGGCGGGCCGGCAAGTTGAATACAAAGAAGGCGATCTGCCTCGCTGTGAGGAACTGGCCGCCCGTGATGTGATTATGTATACAGGCCATCTGGCCGATGAGCGCTTCGAGCTTATGGACCAGCTTGCAGCGGCTGTGAAGAAGGTAGTCGGGTGCGCCGAGAAACTTGCTGAACTGGAAAGCCAGGGCTAGGAGGCCTTCTTGAATGAAGCTTATTCTCGATACCGACATCGGTACCGATATAGACGATGCCGTAGCTCTGGCGCTCTGTCTCAACTCACCCGAGCTGGAACTGGTTGGCGTGACGACGGTCAATTCCGATACCGAGCTGCGCGCGCGCATCGCCCGCAAGCTAATCCACCTGTCGGGGCAGACTGTTCCAGTGGCCGTCGGAGTCGGTCCCCCGTTGTTGCGAGACAAGCAACATGGCTGGATGGGTCACGAAGGCGAAGGTTTCCTTACCGAGGACGATCCGGAGTGGGAAGACCTGAAGTCGCCTTTGCACGCAGTGGATTTCATAATCGAGCAGGCCGAGAAATATCCGGGAGAACTCGTGCTGGCGCCGATTGGCGCTATGACAAATCTCGCCCTGGCTCTCTTGAGGGAGCCCCGGCTGGTAGATTGGGTCTCTCGCATTGTAGCGATGGGAGGAGTGCTGAGGATTGCCCCTGATATGCTTTATCTGCCGCCAATTGAGCACAATATTTTTTGTGATCCGGAGGCGGCAAAAATCGTGCTGGAAAGCGGCATCCCGGTGACTCTGGTGCCGCTCGATGTTACCCAGCGCACCCGGGTGACGCGCGCAGATATGCAGGCTTTCCAGGCGAGTAAAGAAGGAGTTGCGCGGGGGCTTGCGGTAATGCTGGCGCGTTGGCTCAGTATCAGAGAAGCCGATTCGACTCCCATGCATGACCCACTGGCGCTGGCCTCGCTAATTGATCCAGAGCTTCTGACGCTTGCTCCGATGAGGCTTTCGGTGCAGTTGGCAGGCGAGCTTCGAGGCCAGATAATCTGGTATCTGGACGAGAGTTCACCTTCCCGTGTGGCGGTAGGCGTGGACGCGGAGCGCTTCCACAGGTTGCTGAGAGCAAGACTACTGCCCTGAGTCCTGGAGGCTGTCGAGGCCCCGAGTCGCCTTTTGGGCTCGGGGCTTTTGTTTTGGCCCCTTAAAGAGGCCGGTACCTTCACGAGAAGGCAGGTATATGGTATTATCTTCGGTCGTGATATCCGGCCAGTTTCCGGCAGGGAACTGGCTTTGAGGCTTTATTGTTGGAACAGGCATCCCGGCTAGTTAGCAAGGGGCTGGCCCAGGTTGAAGCGCAGCTCGAGCAGGTCGCTGACCAGGCCCCACCTCCACTTACGGAGCTTGTGCGGGGCAGTCTCTTCCCTCCGGGGAAGCGCGTCCGGCCTTTGCTTGCTTTGCTGTCAGCGAAAGCAACTGGCAAGCTGGACGATAGAGCGTTCAGAGTTGCGGCAGCAGTAGAACTAGTTCATACTGCATCGCTGATTCACGACGATATTGTGGACGCCTCGCCTCTCAGGCGCGGTCGCCCGACAGCCCACAAGCAGCATGGGGCGCGGGTGGCAGTACTTGGGGGAGATTATCTTATTGGTCAAGCTTTATTGATTGCTGGCAGCCTGCGGGATCTGGCCATGATTGACCAGGTTTCCGAGCTTATGGCCCAGATGACGGAGGCCGAAGTTGCCCAATTCGCAGACCATCATCAAGTGGATGTGGCAGAGCAGGACTACCTGGATGTCATCCGGGGCAAGACCGCGGCGCTGCTTTCCGCTTCATGCGCTTTGGGCGCTCTGGCGGCCCAGGCTAGTGTCGAAGAGGTCAATGCCCTGAAGGCTTACGGTTATCATCTGGGGATGGCTTTCCAGATAACCGATGACACACTCGACTTTACCAGTAACCCAACCCGACTTGGCAAGCCGGTCGGAGAAGATATTAGCGAGGGCAAGCTGACCCTGCCGGTGCTGCTGGCCCTTCGCGCAACAAGCAAGACCAGGACGAAGCAACTCAAAGCTCTACTCGCCAGCCAAAAGGCAGACACCGAGACACTTGAGCGGATTGTGGCTCTTGTGAACGAACTCGGAGGGGCAGTGGCAGCCAGGCAGGTCGCCATCGAGCACTGCGTTAGAGCGCAGGAAGCCCTCGTGGATTTGGCCGACAACAAAGCCAGGGCCGCGCTGCTCGATATCGCCGATTGGGTGGGCCAGAGAGATTATTAGACCGACAGGAGGATACTAAAATGAGTAAGCCGCGCATCTACCTTGTAGACGTGACCAATAGAGACGGGGTCCAGACCGCCAGGGTAAACCTCGCCAAGCTCGAGAAGACGATTGTCAACTTGATGCTGGATGAGGTGGGCGTGTTCCAGGGCGAGATAGGTTTCCCCTTCACTGGGCACGAACTGAACTACATCAAAGCCAACACCGAACTCGCCAAGAAGGGCGCTTTCAAGCGTATGCGCCTCGAAGGCTGGTGCCGGGGCATCATCGATGATGTTGACAAGGCGGTTAAGCATACCGACCTCGAACATCTGGCTCTGTCCATCTCGACCTCGGACATAATGATAGAGAAGAAGTTCCGCGGCAAAATGGGTCGCGCCGAGGTGCTGAAGTCGGCCGAAGACTCCTGCAAATATGCGCTGGAGAACGGCATCAAGACGGCCACGGTCAACTCCGAGGATGCCTCCCGGACCGACCTCGGCTTCCTCAAGGAGTTCGCGGCCGCAGCCAAAGCCGCAGGCGCCGTGCGCGTCCGTTACTGTGACACTCTGGGCTGTGAGTCGCCCCAGAATATCTACAACCGTATCCACGAGGTCGCGAGTGAAGTGGGCATCCCAATGGAGATGCACTGCCATAACGACCTGGGGATGGTTGTCGCCAACAGTGTAATGGGGGCGCTTGGCTGCATCGACGCGGGTTATGACGCCTTCATTGACGTGACCGTGAATGGCCTGGGCGAACGGGCTGGCAACGCCGACCTGCTGAGCACGGTGCTTGCTCTAAAATACAGCGCCGGCCTTGAAGGCAGAGACGTGCTGGATCCGGAGGTTGTGCTTGGTCATAGCTGGAAGCTGGCCAACTACTTCTCCGAGGCTACTGGTCTGCCTATTCCGATCAACCAGGTGGGCGTCGGCGCCAATGCCTTCGCGCACGAGTCGGGCATCCACGCCGATGGCGCGTTGAAGGACCGCAAGAACTACGAGCTTTATGACTATGAAGAGCTTGGGCGCGGAGATCCTTGTGTCTCTCATACTGGCCGCATCATCACCACCGGCGAGTATGGCGGCGCGGCGGGCCTGAAGAAGGTCTATGAGGATATAGGACTGGAGCTTACTGATAACGACCAGACCCGCGAGCTGCTGAGGCTGTGTCAGTATGCCAACCTGCACACGCAGAAGCCGCTGAACGAGGCAGAGTTGCGCTTCATCTATACCTACCCCGAAGAAACCGAGCTGCTGCTGACTGTAGATCCGACGCTGTAAGAGGCGAAAATGGGACAGACAATCGCTGAGAAAATAATCTCGGCCCATGCGGGGCAACCCGTCCAGGCCGGAGAAGTCATCGTGGCGCCCATAGATTACTGTATGGGCCAGGACGGCACCTCGATGATGATCATTGACGAACTGGAAAACCTCGGCGCCGAGAAAATCGAAGCCGCGGACCGGTTCGCAATGGTGATAGATCATAGCGCCCCCAGCCCGCTGAGGGGTGTCTCAAACATCCACGCCAAAATGCGCAAGGCGGCCAAAAAATACGGTTGCCTGCTTTATGAAGGCGGGGAAGGCATCTGTCACCAGCTCCTTCCCGAGAAGGGCCACGTTGTGCCAGGCGACCTGATTGTGGGGGCGGACAGCCACACCTGCACCTATGGCGCGCTCAATGCTGCCGCTACTGGCGTCGGCTCCACCGACCTGGCTGCCGCCGCCTACACGGGCAAGCTGTGGTTCCTCGTGCCGGAGTCAATGAAGTTCGTAATCAATAACAAGCTGCCGCTTGGCAGTTCAGCTAAAGACCTGATCCTCTATCTGATTGGCCAGGTCACCGCTGATGGCGCCACGTATCGCTCAGCCGAATATGTGGGCGAAGCAATCGGCGCCCTCGAGATGGACGAACGGTTCACCATCTCGAATATGGCAATTGAGATGGGCGCCAAATTCGGCCTGATGGAAGCTGACAAGAAGACCCTGGCCTGGGCGGCGGCTCATTCTGCGCGGCCAGCAAAGCCCCAGTCAGCCGATGCTGATGCCAGTTATGCCGAGGTGCTGGAGTTCGACGCCAGCCAGGTAGGCCCCCAGATCGCCAAACCGCATCGCGTGGACAACGTCGCGCCGATAGAAGAGCTGGAAGGCCTCGAGCTTCAGGAGGGCGTCATCGGTACCTGCACCAATGGCAGAGTCGTCGACTTCGAGATTGCCGCGCGCATCCTCGGCGGCAAGCAGGTCTCACGCGACTTCAGGCTTATCTGTGTGCCTGGCAGCCGGCGCATCCTGCTGGACATCATCGCAAGTGGCGCCCATCAGGCGCTGGTCGAGGCAGGCGCCGTGTTCGTGGCGCCAGGCTGTGGACCATGCGTGGGCACCCATAACGGCGTGCCAGCGGATGGCGAGAAGGTCATCTCGACCGCCAACCGCAATTTCTTCGGCCGGATGGGCAACAACCAGGACGTGGAGATCTACCTCGGCTCGCCCGCAACCGTGGCCGCAACGGCGCTCACGGGCAAGCTGACCGACCCTCGCAAGGTGCTGGGTGGTTAGGATGAAACTCAAGGGCAAAGTCCGGCGCTTCGAGCCGAACAACGACATCAATACCGATTACATCATCTCGGGCCGCTACAAGTTCAAGTCCGAGGATATGAACGAACTGGCCGAGTACCTGATGGAGGACATCCGGCCTGGCTTCTTCAACGAAATTGAGCCGGGCGACTTCATCGTGGCGGGCAGCAACTTCGGTTGTGGCTCCTCTCGCGAGCAGGCGCCGCGCGTCATCAAGGCCGCCAGGCTCTCTGCGGTGCTGTCCAAGTCTTATGCGCGCATCTTCTATCGCAACGCCTTCAATGTCGGCCTGCCGCTCATAATGGTAGATACCGATGGGCTGGAAGAAGGCGAAGAGGTAGAGGTCGACCTCGATGCAGGTACGCTAACGCGCCTCTCAACAGGCGAAGCGCGCACCTTCCCCCCCCTTAGCAAGACCGCCCAGAAGCTGCTCGAGGATGGCGGCTTGATTGCCCATCTGAAGCAGCACGGTGGATTCAAGTTCGATTAACGGAGAAACGAAAATGGCCTACAGAGTAACGCTCATCCCCGGTGACGGCATTGGCCCTGAAGTGGCCGAAGCCGCTCGCCGCGTAGTTGACGCAACCGGCGTTGAAATCGACTGGGAAATCGTCGAAGCTGGCGTAGACGTGATGGACAAATACGGCACTCCGCTGCCCGAGCAGGTGCTGGAAAGCATCCGCCGCAACAAGGTCGCTCTGAAGGGCCCTATCACTACGCCAATCGGCACGGGCTTCCGCAGTGTTAACGTCGCGCTCAGGCAGCAGCTTGGGCTTTATGCCTGCCTGCGTCCCGCCCGATCCTATGTGGGCGTGCGCAGCCGGTATACCGATGTCGACCTGGTTATCGTGCGCGAGAACACTGAGGACCTGTACGCGGGTATCGAATTCGACCTGGGCACCCCCGAGGCGCAGCAGATAATCGATATGGGCGGCGGCAAGATCCGCTCTGACAGCGCCATCAGCATCAAGCCCATCTCGGTGACCGGCACCCGCCAGGTTGCCAGGTTTGCCTTCGATTATGCCAGGGCTAACGGGCGCAAGAAGGTCACGGCGGTCGCCAAGGCCAACATTATGAAATACACTGACGGCCTTTTCTTCCGTGTGGCTGGCGAGGTCGCGGCGGAATACCCCGATATCGAGTTTGAAGAGCGCCTGGTCGACAATATGTGCATGCAACTCGTTCAGAAGCCCGAACTCTATGACGTGATGCTGCTTCCCAACCTCTATGGCGACATCCTGAGCGACCTGTGCGCTGGCCTTGTGGGCGGTCTTGGTGTTGCGCCAGGCGCCAATCTGGGCGATGATTACGCCCTGTTCGAGCCGGTGCACGGCAGCGCTCCCAAGTATGCAGGTCAGAACAAGACCAATCCGACCGCTACCATCCTCTCGGGCATCCTGATGCTGCGCCATCTGGGCGAGGACGACGCTGCCGACCGCGCCGAGAAGGCTGTGTCCGATGTTATCGCCGAGGGCGTTTCGGTTACTTATGATATGAAGGCCGACCGCAACGATCCAACAGCCGTGGGCACGTCCCAGATGGCCGACGCCATCATTGCAAAGCTCGTTTAGAAGGTATTACGCGAACAGGCTGGTGACTCGAAAATGAAAGTCAGCATCATAGGCGGCGCTGGGCGAGTAGGCTCCAACGCCGCTTTCGCGTTGCAGCTCTTCGGTGACGTGAAAGAAATCGCCCTGATTGATGTGGCCGCCGATGTGGCGGCCGGAGAAGCTCTCGATCTGCTGCACGGCTCGGCAGGTACCTATCCCGTCAGCTTTACCTCTGGCAGCTATGAGCAGACTACCGGCTCTGATGTTGTGATTATCACCGCCGGCCTGCGTCGTAAGCCTGATGAGAGCCGGCTGGACCTGATCAACCGCAACGTAGCTCTCTTCCGCAACATAATCGGCGAACTCAAGATGCGCCCCTGGCCGAAGGATGTCATCTTCTTCGTCGTCGCCAATCCGGTAGACATCCTGACCTATATCGCCGCCCAGGAACTCAGCCTGCCTTCCTCGCAGGTAATCGGGCTTGGCACGATGCTTGATACCTTGCGTTTCAGATCGCTCATCGCAGATGAACTGGGTCTCGATCACACCCAGGTCGACGCGTTGATGCTGGGCGAGCACGGTGATTCGATGGTGCCGATTTGGTCGAAGGCTGCTGTCAATGGTGTCTCACTGAGGTCGCTTGCTGGTTTCGATGCTGAAAAGCAGGCGGCCATCGAAGCGCGCACCCGCAAGAGCGGCGCTGAGGTAATAAGCCTGAAGGGCGGGGCTGGCTATGCCGTTGGTGTCGCCATAGCTCAGGTCGTCCGGGCTATCGCGCGCGATGCGGGCACCGTCTTGCCCATCTCGACGGTCCAGACCGGTGCTCTCGGAATCACTGACCTGGCTTTCTCGCTGCCCACCCGACTTGGCTTGAAGGGCGTACTTGAGATCCTTGAGCCAGAGCTTGAGCAGGAGGAACTGGCAGGATTGGAGAAGAGTGCTGCAGTGCTCAGGCAGACGCTCGATTCCATCGCCTGAGGGGAGGGCCACTGTGAAGCTCAAATACATCGGCCATTCTTGTTTCCTGCTCACCTCGGAAAAGACCGGCGCGCGCGTACTTTGCGATCCCTATGCCAAAAGCGCCTACGGCGACTCCTTCCGGTATGAACCCGTGGCGGAAGTGGCCGACCTCGTTACGATAAGTCACGACCACGCCGACCATAACGGCGCAGGTGACTTGCCCGATAGTCCCGAGGTCATCCGCACCGCGGGAGAGCACGAGGTAAAAGGCATGCGGATCGTCGGAGTCGAGTTCTTCCACGATGCGGTAGGCGGCGCTCAGCGAGGTAAGAATATCGTCTTCTGCCTCGAGCTGGATGGTCTCAAAGTCTGCCACTGTGGTGATTTGGGCCATCTCCCTACTGCCGAAGAACTGCGTCCACTTGGCCTGGTCGATGTGTTACTGGTTCCCGTGGGCGGTCATTTTACAATTGATGGTGCCACGGCCGACCAACTGATCGAACTGCTGCAGCCGAAACTCGTCGTCCCGATGCATTACAAGACGGTCTGCGTAGATTTCCCCATCGCCGAACTCGATGACTATCTCAGACGAGAAAGAAAATGTGATCGAGCTCACTCGTAGCGAGCTGGTTATCCCCACTACCGAGCTACCTGACGATACCCAGATTGTGGTTATCCCACCTGCCAATTGCAAAGAGGTCCAGGCCCCGTGAGAGAGCTCTCAACTGCCCTCGTTGAGGACTGTGTGCGTCGGTTATGCCTCAAGGCGGCTATCGAGCTGCCCGAGGACGTACTGGCGGCACTGCGGGAAGCGGCAGGAAGGGAACCTCATCCCCGAGGCAAGCGCGTGCTGGAGTTGCTGCTCGAAAACGCCGAGTATTCTCGTAGCTCTGGGCTGCCCCTTTGCCAGGACACCGGCCTGGCCGTAGTGTTCATCGAGCGAGGCCGAGAGGTGCTTTTCACAGGAGAGCTGCTCGAGGACGCCGTTAATGCGGGAATTGCCAAAGGCTACGCGGAAGGCTATCTACGCAAGTCGGTCGTCCGCAACCCCCTTGACCGGGTGAATACCGGTACCAATACCCCCTGCATATTGCATCTCTCCGAAGTGCCAGGCGATAAAGTAAAAGTCACAGTAGCTCCCAAAGGCGGCGGTAGCGAGAACAAAAGCAAGCTGTGGATGCTCGAACCCGCAGATGGGGTCGAAGGCATCGTAGCTGCAGTGCTGGAAACCGTTGATAAAGGGGGCGCGGCCGCCTGTCCTCCGCTCATCGTTGGAGTGGGCCTGGGCGGCACGGCAGAGCAGGCCGGCTTGCTTGCCAAACGCGCCTTGCTTCGCCCTGTGGGCAGTGTCAATCCCGACCCCCAACTGGCGGAGCTGGAAGCGAGGTTGCTTGAGGAAGTAAACTCCCTGGGCATCGGTCCCGCCGGCCTTGGTGGCGACACGACAGCGCTTTCGGTCACGATTGAGGCCACAGGTTGCCATATCGCAAGCCTGCCCGGTGATGATCAACCTCAACTGTCACGCAGCCAGGCATGCAAGCGAGGTGCTCTAGTATGGGCTCTTGCTGCGCCAAACGTATCACCACCCCACTCACAGAAGAGCTGGTTTGTTCGCTTGCGGCCGGCGATGAGATATTACTTTCCGGGGTTCTCTACACTGCGCGTGATGCGGCTCATAAGCGGATGCACGAAGCGCTTGAGAGGGGCGAATCGCTGCCGGTAGAGCTCGCTGGCCAGGTGCTCTACTATGTTGGCCCAACCCCACCTCCCCCTGGCTTTGTGATTGGTTCGGCCGGGCCGACAACCGCAGGGCGGATGGACGCTTACACCCAGGAGTTGCTTGCCCTGGGCCTTAAAGGGATGATCGGGAAGGGCCAGCGTAGTCGCGAGGTGCTGGACGCTCTGAAACAATACAAGGCGGTCTATCTCGTCGCCATCGGAGGGTTGGGCGCCTTGCTTGCGCGCTCAATCAAGGAAGCCAGGGTGGTCGCTTACGATGATCTGGGTCCCGAGGCCATTCACAGGCTGGTTGTCGAAGACTTCCCCGTGACCGTCGGGGCAGACTGCCAGGGCAGAGATCTCTACGAGTTGCCGCGGGCTTAGATCTCGGCGCCTTCGGTCAAAGCCTGCGGAACGCCTTGACAGTGGCAGGGGCGAGTGCTACTCTAACGGCGGAATCGCGGGGTGGAGCAGTCTGGCAGCTCGGCGGGCTCATAACCCGCAGGTCGCAGGTTCGAATCCTGCCCCCGCTACCATGCTATCTACGACTGGTTCCGGAAGCCTGTAGTGGATTTCCACTTCAAGCGTGTCCGGAACCAGTTTTGCTTTCTCCACCCAGGCCGCCAGTAGGCGCTTCTCCAGAGTCAGGCAGCTTATGTCGCTTCGGCACAGAACACGTTCACCTCGACCTCCCACTGGCCAAACTTGGGTTTCTCTCCAGCCGAACAGCTTTTCGAAGAGCAGTTGCCACAAATCCGCCAGGGCAGTTCAGTCCCTCTCCCACTGAGTCGGAGAAGGCCGGCCTTCGCCTCCTGCTCCCCAGTCGCCAGCCCGGTTCCTCTAGGAAAGGAGGACTGCCCGGAGAAAAGAAGAATTGCCAAAATTAGACTTGCCCCTTGGCGGACGGAAACCTGAGGGGAGTTCAGCCTGGGGGAGGCCCTTCGAGTGCGACTCCTGAGACTTGCCCTAAGTACACTGGTCTTGTGGTGCCTGGCTGGCCAGGCGTTGGCGCTCACCACGCCGGCAGACCTGGTATCGACCATTTGGGTGCGCAAGGCTGGCACTACCCAGTGGGTGCAGGCTTGGCCGGAACAACGGCGATATACCAGCGATGGTCTCATGCTCTGTGAGGGGGCCGCTTTTGTGCTGGCGGCAGATGAAATCGCTGACCTGGAGGTAAAGGGACGGGTCTATGACGGTGTGAGTCTGAAACTCAAGGGTAAGTCCCTTGCAGTGACCAGCGGTGATTTCGGGCCGCTCCCGCTAGACTCTATTGAGGGCGCTGAGGTCAGGTTCTACACGCTTGAGGCGCAAACCACAGGCAAGAAGCAGGAAGTCACCTTCAAGGTGATCTCGGGGTGGTGGGAAACAGCGCCCTTGCCCAAAGCCACGGTGACAATCGGGTATCCGGGGGCACTGCCCTCCGGATGGAAACCGGGACTCGACCCTCTTACCGTCGAAGTTGATACACCTGATCCGCTGGACCCACTGGCCTCCCGTTGGACGGCAAGTGTGTTCCGTACTGAGCACGGTAGCTTTGGGGCGCTGTATCCCTTGACTGGGGGCCAAGGTCGCTGGCTAGCTCAGAAGCCCAAGCCAGTCAAGCCAGGCCCCAACGGCGAACTGCGACCTTTCTATCCCGACGGGGGAAGCGCGGGACTGGTAAACAATTCCGGCACACAGGGCTGTATAGGCAACAGCCAGGTGACGCAGGATCTTTCTTCCCCTTGGTTCGAGCCTATCGGCCAGCTGCCGTCTGGCTCTTTGACCTTGCTCCCCTCGGGCAGTTATGAGCTATTCGTTGCCACCAAGGCCCTGCCCTTCGAGCCGCTTGAAGGCCGCCCTAGCTATCCCAGCTATGAGGTCTACCTCGGGCGCAACGGCCTGCTTATTCCCACCTCCGTTGCCAGCGGCATCGGTGCCTGGGAGCTTCGCGCCTGTCCCAATAGCAAGTTTGTGGTCGCCAATAGAATCAGCACCTACGCAGAGGACACCACGAGGAACTACCTGATTGAGGGCGACAGTCTCCGCGAGCTTTCCGGAGCGGAAGAAGGTGAGGCGCTCTACGGTTCGCTGGCCGCTGAGGCCCTGGCCCACGCCCTTAGTCGGGCAGATGAGTCGCTGAGTTTCAACTTCGCCACCAACGGGGATACCGGACTGGTGTTGGTGTGTGCTGGTGACGCTGGCCGCTATCTGGTGCATGCGCCAGGCGGAACGGCGGCGCAGTCTGCCACCGCGAGCCAGGCTACCGGTGAACAGCCCCAGCAGGTGAGGGTACAACTGGCCTGTGAGCCAGCACTCTTGCCCACGCCGGTGGCGAAGGGAGCGTCCGCCCAGGCGCAACTGACGGTTAGCGTCACTGATACCTCAGGCAAGCCGCAGGCGGGCGTGCTTGTCGAGGTCGCGTTGTCAAAGTCGTGTCCGTGGGCAAACCTCTCCACGGGGACAGTAACCACCAATGCGGCAGGTCAGGCTCCTGTGACAGTAGAGATTCGGGACGACTTCGCCACCGTGGACCTTACGCAGGGAGTGCCCTCGGCTACCTTCCACGCGGGGCCGATGGGCGATTACGAGGGTCCGGATGCCAGCTTGACGGTCCCCTTGAATGCAGCTGTCCTGGTGGGCACATATGTGGACGCGGATATGCAGCCCCGGGCGTTGAATATCCTGCCCGAAACCTTGCCGAAGACTCGGCTTTTGGGGAGCAAACTGGCCGAAGAGAAGTTCCTGTTGCTGATCTCGCTTGCCCAGAGGTTTGCCACATCCGACCTCAAGCTGAAGTGGGACGATTCAGCGCCCTGTCCATTGAATTACACGGTGCTGAAGCCCTTTGCGGCCGGCGAGACGTGCGACCTTGGCCTCTTCGATCTGCTTTCGCCCGACGAACACCAGCAACGGCTCCGGAAGTGGTTACTGGAATTCGCCAATTCGATGCCCCTCACGGCGAAAGGCCGGGAGATGCTGACCAGCCAGATCAGTGCAGTGCGATTCGAGTCAGGCGGGCCTGAGGGCAGCGTGCCGCACTTCGCCGATGGCCTTATCGGCTCGGACGTCATCAAGTTGCCCGGTGCTGAGGGGCAGTGGTATGCAAGCGACCCCAACGATCTCGAGAACGATCCTGCGTATACCATCTTGTTCCACGAAGCCGGCCACCTGGTGCATCACAGCCTCATCGAGCGCCATTACTACCTTTCCATCGTCTACAATTCGCTCGTGGGGCACACGCACAACACTTGGTCGATCCCTATGGCCGATCCAGCGGATATCGGCTGGCGCATAGAGTATAGCGGCACCACCAGCTCGGCGCGCAGATATACGGCCTTTGCAGAATCCACCGCTGACCTGTTCGCATACCTGATGCACACCTTCTGGCTGGCGCGCCATCCCGAGTGCAAGGATTCACTCTACAACCGACGGGGCTACCTGGTGGATTTCGATGACGACACCAAGGCGGATCAAGCACTCCAGGGGGCCCATCCTGGGCAGCAAATCGAGGGAGTGTGCACGCGTTTCCTCCTGAGCCTGTATGGAGGCCGCAGCCAGAGTGCTCCCGCACAGGTATACGCCGACTATCTGGCCACGATGCTGCAGTACCGCAGGGAATGCTATGTCTACAAGCGTGCCGCCCGCACACTTGAGGAATGGGTGCAGTCTCGCAAGGACTACGGTACGCCCGTGCATGTGCCCAACGCGGTAGACCTTGAGGCGCTGGCCAAGCGGTATCGGCTGTTTGAGGACTCTGCGGCGACACCCGCCAAGCCTGTCGTATCACCCCTCTCTGCTCCCGAGGGCCCCCCCGGCACGCTGCTCATGGGCAACCAACCGGTGGAATTCGTGGACCGCGGGGTGAATCTGGTGAAGCCGGGTACTGTTCTGGTGGCTGAGCAGGGCGATTTCCTGCTGGCGTGGCCTGCGGCGGACGGCAAGCCGAAGCAGGCGATCCTGAAGCAGGGCACCCAGGTCACCGTCCCGGGAAGCAGCACTCTGATACTGGAGAAAGGCCGCCTCGCCGCTGAGGGGGCGCTGGTACTGAGCGCGGCTGGCTGCACGGTCAGCCCCCAGGGCACGGCCTTCGTGGCCGAGGTCACTCCCCAGGGCGCGCTGCAGGTGACGACTGTCGAAGGAAGCCTGGCGATTCAAACGACCGAGGCGCAGGCTCCCAGGTTGCTCGAGGCACACGAGGGCCTTGCCGTTTCCGCGGCCGGCGAACTAACGCCTCTGAGCTCAGCCCAGCAGGCGCCTTTGTTGGCCGACCTGCCTGACCCAGGCGATACACTGGAGCTGCTCTTCGTTTCCGCCGCGCCTACGACCGTTGCGACCGGACCCGCTTCTGATACCGGAGCCGCTTCTGCGTCCGAGTACAACTCTGACGGCTGGGTAGACCTGACTGACGCTGCCCCGCTAGTGCGCCTGGCGCTCTGCCGCTCGGTGGACCTGGATCAGGCTCCCCAGGGCTCGGCCTGGAAGTTCCCATCCACCATCCAGGAATTGCTCTTCCTTTTTGAGCTGCGCGGCATGACCGGCCCTGTGCGATTTCAGATTGATCTGACCTATGAGGGCAACTCGCGCACGCGTCTGAGCGGCAATCTCTCCGCCGATGGTATCTTTATGGTACACATCGTGCCCCAGGAGATCCCGCGGTTCCCTTCCGGTGATTACGTAATAAAGGTGAAACTTGATGACTGGGGCGTGTTCGAACATGACATCAAGGTTTACTGAGTAACCGGCGCGCCCAGCTGTGGACGACCAGGTAGCTTTCCCTGCCGCTTCAGACAGGTTCGGCTCAAGGTTCTGCGCCTTGCGAGTAGCTGCTCAGCTCGGGACCTGACCGTTCACTCCTGCTCACGCACCCAACCTTCATGTCACACATCGGCTCCCCTACCAGTGTTGCTCTGCGGACGTAGTAAAGGGCCAGAGCCAGTCAGAGGCTCGAGGTGTTTGTCAGATCAACCTTCAGCGACCTGAGGACCGAGTGCAACGGGCTAAGGATTCTTATCAGATCGAAGCAGCTCTGACCTGGGCACAAGGCCCAGCTCAAAGCGCCCGGCGCGTCCCCCTGGACTGTGTGAGAGTAAGGGGCTGCGCTTCTAGCCTGCGGCCGGAGGATACTCATTGCAAAGGTAGTAGCGGCGAGGCTCGTCCTCCTCGATGCCGGGGAAACGGACACTGGCCTCGCCGATGAAGACGTTGTCGCTGATGTCATCGCAGACTCCGGACACCTCGCCCGACACTGCGTTCTCTCCGCCCTCCTCTCCCCAGAACTGGTGCAGCGTACCTGGATGCAGGCAGACGCTCTCACCTGGAGCCAGGCGAAGGCGCGCCGGGCCCGATTCCAGGTGCCGCGTCACGCCATTCACCTGGAGGTCGAACGGCTTTCCCGAGGGGCGCCCGTCCTCGCCCGCCACTTGCACCTCGATGACGATGATCCCGTGCTGCCCCCGGTTGATGATGTCCTCTCGCTTGCTGCGGTGATAGTGCAGCGGGGCGCGCTGACCAGGGGGATCAAGGATGAGCTTCTCCGCATAAGATTTCGGGTAAGGGGCTTCGCCTTTGCCGTTGCGAAGTGTGAAGAGGGTCCTGCCAAAGCGGTCGAACTGTCCGTGGCCGAAATCGGTCACGTCCCATCCGAGCATGCAGTCCCGTAGCTCGTCGGCTTCTTTGCCTTTGGCCTCCCATTCAGCAGGGGTCCAGTAGGCAAACGGCGGGAGGTGCAGGTGGTGCTTGGCAAATACCTCGATGGCCAGATCAATGCTTTCATTTATAAGCGAGCGTTTGAGCATGGTGTCGGCCCTCACAGCAACACGGCTTGGTCGGAAAAAGCTCAGTAAGGTTGTCTGACAGGGAGATCCATAGGGCGTCAACTCCCTGTGTAGTCTAGAAGGCTGACCTGCCCTCGCTCATAATACCACGTGGTATCATGGAGGGGGGCGGGTCACAGCACCCTTGTCCTGCTGCCGACCTCAGGTCTGGACACCCGGCAGCAGACGTGGGGCGACTGTGCCTTGGTGAGACTTTAGTACGTGATGACACAAGCCTGTCCGCCCTGAGCCTTGGTGCTCCGGATCGCCCAGGCGTGGCCAGGCCACGGTCGAGGAGCAGAGCATATGATGGCACTGGAGTGCCTCCTTTTCACAATCATCGCGGCCGTTGCTTCGTGCAAGACAGCCTCCGAAGGGCCAGGCGCTGACCCGGAGGAAAACCCCTATCTCATCGATTCGCTGACCGAGCTTCAGCAGCGCATCAGGTCGCAGCTCCAGGTGACAAAACCCGACTACGTGGTCTACGTCCCAGACACCACCGGCAAGGCCGTCGCCGACACGGGCAACGAGCATTTTCTCGTCTTCGAAGGCCCGGACGGTTCGCTGATGGCAGTCTGGACACAGAGTTCCGTTGAAAATTACGCACACAAAGAAGTGGGCGACCAGCATATTGTCTTCGCCCGCAGCAGCGACGAGGGGGTAACCTGGTCCGCTCCGTATGTGATCGCCGGACCGAAGAAGGGGGGTGACGGTCCCATCGCGAGCTGGGGCTTCCCACTGGTCAGCAGCCGGGGCCGCATCTATGTGCTTTACAGCCAGCATATTGGCAAGTATGACACCTTCTATCATCACACCGGCCTGCTGCATGGCCTTTTCAGCGACGACAACGGCGCGACCTGGTCGTCGCCCCAGAACATCCCGATGCCGCGCAGTGACAAGGACAACCCCGATCTCTCGATGCCGCCAAACATCCTGGTCTGGCAGAAACCGTTGCGATTGGGCAAGGACGGCAAGTATCTTGCCGGATTCACGCGATGGAGCAGTTTCGCGGTGAAGCCGCACAAGTCGCTGGCCACCACCGATTCCCGTGTCGAGTTCATGCGATTCGAGAATGTGGACGACAATCCAGAACCCGGCGATCTGGAGATCAGCTGGTTTGCCCAGAAGGAGGACGCGCTGGCAGTGCCGGCCACGCTCGAGCCCGAGAACAGCGTCTGCCAGGAACCCGCCATCGTCAAACTGCCGGACGGCCGCCTCTTCACCGTCATGCGCACCGGTGCGGGCAGTCCCTTCTGGAGCGTGAGCGGCGACCTGGGCGAAACCTGGACCCAGCCGCGCCGCCTGCTGCACAGGGACGGAGGCGAACCGCTCCGGCATCCGGTTTCTCCCTGCCCGATGTACGATGTGGGCGGCAACGTGGCGGGCAGTGGCCGTTACGTGCTCTTCATCCACGATCACGATGGACACTACACCGGCTTCGTCCCCAAGCCTTCCGTAACCGGATACAATCGCCGCCCGATCTATCTGTTGCACGGGCGCTATCAACCTGACGCCGATCAACCGGTCTGGTTCGGAGAGCTCCAATTTTTCATGGATCACGACAATGTCAGCCTCGGTAAAGTCGGCACCAGCGGCCGTTTCGATCTGGCGCTCTATGCCAGTTTCACCGTACGCAACGGGAAGGCGGTTCTCTGGTATCCCGACCGCAAATTCTTCTTGCTGGGCAGGATCATTGCCAACCCGGCCGAGATGGAAGGAACGGGACAATGACGTTGCAATTACTGAAGCCTCTCTTCAAACCATATCGCGATATCCTGGGCTGGCTACCTGGGCAAGCCGCATCTCACGCTCGCATCTGCCCTGTGCGACCATGGGTGTACCTGCTTCCGCTCCTCATGCTGAGCGGCCTGCCTCTTGCCGGTCACACCGCCCCAGGCGATGGCGGCACACCGCCAGGACTGGCTCTCTGGCTGAACGCGGCGGACCTGGCAGACCAGGCGGACGGTACGCCAGTGGGCCACTGGCGCAACGCGGCCCAGGGAGCCGGTGACGCCGTCGCCACTGCCGAACGTCCCGCGCCGTTGAAAAGCACGGACCCGCGCACGGGGAAACCGCTGGTCCTCTTCGATGGCACAGGCAGCCGGCTTTCCTTGCCGGACCTGGCCTTGCCCCAGGACTTCACGGCCTTTTTTGCACTGCAGATCGAGCCCCAGGTGGCTTCGCCGGGACCTCAAGACTCGGTCTGGAGACCTCTTCTGCTATCGCGCACGGACCCTTTTCTGATGGAAGGCGCTGATGGGTACGCGTTCACCTTCTCTCGGCCGGGCGAAGAGGCCTTTTCGGTCTGTCTCAACAACGGCAGCAAGGTCGAGCGGGTCGAGACCCCTGTCGAATCCTTCGGGCGGATGGAACTGATCGTCATCCGGAAGAAGGGCCCGGAGGTTACTTTCTACCGGGGGGGCATCCGCGTGACGGAAGCCCCTCTTACCAGGCCCGATTCACTGCCGCTGACCACCGGCTACACCCTGGGCGGCAGCGCCGGCAATCGATTTTTCCGGGGCGCGTTGGCCGAGTTGGCGATTTTTGTCCATGCGCTGGACGACCAGGGGCTGGATGCATGGTCCGAAGCGATGATGACGCGCTGGCAGATCAAGCCCAACCGGCAGCCCCTGGACGATCCGCGCTGGTTCGGGTCAGGAAAACTTCTCGCCAGGAAGGGCTATTATGACCAACCCTACCTGGCGGCGCTTCGGAGCGGCGAGTGGATCTGCATCGCGACGACCAGCGCCGGATCCGAGGGCGCGGCCGATCAGCACCTGGTCTTGATGCGCAGCGCGGACCATGGAAAAAGCTGGACACCTCCCATGCGCGCCATCGAGCCGCTCGAACCCGATGGGGCCAAGCCACTTCAGCCTTCCTGGGGCTGCCCCTGGACGGGTCCAGACGGCCGCCTTTTTGTTTTCTACAACGTCGCCTCGGGCGACCCCGTCCGGCCCGTGAACTACCGGTATCGCGTGTCGGAGGACGGTGGTCGTTCCTGGTCGGCGGCGGTGGACCTGCCGATCCGCAAGACCCTGTTGGACGAGGAATGGCCCCGCGTCATCTCCTGGGGCGTCAGTGCCCCCTTCCTGCAGGACGGCTCGCTGTATGTCTCCTTCACGCGCCTGACCGCATCGAAGGAGCGCTACGGTGAAGGATGGCTTTTCCGGTCGCCCAACGCCGCCAGCGAGCCGGATCTGTCCCGCCACCGCTGGGAGATGCTACCCGAAGGAAGCCGTGGCATCCGGGGCGAGGGTATGGGAGATGTGCAGGAGGAACACCAGCTCGTGCCGCTTGATGACGGACGCCTTTTCTGCGTCTTCCGCACCCTGGAAGGCTATATCGGGCAGACCTTTTCGTTGGACCAGGGGCGGACCTTCGCCCCGCCGCAGCAGGCTCGCGGCATCGACGGTCGCCTGATCAAGCAGCCATTGGCCTGCCCGCGGCTCCTGCGCGACGGCGCCGGCCACCTCTACCTGTGGACGCACGAGAACGATGCCCGCGCCGTTCCCATGCGCAACAAAGACCGCGACACCGTCTGGCTGCGGGCGGCGCATTTCCGGGACGGCGACTGCCTTTGGGGTCCACCGGAGATGCTCCTGTACGACTTCGCCCCGCCGTTTGGCAGCGGTATGAGCTACCCCGACTGGCTCGCTGATGACGACGGTATGGTGCTAACCACGACTCAGAAAAAGGAAGTTCGCCAGTTCCGGGTGCCGGCCGATTTCTTGCAAGTGGTGCGCGAGGGCGCGCCCGTACCGCCGCCGGATATCGAGTGGGAGAGGGGAAAGCCGGTTCCTGGATCCCGGCAAGAGATTGACAAGCAGAACGGGTTCACGCTGGAAGTCCGCCTGAGCAATCCAGCCCTTGAGGGGCACTGGATAACCTTGCGCGGGGGCGGCGGCTGTTCTCTGTCTCTTGCGCGCGAGGGCGAAGATGTGGTGGCGCGGGTCTCGGACGGAGAAGGCCGCCCCGTGTCCTGCGTATTTGACGCAGCGCTGCTCAAGGCGGACGATCCCGTGGTCAGTTTGATCGTCGATCTGCGCGCCAGGCGCGTCTGCGCCATCCTGAGCGGGCTGCTCGATGACGGCGGCGCGCGACGCGCCGGCGGAGTAGGTCTCTTGCCTCCCGGCTTCTCGTTCGATTCTCTGTCTGCGCCCGAAATGGACACCGAACCGGCCATCGAACGGATCCGCCTCTGGCACCGGCCCCTGCTGATCGCCGAGACCATCGCCGCGCAGGCCCAGTCACGCCCTTGACCTCAACCTGACTGGCCGTATGATTAGCGTGATGGGATGGCCCATCAGTTCTTGGCGTTGCATGATAGCAACCAGCCATCTCGATTCTGACAAGCCCTTTCTGGTTACTCTTGATTGCCCTCGACCTTGCAACCAGGAACGAGTCCAGTAGTATTTTCGTAGTCAGGATGGAACTGGACTGCTAGAAGGGGCCAGGGGAGGCGGAAGCTTGAAGCATACGCCAGAGCAGATCACTAACAAGTTGCCCCGGGCGAAAGTGGAGTTGGCCAAGGGCTGGACCTGGTGATAAGGAACAAGACCCCCGTGGGAGACTGCCATACCCGAAGAAGCGATGCTGCGCTGTCCGGTTACGGGGCTTATCCCCGCCTCACTTGTCCCACCTGACGATCCGGAACACAGCACCGGCAGCGTGTTGTCCTGCCCTAGCGTCGGGACTACCATGCTAGCTACGACTGGTTCCGGAAGCCCGGAGTGGATTTCCACTTCAAGCGTGTCCGGAACCAGTTTTGCTTTCTCCACCCAGGCTGCCAACAATTGCTTCTTCAGAGTCAGGCAGCTTCTGGTGCTTCAGCGCTCCATTCTTGCCAGTGCCCACACGCCCCAGCTCGAATGATCCAGTGTGCCTTCGCGCGCGTAGTCGGTGACTGCGAGTTCGAGCCTGGACTTGCCGGCCAGGTTCACTTCGACTGGTAGCGGATTATCCCAGCGACTGAGCTGGGGGGATTCCCAGGCCTGCTGGCCATCTACCAAAACCGTGAAGACCAGCCTGGACTTGTCGTTATGGGCTGTTCCCCCATCGACACCTACCATGGCTCGGAAAGTCTGATAGCTGCCATCCAGCTCATAGATAGCACGCCAGGGGGCCACAAGACCAAGTCCGCGGTTATACCTGTGAGCGCGCAGGCTGAGCTGCCCCTGCCCTGGATTGGCGTTGAGACTGGTTGGGGCGGCTTCGACTGGCTGCAGGCTGTCCAGGAAGACGCCCTTGATATGCTCCACGGGGCGTTCCATCATCAGCCTGGGCAATCCTGGACTGGCAGTATCTACCTGCTCAAGCAGGCAAACCGAGTCCAGGGACAACTCCTCCGGCTGGGGCAGTGACTCAGGGAAAGTGGAACCGATAAGACTACCGGGCTTCTTTGCCCAGATCCAGACGGACACCTTGGGCGCCTCGGTGCGAGAGAGCAACTCGAGTCTCACCCGGCTGCGACCTGCTGTCAGCGGGGCGCGCAGATAAAGCCACTGCTCCGGTCTTTGAAACACCGTACCGGAATAGCCAGTGTCAGGCCCGCTGAGGCTCCAGTCAACAGGTTCGCCGTTGATGGTGAGCTGGCAGACTGGATCGACAGGCTGGCCTTGTTCTTCAAGCAGTACCAGCAACTCACCTGCGGGCGCCTCAAGTGCAAGCTGAGCTTCCAGTTCCATTTTGCAGGCGCCAGCCAGAGTGGTATTTTGCCGGGTCCAGTCGGGGCCAAGAGGGGTGCTTTCTCCCATGTATTCGAGGCGCGTCAGATGGCTTCGGACACCAGTGACCGTTATCCTGTTCCCAATCGAGCCACTGGCTGGGGTGAGATTTTGCGTGGTCTGGTCCTTCACGAAACGGAGCACCACTGTCTCAAAGGGGGCAAGCGAGACTTCCAGTTCATCGCCGAAGCCCAGGCTTTTGGCATAGAGTCGGTTTTCAGGATAAAGGCTGACCGCCGAGAGGCCTGAGACGTCCGTTGAGAGGCCCGATGAAGCATCCAGCTTGAGGTGATAGCTCTGCAGGCCGAACCAGGGATTGCGCAGGGCGATTAGTCCTTCGCCATCTTGCCAGTGAGCATAACCGTATGGCTCAGCGGGCATTGGAGCCTCGTGCGAGAACCGGGGGCACTTCCCCTCCTGCCAGGAACTCGGTAGCAGAGGTTGAGTGTGGCTGAACTGGGCAGCGTGATCGTGGCCCCATTCCACAATTTTAGCAAGGGCCGCCCAGCCATACTCACTCATCATCTCGGGATTAGTGCAAAGCAGGTAGAGCATATTGCCGCGCATCAGGCCCATCACAGCATCGTTTACCACAGGCTCTTTTGTGTGGTTGTACAGGCCGGCGAAGACCTCCTGGGAGGCGATTGGCAGCAGGCCCCAGGTGCAGCCCTGCAGGTTGCTGTAGTCTCGGGCGGTGGTGTAGCTCTCCCTGTAGACTGGCGCCGGGACCCGCCCCCAGCAATAGTCGTCCCCGTAATTGCCGAGGACAGTATTGACCCAGAAGAGCCACCAGGGGCTGGCATTGCCCCCGAAACAGGTGGCTTCCAGCCAGGCGTCAGGATTCACTGCCCGGATAGCCTGGATCACCTCGAGGAACCCCTCGGCGATGGTCTCGGCGGAAAGTGCTCCAGGCTCATGTCCATGGTCAGGCTCTGAGCATTCCGCAAGATAGCCGTCAAAGTAGCCATAAGCGATGTCATAACGCTCGAAGAGCGCCACTACCTGCTGCTTGAAAGCGGTCTGGTATTTCGCTCCCCCAAGACAGGCCACTCGCAGGGAGCTTCCCGGCAGTTGAGCAGTCTCATACCCCTGTTCCTTCGCCCAGTTAGTGTCGAGAGCAAAAGGATAGAAGGCGCAAGGAGAAATCCACAGCCCCATCTGGCAACCCATCTGTTCGGTTGCTTCTTTCACTCGGGCAAAGCCTTCTGGAAACAGCGTCTGGTTTATCTCCCAAAGGCTCTGAGGGTTGGACCAGCCTGCTGTCATCACGCAGGCATCAAGCTTCGCGCCAGATTGCCCTTTCAGGTGCTCGCCGATCCGACCAAGCAGTCTCAGATGGTCTTCTTCTTTATAAGGGATAGGCATCGTAATCCAGGGCTCCCAGGCGAAGAAGCGCCGATTTGCGCCTGGACTGTGGGCCAGGATATAGCTCTGGAAGCTGCTCCGCTCAGCGCCGACCGGGGCCAGTCCGAAGACTGCTCGCCGGGACTCATAGTCGGCTCCGGGTTGCAGTCTAAGCCCAGGCTTATGGGCAAGCAGCACTGTGGCTTGCTCCAACCGACTGGAGGCAACAGGAAACTCAATGCCTGCCCAGAGTCCCTTGAAGAAGAAGGGATAACTCATTGGAGGCGAGATGACCGCTTGCTCTGGCAGGAGCTCCGCGCCAGGTTGTGAGGTATTGATTGTCTCGAGGACTATCTCCTCAAGTAGAAGTGAGGTCTCTTCTCCAGTCAGCCGATAAGAGGCCCACTTCCGCAGGACCTGCTCCTCCCTGGACCACTGGAGAAAGAGCTTTACTTCCAGGTTTGCCTTATCGCTGAGGACCAGCGGGGCATAGGTTACCTCGACTGGCTCCTCCGCGCCAAGACTGCCCTCCACCCTGAGAGGGACCTGACCACCGACTACCTTCCCCTCGAGTGTAAACAGAGGACAAGCGAGGCTGACCGGAAATCGCAGCCCAGCTCGCTCGAAGATAACCGCGTCGGACTGGAGAGTAACAGTCCCCAGTGCCCCTGAGGATGAGGCGCCAGCAGAGGAGTAAGTCATTACCAGACCTCCCAGGATGAGGTGGAGTAGCCAGAGGATGACATGCCTGGCTTCCAGAGAAAATACAGCATAATTACAAAACGTTCTAGAAGGTCTCACCACGTACCACTTCCCCAGGCTGCTGTCGGCTCAGGCCTTGGTGTTTGCCGTACCTAGTCTTCGTCAGTTGGGAGAGGCTTTCCTGCGCCTGCTTAAGGCAACCTGCCACTGAGGGCAAGCGAGACGAAAGGTTGGGCTTGATACATAACGAGGCTTCATCTGATATTGCATCCGGGCTCCTTCTGGGCGACAGGTCAGGTGCTGTTACAATCGATTTCGTACTGCAAATGCGACTTCTACTTGCTCCATACTGTCAAATTTTGCAAGTCAAGCTTTATTGTGTAGTTCCAGGAAAGGCATCTCGGCTGGAAGGTGTGCGTGTGATTAGTTTGAGATTACTGCTAATACTGGCCTTATGTATGCTCCTACTCGCAAGTTTCTCTTTTACTCAGGACAATCCCTCAGACTGGCAAGCCGGCTATCAACGCCTGGCTGCTCTGGGTTCAGGTTTCGTCGTCTGGGAATCAAGTCGATCTGGTGACTGGCGCATCTACCGGATAGAGCTGGACGGCACAGGCCTGCGTCAGCTTTCTCCCGAGGAGCCTGGCCGCGATCATTATTGCCCGCATCTGGCTCCTGATGGGCGCAGGCTCGTGTATCAGAGTTTCCCCAAAGAGCTGAATGCTTACAACGGTTACCGAAAGGGCACGCTAATCCCTCTCCATTTGCTCAGCGCCGATGGTAAACACGACCGGATAATTGCTGGGGATTCGCGCGCTGTTGGTGAGGACCGAGCCGCCATCTGGATTGACAATTCTACTTTGCTTTACATTGATGGCAACAACATCACTCGCCAGCTCAACGTTGACACAGGCGAAAGCTCAGAGCTTATCCGCTACGATATGAAGGATTCACCCTGGGATGGTGTAGCAGGTTATCTGCTCGATCCGCACTTGAACTACGCGACAACTGGCGTGCCCACCTTTTCTCCTTACGATACCGCCACGCAGAAAATAAGCCTTCGCCAGGATCTAAATGGCTGCCAGCCCTATTTCACAAGCGATGGCAAATGGGGGTTCTGGATGCGCAGGGGCGGCGGGCCGGTCGGCAAGATACGGCTCAGTGATGGTGAGATTGGCAGTATTATAGAACGATCTGACCCACGCATGCCACCTGAGCGCGCCTACCTTTATTTCCCAATGATCTCGGCTGACATGAAGCTGTTTGCTGTTGGCGCTTCGCCCAACCAGCATGACCATTTCAATGCCGACTACGACATCTTCGTTTGTCAGATAAATCCTGAGACCCTCCAGTTGATAGACAAGCCTGTGCGTTATACCTTCGATCCTCATTGTGACCGATTCCCTGATGTTCATCTGGATGAATTTGTACTTGGCTCCTGGGCTGGTGAAGCACCTTACCGAGTCAAGCTTGCAGCACCTTCTGAAGGCCAATGGCACTGGGACTTCGGTGATGGTAAACAGGACTCAGGCGTTAGCGTCGAACACGAATTCGTCCAGGAGGGTGAGTACCTCGTCATCGCCAGGCAGGGAGAACAGACGCTGAGGGCTTCTGTTTCGGTTGCCCCTTCCCAAAAGCCTGTTGTCAAAGAAGCCTGGCTGCAAGATCCAACTACGCTGGCTGTGAGCTTCAGCGAGCCGGTCTACACGGGCAAGTTGAAAGCTTCTCTCAAGCCAGAGCTTGGACTGCAAAGCGCCAGCCTGAGCGGTCAGGCGATGAAGCTGCTCCTCAAGCTGAGGCAACCGGTCACTGGCCCCGTCAAGCTGACGCTGGAAAACATCACCGACCTGGCTCAGAGGCCCAATAAACTCGACAAAATAACAGTCGAGATCGCCCCTGTAAGCTGGCCTGTCTCAAACCAGGGACTTGTCTTCCTCTTTGAGAATGCCGCAAGCAAGAATCTGGTAACCGATCCCCAGACCGGCCAGCAGTTTTCGTATCCGTTGCAGCCCAGAGGCCTTGGCCATATGGATCATAGCTGGGCGCTGGTGCTTGCCAGAGGCGCTTATAAAGTCGAAGGAGCAGGCCAGCGCTTGCTTGAAGCCTGCAAGGCCTCTGGTCAGCTCACAATCGAAACTGTGCTGGTGCCGGATAACATCACTCAGACCGGCCCTGCGCGTATCGTGACCTTATCGGCCAATCCTGGCGAACGCAATTTTACACTCGGTCAGGACGCGGACCATCTGGCTCTCAGGCTGCGCACCCCTGCAACCGGACCAAACGGCGCCAATCCGCAGGTACCCTTCGGGAAGCTTGTTGCCGGCCGGCCAGCCCACGTGGTCATCACCTATATGCCAGGGCGCCTGGCAGCCTTTCTCAATGGCGCGAAGGTGCTGGATACCGACGCCGTCCAGGGAGATTTTTCCAACTGGACACCCTATGAACTGCTGCTGGGCGATGAAGCCACCGGCGACCGCGACTGGGCAGGTACTCTCAGTCACGTCGCGCTATATGCTCGCGCCCTGCCGGATGATGTGGCGCTTCAGGCCAGTGGCTATCTGCCTTCTGGCGCCGAGGTCGCGGCTTCGAAGGTGAGAGTAAAGTTGCTGTCTCGCTCCGATCTGCCGACGCTGAAGCAGATACTGCCTTACCGCGGCGCGCTTGTGAATTGTGAGGTTGAGGTGCTGGAGACCCTTTCAGGCAAGCCGCTCAAGGGTAAAGTGCGTATCGCCCAGTGGAGCCTGCTCGATGGCCAGCAACTGGCGCTAATACCTGCCAAGCCGGGAGATACCGCCGTGCTCACGATCGAGCCCTTCGAGGCCAATCCGCAGCTTGAGAGCATATTGCTCAGCGACACGCTGGAGGCCGACTGGGAAGTCCCACAGTACTATGATGTGAATCCTGGCTAGGGAACAAGGCCCACAGAATGGTTTTCAGCTCTCAGGTGTTTCTGTTCTGGTTTCTCCCGGCGGCTTTGGCCGTCTACTACTTGCTGCCCCACCGCGGCAAGCACCTGGCGCTCACGCTGTTCAGTTATGTCTTCTATGGTTGGGCCAACCCGTATTTCGTCTTCCTGATGCTCGCCTCGACCCTGATAGACTATTTGGCGGGCCTGGCCCAGGCGCATAATGGCCTGCGTGGCTGGCGTGGGCCTATCCACCTGCTGCCCGAGGGCGGCACCCGAACTCGTAGCCAGAAGCTAGCCCTCGTCGTCTCTCTAGTTTCCAACCTGACACTGCTTGGCTTCTTCAAGTATTTTAACTTCGGCCTTGGCAACTACAACGCGGTGATGGACCTGCTGGGCCTGCACAGCCTGGCCTGGGAGACAGTCTTCCGCGTGACGTTGCCCCTGGGCATCAGCTTCTACACCTTCCAGTCGATGAGCTACTCCATAGATGTCTACCGCGGTCATGCCCGGGCGATGGCTAATTTCATTGACTTCGCCTGCTATGTCTCAATGTTCCCCCAGCTCGTGGCCGGGCCCATTATCCGCTTCTCGGAGGTCGCCGACCAACTCGCTCAGCGCACCTACACGCTGGACAAGTTCGCCCGCGGCGTTGCCCTTTTTGGATTTGGGATGGCCAAGAAGATACTGATCGCCAACCCTTGTGGGAAGGTTGCCGACACCATCTTCAACGCTGCCGCGGTCACAACGCACGACTCGTGGTACGGGCTGTTGGCTTATGGCTTTCAGATCTACTTCGACTTCAGCGCCTACTCGGATATGGCCATCGGCCTGGGGCTTATGCTGGGCTTCGTGTTCGCGAAGAACTTCGACACGCCCTACAAGTCACAGTCCATCACCGAGTTCTGGCGCAGGTGGCATATCTCGCTCTCAAGCTGGCTGCGCGATTATCTCTACATCCCGCTCGGTGGCAACCGGCTGGGCACCGCCCGCACCTATGTGAACCTCTTTCTCGTGATGCTGCTTGGGGGCCTGTGGCACGGCGCCGCGTGGAACTTCGTTATCTGGGGAAGCATCCACGGCGGGATGCTGGCCTTTGAGCGTCTGCTTGGCAAGCAGAGCCTTTATGAGCGCTTCCCGAAGGTGCTGAAGACCGCCATCACTTTTTTTATCGTGTCGCTTGCCTGGGTCTTCTTCCGCGCCAACGACCTCCCGGCCGCGTGGGGCTATCTGAGGACGATGGCGGGTTTTGGCCCCCACACCGAGAACGCCTGGCTCGTCTCGGGACTAGTCTACAATCCCTTCTATGTACTCGTGATGGTCGTCGCTGCCCTGCTCACCTGGGGCTGGAGCGACTCTTGGGAATTTACCCAGCGCCTTAACTGGCCGAAAGTTGCGCTGTGTCTGGGCTTGCTTGCGTTGGCCATCGCTGTGCTGGCCACGCAGGCCTACAATCCCTTTATCTACTTCATATTCTGATGACCTATGAGTGACGAAACCAGGACAACCAAAGACGATGTAGCAGAACCGACCCGCGAACAGCAGGCCAAGGCTGCGCTTGAACACACCACCGTGACCCGGCGGCAGGCCTGGGTGCTGGTGCTCGCCTTCCTGCTGCTTGTCTATGGCGTACCGACGGTACAACACGTGGTGGATATCAGAGCCAACCTGGCGACCCGGCAGGCCGATGTCGCGGCCGGCCAGCCGTCCTCAGTCGGCCTGCTGCCGCAGGCGTGGCAGGTCTTCCAATTGCTGCCCAGCCCCGCCGAGTTGCTCAAAGTGCGCAGCTGGCGCGATTTCGCCGCCCTGCTGCCGACCGAGCACAAGGTGAAAGACTACGAGACCGCTTTGGATGAGAACTCGGTACTGACCCGCTGGGTGATGCCACGTGTGCAGTATGCCCTGACCCGCACCTTTGGCCTGGGCAACGAGCAAGCTTATGTGGGCCAGGACGGCTGGCTCTATTACCGCCAGGGCGTGGATTATCTGACCGGGCCAAGTTTCTTTACCGCGGATGAGGGCCGGCAGGGGATGCAGTTCCAGGTCAAACGCCATGAGGCGCGCCAGCCCGACTCGGTGAAGACCCTGGCCGACTTCCGTGACCAACTCGCTGCGGATGGCATCGAGCTGCTGGTGGTGCCACTGCCCCTGAAGCCGATGATCGAGCCCGAATACTTCGCCGGCGGTTTCGGCGCGCACGGCCGAGTGGCCCGTGCTCAACAACCCAGGTTATGAAGACTGGCTGGAGCGGATGACTGCAAAGGGGCTTCAGGTGTTCGACCCCTCGGCCTTCATCGCCCAGCGCAAGCGAGATGGCGAGGGACCGCAATTCCTCAAGACCGATACCCACTGGCGTCCCGAGACGATGCGGGCTGTTGCTGCCCTTCTGGCCCGTCATATCAAGGAGGAAGAGCTGCTTCCGCAGCGTCCACCAGCCGGTTACACCCAGCAGCAGATGCCCGTCACACACCTCGGAGACATCGCCGAGATGGTGAAGTTCCCGCCCGGCAGGCAGCTTTTCCAGCCCGAGATCGTCACCACCCAGCAGGTTCGCGGCCCCGATGGCGCCCCCTGGCAGCCCGACCCCACCGCTGACGTGCTGCTGCTCGGGGACAGCTTCAGTAACATCTATTCTCTCGGCGGGATGGGTTGGGGCACTGGCGCCGGCTTTGCGGAGCAGCTCTCGCTTGCCCTCGACCGCCCCTTGGACAAGATTGCAATCAACGCTGGCGGAGCCTACAGCGCTCGTCAGGAGCTGGCCCGGAACCTTGCCCGTGGCACTGACCGCCTGGCCGGTAAGCGGCTCGTTGTCTATGAGTTCGCGATGCGCGAACTGGCCGAGGGTGACTGGAAACTCATCAAGCTGACTTTGCCCGCTCCGGCCGGGAGTGTAGACTGAGAGTAATCCACCTGGAGGTGGCTGACATGAAAGCCTTGTTTCTCATGCTAGTGCTGGTGATCGCTGCTGGCCTGCTGGTTGGCTGTGGCCAAAAGCAACCAGAAGCGCCTCTCTCAAGCGGCCCGCCTGAAACCGTGACTCAGCCGGAACCCGCCCAGCCTGACATCGCACCGGCCCCAGCTCCGGCCAATACTGCCGTGCCAGAAGTGAAGCCAGAGCCAACCAAGGTCGCGCCCGAGCCGGCCAAGCCTGTGCCCAAACCTGCGCCGCAGGTGCCGAGCAGCGCCAAGGAGCCTGTCGCTGGGCCTGCTGCCAAACCCGCTGGACTCATCGTGCAGGGCACCATCGCGGCAATCGGCGAGACGCCTGAGCCTGGCTCCGTTCCCTACAAGGACTGTCTTATCGGCGTCTGGCTCAAACAAGCCAAAGCGACCTCCGGCAAGCTGGACGGGGACCAGGCCCTCGTCTTCGTCTGGGGCCTGAAGGACAACCAGCGCACCGCCGCCGCCAGTTGGTCAGCAGGCAGGCAGGTCACGCTAACCCTCACGCCCTGGGCCAAGGCTGAAGCCGAGTATGGCGGCTACAACCGGGTTGAGCTGGACGATGAGGCCACCTGGACGCTGCCGACCTTCTTTGGGAGGCCCTAAGATGCGTCTTACTTTGATTGGTTTATTGCTTGTAGTCCTCTTGGCGTCTTTCGCCTGGGCCGCTGAGCCGCCGGCCTCAGTCACTGCCTGGCTCGATTTGGTGAAACCGCTGGTCCAGGCCGCCGAGATTGCGGAGGAGTCTGTCATTCCAGGTCAAGGTGGCTGGCTGTTCTTCATGCCCGAGCTACGTCAGCTCACGGTCGGCCCCTTCTGGGGCGCAAACGCTGCCGGTGCAAGTCAGGCCAAGCCCGAATACGCCGACCCGCTGCCGGCCATCCTCGACTTTAATGCTCAGTGCAAGCAGGCGGGGGTAGAGCTACTTTTCGTGCCCGTGCCCGAGAAAGCCGCTCTCTACCCCGAACAGCTCGCGCAGCCCGCGCCTCAGCCAGCCCCAGCGACCGAGGAGGATGACCAACCGCCCTTGCCTCCGCGCGTGGACCTCTGGGACGCCGAGTTCCTCACGTTGCTCAAGTCGAAAGGGGTGCATGTACTTGACCTGACGCCCGAACTGCAACGCTGGCGGCAGCTCCATACTGACCAGTTGCTCTGGTGCAAGCAGGACTCTCACTGGTCCAGTCAGGGCTGTTCGGCCGTCGCTGAGCTTATCGCCAAGGCCGTAAAGGACCGCCCCTGGCTCGCCAGCGTGCCAAAACACACTTACCACATCCAGACCTCCGAGCTGGAGTTGACAGGCGATCTCTGGAGCCTTCTGGGCGATGAGGAACTGCCCAAGGAACGCCTTTCCCTGCTGACCGTGCTGGATGGGAGCAACAAACCGGCCGCCGATTGGCGCGAGTCACCCGTGTTGCTGCTCGGAGACAGCCACTGCCTCATCTTCCACAGCGGGGGAGATATGCAGGCGACAGGCGCGGGGCTTGCAGATCACCTGGCGTTCGCACTCGGCTTCCCCCTCGACGTGGTCGGAGTGCGCGGTTCGGGCGCGACGCCTTGCCGGGTCAACTTGCTGCGACGCGCAGACAACCTGGTGGGTAAGAAGCTCGTTATCTGGTGCCTGACCGCTCGTGAATACACTCAGGGCCAGGGCTGGCGCAGTGTGCCGGTGGTGAAGTAAAGCCTTCTCATACCGACTCACGCTACCTGGCCTGAGCCTGACGCCAGAGGTCAACAAACTGACCTGGCGTACAAGCGACATAGCCCTCGCCCAGTTGCTCCATCACCTGGGCAAGGCCGGTCGGGTTGTTCCACCAGTTGATGGCGAACACGTGCAGGAAGGCGGGACGGATGCCGTCCGGAGTGGCCTGACGCAGTTCCTTGACCGTCTCGGTGACCACATCGCCCTGGCCCCCCTGGCAGACCAGCACCCGGAACACGGGCACTCGGTTGCCATCCACGGTGTAGTTGGCCTCAGCGTATGCAAGCTGCGGCCCTTTACCATAGTCGGCCAGGATGCCATCCAGCTCCGGGATGCGCTCCGCATAGCGCTCATAACGTTCTCTTGTGCCTCGGAAAGGGTTCAACACCTGGGTGTCCGAGCGCTGCATCATTTCCCGGGTCAAGTCCAGGAAGCCATCGAAGATTGCCTCTCCCTGCTCACCAAATCGTGAAGCATAGGTATCTGGGTAACAATAGCCAGCACCCGAGACCGCGCATAAAAAGCCATCCGCTGGCGTGGCTGTGCGATAGTAGTAAGCCATCACATCGGGCATCAGGTCGACCGCGCCTGGGCCGATAGACCAGCCCAGGTTGACCTGGCCCCGCTGCGAGTTGCCCCACCACTGCGGTCCGAAAAAGTTGTTGTAGACATACTGGAGGTTGTCTCCATCGGAGATATCGAGGCAGACATAGACCTTGCCGGGATCGAGGTCCACCGGTGGGTCGGGCCGCTGGCGCAGTTCCTCGGGCTTTACGGGCACACCTGAATGGACTGAGAGATTAGCCGCCCACTCGCTGACCACGAAGACCTTGCCCCACTCCGAGGTAAGGTTTACCAGTTCGCCCTCGCCATAACTGAGCGGAGGTTTTTCTCCATACTGCCCCCAGCATCCCATTACAGGGATATTGGGTGGGGTGTCGCGCAGCAATTGCTCGAGGAGGTCATCTGTCGCCTCGGGCATTGTGCTGTAAGTGGCGATGGGGAAGATCCGAAAGGCAACCAGATAATCACAGAGGGGGATGTGGTCTGGATGGTGGTAAGCCAGGACATGATGGTTGCACTGGGGCCATAACTCGCCAAGGGCCCAAAGGGTCGCCTCGCGCACAGAGCCCCAGGCTTCGGTGGCATCGAAGAGCCACGGGCAGCCCAAGTTGCTCGTTCTGCGCCGGTGTCACAGGCAGCAGGTCGCGCACCGCGCAGAGGGCCATCAGTATATTGATAAAGGGACGGCGCTCGGGGTCGGTCCAGAAGTCTGCCGGATAAAGCACTGCGCCTTGCCAACAGTCGTTGAATTCTTCGATGAGCGTTTTGGTATCACTTGCCGGCCGGGTCGTATAGCCGCGCTCTTTGAGATTATCCAGCCAGAAGCCGGTGGCGCTGGGGCTGCCGTGAGCTACAGGCACCTGGGCATAGAGCCGGGGTTCGCGGCGATTCACCAGCCCCTGCAACACCGTAGCAAGGAACTGTTCTGCCCGTGACTTGCCGCGCAGATCCTGGATAATCAGTTCTCTGGCGGGGGCCGGAGCGCGCGGGAAGAGACCGGGAAAGGGCTTGGGCTCCTCTACTGGTTCGGGGGTGCGCGTCAGGTCAGCCGAGGGTGATGCCTCTTCCAGTTCAGCAAGGCAAGCTTCGACTACCTCAGAACGAAGTCTACCGCTTTTCTCCAGCACCCATAACGCACTGCGGACCACCAGATGATGTTGTTCTTCGCGTTTCAGAACACCCAGCATATTGGCTCCGCACAGCACGTCAATTGCGCCTGCGAACTGAGGGCATCCATGCTGGATAGCCGCAACAGGCCAACCAAGCAGTTCTCCTCCGTGTAAGGCTGCAACTAGGCCGATCGCCTTGTCCTCGGCTGGCAGCGACTTCGGGTCGAGCAAGCAGTACGAACTGGGCATCATACGATCGGCCCAGGGGATGACGTCCAGACCGGCCTCGAGGCCCGCCGGCAGGCACTCTTGGGCGTCCACTCCCTCGACCCAGAGGAAGCCGCCAGTGCCCAGCCCCGCCGCGTCGTGACCGAAGTCATCTCGATGACCAAGGTCGGTCCAGGTGGGCGCCTCGGGCAGCTCTTCGAAGCCAGGATTAGCGATGAGATTGGCTGCTGGGTCACACTTTGGGCCTGTGGAAAGCACCACATCATCGATCCACAGGGTGCCCTGCTTGCACCACATCTGCAGACTTGCATCTACGGTGGTGACGCCGGCCGGCGGCTCGAAGCTGGCCTCGACCCAGGTCCAGTCGCTGCCTGGCGGAGGCGGAGTTGGACCACTCTGGTCCACAAATTGTCCTTCTGCATCCCAGGCGCGCAGATAAAGCCGCGTGCGCTCATCGGGAACGAAATCAGCAGAGGTGCGCATCCACGCCCCCAGGCTGTAGAGCTTGCCTGCCCTCGACCGCAAGCGCGCAGAGTCTCGGGGCCATACCAGTCTCCTGTGCTCGGACCTAGGCGGAGCGAGGCTTTCCCAGTATGAACTACTTGCTCATCGCGCAGAGGTTGCTGCCGAGGCGCTTCTCCAAAGGACCAGTCTCTGGCCCCTTCCGGCGCGCAAGGATGGCAGAAAGGCGTGCCTCCAACGAGCAGCAGGCAGCCCCCGGCCTCGTGGAAGGCGCGCAGGTTTTCCCGGGCCATCTGAGGCCAGGTGTTGCCATAGACATAAACAAGCAGGTCGTAGCGTTGGGCGTTGAAGCGATTGGCATCCGCCAGCTCCGAGGCCTTCAGCAGGTCTGCCTCGAGGCCGCAGCCACCAAGCCAGTCCGCAACCCGCGCCGGCGTAATTCGCGCATCGCTCATATAGAAAGGGAAATGCGGTTCGCTGAACACCGCTATCCGGTTTGCAAGCACTTCCTGGTTGTCTGCGTTAACGCTCAGCAGTGGGCAGGTGATCAGGGAGAAAAGCAGAAGTGCGCGCGGTAGCATTTACAGATACCTCCAAAGCTTTGAGCAGCAGAACCAGGTAGCAAGAAAGGTTTTCGGCACCTTTGGGCAGCCCCCTGCGGCCTGTGCGGCAGGCTGAAAGCGATCAAGCAGGGGCTTGCCCTGGCGAGGGCAAAGCAGTAGCACAACCGAAGGAGGATACAATGAGCAAGTCCATCTGGCTTTTGTTAGTAGTCCTTGTCTCAGGTGCCTGTTGTGATGCAGCTAACCTGGTTGAGAAAGGTAAACCTGCAGCGGTTGTGGTTATCGGCCCGAAAGCCTCCTCAGTCGAACAAAAAGCCGCGAGCGAACTCGTCCGGTACATCAAGCTGATGACTGGCGCAGAGCTCGCGACCGTTACAGGCAAGACCTCGGGCAACCGGATCATAATCGGTACTCCTGACTCCAATCTCCTGCTCGCCGGTTTCGATGCCGAAGTCTTGGGGCCAGATGGCTATGCGCTCAAGACTCTGTCAAATTCTAATAACACCGATTTACTGCTGGTCGGGGGAAGCGATCGCGGAACCCTCTACGCCGTCTACCACCTGCTGTCGGATATCTGGCACATCGGCTTCTTCTGGGACGGGGTCAAGGTGCCGAAACACAAATCGCTCGGTTTCCCCGAACTCGATGTAGTGGAGAAGCCTCGCTGGCCTCTGCGTCAGTATAACCAGGGTTGCGCCTTCGCTTACAACTGGATGTTCTTCTGGCCCTGGGACGAACAGGCAAGGGAACTCGAATGGGCCGCCTGGCACAGGCAAAACCGCCTGATGTGGCCTCTTGCCAATCCCGATGCGCCTCCGCCCAATGTCTCCTGGGATGTGGCCCAGAGTGGCCTCCACAAGTATGAGGTCGAGTGCAGAGCGAAAGTGATAGATTATGCTCACCAGCTTGGGCTAGAGTTACTGGGCGTCGACCACGTCTACAACACCGATCCCTGGCCCGAACAGCGCGTCAGCAACGATCCGGCTGAGGAAGACCGGATAATGGCCGAATTCGCGCGCAAGACTATGGCTGACTATAAGGCCAAGGATTCTCAGGCTGTCTGGTTCGCTAGTGGTTGGGCTCTCTTCAATCCTGGCTGGCGCGTCGAGACAGCCAAAACTTTCTTCGATTCAATCGGCTCGGACGATTTCTATATCTCCGACTGCTGGGGAGAGGGTCACCCAATCTACAAGCAATACGATTATTTTGGGGGCAAGTCGTGGACTTTTGGCATCCTCCACTCTTTCGGCGGCAATGCGCACCTGCACGGGCATCTGGACGGATTGGTCAAGCGAGTTCAGGCTGTTGAAAGCGATCCCAAAGCGTCAAAAGGCCTTGGCCTGTATATCAATCCAGAGATCATCCGCTACAACGAACTCTACTTTGACCTGGCCGCCCGCCTTGCGTGGGATCCACGCGGATTTGATTTGGATGACTATCTTGCCGACTACAGCCTGAGGCGTTATGGGTCGGAGTCTGCCCCTGTAATGAAACGCGCGCTTGGCTTGCTTGCTGCAAGCGTCTACGGCACCAATGACCTCACCCCTGGCTTCTACCAGACGCGGATGGGAGTACCTCTGGTCCTGAACGATGAGCGCTTCAAATATCTACCGCCTTTACGCGACGCGCTTGCGCTGATGTTGAGCGAGCAAGGGCGCCAGCAAGGCAATCTGCTTTATGCGCGAGATGTAGTTGATGTCGCCAAACAAAGCCTGGCTGAACTCTTCAATCATGAGTCTGTGGCTTTATACCGAGCCTTCACCGCTGACGATCGCCAGGCTTTTGACGCATCGGCTTCCAATCTCTTGCGCACAATGAACCACCTGTTAAGGCTGCTTGCGACCTGCAAGGAATACCAGATCGGCCCAATTATGGACTCTATCAGGTCGATCCCAGGCGTCACCGAAGCCGATTTGACCGAATGCGAGCGCTACCTCAAGGACGTCGCCTTTACGCTTTATTCGAGTGATTACAGTCACCGGGATATGCTCGAACTGAACCAGAATTATTATCTGCCCCGAGTGAAAGCCTATATCGGTCACCTGCGCTCTCGACTCGAAAGGAAGCAATACACAATTGACGCGCAGGCCTTGCTTGCAAACTATGTGCGTATCGAACAGGCCTGGGTACGTAATCCGCTGCCAGAGGTCGAAGCGAGCAACACCTGGGAAGCTTCTCTGGCCGCGGCTGAGCAAGCCCTTGGCTGGTTGCGGCAACAGGAAATCGAACCGGGGCTCGAACCGGCCACAAAACTCGAAAAGGGTGGCTTCGAGACAGGCACCTTGAAGGGATGGCGACAACTGGCGCTTGCTAATGTCGCGCTCGAAGTGCAGCAGGCCGAGGTGACCGAACCAGGCGCCTGGGCCCTCCACTTTGCGACCGACAGGAGTCTCGTTGCGGGCGATCACACCTTTGGCCTTGGACAGGAGTTGCGCCTCAAAGGCAAGTCACCAACAGTTGGCCTCAGGTATTTCCTGGAGGAATACTCAACCACCGCCAATGCCCGACTGATGCTCAGCGGTTATGACAAGGAAGGCCTGAGGCGCTATCTGCTGGTGTACTACTGGGGCGGCGATTCCTGGGACTATATCAAGGCTACGCCCGACGAGACCCTCGGTTTCTACGCCGCGAGCTTGAAACAACCTTCGGAGACCGGTGTCTGGCACGAGCTTGTAGCCCAGCCGATGCGCGATCTGGATGAACTCTTCGGCGAGGGAACTAGCGAGAGTCTCGAAATTGACAAAATCGAACTCGCGATTGGCTGCTGGACTGCTCCCCATGAGGGCCAGCATATAAGTGGTTATATTGACGAAATCACAGTGTCGGACTAGATCCAGACGACGCCGCATACTGACAGCGTCTGATTTCAGAGAAGACGTTTTCCTAGGGTTGGGAGGGTTGGTCAGGGATGCTCGACAAGACCCGAGTAGCTTTCAATGCGTTCTGGTGGGATGGTCTGCGGACCAGGGCTGAGGTAAGCCGGGTAGCTGATGAACTGGCTGCGCTTGGATATCGCGGGGTGGAATGGAAAGAAACCTGTTTTGGAACAGGCGATGAGGCTTGCAAGCTGCTCAGGATGGCGGTCGAAGCAACTCAGTGAGTCCGGACTGGCGGTAACGGACTTCGTCATCCTGCGCAATCTCACCGATTTCGAACAACAAGACCGGGTCGCCACTGAACTGGGCAATTTCGTTCGGGCCTCCGCAGCAGCGGGAATCGGTATTGTCAACACCGCTTCCGGCAGCGTAATCCCCAAAGGAGCGCCGGATGCCGCGTGGTGGAAGCAGAGCGAGCCGGACTGGCAAAAATCCTGGGACACCCTCACGACGACTCTCGAAAAAGTACTGGAAGTCGCTGAGGCAGAAGGCGTTGTTATCGCCCTCGAGGCGATTGTAGGCTCCCTTGTGCATGACTATTATTCCACCCTCGAACTCTTGCGCAGACTCGACAGCCCCAGCCTGGGCCTGACCTTCGATCCCTCTCACTACCTGCTGCACAGGAATGACCTGACCTTCGCGATGCGCAGCCTTCATACCAGGATTAAGCATATCCACGTGAAGGATGCCCTTGGCCGGCCGGGGATCCTTGGAGAGGACTTCCTGTTTCCGCTCCTGGGCGAGGGGGGCATCAACTGGCAGAGCTTCTTTGCGACGCTTGACGAACTGGATTATTCAGGCTGGCTCTCGCTCGAGTTCGAGTCCTTCAAGTATATGGGCGAGGTGCTAAAGGGCGATGCCCTGGAGGCGGCCAGGTTAAGCCTCAAGAGCTACAAGGCCTTGATCTAGCTTGCAAGGTTGCAGCTAGCACAACGATTGGTGCTGGAGGAGCAGATGATTAGAGTCGGTTTTGCAGGCGGAGGCGTGGTTAGTGACGGTCACTTGACCTCTCTACTGTCCGATCAGAGAGTAAAGGTGACAGGCGTGGCTGATCCAAACCCGGAGATAAGAAGAAAGATCGTCTCTACCTATGGCTTGCCGGTGCTGGACGACTACCGGAAGCTACTTGGGGAGAGCGACCTGCTTTATCTCTGCACGCCCAATTACCTGCACCATGAGATGGCCCTTGAGGCAATCGCCTTGGGCAAGCACGTAATTGCCGAAAAACCGCTTGCACTCGACGCGGCCCAGGCCAATGAGATGGTCCAGGCAGCTGACCGGGCGGGGGTTCGTTTGTTCGTGGCGGAAAACTTCCGCTATGTCCCGGAACTCGCGAGAGTCCGAGAGGTGATCTTGTCTGGGGAAATCGGCAGTCCCTTCTTGTGCCTGTCGTGTTTCATCGGAGACGAGTATGCGCGGATGAATAATCCGGACCACTGGAAAGGCACCAAAGAAGCCTCCGGGGGCGGCGTCGTTATAGACAATGGGCCTCATATGCTCGACACGCTGTATTACCTGTTTGGAGAGGTTGCGAGTGTCTTCTGCGCTGGCGGAAGACTTGTGATAGAGGCTCAGAACAAGGCAGAAGATACCGCAGAGATCATCCTGGTATTCAAAAATGGCGTGGTGGCGAACTGCAGTCTGACCTTTGCTGCGCGATACAATGCCTTCCCCAGGGGTTATGCAGGCTTTGGGGTGCGCCTCGATGTGAACGCCACAGGAGGTTCAATCCATACCACCTTGCGAGAGGGCGTAACTGTCGTTGATCGCAACCGCGTAGCTCGCCTTGAGGAAGGACCCTGGGCCGAGCCGGTCTCTATGGACAAGGATTTCATCGATGCGATACTTGGAGAGTATGAACCTCGGGTGACAGGGCGAGATGGACTGTATGTGATGCGCCTGGTCGATGCCTGTTACAAGTCACGAGAGCAAGCCCGGCTGGTTGGACTGGACGAGGTCTAGCTGCTTCTGGGCTGAAACATAACAAGCTGCCAGGCTGCTGGTCGCTCTCCAATTTACAGGAGGCCCTAGACAAGCGATGAAGATTCCAGACTTGCGCGAGCAGGCTTTACTTGAGGCTCCACCGCCTGGCCCCCACATCGGGCCAGCGCCCCTCGGCAGCGACAGCCCTGCTTTCGCGCTGACTGAACCCCTTGTGGGCACCTACTATTTTTACTGGTATGACGCCGATTCGGGAGAGAACGTCGTCGGGCCTGAGGGTAAGGATCGGTTGACCGACCATCCTGCCGAACTTGTGGGCTACAGCTACAAACTCGTCGACTGGCACAGGCGCGAACTGGAGGATATGCTCGAGGCCGGACTCGACTTCCTGCTGCCTGTCTACCATGGCAATCCTGCCGATAGGCAGCTCAACGGTCCCTTGAAGTGGAGTTACGAGGGACTAACTGCGCTGGTTGAGGCAGCCGAGTTACTCAAGGCGAGGGGCAAGCAGCCCCCCGCAATTGGGCTCTTCTACGACACAACCAGCCTGAGAGACAATGCCGCGCATCATCATGTCGACCTTTCGACTCCGGATGGCCGGGCGTGGTTCTATGTGACGATCCGCGATTTTTTCTCCCAGGTTCCCCCCTGGCTGCGGGCAACCCTCGAGGGCCAGCCGCTCGTATTTCTTTACGATGCCAGTCTCGCCAGGGCAGGCGCCGATGAGGCAGGGCTATTCGATTATGTAAGAGAACACTTTGCCCAGGACTTTGGCGGGGCCGTGCCCTATATCGTCGCTGAAGTCTCCTGGCAAATTTCAGCCGACAGTACCTATCGCTGGGGCGCCGCGCTGTATGGCCTGCAGGTGGATGGCATTGCGTGCGTGGGGCCAGGCTTTGATGAATTTGCCTCCACAGCCAGCACTAACAGGAAACAGGACCGGGAAGGTGGAGCGTTTTACGCCCATAACTGGGAGAAGTTACTTGCGCTTCCTCCCACTCACCGCCCCAAAATCGTAGTGGTCGAGACCTGGAACGAACTCTTTGAGGCTACCGAGATCGCAGACAGCCGTGAATATGGGCGTTCCTATATCGAAAGCACCAGGCAATACGCTGACCGGTGGAAGGCAGCGCGCTGACGACTGTTGGCATCCGAACACGCTCTACCAGACCAGGAGGCGCCTCTGATGGCGGATTACAGTACCAGGGAAATCCCAAAGCAGGTTTGGGGCTATTATCATCCTTTCTATGGCACTCCCGAGGGCCCAACCGGCCGCTGGCTCACCTGGAATGAACCTCTTTGGCTGTCTACCGGGTATGGCTTTCCCGCCTACGAACCGCCTGATGAGGTGCTTGAGAAGCTGGCTCATAATCCGGACGAGTTCCTGGCGCCAGGGCGCAGGTCGAATTACAGCGCTTTCTATCCCACGCTCGGGCTATACGACTGCCTGGATCCAAAAGTGCTGGAGCAGCATGCAATCTGGGCTCTGGAAGCAGGGCTGGATGGATTGTTCTGGGACTACCAGTTGGTGGGCGAGGACAACTCCGACAAGGACAAGCCGCTCGAGGAGACCCTCTATGACCGCTCTTTGCGCCTAATGCTAGAGGTGCTTGAGCGCACAGGACTTCCCCTGCAGGTGAGCCCCTGGTATGACACCTACTGCTGGCAAGGCTTTTCGGTGGAGCGCATCGCCGAGCAATTGGCCTACATCGCCAGGACCTATCACGGCAACCCAAGGGTGCTGCATTTCGATGGGCAACTGGCTCTTTGTATCTACGCCACACTGGTCAAGCATACTGTTGCCGACTGGAAGCGGGTGCGGGCTCTGCTTGCGCAGGCGGGCCTCGATGACCGCCTTTTCCTGATTGCCGGAGAGGTGGCTGTGACCAATCCGGACCTGTATGAGCCTGGCCTGTTTCAGGGATTCTGTCAGTATAACTCCAGCCTGGAGCACTGGTCGCCCGAAGGGTTCGCGCTCGCCTCGGAGCAGGTGGCCGAGCTTGCCAGGCGCAATGGGGCGAGCTTCTGGAGCGCTTCAGTGGCGCCAGGTTTTGATGGACGCATATGGCATCACCCAGGTCGTGTGATGGCCCGGGGGCTGGGCGGGCTCTACGAGGGTATGTGGGAAGCCGCTCTCGCTACTTCTCCCTGTTTTGTTACGGTCTGCTCCTTCAACGAGTGGGGAGAGGGCACGCAAATAGAGCCCTGCGAGGAATACGAAGACCTCTACCTGCGTCTGACAGCGAAATGGGCCGAGCGCTTCCGCGCCGGGACTTGACCAGGTCAGGGCTTGTCAGCTAGCCCAATCCTGATATTGTCCACATGGAAGCCGGTGGCAGTGGTGGCATCCGAGATAAAGCCGACCCAGTCCAGCTTGTGGAAGGCTGGAGCGCAGGTCAGCTCGAGCTCTGTCAGCTCGCCCCCGAGCGGGCCGTAGCGAAGCCTCCACTTGCCGGTTGCCTCATCGCCGAGACTGCAACTTATAGCGAAACTGAACCACTGCTCCTGGGGCACCTGACCGAGCTCCTTGCCCTCGGACAGCAGTCTGCCATCGCCCTCGATGCGCACGGAGGGTCCAACAACATAGCTGCCTCCCGAATACTCGCGGCACTCGAAATGACCTACGGCGCCTGGTTGCATCCGCACATCGAAGCTGACAGTTGCCAGGCCTGCCTCAAAGTGTGGGGAATACCACATATGCGGATTGAAGCTGAACTGCTGTCCTGGCGCGTCGGCAAACTCCAGACACTGTTTGCCTGTTGCTGCCAGTTGGTCGGTGATCTGGATACTGCCCGTTTGCTCTACACTTACCGAGGCGCCTTCCGGCGTCATCCCGACCAGCGAGGTCTCGAACCCTTCGTCCACTGGCGTCGGCTTCGGCGCGGCGGGTGGGGTGGGAACGAACGGAACTCGTTTGATGCGCTTCGGAGCAGCTACCCAGTCCGGATCGCCATACAGGCCAATCTTGGCTGTATCAATCGGCACGAAACCAAGGGCAAAAGCCGGCGAGTCGGGCTTCAGGCGGAAATCGTGATTTTTCGCGTCTACGAAGAGAGGGTCTTTTATCACAGAATGGGTGTCGTGGCCGCGCGCCTGCCACTCGGCGAAGGTCGCTCCTGCGAACGAAAGGTCGCCCTCCGGGCGAGAGATGTCCCAGTAGAGGTTGTGGTCCATCACGAACTGGTCGTTGCTCCAGCCGCCCTTCAGCAGCTTGCCGTTGTCAAAATAGACGATATTGCGCTCGAAGGTGAAGGAGAGATGCTCTTCTTCCCGCGCGCGGCTTAGCTGGTAATCCTGTCCCAGTGCCCAGATGTTGTTGCGGACGAGATTCTCCTTGCCATAATGCTGGTGGAAGTTGGCATAGGTCGTGCCATAACCGATATTGCCCTCGATGAGGATTCCGGTACTGCCTTCATCCGTGTAGATGGCAAGCGAGCCGGTATGGTGGTCGTAGACGTCGTGCACCAGATTGCCCCGCACAACCGTACCGGGCGAGTCTCCCAGGCAATAGATGCCCCCCATATCTCCGAGCACGCCGCGGCCGATATCGTGGATATGGTTGTATTCGATAAGGTTGTGATGGGCGCTCGTGGGCGCATAGCCCCAGCTCCAGCCTACCGAGACGCCGGTATAGTAGAGGTCGCATATCTCGTTGTGGGAGACCTGGTTGTAGCTGGTGCGACCAATCCAGACTCCGACGGCCCCTGGGTTAATCTTGCCTCCGTCGTGGATGAAGTTGTTGTCTACTGTGTTGCGCTGGACGACTTCGTCTTCACTTGCCGCATCGCCCTGCTCTCCAAGCCGCACTCCCCCTGCGCCAAGGTCGTGAATCTCGCACCGGGTGATCAGGTTGTCCTGCGAGCCGGAACGCAGCCACACGCCATAAGTGCCCAGATGTGCAAGCTCGCAGCCTTCGACTACACAGTTTCTGGCGCCGGTAGCCTCAATCGCACCGGGGAAGTCACAGGCAGCCTGACCAGCGGCATGGCCCTCTTCGGGCACCTCCCAGTCTGTATAGCCCAGGCGCAGGTTCTTGAAACGCAGGTGAGAAACGAATTCGCCTTCTGCAGGCCGGCCAGCCAGGACAAGCAACTGCTTCGCAACCGGAGCCACGACAGTGGCTTTGGTAAGGTCTTCGCCAGGATAAGGTATGTAGGTAAGGGTGCCGGTTGCGCGCTCCAGATACCCTTCGCCAGGGGCATCGAGGGCTTCGGGCACGTTTTCGACATAGTAACGTACCTCCCCGCCCCAGTGATCGAAATCCCAGGGGAGAGGGCGCTTGAAGCTGACGACGCGCGTCTCCTCATCGAGCGAGGCGATTCGCTGGTGGCCTACCTCCCAGGACTGGAAGACCACAACAACGGCCTCTTCGAGGTGCGTGAAACGAGTCAGGTCACCGGGCGCATAACGGAAAGCTACCTTGCCGCTGGAGGCGGGCTTGCCTGTTGCTGGATCAATAAGCGGCGGGGCTTTGCCTGCCGTTAAGAAGTATCCCTCGTTAGGGCTTTTCGCCCGAGTCCTGCGCTCGCCATTAATCCACAGCGCGGCGAAATACCAGTTGCCTGCTTTGACCTGGGGCAGGTGAGTGACCCAGCGACCTTCCTGGTGGCGCCAGCCGGTGATTACCTTGCCCCCCAGGATAAGTGGACGCGTGCCCTCGGCGCCAGCGTAAGTGATGGGGCACTCTTCAGTGCCGGAGTCCTGAGGCTCAAAAACGACAGGTTCGGTGAGAGCATACTGACCGCTTGCGATGATGACTTTTACAGGGGCGCTGAGGCCGGTGGTGGCTTTGTAGCTTGCGGAGGGTGTCTCTTGCGCCCGCGATTGAGGCTAGCGGCCCGTCGGTGCGGCCCGGATTCGGTCTGGCCTGTTGGCCGGTCCAGGTGTCGTTGCCATCAGGAGCCACATAAAGTGTCTCGGCAGCGACAGGACCAGAGCCTTGCGAGGCCAGAAGCAGCAGCAAACATCAAGGTGAGGAGCCAGAACAATCCCCAGTGATAATCCATAAGGAGCCTCCTTCAACGTGCCCAGTGGCCTTATTTGATTTTGCTCCTACTTCACTTCGATCGCCTGCAAGAGAGCGCCAGTTTCCCCAAGGGCGACAATCCGGACTGTGATACGTCCCTGCTTATCAGGCACGACATCTTCAATCCGGAGGTCGGCGGCCATCCCCACCTGACCGGCAGCGGTGGCGGGATCCCAGCCATCGCGCGCTACGCGGCCATTTACCTCGATACGTAGTGGACGCTTGCCAGGCTCGCTGAGCCAGAGTTCTGCGAATTTGAGATGCACCGCATATAACCCTGGAGGCGCCTGGATCACATATTCCAGCTCATGCCCCGTGCTTGCGGTCTGATACAGGCGCTGGTCGTAGAGAGTCGGCGAGGCCTGAGCGATGGGCGCCTCGGAGGTTAGTCTCTGGCCCCCCCCAAGCCCTGGGTCGGCGCTCCATATAAAGCTGTTCCAGTCCACATAAGGCTGGTCGGCGCCGCAGTCGATACGGATTACAGGTTTGACGGCGGGAAGCACCTCGATCGCTTGGACGAGTGCGGGCGCGAGAGGCCGGCCCGGTTGCGAGGCGCCTGTGAAGCGCAGCACCAGGTGGCCGTCGGCATCAGGCACAAGCCAGTTGAAGACGCGCTCACAGGCCTTGCGCGGTCCTTTTGCCCCGTGCCACACATCGAAGCTGGTCAGCACCTGCTGCCCGTTGATCGTCAGGTTGAAGGGACGTTCGAAGGCCCAATCGTAGACCGGTTCGGCCAGTTTCAGCGCGGACAGTATAGAGGCCCTGTTCGACCGGGATAGTGTAGGTGAAGTCGGTCCCTTCGCGACCAGTCTGGTAGAGAGCCTCGTCTGCGGCTGTCGGTTGGGCGCCGTCGATTGGTGCTTCGGTGTGCAGCGGCTTGCCGCCGTGGAAATACCGGTCCGCCTCCCAGAGGTTGCCCAGGCTGTCGGTGAAGGGCTGCTTGCGACCGCAGGCGATGCGCACCACGCTACCAAAGGCCGTCGCGGCTGGCTCGTCGGTGTAGGTGAGGGTCGGCATCCAGGCGAGCAGCGCGCCGTCCGGCTGGTCGCTCGGAGCGAGAACGAAACGTAGCTTGTCGCCCTTCTGCACGGCGAGGGTGAAATCGTGGCTTGCGCCAACGAGGTCGTTCAGAGGCGCCATCGCCCAACCGTTATGGGGCCAGACCTGCTGGGTATTGTGAAGGATACGTGCCTGAAGCGGGCCTCCCAGGTCCTGGTGGTAGGCTTCTTTCATTGCGCGTCCGACCACGCGCACGGTGCCCTCGCGCGCGGCAGTCCAGCAGCGGACACACTGCCGGTCAGCGGCAGCTTGCTGCCAGCCCCGGCCAAGGCGCGCTGCGCCAGCTTCCCAATAGCCCTCGACCCCGCCCGGCTGGTTGGGAGTGCCACCCAGGTCGCCTGCGGGGCTGCGCGCCGGTGGGACAAAGCTCATCGGCTCAAAGTGGAGGCCATCTGGGCTGCTTTCGGCGCTCCAGCCCTCTCGACCCGCCAGCGCATAATGGCCGCCCAGAACAGAAGCCGTATAAGGCTCATCTCCAAGCGGTCTGGAATCAGTCCACTCGCTGGCATTGCCATCGCCATCCACCGCGCGCACAGAATACGAGGCCGCCGGATCCCAGCCCTCCGTGCGGTCGAAGGTGTAAAGGCCGACGCTGACCCTGGTCAGTTGCTGCTCGTTGCGGCGTATCTCGTAGGCGGCAATCCAGTTGTCATCGGTTCCTGGCGACCAGTAGATGCCCACGCCCTGATGGCCCAGGTTGGACTCGCGCCGAGTCAGTACGCGCCCAGGGGCCGTAGGAGCTGTCTGGTCGGCCCCTCCCCCAGGTCTGTTTGGCAAGCCGAGATAGATAAGTTCTCCCGCGGGCGAGGCCTTAAGCGTGATGCCCTGTTCCATCAGGTCGGCGCCTGTCCTGAGGATTGTCTCCTGAGTGGAATCTCGCCCTACCACATACTTGTGTTTTTCCAGCAGGCCGCGCGGGAACAGGGTTACCTCGCCCTGTGGCTGGTGTTTCAGCACGATGAGCGCTTTGGTGCGGTCGTGGCTGGTGCGCTGGGCGTAATACCACTCCTCATCGCCAGTGACCTTCGGGTGGAAGGTGTAGCTCCACCTGCCCACGACCCCTTCATCGCGCAGAAAGCGATAGAGGTCGTTGGTCTGGCGCAGGTATTCGAAGTCTTCCTCTACCGCCCCGATGCCCCAGCCTGGGGCCATCGTAAGCTGTCTGCGCGAGGTGGCTGGGTCGAAGCGCGTGCCGGGATTAAGCAAGGGGTCGAGGAAATCCAGCCATTTGTCAGGTAGTTCAAGATAGGAAAAGTAATAGTTGGTCTCATCGCCGCGTCCCATATCGGAGAGGTAGTTCACATCCGCATAGCGCTGCACCTCGAACTGATGCGCGAACCGGCTGCCCCCATCGCAAGTATGGAAGGAGCAGCGGGGATAGTCGGTCAGAAAACTTTCAATCTGGCTGAGGAAAGCGGCCTCTGTTTCAGGCCCAAAGCGCCCCACGCCATCGGTACGCCACTGGAAGTTGCCCCAGGCGCCCACTTTACCATTAATCAATCCTGCCGAGGGCCTTCCAGCAAACCACGCCAGCCAGCGCATATCCAGCCTGGAGAGGAAATCCAGCGTTCGACTAAAGTCAGGCCCCTCGTGAGTGGGTTGGAAGACCGTGGCATACGTGTCTCCCGGCCAACCGGGGAACTTTGACCAGCCAGCGTCGTCCCAGAGTATCTCAAAACCCAGTGAGCGCATCCGGTCGGCGTCAGCATCAAGCTGCGCAAGGCGCGCCGCGAACTGCTCCTGCAGGTTGCGAGAACAGAAGAACCACGGCACCGCCCATTTGGTGCGCGCATAATAGTCGGCGTTGGTGAAATCCCAAAGGTACTCATATTGCCAGTCGTAGAGGCGCGCGCCCATATCGTCGAGGTCGCCACTAAAGACGCCAAAGGTGACTGGCGGCAGGCTGGCTTTCTCACCGGGAGCAAGAGAGCGCGTTGCCAGCAGTGGCAGACTGATGCCAAGCTGCAGCGGTTGACCAGGCTCCTTATCAAGGCTGATATTCCAGGTGCCGAGATAATCCAGCGCGACGAAGAGGCCATCCTGCTCGCTTTCCGACCTCAGCAGCGCCGTCCAGGGCACGAAGTTGTCAGTCTTCTCGCCCAGCACTGCCTGATGGTAATTTTGGCTTACCGATGCCTGGCGCAACTGCCCCTGATTAGGCCGACTGGTTCCGCCACACAGCCAGTAGTGGGTGTAAGAGGCTGCCGGTTCCAGACCGAGTGGCAGCGCGAACAAGGCGGGAGAGTCGAGAGGGCGCTCTCTGGAGCCTGTGTTTTCCAGTTCAAGCCTCTGCCTCAGCACCGAGGTACCCGGATAAGCTTGAATTCGCAACCTGGCGCGCAAGGCGCCAGCGCTGAGCGTAAATTCAAGCTCTACGGCCGGTCGACCCCCTACCGCTACCTGGCGCGCTGTGGCGTCTTCAACCTGCCAGGCCGTCATCGATTCGACTGCGCGACTGGGCGCCTCGTCCAGCTTTACCAGACTGATGTCCACTGGCACCCCGCCGCCGGTATGGTGGGCGAGGCCTGAGAGAATCACCGTGCCGGCCCGGGGGGCCTGCCAGGCGCGCACAAGGGTATAAGCGTTGAGCAACAAGTAAGTCCTTGCGCCCAGCCGGGGGCATTCGAAGGGCGCCCTGTAGCCCGAAGGTACGCGGAACTTGCCCTCCGCGCCACCGTCCACGATTTCGCCCAGGGGATCAAGGCAGCCTGTCCCAGTTGCCTGGATAAAATACCGCCATACCCCGCCCTCGGGTTGCTCCAGATCATCGGTCGAACTGAAAACCTCGCCCTCAGCGTAGGCCACCTTTACCGGCCAGTCCACCGTGGCGTAGCCATCGTCGGCCTGGGCAACCGCGGCAAAGCCGATAAGGTCGCCCGCCTTTACCTCTACGGCGCAATCCAGAGAGGTCAGTGCTCTCCCCAGGAGCAAGGGCCTTATTCCAGAGTGGCGCGACCAACCACGGCCCTGGCTTGCTTTCGAGTGCGAACGGCGCCGAGGCCGTCTCTGGCGCCACATATTCGGTAACTGGATTAGTCAGCAGATTGCGGAAGCTGGTCAGCCTCAGGCCCTTATTACCAGCCTCGAAGGTCAGGCTCACAGCTCCTGTGCCGATGCTCCATTGCTGCCCCTCGGCGTTGCTCTGCACAAAGGCGTCCCCTACTGCCGCCTGCGAGCCTGTCATCCCGGCCTCCGCGCGGCAGGTCAGAAGCACCAATCCAAGCAGTACCACCGACCAAATTATTCATGCTGACCTTGTCTCCCACAACCGAATGCCGATGGCAAAAGCTCTCCAGACTGCAGGCCTCTCCCACTGGCACAGCTTCGCCGCGGGAAGCTGGGTTCCCCTTTGGGCAGTCGGGCGCTGATTTGAAGCCTGTAATCAGCCTGGCAGCTTTTATTTCGCACTCAACGCAGGAAGCGCCCTCTTGCGGGCAGAAGCTCTCCCCGCTAGCCAAACCTCTGGACTAGCGGATGAGGAGACTGGGATGCGGTCAATCAGCTTTGTGGTCCTGGTGATACTGGTGCTGCTAGGAGGAAGCTGTATGGCTGGCGATGCAGGACTGGTTGGTTACTGGAAGCTGGAGGGCGACTCTGCTGATTATTCGGGACTTGGGAATCACGGGATAAACCATGGCGTCGTGCTTAAAGAAGGCAGGGCCGCCCAGTTCGATGGCCTTGGGAGTTATATCGAGGTGCCGGCGAGTGCCACCTTGCGGCTTGGCAAGGGAGATTTCGCTGTGACAGCCTGGGTAAAGTGCCAGGGCGGAGCGAGATTCACTGGCGATGTTGTAAACAAATATGACCCCCAGACCAGGCGCGGGCTCAACCTGCATATCTCGGCCAGTTCGCCAGGTTATTCTTCGGTAAGCGATGCTCGTTATGTTCAATTTGGGATTGACAATGCAGTCGAGGGCGAGTGGGCAGACTGCGGCAGGCCCTGGCCGGAGAATACCCTTATCAGCACCCTTACTGTCTTCGAGGGGGAGCTTTATACAGGCATCGCCGACGCGCTGGAGCCAGAGCAGGCTTGTCATGTCTTCCGTTATGCTGGTGGGCAGGACTGGGTAGACTGCGGGCGCGTGGGCGATAATCTCGAGTGCCCCTCGGTTATGGGCCTGTGCGTCCATCAGGGCAAGCTTTATGCCGCGACCGGCGCGTGGAATTACTGGAACCTTGGGGCTTACGGGCATCCCAGTGTTTATCGGTATGAGGGAGACGGCAACTGGCATGACTGCCGGCTCGATACTCCTGGCAAGCGGATAACTTCGCTGGCCTCGCTGGGAGACGATTTGTTCGCCTCGGATGATGCCGGCTTCACCTATCGCTATGAAGACGACGGCAAGTGGATTACCTGCGGCCAGACGCCTGACTACAAGCTGCTCTCGATGATGGTCTTCCAGGACAGGCTGTATGGCGGAGCCAGCAGTCTCATCCATCGCTATGCCGGCAAGCTGGCCTGGGACATCGTGGCCGAGTTCAACCCGGTGGACATCTGCCAGGTCCATACCTTCGCCGTCTACGAAGGCAAGCTGTGGGCGGGCACGTGGGAGCGCGGCAGGCTGATGCGGCGCGATGGCGATATGGACTGGGCTGCTTGCGGCGACACAGGCGCCCTCGACGACACGGTGATGCGCGGGGACAGGCCCTCCTACAACAATGAGATAAATGACCTGGTGGTTTACAACGGCAAGCTTTACGCCGGGGTCATCCCCAAGGGAGAAGTCTGGCGCTATGATGGCGACCACACCACTCTGGTCAAACGCCTGGTGAACAATCCTGACTACTCGCCCGAAGTCCACGCGAGTTGGCGCAGAGTACCCTCTATGACCAGCTTCGAGGGGAAGCTTTACTGCGGTACCTCTACCGCCAGTGGGGTGCCCGAAGCTGCGCCTGCAGATGAGGCAGGCAAAGTTTTCTGCTGGCAGGCGGGGCAAGTCATCGCTTACGAACAGGACCTGGGCTCCAGGTGGCATCACCTGGCTGCGATACGAGAGGGCGGCCGTCTGCTGCTTTATGTGGATGGCAAGCTGGTCAGCAGCTCGGAGGCTTTCAATCCGACTGACTACGACCTGTCAAACAATCGGCCACTGCTGATTGGCTTCGGCGCCGAAAACTATTTCGCTGGCGAGTTGCGCGAGGTAAGACTGTATGACCGGGCTCTTGATGAGGACGAAATCAGACAGCTTGCCACTAGTGAGGCTGAGTGATTGTGGAAAGACGAAGAAAGCTGCCTGGACTCAGCCTGCTGCTGTGCGCGGCGCTAGTTGGACTCTGCAATATGGCCACACTGGCTGTGGGAGGACCTATGACTATTACGATTATCGCGAATCCTGGCCCCTTCGAGAGCATCGCGGTCGCGGCGGAAAGTGAAGCGCTAGTCAACTTCTGGGATGCCGACCAGGCGGACGACGATGCCTGTACCGAGTGCTTTGCCGCAACCGAGCTGGCGCATTATCTGGCGCTTGCTTCCACTACGACCAAAGAGGAGCTAGAGCTTGCCTGGCCTGAGCGACTGCCTCAAGAGGGCTATGTAATCGTAATCGGCAGCCGCACCTCTAATCCTTTGCTTGCGCTTGCGGATGAGCCAGATGCCTTGCCTCCGGTCTTCAAGAGCGCCCAATCGTACCGCATCAAGCTGCTCTCGAGGGGCGAGGCGACCTATTGCCTGATCGAGGGGGGCGGGCGCGAAGGCGCGCTTTATGGCGCCTATCGTTATCTGGAGCTCCTGGGGATGCGCTGGTTCGGTCTAGGCGAGCAGGGCACGGTCTATCCGGCGCGTCCACAGGCCTTGCCGACCCAACCGCTCGAGCTGACAGAAGAGCCTGGCTATCTCACCCGGGGTTTCTATGCCTGGGAAGACCGAGGCAACCGGGATTTCTTCCTCTGGATGGCGCGTAACAGGATGAACTACTGGACTGCGGCGGACAGGGAGGTGCCCTTCCTTAAGAAGCTTGGGATGAAGCTTGCGATAGGCACCCACGACCTCCAGACGCGTTATCTTGGTCCAAAGGCTGAATATCCTTACAGTACAGGGGCCGCAACTGATGGCGCCAAACCGTCAGAGCCCTACCAGCCTTCTCCCGAGTCTCAGGGCGATACGAACGGAGACGGCAAGCTGACCTACTTCGAGGCTCATCCCGAGTGGTATGGACTGCGAGGGGGCAAGCGCAGCGACAAAATCCAGGGCGACCAGGGAGACAACTGCTGCACTTCCAATCCAGACGCCGTAACCGAGCTGACAAAGAACCTTGTCGAAGGGCTGACGAAGGGAGACTGGAGCAAAGCCGACATCGTCAACTTCTGGATGGAAGATGCCGGCAAGTGGTGCGAGTGTGAACAGTGCGGTAGCCTGGGCACCCCTACCGACCGGCTGCTCCTGCTGCTTTATCAGGTAAACCAGGGGGTGCAAAAGGCGCGCGCGGATGGGCGGCTCCAGCGCGAGGTCGCCTTCAGCACGCTGGCTTACACCGAGACTCGCCAACCTCCGACCAGGCCGCTTCCGGCTGACTTCGATTACGAACATTGCTCGGTGACTTTCTATCCTATTGGGCGCTGTTACACCCATGCGCTGGCCGATCCGACCTGCACCGAGTTCAACAAACACTATGCCGACGCCTTCAAGGGGCTGGGCGCCCGCGAGCGGGGGCGCCTGGCAGGGCAGTCTTTTCCTGGGAGAATACTACAATGTCAGTGTCTACAAGTCGCTGCCAGCCCTCTACTGGCGCACCATGGCCCTGGATATCCCCTGGTACTGGGAGCAGGGCGCCCGTCACTTCCACTATATGCATACACTGACCAGCAAGTGGGGTACCTGGACGCTCAACCAGTATCTCCTAGCTCGGTTGCTGTGGGCGCCGCATGCTGACGTGCCTGGCGTACTGGACGAATATTTCGCACAGTATTATCCGACCACGACAGTGGAGACCAGGCGCTTCTATACCGAACTTGAAAGTGCGCTAGTTGCCATCACGCCACTAAAAGCGACACTTGCCAGGCGCCTCAATACTGATCAGACGCCTTTCCCACTCGATCATATGCACTATGAGGAATACCATCCCGCCCAGAATGACGGGCCGGATTTCCTGGAGCTACTCGATTCGCTGGAGCGCGCCAGAACAGCGCTCGATGAAGCCCTCGGCAAGTGTCAGGAGGCAACCGAGAAAGCCAGGCTGCTGGAAGATGAACAGCGCTTCGCCTATGCCGAGGCCACGGTGGAGTTCCTCTACCAGTTGACCTGCCTTGTGGCCTTTGAGCAGCAGGAGAATCAGGACCTGGCTCGTTATACCTTCGAGAAGCTCGAAGCGGCCGCCGAGAGGCTGAAGCAATTCGATAGCAGCCTGATTGAGACATATAGTTGTCCAGATGATGGGCTGGCGGCTACGCTCGCTCAGCCCAAGTATGAGGCGCTGCGAAAAAAATACGGGGCAGGGCAATCAGAGCCTGCTGCCGTTGATTAGTTCGACCAGAGAGGTTCCTTATGAGAATCAGACTTATGCTACCGGGCGTCATTTGGCTTGGCTGCCTGGTGTTTGGTGGCGCTTTCGCTAAGGAGTCTGCCCGTCACCGACCTGGACGCCTGGCAGCTTGCGCGCAGGGGAGAGGCTAAAGTCAGTTCCGGAGCCCTGGCGCTGACCGGCCCAATCGCCCTGTGGCCTGGGCAGCAGTTTGGCGACCTTGACTTCACCGTCCGCGCGCGCCTGTCAGAGGACGGCGAGGCGTGGGTCAGGTTCCGTTATGCGGACGATAACACCCATTATGCCCTGGCGCTGCGGGCCAACAACTGTGATGACCTCTTCCTCTTCCGCTTTAGCCCTGGCGGCAAGGACCGCCTGCTTGCGCTGAAGCCACTCGGTTTTACTCCGAAATCGAATCAACCCTGCACGCTGCGCATCACGGCCGAGGGTGGGCTGATACGGGTCTGGTTGAACGAGGAGGCGATGCCGCGCATCAGCGCCGTGGACTCCGAGCCCCTTGGCCCCGGCCTCATCGGGCTGGGAGGAGGGCCCTTCAAGTGCTGGTTCGATTCGGCAAGCGTAAGCGGTAGTCCGGACCTGGCAGTAGATCAGCAGGCGAGGCTTTCAGCCGATGCCTTGAAGGTGAATTTTCAGCCCACGACCACGCCAACGGTGGACGGCTATCTGAAAGGCGATGGGCAGGTCTACACGAAGCAGCGTGGCTTCGGCTGGATGGCCGATATGGAGGCGATGATGCGGGTGCGGCATGTGGACTCCGACCCGCGCCTGGACACGATCGCAGCCGTCGCACATGGCACCAAGCAGGCGACCTTCCTGCTGGATTGCCCAAACGGCGATTACCTGCTGACGCTGGTGGTGGGCGACCCCTCCTACGGCACGCACCAGGAAGCCTATATCCACGACGAGGTAGCCCCCAGTTTCAACCTGGAGCTGCCAAGTGGCCAACATTACAAGCTCAAGCGGCCAGTGACGGTGACAAACGGACAGTTTCGCCTGACTCTGAAGTCCACCCATCCCGATGGGCAATCCGGTGGCGGAGCCAACTGGCTGGCGCTTGAGCCGCGCGCCTCGGTCGGTGCGGTCTGGCAACAGGTGAGCCGCCAGTGGGACGCGCAGAGTAAAGAGCGCGACGCCCTCGCTGCCGCGATGCAGGCTGCAATCACCGGGAAGTCCGAGCGCCGGGCCAGGCAGCGGGCCGAGTGGCGCCCAGAGGTGCTGCCGGAGGCAGGTCCAGGCCGCACCGTCACCAGCCTGGGAAGCCAGTGGTTGCTGCTGCCCGAATCCGAGCGACCCGCGGACCAGAAGCCCTACGAGCCCGACGTCAGCGATGAGAGCTGGCATGTGATGCCTGTGCCAGACTTCATAAAGCCCTCCTACTGGTGGATCTACGGCCCCGGCCAGGGCACCTCGGACAACTGGGTAGCAGTCGGAGCAGGCGCGCTGCGATGCGCTGACTTTCGATGTCCAGAGCACCAAGCGCCGCCTGGTACAGGCAGTGGTTCCGCGCTCCAGCCAGTTATGCGGAGAAGGCCTGCGTGCTGCACTTCGAGGCGGTCGCGGCCGTCTGCCAGGTGTGGCTCAACGGCGTCTATCTGGGCGGCCACACGGGGATGTTCTCCCCCTTCGACCTGGACGCGTCCAAAGCGCTGAGGCCGGGCGGCCTCAACTGCGTCACGGTGTTCGTTTCCGATGGCAGTTACAAGGGGGCAGAGGATACAAGCGAAGTGCTGGGCGTCGCGGTGACGGTCGAGATAACCAGAGATATGGTTTCAGGCCTGCCGCACGGGATGTATAACCGGAACCTGGGCCTCTGGCAGCCGGTCGAACTGCTAGTGACCGATCCAGCGCGCATCGCCGAGGTACAGCTAACTCCCTCGCTCACTGGAGTGACAGGAGAGGTGCGCTTTGACAATGCACGCACCGAGACAACTACTGGAGAACTGGCCCTCCGCCTTACCGAACGGGCTAGCGGCAAGCTGCTCTACGAGGCCAGGCAAAGCGTTGTGCTTCCACCGGGAAACGAAACGATCATACCGATCGGCGCCTCGAATCTTGCGCCGAAGCTGTGGTCGCCGGAGCAACCCAACCTTTATGATATGGAACTGGACCTGGTTGGAGCAGATGACTCCTTGCTGGATACTGTCAGCCTCCCGGTAGGTTTTCGCACCTTTGAAGTACGCGGCAACCGACTCTACCTCAACGGCCAGCCGTACTGGCTACGCGGCGCCAATCACTGCCCCAGTGGCCTCAAACCTAACGACAGCGAGCTGGCCCATACCTTCCTCAGGCTGATGCATGAGGGCAACACAATGATTACGCGCACTCACGGGTCGTCTTTCACCCGCACCTGGCTCGATGCCGCGGATGAGGAGGGCGTTGGCGTCAGCCTCGAGGGCATCTGGCCCTGGACGATGATAGATGCCACCCCTGTCCCCTCGCCCGATCTGGTCGAGGCCTGGAAAGACGACTGGCTGGGTTACATCCGCGCCAACCGTAACCACCCGAGTATCCTGATGTGGACGCTCAACAATGAAAGCTACTGGTATCGCGACCCCGACCCGGCGCGCCGGGCCGAGAAGTGGGACATCGCAAGCGGGATGATCGAAGCAATGCGTGCGCTTGACCCTTCAAGGCCAATCGTGCCCGACTCCGGCTACGTGCGAAACGCTGCCACTTACGAGCAGGAGATCGTTCCCAACGGGTGGGATGATGGCGATATGGACGATATCCATATTTATTATGGCTGGTATTCAGTGTCAGCCTTCGACCTGTGGGGCGGCAAGCTGGAGACGCGCTTCACAGGCGAGCGGCCCGCCATCAGCCAGGAGTTCAGCCAGGGGTATCCGAACAACGACACAGGCCATCCGACGCGCAAATATATCACCGACCACTATGTGCCCCAGGCCTGGTGCGGCGACTGGGCCTACGAAGACCGCGACGTCTCGCTCTTCCTCGACCGCCACGCCTTCCTCTCGAAGGAACTGGCGGAACTTGGCAGGCGAGAGCGCAACAAGCTCTGCGGGCTGCTTCACTTCGCCAACAACAACTGGTTCTTGAATTGCTTCGAAGCCGATCGGATTGCGCCTTATGCAGCTTATGGCGCGATGCAGACCGCCTTGCAGCCCTTGCTGGTGAGTGTCGAATTTGGAAGCCGTCACTTCTTCGCAGGAGATACCCTTACCGGGCGACTCTGCCTGGTGCACGACGATACCTCGCGCGGGACGCTGTCAGGGGCAGAAGTGCGGTGCTCAGTGCTTGATTCAAAAGGCAAACGACTTGCCGAGGTTAGCGCGCCGCTAGGCGATACCCCTTATTACGGCAACACCTGGGTGGACCTCTGCCTTGAAGCTGCCGGAGAAGCTCCCTCATCCAAAGGAGAACGCGACACTGAAGCTGGAGCTGCTCCTCGCCGGCAAGGTCCTCTCCACCAACGAGTATGACCTTGTGCTCGCCACCCGGCGATGGGCAGAAGCGCCCAAGGCGGAGGGCGTGCGCCTCATCCGGGGCGCTGAGGGCATCGCGGCAGCCTCGCCTGAGGAGCTTGCAGGTTTCCTTGAGTCCGGCGGCAAGGCACTGGTGCTGAACGGCGGCACGGCGGTGCAAGAGCTGCTGCCTGAGCTTGTGGCAAGCTACAAAACGAGGCAGGTCGAGATCGTTAATATGGACGTTCTAGAGCATCCGGTCTTCGAGGAGTTGGGCCCGCTGGACCTCGCCTGGTGCCAGCAACCCGAGGGCGTCGTGCCCCATGTGGCGAAGGGCTGCTATGTGATGCACCCGAAGGCCCAGGCGCGCATATTAGCTTATTCGGTGGCTCCTCATGGCTACCTGACCAAACCGCAAGACCTGATGAACCACTATGGGGTGACCTGTTTCGAGGCCCAGGTCGGGGCGGGGACTCTGCTGGTGGCGGAGCTTTCAGAGGAGGCTCTTGCGCACGACCCGATCGCTGCGCGCTGGTACGCAAATATGCTGAACTACCTGGCCAGTCGCTGAGAAATGGCCGCCTCGGGCAGCTTTATGCGGTCGCCGAGTGAGTAGTTATAACTGTCGGGTGTGAAGGTCAGGAAGCCCGCAGCATTGATCAAGGTAATTTCGCTGAAGTAGATTCTCCCCTTGACCTCATAGAGATCAACGCGGCAGAACCGCAGGCCATTGGACAGCTTCTTTGCTATATCGACCATCTCCTCGAGCAGGGCCGGACGCGGCAGAGGGGGATTTGGCGGTCCATCAATGAACTCTGGGCTAATGAAGGGCATCAGCTCCCAGTCGAGAGAATAGTAGGCTCGTACAGGGTTGCTGTGACGGTTCTTCACCGCGTAAAGATACAGTGGCTCGCCCCCGAAGCAGTTAAACTTGTAATCCAAGGGTTCGCCGCCTTGCTCGTCCTCCAGCAGTTCCTCAGCCAGGATGCGCGGCGTCACGTTGAGATACGGCCATTCCAGATAGCGATAGTAGTAGTTCATCTTCAGCCGCGTCGCGAGCTGGGCCTGCACAAAGGGCCAGTCGAGCTGGTCGCGGTCCTTGCACAGCACCACATAGCCGCACTCATGGTTGCACTTGAGCACAAAGCGCTCCGGCAGCTCATCGAGCTGGATGTCTGAGGCTTTCTCCCACACGCCATACAGCGGCACCAGCACCTCTTCGCCAACCCGTTCGCGCACATAGTCACGGACTGCGAGCTTGTCCACGAGCTGGACGTACCGCGGGTCGCGGTCATACAGGCGCATCCAGGCGAGCTTCTCGCTCAGCGTCCGCGGATTGGCGTAGTTGGGCGGATGGCCGTACTTGCGCCGGTATCTGTACTCATAATACCCGTGTTCTGACAGGAACCGGTGGAAGCGATAATGGGCAAGCTTGGTGACCGCGTAGCGCCAGCCTCGCAGCCTGGAGAGAGCGGTTTTTGAGAACGGTGCTGGCTTCAAGTGACGGGCACCAACCGTAAAGCGTTGCCAGAGTAGAGCTTCCCGAGCACCTCGGCCGGCAGGTCAAGTGAATCCAGCAACTCCTGGAGGGCGTTGTCGAAGTAGTCGCGCCCATAAAGCAGGCGGTCGCTGAACTCGAGTATGAAGCGCCTGGCATGATCAGGATCGCGCCTCAGCGCATTGGCCCCCGAACCGGCCGACAGGTCGCCATAAAGATTGGGATAGCGACGCATAAGCTCTGGCACCTTGCCGCCTGGGACGACCGGGCCGGTGGGATAGGGTTCCATGGCGTGTTTCCCATCGCCCGAGATATGCGCCCAGAAACCTGGCGCGTGACCAAGGAAAATCGTGTCCGGGCAGGCTTTCAGAGCCCTCTCGAAGCGCCTCGATTCCGCCCCCATACCAATAACTTGGCCGCGGATAGGTCACACCGGTGGAGAATTCATAGTCCAGATGCAAGGTTACGGGAAGGCCCCGTTCGCCACAGAAATGGAAAAACCTCAGGGCGTCGGGATTGTCGTACATCATCCTGAGCTTGAGCTCGCCGCAGACGCGCGCCCCGTGGATGTCCACCGCGGCCCTCATCCGGTCGATGGCATCAGGCCTGCGCACGTCAGGGCAATAGCCGAGGATAAACCGGTCAGGCTGCCGTTCTACATAGGACAGGCACCTGTCGAAAGGCAAGGGAGAGCCTGATGAGCCAGCAGGTGAAAGCAATCCATAATGGACTGGGTCGTATTCGTCAGGAGGGCATTCCCAGGAGAGCAGCCAGGTCTTGGCGATGCCGTATTGGTCCATATTTGCGACGAACTTCTCCAGATCGTGGCCATGCCAATCGGGATGATTATGCGCGTCGATAATCATCTGCCCGCCCCCTTGCACCAGCTTCTACCACTTGCAAGTTACAATTGGGGAAAGGTCGCGTTATACCTGCCTGAGGAAGAGGTCAGATTATGAGCAAATCAGCCGATTCTGAGCGGCCCGCTCTCTATGGCGGCACTCCAGTGCGCACCGCGCCTTTCCCCTCTGGCCAGCGTTACGGGGAAGCAGAGCTGGAATTGCTGCGAGAGGCGCTCGCGCAGAATACTCTCTTCTACGCGCAGGGCAAGTTCGTGCATCAACTGGAAGCCGAAGTCGCCAGGCTGCTCGAAAGGCCTTACGCAATCGCCACCAGCAGCGGCACGGCCAGCCTCCATGCGGCGCTGATGGCGCTTGGCATCTCGCCTGGCGATGAAGTCGTCACGGCGCCAATTACCGATATGGGTACCCTCACTCCCATCCTCTGGCAGGGGGCTGTACCCAGGTTCGCGGATGTGGACGACCGTACTTACTGTATGACGCCGGCCTCGGTAGAAGCCGTGCTGACCCAGCGCACCCGCGCCGTTGTGGCGGTGCATCTCTGGGGCAATGCCTGCGACCTTACAAGCCTTGGGAAGCTATGCGATGAGCGTGGTATCGCACTGGTCGAGGACTGTGCCCAGGCCTGGGGCTGCGAGTGGGAGGGGGCGCCTGTCGGCACGCGCGAAGGTGATCGGTTGCTTCAGCCTTAACGAGTTCAAGCATATCTCCTGCGGCGATGGCGGAGTCGTGGTGACCTCGGACGAGGCTCTGGCGCGCAAGCTCAGGCTGGCGACGGACAAGGCTTACAACCGGGAGCCAGGCGCCGCTATGCGTAATCCAACCTTCCTGGCAGGCAACTACAGGATGACAGAACTACAAGCCGCGGTGGCGCTTGCGCAACTCGGCAAGCTGGCGGATATCGTCGCCCGACGCCGCGCCTGGTGCGAGGCACTGAGCCAGCGGCTAGAAGGCCTTGAGGGTGTGCTTCCGCCGCTGCCAACTCCTGGCTGCAACCCTTCCTGGTGGTTCTACATGCTGCGCATCGAGCCCGAGATTCTTCGTGTAGACGCTGACGAATTTGCCGCCGGGCTTGTAGCCGAGGGCATCCCCGCTTCGGCCCATTACATTGGCCAGTGTGTCTATACTTATCCCGTCTTCACTGAGCACAGCGCCTTCGAGCGCGGCGGTCATCCTTATAAGGCGGTGGACTACACCAAGACTCGCTGCCCCGGCGCTGAACAGGTGCTGGCGACAGGGGTGATGCTGCCAGTCAAAGAATATTTTGGTCAGGCTGAACTCGATGACACTGCCCGAGCCCTCGAACGTCTGGCCCACTGGCACTCCAGCCGGCCCTAGTCGGGTGCCACGACAGCCTCGGCCGGGCCGGCAAGCTGCAATCGAAAAGTTACCTGCGCGCCTCCAGTAAGCTCACACGAGAGGCGCACGGTATTCGTGCCAGAGGCCACAAGGGGCCAGCCGCCGGCGATCCTCACCGTGTCCAGCACATGCCAGTTGGAATCGCATACCTCGGCGTTACCCTTGCCATCCCCTCTGATATAACGGTCCGGAGTTACGCGGACTGGCAGGATTAGTTTTTGGTTACCAATCTCGAGGATTGGGTTCTCGAGTGCGGCTTCCGGGTTATCGGAGGGCAGGATGCGGATCACGAACTGCAGTGGCTGAGCCTCATAGGGATTCTCCACCTGGCCTTCGACCATCGGACTAGCCGCCCCGCAGGCCAGCGCAGGCGGGAAGAGCATCGGATAAAGCTTCCAATGGCCCTCTCCGGCAGCTTCGAGATGCCAGTCACTGCGGCCATCTCGGAGCCTGGCGCGCTGTTCCTGCGTGAAAGCGCCGCTGTTGCGAGCCTTCTCCCACTCGGCAATAGCCTTGGCTACCGCATCGCCTTGCATATTGGTCGTGAAATCGCCTGGCGTGCTGACCAGCGCGAAGCCAGCATCGAACCCGGCGGCCTTGGAGAGCATCCATTCGATATCATCGAGGCGAGTGGCTTCAACCCCGGGCACCGCAGGCTGGAACAGGAACCAGCCCATCATCTTCGGGAAGAGATTGCGTTCGAAGAAGGCCTGGTTGTTCAGGCGATATTCGGGCATCCCCTCTCGCAAGGCCTTGCCCCATGGCTCGCCCCAGTTCATCCGCGTGTGGATGTGCCAAAGATAGTGCAGCAGGTTGCTCGCGTCGCTCGTGACCTCGTGGTCGAAGCCGGCAAAGCAGCGCGACACGAACAGGTTGCGCGTGTAGTCGCCTTCCCAGCCATAATCTAGCAAGCCTTCCAGCCCATCGAAAGACAGCATATGCAGGTTGCAGTCGTTAACGAGCTGAACGAGGCGGTCGGTCATCTCCTCGATCATCCCGCCTTCGATACCTGGGTAGAAAGTGTGATAGTTGTGCGTGGCCAGCGCCCCCAGGTCGTCGCCCGTCAAGTGGGCCGAGGTTGTCGTGTCGAACTGCCCCCGCGCGCAGCCTGTCAGGCGATAGGGGGCCTCCTCGGTCACGCCGGTATAGCTGATTATCTCCTCACCCAGCACTACAAACTTCTGGTCCCAGCCCCAATATTGTTTCACGACAAAGGGACGCCAGTCTTCGACAGGCAACTCGGTCGCGGCAGCGTCCACATCAGCCGCAAGGCGACTTGAGCCAAGCCGGGCCAGGCGCAGGTCAGGCTTGGGGCTGACATAGGGGTCATTGGGGGTGATGAAGGCTGTCAGCGTGTGGACTCCCATACGCACGCCTGATTTGGCAGCGATTTCCGAGCACAACTTCAGGCTGGCGTCGCCCTCGGGAAACTCGTGCTTGCCCAGTATAAAATGGCCCCAGGTCTCGAAGGGGCCGGGGTGGTAAAGGTCGCGGAAACCCAGTTTCCTTGTCAGGGCGACGGTCTCCTCAATCGTGCCAACGCCATAAGGGCAGATGAGATAAGCCTCGTTGGCGGCGGGAGAGACCTTTCCCCAGACACCGTCCACAGTTGGATGCGGTAGCCCCTCGGCAATCTCGATTTCGCCGATTGTGGCCAGGGCGTCCTCCGCCTTGCAGCCGAAGACCGCAATTGCCGCTCCAAGCACTCCGCCTTCGTGCTCGCGCGCCCAGGAGACCAGTCGGCTGCCATGAGGGCAGGCTTCTCCATAATCGGCTGTCGAGGCGGCGGCATTGATCTGGAGGGTCAGCCCCTGCAGGCCGATGGCGGCGGTCTCATCGCGCGCCACGCAGACGAGTTCTCCAACTGAATCACCGAGTGTGGTGGGGAAGGGCCCCCACTCGGCACGACTCACGGCAGGGCCTTCGAGACGTTCCAAAGTGAAGGTAGCGTGGGTCGCTTTCTGCTGGATTTTTATCGTAGCTTTGGCGCCCCCAGGATAGTCGAGTTGGATAGTCTCAGTGGTCTCATCCCAGCTTGCCGCGCTGGGCAGCAAGGCTTGTTCGTCTACTGTCAGCGTCAGCAACGCCGGCACCTGACCTGCGGGAAGGATTTCTCGCTCGCCGATATCAAGCCAGAAGCTCGTCATCCGCCCGGTGTCGCTCAGGCTGATGCGGAGTGAGCCTGCCTGCACAGCCAACAGTTCAGCCGCCTGGGAAGCACAAGTCAGCAGGAAAGTCAGAGACGCAAGCACCAGAGTCAGTACCGCAATACGCATCAGGAGTCACCTCATATCTCAGATACGCGCCAAATCGAGCGCGGCTTCGTAGTCCTCATCGCCCAGCACGGCGCGCAGCATCGCGAGCACATTGGCAGGTGGGGTGCCAACCTGGATGGCATGGGTGGGCGCCGCGATGTAGCCGCCGCCTGCGCCGAAGACTTCGACCAGCCGCTGGCACTCGTCGAAGACGGTCTTCTCGTCGCCATACGGCAGCAGGCTCTGGACAGCTATCCCGCCATGGAAGGAAAGCCGGTCGCCGTAAGTCTGCTTCAGTGCGACGGGGTCCATCCCCGCCGCGTCGGTCTGGACGGCTTCCAGCACCTCGATCCCCGCGTCAATCAGGTCGGGCAACACCTCGAACACCGCCCCATCGCTGTGATACATCACCTTGGCGTGAGGTGCAAGCCTGTGGGCTATATCGGCAAGCGCTCGGTGGAAGGGCTGGATCTGCTCTCGGTATCTCTCCCGCGAAACAAGTAGCCCTTGCTGTCCGCCCAGGTCATCCGCCAGCATTACGAGGTCGATCAGATCACCGCAAGCCTCGAGCGTGCGCGTCATACGCGCGGCCATCACCCAGTGATACGGGCGAGCGCCGCCTCGACGATTTCGGGCTGGGCCACGAGGTTGATTAGCGTCTCCTCGAGGCCTGTCATCCAGGAGTAGATCTCGAAGGGGTTGTAGCCACTGTTCTTCTTCGCGCGTAACCGCTCCGGGTCGGCGCCCAGGACTTGTTCGCGCAGGTGCTCATAGTCGTAAGCCTCGGGATCGGGCCAGGGATAAGCCTCGATTTCCGCTAAGGTAGAGACGCCTGCCAGCGGGTAGTGGGAGAACTCCGAATAGGCGCCAGTCCCGTAAGAATGGGCCTCATACCCGATGCCCCAGAGGTCTCTGCCCTCGGCAGGCGGCGGCCCGATGTAGGCTGGGTTGGCGTAGTCCACGTCTTCAACCGCGCGGAAGAGCCTCACCCAGTCGAGACCGAGGCCGGCGCAGTAGGGCTCCAGCTCCCGCCACATCTCAGAGGTCGGCCCAAAGCCCCAGGAGAAGGGCACTCGGTCGGGCTGCCGGTGCGCCAGAGCTGTCACTACCCTTTCGCGCGGCGTCATCCGGCCTGTGTTTAACTCCGTATCACCAGTCACACCAGAGGCCCCCTTTCTGCTGAGTGCCAGACAGTTCGACAGGGGCTCGCCCGTTCCGCTTGAGCTGGCTGCAGGAAAGACGTCCTGTCAGAGGAAACTTGGTATGTATCCCCATCAGCATCGCCCAGTTTGGAGGTCTGTATGGCCGGTTCCTGGCGCACCGTGCGAGTGTTTGTCTCCTCTACCTTCCGTGATATGCACGCGGAGACGGGACTGGCTGGCGCGTGTCGTCTTCCCGGAGTTGCGCGAGCGCTGTGCAGCACGCGAGCTCTACCTCACCGACGTAGACCTGCGCTGGGGTGTGACCGAAGCAGAGGCCGAACAGGGCAAGGTGCTGGCCGTTTGCCTCGAGGAGATAGACCGCTGCCGGCCTTTCTTCCTCGGCCTGCTTGGGGAACGCTACGGCTGGGTGCCGGAGACACTTCCGGAGGAGGCCGTAATCGAGTTTCCGTGGGTAGATGACCGAAAAGGGCACTCTGTAACAGAACTGGAGATACTCCACGGGGTGCTAAATGACCCGGAAATGGCGGGCCGGGCGTTCTTCTTCTTCCGCAAGCTGTCGGCAAAGACTCCGTTACCTGCTGATTACCAGGCTGAAACACCGGAGGCTGCCGAGAAGCTCTCGAAACTCAAGCAGCAGCTTCGGGACGAGAAACTTCCTGTAACAGAATATGCCTGCCGGTGGGAGGGCCAGGTCGTCGGGCTGGAGGACTTCGGCAAGGCGGTGCTGGAGGCTCTCTGGGCTGCCATCTCGGAGGAGTATCCCGAAGACGCAGAGCCACCGGATGCCCTGACCGAGGAGATTGAACTGCACGAGGCCCAGGCCGCGCGGTTGGTGGCGGGCTTCGTCGGACGCGCTGAAGAGAAACGCCAGCTCACCCAGTATGTCGAGTCGGACACCCACCGCGCGCTGGCCCTGACCGGCCCGGCTGGCAGCGGCAAGTCGGCGCTGCTTGCGGACTGGTCGCTGGAATATCGCGAGGCTCATCCAGAGGCCGAAGTGGTGCTGCACTTCGTAGGGGCAAGCCCTTCCTCGACCAGTCATATCCAGACGATGAGGCGGATTGGCGAGGAGTTGAAGCGTCAGCTTGGCCTCTTCAGCGAGCTTCCGGACAAGCCCGAAGGGCTGGAGGAGGCCTTCCGGAACCTGCTGATTGAGGCTGGTAGCAAGTCGAAGGGGCCGGTCGTGCTGGTGCTCGATGGCCTCAACCAGCTCGAGGATATCGGTGGGGCGCTGGGGCTGGCGTGGCTGCCGGAGTTCCTGCCGGCTGGCGTGCGGATCATCGCCTCGACGCTGGAAGGAGAAGCCTCTGGAGGCACTGCGCCGGCATCAGGCTGAGGAGCTTCTGCTTGCCCCACTGACCACCCCGGAGCGGAAACAGCTTGTTACTGATTTCTTATGGGAATATCGCAAGAAGCTCTCGGACTCTCAGCTTGAGGCGCTGCTGGCGAACGAGGCAACGGAGAACGCTCTCTACCTCAAAGTGGCGCTCGAGGAGTTGCGCCTGTTCGGCAGCTTCGAGGAGCTTACACGGCGCATCGAACGGCTTGCCGGCCACGACGGAAGACCTGTTCGGGCAGGTGCTGGACCGGGTAGAGGGCGACCACACAGGCGTCTTCCCCGTGGCGGAGGGGCTGGCGCTGCTTGCGGCCTCCCGGTCAGGCCTCTCTGAGCGCGAACTGCTGGAGCTGGTCGGCGGCGAGGTAACAGCCCTGGCCTGGGCGCGCGTCCGCCGGAGCCTTGCGCCCTACCTGGTCCAACGTGGAGAGCTGCTGGACTTCGCCCACCGCACCCTCTGGAAGGCCGTGAAGGCGCACTTATGGCGACTCTCCCGAGCGCCACCTGAAGCTGGCCGACTACTTCCTCACTGCTGACATCGACCGTCGCGTAACCGAGCGACCCTGGCAACTTGAACAAGCCAAGGCCTGGGAAGCCCTGCGAGACGAACTCGTGAGCCTTGAGGTGATGGAGTGGTTCAACAGTAGAAGCCTCGCGCACGAGTGGTTCGCTTACTGGAAGCCCCTTGAGGGCAGGTATGAGCCGGGCCGAAGCACAGAGGAGGCAACAAGAAGAACGTCTGACTACTGGGCAGCGGCGAGTCGCGCGAATCTTGCAGGCAGGTTATTACAAACATGTGGTGAGTATACAGAGGCATCCAGACTTTACGGGGAGGCTATCCACCGCATGGAGTTAGTGCTTGGTGAGAGCCATCCGGAGATCGCAGCACTACTCCATAACATAGCCACAATGCACTTCGCTCGGGGAGACTATGATCAGGCCAATGCCTATTATGAGAAGGCACTCGCTATCAGGGAGGAGGTGCTGGGTCGCGACCATCCAGAAACAATGACAAGTCTGGGTGGTCTGGCTGTGCTCTACCAAGCCCAGGGAGCAACGGATGCAGCTCTGGCTATACAGGAGAGGGTGCTTGCGGTCAGAGCTAGGGCAGCAGAACTGGCGCCAACCGACAGGGCCAAAGAAATTAATAATATGGCCGCGATACTTTATACGAAGGGACGACTGCAGGAAGCCTTGGCCTTGTTTGAGCAAGCGTTGGTTATAAGAGAAAGCGTGCTCGGGCCGCAGCATCCCGAGCTAGCCCATAGTCTCAACAACCTTGCTAGTATATACATCCAGCAAAAGGACTACGAGACAGCACTGGCACTCGACCTGAGAGCACTTGCGATCAGGATGCAGAGCCTGGGGGCGGACCATCCTGATACGGCCGCCAGCATCAGTCATCTCGCAACCGTCTATCAGTTAGTAGGTAATACCGAACGTGCTCTAGAGCTAGAGACCCAGGCTCTAGCCATCCGGGAGAGGCATCTGGACTACTACCATCCAGACACTGCTATTAGTCTGCACAATCTGGCATCCATATACTACAACCGAGGTGATGTTGCCCAGGCGCTTCCCCTGTGGGAAAGGGCGCTATGTATTGTCGAGCATACATTGAACCGAGTCCATCCTTATGCCTTGACTTTCCGCACCAACCTCGAGGCCTGCAGGAAGGCGCTTGCTGAACAGACAGGAGGCACTAATGAAGACTAGACTGGCTGGCCTGGTGGTTACTTGCGCGCTGCTGCTGCTCCCGGTGATGGCCTGCGCCGAGGGGGTATTCACCATCGAGCCTCCTTCCGGCTCGGTGCTGGTCGAGGCGGAGAGCTTCAGTCCGGGCGGGTGGTACGTGCTGGACGAACCGCTGGCAAGTGGCGGCGCAGTGGCTGCGTTGCAACCTGGCCGACCAGGTCGCCGAGAAGACCGTCGAGCTGCCCGCTGGGCATTATCGCCTCTGGGTGCGGTGCACCGACAACGGCCACTACCCCGGCCATTACAGCTATCGGGTGAGGGTCAACGGCGCCGAGTTCTGGGCCGGCACGCTTGAGCCGCTCGCCTACAACTGGTGCTGGCAGTCTCTTGGCGAGGTCGAGGGAGGCTCTGTCACACTCCGGATAGACCTGGCAGATTCCTGGAACACAGGCTGCGATTGTTTCCTCTTCGTGCCCGATAGAGATTACCGGCCGACCGGCGCGCCTGAGTTGCGGCTGGTGGAAGTGGAAGCCCCCACCGGACGTGAGGGCGGGCCAGCTCAAATCACCTTCGAGGCGCCTTCAAAGGCGGAGGGAGAGTGCTGGATCGCGCTCCGGCGCGAGGGCCAGGTAATCTGGTCCAAACAAGTCAGCCCGGAAAGCGAACCAGGTGACACTCCTGGGCGCTCTCTGCTGAAGGTTGCAGTCGAGATACCCCCTCAGCGCTACTCGCCCGAGGGAAGGCACACGCTCTCAGTTGAACTCGGCGACCTTCAGTGGGAAGGCCGCGAAGCAGGTGATGCTACCGTGTCGGATTTGGACTTCGGGCCTGTGCCAATCCCAGCTCCATGCGTGGCGGAAGTGCTGCCCTGGCAGGGCACACCGACACTTTTCCTCAACGGGAAGCCAGTGTTCCCCTTCGCTTTTCTGGGCGTGCATACGGGCCATTATGGGGAATTTGCCGCCCAGGGGGCGCATCTCTACAGCGTCGGCTGTGGTATCGGCAACGGGAAGGTGGGGCAGTTTGATGCTGGAGAACCGACCAAATTGTTCGAAGAGGTGCTTCGGCGCGATCCGGAGGCGCTCATACTGCCGCGGATCCAGCTTGAACCGCCCGCGGCTTGGCTTGCGGCGCATCCTGACCAGCGCGTCGTGTTCGATAACGGCACGGTAGGGCCACAGTCCTTCGCTTCCGAGGAATGGCTCGAACTCATCAGCGGCGACCTTGAGCGCTTCATCACCTGGCTGCGGGGGAGCCCCTTCGCGGACCGGGTCGTAGGGCTGCACCTGTGCACGGGCTATTCGGCCGAGTGGCAGAGCTGGGGATTGTGGGATGGCCTCAGGGGAGACTTCTCGCCGGCCTTTGCGGCCTTCTTCCAGAGCTGGCTCAAGCAGAAATACGGCACCAACACGGCGCTTGCCTTAGCCTGGGGCCAACCTGGGCTGACCTTCGAAGACGCCCTGGTTCCAACGCGGGCGCGCAGGGAAGCCCCTGCCAGCCTGCTTTGGCGACCCGAGGAGGACAGGCAGGTCACAGACTTCTACGAGGCCTACGCCCTGGCGGCTGCGCGGGCCATCACCCGGATAGCTGGCGCGGTAAAGCAGGCTTCCGATGGAGAACTGCTTGCGGGATTTTTCTATGGTTATGCACCCCAGTATGGCGGGCTGGCACCCGAGACACAGCATCTGGCCCTCGCCAAAGTGCTGGAGTGTCCGGACGTGGACTTCCTCTCGGCGCCCGCGATGTATTCCGGGCGTCAGCCAGGCGGTACCTCGACCTTTATGTCGTTGACCGATTCGATAAAGCTGCACGGAAAATTGTGGCTGAACGAGTCGGACATCCGCACCCATCTGCAGCAGGATCCAACTGGGCGCTGTGCGGATATGCAGCAGACGCTTGGCGTGCTGAAGCGCGAATATGCGGCGGTGAGGACGCGCGGGGCGGGTCAATGGTGGTTCGATATGCAGGATGGCTGGTTCTCGGACCCGACTATCTTGTCACTTTTCGGCGAAATGAACCGCCTGGGCCAGGAAGCGGTCACAGGGCCTGCTCCACTTGATTTGAAGCCCGAGATCGCGGTGGTTATGAGCGAGCGCAGTGCTCTCAGGATGGCCGATGGCGGTAAGGGAGATGTCTGGTTCAAGGCGCTGACCGCGCAGGTCGCAGCCCTCGACCGCATCGGCGCGCCGGTGGGGCTGTACCTGCTGGAAGACATCGATCAGATGCCCGACGCCCGGCTGCTCAGTGCTGTTGAATGCCTTCGACCTGACGCCGAAGGAGCGTCTGGCCGTTGACAAGTTGAAATCCGAAGGCCGGGTGATCGTATTCATCTACGCCGCGGGCCTCGGCACAGTGGATGAGGTGGGCGATGTCGAAGAGAGCCTGGCTGGTATGCGCGAACTGACAGGACAGCAGGTGAAGCGCCTGCGCACAGGTTCCTTCCGGGTGATGCTGACGGACGACCCCCTGTGCAAGGGGCTGCAATATATAGAGCCCGTTTTTGGGATGGCAAAAGAGGCCTATGGCGCCGAGGTTGGCGCTTCGCCGAGGTATTCGGTGGCGGAGACCAAGCGCGTCCTGGGTGTCTTTGAGGACGGCGAGCCGGCTCTGACCGTTGCCGAGGAGGGCGACTGGACATCGGTCTACAGCGCCTCGCCCGGACTGCCGCCGGGGCTGCTTCGCAATCTGGCGCGGCTGGCAGGGGTTCACATCTACAGTGACACCGACGATGCTCTATACGCAGGCAGAGGGCTGGTGGCTCTGCACGCCTGGCAGGCGGGGCCGAAGGTCGTCCACCTGCCGGAGAAACTGCTGGCGCGTGAGCTATTCGTGCCAGAGGCGCCGGAGCAACTGACCGATACCCTCCAGTTTGAGCTGGAGGCCTTCGAGACGCGCGTCTTTGCGGTAAGACGGCCCTAAGCAGCAGGTTCAACGCAGGAAGCTGAGGCTTGGTCTCGAAGGTGCTTCGACGTGAGTGAGCTTCTCCAAAGCTCACCGTCGGAGGCTTTCCTATGAAGAAACTACTGCTGGGCGCCTGGCTTGTCGCGTTGCTGCTAGCCGCAAATCTGGCGTTTTCCGCTGAGCTGTGGCGTGACGATTTCACCGGGTCGAAACCCTACGAGCGACTTGGACCCAGGTGCTGGACGCACGAAGCGGGTGCGATGCGCTTCTCTACTGTAGATCCCGCCATGCTGCTGCCTGGGATGGATGACCTGGAGCAGGCTACGGCCAAAACAACTCTGACTATCACAAAACGGCTCAAGGGCACCTATGTCTATGCTGGACTGACTCTGTATCTCGACGCCAACAACTGGTGGCAGCTTGTGCTGGTGAGTGGCCCTGATGGGCAGCGGTATTTCGAACTGCTGGAACGCCTCGATGGGGTGCATCAGGCCCAACTGGCGACCAATTCGCCCTCGACTCAGCTTGCGGGAGAGGACAAAGGCGACACCTTCACCTGGGAAGAGAACACCCCTTACGAGCTTTCGATTGAGTTATCCGCCGAGGCTATCACTGGCACCATAACTGATCCAAAGACAGGCGGCTATTGGCAACGCGTGTACCAGTTGAGAGAAAAGCGCGCTCTCAAGCAAGGCCGGCCTGGCCTGATGGTGGCGGGACTGGAGGGTACTGTGGACGCTTTCAGCATCGAAGGCCTTTTGCCGGAGGAGGCTTCCCACTGGCAGGTGCCAACTGGTCGCGCGGGCACCGTGGCGATTATCGACAATGAAGCGGGCACGCTGGCCGCCCAGTGGAAGCCCGCCCTCGAACGCGAAGGCTTCGGGGTGATGAGCCTCTCCTGGGCCTCACTTATGGAAGGGCCACTGCCACTGTCCAAAATTGACCTGTTGGTGCTGGCCGATGCGCGCAGAACGCCAATCCAGGCCAGAGACGCAGTCAAACGGGCACTAAGAAGCGCAGGCAAGGTGCTGGCAATCGGCGCACCAGCCTTTACGGAATTGCTAACTCAGACCTCGCAGGGATGGGTTGGGCCTGACAGGCTGGGCGAAGCGGTACTCGGCGATGTGAAGCCAGTAGCGGTCAGTTTGAAGCAGGACTCCTGGCACCGGCAAGCCCGGTTTATGGAGCAGCAATCTACCATCCAGCCGGCGCCTGCGGAGGGAGAGGACGCCTGGGAGCTGAGCTTCGACTATACGGGGTATCAGGGCTTCGAGAGCACCTGGGACGGGTTCCTCGCCAACATCACCGGCTCCTTTGGCCAGGATAAAAGTCTCCTTACCTTCTGGGCAAAGGGTGATGCGACGACCAGTCAGATGCTGATTGAGTGTAAGGAGATAGACGGCTCGCGCTGGATTGCCACCGTAGAGCTTGGCACCGACTGGCGTTTCTATGCTTTGAGGCCGCAGGACTTCCCCTACTGGATGGATTCCAACGCGGCGCGCGGCAAGGCGGGCGATCATTTCCGTCCAGAGAATATGCAGGACATCACCTTCGGGCTTGCGACCAGTCACACCAAGAAAGTCGAGCCTGGCCAGCATCGCATCTGGCTAAAGCAAGTCGGGACAGCCGTAGATCCTGGAGGCAGAAATCTGGATTTCACGCTGCCCGAGATTGAGATCCTGTGCCCCTCGTACAAATTGTTCGCACTGAAGACACCCCAGAATTTTGTCGCGGCCACAGAGCAGGCGATACTCCGCGCTGATTCCCAGGTAGCCTGGCAGGAGAAAGCCTACTCGCCGGTATGGCGCGAGCGCGGTCGTGGCGTTGACCGGCAGCGGTCCTGGCGCTGGGTGCCGCTACTCGAAGCGCGCGATTCGGAGGGCTTCCACAGGGGAGCGCTACTTTCGCTGATGATTGGCGATGCGACCAGCCCTAACGCCATTGGGCGAATCTGGGCGTGGCTGATCCGCAAGCCGCTTTCGCGAATACTGGGCTTGAGGCAGGCGGTGCTTTCCACGGCGAAGGCGATGGCGGGGAGCAGCTTCCTCGTGGAAGGCGGCGCGGAGTTCTTCTCGGCAAAGCCAAGTGAAGAACTGACTTTTGGCGCCACTGCGCTCAACGCGAGCAAGCAGTCAAAACAGCTTGCCTTCGTTCTCGACTACACAACCACCGGCGCCTTCGGGCCAGAAGCCAAGCGCGAGACCACCTATGTCACCTTGCCGGCTGGCCAGAGAGCCTCTGCCTCCTGGCGCGAGGCCGCCCCTGACAAGGCAGGCCACTACGAGGTGACAGTGACGCTGCTGGAAGGCGGGGTGGTCGCGGATCGCATCACTCACGACCTGGTTGTGGAGCGCCGGGCCGCGCCAACGGACGAAGATTTTGTGCAGGTGGTCGGTGACAACTTTATCTATAAAGGCAAGCCCTGGTATTTCAAGGGAATCAACTACCGGCCGAGTTGGGTTGGTGGTTATCCCAACCTCAATATCTATTCGCGCGAAGGGTATGATCCGGAAATAATCGAGCGCGACCTGGCCTGGATGAACTCTATCGGCATCAATTCGATCAGTGGAGTCTTCGCTCTTCAACCCGCTGATCTGGACGATCCGAATGGATATAGAGATCAGACTGACTTCCTGGACCGGTGCGAGCGCCACGGGGTGAAGGTCTTCTTCTTTATGCCGAACGCCTGGCCGCTCACCAATGCAAATCCTGACTGGGTGAAGGACTACATCACCAAAGCCGGCCTCAAGGACCATCCGGCGATTATGACCTGGGAGCTGGCCTGGGAGCCTATCTCGGGCGCCTGGGGGGTGCCCAGCGGCCTGGCGTTCTTCCAGGGCAACTGGAACGACTGGGTGATCGAGAGATACGGCTCTGTCGAAAACGCCATCGCCGACTGGGGATTCGATCCCAAAGTGGAAGCCGATGGCCGGTTGCCCGTGCCAACGCTCGAACAGGTGCGAGGTCATGGCGAGTGGGATGTGATGGTAGCGGCTTTCCGCAGGGCCTGGAGCGATAGGTACAGTCAGGCTTATGGGCAGATGGTAAACGCGCTTACAGAATATGATCCCAGGCATCTCATCTCCTTCAGGTTCGGCGCTTGCAGTATCCCCTGGGGGCAGGCCTTCGCCCACGCGCATTCGGTGGGCGTGCTCAAGCACGTGGACTTTATGAATCCTGAAGGCTACAGCCTGATGAAAGCCTGGGGGGTGCCAACTCCCGCAGAGCAGATTCGCAAGGGCGGCTTGATTACGCTTTATTTCCGCCATTTCTCAGGCGAGAAACCTGTCGTCTGGATGGAGTTCGGCTACACGGCCAACGGCTTCCAGGACGCCTGGAAACAGACCCAGGTGGACCTCAAGCCCGAAGAACTGGCATACCAGAAAGCCGAACACGAGGCTTTCTACAAGATGTTTATCGAATCAGGAGCGCGCGGTGCTGCCCCCTGGTGGTTGCCGGGCGGGTTCAGGCTCGGGGAGAACAGTGATTTTGGGGTGCTGGAGCCCGACGGCTTGGAGCGGCCGGTCTGCGAGATACTGCACGAGTATCTCCCCCAGTTCGATACGGTAGTGCATGAGCCGGCGACAGCGACAATCGAGCTGGATTTGGATGCGAACTATCCCGACGCCTGGGACGTCTATTCAGAACAATACCTTGCTCTCGTCCAGGCAGGAGAAAGGCCAGAGGTCAAGACGGCTGGGACGGGCACGGATTCCGCAAGTTGCCCGCTAACCGCCGTGGGCAATAAACCCTATAGCGGGCATAATCCGCCGATTTATCTTAATGGCGAATTCAACTCGCTAGAGGTAAGAAGCGGCGAAGGCGAGTGGAGGCCGGTGACCCAGGGCGCAACACTGGAGGTCGTCGAAGGGCAGCCGGTTTATTGCAGGGCATCGCTTGGGAATATCGGCGAGGCCACCTGGCTTGCCCCCGAAGGACAAGGCGCTGGCGGTGTGTATCTGGCGGGCAGGGCTGACTATGGGCTGGAGTTTTCAGCGCCAATCACAGCCACAACGCCTTTCCTGAAGGACGCTCAGGTGGAGGAATTCGTGCTGATATCGGCTGCAACTGGCGAGACAATGGTCTCGTTCGAGCTGATGGCGAAAGGCAGAGCCTGGTTCGGCGAAAGGCGCACGGCAGTTCTCAAGGTAGCGCCTTAGAGATATCGATTTCATTTGGATTTCATATATGGCGCGTAACCTGAAAATCAAGATCCGATTCACATTCGACTAGCTGCTCTTGAATAAGAGCGAGAGTCCCTGGGAGGGGACAGGAGGCACTCTATGAACAAGAAGACTTCGTTTGTGTTGCTGGCCTTGCTGATTATTGCTTTGCTAAGCGTTGTCGCGGCGTATGTGTACGCGCAAGGCCCAGGGGGCCAGGGTTTTCCAGGTGGTCGCAGTATGGGCGGTATGGGTGCAATGGATGGGGATGTTCGGCGGCGGTACCACGATGGAGGCCGAAAACGGCAATCTCTACGTGCTGACCGGCATGACACTGCAACTGTACGACACCAACCTCAAGGTCATTGCCCAGGTTGATCTGACTCAGGCACTCGGAGAGCAGCAGCAAGGGCGGATGATGGGCAGAGCTACCTTCACAGTGGATGCCGATGGCGTCTATGTCGCGATGAGTGGCAGGCTGCTCAAGTATTCGGCCAGCGATCTCAGCCCCATCGGATATGTCGAGTTGCCCGTGCAGCAGTTCCAGATGCCCCAGGGCTTCCAGCCAGGCGGTCAGGGTGGTCAGGGCGGTCAAGGCGGTCAGGGTGGCCAGGGCTTTGGCGGCCAGTACTGAGCTCTAGACAGTCAAACAGACTAACAAAGCCGGCAGGCCTCCCTCGGGAAGCTTGCCGGCTTTTTATGACGCGTATTACTCGGCTTTCGGAAGCAGTAGAGTGACGGTAGTGCCTTCTCCGGGCTGGCTTTCCAGCTTGAGAGTGCCGCTATGAGCTTCGACGATGCTCTTGCAAATAGCCAGGCCAAGCCCCGCTCCCCCGTGACGGCGAGAACGCGAACCTTCGACCCGATAAAAACGCTCTCCCAGGTGGGCCAGATGCTCGGGAGCAATCCCTTCGCCTGTGTCACTGAGGGTGATCTCGACCATATCTTCAGCGGCCCGGGCAGACAGGACGACTTTTCCCTCAGCGGCAGTGTGACGCAAGGCGTTTTCAATCAGATTGGCGACAAGCCGCGCGAGCTGGTCAGGGGCTCCCCATATGGCCGGCACTTTTGATTCCAATACCACCTCCACCTCGGGGCCCTCTTCAAGGTCACCCACAGCACTTAAGGCGGAGGCAAATACCTCGGCAGGCGCAATTGCTTCCCTGTTCAGATCGGAAGGTTCGCCCTCCGAGCGCGCCAGCAGCAACAGGTCTTCGACGAGTCGCTGCATCGAATCTGCCGCGTGATCAATAGCTTCGAGAGTCTTGCGGTCATCCTCGGAGGCAAGCTTTCGACTGAGCGCATTGGAGGTATTGGCCTTTATGACAGTGAGTGGGGTGCGCAGCTCATGCGAGGCGTCTGCAGTAAAGCGATGCTCGCGCTCATAGGAGCGTTGCAGGCTGCTGAAGGCTTCCTCAACCCTGTCGAGCATCCCATTCATCGTGGCGGCCAGACGAGCAAACTCATCCTGGCCAAAGACAGGCAGGCGCTGAGAAAGGTCTTCAGCCTTAAGTTGCGCGGCCGCCTCGGCGATCTGGCCGACAGGCTTCAGGGCGCGGTTTGTGAGGAATAGCCCACCAGCGGCAGCCAGCAACAGCCCAACTGGCATCAACAGCAGCAGGGTAAAAGTCAAGCTGTCAAGAAGCATCTCAAGTTCTTCGAGGGGCATACTGACCTGCACTACGCCAATGGTTTCACTTCGAGAAACGATGCCCATCGTATACAGGCGCAAGGGAATCTCGTCAGCTACCACTCGTGAGAAGCTGGCGATACCTTTGAGGGCCTGCTGGGCGGCTGGCATATCCCAGGGCTCCTCTTTGGGGAACCAGGGTCTGTCGAGGGGCTGGCACTTGGTATCAAAGGCCTTGACCCGGCTTTCCATATAACGCGGTTGTGGCCCTGGAGGAGGTGGCCCCACAGTACCCGCTGGCGGTGGTCCTGCGTTACCCGCGGGGGGAGGCCCCGCGTTACCTGCCGGAGGAGGTGGAGCATCTTCATCAGAGGGAGGGGGCGGTGGCGGCGGTCCTGCATTGCCCCCCGGAGGCGGCGCCATAAAAGGCCCCCGCGCGAACATCATCTCGCCCATTGCTACGCGCTCAGCCATTACTTTTAGCCTGCTGTCCACTCCCGCAAGCAGATAGCTGCGCACGGCAAAATGCGTCGCGAGAAGGAAGCCCGAGAGCACCACAGCGAGCACCACGATATTCCAGACAAGCAGCCTGAGGCGCACAGAGCTGAGTCTCACTCGTCCTCCCCCCGTTTTGGAGCCTTAAGCATATACCCAAGCCCGTGGACAGTATTTATCAGTTTTGGCAATCCTGCATCTTCCAGTTTCTTGCGCAGCATCCGGATGTAGACATCCACAGTGTTGGACGTAGCATCGTAATTGCCCCAGACTCGGTACATAATGGCATCGCGAGTCATCACGCGGCCTTCGTTAAGCGACAGTGCCTCAAGCAGCGAATACTCGCGCGGAGTCAATACAAGCTCCTCTTCACCGAGCATAACAGTGTGATTGCCTGTATCCAGAACCAGTGGCCCAATATGAAGCACTCGAGCCTTGTTGGTCTTGTCTCGACGCAGCAAGGCATGCACCCGGGCCCGTAATTCGCGGAAGTCGAAGGGCTTGGGCAAGTAATCGTCAGCCCCCGTCTCCAGGCCTTTTACCCTGTCGCCGATGGCATCGCGAGCAGTCAGCATCAGGATGGGCGTAGAGATGCGCCGGTTGCGGATTTCCTCGCAGATACGCAGTCCATCCAGACCAGGCAGCATCAAATCGAGGATTATAAGCGCATAATCCTCATCAAGAGCCATCCGAAGCCCAGTTGGCCCATCGCCGGCTGTATCTACCTCATACCCTTGTTCTTCCTCAAGCCCGCGACTTACGACCTCCTGGATCAATTCGTCATCTTCAATAAGAAGCAATCTCAATTTAACTCACCTTCTCAGACAGACCACAAGTGACCTTATTCACTTTATCTTGTACCATATGCATCCCATAACTACAGGTTTTTTCATACCAATTTCAGAACAAGCAGGTATTCTGATTCTTGGACAGCCTCGTAAACTGTCTTTTCGTCGGTTTGACCAGGGAGGAGGGATTCATAATGCCAGTCCACAGGACAGGTCGAGTGATGCTGCTCGGTCTTGCAAGGCATCGCCTTGCCGTGTGCTGGATGCTATCGGTGCTTGTTTATCTTGCTGGGGGTGCTTTGGGAGGGTACGCCCAGGAGGACGCAACCACTGAGCCTGCACAGAATACAGCCCTCGCCAAGGCAGTCGAGATCCAGCCCGAGGCGCTTTCGCTTTCGGACTGTGTCGCTATTGCGCTTGGCGAACAGGTAGACATACTGATTGGCGAACAGGCGCTTGCCTCCGCCAAAGCAAACGAGATACGCCAGAAGAGCGCCTATTACCCCCAGCTTTCAGTTCAAAGCAGCCGGATGCTTATCGAGCACAGTGCCCAGGACCGAGACAAAGCTTCTCACCAGGTGGCGCTTTCGCACCTGTTTTGGGATAACGGCCTTCGAGAGGCCAGTGTCAAATCAGCCAAGTATGCGCTCCAGGCGGCCGATGCAGATTTGCTGCGGACGCGTCAGGCAACTATCTTCCAGGTAACGACTTCCTATTTCGCGTTGCTCAGAGCCCAGCAACTGGCCCAGGTGGCCGAAGCCCAGGTAGGGTATACCGAAGGGCAACTGCTGCTGGTGGAGGGGCGTATCCAGGCCGGCGATGCAGCCCCTGTCGACGCGCTGCCTCTCAGGGCCCAACTTGCCAACGCCCGGGTCAGTGACCTGGCTGCCCGCAATGACGTGTTTCTGGCAGCGACAGACCTGCAGCAGGCGATGGGCCTAACCCCTGAGGCGACCTTCGCCATTCAGGAAGTACCCCGGCCTGCGCTGCTGGAATCGCCGCTCTTCGAGCCAGCTCTTGCCGAAGCCCTTGGCAGGCGTCCAGATCAGGTGGCTGCCCAGGCCAGTGTTGGATCGGCTGAGCAATCGGTCAAGACGGCAAAAATCCAGAAAGGCGCCCAGCTCAATGTGACCGGAGATTATTACAACCCCCTAAGTGGAAGCAACGACGATAACTACGATGTCACCGCGGTTGTTGTGTATGACATATTCGATGGCAAGGCCAACAAGGCCGCTTATGAATCAGGCCAAAGCGTCGCTCTCCCAGGCCAACCTGCGCGCGCAACAAGTTACGAAAGACATCACTGCAGAGCTTCGGTCGGCGCTGCTGGATTTGACAAACTCGCAAGAGCGCGTCAAAGCGAGCGCCTTGAGTGTCGAGGCCGCCCAGGCCAATCTGGACGCGCAGGATGCGCGCTACGCGCAGGGCCTTGGCATCCCGCTCGATTTGGTAAACGCGCAACTAGAATTGACTACGGCCCGCAGCAACGCCGTAGAAGCCGATTATGATTATCTAACCGCCCTGGCCAGAGTGCATTATGTGCTGGGCAGAGAGGGGTTGGTCTCGTGGGACTGATTCGCAAGCGCAAAGGGCTGATTATAGCCCTGTTACTGGTCATTATTATCGTCGGAATCACTGGCTGGGTGCGGCGTAGCAAGGTGCCCGTCGTGCGCGTGGAGACCAGCAAGGTAGAACGCGGCTCGGTGGAGACCTTTGTCTCGGCAGTCGCGATTATCGAGCCTTTCCGCACGGTTGAAGTTAAGTCGAACGTAGGCGGACAACTGGTCTACCTGGGCGTGGATGAAGGTGACTCAGTCATAGCAGGCCAGGTTATCGCGCGCATCGATCCAACCGACACCCAAAGCGCGCTCGATCAGTCTCAGGCTGACCTCGAGGCTGCCAGAGCCAAAGTCTCGCAGGCCCAGCAATCACTGGCTCAACAGCAGGTTCAGCATCCGGCCAGCCTGACTGCTTCCGAACAGGCAGTTGAGACAGCCAAAGTGCGGCTAGCCCAGGCCAAGGAGCAGGCCAAGCTGCAAAAGGCGCTGACGGAGACTTCCATAACCAAAGCTACCCAGGCAATCGCTTCGGCCAAGGCCAAGCTGACCCAGGCTCAGCAACAGGCGAAATTGCAACCTCAGCTTACGACGACAAGCATCTCGGAAGCCCGCAGTTCTCTTGCTTCGGCCGAATCCGACTACAAGCAATTGTCCTCGGCGTTGGTACCCCAGCAACTGGCCTCGGCACAGTCCTCTTATGACCAGGCCAAAGCCAGTTATGATCTGGCCGAGAAGCAGCTTGCCCGGCAGAAGGAACTCTTTTCCAAGGGTTTCGTGCCGCGCAGTGAGGTGGATGTTGCCGAACAGAGTTTCGCCAACACGAAGGCTCAGCTTGCAAATGCAACCAAGAAGCTGGCGACCATCCAGGATGAGACTCAGGAAAGCCTGATAGCCGCCAAGACCCGGGTAGACCAGGCCAAGGCTTCACTAGCCGCGGCAGAAGCAAACCGCACCAAGGACGATGTGGCCCGGCAGGATGTTGTGGCAGCGGAAGCCTCGGTCAAACAGGCTGAAGCCGAATTGGCTTCTGCTCAGGCGAATCGCGCCCAGGATACCCTGGCCGATGCGGATATAGCAAGCGCCGAGGCTTCTCTCAAACAGGCTGAAGCAGAGCTTAAACGCACTTCCGGCGAGTCCTATCAGACCTCTATCAAGCAGGCAGATATCACTTCAGCTTCAGCTTCGGTGCGACGGTCAGAGGCTTCAGTTACCAACGCTCAAACCGAGCTTGGCTATACGACCATTATGGCGCCCTGCAACGGTATCGTCATCACCAAATACGTAGACCAGGGCACCGTCGTGGCTGGAGCGCGTTCTTCGGTCGGGGGCAGCAGTGGCGTCACTCTGATGGATGTTGCGGACACAAGCAAGATGTTCGCGGTGGCCGATATTGATGAGACTGACATCGCCCAGATCACCGTTGGGCAGCAGGTAAAAGTCACTCTGGACGCTTATGCCGACGCCGAACTCACCGGGGTTGTGACCAAAATCGCCCCTGGCGCAACTACCGAACAAAGCGTAACGACTATTCCCGTGACCGTGCAACTGGACACTGGCAATATTAACGTGCCGCTGCGGCCTGGTATGAACGCGACTTGCGACTTCGTGGTGGCGGCCAGCACCGATGTGCTGGTGGTGCCGACTACAGCCGTGAAGACAACCGCCGGTCGGGCAATGGTGACAGTAATCCAGGAAGACCAACTGCTGCCTCGCCGGGTTGAGGTTGGGCTGGAAGGCGAAGAGTTCTCCGAGATCACAAGTGGCTTGAACGAAGGCGAGCAGATTGCAACTACTTATCCTGCCTCGGCAAATGGCTCGGGTGGTGGGATGGGTGGCGCTCCAGGCGCGCCTGGAGGCTCATCTGGAAACAGAGGCGGTCCCGGAGGTGGAGGGCCACCGCCGGGGATGAGGCCGTTCTGACGATTATGAGCATGATTCAAGTAGACCACATCCACAAGATATATCAGATGGGCGATATCATCGTCGAAGCCCTGCGCGGCGTCAGTCTGGATATTTCGGCAGGCGAGTTTATTGCGATAATGGGTCCTTCGGGCTCGGGCAAATCTACTTTCATGAACGTACTCGGGTGCCTGGACCTTCCGACATCAGGCTCTTACAGGCTGGATGGGCGCGAAGTGGCAGGGCTCGATGATGATGAACTGGCGATGCTGCGCAACCGGAAATTGGGTTTTGTGTTCCAGTCCTACAACCTGATACCGCGCAGGACGGCGATAAGACAGGTAATGTTGCCCTTGATGTACAACGAACAAGCGGCACAGCTCGATATGGAAGCCCTGGCAAGAGCTGCCTTGCTGCGTGTGGGCCTTGTTGATCGGATGGACCATAAGCCAAACGAGTTGTCAGGGGGCCAGCAACAGCGGGTAGCCATCGCCAGAGCGCTGGTAAACGATCCGCCGGTCATTCTGGCTGACGAGCCGACCGGCAACCTGGATACCCGCACCAGCCAGGAGATAATGGACCTTTTTGTAGAGCTTCACCGGGAAGGCAAGACCATCGTGATGGTCACCCACGAGGCTGACATCGCGGAATATGCCCAGCGAGTGGTGCACTTTCGAGATGGACTGGTTGAGGGCGATGACCTGGTAAGTAATGGCGCCGCGCGCGCAGTGTATGCCCAGGGAGAAGGGATATGAACCGACGAGAAAGCATGCGGGCAGCGTGGGAGAGCCTGGCTTCCAACAAGCCTCGGGCTGCGTTGACCATGCTGGGCATCATCATCGGGGTGGCGGCGGTCATCACGATGCTTGCCATAGCGCGCGGAGCGAAGGCTCAGACGATGGAGCGCATCCAGCGGATGGGCACCAATGTGATGTTCGTCTTCGCAGGGCGGTCGACGGGCACAGTCAGAGGCAGCCTGGGCAGTAGTCAGACTCTGACTTTGGATGATGCTGAGGCAATAGCGGACAAATGTCCTTCGGTCCAGGCAGTCGCGCCAGAAGTACAAGCGAATGAGCAGCTCAAGTATGGCAACCAGAATACCAATACTCAGGTCATTGGCACCTCGCCCGAATACGAGACGATCCGGGATATGGAGATCGCCCAGGGGCGCTGGTTCACTGATGTGGAGACCGAATCGTCACGTAAAGTTGCTGTCATCGGCCCTGACACCGCCGAGACCTTGTTTGGCGGCGAATCTCCAATCGGCGAATATATGCGGGTTGGGGCACTGGAATTCAAGATTGTCGGGATGACCAAAGCCAAAGGCGCTATGGGGCCGATGAATCCTGACGATCAGGTTTTCATTCCTGTGACCACGGCAATGAAGCGCCTTATAGGCACCCAGTATGTGCGCTCTATAGATGTCCAGGGGCTCTCGATGGACCAGATGAGCCAGGCAGAGGAAGAAGTAGACGCTCTGCTTCGCAAGCGGCATAAAATAACCGACCCGACAGCCGAGGCTTTTATGATCCGCAGCCAGGCCGACATCGTCGAGATGGCCGAGGAGACCAACCGGGTCTTCACCTTGCTGCTTGCTAGCATTGCCAGTGTGTCGCTCATCGTTGGTGGCATAGGGATTATGAACATAATGCTCGTGTCGGTGACAGAACGGACACGTGAGATAGGCATCCGTATCGCGATAGGGGCGCGCAGGCGAGATATCCGGGCTCAGTTCCTGGTGGAAGCGCTGCTGCTGTCGCTGGCGGGGGGCTCTGTAGGCGTGGTGCTTGGCGTTATCGCCTCATTCTTTATGGGCAAGTTTTCACAGTGGGAGGCGACGGTCTCTCCACTCTCTATACTGGTCGCTTTTGGGTTCGCGGCTTTCGTGGGCGTTTTCTTCGGCTACTACCCAGCCCGCCAGGCTTCGCGCCTGAATCCGATCGATGCGTTGAGATACGAGTAACAGAGGAGGACGAGGAGTATGCGAGGTCTGTTGAGAAAGTGGCCTACGGTCCTGGTCACTCTCGCTTTGCTTGCAGGACTTGGTTATGGCAGCTTTCTGTGGCTAAAAGTACCCACAGTGAGATATGAGATTCTGCCCCCCCCCGGGCAGGAGGGAGATCAGTTTGCGCAGGGTGCAGAGCCTGGCGGTTCCCAGGGTGAGCCTGGTCAGATGCCCCCCATCGGTCAAGGCGGCCCTGCTGCTCCTGGCGCAAACTCTCCCAGCCAAGCTCCCGGCGGCACACCGGGAGTAGCTCAAACCAGTCCGGGATTAACCTCCCAGGGAACAGGCCGGACTGGTGGCCCAGCTTCGGGAAGGCCGCTGACGGGCGGTCAACAGCGAGGCACAGGGCCTGGCGGTGGCGCGACGTCCAATACCGTCCCCTCCTCCGGTGGGGCGTCGCGCCCCTCCCCTCAGATGCAGCCTGGCGCCATGGAGTTCTTCCAGGTGCTTGGTCTAATGGGGGGGATAGGACGACTTGAAACGGAAGGCAAGCAACCCTTGTCGGCAACCCAGGCCAAGAAGGTGCTGGCGGCGATAGCCCCGCTACGCAAGGCCGGTATGCCTGGCGAGCAGACTGTAAAGACCGCGCTTGCCGGTGTGAAAGGCGCACTTACCGAGGCTCAGCTCACCGCTATGCAGCAACCGCCGCCTGGTGGTTTTGGTGGCGGGCCTGGTGGGCCTGGCGGTGGCAATCGCGGCTCCGGTGGCCCCGGTGGGGCCGGGGGTGGAAACCGTGGTCCAGGTGGTCCTGGCGGCGGTATGGGCGGGCCTCCTGGCGGTATGGGCGGCGGCGCCGGCGGACCTGGTGGTGCTGGTGGGCCTTCTGGCGGGCAGATGATGAATCCCTTCGACCCGGCCAACACTTCGCCCTTCGTGCAGTTTTTGAAGGACACTATCAAGAAGCTCGAGGCTAAAGCGAAGTAGGTGTGGCAAGCCTGTTTCGACCGCTTCCGGCAAAGTCAAAGCCGGCAGGTCAGACTGATTTACCCAGGGCGCTCTCTGGAAATCCAGAGGGCGCCTTCTACTGCGCCAATCGGGTTTCCAACAGAGGACGGCAGAGGCTTGCCGATGGGATCTGGCGGTGGTGATTCCAGAACGAACAGGCTGTGGTATCTTCTAATCATCGCCCCATAGAATTACTCCTTCAGGCAGGTGAGGCCAGGTGCTTTCCATCCTTCAACAGTTGAAGCTGATGCTTAATCACCAGGGCCTGGACTGGTATGAAGGCTCAAGAAGCGGGCTGCTTGTTCCGCTGGTGCTGGAGCACGAGCTTGTCTATGTGCATGTCACCGCTCTCGACGAGGCAAAACTGGCGGTCTTCAGAGTTCCCAACTTCGTCACGGCAAAAGGCACCTCGGCTGATGTGCTGCTTTTCCGTGAACTGCTCGAACTCAACGCGCGACTTGGCGTGGGGCGTTTTGTCTATGAACCCAAAACAGGCGATGTCACCCTCGAGGTATTCTTCCCGCTGGGCGAGGATGGACTCTGTCTTCGGCAACTGGAGCTGGCTTTCAACGTAGTAACGAATTGTCACCTCCGGTACAGAGCCCGGCTGCGCCAGTTGGCCGAGATGGGCCAACTGCCTGTTAAGTCGCTGGACGATGCCTTCTGGGATGTGCTGGATGACCTTCCCGGGGAGCCCCCCAGTGACGGGGGCTGAAGCTGCGCTAGAGGCTTTGTGCGGGTTGGCAGAGTCCTTCGACCTGCCGTATACGCGCAGTAACAAAGGGCAGCAAATTCAACTGGTAGCTCGCGTGCGCGGTGAACGCTATCTGCTCCTCGCCTCTGTCCAGGAGCAAGGCGCCCTGATTGATTTCCGCACTGGGCTTATCTCCCAGTCCAGGCTGGAAGGCAGAGATTGGGTAATCCGAGAACTGCTCGAACTCAACTCGAACCTGAAACTCGGCAGTGTGGGGATTGAGGCTGATACAGGCGACTGCGTGTTGCGCATCCCCGTGCTGACAGGCCTTCGCTATCTGACTGCCCGAGAACTCCGCCTGGTGCTGGCCACCTTGAATTGGGTTGTAGAAGAGCTGGAAAGCAAATTGCTACCGCGCCTGCCAGTTGGCGAAACGCTGCAGCAACTCCTTCCACTGGACGAGGAAAAGGGCCTCTTCTAATCTGTCCACCCCAGCCTGAGAGCCATCTCCCGCCGCCAGTCCTCCACCTGTTGTCCCTCTGTCGCATACGAGTTGTAGCTGCGATAGACTCTGGAGAGCGCCTCCAGTGTGGCTTGCCGACCGCTCTGGGCTTCGAGCAGTTGCAGATATTCCCAGTCCTCGGCACTGTCTCGCCAGCGTTCGAGGCGCACCGAGGCGACAGGACCTTCTTCCCCGAAAGCTTCGCCCGGATAGACCAGCACGCCATCCCCATCCGGAAGGCCCGGGTTGAAGGCTAGCTTGCCCTCGGCGGTGTCGGCCCCGTAACTGTTGACCGCCCAGTAGAGGAACCCCTGAGCCTGCTCGCGCCATAGCCGCCAGAGCACAGCGCGATTCTGGAAGCCATCTGGCGTGATGAACAGGTTGGGCGAGGGGTTACCAGGCCCGCAACAGACATAGAGCCACCATTCCTGCCCCGGCTTCAGCTTCGGGCTGATTTGCTGCCAGTAATCGTCGCTGTCCCCTGTGGAGCCCTGACCCATCGCATATACTTGCACTGCCCCGCCGAACAGGTCTGGTACCGCATCGAGTTGGCCTTGATGGGGCCCCTGGCCAGGGCCTGCATAGTAGGTGACAAGAAGGCGCGCCTCGGGTGCAAGAGAATGGACATCAGCCGCCCAGCCCTTGATTTGCTCATACTGGGCAAGCTCGAGAGGTTCGTCCCACGGGTAGAGATAGGCGCGTCCGAGCCAGCCCTTGGCCTTAAGATATGCAAGCCGCGGCGCAAGCTGGGCCAGGTCGCCGTCAAGGGGATAAGGGACAGCGATTGCAGTCAGGCGTGGATCGGAGAGAAACTCGTCGGCCCGTTCGTCTCCGATGGGATAGGGCGCGGCATAGGAGTAATGTTGAGGCTGCCTGTCCCACTGCCAGCGACAAAAATATGGGGCCATCCTGTAGTCCATCAGAAAACGCCACCAGCGAGCAAGGGCTGCGCCCCACTCGGGGGAGCCTTCCGTAAGGCCGTAGCGGTCGGAAAACATTTTATCCGAGATGCCAAACACGGCAGGCAGGCTGGGGGTGAGAGGCAGCGCGCCACGCCAGACCTCAAGGGTGACTGGCACGGTTGTGCCGGAGAGAGAGCCTCCCTCGCGCCGGCTGTACAGGGTTATGCGCCCTTCATAGAGGCCGGCGGGAGTGCTTTCCGGCACATGGACGGAAAGCCAAAAGGCCTGCTGTTGCCAGGGCTGGAGTCGAATCGGTTTCATTGGCAGCAAGGCATCGGGGTGGCCTGCAACAAGCGCTACGCGCCTGAGAGAGACCTCGGCATCGCCAATCAACGCGCCATCTGGCCCTCTCAGAGTCGAGCACTGACCCCAGACTTCAACCTGACCAAGGCCTGAGCAAACCACGACCTGGCCGCTTTCCCACTCGCCGCGCGCCGCTTGCGGCCGGAGGGCCTGGTCGGAGCCTGGAGGACTCTCGTCGGTCACGTTGGTGCAGCTTGAGGCGGTCCAGAGGAGCAGTGGCGAGCCTTGAGCAGCGATCTCAAAATCGCGAGAGAGGCGTTCTGCCTGACCTGAGAAGGGATCTGTGGCAGTCACTTCGAGTCTGGCAGGACCTTCTTCTAATCTTTCCCAGGTGCCACGCAGCAGCTTCCCAGAGCCCTTGATAAGGCCAAGGCTTGCGCCAGCCTGCAGCAACTCGAGCTGCCAGTCTACAGGGCCTGTGCAGGCAAGCTGGACGCTGGCACGGCCCCCTGTTTCCACCAGGTCTGTGGCAAACTGCACCTCGCCAAGCTCGAAGGGCAGCGGTTCCACGGTGACATCGTCTACCCACACCGTGCCAGTTGCGCGGCGGAAGAGCACGTGGACATCGATCCGGGCGATGGGTTTAGCGGGCGAGAAGACCAATCGCGCTTCTTCCCAGTCGTGGGTGCCCGAGGCGAAGTTGGCGCGGATGCCCCAGTCGGGCGATCCGTCAGTATAGATGACATCGAGGTAGAGGTTATAGTCCTGCTGGACCTCGGCGCCCTCGGCCTTGCTCCATGCACTAACAAGTAGCGGTCCTTTAAGCGGTGTCTCGAAGACGAGTTGCTGCATTGCGCCCTGCGCGCCGTCAAAGCTCTCGCCAGTCAGGCGCAGCGAACGCTGGCCAGAATGGTGTTCTGCATTGTCAAAGGAAAATCCGCTGCCAAAGGACTGCCAGCCACCTTCTTCTTCGAAGCCGGGATTCGCGAGCAGGTTGGGGCCTTGCGGCGTGGCAGCACAAAGCGCAGTGGCCATCAGCATCACGCCCACGAGCAGTCTTAACAGCACAGAATATCCTCCCAGCTACCAGACAAAGGGCTCCAGGAAACGTTTGCCGATGCGCAGCCCTTGCTCATAGAGTTCCCCGTGGAAGACCGGATCCTCGTGCTCGATGATCACATTGCCCTCGAAGCTGGCCTCGCGCAGCACCTGGAATAGCCCCGCCCAATCGCACTCTCCGTAACCGGGCAGCCGGAAGCGCCAATAACCCTTCAGCGAGTAAAGGCCTCCCCAGGCAAGCTCTTCTTCGAGTATCTCAGTGTCCTTCGCGTGCAGGATGTAGATACGACTTGCGAACTCTCTGGCGGCTGCCACCGGGTCGATGAACTGGAACATCAGATGCGAAGGGTCGAACTCGAGGCCAAGGGTGGGCGAGTCGACCTCGTTGAAGACTTTCTCCCAAGTCTCGGGGTTGACTGCGATGTTTTGGCCGAGCCGGATACCCGTGCAGGCAGTTCTCGAACACAATACCAACGCCTGAGTCGTCGGCCAGTTTGACCAATTCGCGATAGACCTGCCCGAAAAGCTTCACATTATCGTCGAGGGAGAGGGCCGGATTCTGACCGGAGGTAGTCGAGACATAACGGATGCCCAGCTTGCCCGCGACTTGGATCAGCCCAGCGAGCCAGGTCTTGTGCTCGTCGACGGCCATCGGGTTGACGGCGGTGATGATGGACTGCACCTCCAGGCCCGAGGCGCTAATCTGCCCCTTGAAGTCGGCCAGCGCGCCCGGATCGGCCAGGTCGGCGACCAGATCCATATTGGGGTAGCCAGGCAGGCTGGTGAACTCCAGGCAGCCGAAGCCCTCCTGCTTTGCGAAGTCTAGCATTGCCAGATTGCCATAAGTCGTGAATCCGAGCTTCATCTTCGTGCCTCCTTGGCACTCGGGCCGGAGCCCGTTATTTGATACGATCCCAGATGAACAGCGCGTTGCCTTCGGCGGGCACTTCGACGATATACTGGATGCCGTCCTTATGCGCCTCGACTTCGCGCCATTTGCCCTGGTCGGAAATCAGCAGCTTCGGCGGCTTGGTGTAGACGTCCAGATGGGCTTCCTGTGGGCGCACGGCGATGCGGACGGCTTCTTTATGGTTCATCACCAACAGCGCGTATTGCAGGTCGTTCTGATAACCGACCCAGTTGATGTCGTAGTGCTCGAAACTCGTGATGTCACACTTCGATTCGGGCAATTTGACTCGCCCCGGAGCCCCGAGTACGGTGCCCCGGAAGGTGACTGGGTCGAGGGAGAGATACTCCGGCGCGCGGCTGTTGGCCTCCCGGACCAGCCATTCGAGAGCAAGCCAGGCGAACTGGTCGGTACACCAGCCCGTCCAGAGCTGGCGGCCGTAGTCGCCCCGTTGCATATCGGGAGTGACGCTCGGGCGGACGTTCTCATACGGCGGACCAGTGACTCCTGCAAGTGGGATATTCCACCCGCTGGTTGCGACCATACCCCAGTTTTGCTCCGGGTCGGCGCAGAAGTTCACGGCTTTCACGGCGCCCGAAAGCGCGTGCCAGAGCGGGTCGCCGGTCAGCATATAGGCTTCGTGGAAGGCCACTCCCACCAGCGGCGACTGGGCTTGAGAAGGCCCGCAGGTGGCCTGTTCGGTCGTCTGACCATATGAAGTCTCGTAGGTGCGCGTGCTTGGGACACGCGTCCAGGAGTGGACGGCGGCATCCTCGGCCGCGGCAAGGGCTAGTTGTTCATCGCCCATCTCGGAGAAGGCCAGGATGGCAAGTGCCGGCTCATAGCCTTCCCAACTGCCGATGCTCTCGGTCTGTTGCTTGCTGATGCCGACCGTGTCTTCCCAGTAGCCGACATACCTGTGGACAGCCATAAACCGGTCGCGGAAGTAGTCTTTCGACTTCAGCGCCGCATCGCGGTAGCGTTCATCGCCTGTGGCCTGATATAGCTCCCACAGGGCCCAGGTACACCAGATCTGCCCGGCGCCGCACTGGTCGGTGATACGGTTGCCTTCGCTGTCGAAGGCATACGGCCAGCCGCCATCAGGCTTCATCGTTCGCAATAACCATTCTCCGCCTCGCCTTGCGGCCGCGAGCACCCGACCATCCTGCCCGCCACTGGCTTTCCAGTACCACATCAAGGTCTTCACGACCGCGCCCGTACCATGAGGGATGAACCAGCGGTTGCGGATGAAGTCACCTCCGACGAGTCTGGGAGGATCGCCTTCAGCCCAATAGCTGGTATTCCACCCGCCTGCCATCGGGCCGTCCTGCTGCTCGACGGCGAGGAGCCAGTCGACCACCTTGTGCGACTTGTCCAGGGCGATAGTGTCATCGGTCGCCAGGTACCACGAATAGAGCGCCGGCAGGGCATAAGCGGTGCTGTAGAAGGGCCAGAAAAGGTCGTCGCTCGAGAGCACCTTCGTGTTTTGCCAGCGCTCGCTCCAGGCCTGGGCGCTCATCAGTTCTTTGATAGTCAGTTGTTGCATCTGGCTAATTGGCATCGCCCACTGCCTGGGCTGCTCAAACTGGAAGAGGTCGGCGACGATGTGCCGGTAGGCCTCCCACCAATCACCCGGACGCGCTGCCAGTGTCAGGCGGAAGTGGTCTGGCGCCTCCAGCACAGGACGCCAGAGGCCAGTGTTCAGCGCATCGCGTGGACCGAGCGGCACCTGGAAGTTCGCCGTCATCCTGTTGTCAGGGGTGAAGCCCCAGTAAGTGTTGTCGCAGTCCGGCACCAGCGAGAGCGTCGCATCGTCGGTCGCCAGGCACAGCATCCGGGTCGGGCTGTTGCCAGCGCTGAGTGTAGGTTTGAAGTTTGGCCCGTGTTCGACGGTATACCAGTCGATGTGGGGGCGGAAGCAGACTTGCGTATCGGCAAGGCCAAGCTGGAAGTCAAAGACTGCCCAGGGCCTCACGAGGGGGGTGGGGTCATCGGGAATCAAGCGGCAGTCGAGAGCCAGGTCGCCCGTCTCTCGCCGGCTGGGCAGATAGGAGCAGCACTGCGCCCGGCACCAGAGCCGCAAGCTGCGAAGCACCCACCGGTGTCAGCGCCACCGGTGCGCCGGCTACGAGCAGTCTCAGTTCACCGGTAAGCGGCTCTGCCCCCTGCAGCCTCGCCGAGAAGGCAAGTCCTTCTGTCAGAATTGCTCCAACGCCAGTCGGCAGAGGGACACTGCACCGCGACAGTATCGGTTTTGGCGGCAATTACCGCTCTGCGCAGTGTTGTGGTCGCGCCATCGGCGCTCTTGGCGACCAATCCACCTTCGGTATAACCCGCTTTGGCGGTTGCGATTCAGCTCGAAGTCTGCCGAAGCGTCAGGGGCAAGTGTTCCAAGCCGCGATGCGCTTGCCCTGCCAGGTCACCTCGACGTCCTCGGCGGCGGTCGCCCCAGCGTTTGTGAGTTGGCCGGTCAGTTTCACCTGAGAGCCAGTTTCGACCAGGCTACCACCTGTGGGGGTAACTGAGGAGAAGACCAGTTTGGGCGCGACCCGCAGTGTATAGGGGCGCTGGTCGATGAGGAAGCCACCGGCCCACAGTTCCAGCCGGAGGGGCACTTCGCCCTGGGTGAGCGGCGTGACAGTCAAGCTTGCGAGCGCCGAGGAGCCGGGCTCGATTGTCGGCACAGGCGCTTCCAGCGCGCCCGAGAGAGCGCCGTCAGGCGCGATCAGCTTGATGGTGGCGCCGGACAGCGACGCGTCGGGGCTGGCGAGACGCACACGCAGCCGGAAGGACTCCGACTGCACGGGTTGGCCTGCTTCGACCGTTGTGACCGAGGCCCCATACCAGGCCTCCAGTTCCTGTGTGTTGAAGCCAGGCGTTGAGGGCGCGAGAGCCTTGACTACCACCTTATAATACTGGGCAAGGCGCGGCTGGTCGAAGGCCAGCACCTGGGGGAAGTCCGGCGGCAGGTCTGTGAAGCTCTCAAGTAGCTGCCAGTCCAGCCGGTCGGGACTGGTGTAGACTTCAACCTCTCGCCAGGCGCCCCAGTTACGCCAGCCCTCGAAGTAATGGACGAACTTCGTTAGCGCGACCGGCCTGCGATAGTTGATGGTCAGCTCGACCGGTTTGTCGGACGTGGGCGCAGGCGCCGTGCAGGTGGTGAATTCGACCGGATGGGTCACCTTGGCCGGATAGCCGTTGAAGGCCCACTGCGCATTGGTTGCGTTCGAGACTACGCGCACCGGGTTGTAGTAGTAGTCCCACTTCAGGCATCGCACAGGTGCCGTAGCGACGCCAGGTACCTGGGGAATCGGCATCGAGCTAACTGGTCCAAGCTCGGTCAGTGACCTGATGGCGAACCGCGCCTGGTCGGCCTCGAAGTTAGCTTTTACTTCAGTGGGTGAGAGCAACCGATTGTAGACGCGCACCAGCCCAAGTTCGCCGATAAGGCCGTCAGCGGCGGCATAATCCTGCTCCGGGAAGTGCGCGCCGCCCAGCTCGAAGGCGGGGAGGTGATCGGGTTGGAGCTCTCTGGTCAAGCGGCAGAGCGCAGGCAAAGGCGCCGTCTACATAGAACAGCGCCTGGTCCATACTGATGACGGCGACCACCTGATGCCAGTCGCCCCGGCTGACCTCGGCGTCCACCGGGGCAAAGGTCACTCCGTGTAGCAGTTGGATTGTCTCGGCGGCTGAGGCGACTTGAAGCGAGATACCCCCCTTCCCGAAGTCGTTACCGATGAGCGTCGCGGCCCGCAGGGTGTGGCCCTCGACCTTGGCCCAGGCTTCGAGGGTAAGCTCGGGCAGCTCCAGATTGCCTGGCCCCTGGCCATAGGTTTGCTTGCCATCGAAGCGCAGCGCATAGGGTGCGGTAGGGGAGCCATCGCCAACCCAGCCGTATTGGACGCTCTCTCCGAAATGCCGTAGTCGCACCGAGCCCGCCACCGAGTCGGGTTGGCCGGCCAGGTTGGTCCAGACATTGTTCTCCGGGCCAAGGCCCCCTGCTGCCACCTGCGCGGCGGCGTCGAGATGCAGAATCAGGCCTTCCGAGGCAGGGGCTGGCCATCCCAGGCCAGCGGTCAGTGCGAGCAGGCAAACAAGAAAGAACAGAGGCTGCCAGGTTTCCATTATTTCCACTCCAGGCACAGCTAGGTCAGATTGAAGGCCTCATAGGCTGCCGCGATCTCAGCCGAGAGGGGGCTTTCCGATGGCACGCCGCAGACCTCTTCCAGCACGGTGGGAAGTGGCTTCTCGGCAAGCAGGGCGCGCAGCCGGACCGACTGCTCATCCTCGGGGGAGAAGTACCGTAGCACCGCCGCGATGCCCTGGGCCAGGTAGGCGTGAGGCAAGCCGTATTCCGCCGCCAGAGCCGTCGGGCCAAGCAGACCGGTCGCCTGGCGCAAGCTTGCGTAGCGGATCGCGCACAACGCGCGCTACGGGATCCTTCATCGCTGGGTTGGCGCCGCGCTCACCCAGTTCCGCTTTGTAAGCATCAATCTCCTCGCGCGAAAACTCAGGCCACTTGCGCAGGATGACGTCGCCGAGTTCGTTCAGTGCGCCGACGACCCCCGCCAGCACGACCGGATCCGCGACTGCCTCGTGGATATAGCGATGCCCTCGGTGCCAGCCCAGATAGCCGCAGATGGCATGCCCTCCGTTGTGGATGAAGAGCTTGCGCTCCAGACGGGCGGTCTGGTTGGTGACCAGCTCCATTGCGTCGAGGCCTTCAGGCTTTTGACCTTTGAAAACTTCGGCCCGGACAGTCCACTCGTTGTAGTTCTCCGTCGTGATGAACAGCGGGTCTGGTTCGGGCTTCGGCACCACCCGACTGATCATACAATCGGGGAAGGCGAACACGCGCTCAGAGTAATCAAGGTCCCCCTCTTCAAGCAGCGCGCGCACGTGGCCGCCAAGCTGGGAGGAGCTGTCCGGCATATTCTCGCAGGCCACGCAGTTGAGCGGCTGGGTGCGTCCAGCCTGGCGGCACATCTTCACCGCCAGCGCGATGGTCAGAGCGACGTCAGGCAGGTTCTTCTCGATGACAGAAGTCAGCACCAAATCGGCGCTTGCGATCTCCTCGGCGATGGGTTGCCGCTGGTCGCTTTGCAGCACGCGGAAGCCGGTCACTTCGATGTCCGGCACGGCGTTGCGCCCAGTGTAATGCACCACATACCGGCCGGTCTCGGAGAGCAGCCGCACCAGCTCGGGGTCGCGCTCGACGAAAACCAGCTCACAGCCGGCCTGCCAGGCCAGCAGGCCAACATGACCTCGACCCGTCGCGCCAGCGCCGAACAACACCACTTTGGCGCCCATCGCTAGTTCTCCCGCTGGTAATCGTCAGCCACGCGGACAACGTCATCCAGCTCGGGCGTTGAGGCTTCTATCATTGTTGTTGTCTCGAGCGCGGTCACGCGATGCTTGCGGCCAGGCTTGTTCTCGATGACCTCGCCGGGACCCAGCACCAGAATTTCCATCTCGCCGGCCTCGTTCTCCCACTCGACTTGCAGCTTGCCCTTGAGGATGTAGATGTGTTCGTGTTTCTTCACGTGATATTGCAGGCTGGACCGATGCCCCTCGTTCACAGTGATCTCTTTCAGGGCGTATTTATCGGTGTGGGCGATCCACACCTCGCGTCCCCACGGCTTTTCGACGATCTGCATAAGTCGCTCTCCTCTACTTGATTTTGTCCCACACGAACAAGGCGTTCTGTCCGATAGGGATAGTCACAAAATACTGCAACCCTCGCTGGTCGGTCGGGGTTGCTTGCCACTCCTGGCCTGCTCCGATTGCCACTTGAGGCGGGCGCGAATAACAACCTAGATGCGCCTCATGCGGGCGGACAGCCACCGTGACCTGCTCCTTGTGGTTAATCACCAGCAGGACGTAATGATCGGCGTTCTCGTACCCCACCCAGTTGATGTCCAGGTGGTCGATCGGCGTCACATCGCACTTCTCCTCGGGCATCCGGACGCGTCCGGGCTGCCCAAGCACCGTCCCACGGTAGGTATTGATGTCCAGTGAGAAGTGATTCGGGGCGCGGAGATTACCCTCTCGCACCAGCCATTCGAGCGCAAGCCAGGCGAACTGGTCGGTGCACCAGTTGTTCCATACCTGCCGGCCGTATTCATCGCCCAGACTGTTGTTGGGTGTGATGAAGGGCTTGTAATTTTCGTAGGGCGGACTGGCAACCCCGTGCAGCGGGTCGCCCCAACCGCTGGTGGCGACCATCCCATACGCCTGGTCGGGATCGGCAGAGAAGTTAACTGCCTTCATCGCACCGGCGAAATCCTGCCAGATCGGATCGCCGGTCAGCTCGAAGAGACGCTGCATCCCCACCGCGGTCATCGGGCTTTGCGCCTGAGAGGGCCCGCACAGCGACTGCTCGGTAGTCTCCCCGAGGGAGGTCTCAGGCTGGCGCGTAGTGGTGACGCGAGTCCAGCTCCAGGTGGCGGCATCCTTGGCGCACCAGAGCGCCAGGTCGTTATCGCCCATCTCGGCGAACACCAGGCAAGCGATGGCAGGCTCGTAAGCCTCCCAACTGCGCGCGACACTACCCCCAGCGCCTGAGACGTCCTCCCAGTAGCCCATATAGCGATGCTGGTCCATAAAGTCGCGCTTGAAGGCGTCGCGGCTGCGCTGGGCAGCCAGCTTGTAGCGCTCCTCGCCGGTGTATTCCCATAGTTTCCACAGCGCCCAGGTGCACCAAATTTGCCCCGCGCCGCTTTGCTCTGAGACAGGCTTGCCTTCGAGGTCGAAGGCATACGTCCACGCGCCATCCGGCCGCTGGGTCGCAAGCAGCCATTCTGCCCCTCGCACGGCGGCGGCGAACACCTCGCTGTTGCGCTTGCCGCTGGCTTCCCAGTACCACAACAATGTCTTGACCGTCGTGCCGGTCGCATGCGGCAGGCACCAGCGATTCCAGGCCTGGTCGAGGCCGATGAGGCCGCTAGGGGTAGTCGGGTCGACGCAGTACATCGAGAACCAGGCTCCGGCGAGGGGGCCTTCCTGCTCCTGCAACTCTAGCAACCACTCGACTTCGCGCTCCGCCAGAGCTTTCGCCGAAGAGTCATCGGTCACCAGATACCAGCCGTAGAGAGCCGGGATGTTGTAGGTGACTCCGTAGAAGTTGTAGAAGAAGTCTATCCCTGGGTGCGAGCGCACCATCCGGTACTTCTCGCTCCACACCTCTGGCCGCATCGAATAACGCGTCGTCAGCAGTTGCATCTGGGTAACAGGCAGCGCCCACTGCCTCGGTTGCTCGAAGGCGAAAACATCCTTCACTACGTACCGATAGGCTTCCCACCAGTCGCCGGCAGTGAGTGGCAGGCGCAATAGGAAGGCCAGAGGGCTTTCCTCAATTGGCCCCCAGAGGTCTCGTCCCAGCGCATCGGGCGGGGTCAGGGGCGTGTGGAAGGCGATGGTCAGCTCGTTTTCCGGGGAGAAGCCCCAGGTCATATTGTCGGTGTCGGGCACAAGAGATAACGTGCCCGAATCGGTCTCGACGGCCAGCATCCGGGTGGCGCTGTTGTGCCCATTGCTAAGGGCCGGATAGTTGGGGCCTTCCTCGACGGTGTACCAGTCTATATGCGGACGGAACATCACTTTCGGTTTATCGACGGAGAGGCGTAGTTCAAAGTCAGAAATGGGCGGAGTCGTCGGATTAGGATCGCTTGGGAAGAGTTGGGCTTGCCAGCAGACGTCGTAGCCTGAGGTGACCAGGCGCAGCAAGAGCGTCGCTCCGGGCACCGGCGCCGCAAGCGCGGGCGCGCCGTCGACCTTCCCGACGGGCACCAGAGGCACTTGCTGGCCGCCGGTCAGCAATCGCAGAGAACCGTTGACGTGAGTGTCATCGTCGCGCCAGAGCTCGAAACGGACTGCTCCCTCGGCAAGCTTCCAATCCGAGGTGACAGTGGGTGTAATCAAGGCAAAGCTGGCTTCCTTCGCACAGAGGACCGGCTTGCACAGAACAGTCTCCGTCTGGCCTTCGGCTCTGAGGACCAGGGTCCCCGCCTCGAAGCCAGGTTTTGCCGTCGCAGTCAGTGAGAAGTCAGTCGTCGCGCCAGGCGGCAAGTCTCCGAGTTTCGCGGTCTTACCGAGCCATTTTACCTTCGCCACGAGGGCAGGCGTCGTGCCTGCGTTGGTTACCGTGCCAGCGAGCTTCACCTGCTGCCCGGCTTCAGCCACAACACAGGAGAGGTCCGCACCAGAGAGGGCAAGCTTGGACGCAACCTGCAAGGTGGCTGGTTCCTCATCAATCACTGCCTCACCGGCCAATAACTGAACCTGCAGCGCTACTGGGCCACAGGCAAGCGGCGTCAGCGCGAAGTTTGCGACTGCGATACCGCCGGCTTTGAGGGAGGGGAGAGCAGTTTCCAGTGGGCCTTCCAGTGTCCCGGCTGGCGCGATGAGGCGCACCCGGGCGCCTTCCAGTGGCGCATCATTACTTGCAATGCGCACCTGGATATGGCCGGCTTCCGACTGCACAAGCGGCGCGATGGAGGTCACGTTGCCGAGGGTTGCGCCGTACCAGGTCTCGATCTCTTGGGTCATCAACTGGGTGCCACTGGTCAGCGCCTTCACGACCAGCCGGTAGAAGCGCGAGAGGACGGGCTTGTCGATGCCCAGCACCTGAGCGGGCTCGAGGGAAAGACCCTCGAAGCGTTGCAAGAGGCGCCAGGTCTCGCCGTCCTCACTGGTTTCGATATCCACGTCTCGAAAGCAGCGATGATACATCGGGATATGCACGAAGCGCGTTATCGCCACCTGCCGCTTGTAGTTGATGGTCGCGACAGCCGGGCCCTTGGTGAGGTCGGCCTCCCAGTGGGTGCTCGAAGCTGCCTGATCCAGCCGCTGAGGATAGCCATCGAAAGCCTGGCGCGCGTTACGGGCGATGCCGGGGTAGTCGGGTATGGCAGGTGCCGCTTACGGCAGGTGGCTCCGCATAGTAATCCCACTTTACCGCGCGAGCCGGCGCAGCGGGCGCAAGGCCTGGCAAGGAAGGCAGTCGAGAGGCAAGGACAGGCGGCTTTTCAGAGGCGGCCTCCACTCCAAACTGGGCGCACTCGGCCGCAAAACACTGGGCGATTTCTTTGCCTGACAGTGCTCTGTCGTAGACGCGCACCACGGCGAGGGCGCCCTCCAGCCCGTCGGCCTCTACATACTCGTTCTTCGCCTGACGCGCGCAGCCCAGCAGATAGCCCGGCGCAGGGTCGTTATAGGCCGAACGCGGCAGATTAACGCTGCCTTGGGGTTCGCCGTTCACATACAGGCGCCCCTCATCTCCAGTCATTGCAAGCACGATATGGAGCCAGGTCCTTAGTGGCGTCGAAACCGCGGACGGCACATGCTGACGGCCTCCGAGCAGCACCGGTTGGCTTCGTTCGGGTGAGATGAGCAATCCCAGCCCGCCCTGGCCAAAATCACTGGTGACCAGAGTCGCTCCGCGCCAGTTGCGCGCGCCGGCTTTCAGGTTGTTGCCCGCTCCCTCGACAAAGGCCCAGGCCTCGAGGGTCACATTTGGGAAGACCGTATAGTCGCCAGTGCCCTCTGCCCAGAGGGTGGCCGCATCGAACCTGAGGGCATAGGGATTCCAGCTTGTGCCAGTGCCTATCCAACCGGCCTTTGGGCCTTCCCCTGCGCGCCTCAGCACAGCATCGCCCAGGGCGCCTGGATTGCCGGTAGCCAGATTTGTCCAAAGAGAATTGTCAGCGCCTGGCCCACCTTTTGCGACCTGAGATGCCGCATCAAGATACAACACCAGGCCCTCCTGGATCGGCGCCTGCCCTGAACTTCGAGCCAGACCAGCAATCATCAACAACATAATCAGAACAAGCACAAGTGCTCCTGGTTGCATCCTGCTCACCTTCACCGTCAATTTGTAGCCTTGCCGCTTGAGAGAAGATAACGAGCAGAATATACTATCGTTCGTGCAGGATTCCTGCACGATTGGTGCGAAATTCGTGCGCGGGTGAGTCAAGTGAGCAACCGGGGTCTAGGTGGCATCAGAAGACGCGATCGCATCTGCGAGTTATTACTGGCAGATGGTTACGTAGATGTGTCAAAGCTGAGCGAAGAACTGAAGGTGAATCTGGTCACCATCAGGCGCGACCTGGATAGGCTCGAGCGAGCAGGACTTTTGCGTCGCTCTCACGGAGGCGCGTATCCCCGCCAGGCGCCCGTCGGCGCCGAGCTGGACTTCAGCTTGCGTATGAACTACCACCTTGAGGTCAAACAACGCATCGCCCGCAGAGTGGCCAGGCTCCTCTACGAAGGCGATACCGTCTATCTGGACGCTGGCACTACCGCCCTGATGGTCGCCAGGGAGATTGCCAACCGGCGGCATCTCTCAGTAGTCACGCACTCTCTTGAAGTAGTCGAGGCGCTCAAGAGTTCGCTTGGCATCAATCTGTTCCTCATTGGAGGCCAGTACCTGCGACACACTCACTCGATGGTGGGTTATCAGGCGGAGGAGGCCATCCGCGGTTTCCGCTGCCGCAAGCTGGTACTGGGTACCGCCGGAATTGATTTCCAGGGCAGGGCGCTGACGCTGTCCGCAGCGGAAGAAGTGCCAATGAAACGCGCTGCCATCGCCTGTGCCGAGCAGGTGCTGCTGGTAGCCGATGCAGGTAAATTTGACAAGTCCTCACTGCATGGGACCATCCCGCTTTCCGATGTTGATGTGCTGATCTCTGATGCTGCACCTTCACCAGAGGCAAAAGTGGTGCTGGACGAGCTTGGAATCGATCTGCTGTTAGCCTGAACGTAGAGGGGAAGAGGTTACGAGATGGATGATATGGAGCTATTTGAGCTTGATTTGGACAAGCGCGAGGCGGAGCTGCGCCGGCGCGTATACGATGAGGCGGATTTTTGGGCCAACGTGCCGGAAGATGAGACCGCCATCGTGGCAACTTATTTCATCCGCGCCCGATATGGCAATCTGACCGAGGCGGGAGAGGCCATCTCGTACCATATGACCTCTGCCACCAAGCACCCCGAGCCCGGCTCGCTGGTCGCCCAGTGCACTGGCTGGGTCGCCGGCGTGCGCGCCTGGGACACCCAGCACAAGGTAGGGCTGGTACGGGTAGCTTTCCCAGTGAAGCAGTTCGAGCGGGCCGATGGGACTTATTATTCGACCGACCTGCTGCATATTGCGGCAGGAGCAGGCATCCTCGCGCTTTGGGATTTCGCGGAGGCAAAACTGCTGGACCTCAACCTGCCGCAGTCGGTGATAGAGGGCTTCCCAGGGCCGGCCTATGGCTGTCATGGTGTAGTTCAGCGCACCAACTGGCCGGCGGGAGAGCCTGCTTTTGGCACTATCCTCAAGCCGACAGCGGGCATCACGCCAGAGGAGGTTGCCGATCTTGTAGAGGCAGCTGCTCAGCAGTCACTTTTCCTCTTTGTAAAGGAGGACGAGAATCTCTTCCCCGACCTGCCATACAGCCCAGCAGGCCAGCGGGCGAGGCTTGCGGCACAGGCCGTCGAGAGGGCACTGCCCGAGCGCGAGGGGCGCGGTTTGCTCTTCTGCCCCCACATCACCGCGCCACCGGACAGGCTGCTTGCGGTGCTGGACGAGGTGCTCGAAGCGGGCGCGACGGGCGTTATGTTCTCGGAGCAATATTTAGGCGGGGCCACTCGCCTGGTGCGCGACCACACGAAACACCTGCCCGAGCCCCCCGTCATCTACGGCCACAACGGCGGCATAGACGCGCGCACACTGGCTATCTGGCGCGAGGTGCTGGACCTGCTGGCCCGGCTGGATGGCATCGATTTCCGCCAGACGGCGCCCCTGGCTCTTGGTCACCCGCTGCTGCGGCCTCAGGGACTCGAGTGGCGCAAGTCGGAAGAGGTGCTGACGCGGCCAATCAAGGGCATCAAACCTGTGATGGTGACGCGCGCGGGCGGGCTGGACCAGGGCAACATCATCCATAATCTGGAGGACGTCGCAAGCCACCTGGCAGGCAATCCTGTGTTGTTCCTGGCAGGCTCGGCGATCAACTCAATCAAGGGGCCTGACGGGAAAGCCGACCCGAGAGTTGGCGCGGCCGCGATGCGTCAGGCTGCAGAGCTGTGGCGTATAGGTGAGGCGCCTGACGCAAGCTTGCCTCCTGAGACCTTCTTCCGGGAACTGGTCTTGAGCGCGCGCGCGCAAGGCTTCGAACAGTTGCTGACCGCGCTTGCCCAGCGTTATCCAGATTTCGTTTGAAAAGACCAGGGAGGTTCCGATGGACCTGCGCTTGATTTTGGCCGTATTTGGCCTGTTGATATTGCTGGCTTCGCAGAGCTTTGCCGCCTGGTGGCGGTTCGAGGGGGGCAGCGCTGGCCAGCAGGTCATAGCTACCCCAGGGGAAGCCGGGGTCCCAGTCGCCGTCGCGAACGGAGAACCACCGACTTTCATCGAGGAAGTGCCCCTTGCGCTGCTGCCGCTGAATCAGGCGCCCAACCATTCGGCCCTCCACTTCGGCGGCAAGGGCTGGCTGCAGGTCGCCTCTACCCCCGAGCTGAGCGAGCACGAACACTTCACGGTCGAGTTCTGGGCGCGGTTCGCGGGGTCACCGGGCCAGATCCTCGCCTCAAAGGGCAAGCCTGGCGCGGGCAACTGGCATTTCATCTACCAACGCGACGGCACGGTGCAGGCGAACATCTACGGCGGGCCTTTCATCTATCTTTTCGATCAGGCCAGCGGCGGGCCGCTGCCGGGTGTCTGGTATCATCTCGCGGCGACGTATGAGGCTATCGGCGAGGGCAAGATGCGCGTGAAGGCCTATGTTAACGGCAATCTGCGCGCCTCAGCGGTGTGGGATGCCCTCGGTCAGACCAGCGACACCGATCTCTTTATCGGGTCATATCCAGGTGGAGAACTACCTTTCACGGGCGATATGGACGAATTCCGTTTCACACCTCAGGTGCTGAAGCCAAGTGAGTTCCTCATCGGGTCGGCCCAGCCTGTGCCCGACCTCGCAAGCCAGCCGGCCCCCTATTTTGTGAAGGCAGGCCAGCCGATCACGGCTGCGCAGCGAGAGAAGGCCGAGCGGGCGCCGGTGCTGGCCAGGCCGGACGGCTGGACCTACTTCTATACGCGCGGCACAGGCAGTCCCACCCGCGGCGCGCCTCCGCCGGAGGGCTATGATAGCGGCTTCGCCTGGGCGATGATGGGCTGGTGGGGAGGAGCGGCTGCCGGCTACCACTTTGCGGTGCCCAGGGGCGGCAAGTTCGCAGTGGCAATTGGCTTCTATGACGCCGACACTGAGCCTGGCAAGCGCGTCCAGAAGGTCGTGCTCGATGGCCGGATTGTGGATCACTTCGACGTGGCGGTCGAATCCACCGATGCACAGGGACCCAAACGCCCCTTCGTGCGTGTCTACCAGGCGCGAGGACCTCAACCGCGACGGCTGGCTCGAGGTCGTGGCGAGCGATACCAACATACTTTTCGATAACACCGCGCTGATCAATCAGGTGTGGGTCTTCCGTGCCGAAGACGCCGCAAGTGCCGACCCCGCGCGCCTGGTTCGTCAGGGGGATGACTACGACGTGGCGCCCCTCTACTGGGTAGGGGCTGGACACGAGCAGTATGGAAAGGGGCATATCGGTTATCCGCCTTTGCCCGAATCTACCCGACCGGCTCTGCCACCCAGGCCAGTCAGGCTTGCTGACGCTGGAGACTGGCCTCAGCCACCCGACCCCTGGGAGCTGACCCTCAAGGGCGAGCTGGAGGGGCGTATCCGCACCCATATGGACAGGTGGGCCTTCAACGGGCGCGACCAGCAACTGGTTGCCGGGCATCTGCCCGACTGCGGCTACGAGACCGCCGGGCGCGATTTGGACACCTACAGCAAGCTCTCCCGCCTGATGAAGGTGGCCCTCGACCTTAAAGTGACCGCAGATGCACTGGGGGCCCAACAGGAGTTCACGAGCAAGTATCCCGGCTCTCTCGTAGGCGGCGACCCCGTGCGCACAGGCTTCATCTGGGGGCAATCGACCGTCTTCACAGGGCTGATGGAATACTACGACCTGACCGGCGATGAGCAGGCGCTGGAGACGGCCAAGGGCATCGCCGACTGGTATCAATATTACCTCGACAACGGCGACCTGGGGGCGGCTAACTACTTCAGCGAGAGGGCAGAGTTCTCCCGCGAAGGCGCAACGGTGGGCCACCTGGGTAAGGGTTCGCTCGAGGCGATGGTGTGGCTCTGGTGGCGCACCAAGGAGCCGCGCTTCCTTGAAAGAGCCAAACAGATCGCCGAGTTGAATCGCGAGTGGGGCGGGGTGGCCTGGATGATCCATGGCGACCTGCCCCCCGAGCGCCAGCAGTACGAGGGCTGGCATATCCACGCTAACCTCTCGACGGTCAGAGGCTTCGTCTGGCTTGCCGCCGCAACAGGCGACAAGAGCTATCTCGACGATGCCATCGCCGCCTGCGACCGGGTCTGGGATCGCGCCACCTGGGGCTTCGGCGCCGTGCTGGAGCAGATCCCCTGGCGCGGCACAGCCTTCCCGGGGGGAACGCCCGACCCCCATGATGAGACCTGCCAGACCGCCGATGAGCTTATGCTGTCGCTGCTGCTTGCCGAGAACACGCTCGAGGGACGTTTCTTCGACCGGGCCGAGCATATCTACTGGAACGCCCTGCGCTACAGCCAATATCATTATGGCAACTTCACCGCGATGGATCGCCTGCCCGGGCCCGTTCGCGGGGGCGATGGGTGGTTCTGCTGCGGCTGGTGGGGTACCAAGGGACTGTACGAAGTAGCCAGGCATATCTGGGCGTCCTCCCCCACGGCTCTCTACGTGAACGACTATCTGCCAAGCAGCGTCACTCTGCCCATCGCGGGGCAACAGGTGAAAGCCAGCCTCGAGGCCAACCTGCCGCGCCAGTGGTCAGGTGAAGCTGAGAATTGACCCGGAGAAGGCCGGCGAGTTCGCGGTCAAGCTGCGGTTGCCCAGTTGGGCGGGCCTCGTCAGCGCGAAGGTAAACGGCAAGCCGGTGGCGGTAAGCCAGGCCGATGGTTATGCAACGGTGGAACGCCGCTGGCAACATGGCGATGGGGTGGAGGCAGACTTCCTCTTGCCCCTGCGGGTGGTGCTGGACAACGCCTGGGACACGCTGCCCGAGGGCCAGGTCAGCCTCGATGGTGGGCCTGAGCAGCCGGCGCGCTGTGTAATGGTGATGCGCGGGCCAGTCATCCTGGCGCAGTTTCGCGTAAACCACGGGGTGGACGTCAACTGGGCCTATACAGGCGACCATCCCGACCTGTTCGAGACCTTGACCACAGCAACCGACCAGATTGAAGGGCCTGATTGGACCTTTGAGGCGACTACGGCTCCAACGCTGGTCTCGGTCAGGCATACGCCCGAGGGGGTGCTGCTGGAGTGGAGCTTCGAGCCGGCGCCTGGCTGGAAGCTCTCCCGCACCGCGCTGGTGCGCGATGAGGTGCCAGTCCGCATCGAATATGGCGCCGAGTTGGCTGCGCCCGACGCGCAGGCGCTGGCAGGGCTGAAGTCAGTCCGCCTGCTGGGCGTGCGGATGCACACCGGCGGGTTCGTGGACTATACGAAGGCGAAGCTGCTCCTGGATGGCAAGCGAAGTCGATCCCAGTGACTTCGGCGAGGCGCCGCTGCCTGGCCGGCAAGCGATGCTGGACAACGGGTATGTGCAGTTCAACCTGGAGGCAGAGCAAGGGGCTTTCACCTGCGAAGAGGGCGGCGACTGGACGGGCCTTTGGGTGCTTCCAGAGCGCCAGGACAATCGCCTCCTGGCCAGGTCGGTGCTGACTGTGACGGGGCAGAACCAGTTCATCCTGGCGGTAATCTATCCGGAGTAGGGGGTAGCAACAATGGAGAACCACATCGTCAAGGACCTCTCGCACGGTAAGGGCAACCCGCGCAACTCCGAGGGCGCCTTCGCAACGCTTGCGGACGGGCGCCTGCTGTTCGCCTGGTCGCGCTACACAGGGGACAGTTGGGCCGATGAGGCGCGCGCCGAGATCGCCGCTATCGAGTCCAACGATGGCGGACGCACCTGGTCCAGTCGCCCCCGAGTGCTTGTAACTGGCGAGGGGCGTCGCAACGTGATGAGCGTCTCTCTAGAGCGCCTGTCTGATGGCAAACTGGGGCTCTTCTATCTGCGCAAGAACGGCCTTTTGGATTGCAGGCTGAGACTGCGCGTCTCGGGAGATGAGGGCAAGACCTGGGGCAAGCCGATTTTGGCGACGCCAACGCCTGGCTACTTCGTAGTAAATAATGACCGAGTGGTGCAGCTTTCCAGTGGTCGCCTAATCGCCCCGGCGGGCTATCACCGACTGCGCGCCAAACTGGTGAACGATCCTGACAGATTGTATGATTCGCTGGATTTCCGCAGTATCGCGGTCTTCTTCCTGTCCGATGATGGCGGGTGGACCTGGCGCGAGGGGCAGGACTGGTGGGCCTTCCCAGGTCAGACCCCCTCTGGCCTGCAGGAGCCTGGCGTAGTGGAACTTAAAGAGGGCAGGCTCTGGGCCTGGTGTCGCACCGAGGCAGGTTTCCAATACGAGTTGTTCTCCGAGGATGGCGGTGATACCTGGACAGCCCCATTGCCCTCGCGTTTTGCCGCTCCTTGCTCCCCTATGAGCGTGAAGCGTATCCCCTCGACAGGCGACCTGCTGGCAGTATGGAACGATCTCTCGTATCCGATGGATCGCCAGCCTTCCAGTTGGCAGCGCACCCCGCTTGCTGCTGCAATCAGCCAGGATGACGGGCGCACCTGGGGCCAGGCAAAGCTGCTGGAGGACGACCCGGAGCGCGGCTTCTGTTATACGGCTCTCCACTTCGTTGAAGAGGCTGTGCTGCTTGCTTACTGCTGTGGTGGACGCGATAGCGCAGTGCTTCAGGATGCCTGCATCAGGCGCATTGGCCTCGACTGGCTCTATTCCTGAATCACAACCCTTGCCCCATAAAGAAACGCCCCCCGGAAACTCCGGGAGGCGTTCTCGTCTGCGTTGGACTAGTACGATTTACAGCTCTTTGGCGCCGCGCTGGGTCTGGAGTTCCTGCGCCTGCAGCTTGCTCGCGGTGTCGGGGTCGCCAATATGCATAGTGTTGTAGGCGTCTTCAGAAGTTGCAAAAGGCCCGCCATGCCCATTCCAGTTGAGGTTGGTATATACAGGATTGGTGCGCCCGGTCTCCTGCTCGCGCCTGGCGATATGGGCTTCCATCCGGGCGGTCAGGAAGGCCACCACATCGGGCTGCTGGTCGGCGATGTTAACCAGTTGCTCCGGGTCGGTCGGCAGGTGATATAGCTCCACCGGCGGCTTGAAGTGGAAATCCGGCTCCAGCGCGCGGATAAGCAGCCACTCGGGCGTCCGCCAGCCATGTTTGCGCATCCAGGTCGCCTCGGTGAAGTAGAACTCAGGTTCGGCCTGGCGCGCTTCTCCCTCAAATAGCGGCGCAAGGCTATGGCCATCCTGGGTCTGGCCTGAAGCGATTCCGAACAGGTCGAGAATGGTCGGCGTGATGTCCTTCAACTGCACGGTCTGGTCGAAATAGAGACTGTCTGGAATCTGCCCAGGCCACACGAAGGCCAGTGGCACATGCATCGTCGTGTCATAAGCGCCGTGATGGTCAAACCAGCACTCGTGGTCGTAGAGGTTCTCGCCATGGTCGGAAGTGATGACTACCAGAGTGTCCTCTTCGAGGCCCAGGGCGGCAAGCTTCGTAAAAAGACTGCCGATGGTTGCATCCATATAGGCGATTGCCCCATCGTACTGCGCGATGACGTAGTCCTTGTCCTTGCAGTGCGGCGGGAACCAGCTCGCGAAGAAATCGCAGAAGGGCTTGAAGGTCATCACCGGATCCAGCGAGTGGTTAGCCGGATCAAACTCGTCCCCCTGATAGAAGAGCCGCTCGAAAGGCGCTGGCGGCAGATAGGGGGCATGCGGGTCCATATGCCTGAGGAACAGAAAGAAAGGCTCTTCTTCTGCTGCAAGCCGCTCAAGCTCGGGGAGGGTGACGGCGTTCAAGTTTTCGCCCTTGGGACTGCGCCCACTGGTAAAGCTGCCCCACCCGCTGAAGTCGAGATACTTCTGGAAGCCGCGCGAGGCCGGATTGCCGCTGAATCCTACGCACGAAGTATTGTAGCCGGCTTCTCCCAGAATCTCGGCAAGCGTCTTGTAATGAGTCGGCAGCCCACCCTGGTGGCGTAGCGCCACGACGTCCATCCCGAAGACATCCAGCCCGGTGAACATCGAAGTATAGCCCGGCGTTGTCGGGATATGAGGGCTGAAGCAATTGTTGAACACCGCCCCGCGCGAGGCGAACTCGTCGAGATGCGGCGTAGTAAGCCGGTCATAACCATAGAGGCTCATATGATCGGCGCGCAGGGTGTCTATGCCCAGCAGCACCAGGTTGGGTCTCTTGCCAGAGGCCATTTGGTTGCTCCTTCCAGGAGAATTGGTCAGATTTCCGCAACGCGGACGAGGCGGTTGCCTTCGTCCAGTGAGGTAATGGCGGCGTGGATTACGCGCTGCGCTGCCAGCCCATCGGCGCCCGAGCCGTCTACTTCCTCAGGTTTTGCGCCGTTCGCGATCTGCGCGAGAAAACAGTGCAAACGCTCGCGGAAGGTATCATCGAAATCACGCACTCCGCCGAAGACGGGATTCACATAGGAAAGCTGTTCCATCGAACCTGCCGGGAAGAGGGTCGACTGCTTCCACATATCGTCTACGATGAGTCGCGCTTTTGTGCCAGCGACTTCGCAGCGCTCAACCCCGTGCGAGCGGGCGATGTCATAGCTGCTGGTCAGGTGCCCGACCACGCCCGAGCTGAACTGGACGTTGATAGAGGCCGACGACCAGATATTGCGACCTGGCGCCTTGGTGGCGAAGCACTGCACGGCCTCGATAGGCCCGCAATACCACATCATCATATTGACCGAATGGGGATTGAGGGCCTTCAGGTGATAGTTGACTGTCTCGAACTCGCCAAATTTGCCGATCCAGAGCGCCATGTTGCAGAAGAGCAGGTCTCCGAGGAGGCCGTCTTCCACCCATTTGTGCGCCGCATAGGCCGCGGGTGTGAAGCGATGGTTGAAGTCCAGGCCGAAACACTTGCCCGCCTTGCGGCCCGCTTCGACCATCTCGGCGGCCTTCGCCAGGTCGTTGCAGATGGGCTTCTCGCACAGGACATGTGCCCCGGCGGCAAAAGCCTGCAAGGTCGGCTCATAGTGGTCGCTTGAATACTCGAAGCCACCGGTCGCCACGCTGACGACGTCGGGCTTCAACTCGGTCAGCATCGTCTCGGCGTCGGTAAAAGCCGGAACCCGTAGGCCTCGGCGGCCGAGTCAGCGCGTTCGGGGATGCGGTCGCAAACCCCCACCAACTCGGCCAGGCTGTCACTTTTGTAAATCCGGGAGTGCAGGTTGCCAATGGGGCCAAGCCCCACGACTGCCACTCTTAATGCCATTAGTTATGCGCCTTCTTTGTCGCCTGATACTTAGATACGTTCTACAGCGGGATCGCCGTGCAGATTCGGCAGTGGATGCGGCCGCACAAGCTGGCCTCCGAGTTCATAAGACTCGATGACCGCGAAAATGTATTCCAGCGTCGCGAGCGCATCCCGGCCGCTGGCGCGCAGGTGCTCGTGGATGCACTCCGGCCGTTACGTCCTCGAGGAAGGCGTGGATCCGGCTGGGGAAGGTCTGCGCCGAAGTCCTTGATGCCAGTATCGAGGACTCTCCGGCTCCTGCGGCCGTCTTCTGCCCGGGCTTGGTGCCCGGCCAGTAGGTCAGCTTCTCGATGCAGTTCTCGATGCAGAAAGAGCCCTTGCTGCCGCCGACTTCGCAGCTCCACCAGCCGCCCAGACCCCACATCGCGTCGCCGCGCTGGCTAAGCAGATAGCCGACTGTGCCGCTGGCGAACTTGCAGTGGACGCTGTTGATGGAAAGCAGCAGGTCGCCCTTGCTCTTGCGGACAGCCGGGCTTGTCGGGAAGGCCTGGACATGGGTGATGTCGCCGCAGAGGTAACGCATCACGCTGAAGGGATGCGTCAGGAAGGCCTTCATGTGGCGTAGGGCTGGTTGAAGCGCGGCGAGTTGTTGAACCCGTAAGTCTCCTCGCCGCCATCGAAGCCCATCTTGAAGAGCAGATAGACCGCCTCGCCGATCAGGCCGTCGTCCATGTACTTCTTGGCGCGCGCGGCGGTCGGGGTGAAGTAGTGGTTGAGGTTGCAGCCGAGGTAGAGCTTCTTCTCGGCGGCGAACCGCACCATCTCGCGAGCCTCGCCGATGTCGTTCGACAGCGGCTTCTCGCACAGCACATTGCTTGCCGGCGGCCAGGGCCTCCATCGTGGGCTCGAAGTGCCAGCTGCCGTTCTCGTAACCGCCGGTGGTCACGTCTACGACGTCCAGTTCTTCGTTGGCCAGCATATCGGCCAGGCTGTAATAGGCTTTAACGCCTACCCGCGCGGCTGCGGCGTCGGCGCGGTCTTTCTGCACATCGCAGACCGCTACGAGCTCGGACAACTCGTCCGCCATATGGCAATCGGCATGCTGATTGCCGATGCCACCCATCCCAACTATCCCAACTTTCAGTGCCATATCAGACTCTCCTTTAGGGAAAATTGATTCGCTTAGTCTTTGCGCTGGAGCTTGGCAGCCTCACCCGGGTTGCCGATGTGCAGCGTGTCGTAGGCCTCCTGGGAGCTGGCGAAGCCCTTCCAGTGGCTCTGGTGTTCCATCGGATTGGGCAGGCCAGTCTCGGCGGTGCGCTTCGCGATGAAAGCCTCCATGCGGCCCCTCAGGAAGGCGACAACCTCGGGCAACTCGTCAGCGAGGTTGTTGTATTCCTCGGGATCTTCGAGCAAGTTGTATAGCTCTACCGGGGGCTTGAAATGGAAGTCAGGCTCCAGCGCCACAATCAGCTTCCACTCGGGGGTGCGCCAACCGTGCTTGCGCATCCAGGTGCACTCGGTGATGTAAAGCTCGGTCTCGTAGGTCAGCACTTCGCCAGTGGCCATCGGCAGCAGGCTATGCCCGTCGAACTTGTCCTCAACCTCGATCTCGGCAAGCTCCAGCAACGTCGGCACCAGGTCCTTGAGCTGGCAGAAACCATCGGCGCGCTCGCCTGCGGGCATCTTCCTCGGGTAGACGATGATCATTGGCACGACCAGAGTGCAGTCGTAGGTGCCGTGATGGTCGAACCAGCACTCGTGGTCATACAGGGTCTCGCCATGGTCGGCGGTGAAGACCACGATGGTGTCGTCCATAAGGCCGAGAGCTTCCAGCTTGATGAGGATATTCTGGATGCAGGCGTCCATATAGGCGACGGCGCCATCGTACTGGGCTATCTCATAGTCTTTGTCAGTGAGGCCCTTGGGCATCCACGAGGCGAAATAGTCGCAGAAGGGCTTGAAATCGAAGACCGGCTCCATCGAGTGATTGTCTGGGTCCAGCTCATTGCCCCCGTAAAACATCCGCTCGAAGGGAGAGGGCGGCAGATAGGGGGTATGCGGGTCCATATGCCTGAGGAAGAGCAACCAGGGTTGGTCCTGGGCGGCCAGCCGCTCAAGCTCGGGGATGGCGGTCTTGTTGAGCCCCTCGGCCTTGTGAGCGTAGCCGTCTCCGCCAGCGCCCCACCCGTCAAATTCGAGGTAGGTGTCGAAGCCGCGCGAGGCGACATTGCGGAAGCCTACACAACTGCTTGTGTAGCCGTGCTCGCGAAGAATTTCGGGCAAGGTCCTTACGCCTTCGCGCAGGTCACCCTGATGGCCCAGCGCCACGACATTGGTCCCGAAACAGTCCATCCCGGTCAGCATATTCGAATAGCCAGGGGTGGTCGGAACATGCGGGCTGAAGCTGTTCTCGAACAGTGTGCCAAACTCGGCGAACTCGCCAATGTGAGGCGTGGTGTTGAACTGATAGCCGTAGCAACCCATATGGTCGCGCCGGAGTGAGTCCATCCCAAAGAGCAGGATATTTGGTTTCTTGCCACAACAGTTTCCCATATTTTAGGCCCTCCCTTGGGCATATAACGGTCTGACTAGCGAGCACCACAAGCTTGCAGGCAAGCCTGCATATGACCGCGCGACTCCGCTGCTATGATGCAACATTCTTCCAGAGTGCATTCCTTCGCGCCGATAACCTCAAGGTCCAGCGGCCCGGTGTAGCCGTTTTCATGAAGCACCCGGATATAACCGAGCAAATCGATGTCGCCGCGCCCATTTGCCTGGTTCGCGGGAACACCTGGATTCTGCTGGCGCCCTTTGCAGTCTCGGATATGCACATGCTGGACGCGCGATATGACGGCAGCAATCGCTTCGACGGGATTATCTCCCTCTCGGTAGATGTGCGAGGGATCCATATCGATACCGAAGCTGGGATTGGGGATGGCCTGCATTACGCGCAAGGTCGTTTCTGTGTTCCAGAGGGCAGCGCCGACATGGGCCTTCACACAGAGGACCTTCCCATACTTGCTGGCCATATCGGCCAGGCTCCCCAGTGAGTCTATGACTTCCTGCAGACTGGCATCGTCCCCTTTGGTGCCGCCTGGGCCGCAGTTCACGATGGGGATGCCTATCTCTACGGCTGCCTGGAAGGCGGTCTCCATAATTGCAGGGTCGCGAGAGGGCTGTTCCATCGCGTGCAGCGCCAGCCCGTATTCGGCTGCCATCCGCTTGATGTCTGGGGCAAGTTCCTGCCAGCGGTCAAGTACGAGATGCTCGCTCATACCGCCGATTGCGGACAATTCGATGCCATCGTAGCCGGCCATCGCCGTATACTTGAAGGCGTCTTCCATCGAGTGACCGCCGAAGAGAACCGAGTTGGCTCCTAGCTTCATTCTGTATCCAGCTCCTTACCTTTTATATGACAGTTCACTAGTCGGCGCTGAAGGGGCACGCCATGCGATGCTGTTTCTGTAGAGGGGAGGTTTTCCCTGCCCCTTACCCAGCAATCCGGCGCATTTTGGGCCTAAGTGGAAAGCTTGTCAACCGGAGAGGGCTCTTTATTTTGCGCGTCGAACCTTGGCCCAATCCAGCACTCGGGGGCAACGCCTATGACTGGTCACTTCAACCTTTTGGATGGCAGCATCATCGGGGTCTATCTCATCGTCGTGATGATTGCTGGCCTGGCGGTCCGCAAAGTACGTGGGCAAGGTCGAACACTATCTTGTAGCGGGCCGGGAGATGAACCTTTATCTCGGTATCGCCTCGATGGCCGCTACGGAGTTCGGCATCGTCACTTGTATGTATGCGGCCCAAAATGGCTATGACAAGGGCTTCGCTGGCGCAACGCCTGGCATATTGTATGCGCTGGCGATGCTGGTGGTAGGAGTGACCGGCTTCTGTATCAAGCCTCTGCGCGAGGCCGGTGTAATCACCATCCCCGAGCTTTTCCAGGAGCGCTTTGGCTCGCGTATCAGATGGCTGGCTGGGGTGGTCATCGTGCTGGGCGGCCTGCTCAATATGGGCGTCTTCCTGCGCACGGGCGGCGAGTTCCTTGTAGGCGTCTCGGGGATGGATGTCGCTTATTTGCAGTGGATGATGACCGCTCTGCTTGCACTGGTAGCGGTCTACACCATCCTCGGCGGGATGCTTTCAGTGCTTGTTACTGACTATCTGCAATTCATTGTGATGAGCATCGGCCTGATTGCAGTTACTGGGCTGACACTTGCCACCGTAGGCTGGACTACTCTGGTCCAGACTGTGGATGACAAGCTGGGAGCAGGCGGGTTCAACCCCTTCGTCAATCCCGACATGGGCTGGGAATATGTGGTCTTCAATGGCATCCTCAACCTGGCGGCTTGCCTGACCTGGCAAACAATGATAGCGCGCGTCCTAGCCTCGAAAGATGCCAAAACTGGCCAACGGATGTATTCGGGCACAAGTTTCTTCTTCGTGGCGCGCTTCCTTATCCCGGGCATCTGGGGTATTGCCGCGCTTGCGTTGCTCGCTCCTGAAGTGGTCGGCGACAACACGCTGACAGCGATGCCGAAATTCCTTGCCCTCTACGTGCCGGCTGGCCTGATGGGTTTGCTTGTTGCAGCGATGCTGGCAGCGGATATGTTAACCGACTCCTCCTATATGCTGACCTGGGCGAGTGTCATCTACAACGACATCCTGGCCCCTTTCAGGCGTCGTAAAGCCTGGACCGAGAAGTTTGGCCTGATGGTCAATCGCACAATCGTGGCCTTGATAGGGGTCTTCCTGCTTTTCTATGGCCTGTGGTACGAATTGAAAGGTGACCTCTGGAGCTATATCAGTGTCACAGGGGCCATCTACCTCTCCAGTATGTCAGTGCTGCTTGTCGCCTGTTGCTACTGGAAGAGGGCCAATAGCTGGGGCGCAGGAGCGGCTATCCTGCTGGGCTTTATATTCCCCGTCGCCTATCTGGCCATGGAACAAATCCCGGCAACAGAAGAACTGGCCAAGAGCATAGGGCCCTATTATTCGGGCATTGCGAGTTTCGTCGCGGCGGCTCTTGGGATGGTTATCGGCTCCTATCTGAAGCTTCTATTCGTTAAAGAAGAGCCAATCGAGGGGGTTGCGTAAGATGGCGCCTTTCTGGTGGTTGCTTACTGCAGCGGTGCTGGTCTGGTATTCGACAGTAACTATATATGTGGCGATCCGGGGAGCCACAGACATAAAAAACATGCTCGCCAGGTTGAAAGTCATTAACCTGGAGCCTGAAGAGGCTCCCGAGCCGCCTAGACCGTTCGAACCGCCGACTCCAGAAAGCTGAGGCGGCTCAAGGAGGCACCTGACCTAAATGGATTCAACTGCTCCTCATTATTTGGGATTATTACTCTGTCTTGCCCTGGTGTTGCTTGCCGGCTCAGGTCATGCGGCTTTTGGTGGAAGGCCCTTGCTTGATCCGACTACCCCCCTGCCACGCGAACTGGCGCCTTATGATCTATACAAGCTCAACTACCTGGGGATGAACTACTGCGAGAACCTGGTGGATGCTCGCATCAACATCACCAGTTATTCCCATTTGGGATATGACACGATTACAGGCGATGCCTGGCATCTCCAGTTTCCCGACGACACCTCGCGCCTGGTAGAAAGCATCGCCTGGGAGGCCGAGTTCTCTCCTGTGGCGCGGGTAGAGCTGGCTCGCAGGCTGACCAAGGGGCTGGTGGCTTCTCATTACGATGGCACCCAGGCTTATCACGCCTTCCGCCACCGGAGCGGCGGCAAGACCTATCTCATCTTCGATGATGAGGGGGGCGAGAAGCAAGGCCGGCTTACCTTGTCGACCTGGGGCGACTCCATCGAAGGCGGATTGAAGGTCGGATTCCGCGCCGAGCAGGCTGGTCAGTGGTTCGAGATCGGCGAGTTTGGCCGGAGTGATGAGCCTGCCCAGGCGGGCAATCCAGGCATCGCTCGCAGCGCGCGTTATTGGCACGCCTCGCCTTATACCTTCCTGCGGCACTATTCGCGGGAAGGGCTGGCAGTGGATTTTGCCGGACGTTACTGGCTGAGCGATGAGGACAAACCTCTTGAGTATAGCTTCACTTCAACTGAGGCTGACTCAGTGCAGATTGTAGTGGGCGAGCCTGAGCGAGGGATGGATTTCTTCTACCCAGACCCAAACGCGCCCGCAATCCTCCACTTGCCAGACAGGCAGACTACTTATCGCTCCGAGGTGGAAGGGCTGGTCAGCCTTGCCAGTCCAGATTTCTCGTATGTCATCCTGCGTAAACAATCAGCCTGGGCGCAGCCCGGCTATTCAACAGCCTTGCTGGTTATGTGGGAGGGGCAACCTGACCTGCTGGAAGCGCTGCCGGAATTCGGCTACCGCCAACTGCGACTGACTTTCAATCGCAAGGCAGGGCAGGCGCGCGGGCGGATCTGGCTTTATCCCTTCCCCGGCATCAGCGAGCGCGATATGGAATATGTCTATCGCAACGCGGAGCATTTCCTCAGCAAAGGCACCTTGCTGACAGGGGGCTTCCCTTCGCAGCAGATGGTAAATGCGCTGCCGGCGGGCCTTGCGGCAGGCGCTTATATGCTGGCGAAATATGGCGACCCCTACGCGCCGACCGCGCGCTGTTATGCCCAAAACGCCGTCGATGAGCTTTTCCGTATGGACGATGAGGGCGCCTGGCTTGTGCGCGCTTTCTTTATGGTGAAGGCCGCCGCCTGGATGGTGAAGCTTGGCAAGACGCTTGATGAGGAGCCAATGGTAGAGCGCTATACTGCGCTGCTCGACCGCGCGATGAAGCGGATGTGCGCGGGCGCAATTGGCTACGATGGCACCGGCTGGCCTGGCGGGTGGAGCCACTTCAACTGCACCAAGGCTGCGTGGCTTGCCTGGGACGCCACTGGCAACCAGGAGTACTACGACACCTGGCAGCGCGCTCTTGCTGTCTATACCATCGATGCACAGGGCATCTACTGCAACGGCCAGAAGCTGGAGGCACCTGGCGGGTTCGATACTTACTCTGGTTCGCTACCGCTGGGTGTCTGGGGCAATGCTGGCCTGCTGGACAACGTCGACAAGCTCATCAATCTGGACGTCCCCAATGGCTGGCACGGCCCGCAGACAGTGAAAGAGACCTGGAACGACTGCGGGGCTGGCCCCTGGGCGCAGGATGACGCCAATCCCGAGTATCTGGGGATCTCGCTACGGGGCGCCGAGATGGCCAGAACAACCCAGCAGGTCATCCCTGTGGGGGCCTTCCCGCGCTATGAGGCTGACGGGACGGTAGAGCTGACCTGGCAACCGATTATGGCTAGCCCTTACTTCAGGCCAGGCACCGATCCAGTTCGTCAGGTGAACTCGAAAGAACCCAAAGTGGCGCATAAAGTGAAAGAATTACGATTTTTGCCCAGTTCGCCACTGGAAGCCACCCATCTGGTGCGCGCTCATGGGAGGCTCGAGGGCAGCAAACGCGTCTGCACTGGTCAGGACAGGCCTCTTGTCTGGCGGTTCGACACAACCCAGGCCGCCGGCGCAGCCTTCGACCTGCGGATTACCGGGACAGGTTACAAGCTGGAAGTCTCGCCCGATGCAAGGCACTGGTATGACGCGCTGGACACCTGGAGCGCTGAGCCGCGAAATCAGGCAATCGACCTTGCCTGGCTGACCGGCAGCCGGGACCAGCTACATAAACTGCTGACGGTATATCCCTTCGAGGATGCCAATTATCTGGCTCAACCAGAGGGCTCCGCACTGGAGGCTGATGGCACGCGGCGAGTTGCGCTGGGAGGTAGTTTTACCTACAAGCTCAAGCTGCCACAGGTCGTTGAGGCCAACCTCGAGCTGGTCGTAGCCAACGGTTACAGGATTGAGTGCTCTCCCGATGGGCAGCAGTGGACCGAAGTGCTGAGCGCCCACGACCAACCGGTAAGAGCGGACACCGCGCTCGAGGACGCCAGGTGGCTGCAATTTGTAAACGTCACCGGCCAGCTTGGCGCGGATGGGACGCTGTTCGTGCGCTTCTCGGACCTGGGCGAGACGGAGCGCTATGGGGGCAAACTGGCCTTGTTGCAGCGGCTTGCCGTCTACGGGGTGTTCGACTCGGAGGAAGTTTTCGTCAGGCTTTACAACGTGAATCCAGCTCCCGAGAGTCGCTTCGAGCTGGAAGACGTCATCTTCCGAAGCTGGCAAGACTGACAGGGAGGCCGACGATGAAGATGAGCCTGCTTGCGCTGATGGCGTTGCTACTCGCAGGATATGCCCTGGCGGACATCGGAGCCGAAACCGCTGCGCGCTGGGGGCCGCGCCCGACCTGGGTGAGCGGAGCCAGCCCCGACCAGTTTGGCCTTACGGTCGAAGATGGGGCGCTTGTCTTCTCAATTGAGGGCGCAGGTAAAAACCTGCCCTGGCAACTCACCTTCCTGCCTGGGGAAGGCCCTGGTGAGGCGCGGTATCTGGTACTCACCTACCGGGCTGAAGGCTTCCCGACAGACCCAGGCGACTACCTTTTGCACGGCTGGGAAGGCACCCCTGGCGGACGGACATTGATTCCAGGTGGAGAAGTTCTGAGCGATGGCGCTGCGCATACACTAGCGGTCGATTTGCTGAGCCTGGATGCCCTCGAACCGCTTTCGCAGATTGCTCTCAAGTTGCGCTGTGGGGCCTCCGGCAGCGCCAGGCTGACTGTCGAGAGGCTTTGGTATGCCGATGAAGCGCCCCCTGATGCGAAAGTTATTGCCTTCGAGCCTCCCGCGCGCCGATTTGTCACCCTCGATTGGGAGACGCTTCCTCTTGAGGCCCGGACAAGCTGGATTACGAATCCCGCGACTGACTTCGGGGCAGAAGTTGAAGAGGGCCTGCTGCACCTCGGCCTTCAGGGGAAGGGCAAAGCGATGCGCTGGGGCGCTAATTTGCCCGAGCCGGTCGACATCGCCGAGTTGAACTGGCTGAGCTTCCGCTATCGCGCCACAGGGGAGTTTGGCCCATATAACTATATATTTTGGGTAGGCGATGATGATCAGGATCCCTCTGCCATACTGATCTACGGCAGAGACCTGATTGCCGATGGGCGCTGGCATACCGCCAGCCTTGGGCTGCAGAAGAACTTCACCGCGACGCAGTTCGCGCTGGGGATTGACTCTCTCAGCGAACAGACCGAGCTTTGGCTGGACGAGGTGACCTTCGGGTCGGCGCCTGTCCAGTGGCCCTTCGAGAAGCTGGTGGACTACGTGCCCTCTGCGCCTGCGATCGCCGGCCTCGATCCGCTTCCGTTTGAGGCCACCGGTGGGCTGACAGGCGGGTCACTGCCCAGGCACCTGCAGGCGGTGGGGTGGTTCTCTTCCGACCGCATCACTGTCGGCGGAGTACCCTTCCAGGTGCCCTCAAGCCCTGAGCAAGCGCGCCAGACGGGCGTTGCGGAACTAGGTCAGATGGAGGTCGCTCTTTCCGAGATCGCCCCTGAATACCTGGTGCTGATGGCGGCGGCGGCTCCCTCGGCGGAACCCTGGGGATTGGACGCCAAATCGCCCCTGCCGCAGGAAGTACTGACCGAGCCTGAGAAGGTCGTCTTCGAAGTGCAGTATGAAAGCGGCCCACCCGATCTCGTGTTGCCGCTGGAGGTCGAGACTAACAAGTGGGGCCTTCCGCGGGGCTTTAGCGTGAGCGCTGTACACCCCGACCCGGCGCGTAAACCGGTGGCGCTCGCGGTGTATGACGGGATGGAGACAGGCACCTTTGCAATCCTGGGCGTGACAGCTAATTCCGGCGCGCCTAAAGCTACGGAACCTGCTCCGCTAGATCTCAACTTCGCCTCGCCCGCAAGCCAGGCGGTGACTCTCGACACCAACTGGCCCGTGCCTCCTCCGACCGAGCAAGCCATCGTCAGCGGGTCTTTGCGGGCCGAGTTTTCTACTTCTCAAGGATTAACCTGGCAGGGGCTTGAGCTGGCGGGGCTGCCGGACACGTTGAAACTCGCTCATGGGCCGGTGTTCGAGGTGTGGCTGGGGGAAGAGAAGCTGCCCGAGGCGGACTGGCAACTGCTTTCCTCTGAGCCCTCGGCCAACAAACGCCAGTTTGTGCTGCGCAGCCAGAGCACGGGCCTGCTGGCAGTCGTCGAAGCCCGACCTGGCGCTTCAGGTCGCGTGGAACTAACGCTTTCACTTACCAACCAGGGCACCGAGTCGCTGACCGCGACCGTGCTCTTTCCCGTGCTGGCGGGCGTGCAGCTTGGCTCCGGAGCTGACACCTGGTACCTGTTTGGAAGGCGCGGCGGCATCATCAACGACCAGCCGGCCAGCTTCAGAGAACCGCTTGGTGAACGCCACCCGCTGCAACTGGATGGCTTCTTCAACCCCGAGCTTGGCCTGGCGCTAGGCTGTTATACGCACGACACCGTCGCTCAGCATCATTTCCTTCGGATGGGCAAAGACGAGAGGGGCGGGGCCTGGGCGGTGGAGTATCCCAGGCGCGACCTCGCGCCTGGGGAGACTTTCAACGCTACCGAGACCGAACTTGCCGGGCTTGAGGGCGACTGGCGTGCGCTGTTTGGCGCTTATAAAGACTGGCTTTCCTCCTGGTACAAGCCCCCTGCCGCCAAGCCCTGGTGGGAGCGGACCTTCGCCTTTATGGGCATCAATTCTCACTTCGATGCCATACCCGCCCCGCGCGACCGAGGCAATGTCCAACCCGCTATAGACCTGATGCGCAAATACACAGGCTACTGTGACTATATCCATATGTTTGGGCCTTTCTCCTCCCAGCAATACGGCGATTGGGGCGACTACAACCACTATGACGACACTGTCGGTGGACTGGAATACTTCCGCGATAACATCCAGAGGGCCCAGGCCGAGGGCATCGGCGTTGGCACCTATCAGGACGGTTATCTCTCTTGCCCTGCCGGCCAGCTTGCTGGGCAATATGCCGAAGCCTGGGCGATGAAACGCGCCGATGGCAGTCTCAACTGGGTGCCGGAGTACAAGGCCTTCAACGAATGCCCCTACATCGAAGACTGGCGCGAACACCTGGCCACAGTCTACACCGCCTGCAAAACGACTTCGGTATGAAGGGGATGTATATCGACGAGATCGGCGCGACCGATGGCAGGTGGCTTTGCGAGGCCAAAGATCACGGCCATAACGGCTGGGAGATCCCCTACCAGGGAGAGGTACTGCTTGCCCAGCGCATCCGCGAGGCGGTTGGGCCGGATATCTCACTCTACAGTGAATATCCCCCTGCCGAAGTAATGCGCCAGCCACTGGATGGCTCCTTCACCTATCAGGCGCTATGGGGGCTCGACCAGAGGGCCTTATCGCCGCATTATGTTAACTTGCCCCGGTTCGCCTTCCCGGCCTTCAAACAGTTCCACATAATCCATTATGTGGCCTACAGAGCAGGCAACTGGTGGCCGGTGAAGTTCCCCTTCTTCAATGGGGAAAGCTACTATCTTGGCCCAGGGCTGCCTGGCTACGATCCCCCTGCGCTCGCTCTGCAGACCAGAGCAGTGCAGGTGCTGTGCGAGCACAGGGACGCTTTCAGTTCTGCCGATGTCGAACCGCTAGTGCCAACACTTCAGGCGGGTGTGTTCGCCAACGCCTTCAGAGCACCGAAAGAGCGCGTCTGGACCCTCTACAACGATAACGGGCGCACTGCGCGCGGGCCACTGCTTGCAGTGCCTCATGTCGAAGGCGCAACTTACACCAACGGCTGGACCGGTGAGGCTTTGGAGCCTCGGCTAGAAAACGGCAACGCCTTGCTGGAGCTGGAGCTTGCCCCTAAGGCCGTGAGTTGTGTAGTACAAAAGCTACCATGATAAAAGTACTCGTATATGCGTGCCTGGCCCTTTTGCTCGGCTGGGCGAATCCTGCGGAGGCTAAAACTGTGGCTCTGACTCTATGTTGTTCTGCTGATAATGATCTCTACCGAGTGCTTGGCGATTCAGGTTATGAGGTTGCGCGTTTTGACCTGCCTGCCGAAGCCCTTGTGCAGGCGCCGGCAAATTCTGCCCTGCTGCTACTGGCTGATGGGTATCCAACCAGGCAGACAGAGCTACCCGCCGACCTGTTTGATCAGGCTGCCGCAAAGCACCTGAAGCTCTACATAGAATACCCCGCCGCCGTGCCTGGCCTGGAGCTGGGCGAGGTGCGCCACATCGAGTGGGAGCGCGGAGTCGTCGCTTCAGATGACTTCGGGCCGGAGCTGCCAGCGCTCACTATCGTCGGCATCCACGATTGCCACTTCCTGCCGGTCGAGGCAGAACACCCCTGGCTGGTTGTGGCGCGGGTTGCCGGCTTCGACACAGCGGTCTTCGGGTTGCCTGATACGGCTTCTCCTGTGCTGTTCGAGCTACCGAAAGAGCAGGGCTTCGTTGCGACGACCAAGCTCTCTCAGTTCGTAACCGCCCGGTATTCGCCAACCGCGGCCTGGACTGTCATCTGGGAGAAGCTTCTGGCCGCTCTTGGCGCGCCGGTGAAGCTCTCCTGGCAGCCCACGGTCCAACCGGCCTATGGCCCAGAAGACCAGTTGCCCCCTGATGTCGAGGCGCAGGCTGTCAGCGCGATGGCCAACTGGTATTTTGATGCGGGGATGCTGGTGCCGGCTTCGCGCAGAGACGAGGTCGTCGCCTCCCTGATTGCCGCGCAGGATTCAGGCGAATTGCCCGACCCCATCGAAGCGGGTGACGGCTCCTGGGGCATACTGGAAGGCCTTTCTTCACCGATAAAATGCGATGGTCGTCAGGTGGAAAGGTTGCCTTATCGCGCCGACTGTCACGGCGAAGCTGCCTTTGTGCTGGCTCTGGATGGCCTGGTGAACGGTAATCAGCGCAGCCAGCAGGCTTCAGCCAACCTTTTGGACTATCTCTACTTCACCTCCGAGTTCTGCAAGGGCGGGCGAGGCAACCCGATGCACCCGGCCTATGGCCTCATCGCCTGGGGAGAACTTCGCAAGGAACTCGAGATAGCCAATTACGGGGATGACAATGCCCGGGCGATGCTCGGGACACTGGGCGCGGCGGCTTGCCTGGGAGAGGAACGCTGGAACGTCCCGTTGCTGCGCGCGCTGCTCGCCAACCTGCGCACCACAGGGCCGGAGGGCTTCCGTATCGACCGGATAGATATGCCAGAGCTCGAGCAGTATCGGCTGGAAGCACTTCGAAGATACCTCGCGCATCAACTACGCGACCCATTTCGAGTCCTTCCTCTGGGCCTGTTACCTCTGGGCGTATCAGCACACAGGCTATGCGCCTTTCCTCGACAAAGCCCGCAACGCCATCCGGATGACGATGGAAGTCGGGCCTGACAACTGGCGCTGGGGCGACACCCTGGAGCGAGGACGCATCCTGCTTTGCCTCGCGTGGCTGGTGCGAGTAGACGATACACCCGAGCACCGCGAGTGGGTCTATCAGATGGCCAGGGATCTCGCCAACGTGCAGGCGCCGTGCGGGGCGTTGCAAGAACGCACCAATGAGACCAAGGTCGGCGGTTTCTATTTCGCAGCAAGCTCCAACGAGTCTTATGGCACGACCGAGGTGCCGCTCATTCAGCAGAACGGCGACCCGGCCAGCGACCAGCTCTATACCAGCGGTTTTGCGCTACTGGGGCTACATGAGGCCGCCCGCGCGACAGGCGATAAGCGAGTTGCCGAGATTGCCGACAAGCTGACAGAGTATCTCTGCCGTATCCAGGTCAAGGCTCCAGACATCCCCTGGCTGGATGGGTGCTGGTTCAGGGCCTTCAACTATGACCGGTGGGAGTTCTGGGCGAGTTCGGGAGATATCGGCTGGGGCGCCTGGAGCGTCGAGACAGGCTGGTCGCAGGCCTGGGGCGCAATTATCTGCGGCCTGAGAGAGCAAAACACTTCGCTGTGGGAGCTTTCATCAGGACTGGACCTTGCCAGTATCTTCGCCGAGGTGAAGGCCGATCTCGACCGCACGCCCCCTGGCCCGTGGCAACCTGAGGGCTAGTGGAAGATGCGCATAACCGGCACTTGCCAGAAGACGCCTATCAGCGACCAGATGGCGCCGATGCCGTAGTCGCCCAGGATCAGCCCCAGGAAGAAGGGCAGCGCCTGCTTGTAGACCTTCAGTCCGCCGTAGCGCAGGATGAGCTTTTTCACCAGCCAGGCGATAAAGAAGGGGAACCAGAACCACCAGGCCCAGGGGCCAACGCAATAACCAAGCGGGTGGAAGGGGAACCACACGAAACGCGACCGCAGCCAGGTCAGCAGCTAGAGTCAAGCCACTGGCCGAGGTGGCCGCCACCCAGCGCGCGGGTTGCATTTTGAAACCGACATCCATCGAAGTCCGAAGCGTGTCGAAGGTCTCATAGCTGCACCAGACCGCAAAGCCCTGGCATTTGGCCAGCGCGCCGTCCTTGTAAAGCACATCCAGGCAAGCCCACATAGAGAGGATAACCGCAAGCGCAAAGGCCGCCAGCAGAGGGAAGCGAAGCGAGCGCAGTGGCATCTTGTGCTCCATCGCGAGCTTCATCGCCTCAAGCTGGGCTGGCATCAGGTGGCTGCGATTGAGGCGCCAGTACCAGTGAGAAAGCGCTCCCGCGGTCAGGTTCGAGGGGCCAAGGCTGCGCGAGTCGAACAGGCGGAAGAGCTTGGCAGGTTCTAGATCCCACACCGTGTGCTGAGCGCCAGCCTCGGCCCGTATGCGTGTGATGGTAAGTGACACCAGCAGATAGGTCACCAGCGCCACGATGGCCCAGATCAGACTGAAGCCGACCTGCACCCAAAAGACCAGGAAGAAGACAATCCCGAAGACGACACCCCAGAAGGCCAGCCGATAAGAGATAGCCTCCTCTGCATCCGACCCATCGCGCCTGAACACCGCATGGAAGGCGTCTTTCAGATGATGGCGACTGCCGTAGAGCAATATCAGGCCAAAGGTGTACCAGGCGCCCATCTGTTGTTCTGCCGTGTAAGGGAAATCTGGCACATCTCGCACCCCAACCACATAGCCCAGCAGCATCTGGAGCTTGATAAAAAGCATAAAGAACCAGCAACTGAAGGCGACATCGAGGGGCAGCAAGAAGCCCAGGCCAATGCAGAAGGGGTAGATGGTGTAGGGAGTAGAACCCATTGCCGACCAGGGAGGGGTCGCAAACTGGATATAACGCGCCAGTACCGAGAGATGGGGGACTCCTGGATACCAGACATTCAGTCCGTTGAGCAGGGCCATCACACCCGCCAGGCTGAAGCCCATCCAGAACATGCGCGTCTTGAGCATTGCGAAATCGCTGGGGTGCTCGGTCAGCGCCAGAGGCAAGCGGATGATGGGGAAGGAGAGCTTGGTATATTCCGTCCACATCTTGCGCAGCAGCACATTGAGGCAGAAGAAAGTGAAGCCCATCGAGAAGATGAAAAGGCTCCAAACCCCAAGTGGCGGCAGCCAGGTCTTGATGACTTTCCACTCGTAAAGCGAGCTGCCCCCATTAAAGAAGCCTCTCAGCACGTCCATATCCCAGACAAAAAGCGACTTGGGCAGGTAGGGGAAGAGCAGCGATTCCCATTTGTTTTCGGGGGAGGCAATCCAGGCGGGCCAGCCCATAATCGACATCAGGTTGATGATGTAGTCGTGAGTCGCCATAGTGCAACTGACGACCAGCATTATGTAGATAACGACAAGTTCGGTGGGGCGAAAAACCAGTTTGGGTGCGAAACGGCGCAAGAGCGCGTTGAGACCTGCCAGCAGAGCCAGCCAGAAGACAGGTGTCACAAAGAGTGGATTCAGGGTCAGCGGCAGGTACCACCGGATCTCGGCCGCAATAATCCAGTAGACGTTCAAAGGCATTAGCGCGAAGGCAACAACAAAGGCGCGCGCGCGCACCTTGCGCTGTTGCCCTTGCGCCTCACCTGCAGGGAGAGGCTGAGTTTGTTCGGCTGATTCTGGGTCTTGATGCTCCATTGGAATCTAAATATTCGTGATATCCAGCTTGTCCCTCTAGAGCAGGCTTTCCATTTGGGCAGGGAGAGAGGTTCCTAAAGTAGAAGTCCTTCTTGCTAGGTCAGGAGGCGAGCTAAGTTGGCGAAGAATCACCCGAAAACTTATGGCACTTTGTTAACCTTGCTTGTTGGAATGGGCTTGAGTTGCCTGGGAACTGGGCTTTATGGAGCGGAGCCTGAGCAGCCTGAGCTTACCGTTATTTATCCAGGCTACAGGAATCAGATCCAGTCAAAAGACCCGGTTAAGGAACTGCGCATCAGGCTGGATACACATCTAAAGCCCGGATTGTCAGTGTATATGGCTGGGGAGCTAGTCTCTGATACGCAGCTGACAGATTCCTGGAAGGCTACCCTGAAGGTGGATAAGGACGGGAGTTGCCAGTATGCCAGAGACCTTTCGGACCTCAGTCCAGGCGATTACCTGTTCAAGTTGAGCTTCCACTCGAAGGACCAGATTTTGCAGCTAAAGCGGGAGCTGCCGGTGCGCGTGCTACCGCCTGGGGGATATGAAGTCACCTTCGACCATCGCCGGATATGTTATGTCAACGGTAAACCCTTCTTCCCGCTAGGAATCTACCATATGCAGCCCGCAGTTTTCACAACATATGTCCACTCGGAAGCAGAGAAGCTCGGGCTCCCCGATACAGACTGGCGTCAAGCCCTGGCGGACGTCAAGGCGCGCGGCTTCAATACAGTGGTCCACTGCTGGTCTGCGCCCTCTGAAGCCTTTCTGGGCGAGGCAACTAGAGAGGGGCTAGCCGTGCTTACAGAGGGGGCAAGTTTCACTGACAGGGAGGGATTTATAAAGCTGCGCTCACGCGCGGATCGCCAGCAGAATGTTTTGATGTGGTATGGAGTTGATGAGCCATACCAGCCCCATCAAATCGAGATTAGCAGAAATTTCTATTCTGAAGCCGCGCAAGTGGTAGACCCACATCGGCCTGTTGGAACTGCAATTGGCATGATTGCATCCCTTCCTCCAGTAATCGACTCTGTGGATGTAGTAATGCCAGACTATTATGACATCAGGTATTGCAACGGTATTTTGAGCCGGGACCTTTCCGATTATGCAGTCTGGCTCCGAGAAACAAAGAAGATTGCCGAATCCGCCGGGAAGCCAATGTGGAACGTTCCCCAAGCTTTTGCGGGCGGCGACGACCCTAAGGCGACCATGTGGTTGGAGCCAAAACCAGAGCAACTACGATGTCAGGCTTACCTTGGCCTGGTGAAGGGCGCAACAGGCATCATCTGGTATGCCTACTTTACGGGAGAAACACTGCCTAATTCGAAGCGCGGGCACTGGTATCTGCCCGATAGCCCTCTCTGGGACTATTTTGGCAAGTTGAACACCGAGGTAGCCAGATTTGGGGAGGTACTTGTGCAGAGCGAGTCGTCTGCCGAAGTCGAGTGGAGTGACCCAAGGCTCCAGTCACGCTTGTGGGCCTGTAAGGGGAAGACTTTTATTGTAGCTGTGAATCCTGTGACAGAGACCTTGCTTTGCCACCTGACCAATCCTCCTGGTCGAGAGGCGAAAGTATGGTCTGAAGACAGGAAACAGAAATCCCAATCAGGACTATTTCGCGACTCCTTCGGGCCCTATGCCGTCCATATCTACGAGTTCAACAGGTAATGCGACTCCGCGATAGGGTGCTTGTGGCCAGACTTTTCCTGCAGTCTCAGGCCGTCTTGCTGAGGCGATTTGACGGTTGAGGTATATGATAAGATGGAACTGGCCCGAGTGGAGGAAAAACTATGGGAGAGCCTCACGGCCACAGCAGCCCGTTTGCGTCTTTGGCGCACCGGCTCGCCTTTATCTTATCGGTTTCGGAAGTGCCCTACCCGCTGCTCCATCTCCTGCTGACCTTCTGCTTCCTGCTTGCCGCGTTTCTAGTGCCCTTTGTCGGGGGCTTCGCCTGGCTGCTCATCGGCGCACTCTACTGGGCATTGATTCTGAGCGGCTCCAAACGCTCGCGCCTTAGCGGTGAACTCGCCATCCGGGTCCATGTGCTGGTCTGGAGCGTGTTGGGGTTGACCTGCCTGCCTAGCTGTCGCCCTGGGTTCGAAGGGGCAAATCATACCGGGGATTGTCTTCCTCTGGTCGCTACTTGTCATCGGTACAAACCTCAGCGAAGTGAAGCGCCAGAAGCTCATCACCGACGCGCTCAAGCTGGCGCGCGAGGGGCGGGGCGGAGAGGCGGCTCAAACGATTGCGCCTCTCCTGCCAGATTGGGACCGAAGCCAGGAAGGCAAAACCGAATTGCAGGCGTTGATTGCCCTGGTGCCCAAGGCCGAGAGCCCCGAGTTTTGGGTAGCGCTGAATCGCAGGCTTGCGTCACTGGAACGTGAGACAAGACGCGCCGATGAGGAATATCGTGTGACTCGTGAGGAGGAGGCCCGAAGGCACGGATATGGTTGTCACTGCTGCGAGGGTGACCTGGACCATACCAAGTGCCCAGTCTGTGGGCTGACCGCCTGCTGGAACTGCGGCGAAGGGCAGCGGTGGCTTGCGCCGAGGTTCCTGCCGACAGGGCCCCAGGTGGTCGAGGGGCAGCCCCCTCTTCACGAGCAATGGGGTTGGCAGGACGAGCCCATCCGGGTTCACAGGGAGTGTCTGGCTCATTTCAAAGCGATAGATACGGAGCGCCGTATGAAGGCGGCGCGTGGCGAACTGGGAGAGGGGGAATAAGGCTTTGGACGACTTTAAGAAAGAGCTGGACAAGCAGTTCAGTGGGCTCAGTAAATGGATTACTGAAAAGAGTGACCAGTTGGGGAAGTCGACAGCCAAACCCAAGAAAGACGATGAGCTTTACACCGAGGCCTGCCAGGGGGCGATTAACGCGCAGAACTCAACTGATCCCGAACACAAGCGCCAGTGGTACCTGTGGGCAGCGCGCACAGGGGAGCAGGCGCTCACAGGCAGCCGCGACGAATCTCGTTGGGCGAGCGTGGTGCAGTGGTATGCCGAGTCGGGCGATCCAGAACGCGGGGTCGAGTTGCTGCCCCAACTTGGTCTTTATGTGGACTCGGGACTGCTCCACAACCTGGTAGAGCGCTGCCAGGACGAGGCCCGACTGGCCAGAGGATTGCAACTGCTACTCGACTACCGCATCAAGGCCAGAGGTGAACTCAGCCTGTGTCTTGATGTCAGCGAACTGGCTGGTCCTGCTGGGCAGCGCCTGCCAGAATGGACAGCAAGCTGGCTGCTGCCTCTGGTACAGCAGAGGCTCTCCGAAGCTACTATATCGCCAGGTGATATGGTGGCGGCACTCAAGTTTTCGGCCCTTTACCGCGACAAGCCCGGCTGGGAGGAGCTGTGGGCGAAGGCGCTCGCGTGGTATTCGAGCTGCGAGCCCACCACCGAAGCCTTCACGGGACTCGACTCTCTTCCGCAAGAGGCGCAGATGGAGGCCCTCGAAGGGCGGCTTCGGGACTGGGCGGAGCATTGCTACCCCCTTATCATCGCGATGGTCAAAGACGCGGCCAAGGCTGTAGAGGGTACCCCCGCCGAGTGGCGCGAACCACTGTGGGCCGAGTTGCTGCCCGTGCTCTGTGCTCAAGTCAACTGGTGTGACACCGAGCAGGCTGTAAAGCTGGCCCAGCTTGCCGAACTGGCCGGCCCAGAGCGCCGCGATGCAACCGCGAAAGCGACGCTCGAGGCGCTGGCGCCGAAGCTTGCAGAGTGTGCCGAATTCGACCTGCTGCCACTTGTACCCTTGTGGGAGCAGGTACCAGAAGTCCTGCAAGCCAGGTTCTCCTGGCGCCCGAGACCGGCTTCGGCCCTCCACCAGTGCGAGAGGGCCTGGGGACTGATGCTGAACGGGGCAGGGGGAAATCCCGACCTTGAGAGCGCCTCTCGCGGCGCCTTCGAATACCTGAGCAAGCAACTCGCGAATTACTCCGAGCCTCCCTCCGGCGAGCAGTTGCAGGAGGTTCGGGGCTCTCTGCTTGGGGCACTGATGATGCTCTGGACCCCCCTGTGGCTGGGCAGGCTGACCTTACTCCTTGACGACCTGAGCAATCGGCCCATCCGCGTGGAACACCCGCCCCTCGAGTACCTGACCCAGTGGCTCGATCTGATGACGCCCTGGCTGGAGGATCCAAAGCCTCTGACCGAGGCTGTGGGCAAGTATGCGGAATTGACCAAAGACCGGGACCTGCAGCGTGAACTCCGGGTAAGGGGAATATGGGAACGAAAAGATCGCCAGTACAAGGACTTCCTCTCACGCCCGCCCGTGACCAAGGTACCGAGCCGGTATGAGACTCCAGAAGGGTTGCTGCCCCTGATGGTGGTATTCCTCAGCGACCAGTTCATATGGTCGCCAGAGACGGATGATATCGGTCCACTTCGTGACCTTGCGCGCAAGCGACGCGACTGCCCTTTGGCAGTAGCGTTGCGTATCCTGGACGAAGACTTCTGCAAGGCCGGGCTGCACCGTCAGGTGGCAGTAGAATTGATGGGGGAGAAGGCCCTTGAAGAGCTCAGGCCCGGAGAGGCTGCAAGCCTGGCGGTCACTCACCTGCGGGCCGCCATCACCTTGAACCAGTCAGACCAGCAAGCCTGGGATGACCTGGTTCAGATCCTGGGCAATCAGGCCAACTACGAGTTCTACAAGGCCTGGGAGGAGCAACTCACCGATGCCATCAAACGCGCCAAGAGCGTATTCCAGGCGCCTGACGGCACATGGCGGTGGGACATCAACTCCACACGCGATGGCACCTGCACGCTAGAGGATCTGCTGGAGTTGTTCTGGTCGGGCAAGCAAGTAGAAGATCCGCTGAATCGAAGATATCAGGGGAACTGACCTTGTAAAACAAGGCCACGTCTGCAGGGGCTTCTCCTTGTCTGGTGAACCTTGCCGCCGAAAGCTCTTCGCTTCGGAGGCGATCTTCTTGAACGCGATGCCGTTGCTCTTGATTGGACTTGTTGTGTTGCTGATTATTACGGCGGCTGCCGCAGGCCGGCCCGAACCGTTATCAGACCGAGTGCTCGGGATCAGTCTCAACTCGGGCAGCGTCTCGCCTTTCCTGGTGCCGCTGGGGCTGAACGCTACGCCCGAGGGCGCTCCTCTTGTAATTGCTGGGAAGGAATACTCCTCTGGCGTAGCCCTGCCGGTGCCGATTTCGCTAGACGTATCGGTGGACGGCCAATACAGCCGATTCTCTACGCTTGTTGGAGTCCAGCAGGCTAGCGGCGCCCCGGTGCCTGTTACCATCAGAGCGCTTGCCGATGGAGAGGTTGTCTTCGATAGTGGGCCGCTTGCCGAGAGCGACGCGCCGAAATCTGTCACGCTCTCCCTCGCAGGTGTAAAACTGCTGAAGCTCGTCACCTTCGGCGGTGGGGGCACTGCCGTCTTTGCGAACGCGGAGCTTGAACCAACCCGCGCCTCAAAGCGTCAGGCGCCCGTGGACGTTGCGCGTTATGCGACCGTGATGACCTGGGATCCCGCCCGGATGGATGGCGTGCGGGTGGACAGACTGACGGAGTTTCCGGCTGAAGACCTCTACCTCGCCACCGAAGTGCTGCCGAAGCAGGGGCTGTATAGCGCTCCGGCTTATGCTGAGGGCAAGCGCTGCCTTGGCCTCGAATGGGCGACTCCGCGCAGACTTAAGCGCGTGGGGATTGTCTTTCCGGATGCCGCCTCGATGCCGGATATCACCAGGTGCCGGCTGGAAGCCTGGGTGCGCAAGAGCACTACAGGCCTCTCGGAATACTCGCTCTGGCAGGGCAAATGGGAGCAACTCCACGCGCCCCTTGTGGCTGACGGAACAACCTGGCGCGCCGAAATCCTGAGCAGCCTCGACCCCGAGGTGTCCGCTGAAGTGCCTGAAGTTCCGCTGGGTGTTCGAAGGCGCCGGGCCAGTGCAGGTGAAGGGCTTCCTCGCCGAGACGACCTCGCGCTGGGAAGAGGAAAAAATAACTCTCACCTCAACCGGCAAGGGCAAAGCGCAGGTGGCCAGCTACAACGGCGACTTTCTTGTGGACGGGCAGTGGCGCGATGAGGTCGAGTGGGATATGTCGAAGCCCCTTGCGTTGACTGTCCGCTACACGACGCCCCGGCCCTGGAAGCTCGACCGCACTGTGCTGCGGCTGAAGACGCCCAAACTGGCCTTCGGTATCGCCGTGGACGACCTGCTAGGCCCATCGCCTGTCTGGATGGCCGACGCCGGTGTCTACGCGGCAGGCTCAGGCTGCCAGCAGGACTTGCAGGCTTATCTGGCCTCCATCGCGGGCAAGCAGACGATCCTCGAAAAGGTGCAAGAGAAGCCTGACCAGAGCTTCGCAGGGGCGCTCGAGTCCAATTATCGCCCCCAGCAGAACAGGTCTTCGACTCTGCTGTCACTTGGCTGGGACAACCGCAAGCTGCGGATGGACCGCAACGGGACAATCCGCTTCGGGGCGCCGCTCTCGCTTACCCATTATCAGATTTACTGGCGCTATTATCTGACGCCAAAGCTTGGCACTGGGCACAACCTTATCCTCGATGGGGAAGGCGCTGGCGTGGTGCCAGGTTATTCTCGGAAGCTGGAAGCTCCTGACCTGCCTGTGCCGGTTATCCGCCTGGATGAGGACGGCGTGGTGTATGGAGAACGGGCCTATGTTGCGCCCTTCGGGGCCCCCCGCTCGCCCGAACACGGCGGACCGTGGCTTTATGACAAACCGGTCGCAGTGGCCGAATATACGGTGACCAACACGACAGATTCCGCCGCCGAGGTTAGCCTGCAGCTCGACCTCGTAGACAACCAGTATGCCGATCCGGGCACCGTGATTGGAGTCTATCCCTATACCGAAATCCATATGAACCCGAAATACAACACGGTTCCGACCAGGTTGGAAGCCGTCGGAGACCGCGTAGTCGCAACCAGTACCGAGGGCTTCGTGGCGGTCTTCGATGGAGAAGGCGCGCCTGGTCTTGCCTGCCAGCTCGACGGGGGCAAAGCGACCTGGACTGGCCAGCTTGCTCCTGGCGCCTCGGTCAAAGTGGTCGCCTATGCGCCGCTGGAGTGGCAGCTGCCTGTCGCATGAGCAAGCCGTGCTTGCCGACAGTGAAGGGCTGCACTCGGCGACAGTCGCCTATTGGGAAGCCCTGATGGGGCAGATGGCCGAGATCGAACTGCCCGAGAGCGACTTCGCCGATGTTATCAGGTCGGCCGCGATGCACTGCGTGCTGGCGGGACGCAATGTCGACAACGAAGGTCAACTGGTGGTGCCGTGGATAGCGGCCGCCTATTATGGCGCGCTGGATAGTGAATCTCACTGGATTATCCGGGGCCTCGATGAGTGGGGCCTCGAAGATTTCGCGAAGCGCTCACTGGACTTCTTCCTCGCCAACCACCGGCCCGAGGGGTATATGTCGTGGGGTTACAACCTCGTCGGGACGGGCCTGCATCTGTGGTGCCTGGCGGACCATTATCGTTTGACTGCTGATGAGGCGTGGCTGAGGGCTAACGAGGCCGAGATCGTCCGCACCTGTCAGTGGGTCGTGGACCAGACCGAGAAGACCAAAGTGCCCGATGCGCGAGGCAACCGGCGGCCCGAGTGGGGCTTCCTGCCCCCTGGCACCATCGCTGACTGGCAGGACTGGGGTTATGGGTTCGTGATGCAGGCCTACTACTGTGCGGGACTGACCCAGATGGCGGAGGCGCTGGAGCGACTGGACAACCCGAAGGCCGAAGGCTTCCTCAAGGCGGCCGGCGAGCTGCAGAAGGCCATCCTGCGCGGTTACAAGCAGACCCAGGCCCAGTCACCCATCGTGGCCTTGCGCGATGGCACCTGGGCGCCTATCTCGCCCTTCCAGCTTGGCAAGCCTGACGAGATCCAGGCCTTCCATCCGAGGGTCAATATCAGCCTCTACGATGTGGAAGTCGGCTCTATGCATATGAGCGAGATGGGCATCTTCGAGCCAGGCTCCGAACAGCTCGACTGGATGGCCAACTATCTGGAGGACCGGCGCTTCTTCGACAGTGGCGACTCTATCGGCGTGCCAGGACACTTCCCGACGGAAGAAAGCGAGGCCGACTGGTTCGGGCGCGCTGGCTTCCCCAGGGCCCAGCCCTACTACGGCGGTTATCCCGAGGTGTGCGTTGCGCGCGATGATGTGAAGGCCTTCGTCCGCACGAGCCTCAACGCCATCGCGGCGATGTGCAACCTGGAGGATGGCTCGGTCTACGAGAATCCCTGGGCCAGTGTCTGGAACAAGTCGGCCGACACCGGCAGCTTCTTGCAGGTGACCCGCTATTTCTTTGTGGTGGAGCGCGATAAAGACCTGTGGCTAGCACCTTTCCTCAGCAGTCAATGGCTGCGAGAGGGCCAGCAGGTCAGCGTGAAGCGGTTGCCGACCTTTTATGGAGAGGTCTCCTACACAATTACCTCGCATACAGACGAGGGCTATATCGAAGCCGAGATCACCCCGCCGACCCGCGAGAAGCCCGAGGCACTGGTAGTGCGGCTGCGCCACCCGGATGACAAGCCTATCGTCTCGGTAACCGTAGACGGCGTGCCCTGGCGCGATTTCGACGCGGCAACAGGCACCGTGCGCTTGAGAGACTGGGACGGGCCGCTCACGATAATTGCGCGTTTCTAAGGGCGAGCTTCCGGCCTGAAGATGCGCACCCTGGAAAGCGCCACCTTATGGGGCGTGCCGTAGGCGACCAGACGCAAGGTCAGCGGCGCGCCCTCTGGATTGGGGGGCACAGGCACATCGAGCCGGTAGGTATGCCACTTTTTATCTGGGTAAAAACCGATATCGATATTTACCCCGTCGGTTATTGTAGAAGCGCCGAACCAGTCCGCATAGACCATCGCAACCCCCGAGAGCACCTGGGCGTCCAACTCGACGCGCCAGACCTCGCCCGAAGGCGGATTCAAGAACTGCCTGGGCTCGATTAGCGCCCAGGTGTCACTTGCCTCGACCGTCAGCACGGCAGCGGACGCGCCTTTGGGGCCTGTGCGGGTGAACTCTACCGTGCCTTCGCCGACTGGCTCCCAGCCCTCAGCGGTCAGTTCTGGCGCAGCCAGAGGCACCTCTATCCAGTTAACTGGGTGGCGCACCTGCTCGACCAGCGCCTCCAGCGCTGCCGGCCGCTTGCCGATAGCCCAACTGTCACGCCACCAGGGATGCCCTGTCAGCCAGTTATAACGCTCCGAAGCCGTAGCGAGTTGAACGACCTGCTGACTTGCAAGGAGCGCCTCCTCGGCGGCGACTGTCGCTTCCTCGAGCCGGCGCGCCTCGGACAGCCGCAAGGCCTCCTCGCGTTTCAGGTTGACGGTCGCGCCAAGCTCCATCAGGATGGCAAGGTCCACGAAGCCCTTGTAGTAGAGAGGCAAGCGCTGGTCACTTTTGGTCCTGCTGCAAGTAGACTTGCGCGAGCTTTCTGGGCGATTCCGAGCGACTTTTTTACCTGGGCTAATTGCTGATCGGTCAGCCTGTTGGTGTCAAAGTGGAAGCGGCGCGCCTCGGCGGCCCAGTAGTCCTCCATAAGCTGCATCGCGCGGGCGAAGTCAGGCCCCACTCCAGGGCCGAACTGCTCATCGCCGAACTGGCGCAGGAGGGCTGAGGCCTCCTCTTCGGGGAACCAGCCCCATTCCATCCCGATGCGCAGGTCAACAAGCTGGTGCGACAGCTCGAAGGGGCTGCCGTAATTACCGGCGAGCGAGCTGCCCGGCTCCCAGACTCCACGGAAATTGGTGGTCATCTGACGAGGCATCGGATGCTCCCAGCCATCTACCCAGGCGTCCTGGAAACCGACTCCCTCGTGAAACTGCTGTAACACGACAGGCAGCTTCTCGGAAGCCGTCTGATTAAGAGCGGCGCGTTCGGGCTCGAAAGTCAGATAGGTGCCTGGCCTCATCGCCGTGGGGGGTATCTGCAGCCCCACAACGCGCTCGGGGAAGTCGTCCAGATGGTCTACCAGGTAGGCTGTATCCTCCAGGCTGAGGCCCCAGGTCGTCACGCGCAGCTTGAGGGCAGGATTTACCTCCTGGGCCAGCGGCTCGTAGAAGTCGCGCAGCAGTTCGAGGTTCTTCTTGCCGTGGGGCAGGCACTGGGGATGCCAGCAACCACCTGGATCGCCGAAGTAGATAAGCACCCCATCGGCATCCGGGAAGCGGCTCCAGACCTGGCGCCGGTGCGCAGCCAGCAGTTCGAGGCTGAAGGGCGCTGACAGGCACATCATAAAATTATCGCGCTGGTTGCTCTGGCCAAGCCACTCCCATTCCTCGTGCGGGGGTGCCTTGAGGGTCTCGGCAGGTTGCAGAGCCAGAGGGTTGAGGTAGGGGTCTTCTACAAGCCACACCTGGATGCCCAGCGAATGGGCGTAGGCAATTGTCTGATGAACAGTATCCCAGTTCTCCCAGGTGTATTTCGACTCGCCTGTGAAATACTCAGGGGGCGCGTCATACCAGCTCGTGGGAAGGTTCATCACATTGATGCCTTCCTCGAAATATCGGTCCAGCAGCAGCTTGTAACGTGCCAGGTCGCCCGGGTTGCCCCAGTTATGTTCTTCATACTCCTCGCGAAGGGGGAGTGCTGGGTTAAGCTTCAGATTTACCTGGGCAGCCTCTGGACTAGCAAGCAGCAGGCGCGCGAGGCGCACCGCGCCATAGGCGATGCCCTGCCAGTCGGTGCCGGTGACAAGGTAAGTGGTGCTTCCAGCGGTCTTGGTAGTCTTGATGAGATAGCCTTCTCGACCAAGTCCCTCCAGGTCGGCAGGCTTCACAAAGGGGGCTGCAACCGACTTGCCAACATAGAAAGCGCAGCCCTCTAGCGCTGGCGCCTCGGCCGCTTGCCTCGAGCCGGTCAAAGGCGATACGGAAGCGGGGATCTCCCTCGGGCGCATCGGTTACAAGCTTCAGTGGAGAAGGAGGTGCCAGAAGTGGGCGTCTGCCGTAGGTCAGACGCAGCTTCGCCGAGAGCTTGACAGGGCCAGCCGCTGGATCAGCCAGATAGCAGCGGATTGAATGCTCGCCAGGCACAGCTAGCTGGTCCGAGATAATCCACCAAGAGAGCATCGCCAGCGTCCGTGACGACTACATAGTTGCTGCGTTTCGAGTGTTCCATCCGGAAACGCCGGCCCAGGTCGAAGGCAAGCTCGCGGTCAGGCCCCGGCTCTAGCCAGCCCTCGGCAAAGCTTGGTGCAAGGCCCGAGGAGACAAGCCCGCCAATCCCGTCCAGCTCGAACCAGAGCGAACCCCCAACGCCTTCTGCGTAGCCGGAGACTGTCACTAGCAACTCGGCTGAACGCAGTGAGCGCTCTGGCAGGCTGAAGGTGGCACTGGCCGGTTGCTCTCTGGTTGCCTGGCTCCCTTCGAAAAGCACGACCTCTTCGGTAAGCGGTCTTGCGCCAAAGGCTGCCAGCGCGGGGAGAAGCATTATCACCAGGCAGACTGCCAGCCAGCGTAACGCGTCCATATAGGCCTCCAGACAGATAACAATTGGGGCAATTTCGCCTTTATTAGCTGGAAGCCTGCTGGCAGGAATTTCGCCTCAGGCGTGAACTAGTGCTGGAAGCGTTGAAGCAGGAGGACCACGAAATGGATGAGCAGTTCAAAGTGAGACCGGAAGATTTTGTGGGCACTATCCACGTAATACCCTATACCCACGCCGATATTGCCTGGGTACATACCCGCGCCTGGCATGTCGACCGCTACGTTCGAGCCCTCGATGAGGTGCTGGATTTGATGGCTGAGAAGCCAGAATACCGGTATTACATCGATACCTGGACCGAACTCATGCGCGATTATGTGCAGCTTCGGCCTGGTCGGCTGGATGACGTTCGGCAGCGCATCCGGACAGGCCAGCTTGCGGTGTGCGGAGGCCATTATGGCAATGTCCGCAGTACCCATGTAGGCAATGAGACCTTCATCCGCAACATCCAGCGCGGTATGGCGAAGTGGAAGGAGTTCTGTCCAGAGGTAGCCTTCCGTGTCTACGCCGATATGGACGTTACGCTGGGGCATACCCAGATGCCCCAACTGCTGAATCTGGCGGGTTATATGGCCTATTACGCCGGCCGGCCCATCGAGACGCTGGATGAGGAAGGCGTGCCGCGGAACTTGCTCTGGAAGGGCCTCTCGGGCGATGAGATTCTGATGTGCCGCGGGATGTATGGCGGACTCTTCCTGCTGTCGGAGCGCCACGGGCCGACCTGGGATACCGACCTGCCGGCGGTCGCCGAGACTATCTGGACCAGTTACAGCGGCCTGATGGCCCAGGATGGAGTTGCCGATATACCCCTCTCGGTTGGCTGCGATGACACGCGCCCCGAGCGCTTCCTGCTGGGGAACGATGAGCCGGCAGATTATCCTGCCCTGATGGCTTTATGGAACGAGCGGATGCCCAGCCAGATGCGCTACAGCACCCCGGATGAGTTCTTCGCCGCTCTTGACGTGCAGAAGGATAAACTCCAGGTCGTGCAGCGTATACTTGACCCCACCGATGTCAGCTACAACACCGCTTACAAGGGGCGGCGGGGTATCTGGTGGCTGCGCGAACTCTGCGACCGCAGGCTGGTGGAGGCTGAGACGCTTTCTACCCTCGCTTCACTGGCCAAAGGTAGCGCCTGGCCCGAGGCTGAATTCATCACCCAATGGGAAAACTATATGGACTGGACGCCGCATGCGGTGCAGTTCGTATTCAGGCAGGACTGGAACGAGGGCGAGCTTGCGCTGATGAACGTAATCGCCAAAGCAGAAGCCCAGGCCCAGTTGGCAGCCTCCCAGCTTGTGGACGGCAGGTTGCCGATGGACTCATCGGGCATCGCAGTGGTAAATCCAGTGCCTGGAGCCCGCAAGGAAGTTGTGCCGCTCTGGCTAATCAGCGGCGATCTGGAGCGCGACTTTACAGGGCTTGCCGATGCCCAGGGCTGGCCAGTCGAGATACAGGTGGCCAACTATCCAGTCAACAACTCCGAGCTGGAGCTGCTAGCCGAGGTCAGTCTGCCTGGTTGCGGCTACACGACCTTGACGCTGCAGTGGGAGCCGGCCCCTCGGGTTGGCCACGAAGCCGAAGTCATCACCAACGCCGACACGGCGCCCTACTGGAAGCGCAAGTACAACATCCCCGACAGGACGTCGCTTGACCTGGCAGGCTTCGAGCTTGTAAGCGACCGGATGAAGCTCTCCTTCGCCCAGGGCAAGCTGGTGCGACTCGAAGACCTTGCGACCGGGCTGGTGCGCGAGGCGCCGGCAGGCACGGGCTTCCTGGAGCCGGTGTATTACCCCGCGAGCCGCGAGATCTGGGGCACCTGGCTGATGGAATCGCTGCCGGATGAGCCTGAGGGTTTCGTCGCCACCGAGGCCAGCCTCGATGAGGCAGGGCCGCTGCGCTGGCGCGTTACCTTGAGAGGGACCGCAGGCAACTGGTTTGTGATGCAGCACATCGACCTGTACAAAGGCGAGGCGGGAGCGCGCTCTACACTGCAGTTCTTCGATTCGGCGGACATCACAGACGCCTTCATCGCCCTGGCGATGCCGCTTGAGGACGAGGCGAAGTTGACAGTGGACATCCCCTTCGGTTTTGAGGAGCGCAATCTGAAGGCGCTCTCCTACGGCCGGTTCGAGCGGATGGTCTCGAACTTCTTCTGGGGACGCACCTGGGTATCGGCCGAGGACGAGCAGGGCAAGCTGGCGCTGCTTGCCGCTGATGGCGACCGCTTCTGGCGACATCATGGCGACCCGAAGCGACTCATCCACTTCGTGGCGCAGAAGACCCGGCTTTTCGAGAAGGGCTGGGAGGCTTACACTGATACATATGATGTGGGAGGCAGGCAACGGTTCGAGCATCGGTTGCTGCTAGGTGAGGAGGCAGAGCCCCTGGCGCTTGCGGCGACCGCTGACCAGGTGCGCCAACCGATACGCTCCTGCTATGTGCCAGCAACGCGCCTGGGCGAAGAGGCGGAACTGGTTTCCCTCACGCCGCCCAGGGTCCGGCTCAGCGCCCTGACTCGCGAAGGCGAAAAAGTTATTGCCCGCCTGGTCAACCTGTCCGATAAGCCTGCGCAGGCGCGACTTGGCCTGCCTTGTGCGGTAGCCTCTGCGCGCCTGTTGGACTTCAGGGGCGATGCGCTGCCCGGCGAGGTAACCACTTGCTCGGGCGAAGCCAGCCTTACAATGCAACCGTGGCAGGTTGCAACACTCGAGATAACTCCGGCCCAGGCCAGTTAGTTAGTTTCAAGGAGGGAAAAGCAATATGCGCTTACTTGAGCTTGGGGGGGCCTGGCAACTAGGCCAGGCGGGCAAGGAAGAAGCTATCAAAGCCCATGTGCCCGGCTCGGTCCATCTGGACCTGATGGCAGCGGGCAGACTGCCCGATCCTTTTTGGCGTGACAATGAGGATTTCCAGCGCTGGGTAGGAGAAGCGAGCTGGGAATACCGCCGCACCTTCAATGTCAGCGAGGAGCTGCTGGCTGAAGAAAAAGTCTTTCTCGCCTGCGAAGGGCTGGATACGCTGGCGACCCTCTTCCTCAACGGGCAGGAGCTGGGCCAGGCCGATAATATGTTCCGCACCTGGCAGTTCGATGTGAAGGCCGCGCTTAAGGCCTGGGACAACGAGCTTGTCATACGATTTGATTCCCCTATGCCTCTAATAAAGCAGAAGCAGGCAGAGCACCCTATCCCGAGCTGGGGCGGGCCCAAGGAAGTAAATGGCCGGGCCTGGGTGCGGAAGGAGCCTTGCAGTTTTGGCTGGGACTGGGGGCCAGTGCTGCCCTCGGCGGGTATCTGGCGACCCATCAGGCTGGTTGGCTGGAGCGGCGCGCGGCTTCGACGAGGTGCATATCCAGCAGGATCATTCGAAAGCCGGGCAGGTGCAACTGACAGTTGCGCTCGGTATCGAGAAAGTCAACTCGGGTACTTATCAGGCTGAGGTGTCGGTTACCTTTGAAGGCCAGGCGGTTGCCTCTGGCACTGTCTCCTTCCGGGGCAATCAGGGCAAAGCGAAGCTGGTTATCGAGGCCCCGCGCCTTTGGTGGCCCAACAACCTGGGCGACCAGCCGCTGTATCAGGTTAAGGTCAGCCTGAGCGAGAAGGACACAGGCCAGGAGCTGGATTCCATCACCAAACGCATCGGCCTCAGAACTCTCAAGCTGGACCGCCATCCTGATGAGTGGGGCGAGAGCTTCCAGTTCGTGGTAAATGGGGTGCCTTTCTTTGCCAAGGGCGCCAACTGGATTCCCGCTGACTCCTTCATCAACCGGATGAGCCATCAGCGGTATGCCGATCTGCTCGGAAGCGCCGCTGCGGCCAATATGAATATGCTGCGCCTTTGGGGCGGGGGCATCTACGAGCAGGACGACTTCTACGAGCTGGCCGATGAGCTTGGCCTTTGTATCTGGCACGACTTCATCTTCGCGTGTTCGACCTACCCGACTTTCGATGAAGGCTTTATGGCAAGCGTTGGCGAGGAATTCCGCGACAATATCAAACGCTTGAGGCATCATCCCTCAATTGCCCTCTGGTGCGGCAACAACGAGCTTGAGCAAGGGCTTGTGGGAGATGTCTGGAGTGGCTCTCAGATGAGCTGGGAGGACTATGACAAGCTGTTCGAGCAGCTCCTTCCCCAGACGATTGCCGAACTCGACCCCGAGCGCGACTATTGGCCTTGCAGTCCGCATAGCACCCGCGACAGGCGCGACTTCAACGATCCGACAAATGGAGATGCGCACCTTTGGGACGTCTGGCACGGCCGCAAGCCCTTCGAGTGGTATCGCAGTTGCGAGCATCGCTTCAACAGCGAGTTTGGATTTCAGTCGTTCCCCGAACCGCGCACGGTATACACTTACACCGAACCGCAAGACCGCAACGTCACGACCTGGGTGATGGAGCATCACCAGCGCAGCGGCATCGGCAACACGGTGATAATGCAGTACATGCTGGACTGGTTCCGCCTGCCGACAAGCTTCGAGGCCACCCTATGGCTGTCCCAGATACTGCAAGGTATGGCGATGAAGTATGCAGTCGAGCACTGGCGACGCGCGATGCCTCGCGGGATGGGCACCCTCTACTGGCAGCTCAACGACTGCTGGCCGGTGGCGAGTTGGTCCTCGATTGATTACTTCGGCAGGTGGAAGGCGCTCAACCATATGGCGCAAGACTTCTACTCGCCTCTGCTGGTTTCGGCGGTCGAGGACTGGGACACTGGCTCGGTCGAGTTGCATGTTACAAATGACCTGCGCGAAGAGAAGACTGGCTCGGTGCGCTGGTTGCTTACCGACCTGCGAGGCGCCGTGCTGGAATCAGGCGAAAGACAGGTAACAGCGCCTCCGGGCACCAATTCCCAAGTTGCGAAACTCGAGCTGGGCCGGCAGCTTTCGATGGTCGGTCATCGCAACGCCCTGTTCTGGGTCGAATTGCGGGTAGAGGGCAAGCGCGTCTCGTCGAATCTGGCGCTTTTCGCGCGGCCCAAGCATCTCGACCTGCCGCAGCCTAACATCAGTCTCGATCTGCGAGAGGATCCCTCAGGGGGATTTATGGCGCGGCTGGAAAGCGACCGGCCCGCCCTTTGGGTCTGGCTCACGACGACTGATGCCGAGGTGCGTTACAGCGCCAACTTCTTCCATCTGAGGCCTGGGGCGCCCTTCGAAGTGCTGATTACACCAAAAGAACCCCTGACTCTGGCTGACCTGAAACGTCAGCTAAGAGTTGCCAACCTGGTAGATACCTACACAACGCCTCTCTAAGGCTGGAGGACCAAGTGACACGCAAAGAACTCAATCTGGCGATTTTCGAGCGCACTACAGACAAAGTACTATGGCAACCCAGGCTCGAGGAATGGATCCACAAGCATGTCATCAACAACAATATGCCCGAGCGCTTTGCCGGGATGAGCCACTTCGATATCTACGACGAGTTGCGCTGTTCTTGCCGGTATGGGGCTCACTCCGGACTGGATTTCTGGGCAGAACCCGACGGGGTCGAGGTCGTCTCGGAGCGGCGCGGTAATAAGGTCATCGAGACCACCAAGACGCCGGTCGGTGATATCACTACCGTCCACCATCAGATCTGGGAAGGTGACAGGGTCACCAACAGCCGTATCGAGGATTTTCCCTGTAAAACACCGGCTGACCTCAAGGTCGCTACCTATCTCGTCGACCGGATGCAGTGCAAATCCAACGTGGAGGCCTTCAAGGCCGCCGCGGAGCGTCTGGGCGACCGGGGCGAGCCGACCATCTTCACGACCAGTTCAGGTTTCACGGAACTGGTCAAGAACTGGGCTGGGCTGCTGGATACTTTCTACCTGCTTACTGATTATCCGGCAGCGGTAGAGGCTTTCCTCGAGGCGTGTGACAGACGAGATGACCGTGTAATTGACGCGGCACTCGAGTTGCCTTGTCGCATCTACAACCTGGGCGATCATGCGACCGACGAGTTTACCCCCCCGCCCATCTGCAAGAAGTATATGATGCCCCGCTGGCAGCGCCTGAGCGAGCGGTTGCACGCGAAGGGGCGCTTCGTCCACAGCCACTGGGACGGCCATTCGCATACCATCCTGCCCTTCCTGATGGACAGCGGGCTGGACTCGGTAGAGGCGTTGACTCCAGTGCCGATGGGCAATATCACGCTGGAGGAAATTAAGACCGCCGTCGGTGACAAGCTGGTCGTACTGGACCTGCTGCCTGCTATCCACTTCCTGCCCAGCTATACTACCGAGGAGCTACTCGAATTCACGCGCAAGGTTATTGATATGTTCGCCCCGAGGCTCATCCTGGGCGTGTCGGACGAGATCTCCTACAACGGCCAGATAGAGAAGATCGAGGCCGTCACCGAGCTGGTGGACTCGATTTGCGGCTTGCCCGAGCAATAGACCCGAGCCCTTCGCCAATCCCCTGGTGTGTTGAAGAGGAGCGTTGTGTTATGCCAAACCTGCTTGCGTTGCTTGTACTGACCTTACTCTTCGGGGTGATGTTTTTGGCCTCTGCCGGCGGGCCTGCTCCGCTACGTGTCGCTACTGGCGCAACCGACACCCCGGTTCAGCAGCTTATGGCCCGCGAACTGACTGACTACTTCGGGCGGCTGTTCTCCAATCCACTGGAAATCGCTGAACAACTTGCCAGTGCCGAGGTCGTGCTGGGCACTCCCGAGAGCAATCCCCAAATCTCCGAGCAGATCGAAGCTGGCAGGCTGGTTTTACCTGAAGGGACGAATGCGGACCAGGGCTACACGCTCAAGACGATTGGGAAGAGCCTCTATATCGCCGGCCAAACCGATGTCGGGGTGCTTTACGGGCTTTATGCGCTACTGGAGGAGTATGGCTGCTACTTCCAGCTCAGTGGAGAGCGACTGCCGGAGCACGCTGCCTTCCGCCTGAAGCAACTGGACGAGCGCCACAGCCCCGTCTTCAAGTACCGAGGCCTGCTGCCCTGGGATAATTTCCTGTGCGGGATGTCCGGTTATAGCATCCAGGACTGGCGGCTGTTGATCGAGCGCGCCACCAGACTGAAGCTGAACCTGCTGCAACTGCACTTCTACCCCGGCATCGCCTTCTTCACGGAGACAGTACAGGGGCAGACCGTGAACCCCGCCTGTATCGGGATGCCGGTGGATACCTTCAAGACGCAGGGCGCAGTCGGCGAGGCGGCCTTCGGCGGGGTGGAGGAGTTCGGTCCCAGACCCTATGTCGAAAACAAGGGCAACCCGCGCGCTCAAGCGATAGCAGTGCAGGCGATGGTCAGGCGCGCGCTCGACATCGCCCACGAACATGGGTGGAAGACCTGCGTCGGCTTCGAACTGATGTACAGCACCGCGCCAGGCTTCACCAATACGGATAAGCCCCAGGAGGGGATGGGTGGCTATAACTCCATCAACCCGCTGGATGAGCACAATGTAGAACTGTCGCTGGACCGAGTGCGCTCGCTCTTTGATACCTATCCCAATTCGGATTACTACTGGCTGTGGCAGTCGGAGGCGCGCGGCTACCTCGGCCGGAACGTTGGGCGCGAGCCTGGCGCCGCTGAGCTGCGCGCGAAGTATGATTACTGGTCGGGCGATCCCAATCTGAAGGGCGACATCGACTATGCGTATCTCTTCCGAGAGGTCGTAGAGCGTCTCTCGCCGGCCGAAAGGGCCCGCATGGCGACCGGCGGCTGGAGCGTGCAGCATCTCTTCCCCGGCATCAACGCCGATATGCCACCCGAGATAACCTTTGCCTCGCTCAATACTTACGATCCGCCGAGCGCGCTGGCTTCGCAGGTGAAGGATTACCAGGTAGCCGAAACAGGCAGGCCCTCCTGGCTGATCGAATGGTGGGAGTTTGACGGCAACCAGTGGTTCCCGCAGTTCCGCATCACCTGGCAAGAGCAGATGTACAAGCAGGCGGCCGAGTTTGGCGTTGAAGCCCTTACGCTGCTTGGCTGGAAGCTCTCGGGCGTTGAGCATAACGTGCGCTATATGGCTGACTTCGCCTGGGATAGCGAGCTGACCGCAAAGGCTTTCTACAAAGAATATTGCGAGCGACTGTACGGCTCCGAGGCGGCGAGACTCGCTGCTACCTATCTTGATTATGACGCCTTCGAACCGACCACACCTGGTGCAACCCCAGGTGATGCGCGCCATATGCTGCTAGGGGCAGGCTGGATGTCGCTCGTGATCCCCACCTTGCCCGGCACCCCTGAAGGGCTGGATTCTGCCGAGTGGCAGCGCGTGGTTGGCATGGCGCCTGGCGAGGTATGCGGCATCGCGGGACTCGAGAAGCTGCTCGGTAAGGATGAGGCGGCCGAACGGCGTTTCGAGAGCGCGCTGTCCGGGCTGGATGCCCAAGGGCAAAGCTGGGCGCGGCTGTTCCTGAACAGGCTGGAGTTCCGGCAGGGCTATCTGCGCTCTATGATCAAAGTGAATGAGGCCCTGCTGGCCTACGATGCAGCGGGGCGCGCTGAGGGACTGGACGCTGCTCGAGTGGCAGCCTGGCCGTATGCCAAAGAAGCGCTCGCTCTGGCCAGGCAGGCCGTCGAGACTTATGCCGAGGACGTCCGCAACACCGGCGACCTGGGCGCGCTGGCCCAACTGAATGAGCAGTATTTCCAGAGCGTCCGCCGGTTCGCAAACAACCTCGACACCGATCGGGTGCCTTATGCGGTGGTGGACTGGACGGCCTTCAGGCTGCGTCCGACGCTTGCCTTCGACTTTGGCGGTGAGTCACCCTGGCCCTTCCGCGATGGTCGCATCGAGCAGACCTGCACGGTGGTGGACGGCAAGCCGACCTTGCGCCTCACGATTGGCGGCGAAGGAGTGCAGTTCAATTCGGTACACCTGACCCTTGGTGGCCTGGACCTGGAGCAGTCGCCCTTCCTTGATTTCCGGATGCGGACAACCAGCAAGGAGCCCTTTGCTTTTATGTTCGAGTTCGGCGATGGCATCTGGTACGCGCTCAACCTGCAGGGGCAACAGAGCCTGTATGGGAATCTTGACGGGGTGCGCGGCTCGATAACAGATGGCCAGTGGCACCGAGTGACCTGGGATCTGAAGCGCCTGGTAGAGGAGCAGGTCGGCCCCGGCCGGACGCGTATCACGAACTTTATCCTGGGTTCCTGGGAGAAACCTGCTGAGCCTGTTGTTGTGGAGTTTCAGGACTTTGCCTTCGGCCAGCGTAATCTGCTCGATTGATACGGGAGAGACCTATGCGAAACTGCCTGCTTGCTGGAATAACTTTGGTGTTGCTGACTTTGGCCTTGGTCTCAAGCGCTGCCCCTTATCAGGCGTGGCTGGACCATCAGGCCGCTCTGGCCAGGGAACCTGGGTTGCTTCGTTATTATCCTCTGGGAGAAGCCCCAGGGGGGAGCCTCAATCTGGCCAACCTGGCCGGACCTGGCGGGACGCTGGCTTATGCGCCTTCCGGTGAATTGCAGTTGGCGCCTGGACGCTGGCCAGAGCAAGCTACTCCGTATCTGGATGAGGGGTGGCTACAGTCAGAGCGCTTCAGCCTGCCAGAACGCGCGCTCACTGTCGAGGGCTGGTTTCGTATCACAGGATATGGAGTCCATCGCGGCAACAGCGGTTCCACAACGGGTACGCTTATCTCACTGGGTGTAGGTTACTGGGATGGATTCCGTATCAGTTATGACTACCCAAATCGGACGCTTGGTTTCGAGATCGGCAGACCTCAGCCAGTTGGCTCGGTGCAAGTACGCAGTGGTGTTATTGGTGACTATGTCTGGCATCACATCGTGGCGACCTGGGATGGGCAGCAGATGGCCCTGTATGTGGATGGCTTGCTTGTTGCCGAAGGCGCTTATGATGGGCCGTATTATGAACCTGCTGCAGAGGCGACCTTCCGACTTGGCTTTGCCGATTATGGAATTGGCTCGGTAAAGCTGCAGGTGAGCGAAGCGGCTCTCTATTCGAGGGCGCTCAGCAAGGCTGAGATCCAGGCTCATGCCTGGTTCGTAACTCCCCCGACGGCTCAACAGGCAGCTCGAATGGATGAGGCAGCGCATATGCTGCGGCAGGGCAGAGGAGCTGACAGCGCCAAAGCGCTGGAGCAGGTCGCGGCTGACCTTGCCTCCGCGGAGCTTGCCCAGGCCTTGCGGCTTCAGGCGGCCTGGGTTTGGCTGCGCGCTGGAAAAGCGCAGGAGGCCTTTATGAGGCTGAACGACCTGCTGGCTGATGAATCGCTCTCTAGTGACTCTCACAGTGGTTGCCTCGCGCTTGCTTTGCAGGCTGTAGAAAGCGGTCAGGGCAACCTGCTGCCCCCTGCGATACTGGAGGAGCTAATGGAGATGGAAGGCTTGAATCCCGCAGAAAGACGCTCTCTGAAGCTTGAAGTTGCGCTTTCTAGTCGCGATGCGAAGCAATTTGGGGCCGCGCAGACTCTCTATGAGGAGTTGCTTGCCGACGAGGCGACGACGGCGCAGCAGGGGCTCGAACTGAAGCTGCTAATTGTCGATACCTTCCGCGAGGCTGGCAATTATGAAGCAGCCAGGACTGGTCTGGAAGCACTAATCGCGGCGCCCGATACGCCGTCCCTCTACCGGAGCCTCGCCCAGTTACGTCTCGCCGGCACCTGGCTGGCAGAGCAAGACTGGCCACAGGCGCGAGAGGCTTATAAGGGCGTATTACTGATGGCCGACGCGCCTCAGGCGCATCAGGAAGAGGCCCGCGAGAAGCTGAAGGAAGTCGCCAGGCTTGGCCTTGGTATGCCTGCCCGCGATCTCAACTGGTACCGGATGACGCTGCCAGAGCTTCCCCAGCCGAGTCTTACGTTGCACGTCAATCCTAAGGGCAGCGCAAAGGGCGATGGCAGCAAGGGCAAGCCTTTTGCAACGCTGACTCAGGCGCGCGATGCCATCAGGGCGCTGAAGGCTTCCTCTGGCCTGCCCGCTGGCGGTATCGAGGTCCTGATCGCTGAGGGACGATATGAGGTTGGCGAGTCGCTGGAACTGACCGGTGAGGACTCCGGGCGCGCCAGAGGCCCCTATCGTCTACCGAGCGGCCAAAACTGGCAGAGTGGTATTCAGCGGCACGAAGCGGCTAACGGGCTTCTCCCCGGTCACTGACGAAGCCATCCTGGCACGATTGCCTGAGGTGGCGCGCGCCCATGTGATGCAGACGGATGTCGTCGCCCAGGGAGTTAGCGACCTGGGGCAGGCTTTTATATGGAGCACGAAACCCGAGGTGCTTTCTAGCGGCTCCAGGCCCGAGCTGTACTTCAACGGCAAGCCTATGACCCTGGCGCGCTGGCCAAATGAGGGCTGGCTTCGGACTGGCGAACTGAAGGGCGAGCAGCCTTTCGCGGTTTGGGGTGTAGTCCCAGGCAACTATGATGGGCGCTTCACCTTCGACTACGACAGGGCAGACCGCTGGAAGGACGAGAGAGACCTGTGGCTGTATGGCTACTGGTTCTGGGACTGGGCGGACGGCTACGAGCGCGTCGCCTCAGTGGATTTGGAAAATCGTGTGCTGACAACAACGCCCCCTTATCACGGGTACGGCTTTCGCAGCAATCAGCGTTACCGCGTGGTGAACGCCCTGGCCGAACTTGATGAGCCGGGTGAATGGTATCTGGACCGGGACAGCGGCCTGCTGTATTTCTGGCCGCCGGACTCTCTGAAAGGCGCTACCGTTGAACTGGCGGCGCTTGCTCAGCCTTTCATACAGGCGGCCGACGTAGCCCATCTCGTGCTGCAGGGACTGACCTTCGAGGGCGGGCGGACCAATGGGCTGGAGCTGACCAATTGTGAGAGCTGTCTGGTGGCTGGTTGTACCATACAACGCCTTGGTGAGGACGGCGTGGTAATTACCGAAGGCCACAACACAGGACTCTTCGGCTGCGATATGGCCACGCTGGGCAAGGGCGGCACGCGCATAACAGGGGGCGACAGGAAGACTCTGGAGCCCGGTCGCAACTTCATCGAGGATTGCATCGTGCGCGACTTCTCGCGTATCTACCGCACCTATAAACCTGCTGTCTGGATGGATGGCTGCGGCAATCGGATAGCCCATAACCTGTTCTACGATTCGCCGCATCATGCGATGCGCATCGAAGGCAATGATCACGAGATAGTCTTCAACGAGATCCACAGTATGGTCTACGAGGCTGACGATCAGGCTGGGCTAGATATGTGGTGGAACCCAACCTATCGCGGCGTGAAGATCAATTATAACTATTGGCATGATATCGGCAGCGCGCTGGGCACAGGGCAGGCAGGCATCCGACTGGACGATGCTATTTGCGGCGTCGAGATATACGGCAATGTGTTCAAGAACTGCGCGCAGGGGGCCTTTGGGGCCGTGCAGATCCACGGTGGCAAGGAGAATGTTGTGGATAACAACCTCTTCCTGGACTGTCAGTATGCTGTCAGTTTCTCGCCCTGGGGGGAAGGCACCTGGACCGACCGGATGAGGAGCGAGGAAATCCGCATCAAGACTCACGAAGAGGTAGATATCACCAGGCCGCCATACAGCACCAGGTACCCAGCTTTGGCCGACCTTGAAGAGAATCCCGACAGCAATAACATCTGGCGCAACCTGGTCGTGAACTGCGGGCGGCTGACCGAGCGCGACCGCGGCGTGAACGTGCTGGCCGACAACTATATGACGGGAGAAGATCCGGGCTTCGTGGACCTGGCTGGCGGTGACCTGACGCTGAAGCCGGACGCGAAGGCTTACTTCCGGCTGGGGCTCACCCCAATACCCTTCGAGGAGATGGGCCTTTACCAGCATCCCTGGCGGGCCACCTGGCCTGTCGAGAACAAGCTGTCCGAGGCCTTCCTCAAGGCGGCCGAGGCTTGGGAGGAGTAAGAGTGTTGGGGCTGGTGCTTGGATTGGTTGCGCTGCTTTGCTGGCTGGCGGTGGCAGAGCCGGAAGGCTGGGTGACCGTGCAGCCGGAAGATACAGGTGAAGCGCTGGTGAATCCGGGGATGGGCTGGTGCTTCCACCATTATGACAACTCTATTGGCGGCTATGGCCCACCGCTTGGCCCGGATTATGATGGCAGCGAGTTCCCGGGCCTCTCTTGCGTCTACTTGCGCCTGGCCTGGAGTCATCTCGAGCCGGCAGAAGGGCAATTCAACTGGAGCATCCTCGATACGGTCATCCAGCGTTATGCGGCTGCGGGCAAGCAGTTCGCCCTGCGGCTGACAGTCTTCGAGGGATTGCCTGGCGAGGGGACGCCCGACTGGGTGCGCGAGGCTGGGGCGAAGGGCTATATGGTCGATCCTTACGAGAACGACACGCCCTGTTGGGAGCCTGACTACGACGATCCGCTCTTCCTTATGAAGCTCGCGGCTTTCCTCGACGCTGCGGGAACTCGGTATGGGGCAAATCCTGACCTCGCTTTCGTCGATGTCGGCACTCTGGGCATCTGGGGAGAGGGCCATCCCGTCGCCAAACGCTACACGCTGGCAACACTGAGGCGACACATCGAACTGCACCAGGCGGCTTTCAAGCGCGCGCCGCTGCTGGCAGGGGACGACTGGGCCTACTGGTTCCGGGAAGAGGGGCAGCCTGACGACCTGGCAATGCGCCTGTCGCGTGAGTTGGGGCTTGGCTTCAGGGATGATTCCATCTGCGTCTATCCTGACCCAAAGCAGGCCTATTCGGCTGACCTGGCCGACCTGTTCTGGCGCGACCGGCTGGTGGCGATCGAGATGGGCCATTACGATTATGCCAAGCAGGTCGGCGCCTGGGGCGATGGCAGCCGGTACGAGCAGGCGATGGAAGACTATCACGCAAGCTTCCTGTCCATCCACGCCAACCCGCACGATTTCCTCGCGGAGAATGGCGACCTCATCCGCCGGATGAACCAGCGCGTCGGCTATCGGCTTCAACTGGTAGAGGCGTCGTGGCCGGAGACCGCAAGCCGCGAGGGGGGTCTTGCCCTCAGGGCGAAGTGGCGTAACGGCGGAGTAGCACCGTGCTTGCCAGGCGGCACGCCCTGCTGGACACTGCTGGACGAGGAAGGCCGGGTGCGCGCGGTGCTGGCAGATGAGGGCTTTGAACATGCGGGGCCTCGAAGTTCGGCCGAAGGGCGAGGCGCCGGTGGTGGAGCGCGAACGTACCTTCCCCCTGCTGCCCGAACTGACCCCCGGCGAGTATACGCTGTGCGTCTCGGTAGGACTGCCGGACGGCACGCCAAGGCTCGCGCTGCCGCTTGCGGGCGGCAAGGGGCTGCGCTACCCGCTTGGGCGCGTCAAGATTGATTAGGGGGCCTTATGCGAGAAGTACTTCTTATGTTGGTGGCAGTGCTAGCGTTGACCTTGGCAAAGCCAGGACTGACCGAAAGTTTGCCGGAGCCTGTTTTGGATACTTTTAACTCTGTGGTGGGCACACAGACCTTCAGTCCCTCGTACCAGTTTACTGAGGACCCGCCACTGCTGGAGACGGCCAAGGCCATCCTGGCGATGGGTTCCAACGTCATCAAATTCAAGCTGGATGACCACTACTTCGGCGACAAGGGACAGAACGTCCGCGAGGGTGACCCGCGCGTGCACAGTCTGCGGGACCTGGTGCAGTTCGAGCCGACGCACCGGGCCGTGCTGGAGCTGCCCTTCGCTTATTACATAATCTGGGTCTACCCTTTCAACCTCTCGCCGATGGGCAAGCCTGTCGCTGAGGACGACTGGCAGAAGGAGTATACCGAGACCAGAGACCTGGTCGAGTACTTGCTGAAGACTTACAGTGGGACGGGGAAGACCTTCTTCCTTGGCCACTGGGAGGGCGACTGGCACCTGCGCCCCACCTACGACCCAAGCAGTGAGATCTCCGAGGAGCGGCTGCAGTGGATGGTGGACTGGACCAACCTGCGCCAGCAGGCGGTAGATGATGCCAAGGCCGCCGTGAAGCACCACGAGGTCGAGGTCTGGTGCTACGCTGAAGTCAACCTGGTGAAGAACGGCCTGGAGGACAAGCAGTGCCTGGCGCGCGACGTGCTGCCGAAGACCAATCCGGATTTTGTCTCCTATTCCAGCTATGACACCCAAGGCGATTCGACGCTGCTGAAGCGGGCTCTCGACTATATCGAGGCGCGGCTGAAGCCGAAGCCAGGTATCGAGGGCAAGCGCGTCTTCATCGGCGAGTATGGCTTCCCGGCGCAGTCGCATACCCCCGAGCAGCAGGACAGGGAGGCCAGGCGCCTGATGCAGGCAGGGCTCGAGTGGGGCTGTCCCTTCATCCTGTACTGGGAGCTTTTCAACAACGAAGTAGCCCCCGACGGCAAGCAGCGCGGTTTCTGGCTGATAGATGACAAAGGGGTCAAGCAGCCAGTCTACAGGACACACCAGCGCATATACCGGTTTGCCAAGCGATATCGGGAAGAATTTGAAGCCGCTAGTGGACGCCAGCCCACGACCGCCGAATACTGCCAGGCAGCCGCGGGCTTCGTCAGGAGTCTCAGTGGCGAGGCGCTAGCGCCTTAGTTAAGTCTCTTGGCCCCGGCCCAAGTGCCTTGCCAAGCGCTCTGAAGTTGCGCGAGGGCGGCTTCATCCAGCAGGCCCGAAGGCTTGATAGGCACATCCCACGTCACGACGGCCCCGCCCGCAAGCAACCGCTGGGTGTGGGCGATGGCTTCTTCATCACTGAAGCGCAGCGGAGGCTGGCACCAGGACTGGCCGAGGTAGCTCCAGACTTGAAGCTGCTCTCCCTCAAGGAAGCGACCGGCAGGTTGAATCAGGCCCGGATCGGCGGTCTCGCCGGCCGTATAGTCTTCCTCCGGGGTGAAAGCCGTCACCTCGATGCCGGGATTGAAGGCCACGATGGCGTCAGGATTACCACTTCTTGCTGCCGCGGCAAAGCTTGCGAAGTTCGGTTCATCTTCAAACTGGTACATATCGTCGGCGAAATAGCACCCATCGAACCACCAGCCGCGCACCTTGCTGCCCCAGCGCTCGGACCATTCGCGGATTACGGCTTCCCACTTGCGCTGGAAGTCCGCAAGGCGCTTATGAGTGAGCTGGCCTCCACTGCCATATCCGCCCTCATAGCCCCAGTCCCACCCCAGCTTCTCGTCAGCAACGAGGTCAAAAGCCGGGCCCCCGCTTGGCAGATAGGCCATCAGCGCCACTCCATGCGGCGCCAGCGCATCGGCAAGTTCCAGGAGGAGGTCGCGGCGCGAGAGCTTGCTCGGAGCAATACCCGTGAACTCGTCATACTTCGTGTTAGGCGAGCAGTAATGGCCGGAATTTTGCCCCAGTGTGAACAGCAGATAACCCGCGCCAGTCGAGGCGACCTGGGCGGCAAGGCCCACCACGTCGAAGGCGTCCACCTGCGCCTGCCAGGACTCGGCAGATTGATCTGGCGCGCCAAGGTAATGGGTAGCAAGGCCCCAGCGGGCGGCGTAGAACCAGTCGGTGCGATGACCAGTCATTCTGAGCGATCCTCCCTGGGCTGAGCAAGCCGGATGGTCTTTACTTCGAAGGGGCGCAGGCTGAGGGTGAGCTTGCCGCCCTCGACATGCAACGCAGCCCCGCAATCTTCTATCAGGTTGCTCTCGAAGGCGCGATATATGCCGTGGGGCAGACTGATTTCCACCTGCTCGGCGGGCTGACCGGCGGCCTCATAGAGGCGCAAGACGAAGTCGTTCTCCTGGCTGCGCTTGAGGCTCGAGACCACCACGTTGGCAGCGCTGATCTTGAGCAGGCCCCACACGGCGGGCAGCGGCCCCTCGTGGACGGCCGCGGTCAGGGCGATCAGCGGGGTGTTGAACTCCAGCCCCTGCCGCCAGAGCTGCGCTTCGCGCCAGTCGCCCTCGTGCGGCGCCAGCGCGTAGTCGAAAGCCAGTTGCTGACCGAGTTCAAAGCCGGAATCGGAGCTCATCCCCGGTTCGTAACCGCCACCAAACCCGTAGGCCACGATGGCGGTCGTGCGAGCGAGTGAGAGCAGCAGGTTGCCGTCCGCGACATTGTTGCCTGGCAAGCCTCGGTTGAGCAACGCCACGCCATGGCTCTCATCGCTCCAGTCGAGCCAGTTCTGGGCGGGATACTCGACGCCCACCGGCCGTTCAATGGCCCCGTAGGGGATCTCCTGCGTGTTCGTCCCAGCCGTAATCGAGGTGGGGAAGCTGGCCCGATACCGCACGAATTTGCTGTTGTTCAGCAGTTCGGTGTGGCACTCAAGGCGCGGCAGACCCTCGAAGAGGCGCAAGGTGAGCTTGAGGCGCTCCTCCTGCCCAAAAGGTTGTTCGAAGGAGAATTCGGTGAAAACTGGCCCCGTGGTGAGCTGGACGCCTTCCAGTGGGCTCTCGTCGCTGTAGGTAGAAGTGGCGCGCGGGGGAGCAGGATGCTGCTCCGTCATCGCGATGCGACTGCCGCCGTCAAGAGGCTTGTAAGGCTCCCACAGATCGCCGTGGTCGTCCTCCTTGATGATAACGTTGGCAGGTCCCGAGAGAGCCTCCCAATCCGAGCTCTTGAGCTTGAGGCTGCGCAGGGCGCCTGCGGCCACCTCGGCGCGCAGGAGCGTATTCTCAAGCACCGCATCGGCGAGGTTATCGGTCGTCTTGCCCAGGCCCACTGGCTCAAGGGTGGGCAAGATGCGGTAGAGGCTATGGCCGAGTGCCGGTACATCCTTGGCCAGGAAGGCGACCTCGACCTCCAGCAGTGACCCGTCCAGATGCCTGCGCACCGAGACAATCTGTGCCGGCAGCTCTTCGCCATCCGGATCCAGCACCTTCACTCCCTGATAGCCGGTCTGGCTGAAGCCAACCCTGGCCCGAACGATGTCGGTGCGGGCCCAGGAGAGGGCGTTAAAAACCACGACTGGCGTGCCTTCGCCCCTGGTGTCTACCTTGTCGCAGTAAGCCCTTAGTCGGTCAGCGAGCTGCTCACCTGCGACCTGTTTGCCAAAGTCGAAAGCCCGGATTGCGTCCTCCCAAACCTGGTCGGTCATCACGCCGGACATCAGGTCATGGGCCTGGTTGAAAAGCATCGGCTCCCAGGCGGCTTCCAGTGGCGCATCGCAGGTGTGGAGGCCTGCAACATCCAGCAGCACACCAAGCTTCTCGCCTGTCAGCAAGGTCTGTTCCAGTGCGCGCGTCCACTGCTTCAGGCGGATGCGACTGCTGTAGATGCCCTGGAAGACAGGATTGAGCTCGCCCTTCAGCACTTCGCGTTCGACGTCGGCCGTCAGGGTCTCGAACTCTTGCGGCGTGACGAGATAGACGTCCATCCTGCGATCGGGCCGGGCGTTATACTGGGCGACCAGGTCAGCCAGATGAGGCTCGGGCTCGCACACGTCAGCGCCCGCCGCGGCCAGCAAGAAATTGCTGCGAGTATTCTGGGAGAGCAAGTCCTCGCGCGCGTCGACGAACTTGATGAACTCTTCCAGAGTGTGAGGCGCCCCGTAGCCAATCGCATAGCCCTGGGCCAGCCAGTTGGCCTTTATCTGAGTGCCGTCGAGGCCCTCCCACAGCAACTCGGTGGTGGTCTCCCAGCCTGGCACACCGCGGAAGAACCAGAAGTGCTCGAAGCCTGCTTGCTTGAGGAGCTGAGGCATCTGGGCGTTGTGGCCGAAGGTATCGAGCTGCCAGCCAATCTTGATGTCCACGCCCAATTTGTCGCGGAAGAACCGCTTGCCGAAGAGCGCCTGACGCGCGAAGGACTCCCCGCCCGGCATATTCACGTCAAGCATCGTGTCAGTGCCGCCGACCAGCCCCAGCCGACCTTCTTCAACAAGTTGGCGGAAGGTGGCGCATGTGCTCTGGATAGCGCTCGAGGAAGGGCTTGACATAGCACATCTGGTCCAGTGCGAAGCGAAAGGTGGGATGCTCCTTCAGCGCCGCCAGCGCCTGCAGGATGATGGGCAGGCCGATGCCCAGATACTGCTCGCGGGTCTGGAATACCGCCCCCTCCCAGTGGGTATGAGGCACGATATAGAGCGCCTTGCGCTCGGGGTCCTTGCTCATCTTGTCACTCCTTGCGGGGCTGTGCCCCGGATTCTTCCTTGTCGTTTAGCTCTTCCACCTGGCGCGCCACACAGGAAGCGCGAAGGCGCTCGCGCCAGTCGTCCTCGCCGCGTTCGGTCGCGGTCGTTCCTCCATAAGCAAGCCCCAAAATCAGTGCCACGACCTGCTGCAGGCTGCCCTCGATCAGGTTCACTGCGAGCGGCCTGTTCGGCTGCTCGCGCAGCTGGTTGTGGAAGGCGTGCACCAGCCTGTCTATCGCCAGTAGCCGCTGCTCAGGCTTACGTACCTTCTCGAATCCCTCCACAAAGACTGCAACCGCTGGCAAGGCGTTCGCGCCGACAAGCTGCTTGCCCTCATAACTGCGGTGAAACGTCTCCCAGTCGGTCTGCCACCCACAACCCGGGCAGGTCAGCAGTTCATCGCGCCGCTGCTTGCCATATTTACGTTCGGTGCGTTCGAACCGCTCTCCACATTCGGGACAGGTAACATGCCCTTCGGCTGCCTCGGTCACCTGCAAGATGCTCTGGCAGCGCAGGTAGAGTGTCACATAGACATCATCAAGCAGGCCATCATCAAGCCTGCCCTCTGCTTCCGACTCGTAAAGCAGGCGAAGCTTTTCGCGTGACACTTTTGGCGCCCAGACAGGCCTGGCGGGCATATATTTCTCACTTGGCAAGAGGTTGCTTGAACTTGGCAATTTCTTCCTTAAGCAGGTCAAGGTAGAGATGGCCCCACTCGAGAGAAGGCTCGAGATCCTTGCTGAGTTCGACGCTGGGCTGTTCGCCGCATGTCCACTCGTTCCACGACACTACCATCGCGAACCTGGGGCCGACAAGGCGGGCGCGCTCCCACTGGGCACGGAAGGTCTCGCCCCCTCTGCGGGTGGCGGGTCTGACGGTCGGCTCAGGCCGCCAGGCGGCAACGAGGGTCATCTCCTCGGGCTGGCCTTCATATACTGCATAACTTGGCGCATCGCGGTCCTCCCAGGACCAGTAGCCATACTTGCCTACCAGGTCCGCGTTACGCAGATTGCCCTGCTGGGTGATGAAACCTGTCATATAACGTACGGTAAAGCGCTCATCCCTCCACTCGGGGACGCCGGTCTGGAAGGATGTCGGGGTGCCGAGATACACGACCAGCAGCGGCTTGCCCAGGTAGGTCTGATACAGCGGGGCAAACCGTGGGTTGGCGATGAACTGGTCATACACCTGGTCGGCCTTGCGCTGCAGCCGCCCGTCGGTCAGGGCCTCTGGCTCGCCGGGGCACCCAATGAAGATGCTAATCTTCGGGTGCCTGGCCAGGCTGGAGAACTCCTCGAAGATTGCAATCGTTGAGTTCTCGATCATATCGAAGTCCGGCCGGCCCTGGGTTTCGCCATATATATAATTCACATTGTTGGACCAGTCTACCCAGATGAAATCCACGCCCGCATCGGCGATCCACTCGGCGTGCTTGCGGATTACGGCGCGGTCGTCGGAGGCATAGTAGCCAAGCTCGGGCGTCCCCCAGACGTTATGCCAGTCAGCGCTTCGGAACCAGGTGCTATAGGCAAGGCCGACCAGACGCTCCTCGGGCGGGACGGGTGGATAGGCAGGATTTACAGGCGGTACATTATGGAAGACCGGGACCTCCACCGCGCCGCGCTTGCATACGAGGCCAAGCTTGAAGTCTACCCAAAGTAGCAGCAACTGCTGGCGGGTGCCCTCTCCGAAAGCAAGCAGCGAGGGGATGTAAGCCTGGTGAGTCGAGTTGTCAGCGATCGCGGCCTCAGGCGACCAGGTGGTGCCGTTGTCGGTGCTGGTGACGTACTTCACGTCCAGTTGATGGTCGCGCGCTCGCGAGCCTGACGGCACCGGCTGGCCGTTGTCCTCATCGGTCACGAAGGTGCAGAGGAGCGTGCCGTCCGCAAGTCTCGTCAGCCAGGGCACGAAGGCCGCATAGTTGGCATCCCGCGGGGCATAAACAATTGGTCGCTCACTCTGCTGCCAGCTCCAGGTGGCGCCACCATCACTTGAGGTTACGGCCCGGATAACACCCTTGCGCGGCAGGTCGGGATTTACACTTTCCAGCACGCAGACGAGTTGCCTGGGATAGAGCTCGACGACGCTTGCCACGCCATCGCGCGAGAGCAGCGCGGGGTCGTGGGCGCGGCTGACGGTGACCTGGTTGCCCCAGGTCCCGGCCTCGGCCTCCCAGGTTTTCAGCTCTAGCCACTGATGGCCAGGGAAGCCCTGCGCGGTGGGGGTATACTCGTCATCATAGTAACATTGCAAGGCGCCGGAGTCGGTCTCCAGCAGGAAGGACGACCAAAGCCCCTGACTGAAGATTCCCGGAGGGGGGCTTACTTCCATCACAGTCGAGTGCGGCTGCCAGGTCTGCCCGTGATCGGCGCTCTCGGCGATGCGGATTGCATAACTCGGCGCCTTCTCAGCTTCGCCCCGGTAGTGGTTGTCGCGGTAGCTGCAGAGCACCCGGCCGTCTCTCAAGGCCAGCAGGCAGAGGTCTCCGAGGTCGCCCTGGGGGTCGTCAGTCCTCGCGATGACGCCCAGTCGTTGCCAGGTGGCGCCAAGGTCAGCGGTAGAATAGCAGACCAGTGAGGTGCCGCCCTCCAGGTGCTCTGGACGGGCATCCAGCACCGTGCCGTCGGCCAGCGCGCAGGCGCCCCGTGCCCCACCTGAAGGCAGGGGCGGTTCTTGCCACTCGATAAGCGGCTCGGAGCTTCCATTGCGATGGAGAAGAGGCACTAGCACCATAAGCATCAGTACAAACGTTCTCATAGGAAAACGAAATTCGCCTTCGGCTTGAGCTTCCCTGCGAGGGAAGCAAGGCCTGGAGCACGATAAGTCGAACTAGATTTCAGCTTGTTCGAGAGGAGAAGCCGATGAGACTGGTATTGGGAATCCTTTGCGTTTGCCTGGCACTGGGACTCGCCTGGCCTGTTGCCGCCGTTCCTTTTCAGGGCGTGACACTCGAACTCGGACAACTCGACTTGCTGCCGGTGGCGAAATACCTGGGCTTCAACTGCGTGCACTGGTGGCCCAACCGCCCTGAGGAGGTCGCGCGGTGTGTGCTGGCAGCCAGGCGATACGGCTTGGAGGTCGCCGTCTTCGTCCCGGCAATTGATATTCCCGCGCGATTTTATGATGGATCGGCCAGCTCGGACCACTACGACTGGCCGGGGCCTGGGCCAGCGCGGGTGCCGGATTTTTACAATCCCGAGTGGCAGCAGGCCTTTCTCGCCAGCCTGCTGGACCTGAAGCAGCGGCTTGGGGGAGACTTCTCCAACGTCGCCATCCTGTGGTTGAACAACGAACCTGAGGTCTACCACAGTTATGCCGCGTGGACAGGCCCTGATTTTTGTCTCAATACCCCCTCGACCCTGGCCGAAGGGCGCCGGTTTGCTGAAGAGCAGTATCAGACCCTCGCGGCCCTCAACACGGCGTGGAGTGAAGGAGGTAGTTATAACTACAGCTTCTCCACCTGGGATGCTTTCGAGCGCGATATGTTAACAGAGCTATTTGCCGACTTCGAGGACGACAACCTCAACGCTGGCGCCAAAGCAGGCCTGGACGCTTTCGTCCGCAAGTGGCTGCAGGACTGGGGACGCATCGCCTCAGGTATCATCCGGGACCAGGCGGGTATCACACAGCCGCTGCTTGGGATGCGTCTCTTCCCCGGGCTGCTTGCCGACTGGAGCTATGCGCCGAAGGAGGGGCTGGACTTCCTCGGTATCAATATTTATCCCGGCGCCTATGACACCGCGTATTTTGACCTGATGGAAGCCGGCCACCGCGCGACAGGGTTGCCGGTGGTCATCTCGGAGTGGTTCGTCCAGGACACCGATCCAGGCGACCTGGGCTATGTCTGCGGCGATGGCGCCACCATCGCGGAGCAGGCCGTCTTCGGCGCCGACCTCGCCCAGCGCTCCGCCGGCTGCGCAGGCTATATCTGGCAGACCTACCGGCCCGGCTCCGGCTCGCTGCTGACCGACCACGCCGGGACGCTACGGCCCTTCTTCCTGCACCTCGCGCTACTCGGGAAGGCGCAGGCGCGCGCCGACCTGGCATGGGCGCTGGACGGGTTCGGTTATCGCTCCACCAATGTGGAAGTAAGGCCTACAACGGGGGAAGCCAACAGGGCGCCCGGCATCACCTACAAGCAGCCAGTGGAGTGTCCCTTCACCGCGCCCTGTAAACTGACACCGACCTCACCCGGCGTCTTGATGCGCAGCGGAAGGCTCGAGTCCGGCGCGCTGGTGGCGGGGGGAGAGGGCCAAATCAGTCCTGAAGCCGAGTTGCTCGCTCTCGTAGAACTGCCAGCCGGTCAACGTTATCGCCTTGTGGCGACTGCCAGTTGCAGTGGCTCCAGTGATGGCACGATTGAGGCCTTCGCGACGGGCGCGCCTTGCGGTTCGCAAAGGCTTGCTCAAGGGGAGAAGGAGTATACCTTCGACCTGACCGCGCCCACTGGGCCTTGCTATGTGGGATTTCGGATGAAAGCAGGCTCCTCCCCGGTTGGAGAAGCGCGGCTGACTGGAATAAGCATCGAAGCTGCTGGAGAGGCTTCGCAGCCGGCCCTCTTGCCGATGCAGCGCATCCAGCACGACTTCGATTCGCTGCCGGTCGTCTTCGAGGAAGACTTTTCCACCCTCGACCCCGCCAGGTGGAAGCGCTGGCAAGGAACCGCTGCTGGGGCGAAGTGGAGTCTGACACCCGAGGGCTGGCTGGAGATCGAAGGCGAGCCTGACTCGCGCGCGGGGCTTGCGATGGCAGAGGCCATCCAGGCGGATGTCGCGGTGATCGAGGTGCGCGGGCGGTGCCTGTCAGGCAACCTCATCGTTAACCTGCTGCTGGAGGAGGCCTTCCCCCGCGAGCCGGTTTGGGACTGGCTGCTCGTGCCAGGCGCGCTGAAGCATTATGTAAGTCCCTCGGGATTTCAGGGCGAGTCACGGCTCGAATTCGGCTGGGCACAGGGCGGCGTGTGGGAGTGGCGCATCTCGAACGGCGTTGGCCAGTCTGGTCCCTGGGCGCCGCTCGAGGCCGATGGCAGCGACCTGGTTTACCGCATCGAGAAAGTCGGCTGCGAGTATACGCTGGTGGCCAACGGAGAACGCAAGTGGAGCGTCCGCGAGCCGGCCCTCTCGGGAGCCTTCCGCGTGATGCTCTACGGCTACGGCGATTCTCGTACCCAGTGGGATTATGTGCGTATCCGTGCGAAATAGTGTGCCAAGCTAACAACGCGCAGAAGCTTGACAGGGCTTGTTTTGAGACGATTGCGGTGTTATGCTTCATAACAGAAAGCAACACTTACTGCGAGTTATTCTGATTCGAGGTGGACGTCGTGGCAACTCCCGTAAATCAGTTTGTGCCCGTGAGCAGGTCGCTTGCCGAGTTGGTCGGCGAGGGCTATATCCGCCAGGTCGTTGCCGCGCGCGCGGCGCTTACGGGGGAGGACGCCGAGGCGCTGCTGGCAGCGGCTACTCGGCTGGTCGAATTTTACCCCGTAAAAATTCACGAGCGACTGCTTTCGCTACTGCCGCGAGTTGGAGAGCAGATTATCGACACTTCCGGTCTCGAGACCGCCTCCGGCGCGACCACCGAGAGCTTCGAGAAAGCCACCAAGAAGGCGCAGGCGCCGCTTTCGGGGCTTGGTTTCTTCAGGCTGAGCGAGGACGGGCGGCTGCGGCTGATCACCAAGAGCGAGCACTACCACGCCCCGCTTGGGCACAGCTTCCCCGGGTATGAGTTGCTGGACGTTGCGCGTCAGCTTGGCGTGCCTAACGCGACCCACAACAACACACGCGGCCATATCACACGGTTGCTTGAAGAGCGCCTGGTGCGCCTGGCGAACGGCCTTGCCGAGGACGATGAGGCGGGTTTCGAGGCCGTAATGGGCCGGCGCGACCTGGGCACCCTCAACCGGGTGCTCAACCTCGAGACGGGGAGCCTTGCCTGCGAGGCGGCGCTGAAGCTCGCGCTGGCGCGCTTCTATCGCTCTCAGGAAGACCAGCCCGAGCCGCCCTATGCAGGGCGCGTGCCCGTCGTGCTTGTGATGGGGAGCGATGAGGGGACCCTCCACGCCAACTATCACGGCACTACGGTGCTGAACCAGGCGACGCGCGGGATGTGGCCCGAGCTGCTTGGGGGGATGGAGGAGGCCGGCCTGCTGCGCGTTGCGGCGGTGCGGCCAAATCATAGCGAAGACCTGGACGCCGCCTTCGCGCGGTGGGAGCAGCCTCCCTACAAGTTGGCGGTTTTCTTCCACGAGATCGTAATGATGAACTACGGCGCCAGGTTGCTGTCGGAGGAGTTCCTCCACCGCGCCTACGCCCTCTCCGAAGCCCACGACGTGCCTGTGGTGTGCGATGAGATCCAGTCCTGCGTGTGGAGCCCGGCGCTAGTGCAGTTCCGCGAATATGGGCTAAGGCCGAGTGCGGTCGCGCTGGGGAAGGGTTTCCCGGGCGGAGAATATCCCGCTTCCCGGTTGCTGTTCAGCGCGGCGCTCGATTGCTTGCCCCAGTTCGGCGCGCTGGTGACCAACGGGCAGGAGGAACTGGCCTCTCTGGCCTGGCTCGTCACCCTCGGCTGGACGCAGGCAAACGCCGAAGTGACGGCCCGGGTGGGGGATTACTACGAGCAGCGGCTGCGCGAGCTGGCCTCGCGGCGCCCGGACCAGCTTGTCGGCATCGAGGGGCGGCGGCATATGGGAGCGCTGGCCTTCACGGGCCTCGAGGCGGCGCGGAGCTTCGCGGCGCGGCTGGTCGAGGGGGGGCTGGACGCGAGCGCTCAGACCTACAAGTCCGACTGCCCACCCGTGGTGCTGACGAAACTCCCCCTCATCGCCTGCCCTCGCGTCGTGGACTTCGTGGTGGACCGGATGGAGAAGGCCCTGGGGTAGCAAAGCAAAGCCCCGACCTCAGGGGGACGGCCGGGGCAGTTACAAAACTATAGGTATGCTACGAAGGCTTCCTGCGTCGCCAGAGGAGTAGCGCCACTAGGGCGAGAGCCCCAGGGCAACGCCTCCTGCACTAACTAATGAGACGGACTGACATGCGTCCACTAAGCTGCTCAATGGTCGGCCATCTGAAGAGGCTCTACCCCGCCCGCGCCACCAGTCGACGAGTAATTCCTCACCGGAGTTTGCATCAATGATGACGCGGCCTGGGGCTCTTCGGGCATACCTGCCTGCGGGGGAACTCGAACGCCTAGCAGAGCCAGCCGTCTCCAGTAAGCGTAAACGCTGTCTCGTGGGCTCGATTGTAGCAAGAGCAGGATACCTCTGCCGAGCCAGCGCCAGCGCGTCTCCTGGCTTAGTGCGGGGACCGATTCACTGTCTGGGGTCAAGCTACCCGCAGTTGCCGTGGAACGCGGTTACCGCACCAGTGTCGGCGTGACACCAGACATTGCAGCCGCCGAGCCTGCGTACGAGCGCCATTAGCCAGAGGCGCCACAATTCGACCCCGTATTCTCCAAGCTGACAGCCTACCCCGGTGGCTCCGTAGAGGCTCAGCGTTAAAGCCCGTTAGCTTTTGGGCTGCATACTGCTTGGCGATCTCGGCTGCCTCCTGCTCAGTCACTGGCGTGCCTACCGGACCGTCTCGTATGAGACAAAGACCACTGGGGAAAGTTACCGACTGTGACGTCATAGGTCGCCACGAGGGCCCCTGCTCTGCGGACCGACGGCGTTGTAGACGGTTCGGTTACCATGCCCGTTGGGGATAGGAGCGTCCCACTCATCAGGATTCTCAAGGGTCACCTCCAGGCTCTGGTTACCTTCGAAATCGCGAATCGCCTGGATGACTTCGGCTTCGCTAAGGGACCAGGCAGTATGGGCAAGCAGCAGGCAGGCGAGGGCAATCATCAAGAAGCGCATCACGGCTTATCCCCTATTCTTTCCGAAACACCTTGATCAGAGCGGCGTTGTCGAGGTTGCCGAGGCCCGCTCCGATGGCTTCAGAGAGCAGCGCGGAGTGGACTTCCTCCAGTGGGACGCGGGCGCCGAGGGAGCGCGCAAGCTCCAGGATGAGCGCCACGTCCTTGGCGTGCTGGGCGATGCGCGAGGCAGGGGAGAAGTCTCCCTCCACCATCCTGCGGCCTTTTAGCTCCAGCGCGCGCGAGTTGGCCGCGCTGCCGCGCAGCACTTCGAGCAATTCCGCCCCGTCGAGGCCTGCCGCAAGCCCAAGAGCCAGTCCCTCCGCGAGCGCCGCGCGGTTGAGGCCCATCACGTGGTTCACGACCAGTTTGGCGAGGCACCCTGCGCCCGGCTGGCCGAGGAAGAACACCTGCCGCGCGAAGACCTCCAGCAAATCGAGCAGCTTCGGCTCAGGCTCCGGCGCGCCCACGAGCGCGGTCGCAGTGCCTTTGGCGATCTCCTCACTCGACCCCGAAAGCGGCGCGTCCACGTAGCGCAGGCCAAGTTCGGCCAACCGCTGGGCGTTAGTGGTCGCATCCGCAGGACGGCCTGTCGTGGTGTCCAGCACCAGCGCGCCAGGGCGCAGCGCCTCGGCCAGCCCTTCTTCCCAAAGCAGGCGGGTCACCACGTCGGAATCCGGCAAGCTGAGCAGGAGATTCAAGCTCTCCGAGGCCACTTCCGGGGCACTTCTGGCAATCTCGACGCCCAGCTCGGTAGCCTGCCCGCAGGCTTCGGGAGCGATATCGAAGCCGACTACGGTGCGGCCAGAGGCAATCAGACGCTTCGTCAGCGCGCAGCCAACAAGGCCCAGCCCGATCAGCCCAATACGCTCTGCCATCAGCGCTTCACCCTCTCTGATATGCCGTAGGGACTACTTCCACTTGCAGGGGAGGCGTCCTGCTGAGCGAACATCTGGGCAGACTCGAAGGGGTGATCCTGGATGGCGAACGCCTTGCTGTTGCCGGCTCTAGCGCTGGCACTGGTCCTTGCATTAGCCATGCCCGGCAAGAGCGCAGAGGGGCCACTTGTAATCGAGCCGGATGGGGTGGAAGGGTCGCGCCTGCTGTTCTGGGCTACCTCGTCCCTGGAGCGCGTCTACCCCAACTCTGCGCCTGGCGACCAACAGACTGTCGAGGTACTGTTGCCACGCGGAGGCCAGGCGTCCTTCCAGTTATGCTGCCGCAACGAGCGAGTCTGGCCGCTGAGGGTCGAGTGCCAGGTGGAGGCGCCCGAGGGGCTCTCTGCCACGGTGCGGCGCGTCGGCTATGTGCCGGTGCGTTTTCACACCACCGAGGTGGATCCCTCGCTGCAGGAAGGCAGTGAGTACATCCCAGGCTACGTGCCCGACCCGCTTTGGCCCGACCAGGTGGCCGACGTGGGTCCGGGTGAGAATGTCAGCTTCTGGGTGACTGTAAGGGCGAACACCGACGCGCAGCCTGGTTCGCATATTCTGAAAGCTAGGCTCTCCTTCCACGAGGGAACACAACAGGCCGAGTTGGAGGCCAAGGCCAGGGTCAGCCGGGTCGTATTACAGCCGCGGCATGGCTTCCCTGTTGTGCACTGGTGGAGAGCGGAGTGTCTGTGGGACTGGTATGAGACAGAACCTTTCGATGAGCGCTGGTGGCAGCTTGCCGAAGCTTACCTTACCGATCTCCACACCCACGGCACCGATGTCTGCTATGTACCGAGCCTCTTCATGCGGCGCGAGACCTTCAAACGGCCTGCTCAACTGCTGATAATTGATGAATCTTCGCCGGGCCAGTACAGCTTTGACTTCTCCAGAGTCGAGCGGTTTATCAAGTTGGCTCGGAAGGCAGGCTTCGAGCAGTTCGAGTGGCCACATCTGTGGATCTACTGGGGCCTGCACAACGCGATGCCGGTCTACAACAACGCCCAAGGCGAGGCGAAACTGCTCTGGCCCATCGAGACGGGCGCCTTCTCGGACACTTACCGAATCTTCCTGGAACAATACCTGCCCGCCTGGCACACTTTTCTGCTCAAGGAGAAGCTGCTGAGACACTCCTGGTTCCACCTGTCAGATGAGCCAGGGGCTGCCGATGACGTCGACCGCTATCGTAAGGCACGTGAGTGGCTGAGAGAACTTGCGCCCTGGATGAAAGTGATGGACGCGCTGAGTGATATCGAATATGGCAGACAAGGCCTTACCGACACGCCGATCCCGGTGATCAGCGCCGCTCAAGCCTATATCGACGAGGGCATCCCACACTGGGTCTACTTCTGTTGCGGGCCGAGAGGGCCCTATTTGCAGCGGCTCCTGGACACACCACTAGCCACTGTCAGGATGTCAGGCTGGTTGTTTTATCGACTCAGGGCAGATGGCTTCCTGCACTGGGGCTATAACTACTGGCATGCGATGGAGCAGGAGCGGCTGGTCGACCCCTTCACCGAGCTTTGCGGTGAGGCTTGGCCTGGCATCCCACCCGGGGATCCCTTCCTGGTCTATCCAGGGCCCACAGGACCGATGGACTCTATCCGGTGGGAGGTCTTCGCCGAGTCGCTGCAGGATTATGCGCTGCTTCAGACACTCCTCATCAGTCCTGACGACCCGCTGCTTGCGGACATAAAGGGATATGCGGACTTCCCACGCGATGCCGACTGGATCAAGGCTCGCTTAACGCGCCTGCTGGGTGATGAGAGATGAGTCATGCTATCAATCCCGTGGCGGTTACTTTCGCACCGACGTGGTTCGCCAGGCAATACGGGATGGACTTCGGAGAGGACTTCTGGACGGACCCAGTGGAGCGGACAGAGGGCTTCCGGGAGCAGCAACGACTGCTCTTTGAGCGTTTCGCGGACGTGAATCTGGGCAGCGCCGACCCTGGCGCCGGTCCCAATATCAGCCAGCGCTACGGCAACTACTTTATGCCAGCGCTGTTCGGCTGCGAGATTGTCTATCCGAAGGACCAGGCGCCGGCCAACCTGCCACTGCCGGACCGGTCACTCGAAGCGATGGCAGGGCTCGAGGTGCCGGATTTCGAGACCAATCCGGTCATCCAGACAGGGCTCTGGGAAGCGCGAGTGCTGGCCGAGAAGTATGGAGCCTGCGCAGGAGGCATCAACACAGGCAGTCCGCTCAACGTAGCTGTCAACATATATGCCGAAGACTTCCTGATGGCGTGTGCGACAGACCCGAAGGTCGCCCAACACGTGCTACGGGTGATAGCTGAGACGGAGTTCAGGCTGTACCGAGAGGTGTCGGCTCTCATCCAGCCGGAGGGTTTCCCCCTGGACCGGATGGTCTTCGGTTATGGCAACTGCCCAGCGGTGATGCTCTCCCCGCGCGTCTACCGCGAGGTCGTGCTGCCAGTTGACCTGTGGGTGCGCGAGCAGGTGGGCGACTTCTACCTGCACCACTGCGGGGTGTTCGATGCTTACATCGACGTCTACAAACCACTCAATCCGACCGCCCTGGACATCGGTGGAGGCAGCGACTACCGGGCAATTCGGCAGTCTTATAAAGAGACCCCCTTCAGCCTGATAGTGAACGCCGAACTCGTCGAACAGAAACGACCGCGCGAGGTGGGCGATTTCATTGGAGAGATGGTCGAAGGGGCCTCTCCGGCCGAGTGTATCAGCCTGCTGTGGACGAGTGAACTGTCGGCCGAGGTGCCTGACGAGACCGTAAAAGCCATCGCCACGGCCCACGAGGCACTGTAAGTTACTTTATCTCGGCAGGAATAATCCAGTCGATTAGGAGATACCTGATGAAGCTGCTGCTGCTCCCACTGTTGCTGATCCTGGGCTTGATGCTAGCGCGCGGCGGCGCGAACGCGGCGACACCTGCTCCGGAAAAACTCCGAGTCATAATCGAGACCGACGCAGGGGGAGACCCAGACGATGAGCAGTCCTTGGTGCGTTTTTTGCTATACGCCAACGAGTGGGACGTCGAGGGTATCATCGCCGTCAGGCCGGTAACACGCGGCGACAACCGAGCCGAAGACCGCACAGGCCTGGGGATTGTCCAGAGGCTGGTGAGGGCATATGGAGAGTGCTATCCGAACCTTGTGCAGCATGATGGGCGCTATCCTGAGCCGGGCCAGTTGCTGGCAAGAGTGGTGCCAGGTTATGACGACACAGACGAGGCTGTAAACTTGCTTATCGCCGCCGTGGACAGTCCCGACCCGCGCCCAGTCTGGTATTGCGAGTGGGGCGCTGATGAAGGCTCTGCCCGCAACAACCTGAAGCGCGCTCTCGACAAGGTGCTGACCGAGCGCGGGCAGGAGGGTTACAGCCTGTTCAAGCGGCGATTGCGCATCACGGGGATGGAAAGGTATGGCGAGCATACAACGACGCTGGAGCCACCCTTTCCGTGTTATCTGAACGCGTTTCAACCTGAGGTGGATGGCAGGCGCTGGTATCATCGCTTCTCGGCGCTGACGGCGACGGCGGGTGGGTTCGACCTGGAGCAGGATGTCCGTACTGGCCACGGACCTCTGGGGGCGCTCTATCCGACCAACACGGACCGGCCGCAGAAGGAAGGCGACACGATGACCTTCCTCTACCTGGTGCCGACGGGGATGAACGATCCCGAGCACCCTGGTTGGGGAAGCTGGGCCGGACGTTATGCTTTGAACGAAGCCTACGGGGGCCGGCCGTGTTACTGGGCTTCTCCGGTGGACACCTGGGAGGGCACAACCCACCGAGATAATATCCTGGGGCGCTGGGCGGCGGCTTTGCAGAACGACTTCAAAGCCCGACTCGACTGGTGCGTGAAGCCTTTTGCCCAGGCCAACCATCGACCAGTGGCAGCGCTGGGCAAGGACAAGAGCCGGCGTATCGAGAGACTTCACAGCAAGCCTGGGAAGACTCTCAAACTGGACGCCTCTCGCTCTAGTGATCCTGACGGCGATGAGCTGAGCTTCAAGTGGTGGGTGTATCCTGAAGCAGGTACTTATGAAGGTGAGGTAGCAATTGTAGCGCCGACAGCGGCTAAGACTCGCCTTACTGTGCCCGAGGACGCCGGCGGGACGGAGATTCACGTTATCCTGGAGGTTTGCGACTCAGGAGAGCCGCCTCTGGTTGCTTACAGGCGGATTTTAATCGAGGTAGAGCCTGAAGACTAGCCTCGAAACTGAAGCAAAATAAAGCGCCCCGGCCCAAGTGGACCGGGGCGTTGCTACTTGGAGCTTCGTCTTACTTGTGGGCCGACCAACTACCGGAGGAGTTCCCCCATTCGTTATCGGCATTCCAGCTACCCGAGATCTTGCTGCCATCCTCGGCGGCTGTGCCAGACAACTTGCCAGTAAATCCGACACTGAAGGAGGTGTCACTATCGACGCCCAAGGTGCCGGATATCTTGCAGTTTACCTTGCGCGAGGCGGGATCGAAGCTGCCGGAGACACTGCCGTGGAAGGCTTCCTTCTTGTGGGAGCCTCCCAGAGTGCCAGAGGCCGAAGTACCCGAGATGGTCAAAGTAATGGAGCCCCCGGCTCCTCCCTGAAGGGCGCCGGAATAGGTGCCATTGAAGTCGACTTCTCCCTTGATAGCCTCAACGACCAGCTCCTGCAGGGCGTTGTCCACCATCTCGCCGACCACATTATCCACCACGGTGCCGCCGCGCTCACCCAGCATCGTTACCATAGCCTCTTTCAGGCCCTTCATATTGGCCTCGAAGGTCTTCTTGGCGAAGTCGTTGAGCGACTCCCTGGCCGTCGCGCCGCCTTCTTTCAGCCAGGCCGCGCCCATTGCCTTGAGTTTGTCCTTCAAGGCCAGGTTGGTGGCCTCCAGCGCCTCGGTGGTGGCCTTCGTAGCGACCTGCTCCAGGCCCTCGCTTGCGGCTTTTAGCCCATATTTTTGCAGGAAGGCGCCCAGTCGCTGCCCGGCACCTTTCAGCATTGTCGGCTTGGCGATGACCTTGCTGCCCCCGAAAGTAGAGCAAGCGATATCTATACCGCCCGAAACCAGCTCTCCAGTGTCAGAAGTCGGATCGGCTAGCGCGTAGGTGCCTTTGGCAAAGCCAGTAAATATCCCGACAACTGCTTTGGCTACTTTCCCAGCGACCCAGGGAACGTTGACGCCACCGACGGAGTTCTCGACCAGTCCCGAGGTAGCCTCGTCAGCGTAGTTCTCCAAATCCTCGATGTTCTGCTTCGCGTCGCGCAAGATGTGGGAGCCCTGCTTGTGCGCCTTGAAACGCGCCTCGGAGTCCTTGAAAAGCTGCGCCTGATCCTCTTTGGCCTCGTCCAGCGACTTGCCCTCGACGATGACTCCGTGGCCGACATTCTTTACGTAGTTGTAGGAGAGGTCTGCCCACTCGACCCAGGTTGCTGGCACTTCGCGGAAGCCTGTCCAGACATCAGCTGCGAACTGCATCGTTTTACTGGGCTTGGGTGGCAGGCGCTTCAGCTCCGGCTCCTTCTGCTTGAAGATCTTCAGGCCGTAACCATAGCTGGTGCTGGGTGCATAACCGGCCCAGGCAATATCGCCGTATGCGGCGGTCTCCTGTTCGACGGGGATTAGCTGATCCGCCGGTACAGCTTCAAGCAGTTTACGGGCTGAGGCGAGTTCCTGTTCCAGACCAGCAAGTACCTGCCCGGAGAGGGCAATATCTTCCGCGGTCAGCTTTTCAGAGGGCTTGATAGTGGCGAACTGCTCTTTCACCTTGGGGAGTTGTTCTGCAGCGAAGTCCAGGGCCGCAAGAGCCAGATAATGGTCAGCGGTCCGTATTTGATCCAGGCCAGTCAGAATTGATTTACGACCTGCAACCAGACTCTTGAGTTGGGGCATGAGGCTGTCGAAGGCGCCCATCGCAGTGTTGAGTGTTGCGCTGACGCTTTTCAGTTTGGCGTTGTTAGATTTGTCCATCGCATTGCAGGTTACGGCGGCAAGCCCGACCAGTCGGTCGGCTTCGGTAAGGACAGCCAGGGCAGCCTGCATCGAACGCAGCACTTGAAGATACTCGAACTCGGTTTTTACTAGAGCAGGTTGCTCAGGGATGACCACGGACTCGGCGAGCACAAGCGAGGTTGCGGTCTCAACCTGAAGGCCTACAAGCTCTTTTACGCAGCCTCTGGCAAAGCCAGCCAGTTTTTTATCCTGCTTGATGCCGGCGTCGAGTCCATCGAAGAAAGCAGCTCTAAGTGTCTCGAGTTGACTGCTAGTCGAAGCAGCCGTCTGGGCAAGCTGGGCAGCTGTAGCTTTGATTTCCTCTACTTTGGCTGCGCGTAGCTGGTCGAACTCGGCAGTGTTGCTGCCGGGTACCGGATAAGCTCCTGTGTAGAAGGGCGAAGCAGAAGCCAGGGTAGCGTAGGAGTCCCCGGCCAGGAAAAAAGCGGAATTGGACTCATCAATTGTGTAATCGAGAGTGAACGGGTCGGCGTTGCCGCCTCCACTAAACTTCCCACAACCGACAAGCAGGAGTCCTAGAGCAATACAAACTACAAGTACTGCCATCAGAGTCTTATTCAGGAGAATCACCTTATAGGATTGGGATTGGACGCCAAAGTACTAGCGAACACCAAGTATACACCAGTCAGCAACCCGTCCCTGCTTGCAGGCCCAGCACCAGCCGCATCGAAATCCCGAGAACGGTTGCTCTGGTCGCCAGCTGGGTGGTAACTAGGAGGACGCGATGCGCTCGATTTTGTTATGGATCGTGATGTTGCTTGCAGGGGGTACCTCGATGGCAGCGCAGACGCTCTATGACTTCAAGCCGCCCTTCGAGGCGATGGCGGTAACAGTCTTCGGCGCGAGGGTGAGCCTGGCTGGGACGTCTGAAGCGCCGAGGCTGAGGCTGGAGACAGGCCATGAGACCGACTGGCCAGGCTGCGTGCTGCCAGCCCCAGAGGGGCATTGGGATCTCTCCATGTGGACGCGTGTCGAGTTGCTTGTGAAGAATGTAGGCCCAAAGCGCGCCAGCCTGTTCATCCGGGTAGACAACCCCGGCGCGGACGGCCAGCACCACTGCATGCAGCTCCCCATCGAGCTTGGGCCTGGCGAGAAGGGCACTCTCGTCGCCCCGATGCCGCATCCGCTCCTCGATACTGCAGGCAAGCCAATTGACTTCCTGGGGATGCGCGGCTCGCCGGGCGGAGAGAGGCAAGGCACGGAGTTCGACCCCGCCAAGGTGACCCAATTGCTGCTTTTTGTGGCTCAGCCGACCGAGGACTGCGCCTTTGAGCTAGGCCCGATCAGGGCAGAGGGCGAGTGGCGATCACTGGAGCCAGAGGGAGGCTTCCTGCCCTTTATTGACAAGTTTGGGCAGCATATTCACGCTGACTGGCCGGGCAAGACCCACAGCGAGGAAGAACTGCGCCAGCGCGCCCAGGTGGAAGCAAAGGCCCTCACCAAAGCGCCAGGGCCAACTGACTGGGACGAATATGGAGGCTGGGCGGCTGGGCCGCAGCTTGCGCCGAAGGGGTTCTTCCGCGTGACGAAATACCACGGCAAATGGTGGCTGGTGGACCCACTGGGCCATCTCTTCTGGTCGCACGGGGTGGACTGTGTGGGCAGTTGGGGTGATTCAACGCCCGTGGAAGACCGGGAGGGCTGGTTTGTGGATGTGCCCCCTGAGGAGGGCGATCCTCGCGGACAGTTTTACGGGCCTAACTGGTGCCTGATGGGGCCATGGGCGGGGCGCAATGTTTGGAGCTTCGACTTCGGCGCGGCTAACCTGGCGCTCAAGTACGGCGACGACTGGCAGGAACACTTCAACGCCGTCACGCACCAGCGGTTGCGTAGTTGGGGGCTCAACACCATCGGCAACTGGTCGCAGCCGGAGGTCTTCCGCCAGCGCAAGACACCCTATGTTGCGACTATCTACTTCGGCGGGCGGATGCTCGAAGGCAGTGAAGGCTACTGGGGCAAGTTCCGCGATGTGTTCGACCCAAGTTTTAGCGCCTCTATCCGGGAAGCGATGCAGAGGGAAGTGGGCCAGAGCGCCGGCGACCCCTGGTGCCTCGGGTATTTTGTGGACAACGAGATTGCCTGGGGAGATGAAGCAAGCCTGGCACTCGCGGCCCTGGCCTCCCCGGCCGACCAGCCGGCCAAGCGGGCTTTCGCCGAAGACCTGCAATCGAAGTACAAGACCATCGAGGCGCTCAATGCCCAGTGGAACACGGCCTATCCTTCCTGGGAAGGACTGCTTGCAAGCACCAGCCTGCCTGACCGGCAGAAGGCCGAGGCAGACCTTCAGGCTTTCTCCTCGCGCACGGCGCGCGAATACTTCCGCCAGATACGCCAGGAGGTGAAAGCCGTCGCGCCGGACCAGCTCTACCTCGGTTGCCGGTTCGCCTGGGCGAATCCACTGGCTGTCGCCGCCGCAGTGGATTACTGCGACATCGTCAGCTACAACCTCTATCGCCACTCGGTCGCGGACTTTGAGTTGCCGGTGGAGGCAGACGTGCCGCTTATCATTGGAGAGTTCCACTTCGGCTCGCTGGACAGAGGGCTATTCCATCCGGGGCTGGTCGAGGTGGCTGACCAGCAGGGCAGGGCCGACGCGTATAAAGAATATGTGCAGGGCGCCTTGCGGCATCCCCAGTTCGTCGGCTGCCATTGGTTCAAGTTTCGAGATGAACACACCACCGGGCGACCGCTGGACGGGGAGAACTACAATGTCGGTTTCGTAGACATCGCCGACATGCCGTACATCGAGTTGGTCGAAGCCGTTAGTGAAGTGGGCGCTGAACTGTACCAATACCGGTGAGAAACCGGAGGAGAGGGGCAATGATGGAGCGACTACTTGCGGTTGGGCTAATACTGCTTACTCTTTACGCCTTCGCGGCAGAGCGCCGGGGGCCGGCCTTCCCGCGCATCGCCAACTGTTATGGCATCCAGGTGACCCCCTGGAGTGATGAAGCGGACCTGGCCGAGGCAGCCAAGTGGGACCTGATGATTGGCGGCTTGTGGTGCAACTGGGCTGATCCAGAGCAAGCGCGGTTGCTGAAGGAGAAGATGACCCGCCTGCATGAACTCAATCCGGATCTCATCATCCTGGACTTCTCCTGTTCGGCGCCCTATGCCTTTCCGGAGGATACGACTTTCCCTCAGAGTGGCTGGCTTAAACAGCCAGATGGGCGTTTCCTTGACGGCTGGCCGGGCACCCGGATGATAAATCTGACCAGGCCTGAAGTGCTGGACTGGATTGTCGCCCAGTGCGCCCGGTCGGTGAGGGAGCGCGGCTATGATGGCGTGTTCATCGACTGCATGGGGCCGAGTTTCGACACCTGGGCGTGCAACATAGAGACTGGCGAGGCTTATGAAGTGGACGCCAACGAAGACGGCGTGGCCGATGAGCGCGGCTGGCTGGACGAGGCCTGGCGCGAGGCCAAGCGGCAGGTTGCCGACAGGGTGCGAGCCGAGCTTGGGCCGGATATGCCCTTTATGGATAACCAGGGCGGGCGCGACACTTACGGGGCGCTCAACGGCATCCTGCTGGAAGACTACCTGGATTATGTGCTGGACGGCAATTGGGGCTGGGAGGGCGTACTGGAGGATTATCTCTACTGGACGAATACCCCGCATCAGCCGACTATGACAGCTTTCGTCAGCAGTTCGGCCATCGAGCCCCCCTTTGATGCCTGGAAGTCACTGGACGAAGCAGGCCGGAACGCACTGCTCGAGCGCGGTCGAGTGCTTCTGCCGCGGATGCGTTTTGGCCTCGCGACGACGCTGATGGGCGATGGTTATTTCGGTTATGACATGCACACGCGCTGGCGCGGCCAGCGGTGGTGGTATCCCGAATACGATGCGCCGCTGGGCTGGCCGAAGGGGCCTGCCGAGAAGCAACCCGAGGGTACCTGGTCGCGCGAATTTGAGGGCGGGACGGTAGTGTTAAATCCGACTCCCCTCGATGTCCGGCTTACGATGCACGGGCGGCGACTGGATGTCAGCAGCCAGCAGGTAGGGCGCGAATTCCTTATTCCTGCTCAGGATGGCCGACTGTTGCTCTACACGCGCGAGGCGGAGCGCGAAGGCAACCTGCCTGTACTCAGCCCGACGCTGACTGCCGAAGGGCCGGAGCCTATCCTTTTGCGCGGCGATATGGCGCTGGTGCGACTGGGCGAGGCGGGTTACCAGCTTTGGAAGGTTGATGGGCGGCTTGCGCGCTGGCAGGTGGGCGATGAAGTACTGGTAGAGCCACTGCGCACCCAGCTTGCGGCCAATGAAAAATGGCGCGACTTCGCCATCGAAAACGCCTCGCTGCGGCTGGAGGGCTCCAGGACGCTCGTGATGGAGGGGCAGCGCGTGCTCGATGATTTCCGCCTCGCCTACACCAAGCGGCTGACGGTGAAGGAGAACGACCTCACGCTGCAATGCCACTGGAAAGCCCTCTCAGCGGGCACAATCTTCTCCTGGCGCGAGCGCCTGACCCTGCCCCCGGCCACCTGGGCGGGCGGGACGTGGCAGGCTGGGGGCCAGGAGGGCAGCTTCTCGAAGGTGCTGGCCGACCCGCCGCAACTGGCAGAGGACTTCCGCAAGGTGAAATTGACGACAGCCTCGGGCCTCGAGCTGGAAGTCGCCTTCTCGGGAGAGGCCTGGCTCGTGGATGAGCGTTTCTGGAACGCCCCGGGCTTCCTCCTTGGCCTGCAACCCTTCACCGGAGAGGTCTCCGAGGGGCAGGAGTGGGACTATACGGTCAAATTCAAGCTGCGCTAGATACCTGGCAGACAAAACCGGGAGCCGAAGGTCGGCTCCCGGTTTGTTTTGTCCTTATGAGAGGCGTTATTCCCCTTTGTAGCCCATCTCGTCCCACACCTGGCGGGCATAGGCAAGGCCTTCGGGGGAGGGGTCCAGCTTCCCCTTGATGCTGCTGAAGGGCTGGCCTGGGCCGGCGTCCTCGGGCATCGGAGACCAGTTGTCGCCCTCGTACTGCTTACGCACTTCTTCCTTGCTGAAGTCGGGCACCTCCACCGGCGCGCCCTTCGCCAGGCAAGAGCGCCAGGCCTGGATGCCAACGAAGGTCATATCAAGGCCGCGATAGACGTTCATCCACGGCTGCTGGCCTGTCTCGATGGCCTCCTTGAAATAATACATCGTGAAGAAGTCGCCCCCGCCGTGGCCGGCCTTGGCCACCAGGTCCGGCGCGACAGGCACCTCGGGCGAGTAGATACGCTCTGGTACCTGGTCTCCCTCGATGTCCCAGGCCTCGTGGACGATGCGTAGCTGGTTCTGGTCGCCCGTGCGGAGGTTCTCCATCAGGCCGTGCGTGCCGTGGATGCGATACCAGATGCTATGACCGGCGAGGCCGAGGCCCATCAGCCGCACCAGCCCGCCGTTGTCCATCCGGATAATCGTGCAGAAGCCGAGGTCACTGTGCCTTGCGGTCATCTTGCGCCGCGTGTCGCCCTCCGCGACGGTGATGGACTGCGAGTTGAGGCTGACAGGCCTCGTGTCGGTCGCATACATCAGGGGCGACATCGCATGGGTGCTGTAATAGGTGGGCGGGATCCAGTTGCGCCAGTGGTTGACGCCTGGCGAGAGCTGATTGCACCCATGGGCGTCGATGGGATGGTTATATTCGCCCTCGGCATACTGGAATTCGCCTATCTCGCCGGCCTGATAAAGCCGGCGCATCTCCTGGCAGTAGGTGAAATAGGCGTAGTTCTCCGCGAAGAAATAGATTTTGCCCGACCGCTCGACGGCCCGGGCGAGTTCTACGCCCTCCCCGAGCGTCTTACAGGCGATGCACTCGCTGATAACGTGGCGACCCGCATCGAGGGCCTTGATGGCATAGGGGGCGTGCTGGTGGAAGAAGTTTGCGAGAATCAACGCATCGAAATCGTGCTCCAGAAACTTGTCGAAATCCGTGTAAGCGGTCGCTCCGAAGGCGCCAGCGGCATTATTTGCCCGCTCCTCCCAGTTGTCACAGACCGCGACGACCTCCATCCCCAGATTTACGCCGTTCTGACCGAACGACATCCCCCTGCTTCCACCGAAAACACCGAGCCTGATTGGCTTTGCCATCTTACTTCTCCTCCCAGTAGAGGTAATTAAAACGATCATTCGGAGCGGCGTCGCCGCTCACGGTGAACTCCATAATATCGCCGTCGACTTGCATATTGTCATGCCATTTGAACTGCAGGGAAAGCGGCTTGCTTGTATCCAGCCCAAGCAGCTTGCGTGGAACCGAGAGCATTAGCTGGTCGCCCTCGACGCGCAGCGGCACTTCGGCAAGGGGCTGCCAGTCCCAGCCGCCCCGGCAACGCTCGAGGCCGGTGGTGGTCTGCCTGACGCCGCGCCGGTTGACCACGAAGTCATAGCCATGCCAGCCCGTGGTCGCATCGCCGTCCACGTTGAGGTAGAGCACCATCCAGTTGCTGTCGGTGCGCGGTGAAAGGGGCTCCCTCGTCCGCGCCCAGAAGTAGAGGTTGGCCGCATCGCGCGCGACTTTCGACTCGACGATATCATTGCGGCCGGTCGTGTTCACGTAATTGCCAATCGACCCGATGCCCGGGAAGTCGCGGTGCTTCACGTCGCCCAGGTTGTCCCGGTAGGAGTGCGTGATCGCCTGCCACTGAGCAAAGTCAGAATCCAGCTTGATAGTCACCTGCGGGCCGGCGGGTGGCTGGGGGCGGGCGCCCTTGTAGCGCCGGGCGAAATCGACGAACTGATAATAGTAATTATCCTGATGGCCCCCGAGCATCGGCTCGAGGTCGCGACTGCCCTCCTGGTCACAGGTATCCACGAACATCACCGGCTCGCGGAAGCCTGCGAACTCGTTGAAACGCATCGCGATCCACTCGTTCCAGCCGGTGACGAACACGAACTGGGGATCGACCTCCAGAGCGCGGGCGGCCTGCTCGGCGAAGTTGTAGCCTTTGTTTACAGCGCCTGGTTCGGTTGCCCAGGTGCCGCTATGGAAGCTGCGACCGCGTGAGTTCTTCATCGAGAGGGTTCCAATACGGTCTCCCACCGCATTCTGGGCAGCGCCCACGGTCATCTGTTCGGCTTCGCCAGCGCTGTTCGGGAAGACGTGCTGGGGATAGACTTCCAGCCAGCCCCAGTTGTCAGGCCCTTCCGGTCCAGTGAAATAGCTGGGTATTGGCTTGCGGAAGGTGAAGAAGTCGGCGTGGGCCGGGTCCACCTTGGCGGGGTCGGCCATTATCAGCGGCTTGCCCTTCCACTCGAACCAGAGGTCTTTCCACAGCCCTTTGGAGTAGAGGTCCTCCCACAGGCGATTTACCACATTGTGAGGATCTCCAAAAGGCGTGAGGAAGGCGATGCCAGGCGTCCGGTTGCCCTCGGCGCGCGCCTCGGACCAGGCCTTGCAGAGGGCCTCATAGCTCTGGGGATAGGTGATCTGGTTAGTCACATCGAAGATGACGACATCCACGCCGGCATCAGAGAGCTGCTGGGCATGCTTGCGCAGCACCCAGGGGTCGTCCGAGCGATAATAACCGAACAAGGGCTCCGACCAAAAGTGGAAGGCGTGCATCGGCCCCCAGGGCGGGCTTTCAGGATTCTCCATCGCGCCTGGATTGGCCGCGACGATCTTTGTCACATCGTAAGGACCACCAAGGTCGGGCGTCATCCACAGGAAGTAGAACATCCCGATGAAGCGGTCAGTGCGCGGCTGACCAACCTCGCTCGCGGTCGGAGTAACCCGGCCCAGGTCATCGGTGGCGACCCAGGTGTCAGAGTAGTTATCCCAGGCAGGCGCGCTCATAGCCAACCCTCCCATAACTAGTGAGAAGAGTGCAGTCCACATTAGCAAGCAACGCAAGGCTAGACCTCCAGATGGAAGACATGGGCAGGATTATCGTGCAGCATAGCCGTAAGCCAGCTTTCGGCGCGCGCAAGGGGCATCCCTTCGGCGGTCACTTTGTGGGCCAAAGCGCGGGAAAGGTCCTCTCGGGCCATTGTGAGATGGCCGAAAACTTTCTCCACGACACCGAAATCGCCGCCGAAACCGAACACCTTGTTCCTGGGCACGAGGTCCACGAAGTAGCGGACGGCGCGGGTGGAGAGTTCGGGGCTCATTATGTGGTCCCAGGCCATATCGAGATAGACGTTGTCGTAGTGTTTAGCCAGCAGGCAGGCTTCTTCCATCCACGGCAGGCCCGAGTGGAGGAGGACAAAGTCGGTGTGGCGATAGCGTTCTATCAGGTTCCATAGCCGCAGCGGCTTGGCGTTGTCCTCTTTGTGGCGGATGTCGGCCTGCAGGGCTGAATGGATGACGAAGGGTATCTCGAGTTCTGCAGCCCATTCGGCCATCCGGTGGACGATGAAATCCTGCAGGGGGCGGGCCTCTTCATAGCCGATTGCGGTGAAGCGCCAGCCGTAGCCTTCCTCCACGATACGGTTGAAGACAGCCCTCGGCCTCGGCCTGGGTATGCGGGGCGAAGTGGAGGTCGCGCATATAGGCGCAGTGGGTCTTGATGCCCTTCATCCCCTTGCCCTTGAACTCGACCAGGTCGGCGTGGAGGGCTTCAAGGTAAAGGTCGAGGCGCGCCAGGTCGCGATTATATTTGGCTTCCAGCCCCTTCAACGTCTGCGGCGAGGCTTCGGCGTAGTGATTGATATTGATGACAGGCGCGAAGTATTCTGGATCATCGTCCAGTGAGCCGAAGTTCATAGATTTTACGATGCCACAGGCTTCCTTCAGGACGCGGCGGTAGAGGCCAGGCGTATTGTTCGCCTGGAGGGCTTCTGATACTGCCTCGGCGTCGGCCAGGCTGGTCAGGCGCTCGCAGCCGTAGAAACGCGCCATTGCGATATGCGCTGCGCGCGCATAGCTGCCGTCCTGGATGAGGTCATACCAGGGCTCGAAGAGAGCCCATTTCTTGTCCAGGGGAGTTGCCTGGTCATACAGGGCCTGCAAGTCGGCGGGCGGCATCCCAGCGGCCTGCAGGTCGCCCCGGCAATAGTGACTAAACAGCGTGGTGAAATCGACCGGGTACCCGAGTCGCATCGCCTCGGCGGGCAGATGCTCGTGGGTGTCCACAGTGGGAATAGACAAAGCATATTCCAGCAAGTGTTGATAAGCGGTCTCGAATTCGCTCATTTTCTTCCCTCTTGTCTCTTTGAGTTTACTGCGGCAGTATTACGCGGCCTTGGTCGCTCTCCTGCCGGTGCAGGAAGAAGGCTTGCAGGGCGAAATATGGGCCAGTGAAACCACAGGAGGTAGCCCTATGGCAACCGAGCTTACCAGTTACGAACGCTTCAAGCGGATGTTCGAGCATAAAGACGCCGACCGGGTGCCCATCATTGATGGCCCCTGGGGCAGCACTATAGAGCGTTGGCAGCGGGAGGGGATGCCCGCCGAGGTCGGTTACGAGAATTTCTTCGGGTTGGACAAGATGGCCGGCCTGGGCGTAGACATAAGCCCTCGTTATCCGGGGGGCGTGGTTGAAGAAACCGACGACTATGTCATCTCCAAGAGCGCTTACGGGGTCACGATGAAGACCTGGAAGCACGCCGCCTCGACGCCCCAGTTCCTGGATTTCACTATCAAAGACCGCCCGAGCTGGGCCGAGGCCAAGGCGCGGATGACCGCCTCGCCCGACCGGGTCGACTGGGCTGGCCTGAAAGCCGCTTACCCAGTCTGGATGAAAGAAGGCCACTGGAAGGTTGGGCATTTCTGGTTTGGCTTCGATGTCACCCATTCCTGGACAGTCGGTACAGAACGCCTGCTGATGGCGATGGTCGAGGATCCCGAATGGTGTTTCGATATCTTCAACCACTACCTCGACACCTGCATAGACCTGTGGGATCAGATAATTGATGCAGGCTACAAGTTCGACTCCATTTTCTGGTGCGACGATATGGGCTACAAGCAACATACTTTCTTCTCTTTGAAGACCTATCGGGAACTGTTGAAGCCTGTGCAGGCGCGCGCCATCGAATGGGCTCACTCCCACGGGATGTATGCCCATCTCCATTCCTGCGGGTATGTGGAACCACTGCTGCCGGACCTGCTGGAGATAGGCCTGGACGCGCTCAATCCGCTGGAAGTGAAGGCCGGGATGGATCCGCTGAAGCTGAAGCGCGAGTGGGGCGACAAACTGGTGCTGCACGGCGGGATGAACGCAGTGCTGTACGACCATATGGACCAGATGGAGGCCGAGATGCGCCGCCTGCTGCCCGCGCTCAAGGAGAACGGCGGATATATCTTCTCCTCCGACCACTCGGTGCCGGACAGCGTGAGCCTCGAGGACTTCCGCCGCTTTGTAGACCTGGCGAAGGAACTCGGCAGCTACGACTAGGAGAATATATGGCAGCTGGCTACCGCGACTGCTATCTGGAGACGATGACTTTCGGGAGGCCTGAGCGCATCCCCTTGCAACCTGGGGGGCCGCGTGAGTCCACGCTGGCTGCCTGGTATACGCAGGGGCTTGCCGAGGGAGCCAACTGGAATTCCGAGCTCTGGCGCCTGATGGAACTGGAGCCGCTTGCGGGCGGCAACTGGGGGGTGCCGGTAGATCCCCGGATGATCCCCCAGTTCGAAGAGCAGGTGCTGGACCACCGGGACGGTCACTACATCGTCCGCGACTGGATGGGCGCCGTTACCGAGATATCGGACTGCTTCGATTACACCTATATCCGTAGCGCCAAGGACTTCGTGACGCGCAAGTGGCACCGGTTTCCCGTGCAGAACCGGGACGACTGGGAAGCGATGAAGGAGCGTTACAAGCTGGATGCGCCAGGGCGCTTCGTTGAGGACTTCGAGGCGCGCTGCGCAGCGGTGGACCGAAGCCAGTTGCTGGTCAGCACCCAGATTAACGGGCCTTTCTGGCAGATGCGCGAATGGTGCGGCTTCGAGGGCCTTTGCGGACTGTGCATCGAGCAGCCGGAGTTCGTGGACGAGATGGCCCGCTTTCTGGAAGGACTTCGTGCTTGCACTGCTTGAGCGCATCACCTGTCAGATCCCGATTGACAGGCTGGGCATCAGCGAGGATATGGCTTACAAAGCGCACTCGATGATCTCGCCGGCTATGGCGAGGCGCTTCCTGCTGCCCAGTTGGCGCGAGTGGACCGAGCTAGTGATGGACAGGGGTGGCCAGGTCGTGGATATGGACTCGGACGGCTTCATTGGAGAACTTATCCCCCTCTGGATTGAGGCCGGCATCAACGTCTGCAGCCCGATGGAGGTAGCGGCGCACAACGACATCGTGGCCTTCAGGGAGCAGTTCGGGCGCAAGATGGGCTATGTGGGGGGTATCGACAAACGCGCTATCGCCAAGGGCGGGGAGGTCCTTGACGCAGAGCTTGGGCGGGTGATACCACCGCTGCTGGCCCAGGGAGGTTTCCTCCCGAGCTGTGACCACGGGGTGCCTTCAGACATCTCCTGGCCCAATTTCGTAGATTATGCGCGCAAGCTGGCCGGATTGCTCGGGTGGTACTCGTAAGCTGGCTTTCTGGTGGTATTGGCAAAGCGGGGGCGAACTAGTACAGTGGCAATAAGACAGAAGGAGCTTTCTCTGGGGGGAAAGGAGAGGTTGTAGGTGCGACATAGCCTGGTATTGTTAAGGCATGGCGAGAGTGAATGGAACAAGGAGAACCGGTTCACCGGGTGGACCGATGTCGACTTGTCCGACCGCGGCAGGCAGGAGGCCGAAGAGGCCGGCGTCGCCCTGCGCGACCACTCGCTAGACTTCGACATCGCCTACACTTCGGTGCTGAGACGAGCGATAAAGACGCTGTGGCTAACTCTTGAGGCAATGGATCATATGTGGCTGCAGCAATACTGCAACTGGCGGCTGAACGAGCGCCATTACGGCGCTTTGCAGGGCCTGGGCAAGCAGGAGACCGCCGAGCGTTATGGCGAGGAGCAGGTTCACCTTTGGCGGCGCAGCTATCGCACCCGGCCGCCGGTTCTGGACAGGGAGGATCCACGCTTCCCCGGTTTCGACACCAAATATAAGGGCGTTATGCAGGATCTGCTGCCCTTGACCGAGAGCCTGGCTGACACCGTGGCGCGTATCATCCCCTTCTGGGAAGGTACAATCGCTCCCAAGCTGAGAGAAGGCAAGAGAGTGCTGGTAGTCGCCCATGGCAACAGCCTCAGGGCACTTGTTAGTTATGTCCAGCAACTGCCCGAGCAGGGGGTCGTAGAACTCAATATCCCGACAGGCATCCCGCTAGCCTATGAACTGGACGATCAGCTGCGTATGGTAGGGCATCAGTATCTGGCCTCCGAGGACCTTGTGAAAGAGCGTGTAAAACGGGTGAGAGGTTTCTCCGAAGAGGAGCCGTCAAGCGACGGCGCGGGTTAGCGGATGCGACTTTATTCCTGGAATGTAAATGGCTTGCGCGCGATGCTGGGCAAGGGCTTCCTGGAGTGGCTGGAGACCAGCCAACCTGACATCGTTTGCCTGCAGGAGACAAAACTTCAGCCTGACCAGTTGCCTGAGGCTTTGAGTAGCCTGGAAGGCTACACTACCTGGCTTGCCGCTGGAGAGCGTAAAGGCTATTCGGGAGTAGGTCTTCTGAGCCGGCTCCAGCCCCAGTCGGTAAAACGCGAACTTGGCGACTACAAGTTCGACCGTGAAGGGCGCGTGCTGGAGGCTGATTTCGGCGACTTCGTGCTGCTGACTACTTACTTTCCTAACGGCGGGATGTCGAGAGAACGGCTGGCATACAAGCTGGAGTTTTATGATTTTTACCTCGACCACTTGCTTGATTTGAAAGAGGCCGGTCGGGCAGTGGTTGTATGCGGCGATGTCAACACCGCCCATCAGGAGCGAGACCTGGCGCGCCCGAAGGAGAACGTCAAGACCTCAGGTTTCCTGCCCGAGGAACGCGCCTGGCTGGACAAGCTGGTAGGGGCAGGCTTCGTGGACACCTTCCGGCTGTTCGAGGAAGGGGGAGGGCGGTATTCCTGGTGGGATATGAAGACCCGCGCCCGCGAGCGGAACGTCGGCTGGCGGCTGGATTATTTCTTTGTAAGTGAGAATCTGACACCTAAAGTGAAGAGGGCCTGGATTGAAGAGGAAGTGATGGGCTCGGATCATTGCCCGGTAGGACTTGAACTTGAGTTATAGGCAGAATTGGGAAGATCTACTTCCCTTGCAAGAACCAAGCACAACGCGCTGGGAGGCGTAGCAATGAAGCAGGCACTGGTTGTATGGGGCGGCTGGGATGGTCATGAGCCGCAGCAGTCGACGGCACTGTTCGTGCCCTTTCTGAAAGAGCAAGGGTTCGAGGTGCGCTATGAAGCCACAATGGATGTCTATCTCGAAACGGATTACATGATGAATCTCAGCCTGGTGGTGCCCTGCTGGACGATGGGGCAAATCTCTGGCGAGCAGGAGGCCGGGCTGCTGAACGCCGTTCGTAGTGGCGTAGGCATCGCTGGCTGGCATGGCGGGATGGGCGACGCCTTCCGGATGAACACCGAGTACCAGTGGATGGTCGGTGGCCAGTGGGTGGCGCATCCAGGCGGTATCGTGAAGTATACGGTGGATATCGCCAAGCCTGAGGATCCGATAGTGGCGGGGCTGGGCAGCTTTGCGATGGAATCAGAACAATACTACCTGCACACCGATCCAGGCAACGAAGTATTGGCAACGACCACTTTCAGTGGGGAGCATGCCCCCTGGATAGCAGGTACTGTTATGCCAGCCGCCTGGAAGCGCAAGTATGGCGAGGGGAAGGTCTTCTACACTTCACTCGGCCATGTCGCAAAGGACTTCGAGGTGCCCGAAGCGCTGACTATCGCGCAGCGGGGGATGCTCTGGGCGGCCCGGTAAGCGGCGCAAGCTGACCATCAGGACGAATCGCCGCCGGGCTTTGCTCGGCGGCGCTTTATTGAAAAGGAGCGAATCAGATGGACAAAGTGAAAGTTGGCGTAATCGGTTGTGGCAACATCAGCCCGGCTTATCTCAGACAGTGCCCCTTGTTCGAGATACTGGATATTGTGGCTTGTGCAGACCTGCTTCCCGAGCGGGCCGAGGCCCGGGCAGCCGAGTTCAATGTGCCGCGCACTTGCACTGTGGCAGAACTGCTGGCTGACAAGAGCATCGAACTGGTCATCAACATCACTATCCCCCAGGCCCACTTCGAGGTCGCGATGCAGTGCGTCGAGGCCGGCAAGAGCGTCTGGAACGAGAAACCCCTCTGCGTGAAGCGCGAAGAAGGCATCCAACTGGTCGCCGCCGCGAAGGCAAAAGGCGTACTGGTCGGCTGCGCGCCGGATACCTTCCTGGGCGGGGGCCATCAGACCTGCCGCAAGCTGCTGGATGATGGCTGGATTGGCGAGCCAATTGGCGCGACGGCCTTTATGATGTGCCATGGCCACGAGAGCTGGCATCCGGATCCGGAGTTCTACTACAAGGTCGGCGGCGGACCGATGTTCGATATGGGCCCGTATTATCTGACCGCGCTGGTGAATCTGCTGGGCCCGGCAAAGCGGGTATGTGGTTCGGCGCGCATCAGCGAGCCGTTCCGCACCATCACAAGCCAGCCCAAGTATGGCAATCAGGTCGAAGTCGAAGTTCCGACGCATGTCACTGGCGTGCTGGATTTCGCAAGTGGCGCCATCGGCAATATCATCACCAGCTTCGATGTATGGGGCGCCGAACTACCGCGTATTGAGATCTACGGCACTCGCGGTTGCCTGTCTGTGCCCGATCCTAACGGCCCAGGCGGGCCTGTGCGCGTTTTGAAGCCTGGGGCTGGCTGGATGGAAGTACCGCTTACGCATGGCTATGCCGACATCAGCCGCAGCACTGGCGTTGCGGATATGGCTTATGCAATCAGAAGCGGCCGGCCTCACCGCGCAAGTGGCGATCTGGCACTGCATGTGCTGGACATAATGCATGCTATTCACGAGGCGTCGGCTTCGAGCCAGTATGTAAAACTCACCACGACTTGCGCTCGGCCCGCGATGCTGCCTCTTGGCTTGCGGCCAGGCACTTTGGACGCCTGATTTCCAGAGGAGAGAACCTGATGCAGAAAGTGAAGGTTGGCCTGATTGGCTGCGGCAACATCAGCCCGGCTTATCTCCGGATGTGCCCCTTGTTCGACCTGCTGGAAGTCGTGGCGTGTTCTGATTTGCTGCCCGAGCGCGCAAAAGCCAGAGCCGAAGAGTTTGGAGTGCCTCGCGCTTGCAGCGTGGACGAGCTGATTGCCGATCCCGAGATCGAGATCGCCATCAACCTGACGGTGCCCAAAGCACATTTCGAGGTCTCGATGCGTTGTGTTGAGGCCGGCAAGAGCGTCTGGACGGAGAAGCCCCTTAGCGTAAAGCGCGAGGAAGGCATCAGACTGGTCGAAGCCGCGAAGGCCAGGGGGGTACTGGTTGGTTGCGCGCCAGATACTTTCCTTGGCGGAGGGCATCAGACCTGTCGCAAGCTGATTGATGATGGCTGGATTGGCGAGCCTGTTGGCGCTACGGCTTTTATGCTGGGGCATGGCAGTGAGAACTGGCATCCAGATCCGACTTTCTTCTATCAAGTCGGTGGCGGCCCGATGTTCGATATGGGGCCCTATTACCTGACCGCGCTCATCAACCTGCTGGGGCCGGCCAGGCGCGTATGCGGGTCGGCGCGTATCAGCGAGCCTGTGCGCACTATTACAAGCCAGCCCAACTATGGCAAACAGATAGAGGTGGAAGTCCCCACACATGTAGTGGGGGTGGTGGACTTCGCCTGCGGCGCCATCGCGAATATCATCACCAGTTGGGATGTCTGGGGCCACTCGTTGCCCTGGATTGAGATCTACGGCACGCGAGGCTGTCTCTCAGTGCCCGATCCAAACAACCCAGGTGGCGTGGTCAGGGTGCTAAAACCGGGCGCCGGCTGGATGGAAGTCCCTCACACGCATGGCCTGGATGACATCAGTCGCAGCACGGGCGTGGCGGATATGGCCTGCGCGCTGAGGAGCGGCCGGCCCCATCGAGCCAGCGGCAACCTGGCGTTGCATGTGCTGGATATAATGCACGCCATCCATGAGGCCTCGGTTGAGAGCCGCTATATCGAGTTGACCACGACCTGCCAGCGGCCTGCCGCGCTGCCTCTCGGCCTTCGCCAGGGCGCGCTTGACGCCTAACCTCACCAACATCAACCGGCCGGTGGGGAGCTTTCAGCTCTCCACCGGTTTCCAGGTTTATTAGCGATGAACAAACCACGGCAGACAACAGGAAAACGTACTGGCAGGGCCACTCGTGTAATCGCGACGCTGGCCTGGCTCAATCTGGCTTTCCTGCTGGTGGCCTGGGCGCTGGAACAGCACGTTGCCGAGCGCAACTGGATGACTGCGGTGCTTACCTATATGCCTCAGGCGCCTCTGGTGTTGCCGACGGCGCTATTGGTGCTGCTGGCTCTGTTCGCCAGGCGCTGGTACGTTTTCGCGCCGGTGGTACTGGCCGTCGGGCTGGCGCTAGGGTACTTTCTGGGCCTGCAAGTGCATCAGGAAGTTGAACCGGCTGGGCAGCCGACCGTCAGCCTGATGACCTGGAACATCCACCGTGGCCAGGCGGGGCTGGACGCCATCGTAGAGCGTATCGCCTCCGCTTATCCTGAGATCATCTGCCTTCAGGAAGCGCGCGATTTTGGAGAGCGCGACAGCCTGCGCCAGAAGCTTGCCAGGGAGCTTCCAGAATACTGTTTCGTCCGCTGGGATATGCTTGTCATCGGCGCCAGACTGCCCTTACTGGCCCCTAGGGAGATCCCCTTGCTTGAGACTGGGCCGCGTTCTGAAGCGCTTGCGGCCACCATCCAGGTAGACAACCAACCTGTCACAGTCATCTGCGCGCATCTGGTAACCGCCAATGCGCCAATCGAAGCCGCCCAGAGAGGCACTCCGCTGAGGTCGCGTTTCAAGAAGCAACTGGGCCTAAGACAGCGCCAGGTGGACTCTCTGGAGCAATATGTTCATACTCTCGCCGGACCCTGGGTGATGGCAGGCGACTTCAATACCCCGCCCCGAGGGCTTATCTGGCAGCGGCTGGCAACACTTGGAAACGACAGCTTCCAGCAAGTTGGATTTGGCCTGGGGTATACCTTCCCCGCGGAACTGCCTGTAATGACCATTGATCATGTGCTGGCCAGTTCCGAGGTGCGCCCTCTCAAAGCCAGAGTATTGCCTACTACGTCCTCCGACCACCTGCCAGTTTTTGTCAAACTGGAAATCGCCAGATAACCTTCTTGCGCGGTCTTGCGCTCAGGCGCATAATCGCCGCATATCCAGGAGGTAGGGCACGATGCCTAGCACTATTCGCCGTCTGCTACTTGGCAAGCCACTCGAAACCAGGCAACTGGCACATGAAAGGTTGAACAATTTTCTTGGCCTTGCGGTCTTCGCTTCCGATGCCCTTTCATCAACGGCCTACGCGACGGAAGAGATACTGATTGCACTGGTTGTGGCTGGCGCAGCAGGCCTGCACTACTCCCTTTCAGTTTCCTCAGCCATCGTCATCTTGCTCTTCATAGTGGTTGTCTCATACAGGCAAGTGGTACACGCCTATCCAGGTGGAGGCGGCTCCTACGTCGTCAGCCGCGAAAATCTTGGCCCGCTGGCGGCGCAGATAGCGGGCGCGGCGTTGATGAGCGACTATGTGCTGACAGTGGCGGTTAGTGTCTCTTCAGGGGTAGCAGCCATAACTTCGGCAGCGCCTGCGCTCCACGACCTGCGAGTAGAGCTTACCCTCGGAGCTATAGCGCTGATAACACTGGTCAACTTGCGCGGAGTCAGAGAATCAGCTCGGTTGTTTGCGGTGTTCGCCTACAGTTTTCTAGCAGTTATGGCCGCCTTGTTGCTACTCGGTTTCTACAAGCTGGCAACAGGCGCGCCAATGCCGGTCGCAACTTACCCAGCCCTGGAAATCAGTCACGGCCTTGGCTTCTTCCTTTTGCTGAAGGCTTTCGCCTCGGGCTGTGCAGCCCTGACAGGTATCGAAGCGGTCAGTAACGGGGTGCAGGCCTTCAAGGAGCCGGCCGCGCGCAACGCAGGGCGCGTGCTGGTACTGCTTGGGCTGCTTCTTGCGATCATCTTTCTTGGAGTTACCTACCTGGCCAGAGCGCTCGAACTAGTGCCCCTGGCGAACGAAACGGTCCTCTCGCAACTCGGCAGGGCAATCTTCGGAGGCGGGACGTTATTCTATTACCTGGTACAGATATTCACTTGCGTAATACTCATTATCGCGGCGAACACCAGCTTCAATGGATTCCCCCGGCTGGCGGCAATAGAAGCGGCTGATGGTTTCTTGCCGCGCCAACTGACCAACCTGGGAGACAGGCTGGTCTATTCCAACGGTATCCTGGCACTCGGAATCACAGCTGGCCTTCTGGTCCTGGCCTTCAAGGCGGAAGTCCATGCGCTCATTCCCCTTTATGCCATCGGTGTGTTTCTCGCCTTCACGATGTCCCAGGCCGGTATGGTAGTCCACTGGCTGAGAGAGCGAGGAAGTGCCTGGCAGTTCAGACTCGTCATCAACTCGCTTGGCACCTTGACAACAGGCCTGGTGCTGGTGGTGCTGCTGTTTGAGAAGGCGCGAGATGGCGCCTGGCTGGTGGCCTTGCTTATTCCAGCACTGGTATGGATGACCAGTCGCATCAGAAAACACTATAACTATGTTGCAAGCAAGCTGTCGCTGGAAGGCGCAACTGCGGTCACGGCAGGCGCGCGCAACCTGGTGCTAGTGCCAGTGGCGGGAATGCACCGGGGCGTGCTAAAAGCAGTGCAATACGCCCTTACGCTCTCCACAGATGTCCGCGCGGTTCACATCGAGATAGAGGGCTCGCATAATCCTCGGGTTCAGCAGATGTGGAACAACTGGGCGCCTGAGGTCCTACTGGAGGTAGTCCAGTCGCCTTATCGCGAACTGGCCACTCCGTTACTTGAATATGCCCAAAAGGCCCATTCGGAAGAAGGCTTCGACTATGTGACTATCCTGGTCTCGGAGTTCGTCACAGACAGCCCCTGGGAAGCTTTGTTGCATAACCACTCGGCCTTGTGGCTCCAGTTTGCGCTACGTAATGAACCCAAGACGCCGGTGCTCAGTCTGCGCTACTCGCTGGAAGAACTGGACGAATTCTCTCTACAGACCCCGCCAGAGGAGGAACAGCCTCCTGCTTGACAGGAACTCCTGATTAAAAGGGATTCTGAGAGTTTTCCGCTAAAGTTTTTTTACTCACCGGGCAGGCCTGCAGCCAGAAATCGGGTGTATCATAGATAAGGAAGGCAAGGCAGTTGGCTCCAGGTGAGGTGGTCTGGATGAAGCTGAGACTCTTGCACGTGACCTCCGTGAGTGCCCTGGCAGAGCCTGGCGAACTAGTCACCGCTCCCCCAGCCAGAGAAAAAGACAGGGCTGAAGAACACCCTCCCCAGGATGTAAGTCTGGAGCATCTGGAACAAGTGCTGGACTTCGTGACCGTATTGCCCCCGCTTGTTCTCGAACCCGACGAGACGCTATCCCTTGAGCAGGTACGGGCCAGGCAGCCTGATGTGCTGGTGGCTGGGCGGTTGACTTCAGACCAGGTGCAGGCCCTTTGGAGCCTGGGTAAACCTCTGCTTCCAGAGTGGGATTCCTGGGGGCGCTGCTGGAGCGCGCGTTATCTGCCTGGCGGGCGCGAGCCTTACTCCTTTATCCCCGTGAAGTCGAAGGAAGTCCAGTTTCTGCTTACTGGCGCGTGGCTCGCAAAATACCTTGCAGAATTGAAAATCCTGGTTATTGGCGAACTGCCAGAGGCCGGCGCGCACGGCGCATCGGATCTGGCCGGGCTCGAAGACAGGTTTGGCTTCCACCTCGAGCAAATCAGCTTGCATGATTATCTGGCCCGGGTTAATCAGATCTCTCATGAGGAAGGCGAGCTGCTGGCCAGTAAATGGCAGGAGCGTTTTTCGGTGCGAGACCGCAGGTCGGAAAAACTTTCCTTTTATGCGCGCATATACCTGGCGCTGAAGGCTTTGCTGGAAGAAAGGGCGGCTGACGGAGCCTGTTTCGATTGCGAGGGGCTGACGGACAAAGAGTATGTGCCTTGTCTTGCGGCTTCTCTCCTTATCGAAGAGGGCAAGGCCTGGGGTTGCCAGTGTGATTTGGCAGCGGTGCTGGCGACAGCGATCCTTGGTAAAACAGTTGGGGGGCCGGTATTCCTGGGGGACCTGTTCCACAACAACACCGAGCGTGACCTTGATGAGAATATAGTGAGCTTGAACAGCGACTTTGTGGCGCCTGGCCTTGCGTATGCACGCTCTCGACCCGAGTTGCATGACTGGCATGGCACAGAACTAGGAGTAACGTGTTTTGCGGGCTTGCGGGCTGGCGCTCCAGTGACCTTGTTCGGGGTGCAACCTGGTGGTGCAAGCTTCGAAGTTATCAAGGGCGAACTGGCCTGGACCCAGGATACCGTAAGTTGCAGAACCGCTGTTGGCGTGAAAGTGGCTGATGCGCCCAGGTTGCTCCGCGAGGCGGAATGCCACCATTATGCTCTGGCCTATGGAGACCACCTGGGCCCGCTCGAGCTGCTCGCGCAACTAACTGGATGTGGCCTGGCAGTCTTCTAGCCAACCTGCCGCCCCTTGCTCTCGGAGGCTTTGACTGGTACCTTTGCGGCGAACTCCTTCCAGTCGCGAGGTCGCCGAGTGAAGTCAGAGGAAAAAGCCTGGTTATTGCTTGCGCTAGCCGAAACTCCGCCTAACCGGGTGCGGAGGCTAACCTCGGAGCAGCTAGCCGAACTGCCTGAGTTGGCCGGCGCGCATAAAGAACGCGCTCTTGGGGCACTGGGTTTTCGTCCCGCCGAGTTGCCCCGGCTTTCTATCGCTGCCTCGGGCCTCGAAGCCGAAGTCGCCAGACTTGCGGAGCTGGGCGCCACGGCCCTCACGAGAGCCGCGCCCGAGTATCCAGAACCTCTGCGCCACCTGGCCAGTCCTCCTCATTGCCTGTTCGTGCTGGGCGATCCCTGCTTGCTCGCTCAGCCCGCTGTTGCGCTGGTCGGCACGCGCAAGCCAACCGGATATGGCCTGGCGGTAACGCGCCGGCTTGCAGTAGACCTGGCTCAGGCAGGGTGCCTGGTTATAAGCGGAGGGGCGCTGGGTATCGACGCGGCAGCCCATGAAGGCGCGCTCGAAGCCGGCAAGACGATTGCCATCTTCGGCTGTGGCCTGGATGTCTGTTATCCGCGGCAGCATGAGGAGCTTTTCTCCCGGATAGCGGCGCAGGGGGCACTTGTGAGCGAATTCCCGCTGGGTACCCAGCCGGCCAGATGGCGCTTCCCGGCGCGCAACCGGATTCTGGCAGGGCTGGCCAAGGCGGTTGTGGTCACTGAATGCAGCGAGCGTAGTGGCGCGCTTATAACCGCCGAACTCGCTCTCGAACAAGGCAGCAACGTAGGCGCGGTGCCTCATGCCATCGGCGCCGAGGGGAGCGAAGGCCCGCACCAGTTGCTGAGGCAGGGAGCGGCGCTTGTCGAGTCGGCCGAAGACATCCTGGAGCTGATGGGCGGCCCGCGCTATCAGGCGCCTCTGCCAGGTTTGGAACCTTCAGGACCTGCAACCGCGCCTGAACCCGAAGACGATTTTGGCCTTGAGGATGAGGCGGGAGAAGCACTGCTAGGGCTGCTTCGCGAAGGTGACTGCACGCCAGAAGAGCTGGCGGGACGCAGTGGACTTCCGGCTGCGCAGGTCGCCTCGACGCTGACCCTGCTCGAGGCTTATGGGAAGGTGCTGAGAGCGCCCTCTGGGCGTTTCAGCCTGAGGAGGTAGTTATGAGCACTGCCGAGAAAGACCGCGTAGTCCTGACGGTGACTGGTCACGACCGCGTCGGGATAGTCTATAACGTGTCGAAGGCCCTTGCTGAAAGACAAGTCAATATCCTTGATATCACCCAGTCCATCCTGCAAGGCGAATTTTTTGTGATGGCGATGGTCGTGGATATGGCTGGCGCCAAATGCAGCCTGGAAGAACTGCAGGAAGAGTTGAACCGGGTTGGAGAAGAACTCGGGGTGGCTATCCAGGCCCAGCACGAGCGCATCTTCCAGTATATGCACCGCATCTAGGGGGCGGCCGGAATGAAGTTTGAGGTCGAAGAGCTGGCCGAAACGCTGCGGATGGTGCGCACCGAGCATCTCGATGTCCGCGCTGCGACCCTGGGTCTGTCGGTACAGGACTGCGCGGGGCAAAGCGCGGAGGAGATAATCCCTCGGCTTCAGGCAAAACTGCGCCGGTTCGGGGGCAAACTGGTCGAAACGGTGCGCCAGGTTAGCCGGGAGTATGGCGTACCTGTAGCCAACAGCCGGATAGCCCTGACTCCGATGGCGGAGCTGGTTGCGAATCTCCCGGCGCCCGAGCAACTGGCCATCGCCAGGGCGCTGGATGAGACAGCCGCTGAATTAGGTATAGATTTTCTGGGAGGCTGGTCGGCTCTGGTGCATAAAGGCCACTCGGAGGCCGAGGCTGTCTTCATTGCCAGTCTGCCCGAGGTGCTGGCCAGCACCCAGCGTTTATGCGCGAGCGTCAATGCCGCCAGTTCAAAAAGTGGTATCAACCTGGACGCGGTGGCCTTGTGTGGCGAGGTTATCAAGCGCACTGCCGAACTTACAGCGGCCGAGAACGCGCTGGGCTGCGCCAAGTTCGTCGTTTTCGCCAATGCGCCCGAGGATAATCCTTTTATGGCCGGCGCCTTCCACGGGCCGGGCGAGCCGGAGGCTGTCATCAACGTTGGAGTCAGCGGGCCTGGGGTCATCCGCGCGATGGTGGAGCAGTTGCCCGACGCCAGCCTGACCGAGCTTGCTGAAGCGGTCAAAAAGGCGGCTTTCAAAATAACGCGGGTGGGAGAGCTAATAGGCCGCGAAGTGGCGCTGCGCCTTGGCGTAAAGCCTGGCATCGTGGATCTCTCTCTGGCCCCAACCCCTGTGCCGGGCGATTCCGTCGGCGAGATACTGATGGCGATGGGACTTGAGGCGCCGGGTATACCTGGTTCAACAGCGGCGCTGTTCCTGCTGACCGACGCGGTCAAGAAGGGCGGCACTTTCGCAAGCAGCAGCGTGGGAGGGCTATCGGGCGCTTTCATACCCGTGATGGAAGATACCGCAATGGCCCGCGCGGCGGCAGAAGGGCATCTCTCTATCGAGAAGCTGGAAGCGATGACGGCAATCTGTTCGGTGGGACTGGATATGGTGCCCCTGCCAGGGGACACCCCAGCCGAGACGCTGGCTGCGCTTATTGCGGATGAACTGGCCATAGGGGTTGCGAACAACAAGACGACCGGGGCCAGGCTCATCCCCGTGCCAGGTAAACAGGCAGGCGACACTGTGAAGCTTGGTGGCCTGCTTGGCGAAGGAACGATAATGACTGTCTCGAAGTTAAGCAGCAGGCGATTTATCCTGAGAGGCGGCCGGATGCCGGCGCCCTTGCGTAGCCTTACAAATTAAGACACCAGGAAGGTGGCCGCAAATGTTCCTGAAGCAGGCGCTTGAAGAGGCTCCCCTGGGATTTGCGCCTTATCCTTTCTACTTTATGAACGGCCCGATTGATGGTAACGCCTGGGCAGCCGACGTGCGCTCGATGCGCGCGCAGGGGATGGGCGGCGCCTTTATGCATCCCCGCCATGGGATGCTGGGCGAATATCTGGGCAAACCTTACCTCAAAGCCCTCGAAGAAGCCACTCGCGCGGCAGCCGAGGTGGGCTTCGATGCTTGTCTCTACGATGAGAACAACTGGCCTAGCGGCACCTGTGATGGGCAGGTGACGAAGGACAGGCCAGGCTTCTGCTCGCAATATCTGGCTTGCACCCGACTCTTCCTCCACAAAGGTGAAGTCGCCGAACTTGTCTTCGCATCTGACCCGGTGGCTTTGCTGCTTTCAGTGCTGGGCGAGGACGGGACACGCGACCTCGAGCAACTTGTCGAGGTGCCACTCGAGACTCCCGAATACACCCTGCGGGCAGAGCAGGACGTCGAGGTATTCATCCTCGAGGCGAAAGCTGGGGGTTATGTTGATGTTACGAGCGAGAAGGCGACCGATCGCTTCATCACTTTAACCCATCGCAAACTGCGCAAAGCGTTCGGTGACAAGTTGCTGCGGAAGGCAGCCCCGCTCATCTTTTCGGATGAAGCGTCCATGCTGAGTTGTTGGGACATCAGCGATCCGATGGCGATGCCCTGGAGCCCCGCGCTTGCGAGGGAGTTCAAAAAGCGCAAAGGTTATGACTTGCTGCCTTGCCTGCCGGCGCTGTATGACAATTTTGGGCCACGCACGGCACAAATCAGGCAAGACTATTTTGAGGTGCTCTCCAGCCTTTATGTGGAGAACTTCTGGCGGCCTCAAAGGCAATGGTGCGAGCGCCATGGCCTGCATCTGACAGGCCATGCGCTGGCGGAGGAGATACTTCACCAGCAAACTCTCAGGCAGGGCGATCTGTTCGCGGTATTACGCGAGTTGCATGTGCCTGGCGTTGATAATCTGCGCTTCAACTGCGATGAGTTCTATCACAAAATAGCCTCGTCGGTGGCGCACCAACAGGGCAAGAGCCGAGTGCTTTCTGAAAGTTGGGGCGCGAGCTGGTGGGATAACGCCTTCAACGAGCGCAAGCGCAATCTGGACTGGCAGATAACTCGCGGGATAAACCTTATCAGCCCCCATGCTCACTACCAGACAGTTTTCGGCGGGCGAAAGCGCGAAGCGCCTCCTAGCGAATTTACGCAGCAGCCATATTTCCACCACTATATCCATTTTGCCGATTACGCCAGGCGCGCTTGTTATCTTGCATCATGCGGAGTACATCGCGCCGAGGTACTGGTGCTGTATCCAACGCGAAGCGGCTGGGCTCATTTCACTCCGGACCGAAGAGACCCCCTGTTCGAAGTTGTGGAAGGTGGCCTTAAAGCGACCTGCACGGCCTTGGAGAAAGTCCATCTCGATTATGACTTTGTAGATGAAGTCGCCCTGGCAGAAGTCGAGACGGCACGTGGCAGGCTGGTGCTGGGCGAGGAGGATTATCAGGCACTGGTCATACCCCCAATGACAACGCTCTCGAGCTCCGCTTTGAAAAAACTGCAGGAGTTGGCTTCTGCAGGCGCGCAGCTTATCGCAGTGGCCCCGCTTCCCTGGGAGTCAGAACAGGGGCAGGATACTGGATTCTCAGAAGGAGTGGGCAGGCTGTTTGGCGCGGAACCCTTCGCGCTGTGGCAGAGCCTGCGGACTGACTCCGGCAGGGCTGGAAGCGCCGGTACAAGTCAGGTCAGCCTGCTGGTTCCACCTGCTCTTTTACCTGACGCAACCGCCACAGAGTGGCTGGCCCAGAGTTTCGCCGATTTGCTTCAACCTTTGATGACGGTGGTGGAACAGCCCGAAGGGGCTTCTCTTGCGCATCTTGCGCGATGTGGAGAAGGCGCTGAGTGGTGGTTCATCACAAATCTTGGAGAGGGCGGCGGCAAGTTCAGATTCCATTTTAGGGCGGCAGGCGTGCCAGTACTTGGAGACCTGGCGGCCGGAACAGTTCGGGGCGATCTTCAATGGAAGCGCCTTGATGCCGCAGTCGCCGAGGTCCAACTGGAACTGGCGGCAGGCGAGTCTGTGGTGCTTTCCTTCGAGCAAACTGTGCCTCTTTACACGGCGCCCGACAGATCCGAGCGGAAGGTGGAGAACCGCCGACTGACCGACTGGCAGGTAGAGCGCATAACTCCCAACTGGGTGCGCCTGCCCAACTGGCGGTATCACCCCGAGCGCGCCGCCGAGTCGGCTGACGACCTGCTTGCGGCGCTTGGCGAGGACTGGGAGCAGCTTCCCGAAGGACAAGTATATTGGGCCTGTGCCTCCGCCCGAGCCAATTGTCGACGACCTGCCGGTGAGAGGCTGGTTCAAGACCACTTTCGTGCTGGAGTCGGCTAGTACTGACTTGCAGGTTGTGGCCGAACCCCTGGAGTGCCCGATGGCGCTTGCCCTCAATGGGCGAGTGCTGGCTCTTGACCAGACTGGAAAGCTGGACAGATATTTCCTGTCAGCCCAAATTGGTCAGATGGCAAGACAAGGGGTCAATCTCTTCACTCTGGTGGCCGATTACAGCAAATCGCGACCCCGCAAGGCCAGCAACCTCAGGCGCATCGCCAATGACCTGGTGCCTGAGCATCTGCGACTGGCAGGCGAGTTCACACTCGGCGCGCTGGAACCGATGCCTCATCTTGCAAGGCCCAGGCAAATCAGCGCAGAGGTGGACCTGGCTCTGCAGGGGCTTGCCCATTTTTCTGGCCTGGTGCGCTACAAGACCCAGTTCGACCTCGACGAGTTACCGGATTTGGCTGTACTCGACCTGGGCGAGGTTGGCGACACGGCGAGGGTATTCGTGAACGGAGTGCTGGTAGGAGGCAGAGCCTTCCGCCCATACCGGCTGGACCTTTCCGAGTGGGTTTCGAAAGGCGCCAATTCGCTGGTGGTAGAGGTCGCCAACACGGCGGCTAATGCGCTGATGGCGATTACGCGACGTAGTGGTTTACTCGGCCCCATTGAGTTAAGACTGGAATACTAGCCAGGGAGAAAATGCCCAAATGAGAGTCGCGCTGTTTCCTGCCCCGAAGACGGTAGAAATCGTAGAACGTCCCCTGCCCGAGGCCCCACCAGGCTGGGTGCTGGTAAAGAATGCCTGCAGCGCTATCTGCGGCTCGGACAAGGGCTTATGGTTCAACGGCGGAGGAGAAGCCCTTCACGGGCATGAGATGTGCGGCACCGTCGAGGCGCTGGGCGAGGGGGTAAATACCTGGAAGGTGGGCGACCGGGTGACTGCGCTGGTCGTGACCGGCTGTGGTGAATGCCTGCGTTGCAAGCGCGGCGAGTGGGCTTATTGTGAAACCAAGAAAGGCCTCTCGGGAGGTTTTGCGGAGTACTTTGTTGCGCCCGCGACCAACCTCTACGCGCTGCCTGACTGGCTTACAGACGTCCAGGGCTGCCTGGTGACCGATAATCTGGGCACTCCGGCGCGCGCGGTGCGACTTAGTGGCATCAAGGCTGATGAGGCGGCGGTTGTTTTTGGCGCAGGGCCGATAGGGCTGAACTGCGTGCAGACGCTGGTGGCGACAGGGGTCACTGTGACCTCGGTGGATACAGTTGACTTTCGCCTGGCCAAGGCCGCGGAGCTTGGCGCTGCCTATCTGGTGAACGGTACTGGCGAGGAGGCGGTTGGCAAGCTCAAGTCGCTGTTTGGCGGGATTGGTCCCGAGTGGGTGTTTGAGTGCTGCGGCAAGGCCAATCGCGAGGCGCTTAACGCGGTCTGTTCAGGGGGCCAGGTAGTCTTTGTGGGCGAAAACTTTACCAAGGAAATCCACACTTCTGACGACCTGATTCGCAAGTGCCTGCGCGTAATGGGCACCTGGTACCTGGCGCGCTCGGATGTGGAACTCAATTTGCAGCTTATCAAGACCTCTGCTTGCGATCCTGCCCGACTGGTGACCCACAAGCTGCCTTTCGAGGAGATCGCCCAGGGGTTCGAGCTTTTCTGCGAGCATCCCGACGAATGTCTGAAAGTAGTGTTGCTGTTCTAACAGGAGGCCTGGTGTGGACTCTCGCATACTTATTTGTCTGGCGCTGCTAGTTTTTGTCGTGGCAATCACAAAGGCTGACAGCTATGTGGCGCTAAGCGATTTCGAAACGGGACTTGCCTGGCATGATAGCCAGGACGGAGGGGCTGCGCCGGCGCTTTCTCTCGTGCCTGACCCTTTTGACACTGGACAAGTTATGCGTATGGTGTATACCAATCCGCCTAGCGGTTGGGGCAACATCGCTCACGAGACGACCCTGCCTGCAGGCGCCACTGCTATCACCTTCAAAGTACTGGTAGAAACGGCTACCCCGCTGGCCAAGTTGCACCTGTGGCTAAGTGAGGAGGATGGAGATGGCTGGCTTACCGAGGTGAGGCTGGCAAACAGCTCTCTGGCCGAGTGGTCGACTGGCCTGTGGCAAAGCCTGACCGTGCCGCTTGCCACCTTCAACTACGAGCCACGCGGCAACGGCCAGAAACAGCAGACAACGGCCAACAAGGTAATGATTGGATGCAATTTTGGCGACTTCACCGCGCTGGTAAAAGATATCGGCTGGATTGTGCCTGATTTTGGCGCGAAGCTCGAAGTGCAGAAGGCCTTCGAGTCAGTAGAGGTTCCACTGACTCTGGGCAATGACCAGCTTGGACGCTACCTGGGAGAAGGCTGGTACAGCCCAGAGGCTGATTCTACCTGGCTGAGTGGCAGAGCCGAGATAAAACTGGCAGAGCTGCCTGCCGATGGACTTGTTTTGATAATCCTCCAGACAAACTCCATCGGGGTGGGCGACCTGGCTCAGGGCAACGAACTGGTGGCGACACTCGGCGGGGAGGAAGTCTATCGCGAGCAAGTGACGGCGCCTGGCGTGTTTTTGATTGCACTGGAAGGAGCGCTTCGAAATCGGCATAAGGGACAGCCACTGGTGCTAGAGGTCGGAGCGCGCTCTCCCAAGCTGCTTGGGCTGGGCACTGATGACCGTGAACTTGGGATGAAAGTAACCAAGCTCAGCTTCCGCGTCTGGCCCGAGTCCCTGGCTGATACTTTGCCCCTCACCAGTCAACCAGTTGCTTTGGTGTTAAGAGACGATATGCCCACCGACAAGGCGGCGCCAGCCGATCCTGACCTGCTGGCCGACCTGGCACGGCAGGCGGGTTTCGAGCCAATCTTCGTAAAAGCTGGCGATCTGACCAACCCCTATTTATTGAACGCCGCAAAAGTAAAACTGCTTGTGCTGCCATATGGGCCAGCCTTCCCGGCAGAGGGCCGTGAAGCTCTCATCAGCTATCTTTCACAGGGGGGCAGCTTTGTCTCGGTAGGAGGCTACGCCTTCGACAATCCTGTAGTGCGAGCACTGGATACCTGGGTGGGCAAGGACTCTCTCGCGAGACTAGCAGGCAGTTTCCTGCTTGATTTGACCTCCGCGGAAGCTGATGAGCGGCTGGGTGGCGCCTGGGGCAAACGAGGCGGCGATGGGCGGGCGCTGGAAGGCCCAGCGACCGCCAACCTGCCGTTGGGAAGCGAAACCAGCCTGAAAGTGCGAGTGACCGCGCGCTTTGGCGTCAATCCAGCAGGAGCGACGACCACTCTGACTCTCTCGACAGGCGGCAGAGAACTCGCGCGATGGCAGGGAGGACCGGGAGTCTTGCGAGGCGAGGTCGAACTGCCGGCTGAAATTGGGGCCGGCAAGAACGAGCTGCCTCTGGAACTGAACGCCGAGGGGCCAGCAGGCGTGGCTTCGATTGCGCTGGTGTCCGGGGAGAGCGATCCTTCTTTGCTCGGTTTACCAGGCGAGGTTTTTGATGTGCGTATCAACACCCACTACGGCAACGCCCAGGATGCCCTGGCGCTCGAAGCAACTCAGATTGGCGCCTTCGATGGCAGCTATCCCCTGAATTTCGGCACAAAGGCTGTACCTGCGGACGATCCACTTGCTGCTGGGCTGGAGACTTTTGAAGGCAATTTCGAAGGCTGGGCGGCGGCCGGACTGCTCGGCAGCAACAGCGCGGTGTTCCCTGTTCCTTATGGACGTTATCGCCCGCTGCTGATGGCCCAGGATGCCGACGGCAGGACGCGGGGCAGCCTGCTTTCGCTGATACAAAACCATGCGGGGCCCTACGCTGGCTCAAACTGGTTGATCTCCGGCTGTTCCTCAGAGGACATCACCGCACAGCCCGCGGTCCAGCAAGCCCTGGTTGCGGCGATGAAACAGATCGCCTCCCCACTCTATCTGGCTCGAGTGGAGACTGGCTATTATGCTTACAATCCTGGCGAAGAGGTCAAGGTAATCTGTGACCTGGCGAATTATTCGGGAGGCGACCAGACCGCTACAGTAAGGGTCGAAGCCTGGGCTCAAGACAAGCGGTTGCTTGCTACCGAGCCTGCTGTTGTAAAGCCTGCAGAGGGTCACACCAGAAGTGAAGTCGCTTTTCTCGCGCCTGAAGGGCAGGCTGGACTGGTAAAGCTGGTCGTGACTCTGGAAGAGGCCGGCGCGGTGCGCGACCGCTACGAGCTGGGGTATGTGGCGCTGTCGGATGCGCAGATGCAGGAAGGCTTCGAGGTTACCTTCAAGGACAACTATTTCCGCGATGGCGACAGAGCGCGCTATCTCTGGGGCAATAACCAGACGGGGATGGTCTTCTGTTCAGCTTTCGAGACCCCCCTTGAATGGGAAAAGGACTTCCAGTTGATGCAGGATCTGGGGATGAACGTGCAGCGAGTGCTGCATCTCTCGCCCTATGTCGTGTCGCGCCTGGGTCAGCCTGCCGCCCAACCGACCGACCTGAATATCGAGAAGCTGCCCGAGTGGCTGGAGCGGGCTTATAAAGGTTTTGCCCAGCTTCAACAGCAGCATGAGGTGGCCTTCTTCATCAGTATGCACGACTGGATGGAGCAGACCTTGCTGCCAGAGGAGCTGGCAGCGCAGCGCCAGTATGCCAAAGTATTGGGCGACTTGCTCAAGGACGTTCCGGGGATTATCTGGGACGTGCAGAACGAGCCTCACCTCGACATATTGAATCACCCTCAACTCGTGCCCCAGTGGAACGAGTTCCTCCGGGCCAAATATGGCAACCAGGCGGCTTTCGAAGCGGCCTGGGGCGCTGAAGCGGAGGGTATCGAACTGGGCAAGGCCCCAATCGAGCGACGCAGTGGGGGTTGGCCTTCCGTGCGGTCGCTGGATATGGACGAATATCGCGCCTTCAAGCTGACCGAGTGGGTCAGGGAGAACCTGGCCGGGCTGCGGGAATCGGGCGATGAGCATCCTTACACGGTCGGATTCCTGCCCAACGAGACCAGCGCCGACCGGCGCGCGCCAACGGAGTATCTCGACTTCACCAATGTGCATCTCTATTCGGATTACAACACCTTTGTAGACCTGCTGAAATTGCTGGATGCGCGTTTTGTCGGGAAAGGTTTCAGCATCGGGGAGTTCGGCGCGAAAATCCACGAGGCCTGGGGCGGCACACCGGGCTATGACTCCATCTACGGCAACACGCCACTTGGCGGGGCCCGGTGGTTCCAGCTTGTGAACCACTATGCCTTGGGGATGGGCGCCTCGATGGCCTGCAACTGGAGTTTCAAGGATATGAACGACTGCGTCTTCCCCTGGGGGCAGGTCCACAACTTTGACTATGTGCCCAAGGCGACTGCACTGGCTGGACGGGCCTGCTCGCTTCTGTTCGGCAACCTGGAGCCTGTCTACAAACCCGAGGCGCTGGCGCTGGTGATTCCCAACCAGCATCGGCGGGACAACTCGCGCAACTGGGTAAATGGAGCCCTGAACACCGCCAACCACGCGCTGCTGGACCTGCACGCCAACTTCCTCGTGGCCGATGAGTTCCGGCTGGACCAGTTGCCATCGGAAGTGAAGACGCTAATCTATCCGGTGCCTTATACGCTTAGCGATGAGGTGTTCGACCAGTTGGTGGCCTTCGTAGAAGGTGGAGGCACCTTGCTGCTCACTGGAGATGTGACCTTCGATGAGTTGCGCAAGCGGACCCGGACCGACAGGCTGGCAAGGCTGTGCGGAGTGGAGTTCCTCGAGCAGGGCTCCGCGCCAGGTGAAGTGGACGAGGGCTACAGGGCGAGGGCGACCGAGAATCCGTTAGGGCTGTCCAGTCTGGTGCTCGCGGTGCGAGGTCAGTTGGCCGGGGCTACCCCCTTGGTGATGACAGAAGCAGGGCCTGGCCTTGTTGAAAATCGGCTGGGCGCTGGACGGGTCATCTACTCGACCGCGCCGGTGGAAGTCTACGATGCCGATGCGACTCGCAAGCTGTATCAATATGTGCTGGATACTGCACCGGTTGGCGATTCTGTCACGGCGATTGATGATGCCAGCAGGCAGCTCCATGCGATGCGGGGCTGGACAACGACAGGGCGCTTCGTGGTATTGTTCAACAAGTCGCGCAGCCAGCCGAACCTGGCGAAGCTGGAGCTTTGCGGCAGGCAGATTGAGCTTGAAGTACCAGCCTTCTCGCCAGGCCTCGTTTGGTGCAGCGAGGACGGCAAGGTGCTGGCACTTGAGGGGCAGGGCAGCTTTAAGGTAGACGGCAAAGAGCTGGCTCGGGCCAGTGAGCTTTCAATGCTGGTCGCGCTGGATGGGAAGGACCTGGCGACCTCGGGCGCAGTACTGGCCAGCGTGCTGGGCGAAGGCTCACTGAGCTTTGCCGGCCAAAAACTTGCGGCAGAACGGGGAACGCTTGAAGCAGGCAAGTGGCGCGCTTTCCAGCAACTGCCAGAGCAGACACCGATAATCCTGGAAGCGGACGAAAGTCAGGCCTGGGATCTGTGGCTGCTTTCTGATGCAGCCGGCCGCGAGGCAGGACTTGAGCAACTCTCAAACCTGCTACACTCGACAAGTGAATTACCGAGTCGTTAGTAAAGGAGAGACGACCAGATGGAGATTATGGAGATCATCAAGAAACGCCGGAGCGTACGCGCTTTCAAAGAGGGCGAGGTGCCCGAAATCAAGCTGCAACTGATGGTGGATGCAGCCCGGATGGCTCCCTCCGGTTGTAATATCCAGCCGATAGATTATGTTATCGTGCGCGACAAGGCGAAAATCCAGGCCTTCGCGAAGTCTCAGAGCTTTATTGGCAACGCCGCCGCGGTGATTGCAGTAGTGGCTGACCCGACCTCGACCTGGTGGGCTGAGGACGCAAGCGCCGGCATCCAGAATATGTTGTTGGTCATATCGGCAATGGGATATGGCGCCTGTTGGATACAAGGCGCAATGGCGCCTCATCGCGAGGAATACGAGAAGCTGTTAAAGATCCCGGCGACCAAGCGGTTGTTCGCCCTGGTGCCAGTTGGCATCCCGGCTGCCTCACCAACCCCGCCGGCCAAGCGCAGCCTGCAGGACGTGCTCAAGTGGGAGACCTACCAATAACCGAAGAGGCAGATTCCACTGCTTTCGAAGACCAGTTCGAGGTGCTGGCGCCTTTCTATGACCATCTGATGCGTCGGGTAGGTTATACAGAATGGGCCAGTTATCTCGAACAGCTCTTCGCGCGCCACCATATTACACCTCGCAGGTTGCTGGACCTGGCCTGTGGCACAGGCACGATGAGTTTTGAGCTGGCAAGCCGGGGCTATGAGGTGGCAGGGGTGGACGCCTCGGCGGCGATGGTCGAGGTTGCGCGAAACAAGGCCGCCATGCTGGCAACGCCTTTCCAGTTTGAAGTTCAGCTAGCCGAACGCCTGGACCTGGGTCAGCAGTTCGATGCTATCTTCTCGGTCTTCGACAGCTTGAACTACATCCTGAAGGAAGACGAACTGGGAGAGGCTTTCCGACGCGCGGCAAGTCATCTTGCGCCCGAGGGGCTATTCATTTTTGACCTCAACACCGAGGTGGCCTTCGTCAACAAGCTGTTCAACCAGGATAACCTGTGGGATAAACAGGATTTCCTCCAGTACAAATGGCGGGGTAAATATGACCCCGAGACGCATATCTGCACGGTCAGGCTTGATTTCGAACTCCGGCTGGAAGGCCAGTGTAAACAGATAACGCAGTATCATAGGCAGCGGGCGTATACTGTTGCGACCATCCAGCGCTTGCTGTGGGAAGCTGGCCTCGACTTGCTTGAAGTATATGAAGCCTACAGCCTGGAACCCTTACGGTCTCGTTCGGATAGAGCTTTCTATGTAGCGGCACTCAGGGAGGCGCGCGATTGAGACCTCTGGCCTGGTTTCTGGTTCTGGCACTGGCAGTTGTAATAGCTGGCTGCGGCAAGAAACAAGCAAGTTTCGGAGATGCAGCCAGTCTCGCCGCGGCTTTCGATGCGGCGATGAGCAAAGGCGATCTGGCGGCAGCGGCGGACCTGTTCGCAATCGAGCTTTGGTGCAAGCAGAACTCGACCGACTGGGAGATGTACGCTCCTCAGCAACGCACCGAGATAATCCAGAAGATGACCAAAGACAAGGCGACTGAACTCGGGGGACTCGGTTACGTGGCTGGAGGCTATACAATTGAAGCGCCAGAGCCAGTCCAGAACGGGCAGCTTGTCAGGTTGATACCGAAACAGGGCGGCGCCGGGCTTGTCCTGAATTGTATTCAAACTGATACGGGATATTTGATATTCTCGGTTTCATCAGGTTAGACCGGCGCTAGAAGGGAGTCCAAAGTGGAATACTGCTTCAGCATGGAGACCTTGCAGCAAGTTGCGCGCCACCTGCACGAACTGGATTCGGGAGCGTATCTTGTGGGCGGCGCAGTGCGCGATCTCGTCGTCGGGCGGCAGGTCCTGGACGCGGATGTAGTGGTAACAGGCGATTATCTGGTTATCGCGGAGGAGCTGGCCAAACGAGTCGGAGGCAGCGCTTTCGAGCTTCGACGTGGTTTCCAGACCAGGCGCCTTGCCTGGGAGGAGGCGGGACAGAACTGCCTGCTGGACCTCGCGCCTATCCGCGGCACCTTGCTTGATGATTTGAAGGAGCGAGACTACACCCTCAACGCAATGGCTCTGCCTATATCGGCAGTCCTTGACGGGAACTATGAGAAGCAAGTTTATGATCCACTGGGCGGCCGGCAAGATTTAGTGGCTGGCCGACTACGCGCCGTGGCGCTGAAGAATCTGTCTATGGACCCGGCCAGGTATATGCGCGCAGTGCGCCTTGCGGCGGACTACAACCTTATGGTCGAAGGGGAGACCGCCAGTTATATTCGCAAACACGCCGAAGAGGTCACCCTCGTCGCGGGCGAACGACTGCGCGAAGAACTGTTTCGGGCACTTGCTCCGAGGCAAGCCAGGAAAGCCGTAGAGTTGATGGACAACCTGGGCCTGCTCGCAAAGGTATTGCCCCAGGTAAAGGCGCTGCAGGGACTGGAGCAGAACCGGAATCATCATCTCTCGGCCTATGACCATACGCTGCAGGCGCTGACAGAACTCGCCCGACTGCTCGAGGAGTTCGATATAGCCCCTGACCTGGCGCCCAATCTTGAGAAATATCTGGCTCAGCCAGTGCGCGGCGCCTCGCCTCGTATCAATGTGCTGACCTTCGCAACACTGTGGCATGATGTGGGCAAGACAGATACCGCCACAGGCCTGGGCGAATATGGTTTTGGCTTCCCCAGGCATGAGGAGGTCGGAGTAGAACTGCTCGAAGAGCTGGCTGAACGGTTAAAGTTTTCAACTGACCAGGCCGACCTGGTCACCAAATGTACACGTCGGCATCTGGACATCCACCTGGCTCTTGCGGGAAGAACGCACCACTCCTGCCGACCGGCTGAGCTTCTTCAGGCGCACCTCGCCTTATTCGGTCGAGGTCATCCTGGTTTCTCTGGTAGACAGACTGGCAGCGCGAGGTACAGCTCTCAAGCCAGAAGTGCTGGAAAGCTATCTTGGTTATGCCAGGCAACTGCTAAGGGACTACTTCGAGCAGACAGAAGCTTTTGCCCCGCCCATCTGGATGACTGGAGAGGAACTCATCGAGGCGCTTGGTCTGGAACCGGGCCCACTGGTCTCTTTATGCCTGGAGGAACTTGCCTCCGCCAGTGCCGAAGGGCTTGTGACAAGCCGCGACCAGGCGCTTACCTTCGCAAGGGGTTGTATAAGGAAGTACCAGGATGCCCTGTGATTTGCACCTCCACTCGACGGCCTCTGATGGCACGCTGGAGCCACTTGAAGTTGCCAGAGAAGTTGACAGACTAGGCTTGCTGGCTTTTTCCCTTACTGACCATGACACCCAGGAAGGTTCCAGAATCGTCGCCGAGCATGCCTCGGAGTTTACTGCGAACTTTGTCCCTGGGATAGAAATCAATACCGAGCAGGAGCAGCGCGACCTGCATATCCTCGGTTATTACATCCAGCCGGATTATCCGGTTTTGACCGAAACTCTGGGCGCGCTTCGCCAAAGAAGGCGCGAACGGGCCGAGCGGATAATCGAGCGCTTGCAGCAGGCAGGGGTCGAGGTTAGCCTGGAGGATGTGCTGGAGGTGGCGGAGGGAGAATCTATCGGCCGGCCTCATGTTGCCCGGGCCCTCCACAAGCTGGGTTACGGGGGCACGCCGCAGGAAGTCTTCACGCGCTATCTGCTGCCCGGAGGGCCGGGCTATGTGCCCAGATACAGACTAGCCCCCAAGGAGGCTGTCGCGCTTATTAAGGAAGCAGGCGGCATCCCCGTGCTGGCTCATCCAGGGCTGGTCGGAGACGACAACTGGATTTACACCCTCAAGTCGGCAGGGCTCGAAGGCCTTGAAGTCTTCCACACCGCGCATGACCGCAAGACCACTGCGAAATACCTGAAAATCGCGCGCAAGCAGGGACTGGTTGTCACCGGAGGCTCGGACAGTCATGGGCCGCTGGCCACGAAACCTGTCCCCATTGCCAAGGTAGAGGTGCCTGACTGGGTTTATCTCGAACTCAAGGCCTATTGGCAGAGAACTCGAGGCTAGTCTTCTTTGGTTTCGGCAGGCGAGACCTCGGCAGCGACTTCCTTTTCTTCCGGGCGGAAATGGTGCCAAAGGAAGAGCGCAAACAAAATTATCAGGACTGCCGCGACCAGGAAATCGAACTTGTGCAGATAGCCCCGGATGGCCTGCCATTCGTCGCCAAGTTTCATTCCAACCCAGGCCAGAGCCAGGCACCAGGGGAAGGAACCCACGAGCGAGTAAAACGAGAAGCGCCAGAAGTGCATCTTGCTGATGCCTGCGGGCAGCGAGATATAAGTGCGCACGATAGGCAGCAGCCTGGCGATGAAAACAGTAGCCTCCCCGTGCCTGGTGAAGAACCTGTCAGCCCGGTCGAGGTCGCGTTTCGACATCAGGATGTACTTGCCGTATTTCTCGACAAAAGGCCTGCCGCCATACACTCCGACCCAGTAAGCGATCCAGGAGCCAACCAGGCAGCCGACCGCACCAGCAAGTCCACAAAGCCACAAGTTGAACTCGCCCTTCGACACCAAAAAACCGCTGAAGGGCATAATAAGCTCGCTGGGCAGGGGGATGCAGGCGCTTTCTATCGCCATAAGCGCTACTATACCCCAGTAACCTCCGGCAGCGATTACTGACTCTACAAAAGCGAACAGGACACTCAGGATATGCTCAATCATCAGTGCTCCTTAGTAGGTGCATTGCCGCAAGGCCTCGAGCATTGCCTCGATATTCTCGCGAGGCGTCTCGAGCGGGATGTCGTGCGTGCTGAAGATAAAGCCGCCTTCCTGGCCGTGCAGCTCGAACATATCGAAGACGTGCTGGCGCACCTCATCAGGCGTGCCGGTCGGGATTATATAGGTATTATCGCCCGCGCCATACAGGGCCAGCCGCTTGTGGTACTTGCGATGAAACACCTGGTGGTCGTTGAGATGAGGTTGCAGTGGATTTACTGCCGTGACGCCGAGTTCGACGAACCTGTCGAGGATGTCCAGCACGGCTCCATCGGTATGGAAGAAAACCGGGATGGCCTTTTCTTTTGCGACTTCCAGCGCCCCTGAGAAACACCGCAAGACATAACGCTCGATATGGTCTTTGGACATCAACAGGCCAGTGGTCGAACCAAGATCTTCCATCAGGTAGAGACAATCGACGCCAGCTTCTATCATCCCGCGCGCCACAGTGGTATTGGTTTGCTGGACGATATTGACAATATGGTCGATTATTTCAGGTTCATCATAGATATCCGTGAAAAAGTTTTGGTAGCCCCGCCACCCGTCCAGCCAGCCCAGGGCGCTGATAAGCGCGCCTGTCATAAAAACTCCTGGCAGCGCGGCGCGGTCGCTACGGATCATCGAGTAGACAGCCTCAGACTCCACGTCGGGAAGGGCTACGCTGGCAAGCTGTTCTACCGAATCGAAAGAAGGCTTTACTGCCCAGGCCGTGCCGTCGCGCATCTCATATTCAGCCGCAGGCACTTGCCAGGGGATGAGAGCAAAGCTCTCCCATACATCAGCGCCATATTTGGTCGTACGCCAGTAAGGGCCACCAAGTTCTTCCTCATACTGGGCCATAAGACGCCTGTCCATCCAGAAGTTAAAGGGCAATCTGTCAGGCTTTTGGAAACTTAAGGCCAGCTTTACGCGTTCACGTGAATCCATACCTGTCTCCTTTTTGACCGCTGCCACCATTAGATATTGCGGGTAAAAGTGGGTGTAAGTATAATTGACAGGCTGGCAGGGGTCTACCTGCCAGAGGAGGGTCTTCAATGAACGCGCGCATAAAAACGATTGCCGGGGTAATCGGGTTACTGGTATTACTGACAGCTTTTGGTTATATGATCTCCAAAGCCAATCCCCCTGCCCCCAAGCACCAGTGTTCATGCGGTCAAGATCATGCCGAAGGCGAAGCCTGTCCTGAAGAAGCGGGAGCCACGACCGCAGCCCACGATCATGAGCATGAAGCCTCCCCTGCAACTGACGCCTCAGCCAAACCAGAGCCTGTCCACCTGGCAGTCAGTGTGATTGCGTTTCTCCCTGCTGAAGGAGCTTCATATGAGGCGATCAGCAAGGAACTGACAGCCAAAAGCACCTCGGCTGGAGGCAGGCTCAAGCTGGAGATACTCACTCCTGATTCGGCAGAAGGCAAAGAACATGCCTCCTCACTTGGTCTCACCGAACCGGCGGTTGTGATCGACCAGGCAACCAGTTTCCTTTTGCCAGATGGCAAAACAACCCTTAGCCTTACCAAAGGCAAACAGCTCGATGCGGCTTCAGTTGCCAAAGTCATCGATGCCCGACTCGATGGCCTGCTGGCCAGATCAATGGTGGGACTAATCAAGGCTGGATTGCTCTCAACTGAAGCGGGAATGGGGCCAGCCCAAACGAGCCTGCTTCTCAAGCTTACCCAGGCCATCGCCCCTGACACTGAAAAGCTAGGCAAATATGGGCCAAACGTAGAAGAGAAACTGCTTGAATTCGAGCGTCAACTGACCCCTCAGATGAGTCATGTGCTGTATGACTGGCTTACCAATGCGGACAAGCCTGTGGCGACAGGAGCCACTTGACTGTTACTTCGATACTTATGCTGCGACCAAAGCAGCTCAGCAGCAGCTCGATATTCGCATGCAGTCAGGCCAATAGTAAACCTTCTGTAAACGCCCTCAAGTCTCAATCGGGATTGCCGATAAGCATTACTAGGTGGTAGCGATGAGGATAGATGGCAAGTACCTGAGTGTCTGGCTTGGACCAGGGCCCGAGAAGGTAGGTAGGAGAGCTCCCGAGGCAGCCAAGGCTCTCCCTGGCGAGGATGCGGTCGAGATGAGTGACCGCGCCCAGGCGATGGGAGTAGCCCGGGCCGCACTGGGCGAGGCGAGCTTGGCTCGCTCGCAGCAAATAGAGCGGCTCAAGCACCTCGTCCAATCGGGTCAGTACAATCCCTCCAGCCTGGACATCGCCAAGGCGATGCTCGAAGGCTGACCTCTCGTGGCTAACCGCCGGCGGGGCCTTTTGGGCCCCGCTTTTTTTTTACAATTTTTTTGAGCTAACCCCTAAGGTTCCTCACTTGCCTTGCCGATAACTTCAGGCAAGGGAGGTGAGAAGATGCTGAGAGCACTATATTCAGCGGGTTGGGCGATGAGCGCCAACCTTGATGCTCACGACGTGATAGCTCACAACGTGGCCAATGTCGACACCCCTGGCTTTCAACGGCTAATCCCCCAATACCTGGGCGCAGAGGGCAAAGTGACTTATGGCCAGCAACGAGCTCAGGGCGTGCCCACCAACTCGTGGCCTGCCGGACTAGCTGCAGGTGGAGTCAGCGGTATCCAGGTGCTACAGAGCCAGGACGAACCTGAGCTCGAGGTGACTGGTCGACCTCTCGATCTGGCGCTTGCCCCAGGCCACTCACTTAAGACTACCTCAGGAAGCACTACAACATGCGGAAGCCTGGTTATCGGCCCAGATGGGGTGCTGATGACTACTGCTGGCGAGTTGCTGGCTGGAGAGACCGGAACCATCAAAACGAGTGGTGAAGGTCATACCTGGATTGACTCCACCGGAGCTGTCTTCGACCAGGGCAAACGTATCGACCAACTTCAATTGCAGCTTGCGGAGGGGATTGAAACTCCCGCCGATGGGCCTATCCGACTTGGAGTATTGGCCAAATCCAACGTGAACATCGTAACCGAACTGGTTTCGATGATCGAGTGCAACAAAACATACGAATTATGCGCCAAATCGGTGCAATTGCTTGACGAAACCCTCGGCAAGCTCGGGGAACTGATCCGTATCGCGTAGCCGACCGTGTGGACTGGGTCCCGCAAGGGACAGTCCGAGGCTCCTGCAGTCAGCAGGGCTTCCCGCAAGTCGGCTCGCGCCCAGGGAGGGCAAGAGCCAAATGATAAGAGCTTTATGGACCGCGGCCACCGGGATGACCGCTCAGCAGACAAACCTGGACGTCATCTCGAATAACCTGGCCAACGTGAACACCCTCGGCTTCAAAGGAAGCCGAGCCGAGTTTCAAGATCTGATGTACCAAAGCACGCGCAGTGCAGGCACTACCGTCGCTGCGGGCTCTGCGGTGCCTGTCAGCTCTGAGGTAGGGTTGGGGACTCGTCTTGGCGCTATCCAGAAAGTCTTTGGGCAGGGCGAGTTCGAACAGACAGGCAACAGTCTTGACCTCGCTATTGAAGGAGATGGCTTCTTCCAGATACTTCAGCCAGATGGGACGGTCGCTTACACCCGGGACGGCAGCCTGAAACTCAGCTCAGACGGCTCGCTTGTTACCAGCGATGGCCTGATGGTGCAGCCACAGATCACCATACCTCAAGGGGCAACCGAGATATCGATTGGCCCCGACGGCACAGTCTCAGCCATCGTTGCAGGCCAGTCAGAGCCGCAGAATGTTGGGCAAATCACACTGGCTCGATTCCTCAATCCTGGTGGGCTTCGTTCTGTCGGCCGCAATCTGTATCAAAGCACTGCTGCCAGCGGCGAAGCGATTACTGGGACGGCTGGGCTGGATGGGCTTGGCACTCTCGCTCAGGGTTTTGTCGAGATGTCCAATGTCGAGGTGGTCGAGGAGATGGTCAAGATGATAATGGCCCAGCGGGCTTATGAGGTCAATTCCAAATCTATCCGCAGCGCCGACGAGATGCTAAGCATCGCAGTCAACATCCGGAGGTAAATCGATGAAGACCTTTCTTTATATGATCGGCCTGATGATTCTCGGTGGGTCACTGGTCCCGGCAGATGACAAGCCTGCGATTGAAGTGGCTTTACGCCCTGCCGCGGTAGTCAGTGGCGTTGAAGTACGTCTTGTTGATGTTGCCACGGTGAGTTGCCTGGACGCCGCGCTTGCGGAAATCGCTGGTCAGACAGTGGTGATTGCAAGTCCCCCTCCTGGCCAGTCGGCAACCCTGGTTGCAGGCTTCGTGGTCGCTCGTTTACGGCCAAAGGGTATCTTGCCCGAGCAAGTTTTCTTCACTGCTGCCAGAGAATGTGTCCTTACTACCGCGGCGCAGTATCTGACTCAGGAGGTTCTTGAGCAACGCCTCACAAGCGATTTTGCTCTTGTGCCTGACCAGGCCACAGGTCGTGTGCTGATGGCGCCCTTTGCTCCGTGCGCCTTGCCAGAGGGGGAGCTGAACCTGCAGTTTATTGGTCCAATGCAGTTGGCTGATGGCCTTTATATACGGCTCCAGGTCCTGGTGGCAGGTGTCACACGAGGTACCTGGCTCCTGAAGCTGGTCGGTCAACCCGGGATCGCTGCAGCAAATTCGGCTGAACCAACTGGAACTGTTCCCCCTGGTGAATCTCCAGGTCTTCAGGTCCGTTCAGGCTCTCCAGTGCGTCTTGTGGTGCGAGCTTTTGGTTTTGAACTCACAACTACGGGCAAACTGCAATATTCTGCCCGAGTCGGCGAGTCAGCCAGAGCCCTCAACCTGAGCAGTGGACGTGAAGTCCAGGGCCTGCTCGAAGCCCCAGATCTACTTGTCGTTACCCTTACGAGTGAGGAGGGATAACTAGTGAAAACCAGATGCCTGTCGCTACTAATACTTGCTGTGGTGACTGCTTGCCCAGCCTTGGCTCAAGGGGAAACCACCCCTTGGCCACCCGTTCTGATCCAGCCAGTCCAGGTCACTTTGCCAGCGGACGGTTATGCCCCTGAGAGTCTTTGGACTGGAGTACACACAACCTCGCTTTTCGCAGATCTCAAGGCTTACCGTGTCGGCGATCTGGTCACCGTGGTAGTGAGTGAGAGTGTCATCTCTTCGCTTTCGGGGGGCAGCAAGCTCAGCAAGAGCGCCCAGGGGGCAGGGGAGCATGGATTAGGGATGCTCAGCCTGCTTGGAAGTTATAGCTACGGAGAGGCCGATAATTTTTCCTCAGCCGGTTCTTTTTCCCACAACGATCAGCTTGCCGCGACAGTCACCGCTGTTGTCGAGGAAGTTACCGAGGCCGGCGCCTTGCGAGTCAGGGGCGAACGCCAGCTCAACCTTAACGGCGAAGAGCGGAAGCTCAGTCTGTCTGGGCTTGTCCGAACCCAGGACATTGGGCCTTCCAACACTGTAGCTTCCTCAGCCCTGGCCGAAGCCATCATAAAACTCGATGGCAAGGGCTCTATTGCCAAGAAGCGCAAGCCGGGTATTCTCAGCCGGCTGTTCGACTGGCTCTTCTAGAGGAGGATGCCCGTATGGCTATACGCCTGAAGCTAGTCTTTTTAGTCTTGTTGATGCTGGCAAGCACCGGTATGACGGACACGATGAAGGTGCGTCTTGGCGAAGTTGCGCGGCTTGGAGATGGACGCTCCAACCAGTTGCTTGGCTACGGTCTGGTCGTCGGCTTGCAAGGTACTGGAGATAGTACCAGTGCGGCCTTTACCTTTCAGAGTGTTGCTTCAATGCTGCGCCGGCTTGGCCTAGTGGCTGATCTGCCTGACATAAAGTCGAAAAACATCGCTGCAGTAATGGTAGTAGCAGAATTGTCAGGATTTGCGCGAGTGGGTGACCGGGTTGATTGTCTGATTTCTTCACTCGGGGATGCCAAGTCACTGCGGGGAGGGGTCTTGCTTCAGACTCCCCTGATGGCAGCTGACGGGCAGCTTTATGTTGTAGCCCAGGGGCCAGTCTCTCTTGGAGGATTCACAGCCAGTGGGAAAGGGGGTTCCTCTACCACCCAAAACCATCAGACCACAGCAGCCTTGCAAGGCGGTGGGATGGTCGAAAGAGCCCTTCCTATGCCCCCCTCGCGAGGCCATGTACTGCAGATTAGCTTCGCTATGGAGAGTTATGAGACGGTAAACGCGGCAGCGGCAGTTATCTCAGAAGCTCTCGCTGGTTTTCCGGAACTACGAATACACCCAAGAGATGCGGCCACGCTGGAGGTCGATATCCCTGCTTGCTTCTGGGGGCGCGAGGCTGAATTCATCAGCCGACTGACCGACCTGGAGATCGAATACTACAGGCCTGCCCGAGTGGTAGTGAACGAACGCACTGGTACCGTAATAATCGGCGGTGATGTCCGCGTGATGCCGGTTGCAGTCTCTCACGGCAGTCTGACCGTAGAGGTCAAGCAGAAGCTTAAGGTTCATCAACCCCCGTCTTTTACCAACGGCGCCACAGTTATTGTGCCAGGCGAAACCCTTGATGTCGACGAGGGCGGTCCCGCGGTACTCAGGTCCATCGAAGGCACGAGTGTCAGCGAGTTGGTGAAAGCGTTGAATGCTATCGGCGCAACGACAGGCGAGCTGATTACCATATTGCAGACAATCCATGAGTCAGGCGCTTTGACCGCCGAACTGGTGGTGATGTAGATGGAACTCGAGACCGTCTCAACCCAGCTGACCCGACAGGCAGTTGCCCCTCGAGACCAGCAGCTCTGGAAGGCTTGCGCCGACTTTGAAGCCCTGGTACTTGGCTCTCTCCTTAGTCTGGAAGGGAGTTTTGAAGGGCTTACCGGGCAGGCCTCTTCCTCTGGCCAATATGCGGCTATGGTAATGCCCCGCGTTGCAGAGGAACTGGCTGAGCAAAGCCCACTGGGGCTAGCTGACCTGCTATACCGCCAACTTGAAAAAACCAGGTTCGCTGAAAATAAAGTTTGCGAGGCCTAAGGTCAGGCTCAAGAGTTGCCAATAACTAGGTCAAGGTAGCTCAAAGGAGCTGGAGATGAGACTCCAGCCAGGTGCTCATCATAGTGAGCAAGAGGAGCGACAAAAATGATCTCACTGGAAGCTAAAGCGACCCAACTGCTGGAGGCACAGGAGCATAGCCTCACCAGAGCCCTTTCAGCCTGTCAAGCCAAATATGAGGCTCTGCAACACCGCGACTTCCGAGCCCTTGGTGACATCATTGCCGAATTGGATTCGGCCATTGCGGAGAGCAATCGACAGGACAAGCAGCTTGCGAAGCTACTTGGCCATATGCCTGGCTACACCGAAGCTGAACGCTTTTCTGCGCTTCTTGAGCAGGTAGGCGATGAGGCTGGACTGCTTCTCAGCAAGCGGCGCGACCGGCTGAAGGATTTGCTGGACGAACTGCGTCTTCTCTCTGGCGAGAACATACGGCTGATAAATGACATGCTCAGCGATGTCAATGCGGCTGTGCAACTCCTGTCTGAAGTAATGAGCGCAGCCCAGCCAACATATGGCAGAGGCAAGGCGCGCCCCTTGCTGCCCTCGATGTGTGAGGAATTCGCGTAAGCGGAGGCCCAAAATGCGCTCTACCTTTTTCGGGCTTGAGACGGCCTGGCGGACGGTCGAGATCGCCAAGGCCCAACTCGACACCATAAGTCACAACCTGGCCAATGCAAGCCGGGAGGATTATTCACGGCAGGAAGTTACCGTTGCGGCTTCGCCTGCTTACACAGTACCTGCCCTTTTCGGAGGCGAATCGCCAGGCCAGATGGGCACAGGAGCCCAGATTGTCAGCATTGAGCGGCAAACCAATGCCTACCTGGAGTTTTTGGTTAGCCAGAACCAGATGCGCTACGAAGAGGCCTCTGTACGCGACGAGTTACTTGGTCACATTGAGCGCATTACAACTGATGCGGAGTTGTCTGCCCAACTGGATGATTACTTCACCGCGTGGCAAGAAGTGGCCAACCATCCCGAAAGCACCGGGGTGCGCGAAGCCCTGCTCGCGACAGCGCGCGGGACAATTGGAGGATTCCAGCAGGCGCTTGCTGATTTGGCCTCGCTTGAGACTGACATCAACGAGCGGATTGTCGGTACAGTTACGCGAGTAAATGGCCTGGCAGAGCAACTTGCCGAGGTAAATCGCAATGTCGCGCTGGTTAAGGGATCTGGCCAAAATCCCAACGACCTGATGGACGAACGCGATCAGCTTGTGCGCCAGCTTGTGCAACTGACAGGAGCCTCATACCGAGAGCAAGACAATGGCAGTGTCCTTGTGGCAGTGAAAGGCCATGTGCTGGTGCAACAGTTCGACTCTTATGCAATCGAGACAACAGGTTCTCCCCCCACAGGCCTTGCCTGGGCTAGTGACGGCGCACTCCTCGAGCCAACCAGTGGCGAACTCAGTGTTCTCTTTGAGCAACGCGAGGTGCTGGAGACTCAGGGCAGAGCGCCTCTGGCGCAGTTGCTTGATGATGTGGTAAGTCGAACCAATGCTCTGCATTCAACAGGTTACGGCCTTGATGGCATAACCGGCCGGCAGTTCTTTTCAGGCACCAATGCTTATGAGTATGAAGTGGCAGTCACCGCAAGTCAGGTTGCAGCAGGCGCCGATGCCTCATCCGGCAACGGGCAGATTGCACTTGACATATCGTTGCTTGCTGAGGAAGCAGGTCCACTTGGGCAGCGATACTCAGCTTACCTTAATAGCTATCTGACAAGCTTGGGCGCCCTGAAGCAGAACGCCGAAAGCAGTCTCGAGAGTAGGTCTTCAGCACTTAAGGAGGCAACAGCCAAACGAGCTGCGTCCGCCGGAGTCTCTACTGATGAGGAAGTTATGGCAATGCTGCAAGCGCAGCATACACTGGAGGCTGCTGCCAGAGTGATGAACGCAGCCGACCAGATACTCGACGTCATCATCAATAACATGGGAATGGTTGGTCGCTAAGGAGGCTGCAAATGAGAGTTCCTGACGGCTTAAGAGCGGCCAGTCTGCTGCTCAATATAAATCGCAATCTTGACAGAGTCAGTTTATGGGAGAACAGGATCGCCTCTGGACAGCGGTTCACCCGGCCTTCGGAAGATCCCGCCGGTTTCAGTTCGGCACTAAGCCTGAGCCACGCCATAAGTCTGCAACAACAATGCCAGGAGAATGTTTACGATGGCCTGTCCTGGCTGGAGGCAAGTGAGGCCTCTGTTCAGGAGCTTCAGGATGTTATTGGCGAGGCGAAACTTCTAGTGCTGGAGGCGGCCGGGAGTACCACAAGCGCCAGCAGCAGACATGCTCTGGGCGACCAGGTAAATCAGTCACTCGAGAGCCTGCTGGTATCTGCCAACAGCAGGCTGGGAGAGCTTTATCTGCTTGGAGGCACAGAGGTAAGTCGCCCGCCCTTTACTGCTACCAGAGATGCTGAGGGCAATATCACCCAGGTGCAGTTTCAAGGCAACTCGTCGGCGATAAGTCGTCTACTCGATCCAGCCACAGGCGCGCTCAGAGTAAATCTCAACGGCGCCGAAATCTGTTTTGAGCAAACTTGCTCGTTCACCGGTACAACTGCAATTGCCGATCCGGCAGCAGTGTTGGGTACTGAGTTAGCGACTGCTACAGCCGGGACCTTATTCATTAATGGACTGGAAATCAACTTCGATCCAGCTACCGACTCGCTTGAGACTCTGGCAGCGAATATCAACCTGGCGACTGGCGATGTGGCTGCAAGTATAAGTGCTGGGAAACTCCTTCTGGCAAGCACTACGTCATCAGGGGTCCTGGAGCTAGCACATGGCACAAGTAATGTGCTCGCAGAGTTGGGACTGCTTGATGCATCTGGGGCAGTTGTGGCAGACCAGACAAGCGCGCACAACCTTTTTTCTACATTGCTTGAAGCAAGAGATCTGCTGTGGGAGTGGGATGGGATTGGCCTTGCGCCTTTCAGCACCCCCACAGCCCGCCTTACTTCTCCCAACAACAGTTTTATTGAAGCTGCTTCTGGCCAGGTTGATGAAGCTTATTCAGGCGAACACCAACTGCGTATCACCTCAATCAATTATGGCGCGGCAACTGTCACCAGTTCAACCAGCCTGGTCACTGGGGCAACCAACCTGGAGATGCAATCCGCAGGTTCTTTGCAGTTCTCGCTAGATGCTACAGGCGCAATTGTCGCTGGTAGTGTCAGTTATGAGCAAGCGATATATGGTGGACGCGACCTTTCTGCAGCCGAGCAGGCGGCAATTGATACCTTGAACTTGGGTGGGGTTAGTCTTGCTAACAACACTTTCGCTGCTCTGGGACTTGACCTCCAGCTCCTGGGGCCTGTGGCTGCAGGGGATGTAACTATCGCGGTTGCACCCACAGAGCTAACAGTAGAGGATGTCTTTATCCATCCAGGCGGACGCCGGGATGCGCCTGTCAATTTTATCCTGGCTGCTAACGAGACTCAGACAGTTGCGGGGGGGCCACTTGATAAGGCTCTTCTCACAATTGGTGATGCTTCTGTAAACCAGACCGCTTCTGTTGTCACCGAATCTTTGGCTGGACAACTTGATGGTCACCTGGATTTGCTGGATTCACGTCTCGCATCAACTGGAGGCCTGTATCAGATGTTTTCAGATCGTGCTGGCTTCCTGGAGAGCGGTCTGCTGAACCTGCAATCTGCTTTATCAGAAACTGAAGATCTCGATATCATCGAAGCCTCAGTGCAATTGAAGCTCGCGCAGAACGCATATGAAGCAGCTCTTGCGGCTGCCAGCCAGGCCTTTAACCATAGCCTGCTGGATTATCTGTGATGGTGATGGGCCAAATGGAGTCTCAATCCCACAGCACCGAGTGCCCACTGACAGTGACTACACTTCGGTTTGGCACACTCGAAATTGAGGCAAAGCACTTGCTCAGCTTTCCCTGGGGGCTGCCTGGGCTGGAAGACTGTCACCAGTTTATTCTCCTGGAGCCCCACAACACCCGGCCAATATGCTGGCTTCAATCCGTTGAATATGGGGAGATCGCCCTGCCCTGCATAGAACCTTGGACGCTGGCGCCCAAATATGAAGTGGTGCTAAGCACGGCAGATTCTGCAGCGCTTGAGCTTGTGGATTCAGGAGATGCTGCGGTCTTAGTCATACTGAACCTGGCAAGGCCTCCTGAGGAACGTACTGCCAATTTGATAGCGCCGGTTGTCATCAATATCGATCGGCGTCTTGGACGGCAGATCCTTATGGAGAAAGGTCCGTATGGATTGCGTGAACCGCTGGCAGCACTGCTTGGAAGCCAGCTTTCAGCCGTGGAGGTGCACTAGCTTGCTTGTGCTCACAAGGCGTGAAGGCGAAACCATAATGATTGGCGATGATGTAGCCATCACCGTTGTGGCTCTGTCAGGCGAGAAGGTCAGGCTGGGCATCGCTGCGCCCAAAGATGTGGCGGTACACAGGCTGGAAGTATATGAGCAGCTACGAGAAGAAAACCAGGCATCACTTGGCACGACCAAGCCAAAGGCGGTAGAAGCTGTTCCCTTAAGGCTAAAGGGGAAGCCACGAATAAAAAAAGTTGAAAAAATTTCGCTCAATCCCCTAAAGCCTTCGGAAGAAGCTGCCGATATCTAGATTATTGGGGCCAAATAAGGGAAAAGGAGGTGGAAGCAGCAAGGTATCGCCCCTGTGCGTCAGGCAAGGAGGCTGGCGCGAGTTCCAACTAACGGAGGATAGCCCAAATGGCTATTCGAATCAATCAGAACATCGCAGCGCTTCAGGCGCAAAGGCAACTCGGTAACATCGACAGCAGTCTCCAGAGTTCACTGGCCAAGCTGTCATCTGGACTAAGAATCAATGCCGCTGGAGATGATCCTGCGGGCTTGGCGATCTCGGAAAAACTCCGCAGCCAGATTAATGGTCTGATGCGCGCTTCCATGAACGCCCAGGATGGTTCCTCGATGCTGCAGACGGCTGAGGGAGCCCTCAACGAGACGCAGCTTATGCTGCAGCGTATGCGTGAGCTGTCCGTACAGGCCAGCAACGATACACTGACCGCCAGCGATCGGACCGAGCTGCAGAAGGAAGTCAACCAGCTTTCTTCGGAGATTGACCGTATCGCCTCCACGACCGAGTTCAACACGCGCAAACTGCTGGATGGGAGCGCATCGGCAACCTGGAGCGCAAGCAGCAGCGACATCGAAGCCATCGTGCGTGGCCCAGCTGCTGAAGGCAACTACCAGATCAACATCAGCAACTCGCCCGGCGAGAACCAGGTCCAGAAGACTAATATCTTCTCCTTGCGTAGTGGCGCCGAGGTTTCGACAGCATCAGCTTACTACGGAAGCAACCTGGTGAGTTCTGGCACTGAGATGGGCACGAGCAGCATCTCAAATATCCAAAACTTTGCCGCTACGGACGAGTCCACTAACGGCACAGATGAGGCACAGCTCGCGATCTCCGCGACTCTGAACGCCGATGCGGCAACCGCTGCAGACACCTACTTCCAGAACGCCACAGCTCCATCGAACTATGGCTTCGATGCAACAAGCATTACTCAGACAGGCACTGTCATGATCGAGGTAACCGCGGGTGGCACTGTCGGCGCCGATGATATCAGCTTCCGCGTGTCCAACGATGGCGGCAATACCTGGTATGACCAGACGATTGCTGTTGCAGATCAGGATGAGGGCGATGCAGTAGCTCTTACCCATGGCAATGGCGCTACGCTGGCCTTGTTCGACACGGGTGGCGCTGCGGGTGACGTCTGGACAGCAGGCGACAAAATTGTCCTGACGACTGTCGATACCGAGGCCGGTACGGTTGGCGCTCGAGTAGGCGCGCAGCTTAGCGGCGATGACGAAGTAGTGAGTGGCGCCTATATACAGGCAAGCCTGGCTGATCTGGCAGGCAGCACACAGACCTTGAGCGTTACCTCTATCGATACTGCCGGCGAGTTTGTAACCGGCTCGGTAGATGTGACTTTTGGGGCCAGTGACACAGTACTGCAGGCAGGTACCGACGAGTTTGATGTAGCAGTCACCGGCGGTATCGCTACCGGCGACACCACCCTCGAAGATATCGCCTTGTTCTATGACGCGAGCGGAAACTTCACGCTCTCCGAACCCCAGGAGCTCACTCTGTGGGCTAATGGCAACCAGGCGACTGTCTATATCGGCCGTAATGACACGGTACAGGGCCTTGCCGACAAGATCGAACAGGCCGTCACCAGCAGCGTAGCTGATGGTGGGCTTGGTATGGCTTCTGGTAGCACCGCGGTCGATGGCCAGGTGACTTCCTATGTCTCCACGGCTACTGGCAACAGTGATGAAGCCGTGCAGGGTACGATCGTCATCCGTTCTACGTTGACAGGTCAGAGTGGCCGTATAGCGTTTAGTGGTGATGAAGGATTGCTGTCCGCTCTGGGCGTGAACGAGGTTCAGGCTGCCAGTGAGAACACCATGACGGCGACTGTAACCAATGCTCACACTGGTGCGGCTGTAGCTAGCGAAACTTCCTCGGACAACAGCTTCCGTAGTGTAATTGATGGGCTGGAAGTCCAGGTTTCGGCTTTGGCTGACACAAGTGTCTCCTGGAACTCGACGACGAAGGCCTTTGATTTCGCGTCGGCTGCTGGAACCGAGAACTACTATCTGCACGTGAAGGACAATGCCACCGTGCTGCAGGTTGGCGCTAACGAAGGCCAGACAATGACCAGCAGCATCGCCCAGATGGATGCCAAGGCGCTCGGAATCAACGATGTAGTCGTTGTTGATTCGGATTGGGCCCGTGACTCCATCTCACAGATCGACGACGCCCTCGCGCGTGTTTCTGGTGAGCGCGCCAAGATTGGCGCCTTCATGAACAGGCTGACCCACACGGTCGCCAACCTCGGAGTCGCAAGCGAGAACCTCAGCGCTTCCGAGAGCCGCGTCCGCGACGTCGACGTTGCCCAGCAGATGATCGAATTCACGAAGCAGCAGGTAATGATGCAGGCTGGCACCGCAATGCTGGCCCAGGCAAACTCCCTGCCGCAGACTGTACTCCAACTGCTGAGGTAATTGGCCCATATAGAGGGGGGAGAGAGCTACTTCTCTCCCCCCTTAGCGGGGGTGGATAACAATGAAGGATGGCGCAGTACAGGGGATACAGGCTCAGACCCACTCGACACCTCAGGCGCAGGATAGAGTGCCACAACCTCCAGCGGCAGTCGAGAGAGCCCAATCAGCCAAAGTGGACCAGCTAGCTGAAAACAGCATGCGCAAGGAAGAGCGAGCCAGAGTTTCACAGGCAGCGATTGAGGATACGGTGCGCAAGATAAACGCTGTGCTGGACACCCTGAGCGTCCAGGCCGAGTTTCAAGTTCATGAGGATATCGACGTAATTCAGGTGAGAGTCGTTGATCGCAATACCGGCAAGCTGGTGCGCGAGATACCTGCTGATGATGTGATCAACAGGCTGCGGAAGTTCAAAGAGCTAACAGGACTATTATTCGACTTGCAAGTCTAGCGGTGTGAAGTCTAAATGAATGGAATCTCGGGACTTATATCGGGACTTGATACTCAAAGCTTGATTGATGCTTTGCTGGGTTCCAGCAAGCAACGTTTGCAGAGCCTCCAAGACCAGAAGACTGCCTTGAGCTTCCGCCGAGATACCTATTCTGGGCTAAGTGGGCGGCTTTATGCGCTTGATGATGCGGCTGCCAAATTGCGCATGAGCTCCGTAATGCTGGCACGCCAGGCAGAGAGTTCGGCGCCTGCTCTGGTTGGATGCACGGCGTCCAGTACAGCAACTCGGGGCTCCTGGCAAATCAACGTCAGTAGCCTTGCGCGAGCAGCCAGGGTTGAGAGCAACGCAGCCGCGGCTTTCCTTCGGACTGATCAGCCCAATACTCTGGGGCTTGCTTCGGTGGAAGGTGTCTCTGAGAAGGAAGGCGCGTATGACCTGAGCGCTACAAGTGGCCGGGGAGGCACAATCCTCGGGCGGGTGACAGGACTGCGGGCAGAAGCAACACTGGCTGAACTCGGAGTTACCGATGCTACAGGTTTCAGTGTCCAGACCACAGCAGGACAGGTCACTCTGACCGGACTCTCTACCTCAATGAAGCTCTCTGACTTCGTGCTTGCAGTGAACAAACAGGCCAGCTCCATCGGGGTTGGATGTGAGTTGCGCGGGGGAAGCCTGCTGCTCGAATCAGCACAGGGCAATCGTGACATCGTGGCAAGCGCAGGGCAGTATGCAGGTTCTGTCGCATCAGCCCTTTTTGGGCTGACAGAAGCCACAACGAGTACGGCTGCCGTTAGAGGCAGGTTAATCCTCGAGGAGGCACAGACTTTAGCCTCGCTGGGCATTAGTTCGACAGCAGGTTTCGCAGTCCAGATTGGAGGCACGAGAACAGCGCTTACAGTTGGTACTGGCGAGACTGTAGCCGACCTCGTATCCGAGCTGGAAGCCCTTGATGGTTTGCGTGCGCGGCTTGTTGGGGGCCAACTGCAACTGAGCGCCGAGTTGCCGGGGATTGATTTTGAACTCCTCGATACGGAATATAGCCAGGGAGTTGCCGCATGCGCTCTGGGCCTTCAAGGGCCCTTGTCCACTGCTGGCCCAACGCGTGACGACTGTGAGGTGGTCGGAGCGCGTAGCGGAGCCGCAATACTTGGACAGATCTCTGGCCTTCAATCCGGTCGCTCGCTGGCTTCTCTGGGGGTGACTGACTCCTCCGGTTTCACCCTTGCACTCAAAGAAGGCAAAGCCTGGACTTTGGAGCTGGCTACTTCCGACACAGTTGGAGACCTGCTCGAAGCCATCGAGGCAACAGGAAGTTTCTCGGCGCAGCTTATCGATGGGCGAGTTGCCCTATACAGTGCCGACGGCGGAGTCGATTTCTCAATCACTGATTCGGGCTTTTCAGGTACCCTGGCAAGCCAGATATTTGGTTTGTCAGAGGCAGTTAGCACCTGGCGCGACTCGAGTAGTCTCTACGTTACACCCGCCGAAGCAGGAAGCCGGGGAAACCTTGTCAGTCTCAGAGAAGGCCTGACCACAGCTACCACGCTAACTTCGCTTGGTATTACAAGCACAACAGGCTTTACTGTGGCGACAGGCAGCCAGAGCATTACGCTTGATTTATCATCCTGTCCCGTCCCCACGGTTGGCGACCTGATAGAAGCCTTCCGAGACCAGACGACCTTCGCAAACGCGCGGATTGTGGGGGGGCGGCTCAGGCTCGAGACCAGCCAGGGTGGCGCAGAACTGGCGATTTCCGATTCAGATTATTCAGACGGGATTGCCAGGCGGCTCTTTGGCGCCGAAGAAGAAACCTGGAATATTTCAACCATTTTTTCCGAGCGAGCTGATCTAGCTGTTACGACAACCCTTGGGGCTCTCGGAGTCACTGATTTCTCTGATGTGTGGCTTGGTTCCCGGGGCGAAAACAAGGCACTGCAGGGGCTTGCCAGTGGCACAACAGTGCAGCAGCTCATCGACGCTCTGGATGCCCTTGATATGGGCCTCGAGGCCAAACTGCTCGATGTTGATGGAGATGGCACAGGCCAGTTTGTGATACGTAGCACAAGAGTCCACGAACAGTTTGTGTTAGGTGAAGGTGAGACGGGCGGACTGGGAGAGGCGCTCTTCGGCACCAAAGCCCAGCTGAACACTGGACTGGCAGGCGCAGAGTGGTCTTCTGTTGCAGGCGCTTCCACGGGAGCCTGTGTGCTTGGAGCACCAGACCTCACTGAAGCGACCACACTAGGCTCTCTTGGCATCACCAGCTTTGCTGGTTTCCACGTTGTGGTAAAAGGCGCCGACTACAATCTGGAAGGGCTTGGCAGTGCTTCCACGGTAGCCGATTTGATAACTCAATTGAACGCCTTGCCAGGAGTATCCGCGGGGCTGGTACAAGGTCATCTGAAAATCGGCAGCAGCGATCCGCGCGCTGCTTTGAGCTTGACTGATACCAATTATGATACTGGACTGGCCGCCAAACTGCTTGGGCTAACGAGTGCAACAAGCACGGCGAACTCAGCTGAGGGCAATACACTCCTGGCAAGCGCCAGCACAGGCGCAGTTACTTTGGCTGCACTCTTCACAACAGGCGCTGATAAAGGCGCTCTGGCAGGCGTTGATGCTCTTGCCGAAGGGGAGAGCTCTCGTCATTTGCTTGCAGGGGTTACGCTGACTGGGCGCGGGGCAGATGGATTATTCACCGTGGGGAAGGCCTCCCTGATAACGACCGCCGAGTTAAACGGTAGTGTACCCTCGGGGGCCAGGATATATGGAGCAGTTGCAGGCTCAACGGAAGGTTATAGCGCTACAACTGCTGCTGCAGGCAACTCGAGTACCCAGACTGACTGGGAGGGCGCAGTTTCAGCTGGAGCGGAAGCTGGCGTATACGAACTGATTTATGACGACGCCGGAAATTGGGCAGTTTTCAATGCGGAAGGAGAACGCCAGGGAGAGTGGGTTGCTAGCGGAGAGCGCTTTGTCTCCTGGCTTGATAGCAGCCTGGCTGGCAGCAGCTTCGTCCATTTGGCTACGGCACCGGCCGAGGGGGATTCCTGGGGCTTTCAGGTAAAACTGGATGCGCACCTGGCCCTTCCCTATCTGGGCCTTGCTAGTCCAGCCAGTGAAGCAAGTAACGGCTTTTTCACCATCAACAACAAGCGGATCTATATAGAGGACTATCAGCAGGAATCTCTGGCCAGTGTGATTGCCAAAATTAACAGCGCTGGCGCCGAGGTCGCAGCAGCTTACAATCCCGCCACTAATAGTATCGAACTGGTCGGTGAGCCTGGAACCGAAATAACTCTGGGCTCAACCAAAGATACCAGCAATATGTTGGCAGTGTTCGGCTTGACTCAGTCAGCAGGAGCCACCAGCATACCAGCTATTACCTCTACTGGGCTTGATCTATCCAAATCACTAAGCCTTTCCGGGATGACGCTCGCTATCACTGCTGGGACTTTTACCTTGGGAGGGGTCACCCTCTACGTCGATCCAGAAACCGATACTCTCGATGATCTGGTACAGCGGATAAATTCCTCAAGCGCCGGAGTCCACTGCGGCTATGACAGTAATTCTGACAGTTTCTGGCTGGAAGCGACTGGCGAATCAATAGCTGACGGTGCGCGGCTTGGTGTGGGCTCCAGGTATGACACAAGCAATGTGCTGCAAGCGCTCAGGTTAGTCGGTGAGATGCCCCAAAGTCCAACAAGTGTTGGTGCCGCCGCCAGTTGGGCGGTCTATGAAATGAATGGAGTGGAGTATCGAGCGGCCACAAACACAGTTACGGAGGCAATACCTGGGCTAACCCTGGAGTTCAAGGGGACAACGACTTCACAGGTCACACTGACGGTCAGTGATAATACAGAACAAGCCCTTGATGCCCTCGCCAGCTTTCTTGCTGCTTATAACTCAACGATTGATTTGGCCTGCCCGGCACAGCTTACCGACGAGGACGAAGAGTATCTCGCAGCCCTCAGCGATACAGACAGAGAAAGCATGACTGAAAGCGAGATAGACGAGTACAACGCAAGACACGAAGAGATAATGCAACGTGAGGAGATGCGGAAATCCAGCGTAGCCAGGCGACTTGCCTCCGACTTGCGGTCGGTGTTGAGTGGAACTGTAGCAGGATTGGAAGAATTTCCGAGGCTTAAAGACTTGGGGATTGACTTCGTGACCTGGGGGCAGGATGGGTTTGCAGGTAGAGGCTACCTCGTGCAGGAGACGACAGATGAAGACGCCCTTCGCACTGCTCTTCAGGCCAACAGCACTCTGATGGCCGCTCTTTCCGATAATCCTGAAGCTGTACTCTCTTTGCTCAGTCAGTCAGGTTACACAGGCAACGGTCATCAAGTTATTGGTACTCGCCAGCTGGAGGGGGCAGGGCTGCAACTGCCTTCTGGCGGCGGTGCTCTCAGCTTCCGCCTGGGCGATTCTGCTCAGTGGAGCAACCCTGTCACCCTGGCGGCTGGAGCCACCTATACCGAAGACCAGATTCTTCAGCTACTGGATAACGCCGGTTTATATGTCGGCGATGAAGACCAGGCAACCAACCGGATTGGCCTTGCTGCCAGCTTTGTAGATGGGCGGCTAGTCTTAACAGCGTTGAATTCGACAGGTTCGGTATACCTGGAAGACCTCAGCCAGGGCAGTAACAACCTGGAGCGCGCTTTCGGTGTAAAAGTGGAATTCGCCACCGCAGGACTAGCGCGCCAAATTGATGATGTGCTGACTGAGTACAACAGTTCTACGGGCCTTCTTCGTCGAAAGCTGCTTTCGGGTGGTGAGTTTGCCAGAGAAAGCGACCTGATCGAGAGCAGGCTGGAAAGCACTAATGACCTGCTGGAAGCTCAAACTCGCACCTTATGGCTGAAGTTCAATGCAATGGAGTCAGCCCTCTCAAGACTGCAGACGCAAAGTAACTATCTTTCACAGCAGTTGGCCAGCCTGTCTGGCTAAAAAAAAGGGCAGGGAAGCCCCTTAAGTTGTGGCGCCAAGTCGCCGATAACTGGTGAGTAAGTATGTATGGAAACAGCGCAGCCCAATCATATCAGGCAGTTCAAGTAGGTACCGCTTCTCCGGAGTACCTGGTATTGACGCTTTACCAGGGAGTAATCACGGCAATCGACCGAGCCGAGCAAGCTATCGCCAGCAGGCGTGTTGCCGAAGCTCACGAGCAACTTGTGAAAGCCCAGCGCCTGGTCAGCGAACTGATGGGTTCGCTCGATTTGGAGCAGGGCGAGGTAGCCCACAACCTTATGGGATTATATGTATTTTTTAACCGCGAGCTGGCACAGGCAAATCTGAAGAAGGAAGGTGGGCTCCTGCCAGTTATCAAGAGGATGCTTCAGGAGTTGCTTGAGGCATGGCAGAGCGCACTGGTCTCAATCACAACAGCACAAGCAGCGGTTTAGCAAGCCATCTGGAGGATTGTCGATAATGGAGCTTGTTGGTCCAGGAGGGTACCAGGAAGGCAGTACGCTCGCGCGGTCTGTATGGGGTGCCAAGGGGCGTATTGCCAGTGCTGGAGATAAGCTGGATGCCTCTGTAATCCGCCGCCTGACTGACGAAAAAGTGCCTTTCGTCTGGCTTGATGAAGGCCATATAGAAACCTGTCCTGCTATCGACGCTCAGCTTGAAGACAGGTTGATGGAGCTCCTGGTCAAAGCAACTCAGGTCCCAAAAGGGGGAGAGGGACAAGCCGAGCAGTTGCTTGAGTGTGCCTCCGATATACCTGCTTTGTCCCAGTCGGTGGCTGCCCAACTGATGGCTCGCAAGAAGGATCAGCTTGACTTTATGCCGGTCTCGATGATTAGCGGAGCCGACTGTTATCCAGTCCAAAGGTTGGTGCTGGTTGCGCTTTATGGAGGCTGGCTGGGTATCGATGCGCGCCTGCAACCCAGTGATCTTGCTGCGGTGATAGCCGCTTGTTTGCTCAGTGACTGGCATCTTATAACCGTAGATTGGGAGACTGCACAGCATTACAGAGCTCCCTGGGGGCAGGTGGGCGAAGACTTCAAGTCGCATCCCCGGCTGATGTTCGAATTGCTTCAGCAAGCACGCTCTATAAGCGCGCTGGCTGCTGCGGCCATCCTCTCTCACCATGAGCGATACGATGGCAAAGGCTTTCCCAAAGGCAGGGCAGCCGATCAGATATACCCCCTTGGTCAGCTTGTTGCAGCGGCTGACCTGCTGGCGCTCGGTTTCTGTGGCGAATTGGCCACCGAAGGTGTCACTCCCTCCCAGTTCAATGATTATCTCTCTGCACAAGCAGGATTGTGCCTCTCTCCAAAACTGGCCCAGCGCGCTGCGCAGCTTTTTCCTCCAGCCTGCAGAGGGGCTAGAGTAGAGCTTAGTGATGGAAGGCAGGCCATTGTCGAAAAACCCACGCCAGGCCTGCCAAGCCGGCCGGTGGTAAGGATCACTGGAGAAGACAAGTCGCTGGCGCTGGCAGACCAGCCCAATCTATTAATCGACAGGATATTGTTGCCTTGCTGGGTTGCGGTTAACACCGGGTAAGCATCCAGTGAATTCTGCGTTGCTAACTGGAAATCAGCCTCTGCCTGGTGACTTATGGCACGCTTCTTGCATCTCTCCAAAGGAGTACAGGGGCAAGCTTTCTGGAGGAGGCGCTGACAATGGTAGCTACTGACAGGGAACCAGCAGCCAAGGCTGAGTTACATATTCTTTCGCCAGCTGACGAGTTGCTTGTGCTGACTGCTGAATTGATCGCCTGCCTTCAGGAAGACAACTACGGGTCCCTGGCTTTACTTGAAGAACGCCGAACAGCGGCTTTTGCCAAGTTTCTGGATTCGCAGACTAGCCACCAGAACAGTGCTGATGAGGTGGCGCTTGTTCAGAAACTGGAAGCAGAATTGAACGCCTTACTCGCACGCAAACGCGAAGAGCTGGCGGCCCAACGGCTGGCGGCAGCCCGGAGTACCAAAGCGGGTCGAGCTTATGCTGCCCAATTGACAGGAGAAAACCTGGATGCCTGACCAACTGACCAACAACCTGGCCAAGGCTCTTGACGTTGCCTCGGTGCGTCATCAGGTCGGCGCGCACAACCTGGCCAATGCTGAGACTCCAGGCTTTAAACGAAAGTATGTGGAGTTCGAGACATTGCTCAAGGGCCGTGCCAACTGGTCTGAGCTGACCCCACGAGTTGTGCCTGACAAAACGCCTGGCCTGCGCGAGGACGGGAATAACGTAGATTTGGATGCCGAGGCAATAGGGCTTGCCGAGAACGCAAGTCGTTATCAGGTACTGACTCGCCTTGTCGCGCTGCGATACCATCGGCTGCAACTGGTCACCAAGGAGGCGCGTTAGTTATGAACCTTTTCGATTGCCTGGCCACAAGCGGGTCAGGCTTATCGGCTCAGCGGCAGCGGATGGAGATAATCTCCCAGAATCTGGCCAATGCCGAAACAACCGGACCTCAGGGGCCATATCGGCGCAAGCTCCCGGTGTTCTCGGAGCAGGTCGGTGGACTGGGGCTTAGCGCCTCTGCCTCAGGGGTAAAAGTCACAGCCATCCTTGAAGACACCTCTCCTCCAAAGCTTGTTTATGACCCAGGGAATCCGCTTGCCGGGGCTGATGGCTATATCCGCAAGCCCAACATAAATATCGTAAGCGAGATGGTGGATTTGATGGCGGCGGTGCGGGCTTATGAAGCCAATGTAGCCGTTGTCGGCGATACCAAGCGCCTTGTAGACGCAGCCCTTCAGATCGGGGCTTAGGTGAGGGATGATTTATGCGGGCTGATCTCTTTACTGCGATCGGTAATAAGCAGTTGTTTGAACGGCTCAAGCCTGAAGAGCAAGTAGAAAGTAGCGGTGGCTCGGACAAATTCGGGCAGGCCATATTCAAAGCGCTTGAGCAGGTTGATGAGCGTATCCGAAGAGCTGACGACTTGACGAAGCAATTTGCGGCTGGTGAACCAGTCGAACTGCACGATGTGATGATCTCCGTCCAAGAGGCAAATCTGGCTTTGGCTACCCTGGTGCAGGTCCGCAACAAAGCCGTAGAGGCCTACCAGGAAGTCATGCGGATGCAGATATAGGAGCTAGTTGAGGCGTAATGGGCAACCCGACCGAATCAGGCTTGCTGGGGCAACTACAGCACCTTCCTACGGCACAGAAAATCACTCTGGCCGCGGTACTGGCTTTGGTGCTTGTTGTATCTCTGGTGCTGGTGCATTGGTCAGGCACACCTGATTTCGTCGTGGTTTACTCTGGGACCGATTCTTCTGCGGTTAGCAAGGCTTCCGCGACTTTGGCAGATCAAGGGATCCCATACAAACTGGGTGCCGATGGCACAACAATCACGGTGCCTCAACCCAAGGCAGCCGCAGCGCGACTGGCGCTAGGTACGGGAAGCGCAACAAGTGGCAAAGCGTTAGGCTTCGAGTTGTTCGACAAGCCTAACTTCGCAGCGTCCCAGTTCGTGGAGCAAATCAATTTCCAGCGGGCTCTGGAAGGTGAACTGGCCAACACCATTCAGCAACTGGATTGGGTGCAATCCGCAAGTGTGCATCTGGTGCTGCCTGAAGAGTCGCCTTTTGTGGAGGAGACCGAGCCAGCTTCCTGTTCCGTGTTGATTAGTCCCATGCCTGGAGCTCAGGTTAGTCCTGCGCAAGTTGCCGGCGTCACCGACCTGGTTTGTTATAGCGTGCGTGGTTTGAGCCCAGAGAAAGTCTCAGTAGTAGATGGAGCAGGGCATGTCCTGTCGACCACAGCGGTTGCAGAAGCAAGCCAGGGACCAGCCAGTGGCAGGCTTCTGGTGCAGCGTCGCTATGAAAGCGAGCTTGCAGCCAAACTGGAGACTATGTTGACAGCTCTTGTCGGTGCCGGGAATGCGCTAGTCAGGGTCAACGCGACACTTGATCTGGATTCTGTCCAGCAGACGGCTAATCGTATCGAACCAGCCTCAGGCAGCAAAGGAGTACCAGTTACGAGCGAATTCTCCGAGGAGTCTCATACTGGAGGTGGAGGCGCTTCAGGGGTGCCAGGTACCGCTTCCAACCAACCAGGCGCCACGGCTTATGCAGGAGGGGCAACGGGCGCTGAAGGTCAGTATGAACGTAGTGAAGAACGCACTGAATATGAGGTCTCACGCGTCACTGAGAACACGGTCAAGGCTCCTGGCAAGCTGGAGAGTCTTTCAATTGCAGTGCTGATTAACGATGCGGCTCTCAGTCTTCCCAAGCGAAGCGCAATCGAACGCGCGGTAACAAGCGCGGCAGGGTTGGATGACCTGCGTGGTGACAAGCTCACGGTGACGGGACTCTCTTTTGCCAAAGCGCCCGATGACTCGAAAGCGGCTGATCAAGCGACTCCAAAGACAGCTCAGTTGCTGGAAAAAGGCCTGGTTTTCCTGCCTGTTGCCCTGGCTCTGATTGTTTTGATGGTCTTGATGAAGCTAGTCAAGGGCTTCTCCCAACCAGTCACTACTGCAACTCCCCGGGCTGGCACTGGACAAGCTGGAGCTGCTCCACAAGCCCAATCGGCAGCTGCTGTGACTCAGGGCAAGCATCATGGCCCAATGGTCCGAGAGCTTGATGACGATGACGTGCTGGATCTGGCTCCCGATAGCAAACTCGGGAAATCTCGTTTGATTGCTTCCGAACATCAGGAGCGCGCAGTCGCCGTATTACGAACCTGGCTTATGGAGTAGTGGGATTCTTTGGCTGAACCAAGCCCCATGGAAATGTTGGTCAAATCCAGCTTGCCCGGTCGCCAGAAGGCGGCCATCCTGCTCGCGGCGCTTGGGCCTGAACTTGCTTCCGAGTTGCTCAAGCGGATGCCAGAACGTGAGATTGAGAAACTCACTGCCGAGATACTGTCACTCAGGGCGGTCAAGCCTGATCAGCGAGAGATGGTACTCGACGAATTTGTGGCTACGGCGGCAGCCTATGCCGAGGTCGTCGAGGGAGGCGTCGATCTCGCCAGAGACTTGTTGTCGCGTTCTCTTGGTGAGCGCCGAGCGATGGAGATCTTGGAAAAACTAATCGCCTTGCCTCAGGGCTCCCCTTTCGAATTCATCAAAGATGCCGATGCTGGGTATCTGCTCAACTTCGTGCGAGACGAGCATCCCCAGACCATAGCGCTTGTGCTGGCCCATCTTGACCCTGAACAGGCAGCTCAGGTGCTCGGACAGCTTGAAGCAGAACAGCAAATTGATGTAGCCAAACGCATTGCCACCATGGACAGGACTCCCCCCGACGTGATCCGCGAAGTTGAACGGGTTCTGGAAGGTAAACTTGAGTCAGTCTTTGCTGGCGACCTGGCCAATGTGGGTGGAGTTAAGTCACTTGTCAGTATTCTGAACCGGGTCGATCGTCAGGTCGAACGGAAGATCCTGATGGCACTCGCGGAGGACTCGCCAGAAGTTGCCGAGACCGCGAAGAACATGATGTTTGTCTTCGAGGATCTGCTCACCCTCGACGATCGCAGTATTCAACAGGTACTCCGCGAGGTGGACTCGGCAGACCTGGCCCTGGCGCTGAAGGGCGCCAGTGAGCAAGTCAGAGATGCCCTCTTCCGCAACCTTTCCAAGAAAGCCGCCGAGACGCTGCGTGAAGATATCGAGTTCCTCGGTCCGGTGCGACTGCGGCATGTGGAAGAAGCGCAACGCAAGATAGTCGAGGTCATAAAGCGGCTTGAGGAATCAGGCGAAATTGTGCTGGCCCGGCCAGGTGAGGAGGAGATGATAGATTGAGTGCTGGCACCAGTCCTACCAAACTCGAAGTCGGGCAGCGGCATTCGTTGACCCCACTGGCTGGGGGAGGAGTTACCGAGCAGCCTGCTTGTTACGAGCCTTTGGAACAGGCCAGGAGGATCGTGCACGAGGCGCTTATGAAAGCCAGAGCACTGGAGTCCGACACTCTTGCCAAGTGTGAAAAACTGCTAGCCGAGGCTAGAGAAGAAGCCAACCAGATCAAAGCTACCTTGCACCAGCAGGGACTTGTTGAAGGACGCCAGGAGGGAGAACGGCAGGCGACCGCCCAAGTCAAAGCGGTTCAAGACGAATTGGTTAAGGTCCATAAGCAGGTTGGTGAAGAGTTTGGCAAGCTGCGTAGCGAGCTTGAGCCTTTGGTTGCAGAACTCACTCTGGAAATTGTGCGCTTGTTGCTGGCCGGCGAGCTTGGGCAAAACGAGGCCCTGCTAAAGGCGAATCTCGAGCGAGTTCTCGACGAGTTGCAAGGCCAGGTTGAATGTAAATTGTTTGTAAATCTTGAGCAAATGGATCTGGCCAGGGAGCTATTGGCTCAGTCTTGCGAAAACCTCGATTCTCCTGAACTAGTCGGTATCGAATCACTAGAAGCCGGTGCTGTGATTGGCGAGAGCACGGCTGGCAGGATCGAGGCGGTGCCCTCTGAGCAGTTAAAAGCTATGGCTCAAAGCTTTACAGGGCAGGAGGGTGACAGTGAGTCATCCCCTGCTAGATAGAACTCGAGCCCAGCTAGCAAACTGCCGGTTAGTGCGTATTACCGGCCGAGTTTCTGGCATCACAGGCGCTCTGGTCAGATGCCGGGGACCACGAGCCAGCCTGGGTGAGCTTTGCAAAATCACCCTTTCTGACGGGCGCATACTGGCGGCTGAGGTCGTAGGTTTCGATTCAGGTCAGGTGTTGGTAATGCCTTTGGGAGACGCAGCGCAACTTGCTCCTGGCAATGAAATCGAGGCGCTTGGCAGGCCTATGACCATCAGAGTTGGGCCAGAACTGATCGGCCGAGTGGTCGATGGACTCGGTCGTCCCCTCGATGGGAAGTCACTGCCTGGCTTGTGCGAGCTCCCAGTGGAGGCCAAGGCGCCGCCAGCACTTTCCCGCCAACGGATTACAGAACCTTTACCCCTAGGCGTCAGAGCCCTTGATGGCTTCGTAACCTGTGGCAAGGGGCAAAGGCTTGGCATTTTTGCGGGTTCAGGCGTGGGGAAGAGCGTGTTGATGGGGATGATAGCAGCCCGAGCCAAGGCGGATGTTGTTGTCGTTGGGCTGGTAGGTGAACGTGGACGCGAGGTGCGCGAGTTTATCGAGAGAGACCTGGCCGAGGGAGCCAGGCGCGCTGTTGTTGTCGTAGCCACTTCAGATGAACCGCCCTTGGTCAGATTGCGCGCGGCCTATGTGGCTACAACTCTGGCCGAGTATTTTCGAGATCAGGGGCAACACGTGCTGTTGATGCTCGATTCACTTACCCGAGTTGCGCTGGCTCAAAGAGAGATCGGCCTGGCTGCAGGAGAGCCCCCTGCCAGCAAAGGGCATGTGCCTTCTTTGTTTTCACTTATGCCACGCTTGCTCGAACGCGCAGGGCCAGGGGCGAAAGGTTCAATTACGGCGCTTTATACCGTCCTTGTTGAGGGCGATGATATGAATGATCCAGTGGCCGACCTGGCTCGCAGCATTTTGGATGGTCATATCACCCTTAGCAGAGCTCTGGCTCATCGTAACCATTATCCCGCTGTCGATGTGCTACAGAGCGTCTCGCGTGTGATGGATGCAGTTGTCTCCAAAGAGCATCTGGAGGTGGCTGGCGAGCTGAGACGAGCGCTTGCCGAATATAAAGATGCGGAAGATTTAATTCGTATCGGCGCCTATTCAACTGGGGGAGACCCTTCTCTTGACAGGGCAGTTGCGCTGATGCCCCCCCTGGAAGCCTTTCTCAGGCAACGGCCAGATGAACCAGGTGAGTTTTCTCAGACGAGAGAGTCGCTCCTTCGGCTTTTAGATCAATCTGAAGGAGTCGAGTATGGGCAGGTTTGAGTTCAGGTTGCATCGTCTATTGCGGCTTCGTGAACAGGAAAAGCGCCAGGCCGAGCTGGAATACGCTGCCGCCGCCGCCAAAGAGCGCGCCGCCCAGGCAAGCTTAGAGAGAAGTCAGGTTCAAACTGCTGAGTTATCCCTTCAGGTTGCAAACGATACCTCTGGGGCACTCCCTGCGCGCTGGTTGCTACCGCTTGCGGAAAACCGCTCCACTTTGGCGCGAAACCAGGCCTTGCAGACTTCCGAGGTTCTAGAGCGACAAACTAACCACTTGCTGGAAGCGACTTTGGTAGAGGAGAGTCTTACCTCTTTGCGAGACCGGAAACTCGAAGAGTATCGACTGGAAACCGCCCGAGCTGACCAGCAGGAACTGGATGAATTGATAATGCAACGCACTGGCAGATTGTTCGGGGCGTTTTCTGTCAGGCCTGAACAAGGAGATCCTTCATCCGAAGGAGACGAGTAATGATGAAGGCTGAGATAAGTCGATCCGAGACAGGTTCTGCAATGATGCTGGTGCTCGTAATTGTCATATTGGGTGCGATTGCGGCAGGTTATTTTGTCTTTCAACAGCAAGCCAAACCAGTGCCAGAAAAAACTGACGAAGCAGAGACAGAAGCCGCCTCAACCCCTGTCGCAGAGCCAGCCAGCGAACTTATGCCCGAGGTAATGGAGCCTCTTGAGCCAGCGACTTACAGCAGTAATGAACCTGCAGAGCCGGATTTTTCTCAGTCTGCAACCCTGATTTCTAAAATGGAGTCCACCAAAGCCCTAAAGGTTCTGGATCAACTGACCGATAACGAGGTTGTAGCAGTGATACAGGCGATGTCAGAACGCAGTGCGGCAAGTTTGCTTGATGCGATGAACCCAGATCGAGCGGCCAGGTTGATACGAGCAATGGCTGAGCAATCCGGGCCGGAGGAAGAGAGTGGCTAAAGGCATCATCGATATGCTCGAGTTCGGCCAGAAGGTCGGACGACAGGCAAAAAGCCATGGGGGCAAGAGCGTCACGCAGAATAAGGCGTGGAGCGCTCTGCTTCAGAGCTTCGCAACACAAGCCGCACCTAGCCAAATCCAGATCGGCAAAGGACAGGAATCACAATCCTTCAACTCCTCTTTGCCAAGCTCTGGGTTACCAAGGACAAAAACTACTGGCTCTGCACTTCCCATAAGGGCTTCCAGCGAAAAGATGCCAGGAGAAGAGGTCGTACAGCTGCCTGCAAGGTCCAATGACAAGCCTATTAAGCAGGCCATTATTCAAGTCGCTACATCTAATCCTGAGTCCCCATTACAAGTGAATAGAAACCCGGCTGTTGTCACCGCCAGGTTGGATGCCCACCCAGACAAAGACACCGGTTTGCTGGATGGGGCAGACCCCTTGGCAGAGCCAAATCAGTGTATTGCAAATCCCGGTGTAGCACAGATTTATGTTGCTAACGCCGCTAGTATAGATGCCAACCAGAAGCTCGTTCAAACTGACGAAGAACCTCTGATAAAGGCCCCCGATCTTGGCAAGACACGTAAGAATAGCACCCAGAGCAAGCAAGTTGAGACAGCTCTTGTCTCAGCTGAGACGGCGCCTCTAGGTGCTCAGAGTGCTCACTCCGCCAACGAAGCAAGTCAGAAGGGCCTGGATTTGCAGCCTGTGAAGGAAGCCCCTGATGAGTATAAGGGCAATGCTGCAATTGGTGAGGAGTGTTCAGAGCCAAATCGAGACCCAGGCGCCACTTGACCTTATACACAAAGAAAAGAGTCTGTTAGCTAGACAGGTCTTGGCGAGCCAGGTGCAGGAAATTGCTACCACAACCGGTGTGAGCAAAATTGCCACAGAGCCTGGGGTAGAGCAACCCGTTCCAGTTGGCCGAAGGGCACAAGCCGCTAGCTCACAGCTCCAATCAATAGGCCAGGTAGAGCGGCCCCAGCTATACGGGCAGGCTGGCCGGCAAGAGGAGGGACCACTAGCTGCGACCAGGTACCATCTAGCGTCAGAGTTTAAGGTCTCTTCAAGAGATGCCACTAGCTTTGAAAAAACTCTACCGATAACCGGACGACTGTTTCAGCAAGTGGATGCCCAACCGGTTAAGCAACCTGCTGCCACTCAGTTGAGTTTTGCCGTTGAGCCAGGCCCACTGTCAGTCACAGGCATTTTTGCCCCGGCAGCAGGACTGCCGAAGAGCCAAGCAGGTAAAGCAAGTTCAGCGATGCAGTCTGAACTTGCAATAAATCCACCTCCAAAGTCAGTTGCGGCGCTGCCCTCAGAACAAATACCACTGGAAGGCAAAACACTTCGGATTATGGGTGAACGTGGCCAGATTGTCCCAACCTTGGTGGCCACAGGTGAGGGGAATCTCGTTAAGAGAGCTCCCAGCACACCTGTATTGCCAGATGTTAGCCAGTCCGCCACTGCGGCAAAACCGATGACTGGGGTTCAATCCACTAGCTACCTCCAGCAGGCAATACCTCTGGTGGTCTCCACCGGTCGGGCAATTGCCTCAGCATCAACGGCAACGCTGATCGAGACAAACAAGGCTGAACGCCTAGACCTTGCTTCTGGTGGTGTTTCTAAATCGCACCAGGTTCCAGTGACTGCTAGAAGCCATCAGGTTATGAAGGCAACGTTAGAGGCTGAAGCTGCTAGCGGGAAACTGGTTGAATCACTCTCTGCCAAAGACTCCAGACTTGCAAGTGAAGTGAGAGTTGAACAGGAGACAGACAGCCTTTCCAGGCTAGCATTTAGTGAAACCTTACAAGCGACTGGCAATCAGCCAAAACTCCCATCCAGCAAGGTCTCGGTCGATGCCCAGTCCTATGTAGATTGGCCCCAAGCCGAAATCCAACTTGCTGACGGAGCTTTGCGCCTGATTAATCGGGGGCAACCTGACTCGCTGACAGTAGTGCTCGACTCACCTTTGGGCGAAGTTGGCTTGTCAGTTCACAGGACTGAGGCAGGTTTACACTTGATGCTCTCAACGGGCAATGACCAGGCACGGGGATTACTGGAACAGGGCCTGGGCCAGCTTCAGAACCGACTTGACCAGCTTGGGTGTGGCTTCGTTGGAGCCGAGGTAGCAGCAGATGACAAAGGACGTCAGACTTTTGGCGAGCAAGGCGGACATCATCGACCGCCCAGTCAGTTTGTTGACGAGGCGAATAATTTGCCAAGTGAACTTGGGTTACAGGCAGATTCATTACTGGACACTTTTGCATAGGAGGTGAAAACCCAATGGTAGAGAGCGTTACCAGGACAACAACTACAACTGCGACAGACAATGCAAAGCTTACTTTCGACACAGACCAATTCTTGAATCTACTGCTACTGCAGCTCAAGAATCAAGATCCTACTGCAGCAATGGATCAATCCGAGTTTGCAGCTCAGCTGGCGATGCTGTTTGAAGTCAGCGCAGTCCAGACTGTTAGTGACCAGGTTGCAGCGAGCTCAACCCAGATGGGACTGTTGACAGCATCGGCCTTAATAGGTCGAGAAGTGACCTTCGATGTCTCAGGCAGTTCTGTAACTGGAACAGTCGATTCGGTACTGGTCGATGAAGACAAAAAAATCCAGCTGCAGGTAGATGGGACAGACTACTCACTGGATGACCTGGCAGGGGTGAGCTAGACATGAGAATTAACTCGATTACAACTGATTCGACGACTACTGCAAGTCAGACCCAAGCAACCGAGAGCAACCTGCAGTCTCAGCAATTCCGAGACCTGCTTGCACAACAACTGCAGCAGCGAGATGGCCACTTGAAGCTATCTGGCCATTTTCGGGAACGCATCGAACAACGAGAAGTGGCTCTTACCGATCAGACAATGGGCCGTATACAGCAAGCCGTAGAGTCGGCGAGAGCTAAAGGCGCGAAGCAGTCACTGATAATGGTGGATGAGCTTGCCGTGATAGCAAGCATCAAAGATAGCACTTTGGTAACTGTGCTTCCCGCAGGTGAGAGTGGAGGGCGTGTTTTTACCAACATAGACAGTGCTGTAATCGCATAGGGCTGGTCTCCATAGGAGAGGCCCTCAGACACAGGCCTGAACAGGAAGGCCTAAGGAGGGAGTAAATTGCTTAGAGCGCTTTTTTCAAGTGTTGCGTCCCTGTCGGGACACCAGATGATGCTCGATGTCATCGCGAACAACATCGCCAATGTAAATACCACAGGTTTCAAATCTGGCAGCATGACCTTTCAAGACATGATCAGTCAGACCATACGCCCAGCCCAGTTGCCAGGAGGGGACAGAGGAGCCATAAATCCAATGCAAGTTGGCCTGGGCGTGATACCGGGTAGTATCTCGGTTGATTTGACCCAGGGACAACTGATGTCGACGGATAAGACAACCGACATCGCAATCCAGGGCAATGGCCTGCTGATTTTCCGCCAAGGCAATGGATATACATATAGCAGAGATGGGTCTTTATCAGTCGATCCTGAAGGGTATATCTCCAACGGGTCAACTGGGCTCAAGCTGCAAGGCTGGCTTGCAACCGATGGAGTGCTTGATACCCACCAGCAAATCAGTGATATCCAGTTGCCGATGACCTCCATGCAGATATCACGGCTGACGAGTGAAATACGCTGTGGAGGTAACCTCAATGCTGGTGCAGCCACTTACAGTGCTGGGCCTCCTGCCACTGGTGGGATAACTTCGAGTACGAGCGTGGTGTATGACTCCCTTGGGATGGCCCATCCAGTAGATATTACCTTCACCAAAGACGTCGCTGCCAATTCCTGGTCCTGGTCTGCTGTTGATGAGACTAGCACCACTGTGGGATCGGGGACGCTGGTCTTTGACTCGGAAGGAAGTGCAGTCGGAGCGACCGGCACCATAACTCTGAACCTGACTAATGGGGCACAGTCACCTCAGGCTGTAACTCTCAACTTTGGATCAGTACAACAGATGTATGGAGATTCGGAGGTGCTTGTAGCCTATCAGGATGGGGCTCCTCCCGGTTCTTTGCAGGACTTCCAGATAGCATCAGATGGAACTATTACGGGCACTTTCAGTAATGGACTGACAAGAATACTTGGCCAGATAGCGATGGCCAGTTTCACAAACCCATCGGGCCTTGTCAGAGAGGGAAACAACCTCTACTACGCGAGTACAGCTTCAGGTGATCCAAGCATCGGAGAGCCAGCAAGTGGCGACCGGGGTCAGCTGTTCGCGGGTATGCTGGAGATGTCAAACGTCGATATGGCGCGAGAATTTTCGCAGATGATCATTGCTCAGCGAGGTTTTCAAGCCAACTCTCGTGTCGTTACAGCAACCGACCAGATCCTGCAAGAGCTAATGAGTATGAAGCGTTAAGCGAGGTGAGGAGGGGCGCTGCGGCGCCCCTCCAGGACTAATGATCGAGTTAACCAAGGCTGATGGCTCCAAACTCATTGTGAATAGTGATCATATAGAACGTATTGAATGCTGTCCCAACACAGTAGTTGGACTCGGTAATGGAACTCGTTTGCCTGTTATGGAGTCGGCCGAGGAGGTAGTCAGGCGAGTGATCGAGTTTCGGCGGAGACTGATGACCCCGATGCTGCTTGTCGACGGCTCAGTGCCTGGGCAGGTTGTTGGGAGTGAGGACTCGTGAGGAGTCTTCTGATTGCAGTCATCGCTGTTGGCTTTTCGATTGCGGCTGGATGGGCTGCCGGATTGTCAGAAATTGCCCTCTATTCTGCTGCTAGCTGTGTACCGGTTGTTTGGCTCGTTGGGCTTGGCCTGGGACGACATTCTGTTAGTATTGCTCGCGAGACGGCAGCGCGTAGTACAGATGCAGCTCTGGAAGGCACATATGGCAGTCTGCTTGCCGCGGCAAGGCATGCCAGAATCAAAGGGCTTTTTTCACTCGAGGATAAAGTGAATGAGTTTTCTGATCCGGTTGCACGCAGTGGTTTGCTATTGCTCAGTGCTGGCAGCTCGGGAGATGAGATCCAGTTAGCCCTTGATTCTAAAATGCATGAGGCTTTGGCAAGGCTAGATTCAGGCATCCTGGCCAGTCTGACGGCAGCGCGAATGGCTTTGATGGCCGAACTGTTGAGGTGTGGGGTACTCCTGATGTGGCCGGAGATAGCTCCCAGAGAAGCTCTCCCTCTAGGGCTTGTAGCCCTGGTTTTCCTGGTTTTGATAGATACCTTGCCACATATCAACAGCTTTCGAGCGGCAGGCTATCGTCTAATGGCTGCAGTTCCAAGGTATGGGGCACTGTTATGTATGATCGCTTGTGGCAGAGGAAGAGCCGCATGTCACAACTGGCTGGAAGCAGCCAGGGCTGAGAGTGAGTAGATTGCCGCTGAGGTGAAGGCAGTATGAGCGAGACGGAGCAAGAACCAGCACCGAAAAAAAAGCCCCCAATGATTATCATTATTGTTGTATTGCTTTGCTTGCTCGGGGCTGGAGGTTTTTTTGCCAAGAAGAGTCTGTTCGGGAGTAAAGAACCGGCAGCCTCTCAGGCAGAAGCCGCCGAGAGTGGTGAAGCCACCCATGAAGGCAACGGGGCTGAGGGGGAAGAGCCAGGTGAAGCTGGATATATTGTAAACCTGCCCGAGAAAATCACAGTGAACCTGGCTGATAGTGGTAGTCCCAGATATGCTCAGCTTCAACTGGCTGTTAAGGTCGCTGGTGAAAAGCCTGAAGGTGGTGGGCATGGTGGGGGCGGTGGAGAGGGGGCAGATGAGCTTTCGGCAGTTGTGAGTGATGCAGTAGTTATGGTTGCATGCCAATTCACCTTCGAGGAGCTACTCTCATCTGAGGGCAAAGAGCGTTTTAAGAAAGCAACAGTGGAAAGAGTCAATAAGATTCTGGGTGAGGGCAAGTTGCTAGAGGTGTTCTTCCCCAACTTTGCAATGCAATAGGCGTAGTTTTTGTGAAAAGGACTGTTGGTCGGACTTTCTGGCACGTTTCTTGCACACGGTATTAGAGGAGACCATTACTCTAAGCCGGAGCCGCCAGGATGAGCGACATCCTTTCGCAAAATGAGATCGAGTCGCTTTTGAGTTCGCTCAGTGCTGTGAGCGAACCTGAGCCAGTAGCTAGCCAGATTCATGGCAGCGATGCTCGCGAACTAAGTCAGCGCTCTGTCAAATTGTATGATTTCAAGCGGTCAGATCGCCTTTCAAAGGAGCAGTTGCGCGGGCTTCGTACTGTGATGGATCATTTCGCCAGGCAGTATTCGCTGGTGTTGTCCGCTTTACTTCGGGTACCAGTTACTGGTGAAAGCCGGGAGGCAGAGCAGCTTACCTACAGCAGCTTTGTTACCTCTCTACAACCCAGTGTGCTTTATGTCCTCGAAAGCCATGGATTGCGTAAACGCTGGGTTCTTCAGCTTAGCCACAGCATGATATTGATGGCTGTAGACAGGCTACTGGGGGGGCCGGGGCATGAGCCTGATTATATTGATCGTCCTCCGAGTGAAATCGAACTTGCACTTGTGAATCGTCTAATCCAACGAGCACTGGCCACCTTACAGGAACTCTGGCGTCACATCATCCCCCTTGAGCTCAAGGTAGTCAGTGTAGAGACCGATATTGAACTCGCACAGATCTACCCTCATTCTGAAAGTGTAGTTGTCGTTCCAATGATGTATAGAGTGCGCGATTTTCCCTCAGGAATGGCGCTGTGTGTGCCCTACGTGTCTCTCAAACCCCTGGCTCAGCAGCTTAGCGGCAGGCTGTGGGAGGCTGCTCAGGTCAGTGAAGATGAAGGTTCACCTCACGAGATGGCCGCCAACCTGTCACTTTCGCGCATCGAAACGGTCGCGCGTTTCCCCGCTATGGAACTGACGCTGCTGCGGCTTAGCCAATTGCAACTCGGTCAGGTGCTTCCCCTGAGAGCTCAGCCGGAGGTGCCTTCGGTAGAACTGAGGGTGGCAGGTCGATTGAAGTTTATCGGCACGCCGGGAATTAAGGGCGACCATATTGCAGTCGCCATTTCCCAAGAAGTTAGTAAAACACCTGGCGTTTAGGTCGCCAGGCAAGGAGGGTGTCTGATGGAGACTTTCAATCCAGAGGAGCCACTACAACCGCCTCAACCAGCCCCTGCAGAATCAAGCAGAACTGCTGGCAACGCACCAACGGCCGCAGCACAGCCAGTAAATGGGCCAGATTTGGAATTAATCCTCGATGTCCCAGTTGAAGTAATTGTCGAACTTGGGCGCGCCAGGATGCTAGTGGCTGAAGTCCTGCAACTCCATCCTGGAGCTGTCGTCGAGTTGTCCAAGACGGCGGGAGAGCCTGTTGATTTGGTCGTTGGGGGCAAAGTAATCGCACGTGGAGAGGTAGTTGTAGTCGACGAGAACTTCGGCATTCGAATAACTGATATCCAGTCCGCAGGTGCCAAGGAGGATTCCTGAAATGGGAAAAATCACGGTCGTTTTGGGTCTACTTGTTCTAGTATTTTGGGCCGGTGGGGCTTATGCCCAAATCTTAGAGGAAGCCTCAGAGGCGCCTGAGACAGTCCTGGCTACAGAAAAGGTGGCCCTCCCACAGGAAGCAAGCACAGGTAGCTCGCTAGAGCCGGATTGGCTTGCAAGCGAGGCTGCAGTAGCTGGGGAATCGCCAATGCTCAGCTCGGGGCTTCGGGCTGGAGGCGCTCTGCTTGTCGTCGTCTGTCTACTGTGGCTTACGAAGGTTCTGATTAATCGGCGCACCTCTTTCAGCCAGCCTGGACGCGAGCCAATCCAGTTGCTTGGGGCTGCAAAACTGGGGGGCGTCTCTACAGTTCATCTGCTTGATGTTGAGGGAAGTCGTTTGCTGGTTGGGGCTAGCCAATCAGGAGTGAACCTCATCGCATTGCTGGAAAAACCTGCAACGCGTGAACAAGGCAGGTCCGATAGGCAAAGACAGCCTAAAGCCCTGGAGTATGAAGAAGAGTTATTCGAGGTTGAGGACTGGCCACGCACAGCCAGGCCCCAGGCCGCTGGAAGCAGACCGGCAGAGAGACCGAGCCAGGAGCCTGAAGACCCGATGGAAGTGCTTCTGCGCAGGAAGATCGCCGAACTGCGCGGGCGGTCCGCAACTCTGGCTTGAGGAGCAGTTAACCGATGACGCGCGCCCGATATGTTGCCTTGCTTGGATTGTTGGGGCTCGGTGTGGTGGGAATTGCCCATCCCGCTGGCGTCACGGTGCCAGAAGTAGTAATCCGCCCTGCCAGCATGGGAGGCCGCGAGGGGCTCGAACAGAGTCTCCAGTTGCTGATGCTACTCACTGCGCTGACCGTGGCTCCTGCGTTCCTGGTGATGACTACCTCTTTTACGCGCATCATTATCGTGCTGTCGTTCCTGAGAAGTGGACTGGGCGCGCAACAGGTGCCACCAACCATGGTGCTGCTTGGGCTTGCGCTTTTCCTCACTTATTTTACGATGCAGCCGACCATAAATCAGGTGAACGAGAAAGCCGTAAAACCGTTCATGGCAAAGCAGATGAACGAGCAACAAGCCGTCCAGCAGGCATACAAGCCCTTGCAGAGCTTTATGTTGAAACGTACACGCAAGGCTGACCTTACGTTATTTATAGATATGGCAAAGCTGCGCAATCTGAAGCAACCGGCTGACGTGCCCGCCCATGTGCTTATCCCTGCCTACGCGGTGTCAGAGCTGAAAACAGCTTTTGAGATAGGCTTCCTGATATTTGTGCCTTTCCTGGTGATTGATATGGTTGTAGCCAGCATCCTTATGTCGATGGGGATGATGATGCTGCCACCGGTGATGGTGAGCTTGCCCCTCAAACTGCTGCTATTCGTGCTCGCAGATGGCTGGGGATTGCTCTTGCAGGGACTTGCGCGCGGAATTATGGGAGGCTGAAGATGGAAGTCGATCTCGTCAGCCTGATGCAACAGGCAATGCTGCTGACTCTCAAGCTGACTCTGCCTGTATTAGGAGTTGCGCTTGTAACTGGAATAATCGTGGGCCTGCTGCAGGCGGTTACCCAGGTGCAGGAGATGACCCTGGCTTTCGTGCCCAAAATACTGGCTGTTATGGTCGTACTTATGCTAACGGGCAACTGGATGCTCAGGATGGCAATAGATTTCACTCGGCAGTTGTTTGAGCAGGTAGGAACAATTGGCAGCTGAGCTGCTGCAACTGGGCACCTGGTATGGTGACTACGGTACCGTGCTTGCGCGCGGGATTCTGGTATCGGGGCGAGTGGCGGGGCTGTTCCTGACCGCCCCTGTGTTATCAAGCCGACTTATGCCGATGCGAGTCAAGTCTCTATTCGTAGTTGTTCTCTCGAGCTTTTATGCGCTGATACTGGCAGACCGGATTACCGTGCCGGACAGTCCGATAGTAATGGCAGGCTGGTTCTGCCTGGAGTTAGCCACAGGAGCAGCACTTGGATTGCTGGCTCAGTTGCTGGTCGGCGCGGTGCAGGTAGCCTTCCAGGTGGTTGACATCCAAACTGGGTTCGGTGCGGCAGGCACACTTGATCCTTCGATGGGGGGGCAGGGATCAGTATTGGCGCAGGCCAGCACCATATTCGCCCTGCTGGCCTTGCTCGCAGTGAACGGGCATCACCAGTTACTTACAGGCCTGGGGCAGACCTTCCTGGTGGCGCCCCCTGGATTACTTGTGCCTGGTTGGCAAGCTTGGGAAGCAATGCAGCAATCGAGTTCGGCGATGTTCGTGGCTGCCCTCAAGATGGGCGCGCCCCTTGTTGCAATGCTGCTTACTGCTGATTTATGTTTCGGTTTGCTTGCTCGAACCGTGCCTCAGATGAATGTCTTCATAACCGCCTTCCCAGTGAAGATAGGCCTTACTCTGGTAGCGCTAACTCTAGCCTCACCCGAGCTAGTCCGATTGCTGGAAGTCCATTTCAACGGGATTACAACGGACTGGATAAAACTGATAGCGGCACTGCGCTAGTCGGAGGAGGCGTGAATGTTCAAAGACGATCGGTCTGAAGCGCCAACTCCAAAACGGATGGACGAAGCGCGCCGCAGAGGCCAGGTGGCGCGCAGTCAGGAATTGGTCTCAGCTTGTGTGCTGATTGCCGGATTGATAGTCATCCACACCCTCTTCAAAAAACAGTTGGTTCAGCTTGCTGGGCTGTTTGCTTTGATTTGGCAAGGCAAAAGCCTGACGGGAGGTTCTACCGAGGACTGGGTGCCTTTGCTTCTTGTTCCACTTTCTCATTCCGCACTTATGCTGGCACCGCTGCTGGGCGCTCTATGCGCGGTGGCACTTGGGATCAGCCTGGTACAGAGCGGCTTCGTGGCGAGTAGCTATCCGTTGAAACCGGACTTCACACGACTGAATCCTGTTACTGGGCTGGCGCGGATGTTCTCGATGCAGGCTTTGTTCACACTGGTCAAATCGGTTGCGAAGGTACTACTGCTCGGGATGGTGTTGTTTACGGGGATCAGGGGGATAGGCCCCCAGTTGATGGCTTTGTTGCATTTGGCGCCCGAGGCGGCTGTCTTGAGACTAGAGGCCGAAACGTATCGGCTTCTACTGCGTGGCGCAGTCGCCCTGCTTATCCTCGGTGCTGCAGATTTCGCATACACCAAGTACACCTTCTATCAGAAGATGAAGATGACCAAGCAAGAGGTCAAGGAAGAATTCAGGCAGAGCGAAGGCGACCCAATATTGAAGGCGCAACTAAGGGCAAGGCAGCGAGCCCTGGCGCGCAGGCGTATGACCCAGGAAGTGCCCAAAGCTGATGTCGTCATCACTAACCCGACTCATTATGCTCTGGCCCTTACCTATGAGCCTGGAGAAGACAAGTCGCCGGTTGTTGTGGCCAAGGGCGTAGATGAACTGGCCTTGAAGATAAAGTTACTAGCTTCGAAACATTCGGTCCCAATCGTCGAAAGCCCCGTTCTGGCACGCAGATTGTATAGCACAACGGAGGTGGGAGATTCCGTACCAGAGCCACTGCTGGCGCTCGTGGCAGAAGTCTATGCCTTTGTTGCGCAAACCAGCGAGAAACTGCGTCGGAAATTACAGACCATCTACTAGCCACTGACCGCCTTGGGGGAGAGGAGCCGGAATGCAGCAGGTGCTGTCCAGGTTGCTTCAGCATTCAGATGTACTGGCGCCGATTGGCGGTATGGCAGTGCTGATGATGCCTAGTCGTGCCGATGCCCCCAATGGCTCTGGACGCCTTGTTGCTGGTGAATATCGCCTCTGCCGTTGTCGTGCTGCTCAACGCGATGTATACGCCCAAACCCCTCGCTTTCAGTGTATTCCCCGCGTTGCTTCTTGGGATGACCCTCTTCAGGCTTTCACTCAATGTGGCTGCGGCAAGGCTCATCCTCTCGAGCGCGCAAGGCGGGCATGTGATCGAGGCTTTCGGTAGCTTCGTGATCGGGGGCAACTACATCGTTGGTCTGGTTGTCTTCTTCATACTTATTGTTATCCAGTTTGCTGTCATCACCAGTGGCGCGGGACGAGTTGCCGAAGTAGCGGCCAGGTTTACGCTGGATGCGATGCCAGGCAAGCAACTCAGTATCGATGCCGACCTTTCCTCTGGGCTGATAAATGAGGCAGAGGCGCGTAGAAGACGACGCGAGATAGAGCAGGAAGCGGACTTTTATGGCGCGATGGATGGCGCCTCGAAATTCGTAAGGGGCGATGCGATTGCGGCGATCGTGATTGTGGTTATAGACATCGTGGGCGGATTCATAATTGGGATGGCCCAGCATGGGATGTCAATAACCGACTCTCTGCAACGCTATACCTTGCTGACAGTGGGCGAGGGACTGGTTACGCAGATCCCTGCCTTGCTTGTTTCGACGGCCACCGGTTTCATTGTCACACGCGCGGCGACGGAGAGCAGCCTGGGGAAAGATCTGGCCGGGCAGATATTCTCCAACCCGCGGACGCTAGGGCTGGCCTCGGTAGTAATAACGACTTTCGCGCTGGTGCCTGGTGTGCCGAAGCTTGTAGTGCTGGTTATTGCCGCCACAGTTGGCATTATTGGGTATAGCCTGGCGAAGTCACCGCCTGTTGTCGAGTCAGAGGAAGAAATCGAAGAGACGGCTGGGAAACAGGCGCCCCCGCAGGAGAGCGAAGCCTCCGAGTTGCTGAAGGTGGATCCGGTAACACTGGAGATCGGATATGGGCTGGTGCCTTTGGTAGATGCGGGGCAGGGAGGCGACTTGCTCGAGCGCGTGAAGTCGGTAAGGCGCCAACTTGCCTCCAGCCTGGGCTTCATAATGCCCCCTGTGCGGGTGCGCGATGTCATAAGCCTGAAGCCGGGCGAATATGTGCTGCGAATCCGGGGAGTTGAAGTTGCCCGGGGCGAGGTTATGACAGGGCGACTTCTGGCAGTCTCATCGGTGCCTGGCCAGCCTGAAATTGAAGGCATAAAGACGAAAGACCCGGCCTTTGGGGTAGATGCCGTCTGGATTATGGAATCACAAAAGCTGATAGCCGAGGCCTCTGGTTACACCGTGGTAACTCCTTCCAGTGTGGTAGCGACCCATCTGGCCGAGACGGTAAGGCGAAATGGCAGCAGACTGTTTGGGCGCAAGGAATGTCAGGAACTCCTGGACACCTTGAAAGAGAGCAATTCGGTGCTGGTCAGTGAGGTTGTACCCAACCTGTTGAATCTTGGCCAGGTTCACAAGGTGCTGCAATATCTTCTGGATGAGCGAGTGCCAATCCGCGACCTGGTGACAATCCTCGAGACTTTGGGCGATATGGCGCCTTACGAAAAGGATCTAGCCAAGCTTGGCGAGGCCGTACGCAAGGCGCTTGGGGCACAACTTTGTGCCGACCTGGTTGACCCTGAGGGCAACCTGAACCTGATAGTGCTGGATTATGGGCTCGAGCAAGCTCTGAAGGAAGATGCTAGCGACTCTGGCAGGAGCGATCCGGCAGATTCGATTGAGCTATGGAGCCGGTTTATGGACGCCACAGGCGCCGAGATAGCTCGTGTAGCGCAGCTTGGGGTAAGTCCAACACTGGTCTGTGCCGATGAACTGAGACCTTTCCTGCGCGGATTGCTGCTTCCTGTTTACAAGGAGCTGACCTTGCTCGCGCGCGGAGAGCTGACAGATCAGGTCAAGCTCAAGACCCTGGCCGTTGTGAGGTTGCAAGATGAAGGTCAAACGGTACGAAGTGGAGTCAATGGCGCAGGGCTTGGAACTTATCCGCCAAGAGCTAGGGCCTGATGCGGTAATTCTCTCCACCAAAACACGACGTCAGGAAGGGGCGCTTGGCTTTATGCGGCCAGCGCGCATAGAGATAGCTGCCGGCGTGCTGGATGAGCCTGCCGGGCTGGTGCACGAGCAACTGAGTGAAAGACCGGTAGCTCGGAGTCCGCAGCACACAATTGGCTCCAGACAGAGTGTCACCACTGTAATCGAGCCCAAGCCTGCGCTAATCGAACCTGAAGAAAGCCTGGCCTCGACGCGCGCTTATCTGCAGGCTTTGGGGCTGGGAGAGGAGGCGGCAACACCGCTTGCCGCAGAGCTTTCACAGGTCGCGCCGGTCAACTCGCGAGTGCCAACCAGGCCTCAGGTCGCAGCTGCACTGGCCCAGTTGATGGATTGTGTGGGAGAACCTCTGGAGCCGACCGCAATGATTTTTGTCGGCCCGACTGGAGTTGGCAAAACGACTTCACTTGCCAAGATTGCCGCCCGGCTGGCGCTGGTACACGGGCGAGAGGCAGCTCTTATTACGGTTGATACTTACAGGATTGGCGCGGTTGAGCAACTGCGCACTTATGCAGATATCCTGGGACTGCGGCTCGAAGTCGTGCGGACTCCCTCTGACCTGCCGAGAGCCTTGAATCGACTGGCTGGAGCGGAATTTGTACTGGTTGATACACCCGGCAGGTCGCAGCGAGACGACTCCAGGTTGCGCGAACTGGCGGAATATATCGGCGGATTTCGCCAGAAGGAAGTCCATCTGGTGTTATCGGCAACCACCTCAAGTCGGGAGCTGGCTGATATCGTTGAGCGCTTCCAGGCTTTGCGTCCGACCCATTATCTCTTCAGCAAACTGGATGAGGCAGTGCGCTGCAGCGCCCCCTTTGAGGCGATGCTGCTACATCCTCTGCCGGCCCGCTACGTCACAAATGGGCAAGAGGTGCCTGATGATCTTGCGGTAGCCGAGGCTCTGCCCCTGGTGGAGGCACTTATGGGCTCCGAGAACCGGCTTGCTTCGAGGTACAAGTATGAGTGACCAGGCTACACGGCTGCGTCAGGCGCTTGGAGGGGAAGGGCTGGGTGAGGCGCGAAACAGGCTGCTTGTAATCGCCTCGGGCAAGGGGGGCGTTGGAAAGACCACCCTGGCGGTCAATCTGGCTTGCCTGCTTGCCCAAGAAGGCAAGCAGGTGCTGCTTTTTGACGCAGATCTTGGGCTTGCCAATGTTTGCGTGATGACTGGCGAATATCCAAGGTATGGGGCCGATGTGCTGCTAAAAGGAGACAAGCCGCTCGAACAGGTGGTTCATCACAGTAAATTTGGTTTCGACCTGGTGAGTGGAGGCCTGGATACGATGCGGCTGGCGAGCTTGCAGGAGGAGGATCAGGCAATCGTCCACCGGGGGCTCGAAAGAGTAATGAATCGGTATGATCTGGTGTTGCTTGATGCGCCTGCAGGGATTGAACGAAACGTCCGGCAACTCGTCAATATGACAAACAGACTGGTACTTGTGGCCACTCCCGAGCCGACGTCGCTTGTGGATTTGTACGCTTTTCTCAAATTGCTCAAATTGTCGGATTGGGGCGGGGAAGTGGAGTTGCTGTTCAATCAGACCAGCGGAGAACGGCAGGCAAGGGAGTGCTACGAGACAGTAAGAGGCTCTTGCGCGCGGTTTCTTTTTATGGAACCTGGCCTGGCAGGCTGGGTGCCTCTGGATGGAGCTGTGCCGGCAGCGGTGCTCGCACAAACTCCTGTGGCTATTGCCAGGCCAGAGGCTCCGGCTACGGTCGAATTGCGCAGTCTGGCTAGTCGGCTGGCGCTGGAAACTCGCTTCGGGAACAGCCTGAGTAAATAAGGAGTTTTGAAACACTGGAGATTGGGAGGAGTCTGTTAAGGGTAATCTAGCAAATCTCTGCTATTATTGAAACAGGAGGTGGCAACAATGCGAGTAAAAGGTTTTGCCTCACCGCTTGTGCTAATCCTGGCACTATTTGCGGTGATGGCGCTGTTAAGCGCGGTACTGCTTGTAACCGCGGCGGATGAAGAGCCACCAGTGACCGATGAGCCAACGGTGGATGAACCCGTACCCCAGGAAGAAACTCCCCTGCATCTGGCTACGGCAAATGCCGCAGTGATCGATGATATCCAGGTGGGAGAACTCCTGGTGGATGGCAACCTGGTAGCGACACTGTATACCCTGACCCCGGATCTCACCGGATTTGGCCGGGCCGAGATCGCAAGTGACCGGCTAAACGCGTTGTTCGAGAGCGAGTTCGCGGTGGGAGATATCCAGACCCTTCAACAAAACGGTATCTGGGTGCTGGCAATTGGTGACCAGAGCATCGCCACAGCCACGGTTGTAGATGCCGAGGCTTATGGCACTTCCGCCCAGGATTTGGCGCGTAGCTGGCGAGAGAACCTTGTGACAATACTCTTTCCCGATGCCCGCATCTATGAAGAAGAAGAAGAGGACTACGATACCTGGGAGAACAAGATCGTGCCGTTGCTGGCACTTGGTAGCGGACTCAGATTGGGTGCTGTCCAGGTGACTGGCCCGAAGGCGCGCATCGACGAATGCAAGGCAGTCGTGCAGCTCGAGGGCAAGTTTCTGGATGGAAAGTTCCGGGCCAGAGTGCTCGTACCAGTGGGCGAGACCGACTTCAAAGATATCGATCGCATCCCCAAGGTCGGAGTGACAGGCCTTGTGGATGTCAAGCTGTGAGGGGGAGGAGAAGCTGATGAAGACTAATCAGAAACTGGGACTTCTACTTATCGCTCTGACCCTCGTCTGCGGGCTCGTAATAAGCTTGCCGGCCCAGGCGTTTAGCTTGCCCGATATCGGCGACCTGCTAACTGGGGCGGCTATTGTAGCCGCAGTCAGGCATTACAGCGACGACATCAATAACTTCGTGAACAAGCTGCTGTTGCAAAACAAGGTCGAGGTAAAGCAGGCCACCAAAGTGGTGCCAATTATCTCGGCTGGTGGCGGAATCGCAGTCGGCGCAGCTCAGGTTGCTGGCGATCAGGATCTATTGAAGAAAGTGAAGGCGGTCGGCCAGTTCGAAACCAGCTTCGGTGTCCTGAGAGGCAAGCTGCTGCTTCCGGTTAGCAGCTCGAATCCAACCAAGACGAAAGTTGTAAAAGGTGTCGGCGTCTCGGCAATAATTGACGTCCGCGTCGGGTTATTCTAGGAAGCGATGGTAATGCTTAGACTGACCAGCCTGCTTATGCTGGCGTTGCTGGCAATTGGCTCGATATTCGTAATAGGATGCGATGACCCCTTCAAAGTCAGCACCGAAGACGAAATCGAGCTAGGCAGCAGCGCCGGCAAGTCTCTGGAAAAGGAATACGGCTTGTGGAAGGACGAAACTCAGACTCGCCGAGTGCAGCGGATTGGCGACAGGATTGCCGCTGACACTTCGAGAGCTGAGCTGCCCTGGAGTTTCAAGATACTCAATACTAAAGACGTCAACGCTATGGCCGCCCCTGGTGGATATATCTACGTGACCCGGGGGCTTCTTGAAGAGGTCACTAGCGATGACGAACTGGCAGGGGTTGTAGGTCACGAGATAGCCCATGTGGTGAAACGGCATGGGGCCAAGATGATCGAAAAGCAGACAAAGCTAGCCCTGGCTGCCGGCGTCCTCCTGGGGGAGCAATCTGATGCAGTGGTGCTAGGTGCCAGTATTGCCAATGCCCTGGTGATGAGCGGTTACAGTCGAGAAGATGAATACACTGCAGACAAATATGGCACGGTTTATGCTTCCCAGTCGGGGTACAAGTCGGATGGCTTGCTTAGATTTTTAAGGACACTCGAGAGCCTGGAAGAAGGTTCTCCAAGCACACTCGAGCGGTGGATTGCGACCCATCCCCCAACCAAGGACCGAATAAAGAAGCTGGAGCAGCAACTGGGTATCTAGCAGGCCAGTGGAGGGAGGCAAATTGATATCAATTGAAGAGTTGCTAGCGGTCGCTCTTGGCGCCGCAAGTGTAACGACTGAGCGCGCCCAGCAGATGGTGGAGACTTTGAGAGTAAGAGGCCATCTGGGGGAAGATGAGGGCAAGCAACTTCTGGATGAGCTAGTTGAAGCTGCCCAGAAACGACGGACCGAGCTGGAGCAACTTGCCAGGGATCTGGTGCGGGAGCAGCTTGCCAGGGCTGGAGTATGCACAAAAGGTGAGCTGGAGACTTTGCGAGGCGAGGTTGACGCTTTGCGCAAGCAGATTGCTGATCTCGAGCAACGCCTGGCTTCTCAGGCTTAGGCGGCACAGACAAAACGATGCGGTTGTTTGGCACCAAGCGGGTCTTCTCCAGGTATGGCAAGATCGCCTCTACGCTGTGGAAACACGGCGCGTCGGCGGTTGTGCGGGCAGCAGGCTTGTCCTTTCACCCGCGCAGTCGAGAGCCGCATCGTGAACTGATTGGGCCAGAGGAAGTGCGGTGCCTGCTGGCTGAACTTGGACCGGTGTCTACCAAATTCGGGCAGCTTCTCGCAACACGTAATGACCTCATTCCCAACGAGTATGCGCAAGAACTCGCCAAACTGCAGGATGAGACTTCAACTGTCCCCTTTGCTCAGATCCAGCCAATAATCGAGCGCGAATTGAAAGGCGCTCTGAGCGAGATCTTCGCTGAAGTAGACCCCACCCCAATTGCGGCTGCCAGCCTGGCCCAGGTACACAAGGGCAGGTTGCTGACAGGCGAGGTCGTTGCGATAAAAGTCTTGAAACCGGGGGCTCGGGAGACCACCTATACCGACCTGCATATCCTGCGTAACCTGGCGAACTGGCTAGAGCAGAACATCCCTTCGGTGGCCTCCTTTGACCTGCAAGGGCTCGCAGAGGAGTTTTCTCGCTCCTTACTCGATGAATTGAATTACAGGATTGAGGCCAATTATGCAACGCGCCTGGGCAGCGAGATGGAAGAAGCCAAAGAGCGCGCCAAGGTGCCGAAGGTCTTCTTCGATTATTCTTCCGATAGCGTACTCACGATGGAGTACCTCGAGGGCATTAAAATTACTGACCTGGCGGCACTGGACAGAGCGGCTTTCGACCGCACAGAGCTGGCGGAGCGTTTTGCGAGGCTAGTGCTGCGCCAGGTATTGCTGACAGGTTTCTTCCACGCGGATCCGCATGCGGGTAATGTGCTGGTACTACCGGATGGGAGCCTGGCTCTTCTGGACTGTGGCTCGGCTCGGGGATTGCCCAACCGGGTAAGAGCCCTGCTGGTGTCGATGCTACTGGCCTTCGCCCGAGGAGAGGTTGAGCAGTTTGCCGAGTTGATTGGAGAGCTTGGCGAGGTGCCGCCCCACTTCGAAAGAGAAAGGTTCGCCTTCGATGTGGAGCAGTTGTTCGCGAAGTATCAGGGGGTGCCGAGTCAACGGCTCTCGCTGGCTGGGAGTTTCAAAGACGTTTTGGCGCTGTGTCACGATTATAATATCCGGATAGGACGTCAGCTTGCGATGCTGGTGCGAGTCTGGCCCCATCTCGAGGCGATCTCTCGGACCCTTAGCCCCGAGCTTGACTTGATGAAGGTCGTGGAGGGACAGCTCAAGCGGGCGCTGATTGCTGACCTGAAGCCAGGCGATCCAGTTGCGCGCGGGTATGACTTGCTGACTCGGTCTCGCCGGATGCTCGCGCAGCTCCCACACGATGTATCACAGTTATTAACGAAGCTGCGTACCGACAGCTTGCTTATAAATATCGAACCTGTCGGACTCGATAAACCTCTTAAGCGCTTCGACCGAGGAACTAATCGTCTGGCGGTAGCAATCACTTCGGTGGGGCTTGGATTGACTTCAGTCTTACTGGCTCAGGTAAACACAAATCTCTATATCCGCGGGCACGAGCTGACCCACCTCATTGGAGGAGCTGGCCTGACAGGAGCGCTGCTGCTGCTGGCCTGGCTGGTGCACGGGGTGCGTCGTAGTGGCGGGCTCTACTAACAGCCCGATGAGCCTTACGAACTGAGCTGGCTTTCCACTTGCTGATTCTGGTCTAATTAGTGGTAAGGTAGTGGAGAGAGTCAGAAGTCTCTGTTAAAGCTAGCCATATTAGTTTTGCTTGCCGGTTCAAGCAGTCAGTGCAGGAGTTGTCATGCGTATCAACCCACTCAAGATGGGTCTTGCGGCAGGAGTTGTGTTTGGGATAGGGGCCCAACTGCTGGCGCTTTTCGCCTTGCTGGTAACGGGCACTTTCAGCAGCAGTCTGCTAGTCCTGATATGGCCTGGCTTTGGTGTTGGGATCGCCTCTGTGGCACTTGCACTGCCGTATGGATTTCTGGATGGATTCCTGCTTGGATGGATTGCAGGTCTAGTTTACAACCGGTTTTACAAGCCCTCTCAGCCAGTCCAAATTCAACCGCCTTCCACAACGCCATCTAGCGAGTGAAAGCTCGGGAACCTTTCCTGCAGTTGATCAGTCCAACAAGCGACACTTATCACAGGAGGGGTAACAATGAATAAACAAGGCCTCTATATCTTCGGCGCTCTTTTCGGCGCTCTTGTCCTCATCGTTATGATGTTCAGTACCTTCTCCCTTTTCTACGGCGCAAAAAGGTCAGCCTCGCCACCTCCAATTGCGCCTGCGGGAAATATGGGGCTTCCAGGCTCGGACGCGTCAGAGCGGCATTATGAGGGCTCTGTCCAGTCCTTGCGTCAGGCCCCAGTGCAGGCCAAAGCGGCCTATGACACGGCTGTAGTCAGCCCCCAGATGGCCGAGTCCTTGCGTCGAGCCTCGCCTCCCCAGTTTGTGCCAGCAACGGCGGACATCACCTTAGGGGTCGCGGGCCATTACAAGGAGAAAGGCGGCGAGAAGGCCGGTAGCAAGGAGCCAGTCTGGTACCAACCGGCTTATGTGGCAGACTTCAAGGGCGTCTATGTCTTCCGCAATGACAATGAGTTCCCAATCAGAGCGGACCTGACTTTCCCCTTCCCGCCCAATGTCTCCTCGCTTACAGGTACTCAGATCCTTGTGGATGACAAGCCAGTGAAGAATGTCGACTACAAGCTCAACGAAGCAAGCTGGACGACACGTTTCCCCGCCGGAAAGACAGTTAAGCTTGTGGTTACATATACTGCCCGCGGTGAAAACTCCTATTACTACGAATTGCCCTCGGACAGCCGGCTCGAGCATCTGAAATTCGCCATCAAGTTCACTGGCGATGATATGAGCCCCGATGATCTGGAGTTCCCCGAAGGCGCGATGGTGCCGGATAACGAGCAGCAGGAAGGCCCCAATACAAAAGTTTTCTCCTGGGATCTGGAGAATGTCGTGACTCGCCAGAATCTGGGTTTCGTGCTGCCCCAGAAGGCAGGCCAGGCGGAGAAGCTGGATGCAATATCGCCTCTGATGAGCCTCAGTCCAATGCTGCTTGTGCTCTTCCTGATATTGCTTTTGCTGGCCGCTGGAATGAAGGGCGCCAAGATACCGGTCGTTGCGGTGCCTTTCCTGGGAATCGCTTTCTATTTGTTCTATCCCTTCCTGGTCATCCTGGCGGGTCTGCTGCCAATTGGCTGGGCGCTCACTATCGCAGCGATCGTTGTCGGGTTGATGGTGGTCATTTTCGCCAGCAAACTGTCAGGGGGAGAACTCGGGCGCAACGCGGTGCTGTTGCTGGTGCTGCTGGCTTTCGTGCTGGTGCCTGAAGCCCAACTCCATCCGAACTATCGCGGCTTGCTGCTCATAGTCGGTGTGCTGGTTATCGTGGCTTACTATATGAAGCTTGCGAGCACCTGGTATGCCAATCGACCTGAAGAAGAGGAACCACCGGCGCCTTCCTGGATGCCCGAGGAACCTGTGGCAGAGCAACCAGAGGTATACGCGCAAGCAGAGAGGGAACCTGTTATCGAGCCTTCGACCCCTGCAGCGCCTGTCATCGAACAAGCAGTCGAAGCCAGGGCGCTTGATCACTGCGTCCATTGCGGCCGCGAGGTCGAGGCAGGCTTCACTTACTGTCCGGCTTGTGGCCAACTTGCCCAGGCTTTTGCCAACTGCCCGATATGCCAGGTCGAACTCTGCGCAACCTGTGCGCCAAGTTACAAGTTCTGTCCCAAGTGTGGCCAGCGCCTCTCTCAATGAGGGGTTAGCTACCAAGTAGACAGCACCATGGGAGAGGCCTTCGGGCCTCTCCTTTCTCTTTGGTTAAGGCAAGCAAGAGTATTGAGGCAGCCGTCGAACTAGAGCCCACTTCATCTTCTGGAGTTGGATTAGTAGTTTGATGCATCTGTTTGCGGATTTGCACATCCACCTGGGAGCGACCTCTGAAGGCCGCCCTGTGAAGATAACGGCCTCACGCCGACTTACCTTCGAAAACGCCTTGATAGAAGCCCGCGAGCGTAAAGGGCTCGATATCGTTGGCCTGGTTGACTGTGGTGGAGAAGGGGTTCAACGTGACCTGCTGCGGCTCCTGGATCAGGGTGAGCTGGTCGAACTGGCTGGGGGGGGCCTGCGATATAAAGACCAGGTGACAGTGCTTACAGGTTGTGAGATCGAAACTCGCGAGCCACGAGGGGGACTAGCGCATCATATCGCCTGGTTTCCCTTTATTGACCAGCTAAGAGCTTTCTCGCAAGCCATATCGCCCTGTATTACCAACTTCGAGTTGTCCAGTCAGAACTGCGGTCTGGCCTCAGAGCAGCTTGCCCAATTGGTCATCGAACACGGGGGGCTGGTGATGCCGGCTCATTGCTTTACTCCCCATAAAAGCCTGTATGGGGCCTCTGCAGACAGCTTTTGGCAGGTCTTCTCGGAGGAGACCGCGCGCCACATACCTGCGATTGAACTCGGTCTCAGCGCTGACTCGCAACTGGCCGATATGCTGCCAGAACTCGAAGGCTTTGGTTTCGTGTCGAACTCTGATGCCCATTCGCTATCGAAACTTGCGCGCGAGCATAATGAATTGCTTGTGGAAGAGAGCAGCTATGAGGAAGTTTTCAAAGCTCTGGCGGGAGTAGAAGGCCGGCAAATCGTTGCGAATTACGGCCTGGATCCCCGGCTTGGGAAATACCATCGCACTTTTTGCGAGATCTGCGAACAGAGGGCGACTGCAGCCCCTCCAGTGCTGGAGTGTCAGTTCTGCGGCAGCTACAAGGTGACTCGGGGCGTACTGGACAGGTTGTATCAGCTTGGCGACCCAGAGAGAACCAATCCTGCAAGGCCGCCTTACGTCCACCAGGTCCCGCTGGAGTTTGTGCCTGGCATTGGGCCGGCGCTGCGCAGCAAGCTGCACACCAGATTTGGCAGCGAGCTGGCGGTGCTTCATGAAGCCACCGAGGAAGAGTTGCTTGAGGTTATGTCTCCCAAACTTGCGCGCACACTGCTGCTGGCACGAGAGGGGAAGTTGCCGCTCGTGGCAGGTGGCGGGGGGAAATACGGCAAGGCGGCGAAGGATTTAAGCGAGCTACAACTGGAGCTACCGATGGGAGGCCCAATCGAGGGGGAGGAGTAGATATGACTCGAAAAGAACGCGTTTATGCGGCGCTGAGGCATGAAGAAGCAGACTTGGTGCCATATAACATCCCAATAGAAGGGCCCGTGTGGGAGCGACTGGACAGGGAGCACTATCACGGCGACTGGCCACCTATTGCCAATCATATTGATGGCCTGGGCTGGAACTGGTGGGGCGAGTGGGTGGACGAGTCTCATACCAGGGATTGCTTTGGCGTCGTGTGGAAGTGGGGCTCTATCTTCCATATCGAGGAACCGCTGCTTGCGGAACCAGACCTCTCGAAGCTCACCATTCCCGAGTTTGTGAAAGAGGAGGAGCTGCCTGGTATAGATGAGTGGTGCGAGCAGCGTCCCGACACCTTCAACATCTATAGTATTGGGCTGTCTTTTTTCGAGCGGGCCTGGGCGCTGCGGGGGATGGAGAACATCCTGATGGATATGGCCTGCAGAGCCGGCCTTCGTGCATGAATTGATGGAAGGGCTGATGGAAGCGCATCTGGCGGCTATCAAGTTGGTGGCTCGCACCAAAGTTGATGCGATCTGGCTGGGTGATGATGTCGGCGCCCAGAAAGGCCTGATAATGGGCAAGCCCCATTGGGAGACCTATCTTAAGCCTCGCCTTGCGAGGATGTATACGGCAGTCCGAGAGAGCGGCAAGGTGCTGGGTATCCATACTTGCGGCGACAATACTGAAATCATTGGTGAATATATTGATATGGGAGTTCAGATAATAGATCCCTTCCAGCCAGAAGCGATGGATGTGTATTCTCTTAAGCGAGAATACGGCAGCGAGGTAACCTTCAAGGGCGGTATTGGGACGCAGGTATTGCTGCCGCACGGCAACCCAGAAGGCATCCGGAGCGAGATAAACCGGCTGCTGGTCGAGTGTGGCAAGGGGGGCGGTTTTATCCTCGAACCAACCAAGCCGATTATGGCTGATGTGCCCACCGCCAACGCAGTGGCTTGTATAGAAACGATGATAGCCCAGGATGCCTGGAAGGAGCGTGCAAAGTGAGATTGTATTTGGTGATTTGGACTGGCGCGTTGCTGGTGGGGCTGGTGGCTTGTGCAGTGGCATCAGTGAACGTGAGAGACTACGGTGCGATGGGCGATGGCGTGGCTGATGACACGGCGGCTTTTGAGCAGGCACTGCTGGCGACGTCCGAGACCCACGAACCAATCGTTGTGCCCGAAGGGCGTTACAGGCTTACTCGCGGGCTGACCCTGGCGCAGCAGACGCTGACTGGGCAGCCTCAGGCGGCCTGGGTGGGCGACAATAACGCGCTGCCTGTGATTCTGCCGGAGGCAGTCGATGGCCCTTGCATACGGCTCAAAGGGGGCAGCAGTGTAACAGGGCTGTATTTTTCTTATGACTGGAAGGGCAAGGCGCCCGAAGCAATCCCACCTGCCATTGAGTTGGCTGGTGTTGGTTGCCGAGTGAGCGAATGCAAGTTCCAGAGCGCCTGGGATGCCATTGTTGCTGATGGTAAAAGCAATGTGGGCCGCGCGCTGGTCACCGATTGCTTTATCGTTGACGTGCATCATATCGGCGTGCGGATGACGGGCACCTGGGACTCATCCTGGATCTCGCGCGTCGAAGTGTGGAGCCCGAGCAGCCCGACGGCCTTCGATATTGGAGTAGGTTTCCTGCTGGGCAAGAACGATGTACTGCTGGTGTCAGATTGCTTCGCCTTCAAAATGAACAGAGGCTTCTTGCTTGCCGATGAGATTGAGGGCTGCGAAATCGAAGGAGGCACCTGGGGTAGCCTGGCTAACTGTTCTGCAGATTTTTGCGCAGTTGGAGTGGAGGTCAGAGGGAGCCACACGGTGAGTTTTGCCGGGGGCACCTTCTGGACCCATTTCGGCGGGATGCTGGTGGACGGGCCGGGCGCCCAGGTGCGCGTCTCTGGCCTTGAACTGTCAGCTAATGGCCTGCCGGCTCTCGAGGTGCGAGACTGCGAGTTGGTGACGGTGTGCGGTTGCCAGCTCAGGAGATTGCATTCTGACTTCGATCAGCCAGCTCTGCGGCTAGCTGGCGGTCTGGGTACGGTTGTTACAGGCTGCGTGATACAGTCGAGCAGTAAGGGTATCGAGGTGGCTGAAGGGCTTGCAGATGTGATTGTCGAGAACAATCTGGTGAAAGAATTCTACTCGCGAGCAGAGCAGGAGGAAGCTGAGGAATGAATCCAGAGTATTCGGCTTTGGAGTGGAGTAATCGATATTATGCTGCCACAAAACGTAAGTTGGAATTCCAGGCTACAAGCTTGCAGGAAGCGGACCTCTGGCGCGCCAGCCTGCGCGGCAAGGTGATCGAGCTTTTGGGGGGCTTCCCCAGCAAACGCGTCCCACTCGAGGTGCCATCCAGAAGAGGAAGACGCGGGCGACTACATCATACGGACGCTGACTTTCAGAAGTGATGAGTGGAGCGTCGTACCGGCAGATTTGCTTATCCCCAAGGACCTGAAGCCTGGCGAAAGGCGGCCTGCTGTGCTTGCCCATCATGGGCATGGTCAGGGACGCAAGATGCTTCTTGACGATGTAGACGTGCATCATGGTTTCGGAGCTGGCTTCGCCCGGCGGGGCTTTGTTACTCTGGTGCCCGATGGGCGTGGGTGGGGCGAACGGGGCGAGGAGGAAGGCCGCGAGAACCTCAACCTGATTATAATGGGTAAGACAATAGTCGGTCTGCGCGTATGGGATTCGATGGTGGGCTTTGATTTGCTTCAGTCCCTGGATTTTGTGGACCCGGACAAGCTCGGGATGGTCGGCTTGTCGGGCGGAGGGACTGTGACCACCTTCACCTCCGCAATTGATGAGCGAGTGAAGTGCACCTGCATAAGTGGCTACACCTGCACCTGGCTTGGCAGCATTTTGGCGATGAACCACTGCACCTGCAACTTCATTCCGGGCATCCTGGAATGGGCCGAGAACTACGATGTGGCTGGCCTGATTGCCCCACGGCCCTTAGTAGTAGAAGCAGGCGATGTGGATCCGATATTCCCCCTGCCCGCGGTAAAGGAAGCCTATGCAAAACTGGAGGAAATCTACGAGGTCTACGGAGTCCGCGAGAAGCTAGATCTGGATGTCTTCAGTGGAGATCATCAGTTCTCCGGAGCGAAGAGCTATGACTTCTTCGTCAAGCATTTGATGGGATAGGCAATAACTGCTTTGTAAGGTAGAGGGGAGCCGGCCTGGCGGCTCCCCTTTTGTGAGCGCCTAGGAAGCGAGCTCGAGCTTGAGGGTAAGTACTTCATAAGGCTTTATCTGAACCTTCACCAGTTGGCCGTCTATAGTCACCGGTCGGGCTCCCTTGAGCTTGCGCTCGAGGAGGTCTACTTCCACAGCCGACCTCACGCCAATTGGCAACTTGATTAGAGCTTCAGTGGGAAGACCGACGGATTCGTGGAATCGCACAATCCAGGATTTGTCATCCTCGCACTGTTTGACGGCACTGAAGACCAGGTTGTCCGGCGCCAGAGTGAGACAGGGCATCCCAAGTTGCAACCAGGCAGGAGGCGTCTCGCCTGAGGGCTGAGGCGCCACCGAGGCTAGCAGAGGGCGATTGAGCTCTGTAGCCAGGACTTGCATCCCCTTTTCATACCAGTCACCTGCATGGGGGTAGACGCGCACTGTAACCGAGGTGCTGCTTGGAGGCTGAGTCGGATCAGGTTCATGCGGATTGAAGGGGCCCCGGACCAGAGTTATGCGAGCAGTGGTGTCCTGCACACTATGACCATACTTGCTATTATTGAGAAAAGCAAGAGAAAAACTCCCTTCACCCCGAGCCGCGCCTGGGCCTGTCGTAACCGCGAAGAGGTGCAGATCGCGCTCCAGGGGCAGTTGTATGGACTTCAGCTTGCCGTATTTGGGAAGTGGCACAGCGACAGAGCTAATGACAATTGGGCAGGCTTCACGCTCACCGGATGGATTGAGCCTGTAATCAGAATAGAGAGCCATAACCTCATCCTGAGAAGCAGGCTTGCTAGCCCAGTCAGTCGCGTGCAGCAGCGCGCTGGCTTTGAAGCCATCGGCGTAGTTGATTTTCAGTTGGCCGGTGCGGCTGCCACGAGTTGCGGCAACCAGGAAATAGAGCGTGGCTGCCTCGTTATCAACAGGAAGTACCTGCCCATCACACTCCAGGTTGTTGGCGCCAAAGCGAGAAGGCAACCTGTAGGGCACTCCTTGCACCCGCAGTTCTTTTTCGTTTTCAGGGAACAGGTCCGGCGGGATGTTGGCGCTGCTGTGGTCAAAGGTGACTGAGGTTGCTTCACCTGGGCTTGCACAACTGGCAGCATTGAACTCCTGTGTCAGGTCGAGCTGGGTGAAAGGCGCTTCCAGCTTGGGGCGCGTATACTCGGTCAAGGTAGCCCAGCGCTGAGCGGGCACCTCGGCGCCACTTGCGCCGCGCTCCATCGACCCGAAAGGCAATTCAAAACGAGCGTAGGGGGCAACCAAACTGGTGGGGAAAGCCAGTTTGACCAGGCGGCTGCCTGTCTCACGAGTTGGCTTCTCTCGCCAGTCTATATCGACCTTCACCTCCAGCCAGGGCATACCCACTGGCAGGCGCAGGCGCCGGGTGAGGGTCGAGTCCGAATACTCGTAGACAGTTGTCAGGGTGCTTCCGAGTGCATCCACGGTGGCGCTTGTCGAACTCGCGACCAGTGGCTCAGGGCCGTTGAGCTTGCCAATCACCCAGGCGTTGCCCACAGGATTCTCAAGCCAGCCCTCCAGTCCGGCGAACTCGGTTTCAGCTTTGGCGAGTTCCCTGTCAGTGTGCTTATCGAAGAGAGACAGCACGCGTCCAGTTGCGGGATCAAAGGCAAGGCGAAGATAGCGATTCTCAAGAGTATCTGAAGGTAGTGCAATCGGCCCTGGAGTAAGCTCTCCATCGCTTGGGCGCAAGTAGAACGCATCAAACCCCAGGGCTGGCGCCTCTGCCAGCACAGTGAGGCCCCCATCCAGAGCAAGTGCGAACTGGAGCGGCTTGCCTTGCCGATTAACAACCTCGAAAGCCCGGCCTCGGAATTGCACAGGCAAGGCGACGGTAACTTCGCCCTGATGCTTCCAGGGCAGAGGGTTAAAAACCAGGACTGGCAAGCCTTCTTGCCCCTGAGGAAGCAACCTGGCTGCGGCCCCAAAAGCGCCTGAAAGCGCCTCTCCGGTCAGCTTGTCAGATTCTTCAAAAAGGGCGTGATGGAAGGGATATGCCGCTTCGATGGAAGTGCCATCGCCTGGATCATGGTGGTGGTTGAAGAGCACATTGGTCCAGGCCTTGCGTCAGGTGGCGCCAGGATAGGCCTGGGCAGGGGTCGCAAGCAGACAGGCTGCTTCTGCAGAGGAGATGAAGTTTTCGAGCCTGCGGTTCTCCGAGTGCATCTCGGGATGAGAGGTATAACAGCCTTCAAAAACCGTGTTGAGTTCAGTCGCGACAACCGGAGCATCAGCTCCGAGATTTGCCTCGAGCGAGTCCATAGTGCCGCGCAAGGTGTCAAACTTGAAGGTAGGGCCAGCAGGCATATTCATCAGGCCCATTGCAGTCTCGACGTCATCAAGACGCGGGCCACCGCCATGGTCACCGGCGCCATACACCCACATCTCCTCATCGAGCCCGAAACGGTCCTGGAACTGAGTGAACTGCATAGGCAGCGAGGGCTTGATCTGGTCGTTGTACCAGACATCTACCGAGTTGTAAGCAAGCACGCGCGAGCCATCAGGCGCTTCCCACCAGAAAAGAGGGAGTCCCTTGCCAGCACGGCAGAAATAATAACTATCCACCCCAGCTTTCGAGAGGATCATCGGTAGAGTCCAGGCATGGCCGAAGGTGTCTGGCTCGAAGCCGGTCGTCACATCAACGCCGTATTCCTTGAGCCAGAAGCGCTTGGCATACATCAGATGGCGCGCCAGGGCCTCTCCACTGGCCATATTCTTCTCACCCTCGACCCAGGTGGCCCCAACGAGTTCCCATTGGCCAGCTGCAACTGCCTTTTTGATGGACGCAATCATTTCAGGATCGGTCTCGGCGAGGACTTCATAAGTCGCTGCGGTGCTCTGGCTGAAGCGGAAATCCGGGAAAAGCACCAGCTTGGAGAGCATATCGTTGTAGGTATTACGGCAAACATCAAGAGTCTCGGGCCACATCCAGAGCCAGTTCATATCTATATGGGCGTGACCCAGCAAGTGCACCGTGCCCTCGGGTGTCTTGCCGTCATAGCGCTCATGCAGATAGCGCCAGGCTTGACTCAGGCCTGCGAGAGTTGGTTCTCCGCCAGTAGGCGAGGTTAGGCGCAAGGCGGCAGTGAGATCGCGTTCGACTGCGGTCTTGTCAAGTTTGCCCTGATCGGCCAGCCAGCGCAGATAACCGATACCATAGAGCAATCCCTTGGCTAGATAGCGTTGTTGCTGCAAGGGACTGGCGAGCAGGCGGGCAAAACGTAGACTACCAGGGCCACGCTCGTTGGTGATACGCAAAGCAATTGTATGAGTGCGGCCAGGTTCGGCTTTACGGGTTAGGAGAGCGAGTCCACTTTCCCACCTGAAACTCTGCACCTTCTGCCCGTCCACATAAAGGTCGCCCAGGTCATCTGTCCCCAGGCTGATGATTAAGGGCTGGCCAGCAAGCTTTACACCAAACAACTCGACTGGCACCTTGTAACTCATACGAACCCAGCCAGTGGTATTTTCCGACTTTAGGAATTCCTGCCCGGCTTCAACAGGTTGCCAGGTGGAATCGTCAAAATCAGCAGCAGCGAAGGCGGAGTTATCTTCAGTGGCACAACGCCAGCCTTCCAGAGGGACAGCAAGCTCCTGGGTAAGCTGCTCGAGTGCGGCCTCATCGGCAAGCGCCAGGGCGCAAGTAGCAAGCAGGAATACAAGGGCAAAACCCAATGCCAATACTCTCATTGTTAGCCTCCAGCCATAAGTGCTTTGAAAAGGATTAGCCCAACGACTGGTTGCTCCTCTTTTGGGTTGACCCGGTGCTTGCTGCGGCTGTATAGTGAGAACCCGTATACGGACCGACTGCAGGCAAGGTCGGTCTCCACCAAGAACCAATCCCTTAACTACGCGAGGTGCGTAATATGGCCAAAGTTTTGGTTATTTACCATTCGGATACCGGCAACACGCGCAAGATGGCAGAACTAATAACGAGCGGCGCTGCCGGGGTCGAAGGCGTAGAGGCCGAGATGGCCTCGATTAGTGAAGTAACAGCAGACCAGATTGCGGCAGCTGACGCCATCGCCATGGGCAGCCCGACCTATTATGGAACGATGAGCTGGCAGATGAAGCAGTTCACAGATACCTTCCGGGCTGATTTCAACGGCAAGCTGGGCACAGCTTTTGCCTCGGCGGCGTGGCCTGGCGGGGGTGGATACGAGCTGGTGGAGTTCGCCCTTATAGCTGCGATGCTGATTAAAGGTATGGTCATCTACACAGGGGGCGTAGTTAACGGGACGCCTCCCACCCACTTTGGCGCAGTATCGCGCCAGGCGCCTCAGGGCTTTGACGCTGAGCGCTGCGAGAAACTCGGGCGCACCTTCGCCGAGAAGGCAAAAGAATTGTTCGGCTAGCTTTCAGGCCAGGCAGACTGGAGGATAAATATGAGCGCAGAGGCACGGACATGCAGTGGATGTGGGGTGCAAGTGGCAGGCAACTGGGTCTTCTGTCCCGCCTGTGGCCAACGGCTTAGATCGGTATGCGCGCGTTGTGGAGCGCCTCTTGATGAGAGCTGGAGCTTCTGCGCCTTCTGTGGACGCAAACTGGCTGGCCAGGACGCGCCGATTGGAGCGACTCTGGAAGCAGCCAGGCAGGAAGCCGGACGCAAGACAGGTAGCCAGGCTGACCAGCTCAACGACGAAGGCAGTGACCTTTACGACAGCGAACAATATGACCAGGCGGCCGTGAAGTTTGAAGAAGCGGTCAAGCTCGATCCCAACAGCGCGCTCTATCGTTGCAATCTGGGGCTTGCATTGCAGGCGCTTGGCGAGATGGAACAGGCTCTGGAGCAGTATAAGGAAGCGGCTCGCCGGACTCCAACCGACCCGGTGCCTCGGCTCAACCTGGGGTATTTCTTCTCCGAGCTCGAGCGGTTCGATGAAGCCGAGAAGCATTTCAAAGCCGTGATTGAACTGGCGCCCGAGTCTGATGAAGCTGAAGAGGCGCGCGAAGCGCTGGCCTCGCAGGAGAGCGACTAGCCTGGTAAAGCAAGCCTTCAAGCTGGTGATCCTTGACCTGGATGGTGTGGTCTATCTGGGAGACAAGGTCATCTCTGGAGCCGGAGAAGCTGTGCGGGCCTTGATTGAAGCGGGCCTTGGTATCAGATATATGACCAACAATTCTTATCGCACCCGGCGCGCTTACACGCGCAAGCTCAGGCGGCTTGGGATTCCCGCAAGGGAAAGTGAAATCTATACATCAGGTTATCTGACAGCCAGGCAACTGGCGCGCAAGGGTGTCGCAGGCAAGCGCGCCTTTGTAATCGGCGGGCCTGGACTAAGACAGGAACTCGAACTGGTGGGGCTCGAACTCGTGTCAGGACCACCAGCTGACTATGTGGTGACCGGTTTCGATCCGCGCTTCAGCTATGTAAAGCTGGCGAAGGCCTACCAGTGTTATCTGGACGGCGCGAAGCTGGTTGCGAGCAACAAGGACCGGAGTTTTCCCTCAGATGAGGGGCCTAGACCAGCCGGGGGGACAGTCGCCGCAGCCCTCGAACACTGCTGCGGGGCGCGCGCGAAAGTTTATGGTAAACCCCAGGCCTCTTCGCTGCTTCAGATTGTGCGCGAGGCCGGGGTCGAAAAAGCTTCTGCTGTAATGATTGGCGATCGGCTGGATACAGATATTCTTGCAGCGGGGAACGCAGGCCTGGCCTCTGTCCTGGTGCTTACAGGAAGCACAAGCGAAGCTGCGGCGCGCGCAGCGAGAGGCAAGAGTAGCCCCACCTGGATTTTGGATTCTATTGCCAATCTGCCGGAGCTACTGTTATCCGGCCAGGCGCCAGGTTAACCGATGAAACAAGGCGAAAGCGCTAGCTCACCTGTTGTGCTCGCAATCGCCGCCACTGATCCTGGAGGCGGCGCTGGCCTCACCGCCGATGTACGAATCCTGGATCGTCTGGGCGTCCATCCCGCAAGTGTAGTGACTGCGGTTACAGTCCAGACCACCGAACAGTTTTTCACGCTTGTCCCGCTGGAGCCCGAGCTGGTCTACGCCCAGGTGGAGGCGGTCTGCCAGGACCTGGTGATATCGGCCATAAAGGTAGGCGCGGTGGGCACTGGCGCAATTGCCCAAGCTATCGCCGAGGCGCTTGAAGCTGCGCGCTGCAAGGCGCCCCTGGTGCTCGATCCGGTGGCGGGGCAACGGTGGGAGGCAGCCTGGCCGAGGGCGGTTCTCTAGCCACAGTGCTTGCGCCCCTGCTTGCGCGCGCAACACTTGTGACCCCCAATCCAAGGGAAGCCACTTTACTCACTGGGGTGGAACAAACCAGCCCGGCAGAATATTTCGAATTGCTCAGACCACTCGGGGTCGAAGCTTTGCTCCTTAAGAGCTACCAGGGAGAGCGCGGCTTGGAAGATGTGCTGGTTAACTCCGAAGGCAAATGGGAGCTGTCCGGCCCCAAAGTAGATTACGAAGTCCATGGCACGGGATGCGCGCTTGCAAGTGCAATTGCCGGCCTGCTCGCTCGGGGCGTCGACTTGCTGCACGCAGTGCGGCAGGCGCGGGCGCTTGTACTCGAACTGATGATTGCCGCCGAGCCACTTGGCAAAGGCGATGCCCGGATATGGCGCTGGCCACCAGCTTGAACTCAGAGTAAAAGGAGTAGTTTCGTATGCGTAAATACGTCTTCGTAACCGGCGGTGTGGTCTCTTCAATCGGTAAGGGAATCACCAGTTCAAGCCTTGGGCGGTTGCTCAAGAATCGTGGTTTCAAGGTGAGCCTGCAGAAGATTGACCCCTACCTCAACTGGGATGCGGGGACGATGAATCCCTTCCAGCATGGGGAGGTCTTCGTCACCGATGATGGCGCGGAGACCGATCTCGACCTGGGCAACTATGAGCGTTTTGTGGACCTGAACCTCGACAAAGACGCCAACGTGACGACCGGCAAAGTCTACGGTTCGGTCATCGCGCGCGAACGCAAGGGAGACTATCTGGGCCAGACGGTTCAGGTCATCCCGCATATTACCGACGAGATAAAGAACCGCATCGTCGAATCGGCTGACAAAAACGATGCCGAGGTCCAGATAACCGAGATAGGCGGCACGGTCGGCGACATCGAGAGCCAGCCTTATCTTGAAGCTATACGCCAGTTCCGCCGGGATGTTGGGCATGAGAATGTCCTTTTCATCCACGTGACGCTAATCCCCTTCGTCGGGCCGCGCAACGAGATGAAGACCAAGCCGACCCAGCACAGCGTGCGCGAGCTGCGCGGGATAGGTATCCAGCCCGACCTGCTGATTTGTCGCACCAAGTTGCCGCTGGACAAGGAGATGCGCCGCAAGATTGCGCTCTTCTGCGACCTGGAAGACGAGGCCATTATCGAGGCCCTGGACACCGAAGAGCTGTATGAGATACCCCTTATCTTCGAGCAGCAGGGGATGGCCGAGCTGGTCTGCCGCAGGCTCCATATGGACGCGCGCGAGCCTGACCTGACCATCTGGAAGGACTACGTGCGCCGGGCGAAGGAACCAAAACATGAGCTCTCTGTCGCAATCGTAGGCAAATATATCCACCTGCGCGACTCGTATATGAGCATCATCGAGGCTTTCAAGCACGCGGCAGCGGCCAACGAGGCCCGGGTGAACCTCAAGTGGATTGATGCCGAAAAGCTGGAGGGCCCGGAAGCGCTCTCCTGCGAAGACGTCCTGAGCGATGTAGATGCGCTGCTGGTGCCGGGCGGTTTTGGCAACCGAGGCATAGAGGGCAAGATATCGGCCATCGGTTATGCGCGCAAGACCGGGTTGCCTTTCCTTGGGCTGTGCCTGGGGATGCAGTGCGCGGTGATTGAATTTGCGCGCGAGGCTTGTGGCCTTGCCGATGCTCATAGCACCGAGTTCAATCCTGATACCACCAACCCTGTGATTGACTTGCTGGAGTCTCAGATAGACATCACGGACCTGGGGGGGACGATGCGTCTTGGTTCGTGGAGATGCAAAGTGGTAGAAGGCTCTCTGGCCCATCGCCTATACGGTGACGTGGACATCGCCGAACGCCACCGGCACAGGTACGAACTCAACAACACCTACCGAGAACTGCTGACAGGTAAGGGACTGAGCTTGTCAGGCACGACTCCTGACGGGGCACTTGTCGAACTCATCGAGTTGCCCGGCCACCCCTATTTCATAGCAACGCAAGGGCATCCTGAGTTCAAGTCCAGACCCAACCGGCCGCACCCGTTGTTTGTTGGGCTGGTTAAGGCCGCCCTCGACCGCAAGTAAGCCTGTTTGGTCATCAGAGCGCGGCGTCGCCTGAGTGGGGCGCCGCGTTTTCGTCTGCCACTCACCGGCCGCAAGTGCTATACTCGGAGCCACAATGTCAGATCTCCTCTCCCGGCTTAATGACGAGCAACGCGACGCCTGCAGCCATGGCGATGGCCCGCTGCTCATTTTTGCAGGCGCAGGCTCGGGCAAGACGCGCGTCCTTACCCACAGGGTCGCCCATCTTATCGCCTGTGAAAAAGCCCGGCCTTCGGAAATCCTGGCGGTCACCTTCACCAACAAGGCCGCGGCCGAACTCAAGCACAGACTGGCTCAGTTGCTTTCGCCCGAAGCCGCCAAATATGTGTGGGCGGGCACCTTCCACGCTACCTGCGCGCGCTTGCTCAGGATGGAAGGAGAGGCCATCGGTATTCCACCCGAATTCGTCATCTATGATGAAAGCGAGAAACTCTCGGCCATCAAGCGCGCCTTGCAGGAACTCAATCTCGATGCCAAGCGCTTCGAGCCTCGCGCCGTCTCCTACCGCATAAGCGATGCCAAGAACGAACTGATGGGGCCTGCAGAGTTTGCCGAATATGCCAGCGAGTATATGGACGTGATGGTGGCGCGGGTCTACCGCAAATATGACGAACTGCTCAGCCGGGGCGGGGCGCTAGATTTCGACGACCTGATACGGAAGGCCGTCGAGTTGCTGCGCAAGTCGAAAGAAGTGCGCGAGAAGTATTCGACCAAGTTCCGCTATGTGCTGGTGGACGAGTTCCAGGATATCAACCAGGCGCAGTATGAACTGGTGAAGGCGCTCGCGAGTCACTGGCGCAACCTGGCGGTCGTAGGCGACGATGATCAAAGCATCTATCGCTGGCGCGGGGCCGATGTGCGCCTGATGCTGGAGTTCGAGAAGGACTTCCCCGAGGCGCGCACCATAAAGCTTGAGCGTAACTACCGGTCGACGAAGCCTATCCTCGATGCCGCCTGGCATGTCATACGCAAGAACCGCAACCGCGCCGACAAAAGGCTTTGGACCGACAGGCAATCGGACGAAGCGGTGACGGTCTATGACGCGGTGGACGGGATGGATGAGGCCCGCTTCGTGCTCAGCACCATCCAGACTGCGGTGAGGACGGACGAGGCCAAATACGCCGACTTCGCCATCTTGTTCCGCACCAATGCCCAGTCGCGCGAATTTGAAGAACAGCTGCTCAGGCTGCAGATACCCTACCGGCTGGTCGGCGGTTTTCGTTTCTACGACCGTAAAGAGGTAAAGGACGCGGTCGCCTACCTGCGGCTGGCCCACAACGAGCGAGACGATGTCAGCCTCCAGCGCATCATCAACGAACCGCCACGTGGGATCGGCAGGACAACGCTGGACCTCATCGAGACCAAGGCCACAGAGCTTGGTGTCTCAATGCTGGCGGCCCTGCAAGTTTTGCTCGAATCCGGCGAGTTGGCAGCCAGACAGCAGAAAGCCCTGGAGGAATTCGTCAAGCTGATTGGTGGATTGAAGGCGCATATCGCTGAGGAGAAATCGTTGCCGAAGCTCCTGCGCCAATCCTTGCAGCTCAGCGGTTACCTCACCTGGCTGCGCGAGCAGCACACGAGCGATGCCGAGGAGCGTATCGAGAACCTGCAGGAGCTGGAAAACGTTGCTACCCAGTTTGAAGAAGGCAATCCTGAAGGGGGGCTTTCAGGTTTCCTCGAGCATCTGGCGCTTATGACAGATCTCGACCGGGCAGATACGGGCTCCGATCGGCTGTGGCTTATGACTCTGCATTCGGCGAAAGGGCTGGAGTTTCCGACCGTCTTCCTGGTTGGGATGGAAGAGGGGCTGTGCCCGCATGTACGGTCGCTGGATGATCCGCAAAGTCTTGAAGAAGAACGCCGCCTTTGTTATGTAGGGATGACGCGGGCGATGGACAAATTGTATATCAGTTCAGCCGCGCGCCGAATGATATATGGCAGAGCTCAGCCATCGGTGCCCTCGCGATTCCTGGCCGAGGTGCCTGAAGAGCTGCTCGATCGCGCCTCTCCTGCTTTCTCAGGCGGTCGTTCAAGTAGTGGCAGGCCTGCCAGCCTGTTCGGGACGCAAGAGGCGCCAACAAGTGGACGCAAGCTGGACCTAAACTCGGTGCTGAGTAGTCGTAAACAAGATGGCGAACAGACCAGGCCCTCCAGTAAGCCTCCCTCGCCGGAGGCGGCTGGCTTCAAGCCTGGCAGCCTGGTAGTTCATGCCACTTTCGGGCAGGGCACCGTGGTCAGCGTCAGCGGCAGCGTAGTGACGGTGGCTTTCCCCGACAAGGGCGTAAAGAAACTTGATGCAAGTGTTGCTCCGCTTTCACCCGCTTAGTCCGGAGGGTTGAGCGATGGACCGGCAGCAGGCCGAAATCAGACTGGCGGAATTGAGGGAGAAGCTCAGCCGCTGGGATTACCAATATTATGTGCTGGATGCTCCCGAGGTAAGCGACTCGGAGTACGACACGTTGTACCGCGAGCTGCAGGGGCTTGAGGCAGAATTTCCCGAGCTTGTTACGCCTGACTCGCCCACCCAGCGGGTCGCAGGCGAGCCTCGTCCTGAATTTACCAGCGTCCAGCATCGCTACCCCTTGCTTTCCCTTGCCAACGCGATGAACGAAGCCGAGGTGCTTGAGTTTGACCAGCGGGTGAAGCGACTGCTCAAACTTGAACCTGCCACCCCCCTGGCTTACTGCTGCGAGCTGAAAATAGATGGGCTTTCGATCGCCCTGACTTACCGCGAGGGGACACTGGCGCAGGCGGCCACGCGCGGAGATGGCTATACGGGAGAAGAGGTCACAGCCAATATCCGCACCATCAGGGCTATCTCCTTGAAGCTGAAGGGCGAGTATCCCCCAGAGGTAGTCTTCCGGGGAGAAGTCTATATGCCCATCAGTTCCTTCCTCGAGCTGAATGAGGAACGTGAACGGATCGGCGAGCCTCTTTTTGCGAATCCACGCAACGCCGCGGCCGGCTCGGTAAGGCAACTCAATCCACAAATCACAGCCCAACGTAACCTGAAAGCCTGGCTTTACGAGGCGCACTCCGAGGCGTTCACCCCCACCTCGCAGTCTGAAGTGCTTGAGCTTTGCCGGTCGGTTGGGCTGCCGGTCGAACCTCATTGCTGCCGGTGCGAAGATATCCAGCAAGTTGTTGAATACTGCCGTCACTGGACAGAACACCAGCATGAACTCGACTTCGAGGCCGATGGCGTTGTCATAAAACTGGATGACCTGGCCTTGCATCAGCAACTCGGCGCTCTGGAGCACCATCCCAGGTGGGCTGTGGCTTTCAAGTTCCCCCCTGAGCAGGCTCGCACCCGGGTGCGCGACATCATCATCCAGGTCGGTCGCACCGGCGCGCTTACGCCTGGAGCTAGCTTCGAGCCTGTGCGTATAGCTGGTTCGCTGGTCTCGAAGGCGACTCTCCATAATGAGGACGAGATCAAACGGAAGGACATCCGGGTGGGTGACGCCGTCATCGTTCACAAAGCTGGCGGGGTCATCCCCGAGGTCGTGCGAGTGCTAACGGAGGAGCGGACTGGCGCGGAAGTGCCTTTCCAGATGCCCCATGAATGCCCAATTTGTGGTTCTCCATCCGACCGGCGCGAGGGGGAGGCTGTCTATCGCTGCACCAATCCTCACTGCCCAGGGCGCCAGATACGCCAGTTGATGCACTTCTGCAGTCGAGATGCCATGGACATCGAAGGCCTTGGCGAGCAACTGGTAGAGCGCCTGGTAAACGAGAAGCTGGTCGGGAGTATGGCAGACTTTTATAGACTGCGTCCCGAGCAGCTCCTTCCCCTCGAAGGCTTCCAGGAGACACTGGCACAAAAACTTGTCGCGAATATCCAGTTGGCGCGTGAAAGGCCTTTCTCCCGGGTGCTGGTCGCGGTGGGCCTTCCCAATATCGGCACTCACCTCGCGCGAGTACTGGCCCAGCGTTATGAGGGCTTCGGGCAGCTTGCTGCTGCAAGCGAAGAAGAACTGCAGGAGGTGCCAGAGGTCGGCCCAATCGTCGCGAAGTCTATCGTGGAATGGTTCCAGGACGAGGCCAACCAGCAGTTGATTGCTGACCTTGAAGAGGTTGGGGTTAGGCCTCAGGTTGAGAAAATCGAACAGCAAGAGGGCTTGCCGCTTTCTGGCCAGACCCTGGTCTTTACCGGGAAGCTGGAGCAACTGACTCGCGAAGAAGCCGAGGCAATCACCGAGCGGCTCGGAGGGCGCGCAGCAGGCAGTGTCAGCCGCGCCACAAGCCTGGTTGTCGCAGGGCCGGGCGCAGGCTCCAAGCTCGAAAAAGCGCGCGAACTCGGCATCGAGGTCATCGACGAGGCGACCTTCCTCGTTCGATTGAAGCAGTGGGAAAGCGAGCCGGAATCCCCCCAGACCACCCTCTTTTAGCTCTCCCACGGCAGGGGGTCAGACTCCGGCGCCATACTAGTAACCCAGGGGGAAGCTTCCCCAAGGAGTTATGCCAAATGAGACTCTTCGCGCTCTCTACCTTGCTTTTCACTCTCCTGCTGGCGGCGGCTGGGTGGTCACTTACCGTGACCCAGGATTTCTCCAAACCTGATGGCAAGACTTTGATGGAGTTGCCTGGGATGCTCCAATGGCGACTGCTTGGAGGCCAGGCTGAACTTACTTCCGAAGGGCTGAAGCTAGCTGGCGAAAATGCGATTGTGCTGCCCAAGGGGATGCCCTGGGTGAAGCACTTGCGCGCTTCCGTGGAGCTGCGAGTTAACGAGCGTCTTAGCTCTACCGGCTGGGGTGTCGCAGGGCTGACGCTCTACCGGGATGGCTCCAACTACTGGCGCTTCGAGTTCGTAGAAGACCCCGACCTCACTACCCACAGGCTTGAGCTGGTCGAGAACCTGCGCGCGAATTGGCAGGCCCAGGGACCTGTCTCGAAGCTGGAACCCGAGACCGAAGGCGGTCTCGACTGGCATTATGGCCAGTGGTATCGCTTCGATTTTGAGCTTTCTCCCGAGCGACTCACCGGCCGCGTCACCTCGCTCGCCAACCCTCAGGAGACCGTGAGTATCAGTTATCCAGTTGGTCAAAGCAGCGATGTGCTGCGACAAGGCAAACTTGGACTTTTCGCAGGGGCGATGGATATGACAGTGCGCAGAGTTGAACTGGAACTGCCCGATGAGGCGCTCCAGGGACTTGCCCAACCCGAAACACCGCGGGTGCTGGTGCTGGAAGACGAACTGCCAGGCTATTCCCAGAAGACCTGCGAGACCCTGGTTGAGTGGCTCAGGGCAGCTGGATATCAAACCGAGTTGATAGATGGGCGCAGCCTCGGGGACGAAGGCCTGCGCGACAAGTGCGAATTATTAGTACTGGCCGACTCGAGTAGCTTCCCCTTGCTTGCAATAGCAGAACTGGAGACCTTCCTTTCGCAAGGCGGAAGACTGCTTGCCCTGGGCGGGCCGACCTTCGAGAACCTGCTGCTGGATACCCCGGAGGGATGGGTCGCCTTACAGGAGGCGCTTGCTCAGACCCAGCCAGCCCAATGGATTCTGCGTGACATGAACGAGCTTCAACTAGCTGCTGTAACTCGCGCCTCGGGCAATCCAGAAAGCGACTATTCGCTGCAAGTGGACGTTGATGCGCCAGAAGGCCTGCCGAACTCGCTCAAAGTGGAGATAGAAAACCTCACCAACTGGGACAATATTACTTTACTCAAATTTGAGACAAGCCCTGTCCCAGGCGACGACTGGCTTACCTGTCTTTGGGCGAAGGGTGAAAAGGGCCGCAGCCTGACCGTCGAATGGAAGGAAACTGACAACACTCGCTGGATAGCAACTATCGAGCTTGCAGATGGTTGGCAACACTATGTGCTGCGGCCGGAGGATTTCAAATTTTGGCCCGATGGATCACCTGTGGCAAGGGAGAGCACCAAACCGACCTTCACCAAGGCGATGGCGCTCACAGTTGGGCCAGCAGCAGGCTTTGGTTCCTTCAAGGCAGGGCCAATGACCTGGCGCATCGCTGGGATGGGGCTGGCTCCGAATACCTTGACGGCGCACACCCAGCAACCTCCGACGATGGAGTTGCTATATCCCTGGTACAAGCAATGGCAGACCCAGGAGAGCTTCGCTGGGACAGCGTGCGTTAACCAGACGCTACTGGCTTCGGACTGGCAGCTCAAGTGCAGCAAGTTCCGCCTGCCCATGCTGCGTCCGATGGCTACCTTGTTCGGTAGCGAGTTCCAGGCCAGGTTCGTGCCCCTTGTCGAGTGCAAAGATGAGACGGGCCGGTTCCGGGCTTACTTCGCATCGCTCTATTTTAGATACAGTGGCTGGCTTGAGGGCGGGGCCTGGGGCCTCGCGGGATTGCCTGCCGCCAAACTTATCGACCTCTCCAGTGGGCGCGCTCGAGAGCTTGTCACCTCTATGGCGAAAGGACTCCTTGCGCCGGTGCAACTGACAGGAGCGGGTGCCAGTAAATACACCTGGCGCCTGGGGGAAGACGAGACGGTAACTTGCGGGGCAACTCTGGTTAATGAGAGCGCAGAGGACGTAGCTTTACGCGTTGATTTCGAACTTGGTCACAGCAAGGAAGTTGCCTGGCACAAGCACAGGATCCGACAGGTGCTGTTGGATCCCCTTGGCAGCGCCAGCGTTAGCTTCGACCTGTCGCTAAGTGACATGCCCGAAGGGCACTTCATCCTTACTACGCGCCTCTACAAGGGCGATAACCTGCTGGACGAACTGAGGAGCGAGTTCCTCGTCATCCAAGACCTTAAGCTGGATCCAGCCAGGCTGGTCAGTGTGGAAGGTAGCGAGTTCCGTAAAGACGGCAAGCGCTGGTATGCGCATGGGATTAACTACTGGCCTCTGATGGTCGCAGGCCAGGAGGCAAGCGACTATTGGGGCCACTGGACCAAGCCAATCAACTACCAGCCCGAGTTTATCCAGCGCGACCTCGAGTTGGCCAAAGAGCTTGGGATGAATTCGGTCAGCATCCAGTACACCAGTCCAGAATTCGCCGATGCGACACGGGACTTCCTCTGGCGCTGCAAGGAGTTGGACATCCAGGTCAATGTCTATCTCGGCGGGGCAGATCCTCGCGGGCTGGACCGGAAGACCGTGCGGCAACTCTTTGAAGGCGCAGACCTGGCTGATTTCGACAACATCTGGTGCTATGACGTAGCCTGGGAACCTCACCTCGGCGCTCAGGATGCCAGGAGGGCTCACGATGTGGCCTGGCGTTTATGGGTAGCTGAGCAGTATGGTTCGGTGGAGGCAGCGGAAGCTGATTGGGGCTTCGAGGCGCCGCGTGATGACCAGGGCAGGCTCACCAATCCGCCGGACGAGCAGTTCACCACAGATGGCCCCTGGCGGGTAATGGCTGCGGCCTACAGGCGCTTTGCCGATGACTTTATCAGTCACGGTTACCGCAATGTGAAGCAATATCTCGAAAGCCTCGGTGGCGTCCAGCTTATGGGAGCTCGGTCCGGCTGGGGCGGTACTATGGAAGTCTGGCCCGAACACGCGCTGCCCTTCGACCTGCGAGCAGGTGCCAAGAATCTCGATTTCACCTCGCCAGAGGCTTACGGGATGGCCGCAGAATGGGAAAACGCCCGCCGCAAAGGTTTCGTATCCGCCTACGCGCGCTGGGCTGGCAACGGCAAGCCGGTCTTCTGGGCCGAGTTCGGGCATCCGGTCTGATCCCAACTCAGGCCGGGAAGACTATCTGCAGAAGATCGAACTCCAGCGGGCTATCTGGGAAAATATGTTCAAAGTCTGCCTGGATTCTTACGCCGATGGGGATGCAGGCTGGTGGTGGGTCGGTGGTCACCGGATAGGCGAAAATAGCGACTTTGGGATTATCTCGCCCGATATGGAGATCAGGCCTTCGGCCCAGCTTGTGCTTGATTACGCAGAGGAGTTATATGAGATGCAGCCGGCGCCTGCACCGGAGGTATTCATAAATTATGACCGCGATGCCACGGCAGCAGGCAATCCGGCCCTCTGGCAGCAGCATGATGCCGAATATCTGGCCGCTCGCGAGGCGGGCAAGTGGGTTGAGATTTTGACCGATGGCACTGGCACGACCACCGCGACTATGCCTGTTATCGCCGTGGGCAATGTGCCTTTCACTGGTCATAATCCTCTGAAATATGTCAACGCCGAGTTCAACTGGCTTGAGGTGCAGAACGCCGAAGGCACCTGGGTGCGGCTCGTTTCAGGCGCCGAAGTCCAGGTGAAGAGTGGCCAACCCGTCCGGCTTCGCTGTTCGGTCGGCAACACGGGCGAGGCGACCTGGCTTGCGACTGGGGCAAGACGCGTCAGTCTGCAAGCGGCGGAAGGTTCTGGCTTGCCTTTCAGTGCGCATCTGGTTCGAGAAGTCGCCCGGTTTGAAGATTACGACTTCGGCGAGTTCGCACTGGGTTCTGGACTTGCGCAGAACACCCAGGTCAGGCTGCGCCTTGAAGTCGAAGGGCTGGGTGGATTTGGAGAAGCTCTGCAGTTCACCCTGATACCAGTCCAGGAGAGCGACTGACGAATGGCTTACTGGCTTGCGGTCTGTGAGGAGGGGCTCGAAAGCTTCGTCGCAGATGAGGTCAAACAAATCAAAGGGCGAGTGCACTGCCAAGAGAGCGGACGACTGGTTTTCGCGGCAGCTAAAGGTCTCAATCCCGAAAATTCAGTAGCCAACAATCTGGGAGTATGGCTGGGTTCGGTTGGGGGCTTCTCCAAAGGACCTGAAGGGCTTGCAGAGTTGGCTGGTCTTTTCGCCGGTCTGGATTTGTCAGCGCCACTTGCTCTCGTGACCGGTAAACTTGGTCTTTCCGAAAAGCCAATCTTCCGGGTCACCGCGACGCGCTCGGGGGAGCATTCCTATAACTCTCAGCAAATCGCAGCCGCTCTTGGCGAAGTGCTTTATGAGCGCGAAGGCTGGCCAGTAGACCTCGAAAACTACGAACTTGAAGTCCTGGCAATCGTTGAGGACTCTGTCTGTCATCTGGCCTTTCTCGTAACCCCCGGCGGGATAAATCCCAGGCTAAGGATTGTTCACGCGCCCGCTTCGCTGAACTGCCAGGTCGCAAGAGCAATGGTAAGAGTGGCGAATCCCCAGCAGGCCGATGTAATACTTGATCCAATGTGCGGCGCCGGCACGTTGCTAGTGGCAGCAGGACTTGCCTGCCCGACCGCTCAACTGACAGGAGGAGATCTGGATCCGAAGATGCTCCTGCTTGCCAGGAGTAATCTTGAGGCCCAGGGGCTGACTGCAACCCTCGCAGTATGGAAGGCGCAGGCTTTACCTCTTGAGGAAGCAAGCGTTGATATCGTGCTGAGCAACCTGCCCTTCGGCCTTCGAGTTGGCTCTCACGCCGACAATCAGAAGCTCTATCCAGCTTTCTTCACTGAACTGGCCAGAGTGGTACGCCCTGGGGGCCAGCTTCTCTTGCTGACTACTGAAATCGCGCTGGTAAAGGAGACGCTCCGCAACCAGACAGGACTCGAACTGTATAACTCCTGGCGCCTCAAAGTAGGCGGTCTTTCGCCAGTACTTTTCCGTCTGAAGCGGGCTCTAGGGGAAGAGCCGGGCCACGGGGGGACGTGACCCGGCTCGCGGGAAACTGCTTTAGCAGCAGGTTCTGCCTACTTCACCAGTCCGGATCCGGACGGTTTCCTCAACGTTGAGTATGAAGAGCTTCCCATCGCCTACCTCGCCAGTGCGGGCGGTCTCGGTGATGATCTTCACTACCTGGTCGGTCAGTTCGGCCGGCACTACGATCTCAAGCTTGATCTTGTGCATAAACTCCACTGTGTATTCCTGACCACGGAAGACCTCGGTACGGCCTCCCTGGGCGCCGAAGCCACGCACATCGCTTACGGTCATCCCAGTTACTCCAGCGGCTACAAGGGCCGCGCGAAGTGGTTCGAGCATCTCGGAACGAGTCACACAGACAATCATCTTCATCTGGCTCTACCTCCTTTCTACCAGCGGGCGAAGTAAGGATACGCTTCCGCGCCATGCTCGAGGACGTCAAGACCTTCGACTTCCTCAGCAGGCGTGACACGCAATCCTACGGTCTTGTTGATGAGACCGAAAACGATGAATCCAGTCAGGATGGCCCATCCAAATATGGAGGCTACGCCTAATGCTTGTATGCCAAGCAGATTCAGGCCACCGCCGTAGAACAGACCAGCCGCGCCCCCAGTCAGATCCGAGACAGCCCAAAGGCCGACAGCCAGGGTGCCGAAGGCTCCACAGACGCCGTGGACCGAAACCGCACCAACTGGATCGTCCAGGTGGATCCGGTCGAAGAACAACACCGAGGCGAACATAAGCAAGCCACCGAGTGCACCGATTAGCAACGCCGCGCCAGGGGTCACGAAAGCACAGCCTGCAGTGATAGCGACGAGTCCTGCCAGAGCTCCGTTCATACCCAGGCCCGCATCAGGCTTGCGCAGGACGATCCAGGAGGCAAGCATCGCAGCGATGAATCCGGCTGCAGCTGCGGCGTTGGTCGTTACGGCGATATGGGCGATTGCGTCCGCAGTGGCCGCCATCGTGCTGCCTGGATTGAAACCGAACCAGCCCAGCCACAGGATGAAGGTACCAAGCGCGGCCAGAGGCATGCTGTGGCCCGGGATCGGGTGAACCTTGCCATCCTTGGTGTACTTGCCAAGGCGTGGCCCGAGAAGGAAGGCCATTACCAGCGCCAGCCAGCCTCCCATCGAATGAACCGCGGTCGAGCCGGCAAAGTCGAGGAAGCCGAGGTTCTGCAGCCAGCCGCCACCCCAAATCCAGTGACCCGAGATCGGGTAGACCAGGGCGGATACGATTGCGCTATAAAGCACATAAGCGCTGAACTTGGTGCGTTCGGCTGCTGCGCCCGAGATGATGGTCGCGGTTGTGCCTGCGAATACCAGTTGAAAAATGAACTTGGCAGCCACTGGCACATTGGCCCACTCTAGTCCGGGATAAAGTGCTGCGTCGCTTAAGGCGACACCGAAACCCGCCCATCCGACAATCGCGACCGAAGCGCCTCCTCCGAACATTATTCCGAAGCCAATCAACCAATACGTCAAGGTAGCCGCGGCAAAGTCGAAGAAGTTCTTCATCAGGATGTTTACCGTGTTCTTGGCCCGGACGAAACCCGACTCGACCAGTGCGAAGCCGGCTTGCATCCAGAACACCAGGAAGGCTGTCACCAGCACCCAGACCGTATCCAGAGCATAGCTTAGTTCAGCGGTGGTGGGGGCCTCTGCATCTTGCGCCAGCGCTGTATTGCCCACTGTCGCTAGTAAGCCCAGCGCTAGCGGTAGACGAAAGCGCTGTACCATAAGAGCAATATCCATTGAAATCACGCTCCTTTAAAAAAGATAAACCGCCCGTGGGCGGCAACGTATTACTTATAACAGGAAGGCCCAGGATGGCGTCACTGACGCAAGTGCTGCAAAGCCCTTCGCTATACCTAACGATTTTTTACGGCAAATGGCCGTACAATTGCCGTCCCTTGCCGGCAGCCGGTGGTGCTGTAGAATAAGGGCAAATACAAATATGGAGGTCGGAGATGCTACTTAACCAGGAGCGCTTGCTGACCAGGACTCAGATTGGAGAGTTATCAAGCCCCGGGCCTGTTCCACTCAGAAAATTCGGTCGCAGCAAGGAGTATGTCTCAAGTATCGGTATCGGTGGTTTCGCCTTACGCGATTTGCCCCAAGGCGAAGTTGAGACCATCCTCAATCGAGCCCTGGATGAAGGGATGACCTATCTCGACTTCGCCCCCAGCTATCCTACTGTGGAACAGAAGGCCGGCCCTGTCGTGAAGGCTCGTCGAAGTGAAGCCTGGGTGGTCTCCAAGACGCATGACAGAACGGCTGCAGGGTCCGAACGGTTGCTGGAAGGCACCCTGGCCAATCTGGGCATTGACCACCTCGATGAGTGGCGTATGCATAACATCTCGACGCCCGCTGAACTGGCTACGATATTTGCCCCGGGCGGGGCAATGGAGTATGCGGAAAAGGCACGGCGGGAAGGTAAAGTGCGTTATCTTAGCCTGTCGAGCCATAATCCGGATATCCAGTATGAGGCAATGCAGCGCTATGACTGGGATTCCACGCTTGTAATCCTCAATTATCTGGACAGGTTCAACTTCCCGATTATCTGGGAGAAGCTGATCCCTTACTGTGTCGAAAAGGGGATTGCACTTATCGGAATGAAGGCCTTTGGAGACGGGCTTCTGAAGGCATCGGCGACTGAAGCGCTCAGATATTCCCTCTCCTTGCCGACCTCCTGTGTCACTTGCGGGGTTGAGTCACTCGCTCAGCTTGAGGCCGACCTGGCCGTTGTGCGAGACCTGGTGCCGGTTAGCACTCGCGAATTCGCTGGATTAATCAAGCGGTCACCTGAACTTGGCAATGCTGTATGTCGCCAATGCGGACGCTGCCTGCCGTGTCCGGTCGGCATAGATATCCCCAAAGTGTTCGAGCTGGAGGGCTGGTACGACAGGCAACTTGACAATCCAGCTACAGAAGCCGAACTGGATCCGGCCGAGGTAGCCGCCCACAAGGACTGGTTTGGGCAAAGAGAAGTAGCCAGGCACAAGGCCAGCCAGCTCAGTCCAACCCCTGCTGAGTGTAATAGTTGTGGGCTTTGCAACCAGCGCTGTTATTACAAGTTATGGACTAAGGAAAAGCTGCGCGAGGCCTGGCGGAAGCTTGCCCCGTAGGGGCGTTTCTCCTTTGCAGGCCCCTGGAGGTATGCTATAATTCAAACAACAGGGTATGGGAGGAAGGGCCGAAGAGTGGGTGCCTACCCACTCTTTGCTTTTGCAATTAGCCTTGGCCCAGTTCGGAGGCGAATAGAGAGTGGAGCTGCGTCCCGAGGAGTTGCGCGAGGTCGAAGCTATCTGCTCCGATTTCGGCTTCGAGTTGGTGTTGCATCAGCTAAGTATGCAACGAGATGGAGTGCGCCTGGAGCTTGTAATCGACAAGCCAGGGGGCATTTCTTCGGATGACTGCGAACTGGTGGCAGAACGCGCTGGAGGCTTTCTCGACACCGCAAGGGTGTTTGCCGGAGGGTATTCTCTGCGCGTCTCATCGCCTGGCCTTGACCGGCCCCTGGTAAAACCAGCTCACTTTGCAGCGGCGGTAGGCTGCCTGGTGAAGCTCAGCCTGAAGACGCCCTTACAGGGACAGAAACACTTTAACGGGCGATTGATGGCTTTCGAAGACAATATGGCGAGACTGGAAGCCGAAGACGGCAGTGGCAAAGAATGGCTGCTTCCGTTTGCGGATATCGCCAAGGCCAATGTCAAGTATGAGTGGGACGACTAAGGCCTGGCGCAGTCTCTGGAGAGTGGGGATGAGCATATGAATCAGAATCAGAATCTACTCTATGTGCTGAAAGAGCTGGAGCGCGAGAAGGGCATATCGGAAGCTGCCTTGCTCGAGGCTATTACTGGCGCGTTGGCCCTTGCCTGCAAAAAGCAGCTTGGCCTGGGCGCTGAAGTTGATGTCGAATACAATCCCGCTAACGCCCAGTTCCGAGTATTCGCCGAGAAACAAGTGGTGGCTCGGGTTACAGATCCTTCGATGGAGCTTGCCCTTGAGCCTGCTCGTGAGATTGATCCCACTGTTGAAGTAGGCCAGACGGTACGTTTTGAAGTCACGCCAAAAGACTTTGGTCGTATCGCCGCCCAGACCGCCAAGCAGGTGGTGTTACAGCGTATCCGCGAAGCCGAGCGGGACGCCATCTACGATGAGTTGGCGGACAAGGAAGGCGAAATCGTCAACGGGCAGGTGCAGCGAGCCGAAGGGCGCAATGTCTACGTAGACGTGGGGCGCATCGAGGCCATCCTCCCTCCCAACGAGCAGCCGGTGGGCGAGCGGTATCGCGCTGGTGACAGGATGAAGTTTTATGTCCTTCACGTGCGCAAGACCAGCAAAGGGCCCGAGATGGTGCTGTCGCGTTCGCATCCCAACCTTATACGGCGTTTGTTTGAGCTGGAAGCTCCCGAAGTCGAAGAAGGCCTGGTCGAACTAAAGGCCATCGCCCGGGAAGCTGGTCAGCGTTCCAAGGTCGCAGTGTATTCCAACGATAGCCATGTGGATGCGGTTGGCGCCTGCGTTGGGGCCAGAGGCTCCCGTGTGCAGGCTGTAACCGATGAACTTGGTAATGAGAAGCTTGACATAGTGCGGTGGAGCGAAGATCCAGCCGAGTTTGTGCGCGAATCGCTCAAGCCTGCCGATGTCAAACGCGTAATAATCGACGAAGAGAATCATGCAGCGTTGGTGCTGGCTGATGACTCGCAGCTTTCGCTTGCCATCGGACGCCAGGGGCAAAATGTAAGACTGGCGGCCAAAGTCACCGGGTGGCGTATAGATATCCGAAGCACAACGCCCCAGCCCGAGGCAGAACTCGAGGATAAGGACGAACCAACTGAAGAAGGCGAGCAGTCTTCGGTCGAGCCGGAAATACCGGAAGCAGCCGAACAGGCAGAAGAATAAGTCACTGGGTAGCCATTCGAGCGTCAAGCGAGTATTATGGGGTCACGCAAGAAGCATACGCCGGTGCGCTCCTGCGTAGTCTGCAGAGAGCGGACGGCAAAGCACGCCTTGCTTAAGCTGGTCCAGGGAGCAGAGGGCCAGCCGCTTCGCTATGACCCAAGCGGCAAGGCTGCCCGGGCGCGGGGCTTATGTGTGCCCGCGGGAAGAGTGTCTTGTGTTGCTCGAGAAGGGGCGCGCCGCAGGCAAGCTGGGCGGCAGAATCACGCCCGAACTGATTAAGGATCTAAGGGCCGAGATCGGCCTTAAGGAGGGCCAGCAGGGCTAGTCCCTGGGGCAGTTTATGGCGGAACAAGAACGCATCTACAAAGCAGCGAAACAATGGGGCATCTCTACGAAGGCGCTAATGGACGAACTCAAAGCGCTTGGCGTAAAGGCAGCTACCCATAGCATAGCGGTTGATATGGAGCATCTCGAGGCGGCCAGAAAGGCGGTAGCCTTGCATGCAAGCGCTGCGGCAGAGGCTCCTCCTGTGGAAAGCAAACCTCAAGTGGCAGAGCCCAAGGTCCAGGAAGCTCCGCCGGTAAAAGAGGCGCCAGCTCCCCAGGCTCCTGTGGCCGAGAAAGCTGAAACTCCCACAGTTGAACAAGCTCCTCCCGCGCAGCCTGCTCAGCCTGTAAGCGAAGCCGGGCCGACTAGCAGTGAGCCTCGGCCTCCTGTCGCTGACAAACCAGCAACTAGCGAAAAGCCGCCTGTCACTGACAGGCCAACCACTGGCGAACGTCCCCCTGGACGCCCAGGCGAGCGCCCCTCTGGGGCAGGTCGCCCAGGTGACAGGCCGACACGCCCTGGCGAACGTCCCCCTGGACGCCCAAGTGACCGGCCTGCAGGGGCAAGTCGGCCAACCGACAGGCCAACAAGACCTGGAGATCGTCCAACTGGCCCAAGCCGTCCTGGCGAGCGTCCTCCTGGTCGCCCTGGTGAGCGCCCAACAGGCGCGGGTCGTCCCAGTGGCCCCCCAGGCGCAGGTCGTCCTGGTGACAGGCCCACAGGCGCAGGTCGTCCCGGTGGCCCCCCAGGCGCTGGCCGTCCAGGCGACCGTCCGGCACGTCCGGCAGGGCCCGGTGGCAGGCCTTCTTCCGACCGCCCGGCGCGTCCTGATGCTGCGGCTGCGGCCAAGCCCGCTACCAAACCACCTACCAAACGCACTGCGAAACCTGGCGATAAGTCTAAAGCCGGTGGAGTAGCCGCAAGGGATAAAGCTGGCGCTCCGCGCAAGCCCCAGCAAGATACATCGCACGAGGGATTTACGGGCAGGGCGCCTCGCCCCAGGCGCAGTCGCCGCAGTTACAAGGTGCCCAAGCAACAGATTGTCGAGATCTCGCCGGAGCTCGTAGAAGTGCCGGAGGAGATCACCGTTCAGGAGTTCGCTCAGCTCATAAAGAAGCCAGCTTCTGACCTGGTGCTTATGCTGATGGAAATCGGCAATCCGATGCCTGTTACCGCAACTATCGATGCCACTCTCGCCGAGGAGATTGGTCGTCAGTTCGAGATAACCGTCGTCGTGAAGACTGACGAGGATACCCAGCGCAACCAGATTACCGAGGCCCAGCAGACTGGCGATGTCAGCCAGGTAAACGAAGAAGACCTCGAGAAGCGTTCACCCGTCGTGACAGTTATGGGGCACGTCGACCATGGCAAGACGACCTTGCTCGATTCCATCCGCAACACAAAAGTGGCGGAAGGGGAAGCCGGCGGTATCACGCAGAGCATCGGCGCTTCCGAGATCGAGGTAGAGGGCGAACGCATCGTCTTTATCGACACTCCCGGCCATGAGGCTTTCACTCAGATGCGCGCTCGTGGGGCGATGGTTACAGATATCGTCATCCTGGTAGTAGCCGCAGATGACGGAGTACGTCCTCAGACCATCGAGGCCATAGATCACGCGAAAGCGGCCAAAGTGCCAATCATCGTGGCCATCAACAAAATCGACTCGGCTGGCGCGAATCCCGATCGAGTGAAGTCCGAGCTGGCTGAATATGGACTCAATGCAGAGGACTGGGGTGGCACTGTGCCTATGGTGTCGCTGTCAGCCAAGACCGGTGAGCATGTAAGCGATCTGCTCGATATCATCCGGATTACCGCCGAGATGGAAGAGCTGAAAGGCAATCCGACCGGGCTGGCCCGGGGCGTTGTTATCGAAGCCGGTATAGACACCAGTCAAGGCGCTCTGGCTACTATCATAGTGAAGCAGGGCACCCTTTCGGCGGGCGATATGCTTGTTTCTGGTACCGCATATGGCCGCGTGAGAGCTATGGTCTCAGCCAGCGGACGCAAACTGGACAAAGCTGGCCCCTCGACCGCGGTGCAGGTCAGTGGACTTAACGATGTGCCCGCAGCTGGCGAACTCGTCGAAGTTGTGGCCTCTCCCAAAGAGGCCAGGATACTGGTCGAAGCCCGGACGGAAGTCGAGAAACAGGCTCGTTCGGCCAGGCACATCACGCTGGAAGAACTGCGCAGCAAAGTGGAAGAAGGCGTCGTAAAGGCCCTGCCACTGGTGTTGAAGGCTCGCGACAAGGGTATGCTCGATGCTCTCGAAAACGCACTCAGCAACCTGCCGCGTCAGGATATCCGGGTCGAGATGCTTCATCTGGGCGTTGGCAACATCGCAGACAGCGATGTGCATCTGGCTGCCGCCTCCGATGCCATCGTGCTTGGGTTTGGAGTGCGTATAGATGGCACAGCTACCAAACTGGCCGAGACTGAAGGCGTCCAGATACGCACTTATGACATTATCTACCATCTGGTCGAAGACTTGCGTCTGGCTATGGAAGGTATGCTCACTCCAGAGGTCAAGGAGATTATCCTTGGTCATGCTGAAGTGAGAGCTTTGTTCTCCTTCTCGCGCGTAGGCACCATCGCAGGTTGCTATGTCAATGATGGCGTCATCCGGCGCAACAACAAGGTACGCGTAAAGCGCAAGGATACAATTGTTGCCGAAGGCGATGTCACAACACTCAAGCATATCCAGGAAGACAGGACCGAGATCCGCGCTGGCTTCGAGTGCGGTATTACGATGCGTAACTTCGATAACTTCGAGGTTGGCGATATCATAGAGTGCTTTGAGTTGCAGGAGTCGGCAAGGCGCCTGTAAGCACTGGCTGCGAGGGTGAGCGGGTTGGATGGTTATCGGGTTGCTCACACTTGAGTTACGCTTGACCGATGCCAACTCGCTGAAAGACAAGCGGCGCATCCTTAAGAGCCAGCTCGATCGGATCCGAAACCGGCACAATGTGTCCGCAATAGAAAGCGGCCGGCATGACTTTTGGCGAGCTGCCGAACTCAGTTTCTGTTGTATCGGAACCGATTCGGTAGTGGTCGGTCAGATGTTGAACTCGATACTCGACGAAGTCGAAGCCAACCCCGCCGTTTTCGTGGCGAAAGCCCAAATAGAATTACTGTAGAGACCAATATGCCTTCTGGAAGACAAATAAAAGTAGAGCGCCTGCTGCGCGATGAGATAAGCGGTATGATCCGCAAAGAGCTGAAGGACCCACGAGTCAGCTTCGCGACGGTTACCGAGGTCAAAGTGACCGCCGATTTACGCGAAGCGAAGGTATACGTTAGTACCGTGCGCGGGCCTGAAGAAGCCTTGAAGATGCTTGAAGGTCTGCGTAGCGCGCAAGGCTGGATTCTGGGGCAGCTAATTCGCAGGCTCGATATGAAACACGTGCCCCAGGTGCGTTTCGAGCTGGATCCCAGTTTCGACCACGCGCAATATATAGAGCAACTCATCAAACAGGTGAAAGAGGAAGACTCAACAGAGCCTGCCCCGCAGCCTGCAGATGACGTGCCAGAATAAGGCAGCCTGATGTCCCAACCATCTGCAAGCCCCATTTTGCTGCGGCAAATCGCCGAACTGCTGACCAGCGTCAAGTCTCTGGCGCTGGCCGGGCATATTCACACTGATGGTGATTCACTGGGTTCTGCAGGTGGACTCGGACTGATAATGACCGAGCTGGGCAAGCAGGTACACCCAGTGCTGCTGGAAGAGCCTCCCGCCAAATATCGATTGTTGAGAGACCTCAGCCAGTTCGAATCCGAGCTTCCTGAAGAACCCGTCGAACTGTCGCTTTTCCTGGATTCTGATAATTCAAACCGACTGGGTAAAGCTTCGGGCTTGCTCAATCTGGCCACCTACACTGCCTCACTTGATCATCACCCCAGCCACAGACGCTTCTGTGACCACTGTTATGTTGATCCCAAAGCCTCCGCGGTGGGGGAAATAGTATTTGACCTGGCTCAATTGATGGGCGCCAATATCAGTCCAGAAGCCGCTACCTTGCTTCTTGCGGCGATTATGACCGACACAGGCAACTTCTGCTTCAGTAATACGACCTCCAAGGCCCTTGCTGTCGCCTCCGAGCTGTTGCGCCTTGGCGCTGACCATACACTGCTTGTCAACGAACTCTACTATCGCGTGCCGTTAACCTCGCTCGCTCTTCCCGGCAGGGCGCTCTCCCGGGCTTCACGGATGGAAGAATTTGACCTGGTATGGAGCTGGCTCGATCAGAGAGACTTCGATGAGACAGGCGCCGATATGGGCCAGACCGAAGGTATCATTGATGAGTTGCGCAGCACCAACTGCTCTATCGCTGCCTTACTGGTTGAGCAACCGGAAGGTGATACCAGAGTAAGCCTGCGTTCCAATGGGTGCTGCAACGTTGGGCTTATCTGCCGTGAACTTGGTGGCGGGGGCCACGCGGTAGCGGCAGGTTGTGCGGTGCCTGGAGGTAAAGGCGAAGCCTTCAGTATCTTGCTTGAGTCCATCGCAGGACAAGCCAAGGGGGCGCAGAGCGCTGAGGGCTGACGCGCAAGCGCGTGCGGCGGGGGGCGCCGTAGCCAATCTGCTCAAACCTGCAGGGATGACCTCTCACGATGTCGTCGCCTATTGCCGCAGGTTGCTTGGCAAAGTGAAAACTGGTCACACGGGGACGCTTGATCCGGCCGCCGCAGGGGTGTTGGTGCTCTGCTTCGGCCCTGCCACCCGACTCATCGATTTCCTCAAGGATGATACCAAATCGTACCGGGCCGAGTTTGGGCTTGGACGCACCACTGATACTGACGATCAGGAAGGCCAGGTGCTAAGCCAGACCTCGGCCAGCCACCTGACTTTGGACGATATTGAAGCAGCCTTGCCTGCTCTGCGAGGCCCTCTCAGGATGACCTCGCCAATCTACAGTGCCCAGAAGCAGGATGGCCAACCCCTGTACCGAAAGGTCCGAGCGGGTCAGGAAGTCACTCCCAAGGTCAAAGATGTCGAAGTTTTCCTGTTTGAGGCAGCTCAGCTTCCTTCCGGGCGAGGAAGCCACTTTTTTATCGGATATAGACTGTGGCAAGGGGACTTATATTCGTTCGCTGGCCCGGATGCTGGGTGAAGCGCTCGGGGTTGGCGGTTATCTGAAGGGCCTTCTGCGCACTCGAGTTGGCCCTTTCAGACTCGAAGAATCACTTACTCTGGAAGAGTTCGAGGCCTTGCTGGAGGCTGGCGAACTGGCCAGAGCGCTACTCCCACCCAGCACGCTGGTTGCTCATTTGCCTGTGGTGGAGATTGAGCCAGAAACGGCAGGCGTGCTCGCTCACGGGCAGCCGATAACCGCCCGTCAGACCAGGTCGCCCTTGCCGGGTAAATTCGGTCAGCTGGTGCGGGTAGAGACCGCCGATGGACGACTGATTGCGCTGGGCAGGGCTGCCGCAACCGAAGCTGGCCCGGGCATAGCGCCGATAAAAGTGATGCTTTCTCAGGAGGAGACAGAGAGATGATCCTGCGCGATTTGCGTCAGGATAACTCGACCACGACGGAGCGCGCCGTCACCGTCGGCAGCTTTGATGGGGTGCATGTTGGCCATCAACACCTCATCAGGCGCACGCTTGCGCGCGCCGAAGAGCTTGGTCTCCGCCCTCTGGTTGTAACCTTCTGGCCGATCCCGCGTATTGTGCTCGAAGAAGACACCCTTGCGCTTTCTCTGCTGGAAGAGAAACTCGAGCTGCTTGGGCATTGGCAGATCGATGTACTGGTCCTTCGCTTCGATCGCGAGTTCGCCAGGATGAACGCGGAGAGCTTCTTCAAGGAAGTGTTGATTGGCCAACTCAATGCCAGGCTGGTCGCAGCGGGAGCCAACTTCAGATTCGGTTATCGCTCTGCTGGCGATGTGTTGATGCTGACCGACCTCGCTCAGCGACTTGGCGCCGAGGCTCTGGTGGTAGACAGGGTGAAGCTGGAGGGCGAGGTTGTCTCCAGCAGTCGAACTCGCGAAGTAGTGCGACACGGGCAGATGGAGAAGGCCGCCAGATTGCTCGGGCGTCCCTATTCACTGACCGGGCAGGTCGTCGAGGAACTTGGGAGAGGCAAAGAGCTAGGATTCCCGACCGCTAACCTGACAATTGATCCTGACAAGTTGCTGCCCAGGCATGGCGTCTATGCAGGCTGGGCAACCGTCAGCGGGCGAGAGCCTCAACCAGCCTTATGTAATATCGGCACTCGGCCCACTGTCAATCAGCATAACGGGATCGAATCGGCGGAAGTGCATCTGCTCGATTTCGAAGGCGATCTCTATCATCAGAAGTTGCGTTTTGAGTTCGCGACTTTCCTCCGCCCCGAGCTGCCCTTTCCAAGTGAGAGTGCCCTGGTCGAAGCGGTTCAGCATGATTGCGAACGGGCTCGTAAAGCCCTTGCGGATTTACCGTATCCGGAAGACTAGCGAAACCTTAACAGTTTGTTCACGAAGCGGTGTTATAATCGCATCTAAACGAGGCGGGAGGCACTCCAATGGCATCGCTGAAAGTCGTGACCCTCAATATCTGGAACTATAATGAGCCGTGGCTTGATCGCCGCGAGTTGCTTGCCAAAGAGCTGATCGAACTCAGTCCTGACGTGATTGGCTTCCAGGAGATACGCGACGACCAGGAGCAGAACGTGGACGGCCTGGATCAGGCTGCCCAGTTTGCTCAGCTACTCGAAGGCTATGACTACATCTTCCAGCCGGCAATGCACTACCCCTCCGAGCACCCAAGTTGCGAGGGAGTGGCCATCTTCTCGCGGTTGCCTGTCCGCTCGCATGACTATACGAAACTCTCTCGGACCGACGACTACGACGACCATCACCAGCGCGTTTTACTTCATGCCGAACTCGAAGGCCCAGGCTGCGTGGTGGACTTCTATGTAACCCACTTCTCTCTCAGCTCGGTCAGCCGCAAGTTGCAGGCCCAGGAGGTGCTGGAATACGTTGGCCGGACGGCCAAGGGCGATCTCACCATCGTTGCGGGGGATTTCAACGACTCGCCTGAGAGCGTCACTTACGCGCTGCTTACTGGAGAGGGTGGCTTTGAGGACCTGTGGGTAGCCACGCAGGGCGAGGCAGAAGGTGGTACCTGGCCTAGCGACGACCCCGTAGAGCGCATAGATTATATTTTCTGCAGGCCGGCGTTGAGGGAGCTGCCTGCGGGCACGAGGTGCGAGGTGACTCAACTGGTCACGAAGGCAGGCCCTGGGGGACTTATGGGTACCGACCATCGCGGCCTTATGGCGCATTTTGAGTTGCCTGGTTAGGTCAATCCGTCAGCCAAGCAGTCTGCGCGCCAGTGCTACAAAGCGCGGGCGCACGGCTTCCAGGCTATATGTGGAAAGGAACTTCTCTCTGCCCGCCTGCCCAAGCTGGATACGAAGCTTCTCATCAGCTAATAACGCTACCAAACCTGCTGACAGGCCCTCTGCAGTTGGCGTTTTGGCCAGCAGGCCACACCCCTCGAGCACTTCAGGCAAGTCTCCCACCTGGGTCGCCAGCACTGGCTTTGCCATAGCCATCGCGTCAAGCACCTTGGCAGGGAGCTGGGCAGCGGCAAAGGCGCCTGGCTGCTGGGGGATGGCTACAATATCGGCGGCTGCAAGGCGACTCGGAAGTTGGGCAAAGGGGAAAGGCGCAAGGGCGATGCCACGCCCGCGTGTAAGGTCTTCAACCCTGGTCAGGAAGGCTGCATCTTTTGTAGTGCCGATGTATACCAGCCGGACATCTTCATCAGGCAGCGCGCCGACAGCCTGGGCGAGTTCGGCCAGGCCCTTATGCTCACGCGGGGTGCCCAGGAACATCACCACTCGCTTGCCAGTGAGTCCCAGGGCTGCTTTGGCCTCTTCAAGGGGCCACTCAGCCGGCCTGAAGAGCGCAGCATCGCGGGCATGGGGGATATATTCATCGGCTTTGTAGAAACGTTCAAGCACGCGCGTGGCCGCGGTCCGGGCATCTGCTGTGCGGATAAGAGGCTGCAGCGCGGCCATACTCCACCACCAATGATGGCGGCGGATGTCACGCACCGATTTGGCCCATTCAAAGACCGAATGAGGCAACCTGGGCAGATCGGCGTCATCCATATCGAGTATCAAAGGAGAGCCGAATCTCTGGCGCGCCAGCAAACCTGCGCCGAAGCTCGTAGCGAAAGGCTTGGAGGCGATTACCAGGTCTGCTTTGGCGGCTTCCGAGATCAGCCTGAGCAGTTTCACTGGGTTGCTCAGATGAGTGGCTTCAATAATACGCAAGGGCAGGTTGGCCGAAGCCAGCGGTTCCCATATGCCAAGCCCATATTCTGGCCCGACCAGGAAGGCGTCAAAATCCTCCCGCAGCAACTCCCACAGGACATGCGCGCGTCCCAGCATATTGCTCGACACATAGCCAGCAAGTATAGCTACTGTGGGCTTGCTCAAGTTGCTTTCCTCCTGCTGTTAAATCCCTGGATGACCTCGAAGGGGCCCCACCAGGCCAGTATAAACCAGGTTGCTGTCGCGAAGGCCAGACTCAGGAAAAAGACTGGTACGTCTCCCAGCGAAGTATACTGGGCAAGCAGCCAGTGGAAACCTGCTTCAGCCGCGCCCCATAACGCAATCAGGCCAAAAGCTGGCCCCCACAGTCTGAATATGGCCCTGGGCCCGAGGCCAGTCACCTTCAGTATATAGCCTACATTTACAGGCAATCCCACAAGCAGCTGGGCAAGTGAATAAGCCCAGATCAGTTTCAATACTCCAAGTTTTACGAAAAGAAGGAAGGCGGCAGCAAATACCGCTGTGTTGATAAGGCCGGTTATGACCATATATTTCGTGTTTCCACTTGATATGAACACCCAGCCTGAGCTATTCAAAATCGGCTGGATGACGCCAAAGCCGCACAGTACCTGCACGTAGGGGATGATGGCAGTCCATTGAGAACCAAGCACCAGCCCTACAAAGCCTTTGGCCTCCAGTGAGAGGATAAGACTGATTGCACTGCCTGTCATTATGAGGAAAGCGACCGACCTGAACCAAATGACCCCAAGCCGCCTGGGAGAAAGCTGACGTCGGGCAAGTGAAGGTAACATCACAGTCGCCAGGGGCCCACTTGCGAGCTGCACAGGCAAGGTATAGAGCCGATAGGCGCGAGTATATTCACCCAGAGGCGCCTCTCCCCACACCTTACCTATGACGATGCGGTCGAGGTTGCGCGAACTGAAGGCAATCAAGGCAGACAGGACGAGATTGGCGCCGAATTTCAGCATGGGACGGATGTCCGCGGTGCGATCCCAGCTGCCAGGCACAAAGCGCGCAAACCATAATCCAAAGAGGGCCGTGGCAAAGGTGGAGGTTATACTGTTTGTTATGAGCGCCCAGTAGGTGCCGCCGTGAGTAGCAACCCAGATGCCCGCTGCAAGGCCAATAGCCTGGCCACCAATCTGGGCCGCTCCGAGTTCGAGAAAATGCCCCCGCCGCTGCAATAAGGCCTCTGGTTGGGCTTTCAACGCAGCCCAGACGAACACAAAACTGCCGACACGCGCCACGGCGGTTAGTTCTGGCACCCCATAGAAGAGGGCAATCAGTGGAGCAAGCAGCGAGCAGACACCCCAAAGCGTCAGCCCGAAGAGGCAGTTAAGCCAGAAAAGGTTGTTAACTTCGCCTCGTTTGAGGTCATATTTCTGGACGGTCGCCTGGCTAAGACCGAAGTTGCCGAAAGTGCCCATCAGGGCAAGGCCCGTACCGAGCATATCGACCAGGCCAAAGTCGCCTGGAGTTAGTAGCCGCGCGAATACAGCGGTTCCGCCCAGAGAGATGAGCGTGGCCGTCGCCTTCGTGCCAAGGGTTACAGCGCTGCCTTTGGCGTCTCTGCGGGAAAGCCCTGAGGCCATATCGCTCCTTATCGCATAAGAACGAGATTCGAGCGCCACAGCATATTACCAGCCACTGGAAGCAGGCGCAATTCGCGCCCTTTGCCTGGAGTCACTTTGGCCCCAAGCTGCTACAATGCCAGCTAGTTGATTTGAAGCCCCTGCTGGAGGGAGCGTCGTGTTTGGATATTGCTGGCCTCTTCTATTAGTGCTTGTATTCCTGGCGAGTTCAGGCTACTCGGCGGTGTCGGGTATACGAAGTGTCACTGCAAGCCAGACAGAGCTTCTCTTCGAACTGGGGGCGCCCGCTGGAGAGCAATTGCAGCTCTTCGAGTATCGCCTTTGGGAGGAGCCAACCGACTGGCACGACCGGACGCCTCTGTGGGAAGGCGAGGCAACCAGCCAGCCGGTCCACCTGCCCCGGTTCGAGGGCCAGCGCGACAGGTTGTTCAGCAAGTTCCTGCTGGTGAGGAAGGCAACCGGCCACGCCTTGGGCGCGCCTCATTATATAACCGAGGTAGAACCCCTCCCAGACCGCCGCTTCGAATTACCCTGGCCAAAAAACAAGAAAGGCTTGCAGGTGCAGCTTCCTGAGGATGCTGTTGATCTGGGGCTTGGCTATGCCGCCTTCGGACTCCTGGTCTCTGCGGTCGTCGACTTCTCTGGCAATCCTCCCGAAGCCACCTGGGAAGTGGATGGCGAGTCCATACCAATCAATATGGCCTATATCCGAGGCTTTGATGCCACGCTCAAGACTCTTACCGAGGCGGGCATCAACTGTACCCTCATCCCCATAAACGGCGTGCCATCCGAGCCGCATCCCGAGAATCCTTTCATCCATCCCCGGACAGACCTGGCCGGCGCCCCCAACCATCTGGGCGCCTTCAACCTGACCGATGAACGCGGCCTGCTGCATTATCGAGCTGTTATCGAGTTTCTTGCGGACCGGTATACACAACCCGATTGCAGATATGGCTGGATTTCTGGCTTCGTCGTGGGCAACGAGGTCCAGGCCCACTGGGACTGGCACAATATGGGCAAGGCGACCCTTGATGAGCTAATCGAGGATTACGGTCGGACCTTGCGCGTGACCGACCTGATTGCGCGCAGCACCCATCCAGAGCTTCGGACTTATGTTTCGATGACCCAGAGCTGGACAGAGAACTACTACAACGACCCGCTGAAAGGCTTTCCTGGCAAGGACTTCATCGACAAGCTGGCCGTTTGGGGTAAACAGGGAGGAGACTTCCCCTGGCAGGTGGCCTTTCATCCTTATCCTGAAAATCTCTTCAATCCGCGTTTCTGGGACGACAGAGAGGCTACCCTCAGCTTCCAGACTCCGAAGATAACCTTCAAGAATATCGAAGTGCTGCCGGCGTATATGGCGCAATCGAGACTGCTCTACAAGGGCCAGCCACGCCACATCATCCTCTCAGAGCAAGGTTTCCACACTGAGCCGGGTGAGGCCGGCGAACAACTCCAAGCTGCGGCACTTGCAGCTGCCTGGCACAAAATCGACAGCATGCCGGGCATCGAAGCTTTCATCCTTCACCGGCATGTGGACCACGGGCAGGAAGGCGGGTTGAACCTTGGACTTTGGACGCGCAAGCTGGACGATCCACTGCCGCATATACCGGACAGGAAGAAGCTCTCCTGGCAGGTCTGGCACGACGCGGGCACTCCCGCCTGGGAGCAGACCGTCGAGTTTGCAAAGCCGATCCTGGGCATCGAAAGCTGGGATGAGTTACTTCCTGCCACCCAGTTCGAAGGGGCGGCAGAATCTACCTCGGAGCTTCTCATCGCCCAGGAGGGCGCCTCGAACTACGTCATCTTGACGCCTGATGAGGCCACTCCCACCCAGCTTTATGCCGCGAAGGAACTGCAGTATTTCCTAAAACAATGCTCTGGGGCGGAGTTGCCCATCGTAAGCGAGAGCGAGGCTGGAGCAAAACCTGCGTTTATACTTGGGCCAGTGAAGCGTTCTGGCGCTGACAGATTGCAGGCTCGCGCAGCGGCTCTGGCCGAGGATGGTGTCTTACTCAAGTCGGTTGGGCGCGATATCGTGTTGCTTGGCCAGAACGACAGGGGCCAGCTCTACAGTGTCTACGTCTTGCTTGAGCGTTACCTGGGCGTGCGTTTCCTGGCTGGCGACTGCACGGTAATTCCAGAGCAAACCACGCTGAGCCTGCCGGCTCTCGATTACAGTTATGCGCCTCCGCTAATGTATCGGGAGACGCTCTACTTCGACAGTTTCCCGAAGGAGATCGCCACCCGCCAGCGATTGAATGGCCCCAAGCAAGCCCTTGATGCCGAGGTGGGAGGCAAAATTGACTTCTTCCCTTATGTGCATAGCGCATGCCAGTTAGTGCCCCCATCGGAGTTCTATGCCGAACATCCCGAATATTTCAGCCTGGTGGGAGGCAAGCGCACCGATCAGACCATCCATGGGCAACTGTGCTGGACCAATCCTGACGTGCTTCGGATTGCCACCGAGCGTGTACTGAAGTGGGCTGAAGAACATCCTGACGTGCCGATTATCGACGTTTCCCAAAACGATGGGGAAGGCGCTTGCGAGTGCGAGCACTGTATGGCGCTGGTGAACGAGAGCGGTAGTCAGCATGAGCCGATTATGCGTTTCGTGAATGCTATCGCAGATGTGATGAAAGAGCGCTACCCCGACAAGTGGGTCGAGACGCTGGCCTATGCTTACTCTGTGAAGCCGGGTACGACCCCGCCCCGGGACAACGTCATCATCAGGCTGTGCCATGCGGGTTGTTATTTCCACGGCTTTGAAAAATGTGGGCTGGGCGCGAACTTCTCAACCTGGCTGGACGAGTGGACGACTCGGTGCAAGCGAGTATTTATCTGGCATTACGCGACCAATTTTGCCCACTACCTGGCGCCGAACCCCAATCTGGCGGGGCTTGCGGCCGACCTCAAATACTATGGCAAGAGCGGTGTCAACGGGGTGATGGTGCAGGGCAACTACCAGAGTCCAGGGGGAGAGCTGGCAGAACTGCGCCAGTATCTCGCAAGTCAGTTGATGTGGGATCCCAGCCGCGACCCGATGCAAATCAGGCTCGAGTTTTGCAAAGGCTACTATGGCAAGGTCTGGCCAGCGGTTTGGGACTTCCTGGCTTTGATGGACAAGCTGGCTGAGCGTCCCGATGCGCATGGCTTTGGCGCCTGGGATCCACGCTGGACCAACCCAGACACTTTCTGTGCCGAATCGCTGGCCTTGCTTGAGAAAGCCTGGGTGGAAGCCGATTCGCGCGAGCTGGAAATCCGCATCGAGAAGTTGATGCTGCCCTTCTGGTATCTGCAACTGACGTGGCCCGAGAGCTACGGGCTGACGGATCCCGAGCAGGCGGCTGAGGTAGTTCAACGCGTTAAACGACTCGGCGAAGAGTGTCACATCACTCATATCCGGGAAGGTGGCGAAAGCTTTGGTTCCTGGATTGCCGAACTCGAAGCCCTTTATACCGCGTTGCCCAGCGAAGTGGTTTGGGATCTCTACAAACTGCGCAACCAGGCTGAGTGGGTCAACACACCAGGCTGGCGACCCGAGCAGGTCGAGCTGGACGGGAAGACTCAGCTAAGCCTGTTCCACCATCCCCCTGAAGAAGGTGTCTCGGATGGCATATTCCACCTCACGCTACCTGAGCTTGCCTCAGGCCAGCGACTCCTGCTGCGGTTCGGCACCCTACTGTCGGGCGACAGTTCTAACGGAGTCGGCTATTCGCTTCTCGTCGAGGGCAAGGAAGTCTGGCACCATACCCAACTGGCAGGGCCTGGCACTACTCATGAGGTGAATCTGGCCCCCTGGGCAGGCCGCGAGATTGAACTGCGACTGCGCGTGGATGCTCTTGGCGATGGAACTTATGACTGGGCCAACTGGGTAAGGCCGCAGGTTGTGCTGGTCCAGGATTGACCAGACCCTCGCAGGAGCGAGCGGACCTAAGGCGAATTGACAGGCTGCAAAAGGGAGCAAGAAGATGCTTGAAGAATTGAAAGCGACTGTCTGCAAGTACAACAAGCTGCTGCCCGCAGAAGGGCTCGTGACGATGACAAGCGGCAATGTCAGCGGACGCGACGCCGAGAGCGGTCTCGTGGTAATCAAACCCTCAGGGGTAGATTTCGATGCCCTTCAGCCTGAGGATATGGCGGTTGTCGATATGGAGGGCAACCTGGTAGAAGGTCCATATAAGGCCTCCGTAGATACAGCAACGCACCTCTATGTATACCGTCATATGTCGCAGGTAAACAGCGTTATCCACACCCATTCCAATTATGCGACAGCCTTCGCGGCGCTCGGGAAGCCTATCCCTGTCTATCTGACCGCGATGGCGGACGAGTTTGGCGGACCGATTCCGGTTTCAGCCTATGCCAGGATAGGCGGCGAGGAGATCGGTCAGGAGATCGTTGCCAAGATTGGCACCAGTCCAGTGCTTCTGATGAAGAATCACGGAGTTTTCGCAGTGGGCCCAACGGTTGTGGCAGCCTTCAAAGCGGCCGTGATGATTGAGGATACCGCCAAGACGGTGCATCTGGCGTTGCAGCTCGGTCAGCCGGATGAGATTCCGGCTGAAGAAGTAACTCGCGCGCATAAGCAGTATATGGAAAAATACGGCCAGCAGTAGTGAAGGCTGAGACAATACCCCCCCGCCTGCCAGGCGGGTAGCAAGCAGGAGGCAGATATGGCTGAGCGCAAGTTCGCCCTGGGCCTGGATTACGGTACCAACTCGGTGCGCGCCCTGATTGTGGATGTCGAGACTGGTGAAGAGGTTGGCACCAGCGTATTCAACTTCCCGAGCGGTAAGGACGGCGTAATCCTCGACGAGCGCGACCCTCATTTCGCGCGGCAGAATCCCCAGGACTACATCGAGGGGCTCGAGGCCTCTGTGAAAGGGGCTCTGGCTGATGCAGCCGGCGTGCCGGGCTTCTCGCCGAAGGCCATCATTGGGATCGGTATAGACACGACGGGCAGTTCGCCGATGCCTGTCGGCGCCGATGGGATGCCACTCTCCTTTGATCCACGTTTCAAAGACAATCCCAATGCGATGGTATGGCTTTGGAAAGACCATACCAGCCATGCCGAGGCAGGTCAGATCAACGAGCTGGCCCACAAGTGGGATCCGGACTTTACGAAGTACTCCGGTGGCATCTACTCCTCCGAGTGGTACTTCAGCAAGATCCTGGTGCTTTCCAGGGTCGACCCAGAGGTCTTCGAGGCTGCTGCCAGCTTCGTTGAGCACTGTGACTGGATGCCCGCGCTGCTGGTGGGGGAGACTGATCCCGCCAGGCTCAAGCGCAGCCGGTGCGCGGCCGGCCACAAGGCGATGTGGAATGCTGAATGGGACGGGCTTCCCTCGGAAGAGTTCCTCGTGGCACTGTCGCCCCGCCTCAAAGGCCTGCGAGCGAAGCTTTATAACGATACCTACACCGCGGATGTGAAGATCGGTGGGCTGTCAAAGGAGTGGGCCGGACGGTTGGGCCTTCAGGAAGGCATCGCTGTCGCAGGCGGGGCCTTCGATGCTCATTTTGGCGGAGTTGGGGCAACCATCGCCCCAGGCACGCTGGTCAAGATAATGGGTACTTCCACCTGTGATGTAATGGTCGCGCCCGACCTTACCGAGCGAGTCGAAGGCATCTGCGGTCAGGTAGATGGCAGCGTTGTGCCTGGTATGGAAGGCCTTGAGGCGGGCCAGTCGGCGGTTGGCGACATCTTTGCCTGGTGGCGCGACCAGATGAGATGGCCTTTGGAGAATCTCCTTCCGCGTACCGCGGTCGGTGCCAGCCTTGCAGGGCAAGTGCCGGAGTTGATGGAGGAGGCCAAAGACCTTTTCTACGCCGTGATGACCCAGGGCGCAAGCAAGCTGAAGGCGGGCGAGAGCGGCCTGCTGGCGTTGGACTGGCTCAACGGCAACCGCACCGTCCTGGTGGACCCCAATCTCACGGGGCTTGTTGTCGGGCTGACGCTCGGGACGAAGCCTGAGGAGCTCTTCCTCGCTCTCGTCGAGGCGACCGCTTACGGGGCGCGCGTCATCATCGAGCGCTTCGAGGAGTATGGCGTCAAGGTCGAGCAGATCGTCGCGTGTGGCGGGCTCGCGGAGAAGAACCCGCTGATAATGCAAGTCTACGCGGATATCACAGGCAGGCCGATTAAGGTCTCGAAGTCGGGCCAGACTTGCGCGCTGGGCTCGGCGATGTTCGGCGCAGTCGCTGCTGGCTATTACACGGATATCATAGAGGCTCAGGCCAAGATGGGCGGCCTTAAAGAACACGTCTTCGAGCCTGTGCCGGGCAGTGTTGCCGTCTACGACAAGCTCTACGCGTTATATAAGCGGCTGCACGATGCCTTCGGCACGCAAGGCGTGGACGACCTCTACACTGTAATGAAAGAGCTGCTTGCCATCAAGCGCAGCGTAAGTGAGTAGACTGCGTGCCCAGTATAAGGTAAAGAAGGCCCGGCCTGGTTGGCCGGGCTTTCTCGTTACTCGACAGGTTCAACCTTCAGCAACCGCGTCTGGCCGAGGACGAAAGGTGAGGTGATGGCCTGACCTTCTCCCTTCCAGCCATCAAACAGGTCGGTCACGCTAACCGGGCTGGGGAAGACCAGTTCTACCGTCTGCCCGATATTGCTGGTCACAGCGACAAGTTCGCGGCTTGCGTGGACAAAGCACCCAACCGGAGCATAACAGTGCACCCCGGCGGCTTCGACGAGAGGTCGGGCGAAATCCCAACTGGCAGGCGGAGCGCCACACCACAGTAACTTGCCGCCGTTAGGCAAAGCGCGTTCGGCCCAGGCGCTTGCGCCATCAGCATACGCAAACTTGCCCGGCTCGGAGGTCTCCCCCCGCGGGCGCAGGTTCGGAAGAACGACGACCAGGCCCTCCACAGTCGTCAGCGTGCCCGGCAGCGCCTCATCGCGGACGGTGATTGGCAGCCCGAGCAGCTGGCCAGGGCGCTGGACCTCCCACTGCTGCGTCTCGGTGTTGACCAGGCCAGGCAGGCCGACGACCAGCACGGTGCGGCCCCCCGCCTCAAGCAGCGCCGAGAGCTTGGCGAGGTCGGCTTCCTTCGCTGCCGTGGCACTTGCGATAACTACCAGCTTGATACGGTCAGGCAGCTTGTCGAGGTCGGACAGAAGCCACACACCCACCGGCGCGCCCGTCCGACCGAAAGCTCGCAGCAGTTCTGCATTAGTAAAACGCAACAGTGTGCTTTCGGGAGGTGTCCAACCGAAGGTGGTGTCATCTACAACGAAGGCAATCTCCTCAACGCCGGTCTTGTCGAGGTCGAGTGTGCTGGCCAGTACCTTCTGCTGGAAGGCGAAATCCTGCTGCAGTGCGGCATCGTGGTGCCAACTGGTCATCAACGAGAACTTTTGTGACATCACGCCTCGCACGGCATCACCGGCGCACTCTCGGCGGTGCATCGAGATAGCCCCTCCGCGCGGATCGGCGGGGTCATAGAGGCTGTGCCAGAGGATTGGGTGCAGCCAACTGAACAGGTCGTTCTCACTGCAGAAAAGCTTGCCCGCCGCCTGGATGCTGTCGGTGGCCGAGCAATAGGGATTGTAGCCCCAGGACAGGTCGCGCCAGTTGAGCAAAGGCACGCTGCCGAGGAAATCGATGTCCGGATTGTCCAGCAGCTCGCGCAGGCCGAAATGCCCACTGATTGCCTGACGAGGTTCACCTGCAAGCTGGATCACATACCCGTAGAAGACACCTACCAGGGGCTTTCCAGCCGTCTCATCCTTCACGATACGCGCAAAATGACTGATGGTCGCAGCGGTCAGTTCGGAGAGATAACGATGATATGAAGCAGCCTGGCGGCCAGACTCGGTTGCAGGATAAACATCATATCCGGATGCCTTGCGTTGGTCAGGATTGGGAAGGCTCTGGGTTGGGAGAGTCGCGCTATAAGGTTGCTGTGCGAGCCAATCCGCGAAGGCCTGCTGGCTGGGCCCACTATAATCGCTGTAGTAACCATCGTTCGAGCCCCAGGCAAACCATTCTTCAGTCACCTCGCCGGTGAGCCAGATACCCGCCAGCCGTGAGGCCCAGGGCTGGCGCTTGCAATATGAGAGTAGCGCACGCAAAGCGCTCTCCTGATCGGCAAGCCAGGCCTTGGAGGCAAGTGAGGCGCCCTTGAAGAAGCCGGTCTCCTCCCAGAAGAGGTCGCCCTGCGCAGTGCGCACCCGGACGAGGTCGTCAGGATGCGCTTGACTCCACCAGGGGGGCAGGTTGAGCGACAGGCGCAAGAAAAGTATCGCATCGGGATTTGCCTGCAGCGAGAAGGCTACTTGTTGATCCAGTTCGCCGAAATCGAACACGTCAGGCGCGAGCCAGTTCTGAGCCGATATGCCGTGCACATGGGCGCCTGCAGAGGCAGGCACGCAGAGCACTGTCGCGCCGTGCTCACCAAATTCTGTCACGTTGCCTGGCTGATAGTCATAGCTTGAATAACCGTTCCAGCTGAAGGGCTTGCCCTCAACAAAAAAACTCGGCCTGCCGCCATAAAGGCGTCTCTCGGCAAGCGGCAACTCGGCGCCTGGGCGAGTTGGAACCGTAATCGCACTTGCTGAACCTGGCACCCGATAACCGTCGGAGACCAGTCCTAGCTCATAGTCGCCGCCGGGAATCCACCAGGGCAGGTCGGTGGCCTTCACCTTTGCCAGCACTGCTTGCGGGTCGGTGGCTTCTTCTGGTGAGAGGAACTTGCGCCAGTAGACCCAGTCAGCCCGGCATAGTTCGAGGCTCAGCCGGCTGGTCGGTGTCACCTGTCCCTCTGGATAACGGACTTCAAAGTCGCTCAAGGTGAGGATGTGGGCTTGCCCTGGCACGAGGAAACGCAGATGGATGCTGAGTGAGCCAAAGGGCAGCCGGGGCGGCGATTTGTCCTCACTTGCACTGGTCGCACTGGCAAGGCTGTATACAAGCTGGCGAGTCTCGCCCGGCTCCACCATCTGTGCATCCCCCAGCAGCCAACTGCGATAGGTAGTCTCTCTGACGGGCAGCCAGTTCATCTCGTCAGCCGTCATCAGGAAACCTACCGCCGTCGCGGAGTCGTTACGCACCGTGAAGGCGATGCTCTCGGGCAACTGTCTGATCTTCCCGCCAATCCCAAGTGCCGCCACATCAAGGTCTTTCGGGGTAATTCTCCATTGGGTGACTGGTTGACCGGCCTCTTCGACCAATTGCATCTCATTAGTCGCGTAGTGCTGGGCGCGCGCTTCGACGCCGTAAGCGATACTTAGGCGCTCCTGCGTCTGGAAGACGCTGAGCTTATCAACAGCAGGCCGGGAAAAAGCTTCATCCGGATACACGGCAGGCTCCTCCTGGCTCCAGGCAAAAGAAAGGGCAAGGCCAAGCAGCGCGAGGGTGAACAGAATACGCAGACCAGTCATAAGACGCCTCCTCGGCGAGTTGGACTAGTGCCAGTATACCAAACGAAGACGCCGCCGAACCGAAGTCCGACGGCGCCGAGTGAGCAAGTTGTTTACGGGTGCTACAGCTCGCACCTGAGCAGCTTGTGCTTCTGTTCGATATAGTATTGGAAGTTGTCGTAGCTTATCTCCGGGTCCACCGTGTGGTCCACGTGCGGGATGAAGCCGCCTTCTTCAACCAGCGGTTGGAGCGACTTCAGATGCGCGTCGATTGCCGCACGGTCCTTGGCCAACTCGCGTTTGTCCACGCCGCCCCAAAGGCGCAAGGTCTTGCCGAACTTGGCGCGGAGCATCGCCGGATCCATATCCGAAGCCCGCTCCAGCGGCCAGTGGACATCCACGCCGGCATCCATAAACTGGTCAATCAGCGGCACCGAATAGCCGTCAGAATCAAGCACAACATAACGTACTCCGTGCGACTTGAGGAACTCAATCAATCTCTTGAGATGCGGGAAGATGAACTCTCTGTAGGTAGCCGGCGAAAGCAGCGAGCCGCCTTTCATCGCCAGGTCCTCGTTGAGGGTGAAAGTCTCGACGTTGATCTGCTCCAGCACTGGCCGGCTGTTCTCGATGGTGAAATCCGCAAAGAACTCCATCATCTCGTGCATCAGCTCCGGCTGGTCGTACCAGGCCAGAGATAGCTCCTCGGTACCCATCCATTCGCGCGCGCGCCAGTAGAAACCGGTGGCAGAGCAGTTGTAGCCAAGCTGCAGCGGATAATCGCGCTGCTTCCACCGGGGGATGAGTTCCTCTGCCAGGTTGGCTGGATAACGCTCCGGGATGCCTGCTATATAACGTTTCTTCACAGCCCGGAAGTCCTCAAGATTCTTGACCGGGAAGTCAAGATACTGATCCATGCACATCCTGCCGCCGCCCACTGAGCCGTCGATTAGCGCTTTGTGGACGACGCCAATCCCGTCACGATAGATCTCGTAGCGTTCCGTCTTCTCGATCAGCTCGAAGTCGAAGGGTGGCACCATACTGTAGTTGACCGGAATGAATTCACGTGGATCCAGCCCAAGGGCCTCATCGGCTACGAACCAGTTGAAGGTGTAAGTGCCAGGGGGCATCCCCTCTTTGGTCCAACGCGCTACAGTCTGAGGCCAGGCGCCAAGTTCATGGTTGGGGCAATGGTCTACAGGTTCATATTCCATCACGGCAAGGAAGCGTTCGAGGCAGTTCATTACGAGAGTCCCTCCTTAGGGCTTGCCTTCTTGTACGGGCACGGGCATATTGCACGAGGGGAAGGTCGCTGTCAACGGGAAGGAGAACCCTCTTCCTGGGCGAAATCGCCAGCACACAGTTTTGGAGGCATAAATATGAGTTTGTTCTGCTCGGTTGAAGGGCCGCTCCAACTGAAAATTGCCTTATACGGCAACCCGCGCGTGAGGCCCGAGTGGACAGAGGCTGGCGTCCAGCGTCTGGTAGAGCTGGGCTTCAACGCCGTGCAGCTTAATATCGCCTGGCTTTGCCGGCCTTATGATGAGGCCCTTAACCTGCGCGATGTGGTCAGCCTGCCAGAGGAACAAGAACCTCCTCGTGTGGCAGAGCGCCGCGCCGAGTTGCTCTATCGTTTCGAACTCGCAAAGGCGGCGGGACTGCGCACCTTCTTTCACTTTGGTTCGCCCTTTATGTGGCGTAATCCTTTGACCGGCGAAGAAGATCGCGCCTGGCTCGATGCCGAGGGGCGCGGCCAACTCGAGACCGATGAGCCCTGGTATGATGTGCTGCGGCCGGAGATCGTTGATTATGAGACGCGCTTGCTCGCGCGCTTCCGTGAGGAGTTCTCCGAGGTAGATGATCTGCTGGTCTACACCTATGATCAGGACGCCTGGCAGGCTAACGAATTCGGGAGCAGCAAGTGGTCACGTGGCATCCCTCTACACAAGCGACTGCCAGGATTTCTCTCCATGCTGCAGCAGGTCTGGGGTGAGGGGCGCGAGGGGAACCATCTGCTGTGGTGGGAGCCCTGGGAGCTTTCGGCTGGGCAAATCTACGCCTGCCTGCCGCACCTGCCGACAAAAGGTTTCGGACTGATGCTGCACAGCAATATCGCCGAGGTTCAGGTTGCGAGGCCAGTGGATGTCTGGCTACGCAACACGGCCTGGCAGGGCGCCAAACTCGGGATGCCCGTTGTGGTAGAAGCCTTCTTCACCCAGATGACCGAGGAGCTGGAACCGCTCTCCATCCCCTGTCCACGGCTGGTAGACGAGGAAGTCCAGGCCATCCGTAGCGTCCCGGGTGTCGTGGGCTTGAAAGAGTATTTTGGCGCGGCGACTGATACGCCTGATCTTAATCTGGATGCCCTCTCCACGCGACTCGCTCATCCTGACTGGACCACTGATCAACTGCTGAACGCCATCACCGAGCGCTTTGGCGAGGCGCAGGGCTGGGTGCTGGCTCTGATAGAGACGACAACCGAAGCCATACGCCTCTATCCCTGGGATGCCTCCTGGTTTGCGCGCGAGGTCGGTGTCGCCTCAACTGACCATGGCTGGAGCGGCGCCACGGTGCGCGGCCAGATGGTCGAGACGCCTTCCTGGCGTTCTACGCGGTACAGCCACTTCATGATGACCACCGACCAGCAGCCCCATCCTTTTATGTTGGAGGACGTTCAACTGCGGTGCGAAGCGTGCGCCAGCGCTCTCGAGCAGGCGCTTCCTTTGGCTGATGCACTCGCGACTTCGGCGCCTGAAGAAGTCGATCGAGAGAGCTTCGCACAGCTTGTGGACCATCTGGACCGCTTCCGGCGCGTTGCCGTGAGCTATGCCTTGCATCTGAGAGAGACCAATGTTGCCCAGTTGCTGCGCGAGGACCTGGCTGCTGGCAAGCCCTGGCGCGAGGATCTGGCCGCCGAGCTTGCCGACCTCCTCGCGCGTGATGTTGCTAACCAGCGCGGGGAAGGCCGCGTCGTCGAGATGCAGCGGCTGTATGCCGCCGACCCAGTAACCTTTATTCAGCGATATCTCGTACCAACCGAAGTGACAGTGCTTGAGCGCGGGCATCATACCTTGACTACCAGATAGGAGAAGAAGATGGCGCAACCGATCAGGATCCACCCGGACAATCCGAAACTGTTCGAGTTCCGAGGCAAGCCCTTGATGCTGCTGACCGCAACCGAGCATTACGGCGCTGTGATGAATCGGCCCTTTGATTACTGCAAGTATCTGGCAGATGCTTCGGAGAAGGGGATGACCTTGACGCGGCTCTTCCTGCTCTTCCGCGAACTGCAGAGTGCCGTCAACCCTTATTCGACCTGCAAGCCCGAGTCCACCGATTACATAAGTCCTTTCCCGCGCACGGGGCCTGGTCGGGCCGCTGATGGACTGCCGAGGTATGACCTCGACAAGTGGAACCCGGAGTTCTTCGAGCGCCTTCACAGCTTCGTGTCACTTGCCAATGAATACGGCATCATCGTAGAGGTTGTGCTGCTCAGCAACACCTATGCGCCCGAGGTGTGGGGGCTAAATCCCCTTCACGCGGCCAACAACCTGAGCGAGCTGAAAGATATCCCCTGGTGGGAATACAACACCTTGCGTGATGAGCAACGCGTCGCTGTTCAACTGGCCCATGTGCGAAAGGCAGTAGCCGAACTCAACGCTTACGACAATGTGGTCTTCGAGCTCTGCAACGAACCGGGCGGGGGGCTGGGCGGGCCTGAGCATCCCACCCCGGCTGAGACCAACGAGTGGCTGAAAGCGGTCGCCCAGGCTATCTGTGAAACTGAAGCAGACCTGCCAAACAGGCATCTCATCTTTGGCCAGGAGGCCTTCACTTACACGCCCTGGGAGCAGCCCTCGACCCTCTCTTTCGGTGAGTTCCCACTGGATGTCGTAAATATGCACCCGCTGCCCAACACGACCTACCAGGGCGCCTCCTGGGATATGGGCACCTTTATGTCGGGTGAACTTAAACTGCGCGCAGTGCGCGATTATTGCCTGGCGACCTGGAAGGCGGGCAAGCCTCTCAACCTGGACGAGGACAATGTCGCCAGCAGGTTCATGGACCCGGTCGGGTGGACTATCCACCGCAAGCGCGCCTGGGTGACCCTGCTTTCAGCCGCGCACTACGATTATATCGACTTCTCCATCCACCCCTGGCGCGAAACCGGCACGCCGGATTCTCAAAAAACCATCCGGAGCTGGTTCGGATACCTTTCTCAATTTGTGCACTCCCTGCCCCTTGCGAAGTGCAAGCCGCTGCCGGAGATAATCGCGTACTGCCCGACGCCGCTGCTGCCTGTCGCCTTTGGCGCGCCGGATGAAGAAGTCGCCCTGTATCTGGCCGATGAACGAGAACAGGAAGAGCCAGGCTGCGGGGAGGCTATCCGGACGGGTGTGGAACTCGCTCTTGCCGCAGGCAAATGGCGTGTGGCCTGCTTTTCGCCGACCACTGGAGTTTATTCGCCGGAGCTTGTGCTGGTCTCCGATGGGAAGCTGAGTCTCGAGCTACCAGAGTTTCGGCACGATCTGGCGGTGCGCCTCAGGCGCAGCTAGCCTGTATTTCTGCCCAAGTAAAAGCCCCCGGCCGAAGCCGGGGGCTTTCTTATGCCCGCTGTAATTCAGAGTGGCTAGAACGGGTCGTCGGTCGGATCGGCGTTGAAGTCCCAACCATGGTACGCTGCAGGAACCAGTTGGCGTCGTAGTTGGTTACGCCCGAGCTACCCGAGAAGGGGAACTTCATGACTTTGGCGTGACCATCGAAGTAGCAAGCATTACAGTCCTTCGGGCCGATGTTGTTGCCGCTCCAGAGCCAGGGCTCGGCGCCGCCCCAGTGCCAGGCTTCCTCAAGCGAAATCACGAGCTGCGAAGGGCGCTTGATTACGGACTCGGCAACTGGCATACCGAATCGAGAAGGCATAACCGTCGATGGCGTGACGCATGTAATAGGAACCTCTGATGGTTGCCCGGGATCCAACGCTCGACCTTGGGATCGGAAGGGCAGACGAAGATCTGCTGGTTCTTTACATAGGGCCCAAGAACCTTGGCCATACCAGCCGGTGTGGTCTGTGTGGCGTCGGCCCAGATGCGGACGCTGTACTCGGTGATGAAGGGGCCGCCGATATAGCCACCGCTGTACAAGTAGCCCACGCTCGAGGCGTCGGGATAGCAGCCGTCATAATCCTGGACGTACTGCATAACGGCAAGCCCAGCTGCTTGCAGTTGGACAAGCAGGCGGACTGACGGGCCTTCTCGCGAGCGCGCGCGAAGACCGGGAACAGGATGGCTGCCAAGATCGCAATGATAGCGATAACGACAAGCAGCTCAATAAGGGTGAAACCTTGCTTCCTGGTGCGCATTAATTGATTACCCCCAGTAATCGATTAGGTAGAGGCGAGATATGAACTCCCCAAGACAGCTTTCTAGATGACACAAATCCAGCGGGCACCCACTGATCTGTAAGGAAGCCATCTCCCTCTCTCCAGTATTATTGTACCCTTTTTGGCCTTTTCCTGCACAAGAGGCAAAATTCTGGAATTTTGGGTCTGTTCATCCAAGAGAAAACCCCCGACCAAGGCCGGGGGTTTCTGATTGAAGGCTGGCTGGCTTGCCAACTTACATGTCGTAGATGTCCCACTCATACTGCCACTGGTGACCCTGGAATACCCAGTTGAAGTCGTAGCTGGCAGTGCCCAGTGGGGTGATGTAAGGCTGCTTGCTGACTTTGGCATGACCATCCATATACAGCCCGTTGAAGTCCTTGGGCGAGCCAGCATCGGCTGTGTCCCAGAACCACGGAGAACTGCCACCCCAGTGCCAGGCTTCCTCGCCAGCCAGGATCAGCTGGGAGGGGCGCTTCAGGGCGGCTTCGTTCAGTGAGTGCTGGAAGCTGAAGGCGTAAGCATCGAGCGCGTGACGCATATAGTAAGAACCACGCTGCTTGCCGCCGATCCAGCGATCTACTTTCGGGTCCGAAGGGCAGACGAACATCTGCTGGTTTTTGACGTAGGGCCCGAGGGTCTTGGCCATACCGGCCACGTTGGTCTGGCTGTCATCCGACCAAATGCGGATGGCATAATCGTTGATGTGGGTTCCGCCAAGATAACCACTGGCGTAGTTCAACCCGGTGCTGCTTGAGTCGGGGTACATCCCGTCGTAATCCTGCACATACTGCATTACGGCAAGACCAAGCTGCTTGCAGTTGGAAAGGCAAGCGGACTGGCGGGCCTTCTCGCGAGCGCGCGCGAAGACCGGGAAAAGGATTGCTGCCAGAATCGCAATGATGGCGATAACGACGAGCAACTCGATAAGTGTGAAGCCTTGCTTGCGTGACAAGATGGGTCCTCCCTAGTAATCAGGTATACAATAACCGCGGCAGGCTACCCAGGAAGTCAGCGCCTTGCATAACATCAAAAAGTGCCAGCCTTCGTGTGGCTTTTGACGGCGCTGCCCGTCCTGACTGCCTGCCGTTCGGATGTTTAATTATACCCTAATATGGGAGTTCCTACTTGCTTATTGAGAAATTCGCTCGGATTCACCAAAATAATTCGAGGAAAACCACCCCCGACTCCGGAGAGCCGGGGGTGAGGACGTCCTGGCCACGCTCTTTGACTAGTGGCTAACTAGATATCCCAGGGGTCGTTCAGGAAGTTCCAGTTGTCGCCATTGTAGAACCAGTTGGTGTCGTAGTAGGGTACAGCTGTGCCTGTCGTGGTCCAGTAAGTCTTGCTTACCTTGGCATGGCCATCGAAGAACACAGCATTGATGTCCTTGTCAGGCCCGACATTATTGGTCGTCCAGCACCAGGGTTCAGCACCGCCCCAATGCCAGGCTTCTTCAACAGCAATCATCAATTGAGCCGGTCGCTTGATGACAGCTTCGTTAACTGGGTACTGATAGGTGAAAGCATAGGCGTCGATTGCATGGCGCATATAGTAGGAACCACGCTGGTTGCCGGCGATCCACCGATCTACCTTCGGGTCAGAGGGGCACAGGAACATCTGCTGGTTCTTGATGTATGGCCCAAGCGTCTTGCCCATGCCAGCCGAAACAGTCTGAGTGGCGTCGGACCAGATGCGGACGGCGTAGTTCTCTATGAAAGGTCCGCCAACGTAGCCTCCGCTGTACAAGAAGCCTACGCTCGAGGCGTCGGGATAGCAGCCATCGTAGTCCTGGATATATTGCATTACTGCCAGTCCCAGTTGCTTGCAGTTGGAAAGACAGGCGGACTGCCTGGCCTTTTCACGAGCCCGTGCGAAAACAGGGAACAGGATGGCTGCCAGAATCGCAATGATGGCGATAACAACCAGCAGCTCGATGAGAGTAAAACCATGCCTCTTCATAACCTGAAACCTCCTGCATAATAGGTTGGCTCTACAGAGCCTGAATCTGGACTTCACAATATAAGCGCAGCCTGGGTAACGTCCCCATTTGCTATTGTAAGTCGGTTTTGGGCCAAAACCCGGATTTTCATATAACTTTCATATATATTTTCACAACTGCGATGTAAAATACGCTGCCGAGGGGGAGAGCTGACCTGGCTTGCTGTGTCAGGCGCAGGCAGGCAAAAAAACACCCTCGGCTCCTGAGAGCCGAGGGCGAGGACGTTGCGGTGAGGCTTGGCGGTTCACACTACGAAACTACATATCCCATGGATCGTTGAGGAAGTACCAGTGATGGCCATTGTAGAACCAGTTGGCGTCATAGGGCTGCACGCCCAGGCCGCTGGTGAACGGGCACTTGGTGACTTTGGCGTGGCCATCGAAGAACACGCCATTGGCGTCCTTGGATGGGCCAGTGTTAGTCCAGGTCCAGAACCAGGGTTCGGCGCCGCCCCAGTGCCAGGCCTCTTCCAGGGCCATAATCAACTGGGAGGGACGCTTTACGACTGACTCGGCGATGGGCATACCCACAGAGAAGGCGTAGCCATCGTTGGCGTGGCGCATATAGTAGGAGCCACGCTGGTTGCCAGCGATCCAGCGGTCGACCTTTGGATCGGACGGGCAGACGAACATCTGCTGGTTCTTGATGTAGGGCCCAAGAGTCCTGGCCATACCGGCTGCGGTGGTCTGAGTACCATCTGACCAGATGCGGATAGCCCAGTCGTTGATGTGGGCTGCGCCCTGGTAGCCGTTGGAGTAGAGCAGGCCAGCGGCGCTTGAGTCTGGGTAGCAACCATCATAGTCCTGGACATACTGCATTACGGCAAGACCAAGCTGCTTGCAGTTGGAAAGACACGCTGACTGACGAGCCTTCTCACGCGCGCGCGCGAAGACCGGGAACAGGATAGCTGCCAGAATCGCGATGATGGCGATTACAACCAGCAGCTCGATAAGGGTAAAACCTTGCTTCTTCACAGTGGTGGGACCCCCCCGAACTTATTGTGATTGCTCCATTGAGCATAAGGCGGTGAGACTCCGAGCGAGTGAAGCTCCGCAATGTCCTATATGTATTATAACGAAATACGAAATATTGACAAGACCCTCTTAGGATTTTTTTTACCTTATGTTCATATCGAACAAAGGCCCTGGGGACGAGGGTTGTGGCAGTAAAGAAGAGCCCTCGACTCCGAGGAGCCGAGGGCTGCGACGTCACAGGTATTGCATGCGATACAGGTTAGGATTAATCGTAAGGATCGTTCAGGAAATACCAGCCATGGTTGTTGTAGAACCAGTTGGTATCATAGTAAGGGATGTGCTGGTTGCCGGCATCCCAGTAGGTTTTGGATACTTTGGCATGGCCATCAAAGAACACGGCGTTGATATCCTTGTTTGAGCCAATGTTGTTGGTAGTCCAGCACCAGGGCTCGGCACCGCCCCAGTGCCAGGCTTCCTCGACGCTAAGCATCAATTGCGATGGCCGCTTGACAACTGATTCGTTTGCGGGCATACGCACACTGAAGGCATAAGCGTCTATGGCATGGCGCATATAGTAGGACCCGCGTTCTCTACCACTGATCCAGCGATCCACCTTCGGATCGGAGGGACAGACGAACATCTGCTGGTTCTTGACATACGGCCCCAGGACCTTGGCCATACCGCCTACGGTAGTTTGTGTGGGATCGGTCCAGATACGGATGGCGTAGTCATTTATGTGGACACCACCCAGATACCCCTCCGTATAGACGTGGACCCCTAGTGAGGCATGGTCAGGGAAAGAGCCGTCATAATCCTGGACATATTGCATTACCGCAAGGCCTAGCTGCTTGCAGTTGGAAAGGCAGGCGGATTGCCTGGCTTTCTCCCTGGCGCGCGCAAAGACTGGGAACAGGATAGCTGCCAGAATCGCAATGATGGCTATTACGACCAGCAACTCGATGAGGGTGAAACCTTGCTTCTTCACAGTTTTGGAACCCCCCGGGCACATAGTGTTTGCTCTGTAGAGCATATGGCGGTGATTCATCCTGTGACATCCTAAATTCATTATAAGTGAAAATTGTATATTGGCAATCCCCCTTAGGATATATTTTATATGGCGCTCAATATCGCACCTTCTGGAAGTACCCCGAGCTACGCTCCATGCCGGAAGCCCGGAATCAAAGCTCTTACCAGCCCCAAGCGCGCCTGGCTTTTACGCAGGGAAATCCGAGAGGCCAGAGAAGCTAAGGGCCAGCGCCTGACTGACGCGCTTTGGAGGCGGATGAGATGCGTGGTCTGCTAATCGCGAGTTTGCTCCTTCTGGCATTACGACCGGCACTGTCCCAAACCTCACAACCTCAGGTCAGCTACACTGCACTGTCTGATGCGGCTCGCAAGTCTGGCCAGCTTGTTCGATATGAACAGGCGAGTGTGCAAACCGGTGTCTTGAAGCTGGATGAAGCCACTCTGGAGTACACCTTGCCAGAGCTTGCGCGAGCTTATGATGTCATACCTGTCCACTACAAGTTGACCAGACCCGCTGGGACAAGCCGGCTCGCGGTCGAAGCGGTAGCTTTCGAACATGACCTCAAAGCCAAAGAGACAGCGTTCTTTGACCTGGCGCTTCCGGGCACGGCCAGCGTCTCGATCGAGTATCTGGGCAGTCTGGGCGCGGACTATAACGAGTCGAAATACGTGCCACTTGGCCCCGATCCCGAGGGGCCGACCAGCCCCTTCCCGCCTTTTGACAGGCAGCCCTTCGTCCGGTCGGCAGTTATCCAGCCAGCCAACGCGCTGTGGTTCAAGTTCCGTATAACCAACACGGGAGACACGATCCTCGATCCTGACGGGTTTGGCGGGAGTATGGCCATCCCGACCCTTACTCGGTATAGCGAGGCCGGCGAAGTCGAGTGGGTCGCCAACTCGCTCAACGCCTTCGAGCGGCAACTCGAGTATCTGTACCCGGGCGAGTCAGTCGAGCAATGGGTTAATTTCTACTGCCCGAGACTCGGCGCCGAGTATGTACGGGGGCTTAAGCCTGGGCGGTATCAGATAGATTTCCGGATGGCCTGCCGCTACTACAAGGAGTTCAACTGGTGGGTGAATATCTGGGCCGGTGTGGACTTCACCAAACTGACCATGCCGCTGACCGTGACCCCCCAGGGCGGTCAGGAGGAGCCCGAGCTAACCTTCCTTCAGACACCCCAGAACGCCCAGTGGCCGGGCTTCCTCGAGCGGTTCGAAGAGTTTATGACCAGTTTCGTCATCCACCAGCCAGCAACCCGCAAGCAGACCATCGAAGCCACTCTCTATCTTCAGGTCGCACCCTGGACAAAGCGCGTTGTGTTGAAGCTGATGACCGAGAATCCCAAGAAGCTCATGGTTGCCAAGATACCGGTGAAGGTCTCTGATGAGACGCTCCGCATCAAGCCAAATCCGAACAACGAGATGGTAGTCAGGCGCGAAGACGGCTTCGAGGAGCCGGCAATCCTGGCCATGGCAATGCCCGGGATGCGCACCGGCATCCAGCTTGGGCCGTATCCCGAAGACCATCTGTACCGGGAACTCGCCGAGCTGAAGGCGCTGGGCGTGAACCTTATCTCCAGCACTGCGGGCAACTGGTGGGTGCCGGAAGTGACAGGTCGCAAGGGCGTCGAGTTGCACAGCGCCTGCTACAAGTATTTCTACGATGTCCTGATGCGCAAGCTTGATATGAAGGTGCTGGGGTGGAGCGTCTATCCACCCTCGGGCCTTTCCTGGTACACCAATGCCGAGCCGGTGCTGGGGCGCCAGGTTAAGCCTTCACTGACCGAGCCTGGCTATAATGCAGGCGCTCCATCGGTGGATATGGGCGATCCGGCTGTGCCCGAGGTAATCGCCGCCTGGACAGAATACAACTGGGCCAGGTGGGGCGATCTCTGGTTCCGCTCGAAGACCGGTCGGGTGCCCATCGAGATGGAAGACACCTGGGGCTGGATGCGCGATGACATCAATGTGCGCTACTACCTCGGGCCCCTGGCCAAGGAACGCTTCCGGGACTGGCTTCAAGTAAAGTATGGCACGTTGAAAGCCGTTAATCAGGCCTGGGGCAGCGATTACGAGAGCTTCGAGGCGATTGATCCGGAGGCCAATCAGGGTGATGAAAACTTCGAGGTGCTGCATCACGGGCCAGTCTACAACAAGCCTGAGCACCCCTTCCACGACTGGAGCAAAGCTACCGAGGACTGGGATGTCTTCCGCACCGAACTCCGGATGGATATCCTGCGAAAGGCCAACAGCCTGATCCAGCAGTTCCTCCCAGGGGGCGAGCTGTCTGTCCGGACCGAAGGCGCCAACCTGGTCTGCGAAGGCAAACCCGATGGAGACAACTCTCACTGGCGGCATGTGTACTACTCGCAGCGCCGCAATGCGATGGTCTTCGAGGTAGTGAAGCAGGCCGACGTGCTGCACTTCTATAATGACTATACGACGCTGCCCTATACCGAGACCGAGTGGCGCCAGGGGATGCGCGAGATGGTCAAGGCGGGTGTGGTGCCACTTTTCCTGCCTCAGTTCGATCATATGCGTGACATCGTCTTGAATGATTATTATGGCCGAGATTATCAGTCTGTTTATAACCTGGAGGAGCCGCGCAAGGGGATGATGATCCACTGCCTGATGGCGGCTTATCCCTGGTGGAAGGCCACTTATGAAGAAGGTGGCGCGCCAGGCATCCTCTGGTCGGACTACGGGTGCGATGGCTTTGCCACAGAGACGCAGAAACGAGAGCTGAAACTGCTGAGAGGCTATCTCAATGAGGCGGCCGCCAGTATCCAGGACTGACTAAGAACGCGAGTTATGGGAAGGCGCGGGGGCAGTGCCCCCGCACCCCCACCAGTTGGTCGCACTAGTGCCAGCTTCACCGCATCTCGGCTCCCGATTGCCACGATGGTCGGCTCACCGAGCTCCGCGGGCCAGTCGAGTGTATACGGGATGCCTGGCAGCAGATCGAAGCAGTTATCAGGCACCGCAAGCTCGCCCGTGTCATCGAGGCACACGCCCCAGACGAAATGCGGCGAGCTGAAGGTCGCAACGCCGCCGGCGTAGATGACCGTAACCTGCGGCTCGGAGAACTCCAGGTCTTTGAACCGCTCGACGAACAGCCGGTGCTGCGCCACGATGCGCCCCTCGTCCATCAGCACGGCGAAGGCCCCGCTACGAGATGTGCCTAGCTCCTCCCACTCGGCGCGAGACAGTTCGCCAAGTACGGTCGAGGAGAGGGCCGGGAGCTTCGCGTTTAGCTCTCCCTGGATCAGTAGCTCCCCCTCCAGCGTGAAGAAACCATACTGCAGGTCGCCGAACCAGTCCTCTGGCGAATCATTCACACCGAAGACCTTCACGCCCTCGCTCTCCTCGGCTACCACCACAGTCACAGGCTGGAAAGCCTTCTGCACAGGATGGAAAGCGAGCTTCTTCCTCAGGTAATAGTCCACGATCGTCCACCCGTTGGTCACGGGCCAGGAGTCATTGTACATCCAGAAGATGGCCGAGGCGCTGCTGAACATCCGCCTGCGGAAGTTTGAGATATACTCGCGCAGCCCGTCGGCCTGCAAGAGCCCGCTGGTGAAAGCATAATCCTCGATTGTCATATCGCGTGGATCGCGGCCAGTCCACAGGGTGACCGTCTGATAAGCATGGCCCGGCGCGCCTGGGACGCTGTCCATCGTCGCGTAGCGGGTTGTCGTGATGCACCCAGCTCGGACTGTAGAGACTGCGCTCGGCCTCGGGGAGGAACTGCTTCAACGTGGTGATGGGCGAACTGCCCAGCACGCCGCCCTCATTGGGGAAGCGATCCACAAACTTGCGATAATCCCACCACTCTGAACCACCAGGCGTCTGGAGCGTTACAGTCCAGGGGTGCTGGTCGCCCACGGTGGGGTCGTTGGGATATTCGAAATTCGGCGAATAAGGCGAGCTTCTCCAGTAAAACACATGCGGTGCTTCGTCTTGAGCGATAGCGGGCAAGTCGCGGTGGAACATCGCATAGTGGGGATGGGTGGACTTCCAGTTATCGTAGCCCCAGCCCCAGTCGCCCCACTCGATCTCGTTATTGCCGCACCAGACTGCCATTGAAGGGTGGTGAGCGAGCTCGCGCAGGTTGTGCGTAACCTCGCGGCGGACTTCGAGGACAAAGGCAGGATCGTCACCCGGATACTTGCTGCAGGCGAACAGCAGGTCATGCCAGATCAGCAGGCCCGCCTCATCGCAGGCACTGCAGACGCCCTCATCGAGGAAGAGCCCGCCGCCCCAGACGCGCAGCATCGTGAAGTTGGCTTCTACCGCGAGGTCGACCAGCCGCTGGTAGCGCTCCGGTTCGACGGACGTATAAAGCATATCGGGCGGGACCCAGTTGCCGCCCTTGCAGAAGATGGGCCGGTCGTTCACCTTGAGGGTGAAGTATTGCCCCTCGACTGGATGGGCCGACTGATCCACATCGATCTTCCGCACGCCCGTCCGGCGGGCCACTTGCTGGACTTCACCTGCGGCCTCAGCCGACACCTCGACGGTATAAAGCGCCTGCTCTCCGTGCCCGATTGGCCACCACAGCTTCGGCGAAGAGAGCTCGAGCTTCAGCTCGTGGCGCGACTCGCCAGGCGTGGCTTCAATGTCGAGAGAAACTTCTTGCCCTGTCTCCACCAGGCGCGCCTTCATAGTGACTTTCTTGGCTTCCGCATCGGAGTTCATCAGGCTGGCCCGTGCATGGAAGGTCGCCTTGGAATAGTCAGCGTTTGGCTGGGCGTAGACGGACACTTCGCGCAGTCTGGGCGCAGCGCCCCACTCGAGCGCCACCTCGCCGAGGATGCCCACATTTACCAGGCGGGCATTCCAGTCCCAGCCATGCTGATACTGCGGATGCCGATGCCAATGGCGTTTCGTCAGGCGAGAGATGTCATCGGTGCCGTATTCGAGAGCTGACTTGTCGGCAACTGAATGCATCCCGGTTGAAACTCGCACCACAATCAGGTTCTCCCCGGCCTTCACTTTGCCTGTAACGTCGAACTCGGCGGGCCGGTGGGCGTTCTCGTGATGGCCAACAAGCTCACCGTTCAGCCAGACATCCGCCTCGAATTCCAGCCGGCCGAAACAGAGCGACGCCGGCTGGCTTGCAGCCTCCGCGGGAGCCTCGAAAGTACGCCGGTAAACCCAGAACATCTCTTCGACCCAGCGCGCGCGCAGACTATTCAAGCCAAAGTTTGCATCTTCGAGCAGGCCGTGACGCTCTAAGACCTTGTGGACGGGCGCTGGCACTTCAGCTTCCAGCAGCTTGCCGCACTCAAAACGCGGGGTCGCATAATAACCGGAGTTGATAAAAGGCGAGCCTTCGGCCCAGGTCAGGCCCCAGACTCCTGCAAGCGAAAGTTTTCCGGACATAGGTAATTCCTCCTGTAAGGCGAAAAAGACTAAGGGCGTTCTAGAATACACCCACCGGCTCGTTCTCCCTGCCGGCGAGGAGGCCAAGTGATGGAGAAGCTCGTTCTTCTTATAGCGCTAGCTGTTCTGCTGATGGCAGCTGCAGGCTGCACTGCCGCTGCTCCGACCCTTCCCGGCAAGACCTGGCATACCGCCAGCCCGGCCGAGGTCGGAATGAACCAGGAGATCCTTGATTCGCTTGCCTCTTATGCTGGCGGGCGTGGCTGTGTAATCCGGCACGGCAAGCTGGTCTATTCCTGGGGAGACATCACGGCCCGCGGCGACGTCGCTTCCGCGGCCAAGGTCGTCTATAGCTACTTCCTGCAGCATGCCCTCGACACCGGGCGCATCCCTTCGGTGGATCAGCCTGTCGTCCAGTGGGAGTCGCGCTTAACGGAGCTTGGCGAGCAGGGCACCACCATCACCTGGCGCGACTTCGGCAACCAGACGGTCTGCTATGGTCTCTCCGAGCTGCCAGGCACGGCGTATGACTACAACGACTGGGCGATGGCACTTTTCTGGGACACGCTTTTCTTCAAGGTCTACGGTACTGACTATGACCACGTGGATGCCGAGGTCTTCCATCCGCAACTGACAGACCTTATCGGCTGCGAGGACAACCCGACGTTGATGGCCTTCGGCAAGGGCGACCGGCCAGGCCGACTTGGTATCTCGCCACGCGACTTCGCCCGCCTTGGACTGCTGTACCTGCACGGGGGGAAGTGGGGTGACCAGCAGCTACTCTCTCCTCTCTGGGCAAAGCTGGCCACCAGCGATCCTCTGCCAGCAACGCTGCCAAGAGCCGGGATGACCGTCACGCCGATGCTGAAGGGCCAGCGCTCGATGGGGTCACTTTCCATTCCCGACAACCAGTGCGAGCACGAGGGCAGCTACAGTTGGCTTTGGTGGACCAACGGGGTCAAGGCCCAGGGCAAACGCAACTGGCCCGACGCCCCTTATGACACTTATGGCGCTTTTGGCCATGGCGGACCGCGCGCGATGGTCGTCATCCCAAGCCTCGACCTCATCTTCAGCTACAACGACTGCCGGATGAATACCTGGGAGATGATCAACGAGGCCCTGGGGCGACTCGTTGGCGCGGTTACTGACGCCCCCGCCAACCTCGGCGCTGTCGTCCCCGATGCGGAGAAGCCCCAGTGGCTAAAGACGGTCGGCGATGGCACCTTCCTGATGGCAGGGCCGGGCGACCCGGAGGGCTTCCTGTTCCGTGGCACGCTCAATCCTGACGGCACGCGTTCAGGCGACCAGGAGGAGCTGATCCAGAAGCTCGCGGCAAGCGGCGCCAACTGCCTCTATCTGATGGCGGTACGCTCTCACGGGGGAGACGGCGACGCCACTCAGAATCCCTTTGTTGATAACGATCCTGCCAAACCGCTCAACGAGGCGGTTCTTGCTCAGTGGGATGGATGGCTCTCGGCGCTAGATAAGGCAGGTGTTGCGACGCTGTTTTTCATCTACGACGACAGCGCCAATGTCTACGGCAGAGGCCAGGACGTAAGCGCGGCTGAGCGCCGCTTCGTAACTGCGCTGGTGCAGCGGTTCAGCCCTCTGCGTCACCTCATCTGGTGCATCGCGGAGGAATACGCCGAGGTGTTGCCACCAGCGCGGGTGAGCAAGCTGGCGGCGATAATCCGCGAGGCCGATACGATGGGCCACCCAATCGCTGTCCACAAGAACGACGGGCTGGACTTCAGCGAATTTGCGGGCGACCCCAACCTCGACCAGTTCGCGGTCCAGTACAACCTGCCGACCGCCGAGGAGTTGCACGCGGGCCTCGTGCAAGCTTTCCGCGAGGCGAAAGGCCGTTACAACCTGAATATGTCCGAAGCCGCCGACTGGGGCACTGGGGCGGCCTCTCGCCACAAGGCCTGGGCCTCGGCAATGGCGGGCGCGCACGTGATGGCGATTGATATGGACATTGCGACGACGCCTCCGGGCGACCTGGCGGATATGGGCAGGCTCGCGCGGTTCTTCTCCTGGGTGGATTTGGACAGTATGGCTCCGCAGGACGAGTTGGCGGCGGGTCGGACGCATTATGTTCTGGCGGGACCGGCCAGTTGGGTGCTCTACAGCGAGGGCGGAGAGGGCGCTCTGGGGCTTTCAGGCCTCTCAGTGGGCCACTATGATGCCCTCTGGTTCGACTGTGAGAGCGGTAAAGCGACCGTCCAGCGCGGTCTGGAACTCTCCAGCGGCGGATCTGCCCTCACCCCGCCTGCGACCTTCGGCCCCGAGGTGGCCTGCTACCTGGTGAAGACGGACTGAAAAACAGAAAGCCCTGCCCTCCTACTCATGTGTTTCGGGAACTCGTTCCCGAAACCGACAAAGCCCCGGAGCGCGAAGCTCCGGGGCTTTTGGTAAGGAATCGATGGTGCACATAAGAAAATCGATGGCGCCGATAAAAAAATCGATGGTGCAGGGGTTCTACCCCTGCACCCTTCAGCTTTCAGTTTAGCCTTGCTTGCGGCGTGAACCAGGCGATGCGGGTGGTGGAATCCCATTTCACCGTGCCCGCGATCCTCAGCGCCTCCAGCGGAACTCGCAGGCGGCCGTCATACATTTTTACAGTCGCAGGCAGTTCGATTCGCTTGCCAGAACTACTCGCGACCGTCACGCGAACCGAGCTTGAAGGCCCAGGTGTCGCCTTCGAGCTTTAGTCGTCCCGTCTCTGCGGCCTTGTCCCAGGTCAGGCTTGCCGCCAAGCCACTGCGCTAGCCCGTCGTAACTGCGAAGCAGCTGGGCCAGATAGCTGCTCCGCGAGACAGGCTACTGGGGCGACGCTGGCGCTGGTTGCACCGCCAGTGCGACAAGCGCTTGCGAGCAATCGAGCTAGCCCAGACTGGCTCCCTCTCGGCACTCCGAGCCGTGCTCTGCGGCGCCTCAATAACATGCTTCGATCCGCAGAATCGCCTGTCGACAAGCCTCGTCTGGTACTCGAGCAGAGTGCACGGAGCACTGTTACGGCTGGCAGATCGCTCGCGACATCTGTATCGGCAGCTGGCTCCGCGCCGTGGAGCCAGTCGCATTAACGGCTTTGAAGCACGCCTGCCGGTATTGGCGTCTCCTGTTGCAACCTTCTGAAGGCAGATTGGCCCTGATCACTCTGGCCCAGCGTAGCACCTTGGACAGTCGCGGCATCTGACGCGCGTATCTAGCAGTAGCCTGTCGCCAAGCGACCTGCCGTCCGACTGGCGTGCCATGCTCCGGTACTGCGTGCGAGCCTCGCCTCGCGTGGCCATAGCTGCCAGTACACTGCTGCGAGGCGCGCGAAGACATCGTCAGTTAAGGACACGTGGGCCGCAGTGTCAGCATCTGCACAGATGGCCACTGCAGTGAAGATCAAGCAGATGAGCCAGCAGAGGAACTGGAATCATTACAGTCTTCATCTGGTTCACACCTCCGCGAAGCACTTGGCTTCGGGTAGTTCGGTGGGGCATATCAATTCAAGCGAGATAAGGTATTCAGAGCCTTGCACTCCTGAACCAACGTAAGGAAAAGGCTACAGGCAAGGGTGGGCCGTGCGACGGGCAGCCACTAGCCGCGGGGGGGGGGGGGGGGGGCTACTTGGAGCCTTTGTTTCATTGGCAACTCCTCTTGAGTCAAAGATATGCATCTTTGCTGCTTCGAGTGTCGCTTCGCCCCGGCCAAAGGGCATGTTGTTGGAAGTCCAGATTTATCTTATCGCGTAACAATCCAGGTGTCAAGTGCTTAATGTGGTATTTCGATTTGTGTAATCTGCTTAAGCTTTTATTTGCAGTCCGGCAGGTTGGTTTCGGCACTGAAGTACCGAAACACCAGCGAGAAAGGGCAAAGGCAAGGGTTGGTTTCGGGAGCAAGCTCCCGAAACACGTGATTAGGGGGGCGCGGCGGGCAGGCCCCCAATTGGCTTCGCGTTTGGTATCCTGGCCGGCCCCCTACGGCGAGTAGTAGTTCCAGTTTTGCTTCTGGCGCCGATACTCGCTACGAGTCCACGGGCTCGGTTTGGCTGGGTGCGGGTTGTGATTGGCGTTGGAAAGGATCCGGACCACTCCCGCCTCGTCCAGGATAATAACCTCCTCGCGGCTATCGCCCTCGAAGTCCACCGCGTAGAGGCGTACCGACTTCGCAGGGAAGATGACCTCGAATCTACCCGTCAGCGCATCGAGTATGGCTCCCGCGCCCGCCTTGTGGCGCTCCTGCGCCGCCAACTCGTCTCGCTCATCACCGTCCCAGTCGATCCTGGAAATCTCCTCGATCCCATGCCCCGTCCACCAGGCTGGCTTGCTGTCGTTGATGTAGTACCTGGCGAGTAGCTGCCCCGCCGAGTCGAACACCCACGGCGCCTCTTCATACCGATATGGCTCTTCTCTGCCGCGCGGAGCGACCCCGTCCCCGCCCGAGGACCGGTTGAACACCTCGAGCCCCGGCCGGCCCGGATCGAAGTCGCCGATCGCCAGCTTGTCGGGATCTTCCCAGTTCCACGGATTGAGCTGGCACCAGAGGATCTCCTCCTGGTTGATAACGACAGTGCGCGAGTTTGCGCCCCGCTGCTCGGCCATCGCCACCTCCAGCGGCCCACCCGGGATGACATCCGCTATAACGATCGAGTCCATCGAATCGTGGCGCGTCTCGAGTTCCCACTCGTGCATCCGCTTGCCATCGTGGTCTATCAGCGTCGCTCCCGCTACCTCGTCAAGTCCGTCTCCATCCAGATCCGCCTGCCGCAGCGGGCTATGCTCTATCGCCCGATATTCGTTTGTCTCCCACAGCGTGCCGCCGTCCTCGGCCTTGATTGCCCGCAGGTGCGTAAGGTCATACTGCAGTATGATGTCTCGGTCGCCCAGGCCGCGCAGGTTCGCCACAGCGAAGGCGATGGGTTCACCCAGGCCTTTCAGCGTCTTCTCCAGTTCTCCGGTCCGCCCGTCCAGCACTACCAATTCCTTGGCAGTGGTGAGAAGGGCTACTTCCTGCTGTCCATCGCCATCCAGGTCGCCGGCGACCGCGCTTGGATGGTGCGTATATTCAAACAGGTAAAGAGGAATCTCCTTAACCCACAGCAGCTTGCCCGAGTGGTCATAAGCGCCGACATGGCCCTCGCTGGTGATGACCAGGTCGAGTTTCCCATCACCGTTCAGCTCGTGCGCGAACAGCCCACCACCCGTTTCCGGCACTGGCTGGGCCAGTTCAAACTGGCGTTCGCGCACTCCCGGCGGCAGGGTGGTGGGCATCTCCTCGAGGAATAAACCCAGGGCTATTGCATCTGGTCTAAGCCCCTTCATCAACTGGATAAATAGCTCGCCGTTCGGCCCCACTTGCTGCCGGCCCCGCGCCTTATGGTTGAAGTGGCAATCCAGGTCCAGCGCCGTCTGCGCCGCCGCGATGGTGTTGGGCCAGGTCTCTTCCGAGTCGTACCAGCCGTCACTGTCCAGCATAAGAGCTTTGCCAGGAAATCTGGTCCGCCAGTCGACCGCCCACCTGCGCACCTCATCGGGGGTCTTCTTCCCATGGGTCGCAATCAAATCCACCTCGGGCAGGTTGTAGACCTGTTCCTCATCCACGAACACATTGGCCGCGATTGGGAACTGACACCCTAGCTCGCGTAGTTTCCGCGCCATCCACTGCTGGAAGGCAATCCCCGAGGTCGTCTCATTGCCCAGCTCGAAGATGACATTGTCCAGCCCGCGAGTCTCCTCAATCCACTTGGCCAGATACCTTTCATACATCCCCACCAGCGCTTTGTTCTCCAGGTCATAAGCTTGAGGCAGGCCATCTTTATGGCCCCCTTCAATCATCGCCCTGCCGAGGGTGCCCGGCAGATTATTTTCTGGATTGAAGGGATGCAGCGGCCAGCGCCTGTCTCCAGGCCCTGATTCCAGCCCACACTCATCCACCAGGCATATCTCGAAGACAATCCCCAGCTTGCTTGCATACTCCAGCGTCCGCCTCACCCGCTGCCAGTAAACGCCATCCCACCTGGACAAATCCAGCAGCGCATAACGCTCTCCCTCAGGATGGTCAATGGTCTGCTTGATGAGGTCGCCGGGGCCCGATATACGCCGCCAGGGCATCCTGTCATTGGTCCATCCCGTAATGGCGAATATCCGCGTGAAGTTGCAGCCGTTCTCGGCCAGCATATCGAGGAATTCCTCATAGTAAGCCTTCTCGCCGCGCCGCCAATCCAGACCGGCTGGCACCTTGGGAGAGGCGAACAGGTCATAATAGTCGTAGCCAATCAGCTTGACCGCGTCCTTGCCCTGGAATACGAAAAGTCCGGGACAGGTTTCACTCGGCTGAATAGGTTCAGCCAAGCAAGCTCCAGCCACGCAAAGCACTAAAACCATAAGCAGTAAAACTGTTTTCATCTAGCTCACCTCAAGGTTGCCGTCAGCGGCCCCAGGCCACGCGGGCCATCTACCCCATCTAGCAGCAGGAAGACGGGATAATCGGTCAGTGTAAGGGTCACGTTCAGTTCTTCTGACTTCCACTCGAGCTCGAGTGGCACTTCCTGGTCCTTCAACGGGTCCAAGCAACGCACTGCGCTCTCCTCGCCCAGCAGGTCGGCGAAAGTGATACGGTACCTGCCGGCCTCTTCGACGTCCTCCAGCACATTGCGCGTCTGGATGTACAGCCCCACCGCCAGTGAATCATCATCGAGCTGGAAGGGCAGCATGCAGAAGCTGTCGGCATATGAGAGAGGCTTGACGTCAATCTTTGTCGGATCCCAGGACCTGCCCTCCGCCCCGCGCTGGATGAGGTAGGCCCCCTCGGTACCAAAGACAACCTTCTCCTGGCCCGTCAATTGAGTCACCTTCGGATGCAGTTGGATCAGCCGATCGTCCTGTATATCCTCAGCCCCAGCCAGCAGCTTGGTCAGGCGTCTGACCGGAAGCAGCGCTGCCAGATACTGCTCATCTCCACTCTCCCAGAACTTTGCCTCCCACCCTTCGGCCCAGTCGCCAGGATTACGCAGAGACCCATCGCAGACATAGCTCAGCCCTTTGTTCAGGAAGAAGGGATACAGCCGCAGCAGCCATTTGGAGACGTAGTATTCTGGCCTTTCCCGCAGCTTGTTTGCATAGGGCTCGGGCGCGTTCACCTCGGGCAGAAATATGCCATCCTCCGTAAAGCCACGTTTCCAGCCCTCTGGCGCATGGCCCGTTGCCACCAGCGCTTCGCGCAGCTCCGGCTGCATCAGACAGAGGGGCGAGTGGGAGGCGATGTAGGTGCCTTTATATTCTGGGTAGAGAGTGCCATATGCCGGTACAAAGCCCTCGGGGTTGCGGAAGCCTTCCACCAGGTGGTTGTCTTTGCTCACCGCGTAGTCAGGGAATTGCCGCCACGTGTTGCCGTAGGGATGATAGCTCTCCCCGTCCACTCCTGCTGGCCTTGCGCTCCCCCAGAAGCCGTTGAAGAAGAAGCTCGTATTGGCGAACCCATTGATGACGGTAGTTTTATCTGGGTAATATTTACGGATCACCTCTGCCCCAAGCTGCATCATCCGGTTGATGTCCGCTCCGCCCTCAAGCGTCGCATCGTAGTTGTGGATAGACAGAAACATCGTCCCGAAAGTGAGTTCATTCCAAAGCTCAAAGTCCACCTGCCCGTCCGTTAGGCCTTCCTCCGAGGCGATGCGCGCCAGCAGGTCGGCGTATTTGCCCCAACCTGCATAGGTCGCTTCATCCGATGTCCGGATCACCGAAAGGCCGATACTGAAGCCGCGCCAGCCCGACCTGCTCGTCGACCGCATAGTCGCGCGGCAGGGCCTTGGAAAGGGTCACTCGATAAGCGTTCGCATCGGCGGCTGGCAGGTGCTGTATACTGGTGAACAGCCCTTCGGCGGCGCAGTAGTCGGTCAGCCCGTTGATGCCGCTGTAGCCCACTTTTAGCAGTTCGGGCCGGTCTACTAGCAGTGTCAGCTCCGTGGCGCCCTTGGGCGCGGCTTCCATCAACCTGCTGCCAAAGAAAGCCAGCGGGCAACCCGCCCCCTGATGGGCGTTCAGCAGCATTATCAGCCTGAAGCCATGGCGTTTTGCCGACTGCAGCACCGCTCGATAGCGAACCTCGACGTCCGGATCTCAGCCGCGCGGGCTGGCCCTCGTCCTCGTTGAAGGCGACATTGCCCCAGCCGATCTCGTAACGGAATACACCGATGCCATAATCGTGCATCACTGGCAGGCGGGTTTCAGCCTCCTCGGGATTCTGAAGATTCTGGATAGCTGTCCAGCTCCCGATACCTTCAAGCAGACGCTTCGCTGGCACGGTCTCCAGATACCGCGCCCAACCCGTCCACAGGTGAGAACTGATGATGTAGCTCGAAAGCCCCCCGCCCAGGTCCATCGCCAGTAGCGGCTCCGGCCGGGGTACTGGCACTTCGACTGGGTCTGCGGCGAAAGCCCCTGCCAGAGCAAACATCACCAGTAGCGCGCAAACTAGCCTCATATCGGCTCGCTCCTAATCCTGCTCTTTCAGGAGGTACGACACAGCGCCTGCAACCGGTGTCACCAGCACTCTATCTCCATCCTGCTGAGTCGCTACCGGCCCTAGTGCTTCTCTCTGCTCACCCAGCGCTTCGGTCACTACTACCTGGCCGCCTAGCTTCAGGCTGCTGAAAGGCCTGATGACAATCAGCTCCTCACTTCTGTCCGGCTGCAGACGAAATACTACCCCGCCGTCCGTCTCGACTTCGCCAAAATCACGCAGGACACCCTCAGACCAGTAGAAACGATACTCGGGCGCCACCAGCCAGCCAACCCTGTGCCCCTCCTCTACCGTGCAACAAGTCTCGAATCCGTCGCCCTGCACAGCCGCCCAGGAATCCGGCGCCAGGCTATAAGGCCTGCCTCCAAGTTCGACCTCCCAAACCTGCTCCGGGTTGCAGTTAACGCGATCTTCGAGGCCGTTCTCATAGCTGATTAGCACCTGACTGTTCTCCCACGCGCCCGACTTAAGGGCCTGAGAAGCGTCTTCCAGCCGGCCAGCCTGGTGATACAGGATGCTCTCCACAGGTTCCATCACATAGCGATTCTGCAACTGCTGCATCAGGTAATAATAGATACCAGCCTCGGTGTTACCGGTGGGCGGCAGGTAGCCGATATGCCCGTAGGCGATGGACGCCGCCATCGAGTTGTACAGTCCCCGCCCCCATACCCAACTGGGAGACATCGCCACATCGGCCCCGAGCTTGTTCAGCTTGCGCACGCCGAAGTCCACCAGCAACGGATAACTTCTCAGCTCCGCTCAAGTTGATTTGTCCATAACTGCTATCGACCAGCCCGGCAAGGTAGCATTGATGCAGCCCTTCACTCACCACCGGCCCCTCATAGGCGGCGCTCCCATCGTCCAGCAAGGCTCCCCAGGCCCGGAAGTTGGTACTAAACTTGCCCGCTCCAGGCGTGCCTGCGCGGAAGTCGACCTCTCCCCAGGGCACAAAAGCTGTATGGCAATCGCGGTAGGCTGTATTGCAGCCGAACTTCTCCCTGATTGCCCTCGGGTAATAGAGCGCTCCCTCCAAGGCTTTTAACGGATTGGGGGCATATGTCGGTGGCCAAACGCGTAGCAACTCTCCTGTCGACTGCCGGGACGCGTTGCGGATGTCCCACGACTTGCCCAGAGGATTGTAGTCGGTGAAGTTTTCGTATAGCCCTACATGCCAGCCCAGCTCTTTTACTGCGCTGCAATACTCGATCAGCTGCTCATCACCGATCTCCGGCGCTGCCTCGGTAGTGAAGGTATATTCCTGCTGGCCTTGCCCAACATCGTTGCCATTACTCCAGGCATCCTCGTGGTGGGTCATCAGCACGTTGTCGATACCGCGCCGTTTGTAGCCCTGCCAAAGCTTCAACCACTCCTGGAACCTGCTCACCGACACCCCGCCCACATGGCAATAAAGATGGGTCTTCAGCACTTCGCGCTGGTCCGAGGGGGGATTGGGGATATTCGGCAGCACCTCGAGGAAGTCACTCGACACATTGATGAACTGCCTCTCTCCCAGCCGATTGCGAGTGCCATCGGTGAGGGGCATATAATAACTGCCCCCGTTCATCACCGCCGTGCCATCGCTCCTTACTCCACACTCAATCCAGTTCAATCCTGAGCTCTCGGTGTTGTACCAGTCCAGCAAAGTCAGGCAGAAGACCTCCTGGTCCAGTAACACCTGCGGGATGTCGCGCATCACGACCAGATAGGGCACCCGGAAGAGCTGTGGCGCTTTGAGCCCTTCGGCCCGGCCAAGTGAGAGATTCGTGACCTTCGCCTCTGGCGACGACCAGTCCACAATAAGTGACTTGCCACTTACTGTCAGTCGCAAGCTATACTCGGTGCTCTCCCCGCCTGCGCTTACTCGCCAGTTTGCCCTGACGCCGTTGCCTTCCTTTATGGCCGAGAGCAGTTCACGCCCAAGCTGAGATGATCCTGCCACATATTCTTGTCCTGCCAGTAGCACGGTCGGTCCGCCACCGGCGCAGGGGATGAAGCTGGCCTTCTCGCCTACCTTCACACCCAGGTCGGACAAGGTGCCCGTCGCTGGCTCATAACGCCAGGTGAGCCTCTCATCGCCTTCTGATGTCAGCACCCAGGCCGCTCCGTCCTGCCTCACGCTGGGGTTGGCAACCTGCCTCACATTAGGGGTGATAGTCTTTGTTGTTGTCGGGAAGGGCAGCTTCTCAATCAGCTCCGGACGAAACTCGGGCAATTCCATATCGTCCTGGAAGAAGGCTACCGACTCCAGATAGATAGTCCGAGGCTCGGGATTGCTGCCGTTCTCGATCTCGATACGCTCAACGGAAAAGGGCGCGTGCAGCTTGCCATCTCCCGCCCCTCCCCAAAACCTGTGACCCGGATCACCAAAGGGATTGTCTCGTACCCGCTTGTGCAGCATCCCATAAAATCTAAAGTTTACGATGCCCAGGTTCAACCTGTGATGCTGCCCGGTGCTGTCTACCAGGCTGACCCAGATATAGACCGAGGGCGTGTCGGCGTGAGGCATCCAGTCCCAGTTGTTGCCCCAGACCCACGCGACAACTGCATTGAGCCGGGCCTTCTACCTTGACTGGCTGGGGCGGGATGAGCGCATACCGCGCCGGTCCGCGCTTGCACCAATAGGTCAGCTTCGCCTGATAGCGTAAATCCTCATAGCAGGGCTCCTCCTCGGAGCGTTGCATCGTGATACCCGCCTCGCCCCAGGTTGCAGCCCGCCAGCCCGTGATATCAGTAAAATCAATGGCTACTGGATACTCTCTCTTCGCGTCCCTGAAAACCTCGCCAGATGGGTGTTATGCGGTCAGGCTGAGGCTGGACCGTGGCCTCGGTGTAATGCGGTTCGACTACCCCTGTCTCACTCAGTTCCACCTCATCGAAGAAGACCGTATATTGCAGGTGTTCGCCCGGCCCATCTTCCTGGGCAACGAACAACAACGCCACGATGGCATCCAGGTCAGGCGTACCATTGGCATCAGGCGCCCATTCGGGATTATTTGCCTGCGCCACTGGCTTGGTTTGAAACCTGGTCCAGTTTTTGCTCGAGTAGAGCTCCCCAGGCAGCTCCAGCATCCAGTGAGAATCTCCACCTCCGACTTTACCCCCTCTCTCAACCAGGAGGATGCCGCCATGAGGGGCCTTTGCCAGAGGACTGCCCTTCATCCAGAAGCGAACGCGTGAGTCGGATGTCAACGCCACGTCGCCAAGTTCGGCCATCCAGTCCGCCCTGACCATACGGCCCTCTTGCTGGGGCAGCAGTGTCACTGCAAGACTTCGTTTGCCCAAATGCGCTTGCTCGGTCGTTGTGCGTATGTTAGCCGCAGTGCCCCTTTCTGCCGTCCAACTGGCTTTGCTTCCTTCCATATCATCGAAAAGCAGCCACCCCTCGGCATAGGCAGGCCAGACCAAGGTGAAGACTGCCAGAATACAGACTAGCCCTTTGAGGATGCTCATCTTCCTCGCCTCCAGAGGTTAACTGGCCCTAGTTGCGCCACCTGATGGCTAATCCCTGCCCAAAATAAAAGGGCCGCCCGAAGGCGGCCCTTCCACATTGACTTGCTTACAGTCGGGCTAGAAGCCGTTCTGCCACTGCAGGCCGAACATGTCATAGTCCCAGCAGGTGTTGCCACCAGCGTCAGTGTACTGCACGGTAAGCTCGTTGTTGGCGTCCAACTGATACGCCAGACCGATATGCCAGGCATTGAAGGTATTGCCTGCACTGCCCTTGTTCGGATCGTACTCTTCATAGCGTACGAAAGAAGTCGTCTTCGGACCAGTCTTGTTCGATACCATCCCATACCAGCCCTCGATATCCTGATCGAAGAGCCGGCCTTCCAGCCACTCGGCCTGGAAACCCCAAGGGGTCGGATCGGTATGGACGAACAAGCAGATCGCTTCGCGGTCCTGCTCGATGAGGCCTGTTGCAGGATCGTTCAGCTTGCCGTTGACATAACTGGCGCCAAACTGACCCCAGGACTTCTTCCACTTCATGCTGGCTTCTACCGTCTTGGCGGTATTGTTGTCAGCATCGCGGAAGTTACCGTTGATGATGGCCAGACTAATCGCTGGCGCATCTCCGTCCTGGGCGCGAGAAATCCCAAAACCGCGGTCCCATGGGCCCTTGAAATACATGCCAGGCAATCCGCCGCGATCAGGCCGAGTCGGGATGCCTTCTGCAGCAACCCAGCGCTCGAGCGGGAGCCGCGCGCTGCTGCCCTGATTTACTTCGTAACCGAAGTCGGTAAGTAGCTGCCCCGCGCTGATTGTCCACATATCATCCAGCTTGTACTGAACGAAAGCGTTGCACAGGTCGATCTGGGGCTCACCTGGACCAACACGTGTCAGCGTGAAGACACCCAGGGTCCGGTCGTTGGGTTTGGCGATGAAGTTAAGATAGGCCTGCCTCATAATCCAGTCATCTGAGCTGTCCTCTCTCGCCTCATACCTGCCCTGCCAATAACCATTGATGGTTAGACTGTCGTACCAGCACTTGGGCGCGGCCTTCACAGAGCCCTCGCCGGTTACGACTGGCGGCGGTACGCAGGCCTCTACCTCGGCCAGACGCGCAGTTACTTCAGCCAGTTGTGCCGAGACAGCATTCAGCGTCGCGGTGAGTTGATCGACCTGCGTTTTTAGCGACTCGACTGTATCGGCCGCCAGGGTTGGCACTGCGATCGCAACCAGCAGCGCTACTACTAATACATACTTCACTTGGGTTCCCCCCTTGCTATTATTTGCGCCCGCTTGCCTTAGGGTTACGCGGACACAGAACCACCTGACCTAGTTATCTCGTTTGTCCACAGCTCGTTTGAAGCCTGCACTGCCTGCTCCCAGGCTGCCAGGCTCCACAAGAGCAATCCGCACCTCAAATCCAAGCGCCTGCTCCAGCCGTTCTCCTACTAGCTGGTGCATTGCGCGCACATCCGAGGGCAATTCTACCAGTTCGGCACGTACTTCCAGCACATCAAGGCCTTCCTGCCGCTCGGCCACCAGCTGATAGTCACTACCAAGCTCCGCAAATCCTTTCAATACTGCCGCAACATCCTCTGGGAAAACGTTGATGCCATGCACTATCAGCATATCGTCGATCCGGCGCGATACCCGTTCCATCCTGGCGCTTGTGCGACCGCATTTGCAGGGCTCCGTGGTGATGCGTGACAGATCGCCCGAGCGATATCTGATCAATGGCAAGGCCTCGCGGGTCAGTGAAGTGAACACTAACTCGCCTTCTTCGCCCTCAGCTACCGGTATTCCTGTGACAGGATCCAGAAGTTCTATTAAAAAGTGGTCTTCTGCCAGATGAAGCCCCGAGTGATACTGACACTCGCCCGAGACCCCTGGGCCGCCCATCTCGCTCAGCCCATAGATGTCGAAAGCTTCCAGGTATAAACGCGCCTCTATCTCCTTGCGTGTCTTCTCGCTCCAGGGCTCTGCCCCGAACAGTCCTACACGCAGCGACAATCCCTTTGGATCGAGCCCACTACGTTCTAGCTCCTGGGCAAGGGTTAGCGCGTAAGAAGGCAGCCCCACCAGCACCGTACTGCGGAAGTCCTGCATTATCTGAAGCTGCTGTTGCAGCTCCAGACTCGACACAGGAATGACCGATGCCCCTAGTGCCTCGGCCCCCTGGTGCAGGCCGAAGCCTCCCGAAAACAATCCATACCCGAAAAATATCTGCACCACGTCATCTCGGCCAACTCCTGCCGCCGCCAGATTCCGTGCCACCAGATCAGTCCAATGGGCCAGATCGTTGGCGGTGTAAGCGATAACTGTCGGCGCGCCGGTAGTCCCCGAGGAGAGATGAAACCTTACAACCTCGCGCAGTGGCACAGCTACCATGTCATAGGGATAACTTGCCCGCAGGTCTTCCTTGGTAGTGAAGGGTAGTCGGCCAAGGTCAGCCGGGCTCTGAAAATCCTCCGGCTCGAGGCCAAGCTCCTCGAGTCGCCTGTTGTAGAAAGGCACATGCCTGGAGGCTCGATTTATCGTCGCCTGCAGCCGTTCAAGTTGCAATTGAGCAAGCTCTGTCCTGCCCAGGGTCTCATAGCGAGGACTCCATATGTGCTCAGTGCTCATCTTGCTACACCTCGTCATAGTCCTTGCCCAGATAAGCTCGACGCACATCGCGGTTGCGAAGCAATTCTTCCGCGCTGCCTTCGAGTACCAGCTTGCCAGTCTCCAGCACATAACCTCTGTCAGCTATCGCCAGGGCCGCTCGCGCATTTTGCTCGACCAGCAGGATGGTTGTTCCCGCATCGCGCAGTTCCGCAACGACCTGCATTATCTGCCTGGCCATCAAGGGCGCAAGACCCAGGCAAGGCTCATCCAGCAGCAACAGTTTGGGCCTGGCCATCAGTGCCCTGCCGATAGCGAGCAACTGTTGCTGGCCTCCCGACAAGCTTCCACTGCGCTGCTTGCGCCGTTCGGCAAGTATAGGAAAGCGTTCGTATAGCTCCCCCAGGTGTTCCTTAACGGCTTTTTTGCCTTCGATCTTTAACCTGGAATAGGCCCCGAGCAACAGGTTCTCCTCCACAGTCAGTGGCCCGAACAACTGCCTTCCCTCTGGCGCCTGCACAATCCCAAGTCGCACCAAGGCCTCAGGGCTCTTGCCTGCCAGTTCCGTCCCCTCGAAGACCAGCTTGCCGCTGCGAGGCTTCACCAGACCGCATACTGTTCTCAGAGTGGTCGTTTTACCGGCGCCATTTGCTCCAAGCAAGGCCACCAACTCGCCCTCGTCCACATGCAGCGAGACTCCCTTGAGTACGTGCAACTGGTCGTAAAAAGTGTTTACGCTGCCTAGTGTGAGAAGAAGCGAACCAGCACTCATACCGGCTCTTCCTCCCCCAGATAGGCAGCGACTACGGCGCTATCTGCCTGGACCTGCTCCGGCGCCCCGATTGCCAGCAGCTTGCCCTGGTCCAGCACAGCGACCGTCTCGCACACCTTCATTACCAGGCTCATATCATGTTCTATCAGCACCGTAGTTATATGGCGCTCTCCAAGTTTCGCCACCAGTTCACCAAGTACGCGGGTCTCGCGCGTAGTAAGCCCTGCCGCAGGTTCATCCAGCAGCAACAGCCGAGGCTCTCCGGCCAGCGCTCTTGCTATCTCGACAAGCCGCTGCTGCCCCGGAGGAAGCTGCGCGGCCTGCAAGTCTGCCATCTGGGCAAGCCCTACGAATTCGAGCGCCTCCGCGGCCCGCTCGCTCAGGGCTTGCTCTTCTCGAAGCACCCCAGGCAGGCTCATCATCGAAGCCAGCAACCCTTGCCGGCCATGCTTGTGACAGCCTGCCAGCACGTTCTCGAGCACTGTCATTCCAACGAAAAGCTGCAGGTTCTGGAAAGTCCTCGCCACTCCGAGTCTGGCTATCTGATATTGCGCCAGCCCGCTCAGCAGTGTGTTTTCCAGAAACACTTGCCCCGACGTCGCCGGGAAAAGCCCTGACACGACGTTGAAAAGAGTGGTCTTGCCCGCCCCGTTTGGCCCAATGAGCCCGAAAATACTGCCTGCCTCGATGTTCAGGCTGACCCCGTCCACGGCCACCACGCCATCGAAGGTCTTGCGCAACTCTTCAAGCCTCAGCAAGGGCCCCTCAGCCGGCATCGGGCACCTCTCTCTTCTGCCTGGTGAAGCTGGCCAGCCCCTTCGGCCTGAACTGCAGCATCAGGATCAGCAGCACGCCAAACAGCACCACTACAAGCGATTGCAACCGGTCTTCAGGTATTCCCATAGCGCCCAGCAGTTGCTCCATCGTGCCTGAAGTAAGCGCCTCATGCAGCAGGCTGTACGCCGTGACCCCAAGCAAGGGACCCCACAGGCTCCTGGAGCCACCCACTACCACCATTACCACCAGAGTAACCGAAAAGACGAATCCGAAAGGATTGGGATTCACGAAGCTTAAAGTATGCGCATACAGGCTGCCGGCAAGAGAGGCCCACACCGCGCTCAGCGTGAAGACCATAAGTTTGGTCTTGCCAGGGTCGATTGCGCAACTCGAGGCAGCCAGTTCGCTGTCGTGGATTGCCCTCAGAGCTCTCCCCAGGCGTGACTTGAGCAGGTTGCGCATCAGCACCAGTTGCAACGCGACCAGAGGCCACACCAGGCAGTACATTCTGAGGTCGGTGTTGAACTCAAAGCTGCCGATGGCGAGTCGCGGGATACCCGGAAGGCCTGAAGGACCTCCGGTAAAGGCCCCGCCCTCGCCAAAAAGTATGTTGCAAATAATGCCGAAACCCAGTGTTGCCATTGCCAGATAATGGCCATGCAGCTTCAACGTGGGCTTACCGATAAGCCAGGCCACCAGGCCGGTTATTGCAGCGGCAGCGACCAGAGCTAGCCAGGGATTTATCCCGTAGTGCAAAGTCAGTATGGCGGAACTGTAGGCGCCAAGCCCGTAGAAGGCCGCATGACCCAGGGACACCTGGCCAGCATAACCAAGCAGCAGTCCAAGGCCCGTTGCGATGAGCGCGTAGAGTCCAATAAAGACGCCCATATTGAGGAAATACGCGCTTCGTGTCACAAGGGGCAGGGCGGCCACCAGGATCGCCAAAAGCAGAAAACCTTTCCACTCGCCCAGTCGTCTCATCGCCTACACCCCCTCCGTGCGGCGCTTGCCCAGCAGCCCGCCAGGCCGGAGGAACAGCACCAGCAGCAGTATCAGAAAGGCGAAGGCGTCCTTGTAGCCTGCATAACCCTCGGGCGCGATGCCAACGGCGATATTCTCAAGCAGCCCAACCACCAGTCCGCCCACAACCGCTCCGGCGCCATTGCCCAGGCCCCCAAGTACCGCTCCTGCGAAGCCCTTGAGCCCGAGGACCATCCCGCCGTCATACGAAGCGAAGGTGATAGGCGCAATGACCGCGCCAGCTAGTGCCGAGAGGCCCGCGCTGATCGCAAAGGAGGCTTGTACCATCCGCTCGACACTGATGCCCTGGAGCCTCGCAGCCTCGGGATTGACTGCGCATGCCCTCATCGCTTTGCCTGCAAGAGTATGCTCGAAGAAAAACCACACGGCCAGGAAAGCCAGGCTTGCAAGCCCCAGCACCCAGAGGTATTGCGGATGGATTGCCGCCCCGGCCACGAAAGACAGATTCTTCACCCGAGAAGGCTGGCACCGGCAAGGCGTCCGAACCCCAGGCCACATGCGCAATGCCTCGCAGCACCATCGAACAGCCGATGGTCACGATAATCAGGGTGACAAGAGGGGCTCGCAACAGGGGCCGTATAGCCAGCCGCTCCATAAACAGTCCGAGGATCGCCGTAAGCCCAACGGCAAGCAGCAAGGCCAGCGCCAGGGGCAGGCCAGCGCCTACGTGCAGGCTGTAGAACAACAAGCCGCCGAAGACCAGAAACTCTCCCTGGGCGAAGTTGATTATGCCTGTAGAGTTGAAGATTACGGTGAACCCAAGAGCCACCAGCGCATATACGCTGCCGGTTGTAATACCTGTAAGAATATACTGCAGCAAATTTTGGCTCCATCAAAGCCGGTGGCACTCCCGGACCGAATCATCCGGGAGCGCCACTGACCAGTTTCCTTGCTAGCTATTCAGCCATCGTCCACTTGCCACCGGTGATCTTCACGAAAGTGAAGGCCTCTTCGGTAAGCCCATTGTGGTCGGTCGCCGACAGGTTGAACACGCCACCGATACCGGCATGCCCCTGGATTGCCTCAATCGCATCGCGCAGAGCAGCAGGCTCCTCGCCGGCTGACTTCAAGGCAACAACCAGCATCGCAAGCGAGTCATAGGCATGCCCACCAAAAGTGTCGGCAGGCTTGCCAGTTGCCGCTTCATAATCTGCAGAGAACTTCATCAGCACGGCCTTCTGCGGGTCGCTCTCGGGCAACTCGCCAGCAACAAGCAGCTTGCCTGCCGGCAGCACTACACCCTCTGCGGCGTCCCCAGCCAGTTCGATGAACTTGCTGTTGGCTACGCCATGGCTCTGGATGAGCTGAGCTTCGATACCCAGGCTCTTCATGTTCTTGGCCACGACAGCAGGACCAGGATTGGTGCCCCAGCAGATGACAGCCTCAGGCTTCTTGGCCTTGATTTTGGTTAGCTGGGCAGTCATGTCAGTGTCCTTGGTCCCAAACTTTTCCTCATCTACGATCTTCACGCCTGCTGCGGGGAGCTGAGCCTTGAGCTGCTCGGCGCCGCTGGTTCCGAAAGCGTTGCTGTCGTAGATTATGGCGACGTTCTTGATGCTATTGGCCTCAAGGTATTTCACAATCCGCTTGACAGCCAGCACATCGGTCTGCGCGCTTGAGAAGACCCACTTCTTAACGGGGTTGGTGATCTTCGCGGATGCGGCGCAGGAGAACAAAGGTATGCCGGCTTTCTCCATCGTATCGATGATGGCCAGGCTGGTGCCGCTCATCGTGGGGCCGATGATGGCGCAGACCTTGTCCTGCTCGAGGAGTTTCTTGGCAGCGCTTGCGGCCTTGGACTCCTCGGTCGCGTCGTCCTCGATGATGATTTCCAGGGGACGGCCGTTAATGCCACCCTCGGCGTTGATCTGCTCTACCAGCATCTTTGCAGAAGCCTGTTCAGGCTCGCCCAAAGGCGCGCCGGGACCGGTCACCGAAAAGATTGCCCCAACTTTTACTGGCTCGCCAGAAAGCACAGGGGCTGTTACCTTGTCAGGGATTGGAGTCTGGATTGGTTCTTCTGCCTGCCGACCGCAGCCGGCCAGGATCAAAACTGAGGCGCATACCACAACTAGCACTGCAAGCAGCAGCGCTTTCGGACGTATACTCTGCATTCTTGTTCCTCCCACTCGAGCTCGTGTAATCCGAGCCCAAAGCCCGCCAAGAGGAATACAGGAAGGCTGGAGCTGCTTCCCGCGGCAGGCTCCGGCTCCTTCATTTTGATTCCCGGTGAAGACTTCTGCCTTTGGCTCCCCGTTGCCTCGGGCTAGTGCTCCCCCCTTCACCGTGATTACAGCACTATAAAGGACAATCCGCTGCTTGTCTACCTTTGTTTCTTCAAAAAGTTTGCGCGATAGGCTGCCACCACTTCAAAGGAACGTAAGGGCCAAGTATATAAAGCCACTCCAAGCAGCGTTTCATGCAGCCAGGCTGCTGGCCTGCCTGCTATATCGGCAAGCTGCGGCAAAAATCGTCCCCAGCCAAACTGGCGACTCGCCCCACCATCGTTCAACTTGCCATCGACGCACACTGCTATAAGCTTCGGCCCGCCATCAACTGTGAACACGACTTGATGCACCTGGCCCAAAGTTAACAGGCCGGGGTCGGATTCCCAGGCCACTTCGGCGAGGCCACCCGACCTGATCCCGCCTGGTGGGGCGCTTACTCTTCCCAGCAGCTGCAACCTCAGGCTGCCCCTGTCGGTGAGCTGTACAAACAATCCTTGCCCTGCCTCATCACGGCAGTCCACAAGCCTTTGCCAGGGCGCCAGTTTTTCGGGATCCAGCCACAGCTCAAGGCTGAAACCGCCCCCGCCAGTCAGATTGGCCAGTTCTGGGATATCCAGCCTTGCCCCTCCCGCTGGCGCCTCTGCGCTAGATGCCGGCGCCTTCCCCCGCCCGGCTGCGCTTTCCCACATGCCCTCCAGCAGGCCGGGGTCGATCTCGTGCACCCGCGCGATGGTCTTCTGCGTCTCGGTGATGAATTGTTTTCCCGCCGCCCCAAAGCAGCAGGGATAGCTCATCCGCACCCCGATATCCAGGTCATAAATCAGCACCTCGGGCTCGGACCACTGGATTGTCCCGTCTCGCTCCACCCCGCCACAGGCCCAGGCCGGATTGCGCCCCTCATACGGCGCGATAGTCCGGTTGCCCCTCGAAGGCGCCTGCGCCCCCATGGTTGTGGAACCAGTACACATATTTCCCGTTGCCGCACTTCCAGATGAAGTTGGCTGCCCTGGGGTGTTTCACTACCCGCTGCCCTGGCCCGTACCGCAGCCAGTCCACCTGCCAGGTACGTCCCCGGTCGCGGCTGATGGCGTTCGCCGCCAGGCCGTGAGTCGTGCGGAAGACTGTGTAGAAGGTCCCGTCCGACAGCACCACCGTGCTGTGCTCCTCATTCACTAACTGGCCGGGTATCCGCACCCCGATATCGCCCTCCGGCAGAGTCTGCCACCTGTGCTTTGCCGGATCAGGTTCGCTCAGCAGGTTGTCACTCGCCAGCAGCGCCCCTTCAGTCTGCACGAGGAACCCCGCCCCGAAGCGCCCCACCTTATACAGCCACTGATAAACGACTCCTTCGTATATAAAGGGCATCGCCGTGCTCCAGAAGAACCGCACCTCGCCCCCATATGGATTCGCGAGGTCCAGCTCGAAGGCCCTTACTGGTATCTCATACCGCTCCTTCGACCAGGTCCTGCCCCCATCATCTGAATATCTGTAGACATACGCCCCTTGCGTATCCACCCGCCGCGTCACGTTATAGGGAGGGTCGGCAATCACCTCGCGCAGATTGTCCCGATTGTAGTTGTAGAAGACATACACGCGCCCAGAGGGCGTCTTAAGCGGCGCCGCATAGGAGGATTCCGGCCCTGTCGGGTCTTCGAGCGCCACCGGCTTGCTCCAGCTCTGGCCGAGGTCTTCACTGAGGAGCGCTGCCACATGCTGGCCGGGCGCGCCTTCTTCTCCTGGCCCTGTCGTGACAACACACAGCCAACTCCCATCGTCATTCACCACGATGAAGGGCTGATCGGCATATCCGCCCTCTACCGTTGGTATCTGCAACCCCTGGCGAATATCTCGAACATCTCCCATCGCCTGGTTCAGCTCCTTCAGGACAGTATTAAGAGCCGTTTCGACGTAATACCACTGCTCTCCTTCAGCAGGAAGCCCCCTCCTGAAGGCGCATATTGGGCCAGTAACTCAGCCAGAGGAGGCCCGCCAATGTCCAACCCGCCCCTGCCTTATGGTCCCACGCCCTCTGCCCGCCAACTCGCCTGGCACCGACTCGAGACCACTGCCTTCGTCCACTTCACCACCAATACCTTCACCGACAAGGAATGGGGCTATGGCGACGAGTCGCCCGAAGTCTTCAACCCGACCGCCTTCGATGCCGACCAGATCGCCGAGACGGCGAGGGACGCAGGGCTGAAGGGGCTTATCCTCACCGCCAAGCATCACGATGGCTTCTGCCTCTGGCCGAGTCGCTATACTGACCACTCCGTGAAGGCCAGTCCCTTCCGCGGCGGCAAGGGCGATGTCGTCCGCGAGGTGTCCGAGGCCTGCGCCCGCGCGGGGCTCCGCTTCGGCGTCTATCTCTCGCCCTGGGACCGCAACCACAAATATTACGCTTCGCAATATTACGTCGCGTACTATCTGAGCCAGCTCGAAGAACTCTGCTCCGACTATGGACCCCTCTTCGAGGTCTGGTTCGATGGCGCCAACGGCGGAGATGGCTATTACGGCGGCGCCCGCGAGCAGCGTCAGATAGATGCCAGCACCTACTACGAGTGGGACCAGGTGCGGCAGCTTGTCCGCAGGCTGCAGCCTGATGCCTGTATGTTCGGCGATGGCGGGCCAGACATCCGCTGGGTGGGCAATGAGGAGGGCTGGGCAGGCGACCCGTGCTGGGCGACGCTCAATCCCGCCGACTTCTACCCCGGCCACGCCGACCTCTCGCGCCTGCAGCATGGCGACCGCCCGGGCACCGACTGGCTTCCGGCGGAAGTGGACGTCTCCATCCGGCCCGGCTGGTTCTACCACGCCTCCGAAGACGCCCGAGTGAAGACACCCGAGCAGCTTCTGGACATCTACTACGCCTCGGTGGGGCGCGGCTGCAACCTGCTGCTCAACCTGCCCCCCGACAGGCGCGGGCTCATCCACGAGGCCGATGCCCAAAGCCTGCGCGGCTGGCGTAAGGCGCTGGACGAGACTTTCGCAACCGACCTGGCCCAGGGGGCGAAACTGACAGCGAGCAACACGCGCGGAGGCTCAGACGATTTCGCGGCGGAGAAGGTGCTGGACGGCTCATCGGAGACTTACTGGAGCACTGATGATGGGGTGACCTCGGCCGAGTTGGTGCTGGACTTCGAGCGGCCGGTGGAAGCGCGCGTAATCCGCCTGCGGGAGCATCTGCCCCTCGGCCAGCGGGTGGAAGCAGTTCGCCCTCGATGCCTGGGAAGGGGGCTCCTGGCGGCAGCTTGCGGAAGGCCAGAGCCTCGGCTCCCAGCGACTGATACGTCTAGAGAAGCCCGTCACCACTCCCCGCCTGCGCCTCCGCCTCTCCGGGCCCGTCTGTCCAGCGCTAGAGGAGGTGGGGGTGTTCTGAGTATCTGGCACTCGCAGGGGCGCGCGCCAAACGCGGTAGAAAGGCTTTACATTTGGCTGTTGCAAATCCACTACTTGAGACGATGACCAGTGTAGGTGCAGGTTGGTATACTAATAACTGAAGCAACTTCCGGGGAGCCCAGCGATGCCCACTGAGTACAACATATATTGTGACGAGAGCTGTCACCTTGAGCACGATGGACAGCGCGCGATGACGCTTGGGGGTTTATGTTGCCCCAAGTCGGCTATTCAAAAGCACTCGCGAGCCCTCCGCCAGCTCAAGACCGAATACGGCCTTGATCCGCACCTGGAGCTCAAGTGGACGAAGGTTTCGCCTGGTCGCCAGGATCTGTACCACGCCGTCCTCGACTACTTCCTCTCCAGTGCCGACCTGCGTTTCCGCGCGGTTCGTCGTGCCAGATAAGAAGTTACTGAGACACCAGGACTTCGACCAAGACCATGACACTTTCTATTACAAGATGTACTTCGAGGTGCTCAGATTCTTTATGAATCCCTCGGACCACTACAGCGTGTATCTTGATGTGAAAGATACGCGTAGCAGCGGTAAAGCTGCCAAGCTTCGAGAGATACTGTCAGCCAGCCTTGGCGAGCATCGGAGCACCAGCACCATCGTGCGTTGCCTGCAGATGGTGCGCTCGCATGAATCGGAGCTGATACAGCTAACAGACCTGCTTACGGGGATCATCAGTTATGCCAACCGACACCTGCACACCAGTGCGACGAAGACAGGACTAGCCCGCAGCCTTAGTGATGCTCTTGGGTGGGAGCTCTGCAGTAGCACGCCCCTGAGCGCAACTAAGGTGAACATATTCGTCTGGGAGGCCAAGTAGCTGTGCAGCACTCCTGCGATGTCTCTTGGCTGCCCGACCTGATCACGTTCCAGGAGTATGGTGGTGTATGGGACACATACATCGAAGCCGTGTATAGAGTGTTCGTCGAAGCCTTCTTGCCCCCAGCCCCACTATGTCTTGGTCGAGTGGTCACTGTAGATCCGACCGAAGAGGACGGACGCCTGCGCAGTTTCTGGCACGTCACGTCAGAGGGCACGGAGAACTCGCGTATCCCAGACCTGCGTCGTTGCGAGCGGATAGCCTGGCTCGTGCCAGTACTTAGAGAAACTGCATCAGACCGTGTCGTGTGGTGGAAGGTGAAGCGGAAGGGTCGAGAACGTGTGCTGGTCGCCCTGAGTGACTTCAGCTATGTGGTTGTGCTCGCCATGAGCGGGCGGTGTTATTTGCTGGTGACAGCCTACTGCGTTGAAAGGGGGCACAGAAGGGAGAAGCTGGCGAAAGAACACAGTGCCTTCTGGGGACACTAAAACGAAAAGGCGGCGACGCCCCATAGGACGGCACCGCTACTCCTTCTACACATGGCAGATGAGCTACAGATAATGTACCACGAATTCTGCGAAGTGTAAAGTGCGTATACAATTACTCTTCAGGTGCATCCCTCCCATACTCCCACGCCCTTCCTTTCTTCCCGACGCGGGTGAGGGCGCCTTCGGCGGTGAGGCTGTAGGCCATCGCCTGGGCGAACCGCCGGCTCTTCCCGAGGGCGGTGGAGAGTTCCGCTGTGGTGAAAGGCTCCGGCAGGCCTTCGGGCAGGAGGGTCAGGAGCTCAGCCGGGCAGGAGAACTCCAGCCCGTCGATGATCTCGAGCAGCCTGCGTTCGTGGATGACCCAGTGTCCACGCCGCCAGCCGCGTTTTGGATCCTGCACCCGCACTTCTTCCTCTTCAATCAGCACCAGCTCGAGGCTGAAGCCCTCGCGAGAGAGCAATCCAGGCAGCCGGACGAGTTCCCAGAAGACGTCGAGGGGTTCTCCCCGCTTGGGCGAGCGCCTGCGCCCGAGCACCTCGCCCCCCTCCCCAAGCCTCAGGATGTACTTCTCCAGCGGGATGGGGTAGACGAGGCGCACTGGATGGGTCAGAGTCAGCTTCTCCAGCTTGCGCCGGGCGCTCGAGAAGTTGCCAGTCTGGATCTCTATCAGCAACTCGCCGCGCACCAGATCGATATGATAGCCGTCCACCGGCGCCTCCCAGAGGTCGCCCGGCTGGGCGTACCACTCCTTCAGCGCCGCGTGCAGCGGGCCCTCGCCTAGCGTGCCAATGTGACTTTGTTCCATCGGGGAGATTATACGTCACAACGCTTTGTTAACGGCAGGAAGCGCCCTGCCAGAGCCAGAAACCTTCTCCCGTGCCAGACTACTCATACGGAGGCCTGTCAGATGCTAGTGCCACTCGCCCTTGCCCTTGAGCCCCCGGCAATATATGCCCAGCCAGGGCCGGAATACGCCGCTTCAACCAGACCGTTTCAGGGTATCCCCGGAATCGAGCGCGCCCCCAACGGGCGGCTCTGGGCGACCTGGTATGCGGGCGGGGAGACCGAAGGCCCCGAGAATTACGTCACCCTCGCCACCAGCGGCGATGACGGCGCCACCTGGACGGAGCCGGTTTTGATTATCAATCCCTCTGAAAACATCCGGGCCTATGACCCCTGCCTCTGGCACGACCCTGAAGGCAAGCTGTGGCTGTTCTGGGCGCAGGGCGCAAGCTGGTGGGACGGCAGGGCGGGCGTGTGGGCAATCACAACCGAGGAGAGCGACAAAGCGGACGCCAGGTGGTCCGAGCCGCGCCGGCTCTGCGACGGGGTGATGATGTGCAAGCCAACGGTGCTTTCGACAGGCCGGTGGCTGCTGCCGGCCGCGGTGTGGAAGGGCGCCCCCTCTCAGTTAATCTCACAAGACTTTGCGGTAGACAACTCCGAGAGCCACGGCGCCTGGGTCGTAGCGACCGATGATGGCGGCAAGAGCTTCTACCAGCTTGGCCGGGCGCGGGTGCCGGAGAGCGTCTTCGATGAGCATATGGTCGTTGAGCGACGCGATGGGAGCCTCTGGATGCTCGTGCGCACGAGGTATGGCGCGGGTGAGGCCTTTTCAAACGATGGCGGCGTGACCTGGACAGGTGAGGGCCCCTCAGCCACGGTGACGCATATCTCAAACGGCGGCGCGAGGCTCTTCATCCGGCGGCTGGCCTCGGGCCGACTGCTGCTGGTGAAGCATAACCCGCCCAACGGGAAGGACCGCTCTCACCTCACTGCCTTCCTCTCCGGCGATGATGGAAGAACCTGGCGAGGCGGGCTGGTGCTGGATGAGCGAGGTGGCGTTTCCTATCCTGATGGCATCGAGACTGCCGATGGCACGCAATATATCATCTACGATTACTCTCGCACGGGCGAGCGCGAAATTCTGATGGCGACCTTTACTGAGGAGGATGTGCTGGCTGGGGCGCCGGTCAGCTCTCAGTGCCGCCTGCGAACACTTGTCAGCAAAGGTGGTCAGTAGCGCGCTAGCTGCAGGAAGTAACCGACCCTGCGCGAACTTGCGGCCGGCAGCAGAAAGCTGCCAGAGGTGGAGCCAGATGAACTCTTCCAAGTTGCTTTGCGCCTGGGCGCTAATCCTGGCGTTGCTCGTTACCGTTTTTGCCCTGGAGGGCTTTGCAATGACTGCTGATCAGCTTGCCGCGCGCCTGCTGCCTGAACCCCAACGACTCACACTCGAGGAAGGCGCACTGAAGACGCGCTTCTGCCGAACTAGCGCTGGTTCTACCCTCTGGTGACGCAAACGCCGCCTGCCGGCAGCTGCTGGAAGAGGCTGTCCTGGCTGCTGAGATAAAGGTAAACCAGCGCACCGACACCGCAGAATTGACCTTCCAACTGGGCAAACCTGGCCAGTTGCCTGCGTTGCCGGAGGAAGGTTTCGGCGAGGCTTACGCGCTACGGATCACCTCGGAGGGAATCGCAGCCAGGGCGGCCACGCCGCGCGGCTTGCTTTACGCAGCTATGACTCTGGACCAACTCGTCCGGGTGTGCGCCAGCGAGCACAAGCTGCCGGCTCTCACAATCGTGGACTGGCCAGAGTTCCGCCACCGGGGCTTCTACATCGAGGGCGGGCAGGAGCGCTTCGGCCACATCGTAAGTCACGATTATCTGCTAGAACAGATCGAGCAGACGGCTCGGTTAAAACTCAACTACATAGGATTCGAAGTTTACAACGTCTTCCCTTACAAGTCCTTCCCCGCCTGCGCCGATGAGAGCACTCTGACCGAGGAAGAAGCTCGCGATGTCGTTGCGGCGGCGCACAAATGGCATGTGACACTCATCCCGTCGCTGCAGACTTTGGCCCAGGCTTACGAACTGGTGTGGCTGTGTGATGAAGGTATCCCCTACAGAGAGCCTACAGCTCCGGGCCAGATGTGCCCCTCCACGCCGGAGATCTATCCCTTTATCAAGGGCCTGTATCGCGACCTGCTGGAATGGTTCGACGAGGCGCCGGTGCTGGGGGTGGGCTGCAGCGAGATAGATATGCAGTGGCAGAAGCGTTATTGCCCCAAGTGTCAGGCCAGGCTGGATGCAGGCGAGACCTTGCGCGATTTGTTGATTGGCCACGCCGAGAAGTGCATCCAGGCAGTGGAGGAACTTGCCGTCGAACTGGACCGGCCGGTCAGGCCTCTCATCTGGGGCGATGAGTTCTATATGTATGGTCCGGCAACTGACTGGGTAGGAATCGAACGCATCTCCAAGGATACCGTTATCGGCTTCTGGAAGTATTGGCAGGATTATGCCGGCATTGAAGGCCTGATGCAGCGGGGCTACGATGTTATGGGCGTCACGGGCATCTACAACCATACCTTCTACTTCGTTGACCTCTCGCCGGAGACGCCCAAAAAAATCTGGCCGCCGATGGATCAGACCAACGGGCGCAACATCGCCGAGTTGATGCAGGCGGCCGATAAGGCGCGCAAGGCCTGGCCAGAGCAGGAGTTCCTCGGCACGGCGACGGCGTCTTTCTCCAAGCATCGCCTGCGCGCTTTTGACAGCCTGTGGTGGGGCTTCGCGCTGAACTCCCAGTGCAACTGGAGTCATCCTGAACGCAACCTGCCGACTTACCAGGCAGCCTTCACGAAAGCTTTCGTGCAACATTATTATGATGCCCCAACCGATGCCAGCGCGACCTCTCTTGCGACTCTCTGGAACAAGCTGGACGCCATCAAGAGCGACCTCGAACTGGCCAACCAGACCTTGCACGATGTCGTGGGCATCTACGACACCCAGGAGGCAGGTTATATCGGCAACAGCCTCTTCACAGCGACCAGTCAGGCGGCCAAGCTCTTCGGCCCGGACGGCGCGCCCTCCCCAGAGGCCGAAGCCCTGCGCAAGAGAGCCCAGGACGACCGCATCGCCGTCGAAGCCCTCGGCTTCGACCTGGACCGGCTCAAGGGGCAGGTCGGCAACGAACAGCGCCTGGTCGATCTGCGCATCGCCCAGCAGAAGATCGAAGCCCATCTGCTGCGCCAACTGGCACTGCTGGACACCGCTCAGTTCACGATGCAAGCCACCTCGATGACGCCCGAGGTGCGACGCGAGAGGGCCCTCTTCCTGGCCAGCCTTTGGGACGACCAACTTGTTCGACTTGAACGGCTCGATCGTAAGACTCGCTATCTCTACCAGAAGGGCGACCCGCTTGCCTTCGACGCGCTGGAACGCGACACAGAGTCGCTGGCGAGTTATATGAGGACGCTCGCCCAGGCGGGTGCGGAGGGCAAGCGAGAGCTACTCCTTTCCGAGGACTTCCTCTCTCTCGACGAATCTCGTTGGCTAGTAAGGGGAGAAGTGAAAGTCGCAGACGGCAAGCTTCATACCAGTGCTACTGGCGGATGGGATAACTACTCCGGTATCGCGACGCGGCAAAGCTTCGAGCTGGATAATACGCGTCCGCTGTTGGTCGAGTTCACGGTAAATCCCGTCAAGTTCGGCATCGACAGCCAGATAGCAGTAGCAGCCGATGAGGAAGGCAAGCTGACCTATCGCTGGTCCTTCTACGGCACTGGGGGCCACTTCGCCACCTACACCCGCAAGTCGGAGCCAGGCCTCGACCAACCGTGGCAACTTAAAGGTATGAGCGGCGAGGTCGAAGCCGGCAAGCCCTGGCGAGTGCGGCTTACTGTCGGACGAACGACTTTCCGTGTCACGGTCTCTCCGCTTGAAGCTGGCGAGTATGCCTTGCCCATCTGGGACAGTGGCGCGCAGTCGATGGACGCGCTGGACTCCTGCCACTTGCTCTTCGCGGATGTCGAACCGCCTGAGGGTTCCGCTTCCTCGGAGTGGTCTAATATCCGCCTCTGGAGGGCCAATGCTGCGGACTAGCCTGCTGCTGGCACTGCTGCTAATCATTGCAACAACCGGCTTCGCGGCGCCCTGGTGGTGGGACTACCCCACCTTCATCGCGACGTCCGACTGGCAGCTTTTCACGGACAGCCACGCGCGCCTGGCGATGACGGGGATGGCAATCGACCCGACCTGGGGTCGTTATGCCCAGCGCCTGGCCGAACTCGATCATGAAAAGCGCTTTCAGCCGTTCCGCGAAGCCGGCGCGCGCAACTTCTCATGGATAGAGGGCTTCGGCGATGTGATGCTCTACGCGCTGGCCTTCCAGCAAAAAGAAGACGGCAGCTTCGTGATGCGTGACGATGACCCCACCTGCGCAAGTGGACTGCGTTCTCACTGGAACTGGGCGCACCCGAGCCTCGAGCACGGCAATGCCTTGCGTTGGGTAGGGCCGCACAACTCGGTGAACGATGAAGACTTCGCGATGCCGGCTTTCAGTCGCGAGGCGGTCGGTCTTCCAGTCCCAACTTATCCCGATGGCGCGCCGGCCCTTGGCTATCGCGACGACCTGCCCTATCCGCTGAACGCCCGGGTGTATGATGCTTGCTGCTCGAAAGATATCAACGGGCAGATCGAGCCCAACTACGACCCACCGGCCGATGTGAACGTCTGGGAGAACGGCAAACTGGTCCATCCAGAGCTTGCTCAAGGCCTGCTGCCGGCTTATCCGGGGAAGGACGCTGTCCAGCGGGTCGAGGGGGTGCCTGAAGGAGAGCCAATCTACTGTGGCGTGGCGTCGCTTGGCAAAGACCTCTCCGCCCCTTTCTGGCTGGAATATGCGCGCGCGTCAATCACTTGTATCTGGCCAAACAGGGCGTGGATGGCATTTGGTGCGACAACTATTCGCCCTGGGATAACTTCGGTAGTCCCCCTCTGCGCAAGGCCTTCGGTGAGTGGTCAGTGGCGCGCTTCCGCGACTGGCTCGGCGCCTTGCCAGTCGCTACTCGGCAGCGCCTTGGCTTACAGGTAACCGGCCTTCGATGTGCGCGACTACCTGAAGGCGAAAGTGAAAGAATTTGGCGCAGCCGATCCTTCTGACCTGAACAGTCCGGTCTGGAATGACCGGCGCTGGATGGAGGAACCGGTATGGAACGCCTACAAAGCCTTCCGCCAACTGCGCGCCCAGGAAGATATGACAGCTTTCTACCACGTTATCCACGAGGCGGCTGCCGAAGCCGGTAAACCGGACTTCCTGATTGCCGGTAATGACATCCCGCTCTTCAGCCTGGGCTGGGTACGACCCGAATACGTAGATATGTGCAACACAGAGCTCTCTCCCGGCTGGCATCCGGGCACTGGCACACGCGGTGTGATGCTGCCACCGACCGGCAAGATGGCCCCGATGTATCGCCTGGCGCTGGAACTCCAACAGGGGCCACTCGCCGCCGCCTGGTACTACCTCGAAGGCGAGAACCAGGCCCGTAATGACAGCCCAGGGCTCGTGAACACGCTGCTCTCGGAGGCCTTCGCTAACGGCACACTGCTGCTCGCAGACCCGGAGAACTCGCGCGTGGCGGGTGATTTGGCAATCCACAGCGCGTGGAACAAGTTCATCAACTCCGCGCGCACCGAACTCGGTATCCGGCGCCCGCTGGCCGATGTTGCGGTAGTCTATTCCCCCGACAACCAGTTGCTGGAGATGGCCCCTGGGGGCTTCCCGGATATGGATGAGCAGCCTCAGGTATTCGGCGCACTGGGCTGGGGTACGGCCCTCACCGATGCCGCGCTGCCGTATCGGATGCTCCCCGACTGGAAGCTCACCGACACCGAGTTGAAAGGGCTGCGCGCGCTTGTGCTGCCTCACGTGGCGGCACTTTCCGAGAAGGCCGGGCAGGCAGTCCAGCGCTGGACAGCGTCAGGTGGCCAACTTATCGTGACCGGCCCGTTGGGCACTCGAGAGGACCCCTCCGGTTGTTTCCTGCCGCGCGAGAAGTCGCTCGGGGAGACGCTCTTCAACCTCGGCTCAGATGGCACTGACAAGCGGGTCAGGCGCCTGGGCGGGGGTTCCGTCACCTGGCTGGCCGCCAATCTCGGCCGCGACTTTTACCTGGCCTCGGACGACCGCCCGAAACGCCTGCCGGAATTGCTGAACCTGGTTGGCCCTTCCGTGCTGGTCGCAGGCGGACTGCCGCCGCGTGTCGGACTGACCCTTTGGCGCTCTGAGGAGGGCAAGGCGCGCTTCGTCGACCTGGTGAACTACAACCTGGACCCCATAACTGATGCGCTTTCGCCAATTGGAGAGTTGTCCGTGAGGGTCAGATTGCCCGAGGACTGGAGCGCTGCCACAGTGAAGGCGCTCTCCCCGCAGGACCAGACTTCCGCCGAGGTCGTCTGCAGGGACGGCTGGGCGCGGATAACGGTCCGAAATCTTGGCCACTATGCCTGTCTCAAGCTTACGGAGGTCCAGCCTTGAGATGCTGCCTCACGCTGCTTCTACTGCTGCTCGCGTGCGGGGCCTGGGCGCAGCGGCTTGGAGAGTTTAGGTTCGATCCTGCCAAGGCCACTGACGCCAGTCCTGTCCAGTGGAGTTGGCAGTTTGGCGACAGGACAGCCTCCTTCTCGGGCATCGAACTGGCCCGTGGTGGCACAGCCACCCTTGGGCTGCCCGGCTGGGAGGGAGGTGGACTGACGCTGGAGGTCCGCGAGTTCCGCACCAACGCCCTTCAGAGCCCAGCCTACCTGGTTGAACTAAACGGCAAGCCGCTGGTCTTCCGCTGCGAGGCCTTTGATACCGCCGGGCCAGCGACAGCTTTCGTCGATCTGCCGGCAGAGGCAACGGCCCAACCTTTCGAGCTGCGCTTCATCAACCGGGCGCCCCACTCGCTCTGCCTGGACCGAGTTGTTGTCTACCGCGACCTGGAAGGCTATGTTCAGGAAGCGGGGATGGCTCTCCCGATGGCCCTTGGGCCTACAGTGGGCTTCTGGGTAGAGCCCGAGCGCCTCGCAGCCCTCCGCGCGTTGCTGCCGAAGAACGCCCTTTTCACCCCACTGGTCAGTGTCCCGACCTTCGCCCTTGCGCAGTGGCCTCCGGAAGACATCAGGCAGCGTCTTGAAGCCCTCGTTCAAGGTTGCGCGGGCGCCGACCTGGGGCTGGAACTGCAACTCAACACCTGGTGGGCAGGGACGCCCTCTGGGCCTGATGGTCAGGGCGGTCACTGGTACGACCCCACCTATCAGCAGGTCACCTACGATCCCGAGAAGAGGCAGTATGGTCTTTCGGTGCCCAACCACTGGAGCAGCGTGCCCTGGCTGACGACTCGCAATCCTGACCTCAATGCTTTCAAGGCCCGCCAGTTCGAGACCACCGGACGCCTGCTGCGCGAGCTTGCCGACTCGCATCCCGACCTGCCTCTCTTCAGCCTCGTGCTGGACAACGAAGTCACCTACTGGGGCGCCGGGATGCCTGACACGCCGCCTAACCTGCAGGCCGACTTTAATCCTTCGTTAGTGCAAGCCGCGACCGAGGTGGGAATCCAACTCGATCCCACTGACGAACTCAGCCCGGATGAACTGGCCTTCTTGCAGGCTAGCCTGCGCGTTTATAACCGAGAGATCTCGGGCGCGCTGCTCAAGGGCCTGGGCGCAAGTCCGCTGCGTGACAAAATCTACACCCATACCTTCCTGGGTGGCTGGTGTTTCGACAACCCGACCGAAGCTCTTGCCGTGGGCGTCCTCGATGACTGCGCTGTCGGTGGTGAATGGGGAGGCTACGCCACTACTGCCGCCGGCTCGGGCGCGGGGCTTCCAGCCTGGCTCAAGCTGCAGCAGGAACTCGGCCTGCCCGCCAACATCAACTGTGAGCTGGGCGGCGCAACTACCGCCGCGGGAGATGCTCAGATCGCCTATGCGGCCGGCTGCACCCATATCACCCTCTTCAACCTGTCGGATGAGGGACTACAAGCTACGGTAGAAAGTCTCGCTTCTGACCACGGCGCCTTCCCTCGCGCTGTCACCTGGCGACCGACGCTGCTGGAAGAGAGTTTCCAGTATGAGGATTGGCCCGAGCGTTTCAGCACCGAGGCTGTGCGCGCCGAGTACATCTGGCCCACCCCCGACAGAGCTCTTGTCGGTAAACAACTTGGTCAGTCGAACCTAACGCGTTTCACCCTTTCTGCCTCCGAACTCTTGAAGCAGCCGACCTTCGACCGGCTGGCGCTGCGCCTCCGGGCGCGGGCTTTCGTCCTGAACCAGGCCGACGAGAACGCCTATGTGGCCCTGAGCGTCATCCAGCCTGACGGCACGCTCGACCGAGGTCTGGCGGATGCACGATGCGAATGGAGAGTTCTCGATAGACCTGTCAGAGTGGGCTAAAGGGCGCACGGAGTTGCCCCTGGAGCTGGACCTGCATCCCCTGGGCCTGAGCGGCTGGGTGTGCGTGTTCGACCTTTCCGTTGAAGAGCCCTGGGCCGAGGAGCAGTATCTCGTCGACACCAAACCGGTCAGTGCCGACCGATTGAGAGCCGAAAGCCTGCTGGTCGCCTGGCGAGGGCAAGCCCAGTTTGAACTGCAACGCGCCGAGGCTGCCGGAGTACCCGAGGCTACTCTTTCCGTGGCGCAGCAGGCCCTCACCGAGGGACGTTTCCCGGCGGCAGTTAGTCTGCTGAAGGCAGCCCGGCTTGCTGTCCAGCCTGATACCTACCGGCCCTGGGAGCCGCCCTCTCTCGATCGCCTTGAGCGCGGCGAATTGCGCTCAACTGCGGGCGATGCAGTCACTCTCGACCCCTACGAGGGGGGCTTCGTTGGACGCAGGATTACCCTTTCGCCCGACTGCAAGGTGACGTTGGTCGTGAACGGAGAGCAGATTGAAGGGGCTGGTCTCGGCGAGCTGCTGGGTGGAGATGACATCTCAGTCCTGCTCGAGGACGGCCTGGCTGTACAGGTTACGGCCTTGCGCGGAGCGGTGACTACCCGCGTTATCAGCTTCCTTCCCTGCACGGCTTTCGACTTGCCTCGCCTTGGGCTGGAAGGCGGACTTACGATGCCCATCAGCAGTGTGGCTAGCCTTGACAACACGCGTCCCGCCTGAAAGGCCTGCCTCCTGTCCGCTTGTCGTTGGTGCCAGGTGGTTCGAGCCTGGTGATCTCGTCGAGGCGCGATGGAATCCTGAGACAGAGCAATTCTGCTTTGTGAAGTTGCTCGAGCAGAAACCTTGAATCCTTTGACAACTTCTTCTTTGCGGCGTAACCTTCGGGCCAACACTAAACTTATTCATATGTTGCTCTTTTCTTAAGGCAGGCAAGCAGTGGACTCAGAACAGCCCCAACCGGAATCTTCGCCAAAGCGCACCTATGGCGTTGACCTTACAGTAGGCAGCATCCCCAGGCACCTTATCCTCTTTTCTTTGCCCCTGCTTGTGGGAAATGTGCTCCACACTGCCTATAGTTTCATCAACGCTATCTGGGTAGGCAACTACCTGGGCGTGGCGGCAATGGCGGCAGTCACAAATACCTTCCCCGTGATGTTTGTGCTGATGGCGGTCGGCAACGGGCTGACGATGGCGGCCAATATTCTCGTAGCCCAATATTATGGCGCAGGCAAGAACGATAAAGTAAAGCTGGTAGTACAGACCTCTTTCGTGTTGCTTGCCGGGCTTGCAGTTATATGTCTTGGACTGGGCGAGCTGGCTGTTGGGCCTTTGCTCAAATTGATGAGCGTGCCCCCAGATGTGATGCCTCTTGCTCAGCCTTATCTGCATCTGGTGCTGCTGACCTTGCCTGGGATGTTCGGTTTTTTCCTGCTCTCCTCACTTCTGAGAGGAGTCGGCGATTCTACAACTCCTCTCAAGTTTATGGCAGCGAGTGTCGTCGCCAACGCAATCCTCGACCCCCTGCTCATCCTGGGCCTTGCAGGTTTTCCGAAGCTGGGCCTGAATGGCACGGCTTATGCCAGCATATTTTGCCAGTATTCCGCGCTGCTTGCGCTGCTCTACTATATGCACCGCAAGGCTCACATCCTTGCCCCTGACTGGAAGCATCTGAAAATCGACTGGGCGATGGCTGTCACTACTTTCAAGGTCGGCTTGCCCGCCTCGGTGCAGCAATCGCTTATCTCGCTGGGGATGCTCTTCGTCATAAGTTTTGTCAACGAGTTCGGTGAAGAGGCTTCCGCGGCCTTCGGAGCTGCGATGCGGATAGACCAACTGGCCTTCCTGCCAGCGATGGCCTTTGGGATGTCCGCGACCACGCTGGTCGGGCAAAATATCGGTGCCCAGCATTATGACCGAGTGAAACAGGTGCTCTATTGGGGCATCCTCTTCTGTGGCATCATTACTCTGGGCGCGACGGCGGTCGCTGTCACAGGGCCTCATTTCCTCATCCGCCTGTTTATCCAGGAGCCAGAGGTAGTCGAGATTGGCGCCAGCTATCTGCGCATCGTCGGCTCGTGCTACGTCTTCTTCGCTATCATCTTCGTCATCAACGGGGTCATCAACGGCTCAGGCCACACGCTGGCCACAACAGCTTTCAGCCTGATAAGCCTTTGGGTTGTGCGAGTGCCCCTGGCGGCGTATCTCTCCGAGCGTATGGGACGTGTCGAGGGAGTCTGGTGGGCCATAGTCGCGAGTTTTGCGGCCTCCATGCTCGTCAGCCTGGCTTATTATATGTCAGGCCGCTGGAAGCGCAGTGTCGTGCGCGATGTGGCGGTCTTGCCTCGTGAAGAAACAGGGCCCGAGCCTGCGCTCGAACCCTGCACTGAAGAAGCTCCCGGCGGCGATTAGCCCCTACCAGTCCAGCAGCACCGCTTCAACCTGGCGGCCTGGCACACTGACCGAGAAAGTTAAGGTTCCGTCGACAACCGCCGGCGTCACCTGCTGGTCCGGTTCTGCAAGCGCCTTGGCGCTCTTCGGCAGACTTACGGGGCCCAGCTCACCTGGCGCAAGACTCACCTTAAAAGTCGCGCGCTCGCTCCCAGGATTGTAAACCGTCACGGCTACTTGCTTGCCCTGGCGGAACCAGTGCCCCTCGCCTCCGCCATCGACTGTCAGACCGATGTCATCGCGGAAGTCGCCCTCCAGCAGGAGTTTCCCCGCCACCGCGTTGATGCGCTTGGCCCGGCCGATATCGCTCGGGCACCAATAGGGCACCCCGCCCAGGCGCGCATCGCCGAACAGGGGATGCTCCGGCAAGGTGTAATGATAAAGCTGCGCGAACGGCTCAGAGCCGGGGTGGTCAGGCCAGAAGCCGCCCTGAGACATATCTACCCACTGGCTGGAGCCTTCCCAGACCCCTTCAACCCAGCACACGAAGTCGGGATTGATGGCGCGCGCGCCCTTGTAGACGCCTTCAAGCAGCTCCATATGACCCTCTGCCCAGGCGGTCGCGGGCGTCTTGTGACCGTGGGTCTTGTCGAAGCAAAGGACCGACCAGGCGGCGCCGATCTGATCAAGCTGCACACCCGCCCCACCATAATCTCGGGCGACACGCAGCACCTCGTCGGCCATCTGGCGCTGGTAGCCAGGCGCACCAGGACAGGCAACCTGGAAGAACTCCCCACCCAGTTGCTCGGTGCGCGGCTCGCCGGTGCGAGTGATTGCCGCCCAGTCGGGATGCGTTCGGTAGCTGACACTGGTCAGGTTAAGCAGCCGGGCGTTGAGGTAGTAGAAGCCCAACAACCCCAGCTCGCGCATCCGGTCGGCAAGAGCCAGCAGCCCTTCGCGCCCGCCCATAGACTGGGCATAGTAGTGATCGGGATAACTGGTGTCGTGGCCCTGTCCGAACCAGCCAACCAGATGCACCCCATCCAGCCCGGAATTGGCATATTGCTCAAGTTTGGGGTAAGCACCCTCGTAGGTGCCGACCTCCATTGCCTTGGTAACGTCCTTCAGATAGGCATCTTCAACCGGGCGCGACTTGATAACGACGCCAGGCACACTGGGCATTTGCTTCACAACTGGCGACACTTCGGGCTTGCGCGCCCAACTGCGGAACCACTGCCTGTAGCGGTCTGCGGCGGCATGCCAGTCGCTATCCAGCACCTGCCAGAGCAATTCGGGCGAGTCCCACTCCCCACCCGGTGCCACGAAGGGGTATTGGATGAAGCTCATCTGCCGACCTTCGCCGCCAAAGGCGAGTTGCTTCCAGGCCATCGCCCGATCGAAACAGTGGACTGCCACCCCGCCGTCCTTCCCGCAGAAAGCGAGATACTGCATCGAGGCAGGCACGGGGTATTCCATATGCTGCACCGCGTCTAGCAAGCTTAGGTCCAGGGATCCCGGATGATATGACCAGCCCGGTTAGGCACATAAAGACAGCCTTCCAGCCTGTCTTTCACATTGCGCAGGCAGGGGCCGATGACGCCCACAACCGTACCTGGCGAATCATTCTTAAGGTTGAATCGCCAACTGATGTTGCCTTGCCTGTCTAGTGCAGCCTGCGCCTTCAGGCTGACTGCCAGCTTCTCGAAAGAGGGAACTTCCAGCTTGTAGCCGGAGCCCTCGCGCTCGACGCGCTCTTCATCAGGGCCGACCATCCGCCAGGTGCGCGCCTGCCAGATATCAGGCGATTCCGAATAGAGCAAAACGAAGAGTGGCTCCTGGTTCGCCGAAGCGAGCAACTGCCCATCGCGTTTCAATTCGTAAGAGAAGCTGCCCAGGTTGAAATCGCCCTTCGCAGAAGCGGTTGTAGCAAGCAATAAGGCCAGCGCCAGAGCGACCAAAGTCAACTCGCGCGCCCAGGGAGAGTGCTCCATAATCGTTGCCTCCAGGTATAAGTCAGCCGGGGAGTTCGCTCAAGGCTGCATGTTCCCTTCCAAAGCTCGCGCAGGGCTTTGAATTCAAAGGTCGAACTGGAAACACGACCTTGGGCTTCAGGGAGGCTTTATATGATCAGACTTATAATCGTTCTGCTGCTTGCCGGGCTTGTTTCGGGCTGCCAGGCCCAGCAGGGCCTCTATATAACCGCCACCGAAGGCAACGGCATCGAAGTGCCAAACAGTGGAGATGGCAAATGGGCGCCCAAAGAGGTCGCCGGACGCGAGGCTATTGCTGGCGATCCGAGTTCTGGCTATCTCTATTTCAAACTTACCCCCGAAGCGCGTCAGACCCTGGGCAGCGACTTCTGGATACTGGTGGACTTCCTCGACCAGGGGATGGGCTCTGTGCTTGTTGAATTCAACAGTACCAGGGCCAACTATGACAAGGGCACGACCTTCCTGATGACCAATGGGGGAGAGTGGCAACGCGCTTTACTCCATGTCGAAAACGCCGCGCTGAAAGGCGCCCAAAACTGGGGCAGCGATTTTCGCCTGGCCTTCTTCGGCGGCATCATCATCTCCAGGCTCGAAGTGATGAAGGAGAAGCCTGACATCCAGCTTCCCGACGATATGGAACGGATGGCGACCACGGTAGCCAGGCTGCCGAAGCTGGAAGCCCCCAAAACGATGTTCTACACCTTTGGCTCGGACGCGGACGAAGCCACACTAATGCTGTTCAAGGCTATCGGTGTGACCAGCATCGAGAGCTATGTCACCTGGGAGACCTGCGAGCAGAAGGGCGAAGGCCAGTGGGACTGGTCCAAGTGGGATCAGAGAGTCGAAGAATTGAAGCGTCAGGAGCTCAAATGGGTGCCTTTCCTTATATTAGGCCCTGCTTACTCGACCCCCGACTGGTTTCGCGCCAGCGATCAGCATTACCCCTGCGCCTGCCTCGAGCATGGCACTGCGAGCAAAATCGAGTCGCTCTGGAATCCTAATCTGCCAAGGTGGATAGACCGGTTCCTGGCTGCCTTCGCAGAGCGCTACAAGGACAGTGGGGTCATCGAGTCAGTCTTGCTGGGCATCCAGGGCGACTTCGGCGAGGCTATCTATTCAGTTGCCGGTGACTGGACCCAGATAATCCCGGGCGAATACCATAACCACGCGGGCTTCTGGTGCAATGACAAGTACGCGCTGGCTGATTTTCGTGAGTGGGCAAAAGCCAAATATGGAGACCGGGCCAAGCTGAATCGGGCCTGGGGCACGAATTACACGTCCTTCGAGGCAGTGGACTACCCGGCGCGCGGCGAGGGAGTTGGCGAACTAAAGTCCGCTCTGCCGACAGCGCCTGGCCCAACGCGGCGTCACTGGCTGGATTTCGTCGAATGGTACCGCGCCTCGATGACCGACTGGTCGGACTGGTGGATGGCCACCACGCGGAAATACTTCCCCAAGACGCCTATCTATCTATGTACAGGAGGCAGCGCGCCGCCTGAGCATGGGTCAGATTTCGCAGAGCAATGCCGCGTCGCCGCCAAGCACCAGGCAGGGGTGCGCATCACCAATGAAGGCTCTCACTACTCGGGTAATGTCGCCATTACGCGCTGGGTGGCCTCGGCGGGCAAGTTCTACGGAGCTTATTTCGCCTTCGAACCTGCCAGCCTGGTAGATGCCAACGGCATCGTGGCACGTTTCTACAACGCCATCGCCTCGGGCGCCAACCAGCTTCACGAATATGATCGCAACGCAGTGGCCGACAATCTGAGGCTGGAGCGTCAGCGCGCCTGCCTGCCCTTCCTGGAGAAGCGGAATCCAATTGTCCCACTGGCCCTCTGGTACCCCAATACCAGCCTCTCTATCAAGTGGGGCGGCCATCTCGAGCAGGCTGTGCTGCTGCGCGACCTGGTGGATTACGACTGGCTGGACGAGACTCTACTGGCCGCCGGCGCCCTGGAGCGCCACAAATTGCTGGTTATTGCCAGCGGCAACGTGATGGAGACTGCTGATGCGACCCGTATCGCGGACTGGGTTACGCGCGGTGGCAGACTGCTAGTGGTGGGCGTACCAGCTTTTATGAGTGTCGAACAGACCGACGCGCCCGAGAAGACGCTTTTCGGAAGCACCTCGGCAGGTCGGTCTCTCGGTAAGGGCGCGGTAAAGCGCCTGGCCAATATGACCGAGCTGGCAACCGAGCTAGGGCAATTGCTTCCAGCCTTTAATCTTCCCCTTTACGACTGTAAAGCGGATGGCCTTTTTGGCACGCAGGTAGGCCCAAAGGAATTTCTCTATCTGAACTACACCGATGGGCCTCTCGAGGCCAGGGTCAGCCTTGGCGACAAGACTGTGACAGCTGAAGTTGAACCTCGCGCCATCAAGGAGCTGACATTGCCAGAGTGAGGTTAGTCGTCGCACTGCTGCTTGTGCTGGCATCTTGTGCTGTCTGGGCGCGCGATTTCGAGGCTCACTTCCCCGCGGGAAGCCTCTCCGAGCGAGCCTTGCTCACTGAAGACAACTCGCGCCAGTTTGTCTTGCCAGGCTGGAACCGCAACGTTCGGAATGCTGAGTTTCCAGATTCCTATTTCGTCTGGCAACTCGATCTGCGCGATGCGACCGAGGCTACAGCCAAACTTGAACTGCTCAACAACTACCGCTTCAGCCTGAGTACTGATGGCAACACCTGGCAGCAGGTGCTCGAGAATCTCGAGTTTGCCCAGAGCGGTAGTAACCAGGGCTGGTATGAGCTGTCGTTAACAGAAAATCTGGGCAAAGGCTTGCTGCTGCTCAAAGGCGAGCGCTCTTTTCCAGAAAAAGAGGGCTTTGGCGCTTGTGTTTTCGAGCTTGTGCTGACAGGCAAAGACACTGCAGACGAACCTGTCACGACCGATGGCTTCTCGCTCAAGCTTGAACTGCCTGTGCCCAAGGAGCTTGGGGGCCAGATTGGGCGGATTGCTTTTTCTGGGGCTGTACCCGTTAAAGCCAGGCTTGAGACTGCGATTATCCCCAAGGGAGATTTACCCCGGTATCGAGAGCTTCCCCTTCCTAGAGTAGGCGCAGTGCTAGCCAATTGGCCCTTGAGAGAGCCGGGCGAGGGAGTCTGTACCGCAACCTTGCGCGATGCTGACGGCAAGGTGCTGGCGCGTGCCGTGCAGCCTTACAAGCTTTCTGAAGATGACCTTGAGCCTGTCAGGCTAGAGCTGAAGCAACCTTATGTGCGTGAAGAGACTGAACTGCTGGGCAAGTTTGAAATCCTTGCGAAACCAGAGCATCTGAAAGGTGCAAGCCTGAGTCTCACCCTTGGCGGGTAAAGGGGTGACCTTAAGGCAGACAATTGCCCCAGTTGTGCCTGGCCAGGATGATTTCGCCTTCTCGCTCGAGAACGCCAAACCCGGTGAATATGTCCTGTCTGCCACGCTTGAGCGGCCTGGCTTAAAGGATTTCAAGCTCGAGCGCGAGGTTATCAAGCTGCCGCCTCTTGCTCAGTCCGGCAACACTGTCACTTTCGATGAGCAAAAACACTGCCTGCTCAATGGCGAGTCTCTCTTGCCACTTGGGTTTTTACTGGTCCACAGGGGCGATGAAGCGACCGAGGCCCGGCGTCAGATGTACCAGGCCGGTTATCGTCTGGCCGTCATGGAAGCTGATATGCAGGAGCAATCCGACTTCGAGAGCTGGCTGGATCAAGAGGGGTCTTTCGGCTTGTTATGGCTGCCTGACCTGGCCAAATATCTGCGCGGCAAAAAGGATTTTGAGGGCATCAAGGCCCTCGTTTCTCGCTGGAAAGACCATCCGACGACCTTTGCCTGGTACCTGGCCGATGAGCCTGAAGCTTACGGCGACACGCCCGAGATACTGGCAGAGGCTTACCAGGCCATCAAAGCTATCGACGACAAGCATCCGGTGCTGGTGCTGACCAACAATCCCTCAATGGCCCCCTCTTATGCAGGCTGCGCGGATGTGGTAATGGCAGATCCGTACCCAATCCCCCATATGCCGCTTTCTCAGGTAGGCGACTGGACAGAGCAGTTGGTCAAAGGCAGCTCTTCGGAACAAGTCGTCTGGATGACCCCACAGGGATTTGGGTGGGACCAGGTCGGTGGAGAGGGCGCTCCTCCAACTTATGAGGAACTGCGCAATATGCAATACCAGGCGCTGGTCCACGGGGCTGCGGGATTGCTATGGTGGCCCTGGAGCATCCCCGCTTATGAACGGGCGACCGAGTTCGAACGGCTGGCTGAGGAACTCAGGACATTAACTCCGGCACTTACGGAAGGGTTTCCGGTTCTGGGAGAGACTGCCCTCGAGGGGGGAGGACTTCACGTCCAGGCCTGGCAGCATGAAGGCGCCATCTTTTGCGTTGTGGTAAATCCAACCCGCGAGCCGGCCACGCTCAGGCTTGCCCTGCCGGATTCACTACAACCACTCGGCGCGGTCCAGCCGCTATTTGGCGCAGCGACTCCCAGGCTGGAGGGCGACACGCTGATTGACGAACTGGAGCCTGCCGGCGCCTGCGTTTATTCCTGGTACCTGGATGCCTGGAAGGAGCAGGAATGATGGGTGGCGCTTCGGCTGCCTGGCTTGTTTGGGTTGGGCTAATGTCAGGTTTCTTCCTGGTGGCTGTGGTGAGGCCATCTAGTGCAGGCCAGTGGTTCGAGGCTTCTCCAGGCCAAGCGCTGCAACTGGCAGGCTGGGCGCATCCGATTGGGCCTGCCTCTCCTGCTTTCCAAAGTGTCGATGTGGGTCTTGCGGGAAGCCCTCTGGTCTATGTCACCAAGGTAGAAGCAGGCTCCTCTGCCACCATTGCAGCCGGGTTCTGTGAAAGCCACTGGAACGAGCCCGGCAAGCGCCTGGTGGACCTGCTGGTTGAGGGCAAACAGAGCGCCACAGTTGATCTGATAGTAGATGGCGGGGGGCAAAATCACCCTTTTGTAGTGCTGCTCGAAGCGGTTGATAGTGATCGGGATGGCTGGCTCTACTTTGAGGTGCGAGCCAATCCGGCCAGCGTAGATCAAAACTGCATACTAAACGCCCTGTGGCTGCTACCCCAGGAGCTTCCCGAGGGGGCCGAGAAGCTTCTTGTGACCGGCCAACTCGATTCGCAGGTGCTTGCTTTCCTCGATGCCGGCGCCTCAGGTTTTGGAGCGGTGGACAGCGAAAACTCAGTTTATCTCAGTGGCAGACGCTGTGTTGCCAGTGTAAGCCCAGAGAATATGGCAGCCGGACCGATCTCTTTCTCCCCGCTCGAAGGGGTCAGCAAGCTGACCTTCAAACTCGATGGCGCTGAATTGGTCGGCAGTCGGACAGGGCATAACTGGGTAGCAAGTCGCCATATCTGGCCCTCTGGCGTAACGGGAAGGCTGGAGTGGTATCCCGCGCGCCAGGCGCCTGCGCTACTGGTTATCTTGAAGCTTCACAATCCGGCATCTCACCCGGCTCAGGTATCGGTTAGCGCGCAGCTTGAGCCCAATGTGGGGTGGTTCCAGAAATTCGCGAGGCGAGCGCCCGACCACCTTGGCCTGATTGAGGGTGGACTGCTCGCAGTAGACTCTGAATTTCCGGAACTGAAACTGGTTGCGCTCACTGGACCAGAAACTCTGACCTGGGAATTTGCTGCTCCACCTGGCGTCTCTGCGCGCAAGGCAGCCGGCAGTACCAAATTGAACCTGGCGCCTGGGCAACACAAGCAACTGATTCTTGTAGTCGCAGCCGACCAGGAGGCTTCTGACACCGGAGCCTCCTTGCGCGCGCTGGCCCAGGGCTTGTTGCATAACGCCGAGGTAGAAGCTGCTGCAGTGCGAAGCGAGGCCCAGGGATTTTTGGCCGCAACTCCAAAACTCATCACTCCTGTGCCTGCGCTTGATTACTATTTCGAGCAGAGCAAGCTCTGGGCGCTGCGAGATACCAGGACGCTGCCTTTCGGCGAGCCAGCCTCGCTTGGAGAGGGGGCAGCCAATGAGCTTGTAACTGTGCTTACCGCCTCACCTGTCTATCACGGCGTCTTCGCCAACGACTGCTGCCAGTCGGCGCTGGAAGGGGGATTACTAGGCCAACAGTTCTACCCAACACTCGAGGCTACTCTTGATGCGCTGTGGCGGTTTGGCGCGCCTGAGTCAGTCGAGTGGATCTCCGGCGATGGGACGGTCTTCTGCTCAAGTCTCAAGATAGGCCAACTGCCCCAGTGGGTTATCGGAGCGGCAGGCTTGCTGCTGTGGAGCGGAGATGGACGCCTGACCGAGTCTTTCTTTCCGCGCATCCAGCAGGCGCTGGAACGCTTCTCCGAATTTGATTCGGATGGAGATAGCCTGGATGACTGGGATACCTCTACCTTCCCCGAGCATCCTGATCCGCGTCCGTGGGATCACGAGCTGCTTTATGCCAGTAGCTTCTGGTATCAGGCCTTCAAGCTTGGGGCAGAAGCCGCTGGACTCGCAGGCAGTCACGAGCTTTCCGTCGAGTGGTCAGCTGCAAGCTGAAGCGATCAGCCAAGCCATCAACCAGCGATTCGGCGGAGTGGAGGGTTATGCCGGCTGGCTGGACGCTGACCACAACCGGGCGCCCGCCACCAACCATAACGCAGTGCTGCCGCTGGAGTATGGCTTTGCGACGTCGGAGCTTACCTCTACCAGTCTTGCGCGTCTCCTTACCCCGCCGTCGATGACGGAGTGGGGCCCCCTGCATCTCGACGCCGACCATGCGGTGCCTGGCTCGGGGCTGGTCTGGGCTTTTATGCGCTGGAATCTCGTCCATGCCCTCTTCGTCACCGGCAGGTCTGATGATGCAATCACACTGGCGCGCAAGTGGGCAGGCGCAGGAAGCTGCTTTGGGTTATTGTGCCCCCGAGGCCTTCACGCCGGAGGGCCAGGTAACCAGTCGAGGCTATTCCTGGACGGCAGGACGCTCGGTGAGGGCGCTGCTCTTTGGCCTGCTTGGACTCGAACTGAAGGCAGGCGGGCTGGCGCTGGATCCGCACCTGCCCAGTGACTGGGGGGGCTTCCAGGTCGAAGGGCTGGAGCTGCGCGGCGTGTACTATGACATCGAGGTAAAACGAGCCAACGAGCCGGGTCTGTGGCTCGACGGCAAGGGGCTGCCCGGGTCACTGCTTCCGGCCTTGCAGGATGACGATGTTGTCCACCACCTGCTGGTGCAAGTCGCGGGCTAATCTTTCGGCACCAGGCGTATCTCGCGCAGGCACATCCCATATCGCCCATACCGGGGGCTGGCGTCGTGGCCCGTCCAGTTGGCGCTGTAGCAAAGCCACATCGTCAGCCCGTCCTCGCTGATGAACTTGCTTGGCAGGTTAACGAAGTATGCCTGCCGCCCGAACTCCCTCATATAGGTCACCAGCCGCCAGGGGCCGGTCAGGTCGTCGGCTTCCAGTATATAGGTGTCGAAGGGTGACCAGACATGCTCACCGGTGCTCACGCACATAAAGTACTTTTCCAGCGGCGCATTGTAGGTAGCAGTAACGCAGCCCGTCCGGCCAGGCCAGGACAGCAGTGGCTGGATGTCCTGAAATCTGCCCCATTTTGCCTTGCCTGAAGCCTCATAACCGCAAAAGGCCTCGTAGGAGTCTCGGTCGTTAAGCGTTTCGAGTGTTGGTTTGGCGCGGACGAGATAAACGTTGTCGCCGAGTATCCAGGTCTGAGGACGCGCCGGGTCGGTATTACCGTGGGCGAGCAGATAGGCCATGCCATCGGGTGAGTGCTCCAGCTCCTGCCCGAAGTCTACGAAGTGCGGGGAGCCCATCTTGATGCGGCTGTAGCCGCCTGGCACCATGTCCACCAGTTCGCCAAAGAGATTGTCCAGCGGGGTTCGGGGCGTCTCGGTCCAATTCTTGCCATAATCAGTTGAGGTACGAAAACCCACGAAGGGCCCCTGCATCGTGTTCTCGCCGTTTGGTCGCCCGTCTCCGTTAAGGATGTAAGTGCCGAAATACCACACGCCCTTGGCGATGAGGCTGCCACAGGGGTAGCGCGTGGCGAAGGGCCAGGGGCGCGAAGTGTAGATGCCAAGCGGCGTCACCTTCAGCGCCAGCGGGTCGTCCCCTTCGATGACAGCCATCCCAGTGGTGGCGTTGGCGTTGTCCGAGAGAGACATCACCCCGTCCACGCTGCCATCGGTGAAGGGCGAGTAAAGGTTGCCATCAGCGGCCCAGGTCGGATACCAGGTATCGGCGTTGGTGTATTCAATGTGGCGCCCGGTGAAGCTGATGCCTGCCAGGTCGCGCGAAGGCTCGAAAGGGCAGTCTGCAGGCGGAGTCGAAGGCCAGCCCGAGGCGAGGATGACGTTGTCCACCCACAGGCTGCCCGCTGAAGGTCGTGCGCGGACAGGTGGCCCTGATCCGCAGCTCTTTAATCGAGCCTGCAGGCAGGCTGTGGACAGCAGGCTTGAGGTCGGCGAGCAGAATCGTATACCGCCCAGTCACCTCAGTAGCCAGTTCTTGAGGCGCGCCTGGCGCCGTGCCGCGCGGGTAGAAAGGCTCGCTCCACAGCAGGCGGTTGCCAGGGCCCTCCAGCACGCCGAACTGCAGTTTCAGACCAGGACTGCCGAGTTCGAAGCTCACTGCCTCGACCGGCTGATCGAGATCGGGTGCAATCAAGGGTACTACCAAAACGAAAGTCGGCTGGGCGCTGGGTTCTCCGAGGCTGATAGCATCGAGGTTGCAGCAGAAGGTGCCATTGGCGGCGACATCCTCAGTGTCGGTCTGCAAGCGGACAGGACCGGAGACGGTTCCTTCCCATATCAATGGCTTGAATACGGAGTACCAGCCACCTGTGTCTGGGAAGGAGAGGGTCGCCACGCGTTTGCCGGCGATATACAGCCCCGCCTGGGTCGTCTTGCCGGTGCCATTATTGTAGTAGAGGGTCAGCTTGCTCGCGCGGGGCAGGTCGGCGAACTCCAGGTAGTCGCCGGCTTTCTCCCCAAAGGAGCCGATGGCCTGTCCCCCCGAGGCATTGGGATCCGAGTAGACGACGGCTCCGGTGTTGGCTGCCGCTTCTGCCTCGAACCACTCGTCTGCGGGCACTGTCGTAGCGAAGGAGAAGCCCAACCGCTTGCCGCCGTCCGGAGCGCGCTGGATGCACGGTGGCGTGAGCGTTATCGGCCCTTCCCACCTCACCGAGGCATAGCCTTGCCCCACTGGGAAGCTCTCATAATCCTCGACCAAGGTCTGGAAGGCACTCGCCCAGGTCCAAGACGCGAGCAGTGCAAACGCCAGCAAGAAAGCGGCCCGCATCCTAGAGAGGTACCTCCAGGCTGGAGTGCTCGTTCGGCAAGGTCACCAGCCAAACTTGGCCGCCCTCGGGCTCCAGCGACTTGCCGTTTACAAAAACCTCCGGCACACAGGCGCCAAGCAAGCCCGCCAGGTCGAGTTTGAGACAAGCTGGAGAACGATCCGGCGAGTCCAGTTCGATCACAAGCCGACTGCCCCTGATTTTCGCTGACAAGTTTAACTCGCCGTGAGTCGTTGGCGCCCGCTTCACCTGGATGCCTTCGCCGAGTAACCAGGCGCGAGGTGCTCCGGAGAGCAGTTCCAGCGTGTCACCTGGGCCCTCATTCACCAGCAGCGCACGCAGCAGCATTATGTAATCAGCCGCTGCCCAGCAGTGGGGCATATCGCCTGTGCCGACGCGGGTGGCGTCAGGATAGATCTCCTCTATCCAGGCCCGGTTCGTCGCCGCGTGGTTGAGGTATGCCCAGAAGAGTCCTTGAGCCTTCTCGCGCTCTCCGAGTCGCAGATAAGTCTGGGCCCAGTCGGTGGAGATATACGGCCATATCTTCACGTTGGTGATGAACTGGTATTGCCCTTCGAGGTTGTTGCTTTCGAGGAAGTCGAGAGTCTGTCGCAACAAGCGGTTGCCTGGAGAGTAGACTCCACAAGGCCAGAGCAGATTCACATCGCCCCAGACCCGGGTAGCGGGCTTGCCCGGCTCGCCGGGCACATAGCCGCCCTCCTCGGTGGACACCCACCAGCGCCGGATGGACTGATAGAGGGCCTTGCGATACTCGTCCCAGGCCGCCTGGTAGTAATCGGCTCCTCTTCCCTCTGGCCCAGTAGGCGGGCGGCGCGCGCAGTCAACTCCAATCCATACAAGGCCCAGAAGTTGTGGTAGTAGATATACCCGTGTGCGATGGCCTCGCCCTCGCCGATAGGCAGCAGCCCATAACCAGGAGCGTCCGGCGAGAGGTCGGCGGAGTTTTCCGCGCGCGCCTTGATAGTCCAGTCGGCCCCGCGGGCAAGCGCCGGCCAGGCTTCTTGCAGCGTCTTCATATCGCCGGCAAGCTCCGAGTGGCGCAGGATAGCCCAGGGCGCCTGGCCCATCCCGTCCCATTCGAGCGGGGGTTGCTGCCAGGAGCCGTCCGGCCGCTGCTCGATGTACTTCAATTCGTCCGGCAGCCCCTGGTGGTAGAAGGGCTTGATCGCATCGCGGGCCATCTCGGCAAGCCCGGAAAGGTCCAGCGCCTGCTGCAGATAGGCGCCATCGCGGTACCAGAAGCCATCGTAGATGGTCTCGCCCGGCTTCACCACCAGATACTCGCCAACCCGGTCGGCGGCGATGGCGACGTTGGCGACCGAGGCGTAATACATGTCCATCACGGCAGAATCGGGCACCTGGTAGTGGGCAAGTCTCGAGTTGAAGCGTTGCCACCAGCCGATGGTGCTAACCTTCAGCTTCGCCACGTCGAAGGCCCCGAGCTGTTCCACAGGGGCGCTGGGCATCAACAGCCAGCGCTCGAGCGTTTCGCCGGGCGCCAGGCTTAAGTCCCAGCCGCCGGTAGCCTGAAAAAGGTCGCTGACCCCGCAGTCCACCCAGGCCAGTGCCTGCGCGTTGGCAGTACCCTGGATCAGGTCGGTATCTGCAACCTCCCTGCTCGGTGGGAAGACCCAGATAACGTTGAGCAGGCTGTTGATATCGCCTGCACCTGGGGCCGGGCCGGTCGCGATATCGATTTGGCCGTCACCATTGGTGTCACTCGCCTCGAAGGGCAGGATGAAAGGCGAGTTGCCGTGTTCGGAGTAAAGGTCGAGAGAGACCGAAGGGGCGCCTTCGACCTGGAACCACTGCACTCGCTGGCCCGCCTCGTGCCAGTAGCCTTCCATCAAGCCGAGAAAGACTTTCGCTCTGGCGCCCGGCTCGCAGGTATAGTGGTACCTGATGGGCTCTCCTCCCCAGCCGACCCGGATATTGCCGAAAGCCTGTTGCACCTTGGCGCCGACCGTTGCCCAGCGCGATATCCCAGCCACGAGCGACTCGGCCCGCAGATCCGTATTCTGTACCGCCAGGCCAGAGCCAGGGCTTGTCAGGAGGACGACCTTTTCCTGCTGGATTAGTGAATCACCGACAACAGGCGACTCGCCCTGCCCCAGCGTCGCGGTGAAGCCGAGGTGGCAAGTCCTCGCCGTCGAACCGGAGTTAGCGAGTTTCACCAAAGCGATGTCTGGACGTCCCTCAACCGGGGCGCGGAAGAGCGTAAGTCTTGCTGTTATCTCCCCAGTGCTGCGCTCGGTCTCCACCAGTGGCAAGCGCCCTTCAATCAGCGTCCGGGGCTGGGCCTCGGTCACCAAGGCCTCGCCATTGAGGGTAAGCTCGAGCCGGACGTTCGGGCCGGCTATGGCACCCTCGGGCTCCAGTACCGTACCCTCTTCGCCTGGCAGGCCGACGGCGCTCTGCACGTTGCTGTTGGCCCAGGAGCCGAAGCCCTCAAAGCGCCAGGTCTCGAGTGGGCGGCTGCCTGCCAGACCCGCGACCGCAAGCAGCAGAAGCAGCAGCGCAATACGTTTCATCCTCTACACCTCATTCACTGGCTGGCAGCAAGAACAACCGGCCCTCACCTGCATCCAGTGAGACCTGCAAGCCTTCAAGGTCAGGGCTGTCGTCAATCACAGGGCGCTCCTCGCCGGTCCGCTTGTCCACTTCCAGCACCTGGTCGGCTGGCACTTCAAACTCGACACTCGGCCAGGCGGTGTGGGCGAACCGATAGTTCATCAGCAACACAGCGCGGCGACCGTCTCGGTGTATAAAGGAGCCAATCAGCAGATCGAGTTCCGGATCAGCCGCAGGCTCGGCCCGCCAGAGGCGCGCGAGGCCTGTGCCGGTAAGGTCGGCTTCCTCCCCTGGCTTCACACGTGTGACCTTGGTGCTGGTAAGCTGCATCAGGGTGGAACCGAGGAACTGCAGTTCGGAGTTCAGGCGCTGTGCCTGCCACCAATGACGCGTCCGCCGACCATCAGCGGTTACGATGGCGCCTCCCTTGGGAAATTCTCCTCCGCGCGGCGTCCAGTAGCAGAAGTACATTATGCCCTTGGCCCCATAGACGAGGGTGGCATAAATTTGCCACCGGAGCTGATCTTCGGTCGGGTCAGTATGCGGGCCATAGGGCATCGCGTTGAAGAAGTTCCAGTACGGGATGCCCGCCTCAAGCGACTGCTCACGCATCACAGCAAGGCAGCCGCAATAGCCATCGCGGCCGTCTCCCTCGGGCTTGAAGATTGGATAGTAGTCCATCGACAGGACATCTGGCTTGACCTCGTCGATGAAGCGCTTCACATAGTCCGTATAGGTCGGCGCGCCAAGCTGGCCGGCGTTGGCATAGTCAGGCAGCAGATTTATGTAGGAAAGCTTATACGGCCTGGCAGCGCGAATCTCGGCTACCTGCGTGGCGAGCTCTGCGAAACCTGCGGTGTTGGGTTCATCTCTCAGCATATAACCCCAGATGGCCGGACTGGCTGGCAGTTGGTCAGCCGGGGTGCCAGGCGAGTGAGCAAGCAGTCGCAGTCCGTGTTTCTGGCAAAGGTCGATCTGCTGCTGCATTGCCTCAGGGCTGCTGCCACCAAAGCCCCCCATCACCACATTGAAGCCAGCCTCCCGTATCTGGGCATAGGCTTCATCGGTGGCGTATTCGGCAGGAGGGCCTACCCAGAAGCTGATTGCGAATTGTCTCTGATGGAACCTGGGCAAGTCCTGAGCTCCGACTCCGAGCGAGAGCGCAAGCAATATGAAAAGGATGGTGATAACCAGTAACTCGGTGTTCATAAACCAAGACCTCCATAAAATCCAGCAAAGAGAGTAGGTGCCCTGCTGCTACTTGCTTGCGGGCAGCAAGAACAGCCGGCCCTCGCCCGCATCCAGTGAGAGCTGCAGCCCTTCGAGGTCAGGACTGTCGTCAATCACTGGCTGTGCTTCGCCAGTGCGCTTGTCCACTTCCAGCACCTGGTCGGCGGGGACGTCGAATTCGACACTTGGCCAGGCGGTAAAAGCGTAGCGGTAGTTCATCAGCATCACAGCGTGGCGGCCGTCCGCGTGGTTGAAAGCGCCCACCAGCAGGTCCAGTTCGGGGTCGGCTCCTGGCTCGGCGCGCCAGAGTCTGACAAGCCCTGTGCCGGAAAGGTCGGCCTCCTCGCCCGGCTTCACCCTGGTAACCTTGGTGCTGGTGAGCTGCATCAACGTTGGCCCCAGAGCCTTGACCTCGGCATTCAGTCGCTTCGCCTGCCACCAGTGGCGAGTCTTGCGGCCATCTTGGGCGATGATGGCGCCACCTTTGGGGCCGCCCGGCGTCCAATAGCAGAAATACATCAGTCCCTTGGCGCCGTAAGTGATCGATGCGTGCATCTGCCAGCGCAACTGGTCAGTCGTCGGGTCAGTGTGGAAGGCGAAAGGCATCACATTGAAGAAGTTCCAGAAGGGGATGCCCGCTCTTAGCGAATGCTCCCGCATCACCGCGACGTTGCCGCAGTAGCCATCGCGCCAATCGTCGTTCGGCCCGAAGTAGGGGTAATAGTCCATCGAGAGGATATCCGGCTTCACCTCGTCCACGAAGCGGCGGACATGCTCTTCATAGGTGGGCACACCAAGCTGCTGTTCGTTGGCATAATCGGGGAAGAGGTTGATATAGCCAAGCCTGCCAGGCCTGGCAATCCGCAGGTCTGCCACTTGCCTGGCCAAACCAGGATAATCTGCCACACTCGGCTCATCGCGCAGCACATAACCCCAGCAGGCCGGCCCGTCGGGCAACTGGTCGAAGGGGATGTCTGGACAGCGCGCGAGCAGGCCGAGGCCGTGTGTCTGGCACAGGGCAAGTTGCTTCTCCACAGCCTCTGGACTCGTACCGCCATAGCCTCCCATCACCACATTGAAATTAGCCTCGGCGATCTCGGCATAGCGTTCGTCGGTCTGTTGGTCCGCAGGGGGATCTACCCAGAAACTAAGGAGGAACTCCTGCTGTTCGAAGCTTGGAAGGTCTTGTGCGACAGCATTCAACACAAGCAGCAAGGACAGGAAAACAACAACAAAGGCCAGTTCGGTCGTCATTTAAGGTCGCCTCCAGACTCTTTGCGCTAGCGCAAGCTTCAACAGAGAAGACCCTATCCCCTGCAGGACGCTGCCTTTTGGCCGCGAATCCCGAAACAAGCTAACCATTTTTGGAGTGTCTCAATGAGGCTAGATATGATAATCGCAGTTTTACTTATCATCCTGCTTGCAGGCCTGGCCCTGGGCCAGCCAGCCAGTGAACCGCGGCAGCCCAGACTGACCCTCCCGAACGCCCAACTGGAGCCCGACTGGAGCCGGCTGCCAGCCTTCTATACAGACGATCCCGAGTATGACGCCTTCCTCAACGAGTATCTCAGAAGGCATCTCTCAGTTGATGAGGGAGGCATCTACTGGGGGTCAGGCCCCTTCCCAGGGGGCGTTGACCATATGTGGGAGAAAGACTGGGATGCCTGGTTCCTGCCGTGGGTAGACAGGGGCGCGATGGGGCTCAATCGCCAGTATACTGGGCCTCAAGATGACGTCCTGAATACGCTCCTTAATGTGCCGGTGGACAAGTGGGGCTATTGCTATGGGGGGTATTTCCTGCCTGAGCCAAACAACAGCCTGGGCGGCTACCGACCAAATTTCTCCTGGCCCTGGCCCAAATACAACCGCAACACGTTAGTCGACAGGCCAACCGGCTGGGAATTCAATCAGCCTGCCGCACAGGACGTCCAGCACACTGAGTGGCAGTCAGGTGACCTGGCCCTTGAAGAGGAGTATCAGGACTTCCGCCTGGTGGGGCAGATAACCGGGCCGCAGCCGGAGCTGGTCTCACCGGCCTTCGACTGCGATGTTTTTCAGATTCCCATCATCGAGGTCGACCTTGAATTCATCAGCCCCGATGAGCGAGACGCCCGCCAGTTTATCGAAGGGCTAAGGCTTTGCTGGACGACTACGGAACGCGCCGGACTGGAGCGAGGCACGTAGTGTGGGAGTCGACTTCTGCGATCTGCCGCCGGCGGATTTTCCTGAAGTATTCGCCCCGATGGCTTCACCTCAGAAAGCTCGCTATCCGCTCTTCTTCCCAATGTATCTCCATCCCGAGTGGGGACGCGAAGGGGCGCGTATAACTCGCCTCAAACTCGTTCCGACGACGCTGTCAGCCGAGGGCGTCGAGATCGCTTTGAACTATCTGCGCGCCAGCTATGATGTGCGGATGCCGGTGATGAATGGCCTTCTCACCTTCTCGGCAAGCAAGTTTTGGCTGTGGACTGGAGATGATGAGTTTCTCAGGCTGATGATGCCAAAGCTCAGGCGTTCGATGCTATTTATGCTGGAGCACCTCAGGGGCCGGCAGGAAGGCCTGCTGGACCTCTCCTGGCTGGTCGGCCACGATGGGCTGGGCGGCGATGAGCCTGGGCACGGCCTAATCGGCAGCTATTGGGATCTGCTGCCGGCAGGCAGGTTTGATATCGAGAGTTCACTCTTCTACTACAACGCGCTCAGGGCCCTGGCTGAGATGGAACGCGCTGCCACCGCGCGGGGCTGGAGCTTCCCCGAGGTCAGTGTGATTGGCCCTGACGACAGGACGCATATCGTTTATAAAGAGACAGCCGAGTCTCTGGCTAGCCTTGCCGCCCAAGCAAAGGCCGCTATCGAGCGGCGCTTCTGGGTGCCCGAGACTGGCCGGTTCTGCCGCAATATTGATGTGAAGGGAGCAAAACACGATTATGGCTTCCTCCACTTCAACCTGATGGCGCTGGTTTACGGCGTTGGCACCACCGAGCAACATGAGAGTATCCTCTCCTGGCTTGATGGGCGCATCATACCGGGGGACACCGCGACTGGCGAGGATATCTACCACTGGCGTTTTGCCCCGCGCACGACCACGCGCCATAACGAAAAATACTGGTTCTGGCCCTGGAACTGGGAGCACGAGCGCGCCCCTGACCATTACAACTGGCAATGGGGCTATCAGATGCAGAACGGCGGCGCCGTGCCGATGACCAGCCTGATGGAGCTTATTACCCGCTGCCAGACCGGGCAGCCAGAACAGCTTGAACGCGCCTGGCAGCGCACGAAGGTTATCGAGGCCTGGTATGCCGATGTGAAGGCCGCTGGCGGAGAAGGGCGAGACTTTTATCGCGCTTATTACGCAGGCCATCCTGAACGGGGTCGGCAACAAGGGGGCGACGCATCCGGCGGGCTGGGGCTGGACAGAGAGTTCCTTTCGGATTCTTCCTGCGGCACAACCTTCCCCCTGTATGCCTTCCTCGGAGTAAATACCTGGCGTGATGGGGTGCTGGAGATAGCCCCTGCCTTGCCTGCTGAACTGCCCAAACTTGGCGCGCGCAAGGTCTTCTACCGAGGCAGTCACCTGACTATCGAGGCAGGAACTGGTTATGTAAGTCTGGAAGGAAGCCATATCAAGCCGGGAGATCGCTCGAGACTGGAGGTCACCTTCCCAGCCGGGCAGGGCGTGCCGGATGTAAGGGTCGCTGGCAAGCCCTACCATGCCTGGGAGCAACTCTCCGATGGGCGCATACGGGTGCTGCTCAGTCTGCGTCCTGTAAAGATCGAAGTAAAGAGGAGCGCGCAATGAATCCGAGCGCAAGATTGGTTAACGAGTTGCAGGCCGGCGTCACCGAGCTTACGGCCGATTATCAGGTGCTGCAACGCGATGAAGAAGACCAGGCCAGTTGCGCGCTGGAAGCTCCCGCGGGCATCACGCAGGTGAAGATTATCGGGCCGGACGGCGCGCTGCTTGACCAGGCACTCTCGGGTGAGGGAGTTTTCCTGCAGATTGAGGGGCTACCTGTCGGTGGCCCTTATGAAGTGACCTTGCTCGCTGGTGAGGAGCTTGCCCTTGGCCTTGCCCATGTGCTGGTGGGCGACCTGTGGGTGCTTGCAGGCCAGTCAAATATGCAGGGGCTTGCGCCCATCCTCGAGCAGCTCCCTGCCCTGCCTGAGGTCAATATGTTGGGGATGAGTGGTCAGTGGCAACCCGCAGTGCCCCCTCTCCATCGCCTGTTTGAGGCCGACCACCCCTTCTTCGAGTTGCATCACCACACCGTTTATCAGCTTACAGACAAACAACTAGCTGCCAACCGCGCGGCCTCGGAAGAAGGCACTCCCTGGGGAGGGATGGACGCTGGCTATAGCTTCGCCAAATCAATGGTGCAGCAGACCGGTGTACCAGTTGGGCTGATCCCTACCGCCTATGGCGGAAGTGCCATCGCCGAATGGGATCCGGACAAGCGCAGCGAAAAGGGCGGTAACTTCTACGACTTTATGGAACGCCAGATCAACCTGGCCGGCGGCCACGTGAGGGGGCTCGTGTGGTACCAGGGTGAATCTGATGCCCGGATGCCCGACTTCGAGCCCGAGTTTACCGATTCTGACCTGGACGAATTTCGCTATGGCCGGTATGGCAGGCGCTTCGATGCGCTGGCGCGCGCCTTCCGTACCGAGTTCGCAACGTCCGAGGCGCCTGTCGTGATGGTGCAGCTTGGGCGTTGGGCGCAGCTCGACCCCGGCTTCGATGGCCCCTGGGAGCGTTTCCGCGATATGCAACGCCGGCTGCCGGAGGCCATCTCAAATCTGCGAGTGGTGCCAGCCATTGACCTCGACTTGTCTGATCCCATCCACATCGGATGGGAGGGCCAGCTCAGACTCGGCAGACGTATCGCTCGCGTCGCCGCGCCGCTGGTGGACGGCTCTCTGCCGCCAAAAACCGAGCTGCGCCTTGCTCAGGTCAAGTATGGCGATTCTGTCGGCTCCCGGATATTCGTTGAATTTGAAGGGGTAGAGGGACGCCTGACCTCGCAGGGGATGCCAGCAGGTTTCAGGTTGCGTAATTCGTTCACCAGCGATGACCTGGATGCCCTCTACAACGCTACTTTCGATGCCGATCATCCAAATCGCATCGTGCTTTGGGCTGCGGCACCGCTGCCGGAGGGCACAGTGCTGTGGTACGGCGCAGGCTGCAACCCCTACTGCAATGTCACCGACGCGGACGATATGGCCGCGCCCTGTTTTGGTCCTGTCGAGATACTTCCCAGCAGGTAAAGGAGGAGACACCAAATGACCTCAAGAGAACGAGTCACGCTAGCTCTCAACCACAGCGAGCCGGACCGCGTGCCAGTGGATTTCGGCGCAACTGCCGTCACCGGTATGCATGCTACTACCATCTACAAGTTGCGTCAGGCTCTTGGCCTGGACGCGCCAGGTACTCCCATCAAGGTCGTTGAGCCTTTCCAGTTGCTTGGCGAGATCGACGATGACCTCAGAGATGCCCTTGGTATTGATACCGTACCTTTGGAAGGCAGGAAGACTCTCTACGGCTTCGCTAACAAAGGGTGGAAGCCGTGGACTTTCCACGATGGCACGCCCCTGCTGGTGCCTGAGGGCTTTAACACCGAGCCCGAGCCAGATGGCAGCCTGCTGCTCTACCCCGAAGGTGACAAGTCAGTTGCGCCCAGTGGCAAACTGCCAGCGGAAGGCTGGTATGTGGATTCAATCGTGCGGCAAGAACCAATCGATGATGACGCTCTCGACCCTGCCGACAACCTCGAAGAGTTCGGGCCGATAAGCGATGATGACCTGAACTGGTTTGCTTGCGAGGCAGAGCGCCTCTGGACGAAGACCTCACGCGCGCTGGTAGGCAGTTTTGGCGGCACCAGTTTTGGTGACATTGCCCTCGTACCAGCGCCCTGGCTAAAACATCCCAAAGGCATCCGCGATATCGAGGAATGGTATGTCAGCACCATAATGCGCGAGGACTATGTCTGGGAGGTCTTCGAGCGCCAGTGCGAGATTGGCATACAGAACCTGGCCCGGATACATCAGGTGGTTGGCGAACGCGTGGCGGCGGTGTTTGTGACAGGCACGGACTTCGGCACGCAGAACGCGCCCTTCATCTCGGTGGCGGCTTATCGCAAGCTGTTCAAGCCCTTCCACAAACGAGTGTGCGACTGGGTTCACGAGCATACAGGCTGGAAGGCGTTAATCCACTCTTGCGGTTCGGTCGAGGCGCTTATCGAAGACTTCCTGGACGCCGGCTTCGATATCTTCAATCCGGTGCAGTGCTCGGCGGCTTGTATGGAGCCTCGCGAGCTGAAGGCAAAGTATGGCAGCCGGCTCGACCTTCTGGGGTGGCGGTGTAGACACGCAGAAGACCTTACCCTTCGGCACCCCCGAGCAGGTGCGCGAGGAAGTGAAGCAGCGACTGCGGATATTCGGCCCAGGGGGCGGGTTCGTCTTCAACGCCATCCACAATATCCAGGCCCGGACCCCCACCGAGAACGTCGTGGCGATGTTCGAAGCGCTGGTCGAAGGGGGAAGGTATCCGCTGGGCTAGCAACTGGCTAGCCTCGAAACAGCCAGGAAGCGAGAGTGGGAAGGCAGGAGTGCTAGCCCGCCGCCCCTACCTTTCGCTGGCGTGTTTCGGGATCTTCGCTCCCGAAACCAGCATACCGGACTGCAAAAATATATAACAATCTTTGCACAAAGAGATATACCATATTAAGTTATTGACAGTTGGATAGGTTCGCGATAAGATAAATCTGGACGTCCAGCACGCACCCTTTGGCCGGGGCGAAGCGACACTCGAAGCAGCGAAGACTCATCATCTTTGACTCAAGAGGAGTTGCCAATGAAACAAAGGCCCCAAGTAGCCCCCCCCCCCCCCCCCCGAAGGGGCGGAGGAAGAAGCCTCTTTCCAATTGTAGCGCTGATTAGCTTGGCGCTACTCGCCCTCTCCGTTATGCCAGCGATTGCGCAGATACCGCCACTCCTGCCACCACCACCACCTCCTCCTCCGCCACCGAGTGGTTCTGGCGAGTGGAGTCCTGGCACCCCTATCACGGTCAGCATCATGGCCCCTTCTGATGGTATGGTCGCCGGGCCGGGCACGACCACCCAGTGCACTGCGATCGGCTCAGATCTGGACCAATGCTTGCTGAACGGCATGGCCGCCGCATTCGCTGACACATTAACCTACACATGGTCTGCTTCAGAGGGCGCCTTCCCCAACGGCAACACTGGAGCCACCGTTAACTGGCAGGCGCCGGCAGAGTTTACCAACAACGATGACGTGGTGATCATATGCACGGCTGATGATGTAGCGACTGTCACGCCGCCCGCCACAGGATCGCGTGACGATGCCCCTGCCGGCGATATGATTAGTCTCAAGAAGCCTCTCTGTGAAGTAAGCTTCATCGGAAGTGGCACGCTCGGTGGGATAGCCCCCATCAAGCTCGAGGTCGTGACCCGGGGCTGCATAGTGGCAACGCTGGCACTCGATGCCCAGGAGCAGACCGAGCTCCACGAGTGCCCCGTCATCCACGTCACCAATGGGCCACCCGCGATACTTGAAACCTCCAGCACGACTGACGGCGTAACTACTGCTGTGTACAGAGTCAACTGGACAACGACGACCACCCACAACGGCCCCCACGCGCTGACGGCGACTGTCGTCAGCTACCTGGTGGGTGGACTGACTGGCCAGTTGGAGGCGGAAGCCGAGACCACGCGGACTGTCAAGAACGTGACTATCGAGACGGTAACGCCAGCCCCGGTGGTTGGGTGGGATGGCACGCCAAGCACTACCATCCCCATCACCGTAGAACTCGCCGACAACGACCTCAATGACCTGATGAACGTGACTCTGAAGCTCTATGACACAGGTGTCTCAGATGCCACCAACCGCACCCCTATCAGGACTATGGTTAAGACTGGCGTTACTGGAGCCATGCACGTGTTCAACTGGGACGGCAAGGACGATGCAGGCGAGTATGTGGATCCGTGGACCTACGCCTACAATGTCGAAGTGTCCCAGCAAGACCAGGACAACGAGTACCCAGAACTCCAGATCACTGACGGCATCGCGTTGAACAGCCCATATCTCTCGATCCTAAGGGCGCTGGATGAGAACGGGCAGCCCATTCTTGATGTTGAGTTCGAAGCGCAGGTAGATAACGGCACACCTGATGATGCGTCTGATGATGTCAGTTACTACTACATACGCTGGTATGCGCTGAAAGACGCCATGGATGCAGATGCCGAAGCGGGGCGAATCTGGCTGTACGATAGCGAAATGCAGCTTCGTGGTTCATGGGACGTAGCCTCGCTTGAGTGTGCGCTGCACGATGCGCAAGACGGTCTTACGGCAAGCTCCACCGGCAGCACCCACGGACTGTACCTTGGAGTACCAACTGCGCTGTTCGACAAGGGCGGCACTTACTTGTTTGTGCTTGAATGCACTGACGGCCATGCCATAGAGTACAGAGATCACCGGGACCGGCAGGCCCTGGCGTTGAACTCCAAGACAAAACCGCAGGTGTTGTATGTCTACTTAGACAGTCTGAACTGGGGTCCTATCTGGTCAACGTATCTCATCGACTGGCCGTGGGTAGAGGCTCAGTTTCGAGAAATTGGCGTTCGTTTCTTCCAAATGGGCTGGACAGAGGGCGAGATAGAGACGGTACCGTTTGTACTCGGCGGGCCTCACGCGATCAAGCTGTTGTCTGCGACCCAGATCGCGGCGCATAAGGCTTTCGCCAAAGCCGGCGAGTGGATCGCGAAACCGAATGAGGAACCAGAACACATCGTGTACGACACCATAAAGACGGTGATATGGACTGGCTTGTTCGTTGCGCCGGTGAACTTGAGCACTGTTGCCCAGAATAAGCCCCCGCGGCCTAAGTTCTGGAAGGTGCTCCAGCAAGTTAACGTGCACCACAGTGCAGGGGCGTGGCGTAATGCGCAGCCAGACAACCCTGGCATATGTGCGCTCAACACCTTGCAGCTACCGGACTTCCTCGCAGCTGCAGACATTGAGTGGGCAGACAGGAGGTATGCCGCAACCAACATTGCTTTACACGAAATAACACATGCGGCGTCGGAGAGGTTCTGGCACTGCGCAGTGAATAGGACTACTTGTGCCATCCGCGCAGAGATCTGCGAAGAGTTCAAGGCACTTCTCTATAACGTCGGCACTAACGGGCTCCCATGGTGCAGTCTTGAGGAGATCCGCGATATCCAAGGGATGTGTGACGTGCCTAAATGGCGACAAATTCCTTAATGCTAGTGCGCATAGCACTCGGTTTCACGATGGCTGTCTCGAGTATTGCTGGCTGCCAACCTTCAACGGTGTTCGACCGCGCCGCGCCCTTCGATGGCCCGCTGACCGGCCGGGAGATGCTAGTGCAGCTCGAGGACCCCTCCGGCAAGCGGCCCTCGGGCATCTACGCCCTGGATCCCTTTGCCGAGAATCCTGAGCCCAAGCTGCTCTTCCGCAACGGAGAGCGGCCTGTGTGGAATCCTGCTCACACATACTTCGCGTATCTAAACCTGGGGTCTGTGTTCGTCGCAAGGACTGACGGCAGGGCCTGGTGCGTCCTCTCGCCGCTGAGCACGCGCTGGGATCGCGCTCTCCGCGCGCCTGAGGCGCAACTGAGGTGGACCGCGGATGGCACACTGCTGGCCGTTGCGGTGTCCGACCGGATCGGTCAGTTCACCTATCTGGTTATGCAGACCGCGCCCGAACTACCAGAAGACGAGGCAGCAGTCGATTGGGTTCTCCTGCCCCTGCCACCGGTGTTGGCCCTGCGTAAACCGATCAGCGAGCACTACGCAACAGATGTCGAGTGGTCTGACCTGCTCATCGTCCGCGATATGGACTATGCGCCCAACAGCTCTGGGATCGTCGTTCAAGAAGCTCCGTTTCTGCCCTACGGACTCGGCAATGAGCACAGCAAGCTATACACCTATCGCTCCCGGTCGAAGGCCGAGAGAAAGGAGCATCAGACGTGTTTCGCGGACACTGGGATGAGCAGTGCCTGGTGGAAGCCTGAACGGCTCACCGGCTTGCCCGACACTGTGACAGAGATGGCGCCGCAGTGGAGCCCCGATGGCGAGTGGGTCGCCTTCACAGCGGTGAATCCTGAGGAATCTTGGGCAGGTGCTTTTGTTGCCCGACCAGATGGTTCAGGCTGCATAGGACTCTGGCCACCAGCCAACGCCGAGGGCGAAAATGTGTGGCTGCCACCGGGTCCGCTGCCCTCTGTGCCCTTCCCGGCAGGCTGGGAGAGTAACGGCTGGGGTCAGTCAAACGAAAGGCCGGTGGAATGGTCGGACGATGGGCGCTACTTGCTGGTGGAGATACAGCGGCACTTCAAGAGCGAGTTGATAGCGCAAGGCGCGGATATGCCGTCCGGTGGCCATTTCCTGGCATACTGCCAGGACGGCAACTGGCAGTTGAGGGCCTACTCGTGCCGGCTCTCCCCAGGCGGCTCCTGGCCGTCCATCTTCGACTTGGTCGGTGGGCGAGCAGTGCTGGGCCCACCAGTGACCGAGGGGGCCCTGCCGTCCCTGGCGGTTTACAGCCCGGATTCTGTCGCGATGAGAACGGCACATGATGAAGGGCCTGGCCGCACTTTCGATATCGGTGACTCCTTCCGCATCCTCTGGCTCGATTGGTAGTCGCGGTTCTCGCATGCGAAGAAACAAGCCCCGGGGCTTCGTGCTCCGGGGCTTCGCTTTGCGTTGAGGTAGGACGCGCTAGATGACGCCGTCCTCGCCTATCCGCTTGTCGGCGAAGAAGTTATCCTGCAGGATTGAGGGCATCGAGACCTCGAGCAGCAGGGCCGGGCCGAGGCCAGTGAAACTGTGCGCGACACCAGGCGGCATCGTCAGCAGATCGCCCTCGGAAAGGACCCGCTCTTCCTCGCCGACCTTCATCCGCACCTGGCCCTTGAGGACGAAGAAAGTCTCCTTCTTCATCACGTGCTGGTGGTAAGGGCAGGTCTGGCCATCGAAGACGAAAAGGAACTTGCCGCAATCAGCCGGCCTCCTCCTCATTGGCCACCCAGAACTCGGTCTCGCCCGTCACACGGAAATCGTGCAGGCCGAAGTGGAGAGGGAGAGGCTCTACAGAAGGCATCGTGAGGCCCCACTCGGCGATCTGGGCTTTGACCTCGGCGATGACCTGCTCACGCTTGGGGCCCAGGACCTCAACTTCGTCATATTTGCCCAACTGGATCACTCTCCATCGGTATAGAGAATCTTCAGCCCACGTTCTTCAAGGCGAGAATGGTCTTCAGGTGAGAGCGCAGGGTCAGTCACGAGCAGATGCAGTTCTTCTATCCCTGCATACCGGACAAAAGCGCGCCTGGCGAACTTGGCGCTCTCGGTAACTACCACGCGCTTGTCAGCGGCTTCGACCATCTGGCGTTCGAGATTGGAGAGATGCACGTCGGCGGTGTAGAAACCAGTAGCGCTATCGGCGCCATCGCATCCTACAAAACCGATATCCACGTGCAGGTCCATAAGGTTGGATTCGGTGACGGGGCCATAAAGACTTGGGAACTCGCGGCGAAGCAGTCCACCCAGCAGCAGCACGCCAATAGAGCTGGCATAGAGTTCCTGCGCGACGAGCAGAGAGGTTGTAGCAATGGTAAGGCCGATATTTTGAGGGAGATGCCGGGCGACTTCCAGCGCGGTCGTGCCGGTGTCAATCATCACTGTCTGGCCAGGTTCGACAAGGGAGGCGCCCAGGGCACCGATTGCCGCCTTGGTCGGTGAGGTCGCGCCTGAGGGGCCTGACCAACCGAGTAAACGAACTCGCCCCGCGGGAACTGCGCCGCCGTGGGTGCGAACAACAAGGCCTTGCTCTTCGAGTTCTTCCAGGTCGCGCCGGATGGTCATTGTAGACACATCGTAACGCTTGGCGACATCGGCAACCCGGAGCTGACCGGCGCGTTTAAGCTCTTCGAGGAGTCTGGCGTGTCTTGTTCTCATAGGGCCCTCCATACTGTTCGCTTCGAACACCAATGGTAAGCCCGATAAGGGTTACTGTCAAGACCATTTATGAAAAAAAGTGCTTGACAGTGATGCAGGCCACCGTTACGATAAAGGCGCGAACCTGCAAGTTTATCGAACATAAACACACACAGGAGCAAGCGATGGCTACGATCAATATTGAATGGGCCAAAGTGAACCCAGCCGCACTCCCTCATCTGGTTACTTCAGAACTGCCCGGCCCTCGCTCGCAGGAGCTTAACGGGCGCGGGATGAAGCTGATGATTGGCTATTCTGGCCAGGTGAAACTTTTCCCCGTGGTATTCGAGAAGGGTCATGGCGTCACACTGACCGATGTAGATGGCAACACTTATCTCGACTTCTCAAGTGGCATCTACGTCACGACTTTGGGGCATTGTCATCCCAAGGTGAGCGAGGCTGTGGCTCATTACGCAAACACGCTGATGAACTGTCACGACTTCAACACGCCGATAAAAGTCGAGTTGCTTGAGAAGCTGGCCCAAATCCAGCCCTGGGACCTGACGGGAATCCAGTTGTATGACAGTGGGACAACGGCAGTCGAAGCGGGACTAAGAGTCTGTCGCGCCGCGACGGGCAAGCATGAGTTTATCTCATGCTTTATGGATTTCCACGGGAAGACCGGCCACTCCATTAGCCTGGCCAAAATGAACTCAACAAGCGGGACAGGCAGGGCTCAGGGCTTTTATATGGTGCCGCGTCCTGATCCTTATCGCCCGATGTGGAAGAAAGCCGATGGGACGATCGACACCGACGCGTATATAAGCTTCTTTGGCGAGTTTATCGAACAGGCCACTACAGGTCAGGTGGCGGCTTTCGTACTGGAGCCTATCCAGGGTTGGGCCGGCTCTATCTTCCCGCCGGATGACTTCTTCCCCAAGCTGAGAGCTTTTTGTGATGCACGAGGCATCCTGCTCTTCGCGGACGAAGTGCTTACCAGTATGGGACGCACGGGTACCTATTTGGCGATGGAGCACTGGGATACCAGAGCCGATGTTGTGACTCTGGGGAAAGGTTTTGGTAATGGCTTCCCTGTAACCGCGATGCTGGTGTCAGAGCGGTATAAGGACGCGATAGAAAAGATTTCCGCCTCAACGAGTTATGGTGGTAATCCGATGGCCTGCGCGGCAGCACTGGCGAGCATCGAAGCGATCGAAGAGGAGGGGCTACTCGAGAACGCGCAGCTTTTGGGCAAGTATTTCGATGGTCGCTTGAAAGCGCTGATTGCGGATCATCCCATTGTGGGTGACGCCCGGGGCAAGGGTTGCCTGCTTGGGGTCGAACTAGTGAAAGACAAAGCCACAAAGGAACCCTTCAACGAGGCGGGCAAGCTGGTATATCAACGCGCCTTCAGCAAGGGGCTGGCCTGGGTGCCGGCAGGGCATATATTGCGGATGTCTCCCCCGATTGTGATGAGCCTTGAGCTGGCCGCCAAAGGCATGGATATAATCGAGGAGTCCATCAGCGAAGTTGAACGCGAGTTCGGCTACGAGTAGAGGCCGATGGCAAGCTATCTGACCTTTGACCTGGGCACTACGGCGCTGAAGACCGCTCTCGTTAGCGACGAGGGTGAAGTTTTGGCGCTCTCAAGCCAGGAATATCAATTTCGCGCGGCCAGGCCAGGTTGGGCCGAGATGGCCCCTGACACTTATTGGCAGGCACTGCTTGCTGGCGCGCGAGAAGTGCTTGACGCTGCCGCTGGACAGGAAGTGCTGGCTATTGGCTTTAGCTCGCAGGGGCAGACTTTCGTACCTCTGGACCCGAAGGGCAGGCCACTTTCCGATGCTATCGTCTGGGTAGATAACCGGGCGCAGGGGATTGCGGAGGGTCTGGTGGACCAGGGGCTCTCAGCAGACCATTTTCAGCAACTGACAGGCTATCCAGGCATACCCGCGGCTTTGACAGTATTCAAGCTGGCCTGGCTTGCACACCATGCTCCCGGCGTCCACAGCGCGTGGAAGTTCCCCCAACTGCCCGACTACCTCATCTGGCGCCTGACTGGCGAGTTTATGACTGATTATGTGATTGGCCAGATGAGCGGACTGATGGACAAGCAGACAAAACAATGGTCGCCAGAGCTGCTGGCAATCGCTGGAGTGACGAGCGGGCAATTGTCGGCTATTGCAGAGCCCGGCAGACTGGCAGGGAAACTGCTGAACGAGCCTGCGCGATCTGCTCGGAGTGCCTGAGGGTACACCAGTCTGTCTTGGATGCAATGATCAACTGGCCGGAGCACTTGGAGTCGGGAATGTCGAAGCTGGATTGGTGTCCGAGACAACAGGTACAGCGCTTGCGGGCATTGTTACCCTCGCAGAGCCGCTTGAAGGCGCACCGGTTTATCTTGGCAACCACGCGGTGCCTGGCCTTAGTTATCTGATGCCTTATGCCCAGGTCTCTGGGGTACTGCTCTCGTGGCTAAGAGAGTGGTCTCGTCCTTCTATCACAATCCAGGAGCTGCTGGCGCAGGCTGAGGCTGTCCCGGCCGGTTCGGAAGGCTTGCTGGTACTGCCGGGTTTCGAGGGAGTTACACTGCCGAAGCCTATCCCCCGGGCAAGAGGGGCGCTGCTAGGACTAAATCTGGCGCATGGACGCGGTCACATAGCCAGAGCGATGGTTGAAGCAACCGCCTATTTGCTGAAAGACTGTTTGCTGCCAGTCACAGAATCCGGCGTCTCGGTGTCAGAGGTGCGCTCACTGGGCAGGGCGGCTGCAAGTGGTTTCTGGCTGCAGGTGAAGGCTGATGTGTTAGGGGTTCCCGTAGAGCAGCCAGTGTGCCCGAGTGCGGCTTCAGTTGGCGCAGCGATGCTTGCCGCAACGGGAATCGGGCAATTCGCAAGTCTAAAAGAAGCCTCGCTTGCCTGGCACCGCCCGGCCAGGCGGTTTGAACCAAGAGCCTCGGAAGTAGACAGATATGCAAGGTACTATCAGAATTACCGAGCCAGTTGTGAGTTGCTATATGCCTCTGGAGTCGGGCTTGGGGAGGACCAGGAATGAAGCCACTTGGTATTGGTATGATCGGATTTGGTTTTATGGGGAAAACCCATACTCATTGTTATCGTAGCTTGCCACTTTTTTATGATCCACTTCCGGTTGAGATAAGGCAGGTGGCAGTTGCGGACCTGAATGAGACAGCTGCTCGCAAGGCGGCCAGCCAGGGAGGCTTTGAGTCGTGGACCTGTGACTGGCACGCACTGATAGAACGTGAAGATGTCGATATTATAGATATCTGTTCTCCAAACAGAATGCACGCCGAGCAGCTTGTGGCTGCAATGAAGGCAGGCAAACACATCTACTGCGAAAAGCCTCTCGTAGTGAGTGATGCGGAAGCGATTCAGGTGGCTGAGGCCATGAAAACCTGGCATGGAATTGGCCAGGTCTCCTTCCACAATCGTTTCTATCCAGCCCCGCTGAAGGCCAGGCAGCTTATCGACGAAGGATTCCTCGGTGAAATCACAGGTTTTCGGGGAGCATATCTGCATGCCGGCAGCCTCGATGCGAGCCGCCCAATGGGCTGGAAGCAGATGAAGTCAGAAGGCGGGGGAGTACTGCAGGACCTGGGATCACACATCCTGGATCTAATGGTCTGGTTGTTAGGTCCGCTGGAGAGTGTGATGACAGCGACGCATATTCTCTATCCCGAGCGCATCTGGCATGATGAGCGGATAACTGTTGATGCAGAAGACAATGTGGTAGCTTTATGCAAGCTTGCTAACGGCGCGGTGGGAACAATCGAAGCCTCAAAAATCGCAACAGGTGCCGAAGACGAGATGCGATTTGAGATACACGGCACTCAGGGGGCTTTACGCTTCAATCTGATGGACACGAGTTGGCTCGAAGCCTATGACATGCGAGATCCTGAAAGCCCACTTGGGGGCACCAGAGGATGGAAGAAGATAGCTACCGTGCAGCGATATGAGAAACCGGCGAGCTTTCCTACCCCCAAAGCTACCCCGGGCTGGCTGAGAGGGCATATCCATTCGATTTTCACTTTCATCGAGGCTATCGCAGCAGGACAACAAGGCGAGCCTTCGATTGCACATGGGCTTTCGATGCAACATACACTAGCTGTAATGGAACATTCAGCCGAGACCGGCACCTGGCAGAAGGTCTAGAGTGAGGTTATGATGATGAGTTACCTGTACAGAGACCAGAACACCGCGAGCCTGGCGGAGCATCTCAGGCAGGACTCACTATTGATATTGCCAATAGGCACTACGGAAGAGCACGGAACGCATTTACCGGTAGATACCGATGCGCGCATCGCCGAGGCTTATGGGGCTGGGCTGGCGGCAGCCTTAGAGGGCCAGTTGCCGTTGCTGCTGCTTGACACGGTGCGTTATGGCTACTCGATGAAGATAATGCGCAACTGGCCTGGCACAATTATCGTGCGGAGCCGGGTGTTTATGGACTATATCTACGACTTGTGCAATTCGCTGATGGAGATGGGTTTCACTAAAATCGCACTCCTCGACTGTCATGGCCATCACAGTGGCGCCCTCAATGTGGTATCGCGCGAACTGTGTGATGCGAAAGATAAACCGATAGCAATTTTGAGTCCGGCAAAGCTCTCGACACCCGCTTATCAGGCCATCCGGAAGTCTCCGCGAGGTGGTTCCATTCACGGGGGAGAATGGGAGACATCACTTGTGATGCATATCAGCCCTGAAGTAGTAGACCTTTCCAAAGCCACCTCAGAGGACATTATGCGTTACCAGTCGGAATTCGTCGCGGGAGACAACTTCGAGGGCAGTCAGAAGGTAACCTGGTCCACCTGGTACCTGCAGCCAAGCGTGCAGGGGATCTATGGAGACCCGCTGGTGGCAAGCGCTGAGACCGGCAAGGTGATATTGGAGGCGGCAGTAGAGGTAGGAGCACGTTTTCTTATGGAATTCTGGCGCTCGGGACGTGAGGGATGAGCAGTCCTTGCCCAGAACTGTTTCTGTCGGTAGATATTGGCACCACGGCGATGAAGGTTGGACTATTCACCGCCGAGGGCAAGCTGATTGCGCTATCCAGTCAGAGTTATGAGCTGCACAAGCCCAGGCCTGGTTTCGTGGAACTACCTGTAGAGCGCTATTTCGAGGCTTTCTCGGCAGGAGTTGCAGAGTGCCTGGCTGGACAGCAACCTGAAGCAGTGCTCGCTATTGGGCTCTCAAGCCAGGGGCAGACCTTCGCTGCCTTCGATGAGGGGATGAATCCCCTGACCAACGCGCTCAGCTGGCTCGATACCCGGGCAACCGAAGAGACTCGAAGGCTGGCTGAAAAGTTCAGCAGAGAGGAATTCTACCAGCGGACCGGCGTACCGAATTTTAACGAGATAGCCTCGGCGCCCAAGATAATGTGGCTAGCTCGTCATCAGCCTGAAGTCTTCGCGAGGACTGCCAAATACTTGATGCTGCCTGATTATCTGATCTGGCAACTGACCGGCGAACTGGTTGGCGATCCCCAGGATCTGAGTTCGATGGCGCTAATGGACGAAGGCACAGGCGACTGGTGGCCGGAGATGCTCGAAGTGGTGGGTGTGACGCCTGAACAGCTTCCACGTATAGGCAAGTCGGGCGAGGTTGTGGGCAGGATACTACCAGTAGTCGCGGCCAGGCTTGGGCTAGCCAGTGAGACGTTGGTCGTAGTAGGCGCAAACGACCAGACGACGGCGATGCTGGGAGCGGGCAATGTGCGATGCGGACTGGTTAGCGCCAATCTGGGTACCGCACTAGCGGTGATGGCAAGTAGTGAACAAGCTCCAGCTAGCTGGCGTTTTGGCGTCAGCTTCGGAGCGCATGCCGTCGAGGGCTTGCATGGCTTGTTATCTTTTACGCAGACGGCAGCAATGGCACTGGCCTGGTTCCGCAATACGCTGGCAGGAGAAGCTAGTACTTTTCACGAGCTTGATGAGGAAGCTGCCAGGGTGCAACCAGGCGCTGAAGGATTGATAATGCTGCCTCACCTGACTGGGACGGCTTCACCTGACTTCAATGCCGAGGCACGAGGAGCTTTCATCGGATTGTCACTTGCTCATACGCGCGGCCATCTGGTGCGGGCTATTCTGGAATCAATCGCTTTCTGCCTGCGCGAACATGTAGAAAGATTGGCAGCCGTAGCTGGGCCTTGCGAGATCATCCGGGCACTTGGTGGAGGCGCCAAAAGCGCTTTATGGCTGCAGATACTGGCTGATGTGACTGGATTGCCAGTGGAGCGTCCTGCCTGCTCGGAGGCAGCCTCCCTGGGCGCTGCTTTGCTTGCCGCGGTGGGGTCTGGCCATTTTACATCAATCGAAGACGCCGCCACAGCCTGGTATTCGGCTGACCGGCTCTTCGAGCCAGAGGCTGCTTTGGGGCCTGGCTACGAAGCGTGTTATGAGCGTTTTGAGAAGGCTTATACGGTGCTTTACGCAAAGGAGTAGTTAATGGAAGATCTGCTTGCGTGGCGAGAAGTAGACCGCGACTTTTACGATAAAGAGCTGGGAAGTTGGCTGCCTTCAAAGCTCTTCGATGCCCACACGCATGTCAAGCGTGACCAGGATTGCCCTCAGCTTACCGAGGAGTTAATCCAGTCGAACTGGGCGAACGCAGTCTCTTATCCTCAGTATCTTGCAGAAGATATGGAGGCTGACTATGAGAAGCTATTTCCCCAGAGCGAAGTTTTTCGACTGCATTTTGGGCCGGTGTCGAAAGGCACGAATATCGAGACCGCTAATGCCTACTCGGCGTCAGTTGCAGATGGGAAGCAGAGTTGGGCACTTGCAGTGCTGGACCCAAACTGGTCACAAGAGCACTTGCGTGATGTGCTGGTACAGGGCCAATTTTGCGGAGTGAAGCCTTATTGGGGGCTTACCGGCAAGCCTGAGGCGGAAGTAGCACTGGAAGAGATGCTTCCAGAACAGCATGTCGAAGTGCTGGACGAGCTTGGTCTTATGGCGACGGTGCATGTGCCGGGGGCGGAACGTCTGCGGGACAAGCATACTTTGGAAGTGCTGAAACGCTGGAACCAGCAGTATCGCAAAGCCAGGCTGGTAATAGCTCACCTGGGGCGCTCCTATTGTTTGCCCTTCGCAGAAGCAGCGTTTCCCGAGCTTGCCGAAGCAGACCGGATATTGTTTGATTGCTGCGCGGTGTTGAATCCTGACGTGTTTGAACTGGCCTTTCAAGTCCTTGGCCCGCAAAGGATTCTCTGGGGCACTGATTTTCCGGTGCTGTCCCGGATGCGAGGTTACCGAGTTTGGGAAGGCGAGACTTATCGCAATATCGTGAGTGGCGACTTCCCCTGGAACAAGGACAGGCAACCGCCCGAGGTGGAAGCTGACTTTACCTACTTTATTTACGAGGCCCTAAAGGGGCTGCGTATTGGTGCCGAGAGGGCTGGACTGACCCAGGACGAAGTGGACTCAGTGTTATTTGACAACGCCTGGCGGCTGATACCGCCACTTGTAGCTCGCTAGCGCCAATGGGAGGCGTTTGATGATGGAAGACCGACTGCCGAAAGTTGGACTGCTGCCGTTGATGCTCGAGCTTTACGATGCCGCGGTACCCGAACTGAAGCCACTTCAGGCCAGTTTTGCCCAGAAGGTCGCTGAAGCCTTCAAGGGCAAGCTTGAGCTAGCCCTGGCGCCGGTCTGTAACACACGCGAGCAGGTAGACGCTGCAGTAGCAGGTTTCGAGGCGGCCGGGACCGAGGCGCTGATGGTGTTGCACCTTTCTTACGCGCCCAGCCTGATATCGGCTTCGGCACTCACTCGGACAAGACTGCCCCTTTTGCTGCTCAACACCACTCCTGACTCATATCTGGACGAGACTCTGACAGGCCAGCACATACTGGAGAATCACGGCATCCATGGCGCGCAGGACCTGGCGAACATCCTGCTGCGCGCCGGGAAGCGTTACCAGATTATCAGTGGCGCGCTGGATGATCCGGCACTGGTCGAAGGAGCGATTGCCTGGGCGCGAGTTGCTGCTGCTGCTGAGCAACTGAAGCGTTTGCGCGTTGGACTCCTTGGCAATCCGTTCGAGGGGATGGGCGACTTCAGCGTCGGTTTCACCGAATTGCAGCTTGTGGCAGGACCGCAAGTTGTGAACCTAGACCCACGCGAAGTGGCCAGATTCGCCCAGGAGGTCAGTGAAGCCGAGGTTGAGACCGAACGCCAGGCAGACCTGGCCAGGTTTACGGCGCCCGCAGACCTGGATGCTACGCTGCATGCGGCCTCTGTACGCGCCGGGTTAGGATTGAAAAAGGCGATCAAGGTCTATGACCTGGATGCCTTCGCGATGCATTTTATGGCGTTCAACGACGTCCCGGATATGCCAACGGTGCCGTTTCTTGGTGTCAGCAAACTGCAGGCCGAGGGCCTTGGTTATGCTGGCGAGGGCGATGTGGCGTGCGCAAGCCTGGTGGCCACTGTTATGAGAGCTTTCGGTGGGGCGATGTTTACCGAGATGTTCTGTCCAGATTGGCAAGGCGACACCTTACTGATGGCACATATGGGCGAGTGCAACCCAGCGCTTGCTGGAAAGCGAGCCAGGCTGCAAGCGGTGCCTTTCAAGTTTGGCGACCTGGCTGACCCCGTGATTGTGATGGGCGGATTCCAGACCGGGCCAGCGACACTGGCTAATCTCGTCGCAGTGGGGAAGGGGAGCTTCCGTCTGACTATCGCCGAGGTGGACATACCAGAGTTCCCAGTCCTGGAGAGTATGACTATGCCGCACTTCAAACTGAAGCCGCGCATACCGGTTGGCGAGTTCCTGACCGCGTATAGCAAGGCCGGCGGAAGCCACCATTCAGCCTTGATACCAGGCGAGCGAGCTTGCGCACTAGGGGATCTGGCTGATCTGGCTGGCTTTGACAAGGTTGTCATCGGATGAGACCACTGGCCATGCTGGTTATCGGTTTACTAGCTGTGCTGGCCTGGCCGGGTTATTCCAAACCGACGGTCGTCGAGGATGCCAAAGCGATTTCTATTATTGGGAAATCCTTTAAGTTGGTTCTTGAACGCGATCGCGGTGTCTTCGATATGCTGGTGCGACTGCCAGGCTCGGGCGAATGGCGTTCGGTGATGCGGCCTAAAGGCGAGTTTGGCTGGTTCGGCTATAACACAGACTCGGGACAGTTGCCTTCTACCAGTGCCGTAAAACCGGTGCTTGCCATCCAGCCCTGGCCCGAGGGCGTGCTGGTAACCTCGCGTTGCCAGCTTGACGAGGCGACCGGAGGCCGGCACCTGGCTCAGTTTTACTGCCTGGACGAGGGCGTAATCATTCAGTCGATGTATGGGGCCAACGGATGGCCCGGCAAGGCCGTGCTGGTACGCCTGGGGCCAAAGCTGGACGTGGATGTCGATTTTCTCAGCCATTATTCCTGCACGGGAGATGCGCGGCTGCGGTACGAGGGGACGCTGCCGGACAAGCAGCGCGAATTCTATGTTGGCGCGCGCGCCTGGGGTGGCCCCGAGCGATTTGGCGAATTCTCGCGTTCTGAGCCCTGGCTGATGCTGGACGATCCAGAGAGCGGGGCTGCCTTCGCTGTGGCCTATCCCTTTCAGCGTGACCTCTGGTTCGGCAAGACGCGCCAGTTGCAGCTCTACACTGATGGGGGCAACTACTGGTATACAGGGTGCGGCAGTGTCCAGGACTTCGGGAAGGATTATCTCGTAGCGCTCTGGGCGGGCGATGCGCGCGCTGCTGACATAAATCAGCAGCTGTCTGGACTTGTAAGCAAAACAGAGGCGTTGGTCGCCTCGGGAAAGGTGATCTCGAACGTGAAACCACTGCCAGATCCAGCCTCGGGGCCACTCTATCTGATCAGTTATGATCATGCTGTTGGGTATCCGAAGATCCAGAAAGAAGCCCGGCGGTCGGTGGAAGACCTGGAAAGTCATCCGGAACTGCGAATCGGGCTGCAAGCCGAGGGATATACCCTCGACTGGCTGGAGCAAAACGATCCGACCTTTATGGACGAGGCGCGTGGCTGGCTCCAGAAATATCAGGGGCGCTGGGTACCGGGCGGAGGCTCCTATGGGCAGCCCTATTTCACCTTTATTTCTGAAGAATCTGGCATCCGCCAGCTCTTCTACGGCACTCGCTCCATCAAGGAACACTTCGGCTACGATAACACCATCTATATGTATAGCGAGCATGAGACGATGCCCCAGCTGCCCCAGGTGCTTGCGGGGATGGGCTATGAGGGGGCCATATTCCGCACCCATATGACCTACGGGGGAGATGGTCCATACAAGGATGCCGACCTGGTCAACTGGACAGGCCCAGATGGCAGTCGGATCCTCTCGGTACCTGCTTATACAGTGCGCCAGAACGATGGACTCGGCAACGAGTGGCTCATCATCAACTACGAGCCTGGCATCGAATGGAATACCGGGGCTGCGTCCACCTGGAAGGAGGTCGAGCACTGGAAATCCGAGGTGCTTGCCAGAGGTATCAGCCACCCGGTCATTTCACGCTGCGAGGACTGGTATACGCGGCCCAGTGAGCAACTGCTGAAGGACGCTGCTGGACATTCAAGCCAGGGGACCGAGTGGGTTACGAATGAGGACTATTTTGCAATTCTGACTGAGGCTGGAATAGAGCCTGTTGACTGGCAAGTCGGGCCAAACGACTTCAGCACCCAGCAGCCCTGGGGCTATACCGGCAACCGCACCTGGACCAACCCTCGCGTTGCCTCAAGCAAAGCCTTGACAGCCGAGGCGCTAGCAGTAGGGGCAATCCGAAGTGGATTCCAATGGACTGCCGAACATCAACAGCGACTGGATGAGGCCTGGAAGCAACTGTTGATAGCCGAGCATCACGATACGCTCATCTGCGCTATCTACGATGAAGGACGCGACTTCACAGTGCCCTCCGAGCAACTCTCAGGTGCGCTTGCCAAAGAGGTTGCAACTTATCTGGCACAGCAGACGGAGGCAAAGGGGCCCTCGGTGTTCGTCTTCAACCCAACGGCCCAGCCACGCACGGAGAAAGTGGCGCTCTCTGATGGCCGTATACTGGTCGCAAAAGACGTCCCGGCGCTTGGGTATAAGGTCTTCTCGACCGAGGAAGCCTTGCAACCGGCGGCTTCGCAGTCGGACCAATTGAAGCTGGAGACGGACCGCTATACCGTCGAGTGGGCGCCGACCGGTGGCCTGACGCGGCTTTTCGACAAACAGCTTGGTAAGGAACTGATCGCTCCCGGAGTGCGGACAGGCACCCTTTCAGGCGTGATAGACAGCGACTGGGCTTATTCCCAGGGCAGCGCGCAGCTTACGGCTGCTGGCTCTGACTACTGGGAAGTTGTCGAACAGGGCCGGGTCGGGGTAGTTGGTTACAAGCTGACCTATCACTTCACTGAAGGTGATCCCAAGATCGGCCTTACAGTTAGTCTAGATGTGCCTCGGGGCACGCGTATCGGTTGTCCGGACAAGGGAGAGACGCCTCAGGAAAGGCGCTCGTATCGCGCTCACAAGCATGATGAGAAGCTGCGGTACAGCCTGGCGACGACTCTGGCTGATCCCAAATATGCAGGGGATTATGTGTGGGGACGTAGCTATCCTACGAAGGTACGTCATCTGCCTCTAATAATCTCCGAGTTGCCCGCCAAGACAGTAGACATCGACGCGAATATGTGGGCTGGCCTGGAGCAGGACAACCTGGGCCTTGCGATTGCGAACCGCGGCTCGTCTGGTTACCGGGCGGTAGGTGGGACACTGGAACTCCTACTTGCCTACAGCGGCGAATATGTCTGGGGGGACAACTTCCTCACCGGCGCCTGGGATCAGGAGTTTGCGTTGATCCCATATGCAGGCAAGACCGACCGGCCCTGGGTGCAACAACAGGCGCAAGCGTTTTATGCACCGCTTTATGCCATCGAATTCACCGGAACCGGTGGCAGCGCACCGATGCAAGGTTCCTTCGTAGACTTGGAGCAAGCTGGAGCTGAGACCCAAGTACTGGCGCTCTTCCCTCAGGAGGGCAAGCTGTGGCTACGCCTTGTTAATATGAGTCCTGCCAAGGTTAGCGCAACCTGCCGGGAGGTTACCGCTGCAAGCAACCTGGCCCTTACTGAGAGCCTGGAATCGGGCAGCAAACTCAATCTGATGCCGTGGCGCGCGCAGACCTACGAGTTGAAGCGCTGACCATCGAAAGAACGCAAGCAAAAGGCGCCCCCGGATTCCGAGGGCGCCTCTTTTATTGGACGGGCCACTAGTTAGAGCGAGACTTGCTGGGTGCCGGATTCAAGTGGATACTCCTGACCTTCCCAAACGAAGGTACCGGTAACCCCATCGGGCAACGTAACTTCAGCAGTCCAGCCTTCGTCCTGGCTCTCCCACGTCACCTCGATAAAACCTCGAGGATGGGGCAGCTTCCCCGCGAGTGTGGTCAGCGGGCCTGGTTTGGGCGCGATGCGCACGGTGCGGAAACCGGGCGAAGCTGGCCTGATGCCAAGGAGGGTCGCGTAGTAATGGTAGACGGGATGCGCGCCCCAGGCATGGCAGTCAGAGCGACTTGGCTCGGGTTCCTCAAGAGTTGTCTTGAAACCGAGGGCCGGCAGGTCGAACCAGAGCTGCATCCGCTCGAGGAGCTTGTCGGTGCGGCCAAGCAAGCCGTAGGTTTCGAACAGGTAATGTGTGAAGTAGATGGTAGTCCTGTGGAGATCGGGATCGGTGAGCAATCCTTCCGCCACGCGGGCGCGGTAGGGCTCGGGCAGCAGGTCGCCAAGCAGTGCCAGGCACTGGGCGTGCTCACTGAAGCTGGTTTGCGCCAGGTCGTCGGCGATTAGCCCGCGTCGCTCGTTCCAGAATCGCTCCACTACCAACTCGGTAAGCTGTCGAGCAAGACTCCTGTTGCGCAGGGCCAGCTCAGGCTCCCCAGCCCAGTCTTCGATTTCGGCTTGCTTCACCAGTGAAAGGGCAAAATGCAGGTTGAAGAGAGCCGATGGCTCCTTTTCGGCGGTCTGGGGGGTGCCCCAGGGGCGCCAGCCGAGGACCCAGTCCACGAAGCACCAACTGGGCGGCGGCCCCATCAGGCCATCCTCTCGCAGCAGCGCGCGGAAGCCTTCCAGCACGGCGCGGGTACCTGGCAACCGGTCGCGCACGAAATCGGCGTCATCTCGCCACTGCCAGTAGTCCCAGACCATCTGGGTCCACCACAGGCTGAAGCCTGGGATGATCTGCATCATCTTGGAGGGGAAGCGCGATTGGGTGAAGCCTGACAACTGACGCGATTCGTCGAAGGTCTTGACAGCTTTGCGGGGCAGACGATCGTCCCGGGTGAAGGCATAGGTCGCCAGTACTTGGAGGCGCGTGTCCCCGACATACATCAATTGTTCATAATAGGGGCAGTCCAGGTAGGTCTCGTGAGAGCAGCTCTGTAGCACGCGGATCGCCAGGGGAAGGATCTCCTCAAGCCGCTTGTCGCTTGCCGAGAAGGCCCCCTCGAAAGCCAGGGGGTAGCCAGTAGCGACCAGAGAGAAGTCTTCAATCACAAGAGGCTGGTCAGCTGTCTTTACGACTACTTCTACATAGCGCCCGGCCTCCCACCAGAGAGGCTCGAACACGCGATGGGAGCCGCCATCAGGCTTGTAGAGGCTGCCCACACCGTTGAAGAACTTGCCTTCGATCTCGCTCCGGTTGCCTTTGTGCGCGCGGCCGAGTACCGGTTCAGGTTCGTACTGGAAGAGCGCCTCGGCCCAGTTGATAGCGAGGCTGGCGTCTTTCCCGCCGCTGATGGTGAGTCTGGGGTAGGCGCAGAAGTAGTCTTCCAGATCGATGACTGCGGTAGCGACAGTATGGGGCGGGACCTCGAGGGGGCGTCCCTCCCGGAGCAGCGCCTGGGCTTCGGCGGCTTCACTGGCCAAGTGACGGCTCGAGTCGACAGGATAGGCAAACTCTCCCTCTACGAGGTAGCGCAAGCGTCCGGCGCGAAGCCCGTCCTCTTTCATGGGAGGGAGAGTTGCAGGAGTCAGTCGCCAATCGGGGGGCGTCTCGTTGGCGGTGGCTGCCATGCGGCCTCGAGCGATTTTGACTACTGACTGCCAGCCTTCACCTTCGCCGTACTCGAAGCCCCAGGGGAAAAGAGACCCGTCCACCTCAAAGCGAGAGCCAGTGCCCCAGGCCAGGCTCGGTCCAGTGAAAATGAGCCCTTCGACCAGCTTGGCCTGCCAGGCGGCGCTGCCAGTGGCCAGGCGGTCGTTCCAGCTGCCCTCGGAGGCCAGGATGAAACCAGGCCTCACGGCCATCTGGGCATAAGGGGTATGTTCAGCAAGCCACCAGGTGAGCGCAACCAGTGTGTGCTGACCTGCAACCAGCGCCACCTCATAGCTCTCATAGCGCCAGTGCATCGGGTCGCCGCGCTCGGGACCACGCCCAAGTTGCTTGCCATCGAGGAAGAGCCGATACCGGTTGTCAGCCGAAACATGCAAGCGTACTACAGCGTCTTCAGGCGCCTCGAAGGCCAGCCGGAAAAGGCAGGCTGAAGGCTCCTCTGGACGCCTGCCGGGCAAGTCTACCCAGCTTGCGGGCCAGTAAGAGCGCTCTCCGAAAAAGACTTGCGAGGGATCACCAAAAGGTTCGTGGTCAAGGAAGACACGGCTCATATAAGGCTCCTCCAGACGAGAGATGCAACTTGCCCTGCTGCTGGCATTTTACAGGAACCAGGCTCCAAAGTGCGAAACTAGGGCAGGCTGGTGCTGTCTGCCAACCAAAGGCATCGAAGGAGTTATTATATGACTCAGACTGGCTTGCTCTGCTGTTGTCTGTTGCTGCTTGTTTCCTGTGCGATTTGGGCTCAGGCTCCACGTGTAATGAGTACTACTCTGCCTGCTGAGGACCTGCCGGTCGCGCAGTTTGTGGTCACAGAGGCTCCCTACAACGCGGCAAGCGATGGCAACACTGACTGCACAGCGGCCTTCCAGCAAGCGATTGACGATGCCGCGGCACTGGGCGGCGCGGTCGTGTTCGCGCCGGCGGGCACCTACCGGTTTGATGGAGAACTGCGTCTAAAGAAGGGCGTCAGCTTGCGCGGTGAGTGGGTCCAACCTGACAAGGTAGAGGGCAAGGTAGTCGGTACTATTTTGGCCATTTATGCTGGCAAAGGCCAGGTCGATGGGACGCCTTTCCTCACGATGGAGAAAGTCTCCTGTGTGAGAAATCTCTCTTTCTGGTACCCAGAGCAAAGTGTCGAAGCGCCAAGCCCTTATCCGTGGACAATAACTGTTACTGACGAGTCGAGTTGTGGCTACACAGTGCGCAACGTGACCTTCGTCAACTCCTGGCGGGCGCTCTCAAATGGCGCCGAGACCAGCCGGGGATATAACGTCGCATATTACAGCAACCTGTACGGCACCCCGCTGAATCACGGTATCTGGATTGAGCTGGTGCTTGATATTACGCGTATCGATCGAGTCCATTTTGCGCCACGGTATTGGGAAAAGTCAGGCTTGCCGAGCGCACCCGAAAGCGATGAGGCAAAGCAGGCTTTGAGTGAACTGCTGTATAACCAGGCGACTGGGATTACACTGAGGCGTTTCGACTGGGCGCCCCTGTATGAGGTGGAATTGCAAGGTTATGGACTGGGGATACACCTGACCTCCAAGCCTGATGGTCCGCCCGTCTGGCAGGGGCCAGCAAATGGAGAGATGTACGGGTGCCAGATAACTGAAGGTCGGATTGGTCTGTTGGTAGACGCCGCTCAGCATCCTGCCTGGCTGATCTCCAAGTGTACAATTGAGACTGCCCCGGGCGAGGATAACGGGGCTGTCGTTGGCGGGTCGGGGCTAAAATACGCAGTGCAGTTTCATTCCTGCACAGTTGGTCCAGTGAAGCTCGAACCTGGGAGCTCGGGAGCCTTTACTTTTGAGAGCTGCCAGATCACCGGTCCAGCTAGTTCAGAAGGTGGGTTGCTGGGTTTCGTAAATTGCAGCTTCGAGGAAGATGCGAGTATCTCCCTCGGTTCCGCGGCAAGAGGCGCTGTGCTGGCAGGCTGTAATCTGCCCATGGAAGCAGTAAAAGCCAGCAAAGCTGACCAGGTAAGTTACCTGGAGGCGCCTCCGAAGCTGGAGCTTCCATACCATCCTTATCCTTACGTCCAACCCAAAGGGCCGGCGACGCAGAAGCTTTTTGATGTGCGCGAGTATGGCGCACAGGGTGACGAGGTGACCGATGATGCGCCAGCTTTCCAGGCAGCTCTGGAGGCGGCCCAGGAGGCAGGGGGAGGAACTGTCTATGTGCCGGCTGGGCATTATCGTATCTCCTCCCCTTTGTTGGTGCCTTCGGGGGTTGAGCTACGCGGCATCTTCGAAGGCCCAACCCATACAATGGTGCCTGGCAGTTGCTTATTCGTCGACTGCGGAGAGGGGCAGGAGGACGGCGCGCCCTTCATCAGCCTGCAAGCCGGTGCTGGCGCGCGGGGCCTGGTCCTCTGGTATCCAAAGCAGGACCTCGCTGCCTTGCAACCTTACCCGTGGACCATCAGAGCGCTTGGCCCAGATTGCTGGGTGCGAGATGTCGCTCTGGCTAATCCCTGGCAAGCAGTCGATTTCGCCTCAGCCTCCGAGACGGGCGGACACGTCATCCAGGGGCTAACCGGGGCACCTCTGAGACGGGGCTTGTTTGTTGATAACGCGAGTACACCTGGCTATGTGGCGAACGTGCAGTTTGTCATCCACTACTGGGATCGCAATGACTCTCACTTCCCGGGCACACTGCCTGCAACCCAGGCAGGTATAGACTTCATGGCAGCTCAACTAGAGGCCTTTAACTTCGGTCGCTGCGCCGATGAGTTCGTCTTTCAGACTTTTGTCTATGCCGACAGGCTAGGTCTGGCCCTCGGAGATGGCTTCAGGGGCACAGTGCACCTGCATGGTTCTGATGCGGCAGAGATTGGTGTACAAGTCAGCGGCGATGCAGAGGTTCAGCTTGTGAATACCAACTGCGCGCCTTTCATGGGGAGCCGCCCAACGGGACTAGTGACGACTGAAGACTTCACTGGGCGACTGGAGCTTGTGAACAGCTCCTTCTGGGGTTATGGTCATGCTCTGGATCTACGCGGACAAGGCACTGTCGAAGTGCGGCAAGCCAATTTGGCACTCGCCAGAAGCTGGGTAGAGAATCCAAATGCCCGCCTGGTGGGGCTTTATGGGGCAACTGGCCAGCATACAGTGCAGCTTGCTGCGGGAGCAGGGCGAATTGAGCCAATTTGCCTGGCGAATTGCCAGGTAGTCGAGCCTCCCTTCACAGGCAGGTTGCTCTCCCAGGGCGCACGGACAACTGCCAGCAGTTCTCATTCTGAGGGAGAAGGGCCTGAGCGCGCTGTAGATGGGCTGCCAGAGTCGAAATGGACGAGTGGCGCAGGCGCCAGCCACTGGTTGGAACTCGACCTTGGTACCCCGTGTGAGCTGACGGGGCTTGAGTTGATTCACGAAGGCTTTGTCCACGAGGCGCAATATACCACTCGTGATTTCAAGTTGCTTGCCCGGGCTTCCGAAGAAGGCGACTGGACGCTACTTGGCGAATACCTGGGCAACTCTGAGCCGCGGACCTTACTACCGGTTGAGGGAGTTTACCAACACATAAGGCTGGAAGTAACGCATGGCAGCCAGTTTGAAGATACATATGCGCGCATCCCGGAGCTACGCATATATGGGGTACCGGTAGAGGCAGGGGACTGAATGCGAAAACTGTTCGAGGGGCTTTTCTGCATATTTGGCCTGATGTTCGCGGTGTGGGTGCTGGCAGCCTATGGACATATTACTCTGCCGCATTTCTCTGTTTCGGAAGGACACCCCCGGGTGCTCTCGATGGAGGAATGGGAATCTCAGTGTCGCGCGACCTTTGTAACGGAGCATCCCGGAGAACAGCCTGTAAACTGGCTTATAGGAAAAGCAGCAGAACGCTATTACAAAGAGCGTCCTCAGGGCAAATTTGTGCTGCACAAGAATGACTGCTCGGACTTTGTAGAGTGTCTGGTTGACGATGCGCTAGGGGCGAAGGCGCGATTCCGCAGAGACTCAAATCAGCATCTGGCGATGCGCGGAAGAGGGCTGTTTTACACTCTGGAATGGCAACCAGGAGTGGCAATTCTACCTGGCGATGTCATCAATGTCCGCCATTCTCCCTGGTATGCCCCCTCGGCCAGTTCCAATATCAGTCATATCGGCGCACTTGGCACAGACGGGAAGATCTATGATTACACCAAACTGCGCTCCTGGAAGACAGCGCGGTATGGGCGAGTAGATTTTGATTTCTTCATTCGACATAGCCTGGAACCAGGCCAGGTGACGATCACTCCGTTTACTGCCGGAATACAGGTACAGAATAAAGCCTATGCCCTGGCCTCTTCCCAGGGCGATAAAGTAGTCTGAAAAAGTCCAGTCTGTCTTGACAGGCGGAAGGTGCGAACTCCCACAATGAGCTTGAGTGAACGCTCAATCAACAGGTAACAAGATAGCCATGCAATCACCTAATCCGCAACAACCAGCTCGAGAGCGTATCCTGGATGCAGCGCTTGCTGTCTTCTCCGAGCGCGGTTTCGAGGGTGGCACTATTCGACAGATCGCTCACAAAGCCAAAGTTGCAGAAGGACTTATCTACCATTATTTCACCAATAAGGAAGCGTTGCTTGGCGAACTTATGCGCCGAGAATCTCTGCTCTCCTGGATTGAGGAACAACAAGATCACCTGGCCACTATTCCGCTACGCGACGGACTGCCCCTTATACTCACCAACCTGATCAATCGCCTGACCGAGAAGTCGCAACTCTTTGTCCTGGTATGGGCGCAAATCGCAACAAGCTCTGAAGTCGCAAAAAAGATGGCTGGAGTTATGGGAGAAGGAGCAATTTTGCTTGCCACCTATCTGAGGGCCAAGCAGGAGAAGGGCGAATTAAGAGCCCTGGATCCACTTGTCACAGCCAGGTCTCTACTGGGCGCCATACTAACCCATATGATGTGGACACTGCGGATGACCCCACCACTGCCAGAGCTAGCTACAGAACGCCTGGTTTCCAGCCTGGTGGACCTGGTAGCAGGGGAGGAGAAAGAGCTTTTATGAAACCAGGTCTGACAGCTTTGATTTGTTGCCTTGTGCTAATACCAGTTGCCTTCTTCAGTTGGGCTGAAGAAGCTGAGGTGCCGGTTCAGATGGGCTTGGAGCAAGCGATCGCTTATGCTTTGACCCACAACCCGCGGATGCAAGCCGCTCTGGCTCAGGTGGAAGGCGCTCAGGCCTCACTTGGAGTTGCGAAAGCTATCGAAGCACCCTATATGACTCTTTCGGCCAGCGCGCGGTTGCAGAATCCAATCCAGGAAATGCGTCCTGCCGGCTCACCGACAGCTACCCAGATAACTCGTGAAGACCCGGCCAGTGCGACCTTCCAGATTGTCTGGCCCCTTTGGGGAGGCGGTCGTATCGAGGCTGCGAAGGGTCTGGCTCGGGCAGATTTGGCCGCCAAGGAAGCCAACCTGCAACAGACTGTAGAGCAACTGATATTCGAGGTGGGACTAGCTTTCTACTCGGTGCTGGACGCCGGACAACAACAGCTGGCTGCTGAAGCGAAGGTAAACGAAGCGCAAGAGAAACTCCGTTATGCCGAAGCAGCTCTGAAAAGTGGCTATGTAAATACCTCGGAAGTGGCTCTGGTAAAAGCCGCCTTGGCTCAGGCAAAGGAAGCCTTGGGCACAGCAGAAAATGCCCTCGATTATTCAACCAAAGCTTTTAACACCGCCCTTGGCAGGCCCTTCGTTTTACCAATTGAACCTCTGCCTGCAGTTCTGGATTTAGGCGATTTGCCTGAGCAAGAGGCTGCCTATGAACTCGCGCTAGAACGCCGTCCGGAACTGCTGGCCTTGTCTCATCGAGCAGATTCGGCCCGGTATGCGGTTGAGCGCGCCAAAGCAGAAGCCGATCCGCAGCTTGGACTACTTGGCCAATATACTGTACAGACGCCAACGGATACTTTGCCCAGCCATCATGAGCTTGTTGGGCTGGAGTTTTCCTGGCCCTTTTCTGATCCCACCCAAAGCGGCCAGGTTGAAAGCGCAGAAGCTGGCACGCGAGAGGTGGCTGCCTTGCGAGAGCAACTGCAACAGGCAATCCGGTTGCAGGTCGCGGAGGCCTCTTTCAAGGTGACAGAGGGCAAGACACGTTATGGTACGGCTCAGCAAAGTCTGGAGGCTAGGAGGCTCGCAGCCAACAAGGCAGAGGCTGCATATAAAGCAGGCGCCTTGCTCAAGAGAGAGCTGCTTGAAGCAACAACCGCCAGGATTCAGGCCGAAGCTGGGCTTGCGCGCGCTGGGTTTGCACTTGATGCTGCTAGTCTGAACTATGCGCGCGCCCTGGGACTGTTGCGCGAACTGCTGGACACTCGCCAGCCTGAGGTGGAAATCCAATGAAGAAGCTAGTCAGGTTGCTTATACCCCTGGCCCTTATTACGCTTGTTGTGCTTGCGCTGCAACTGGTGTCGCGTCCCAGGACAGATGAGACCCTCCTCGGTAGTGGACTAATCGAAGCGGATGAATATGAGGTTAGTTCCAAACTGCCAGGCAGACTCGCCGAGTTGCTGGTCACAGAGGGCGACGAAGTGAAGGCTGGCCAGGTTATCGCGAGGCTTGAACACCAGGATGTAGATGCCGAAGTTGCCCAGGCTGAAGCTGCTGCAGCTGCCGCAAGAGCAGGACTGGCCGAGTTGGAGCGAGGCTCCAGAGAAGAGCAACTGCGGGCAGGAAGAGCCCAGTATGCACAGGCGATTGCAAGTCGAAAAGGCGCTGAGTTGCAGGCTGCGACCGCAAAAGAGGCCTGGAGCAAAGTAACGGATTTGAGGGCTCAGGTCGATGCCTCGAAGGCAAAACTCGCTGCCGCCGAGGCCAATGGGCGCTCCGCATACGCTGCGCTGGATGAGGCAGAGCGGGGTCCGACGGCGGAAGAAACCGAGACGGCCAAAGCGGCTGTGCGCCAAGCCGAGATTGCAGTTGCGAGCGCCATCACCAATGCTGGTAATGCGCGCAGGATATATGATTCTGCTGTGAAGCTCGAGACTCAGGCTATCGCCGCCGCGACCGAACAACAGCTCGCCAGTGCCCAGGCGGGACTGACCGAGCGAGAACTGGCCAGGATCACCCAGATGGCAGACTCCGACGCTGCGACTCCCCAGGCACTTGACCAGGCCAGGACCGCCTCAGAAAGCGCAGCCATAAGAGCTGAGGGCGCTCAGCAGATGAGCACCGATGCGGCAGAACAAGTTGCACTTAATCGTGCCAAGGCCAGGCAAGGACTGGATGCCGCCGAAGACACGGTGGCCCAGGCCAAAGCCGCGCGCGACACCGCTCAGGCTCAATTAAACGTGCTGCTCGCTGGCACAAGAGAGGAGCGTATACGCAGGGCCGAGGCGTTAGTAGCGGTTGCCGAAGCAGAGCAACAAGCGTCCAGGAGTACCCTGGCAAGGGCTACCGAGGCTTATAACGACAGGCTGGAGGCGCGTTCAAGTAAAGATGCGGCGGAGGCTGGACTTCAGGCTGCCAGAGAACAGGAGAAGTTCGCCAAAGCTCAGCTTGATTTGCTGATTGCTGGAGCCACCAAAGAAGCCATTGAACTTGCCAGTGCAAAGGTTGCCCAGGCAGAAAGCGCTCTCGAGCTTCTCCAGGTGAAACGTAGCTATTGTGATGTTGTCGCTCCAACGGCCGGCGTCGTGACCCAGAAGGTCGCCTTGGTCGGAGAGATTGTGCCCGCCGGGGCGCCAGTTGTGGTAATAGCTGACCTCACCCAATTGTGGCTCAGAGCATACCTCGGTTTTGAGACTCTAGGCCAGATCAGGCTGGGAGACCGGCTGCCGGTTACTACCGAAGCTGCGCGCGGTCATGAGTTTACGGGCGAAATAATCCGGATCTCTGACCAGGCAGAGTTCACTCCCAAGGACGTCCAAACCGCCAAACAACGCACCAAGCAAGTGTACTGGGTGAAGGTGGCACTGGGAGAGGGCGAAGGCGTCTTGAAACCTGGGATGCCCGCTGACCTGAGGCAGGCGACTCAGACCAGGTGAACGAGGCGCTGACAATTGAGGTTACAGGCGCTGTAAAGCGATTTGGCCTGGTGACGGCACTTGATGGTGTCAGCTTCAAGGCCAGGCGCGGTGAGGTCCTCGGGCTTCTAGGCCCGGACGGGGCTGGCAAGAGCACTCTTATGCGCTTGCTTTCAGGAGTAATGAGTCCGGATGAGGGCCAGATTTCCATCGCTGGAAGGGATGTAGTGCATAATCCGGAGAGTGCCAAGCCCCACCTTGGGTATCTTCCCCAACGTTTTGCTCTCTATCTTGATCTCTCCGTGGCCGAGAACCTGCGTTTTACCGCAGAGCTCTTTGGTGTCAGGAAGCGCGAATACCGCGAAAGAGCAGACCGACTGCTTGCAATCACCAGGCTTGCCCCTTTTACAGAGCGCCTGGCTGGCAAGCTCAGTGGAGGAATGAAACAGAAGCTCGGATTGATGTGCGCTCTTATCCATACCCCCGAAGTTTTATTATTGGATGAACCAACAACTGGGGTTGATCCTGCTTCGCGCAGGGATTTCTGGGAACTGATTCACGATCTACCAGCCCAGGGAGTCACCGTGCTCGTTAGCACTCCCTATATGGATGAGGCTGAACGCTGCGATCGATTAGTGCTGCTGAATCGAGGCAAACTGCTTGCTGACGGCACACCTGCCGAGTTGAAAGTGGCTGTCGAAGGCAATCTGTTTTCTATAACCGTGCAGCCTCAGCGCTCAGCTCGGGGTGTGCTCAAGGCTCTGGAGTATGTGCAGTCGGTGATTGTGTTTGGGGATTCGCTGCATATAGCAACCAGGTCAGGTGTCGAAACAAGTGCTCTGGTGGCGGCTCTGAACCAGGCACACCTTGAAGTAACCCAGGCTGAACAGATAGAACCGGGGCTTGAAGATGCCTTTGCCGCTGCGCTTGCCAGGGAGGAGGTTGACCTTGGCTGAACCTGCTGTCAGCGCCCAGGGATTGGAGAAGCACTTCGGCGACTTTGTAGCCGTTGAGGACTTGTCTTTCGATATCCAGCCTGGAGAGGTATATGGCTTCCTTGGCCCCAATGGATCGGGTAAATCCACTACTATCAGGATGCTATGTGGCCTGCTGCGTCCAACCAGGGGAGACGCCTGTATCGATGGCTTCAGCGTCAAGCGAAAGCCGGAAGAAGTGAAGCGACGCATTGGTTATATGTCGCAGCTCTTTTCGCTGTATGGCGATCTTACAGTACAGGAAAACCTGGAGTTTTACGCTGGCGTATACTCGGTCTCCAAAAGTCAGCTTTCCGAACGGTCGAAGGCTTTATTCGAGCGGCTTGCACTTGGAGAGTTTGAAGAGCGGCTTACCCGGACCTTGTCCACTGGAGTGCGGCAGCGGCTGGCACTCGCTTGTGCGCTAATCCATAAACCCCGCATCCTCTTCCTTGACGAGCCTACCAGCGGGGTCGATCCTCTTGTCCGCCGGCTATTTTTTGATCTCATCTCCGAGCTTGCCGGTGAAGGCGTAACGACCCTCATTACAACACACGTAATGGAAGAAGCAGAATACTGCAATCGGTTGCTGTTGATATACCAGAGTAGAAAGGTGACCGAGGGCACTCCTGCCGAGTTGCGCGCTCTGGTGCCAGGCAAACTCTTCGAAGTAAAACTGCCAGACGCCCTGGAGGCCCAGAGAGCACTACTAGGACTTCCGGAGATCCTTGATGCCAGCCTGTTTGGTTCTTCTCTGCACGTTGTGTTAAGCGATGCGGTTACCAACCCAGAAACCAGGTTGCGAGAGCTGCTTGGACAGAGGGGATATCTTCCCGAATCATTACGTCCTGTCAGACGCAGTATGGAGCATGCCTTCCTGTATCTCACAGGAGACGCGGTCTCGGAGGGCGTCCGATGAACCTGCGTAGACTACTGGCCATCGCGCGCAAGGAATGGCTCCATATCCAAAGAGATCCCAGGAGTCTTGGGGTAGCTATCCTATTGCCCCTGATATTGCTCTTTGTGGTTGGGTCAGGCTTCAACCTGGATTTGCGCGAGTTGCCCTTTGTGCTTTGCGATTTCGACCAGTCAAAGACCAGCAGAGCTTTGATGAGCAATCTCGAAAATACTGATCTTTTCGAACTAGAGGCTGCTCCAGCGAATCCCACCCAGGCTGAGCAATTCTTCCTCGAGACGAAAGCGTTGGCAGCGCTTGTAATTCCACCTGGCTTTGAAGCGGATCTGGAAGCCGGCCAGGTTGGCAAGGTACAAGTATTGGTCGATGGTACGGATTCCAACACAGCCAGTGTCGCGATGAATTATCTCGAAGGCTTCCTGGCGACCTGGACCCAGCAGCTTGTGAGTCAACACGCCAGGCGCCAAGGGGTGCCTTCAAGCCGAATCCAGTCACCAATCCAGTTGAGTCGGAAGGTGCTTTACAATCCAGCCCTCGAAAGTCGCCAGTTTATAGTGCCTGGGTTGATTGTTATCATCCTGGTCATCCTTGGCGCTTTGCTCACTTCAGGCACCATTGTTCGCGAGAAGGAAAACGGCAGTTTCGAGTTGCTGGCTGCCTCTCCAGTTAAAGCTCTGGAGATCCTGCTTGGTAAGGCCTTGCCTTATCTCTTGCTCGGACTACTCAATATCCTGCTGACAATGGTGCTTGGCGCGCTGGTCTTCGATGTGTATGTGGCAGGCAGCGCTTTGCTTTTCGTGTCCTGCGCGACACTTTTCCTGCTTTGTGCCCTGGCAATCGGGCTGCTTGCCTCTTCCGTGGCCAGTACCCAGCAATTTGCAATGATTGGCGCAATTACAGTGACTTTGCTTCCAAGCAATTTGCTCTCAGGTTTCGTCTTTCCCTTGCGCAATATGCCGCCCATCTTGCAGGCAATTGCCGAGGTGATGCCCGCGACTCACTTCCTGATTGTGGCTCGAGTAATCTACCTTAAGGGGGTTGGGCTCTGGGCTTTCTGGCCTTCTCTGATCAAGCTGAGCCTGATTGCCCTGGTACTCATCTTGCTTAGTATGCGTCGTTTCAAGAAACAGCTCTAAAGAGAGACATAATGCGCCTGCTTGCCTTGCTAGCCAAAGAGTTCCGGCAGTTCCGCCGCGACCGACGTATGGTCGTAATGGCTTTGGTTGCGCCGGTTCTGCAGCTTTTGTTGCTAGGCTATGCGGCCAACCTGGATGTGCAACAGCTTCCAGTTGCTGTCTGTGATCAGGACCGTTCGAGTGAGTCCAGGCGCCTGGTCGCAGAAATTGAGCAGACAGGCTATTTCCGGTTGGTGGAGGAGACCCAAAGGACCGAAGACCTGCAGCAACTCCTGGACCTTGGAAAGGCCCAGCTCGCCCTGCACATCCCCCCTGGATTTTCAGACGCACTGCGCAAGGGGGCAGCCCCACTGCAACTGATTGTGGATGGCAGTGATTCCAATAGTGCCGGAGTGGGAGCAGGCTACCTGGCTGGGCTGGTGGTTCAGCATGGCCAACTATACCTGATAGAACGCTTGAAGGCGAGTGGTATGTATTCACGCGTGCCTACCATCCAGACCGAGCCCCGGATATTCTACAATCCGGCCCTGGAAAGCCGTTTCTTTATGGTGCTTGGAGTTATGGGGATGGTACTGATGATCATCAGTGGCACGCTGACCGCGCTTGCCATCGTGAAGGAGCGTGAGGCAGGCACCCTCGAACAGGTAATGGTGACGCCAATCCGGGCCCGAGAGTTATTACTTGGAAAGCTTGTTCCGTATATGGTGGTTGGCTCGGTAGATGCGTTGCTGGTGCTGTCAGTATTGCTCTTCTGGTTCCAAGTGCCCCATTCGGGCAGCCTGGTGTTGTTTCTGTTCTCTTGTTTGCTCTATCTGATGACAGCCTCTGGGATGGGTCTGCTTGTATCGACTCTTTCGACTACTCAGCAGCAAGCCCAGATGCTGATGTTTCTGATTATGTTCCCAAACATACTGCTAAGTGGATTCATCTTCCCGATTGCCAATATGCCCCAGTGGCTACAGACGCTTACCTATGCAGTGCCAATGCGGTATTTCCTTGTGTGCCTCAGGTCAATTATGCTGAGGGGCGCCGGCCTCGTCGAACTCTGGCCCCAGCTCCTGGCGATGCTTGGGCTGGGGTTGCTGCTCGTTGGGGCAGGCGCCCTTACTTTTCGGAAACGTCTCTAGTTATGGTTCGGCCCGGAATCCATCCAGATACACCCGAGTATGCTTGGAGCGAGCCTCGCGCTCTCCCAATATTTCTACTCGAATTGTGTGGCGCCCTGGCGCAAGCTCCTTCTGCCAGAGCCCGATTCCCCACACATCATCGGCCGTATAGGTGTTGACCTGCTCAGGTGCGCCTCCATCCAGGCTGACCTCGGCCAGCCCGCAGTCGGCGCCGAGTTTGGTAATCCAGATGATGCGACTGCCTTCGAAAGTCCACTCAACACTCGCCCCGGCTGCGTCGGCCCAACTGACGGTTCCCTTGTATGCAGGCTGAAGGTTCAGCTCTCTGGTCCAGCTACCGGTGTAAGTCAGGGCGCGCGTGGCAGCGTCATCTACGATATGGCAGCGTGCTGCAGAGGGACCGGTCGCTTGAACAAGCTCAGAAGTGTTGCCTGCGCCATCAACTGTGCGCACCGAGTAGACGGCAGCCAGTTCAGCGCCTGCCGAATGGTCAAAGTAGAAGGTGCCCTTCGAGACCTTGTCGATGAGCTCTCCATCTCGCCAGACCTCATAATAGGAGAGCCAGTTATCATCTGAGGCAGCTTCCCAGTTGAGCTCGATGCCGGGGTAGCCGAGATACTCAGCGCGCGCCTTGAGCAACTCGAGGGGGGCGCTGGGCGCAGTTGTATCGAGTTTGCTGCCTGGGTGGAGTGGCACATTGAGGTAGATGAGCTCTCCTGGCGCGACCTTCGCCAGATACAATCCCTTGGCCATCAGGTCAGCGCCAGTGCGAGTCTCCTCAGGGCCAGAGCCATCCTGGTAGGAGACGAAATAGGGACGATCAGCAAGCAGCCCCTTGGGCCAGAGGGTGATAGGCCCTTCTACCAGATGCTTGGTGATGAGGATCCCGCGCTGGCGATCCTGGGACAGCCGCTGGAAATACATCGTCTCGTCATCGCCCTCAACCCGGGGACGATAGACTTTCACCCAGCGTCCCACTAGCCCTTGGGTCTGCAGATAGTGGTAGATATCGCAGACCAGGCGCAAGCCTTCGAGCTTGGCGGGATCCCAGGTGTCGCCTGTCAGATCAAAGTTGTTAGCGAGCAGGCCGCGCCAGGTGGCGTTTTCATACCTGGCAGGATCCCAGATGTCAGGCATATTATTGATTTTGTCCGGGGGCAGCAGCTGCGAAGCCCAGTAGTTACCAAGGATGCCAACGGCTCCGTCCGAGAACTGGAAACCAGCTCCTAGACGTATATAGTCGTAGCCGGCCAGGTTGCCCCCGCCATTCACACCCTGGAAGCCACAATCGGGATGCTTGTCGAGGAAATCTTGTATAACCTTGCGCAAACCTGCATCTTGCCTGAGCAACACAGTGTCATCTTTGCCGCGCCTCGACATTGGCCCGCTGTCGTTGCGCCACTCGAAGGCCCCCCACTTGGCGTAGAAGTCATCTAGCTGACCCTTCATAAACTCGACGACCTCAGGCAGGCTCATATCGAGCGTCGCGCCGTCATCACACAGCCACTCAGGATGCTCTTGGGCGACTTTCGAGTCGTGCTCGACGGTGTAGAGGAAGGCGTAGATCAGCAGGCCCATATCGTTTTCGGCCAGATACTCGTTGGCGGTGCGCCAGTCGGGGCCGTTCCAGTCGCCGGCTTTGTCCCACCAGCCCCAGTCGCGATGATAGACATCACCGCCAACATAGCGCATAAAGTCGGCAGTGCGAAAGACCTTGTTCATACAACTGTCCCACTCGGGCTGGCCACCCAGCCAGCCCAGGTTCCAGTGAGTGCCCTTCATCCAGTAACCAAGCATCCTGATGGCGGGGAACCACTCGGGCCTCGCATAGTCCCACAGATAGCCATACTGCCAGTCCAGGAGGGCGTTGCCCGCCTCATCGAGGTCACCTGTGTAGACACAGCAGAAGGCCATCGGAGTGGTCAAGCTCTCGCCAGGGGCAAGTGTCTTGTTGTATTCAGCCACGCGCAACTCGGAGGTTACCAGGCCATCTGGCGCCAGATCAAAGCCAGAAGTCCAGTGGCCAAAGTAGTCCCAGCCGATGACAAGCCCAGACTTCCCATTGGTAAGTGCATACCAGGGCGCGTAGCTTGCAGTGCCCATCCTGAAGTGATAGTTGGGGTCAGCTCCTGCCCAGTTACCCGTGTTGCAGACATGGCCCAGGATGTGGACGCGTCCAGATTTCGGAGCGGTCCAGACGCGCGCGGCATCCTGACCGCCATCGGGGTGCTGGTCGCTGACGCCCACAAAGGGCGTGCCGGTAGGATTGTCGATCGCCTTCCGCCATTGTTTGGGCTGAGGGTAGTAGACCAAATCTACCCACTGGCCCTTTTCGAGGTATTGGTAATTCCAACCGCCAGCGCCCTGCTGATCCGAAAACTCTGCAGAAGCCCTGTGGGTCTCGCCGTCTTCGTAGGTCAGTGTCGGGTCGAAATAGGTCGTGTCGTAACCTAGATTGGTGTTCATATTAGTCAGAGAAAGCCAGCTTGTCGCCTTGCTGGACGTCCACCCAGAAGTCATACGACTGGTTGTCCATCCCATCGGCGGTGTAGAGATAACCTGAAGCGGGGAAGACCTGCTTGCCGTTCTGCATCACATAGCAGTTGACCCCGTCACCAAGGGGCTTGGTAGGCTTGGCGTCCATCGGGTCGAAAGAATCAAACTTCCGCGTGGCGCCGACCTTTAACTGCTCCTCTCGAAGCTCCCAGGAACCGCCATAATTCTCGGCGCCTGTCATCCAGTAGAAGTCCAGCGCGTCTGGCGCTGCAATGTTGCATCCCACTTTCAAGAAACTCGGGTCGCGCACCAGCACAGGCTGGCCGCCTGTGTTGGTGACCGTTATCCACTGGCGGATAAGCCCAGTGTTCGGAAAGACGATCCAGGTCTTCACGATTTGGAGCGGGCTGCGTTCAAGGGTAATCACAAGTTGTAACTCGCCTTGTGACAAGACACTTTCTTGGGCACCTACCAGGCGCCAGTCGCCACTTGCACTGGTCACACGTGCCTCAACTTCACCCAGTGCGAAGCTGAAGTCAGGTTGCGGCTGTCCTGCTGGAATAAGCGAAGTCCCTGCCGACTTGTTGGTTAGCTCCCTAACGAGCAGGCTGCCCTGCTCGAAAGTCAGGATGAGTTCCACCTGGCCAGTGCCCAGCCGCCAGGTGTCTTGCTGACGCTGGATGTACCCATCACCACTTGTCACAGCAAATCCCTCCGTAAGCAGCCAGGCTGAAAGAAAGACGACTGCCAATATATACACACTACACAGCGAGTGCTTGCCTGCGAACATAAGACATCCCTCCGAGCGCTGGTTCGACGGTAAAAATTGTCTCCCTCTAACATTGCAGTAGGTTCTCTCCCTCTGTAGAATCCGGAATCGGCTGTAGAGCCCAACAACATAGTTTTGGAGTGGCTGTTTATGAAGAAGCTGCATCTGGTCTGCAATGCCCATCTCGATCCCTATTGGCTGTGGGAGTGGGAGGAAGGCGCCGCCGAGGCTATCTCGACCTTCCGCACCGCCGCTGACTTGCTCGATGAATACCCCGAGTTTGTCTTCTGCCACAACGAGGTCATCCTGTACCGCTGGGTGGAAGAATTCGAGCCGGCCCTATTCGAGCGAATCCAGCGTCTTGTTGCCGAAGGTCGTTGGCACATAATGGGAGGCTGGTACGTCCAGCCTGACTGTAATATGCCAAGTGGAGAGTCTTTTCTTCGCCAGGCCTTGCTTGGCAGGCGCTATTTCGCTGAGAAATTCGGCAAGAGGCCGACTACCGCCATCAACTTCGATCCCTTCGGTCATACCCGTGGGCTGGTGCAGATTCTCGCCAAGTCGGGCTATGACTCCTACATCCACTGCCGGCCAGGCCAGCACGACTGCCCCCTGCCGGCGGATATCTACACCTGGGTCGGCTACGATGGTTCAACTGTTACCGGCTGCCGCCAGCCTTTCTATGGCACGCTGCTTGGCCAGGCGCGCAAGTGGACGGAACACCGAATTGAAAACTGGGAGCTTGGCGACCTTGGCCTTATGCTCTGGGGCGTGGGTGACCATGGCGGCGGAGCTTCACGTGGCGACCTGAACGATCTGCGCCAGCTTGTGAAGGACCGGCCCGAGGTCGAGATCGCCCAATCCACACCTGAGGCCTTCTTCGCCGAACTACGGGCAAGCGGCTATGAGCCCCCCGGCACGAGGGCGACCTCAACTCCTGGGCAGTTGGCTGTTACACCAGCCAGATACGCATCAAGCAGAAGCACAGGCAGCTCGAGGACGAGTTATACGTGACCGAGAAGCTGATGAGCCACGCCGCCCTGGCGGGCCTCACCGAATACCCCGCCAGCGAGTTGCAGTCGGCTCTGCGCGACCTGCTGCTTTCTGAGTTTCACGACATCTTGCCCGGCTCGTCCATCCAGCCGGTCGAGGATGCGGCGATCAGGCTTCAGGACCATGCACTCGAGATCTGCAGCAGGCTCAAGGCGCGCGCTTTCTTCTTCCTTTGCGCAGGCCAGCCGAAAGCGGTTGAAGGCGAGATCCCAATTATGGCCTACAACCCGCATCCGTATCCGGTACATGGTGTGTTCGAGTGCGAGTTCAACCTGGCGAACCAGGGGTGGGAGGGCACCTTCACCGATGTCCACGTCTACCAGGGCGCCACGCCTGTGCCAACGCAGGTCGAGAAAGAGCTCTCCAGCGTGCCCATTGACTGGCGCAAGCGCGTCGCCTTCGAGGCGACGCTGGCACCTGGACAGGTCAACCGGTTCGACTGCAAGCTTGAAGTGCTCCCTGAGAAGCCGAAACTGACGCTCGTGCCCGAGGGCGGTAAGTTCGTCTTCCGCGGCCAGGACCTGACCGCTTCCGTCAGTTGTGAGACAGGCTTCCTCGAGAGCCTCGTTGTCGACGGTACCGAGTACCTCGACGGGCCGGCTTTCAGGCCACTGGTGCTGGCGGACAATGAGGACTCCTGGGGAATGACTGTGATGGACTACCGGGAGATGGTCGGCGAGTTCTCGCTGATGGACGAAGTTGGCGGCCAGCGTGTCTGCGCTCTGCCAGAGCCGTTGCCGACTGTACGTGTTGTTGAAGATGGGCCAGTGCGCACCATCGTCGAGACGGTCCTCTCGTGGGGTGATTCTTTCATCATCCAGCGCTATCTGCTGCCCAAGCAAGGCGTCGAGGTAGAGGTCCAGACCCGGGTCTACTGGAACGAGAAGGAGAAGCTGCTAAAGCTGGCCGTGCCAACCGCCTTCGAAGCGCCGCAGGTCTTCGGGCAGGTAGCGTATGGGGTGGAGGAGTTCAAGTTCGAGGGGAAGGAACTCGTTGCTCAGAAGTGGGTCGCGCTGACAGACGCCGGGAGCCAGCAGGCTGTCTCCTGCATAAACGATGGCGTTTACGGTTTCAGCTATGAGGGTAGCGAATTGCGCATCACGCTGCTGCGGTCGCCAGCTTACTCGGGGCACCCAATCCATCAAAAGGAAGGCAAGTTCGAGTCTGCCATCCCAGGTGACAGGTACAGCCTGCATCAGGACCAGGGAGAGCGTCAGTTCCGCCTCTGGCTGAAGCCCGGACCCGCTGCTGAACGGCTTGAAGTAGTGGACCGCGAGGCACTGGCGCATTCTGAGAAGCCCTATGTCATCTCCTTCTTCCCGAGCGGGGCTGGCGAGGCACCCGCGCTGCTCGCGACACTGTCGGACAAGGCCGTCCAGATCACTTCTATAAAGCAGGCCGAGGACGGGAAGGGCTACATCGTACGTCTCTTCAACCCAACCGGTCAGCCGCGTGTGACTGAGCTGGCTGTGCCTGTGGCAGGCTTGAACCAGACACTAACACTCGGGGCCTTTGAGCTGAAGAGCTTCCGCCTCGATGATGGTGAGCTGACCGAGTGCAACCTGATGGAGGAATAGATGATGACTTCTCGCGAACGGGTTTACAAGACTCTGAACCACGAACCGGTAGACCGCGCGCCGCGTCAGGTGTGGGCGCTTCCGGGCGTGCCGAAATACTACACCGAGGCCTGGCAGTGTTTCAACGAAAAGTATCCAGGCGATATCGGTGGGCCGGCGCTACGTTATGGCGTCCCGAAGCGGGCGCGTGGTATCCCATCGGAAGTTGGCGAATACGTAGATGAATTCGGCAGCGTCTGGCATGTGGGAGAGCCAGGTGTTATTGGAGAAGTCAAGGAACCTGCGATCGCCAATCTGGACGATGCTGCCTCCTACGAACTGCCCTGGGAGTTGCTGGATGGGGCTGATTTCTCGCAGGCTAACGCCAGTTGCGCGGCGAGCGACCTCTTCATCCTGGCAGGCAGCCTTACTCGCCCCTTCGAGCGGCTTCAGTTCTTGCTGGGGACAGAACAGACGCTTATGGGGCTGGCCTACGGTGATGAAAGACTACTGAAGCTGCTCGAGCGACTTCATGAGTTCGAGTGCAGAGACCTCGCGATGCTTGCCGCAACCGACGTGGATGGCATTTCTTTTATGGATGACTGGGGCTCGCAGAACGCCTTGCTGATTTCGCCAGCGATGTGGAGACAGGTCTTCAAGCCGATGTACGCGGAATACTGTTCGATTATCCGCGGCGCGGGGAAGAAGGTCTTCTTCCACTCGGATGGCTTCATTGAGGCCATCTACCCAGACCTTATCGAGGTCGGCGTAGACGCTCTCAATTCACAGCTCTTCTGTATGGACATCGAAAAGCTGGGTGAACTGTACCAGGGCAAGATCACCTGGTGGGGAGAGATAGACCGCCAGTGGGTGCTGCCCTTTGGCACGCCGAAACAAGCCAGGGAAGCGGTGCATCGTGTGCGCCGCGCGCTTGACAAGGGTCAGGGCGGCGTCATTGCCGAGTGCGAGTGGGGGATGGATACCCCTGCCGAGAACGTCGAAGCAGTCTTCGAGGCCTGGCTGGAGCCGCGAGAAATCATCTGATTACCAAGTCAGTTTCCAAAGGGCGTCCGGTGGCTGCCGGGCGCCCTGTTTTATGGGATTGGGATCCGCAATAATCTTATACTGCGAATTTCACACGGCCCACCCAGGGCGCGGAACTCCAGGCGGAAGGCTTGTTTCTCTGCTTCCTCAGGTGCATCGAAGCGCCAGGTCACTGTGCCCCAATCCTGCCAACTGACCTGGGAGGCCTCAACAGGGGCGTAGCTACCAAGCCAGTGGTCCTCGGCGTCAAAGTCAGGCAAGTGAAGCTCCAGCGTAGCCAGCTCGGAGCAGTTCACCTCGGCCTGCACAAGCCATATCGCACGGGGCATATATGGGAAAGGCCGCTTTGTCTTGATGCCTGTCCCTGCCTTCATTAGAAGCGGCCAGGCGTCAACGGCGGCGCCATCAAGACGCTCCCAGTCCGCACCGCTACTGGAGTCGAACAACGTCTCTACACCAGGTATATAGCCACCAGCGGTCACCGAGACATCGTCGGCATAGGCCAGACCTCCGCTCACAACGAACTCCACGTCTACTGACGCCACCTCTCGGTCTGTCGCAGGCAGGTCGAGGGAGACAGCCGTCCACTCGGGCGAGGCGCTTGCGCCCACCTGGATGTAGCGCTGGAGCCAATTCCCCTTCGAATCGAAGAGGGCACAGTTCACGGTGACACTTGCCCCAGGCGCGCATCTCACCCAGGCTTCGACGTGATAGACGCGACCGAACTCCAGCGCGACACGAGCGAGTGACTTGGCTTGCTTGTCAGGCTCTACCAGAAGACACTGATTGCCAGAGTGCGGCTCCTCGGATGTAAAACGCGTCGGGCTGCCAGCGAACGTAGCCCAGCCAGTGGATTGTTCCATATCGGCCGCGGCAAGCAGATTACCAGTCTGGTGACCCGGCGGAAGGTGGAGTGGATCATCAGGTATGTCTTGGAATACCAAATTGGTATTCTCCTCTGCCGTAGGCACTGCATTGGACGGCCAGTCACCGAGTATCACAGAAGACCTTTCTCAGCACATCGAGCGCCTCGAAGCCAGACTCCTCGGTGGGTTCGAGATAGCTGCCCTCACCGAACTCATTCCAGCACTCGGCGATAACGAGGGGGCAGCGTAGGTCCACATAGTCCAGTGAGCGCCTGCACATCGCCTCAAAGAGCTCTGGCGTTGCCCCCGTTCGCACGAGGGCGTGTTCACGATACCAGGGGCGGCTGTCCCAGCCCGGTGAAAGGGGCACTATATAAGGAAGCGTACCGTCCTCGCGCACCTGCTTCCACAGCCGCTCGTAGCTTGTCACCATATCCGCATAGGTCGCGCGCAGGGGAGAGCCCTCGTCCGCCGTGCGCTCGTTAGCATAGTTGTAAGCGCTGCAGGCGCTGAAGCCAGCAGCCTTCAGCCCAGACAGATTATGTGATTGCAGGGCGACGAAATAGACCAACTGCCCCTCGGGCAGTCCAGCTGCCGCACTAATTCTTGCCAGCAACTCGCCTGCGCGATCACCCAGGCTGGCAATCCAGCGAGACGGCCGGGAGATGAATACCACCGGACGTCCCTCAACGCGCAGGTAGTTTGGCTGCGCAAAATAGCGCTCCCCGAGAGTCTTGCCAAATAGTACAAGCTCTGGTTCTGTATAGAGGGGCTCGGTCAGTGCCTCCTCATTGCACCAGAATATGGCAAACTCCATCAAGTTACGGTACTGGGCCTGGAGGAAGCCCTGGTCCAGTGCGGTGTTATGCTCTGCTACAGTGCCAGTGTGATGGTCGTAATACCAGTCGAATACGAAGTATGAGATTCCATGTTCAACTGCCCATTTGATGTGCCAGTCAGCTACCCCAGGCGCGCCGTCTCGGTAATAGCCAAGTAGGGGAGTCGGACTGCCATATGACTTCATCGGCGCCCATCGACCCGCATGGAAGTGACCGGGGAAGTAGTACGAACCAAGCCTCACGCGAGCCTTGACTGGCTCTGGTGGCGTCATGGCTGCCATCAGCATTCTTGATATTATCAATATTGATAAAGCCAAGACAACTTGACGTAACATAGAGCTATTCCTCTTGGATTAGTCACTAAGCACTGGCCCAAACACGCGTTGCCGCAAAGCTGGTTCTTCCATCAGCATTGCCTGCAAGAAAATCCAGGAGTAAACCAGATGGCCTTCATAACCGCAGGTGTTGCCCTCCCAGTCATAGAACTCTGCCCCCTCGGGGTAGCGGTCCACGAATCCATTCTGGAACCCTCCGCCGTTAGAGAAAAATCCCTCCACCTGCCGCTTCAGCATCGCATCCTGCACCATATCGGCGCGGTCTGTGTGTCCAGCAACCCAGTTAGCAGCGAGGAACAATCCGGCGTTGCTGACGCAACAACCACCATTGAGATACTTTCCGAAGGTGTCCGAACCATCAGGATTCTGTCCGCCCCACCCTTGGTATTGGTCATCACGTGGTACAGGCCTGATATTTAGCGGTACCCCCAAATCAAAACGCTTAAAGCCACTTTGTTGTAGGGCTGCCCAATACTTGTCCAGCATCTGGGCGCCCTCTGCCTCCTCGATGAGCCCGTAGAGAATAGCCAGGTCGGTCGGCACATCGCTGTTGATGTCATGGAGCACGCCGTCCTCGCTACGCCACCAACCGAGCCAGCCAGAATCAGGATTATAGAAACAGTCGTGGAAGGCAGCCTTCAGCTTGCTAGCCCGGTCGCGCCACACGCTGGCCTTCTCGAGGTCACCCACCTTGCTCTCCAGATCTGCCAGGCACAGGAAAGCTCGATAGGCTAGCGCGTTGACATAAGCATTCTTGTGGCCAGAACTGTAAGTATCCCAGGCAGTGTCACCAAACAGGTAGGTACCGCTGTTGCCGGTTTGTTTCGACTCGACCAGGCCATCGCCGTCCACATCACGCCCCGCAACATAGCCGGCAATGCGATTCAGCACTTCGTAGTTGGCTTTATACCAGGCCAGGTCCCCCGTTGCCTCGACATAGGACCAAGCGGCGATTAGCAGTGCCGGCGGGGCGTCCATCATCCCATAGCCACCAGTCCAGACATAGGTCACCTGACCTTCTTCGTTCACTCGGTTAGTGAGCCAGGCATCAAGCGTGCGCCTCAGCAGAGCGGTGCTTGTGACACCTTCTGCAAGCTCGGGCACTAGCAGCACCGCCTCTCCAAGCCAGAATATTGTGGAGCTTACAGGATCGCTGAGGGTGTTGTTGGCCCACAAACCAGGTGTCGTCTCGGTGTGATTTCCTTCAGCGGGGCGGTGGGCTGTCGCTTCGAGAAAGTTGAACCAGCCACGTCGGGCTGCTTTCCATCTGGCCTCGTTGGCATAACCAGCTGGCCTTGGCAGCAGGACAGGACGAAAGCTCAATGCATACCCTCGCTGATCGGGAACCGGCAAATCGAAGGTTAGGGTAAGTTTTCCGGCCAACCGAGATCCCTCAACCCCGACCGGTAGGTCCGGGTAACGATTGCAGGAAAGACGCATCTGGCCGAGGTCAGGCGCACTTAAGACGCACGGAAGCAGAGCTTTACCGTCCTCGGACCACTTATCATTGAGGACGGTAGCGCATGAGTTACGCGGATTAAGGGGTAGCTCAAGCTGCACCCCCTGCAACCGCTCTGACTTCACACCTTCCAATTTTAGACGGATATCAAGGCCACCCTCAAAGAGGCGTAGACGCCAGATAAGGAAAGTTCCCTCGCCTAAGTCCAGGCGGTATTCAAGGGCATCTTTCTCGGAATGGGTTAACGTTGCCGGCAAGTTTTGGCTAGACTTCCAACGAGAATCCAATAGCAGTCGAAGCTGGGCAGGACGCCTCAAGAGATTCACCCGGGCGCGGTCACCGCCTTCGGTATCCCAACCGAGGAAATCCACTCTCGCCCTGTCGGCGCGCGCTTCGAGCCGGACTACCGGATTGCCGCCGGAGCCAGCTTCCAGGCCAACCAACTTCGGTTTGCCCTTGTTTGGAGCCTCCTCACTGAAGGCCATACCCATTGGACCTTTCACCTCGTCTCCCTTGATTGTCAGCAGCAGTTTATCGGGCTCTTGCGCGCTCCAGATGGTTATAGTGCCCCCTGAATAATCCGAGACAAAAAGCCTTTCAGCCACTAGCTCCAGGTGGATCGGCGTCGTAAGCCCTGCTTCAGGTCCAACCCAGGTCGTATTTGTACCTTCCTTGCAACGCTGGATAGTGTGGTCTGAGCCACTCCAGAAGAGATTCCCGTCCGAATCGAAAGCCAGACCCCAGGGGGCAAAACCACTTCGGGTTGTGAACGATTCCACCTGGCTGTCTTCCAGGGAGCTTCTCCTGACCGAGTGAGTTTGAAAATCGGCCCAGTAGAGCCACCCGTCATGCAGCTCAAGCTCTGTTACTCCTCCGGCGCTGCCTTTCGCAACCTCTCCGAGGAAGACGCCATCTGACAACGCATAGCGCAGCAGTCGGCCATCATCGCAGCTTGCTACGTAGAGAGCCTCTCCAAGCACTTTCACATCTGTTGCTCTGCGAGGCTGGGCTGGATCGCCATCAGGATAGCTAACGGACTCTTCGAGTACTTCACCTGTCTTCCCATCTACCTTTACGACCACACCAGGCCCGTTACTCACGCCGCAAGCCACGTAGAGCGCGCCCTCAGGCCCTGCGCAGAGGGCATTTGGTGATTCCAGCCCCTCTGTCAGCGTACCCAGCCACTTGCCAGTGGCCACTTCGTAGGCTTCGATGCAGCCTGTGTCGTGCATCGCGACAAGCAGAACCGGTTCTGCTGCAGCCAGGCAACAAGCTGCAATAAGCAAGAGCACAGTAGTCCCCAGGCTTACAGCCTTCATCTCGTTAACTCTCCCTCAGCTTGCCCCAGATGATATAGACTCCCGACCCTTGCGGCAGGATGAGGCGCTCTCCCGGCTCGTATTTGCCACGCAGCACCAACTCGCCGGTAAAGGGATTGTAGACGCGCATTTCCACCGATACATGTGCCGTAAGTTCGATGCCTGCTTCTCGCACACCCATCGGGATGAGAACGAACTCTTTATCCTGAGTAGCACCTGGGCAGTATATGCAACCTGCCTCGCTTGGCGCGCGCAACGCTGCACCCAGGCAGTTGCGCTCACAGTTGCTGGCGACAGGGAAATATTGTGCTGTGCCATCGTCCCTCGTCCAGTTTGGAAGGTCGGGTGGCAGCAGCTTGCGCAGTTTCGCAAAACTCGCCAGACCGGCCATCTCTTCGAAGGGCACCTTGCCGAAGACACCCGCCGAGGTGTGGTAGACGTACATCGGCAGACCGGCCGTCCAGGCGAGCAGGGCAGCTGAAACAAGCCGCACAGGATCAGATTCGCTGTCAACCGAAGAACCAGGGCCGATCGGTTCGTTGCTGCTGATGGGGCGACCAGCATTTCTTGCTGCTGCCCAACAATCTCTGACAGGAAGCCAGGGGCCTTCCTGGCTGTGCATGTCGCGGGAGAAGTGCACTGTGGCGATGTCGGCAACACTCCCATCATATAGCTTGCGGATACCTTCCAGAGACGAGTCCGGCGGTGCGCTAAGCGCAGTGAGTACAGGCGTTCTCTTCCTCAGGTAATCAGAGTAGTGACGTAGTTCTCGCTCGCCAGTCTCGCCCGGAAAGCCGTTCTGCCAGGCCTCATTGGCGACCTCGAGCAGGATGACTTTGGACTCTCTTCCCTTTACTACGGAAAGCACCCGATCGAGGTGGGCAAGACGCTGCTTGCGTTCCGGCATCAGTTGAGCGTCCGCGAAAAGGGTCAACTCGACACGCAAGCCATACTTGTCGTAGGCTGTGTCGATAAGCCGTGCAAGCTGAGCGTCATAGTCTGGCCAGGCGGCAACCGGCTTGCCTTCGCGGCTTGTAAAGTCTACTGGGGCTATCTCGATGCCCTCCCAGGCGGAGTACCAACCGACCATTGAGAGGACGCGGATGTAGCCGAAGCCGTTCTGGGAGAGCAGTTCGAGGTTGCTGCAGAGCAGTGGGTAGTCATATTTCGAGTGGCGCAGCGCCGCCATATAGGTAACGCCGAGTCCAAGGAAGGGGCCTTTGTCATCCTCCAGCGTGTAACCTGACAGCCCCACTGGACCGCCTCCTTTCGGCCATGCGCAGCCCGCAGCCAGAATCAAACCCAGAGCAAGCAAGAGAGCGATTCGCATCTGGGCCTCCTCACCTGGCCTTGAAGAGCAGCAGTTCAGAGGAGGCTAAGGCCTCTAACCTTACAGGTATGCCCTCTCGCATCAGTTCCAGGCCCGTGAGTTTTACCTTCGAGCCGAAGTTGTCGAAAGTAACCTCATAAGTTTTGGCTGGATCGAGCCCGCGCGGCCTGAGGAAGTACTAGGTCGTCACCCTTACGCGCAATCCGCACTAACGTTGCCCACCCTTGCTTGCGGTCGGGCGAGGCATATTCCAGCACAAACCAGCCGCTCGATTCGACCCCGCCAGTCGCGCTGACTGGCTCGTGGTGGAAGACCTTGCAAGTGGGCAGCAGTGGCCTGATGAAGCTCTTGTAAAGATCGCAGTAATGGCGGATACGCGCGAGTCGTTCTGGATGCATCGGGGTGTCAGCCGGGCCTACTGTCGCCTGCAAATAGCCAGGGAGGCGACAGGGCGAAAGTCGTCCTTAGCACCGTGTCGAGATTCTCTGCAGCGCCAAAGCCCTGTCCCCCATCGGCCCCATGGGCGATGATCAGTGTCTCCGGAGGCAGTGAGAGTGTCTGCCCGGCATAGTTCTGTAGCTCATACGGTACCCTCAGACCATCGGTGAGATACTGCTCATCGAAGCGCGCGACGATGCCCAGGTCGTTGCGGCCACCGCCACAGGCCGCTTGCTGGAGGATGACGTCGGGAAAGCGCTCCCGGATGCGCTCGAATATGCCGTAGCAGGCGTCATAGTAACGCCAGAAGTTGTTCTCGACGTTTCCCTCACGCTCAAAGCTTGCTCCCTCGAAGCGCTCAGAGGTCGGCGTGTTGAAATCAAGGCGGAAGAGATCCAGCCGGTAACGTTCTATCAGGCTGGCAAGTTGCTCCTCCATATAGGCCGCAACCTCAGGATCGGCCAGATTGAGCACAGGATACGGAGCATGCCACTCGATCCAGTCTGGATGCTCTTGGGCGGCCTTGCTGCCAGGGCTGGCCTTCTCGATCTCGGCGTAGAGCCCAAACAGCAGTCCCTTCTTGTGGCAGTAGTCGATGATCGGGTCTAGCCCGTGCGGAAAGCGCGTCGGCGAGGCAGTCCAATCGCCCTGGATATCCCACCAGGCGGCATCCATTATGAAGAGTTCCGCTCCGAGTGAGACAGCCAGGTCAACATTGGCGAGGACACTCTCCTCGGTGTAACCACTGGCATCGCCGAATCGCTGGGACAGGTACCCCTGGTCGCCAGGTAACGAGTATTGCACAAGGTAGGCCCGGTCAAGGTTACGTGGAGGCAGGACTGAACGCCGTATATGCTCGTGCATCGCCTGCACCGCGGCGTCGAGATCACCCGCGACCAGCCCCAGATGCACTGCGGGGCTGGTGATGGTCTCTCCGGGCGCCACAACTCGCAGTGCATCACTCGCCCAGGGGCCTATCTTGCAGCGCAAGGTGTGAGTGCCTTCCTGGGCGTAATCGAGCTCCATCTGCCAGTTGGCCGACCAGGCCAGGCTCCCGATGGCGTATTCACCTGTCCCCTCGTTGCGAATGATGAAGAAAGGATCGTCATAGCACTGGCCGCGGTCACAGCCAATAACGGTCTTGCCAACCGGCAGCGGCTTCCAGTCAAACCAGCCTTCCCAACAGTGGTCGGGCTTCGTGAAGTAGCCGAGGGTAAAGGCGTTGTCCGCAACCTTCGGCGGGTTGGCGTTGCCCCAGAAGTTGGCTCCCGCGATGAAGGTAGGCGTCCAGGGCCAAACACCAGTGAGTGGTAACGCCTCAGCTGACTCATTAGTCAGCTCGAGCCACCGAGTCATCACTGCGGTGCCATCCAGCAGTGTGTGCAACCTGCAGGTCAGCCTTGGGCTGTCGTGAGAGAGTTCCACCACGAAGTGCCGTTCACCACGCTCTGTTGGCTCAACCTCGAGGGCCTGGGCACAGTTCCAACCAGCTACAAGCGGTTCACCTGCGATATCGAGAGCAAAAGCCGGCTCCTGCATCAGGCCATAAGCGAGTTCCTGACGACCGTTGGTTGCCCAGAAACGTCCTGCCCAGGTGCCTCCTGCGGCCGCTTCGGCACAGACTGTGAGGTCGGAAGTGAAGCGTACTGCGCGACTTGGCTTTATCGTGCCGCGGCTTTTCAGCAGTGAGTAGTACCAGAAGGGTTCCTCGCCAGTCCATGCCGGCTGGCCAAGCCCCATATCCGGCGCGTCATAATCATCTACGTGGACAGGGAAGGGGGCAAGATGCGGCCGCAGGGCCGCGTCCATCACGACCTCGCCCCAGGCCCAGGGACCAGAAGGGTTCTCGGTGTCACTGAAGCCATCCGCCAGATCCCAGGTGGTCTCCCCATCCGAGATGACCAGGTCGATGCCCACAAAGTCATTACCATCGATCTCGAGGATAACGTCGTTTCCCCGCTCAACACGAAGGTCGGTCAGTACGAAGGGCCAGGGCCGACTAGAGTTGCAGGTCGGCGACTGAGGCGGCGGCGTCACGCGGTCCAGGAGCTTCTCGCTCTTAAGCCACAGTGTGACTCTGACCGCGTCATTATTGCGTAGCTTCCACACCCCGCCCTGGATCGAGATTACCCCCGCTTCAGGCGCGGTCCAGCGTACGCCAGTGCGGGCATGGCCACCAATTCTACCTGCAGGAAAATCAAGCTGCCAACTGGTGCTGGTTTCCAGGTCAATATATCCTTTTGCCACATCACTCACCCCGGTGCCAGCTGTGCAAGCAAGCAGTATGAGAAGCACTAGCCTTGATAAACGCATCTGATTCACCATCCACAGCGTCTGTGGGGAGAGGTTCGGTGTATAGGGGAGGCTTTCCTGCGAGGAAAACAACAAGGGAGCGCATATGTATGCGCTCCCTTGACGATTTACTAGATGGCTGCCGAACTAGGACTCGAACCTAGAACATCGTGCTCCAGAGGCACGCGCTCTACCAATTGAGCTATTCGGCAGCGTGGCCCATATATTTACAAGGCTGGGGGCCTTATGTCAAGTGCTGACGGCTCCGGATGGCCCTTACTTCCCCTGCTTTGTGGCCTGGGCAATCTTTGCCCATGAGTCGCGCAGGGTGACCGTCCTGTTGAAGCAGAGCTTCTCAGGGGTCGAATCACGATCGACACAGAAGTACCCCTGCCGCTCGAACTGGAAGCGCGTGCCAGGTTCGGCTCCGACAGCACCTGGTTCGATGAAGCAGGAGGTTATCTCCAGGGATTCAGGATTGAGGTTGGCAAGATAATCCTGCCCCTCTTCTACCTCGTCCGGATCAGGCTTCAGGAACAACCGGTCGAACAAGCGCACCTCGGCTTCCACAGCAGAGGCTGCCGCAACCCAGTGGAGAGTGCTCTTCACCTTGCGTCCATCGGGCGCATCGCCCCCGCGAGTCTCAGGATCGTAAGTGCAGCGGAGTTCGACAATATCGCCTCTCTCGTCCTTCACTACTTCCTCGCATTTGATGAAATACGCATAACGCAGTCGCACTTCGCGACCTGGAGCCAGTCTGTAAAACTTTGGCGGCGGGTCTTCGGCAAAGTCTTCGCGTTCGATATACAGCTCACGGGCGAAAGGCACCTTGCGACTGCCAGCCGAGGTGTCCTCGGGATTATTTATCGCGTCCAGTTCTTCGATCTGGTCCTCTGGATAGTTGATCAGAACGACCTTGAGCGGCTTCATAACGGCCATTACACGCGCGGCCGTCTTGTTGAGATGCTCTCGCACGCAGTCTTCCAGCATGGCGATGTCCACGATACTGTCTGACTTGGCGACCCCAATGCGCTTGCAGAAGTCTTTGATAGCCTCCGGCGTGTAGCCACGCCTGCGCATGCCAGCCAGGGTCGGCAGTCGAGGGTCGTCATATCCGCTTACATAACCGCCCTGCACCAGCTCGATGAAGCGCCGCTTGCTCATCACCGTATAAGAGAGATTAAGCCGCGCGAACTCAATTTGCCTTGGATGATAGATCTCAAGCGCCTCGAGGAACCAGTCATAGAGCGGCCTGTGATTCTCATATTCCAGCGAACACAGCGAATGCGTAATGCCCTCGATGGAATCTTCCAGTCCATGCGCCCAGTCGTACATCGGATAGATGCACCATTTGTTGCCCTGGCGATGATGCTCTGCGTGCCGGATGCGATACATAATCGGGTCGCGCAGATTCAAGTTGGGCGAGGTCATATCAATCTTGGCCCGAAGCGTCCTGGTGCCATCCGGAAACTCCCCGGCGCGCATCCGCTCGAAGAGGTCGAGATTCTCTTCGATGCTGCGACCGCGATAGGGACTCTCGACACCTGGCCGAGTAGGCGCGCCCCGCGAGTCAATTACCTCTTCAGGCGTCAGGTCGCAGACATAGGCCAGGCCTTTCTTGATGAGGACAAGCGCCCACTCGTACATCTGCTCGAAGTAGTCCGACCCAAAGAACAACCGGTCGCCCCAGTCGGCGCCAAGCCAGTGGACATCCTCAATGATGCCATCCACAAACTCCTGCTCTTCTTTTGTCGGATTGGTATCGTCGAAACGCAGGTTGAACAGCCCGCCGAACTCCTCGGCGATGCCGTAATCAATCCAGACTGCCTTTGCGTGGCCGATATGCAGATAGGCGTTTGGCTCGGGAGGGAAGCGCGTCTGGACATGGTCGAAGCGTCCCTCGGCCAGGTCTTGCTTCACCGCCTCGCGGATGAAGTCAGTTGGCTCGGGCCTGTCACCAGTTAGTGGTTCTGTGCTGCCAGGATCACTCATTTTGGTCTGTCTCATCTTCTACAGGGATTAGGGCGCGCGTTGCGCGAGTCTTCTTGCGGCGCCTTGGCTTATTCTGGCTTATCCTGCGGGCCGGGTCAAGGAAAGGAAGACTCCATCGCGGCGCTTCGCCTTCTGTAGGGGCGGGTCTAAGCCCCGCCCAGCCCGAGGCCGTTAGGCCGAGGTCCTGAGCAGGCGGCTGCCAGGCCGCCTTGTCGAAGGGCCATATCCAAAAATCTCGAGGGTGCAAGGGTTCGCTTAAGTTCGAGGTGGCGCAAGGGTTCGCTAAAGTTCGATGGTGCAAGGGTTCTACCCTTGCACCTGAACTGGCTAATCGACGCGGTGCAGAGATACAATCCCTGCACCCTCGAGAGTAACCTTTCCCCTGCCCCATCGCCTGCCTCAGGGCTTCAATATTGGCTTGGCATGTCCTGGTATTAGGATGGTCAGGCCCTAAAGTCTTCTCTAGTATATTGGCCGCGCGCTGGAGAAGTGGCAGCGCCTGCTCGTATTGGCCCATCGCGTAATACAGTCCTGCCAGGTTGTTCAGGCTGGTGGCGGTGGTAGGGGTGGTCGGCCCCAAGCTGCGCCTCATTATCCTAAGTGCCCGCTCGTACAGGGGCAGCGCCTTCTCATACTGCCCCATCGCCTGATAGAGCCCCGCCAGGTTGTTCAGGCTGGGGCGGTGTCGGGGTGGTCGGCCCCAAGCTGCGCCTCCCTTATCGCAAGTGCCCGCTCATACAGGGGCAGCGCCTTGCTCATACTGTCCCATCGACTTATAGAGCACTGCCAGGTTGTTCAGGCTTGGTGGCGGTGTCGGGGTGATCATCCCCAAGCTGCGACCTCATCGATCGCAAGCGCCCGCTCATAAAGGGGCAGCGCCTTGTCATACTGCCCCATCGACTCGATACAGCCCCGCCAGGTTGTTCAGGCTGGTGGCGGTGGAGGGGTGGTCGGCCCCAAGCTGCGCCTCACTTATCGCAAGCGCCCGCTCATACAGGGGCAGCGCCTTCTCATACTGCCCCATCGCGTCATACAGCCCCGCCAGGTTGTTCAGGCTGGTGGCGGTGTCGGGGTGGTCGGCCCCAAGCTGCGCCTCCCTTATCGCGCAGTGCCCGCTCATACAGCGGCAGCGCCTTGCTCATACTGCCCCATCGCGTAATACAGCACCGCCAGGTTGTTCAGGCTGTAGCGGCGGTCAGGGGTGGTCGGCCCCAAGCTGCGCCTCCCTTATCGCTAGTGCCCGCTCATACAGGGGCAGCGCCTTGCTCATACTGCCCCATCGCCTAATACAGCCCCGCCAGGTTGTTCAGGCTGGGGCGGTGTCGGGGTGGTCGGCCCCAAGCTGCGCCTCCCTTATCCGAAGCGCCCGCTCGCACAGGGGCAGCGCCTTGTCATACTGCCCCATCGACTTATACAGCACCGCCAGGTTGTTCAGGCTTAAGGCGGTGTAGGGGTGGTCGGCCCCAAGCTGCGCCTCCCTTATCCGAAGCGCCCGCTCGTACAGCGGCAGCGCCTTGTCATACTGCCCCATCGACTCATACAGCACCGCCAGGTTGTTCAGGCTGGTGGCGGTGGAGGGGTGGTCGGCCCCAAGCTGCGCCTCACTTTATCGCAAGTGCCCGCTCATACAGGGGCAGCGCCTGGGGGTAGAGCCCGGCAGCTTTGAGTAACAGCCCCAGCCGCATTAGCCTGGCTGGCCCTTCCCAGCTCATCGCCGTCTCTCTCGACCGCTTCCAGGCAACTGGCCCCAGGCTCATACCTGCCCGCCAGTGGCTTCCAGTAGGCGAACCAGTCATGCGCTTGGTTCTGGTTGTAGAACCACTCCATCACCTCAAGGGTTACCAGTTCGTCTCTCAGGGCTTCCCAGGCCTCGGCTTGTTCGAGTTGCCAGGGGCGTTCGGTCACGCGGCGAGTCGATGTCGGCAGTGAGGAAGTAGTCGGCCAGCTTCAGATGGCGCTCGGGGGAGTCGCCATAAGCGCGCCTTCACGGCCTTCCAGAGAGTGCGGTGGGCGAAGTCCAGCAGCTCTCCGCGCTGGACGAGGTAGGGCGCAAGGCTCCGCCGGACGCGCGCCCAGGCCAGGGCTGTTACCTCGCCGCCGACAAGCTCCAGCAGTTCGCGTTCTGAGAGACCCGACCGCGAAGCCGCAAGCAGCGCCAGCCCTTCCGCCACGGGGAAGACGCCTGTGTGGTCGCCCTCTACCCGGTCCAGCACCTGCCCGAACAGCTCTTCCGTCGTCGCTGGCAGCCGCTCGATGCGCTGTGTCAGCTCCTCGAAGCTGCCGAACAGGCGCAACTCCTCGAGCGCCACTTTGAGGTAGAGGGCGTTCTCCGTTGCCTCGTTAGCCAGCAGCGCCTCAAGCTGAGAGTCCGAGAGCTTCTTGCGATATTCCCCTAAGAAGTCAGTAACAAGCTGTTTCCGCTCCGGGGTGGTCAGAGGGGCAAGCAGAAGCTCCTCAGCCTGATGCCGGCGCAGTGCCTCCAGAGGCTGCCCTTCCAGCGTCGAGGCGATGATCCGGATGCCCGGCGGCAGGAACTCCGGCAGCCACGCCAGGCCCAGCGCCCCGCCGATAGTCTTCGAGCTGGTTGAGGCCATCGAGCACCAGCACGACCGGCCCTTGGGCCTTGCTGCCGGCCTCTATCAAGCAGGTTGCGGAAGGCCTCCTCCAGCCCCTCTGGCTTGTCCGGAAGCTCGCTGAAGAGGCCAAGCCGACGCTTCAACTCCTCGCCAATCCGACGCATCGTCTGGATATGACTGGTCGAGGAAGGGCTTGCCCCGACGAAGTGCAGCACCACTTCAGCCTCTGGATGAGCCTCGCGATACTCCAGCGACCAATCCGCCAGCAGCGCCGACTTGCCACTGCCAGCCGGGCCGGTCAGCGCCAGCGCCCGGTGGGTGTCAGACTCGACGTACTCGGTGAGCTTGCGCTTCTCTTCCTGCCGCCCGACGAAGCCCGCCACCAGCCGCGCCGCCTGCGCCTCGTGAAGCTCTATCTCCTCGGTAAGGGCATCCGGTGGCTCGGCATCTTCGGGATATTCCTCGCGAGATGGCCGTCCAGAGAGCCTCCAGCACCGCCTTGCCGAAGTCCTCCAGCCCGACGACCTTGCCCTCCCACCGGCAGGCATATTCTGTTACAGGAAGTTTCGCGTCCCGGATCGTGTTGCTTCAGCTTTGCGAGCTTCTCGGCAGCCTCCGGTGTTTCAGCCTGGTAATCAGCAGGTAACGGAGTCTTTGCTGACAGTTCGCGGAAGAAGAAGAACGCCCGGCCCGCCATTTCCGGGTTATTTAGCACCCCGTGGAGTATCTCCAGTTCTGTTACAGAGTGCCCTTTTCGGTCATCTACCCACGGAAACTCGATTACTGCTTCCTCCGGAAGTGTCTCCGGCACCCAGCCATAGCGTTCTCCGAGCAGGCCGAGGAAGAAAGGCCGGCAGCGGTCTATCTCCTCCAGGCAAACGGCCAGCACCTTGCCCTGTTCGGCCTCTGCCTCAGTCACCCCCCAGCGCAGGTCCACGTCGGTGAGGTAGAGCTGCCGCTGCTGCACAGCGTTCGCGCAGCTCCGGGAAGACGACCCGCGCCAGCCAGTCCCGTTCTGCGTGCATATCACGGAAGGTAGAGGAGACAAACACTCGCACGGTGCGCCAGGAACCGGCCATAAGCCATCCTTCAAGGCATCAGGTGGTGAGGCTTGCGCTTTATTCGGGGTAAGACGGAGGGCTTCCTGCGTTCCAAACAAAGAGAGAGCGCACCTGAGTGCGCTCCCTCGTCAGTGGTTATTCAATTGTGATTCCTTGTCAGTTGGTGGCTATTCGACCAGTGTATCGCGGTCTACCTGAACTTCCTCTTCGCCAGTCGCTTCCTGACTGATGATGTACTGGCGCTTGTCCTTCATGCGGCCCTGGCCGCGACGCTTGGAGTCATATATCCACCGATCAGGCCGCAGCCGTGACTGGTTGAAGCACATATAACTCGCAAGCAGTGATGCGATGGCCCGCTTGCTGGTGCGGCGCAGGATGTTGAGTTCGGCCCACAGTGCCTCGGGCGAGAGCCCATCCTTCTGGTTCTCCAGCACCGCGCAGACCAGATCAAAGGTCGTCGCCGTAGCCAGGTTATAATTCTGGCGCAGAGTAATCAGCTCTTCGAGACGCTCCGTTGATACGAAAGTCTTCTCATGCTGGTCGCCTTCGTAGGTGACGATGAACTGGTTGTTCTCGGCGCCTGGCTTCAGATGGATGAGGCAACCCGCCTGGGTGAGCCCCTGCTCGTGCTGGCGCTCAAACCACTTGGCAAGCCCATAAACAAGCCCCAGCTCGTTGTTGACCCAGCCATTGTAGAGCTCGCCGCGATCGTCCAGGAAAGTAACTCGAACCAGGTCTTCGTCCTCGGGGAAGAAGCCCCAGTCGAGTTTGCGATACTTCAACATACCAGTCACGAAATGGTGATACATAACAGGCAGGATAACTTCCGCCGGCGCCTCGTCCGGGATGATATCCGGGTCGACTTCTTCTTCTTCGCCTATGTCCTCAAGTTCGGGCAGATGGACGAAATCGGCCAGATTGACCATACCTCTGGTCAGACCTTCGTCCTCGAGTTCGGCATCTACTGGGTCGCCTTCTGCTGACAGCTCTTCCGATAGTATCGGGATGAGTCTCTCGGGGATGATACGCACCTCTTCAGGTACTTCCTCGGTGACCATCCAGCTTGTCTCTGAAGCTTCGCCAGCGATAAAGCGTTCATCCTGGTGCAGACGCTCGGTCAGGGCATGAGCAGCCGCCAGGAAAGTGTCGTCACTTGGATAAACGGCGAACACCTCGCGCAAGATGTCAGCCAGGTCGCTCGGTTCTTCGCGCTCGGCAAGGAAAGTATGAACGCGCTCTTTATCGCGAGCCGAGATGTGATATTGCTGATCGCGCGGGGCAGGCTGCTTGAGCAGAACGGCCAGATTGAGCTTGGAAAGCTGCTCGCGGTCCTCTTCCTGGAGTTCGACGCTGAAGTCGACCAGCATTGTCGCCAAACCTGCGGTGTCCTTGCTGGGCAACCAGTTGGGTCCGCTAAGCAGAGCGGTGAAGTCTGACTTTTCAAGTTGCTCGTAGAAACCGATCGCATCCGGGAACTCGCCGAAGACCTTCCAAATAGCCCACTGCAGGTATTTGTTAGAAACAGGCTCATTTGCGGCTTCGAGGAGCTTCTCGGCCAGCGCAAGCGGTGTGGCAGGCTTGCGGGAAGGCAACTTGATATGCTTCTCGAATTCTTCCAGCGTGGGCAGTTCGTTGACGAAGTTGTCGAGAAGGACAAATTCCTCCTCGTTATCGGTCACGAACAGCAGCCACTCACGCAAGAACAACCTTTCTCCCGCTAGTATAAAAGAAGAAAAATCGCGCTCGGCGAGTTTGGCAATCAACTCGGCGATACTGTCGGCTGATCTGGTCTTTGCCAGGGCTAGTTCATTGGCTAGCTGCTGCAGACTGAGCGGCCTGCCAGCGGCCAGAAGCAGATGCTTAACTCCGCTATCAAGAGAACGATCTGGAAGCACTTGACGCGCCAGAAGATCGAAGTCGCCCTCTGTCTCCTGAAGTCGACTATCTCGGCGAAGTACTCGCCGTGTAGCCAACGGGAAGATGGACTTGCCCAGTGTTCCCTTTATCCCTTCATCAAGCTCTCGCTGGTCGAGGGGACGCCCCGCCTCAAGCAAGAGATCGAAGATAATGTCCCCAAGTCGCTGACTTGCAAGGGCCAGTTTCTTCTCTCCAATCTTGGCTGTCAAAGCTCTTCCTCCTGGGGAGGGTTAACCCCTCACCACACACTGCTCTATACAATTTGCCCCTAACCTGCAGGCTGCCTCGAGATACTCATCCGAGGCACGGGACATTGCCCTGAACTCTTCACTCAGGCAGTGGTCGGGTAGAAACCGTTGCAACACCCATTTCCGGGCGCCTTGAAGGTGCCCGGCCAACTGCCCTAGCTCCTCCAGTGAAAGGAAGTCTTCGCCCGCGGTTGTGCGGAACTCATACTCCAGTCCACTGGCCTGAATAAGCTGAACGGATCGCTGCAGTAAAGATATATCTACCGCAACGCCTGCGATTCTATCATAAATTGCTTTGTCGAGGGGAGCCTTTACATCCATTGCCACACAATGGATTAGACCTTTCGTCATTAGAGATTCCAATATATCGGGCCGGGTGCCATTGGTGTCCAGCTTAACTCGTAAACCAAGCTCCCCAAGGCGCTCACACAAAGCAGTCAATCGGGCATCCAGAGTTGGCTCTCCGCCAGTTATACAGACGCCATCGAGCCAACTGCCCAGGCTATGTAAGCGCTCCTCGATTTGCTGCCAGGGTATATCGCCAACTTCGCCCGTGTTTATCACAAGTTCAGGATTATGGCAATAGCCACACCTGAAGTTGCAGCCTCCAAGAAAAAGGGTCGAGGCAAGCCGTCCTTCCCAATCCAGCATGGTTGAAGGGTATGAAGCCTTTTATCGGGGGCAGTTCCTTCTTCATCAGATAACCTCACCCCTCATATCGTAGTCGTCTGCGCCTGTTATATGGACGCTTGCGAACTGGCCAACCGCAACCCCGGAGCCCTTCACCTGGACCTCACAGTCCACTTCGGGAGCGTCTCGGTAACTGCGACCGACATATTGGCCAGGTGAGGGATTGCTCTCGAGAAGCACCTCGAGCTTCTGGCCAACGAAGGCGGAGGTGAGTTCGGCAGAGACAAGGCGTTGCGACTCGAAGACCGCCTCGAGACGCTGTTGGGCGAGTTCTTCGGGCACTCGGTCAGGCAAGTCAAAGGCTGCCGTGCCTTCTTCGGGCGAATAAGCAAAGGCCGTAAGCCTGTCAAACCGGCCCCTTTCTATAAACTCCATCAGGGCTTCGAAGTCTGACTCCGTCTCGCCGGGGAAGCCTACAAGTAGCGTAGTGCGCAAAGCCAGGCCTGGTAAAGCATCGCGCAACCGCTGCACGAGCGCCAGTTGGGACTGCAGATCGCCTTTTCGATTCATACGTGCAAGAACTGGCCCCGAGGCATGTTGGAAGGGGACATCCAGATATCGGACCAGTCGAGGTTGTTCAGCCATCAAGGTCAGGAGGTCGTCCTGGATATGCTCGGGATGCAGATAAAGCAACCTGAGCCAGTGCAAGTCTGGCCCAGTTTCCTCAAGCAGTCGAGATACCAGCGTTGCAAGTGAAGGCGCGTCGGGCAGGTCTTGCCCATATCGCCCCAGGTCTTGGGCTATCAGGTTGAGTTCTCTGACCCCGCGACCGGTCAGGGCTTTGGCCTCAACCGCCAGTTCATCCAGTGAGGCACTGCGCGCGCGTCCTCTGATAATCGGGATAGCACAATAGGAACACCAATTGTCGCAACCATCACCGATTTTCAGATAGGCAAACCAGGGGGGCGTGGTCAGTTCTCTGGGCAGGCAGTGTTCGACCAGAGTCTCCAGAGCGGGTATCTCGACCAGTGATTGGTCACCTGTAGCGGCCAAAACTGCGCGCACGATATCGGGTGCCGAGTCTATACCAAGCACGGCATCAAGGCCAGGCAGATGCTCGGTGAGTTCATCAGAGAATCGCTGGGAAAGGCAACCAGCGCAAACGACACCTTTAATCGTCCCATCTGCTTTGAGTTCCAGGGCTTCTTCAAGAGCCTGAAGCGATTCTTCCTGAGCAGCGCGGATGAAGCCACAAGTGTTGATGAGCACCACATCGGCCTCGGTTGGCTCCTCGACCAGTTGAATACCCGCAGCAAGCAACGCGGCAAGCATCCGCTCGCTATCAACGAGATTCTTCGCGCAACCCAGGGGGACGAAAGTCAATTTCACGCCGGCCAGAGGCTTCGCCTGGTTAGAGGAGTGACTACTCTTCTTCACTTGTCGCGTCGTCAGGTTCTCCCTCGTCCAGAGGAAGCTGAGGCTTCGGCTCCTGATCTGGCTTGCGTTTGCGCAGGGCTTCGATACCACCCTGGGCAAGCAAAGCAAGATATTCAGCGGGATCTACGAGGATCTGCCTGGGCTTGGAACCTTCATACGGCCCAACAATGCCAAGGCGATACATCATATCCATCAAGCGCCCAGCCCGGCTCCAGCCGACTCCGAAATTCCTTTGGATAATGGACACAGACGCCTCTTGACGCTCCAGCACAAGACGCAGGGCCGCCTCGAACTTGTCGTCGTCGAGGATATCATCGGCTGCGCGCTGGCCGCTCACTTCCTGCTCGTTTTCTTCAGCGGGCTCAAAGCTGTAAGAAGGCGTAAGCTGGTCCTTAAGGTAGTTTAGCACCTTTTGGATTTCGGCGCTAGTCACCAGTGAGCCCTGCCCTCGGATTGGATAGGTGCGTCCATCATAGTAGAGCATGTCGCCATGTCCGCGCAGCCGCTCGGCGCCGTTCACGTCCAGGATGATGCGGGACTCTATCTGCTGGGCAACTCGGAAAGCTATCCTGGCTGATATGTTGGCCTTGATAGCACCTGTGACTGTCTGGGCTGAGGGTCGCTGAGTCGCTAATACGAGGTGGATACCCGATGCCCTGGCAAGCTGGGCCAGGCGGCAGACTGTCGGTTCGAATTCTCCCGGTGCCGTTGACATCAGATCAGCCAGCTCATCTATTATGACTACGATATAAGGCAGGTTCTCGTAGTCGCCCGCATCGCCTCGACTGGTCAGCTCGTTATACTCGCCCATGTTCCGAACCCGCAGCTTGTGGAAAAGCATATTACGCCTGTCCATCTCTCGCATTACCTGTTGCAGAACGGCCACTGCGGCTTTGGGAGAGGAGATAACAGGCGCATAGAGGTGGGGCATCCCCTGGTACAAAGTAAGCTCTACGCGCTTTGGATCGACCAGCACAAGCTGCACCTGGTCGGGGGTGTTGTTCATCACCAGGCTCAGGATAATCGCATTGAGACAGACGCTCTTGCCTGAGTAAGTCGTGCCGCCAACCAGCAGGTGAGGCATCTCGGCCAGGTTTCCCACTATGGGAGTTCCCGCCACATCTCGCCCAAAAGCACAGGTCAGGGGGTGTCTTGCGGCAGGACGCTTGAATTCCGGGGTGTTCATAACCGAGCCAAGAGAGACCGTGGCTGCTTTCTGGTTGCCGACCTCTACGCCGACTATCGAAGTGCCAGGCACAGGTGCTTCGATGCGGACGCCCACCGCTTCCAGGATGCGTTGTATATCATCATCGAGCTGGGAGATGCGACTGACGCGCACACCAGGCGCAGGTTCTACTTCATATCGCGTAACAGTTGGGCCAACCACATGGTGGACAACCTTCGCATCCACGCCGAAATCACTGAAGGCGCGCTCGAGTAAGGTGACTCCCTTGCGCGCGTGTTCCTGAGATTTTCGCCCACTTTCCGGGTCATCCAGATTAAGTAAAGCAAGTGGCGGCAGCTTGATGCGCTGGGCTCTCATTACAGCAGCAGCTTTGCTGGCGCCCAGTGTCTCGCCCTGCTCTGCTCCAACAACCGGCTTGTACTCGCGCTCCTTGCGCTTTGCTTCGGCTGCCACGATTTCCGGAGCGGGCACAGGCGAATCATCTTCCAGTGCCTTCAGGGCTTGTTCAAGGTCGGCTTCAGCCTCGCGCAATCCCTTTGCCTCTGATGGGGTGGCAGGTTCGGACTCGGCGCGCAGTCGCTCGCGCCTGCGTACACGAGGCTCTGCCGAGGGAGGCCGGGCCCCGCTTGCCCGTTCGCTTACAGTCTGACGCAAGGTATTCTGCCCCTCGCGCAAGGCTTTCCAGGCAGTGCCAAGTTGATGAAATATCTGCCCCTCTGTAATAAGGAGCAACGCTCCAACCAGTCCGATAAGAGAGACAACAAAAGCGCCTGCCCAGGTAAGCAGCTCTCGCATAACAGTAGCCAGATGGAATCCTGCCCAGCCAGCCAGTTCCTGCGCTGTTAACTCGCTAAGCCCCCTTGCCAAAGCGGCAAGCACCAGTAGGGAGACAAACAACAGCCCTCCCCCAAGCTGTTTTTTGAGGGTGCTCAGGAAAGGCCCTTCAATGATAAGTAGCGCGCCAGTCCAGGCAAGTAGAAGCCCAAAGAGGAAAGCCAGATCTCCAAAGAAGAGTTCGAGGTTATGAGAGATGTCAGTGAGCAGATTGGAGTAAAACCAGCCAATACAATGCCCGGTGAAGAGCACTAGACCTGCTCCCACCAAAGCATAACCCCCAAGCAGATACTTGGGCACCTCTTTCAGGCGCGCGAGCGCACCAGCGGGCCTCCCGCCACGGGCTTTGCTGCTGGCCATTGCTTCACTTCCTGCATCGGCTGCTTATTTGGCTGTATCCGTTGCCCTGTTTGGCAACTCGAAGGAGAAAGTAGAACCTTCTCCCGGTGTGCTCTCGACCCATATTCTACCACGGTGAGCCTCAATCAGCCGCCGTGTGATGTAAAGTCCAAGTCCTGTACCCTTTATCTTGCGCGTGCCTTTCTGGGGCAAACGACTAAATTGCTGGAAGAGCAGCCCCTGTTCTTCAGGGGTCATTCCCAGCCCCTGATCTGATATCTGCCAGCGAGTGCAATCGCCCTCCTGCGCAAGGCGTATGCCTATCTCGCCTCCGTTAGGTGAATATTTGATAGCGTTGCTCACCAGGTTAACCAGAATCTGTGCCACTTTATCGGCATCGCATTCGAGGGAGGTTGCAGATTCTGGAAAGTCCCAAACCAGTTGATGGTTGTCTGACAGCTTCTCCAGTGGGGCTAGCGACTTGCGTGTCAGCCGTTCTGGATTTTCTTCTGTAACTATAAGTGTCAGCGCTTTACCCGCTTCAAGCTTCGTCACATCGAGAAAATCATTGATAAGCCTCACCAGGCGATGAGCTTCAGACTCGATGGTTGTCAGAAACTCCTCCTGCTGAACGGAATCAAGTCTCTCTTTCAATCTAATGAGCGTTGAGGTAAAGCCAATTATGTTTGTAAGCGGCGTCTTCATCTCGTGAGAGACATAGCCCACAAAATCACTTTTCATCTGCGCCAGGTCTTTCAGCGTGGTGATATCGGTTGCTACAAATACATAACTGGCGACCAGGGTTTTTACAGGAGGGAGCTTGCCTGCGCGCAGTTGAAGCACGCACGGTTCGTCTTCGATGGTCAGCTTGACTTCCACTGCTTCAGGGCTCTCTTCGCCAGCAGAGAAGCGTTTTATTAGTTCGGCAACAGGCTCGCACCCAAGTAAATCACCCAAAGGTTTTCCCAGACTTGTGCCCAGTCTCTGTCGCAGAAGCAAATCTGCTGCCGGATTGGCATCCCAGACATTGGCAGCCTGGTCTGTGACCCACACAGCATCAGCCAGTGCGTTCATTACCTCACGAAGCAAATGCTGACCAGCCCGAGCCTGTTCTGCCTGGCGCACTGCTTCCTGATTCACTTCGCCAAGTCGGGCCTGGAGGAGCTCAAGATAACGAGCGTTCTTCACTGCTACAGCCGCCTGGGCCGCGAAAGCTTCCAGTACGCTCTGATCATCCTTTGAGAAGCCATCTCCAGAGCGCTTGTTCATAGACTCGATAACGCCAACCAACTCGTCATGATATTTCATTGGGACGGCCAGCAAGTTGCGCGTATGGAACCCGGTTTCCTGGTCTATCAAGCCAGTGAAGCGTGAATCGGCTGCCGCATCGGCGACATTGGCAGATTGCCCGGTGGCGGCTACCCAACCGGCGACTCCCTGGCCTACCTTAATACGATGCCTTGCAGCTTCCGCGCCTTTCTCGCCAAGCGCAACGGCGAATTCGAGCTCTTGTGCCGCAGGATCAATCAGCAACAAAGAAGCCGCTTCGGCGTCTACAACTTTGGCCGCAAGCTTGGTAAGCAGTGCAAGCAGTGGGCTTAGTTCCAGCTCTGCGCTGACCAGCAGACTCGCTTCAAGCAGCGCGTAGAGTTGGTTTTCATAGGAGCGTCCTTCCACTGCTAATCCTCCTTGCCTGGCGCCCTGGCCTTACCTTTTACCCAGAAACAGGCGCCTTGTAGTTCTTCTTCCAATCCCGCCTCCGCAAAAAGCTCTGTGTCATATTCCTGCTCAAGTCCTGCAAGCACTCGGGCACTGGCCAGCAAGGGCAGATTGGCTTTACCAGCCGCTTGCTGAAGGTGAGCTGCCAGGTTGGCAGGCGCGCCTATCACCGTGAACTGGTGCAGGGTAGGCGAACCAATTCGTCCCACAAGCGCCTCACCTGTATCAAGGCCAATAGCGACTTCCAATTCGCCAAGCGGAGTGCCTGCATACTCGAAGGCCAGTTTGGGTAGCTCCGCAAGCAAACTCAGGCTGCATTGCAGGGCATGCCTGCGGTGCTCGGAGTCCACAAGTGGTGCTCCAAAAACTGCCATAAAGCCATCGCCGATAAACTTGTCTACGACTCCAAAATGAGTATTGACCAAACGAGCCATCTCGGCGAAGTACCTGTTAAGAAAACTCACTGTCTCTTCCGGCGCCATTGAAGCCGTATTGGCTGTAAAGTGGCGCAAATCGCAAAACATAACGGTGATTACACGCCTTTCGCCCAGACCGAGGGGCTCGTTCAGTTGAGCCAGATCCTGGCTCGAAGTCAGGGGCACATAGAGTTCGAGCGCCCGGGCAAGCTGCTGACGTTCTCGGCCGAGTTCCCATCCTCGCAGTCCTGCCAGGGCAATAAACAATACTAGCCCATATGCAAGCAGGCTAACCATTTGGACAATCAAGTCTTGCCTGACAAAAACCAATTCTGAGAGCATACCGGCAAACAACCAGCTCGCAAACCCTAGCAGCAAAGGCATAAAAAGCCCGTCAAAAAGAAGGAAAACACCAAGCAAGACCAGTGTATAGGCAAAGGCTGTCAGGGCTGCGCTTCGAGAGCTGAGCAATCGAGCCACTCGTCCCTCCATCAGATTGGCTGTGGCAGTTAGCATCAATTCAGGACCGGGAAAAGCGCCTGAAAAGGGATTCCACACAACGTCGCCAAGGGCAAAATCGGTGGCGCCGATGATACAGAATCGGCCTTGAAGACGCTCAGGAGGCACTAGCCCATGCAGTACATCGCTGAAGGCTACCTTGGGCAGGCTCTCTCCTGGTCCATAGTAATTAACGGCGAACTCGCCCCCCTTGTTCAGGGGGATTGTGAGATTCTCCCCGAGTTTGGCCTGCCCTGAGCTTACCTCCAGTTTGGTAATTGGCTGCCCTGCGGCAAGCAAGGCTACAGGCAAACCAGGCACCAGCAGGGAAGGAGTGCGTTCGATTTTGCGGCGTTTGCCCTCTTCGCTAGTCTCTTCGACAAACCGGCGCGGACCTGCTTTCTGTTTCACCACGAAGGGCAGTTTCCAGGCCTCAAGAGGTGAGGCCACCATCAAGTCAGCCGCTCCTACTGCCCCCGCCCTCAGAAGCAGGGCTGGGGTTGGCAGAGCCAAAGCCCGAACTTCTGGCACTCTGGCGCCTTCTGCCACCTGGATTTCACAAGGTTGCTTCGGAACAGTCTCAACAGGTATGCCCTCGCCAGATTCCCGGCACACCAGTACCAGGCGAGATGTATCGAGATCTCCAAGCTCACTGGAGAAATCATCTCGTGGGGTCTCGACTGTACGATCCAGCGCAACTGCCTTGCAACCAGCTTCAAGGGCCAGCCGGGTCACTTCTCCTAACTGCCTGACGAAATCCGGATCAGCATCATCAGAGGCATCGTAGCCAATAAGCAGTATGCCGGAGGGGACAGGCCTGGGCCCACGCAAGTTGAAACGATGAGCCAGCAGGTCAAGCTCCAATTCGCCCAGTCTGCCTGCCCGAGGCGAGGTCAGCCACCCGTAACTGGCTAGCCAAATCAACAGGCCAGTTAGTAATAATCGCCAAGTGTTATTCTTCATTGTTGCCTTCATTGTCCGATAAAGGACCAGTCCAGACAACTGAGCCGCAGAAAAAATAAAGATAAGTTGACCTTTACCTCTCAAGGTTGGTAGAATCCCGCCGATATACCTTATCGAGAGCGGCTGAGGGACTGGCCCTGTGAAGCCGCAGCAACCCCCCCGGATTATCCGAGGGGACGGTGCTAACTCCAGCGCAGGCGGAAGCTCTGCGGAAGATAAGGGCAGAGACTGCATCGTCTAAGCCCCTTCTCGCAGAGAGGGGTTTTTTTATTTCCCCTCGCTTCCCTCCCGGCTGGGTTGGCAACCTACTAGGGAGGAATCTAGATGCCACGGATTAAAGTCTCAAATCCCACTCGCCCCAACGCCAACTTTATGCCTGTCGAGATAGTCGAGCGTAAAGGTATGGGCCATCCTGACTCTATTGCGGACAGGGCTGCTGAAGAACTCAGTATTGCGCTGAGCAAGCGTTATCTGGAGGCATGTGGACGTATCCTCCATCACAACGTGGACAAGTGCGTGCTGGTAGGTGGCAGAACTGAGCCAGTATTTGGCGGTGGGAAGCTGCTTGACCCTATCGAGATTATCCTCGTTGGTCGCGCTACACCAATCGATGGCCAGCTTAATATGCTCGAATTTGCTCAGGCCACCACCCTTGACTGGATTGCCACCGACCTGCCTCGGCTTGTTGGCAGCGACAGGTTGGTTGTAGATGCCCGTATCCGGGCCGGTTCTCTCGACTTGCAGCACAATTATGATGCTTCGCAGGCGCTTGCGGTTCCACGCGCCAATGATACCTCCTTCGGTGTAGGTTACTGGCCCCTTAGCGACCTTGAGAAAGTCGTGCTCGATGGAGAGCATGTGCTCAACTCCTTCGAGTTCAAGCAGGAACATCCCGAGATCGGCACTGATATAAAGATAATGGGCCTTCGCCAGGGCGACGAGCTCGACCTTACTGTCGCTTGTGCAATGGTCGCCTCCGAGTTGCCAAATAGAGCAGCTTATGATGAGGCCAAGGCTCTTATTGAGCAGACGATACTGGATTTGGCACAGGGACTTACTCATCGCGCCTGCAAGGTGTCGGTCAACACGGCTGACGATCCCCAACAGGCTTATCTTACTATCACAGGCACCAGCGCCGAGGCCGGCGACGATGGCCAGGTTGGGCGTGGCAACAGGCCAAATGGGCTTATCACGCCTTACAGGCCAATGACTCTTGAAGCCGCCTGCGGAAAAAATCCCGTAAGCCATGTCGGGAAAATCTATTCGGTAATGGCACAACTTATCGCCGAAAGAGTCGAAGATATAGAGCCAGTGACAGCAGCTCAGTGCTATATGCTAAGCCGCATCGGCCATCCTATCAACGAACCCAACGAAGTCAACGTGGAAGTCGAAGCGGAGGTGCCAACCCAAGACCTCGAAGAGACAATCTATGCCATCGTGCAGGAAGTCCTGGCCGACTGGAAGAATATCCAGCTAGGATTCCTCGAACACAAGTGGCGCCTGTTCTAAGTCGAAGTGGTAAACTGCAAGCGAAGAGCAGGGCCGGGAGGTTGTCTGACCGGCCCTGTGTTATAATCACGGGCGACAAGGCCCTTTGACCGGCCCTTTGCGGTATGGGCTGCAATTATTAGAGGTTACAGATGGTGGATATCGTCCAGCAGACCGTCGAAATTTACGAAGATATTTTGGGCGCGATCTGGGACAAGATTCTCCCGACTCTTGGCACAGCAGCAGTCGAGGAGATTTGCTCGAGCGCCCTTTACCGCACCGCCGAAGAATATCCTTTGGCAGAACTGGTGCAGGCCAAGCCTACCGGACTCGACCTTGGCGAGTTGAAAAACCGAAGTGCCGAGTTAGACCCGGTTGAAGTCAGGCAAGCCCTGACCGAAGTCATAGGTAATATCTTCGCCATTATTGCTCGCCTTACAGGCAACGCGTTGGCCAGGCGTATTATGGACAACGTGCCTGGCGGGCCAGATTAAGCGCTTCCGCGCCGGGAGTGATCCCCTATACCTGGGCTACCCAAGCTGGCTACGGGCAATGCGGGGTTGGACAAAATCCTGCACGGTGGGTTTCCGCTGTATTCGGTCAACATAATCAGCGGAAGGCCTGGCGGCGGAAAAACTACCCTGGTTCATCAAAGTCTGTTTTACAATGCTTCGGTCAATTTCAAGGCCATCTACATGACCACTTTGTCCGAGCCAGCGCTCAAGCTGTTGCGCTATCAGTCACGTTTTTCCTACTTCAACATCGACCGTTTCAATGATAGTGTTGTCTATCTGGACCTGGCCCATCTGATCCGTGAGAAAGGTCTAAACGAGACGCTCCAGCAGATTCTGCATCAGGTGCGCAAGACGCAGCCAGGGCTCGTTTGTATTGACTCTTTCAAAGCCATTAACGATCTTGCGACCGACAACAAGGAAGTCCGCAAGTTTGGTTTTGATTTGGCGCTGAAACTGTCGGCCTGGGAATGCACTACTTTCCTGATTGGCGAATACACAGAAGAAGAGATGCGCACCGAGTCGATATTCGCCATCGCCGATGGCGTACTCGAGCTGACTTTTGAAGGCAATGGCGCGCGGCGGCGGCGTTCTCTTGAAGTCGTCAAGATGCGCGGTAGTGATTTCGAGATTGGCAAGCATTATTTCGAAATCACCACTGATGGCTTGCGGCTGTTCCCGAATCTGGAAAGCGAGCATTTTATCTGTGAGAATTCGGTCGAATCCGTAGCTGATCGAGTTGGCCTCCAGGTAAGGGGGCTTGATGAGGCTTGTGGGGGAGGCATCCCGCGCGGCACCAGCACCCTTGTCATCGGCCCGAGCGGCGTGGGGAAGTCCCTTGTCGCGATGAGCTTCCTTGCAGCCGGACAAGCTGCTAGTGACCCAGGATTGTTAGTGAGTTTCCGTCAGTCGGAAGCTGAGCTTCGCGGCACTTCGGCAGGCGCAGGGGTATCGCTGAAGGGGAATCAGGTCGAGATTTGGCCTCTCTCTCCGCGCAGCCTGGAGCCAGAACGTTTTACTACCGACCTGCTGACGAAGGTGCAACGGACTGGCACCAAAAGACTCGTACTCGATAGCGTAAGCGAGCTGCGGCAAGCCTTCGATGCGAGTATCAATGCGCAAGGTTTCTTCCACTCCTTGCTTCGTCGCCTGGCAAGGCAGGGCGTGACGACCTTGTTGGTGGACAATGTACCCGAGTTGTTTGGAGCGCGTTCGCTTTCCGAACAAGGGCTTTTCACCCTGGTGGACAACGTGCTGATGCTTCAGTACACCTATGACCAGGGCGCGATGAAGAAAGCGTTGCTCATACTCAAGATGCATGCTAGCGATCACTCTCGACAGGCTAGAGAGCTCTGTATTAGCAACCAGGGGCTTGTACTGGCTGACCCTGTCGAAATCCAGTGGGAGTGAGGGGTAGACGCCGTGAACGGCCAGACTGAACTAAGCCAGCGGCAGATCCTCGAGGTGTATTCCGAGGTGCTCCGCTCGATATGGCGCAAAGCAGTCAGTATGCTCGGGCCAGTGGCCCTGCAGACGATGATTGAGGCAGCCATTTTCGATGCGGCGGGGGAGTACCATTTCCTGGAATACATCGAGGTCACTGACGAAGGGGTGCGTCTTCCCGAAGACGTGAGCGTCTTCGATGAGGTGCCGCCCGAGCGACTTAAAGAGGCTTTTAAGACTCTATTCACCCGGCTGATTTTCGAATGTCTCCACTCTGACCGGTCAGGTCGTGGTCAAGCATCTTAGACCCGACGTGGAACAGGCCGAGCATCAGCTCAACGGAGACTGAACACCGTCGCGGCCAAGGTTTGTAGCCTGGGCCGAAGTGTGGGAAGGTGTGCGAGTTGGAGCGACTGCCCACAGGCATCCCGAATCTGGATCGTATCCTCAGCGGAGGTTTTCCTGCCTATTCGGTTAACGTGATAGCTGGAAGCCCCGGTACCGGGAAGACTGTCCTGGCTCAAGAGATGATGTTCCACAACGCCAGCGAAGAGCGCAAAGCGATGTATGTCACTACCTTGTCCGAGCCCTCGGTCAAGGTGCTGCGCTATCAGCAAGGCTTCACTTTCTTCGACCAGGATAAAGTCGGTACAAGCGTATTTTTCAATGATATTGGCGCTATTGTGCGCCAGGAAGGGCTCGGAGATGCCCAATCTCGGCTTATCGAGATGGTAAAGCAGATCCGGCCTGCCGTTGTGGTAATCGATAGCTTCAAGGCTATCCACGACTTGGCGCCCTCGGTTAGCGAGTTCCGGAAGTTCGTCTACGACCTGGCGGTGAAGATGGCCGGCTGGCAATGCACCACCTTCCTGATTGGTGAATATACCGCTGATCAACTCGAATCCGAGCCGGAATTTGCCATCGCTGACGGGGTGCTGTACCTCGAGAATGACGAGCAGACCCGAGGCGGGGGACGCTGGTTGTCGGTCCACAAGATGCGCGGTTCGGGTTTTATGCCAGGCCGGCATTCGTATGAGATAGATCCTGACGGGCTGCAGGTCTTCCCGCGAAAACTGACCAGTGGCCAGCCAGCCGTGCTTAAGAGTGACGTCCGATGCGCTTTTGGCCTGTCGGAGATAGACAGACTGCTTGGGGGAGGCTTCCCCCAGGGGGCTGTAACTCTGCTGTCGGGAGCCGCTGGCACTGGCAAGACGATTCTCTCTCTGCAATATCTGACAAGAGGCGCTCTGGAATTTGGCGAAGTCGGTTTGATGCTGCTCTATGAAGAGGCCGAAGGGCAACTTGTCGAACTCGGCGAGAGCTTTGGCTGGCCTGTGAGACAGCTAGTAGAGGAAGGCAAGCTGGTGCTCCGGTCTTTTCCCATTGTAGACCTGAACGTCGACAAGCATCTGCTTGAAGTGCGCGAGCTGCTTGAGACCACTGGCGCAAAGCGAGTGGCAGTGGATTCGGTTGCCTCGATGCTGCACTCGATCTCGGAGGACGATGGGCTGGTAGCCGAGAAGCTGGCTCAGCTTGTCGACCTGTTAAAGTCCTGCAAGTCAACATCAGTCCTGGTGTCACCAACGACCTCTGGCGCCCTCGACCTTAGCAATTTTAAGACTGAGGAATCACTGGTAGACGGGGTCGTGGTGCTGAGAGTGCAGCAGCAGGATTCCAAACGTCGGCGCAGCCTTGAGGTTTATAAACTGCGCGCTACGCGCCACGTGATGGGCGAGCACAGGATGGCCATCACCCAGGAAGGCATCCGGGTGTACTACGTGCCCGGTGGCGAGGAGATGAGCTAAGTGAGCGAGGAGCGAGCCACGCCACAGGGCGAAGAGGGAGTACGTTTCACACCGCTTGAGGGCATACTTAGCGAGCCGATTCCCTTCGGGACCGCCTGGCAAGTGACTGGGGACAGCGGAGCCGGCAAGTCTACCTTCGGTTATCAATTCATCGTCGAGGGCTTGCGGGCCAGAGAGTCGGCTGTCTTTGTTGCTTGCGACGAGTCGCCGGACAGGATACGGCGCGCCCTTAAAAAATTCGGTTTCGGTACAGATCCTTATGAGCGTGAGGGCAAGCTGCTGGTGCTGGATGCTTTCTCACAGCAGCGCTCTGGGGGCTATTTCGTCTCGGACAAGGCCGACCAGCAGGAACTGCTCTACGTGATCAAATCGGCGGTTGATAAAGCAGGCAGGCCCTGTCGAGTCGTCATAGATTCCCTGGCATCAGTTATGGTCAACTACTCGCCGCGAGACTTTGTGAACCTTATCTACGACAAGAACAGGTTGCTGCGCGAAGATAACGTAGTGCTATTAGACTTGTATCTCTCCTCGGCAATGGGGCCTGTGGAGACTTATGGCCTGACCAATGCTTATGACGTGATCGCAGAACTCTTTGTGGCGGAAGAAAGAGGCGGCGTGCCCAAACGCAATCTGCGAGTTTCCAAGGTGCGTGGCCAGCCTTTCGACCCCCGGGCCTTCCCCTTTGCCCTGAAACCCCAGCAGGGGCTTGTCGTCAACGCCGACTACTACAGGGAGTGAGCCGGAAACGATGGCCCGGCATGATCCACTGAGTCGTCTGGCAAGCCAGGTGATGACGGTGCGGTTCGGTGTAGGCACCAAGATAATTGCGGTGCCTCTGCTGGTCTGTGGCGTCTTTGGTGTCTTGCTGTGGTTTATTTCGGGTTCGCTGAGTCGTATCCAAAGTCAGTCAAGCCTTTTCGAGTTGCTGGCAGAGCTGGGTGGACTAAGTGAACGGACAGCCCTGATTGCTGAAGCTCCTCAGGAGGCTCCTCCTCAGGAGCTGGCCGAACTGGCTCGCGAGTGGAGTTCGAAGTCTGACGAACTGCAAAAGGAAGCCCAGCGCGCAGGCTTTTCGCTTAGTAATATCTCTCCACTGGATGTGGGAGTGGGAACCGCAACTCCCCAGGTTGATGATTTCGTTGCAGCACTACTCGGCATACTCGATCAGGCGCACTCTGTGGCTACTCGAGCCACAGAGCTTAGTGGCGCCAACAGCCGGCGCGCAGCCGCCTTCCGCAGCGCGGCTCTTGAGGCTCAGCAGTTAGTAGCCCAGGCAAGGAAGCTCTCGCGTGAGCAGATAGACCAGGCTACAGGCAGGGCCAACTCTCTGGTGCTTACAGCGCTAATCTTGACAGTGTTCCTTGCGCTTGGGGCGGGCATCTGGGTCTCAAAAGGCATCTCGGCTCGCATTATGGAGCTGTCTACGGTGGCCGAGCAACTGGCTTCGGGGAAACTTTCACGTCGCGCAACTGTCCATACCAAAGATGAACTTGGCTTGCTCGCTATCACGCTAAATGAGATGGCCAGGCGACTCGAACGCGCTCAGGCCCAACTCAAGGCAAGTTCCGTCTCCAGGCAGCTCGTGGGCGAGATCCTGAAAGACCTTGGCGACCAGATGAGAGAGTCGACCCTCGCGATGTATAATACGGGCGGGCGACTGGCTGAGAAACTCGGTGGCAGCCTGGGCGAGCGACTGAAGGCCTTCCAGCTCCAGGGCCTTGGCGAACTCAGGCTTGCGGAGTCTCAGGAGGCCTCTGGAGAACTGCGTTTTGCTGGCACCGGACTTTTCCAGGCCATGACTCCTGCTGGACGTCAGGCAGATGATTTCGCTCGGGGATTTTTGTCGCGTACGGCAGAACTGCTTACCGGCGCCCCCTGCAATTGTGAAGAGATGGCTTGCCAGGCAGTCGGCGATGAAGAATGCACCTTCATCGTGTACCCTTTGGAAGCCCAGCACGCTGATGCTCTGGACGCACTGGTTGCGCGTCTGCCTCGCCACGAGGCCGGCGGTGAACGGGAGTCTTGATGACCGAGGAGACACTCAGAAACTGGCTTGAGCAGGATGACGCCCAGGGGTGTGTGGGCGTCCTGAATTTCTTTGAGCGTAATCCCTTCACGATGGATTATGCTCGGGGCATCGCTGTAAGACTAGGCCAAAGCGAGCAGTCAGTGCGCGATGAACTGGAGCTTCTGGCAGAGAAGGGCCTCGTACAAATAAGAGCAACGGCCGGTGTTACCAGGCCTCCGATTTATAGCTATACCAAGGATAAAACGCTGCGCCAGCTAGTCTCGACGGTGTTGGCAGCGCGCTAGGTTGGAAGGTCGCAGGCCAGCCTGGATGGAGCAGGACCAATGCAGGAAGTATGTCTTATGAAAGAACAACTCGCTCAGTATGTTGGGCAGATTGGTAGTTCGGTGATTGCGGTGGAAGTGCTTGCATACTTCCATCACAATCCTTCGGCTATGGATACCAGCCGGGGCTTGGCGCACTGGATAGGACGCAATCCCGAGTTGCTGGAATCCGTGCTGGAGCAGATGGCCTCTACCGGGTTGCTGCAGTGTTCGGCTTCGGATAATCCAGTTTTCCGTTATACACGCGACCGCGAGGCCCGAGAGCTGGTTGGAGAGTTTCTCGCCCAGCTCCTGGATTCTGACGGCAGGCTGCGTTTGGCCAAGTTGTTGGAGTTCAACGGCAGGAAATAGGAGAAGAAACTGCATGGGCAAGCTACCCCTGGGCATCAAAGGCCTGGACGAACTATTTTTAGGTGGGCTAATCGAGGGGCATAGCCTCTTGATAGAAGGCGCGCCAGGCACCGGCAAGACAACCCTCGGTCTACAATTTGTCTATCACGGCGCCTCCGAGCTGGACGAACCTGGCATCATCGTGACTTTCGAGCAGTTTCCTGAACAGCTTTATCGTGATGCGGCCCAGTTCGGCTGGGATCTGAGGGCGCTTGAGGACGAAGATAAACTCAGGGTCATCAGTACATCACCTGAAGTCTTCAACGAACAAATCCAGGAACCAGGCGGTATGCTGGATGTCGTGATGGATGAGATTGGCGCTCGACGCATCCTGGTGGATAGCGTCACTCATTTTGAACGGCTGGAACTCGAGACAGTAAGATTGCGCGAGATAATGAACAGCTTCCTCAATGGCTTCAAAAAGCGCAATCTCACAGCTTTCCTTACCAAGGAACTCTCACTTGAACACGATTCGCCAATCTCTTTTGAGGCTTATACCGCCGATGCCGTACTCGTGGTGAGTTATGATCCGAGTCCCAAACGGATGAGGCGGCAGCGGTGCGTCGAGATTGTAAAGACGCGTGGACAGGAGCACATTTCGGGCAAACATCCCCTTGATTTCTCCGATTCGGGGCTTGTTGTCTATCCCAATCCCCAACCCCCTCGCGAAGAGATCATCGGCAATCCGCTGGAGCGCGTCTCGACAGGCTGCGCTGGGCTGGACGAGATGCTGAGCGGGGGCCTAATACAAGGTTTCTGTGGCCTCGTGAGTGGCCCCCCTGGTGCAGGCAAGAGCAGTCTGGGCTTGCAATTTCTGCATGAGGGCGTCCAGCAGGAAGAGTCTTGCCTGTTTGTCTCCCTGGATGAGCGGTTATACAAGATATTCCAGATGGCTGAGGGATTCGGTTATCTGCGAGACTTTATCAAAAGTGAGAAATTCCGCGTTTTGGCGGCTCCCTCGGCTGATCTCAATGTGAACCGGCTCTTCTGGGAGATCCAGGATTCTGTACGCGAACTTGAAATCAAACGAGTAGTAGTGGACGGACTCAATGTAATCGAGGCCAACACTGCCTCTCCCACCGAGCTTCGCAACTGGATTTACAGCCTGGTGAGCACTTTCGAGCAGCAAGGCATTACCTCGATACTGACCCATGAAAATTTCGGTGGGGAAGACCGCGGCTATGAGCTAGCGGGAATGGCGATAGATACTATCCTCGAAATGCGTCTGGTGGAGGAGCAAGGTGTGATAAAGCGACAGCTTTCCATACCCAAGATGCGCACCAGTGCCGCGGATATGCGCGTTCGGCAGTTTGAGATCAGTAATGAAGGAGTCAGGATACTCCCTGCCTGATATGACAGCCAAATCACGCAAAAGTGAAAAAGCAAGCGAGATAGCCCAATTCCTGGAAGAGCATCTCGACTCGCTGGTCAAACTCGAGTTGGTAGCTTTTCTGGATGCTAATCCGGGCACAATAGACACCGCCGAATCCTTGGCTATCTGGATAGGCGCCGAGCCTGCCCAGCTTGACCTCGAAGCCAGTGAACTGGTGGCCGCTGGCTTGCTGGAACGTCATGGGGAAGGGGGGCGCGCAGTCTTCACTTTGACGTCTGATGCCGAGGTGCGTAGTCTCGTCAACCAGGCGACTGCCGCTTACCAGGCCGCCAAGAGCAGTATGGAAAAGCAACGCATCGAGCTGGAAGCCGAGCGCGCCCGGATCGCTGCCAGGGCTAGATTGCTGGAGACCCAGCTCGAGGCAATCGTAGACCTGATGCCCGATGGGCTTGTGGTTACCAACTCTGCGAACCAAATGGTAATAGCCAACGATTTTGCCTGTCGCTTGCTTGGCATTGACCCACCGAAGGCTGGTCGTCCTGTTGCACAAGAATCGATCAAAGACAAGGAGCTACTCACAGTAATTGCTACAGGCAACTTGCCGGAAAACCGGGTTCTCCAGACTGGCGAGACCTTCGTCCAGGCAGGCGTTGAGGATATCGGGGGAAGCAATGGCTCCTGGCTTGGACGAGTTGTTGTCTTCACGGATGTCACGGAGCTGGAGCGGCTTTCACGAATGAAGAGTGAGGCTGTTTCCTTCGTGTCGCATGAGCTGAAGAGCCCCCTTACGACCCTCAAGTTTGTAGCTTCCAGCATTTTGGACCAGCGGCTCGAAGGCGCGCGTCAGGCCCAGTTCCTTCAGATGATGATGGACGAGGTCGACCGCCTGACCCAGATGATTAATGGGTTCCTGGACCTGTCCCAGATCGAATCGGGCAAGTCTCTTAGACTGAACATAACGGCTTTCGACCTGGACGCTTTACTGGACCATTTCGTAGAACGTCACGGCCTTTATGCCAACGAACATGAGCTTGTCTACGAAGTGGCTGCAGAGGCGAAGGGGCTTCATATCGAAGCCGATGAGCCTCGTATCCAACTCGTTATCACGAACCTTGTCACTAATGCTATCAAGTATTCGCCCAGCAATACGACCGTGACGGTCCGACTTGCCCTGGAGGATGACGAGGCGCGTGTAGAGGTCGAGGACCAGGGATTTGGGATTGGCGAAAGCGATATGGCGAAAGTCTTCGAACCCTATTTCCGTACCGAAAGCGCCAGAAAGAAGAAAGGCACCGGTCTTGGATTGCCCCTTGTAAAAAAACTGGTGGAGCATCATGGAGGTCGCCTGGCCTTATCCAGCAAAGAAGGGGAAGGCTCAACTTTCAGCGTTTGGTTGCCAGTCAAGCACAGTGACAAGGAGCAGCAACCCGCAGGCTAGAGTGGTGTCTAAATACTCAGGAAGGCAGTGCGTGAGACGAGCCGCCAAGCAGGCTCGTCTTTGCTTTGCCAACCAGCTAAAGGGAGGTGAGCAAGATGACCAAAGGGCTTCTTATTCTAGTACTAGTATGCTACCTGGCCTTACCAGGCTTCTCGGATGAACCGTCCGGAGCGCCAACTGGGCTTGCCGCCTCGGTTCAAAACTATACCAGCGATAAGGCCACCACCCAGTTTCAACTGAATACTGGCTCCTTCGAACTGGATACGAACTGGAGCTTCGAGCGAGAAGGGGCTACTAGCGAGCTTACAGGGGCAAGCCAGCCTGAATCACTGGGGCTTGTTTTCCACCCGTATGGCTCTTCGGTGCTTGGTTACCGGGAAGAGGGCGAAGACACTCGGACGCTGCAGCTTTCGCTGCCCAAACAGCAATTCAACCTGACGCGCACCTTGCAAGGTCATGGCGCAAGCACAACTGAAACCTGGTCCAGTGAACTGGCACTTGGCAGCAGAACGAAACTGGGATTCCGGGGAAGTCCAGCCGCCAGTGGCAGCGATGTCTTTACTCTGACTTCGAGCCTTGGCCAAGGCAAGAGCTTTGATGCAAGGTGGAGTAACTCGACCAAGATTGAAAAGAGCTTTGCTTATATGCAAAAAAGCAGCCGGTCCAATACAGGACTAACTTACAGTCAGCTCCAGGGCAGTCAGTTGCTGGGCGCAGCCTATAATCGCCGGACCGCTGATGGAGTAATTGCGGTCCTCGCCCAGCGTGACTCTGTGCGCGGCGAGCTCTGGGAACTCGCTTATACACCGCGCGGTAGCGAATCGCTGGGATGGGACGCAAGTATAGGTTCTGTATTTGGTTCACCTACCTATAAGGTGAAGCTGGATACAAAACCAGTTTCTGACCTGTTGCTCCAGGGCGAGCTCGCGCAGAGCCAGACAGAACGCAAAGCGCGCTATGGTGGACGAACTTCCTTGCTGGGGCTGGACTTCAACGCCGAGGTGGCTCTGAAAGACACCCTGGCCAGTGCCGGCCTCGAGCGCCGGGACTACCGGTTTGAACTGGAGAAAGGGCGTCTGGAGCTGGGCTTCCAGCGCGACGAGAGTCCTTATGCCGACCTGGTCGAGGACACCTATACAGGCAAACTGCGCCTGTTCAACGTGTTTGGGATTGATGCCACAGCCTCGGGCGAGTGGGCGCAGTCTGACAACCTGCTAACCTCACGACTCGAGCTGGCTCGGAGTTCGCTGTTCCAACTGACAATCCAACTAGAGCAGAACGAGTACAACGACCAAGAAGACTGGGAGTTCGGCCTGCAACTAGGCGGCAGCAAAGACTCGAAGCATCGGTTGATGCTTCAGGTCGAAGCGCCTGAGGACGAACGGCCTCAGACCGAAGTGCAGTATCGTTACGAGACCTCGCTCTGGTAATAACAAGAGCGTGATCTAGAGGGCGGCGAGGAAGTCCTTGATTCTCCGAAGGGCTTCCTCGAGTTGCCCGATGGACGTTGCGAAGGCGCATCTGATGTAACCATCGCCCGCTGTCCCAAAGGCATCTCCAGGCACTGTGGCTACTTCTTTCTCCATCAATAGCTGTTTGCAAAACTCCTGGGAAGAGAGCCCCGTCCACCGGATATCCGGGAAAGCGTAGAAGGTTCCGCTTGGCTCTACCAGGGGGAAACCAAGTTCTTTGAGCCCTGCGCAGAAGACTCGGCGTCGCCTGCCATATTCGCGCAGTTGCTGACGCATCTCATCACTTGGCCCGGCGAGGGCTTCTATCCCGCCAATCTGGGCGGTAATGGGCGCGCAGAGCATCGTATACTGGTGGATTTTGGTCATCGCGGCGATTATATCGGTCGGCCCTGCCGCATAACCAAGTCTCAGCCCAGTCATTGCCCAGGCCTTGGAGAAGCCACTAAGAGTAAGCACATGGTCGGCTGCGCCAGGCAGGCTGCCCACTGCGGTATGATCGCCCTCGAAAGTCAGCTCCGCATAGACCTCGTCACTCAAAATTACGAAGTCCCACTTGACAGCCAGTTCAACCAGGCGTTCAAGGACTTCTTTCGAAAGTGTAGCCCCTGTTGGATTGCAGGGGTAGTTGATTAACAGGGCCTTTGTGCGCTCGTTGCAGGCGGCTTCCAGCCGCTCAGGATCTACCTGCCAGCCGTCTTCTGGGCGGCATTCGATTATCACTGGCTTGCCGTAAGCAAGTTCCACACAAGGCGCATAGGAGACATAACAAGGCTGGGTGACGATAACCTCATCGCCAGGCTCAAGTAGCGCTCGAAGGGCAATATCGATTGCCTCGCTTACGCCAGTCGTAACTAGCACCTGTTTCTCAGGATCCACCATTATGCCGAACCTGGAATCGAGATATTGAGCAATCTCTTCCCTTAGGCGCAGCAAACCCTGGTTGGACGAATAGGAGGTGAAACCCGCATACAGCGAATCGATGACCGCTTCTATGACATGCCAGGGAGGCGAAAAATCCGGCTCGCCCACTGCCAGCTTTATGACATTGGGTTTGCCTACCACCAGGTCAAAGAAGGCCCTGATGCCTGAGGGGGCCATCTCACTCACCATTTTGGCTATCCGGTCAGGTCTGCTCATGGCGATACTGGCAACCTCCTGTCCTGACGGCCTGGCACCAGGAGTTCGCCATCCATCTTGTATTTCTTGAGCACGAACTGGGTGCGCGTGCTGGTAACCTCTTTGATGGGCGAAAGGCGTTCAGCAACGAAATAGGCCACTTCCTTCATTGTGCGCCCCTCGACAACTACCATAAAGTCGAAGTCACCCGAGCAAAGATACAAGGAGTGGACTTCAGGATAGCTGTAGATGCGCTCGGCGATGCCCTCAAAGCCCAGTTCCGGCTCTGGCGAACTCTTAACCGAGATGAAGGCATAAGCCTGCTCATCGCGCAAAGCTTCCCAGTTGATAATCGTCTTGTACTTCACGATTATGCGCTGCTGCTCCATATGCTCGATAAGATGGGCGACTTCCTCTGCGGGCAGCCCTGAGCGAAGGGCGATGTCCTCCACGCTCAGCCTTGAATTCGGCTCCAGCAACTCGGCTATCACAATCTGTTTTTCTTTGTCGGTCATAAGTCACTCCCCCTGCGGGTGCAGAAATGCCCGAGGCCAGGACCCCGGGCATCTGCTGGGCTTGCTTTGAGGATCAAGGCTAGTCTTCGTCGTTGTATAAGTCCTCCTCATTCTGGTCTTCCTCATCCGACGAGTCGCCCGAGGTTTCTTCACTTTCGAGTGCCTCGGCGGCTGCTCGACGCTTGGCGACAGCTTCCAGAGCAGCCTTGGCGTCGGTGTTTTCAGGATCGACCGTAAGCAATTCGTTGAAGGTCTGTTCAGCCAGGTCAAATTGCCCTTTGTGAACATAGGCGATACCCAGGTTGTAGCGCGCTATCATATCCTCAGGGTCTGAGGCTATTGCCAGTTTATACTGATTCATCGCATCCGCGACGCGTGACAATTCATGGTAAGCAATGCCCAGGTTGTGATGTATGTCAGCGCGACTGGGATTCCATCTGGCTGCCTGTTCCCAGACGGCAATGGCTTCCTCAGGTTTGCGTACCTGCTTCAGGGCCACTCCCCAGTCATTGAGGATGTTGACATCCATCGGATCCTGTCGATGCGCATAGTCATACTTCAGAATCGCGGCGTTGAAGAGCCCGTATTCCTGGAACTTGTTGCCCAGTACATAGGCTCTTGTGCCTTCCATTTCGGGCAAGTTTACAAAGACAATAAGCATTCCTACCAGCACAATTAGCGCAATCAGGGCGCTCTGCCTGGCCCTGGCCGGGAAGCGCACGAGGGCAGGACTACCGACCAGGCTGGCCACAAGTCCTACCAGCAAGCCAATTGCCATTCCACACATTGCAGCGCCAAGGGTATGCTGGAAAGAAGCGGTAGCCCAGTCGAAGACCAGATCCTCGACAAGTGAGAAGATAGCCCCTGCCAGAAAACCGGCGATGCCTCCACACAGGAAACCGTTCTCTTTGGTTTCCCGCGCCGCCCAGGCTGCTCCGACGCCGAAAATAGCAAGCCAGACCAGGATGCCCCCCAGGTTGGAGCCTTCTTCCGTGCCCATAAGCAGTGGGCTGTAGATGGTCTCAAGGGGAAGGTATACCTTGGAAAGCTTGACTCCGATGATGATATAGAGCAGGCCCAGCACCAGGCATACGCCAAGGCCTTCTCCAATGGGACGCATATAGTGCAGCAGGAAGCTTCTGGCGCTCGAATACTGCAGCGCGGAAGGCGCTTCCTCTTCAGCTGATTCGAGCAGGGACTCGTCCTCGCTAGCAGCGCGTTCACCACGCGCTAACCGTCCGGACTTGCCAGCCGCAGCTTTACCGCCCGTGTGCAATTTATAGCCACAGGCGCCGCAGAACCGGTCTTCAGGCTCGTTTTCAGCGCCGCATTGAGGACAAAACGGCATACAAGTGCCTCCCCCAGTGGAATGGCTCCACAGCGCCAAGAATGACGGCAGTATACTATGCTGCCGAAACCTTAGTCAATTCGCCGACCTCTCCTGGTACTCTAGTTGGTGCCACCAGGCAGGTTCAGCTTGTCGCCAGGCTTAAGGATATCGAGATTTACGCCCGGATTCAACTTTTCCAAAGTGCTGAGAGATACCTTCAATCGCTTGCATATACCCCAGGCTGTGTCGCCTTCTTTCACCGTATAGGTGCCTCCTCCCGACGGCGCAGGAGCAGGGGTAACCGTTGGCGTAGCCGGCTTTACTGGCTTGCTGACAACAGGCTGGGGGGCAGGCTTAACTGGAGCGGTTGTCGCAGTGTTGTCGTCTGCTGGGACTGGAGCAACGGGCGTCGGCGTATCGAGCGCTGGTGTAGCCGGCAGCTTCCCGCCTGACAGAAAAGCGTAAGCCTGCTCGACTGTCGCGAAGGCCAGGTTGCTATCAACCCACTGCTTCGATTCGGTGATATCAGTAAGCGGTTGCAGATTGGGAGGTAACTGCTTGGCGGCAGCTTCGCTGCTTACGCGCGCCTGCAGCTCCTTCACCGCATCCACGGTAGGCAGTGCCACTAGCCGTTCTCCCGTCTGGTTGTTCTGCGCTACGAAGGCATTGACGAGTACCTTCGCATAACGCTTGAGCTTTTCCTCTGCGCCTTTCTGATCATCTAGCGAGTCGGCATTGCGCTTGCTTACAGCCACTACTCGCACTGTGTTCGAGAATCGGGCATCGCTTGCTTTGGTATCGAATTTCACAGAATCCAGCACGCTGGCGAGTACCCCATCCGCGGCATCTTTGTCTTCGACATAGGCCACAGGCGTGCCATCAACCAGTATGGCGGCCACCTTGCCCTTACCGCTGAACTGGATGAAGTTGAGTAGGAGCAGCACCAAAATCACCAGCCACATCAGGTTGATCTGGCGGCGGAATCTGCTCACAAGTTCATGTCTGTCAAAGGATGGGTCGGCTGCCATAATACCCTCCTCCCTGCTAGAGGCCATAGATTGCCTCAGTAAGCCCCATCAGAGTAACGTCTGATTCCTGGAATAACTTGCTGTTAGTCCGGAGCCACTCTAAAGTCTCACGCCGCGCATGCCCAATCAGGATAGCCTCTCCGGTGTTTTTGGCTACCTCGAGAGCTTCTTCAGCCTGGCGAGTCATAGCTTCAGGGTCCAGCTCATCGTCCAGAAAAACGTCTCGAGTCCGGAAAGGAAGCTCGAAACGTAAAGCTGCCGCGCGCATCAGCGAAGAGGAACCACTCGGGGTAGTCATACTATCAAGCAAGAACAAGGGATTGCCCGAGGGGCCTGTTCTATTGCGCAGGAACCGAGCCAGTGTTTCAGTCACCTGTTGGTCACATGTCGCTCTGGAACCCATATGGTTGTTTAGCCCTTCGGCTTGCGGCACCTTGGCAAGGGCTAGCTCAAGCAAGTTCTCCAACTGCTCCCCATCCATTCCGCAGCGCAGAGTACTAGGTTCAAGCGCCAGTTTGTCACTGGCAAGTGGCTCCATCGGCATATGCAACATAATACAATGGCCAGCTCGCGAGAGCTCTGCGGCCATCTTCGGCGTGCAAGAGCCATCTGGCAAGAAGGCATAGGTTAGCTTCAGGTCCAAAGCAGCCAGCTCGCGCAGGATAAGCTCGTTGTAACCACAGTCATCGATGACGATTACCAGCCTGTGAGCCGGGCGAGGAGGAGCCGCCTTGCTTGGTTGCTTGCTGGCAGTGTCAGGTGCCTGGACAGCGGTTGAGTCAAGGCTAACTTTGCCAGATTGAGGATTGATGTCAGCCGGCGGGTTCGACCGAGCAGGCGTGACTTCTCGAGAGGCCTGGGCGCTCTTTGCAAACAGCTTGTCAAGAGCCCAGATACTCCAATGTCGGAGTTTTTGCACTGGGCCAGTACTTTGCGCATAGGCGCCGTAAACGACGCACATAAGCACAACAATGACAATTGTAAGCAGCAAGGCCCTGCCCGAGCGCGGCTTTGCGCGAGATGCGCTGCCACGGCCCCGAGTAGAACTGGTGCCGACTTTCCTGCGCCTGGTGGCCATTTCTGGTATTACCTCTGGTGCATCTTGGGCTGCGATACGTAAGCCAGGCGATTATCCTGGAACTCTAATAAGAAAACCTCAAACCGAGCCAGGCCGGCTGGACTTGGCCTGGAGAGGAGTCGTCCTTGCCTGCTCTACCAGCTCCAGGGCTTTGGCTTCCTGGGGATCTCGTCCCGCTTTCAGTTCCTCTTCACTGAGTGAAACCTGGTAATCCGGAACGATCCCTTTATGATTTATATCACGTTTGCTGGGAGTTAGGTACCGAGCAGTCGTGATGGCCACTGCTGAACCATCTCGTAAAGGCACAACTGTCTGGACCAGGCCCTTGCCAAAAGTAGTCTCGCCCACAAGCGCAGCCCGGTCAACGTCCTGCAAGGCGCCCGAGACAATCTCGGAAGCACTGGCACTGCCTTTGTTTACCAGCACTGCCATTGGCAGGCTATACTCATGGACCGCCGAGGGAGTAACTTTCAGCACTGTCTCCTGGTTGCCTCGCTCTTCTACATATACCACAGGGCCATTTGCCACGAAGCGAGAGGCGACTCCTACTGCGACATCCAGCAGGCCGCCAGGATTATCGCGCAGGTCGAAGACAAGCCCCTTGACCTTCTTGGTTTGTAAATCAGCCAGGGCTTTATCCAGCAACATCAGGCTGTTCTCATTGAAAGCATATAGCCTGATAATGCCAATCTCGTCTTTGATCTCGCTTTGGAGAGTGGGCAATTCCACCCTGTCGCGTTTAATTGGCACATCAAAAGCCTTTTCTACGTCCTTGCGGCGGATGGTAAGTGTTATCTCGGTGCCACGGGGGCCCCGGATCCAGCGCACGACTTCATCCAGCACTACTCCCTTGGTCGGCTTGCCATCGACGGCAACTATGATGTCTTCGACCTGGAGGCCAGCTTTGAAGGCAGGACCTCCCTCAAAGGGTTTGACTATAAGCGGTTCGGCTTCTTCGGGCTTGTCCTTGGTGGAAACTCCGAGTACTGCGCCAATCCCTTCGAAAGAACCCTGACTCTCGGTACGGAAACTCGAATAGCTATCAGGATCCATAAATCTGGTGTAGGGATCATCCAGAGTCTTGAGCATTCCCTGGATGGCGCCATAAGCCAGCGACCTGTCATCATCGAGCCGGTCTACATAACTGGTCTTAAGCCGCACCAGTACTTCCCAGAAGGTGCTTAGCGGCTCCATTGTAGACTCGAGCTGCGGGGCGCTATGGGCCTCATCAAGTATGGGGATGAGCGTATTGAGGCTCCTGGCAGGGTCTGTCGCCTGATGCAGCAGCGAAGTATTCACCCGGAGGCCCGCAACAAAGGCCAGGCTCATCGCCAACACCAGTATCAGGGCGAAAATCGATATCTTGAAAGCGCGCATTATTCCTCCAGGTGAACTGAGAGCTTAGAGCGGATTCACGGGCTTGCCGTTTTCGCGTACCTCGAAATGCAGATGAGGCCCTGTAGAAAGCCCCGTACTGCCAACACGACCAACCATCTGAGCTTTGCTTACTGTCTGACCGGCTTTTACGCTAATTGAACTGAGGTGGCCATAAACTGTTGATATGCCCCCTCCATGTTCAATTATTACACAGCGGCCGTAGGCTCCCTTCCAGCCTGCGGAGACAACCCGTCCGTCAGTGGCCGCTTTGACCGGAGTACCTGACGCTATACCAAAATCTACGCCGGTATGAAATCGTTTGGTTCTATATATTGGATGGATACGCCAGCCGAACGGGCTAGTTACTGGCCCACCACAGGGGCGGATAAGCTTACCGCGCCACTTGCCCCCGAGGGTGCCGGTATATCCGCTGGAATAGGACGACAACTGGCGTTCGATGGCCTGAGAGTCCTCGATGAACTCCTGCATATATTGTTCCCAGGAAGCGCGCTCCTTGCTTATCTTGGCAAGTATCGCATGCTGGGTATAAGCCTGCTGCTTGATTTCTTCCAGGTCCGTAAGCTCATCCTGGACATAGCCTTCGTAAGTAGCAGCCTGGGTGGCCTTCTTCTTGCGTACAGTCTCGAGTTCCACTTTGGTGATCTCGATTGCGTCCAGTGCTCGCACATCAGCCTGGAAAAGCACGCTGACCAGATAAGCGTTGCTTATCAGATCGAAAATGCTGTCGGACTCGAGCAACAGGTTAAGGAAGCGAAGCCGGTCGCCCTTATAGTAGGCAGAGAGACGTCCGCCAAATAGCTTGCGCTGGTTAGAATGTTGGGTCTCCAATTCCTTCATACGCGTTTCGCACTTGGCTAGTTCCTGTTTGGCAGTGGCAAGTTTACTGCGCGTCTGACCCAAATGAACTCTGGCATCTGCCACGCGATCTTCGCAGTCCTTGACCTGATCGGCCATGCGGCGTTGTTGCTGCTTGATGGGACGTATTTTTTTCTGGAGCTCGTCAATCTTCTTCTGGAGTTGGTTCTTCTTCTGCTGCAAAGTGCTTTTTTTGGTGTCAGCCCCTGCCCCTGATTGGGCTAAAGGCCCGGCCAGTGTTAGGCAAAAAAGCCCAAGTATGATGAGTGACAGCCAGCCGATTCTCAAGGTTTGCCTCCCCCTGCAGAGGCATACGGCTCGCCCAGAAACTTGTTGGCTGCCATAATACTACTAATCAGGCCGAAGCCAATTCCTACCGCTGTCAAAAGTATCCAGAAGCTCATCACGAAGCCAGTGCCCCCTACTGTAGGTATAAAGGGTAGCTTGGCTGCAACCATCTCGGCATATAACTCATAAAGCAAGGTTACCACGAGCGCGCTCGCAACTCCGCCGGCTGCTCCAAGAAAAGCGCCTTCCAGTACGAAAGGAGCTTTTACCAGGCTTTCGGAGGCGCCCACAAGCCGCATTATCTCTACTTCTCGCTGCCGGCTCATCACCGTAAGTCGAATAGTATTGCTGATTATCAAAAGCGAACTGAAGGCAAACAACGCAACCATCGAGAAAGCCAGCACCTGTACTCCCAGCGTAATGGCGCGTAACCGATCGAGCAGTTCGCGCGGCAGTACCATCTCTTCAATCCCTGCCTGGCCTTCCAGCACTGGCACCAGCGCTGCTCCAGCCTCGGGCCCGGCAAGCTCGACTTCCAGACTGTCTGGCAGAGGATTATCGCTGGCGAAAGTCTCCAAATCCAGCCTGTTGCCAAAGCGCTCCTGCAGTCGGTTGAGCGCATCTTTCTTGCTGATGAAGCGAACGTTGCGCACCTCGGGACGGCCTTCGAGTACCTTCGAGACTGCCTCTTCCTGGGCAGTAGTGGCATTGCTTGAAAAGAAGACCACAAGGCCAGCTTCCTTTGACCACTGGTCAGCCAGATGGTTTAGATTGGCACTAACCATCAGCGCGAACCCCAATATGCAAAGGGTCACCGTTACAGTAAGAAAGGAAGCCCAGTTCATAGACTGGTTGCGCTTCAAGTTGGCGAAGGCTTCCTCTACCGCGAACTCAACTGGGGAGCTAAGCATCTCTGTCCTTAAGCATAACCGCTTTCCTGGCGGTCGCTGACGATACTCCCATCACAAAGGGCGACGACGCGCTTGCGGAATCTGTCGACTACCAGCCGGTCATGCGTGGCTACGATAGTGGCTGTCTGATGAGTAGAATTGATCTCGGAAAGTAGACTGATAATTTCTTCGGATATTTTTGGGTCCAGGTTGCCGGTAGGCTCATCTGCAACCAGTAAAGCGGGCTCATTCACGAGGGCTCGGGCAATACTGAGTCGCTGTTGCTCCCCTCCGCTCATCTCAAGAGGCAAGGCGTCGCGCTTGTCATGCAGTCCAACCAGCTCGAGTATCTCGGGCACTCTGAGATAGATACGCCTTCGGCTGGCATTGGTAACCTGAAGGGCGAAGGCGATATTCTCCCAGGCAGTTTTCTTCTCGAGCAGCTTGTAATCCTGAAATACGACCCCTAATTTGCGCCGGAGCAAGGGCACCTTCGAGGGCGAAAGTCGGGAAACGCTCATCCCCGCCACAACCACTTCGCCGTGGGTCGGGACAAGTGCCCTGTAGAGGGTGCGCAACATAGTGGATTTGCCAGTACCGCTAGGTCCTACGAGGAAAACGAACTCGCCTCGGTCTACTTGCAGGTTTATGTCGCTAAGGGCGGCTACCCCGTTAGGGTAGATATGGCTGACGCCCTCAAAGCGTACCATTTCTTCTGGCATAAAGCCTTTGTCTCCTCCCGCAACTTGCCTCGGGATTATACCTTATAAAGAGAGGCCTGCTCAACTTGCCGTCTTCTGGTCTGGTCAAGACGAAAGACGGGCCAAGGCCCGCCTTTCGTCCGCTTCAGTTGCTTGCGAAGCTAGCTACCACTCGCCTGCCGGTCCCCAGAAACCTGGTCTGAAGATCCGATAGGTCGTACGGGGTACCCGGTCACTCCACCACGGTTCCTTGGCATTCCAGTTTTGCTGGTTATAACCCCAGGACGGTAAACCATAGCCCATCCCAAAGCTCCAGCCTGGCTGTGAATACTGGAAGGACCACCCATTACCTGGATAGTAACCCCCACCATAGTAAGAGGGACCCTGCGGGCCATAGTGTTGCTGCCGCCGGTAGCGCTCTGTGCGTGGTTCCCACCACTCGTCCTGGTCCCACTCGCGCTCTCTACGGTCTCTTTCCTTTTTGTTGAGCTTCATCCGGCGATTGTCATAATCGTCATCGTACTGGTAGTCGTAATATCGGTCTGCTTGATCGAACCGGTCTCCCAGGGTCTGGGCATAGCCTCTCTCTTCATCAGCAAGGGCTACCGCTGCCAGGGCAAGCAGTCCCAACAAAACGGCACAAACTAAAAGTAATTTCCTCCCCATGATAAACGCCTCCTCGTACTGCCTTTGACTATTTGACGAATATTTTATGGAAAAGGTTTCCTGACTGTCTACCTGATTACTTGGCGCTCATTGCAAACTGCCTGAGGGCAGTCTCTCCAAGTTCACCTGCCGCCAGCAACTGCTGCCCTGCTACCTCAACTGAGATGGTCTGACCAAAGACGTCAGCGCCAGCGCAAGTCTGGCCTGGCTTGCTTTGGAACAAGGCCAGATGCGACAGGCCATTCGTATACCGGCTTTCTGCCACTGGCCTTCCTGCGCAATCAATCAAATAGTAACCTTCTAGCTTATACCCTTCCGGGAGGCTGGTCGGCGCTAGCTAGCTTTATGCCGAGAGATTGTTCCAATTCGGTTTGGGCAAGAGGCTTCTGCAAGGGGGCTTCCCTTGAGCCAGCCAGTTCGTTTTCCGGTTCCCAGGAATCAAGAGGCTGGTAGGCACTAGTCTCCAGTCTGAAAACAATCTGGCCAGAAGCCGAACGACGTTCTCGCTTCAGGACGAGTCGGTTGATCTCGTCGCACCAAAGGCGTTCAGAGGGCTGTCCAGGCGTCACCGGTCTGATTACGAACTCCCTTACCGAACGTCCAGCGAGCTGGCTCTGCTTGCCAGCTTCAATCCGATAATTGGCAAGCAATTGGGCCTCGTTCTCGGGCAAGGGAAGGGAGGGCAGGCGGAGGCTGGAAGGCTCTTTTGTGGCGGGCCAATAACGCAGCCCATCCGACATCAACCGGGTGCTTGTCAGAGCGCTTTGCTCGGGCGCCAGTTCGCCCCACTTGCCTGACCGGGTCAGAGTAGCCCGGATATCGATGGGCGGATTAGCCTGGGGCAGCTCCAGCCTGACCACGAGCCTGACAGGCGGGCTTGCCCGCTGGGCCGCAAGCAGTTGGCGCCAGAGATCAAGCGCCTGGTTTGATTGTGGACCGGGTCGGTTGAGCGCCGGTGATACCAGCAGATAACCCATAATTAGAGTTCCTAGTATCAGAAACCACAGCTTCCAGTCTTTCCAGCCTCTGCTTGGGGGACGCGAGTTTCTCATCTCCAGCTAGTGGGCTCCTTTCGCAACCTCAATCTTTGGGCGACTCGTCGAGGGCAGTTGTCAGTTGGGCTGTCAAACGTGAAATCTTCAGGTGCCAGGCTTCGTAATCTTCAGGCTCCAGGCTATAGTCGGTGAAGGAACTGGCAGGTCCGGCTTTGGTGGCAAGCGCCGCCTGGGCCTGGCTTGCGAGCCCTGCTGCTTTGCCTCCCCGCTTTGCTGCTTTTTGCGCCAGGTGTCCAAGCAGGCGAGCGGTTGTATGGTCTTGAAGCCCTTGCCTCAGCGCCTCAAGCCGCATCGAAGCTAGCGGGCCGGCTTTGCCAGGATAGACCAGCCAGCCTACCCCGTTGCCCGAGTGATCGTTCGCGGTGGCGAATTGGAGCAAGGGACGCTCTTCCAGGGGACTTGCCCCAGCACACCATTTATTTACGGCGTAGTAGAGCAGGCCATCCAGTTCTGCTGCCAGTGCCTGGGCGCCCGCAAGTGAGCGTAGCCCTGTCCAGGATGACTCGATAAAGCAGTTGGCATAGGGACTGGTTGGCTGGTTGGCAATATAGCCCCAGAGCCGGGCTTTGTTGGCCCTTAAGGCTTGCTCATCAACCAAAGGCAGGTCACTGGTTAGCACAATCCAGTCGGTAATCAGATCCCTCAGGCCCTGATGTTGCTGGGCCGCTGGTGGCAGAGCCGAGGTCGCAAGGCGCAGGTCGGGAAAGGCGATTTTCAATACCCCGGCGGCCGTCGAGAGAGCTTGCAGGTCTTCCAGGGGAGCCTCGTCCATCAGGTAAAACAGGGCTTGTTTGCGGGTTGCCTCAGGCAACTGGCCTAGCAGCTGTTTCAAGGACTCCAGCTCGGCGCGGATCTGCTCATCCGCTTTGGCTGGATCACTTTCTTTACCGAGATATCCAACCGGAAAAACAGGCTGACCAGCCTTGGCCAAGAGTTCGAGTTGCTCTGCCTCTACTGGGGGCGCATAGAAATCAAGGGGCATCATTCGATACTGTAATAGCAAATCGGCAAGCGCGGAGATAAACTGGGGAGCCTTGTTGCCATAAACGGCCTGGGCATATTCCAGCCTGGCGGGGAAGAAAGCTGGAAGTGTTGCCTTTTGAGGCAAGGTGTAATCCAGCACTTCGGCCTGGATAGCAACCTTGAAATGGTCGCCTCCACCACTTATGAAGGCAAGCTGGCCTTTATATAGTCCTGGTTTTGCTGCCTTTGGCCCAGTAAACCGCACTAACAGCGATCTGAACCGGTTGGCAGGCACTCGGAGTTCCTGCAATCCAGAAAGCAGCGCATCCGGATACCAGCCCTCTCCCTCGGTCGCGTATTCGGCAGGGGCCTTGCAGTATACATAACCGAGGGGAAGCACCTCCACCGAGTCTTCCGGAAGACTGGCGCCTTCTGGGCCTATCAGCGGCTCAAGCTCCCACTCAACCTCGCGTAGAGGTTTGATGCCGGGAGAGAGCACTACCTGGGCTAGTGCCACTTCGCCCCGTGCCGCTACCAGGCGCAAGTCGGCCTGCGGCTGGTCTCCTGCGAAGCCTTCCTCCGGCGAGACCTGCGCAAGGCCAGGTACCACAAGATAGCCAGGCCCCTCTGGCTCCGAGCCGGCGTTGTGCGCAGCAAGCGCCTGACAGATCGCAGTCTGTATACGGGGAAAATCAACTCTTTCAAGCGCCGATAGCGCTTCAAGCTCCGCGGGCAACACTCCGCTCCGCACTGTCATATCGGCGGTCAGTGAGTTCACCCGAGTATGGAGCGCCGCAAGCTCTGCGCGCAGCGACTCTGTAGCTGCTGCAGGCAAGGTGCCTAGTTGGGCTTCCAGTTTGACTAACCGGCTGGCCAAGGCTCTCGTAAGTGCTTCGGGTTCGAAACGAAGTGACAACCGGTCCAGGGCAAGCTCTACCGGGCCTGGCCCTCGTTGCAGCCTCAAAGTGAAGCGTTTTACCTTATCAAGGCGCAAGCCCCGGGTCTTCTCGACAAAGGGACACTGAACCAGGTTGGCACCAGGTTGCAAGGTGGAAGCCCAGAAACGCTGAGAACCTGCTTCATCTTCAAATACCACGGTAAGACCTACAGCTGTTTGTGTCAGGTTGGTTACTTCAAGAGTCATCCCGGTCTGCAGTCTCCACTCGGCAGTCTGCAAGTCGGCCACCGGCAGGTCGAGGTAGAGGCTTGCGGCCTGACCTGTTTCCCAGGCGGGCGCGCTAACTACTAGCTGGTCGTTCTGCCTGAGCAACGTGGCTCCAGCATAAGTATCGCCTGATGGTTCCAGAAGGAGGCAGTTCAGGTTGGCCAGAACAATTGGTGGTTTGGGGCTTATCTGCGGGGGAGGCGTGATGGCTGGAGGTTGTCTGCAACCAGTCAGTCCGATTCCTGTCATAAGCAAAGCAAGCGTCAAGACCACCTGGCTGGCCCGGTGGGGCAAGCGCAGGCCACCTGACCGAAACTCCGAGGTCTTGCGCAAGTCGACGATAGGGCTCATCTCAAGGCAATAAAAGTAGTGGTTTGGTAGCCTCTGAAATCAATCGGGCAAGAATCCCAATACGTGAGAAAGAAAACAATCCATTAACAAGAGAAGTCGGCATCACCAGCAGGTCGGCTTCGATTTGCGCAGCCTGCCGGGTCAGGTTGGTCAAGTCTTTAGGGTCCGTTGCTGGCACCACATCTACCTGAGGCCAAAAAGCTCGCCATTCCTCTGCCTTGGCAAGCAGGCCTTCACGTCTGCCCCCTCTGTCCATCAAAAGGCAGGTGACCCGAGCGGGTCTGTGGCACTCGCGAGCCAGGTTACGCAGGGCGGCCAGGGATTCTCCTATATGGTCAGCCTGCGACCAGTTGAGTACGCAAGCGACATGACAGATAACATCATAGGCGTTCTGAACCACCAGCAGAGGTTTGCCAGCGGCAAGACAGGAAGTAGCCAGGAATTTCGGAGTTTTAGGGGCTCTGGTAATTTTAGACTGGGCACTGGCCACGGTAAGCTCACTGCTTTTGAAGAGCGAGACAAGCGCAGGCACCGGATCGTCTACGACCACTTCCTCTTCGCAGACGACCTGCTCCTTGTAGAGCTTGTCAGACCAACTGTCCAGCAAATCGCGGCGCTCTGACAGAGCGGCTTCCGAAGCCAGGTTGCCCCCCGTAATACGCGGGCCAGTATTGAAAGCCGGCAGTACCGAGTTGTCAGCGGGTGAAGCCTCGAGTTCCAGAGGCTCTGGCTGCACCAGCGCCGCAAGGCGCAGATGAGGCGAAATAGGGTTGAGGCGTCTTGCCAGGAAGGCCGCGTATCTGACCGCCGCATCGCCGCCTGGAGAGTTATCAACAACCGCCGTCAGTTCACCAAACTGAAGCGCCATCGTCTTTTACCCGCCTGATCAGAGTTCTGTAAGATATGCCAGCTTGAAGCCGAGTTCCTCGAACAACGAGCGAGCCGCGCCATTGCCCGGATCGATCACAAGCACTTCATCCTGGCCAGGCTCAAGGTGCAGAAAGCCGATTATATTGCGCGCAAGCCGCCGCATTGAAGCCACAGCTTGCAGGTCTTCAAGCCGGAACTGCACCGAGATTATATAACCTTTGCCCCACTCGCGCACAGCCAGACCACAAGGATCGGACAGGCCAGTCCAACCCTCGCCAGGTATCAGAGCGTCATTTACGATTTTGCTGGCCCTGAGCTTGCTGGTGAGGCCTGTGGTAAGAGGATGTTCTCCCACGAGAGTTGCGCTGTCGAAATCATCGTCAGTCTGGCCAAGTGAACCAGGCAGCCAGTCGAAAGTCAGGCCTTCTGGCCAGTTCTGATTGAAGATAATCAAAGACTCCCCAGCCTCTACCCGGGCAAGTAAAGCCTTTTTGACCTCGAGGCTTGCCTGGGCCAGGCTGGAAGCCTCTCTTCCCACCAGGGCTACCTTCTTCAGCTTGCCGCTGGCCTCGGGCAGAAGCAACCGGTCGAGGGCAATTGGAGGCACCGCAGGCGAAGGCGCTGGCGCTGCCCAGGGTTCTTCGATGATATAGGGAGTCTCCTTCTCGAAATCCGGCCACATACAGGCGTTGCCCCACTCATCGGTTGCGCGCAAGGCCCACTGGGCGCCTTCGGAGGTAAGCGGGAACTCGCCCACCCAGGCGCCATCTCGCTGGGCAAGAGGCGCATAATGCCAGGCTGTTTCCGAAGGCAGGGGCTTCCAGGCCAGCACTAGTTCGGCCAGCTTTGAGGCGTCATCAACTTTCACCACAAGGCGCACAAGCTTGCCGCCTTCACTGGTGGACTGACGACTGGTCCGATCAAGAGTGATGACTGGGGGCGTCATATCCTGGGTGACAGGACGCTTGAATTCGCCTTCTGCCGGATAGCGTAGCTGCCTGCCAGCGACAGTACAGGTGAAATACCAGGCCAGTTCTCCAGTCAGTTCGGGCATAGAGAAGTCCACGGAGAAGGCCCTGTTCTGGAACTCATCGAGCGACCTCATCCGGCGAGTGCCCCAGGTGGCAGGCTCTTCTCCTGCCGGGCGAAGCTGATAATTGAGTGTAGTCTCACTGACCTCGCCCTGGGTACCAATTGTCAGTGAGAAACTGCAAGGCAGAGTAGCGGGCAGTGCTGTAGCCAGGGTGGTGGACCTGAACTCTGGCTCCAACTCCGCTGCGGGCAGGTTAGCCATAAAGTCTGAAACTGCTTCATCAAGCAAGGCTGAATCACCCGCGAGCAACTCGCCTTCTTTCTGCCAGGTAAAGGCAGGGGTATGCATCCGAAGTTGATCTACCAGGGGCGCATAATGACCGGCATTAAGCGCGGCCATGCGAGCCCAGGCCTGATGTGAAAGTCCCAGCCAATAACGCGCCGCAGACGCCGATGCCAGATCTTCAGTCTCCAGATAGAGCGCAAAATGATAGGCAGCGCGTTTCTTGTAAGCGTAATAACGAGCGAGCTCTGCCTGCGCTCTGAAGTCCAGCGAGAGGCAATCTAGCTCTGGATTTGCACCTTTCACCGAGTCCAGATTAGCTGCAAGTTGCTCTGTGCGAGATGCGATTAGTAGCAACCTGGTTGCGAACTGGTCAGCCCCAAGTCGGGCATCACAGGTACCCTCAAGATCGCACAGGGCGCTCTCTGAAGGCGATTTCATCACAAAAGTATCAAGCGGAGAAAGTTCGGCGAATCCTGCCAGATCTCCGCCCATCTCGTATTCAGGCGCCATACTGCGGTGGTCAGGCCCCAGGCAATGGTAACGATAAATCCAGGGGATTATGTGGCTGGCCGAATCAAGTCCTGTAAGCGCATACCTGCCTTGTTCCAGGCCAAATCGCTGCTCGAAGTGCTGCAGGAAGACCTCGTCCGGAGTGTCTGGGTCATACATAAGGCGACCCCACAGCTCGTACCAGGCCCAGTCGCGCTGCCAGCCCCAGCCATAGGTATGAGAAGAGCCTGGCAGATGCATATAGTCATTCTTGGGATAATAAGCCATCGAGGGCTCGAGGCAGACTCCCTCAGCCCCGCAAAAGTCAATCGTGCGCGCGGTGCGACGGGTGTCACCCAGGTTGCCCCAGCGATAAAGGCGGTGGGTGCCATTGTAACGAAGTTGCCACAGCACCTTGTAATCGGTCGGCCAGGAGAAGTAGTTCTGATAAGAATAATCACGCCAGCCGGCCATCCTGCCCCCTGACACGATGTAAGGCAGGCCGTATTGCTCGCCATTGTATTTTATCTCGATGTAGAAGCGCCCGGGATAGCGATCTCCAAGTTCGAGGATCTTCTCCTTGCGCGCCCCCCAGGTGCGAGTATAGAGGGGGATATCAAGTCCGCTTTCATCCAGGCCAGGTAAATAGCTGCTCTGGAAGAAATCCTCTGACCTGCCGGACTCGCCAATCCGGAAACCAATGAAATCGAGTTCCGGGAGCACTTTCAACAGATTGCGGACACACTCTTTGGTATAGAGAGCCAGGTTCTCTTCGGTGGCTTCATAGGGTGCTTTGGGCAGGAAAGGGCCATCCCAGGAAGTCTGATAGCTCATCAGGCCTACCTTTATGCCTCTATCGTGAGCAAGCTCGAGGATACGCTTGAGCATCGCCAGGTTGAGAGCCATCTGAGAGGGCGGCAGGCCCGCGTCCGGGAAGGTATCTGACTTGATAAAGTAGGGGTAGATGTTGGGAAACCAGGTCGTATCAATGTCATACATCCCATGCAGGTCCAGCCAGTTAAGCCGACTCCTTGCCATCAGGTCCAGCAGGCCTGTCCAGAAATCTTCGTGCAGGAAGTACCAGTCTTCGCCCTCCGAGCGGGGCACATTCAGAAACTCGTTTACTCCGCGCAGTTTTACTTTTGGCTGCGCGCGGACAGGCTCTGCAGGTTGCAGGCCAGCCAGCCCCTCCAGACCAAGTCGGTCGACTAGTTCAAGCGCGCCATACATTAAGCCAACCGCGTCAGCGCCCAGACACACGGTCAAATCTGGCCGGACGGCAGCCAGCAGATAACCTTCAGCTTCCGTAACAGGCTCAAGGTCAGCCTCTTCAGCCAGTTGCTGGGCCAGGGTCGACTTGCCCTGGATGCCCAATACGACCGAAGGGGTCTCAGGCTCGGGGCGCGGCTGCAGCATCACTTCAAGCTCGAACTGCTTACAGGCGGTCTCGAGTTCGGCAAGCCCAAAGGCAGCAGGGCCCGAGGGCAAGGTGTCGAGAACCAGACAAATAGAATCAGCCGACGCCGGCAGTCTCACGGTAAACAGAGCTATTACCAAACACACTGTCCAGGCTCTCAGGCGAAGCATTGTGAACCTCCTGACCGCGGAGTTGGGTTCATCTCTTCGGCAGGAAGGAAGCATAACCTGCCCACAGAACGTGGAAAGAAAGCTGCAGAAGGCCAACTAGCGGCTGGGCTTGTGCAATCCAGGAGACGCCTCTTCAAGCGCCTTGCGAGTGGCCTCGTAGCCTTGCTGATACACAAAAGGGCCTTGTGAATAATCAAACATGTCGACCTGGCTGACCTTTGGACGCACTACCAGGTCCGCTTCGGCCGCTTCCCAGGCTGCGAGCTTTTCTATGGACACATTCAAAGCTTTGCCGAGGGTGTGGATAAAACTTTTGCGAGCTGGAAAATCGGGCCCAAGGACTCCGAGATCAAGGACGATAACCTGCTTCGCCCCAAGTGAGCGCGCCTTGCGCACCGGGCAGCGGATCGGAGATCCCCCCGTCGATATAATAACGCCCTCCAAGCTCCTTGGCCTGGAAAGTGCCCGGTATGGCGCAACTGGCCAGGCAGGCGTCCACAACCGAACCAGACGTCAGATACAAAGGTTCGCCGGATATCAGATCAGTCGCGACGATTACACATTTGATGGGCAACTGTTCAAGTTGAGCCTCACCAAATACCCGGGTCAGATACCGACGCAGGTTAGTCTGACTGAAAGGCGCCCTGATCGAAAAAGAGGGCCAGGTGATCGCGGCAGTGGAAGTGTTGATTGACAACTGCCTCAGGTCGTCCAGGGGCAATCCAAGGCTATAAGCGCAGGCGGCGATAGAGCCGGCGCTTACCCCGAGAACGAGGCCCGGCTGGAGTTTGGCTTCTCTCAGGGCTTTGAGCGCCCCTATATGAGCTGCCCCTCTTGAGCCACCAGGACCAAGCACCAGAGCCAGCTCTGTATCAGGCTGTCAATCGATCGGACTCAGGGGCCACCGGAAAACGGCCCGCTACCCGATTGGGCACCGACCACCAATAACCCAGCCCGAAACACACGAGCAGGACGAAGGTAAGTAAAACGCCAAACACGACTTGTTTTCGCACGAAGCAAGTATACCAGCGAGCCAGGGCAGGCAGGTGAAAAGGTGTGGAACACGAATTAACCTTTCAGCCAGGCTTGGGGGGGATTGTCTTGAAGGCTTGCTGGACCGTCTTATTACTGCTTTTTGCCCTCTCCCCAAGCGCGCTGGCCTTCTCGCTGGCTGGACAAGAGCTGCTGGAGGCGGCCAGTTTTTCCAGTTCGACCGCCCGACTTGTCGAGGCGCCAGCCGGAGGGCAGGTCGTCGAAGTTACCTTCCAGCCGGCCGAATATCCCGGATTGTCGCTGGAATTTTCGGCCCTTGGGTTGGAGACTGACTGGACGAAGGCCCCAGCTTTTGAACTCGAAATATGGAATCCCTCTACGAGGCCTCAGCTTGTTCACCTGCGTCTTGATTCGCTTGGCTCTGATGGCAAGGAAGGCTGGAAGACGTTCGAATTCTACTTGCTGCCCCATCGCCTGAGCCGGATCCGCCTTGCTACAACCTGGACGGATGAGGCGATGCGCTGGCCTCCAATGGCAGGAGAGGGCTTCATCCCGCGCCAGCTTTACGGGCCACCCATCTACTGGCAGCGGATGATGCGGCTGGTGCTCTTCCTGGTAAATCCAACCGAATCCTGCAAGCTGCTGGTCGAGAGGGCAGGTTTGGTAAAAGGTCAGGCGCCCAGTTGGCTGCTGGATGAGTTCGGACAACCCGGCTTTCTGTCGGCTGAGGTGAAGGTCGAGTCGGACGGTCAATTGCGTCTTCAGGCTGAGGGAGAAGCCCGGCAGCTCGCCCAGGTGATGCTCCCGGCCTGGCTCGACAAGTATGGCGGTTGGGCGGCTGGCCCCAAGCTTGAGGCCACCGGACGCTTCCGAACCACTCAGCATGGTGGGCGCTGGTGGCTGGTCGATCCCGAGGGGCGGCTGTTCTGGTCGGTCGGGATGGACGTGATGGGGCTTGGCGACACCGCAACCCCCCTCTCGGGCAGAGAGGCTCTTTTCAAGTGGCTGCCTGCCCTGGAGGATGCCACTTTCGGACCAGCGCGCACTGCAGGCTGGGGAGATCCCAATCGGGTCAGCCTCTACACCGCCAACCTGATTCGTAAATATGGGCCTGAGTGGCGCGAAAGCTGGATCCGGGTCAGCCTCGACCGGCTGCGCGCCTGGGGCTTCAACACAATTGGCAACTGGTCGGACCGAGACTTCCAAACTCGCGGCAGGACGGCTTATGTGGTCGCTCTGGGCACTCCAGGCGGGGTACCCAAAGTAAATGAACGTATGCCTGATCCCTTTGATCCCGAGTTCGCAAAACAGCTTGAGGCCAGCTTTGCGTCTCAACTGGAGGAGCTTGCCGCCGATCCCTGGATACTCGGTTACTTTTTCGATAATGAACTACCTTGGGCAGGCTGGGACGAAGCAGGCAAACTGGATTTGGCCTCTCAGGTACTGGCCTTGCCGGAGAAGTCCTTCGCCAGGCGCGCGCTTATGAGACAGCTCTTTGCCACTTATGGCCAGGACCTGGCGCGCCTCAATGCGGCCTGGGGCACCAGTTTCGCAAGCTTCGAGGCTTTCAGGCAAGACGCGCCTGTCGAGGTGCGCGAGCTTCCGGAGGCTGCCAAGGCTGACCTCGGCGTCTATCTGCTTGAATTTGCCCGGCAGTATTTCCGTACCGTTCGCGCAGTACTCAAGCGTCACGATCCCGGTCATCTTTATCTGGGCGCGCGTTTTGCCGCCTATTCGGAAGAAGCCATCAAAGCCGCAGGAGAATACTGTGATGTAGTGTCCTTCAACCCCTATCTGTATGAGATAAATCCTGAGCAGGCTCAGCAGTTTTACGAACTGGCGCGTAAACCTTTTATCGGGGGAGAGTTCCATTTTGGGGCACTCGACAGTGGGCTTGCAGGCGGACTGCGTCCAGTCGCGTCGCAGCCTGAGCGCGCCCAGGCCTACGCTCATTATGTTTCAAGCGCCGCGGCTCTGCCCAATCTGGTAGGCGTCCATTGGTTCGAATATGCAGACCAACCGCTCACTGGGCGGTTCGATGGAGAGAACTACAATATCGGATTTGTTGATGTCGCTGACAGGCCCTATATAGAGCTTGTCAGGGCAGCCAGGCTGGTGAACCTGGCCATCTATGACTACGCAACAGGCAAACGCAAGCCCGAGCCAGCTCTCGACTGGGTGATACAGGGCGGCCTCTAGTCGGCCGCGTAATAAAATCGTATACAGAGTTTCTGTTGTCGGGTAGCCCAGGGTCGTTTATACTTTACGAGTGAGTTGGCACCACGATTTGAGCAGGTGATGGTCAATGAAGTGGCTAGTGCTCGCAATGCTCCTTACTGGCTGGATAACGATTTCAGGCTTACCGGCCTTCTGTCAGTCTGGTGACAAGCCGACCCCTGCCCTGATTGAAGGAGCCAAACCAGCTGTCCTTCAGGTCTCGGTAGATGAAGAGGGCAAGCAACGGATTGGCACTGGTTTCTTCATCAACACCGATGGCGTCGCGGTGACCTGCGCGCATGTCGTAGGCGGGCATCCGATGGTGGATGTCGAGTTATACGGCAAGAAGAAGACCCAGGCCCAGGTAACCTTCCGGGATGAGAAGGCCGACGTGGCGTTGCTGAAAGTCCCGGTGGACAATTCGCCTGCACTGGCCCTTGCCGATTCGGCAAGCGTAAAGCAGGGCGATTCAGTCGTTGCGATTGGTTCGCCTTTTGCCATCGATTCGGCTACTCGGGGCATCATCAGCTCCTTGCCTTCGGAAGAAAAGGACCAGCCATTCCTGCAGACAGATGCGGCGCTAAATCCTGGCAACAGTGGTGGACCGCTGCTCAACTCGCAGGGCGAGGTGCTGGGGGTAGCTGTGCGCGTACTGAAAGGCGCCCAGGGTATGGGCTTTGCCCTGCCAAGCAACGACTTGTTGAAGCTGCTCAATCAGCAAGGCGTCTCAGCCCTGGTAGTCCCAAGTCATAAGCAATTCAGCCTTAAGCTTGTCGAAGGCGCCAGGCCTCCGGCGGGCGAGACTCCCAGCCCTCCTGAGACCGATGTGCCTGAAGTGCCAGCCGAAGAAAAGCCTCCCGCCAATCCGGCGGTTTGGGTACTTGTCATATTCATCATAATGGCGATTGCAACGGTAATCACCTGGCTGTTCATGAAGAAAGGCCCGCACACTCCGATGCCAGGCCAGCAGCCAGTCCAACCGCAGGAGGTGGGGCCTGAGCCCGAGATCCATTTCGGCGGGCCGACAACCCCGCAACCTCAGGCGCCACGCGAAGAACCAGAAGAAAATTTGGATGATATAGACATCCAGCTTCACTAAAGGAGGCCAGCAGTGGGACAGGTCAACGTGACCATAATTGATGTAACTGGCAACAAAGAACAGCAGGCGACCGTGCCGGATGATGTAGCGGTGCGTCGTATTGTTGCCAAGCTTGTGCAGATGATGAAACTGCCGGCGACCGGCCCTGACGGCCAACCGCTCTCTTACAAAGTGGTCCACAAGCAGTCGGGCAAGCAACTTACGGACGACGAAAGCCTTGCCGACGCTGGCGTGAAGGATGGCGACGTGATGCGGTTGCAGCCAGAAGTCACGGCTGGTTAGCAGATGAGTGATGACTTTGATATTGAGCTCGGGGCTGCTGTAGAAGGCCCCGCGCCCGCGCCTTCGGGCAAGGACGCGGAAGGCGGGCCTCTCACTGTCAGTATGGAGGAAGAAGCCAGCCGTTATGCGCGTTTCTTCCTCGTGCCCTGGTGGGATCAAACTCTGCTCAAAGCTTCTTCGGTGCTGATTGTAGGCGCCGGCGCGCTTGGAAACGAGCTGCTCAAGAATCTCGCTTTGCTTGGCGTGGGCAATCTGCTGGTGCTTGATCTCGATACGGTAGAGCATTCCAACCTTACGCGTTCGGTTTTATTCCGGGTCGAAGACGAGGGACGCCCGAAGGCCGAAGTGGCTGCTGAAACAGTCAGGGAAATCAACCCTGACTGTGCGGTTCACGCGGTGCAGGGCAATGTGCTGACCGATATTGGGCTTGGCGTTTTCCTGGAGATGGATGTCGTCCTCGGCGGGCTTGACAACCGGGAGGCCAGACTCGGTATCAACCAGGCCTGCTGGAAGGTAAACACTCCCTGGATAGATGGCGCCATAGAAGTGTTGAATGGCATCGCGCGAGTTTTTGTGCCACCGGACTCGTCTTGCTATGAATGCACGATGAACGAATTCGACACCAAGCTGCTGGCGGCTCGCAAGTCCTGCGCTCTGCTCAGCCGGGACCAGTTGCTCGAGGGGAAGGTGCCGACAACTCCAACCAGTGCTTCCATCGTGGCAGGTGTACAAGTGCTGGAGGCGTTAAAACTTTTGCACGCTCGCCCCGAACTCCCTGTGCTTTACGGCAAGGGCTGGGTCTTTAACGGGCTGACTCACGATTCTTTCCTTGTAGACTATCCAAGGAAAGAAGATTGCCTGTCCCATTTTACCTTTGAGGAAGTAATCCCCCTTGAAGCTGGAGTCGCTGACCTGACCTTCAACGCTTTGCTGGAACGGGCCAGAACTGATCTGGGACCTGAGGCGCTGGTAGAACTGGACCGCGAGCTGGTTGCGGCCTTCCTGTGCCAAAAGTGCGGAACAAGAGAACCTGTTTTCAAACTGCTTGGCAGACTGTCCGAAAAAGATGCCAGGTGCCCGGGCTGTGGAGAAGCGCGCGATACCGAGCTGGCTCATACCTACAGCGGGACCGAAGAGTTCGGCGATATGACACTGGCTGAGATTGGCCTGCCCCTCTACGACATCGTGACCGCGCGGGTAGGACTCGAGATGAAGCATTACTTGTTGGCCGCGGATCGCGCTCGCGCCCTTGGGGCGCTGGCGACCAGTATGGAGCCTCGCCTCGAGCATAAACGCAAGCCTGCCAGTATCCAGCGCAACCTGTCGAGAATCTGATCAGATGACTGATAACAACGAAGAAGGCTTCGAATTAGAGCTTGCCCCTGCCGTAGAGGGCGGGGGAGGCTCTGCCTCCAAACTGCCTGCTCCCGAACACTGCGAGGCTATTGGACAGCCTGAGTCCGCGCGCGTACAAGTCTATCTGGACGCCCCGGTCTGGGATCAGATCGTCGCCTGCCTTAGTCAGGATCTCTCCAATGAGCTGGGCGGGGTGCTAGTGGGTACTTCCCACGAAAAGCGCGGGCGCTGGCACATCCATGTGACTGGGATGATCGCCGCCGAGGGCGCCGACTCGCGCAGAGCCAGCCTTACCTTCACCCACGAAGCCTGGAACCACATTTATGAGGTACTGGAAGCCGACTATCCTGACCAGAAAGTCGTCGGCTGGGTGCACTCTCATCCTGGATTCGGCATATTCCTGTCAGGTCACGACCTTTTTATCCAGGGCAATTTTTTCAATATGCCCTCTCAGGTGGCGCTGGTTTACGACCCTCGGGCCAAAGAACAAGGCTTTTTCGGAAATACCGACTCAGGGCCTGAACTGCTGCCCGGCTATCACCTGGTGCACGAGGGGCTGGCGCCCGAGGCCCTTCAGCCGGCTGCGCAACCGGCCTCGAGGTTGGCCCTCTGGGCTCCCTGGGCGCTCTTGCTGGCTGCCTGCGTGCTGCTGCTTGCGCTGACAACCAGGGTCCAGCGTCTGGAAACTGAATTGTCAGATGTAAAAATCAAACTCTATGCGGCCCAGGCTGAACTGGCCAAGCTCCCTCCACCGATTGCTGCGGGCGTACAGACCGAGCCTGCTCCAACTGCCGTTCAACCCCAAGCCGAGGCGGTTTACCAAATCTATCAGGTAGCGCCGGCGATACCTTAAGCAGTATAGCGGAGCAAAAACTCGGGGCTCGCGAGCGCTGGGTGGAAATTGCCAGGCTGAATGGGATTGTGAATCCTGACAGATTGTTGCCAGGGCGGTTACTGATTCTTCCTGCGAGCGGCGAGCAGCCGGCTGGGACGTAATTGTGGCTCCCGAGTGGGTCGAGTTGTTTCGGCAAAGCGCTGATCAGCTAGGCGCCTGTTTATGCCATCGGATGCCCAGCCACTCCTTCGCTCCTGGCGAAGTGCAACTGGCCCTCTGCGCGCGTTGCACGGGAGTGCATCTGGGACTTGTTGTCGGAGTGCTCCTTCTGGCTGCACTTGGGCGCGCGAAAGCCGACTATCCAGGCGATGTCTGGCGTATGCTTGCCTTGCTGGCTTTACTTGCACCGATGGGGCTGGATGCTATTTCTGCTGGTCTGGGCTTCAGAGAAACTGACAACCTGACCCGTTTGGCAACAGGGGCTTTCGCCGGGCCTGCCCTGGCCAGTCTGCTGCTGGTTATTATTAACCATGCCCCGGCCAGGCCCCCGCGGCGCCCAATGTTCAAATCTGTCTGGGAACCCTTTGGGCTTGGTCTGGTTACACTGGCTGGGGTCAGCCTGTTGGTATTGCTTATCAGACCAGGCTGGATTGTGCTCGATGGACTCAGTTTGCTTGGGGTGCTCCTTGCAGGGGCGCTAATCAACCTGGCAGCGCTCGCGCTGCATGACAGACGTACCTCGGGCATCAGTATGCTGAGGAAAGCTCCCTTGCGCACCCTGGGGTTGCTGATTTTGCTTGGAGTGGTAGAACTGGCGTTACTGCGCGGCTTTGCCTTATGGCTCAAGAGCTAGTGTAAGGAGAACTGCTACTTGCAGGTCCAGTGCCCACGCTGCAACCAGAATTTTGAGGACGAGCCGGGGGAGATGCACTTCTGCCCCCATTGCCAGTTGATGTTTACAAGGCAGCCCGCAGCCCCTCGCCAGCCAGAGGCGCCAGCAAGCGTAGTGGGCAAACTCTGTCCGTATTGCCAAAGTGAGATTGGCCCTTCAGATCAGACTCATAGCTGTCCAGTTTGCGCTACCCCGCATCACCTCGAATGCTGGCGAGAGAACGAGGGTTGCACAACTTATGGCTGCAGCGAAAGCCCTCAGGCGCGCGCTCTGGCTGGGCGCACCGAACCTACTGCTCCGCGTAGTCCAGAGGCGCCGCCCTATCCCTATCCGTCCGACCAGCGGGGCGACCAGTGGGACAGGGGGTCTGCCAGAGGGACGAGGCCACAGCCGGCGATCCCGGCGGCAGTCAGGACTATTTTCTACATAATGGTTCTGCTGCTGGCTTTTACCGGGATCGGCCCTCTTGCTGGAATTGTCGGCGGCGCAATCCTGATGGGGCAGCGCCATCCTGAGGATAGAGCTTTTGGTCGCAGCCTGCTGGTGTACTCACTGGTGATACTGCTCTTTACGTGCCTGTGTTGCGGATTGCCTTCTCTGGTCGGAACGTAGCCCCTACACGCCACCTGTTTGATATGATAGAGGGGGCGCGTCAGGCCAGCTAAGGCCGCCTGTGCCCGGTGGAGTATAGTGCGCAGTCAGTCTGGCTCCAGGGAGCTGCGCGGAGGTCTTGCCTTCGCGTTGCTGTTCGTGGCTTCTGGCGGATTTATCGCCTTGGGCGCCTCGCTCATTGGAACGGTGTTCGCCTGGCCGCTCCTCCTGGCGGGAGTGCTGGTGGCGCTCGCTGTGCCAGTGATACTTGCGCGGCGTCGGCGAGTGACCTGGACCGAGCTGCGCGATGTGGTTATCGATTCCGAAGACCCTTTCAGCGGCATACTGTCAGGGATTTTTACGCTCTGGCTTGCAGTCTGGGGTGGGCTCTCGTACGGTCTCTGGCAGGGATTCGCCCTGGGCGCAATGACGCTTGTCTCTATACTGTGGGGCCTGGTCTTGTGGCATCTGGTGTCGCCCCAGGGACAGCAGTTGTTCGTTCATATCAAGACCGCGCGCAATACAGGAGTAGCATCGAGTTTCAGGCATTCAGGTTATGACCTCGTGATAGCTGGCGACGAAGTGGCAGGGCAGATTTGTGCCTACTGCCTGAGCCCTTTCGAGCGAGGCGATGTGGTGTTGTTTTGCCCCAAGTGCGGACTGCCTCATCATTTCGACTGCTGGAGCGAAAATGCAGGCTGTGCCGCATACGGATGCAACGCGAGAGGCCAACCAGCCCCTTTGAGGACCGGCCGAAGCGAAGCATCAGAGCAGGTGCCCGACTGAGGATATATGGCTGAGCTTGTCTGTCCAAGATGCAGGCGCGAGTTTCGAGACGCAGGGCCTGCTCCTTATATGTGTCCGGTATGCGGGGAGATATTCGAGACCTCGCTTGCACGGCCACGCGTATCAGATTTGCCTTCACTAGACCAGGATGACGAGGTGCTAATAACTCTGGGGCCAACCCAAACGGCGCCAGCGCCCATTCCCTTCGATGAGCCAGGCGAACCTGTGGAGATGAAGTCCGAGGCCAGTCCAACGAAAGGTAGAAATTGTCCTTATTGTCAGTGCGAAATAGATGCTGGGGAGAGGAGTATCGTTTGTCCTACCTGCGGTATCCCCCATCACGAGGAATGCTGGCAGGAGAACGGCGGTTGTACGACCTATGGGTGCGAGAATTCGCCCCAGGTGCGCCAAAATCAGGGGCAGCGACCGGTAATGCCGACCGCGCCGGGCAACCGGCCTGTTCCCCAATGGGCGCGTCCAGCTCCTGGCTGGCCCAGGCCAACTAGCCGGCGCGCTAGTCCCCAGGTAGCTTTTGGCGTGCTTGCGGTAATGGCTGTAGCTGTTGTAATTATTATTATTGGACTGGCTGGTTCGGCTTTCCTCGATGAGTCGAGGTTCGTGGCAATTGCTGATGAGGCTTTGAATCACCTCAATCTGGCCACCCAGCATTGGAGCCTGGGCGATCAGGCAAGGGCCGAAGGAGAGCGTCAGGCAGGTGAAGCCTTACTCGAGCCTTTGGTGCAGCTAGGGCGTGATAATCCAATGAGACTGCAGTTTGTCGGCCAGGTGCAAAGTGCGGTTACTCACCTGCGCCGGGCCGAGATGGCCGCAAACGTTGGTGCCTTACAGCAATTTTCGTATGAATATGGGCAGGCACAAGCGGTTTTGGTCAATGCAGCCGGCTTACTTGGTATGATAAAACGCTAGTAGTTTTTTATTCAGGCAGGAGGAAGTAGATGAGTGTTGCAAGACTCAGGCGACTTGCCGCCGACTGGAGCCGAGTGCAAGAGGAGTTCTCGGGTCACCCCTATATCACGGTGGAGCCGATTGGTCCCGCCAATCCTCCTGACCGGTATCGGATTACGTACCGGGTTAAGGGGCTTTGGCGCGATGCGCAGGGCAACATCCGCACAAGGGAGGTCCACCGCGCCGAGATATATCTGCACACTGATTATCCAAGGGAGAAGCCCAAGTCAGTGATGCTGGATCCTGTCTGGCACCCCAACTTTGGCAGTTATATCTGCATCGGCGACCACTGGGCGGCCGGTGAGACTCTGGTCGACATCGTTTATCAGGTCGCCGAGATGCTGACCTATCAGGAATATAATCCCAAAAGCCCCCTTAACGCGGAAGCTGCGCGCTGGTCAGAGTTGAACAGGAACCGGTTCCCGTTGCAGAATGTGGACTTGCGGCAACCAGACATCGATATTGTTTTCTTTGATGAGGCCCAGGCGCCAGCGCCCAGTGGAGACGATTTCGACATCCAGCTCGGTTAGCCCGGTTAGAGGCTATGGCGGAAAAAGACTTCCAAATCAGCCTGAGTGAGGCGGCTCCGAAGCAGGAGTTGCCTCTGCGCGCGACCACCGATATGGTGGTATTCGAGTATGAGCGACCTGCCTCGGCAGTGGTACCCCTTTTCTTCAAATTGAGCGCTTTATCGGCGATGCGCGCTCACTGTATGACTGACCGCAGCAGAGAACTCGGGGGGGCGTTAATCGGCAGGCGCTCGCGTTGGCAGCTGCCGGGCGGGGCGCCCTTCGAGGCCATCGAGCTAGAGCACGCTTTGCCCGCTCAGCATATAACCCATACTCACACCAACATTACCTTCACCCATGCCACCTGGAATGCCTTCTCCGCCGAACTGGACGCCAACTGGCCTGGCCTCAAGATAATGGGCTGGTATCACACGCATCCGGGCTTTGGGGTTTTCCTCAGTGAGTTCGACCAGTTCATCCAGCAGAATTTTTTCAGCGCCCCTGGCCAGGTAGCGGTGGTACACGACCCGGTTCAAGGCAAGCTGGGCGCTTTCCAGCAAGGCCCTGAAGGACTGCGACGGGTTGGATTTTGGTTGTTTGGTCCTGTAGGCACCGAGGCCAGGATGAAAGAACTGCTTCAACTGATGGGCCTGGCCGGGCCTGATGGGCTTGCCAGACAAGCCTTGGTGCCGGTGGATGAAGCGGCGCTTGCTGAACTTCCCAGACTCGGCAGTGCCAGTAAAGCCGCGCTTGAGGCCGGTTATGAGAAGCGCGACCAGATGGCCCAGAAACTCGCCAGTGAGGGAATAATCGATACTACAGTCTAGGTCCAGGGAGTAAGGTTTGGACAATACGCCCGACAAGGAAGAGCTGCCAGAGCGACTGGAGTTGACTTCCGAGGACTTTGCCGAGGAGGAACCTGCGCCTCCCCCGGCCTCTGGAAGGCTGGTGCTCGGGGCAGAGGACTTCAGCGAGGAGGAAGTCTTCGAGCCGGCAGGCGCCTCGGTTGGCCCTCCAGTAGAGGCCTGGGCCAAACCCGAGGTGGCTCCGCGTCGTGCTTCCGCTCTTCTCAGGCCGGCCCTGCTGCTGGTTGCCGGGCTACTTGGTGCGGTTTGCGCCTGGCTGCTTGGAGAGATAATCCTGCTAGCCTGGTCGAGTTCCTTCGGAGGAGACCTGATAATCAGGACGGCTTTATATGGCCTGGTGGCGGGCGCTCTGATTGGGCTTTTCCTCAGCAGTTTTGAGGAACTGGTTTTCGGAGATATCACTTCGGCTCTGGCTCACGCTTTTATGGGGGGGCTGATAGGCGCTTGTGGAGGCGCGCTTGGCGGCGCGCTTGCCGAGTGGGCTTACCAGTTCGCATCCACTGGGCATCTTATGGGGCCTGCCGCGGCGTTACTTGTGCGAGCTGTCGGCTGGTCGGTGCTGGGCTTCTTCCTGGGAATTGGCAGTTCGGCTTTGCATACCTCGGCAGCCAAGCTGCGCAATGGGCTGCTGGGTGGGGCGCTGGGAGGACTACTGGGGGGCATCGCCTTTGAGGCTATCAAAGGCGCGGTTGCTTCTTCAAGCCTGGGCAGACTGCTTGCACTGCTAGCTCTTGGCGCCTGTGTTGGACTGCTGATGGGGCTTGCTGGCGAGGTCTTCAAGCAGGCCTGGCTGGCTGTGGCCAAAGGCTCGATGCGGGGTAAGCAGTTCATACTGCACAAGCCCGAAAATTGGGTGGGCTCCTCGCCTGAGGCGGATGTGCGGCTGGTGAAAGAACCTGGCCTGGCAGAGCGTCACTTCGTCCTGCGGCATACTGGCACGGGCTGGCAGGTGCAGGCCGAGCGAGGACTTCAAGTGGGGCTTGATGGGCAACCTGTCTCATCGGCCAGGCTGCGAGATGGCGCCTTGCTGCATGTGGGCAACACAGTGCTGGTCTTCTGGGTGCGCCAGGGCAAGGGTAAGGAGGGGCTCTGATGGGTTTTTCTCTGAAAGAATTCAACCGAGCTCTCTTTGCCAACCTTCCCCTTGGGCTGCTGATCGTTGCCTGCTGGGCCGGGCTTATCGCTTTGGCGCTCTTCTGGCGGGGAGGGGCCTTCAGCCCCGAGCCAGTGGACGTGGTTTTTGTTTTCGACACAACCAGCAGTATGAGAGAAGAGATCGATGGCACTTTGGCTGCGTCGGAACAGTTCTCCGAATTATTAAGCGGTCAGGGCGTAGACTGTAAATTTGGCCTGGTGACCTTCGGTGATGAGGTCAGGATGGTGTATCGCGAGGACCTGAGCCTCACCCCCAGTGTTGGAGAGTTCAAGTCCTGGCTGGCCGTCCAGCAAGCTGTTGGTGGCGTGGATGAGCCCGAAAATCAGCTTGAAGCGTTGATGAGTGCCTCGCGGATGGCCTTCCGGCCCGAGGCCAAGCGAGTGCTGATCCTGATTAGTGATGCCGGTTATCACACCGCTGGCGACGGCACAGACTTCACTACGCTGAAACTCGAGGATGCAGTGACCGGATTGAAAGAGCGCGGGCTAGCCTGTTATGTCGTCGCGAAGCCCCTTGAAGGTTATCTGATGCTGGCGCAGAAGACGGGCGGTACCTTCACAGACATCGACTCTACCAAGAATTTCAAAGAGCTAATTGTGCAGCTGGGTTACGCCATAGCCAGGAGTGTGCTTGACTAGTGCCCGACCGCCTTATACTGACAAGTGATGATTTCAAGGATGACGGCGATCTCTTCGATCAGGTCGGTGCTGGGGGAGGCCCTGGCTGGGGAGAGGGCTCCGGCAAAGGCAAGTCTGGCGCTTCTCAGGTGCTTTTCTCGCCAGTGCTGCTTGGGGCACTTGCAGGTCTGATTGGGGGCTTCCTCAGCTGGTGCGCGGTGGAGCCTTTCATCTCGGATGAAGCTGCCTCGGCGCTCAACCCGATGCTGGAGATGCTGATTCTGGGCCTTGGAATTGGCGGGCCTATAGGCTTGCTGCTCGGAGCAACCGAAGGCGTGGGAAGCGGGGTTTGGGAGAAGGCCCTGAAGGGCGCTCTCATCGGTTTGCTGGTTGGCGGGGCAGGGGGCGCCTTCGGCAGCGTAGTTGGCCAGGCTGCATATACCTCTCTTGGGGGCGGAGAGCAAGGTGGCAATCCTGCTACACAGCTCTTCGTGCGCGCGCTTGCCTGGGCACTGGTGGGGCTGTTTGTGGGGCTTGGGCAAGGCTTGCCTGGGCTTTCGGGCAAGCGCATCCTCAATGGCCTGATAGGTGGGCTGCTCGGTGGCTTCCTGGGAGGGGCCTTGTTTGATCCCCTTGCCATCGTCACCGGCGGCGGCCTTATGTCGCGCCTGATTGGCTTCTCGGTAATGGGCCTGCTGGTGGGAGTCGCTATCAGCGCGGTCGAACAAGCTGCCAAGACCTTCTGGTTGCATGTGCTTACTGGTCCACTTGCGGGCAAGCAGTTCATCCTCTACCAGCATGTGACGCGGCTGGGCAGTTCGCCCAAGGCGGATATCACCTTGATAAAAGACCCCTCGGTCGCGCCTTTCCATTGCGAACTCACAATCGAGAGTGGGCGCTGCTCCTTGCGCGACCTGGGCACAGGACAACCTGTGCTGGTGAACGGTCAGCCTGTAACAAGTCGCAGCCTGCGGGCCGGCGACCTTTTCGGGATCGGGACCTACAGGCTGCGTTTCGAAAGCCGGGCCGCCAAGCAATAAGCAGGATGGCTAGAACTGTACCAGTCCGAGCAGCAGACCACACATCGCTTCGGTGCTGGCGGTGGCGCAGGGCGAATCTCCAACAGGCCGGAACTGCTCATCCGTGACCGCTGTAGCACCATTCCAGACCGGATCGTAGAATCTGTCAGTGAGCAAGGCCGAAAGGTCGGCGCCCCACTTCCCAAGCTGCTCGTTCTTCAATCCACCTGCCTCGAGGCCCCGGACCGCTAGCAACAATTCGGCGTGATCAAGCAGCGACTTGCGGGCTGGTTTCGCCCCAGCGCGCTGGAAGAATCCTCCAAACCTGGCATCGGCAAGTAGTGGCGAATTGAAGGTAGCTTGAAGCAGTTTATGGGCTGCCTCGTTGGTCTTGCCTGGTTGCTTGCTTTCTGCCAGCTCGAAGGCGCGCGCGGTCGAAGCCTGACCGAAGGTTGTATAGACAGGATTACCGCGCGAGAACTCCTTCACCAGTCCGGTTGAAGCCTCCAGCCTGCCTCGCAACTCACCCAGCAAGTTCAAGGCTTCTTCGGAAGGCGCCTCAGTGTCACTTAATAGCAGCACTCTGGCCGCAACCGCAAGGGTCGAGGTTGGAGCGGCAAGGACGGCTTCACGACTTGCGCGCGCCTGGCCTCTCACTTCATCAGCGTTCTTCTCAGCCAGTTGCACAAGCTCCGGGCTTGCGCCTGGCAGTCTCGAGGCGCCGAGTCTGGCTTCGGCCAGAGTCACAAGCTCGCCAAGTGAAGCGGGCTGGCCTGGAGCTGTCACAAGCAAGCCAGTGGCCATCGTGGCGATCTGTTGAGCTTCTGCTTCCGGCAGCTTGCCTGCGAGTAACTGGGAAAGCGCAAGCAGCGACTGGCCTACTCGGGCGTTGAGGACGCTCGAGACGCCACTTTCGCAAGGGTGGCGCTGGTCTCGCGTCAGCCCAAAGGCGACGGCAGGTTGCTCTCCGGGGATGACAATACGCCTCAGGAAGTCAAATATGCGCACGGGCAGAGGCGCCTGGCGCAGCAAATCGCCGATTGGCACGGCCGGGGCTGAAAGGCGCACCAGCGAAAGCTCTGCGCCTGCCAGTTCGGCAGGCACCGAGACCTGCAAGAGTTCGCCCGGCCAGTCCTGACCGGGAAGCCTGGCGGGCAGGACCAACTCGGCTTTGCCTTCCTTTGCTTCACCTTCCAGTTTGAAGCTGCCCTCGTGGTCTCCAGAGCGCCAGCGCAGTTCGAGGCTGGGCTTGGTAACGGAGGCGGGCAGGCCAGCCAGCTCGAAGACGACTCCCGCTGTGGTAGTCGTGTAGGCGTTGGAAAGGAAAACTGGTTTATCAAGTAAGCCTGCGCACTTCTCGGCCTTGATTTCGGTCTTGAGTAGCACCTGTTTTACAGGCTCCGGGGCTTTGAGAGCCTCGGAAGGAGCCATCCCACCAGGCTGGCCGGGACCCATCTGGCCTCGCGCAAGAGCTAGCAATTCGGCTGCTATCTCCGGCTTATGCTGGTTGTAATCCTCTGCCGGCAGAGCCCGCACTTCATCGAGGCGCTTGACCAGCAGGTCGAGAGGCGCGCTGGGTACAGGTTCGGTCGGCTGGGCTCCAGCAGGAGGCGTAATTCCGGTAGGAGGAGGGCTGACAGGCTTGCCAGTCGGCTTGGGGCTTTTGGCAAGGGCTGCTTTCATCGCAGTGTTGGCTTGCTTGGCCATCGAAAGCGCTTCGCCAAACTTTTGCTGCCCCAACTTGGCCAGAATAGCATTGCGTCGCTGCATCCACTGGTCCATTGGCTGCCCCGTCTGTCCGAGCTGCCCAATGAGCTGGTTGAATTCGTTAAAGACCTGGCCAAGCTCCTGAGGCGGCCTGGCGCCCTGGGGCATACGCTGAGGCTGGCCAGGCTGGCCGGGCATCATTGGCCGCATAGCGCCACCGGCAGGGGCCTCATCGAGTGCCTTCAAGGCCCTGGAAAGCACCGAACGCGCCGCCTGTCGCATCACCCTTTTTAACTGCTTCTCTTAGCGCCGGAAGCGCCTGGGCCAGCGCCTGAGGGTTGGTAGGGGGATGGGTTCGGTCTGCCAGACGCGCCTGCAGCAGCTCAACCATTTTTTTGAATTTGGCGTCTTTCTCCATCAGCGCTTTGGCCTCGGGGCTCAAGGTCATTGGGCCCATCACTGGCGCCTGCGTCTGATTAAAGGGAGCAAGAAGCTGCCGGGCTTTCACAAAATCTTTGGTCAGAGCAGCTTTGGAGGCCTCGTCCAGAGTCTGGATTAGTTTGGGACGCTGAGGCTCGGGCACGCTCGGAAGCGACTCTACGATTTTTGTGTACAAGGCTTGCAACTCGGGATCCGAGGCAAAAAGCGCCGCGCTAGCGCGCAGAGTTTTTAATTCATCGGCCTCCGAACCTTCGAGGCCAGAGGGACCAGGTTGCTGGGGAGCGGCCTCGGACTGGAGGCGCCAGACTTTATCCTGAGCGCCAGGCAACTCGGAGCGGACAGTTTCAAGGTTGCCCTGGGCAAGCGCTTCGCGCACGGGTTTAAGGACTTCTTCCGCCGCGGACGCAAGCGAGGTCCCTCCCAGTTTAGCGGCTTCGGCTTCGAGTTTGGCATAGTCGGCTACGGTGGCCGCGGTCTGCCTTTCGCGCGCTATGGCAAAAGTCGCCGCGGCGAGCAATATTAGCCCAAGCAATCCTGCAAGCAGGGCAGCAGTGGTTATCCCTCTTGATTTGTCCATCTTGATGCTCCTTGCCGGCGGGGTCGGCTCGTTACTTGATTCTTATCTCGGCGGTAAGCCCCAAGTCTCTGGACGATCCGCCAACTTTTATCTGGAAGCTGCCTGGTTCGACATACCAATCATCCCGGATAACATCCCAAAAAGCGAAGGCTTCTGGCCCGAGAGTCAGGGTGACAGTTTTAGTCTCGCCAGGCTTCAGCAAAACTTTGGTAAAAGCTTTCAGTTCGCTCGGGGGCCGCAAGACACTGGCCTTGGGGTCGCCGACATAAACCTGAGCGACTTCGGCTGCCGTGACAGAGCCGGTATTGCTGACTTCAAAACTGACGGTAACCGGCTCGCCAGCAGCAGGGCTGCCAGGGATTACCTGCAAGTCCTGGTATTCGAAAGTAGTATACGAAAGCCCATATCCGAAGGGGAAGAGCGGTTCGATTTCCTGCTGGTCATACCAGCGATAACCAACGAAGACCCCTTCGGAATAGGGGGCGATACCATCTGCCCCTGGATAAGTCACGAAAGCCGGCGTGTCTTGCCACCTGCGGGGGAAGGTCACAGGCAGCTTGCCTGAGGGCGACCGGAGGCCCAGGAGCAACTCGGCCGCGGCTTCTGCGCCATTTTCGCCCATATACCAGGTAAGCAGCAAAGACTTCGCCTGGGGCAGCCATTCGTCCATCGGTACCGGCGCCCCACAGTTCAACACTACGATGGTGGAAGGATTCACGGCGGCAACAGCTTTTATCAGGCCCACCTGAGGGGCGGGCAAATCCAGACTGGTCCGGTCCCGGCCTTCGGTCTCGATGGAGCTGTCCAGCCCCACGAATAGAAGCACAGCATCGGCTCCGGTAGCAGCGGTGATGGCCTCGGTATATTCTTGCTGGCCCGGCTGCATCAGCCCAAGGCGCATTACGGCATCGCCGGTATTCTGGTAATACTCAACTCGCAAACTGTATTCTCTACCGGCTTCAAGCTCGATATTGGTCATATCAGTTGTCTCGGCGCGATCATTCCAGCGATCCAGGACAACCTGATTATCGAGGTAGAGGCGCATCCCATCGTCACTGGTGGCGCCCAGGCCATACGAGCCGGTGAGAGGCACCCTCAGCCTGCCAGTCCAGCGAACACAATAATTGTCTGCGCCAAGTCCCCCGCCCGGTCCAGCGCCGCCCCAGCGGAAGTCCACCGACTCGTCTACCCGCTTGATGACTGGCTCACCGGTGAAGTCTCTGCCCTTGAAATACTCTCCCAGCAAGCCCTGTTTGCCTTCGACTCCGGCTGGTGGCAGCAGGCAGGTAGAGGGCAATAAAGTCATCGTGCCCTGCAGATCGCAGCCCTGAGCATAAACGAGTTCGACCTGGTCACCGACTAGCCTCTGGAGCGCTTCCAGCGGGGTGACGGTGTAAGCGGGCGAGACGAAAGCGCTGCCTCCCCCTACAGCCCGGAGCTGGCCGGCATGCGGCCCGATTACCGCGAGCCGCTTGATTTTGGACAGGTCCAGCGGAAGAAGGCTGCCTTCATTTTTGAGCAACACAAAGCCCTCTCGGGCGGTATCAAGCGCAGCCAGACGGTTCTCGGGCGTGTCTACCAGAGCAGGATTTGGCTCATCTTCGCGTTCGAACAGGCCCTGAGCAAGCATCGGACGCAGCACGCGCCTGACCATCTCATCCAGCACGGCCAGTTCGATCTGCTCATTACGCACCGCGCCTCGAAGTGAGTTCTTATAGTAGTCGCTGCCTGGCATATCGACGTCCAGGCCGCCCAGCGCGCAACCTACGGTGCTGTGGGTGGCGCCCCAGTCAGACACCACGAAGCCCTGGAAACCCCAGTCGCCCTTCAGCACGTCGCGCAGCAGCCAGTTGTGCTCGCTGCAATAAGTATCATTGATTTTGTTATAGGCCGCCATCACCGACCAGACGCCGGCTTCTTCAACCGCAGCCCGGAAGGCAGGCAGGTAAATCTCCCGCATCGTGCGTTCGTCAACCTCAGCGCTGATGGTGCCGCGCTGCTCTTCCTGGTTGTTGGCGGCGAAGTGCTTGGCATCCGCGATAACTCCCTGCGACTGCACCCCGGTGATATAGGCGACCGCCATGCGGCTTGCGAGGTAAGGATCCTCTCCAAAAGCCTCAAAACTGCGCCCTCCCTGAGGAAGCCGGGCGATATTGATACAGGGGCCAAGCAGGACATTGTGGCCCTTGCCCAGGACTTCGCGTCCAAGAGCCTGGCCGACCCGGTTGATGACCTCGGGATTCCAGGTAGCGGCCATACAGATGGGCGCTGGGAAGGCGGTCGACTCTCCGGCGCGCACACCAACTGGGCCATCGGCCATCTTCACGGCGGGGATTCCTAGCCGTTCGTTGGCGGGGATGTATCCCGTGAAGCCCTCGCGCCCTATTCCGTGCACCATAGTAATTTTCTCTTCGAGGGTCATCTGGGCGATAAGCGCGTTGGCCCTGGCATCGACAGAGGCAAGTTCCTGCGGGGTGAGTGGCGCAACAAAGCCTGTTGCCGCTAGCAGGAGAAGGGCTACAGCAACCAGCAAGACCAGGTAGAGTAGTGACATAAGGCAACCTCCCTCAAGACGCTGTTTGGCTTGCGGTTAACTACTTGCTGATCGAAGGGCAACGATATTTCGGTATTTGCCCTTTAGACCATAGCGCCTGGCCGCAAGTTCACACTTGGTTCGGAATAGAAAGGCCACGTCCCCCCTTACAGGGGTGTCTGGCTCGGAAAGCACATAATAATTGGCTTGCCCTTTGCTGATAATCAGGTCGCTGTCGGCGAGTGCCTTCAACAGGCGCGCTGTGCCTTCCACCAGGCTTATTCCCAGGGTGTCAGGGCCAGCCAGGAACACCTCATCCGAGCTTTCAGCAAGGCCAACCGTATCGCCATCGCGCCAGGTCGCATCGCTGGTGATGGGCCCTCCGCGGAGGACCGAGGTCACGCGAGCACCTCGGAGACGTAACTGATCTATCAACAGTCGGTCGAGAGCCACTTCACCGACATTGTCATGCACATAAAGCACCGCAAGGCCTGGTCTGGCAAGTTTGAGTAATTCTCTGCGCTGGTCAAAATCAAGCGATTCGACCGCCTCATCGAGTTCGCTTCGCACTCTTGCAAGGTCCATCTCATATCCGGCGCCGGCGGTACGGAAATCCAGTACATTGCCTGCCACAGCCCAGCGCACTGCCTCGAAGAAAGCCTCATCAGCAGGCAAGGCGGCCAGGGTGTGGCTCAGTTCTTTGTATAACCGCAGCCCCACTTCGTTGCATAAGGCTCGGAGTTCAGAGAAAGGTTCCTCCAAACGAAGTTCGCGTTTTATTATTCGATGCAGTTCGGTAATCAGGTATGATGGAGGTACCTGGTCGGCGAGATGCGCAGCAAGAAAGGCCAAAGCAGCCTGCGTCAGCTGCAACCTCTTTGGCTCGGGCAACTCAAGCCTTTCGAGGGCGCCAACGAAGTCATCTAGAAGACATCCAGTGCACCGGGTGGAATATAACAAAGGTGTTGTCCTCACTTGAACGCCAGGTGCTAATCCTAAGCGCTTGAGACACCACTGTCAACGAAGGAGTGGTCAGTATGGGAAGTCAGAAGCTGCAACTAGCCTTGCTTGCGGTCATTGCCCTTGGTTTCCTTTTGTTTTCGCAGCTTGCCAGGCCTCAGGCAGAAGCACTGCCAGGGCAGTTTTATTTGGCGAAGATACTGGAAATAACCAGCCCAGAGACGGGACTCAGGGAGTTCCGGCTTGAAGCAGCCAGTTTGGGCAAAGAATTTTCCGCCGCGCGCGCTCTGCCCGAGACAGGCTGGAGCCTCGAGGCGGGGCAGGAGGTGCTGATTACTTTTGTCCAGGGCAAGGGAGAACAGCCTTTCATCGTGGGGCCTTCACCCTGGGGGCCAGTTAATTCTGGCAAGTGGCTCACCGCACCGGTGACGCTGTCAGGCTCCAACGGTTCGCGTATCGATGTCACCGACCAGGTAAGCTTGAAGTCTGGAAGCGCTTCGGTGTTGCTGGGGAGCTTCCCCGGCGAGCTGGAACTGTCCGCCAACGGCAGCAAGATACTGATTGACCATATGGGCAACATCGAAATTGATTGTGATGGCACTCTCAAAGTGGATTCCTGGCGCGATATAGAGCTGTCGGGAGGCAACATAATCCTGAAGCCGGACTACGACCTGATTATCGACTGCAGTGGCGATGTCGTTGTAGAGACTTCGGACTTCGATATCGAGGCGCGCGAGTTCAATGTCGACGCATATGACCTGCTCTTCGAGGGGCGCGCCAGTTTCAAGCCAGAGCCTTGGCAGGACTAAACTGAAGAGTGGCGAAATCTTTTACTTGGACTAGAGTCGAGGTCAGGTTATGCCCCTGGTAAAGGACGTCATCGAGGAACTGGAAGACTTCGCCCCACAAGGCCTGGCAGAAAGCTGGGATAACGTGGGGTTGCAAGTTGGCGATCCGAACAGTGAAGTTAAGCGGATTGTGCTGGCCGTCGACTGCGATGCGGCCGCGCTACAGCTAGCCCTTGATGGCCGGCGCAAAGCCCAGTTACTCATAACTCATCACCCGCTGCTTTTCAAGCCTTTGTCCGGACTTACCTTTGATACCCCGCAAGGCCAGCTCGTCAGAGAACTGGTCAAGCAGGATATCGCGCTTTACTGTGCTCACACCAATGCGGACAATTCGCTCAAGTTTGGGGCCAGTCGGAAGCTGGCCGCCCTGATTGATTTGTCAGAGCTTGCCCCTTTGGGGATGGCAGAGCAGGATACCAAAGTGCGGCTTTCTTTCTTTGTGCCTGAAGAACAATCCGATGCGGTTGCGCTCGCTTTGATGGCGGCAGGAGTGCAAGACATCGAGCTGGCAGCCGTGCCGCTTTTGAAGCCAGGGGCCAAAGAAGGCGAGCTTGCTTCTGAGTCCCATGTAGCAATGGCTTTCGATTGTGCTCAGGCCAACACCTCTTACTACCGAGAACGGCTTCAACAGGCGCTGGGGGGCGCTCCAAACCGCCTGACGCTTACTCCCCTGGCTAATCGCAACACGACCTATTCGGCAGGTGTGGTAGGCAAGCTCAAGCAACTCACCGCTGTTGAGGTGCTGGCTGAAGGGCTTGCTGGCAAGCTGGGCGCCAGGGCATATGGACTGGGGAATGACCCGCAGCGTAAAGTCCAGCATATCGCGATTGTGGCTGGTTCTGGCAATAGCTTTGTGGCCGAGGCAGCAGAGCGGGGAGTGGAGCTCTTCATCACTGGCGAGCTTGGTTTCCACCCAGCCCAGGAAGCCTTGCAGCGCGGCCTTTCTACTGTGGTACTCGGCCATGCTATCAGCGAACAACCAACCATATTGGCGATGCAGGAGTTTCTAGGTACGCAGTTTCCAAATCTGGAGTACGCTCGGTGCGAGCCGAAAGAGCCTCTCGCCTGGCGTCTCCGAACCACTGAAGGTGGGTGAGTCGCAGTTGGCTCTTACGGACAGGTTGTGGGCGCTTCAGCAACTGGATCTTGAGATTGACAAACGACTGGCAGCAGCGCGCAAGCTCGATGACGGGGCTGAGCTAGCCAGGTCGATCAAAGCAGGAGCCGCTGAGCTAGCCAGTATCACCGACCAGAAAAAAAAGACCGAAGGCGAACTGCGTGACCACGAACTGGAACTCAAAGGCACCGAAGAGAAGCTCGCGCGCGAACAGGAGAAGCTTTACAGCGGGCGGATCAGTAATCCTCGTGAGCTTCAAGACCTTGAGGCCGAAGCTCAGGCTCTTGGGCGTAAACGCGCCAAACTCGATGGCGAGGTGCTCCAACTGTTTACTGAAGTCGAGGCCGTAACGGCTGCGGTGGTCGAAAAACAAAACGAAGTGCAACAACTAAAAAGCCAGTATGTCCAAATTCGCAAGCGCTTTGAGCAGACTGTTGGCAGGTTGAAATCTGAAGTCGAAGAGCTAATCAAGCAGCGCGTAGAAGCCCGCAAGCTGGTAGAAGCGCGGCTTCTGGCAGGTTATGACGAACTGCGCAAACACCTGGGAGGCCAGGTAGTCTGGCCGGTGATTGAGCCGAGTTGCGGCGCCTGTAAAGTAAGTATCGGTCAGAAGGACTGGCAGAAAATAAAAGCAGGTGTTGAAGTAGTTAAGTGTTCGAGCTGCAGCAGGATATTCCACTACCCGGGCAAGGACGAGTAGCCAGCCTGCTTTACGAGCGGCGCTGGCTGACGTAGAATTAGGCATCTGTTTGGCGCACCCCGCTTGTCATAAGCGAGTTGCCCCCACTCACCTCTAGCTGAAGGCACACCATGCCCAAACTGAATGTAGAAAAAGCTGCGAAGGCTGTTGAGCGCTTGCTGGCTACTGGCCAGCAGCAGCAGCTTGTGCGGATGATGGCGCGACTTCACGCCTCGGACAAGGCTGACCTGCTTGAAGAGCTGGAAGTCGGAGATACGCGATCAGCTTTTCGGTCTGCTGGGCACCGAAGAAGCCGCCGAGGTACTCGATGAGGTCGAGGATGAGATCGCCGAAGAGATTACCGACGGGCTGAGCGATAACCGCCTGGCTGAGATTATAGATGCGATGCCGCCTGATGAAGGCGCAGAGCAGATGCGCGACCTCGAAGATGACGTGGCGGCGCGTGTACTCGAGCTGATGCCTCCAGAAGAATCCGCCGAGTTGCGCTCGCTACTTAGCTACGAAGAAGACAGCGCCGGCGCGATGATGACACCGGATTTGGTCACCGTGCCCCCTGCAATGACGGTAGGCCAGGTGCTGGAGTTCTTGCGCCGCGGCGAGACGCCCGAGGAAGTTTTTTATCTTTATGTCACAGACACCCTGGGCAAGCTGCTCGGAGTGGTCGACTTCAGGAAACTGGTCACCGCTGCGCTGGAGACGCCTGTCTCGGATTTGATGACCACCGATATCATCAAAGTTGCACCGGATGTGGACCGAGAAGAGGTGTCGCGCCTCGCAAGCAAGTACAACCTCTACGCTATCCCTGTTGTGGATGAGACAGGGGTGTTATTAGGTCGTATCACAGTGGACGACTTGCTTGAAGTCATTGAAGAGGAGCATGAAGAGGACGTCCTCAAGATGGCCGGGATGAGTTTGACCGAGACCTTGACGCTCACGTCAATGCAGACTGCAACCAGTCGTGTACCTTATCTGCTGGTATCCTTGGGCGATGCTATCATCTCGAGCATCCTGGTAGGGGTAGTGGCAAAAAAACTCGGCCACCATGATCCGCTGATGTTCGCAATGTTCGTGCCGGCAATAGCCGCCCTGGGCAATGCCTCCGGCGCTCAGACGATGACCTTGATTATCAGGGCGCTAATCGAAAAAGAAGCAAGCCGGTCAGTGCTGCGTCGGGCTTTCTTCAAGCAGATGACGGCAGCTACTTTCCTTGGGATTGTTTTCGGCCTGACGCTTGGCTTTGTGGCGCTGATGTGGACTTCTGACAGCACCGTTGCCTTATCGGTAGGCGTGGGAATGGCTGCCGCGATTATTGTCTCGGTTTGTACAGGGATCCTGGTGCCTGTCAGTCTGACAAAGGCCGGCGTGGACCCAGCTCTTGCCGCCAATCCGCTATTATCAACCTTGAACGATATCTCCGGGATCGCCGTTTACCTCGGGGTTGCTTATTTCATCACCAACTTGATGTGAACCAACCTCGGCGTCAAGGCGCAGCAGAAAAGCATAAACTTCGGCTACAGCCAGATAGAGCTCCTCGGGGATAAAGGCGGGCGGAGCCAGGGCGCTGAGCCGTTCGGCCAGATCTTTGTTTTCCCTCACCGGCACGTCCGACTTGCGCGCCAGGTCGAGTATCAGGTCTGCCATCCATCCCGAGCCTGCTGCCAATACGCGCGGCGCCACATCGGTGGCTGAATCCCAGGCAAGCGCGGCGGCAAATCGCTGCAGTTTGTCTGCCTCAGATTGTGGCATCAAAATATCCCTCTCCCTGACCTTCTGAGGGGGGCGATGGACTGGAAATAACCACCCTGCATTCTCCAAAACTTGAAAGTGCTCTTGCGAGTTCGTCAGCGGCACCAAGTAGCGTCACTCTTGCATGGACTTCACCAGTATCCAGCCTGACCAGTAACTGCCCCTCCGAACGCAGCAAGGTGGCTTCCACCTCACCAAGTCGAGGTAGCCAAAGGGTGAAATGACAGCGTTCGAGTAAGGCGGTCTCTTCCTCCTGGGGCAATTGCTCATAGGTAAGTTGAAGAGGCGGAGCTTCACATCCAAAGGTTGCCATTGGGGGGAGCCAGGCTACCACCAACTGCCCTTTGGACGCAGGCAATTCGCGTGGACTGCCCAGAAGCAACAGATTATGAGCCTCGGCTAGCTCTGCGGTCGTCTCTGCCAGCAAGCCCTGCAACTCGGCATGGCTGAGCCGCTCTCCCCCCTGATCGAGGCTGGCCAGTTGCCCCGCGAGGGCCGGACTGGAGCCTGGAGTCGCCAGCAGAGCTCGTTCGACCAGGGCAGCCTCGAGGGCAAGCTTCGCCGAGGCCTGATTCGCGGTTTCGCCCTGAGCTGCAAGCTGCTCGGCGATCTTCTGGAGTATTTCGGGAGTGAGTTCGTCCACAGCCTGAAGCGCTTGAGAGGCTGCATCCAGCAGCTTGAGTAGTCCAGGCAGTCGAGTGGCAGTCTCGGGCCGGTCCAGGATGAGGATTGCCTCGCTGGACGCCTTGCGCGCCAGGGGACGCTGTATCTCCAGGGCTGCCCCCAGCACACTCGGTGCGACCGGGCCAAGCAGGGCGCGCAGTAGTAGAAGCTGCTGGTCAGGAGAGCCTGAAAGGCGAGTTGTGAGGGTCGCGAGCAAGGCAAGGAGCCGAGAGGCAGGAGGCAGAGGCCAACCGGACTGACCAGACCAGAGCAAGGTGCGGGCCTTTTCGGCAGGCAAAGCAAGCGCGCTTTCGAGCTGAGTGGCTAGCTCGAGGGCAGGCAGGAGGAACTGATGACGATGACTGGTTGGACTGGGAGAGCCGGGTACCTGGCTTGATTTGCTTATCTCATCAGGACTGGTTGCCGACAGGAGAGACCTGGTGGAATCGGCGCCCTGCCCTGGCTGGATAAGACGCAGGTGCAGTCGCGACTGTTCGAGGGCAAGGACTTCGAATAAGGCGCGCTGGCCTGCGAAAACGGGTACATCTACCCGCGCAAGCACAGGCTCTCCGGCAAGCTGGACCTCGCTAAAGCCGCCGATAATTCGAGTGACACGGCCAGCCAGACGCGCGCCTGGTTGCAGAGATACTCCTCGCTCGGCAAGCCGGGCCAGTGCTCCCGAGAGCAACAAGCTATCCATTGGGCCAAGCCGGTAAGGTGGCACTACCAAGCCTCCAATCAGTTGTGTCGCTTCAAGCACGCGTGCTATAATAATCGGCACAAGGCGGAAGGTTCTTTAGCCCTTCTGGGACAAGAGCTTGCCAGCCTTCAGGGGATTTTTGATTTCGGCGAGCGGGGGGCTGGTGCGGGGCGTTATTTGCCCTGCCTGGTTTTCTTTGGGCCAGGCCCAAAACCGCTAGCCACTAAGCCTTATACCTGGGATTTACTTAATGGAGCCTGGTGGCAGCATCTACAAGTCCGAGATCCCTTTCGGCAAACGTTTGCTTTTCGGCTTCCTGACGCTCTTATTGCTTGCGGGAGTAAGCTTTATTGTCCGCGTAAGTGAAGGCGCGCAGGCAGCTTCAGCGGCGCAATTCTATTATATCCCGATCATCCTGGCGGCTTTCTTCCTGGAAGAGCTGGGAGGCATCTTTGTTGCGCTCATCGCAGCTTTCCTCGCGATGGTAATGATCAAGCCTGACAACACGATGGAACTAGCCGTCGTAGTCCCTCTTGTAAGGGCAGGTTTCTTCTTCGTCATCGCAGGCCTTACTTCGCGACTTGCATCACTCCTGCGGCAGCGCACAAGAGAATTCGCTACCCTCTACCAGGTCGCCAACCATGTCGCTTCTTCGCTCCGGCTGGAGGATGTACTCAGGCGGATAGCTGAAGAGGCCCAACAGGTAATGCATGTGAAGGCTTGCTCGATTCGCCTGTTTACCGAGAGCGGAGATGGAGATGAAGTGTTGCCCCGTTATGCCGCCGCTGGACTCTCTCGCCATTATTTTGACAAGGAACCAGTTGATCTGACCAAGAGTCTGGTCAATCAGGAAGCCCTGCAGGGCAGAATTGTCTACGTCGAGAACGCCAAGACAGACAAGCGCTACCAGCACCATGAGCTGGCAGAGGCCGAGGGTATTACGTCAGTCCTGGCCCTCCCACTCACCACCAAACAGCGGGTCGTCGGTGTTATTAAGGTCTACAACGACAAGCGCAGGCGGTTCAATCAGGACGAAGTAGCGCTGCTGATGGCTTTCGCTTCTCAGGCTGCAATCGCCATCGAGAACGCCATGCTGCACGAGAATGTCCGCGCTGGTTACTATGACACCGTCCGGGCTCTCTCCCTGGCTATCGAAGCCAAAGATCCCGAGGCAATGGGCCATACCAACAGGGTGCTCAAGCTAATGCTGGAGATGGCCAGGCGTCAGGGACTGGACCAGGAAAATGTCGAGCTGATCAAGTTTGGCACAATGCTCCACGATGTGGGCAAGATAGGCATCTCCGAAGATGACGCCCTGCCCTTTGCCGATCAGGCATTGCGCGAAGAATATACAAACACCATGCATGCCCTTATCGGAGCGAGCATACTGGAGCCGGTGCGCTTCCTGAATTCAGTACTCAGGATGGTCCGCAGCCACCACGAGCGGTTGGACGGCTCTGGCTATCCTGAGCATCTGACCGCCGATGACCTTGACCAAAACACCCGGATGATTGCCATAGTAGATCAATATGACTCCTGGGTTAACGGGATGGATGGCCCAGCCTGGTCGCCCAGGCGCGCGATTGCCGAATTGATGAAGGGCGCAGGCACCAAGTTCGATGCCGAACTGGTGCGCGTGCTGAAAGAGATAGTCAAGGAACAGGAAGGCCTGGCAGAAGAAGAGCTTACGGCCCTTACCCAGCTGAGCAACGAGGCAACGGCGGAGCTAGACGTCTAAGCCAGCCAGGTTGCAGGCCGGCCTGCTTGCGGAGCAACTAATGAAACTTGCTTTCAGCACGCTCGGGTGCCCCAATTGGGACCTCGATCAGATTCTGGATTGCGCTGTGGAATGTGGATATTCGGGACTTGAGTTCAGGGGTTACCTGGACCAGGTTGATCTGCGTAATTCGCCTCTTTTTTCCAAGGCTCATTTACCAGTGTTGAAACAGCGACTAGCCAGTGCCGGGATAAAACCAGTGGTAGTGGCTTCCAGCGCGCAGCTGTGCCAGGTAGACAAAGCCAGGCGAGAGGCTACCCTGAGCGAGCTAGCCGATTATTGCCTAATTGCCCAGCAGTTGGGAGCGCCTCTGGTGCGTGTCTTCGGAGGCAATCCGCCGGAAGGCGCGACCGAAGCAGAAGCACTCGAGGCGGCACAACTTACCCTCAGGCAGGCGGAAGTCTTCGCTGCCAGTTATAAAGTAAGACTGGCTTTGGAGACTCACGATTTTTTTGTCACTGGCAAGCGAGTTGGCGCGGTGCTGGCGGCAGGCAATCCCGAGGCAAGTTGCGCTTTGTGGGATATGCATCACCCCTGGCGGGCTGGGGAAAGCCTGGAAGCAAGCTGGGATTACCTCGGCAGCAGACTCGGCCACGCGCATCTGAAGGACTCGCGCTTGCTGCCTGATGGCACAGTCCAGTTGTGCCTGACTGGTATGGGAGACATCCCTCTGGCGCCTTTCCTCGAGCTTACTTTGAAGCGAGGGTATCAGGGCTATTACAGTTTTGAGTGGGAAAAACGGTGGCAGCAACAGCTCGAAGAGCCTGAAGTGGCTCTGCCGCAGTTCGCGGAGACGCTTCGCAGCTACCTGGCTTCGCTAAATCAGGGAGGGCTTTCGTAATGACAAAGGACGGCAAATTGGCTTGGGGTATCGTCGGCAGCGGTGGCATCAGTGGCGCCCACTGTGATGCAGTGCGCGAGTGCGAGCGCGCCGAACTGGTGGCTTTCTGCGATATCAAGCTGGACAGGGCAGAGAGGCGGGCCAGTGAGAATGGCGGTGGCGACGTCTATGAAGACTTCAACGAGTTGCTTGCGCGCGATGATATCGACGCCATCAGCATCTGCGCCCCCAGTGGCTTGCATGCCACCATCGGCGTGGCAGCGGCCAGGGCTGGCAAGCACATCCTGTCAGAGAAAGCCACTGGACATTACCGTTGAGGCCTGTGACCGCTTCGTCGCAGCGGCCGAAGAAAATCAGGTCGTCCTGTCTTGTGTCTTCCAGAATCGATATGCCCAGGCAAGTCGTGAGGTCAAAAAGGCTATTGAGGACGGATTGCTCGGAGACCTTTATATGGCCGACCTTTCGATGAAATGGTGGCGCGGTCAGGATTATTACGATGATGAATGGCATGGCACCTGGGCTCTTGACGGGGGCGGCGCCATCATAAACCAGTGTTGCCATTTTGTAGACTTGCTGCAATGGTTTGTTGGCCCCTTCGACAACGTGCGAGGGCGTTTTGCGACAATGGCCCACAAGATGGAAGCTGATGACGTGACCTATGCCTGGCTCGACCGGAAAGCAGGCGGTTGGGCTTCAGTCATCGCCACAACCTGTGCCTATCCTGGCTATTATTCGAAGATCGAACTTCATGGCAGCGAGGGCAGCCTTATCTGGCAGGATGGGAGGATAATCTCCTGGGAGCTGAAGTCAGAGCGCGAAGGCTCGGGCGCCAAGGGCAGGGCCAAACTCGATGAGGTTGAGGTAGGTAGTGGCGCAGATGACCCGATGGCAATCAGTTTTCAGGGGCACCGGGCTCATGTCGAGAACCTGTGCGACTGCATCCTGGAGGGGGCCGAACCTACAGTCAGCGGTCGCGAGGCGCGTAAAGCGGTTGAGGTCATAAATGCGATTCTGGCATCGGGCCGCAACGATTCAGCGCCGGTCAAGCTGCCTCTTTAGAGGCGAAGACGAATGAGTTATTCTTTGCCTGCCGACCTGAAGCGTGTGGCTGTTCTGGCTGGTGGCGCAAGCAGTGAAAGGGAAGTCTCCTTTCGCACTGGCGCCAGGGTCCAGGCCGCACTCGAGCGTCTAGGTTATGAAGCCGCACTGGTTGATACGGCCCAGGGCCTGACACGCTCTCTAATTGAGGGCGACTACCAGGTTGCTTTTCTAGCTTTGCATGGAGGCGCGGGAGAGGACGGCACGATCCAGGGCTTCCTCGAGACGTTTGGCTTGCCTTATACAGGTAGTGGCGTATTTGCAAGCGCTGTCGGCTTGCACAAGCTGGCCACCAAGGGACTTTGGCGCACTTACGGGCTTGAAACACCGGAGTCTGTCGTGCTTTATCGGGGCGAGATGGCAGAAAGCCAGGCGGCCAGAGTGGCGGACCAACTGGGATTGCCTGTAGTTGTTAAACCGGCTCTGTGAAGGCTCCAGTGTGGGCGTATCTATTTGCGAGACGCTCGAGGAACTTGCCAATACAATTCGTCAGGTTACGGAGTATTATGGACTTTCCTTCTGCGAGCGATATATTGCTGGGCAGGAGATAACAGTTGGCGTGCTAGGCTGGGGCGAATCGCTGAGAGCCTTGCCGGTATTGGAGCTCGTGCCCCAGGGCAAGTTTTACGATTACGAGGCAAAATATACCGCGGGCGCGACGGACTTTATTCTGCCTGCGAGGCTTGGACCGGAAGTAACTCGGCAGGTGCAGGAGCTGGCTGTGGAAGCGCATCGTTTGCTGGGGTGCCATGGTTACAGTCGGATTGATATGCAGGTGGCCGCCGAAGATAATCGGCCCTATCTGATAGAAATCAACACTCTGCCGGGGCTTACAGATACAAGCGACCTACCAGCCGAGGCCGAGGAAGTTGGACTAAGTTACGACCAGCTTGTCGAAGAGATACTGGCTAGCGCCTTCGCGCGTAATATGGCCTGATGGAGTGTGCCTGATTGATGTTCAAAACGAGGGTTACCGAGCTGCTTGGGATCGAATTTCCCATCTTCCAGGGCGGGATGGCCCATGTTGCTCAGCCTGAGCTCGCAGCCGCAGTCAGTAATGCAGGTGGTCTTGGCACCATTGCAGCCGGGAATTACCCGCCTGATAAGCTGCGCGAGATGGTATGCCAAACGCGCGAGCTGACAGACAAACCTTTCGCTATCAATATCTATTTGCTAGCTGATGAGATCCCTGCCAAGGTAGAAGCGATGGCAGAAGAGCAAGTACCTGTAGTCGTGTTTGGCGCAGGCAATCCTGGCAAGTATATTCCCAGCCTTAAAGAGGCTGGTGTCAAGGTTATACCTGTTGTCGCAGCTGGCGCGCTGGCCAAGAGGCTTGAGCGCTATGGCGCCGATGCGGTAATCGTAGAGGGTATGGAGGCAGGGGGGCATATCGGCGACGTTACGTCCATGGTGCTAACTCCTTCCATCTGCAACGCAGTAGAAGTGCCAGTCATCGCCGCAGGAGGCATCGCAGATGGGCGCGGGATGGCAGCCGCTCTCTGTCTTGGCGCTGAAGGTGTTCAGCTTGGGACACGTTTCGCGGTGACTGTAGAATCGCCAATGCACGACAACTTTAAACAGGCTATCCTTAAGGCTCAGTGAGCGCGACACAGCAGTTACAGGATACAGCCTGGGCCATCCAGTGCGCGCCCTGGAAAATCAACTGACTCGGGAGTTCGAACGACTGGAAAGAGAAGGCGCAACTGCCGAGGAGATCGAGGAACTCGGTATAGGCTCTCTTGCGAAAGCGGTGTGGGAAGGCGATTTGGAACGAGGCTCGCTTATGGCAGGTCAGTCGGCGGGGCTGATAAACGAACTGATGACCTGCCGCGAAGTACTGGAGAAGCTAAGCTCGGAGGCCGAAGAGGTTCTGAAGCGTGTCTGCAAGTTCACGCAAAGCTGCTGAGCTGCCCCACGATGACCCCCGTCGCTTACTGGGGGCTGCCCGAGCCTTGCTTGGGTTGCTGCTCTTGCTTGTCGGTGGCGCAACCGTTTTTTATTACGTAAATGGCAATCAGCTCGCTGAGTCTAGTGGCATCTCTGTTACCTTCATCGACGCGCTCTATATGAGCATCATCACCATCACGACCGTGGGCTTCAACGAGGTCGTACCTCAGGACCAACTAGGCCGGCTATTCACTTCCATCTACCTGGTGCTCGGCTGGATAACTCTGCTGTTCGCTGGGCGATATGCTGTCGCTTACCTGGTTGAGGCCGAGTTACTTGATGTGTGGAGCAAGAAAAGGATGAAAAAATCCATCGAGACTTTGAGCGGTCATACCCTTGTTTGTGGTTGCGGCCGGATGGGCGAGTGGGCAGTGCGTATGCTCGAGGCACGCGGCGAGCAGGTGGTTATCGTGGAGCTTCTCCCTGAAGTCGCAGAGGAACTCTCTCGCGAGGGACGCCTGGTGGTCGTGGGCGATGCTTCGGAAGATGAAGTGCTGCTGGAAGCAAGAGTCGATAAAGCAAGAGCGCTTATCGCAGCGGCCTCTACCGACGCAGACAACGCCTTGATTGTGCTCACAGCTCGCAGCCTGAATCCGGAGCTGGTGATTGCCGCCAGGGCTTCAACCGAAGATGCTGTACCCAAGCTCAAAAAAGCCGGAGCTACTCGAGTGCTGGCTCCTTACTCGGTTGCAGGGCGCAGGCTTGCGATGTCGGTCATCGCTCCTGGCGCAACCGAGTTTATTGAGTCGGCCATAATGGGCAGCAGCTATGTCCTCCAGGAGGTCGTGGTCCGGCCCGAGTCGCTACTGGTTGGGCAGACCCTTGCTTCCAGCCAGTTGCGCAGCCAGATTGGCATTTCTGTACTTGCGATACGCAGAGGGGAGGAGGGGTTCCAGATAGTGCCCGATCCATCAACCCTCATTGAAGCGGGAGACTTGCTGGTAGTGCTGGGCACACTGAAGCAACTGGAAGAGCTGGCTCAGCTACGCGGTCTGGTGGATCTTGAGGAAGTGGCTCCCGAAGACAACCCAATCGAATTGGAGGAGGGTGACAATGGCTAACCTGAAAAAAACTTTGGGCCAAGAACTTGCTCTGGCGCCTGTACCGGCTGCCCTTATCAGTTGCTGCACGCCGGAGGGCAAGCCCAACCTGATTACTCTGGCCTGGGTCGGAGTGGTTTGTTCTGAACCGCCAATGGTGGCTATAGCTATCAGGCCCAGCCGGTATAGCTACGGTCTTGTGAAGGCGACAGGTGAGTTTGTGGTCAATGTGCCCTCGGCCGACCAGGTGAAGGCTGTCGACCTTTGCGGCGTCAAGAGTGGCCGGGACCAGGACAAGTTTGCCCTGGCAGGTTTCACCCCAGGCCTCGCTGCCAAAGTCAAACCGCCGCTAGTGACCGAGTGCCCTGTCAACCTCGAGTGCGTGGTGCGCCAGACGCTTGTACTTGGCACTCACGAGCTCTTTATCGGTGAGGTCGTGGCGGTCCAGGCCTCGGAAGAGGTCTTGGACGAGGCTGGCAAGCTGGACTGGGGCAAAGTAAACCCACTTGGATTTCTTGCTGGCGAGTACTGGTCCAGTGGCGAGCAGGTCGGCGATTACGGTTTCTCGGTCAGGAAGTAACTTATGATCTTTGATAGCCTGATGCTCAGAGCGGCCCTGGATGAGATCGCCGCCCGGGCAGAGGGCGGTGAGGTTGTTGGGGTTTTCCCGCTGGAACGCAATTCGTTGCTGCTCAAACTGCGTGTTCCAGAACCGGTAAAGATATTGATTTCGGCTGAACCAGCCTTTGCGCGCATCCATCTGAGCGCCGAGGACGATAAGGGCAAGCTGAAGCTTCCCTTTACACAAGAACTGCGCCGCAGGCTTGGGCCGGCAAGGCTTGATACTGTTCGACAGCACGGTTTTGAGCGTATCTCCGAATTCTGTTTTTCCACCGTGGACGACCTGGGCGACCCTCATAAGCTGCGCCTGGTGGTAGAGCTTACAGGACGCCATTGTAACCTCTTCCTGCTGGATGAGGCCGACCGCATACTGCTGGTAATGAAGTCCGCTTCGAGTTCGCGGACAGGCACTCGGCATCTGGTGGCTGGCGCGCAATACGAATTGCCTCCCAATTCCGATCTCCCGGCCCCCTGGGAGGTGCCTTTCCAGGAGCTTCGGGCGCAGCTTTTGGAGCACCCCGCGGCAAAGCTGACCAATACCTTGCAGCAACTGGTAGCGGGGGGCAGTGCCGTGCTGCTCGGAGAATTGATGGTCAGAGCAGGACTTGAGACCGAGCTTGCTTCCAGCGAGTTGGACGATACCGGCTGGCAACGACTGGAAGAGACACTAGGCTGGTTGAAGACGCTGGTGGCAGAGGGCAAGTGGGCGCCAGTTGTCCTGCCAGAGCCAGGTCTCAAGGTGCAGTGCTATCCAATAAGTCTGCTGTCGCTGCCCGCCGAGTGGCAACATCCTGCGGCTTCCCTTGGCGAGGCGCTGGATGCGGTGGTAGGCGAATCCAAGCGCGAGTTGCACTCTGAGGCGGAACGCAAACAGTTGCTCGCTGTCATCAGAGAACGCCGCAAGAAGGCAGGCAAGGCGCTTGAAGACATCCTGTTACAGCTTGAACGGGCTTCCGAGCAGGACGAGTTGAAACTGAAGGGCGACCTGTTGCTGACCTATGGCTGGCAACTTCCCCCAGAAACAAAACTGGCCAGATTAATCGATCCAGCCTCCGGGAAGGAAATTGAAGTTGAGTTGGAGCCGACTGATTCCATCGCCAGAAATGCAGAACGCTATTATACGCGTTACAAGAAGGCCACTCGCGCTACCGAAGTGCTGCCGGCGCGAAAGCAGGCCCTCGAGGAGGAACTGACCGCTCTCTCCAGGCTGGAAGTCGAGATCGAGAAGGCTGCAGCAGGGCCCGAGCTGCAGGCGCTTGGGCGAAGGCTTGGAGCCACATCGAAGGGCAGCGGTCCAGAAGCGCCAGAGCGCAAAGATACTGCCCGACTGGACAAGCTGGGAATCGCCCCCCGAAATTATGAGAGCCCAGGTGGCTTCGAAGTATTGGTCGGGCGATCGGCGGCTGAGAACGATGCCTTGACCTTCAAGTATGCCGCTCAGGATGATCTCTGGTTTCACTCGAGAGGGACCGAAGGTTCGCATGTGCTACTTCGCACTGAAGGACGCCCCGAGCGCGTGCAGCCGAAAGACCTGGAATTCGCGGCGAAGCTGGCGGCGGGATTCAGCAAGGACAGGCATTCTGGCCTTGCGCCAGTTGACTACACACTACGCAAATATGTCCGCAAGATAAAAGGGGGCGGCGCAGGCGCCGCTTTCTATACCCACGAGAAAACTTTGTTCGTAGAGCCAGGCTAGCGGGTACTCAACTGGTCGGTGACTTGCTTCACTCCGGGCAAGCGTCGGATAGCAGTTATCAACTTGGTCTTGCAATCATTTATATCAGTGCCCTTCGGGGCTGTGCGCATCAGGATTATCCGTCCCCGAAGGTAGACGCTGCCCCCAACCACGGTTATGATGACTTTCCTGCCATCAACGGGCAGTCGCATAACCTGGCGCTGGATTGCCTTTATAGTCTCTTTGTCTTCCTGGCGCATATCCGGCTCCCTTACGGAGAAAGTGAACTCACTGGGCCTTCAAAACCGCGCGAGTAGAGGCTACCTGTCTACCATCGACATATAATTCGCATCTCACAGGATATTCTCCTGCCTGGCGCGGCTTCAACCTGAATTTTACCATCTTGGCATTTAACGCTTCCAGTAGTCCAAGCTCGATAGCAATCCAGTCATCGCGAAATCCTGCTTTGCCCGGCACCCCAATAGAACCGACCAGTTCGAAACCTGCCAGCAGCCGTCGGTCTAGCAAAATCACTGAGTCATACCCAACTCTGACTGTATCGTTGCGAGCGATTATGGTGAGTTCCAGCAGTCCTTTTGTGCCTTTTGGTTCTGTTTGCAGCACCTGCACACTGAAAACTCCAGGGGCCACCCGCTGTGGTTGTGCCATCTTGAAGCCGACAATCAAGGCTACGACGAGTATAAGCAGGGCCAGAGCTCCCCAAAACATTGGGCGAAGGGAGGGGGATTTTGCCTCGACCAGGTCATAGTCGCGAGAAGGCCAAAAATCGGCACAATCCAGGGGTTCTGTCTGTAACTGGGAAGTCGCATAGCGATGACCCAGTTTACATTTGCCGTCAGCCTCGAGATAGGTACAGTAAACGCATTGAACCAGCGGATGCCCACACTTGTGGCACCACGGATATTCCAGATAGCCCTCGTAGTTGCGGGCGCCGCATTTTGGACACCTGAGCTTGCGCACTGCGCCACCATCTGAGAGTGGGAAAGCTAGTCGAGGCTCGCCTGGCTGCGTCCAGGCGACTCCTGAGGTCCTGCGAATAATCTGGCCCTGGTGTAGAGCAACTCGGCAAGGGCGCGCGCCCTGTCAGCGCAAAGCTTGTCCAGTTCGGGTGAAAGCTGCTCGGGCTCGGGCACTGTCAAAGTAAGTCCCACAGCTGCACTCAGGCCGTTTATCGCCAGGTAAAAAACATGCTGGCCCGAGTTTTGGGCTCCGGCTTCGGTCACTTGCGACTCGGCAAAACCATAAGCGGACTCGGTATAAGAGATCTGCAACCGGGCTGGCCTCCCGGCAACTTCGCCTGTCCAGGACTGGACCAGACTAAGTGGCCTGGAAATTGAATCGAGTGAGCTGCCCGAGCAGGAAGAAGTCCAGGTGACCAATCGCATTCCAGGCAGGTCGCCCGGCTTCAACCTTGTCGCGTTGATGATGCAAGTGGACCGGGCAGGCAAGTATTCGCCTTGAGCTCTGGCTTCCAATGCCTCGAATATTTCCTGGGCAATCGGGAAGGGATCGGTCAGATTGGACAGGCCTGGCTCCACTAATACAGCTACGTTGCCATATGCAAAGAACAGCCGTCCGCCTTCAATCAGGAAGGAGATGTCTCCGAGCGCCTCTGCACCAGTTAGCTCTCTGTATTCGGGCAGTTTCTCAGCCTGCCAGAGAGACGCCAGCCAGGCTGAGCGAGCCTGCCGGGGATTGACGCCTGTCCAGAGGGTGACCTCAGGCCCAGCCAAAGCTCCCCCAGAGGCTGCCAGGGTGTACCGGTCACTTGGCACCGCAGGCCAGACTGTGTCGGCTGAGACAAACAGAGGCTTGAAGTATTGAACAGCGGTCTCGTCAACCGCGTCGAAGCGGACAGCGGGATACTGCTCAAAATCATCGCTTAGGTCAGGCTGCCTGAGCCAGGCTTCCTGATCTACCTCGGTCCAGGAAGCCCAGTCATCGAATTTAAAATGCTGCTTCAAGGAGTAAAGCCACTCTGCATAAAGTTGCAGAGCCGCCTGGCTAGGCTCTATAGGAGCAGTTGACTGGGGCAAGGCGCTGCCACTTAGCACCAGAACCAGTATTAGGCAGCCAGCTAGTATGCTACGGAGTGACAAGCTCTTCAGAGACCTCTTCTTCGGGCACAGGGGCGTCAGGTGCAGGGGGCTTCGCGGCGCCGCCAGTGCCTACCAGGATGATCTTGTTGCCGACCCGGTAGGTATCCTTCCTGGTAGTTTGGTGGATAACCTCACCGTTCTTGCTGACAGTAATCTTCACATTTATCGAATGGCCGCTATGTCCTTTCTGATCGGTGACACGCTTGCCCGCTGGCAAGGTAGGATCAGGCTTCTCAACGACCTGGAAGGGAGTCGTAGTAGCTCCCCATCTTTCTATATTGACGTCGCGGCGGTCGCCCGAGTTGCCAATTACCCAGGCTGAAAGCTGATTGCCCTCGATGCGCATCTTGAGCAGCACCGGATGGGTAAGGTCATTGTTGAACTTGAAGTCACGACCTCCGTAATACACCGTAGCGTCCATACCCATTGGCACATAGTCTACAGTGAACATATGGTTGCCGCGTTCCACGATATCGAGCCCAGCAAGCACAACCGCATTGTAGAGCGTGCTTGCGACCTGACAGATACCGCCCCCGAGTTCAGGTTCTACCCGGCCTTCCCGGTAGACAAAGGCTTCGCGATAGCCTGCATCGGCGGTGCTTGGCCCGCGTCTGGAGTTCAAGGAGAAGGTGTCTCCTACTCGCACGAGAGAATTGTCCACCTTGCTGCTGGCCAGCCGCAGGTTATGCGTCCGGCCCACCTCGGAGGGACGGAAGCGGGTAGTATAGGTGCCCAGTACCGTGTCGAAACTTGCTACATCTTCGCTGGTTATGCTGGGCTTGAGTTCGTCATAAGGCAATTCGATGCGGGTAGCCATTGGATTTTGCAGGGCAGCACTTACTGTTAATAAGGCTTTTTGGAGGTCTACCGAAAGGCCGACCTGGCCCTCATGTACGACAACAGAGTTGCCGGCAACGTCCACTTGGGCATCTTTGGGCGGTCGTTGCACCTCAGCGACAAGTTTGTAAAGGATATCAGCCAGTTTGGACATCTCTACTCTGACCTGGAGCTGGACTTCTTCGGCAGGGATATCCTGGCCAAGCTCAATGAGCGCTCTGCGCCAGGCGCCAATCTGACGGCCGTAGGCCAGAGTCTGGTCAACAGCGCCTTCAAGATCAACTACATCAGCGCCCAGAGCCTCACGCGAGTAGGAGAAGGTCTGCTCCATACAGGAGAGTTCGACGGGCCGCTCGAGAGCAGGCAGCACCAGGGCTTCAAGCGCGCTCAAGGCCTGGTCACGACTCATCCGGCCAATGTCAACACCAGCCAGCACTGTGCCGCGCATCACCTTGTCCCGGTTAACATAGGAGTTGCCGAAAACGCCAGCAGCTCCAGCAACGAGCACAACGACCAGTACCAGCAAGGCTACAATAAGAGGTTTCTTCAGATTTCTGGCAGGTCTTTCTTCCATAGCTTTGGTCGCGCCTGGGGAAGGCCTGGCGCTAGTTCCTTTTCCTTCAAGATAAAGCCTCGAGTTGACAACAACTACTAGCAACTCCTCCCAAGAAGGGTTGCTAGAGAATCAGTCATCAACTCCTGGCTCGTTATTCTTAGTTTACCTTGCTACCGACCTGCTTGCAAAGTAGGCAGGCCTCACTCCTTATAATATGAGAACGTTGTTTCGGCCTAAAAAGTTCATATTTTTGGAACTGGAAGCCATCACTCAGGCTGGCTTTCTAATATTCGACCACGGTGGCGCGGAGTTTACAGTTAGGTGGCGCCTGGATTTGCAAGGCTCCAGAGCCAATCGCACAAGGCACCTGGACTTCCAGCCTTATTTTGTCATCGGTCTTGCGCCAGGTGATATGGATAAGCCCGTGCGGAGTTGGCACCGCGCCTTCAGCCCAGTCAAGCAAGGCCACCTGAGGGGCAACCAGTACCTTCCTGAAGCCAGCCTCCAGAGGCCGCACCCCGAGCACATAAGCAGGAAGTAGCGCTACCGGCCCAGCACTGAACTCATGACACAGGCTCCAAAGCCGATGAGGGAGCTTGCCGGCAGGCCAGTCTTCATCAAAGACTTCCCAGAAGGTCGTTGCACCTCGTTCGAGCATCCCTCCCCAGAACTTGCAGATACGGGCTGTGGCGATCTCGCTCCAGCCAGCCAGGTAGAGAGCCTCGGTCAGGAAGTAATTGCTGAAGGCCGCCTGGGTAGCCCGCGTTGGACGCCTGCGCGCAAGCTGCTCCAGGCAGGCAAGCGATTGGGCTTTATCAGTCAGGCCACACCACAGGGGCACTCCGTTGCTTATCTCGTTGGGAGGTTCAGGGGCGCGCTGCTGGCTACTGCCATCAATGAAAGCCTGGCTGTCCTTATCCCAGAAGAGCTGGATCGCTTTACTCATCCGGGTCGCCAGCTCAAGCCAGGCAGTGGCCTCTTCGAAATGACCAAGCAACTCGGCAAGCTCCGAGGCAAGCCCTACGGCCTGGGCACAGTAAGCCTGGGTTGCCGTGACAGCATATTGGGGTTCGATTCCGCACAGGTTGTCCACGAAGTGGAACCACTTGCTCCCCTCCTCAAGCCCTGACATCAGGCTCTGGTCGTCCAATTCGCTTTCGAACCAGGAGACCAGCCGCACAAGGGTGGGGAAGAGCTCCTCCACCAGGGCTTTATCGCCGGTATACAGGTAGTAGTTGGAGAGCGCACCCAGCCAGTGGGCGGGAAACTCGGGGATTACGTTCAAGGGACTTGGCGCTGGCCCGACAGTGGGGATGGCCCCGCTCTCGTGTTGAGTGCGAGCAAGCTGCCTCAGAGATTTCCGGGTGAAATCGTAACCTCCCTTGGCATAGTAGGCGACCATCGAGGCAACGCGCATATCGCCCCCGTAAAGTGACTGCTCGCGCCAGGGACAGTCCTCGTAGACGTCCTGCATGCAGCAGTCCAGGGTGTCCACACCGATCTTCCAGATACGATTGAGCAGGCTGTCCGAACACTCGAAGCGGCCAATCGTCTCGCCGCCATAGGATTCGCAGATGAACCGCGCAGCCCGCAGCTTTACAGGTTGGGTCAGATTCCAGAAGCGCAGTCGCACATAGCGACCAACTCGCCGATAAAAGGGCGACCAGGTCAGCTTGCCGGCTCTCAGATAGAGGCGATCGACCACTGTGAGATGAAGCGACTCGCCAAAGGCAAGCTCTAGAACTCCCTCACCTGCCTCTTCAAAGTCAAGCTCCAGTGTGCCCACACAGTCCCGTCCAAAATCCAGGAGCAGCGCTGGAGGCAGGTCGGTAACTGGATTGATGGTGACCCACTCGGGCGAGTCGGACAGCAGCGCTTCCTGGCCTCGGATGTCATAGCTGCCAGCCTTGCGGGCCAGCTCGCCATGCTGGAGGAAGACCTCTCCATAGGCCACGCCGCTATTCTCGGCATAGACTTCCTCGGGATAAGCGACCCAGTGGCGTTTGGGAGGTATCTCGGTTGGATGCGGCCCACCAAAAACACCCTCTGGCACGAGGGTCGCGCCTTGCCAACCTGCCTCATCAAAGCCCAGGTCTGTCCACCCCGCAGGCTCGAGGGCAGGATGACAGTGCTCTTTGTAACCCCCGCGATGGCCGATGACGATTTCGCCCTTCAGTTCATACTGAGGCGCAGGAAGGGTTTTCCAGTTGGCCTCTGATGTCAGCGCGAGTTGACCCTTTATCTCAAGTTCGCACCAGAAGCCTGGGGGGCCGATGACCTGTTGGAGGACAGAGGGCATTTCGGTGCCGTGATTATGCGCCAGCACGGCCAGCACATTGGCGCCTGAGCGCAGCAAGGGGGCGATCTCAACTTCGTCATAGAACATATAAGCAGGATAAGAAAGCGCGGGGCCAACGCCGACTTCGACACCGTTTACGAAGAGCTTGTAGCGCTGGTTGGCACTGAGCCTGAGGAGCGCCGAGGCAGGTTTCTCAGACAGCTCGAAGCTGCGACGAAGCAGCGCGAAGCTTTCCGTTTCAATCGGGGTATCGGTCCAAATCCATTGGGCAACCATAACTGACCTCCGAGGGAGTGGTGGAGGTCAGTTGGCGCATCAGGGGCAAATTCCTGCCAGCTCAGGAGTCGAGTTGGGCCATACGGTGCTGCTGGGCCAGGAATAATTCCTCCAGCTTGCCCGCCTGCTGAGTCAGTCTGGCTTTGGTTTCGGTTATCAACTCACCTGGGGCTATCAGCAGGTTGTTCTGGCTGTCGTGGAGGGCAACGGCGCTTTCCTGCCCGATGACATAATTGAGCTTATGGGTATCCGAGAAGTCGCGCATACAGCCGGCGGCGTCGGTCCCACAACGCTTGAGTTTGCCAGCCAGGCCCCGGGCCTGAAGCAGGAAGTCATAACGGTTCACGCGCCACTTGCGCCTGCAGGCGCTACGCAGCAGGCGAGCCTCGGCCTTGTGGGCGCGAGCAAGACGCAGGTGGGCCTCGGTTATAACTTCTCCGGCTTCAACGATGAGGGTGCCATCGACCGCTTTCACCGTCTCATCGGCCAGTTCGTGCATCACAAGTTTGGTGATCACCTGGTCTCGGAGCTCCATAGCCCTCGCCTCCGCGTGCGCGTATATAAAGATTATAGCACTGAAGGCCAGAAGGGCTTAGGGCAGGCCGGCGAAAATATACTTTACAGGCACTTGCACACCTCGATTTCTTCTCACTGGTTGATGCAGAGGGAGACTCTATGGACAAGCTCAAAGAGAAGCTACAGCAGTTGGCCGAGAAGCCAAAGAGCGCCTTCAAGAGTGAAGAAGCAACCAAGATGGGTTTGATTATCCCAGTTTTACAGGCGCTTGGATGGGATCCCTTTGACCCAGACGAGGTTGTGCCCGAGACGGTTGCAAGCGGCGGGAACGTGGATCTTTGCCTGGTAATTGGCGATCACGAGCAAGTGTTTATCGAGGCCAAGAAAGCAGGCGAGAAACTCGAAGGCCACCAGGATCAGTTACTGAAATATTGCTTTGGCCGAGGTGCGCACCTGGCTGTGCTCACCAATGGCTTTGAATGGTGGTTCTACCTGCCCATGAAGCAGGTGCCTTGGGAAAAGCGGCTATTCCTCCAGGTGGACCTTGCCGCCTTCGAAGCGGCAGAGCAGTTGCACCCGCTGCTCTCTCGGGGCGAAGTTGCCTCTAGTCGATTCATTGAGGCTGCGGAACGACTCTTCGCTGAAAAGGGTCTGCAGCAGGCCTGGGAGAAACTACTTTGCGATCCTACCGACAGCCTTATAAGCTCATTATCTGCTGTAGCCCGTCTCTTCCTAGGAGAGAATCCAAAAGCAGTTTTCGTAAGAGACTTCCTGAAGAAGCAGATTGGTCCGATTGTCGATCCGCCACCGCCGCCACCACCACCACCGCCACCGCCGACACCGTCGACATCTCAGCTGCAGAGGAATCGAATTGCAGCTTTCACGCTATTCGGCAACAAGCACTGAAGTTACGACTTGGAAGGATGTGCTGTTGAATACGGTCGGACAAGCGTTAGCTCGTGTGCCTGGTGGAAAACAAAAGGTCCTTTCGATGCAGGGCAGGAAACGTCGTTACTTCTCGCCCTTTCACCAGAAGAGATTACTCTTGAGCCCCGACAGGTACCCGGCACTGATATCTGGGCAGAAACTAACCTGAGTGCTCATTCATGTGTTGCGATGGCCAGGGCTGTGCTAAAGAACTTGGTCTTGATCCAAACGACGTCCTTATCGAGCTTACCGCCCCGAAGGAGAAGTGATAATGAACTTCGTCCTCATCATCCTGGACAGTCTGAGGCGTGACCATTGCGGGTTCCACGGGAATGAGTGGATCCACACGCCGAACCTCGATGCGCTGGCGGGTCAGAGTGTTATCTTCGAGTCGGCCTTCCCCGAGAGCCTGCCCACGCTGCCCGTCAGGCGCGCGCTGCACACGGGCCATCGGACCTTCCCTTCCGCAACTGGGAGCCCGAGAAAGGCGACAATGTGCTAATCCAGGGCTGGCAGCGTATCCCAGAGGAACAATACACCGTCGCCGAAGTGATGCGGCAGGCGGGGTATGCGACGGCCTTCGTGACCGACACCTACCACCAGTTCAAACCCTCGCGCAACTATGCGCGCGGCTTCGATATCTTCCAGTGGATCCGCGGGCAAGAGAGGGACAGGTGGCTGCCCAAGAGTCGGGCGCGCGCCGAAGATTTGGAGCGCTATGTCCAGAAGCCCTTCGGCAGCACCGGCGTCCACGACCTGCTTTTGCAGTATCTGGCCAATATGAGCTGGCGGCAAAGGGAAGAGGATTATCTGGCGCCGCGTGTCTTCCAGGCGGGGATGGAAGTGCTGGAAGGGCTGCGCGAGAGCGGCCCGTTCTATATGGTGATAGATTCGTTCGACCCGCATGAGCCCTGGGATCCGCCCGCCTGGTATGTTGATCTCTATGACCCGGGCTACGAGGGCAAAGAGTTCATCACTCCAATGTACGGGCAGCGCAGCTATGTCAACGATGCCGAACTGAAGCATATGCGCGCCCTCTACGCGGGCGAAGTGACGCTGGTGGACAAGTGGGTCGGGCATTTCCTGAACAAGCTCAACGAGCTTGGCCTGGCCGAAGACACTTTTGTTTGCCTGGTTTCCGACCACGGTCATGCCCTGGGGGAGCATGACATCATCGGCAAGGTGCCACGCGAGCTGTGGCCCGAGTTGGTGGACATCCCCTTGCTGCTGCGGCATCCTCAGGGAGCGCGCGCGGGCCAGCGAGTGGAGGATTTCGTATATAATCACGATCTCCCATCGACCGTTTATGGGCTTGCGGGAATAGAGCCGCCAGTTCCTGTGGACGGTGTTGACCTCTGGCAAGTGGCCGAAGGCGCGCCGACAGGCCGCGATCATATTACGACGGCCTTCAATGATTACTGCAAGATACGCACCCGCAAGTGGGCTTGTATAATCCGCGGAGATGGCCAGGATGCCCGGCTGTGGGATTTGGAGAACGATCCTGATTGGCGCAGTGAGTGTTCGGCCAGCCACCCCGAGGTAGTAGCGGACTTATTCGCCAAATTGATAGAAGATGCAGGAGGACCACTGCCTGATTATAGTGAAAAGCGCACCAGCTTCAACGGCGCTTGGTATACTGTGTGAGCCCAACTACCCCAGTTCTGGAGGCACTCGTGTAATGAGAACGTTATTGGCTCTAACTTTGGTAATGCTGGTAATACTGCTTGCTGCCTGGGTAAGCGCCGATGTGCGCCTGCCGCATGTCTTCGGTGACCATATGGTCTTGCAACGTCAGCTGCCCGTGCCCGTGTGGGGCTGGGCTGCGCCTGGCGAGCAGGTGTCTGTGCAGCTCGATGGAGAACAAGCGGTTGTGACTACCGCCGATGCCGCGGGCAAGTGGCAGGTCAAGTTGCCGGCGCATGAAGCTGGTCCGGCGCGCACTCTGACCGTGACAGGAGCCAACCAGATCGTCTTCACCGATGTGGTTTTCGGTGAAGTGTGGCTGTGTTCGGGTCAGTCAAATATGGAATGGTCGGTTGGGGGAGTCGTAAACGCTGCGCAGGAACTGGCTGCAGCGGACAGGCCCAACATCAGGCAAATAAAAATACCGCATGTGACTGCTGGTTTCCCGCAGGAGGATGTGGAAGCTACCTGGCAGGTATCCGCGCCAAATACAGTTGGCGGCTGGACGGCCGTAGGCTATTTCTTTGCTGTCAATCTGGAGGAGGAGCTGGGAGTACCAATTGGTTTGCTCAATAGCTCCTGGGGTGGCTCGGCGATTGATCCCTGGGTGCCTTTTGAGGGCTACCAGGGCATCCCAACCTTGACTGGCATACAGGATCGCGTCAGGCTGACCCACCCTTCATCGTCGGCTTACAAGACTCGCCTGGACGCCTACCTGGCCCAGCTTGACGAGTGGCTTGTCACAGCCCGCGCGGCGCGCGCCGATGAAACCGTGCTGGCGGCTGCTCCAGCTTATCCTGCCGACTTGCTTCCCTTAACCGAGTGGACTGCGCCAACGACCCTTTACAACGCAATGCTGAATCCGCTTGTCCCCTATGCGATGCGCGGCTCTCTCTGGTATCAGGGCGAGTCCAACCACGGAGAGGGGATGCTCTATGTAGATAAGACGAAGGCTCTTATCGAGGGCTGGCGCGCCAAGTGGGGCTTGCCCAATCTGACTTACTACTATGTCCAGATTGCCCCATACCGATATGGCGAAGAGAACCCCAATATCTTGCCCGAGTTCTGGGAAGCTCAGGCGGCCATCGAACGGACTATCTCAGGCACTGGTCAGGTGCTGTGCTATGACGTAGGCAATATTGATGACATCCATCCAACCAATAAGCAGGTCGTAGGAAAGCGGATGGCAGCTTTGGCGCTGGCCAACGACTACGGCCAGGCCGGGCTCGTATGTCGTGGCCCCAGGTTCAGCGCGCTGGAGCTGGAGGGCAACGAGCTGCGCGTCCGCTTCACTGACACGGGCAGCGGGCTGGTGTCGCGCGATGGCAAGCCTCTCAGTTGGTTTGAGATAATCGGTCCAGGCACTGACTGGACTGTAGCCAAGGCCGTCATCGAAGGCGACTCGGTTGTATTGTCCGCTCCCGAGGTCACAGCACCTACCGCGGTGCGTTTCGGCTGGAACAAGATCGCAGAGCCAAATCTCTCCAATGTCGAGGGCTTCCCGGCTTTACAGTTCCGCGCTGGTGAAGTGCCGAAAATTGATTATCTCGCTCTGAAAGTACCGCAGCAGAGCGAGTACCAGCTTGTATATGATCTCAACCTGACAGGACTGAACGGTCAGATCAACTATGATGTGGATAACTCCGCCAGTATCAAAGGGCCAATCGACCGGGTAGCCTATTTCCTCGAGTTGAAGCAGGATAAACTCCCGGTTCAGTATGCCTGGACTTCGATGAAGGCTTTTACCCAGGATCCCAGGCTTATCGGTGTGCCAACTGTAGCTTCGGGCGCTGTCTTTCAACAGCTGGTCGAGGACCTTGAAGTAATAAGCAACGTTACTGGCGTGCAAAACGGCACCGGATTGGGTGGCAATCTCGAGTTCTGGCCACACAACTATGGCCAACCCAATGCCGCCAACGTGCCGAACGCGTCAGCTTCGCTTTGGGACTTTGGCGATCAATACGGTGATCCGGCCGAGGGCTATGGCTCGATGCAGGTAGGCAACTACCAGGCGGGACAGGTTGTATGGGCCTTCAACAGTTGGCGCTCCGGCTCCTCATCTGATATTGGAATTGGCAATAGTACTGGCGAGACTCGTGATTGGACTTTCGCGCGCAATGCTTCAAGTTACACTCAGGCGCGGCTTCGCGTTCTGGTAAAGTTGGCAAACTAACTGGGAAGTGACAGGGTGACCGAGCAGGCAGGTTTCAACAATCCTTTGCGTGTAACTCCACTGGGTGGAGCCGCGGAGATAGGCAAAAACTGCTTCCTGTATGAGTATGACGGGAAGCTGATGATGGTTGATTGCGGGTTGAAGTTCCCGGAGCAGGATATGCTGGGGATAGATATCGTCATACCCGACTTCGACCTGGTTACCGCTCGCCAGGAAGACCTGGTGGCCGTTGTGCTGACGCATGGGCATGAGGACCATATTGGAGCGGTGGCCTATCTTCTGCAACGGTTGGAACATGCCGAGATCTATGGCACTGAGCTTACCCTCGCCTTACTTGCCGCAAAACTGGAAGAGGCCGGGCTCGAAAACTACAACTCTTATCCTGTCGAACCACCGGCAAAGCTCGAACTTGGCCCCTTCCAGGTGCAGTGCCTGAGGGTTAGTCATAGCATCCCCGATGGGCTTGCGCTGGTCATCGAGACTCCTGCGGCCCGAGTGCTGCATACGGGCGACTTCAAGTTTGATCCAACACCTATAAGCAGCTATATGACCGACTTTGCGGGGCTCACACAAGCCGGCGAGGAAGGCGTCGACCTGTTGATGGTGGATGTAACCGGGGTAGAAAAACCTGGCTACACTCCCTCTGAGCAGCTAGTGGTGAAGACGCTCAAGGGCATTATCGAAGAAGCGCCAGGCCGGGTGATTGTCGCAACTTTCGCAAGCAACCTGCATCGCATTGGCGAGACTATGCGCCTGGCGGTTGAAAGTGGCCGACGCACTTTCCTTTGCGGCTATAGTATGGAGAAGAACGTCCGAGTGGCCCTAAGACTTGGGCTTATCGAACTGCCCGAGCATCATCTCATCAGCCGCGAAGAACTCAGTTTTTTGCCGTCAGAAGAAGTGCTAATAATGAGTACTGGCTCTCAGGGCGAACCGATGAGCGGTTTGTCTTTGATGGCGGCTGGGCGGCACTCTGATGTCCAAATCCAGGAAGGCGATACCGTCGTCCTGTCGGCTTCGCCAATCCCAGGCAACGAGGCGCTGGTCTACAAGGTCATCAATTCACTTTTCCGCGCAGGGGCGAGAGTCTTGTACGATAGGTTGGCCAGTGTCCATGTGTCAGGTCATGCCGCGCGCGAGGGTATCAAGCTGATGTGTTCTCTGGCGAAGCCGAATTATGCTGTACCAATCCATGGAGAACCACGCCATAGCTATCTCTTTAAAGAGATGGCCGTTGATGAGCTTGGCTTCTTGCCAGAAGAAGTGATGGTAGTCCGCCCAGGCCAGGTCCTGGAGCTGGAGGATGGGCTAGTCCGCTTCGGCGAGGAAATCGAGGCCCGATCGCTGCTGGTGGATGGGCTCGAGATAACCGCCTGGAATAGAAGCCTGTTCCGCGAACGCCTTGCCCTGGCTGAAGAGGGAGTGATTATTATCTCGGCAGTTGTTGACGGGCAAACTGGCGATCCCCTTGTCGAGGTTGCCGTAACGGGGAAGGGCTTCAGTGCCGATGAAGCACGCGCCAGTGCCCTGCTTACCGAGTTGTCCGTTAACCTGTCTCAGATTGCGCGTGATGTGGCAGGTAAGAATTACTCCAGCACAACACTCCAGAGTCGCCTTGTTGAGACTGCGAGACGCTTCTTGACGCAGACGACGGGCCGAAGGCCCGTCATCCTGCCGCACGTAGTCGAAGTTTAGTGCCTGCCTCAAGCTTGCTGTCTGTGCCTCAGCAAACCATATTCCAGGCTGTCTACCAGAGCCTGGTAGCTGGCCTCGATGATATCGGTAGAGGCACCTACGGTACCCCAGGTGCCCTCGTTGTCCTTGCTTTCTACAAGCACTCGGACAATTGTAGCGGTGCCTGATTTGGCTTCGAGCACCCGTACTTTATAGTCTGTCAGTTCGATGTCGTCTATTTCGGGATAGAAGTTGCGCAGGGCTTTGCGCAGAGCGGTATCGAGCGCATGCACAGGCCCGTTGCCCTCGGCGGCGGTGTGGAATTCCGTGCCCTCAACGGCAACCTTCACAGAGGCCTCTATGTTGCGCTGCCCCCCTTGTTCTCCCACGAATACGCGGAAGCCTGTCACGTTGAAAGGCGCGACATAATCCTCCAGAGCTTTGGTGGCCAGTAGCTCGAAAGTAGCCTCGGCGGACTCGAACTGGTAACCGAGTGCCTCCAGCTCTTTCAGGTAATTCAACAACTCACTGACCTTCTTGTCGCTCTTGTCCAGTTCGGGATAACGGCTCTGCAGCTTAAGGATAAGGGTTGTTGCGCCTGATTGGTCGGAAACCAGGATCCGCCTGGTGTTGCCAACACTCTCAGGCGGCACGTGCTCGAAACTCCGACTGACCTTGGAGACGCCATTGATATGCATTCCGCCTTTATGAGCGAAAGCACTTGCGCCTACATAGGGGGCGCGTTCGTTGTGGGCAAGATTGGCTATCTCGCTAACCTGACGGGACAACTCGGTGATACGATTGAGTTGGTCTTCTGAAACTTCGGCAAGCCCCAGCTTGAGCTGCAGGTTGGGGATGACAGTCATTAAGTCGGCATTGCCACAACGCTCACCCCAACCATTGGTCGTGCCCTGCACCTGGGAGGCGCCCATCTCAACCCCTATCAGGGTATTGGCAACAGCGCAGCCACTATCATTGTGGACGTGGATGCCCCAAAGTCCACTGGACCTGTCAGCTATCTCTTTGCAGATGGCCGCGCACTCAAAGGGCATTGTGCCGCCATTGGTATCGCAAAGGCAGACCATATGGGCTCCACCCTGATAGGCTGCTTCGAGAGTGGCAAGCGCATATTCTGGATTGGCTTTGAATCCATCAAAGAAATGCTCGGCATCGAATATGACCTCGCGTCCCGACTGGGCCAGAAAGCGGCAGGAATCTTCGATCATCCGAAGATTTTCGTCATGGCTTACACGCAAGACGTGATCAACGTGCAGATCCCAACTTTTACCGAAAATTGCAACAGCGGGGGTCTCCGCCGCAAGCAGGAAGCGCAGGTTGTCGTCCTCTTCGGCAGTATTCTTGGCGCGCCTGGTGCTGCCAAAAACTGTCAGTTTGGCATGCTTGAACTTGATTTCTTTGCGCGCCCGCTCGAAAAATTCGGTGTCCTTGGGATTGGTTGGGTTCGGCCAACCGCCTTCGATGTAATCAATGCCGAACTCATCGAGTAGCTGTGCAATATGCAGCTTGTCCTGGACAGAGAAATTGACTCCCTCGGCCTGGGCCCCATCGCGCAAGGTCGTATCGAACAGAGCTACTCGTTTTGCTGACATCTGACTCCCTCCTGCTTCTTCCCATAAAGGGAAAAGACTGGGGATTGTTCCCCCCAGCCAGTCCACCATAACATAGCGATTTCACCAAGGTCAACGAGGCTACCTTGCCGAAGGCGTCCCGGCTCTCTAATATAGGGGCATCCTGGGCTCGGAGGGAGCGCCAATGCTCTACGATTTTCATACTCATACTTTCCTAAGCGATGGCGTGCTGCTGCCGATGGAACTCATCCGACGGTATGCAGTGAAGGGCTGCTGTGTTATGGGCATAACCGATCACGCTGGACCGAGTACGCTCGAGCGAATAATCAAGGAAGTACGGGCTGATGCGGCAAATGCCAATAAGTACTGGGATATCGTAGTGCTGACTGGAGTTGAGCTTACTCACTGTCCGCCTGAAACGATCCCGGAACTGGCTCGCGAGGCCAAGGCCCTGGGCGCTGACCTGGTGGTCGTGCACGGCGAGACCATCGTGGAGCCCGTACCGGAAGGCACAAATCATGCCGCCGTCAGTTCGACTGATGTGGATATCCTGGCGCATCCCGGACTGCTTGCCGAGGACGATGCGCGTTTGGCCGCCAGGAACAAGGTGGCACTCGAACTGTCGCGTCGTAACGGTCACTGTCTGACCAACGGCCACGTGGCGCGTTTGGGTATGGCAACAGGGGCACTGCTTGTGGTGGACTCGGACTCCCACGCGCCTGGCGATCTGCTGGACGAGAAGCTTCAATATGGGATTGCTCGAGGTGCAGGATTGACTGGAGAGCAAGTTCGTCAGGTGCTTGACGAGGCGCCCCACAAGCTGCTGGAGAAGCTCGGCAAGTGACTGCTACCTCTAGAACAACCAGGCTTGCCGCGGTGGATACGCTGCTCTTCGATCTCGATGGGACAGTTATCGACAGCTTCGAGCTTATCTACCGGTCTTTCCATCAGGCCTTGAGAGAGCTGCTTCAGGTCGAATTGCCACTCGAGAGTTTCCGGGCAGTGTTTGGCCTGCCTTTACGCGACCAGGTACAGGAATATACTCAGGATCCTGCCCTGACAGACCAACTTGTAACTCGTTATCGCGGTCTCTATATGCAATACCATGACGACTATATGGCCGCCTATCCTGGCGCGCTGGAGGCATTGGCTGAGTTGAGCCGGCGCGGTTATACGCTGGGGGTAGTTACTTCCAAAAATCCAGACACCACTCTCCGGGCGCTAGAGCAGTACAAGCTGCAAGGCCTGATGGCTGTGGTGCTGGATGTCTCCTCAACCCAGCGCCACAAGCCTCATCCGGAGCCAATACTGGAAGCTCTGCGCAGGCTGGACAAGAGTCCTGAGCAGGTCGCGATGGTGGGTGACAGCAGGGGAGATGTCCAATCGGCACTAGCAGCTGGCGTGCTGGCTGTTGGCGTAACCTGGGGGCCCATCGGCGCGCAGCAAGTTCGCGATTATGGCGCCGAGTTGCTAGTTTCGAGCTTCGACGAACTGCTTGCCTGCTTCTCAGGCCCAGGCGCCGGCTAACGTGGTACTTCAACCAGCCGATAAGGCACCAGTTCTACCTGGTATTGCTTGCCATCCAGGAAGTAACTGACGCTCTTTGGCTTGTCGCCCTGATTCAGGAACAAGGCCTTGTCCTCAAAGAGTGTCGCCCATACTTCATCGCGCAACGAATCTAGTTCTGGCGCTGGCCGAGGACCGCCTGGCAGTGCATCCGAATGGTAGACAGCCAGCCTGGTGACTTCGTCCAGAGCCTCCTGGTCTGCCTCTGGAGGCAGCCGGAGCACCCAGCCTTTCCCAATTTGAGTCGAAGTCGTTGTGCTAACTAGCTTGGCAAGCTCTTGCCAGGACTTGCCTGCCACCTCGAGCCTTGGCACGGGGTTGAGCAAGCTTGCGGGTCTACCTGAGACATCTGAAAGCTCTCCCCCTGACCACCAGATGAGCAGACCGCCGCACTTCACCCACTCCTCGAGGGTAGAGAGGGCTTCGTCGCCAAGCACCCCACTCTGCAGTAAAATCAACACTCGGTATTGGTCAAGGAGTCCCTCGGCAAGAAGCACCTCATCAGCGACATCAAAATCGGTAATCTCGCGCAGGGCTGTGCCCAGTATGATCGATTGACTAACGTCCCCTCCAAGCAGATACCAGGTTGTCGGAAGGAAACAGGCGACATCGGTTACTCCGGCCTGGCCTGTATAGAGGTGAGCATAACGCTGAGCTGCCGGGAGATGTTGATTGAGTTGGTAAGTGAAAAGGCCACTGGCTCCACAGGAGGCGTCCGAGAAACACCGCCTTAGGAAGCTGATCTGATCGAGCCATCCGGCGGCTTCTGTGTGGAACTCTACCTGCTTAAACTTGCACAAAGTTGTCATCCACTTGTCCGCAAAATAGCCGCCTTGCGAATCGGCAAATTGAAGTCGGACATGATAAGGCGCCAGAGCTTTCACGAAGAGTGGACAGTAGGTGCCCCAGGAGAGCGGGTTGATACCGCCGCTGTTACCCCCTGGTTTGGCGCCTGTCCGGTCCGCACCAAAGGCCTGGGCAGCAAGTGCAACACTGCCTGCCGAGAATTGCACCAGAGAGTCGTAATACCAGGTGATAAAATCAAGCCACTGACACCTGGCCTCGGGTGTTGAGCGCTGTTCGGCACTCAGCACCGTACCTGAGGAAATCTCCTCTGGGAATCCTGTTGCGCCGAAGTATGCATAGTCGGTACCCCAGGCGGAGTTAAGGCTTTCCACAGTGCCATATTTGCTGCGCAGCTGGTTGTGCCAGGCCTGCTTTGCAAGGGGATCGCCACACCAGTAACCTTCATGTGCGTGACCAAGGTCTACCACAAAGTTGCTGTAAGGCAAGGGGAAATTGCCCTCGGCATATGGCCCAAGCAGACAGGCGTAACAGAAGTCCAATTCGTCTCCCCAGTGAGCCGCGACCTCTTGATAGAGTCTTCCATACTGCTCCAGGGTCCGCGGATCCCAGATGGATGGCTGGTTGGTCGCCTCGCCATGAGCGTTGCAGCGCATTGGTTCAAGCGCCGCCGGATCACGCAACCAGGTCGGCGTAACGTGGAACCAGGGGTAGCCCGAAGACTGCATCCCTGCTTCGTTCAATCGTTGCTTCATCGCATCATGCCAGGAGAAATCTAATTGGCCTGGCTCGGGCTCTATCACCTGCCAGCCGATATAGTCATCATAAGCGCGCACGCCATACTCGGAGCACTTCCTCAGATAGTCCGCCTCTGGCAGCGTTGGTTTCCAGGCAGGATCGGGATGGGAGCCTTGGGGAGAGTAGCTGATCACATCAACTGAGAGATTACCCACCGCGATAAAGCCCTGATTTTCCTTATCAGGCTGTAATTGGCTTTCTCCATAACCGAAATAACCTGTCGGCTGTTCAGCTGGGGGTGTCCAGTCAGGCAAGTTGGAGGCTGCGAAGGTATCAAGTATGGCATCCCAGGGCGGCTGCCCAAGGCCCTCCAGACTTACTGTCAGATTGCAGGTGTCGAATTCGCCCAGGTCGTGCCACTCCCAGCCATCAGGCCCTTTACCAAGTTCAATACCGGCTCGGTCGTTAACAGTGACGAGTACCTGGCGCGGGTCGGTAGCGTTGTAAACACGTACCCAGAAGTGAAAAGGCGGCTCGAGGGGGATCCCGAGCCTAAAGGTGCGCTTGCCTGCGCTGGCGTTGCCAATCAGCGATTCGCCGGCCGAGGCGGGCAGGAAGCCGGTGGGGTTCCAACCTGCCCCCGCGAAGAGCTCAGCCTCGCACCAGAAGACATGCTCAGGAGGCATCTCTTCCTGAGACAAGGCTGACCTGGCAATCAACAGGCAAAGCAATCCAAGCCCAAGCGCGAATCTCAAGATTTCCACCAGGCATCCTCCTAAAGGCACTTCTGTATTCGCCCGGTGACAGCGCGCTCCCTGCCGCAGGAAGCCCTGCTTCTACTGCGAACTGTTGGGTAGTCTGACAGGGAGGTCGCAGGATGAGCAAGACTTACCGGGTGATGGGTGTCCAACTGGAGCAACGTGACGACATCCGGGAACAGGCCAGTCGCATCGCCAGATGGATTGCGAAAGCTGGAGAGGCCAGGGCTGACTTTGTAGTCTTTCCCGAGATGATTCTGACAGGCTACCATAACCGCTTCAGTCAGGAAGAGGCCGAAGCAGGCTATCAGGTAGTCTCGGAAGCCTGCCGTAAGGCAGGTGTATGTGCCTGTGTCGGCGCTGGAGAGTGGCGCGAAGACGGCTGCTTCAACCAGGTGCGGGTCTGGGATGACCAGGGCAACTATCTTGGCGCTCATGAGAAGATCCTTGTGACTGATGGAGATGCGCTGCAGTTTCGTCCTGGCCCCAACCTGAGAGTTTTTGAACATAAAGGGCTAACGTTTGGCTGTTTGATTTGCAACGATTTCTGGTGTAATCCTTCGGGAACGACGCTCTTCGACCTTAAGCTGGTTTACCAACTGGCGAGGCTGGGGGCAAAAGTTATATTCCACAGCGTGGCTTCATATACAGACCAGCTCTGGAAGGAGTTTCACGAAGGCAATGTCAGGGCAAGGGCGGCAACAGCTGGAGTCTACGTAGCCACAGCCAACCAGGCCTATGGCAATGCCCCTGTCAACTGTCGTAGCGGTCTTGTCAGCCCTGGAGCCGAGTGGATTGCCGAGGCACCGCTGGCAGGAGAAGGCAGCTATTTGACGGAGTTTGAAGTCTAAGGGTATGCTTGCCCGCAGGAATATGTCCGCAATCACTTGGGAGGGTTATATCTGATGAGGAAAGCCTCGTTCGAATTCTTGAAAACGCTAGTAGAAGCTCCTAGTCCATCCGGTTTTGAAGCTCCCGCGCGCGCAGTCTATAAGGCTTATTGTGAGCAGTTCGCAGATGAAGTCACGAGCGATGTTATGGGCAACTGCATCGCCGCGGTCAATCCCGGTGGTTATCCGCGTATTATGCTGGCCGGGCATATGGACGAAGTCGGCTTTATGGTCAAGTATATCGACGACAACGGCTATCTCTTTTTCGATCAGATAGGCGGGGTGGACCCGGCAGTGGCCACTGCGCAACGGGTCTGGATACAGGGCAAAAAAGGTCCAGTCCTGGGACTGGTTGGGCGGACCGCTATCCATCTGACCCCACCTGAGGAGCGCGGCAAGGCCGCCAAACTCACCGATATGTGGATTGATATTGGCGCCAAGGACAAGAAAGAAGCGGAAGAGCTAATAGCAATCGGCGATCCGGTCACCTACACCTGGGGCTTTGAAGAGATGCGCAATGACCTCGTCTGTTGCCGGGGTTTCGACGACAAGGTTGGCTCTTTTGTGGTGGCTGAAGCCTTGCGTTTGCTTGCCCAGAAGAAGCCTCAGGCTGCCGTTTTCGCCGTTGCGACCGTCCAGGAAGAAGTTGGACTGCGCGGCGCGCGCACAAGTGCTTACGGGCTCGATCCCCAGATAGGCGTGGCCGTCGATGTGACTTTCGCCACTGACTACCCCAGCGCCGACAAGAAGAAGGTCGGTGACATCTCGATGGGCAAGGGCCCAGTGCTTTCGCGTGGCGCCAATATCAGCCCACTTGTGTTTGAGGGTTTGAAAACCTCAGCGACCAAAGCCAAGCTGCCGGTGCAGTTTGAAGGCGCGCCCGGAGGCACTGGCACCGATGCCAATGCGATTCAGCTTACTCGCGCTGGAGTTGCAACTGGCCTGGTCAGCATCCCCAATCGTTATATGCATAGTCCGGTCGAGGTCTGTTCGGTGAAGGATCTGGAGAACGCCGCCAAGCTGCTTGCCGAATACTGCGCGAGCCTTCCCAAGGATATTGATCTGCGCCTCTAGCCAGCCAGGAGAGGGGCTGGAAAGCCGGCCCCCCTCCACCACCTTCCATCCTGTGCGAGGGAGTGTGAGTCATGCCATCCGATGATCCTGGCCCCTGGTACGAGGACTACTTTGATGAGAACTACTTCCGTTTCCACGGTTTTTACTACGCTGATACCATCACTGCCGTTCAACTGGCTTTCCTGAGAGAGCTGCTCGAACGCGAGGGCGCCAGGCGCGTGCTGGATGCCTGCTGTGGTCACTGCCGCCATTCGCTTTCACTTGCCAAAGCTGGCTATGAAGTCACAGGCGTGGACTTCTCACGGACAATGCTCCAGGCGGCCTGCGAGCTGGCAGAGGGGGAGGATACCAGCCTTCGCATAATCCAGGCTGATATAAGAGAGTTGCCTGTCGCTTCAGGCTATTTCGATCTGGTACTCAATATGTTCAGCTCTTTTGGTTACTTCGAGACGGACGCAGAACATATAGACGCGCTCGGTGAGTTCGCCAGAGTGCTGAAGCCAGGTGGCCTGCTGGTGCTGGACTTGCTCAATCGAGATACTGTGCTTGCCGATTTCGAGGCGCGCCAATGGGTCGAGATGGCCGATGGCACGATTACTGGAGTGGAGAGACGTTTCAACACGCTGGAGGGGCGCATCGAGTCAGAGCTTGTGGCAAGCGGGCCTGAAGGGCGCCTGGAGCGTTATCACTCGGTCAGGTTATTCAATCCCCAGGAGACGCGCTGGCTGCTTGCAGAAGCCGATCTGGAGCTTGAAAGCCTTTATGGGGGGTATGACTCTTCCTCGCTCGAACTGGACTCGCCCAGGATGATAGCTCTGGCAAGGAAGCCTCGCTAACCAGCCAACCCCGTATGGCCGAAGCCGCCGCCGTTGCGTGCTGTTTCCTCGACCGAGGCTACCTCGGATAGCTCCACCTGGATTACGCTTGCGAACACGAGTTGGGCAATCCGGTCACCGCGCTGGAGGGTGAAAGGCTCCTGGCCGTGGTTGATGAGCAGTATCTTCAACTCTCCCCGGTAGTCGCTGTCTATCGTCCCAGGAGTATTGAGCAAAGTGACTCCATGCTTGAAGGCCAGGCCGCTACGAGGTCGCACCTGACACTCGAAACCCTCAGGTATTGCCAGCTTGAAGCCAGTCGGAACCAGGGCTCGTTCGCCTGGAATCAGTGTTAGGGGCTCTTCCACTGCTGCCGCCACATCCATACCACTGGAGCCGCGCGTCATATAGCGGGGAAGGGGTAAGCCTTCGGCATGGGGCAACCGCTCTAGCTGGACGCATACCTCAGGCTTTGCCATGGGCACTCGTCGACAACCTGGCTTCTTTAATGGCCTGCCGTTCTTCCTCTGAAAGGTCGAAAGCTGAATTCCCGCCGGTAAGTGGCTTGCCGTATACGCGAGTCTGGTCGCGTCCAACCAAAGCGCTCATCACGCAACCATTGTCTTTCTCATCCAGGAAGGCTACCGAGAAGCTAAGCTTGCCGCCCATATCTCCAAAAGCGTCATAACGCACTACACCTACCCGCTGCACGCAGCCAGCCACCTGAAGACGCATCTCTTGTTGGGCGATTGATAGTTCTGATAACTGACTGGCATGTTGGTCAATCCGGGCCTGATGTTCCAGTATTGAGGCAGCAACGCCTGCCTCGCCGGCCTGCCTGTCCACCTGGCTTATGCGTTCCAGTGCGCGGGTTCCGCGCCTGCCAGCCGAGTTGGCCAAAGCAAGCGCAATCAAAGCGAGCAGAAGCGCAACCAGCGCAATAAGCTCGGTATAGTCTCCTAATACTGCTTGCAGTTGCTGCATACTGGACTCCTCTTTCCTATTGGCCTGGGCCAGGCTGGGCTTCTTGACGCCTGCGGATGGCAGCTTTGGCCACCCTGATGACGACTCCGGCAGTAAGCTCCAGCTCTACGGTCTCTATATGGAGAGCCATTATTGTACCGTAAAGCCCTCCCGCTGTAACAATCTTGTCGCCTGCCCTGAGCGAAGCCAGGAAATCCGCATGAGCGCGCAGCCGTTTCCGCTGCGGAAAGTAGACGGCCGCGAAAAAAATGATAATTATGATTACCCACATCAACGCAAGCGCCAGGAGTTGAGTCGTGCCCCAATCACCCATTAAGTCACTCTCCGACGGTGATAACTGTCTTGATTGCCGAACCTTTTTCGCGCGATGAGAAGCCCAGGGCTTCCTGAAGTTGCTCCAGCGGGTAGCGAGCGGTGATCATAGACTTCACATCAATCTGACCTGAGGCGGTGAGCGCAATCGCTGCTGGATACAGGTTGCGATACCTGAATATGCCCTTGAAGTCTATCTCGCGCGACTGGATATGCCAGATGGGTAACTCGAACTCATTCTGGGCAAAGACGCCGATTGAGACCAGCGCGCCACCGGGACGAGTGAAATAGCAAGCCTGCTGGAGAGCCGGCACCGCGCCAGAACATTCCAGCGTGACGTCTGCCCCCAGCTTGCCAACTTCGGCGCGCAGTCGGGTTTCAAAATCGGCGGCGACAGGATCGAGCGCGACCGTAGCGCCGAGTTGCAACGCAAACTGACGACGCGCCTCGACAGGATCGGTAACGACAAGCTTCCCGGCGCCGAGAGCCTTGGCCGATTGAAGCGCCATCAGCCCAATCGGGCCGCCCCCTGTTACGAGTACCGTATCGCCTGCCTGAACAGGCCCGCGGGTGGCGCCATACAGCCCTACGTTGAGGGGCTCCATCATTGCCCCTTCCTCGCAGGTCATATTGTCAGGCAGCTTGAAACAATAGTCTTGCGGCCATACGACATATTCACAGAAACAGCCATCATATGGCGGCGCCGAAAGAAAACGCATATCTTGGCAGAGGTTATACATACCGATACGGCATAGCTTGCAGCGCCGGCAGGGCAAGCCTGGCTCGAGGGCAACTCGGTCACCAGGCGCCAGTTCAGTGACTTCGCTACCGACCTCGACAACAACCCCCGCTGCCTCGTGCCCCATTATCAGTGGGAAATTGCAGATGAAATCGCCAATCTTTCCCCATTCCCAGAAATGGACATCCGAGCCACAGATGCCTACGGCCTTGATCGCAACAAGCACCTGGTCGGGTTGTTCGATACCAGGCTTCGGTACATCGGAATACACGACTTGGCCAACTTCGGTAAGCAGAGAGGCTTTCATAAGCTCGCTCCTTTTTTACCTTCCAGCACTAGCCCCAGGCGCGATTCGGCCTCGGCCTGAGTCAGCCCTTCCACATCCACCAGTTTCAACTTGCTTGCCTGGCCAGCTACCAGCGATACGGAGCTACCGGGCACCCCTAATGTTTTCGCGAGGAACTTCACCAGTTCCTCGTTGGCTTTGCCTTCGACAGGGGGAGCTTTGAGACGCACTCTCCAGGCGTCGGCCTGGCGCTCCACAACTTCACTGCGCGAGGCGCGCGGCACTGCTTTGATAGTGATCCTGGCACTCACTGGCGGCCAAGCTCCTCTGAGCGTTCTTTAGCTGCCCGCACGGCTTCCATAAAGGCGCTTCGGACAGCCGATTCTTCCAGCACAGCCAATCCCTCGATGGTGGTGCCTCCGGGCGAGGTGACTTTGGCCTTTAGTGCGGCAGGCTCCTCGCCTGTCTCCAGCACCATTCGGGCCGCGCCAAGTACTGTCTGCGCCGCAAGCTTCAGGCTGGTTGCGCGGTCAAGGCCGCAAAGCACGCCCCCATCGGCCAGCGCTTCGATTACCATATAGACATAGGCGGGGCCGCTACCGCTGAGGCCGGTGACAGCATCCATGTGTTTTTCGGCGACCTCCACAACAAGACCGGCGTCCGCAAGCAGGTCTTTCATAAGCAACAGGTCGTCAGCGGTTGAACCAGGACCAGCCGAGGCTGCGATTGCGCCTTCTCCTACGAGAGCTGGGCTGTTGGGCATCAACCGGATGAGGCGGGTGCCAGGCAGCGCAAGGGCCAACTGGGAGGCAGGCACTCCGGCCATCAGCGACACCACCAGATGCTGAGCACCAAGCTTGCCGTAAAGTGGTTGGACTGCCTCTTTCCAGACCTGCGGTTTGACCGCCAGGAAGACAACCTCGGCTTCGGAAAGTCCAAGTGGGTCGTCAAGAGGGATCAGCCCAGTAGCTGCGGCTACTTTGTCGAGTAAAGGTCTGGCCAGGTCGAAACCTGCCTAGTTGCCCAGGCTCCAGGCCTTTGGAAACAGCCCGGGCCAAAGCCCCTCCCATCGCGCCAGTACCCAGAAAGCCTGCCTTATACCGCATAAGTCTTCTCTCCTCAGTGGGCGTAGTCGCGTGGACCGAACAAGGCCGTGCCTACGCGCACCAAAGTAGCGCCCTCTTCGATGGCCACCTGATAATCCTGGCTCATCCCCATTGAAAGCTCGGTGAATTGCGTTCCCCAAAAGGGGGCCAATTCTTCAAGCAACCGCCGGCAAGCGGAAAACACTGGGCGAACAATCTCGGGATCGGCTACAAAGGGGGCCATCGTCATCAGCCCGAGACAATGCACCCCTTCAAGATGCGCGAGCGAAGGCGCAAGAACTCTGAGTTCTTCTGGCTCGAAGCCCTGTTTGGTTTCTTCTCCCGCCAGGCTTACTTCGAGCAACACAGAAACCGGTTTGCCTGTTTCTTTGCCCAGCCGGTCCAAAGTCTCTACCAGCCGCAGACTGTCTACCGAGTGGAGCAAGGCGAAAGGGCCAACCGCCTGGCGCGCTTTGTTGCGTTGCAGATGTCCGATATAGTGAAACTCGGTTCCCTCTGGCAGGGCGCCTTCGAGTTCAGCCAGTTTCGCCACTGCTTCCTGGATGTAGTTCTCGCCAAAAACACGAAGGCCGGCCGCAGTCGCGTTAGCGATAGCCTGCGCCGGCCAGGTCTTCGAGACGGCAACGAGTTTTACAGATTCGGGGCTGCGACCGGCCCTTACACAACTCGCCTCAATCTGCGCGAGTACCCTCGAACGGTTCTCGGCCAGTTGCTCAACGGTCGGATTCATATTGGTCGTGCCTAGAAACGTGCGAGTTGCAGTCGCACGGAGGCTGCAACGGACTCGGGAAGCTGCTTGGTCAGCGCCGCATTGAGCGCAACGCGCGACTCTGGGCTTGCCAGGTCGCCAAGTGATTCAGCAGCGAAAATTCTCACCCGTTCCAGGCCGTCGGTTTCAAGAGCCTTGGTCAGGTCGGGTATTGCTTTGTCCTCTTCCAGCATGGCCAGCGACTTCAAGGCGGCAGCGCGCAGGATGCCCATCGGATCGGTCAGGTAAGCCTGGACCTTGGTGGTTACTTCCTCGTCAATATCATTGAGGAAGTTGGCTGTGGTAGCCACATCGGGATAGCCGTTGATGGCTACTTGCTCGAGCAGGAAGGTTACAGGCTTCTCCTCACCCAAACGCGCAAGCCGCACAGCGGCCATGCGCCGAATGTCAATCCACTCCTGCTTGTCTTTCATTACCTTGTGCAGATACTTCATACCGCGCTTCTCGCCAAGCTGCGCCAGGGCGCCTGCGGCAACTATGCGGACCCCGTGGTCCTTGTCTTTGAGCAGGTTGGTAAGTTCCTTCTTCGATTCAGCGTCCTGCAGCTTGCCAAGCACCTCGGCGCACCAGTAACGTACGCGCCCGTCTTTCTCGCCGCCCTTCTCTTCAGGGTCCAGCTCAATCAACTTGCGAACCTGGGGAGCCACTGAGGGATCGGCCAGGTCGCGCAGGGCCACTAGCGCGGTCAGTCGAACATCGGCATGGTCATCGTCAAGCAAGCGGGCTATCTGAGGCGCAGCATCGGTAGCTTTCAATTCGGCCAGAGCAGCAGCGGCGGCAGCCCCGACGAAGGGATCTTCATCTGTGAGGACAGCCTTCAATGCGGGAATCGCCTTGGCTGACTCGGAGCGAGCCAGGGATCTCGCAGTGATCTCGCGCACGTCGGGGTTGTTGCTCTTCAGCTTGGGAAGCAACAAATCTAGTGCCTTGTCGACCCCAAGTTTGGTGATAGCGGCGCTAGCTTCGGTCCGGGTCGGGTAGAACTCGTCATCGAGCGCGCCAACCAGTGCGGGCAACGCTTCGGGCGCTCCGATAAGTCCCAGTGCCTGAGCGGCAGCGGCGCGCACTTCGGCATTCTGATCTTTAGTGAGAGGTATCAATTTGGGCACAGCCGAGGTTGCCCTGGCCCGCCCAAGCATCCTCGCCGCGGACTGGCGACGCTCTGGCTGGAAACTCGCAAGCTGGTCAATCAATTTGGCGACCATCTCGGGCGCATTCTTCGCAAGCAAGCCTTCAGAGGCGGCTTGCCGAATGGTCCAGTCAGGATTCTCAAGCAGGAAGAGCAAGGCTGCCTTGGCCTCTGGCACGGCAGAATCTGCCAGCGCAAGGGCAGCTTCATAAGTGGCGGGCTGAGCAAGCTCGCTGGTTTCACCAAGAGTTGCAACTTTCACCAGGGCCTGCTCTGAAGCAGTGTCTCCAACCGCGGCCAAAGCCTGGACGGTCAGTTTTCGGATTATCCAGTTGCTGTCAGTGGTGGCTACCCGGGTCAGTGTGGTTACACTGGTAGGATCGGCAATGTCTTTCAAAGCAGTAGCAGCAGTTACGCGCTCGGTCTCGTCAGCCTCGGTATTCACCAGAGTGGCAACCAGTTCCCTGGAGATGTTGCTTACAGCCGCAATGGCTTTATCGCCTCCAAGCTTGAGCAGGGCGCCGCAGGCTGCGTATTTAACTGGCCAGTCTTCATAAAGCGTGTAGTCATAACGCTTGCGCGTACCAACTGCCTCACGCATATCTTTCTTGTTCAGGGTGTCAATCAAAGGCTGGATAGCTGCCTCATCGCCCAGATCGCCCAAGATACTGGCACAGTTTAGGCGGATCTTCAGCTCATCAGCAGGATCGTTATCGTTACGTGGCTGGTTGAGCCCTTCAATAACTGCCTGGGTTGCTGCGTTGCCTTTCTGGACAAGGAGTTTCCCGGCTCGTTTCTACGACTGGAGAATCCAGTTCGACGAAACCGAAAAGGCGTATCATTGCCTCAAACGCCTCAGGTTTGGTCTCAGCCAGTTTGGCGCAAGCCAGCAAGCCGTTCTCCTGGCGAGCATAAGGCTTGGCTGCCAGGGCTTCGGCAAACTTCTCGCGGTTAACCAGTTTGGCCGCAGCCGAGATGCGCTTTTCCTCAGAAAGCTCTTTGAACTGCTCTGCGTAATGGCCATCAAGCCACTTCTGGACCTTCACGTAGACGAAGAGCGCAATGAGGACAGCGATAATAAGGATCAGGGTCCGCTTAGCTCTACTCGACAACCGGACTCACTCCCAACAAACCCCGGCAAGGCACGGGGCACGGTGATTGCAGGCGCAAAGTATAGCACAGATGCGCCGGCACGCACAATTTAACGCGCCACATCCCAAGGCCTTACGAACCGGCTGGGTGGGCACAATACACGCCAGACTAACTCTTGTTTCTGATTCGGCAACCAGCAACCCGTCCCTGCCAGCTACCGCTAGTCAAACAGGTAATTCGCCCTTGGCAGAAAGACTTCCTTCTTACCTTGCCGAATTGGCCCAAGTTCTCTTGTGCTCGGGCGATTTCCAGATCAGAAGCTCGTGCGATCTCAAATACCGCACCGAAGCTCTCTTCGAAACCTCTGGTCAGCGGTTCTATCAATTCGTCTGGTTGGACCTTGCGTCCAAGCAACTCTGAAAGAGGTATGACAGCGGCCAGCAATCGCCGTGCGAACTCCAGCTCGTTTTCGCCCTTTTCCCCGAAAGCCACGTATTGCTTTGAAAGGTCCAGTTCCAGAGGGAGGGCGCCATGTTGCAGCACTGAGCCTTCATAACGCCTGAGCGCGCTGCCTGCGATTTTACGCCCGCCGACTTCGAGGTCGCAGCCTGCCTTCAGGCCGAAGCACATATGCCCTCCCAGGCGGAGCGAATCAGCACCGGCCGAAGCAGTAATCCCAAGCAAAGCAAGTCCTCGTGCCAGAGCTTCAGTAATAGGTGTAAACGCTTCCCGCACCCGTTTCGGCCCTCCCAGCAAAGAGGCAGGCGCAGTGAAGCTGTAAGTCAGTTCCTGATGGTGCAATACGGCACGTCCCCCTGTTGGGCGACGCACCAGATCCAGGCCTGCCGCTTCGCACTCGGCCAGGGGCAGCTCTTCAGCAGGTTCGTGGCGACCAAGGGACAGAGTCGGGCGCTGCCACTGGTAAAACCTTAGCGTCGCCACTTCCTCCCTCGAGGCGGTACTGGCCAGCTCTTCATCCAGCGCCATATTGTAAGCGCCCGGAAGTGGTCCATCTACGATTAGCCGCCAGCGCAAAGCGCCCTCCGCCTAGCCGAGTTTTACCAGTTCGTATTCGCGACTGCCGACCCCAAGCTGCTCGGCGTATTCGAGCAGGTAATACCAGGGCGAGCCAGTCAGCCCTTCAAATTTGTCTCCGCCGGGCTCCAGGTTGCTGTGCAACCGAGTCTCTGCCAGGCCCTGCTGCTCGTTGACCAGGTCGGCGGAAGCGCGATCTATCGCCACTGGATCGAAAGAAGCCAACACTCCGATATCAGGCACCATTGGCGTATCGCTCCAGCCAGCGCAATCACAATCCGGAGTAATATCAAGCAGGAAGTTGATGTACAGGGTGCGGTCTCCCTTGAGCTGGTGATAACCATAACAGAACTCTGCCATCCGCTCCAGCATTGGCTTGACTTCGGTCTGGAAGTTGATGTTCACGGCGTCGAACCGGCACACCGACACGCATTCGCCGCACCCGATGCAGAGTTCATGATCGATGGAGGCTTTCCCCTCAACAAGAGAAATGGCATCTTCCGGGCACCACTTGATGCAGGCGCCACAGGCGACACACTTTTCGCGGTTTACTGTGGGACGTTGCTGGCTGTGCAAGGCCTGCTTCTGGGCGCGCGAGGCCATCCCCATAGAGATATTTTTAAGTGCGGCTCCTATACCGGCCAGTATGTGACCCTTTACATGGCTCAACACCACCGCGCCGTCCATATAGTAGTAAGCAGAGCCCATACGGATGGTCTGGAAGTGCTTCTGGCCTATCTCCACATCTACGCTGTCACGCCCCAGCAACCCGTCTCCGAAGATAAGCGGGCAACCGAGAGTCGCGTAAGAGAAGCCATGCCTGGTGGCGAGGTTGAAGTGATCTACCGCATTGGAACGCTGGCCGCGATAAAGCGTCTGGGAGTCGGTAACGAAGGGCTTGGCACCGGTTTCCTTTACTGCGTCTGCATAGAGCGCCGCGAACTCGGGCCTGAGGTAAGTAGTATTGCCTTCTTCGCCGAAGTGCATCTTGATCGCTATCAACTGACCAGGAGAAAGCATCTCGGCGAAACCTGTCGCTTTCCAAAGCCGCCTAAGCTTTGTGGGAAGGTTGCTTGCCGAGGAGTCACTATAGGCGCTGACGAACCATACTTTGCTTGAACACGGTGTTCACTCCCGCTTAGTATCCTAAAGTCATTCTAATCTGGCTTCTGCGCACAACCCGATTCTAAGCAGCCATCCCATGCAAGTCAAAGGCGGCTACCGCCGAGAAGCAAGGAGGAGCAGTTAATGAAGCTTGCAGTTATCGGTGGAACTGGATTCGGCAAGCCTGATATTCTCGGCGAAACAAGCCCCTTATCGGTGGAGACCCCCTTCGGCGAGGTAGCTCTCAACGAGCTGCAACTTGGTGATCGCACCGTTTATCTGCTCTCCAGACATATGGCCGACCACACTGTAGCACCCCATCTGGTCAACTATCGCGCCAATATGATGGCTCTGAAGCAACTGGGAGTGACCCGTGTAATCGCTACAGCGGCGGTGGGGGCTATCAGCGAGCTTTACGAAGTGGGCGATATGATGATGTTGACCCAGTTCCTGGATTTCACCAAACAGCGGCCCCTCTCAGTACTTGATCAGACCAGTCGGCCAATCCATATAGACTTGACCAATCCTTATTGCCACCGGCTCTCTTCACTGGTGGCCAGGGAAGCCTCCGAAGTCGGTGTCAGCCTGAAGCGAGATGCCATATACGCCTGTATGGAAGGCCCCCGGTTCGAGACCGCAGCCGAAATCCAGATGCTGCGCAGGCTGGGAGCTGATGTGGTGGGGATGACCCAGGTGCCCGAGGTAGTAATGGCGCGCGAACTGGAGTTCTGCTACGCTGCAGTTGGGTTGGTAACCAACCTGGCTGCTGGGCGCCGGCCTGGCGAGGTGCTGAGTCATGCTTCCATAGACCAGGTGCTTTCCGAGCAGCGCGAGGCGCTTTCTTCGGTAATCAGGGCTGCACTGCTGGCCGAAGAAGAACTGGTCTGCGAGTGCCAGTATGCCCTCTTCGAATACAGATAGTCAGGCTCTAGCGAGGTGAGTCAGAGTGCCTCTTCCGCCGACAATTGAGTATGATGGCCAGGTGGTCAGACTACTTGACCAGCGCCAGCTTCCCCTGCGTTCTGTATTGGTCGAAATCACCACGGTAGATGAGGTAGCTGACGCTATCCGCACTTTGATGGTGCGTGGCGCGCCGGCAATTGGCGCTGCTGCTGCTTTTGGTCTGGTGTTAGCCGCCAAACAGGCCAAGCCTTCAACTACAGTCGAACTCCTGGTCACTCTTAATAGAGCCAAAACTCTGCTTGCTGCTACCAGACCAACGGCAGTTAATCTGGTCTGGGCTCTGGATACCTTGCTTGCCGAAATAGCTCCCGAAGCCCCCCTGGAAGAGAATCTGCTGCGTCTTGAGGCCCGAGCAGTCTTGTTGCTTGAAGAGGACGTTGCGGCCAACAAGCAGATCGGCAAATACGGCGCGGAAATGTTTCCTGGGCCAGTGACAATACTCACGCACTGCAACGCTGGCGCGCTCGCTACTTGCGGGTATGGTACCGCGCTTGGAGTAGTGCGCGCTCTGGCCGAAGCTGGCAAGCTGGCTCATGTTTATGCGGACGAGACTCGCCCTGTGCTTCAGGGCGCAAGGCTCACTGCCTGGGAACTGCTCGAGGACGGGCTGCCCTGCACGCTGCTTTGTGACAATATGGCAGCCTGGGTGATGGCCACGCGAGGGGTAGACGCTGTCATCGTGGGCGCCGACCGCATCGCTGCCAATGGTGATGTGGCCAACAAGATAGGCACCTATCAGCTTGCTCTGGTTGCCAAAGCTCACGGGGTGCCCTTTTATGTGGCAGCTCCTCTTACGACCTTCGACCTTACCCTAAAGTCCGGCGCGGAAATACCGATAGAAGAACGTGACCCGCGAGAAGTGACCGACTGGGGCGGGATAAAAACAGCTCCCGAGGGGGTTGGAGTTTTCAATCCTGCCTTCGACGTAACCCCGGCCCGGCTGATTGCCGGACTTATTACCGAGCATGGTGTGATACTGAAGCCCTCTCATGCCAGTATCGCGCGACTGATCTCTGATAGCAAAGAGGAGACGCTTCCTTGGGTAGACTAGCCCTTACGGGGGGTAGTGTAATTACGATGGACCCCGGCGACCGAATCCTGGCGCCGGGCTTCGTACTTGTGGAAGAGGGCCAAATCACCCAGGTGGGCGAAGGCAATCCTCCATCTTCCGGGCTGGAAGGCTTCGAGGTGCTGGACGCATCCGGCTGCGTGGTGATGCCTGGCTTCGTAAACGCCCACACCCATGTCGCTATGACCCTGATGCGCGGCTATGCGGACGATATGCCTGTGCAGGAATGGCTCGAGCAGAAGATTTGGCCTTTTGAAAGCCACCTGGAAGCTGACGACGTATATTGGAGCTCGCTCCTGGGCATCGCCGAGATGCTGCTTGGCGGCACGACCTGCTTCAACGATATGTATCATTTTTTTGAAGCGACGGCGCATGCCATCGTAGAAAGCGGGATCCGCGGTTGCCCTTCGGGAGTGCTCCTCGGAATCGTGCCCTGGGCGAATCAGATGCTCTCTGATGCCAAACGCTTCGTCGCTGACTGGAAAGGAGCAGGCGAGGGGCGTGTCCATCCCTTCTTTGGGCCGCATGCCCTCTATACCTGCCCCGACGAATTGCTGCTGGAGGTTGGCGAGGCAGCGCGCGAACTTGGCGTGCCAATGCACATCCATCTCTCCGAGACCGAGGCTCATCGCCGGCGTTCACTTGACCTTTATGGCGAATCTCCTGTCCAGCATATTGCTTCTCTGGGCTTGCTGGATCAGCCTGTGCTGGCCGCTCATGCTGTTTGGGTGGACGAGCAGGATATGGCTACCCTTGCGGCGAAGCAAACTGGTGTGAGTTTGAATATCGGGAGCAACCTTAAGCTGGGCTCCGGCGTACCTCCAATAGAAGCCCATTTGGGAGCTGGAGTGAGAGTTGGCCTTGGTACTGACGGGGCGGCCTCAAACAACAATCTGAGCATGCTGGAAGAAACTCGGCTCGCAGCGCTTCTTGCAAAGGGAATCAATCGGCGCCCTGAAGCGTTGCCAGCTTATGAAGCCTTGAAACTCGCTACGCTTGGAGGCGCGCGAGCTCTTGGCCTCGAGGCTTTGATTGGTTCTCTGGAGCCAGGCAAGCAAGCCGACCTGATTGTGGTTGGACTTGAAGGGCCGCATCTTTTTCCGGTTCACAACGTTGTATCTCACCTGGTTTATAGTGCGATTGATTCGGATGTCAGGGACGTGTTTGTGGCGGGATGTGCCCTGGTTCAAAACCGTCAGCTAGTCACTCTCGATCTGGATGAAATTCGTGCCAAGGTACGTGAGAGCCTCAGCAGACTGCTGAGCTCCTAGCCCTCGGAGGTGTTCTCTTTGAGTAAGGTGCATATCATGAAGCCAGTAGCCTTGCTGTTGCTGTTAGTTGTAGGAGTGCTGGGACTGGCGGCCCAGGCTAATCACGTCGAAGGCCAGATCGCCTTCGATCCTGCCAAAATGATGGATGTCTCCGATTTGCAGATAGGCATGAAAGGTATCTGCCGGACCGTCTATCAAGGCGTAGATATCACCGAGTTCAATATCGAAATAATGGGCATCCTGCCAACTGACATATCAGGACAAGATATGATCCTGATACGGATGCTTGATGGGCCGTCGGTTGAAAAGGGCTACAACATCATCGGCGGGATGAGCGGTAGCCCAGTCTATATTGATGGCAAAATAATCGGCGCGATAGCCTATGGCTGGTCGTACCCCAAAGATCCAATTTGCGGGGTTACTCCCATCAGACCAATGCTCGAGGCTTCTGCCCCCACGCTGGGTCACAAGTCGTCCAACATGGCTGCCGCTCCGGCCTTTGTTCAGGGCCATATGGTGACAAGCGCCAGGCTGGCAAAGTTTGGAGAAGAGCCAGGTGGAGGCTTCTACAACGACACTACGCTCTCGATGCAGCCCCTTTCGATGCCAGTTGCGGTAAGTGGCATGTCGCCGCGCGGCATGCAGCTTATGCAGGCGGCCTTCAGGGGCAGCGGCATCGAGATTGTCCAGGGTGGTGGCTCCAGTGGCTATCCCTCCGAGGCAAACAACACAAAGCTTGTGCCAGGCTCGGCCGTCGGAATAATGATGATGGAAGGCGACGTCTCGGCGGTAGGCTTTGGCACCGTTACCTGGGTGGACGGCGACAAGGTTATCGCCTTTGGCCATCCTATGGATGGCTTCGGTGTCGTCAATCTGCCAATGTGCAATGTCTACGTGATGGGCATAAACTCCAGCATCGCTCGCTCCAACAAGTTTGGGGTTGGGATGAAGGTGTTGGGCGCTGTCGAGCAGGACAGGCCCTGGTCTATCGGCGGTACGCTTGGAGGTAAAGCTCCCACCGTCCCGATGAAGCTGCACATCGAGGATCAAGACCGTAATCTGGCTCAGGATTTCCAGGTGACACTGGCTTCGCATCCCCAATACACCGCCTCCCTGGCAGAGAGCGCCGCAATGACGCTTGTCGGCAGTATGGTACCTGACACCTCACCGGCTACACTGGAACTGAGCGTTGAGGCTGAGGTAAAGGGGCATGGACTGCTCAAGCGGTCCAATATGATGTATGACTCGTCCTGGCCTGCTTATGCTTTGATGATGGAGATGGACAACCTGCTCTATCTGCTGCAGAGTAATCCGTTTGAAAAGCCGGAGCTGGAGTCTGTTGCGGTATCTGTCAAGTCATCCGGCAAGGAACTCGTGGCCTCGCTTGCGGACCTCTACTGCCCTCGCACCCAGGCCAAGCCAGGCGAGACCGTGCCCCTTGTGGTCACGATTACGCCATATAATGGTAAACCCGAAAACAAGACGGTCAACTTTACCGTGCCGCCGGAATGTCCCGATGGCACTCTGCGCATCGCCGTAGGTGGCGGGGCTGACTGGAGTGTTCTTAAAAGGCAGGTAGGCGCACCTCCTATCTGGCCTTATGACCTCGACGACCTGCTCGAGGAGTACTTCATCAAGCCTCCTCGGGCTGATGAACTCACTGTGGTGGCTTCGATGCCCAGCCTGCAAGTGATGGTTGGTCCGACGACCTTCCCCAGGATGCCAGAATCGATGCTGGCGATCCTGGCCCAGAGCAACACCACCGAGATAATGGCCGGTCCGGATCTTATCGAACAGCGCACCCAGATGCCCTGGATGCTGGGCGGGATGATGACCATCACGCTTGATGTGGTCAGCTCCGAAGTTGGTAGCAGAACCACAGCGCACCCCCCAACCGCGCCCCCACTGCCAGAGGGCGAGGAAGCCATGCCTCTGCCCCCAATGCCTGGAGATTTCACAGCCGAGCTGGCGAGTACTCCAACCGGCAAAATGTTGCTGGCGAGTGCCGAACTTGCGCCTGGCCTTTTGCCTCGCGCTTATCGGGCTACCAACTTGCTTGGCCAACTGGAGCCTCGCACCAGTCACCGGCTAACCTCAGGGGCACTGCGTTATAACGGCGAGCTGCCTCCTCCAGGTGTGCCTGTGCCACCGGATGAAGGTGACCTGGAAGAAGACGCCAAGGGAGACGAAGAACCAGTTGGCAAGACTGCGCCTATTTCGCCAGCAACTTACTTTATAGAGGTCGCTCTGACTGACTTCGAAGATGGCCTCTTCGATGGGGTTGGAGTTACCAGTGAAGGCCATCTGGCGCTTGTGCCCAAAGTAGCCGAGGTATGCCAGCTAGAAACTGAACACTACGCCTGGAGTATGCTCTCGACAACTGAAGGGCTTTATCTTGGCACTGGCAATGGAGGCAAGCTGCTGTTCGCCGCTAATGGCGGAGATGTGAAAGAGATCGCCGCAACTGGCGCCAGTGCTATTACTGCCCTTTGTGAACTCACCCCGGGCACTCTGTGTGCGGGACTTGCTCCTGGTGGCAAGCTTGTGACCCTTGAAGTGGCCTCAGGTCAGGTCAAGCCGATGACTACCTTGCCGAAAGCTCAGTATATCTGGGCTCTGCTTCCGGATGGTCAGGGAGGAAGCTGGGCTGCAACAGGGCCAGAAGGCCAACTCTTCCACTGCGCGCCGGATGGCAAGTCCGAGCTTGTGCTGGACACTGATGAGAGCCATCTGCTCAGCCTGGTTAAGGGCACAGATGACCTGCTGTATCTGGGCACTGCGCCTCATGCGCTGGTTATGCAGTTCAATCCGACTACTGGACTGGATTCGGTGCTGGCCTCTCTGGATGGCAGTGAGACTCCGGCTCTGGCCGCAAGCCCTGAAGGGGGCCTCTACGCTGCCAGCTTCCCAAGTGGCAAAGTCTATGAGATCAGCTCAACAGGCGCCCTGTCCGAGTTTTACGCCAATGAGAACGCCGATCCGGTGACCGCCCTGGTCGCTACCGAAGGGGGCTGTTATATTGCGGGGCCAACAATGGGGCGCATCATCAAGGCTGAAGCGGATGGGCGCTGGACTTTGGTCTACCGCAAGGATGACCTGGTTTGCACCAGAGGCGCGACAGGCGCCAATGGCGCTGCGTATATCGGTGTAGCCAACAATGCCGCTGCGCTTGAGATTGAGCCAACCTCTGCAACCGAAGGCACCTTCGTCTCGAACGTAAAAGATGCGGAAGCTGCCGTGACCTGGGGCGAAGCCTTCTGGGGTGGTTACAATATTGATGGCAATGTAACTGTTGAGACTCGCACTGGCAACAGCCCTCGCGCTGATGGAAGCTGGAGCCCCTGGAGCGGACTCAGTGGCGAGGCCCAGGGTTCACCCGTCAACAGCCCAGCAGGCCGCTACATCAAATACCGCATCAGTCTGAAGGCTGGTGATCAAGGCGCGCCCGAGCTGGCGTATCTTAAGCTCCTGCTCAGCACGCCCAACAAGCAACCTGTAGTCAAGATTGAGGGGCTTGCGACTGGTGATCAGATTGGTCACAAACTTACCATCAAGTTGAAGCCTGAAGATCCCGATGGAGATCCTCTCCTGACCACCGTGTATTACCGTAAAACCGATGGGACTGACTGGCGAGTAATCAAAGAGAACATCACTGCTGATAACGTAGAATGGGATGTCGCCGGTCTCGAAGCAGGCGAATACTTCGTCAAGTTCGTGGCTTCGGATGTCCGTTCTCGGGCTGACCAGGCTCGGGAAGGTACGCTAATCGTTGGCCCAGTACTCATCGACACCACACTGCCGGAATTGCTTCTGAAGCGAGGCAGTCCTTCAGTTGATGACTTTGGCGCAGTTACCCTGGCAGGTTTTGCCCGCGATGAAGGAAGTGGCATCGTAGCACTTGAGTATCAGGTGGATGACCAGGAGCGTTTTGCTGTCTCGGCAGCGGAAGGCTCATACTCGCAGAAAGTCAGGCTCTTCGAATTGGTGCTGCCGGATCTCGTCTCTGGCGAACACACCATCAAGCTTTTTGCAATTGATGGCGCAGGTAACGAGACCAAGCTTGAGGAGAAAGTCCAGGTGGCTATCTCGGATGGCTTGATAGATGGTGGCATCGAACCAGAGCTTGAGTAGTCTGAAAACTTGTGAGCAATGAAAAGGGGAGCCTGTTCAGGCTCCCCTTTCTGTTTTGCAAGCTATCCAGAGCTAGGCGTTCAGATACCGGGTGAGGAAGGCAACCGAAGCCGTCACTGCTTCCTGGGTCCAGGGCTCGGAGGAGAACACATGGTCCGAATCCTGGATAGCCAGATGCTCCGTGACCCCCTGGGCATGCGCAGCAACGAAATCTTCACTATCAGAAAAGAGCACTGATTCGTCGTTGGTGCCGTGAACTACAAGCAGCGCGCCTGGGTAACCGGCGATGGCCTCGAGCGGTTTATGACTGGGCAAGTCGGCAAGGAACTCCGGGCTTACCAGGTTGCCGCCCAGGTCGTAAAAGCCCTCGGCTGTTGTCCTGGGCTGGATTGCTATCCTGGCAAGTCGTTCGCCCGGGTCTGCCACAGCTGCCCAGAGTACAGTCGCGCGCAGACTTGGGCGCAATCCAGCGACAAGCGCTGCGACTGCCCCGCCTAGACTCAGCCCAAGTATCCCAAGCTTGTGGGGAAAGACGCCTTGCTGCTCTGCCAGGAAGGTTACCGCAGCCTGGGCGTCTTCTACCTCGCGGGTCACGGTCATCTCTTCAAACTCGCCCGCGCTATCACCCGAGCCTCGAAAATCGAAGCGCAAAGCTACAAGTCCTGCCTCTGCAAGCGCTCGCGCACAGGTCACGAAAAGCCGATGAGATTCACCTTTATGACCTGTGAAACCGTGGAACAGGACCACACCAGGGGCTGGCAGGTGCTCAGGTATATGCAGCATCCCCACAAGCTGTTCTCCGTTAACGGTAAAGGTCACAGGACGTTCTGTCATTTGGCCTCTCCTTTTGCCATATCAGAGCGTTGTAACGCTCTGGGGCCTGGCAAATTGAACCATACCAAAACGATCAAGGGAAATATCCCGCTGAGGAGCAGCATCAGGGGGATGTTGGTTACCTGTGCTACGGCGCCGCTTATTAGCGGGCCAAAGAACGAACTCGAGCCTAATACCATCTCGTGTACGCCTGAAGAGCGGCTCTTGCCCGAGCTACCCAGCCAGCCATAAAGCAGGCTCTCGGCGTAGGTGGCACTGCCCACTAATCCCAGCACTCCCATAACAATCACGATGGGCCAAAGGCTGACAAATTCTCTTGTGAAAGCCCACAGCAATAATGTACACAAGGCGCATAACAAAAGAGCCCCCTGGGCGAACCAGGCGTTAAAATGCCATTTGGCACTGTTGCGGAGTAGCAGGAAGCCAGGCCAAAGTCCAAGCCTGGTGCCGAAAATGATTAGAGAAACCTCGAACGGCGTAAGCCCGCGATTGTCTGCGTATTTCGGAAAAAGTGTAAAACTGGCCACGATTACGAACCAGACGGCGAAGTTTGACAGGCGCGCGAACAACAGCCACAAACCCGCTTGCCTGGTTTCCAGAGCGGAAGGCAGGACGATATCTGGCTCTTCTCGAGAAGCTTCCCTAAGACTTGGTCTGGCCAACCAGCAGATGCTGAACAAAAGCCAGGCAACCTGAAGTTATAAGCAGCACAACAGCGCCGAAGAAAGGCAGACGCTCATCCAGTGAATAGGCAGGCCCTGCCAGTAGAGCGCCAAAGGCTCCTCCAGTGGACCAGGAAAGGTTGAAGCTGCCCATTGTCTTGCCAAGCTTGCCTGGCTGGCCAAGAGAGGCTACCCACCCCTGCACGGCAGGCCAGAAGAGCGCCTGGCCGATACAGTTGAACCAGAGGAAACCCATCATCCACCAGACGGTTGGCGCTGCCGCAAGCAGAGCAAGTCCAGCGGCCATAACAAGCGCTCCCCAGACTGCCATCCGCCAGGCGCCGTATCTATCCGCAAGACTGCCACAGGGGACTGTCGCCAGCAGATAAAGCCCAGAACCGATGCCTCCCATTAATCCCAGGTGGACAGGCTCTGCGCCAAGGGCAATAGCCTTCAGCGGCGCCGCGACGATCGCAACGCCCAGATTGGCCATTGATACAACCGCGGCAGCAAAGAAAAGCGGCTGCAGGTGAGCTGTGGTTCTCGAATTTGTGACCGACATAAGACAGGCGGGAGCAAGGCTCCCGCCATCAAGCTCCTTCGATTAGAGCCTGGAAAGCTACAGGTTCAGTTCATCCAGACTGCCGATGGCCCTGCCACTTGCATCCAGAAGGCGCAAAACTAGCTTGGTAACACCGCTCTGAGGGGTCTCCAGAGTCGCTTCCAGGACGAAAGGTTTGCTCGGAGAGCATTCTCCCTTCGCGGAGGCAAGGGGCTTCGCGTCGCCATCAAGCGCTGTAAGCTCCCAGGTGGCGGCCCGATATACTCCATAGCTGCCCTTAACTTTGAGCTTGCCTTCTTTCTCTTCCAGGGCAAGCCGCTTTACAAGCACGCCAGCCTCGTTGGTGTCGATGATGGGCGCCTCGGAGCGTGTCAGGTACCAGTCCTGGACGAAGGTATAATCCTCGCCTGGACGCAAATCGACCAGTGGGCTCAATACTTCCAGTTCCATAAGACTGGGGGGCGCCGGATTGGTCCAGACCTCGACACTCGAGTTCTGCTCGGGGTACTCCAACTCTGGAAACACCTCGAAACGCTTAACATACGTCAAGTTGGTATGGCCGTTATGGTAAGCGCCCCATCCAGCAAGCGAGTGTACCCCAATCTTGCCTGTCTCACCTGTATAGCTGACCCCGATGATGCCGGGGGCGATTTCAGGTATCCACTGGGCGCCCTCCTCGGGGCCGACCATATGGAATATCTTCCCATCGGCTGCGGCAGGCACAAAGAGCTGGCATTTCCCACTTGGGCCTTTGCCAGGCTTCTCTTCAGCAACGACCTGGGTCACATCCCAGATGCTCCAGCGCACTGGCGCTTCGCTGACATTTTCCATCCGCTGGATAAACCGGACATGCGCTTCCCCCGCGAAGAGTTGCGCCTCGCGATAGAATCTGACTCCGGTCACTGCTTCATCGCTTGGAGAGACCGCTTCGAGACTGGCAACAGGCCCGCGTTCGCGCAGCAGTTTGCCTTGATGGATGCCCCCGTCTAGCAGGCTGCCCAGGGGATCGGCGTGGCCCACCCCACCGGTCCTGGGGCGAAGGCCAGGTCTTGGAGCCACCATAATTGTGCCACACGCGCTCCGCTTCAGAGGTGGGTGGGGGATATAGCTTACCGAGTTCTTCGTGATTGACCCAGAAGGCATTCTCCCCATCCAGCGAAAACTCGATCAGGCGTCCGCCGATACTTGGCACGCAGACGAGTCGAACGATCTGGTTGGAAAGCTCCAGAGCGTCCCAACCTTCATATTTTATCGACCGGCCCACAGCTACCGCGCCCTCAGGAGATGGAGTGGCCAACTGCGGTCGGGCACTGGCTGTCTGATGGTCCAGGCTGCTTCCTGTGCCGCCACCTTCGCCGCACCCACCAAGCAGTGCCGCGACCAGCAAGAGACAGAACACGACTCCAGCAAGTCTCATTGCCACCCCTCCCGATAACTTATAGCTTGGCCAGTGTTACTCCGATCTTGGCCAGACCCTGTTCGATGCGTTGCTCACTGCAGGCGAAGGACAACCGCTGGCACCGGTCATCTCCAAAAGCGATACCCGGCACGATAGCGACATGCCCTTCGGTCAGCAGATAATCGGCCATTGTTAGCGAGTCGTTGATACCTTCGCGCTTGCCATAATAGGCCGAGAAATCCGCAAACACGTAGAAAGCGCCATCGGGCTTGACATAGGTGATGCCTGGTATCTTGTCAAACATCGCGCACATCAGATTGCGCCGCTGCTCGAAAGCACCGCGCATTTCGCTTACCCCTTGCTGGGGCCCCATCAAGGCTGCTTCCGCTGCGATCTGAGCTATGGTGGTCGGATTGGATGTGCTATGACTCTGCAGGTTGGCGATAGCCTTCATCTCGGGCTTCGGGCCAGCGACCCAGCCAATACGCCAGCCGGTCATCGCATAACTCTTCGAAACCCCGTTTACGAGGAAGATTCGCTCTATCCAGTCCGGATCGAGAGTGGCAATATTGGTCGCCTTGCCGCCATCGTAAACAAGCTGGTCGTAGATGTCGTCCGAGATAATCATAACTTGCTCGTGAGGCCTCAGCGCCTCCAGCAGGTCGCGCATCACCTGTACAGGCCACAGCGCGCCAGTCGGATTGGAGGGCGAGTTTACCACCACAGCCCTCGTGCGCGGCGTTACCGCTGCCATAATCGCCTCTACCGAAGGCACATAGTTCTGCTCCGCGCTTGTCTCGACGAAGACAGGCGTGCCACCGGCAAGCCTGACCATCTCGGGATAGCTGACCCAGTAAGGCGCAGGAATGATGATCTCATCGCCTACGTCACAGATGACCTGGATGATGTTATACAGGACATGCTTGGCGCCGCAGCCCACAACGACCTGAGCCGGCTCATAAGTAAGCCCATAATGGGCCTTGATGTTTACCTGGATGGCTCGTTTGAGGCTTGGGGTGCCAGCAGCAGCGGTATATTTGGAGGTCGAGTTCTCCTCCAGTGAAAGCGCGACGGCCTCCTTCACGTGTTCAGGAGCATCGAAATCAGGCTCGCCCGCGCCAAAACCTATCACGGCGATACCCTGATCTTTCAACTCCTTCTCCTTCTGAGTGACAGCCAGGGTGACCGAAGGCTGAACTTGCTGTAGACGTTTGGATATCATTTTGTAATCCCTCCGTTAGACCTCGAAGAGTCCGGACGCATAAAGCTCCGGATCAAAGGGTTCGAGTTTTTCGATACCCTCTCCCAGGCCGACCAATTTCACTGGCAGTTGTAATTCTTTCGCTATCGAGAGCACAGCTCCCGCTTTGGCGCTGCTATCAAGTTTGGCAAGCACCAGCGCGGTAACCTCCACTGCTTGCCGAAATTGCTTGGCTTGTTGTATTGCATTCTGCCCTGTAGTGGCGTCGAGTACAAGCACTACTTCATCTGGTTTACGACCAAGCTCGCGTTCGCAAATCCGTTCTACTTTGGCAAGCTCGGTCATCAGATTCTGCTTGGTGTGGAGGCGTCCTGCCGTGTCGGCGATTACATAGTCCGAGCCGCGGGCTTTGGCTGCCTGGATGGCATCGAAGAGCACTGCGCCCGGATCAGCGCCTTCTTTGTGCTTGACGATATCGGCTCCCGCCCTGTTTGCCCAAATCTCGAGCTGCTCGATGGCGGCTGCTCTGAAGGTGTCTCCGGCTGCAAGCAATACCTTCTTGCCCTGACTGGTCAGTCTGTAAGCGAGTTTGCCGATGGTCGTAGTCTTGCCTGTGCCATTTACGCCGACAAACAAGTAGACAGTTGGGGAGGTTGGGCCTACCTTGAGCTCCCCTTCGAGAGACTGTACCAGGCGCTTGACTCTGAGTTTGAGATAGTCGCGCACCTGCTCGCCATTTTGCAGATTACGCTTTTCGACTTGTTCACGCACCTCGTCCGTAAGCTGCATGGCAAGCTCTCCGCCTACATCACCCCGCACGAGCAACTCCTCGAGCTCATCGAGCAGCGTGTCATCCACCTTGCTAGCTCCCAGCAGCAGGCCGCCGAGTTGCTTGAAGATTCCTCCGAACATCGTGTGAGACTCCTTGGCTAGTCTTGCGCGGCTAGCTCGCGTTTGGGCATCCGATATGAGAGCAACTTGCTGCGCCCTGGGTCCTCCATAGCAACCCCATACAGAGCATCCGCCGCTTTCATCGTGACTGGATTATGAGTCACAACCATAAACTGGGTGTCTTCCTTGAACCTGTCCAGCAGCGCAAGGAACTTCTTCACGTTGACTTCATCAAGAGGCGCGTCCACTTCGTCCAGCAGGCAGAAAGGCGCTGGATTGACTTCGAGCAGCGCGAACAGGAAGGCCAGCGCTACCAGGGCTCTTTCGCCCCCTGACAGCAATTCCAGGCTCTGCATACGCTTGCCTGGGGGCTGGGCTTTGAGCGTGACACCTGACTCCAGCAGATTGTCCGGCTCTTCCAGAACCAACTCGGCCTTGCCGCCCCCAAAGACGTCTTCGAACCGACGCTGGAAGGCGCTTGCGACCAGCTCCAGTGTCTCAGCAAACTGCCTGGCGCTCGTTTCGTCTATCTCGTTTATCATCTGGGCGAGGCTTTGCTTGGCTTCGAGCAGGTCATCTATCTGCTTCTGCCTGGAGTTATAATGGGCCTCGCACTCGTCAAGCTCCTGTATAGCGCCCAGGTTTACCTCGCCTAGGCTTCGCAGTTCCTTCCGCAAACGGTCAACTTCGGAGATGGTGGCCTGGCGCTCATCGGCAACCTGTTCGGGGTTGGGAAGCTGGGCCAAAGTGATTTCGAACCGTTCATAAAGCCGCTGGTCAAGCGCTTCGAGCTGGCTCTCGAGACGCAGCCTGTTCATCTCCAGCTTATGAACTTCGGCCTCAACCTCGGCGAGTTGCTGCCCCACCAGACGCCGGCCACTCTCCTGCTCAGCGAGCCTGGCTCTGGCTTCACCTCGGACGGTGATAAGCTGCTCAACTCGGTGTTCCTGAGTTTCGAGCTGCGCAGCCAGGCCCTTGCGTTGTGGCTCCAATACAGAAAGTTGCTGGGTCAGACTGGCCAGTTCAGCCGCGGTCTCCAGGTGAAGCTGCTTCTCGCGCGCGATCTGGTCGCGCAGCCTCTGAAGTGTGCCAGCGGTGCGCTGGGCGTCCTGCTCTACGGTGCGGTGAGCCATTTTGGCCCTCTCAAGCACGAGCCTGGCTTCCCCAGTTGCGGTCTGAGCAACTTCGGCTTCTTCCTCGGCTCGTTCAATCGCCTGGGAGCGGACTGGCTCCTGTTTGATTAGTTCATCCAGGGTGTGTTGAGTCTTCTCTCTTGCCTCGCTATGGCGGGCCAGCTCTTCCCGCTTGCGCCCAAGCGAGGTGGCCATCTCGACCGACCGCTGTTTAAGCGCCTTAAGCTCGCGCTCGCTTCGGGCGTAATCTTGCTCCGCCTGTTGCAAGGCGCGCTCGGTCTCCCTGGCAAGTGTCCGCTGCTCTCCAAGGCTTGCTCTGGCGTTAGCCAGTTCGCCTCGCGCGGTTTCGAGTCGCTCCAGACTTTCAACCTGCATCTTGCGAGCCTCTTCAACGCGGCCTTCCAGAGCCTGGCCGGCTTGCTTCAGCCTGCCGGCCTCAGCTTTCCGCGCCATTGGAGAAGTCGGTTGCAACTTGCCGGCGCCAACTGCTGCGGCGCGCGGGGAGAAGAATACCCCTCCTTGCCTCGCAAGCACCAGGGGCCAGGCGCCCTCGGCGGCTAGCTTGCCGGCTTCTGCGGCGGTCTCGACCACAGGGATCGCCTTAAGCAAAGCAAGCGCATCCTTGCCAGGTGTAACAAGCTCCGCCAGGGTTTGCCCAGCCGGTCCAGCAGAGGCTCCGCCACTCCACACCAAAGTAGCCAGGCCTACCTGACGCTCGGCAAGCAAAGTGTGAGCGAGCGCTGCGACTGGGGCATCCTCCGCGACAACCACGGATTCAAGCGAAGCAAGTAACGCAATTAGCCACTCAGGGGCCTCTGCAGGCAGCTCAAAAAGGTCTACAAGCAATCTCAGTTTGCCGCTTAACTCGCCATCGAGAGCGCTGATCAACTCGCGGGCAGGGCGCGCAACGCCCTCGTGAGAGGCGTCCAGCTCCTCAAGCGCTGTCAGCCTGGCGCGCAGCTCTATAAGCTCTCGCTCAAGTCGAGTCAGGGCAGCGTTCGCTTCGGAGTTAGCCAGGGAGGCAGTTTTCTCGCTTGCCTCCAAGGTGGAGACCTGCGCTTCCTGTTTACGAACTGCTTCTGCGGCCTCGGCCTTGTCTCGCTGGGCCTGTTTGGTCTGCTCCTTGGCTTCAGCCAGTTCGGCGGTAAGGGTGCGGAGGCGCTCTTCAAGCCCTGCAGACTCGCGTTCCAGCGCTTCTACCTCTGCCGAAGTGCGCTCTACCTGGCCCTCAAGTGAAGCCTGTTTGGAAAGCAGTCCTGCGCGTTGTTGCTGCAATTCGAGTAACGCCGCCCGCTTGCGCGCAAGCAGGCCAAGGGCGCTGCGCTCGGCTTCAAGAGCGGTCTCATGACGTTCGCCAGCGATTTGAGCCTTGCGCTCAGCCTCGTCCAGCTCCTGCTGTTCCTTGCGGCCGCGTTCTTCCAGCTCTGCCAGCCGGTGCTCGGGTTCGTCCTGGCGAGTGGCTGTCTCCTGGAGACGCCTTTCGGCGAACTCCTTCTGTTGTTCGGCCAGGGCAATCTCGGTGTCCAGCCGCGATTGTTCACTTGACAGCCGCCTAAGGCGTTCCTGCTCAGAGGTCAGCTGCTCCTCCGCCTCGCGGCCTTCCTGGGCCAGTTTTGCGGCGCGCTCATCAAGCTCGAGTCGTTCGGCCTGCAGTTTGGTGAGATCGCTAGCCCTGCCAGCGAGTTCTGTGTCCAACTCTCGCAGATTCTGCTGCCTGCCGAGCATCTGGGCTACGATAACGGCCTGTTCGACTGCATCCAGTTGACGTTTTAGATCCCGGTAACTGCGGGCGGTCACCGCGGGTTCGCGCAAAGATTCGATACGCTCGGAAAGCTCTGCTTGCAGGTCTCCGGCGCGCAGCAGATTCTGTTCAGTCCGCTGGAGCTTCTGCCAGGCTTCCTGACGCCTGGCCCGATAGCGCGAGACGTGAGCGGCTTCCTCTATCAGCCTGCGCCTGTCATCTCCGCGCAGCGAAAGCACGGCATCTACTTGCTGCTGGTTGACCAGGGAGTAGGCTTCTTTGCCCGCGCCCGTATCGAGGAACAGATCGCGGATGTCGCGCAGGCGGGCCTTCTTGCCGCCCAGCCAGTACTCCGAGTCACCACTCCGGAAAAGTCGCCTGGTGACTTCTACCTCGTCATGGGGGAGGGTCAGTTTGCGGTCAGTGTTGTCAACGACGAGCGTGACTTCAGCAAGGCCAGCCGCCCTGGCCCCCGAGGCGCCCCCGAAAATGACTTCGGCGCCCGCCTCAGCGCGCATGGCGCTGGCTTTTTGTTCACCCAGCACCCAGACAAGCGCATCCAGCAGATTGGATTTCCCCGACCCGTTAGGCCCCACCAGGGCTGAAAGCCCAGGGGCAAATTCCAGGGCCGCCTTGTCCATAAAACTTTTGAAGCCTTTGATTTCGAGTCGCTTTAAGCGCACAGGCTGTTCCTGTCCTTGGCTGGTTTCGGCGAAAACTGACCGAGCCACACCTTCGTGCGACCCGGTCAGCTAACTCGGTGTTCGAGACTACTCTGCCAGGCCTAAGCCTCGGCGAAATAGAAAGCAGGCCGCTCAAGGCTGCCCCAGGGGGTTTCCACTTTAACAGTAGGCAGCTCGGGAGTTGCCGTGATTACAATCGGCTTGCTGTCAGGTGTTGCGCCGGTGATGATAGTGTCCTCAGACTTGGTGCCTGTGATGGACGGATTCCAGGCATAAGCCTGGTTGGGCAGCACTTCGAAATCACAGCCCGGCGTGGCTTTCCAGTCGCGTCCTGCATACCCGCAGGCGCCGCCCTGGTGATGCAACTTCCATTCTTCCGCGTAACCAGTGGCTTCGTAGACCTCAACCGCCCGGGCGAAGATGTCGCCGGCGCTTGCCCCTGGCCGCGTATTAAGGATGAAGGTCGCATCGATGTTGGCAACAGCCTGATTTTTCTTTTCAAGTGCGGCTGGCAGTCTGTCGAAGGCCACGAAACGCGTCATCGAGGCGATCAGTCCGCGCCATTTCGCGCACAGCACCAGCATCGCATAGTGCTCGACTTCTTTCATGGCGGGCAGGGGATGGCGATATTTGTTGATGCGTTCATCCGAGGCCACAAGGGTCACGACAGGGAGCACCCCGTCAGCCATCAGCATCCCCGAGAGCACGGCAGCCAGTTCCCATTCGGTATCACCGCGCGCAGCTTCGAGGATAGTCTCGGTCATCGCCGAGGCAGCCAGCTCGCCGAGTTCCTGGAACCGCTCTACCTCTGGGGGAGTGAGTTCGGCGCGCAGCTTCCACATATCAGCCCCGACACTGGTAGCGCCCTCAAGAGCTGCATCTGTTGCCAGTTTACCCTTGGCAAGTTGCTTGACCTGCTGGATTGGCTCGTCTTCGAACCAGTAGCCGGTCAGCTTCTCGCAGGGGAGCGACCCCAGCTCTTCATCGGTGATGCGAGGCAGCTCGATATTATTGGTTACCAGATATTGGTTATCCTGAGTGATGAGGAAGGAAGCCACGCCTCCCTCCGCATTTACAGGTACATAACTGTCCCCGCCACAGGTTATCCAGGCGAAGTTATCGATACGTGAAAGCAACAGGCCGCCCAGGTCTTTCTCGGCCAGGAACTGCCTGACTCGCGCCAGTTTGATAGCGAACTCGGCCTCGCGCGCTGCTGCGGGCTCCAGGGCTTCCCAATCCATATCTGACATCTTACAAAACCTCCTCAAGCTCAACTAGCTCCGCCCCATCTGAGGCGTTACACACCCATAGCTCGGGCACAAGCCCGGTCTTGCGCTGGTATTCGGGCAGCACCTGGGCAGCGAAGTCTGTTCCGTGGCCTTCGTCAATCAAAGTAACCGTGCAACCACCGAAACCTGCCCCGGTCATCCTGCTGCCAAGCACGCCAGGCACTCGACGAGCAAGCTCAACCAGCAGGTCGAGTTCGACCGAGCTCACTTCGTAATCGTCGCGCAGGCTATTATGCGACTGATTCATTAGTTCGCCGAAAGCTTCCAAATCCTGCTGACCAAGCACTTCCATAGCTTCAAGGACGCGTTCGTCTTCGGTTATGACATGCCGGGCTCGCCGGTACACGACCTCGGGAAGTGCCGCCTGGTGTTCTTCCAGTTGCTGACTGCTGACATCTCGGAGCGCTTCACACTTTATGCCTTCCTTGCCAAGCAGCGCTACGGCCTGCTCGCACTGCGCGCGCCGGGTGTTGTACTCCGAATCTACTAGCTGCCTGGGCTTGTTGGTGTTTACAATCAGCAGCTTGTAGCCTGTCTCCCAAAGGGGAACAGAACGATAATCCAGAGTGCGGGTGTCTATGAAAAGGGCATGACCTGCCTCTCCGAGCGCGGAGATGAACTGGTCCATAATCCCGCAATTTACGCCAACGAAACCATTTTCGGCTTCCTGGCAGGCAAGGGCTTTGTCTTTGCCCTCTATACCAACGCCCATAGCCCCTTCGAAGAGGGTCGCAATGCAGACTTCCATCGCAGCCGAAGAAGAGAGCCCAGAGCTGAGGGGCACATTACCCCAGGTAGCCAGATCAAGTCCAAGCACAGGATAACCATGCTTCCGAAGGGCCCAGGCTACTCCCTTGATGTAATTGATCCAGGTATGTTCGGTAGAGCGCTCCAGAGGCTCTTCGAGAGAGAATTCGGCTACTTCATCGAAGTTGGTCGAGTAAGCCCGCACGAGCCCGTCATCGCGCGCCTCCCCAACTGCCCTGACTTCAAACTGCAGTGCGGCGGGCAACACATAGCCGGCATTGTAGTCGGTATGCTCGCCTATGAGATTCACTCGGCCTGGCGCCCGGGCCGCCTTGGTTGCCTTGCTTCCCAGTTTGCTTTCCAGCTGGAGAGCCAGGTCGTGGAAAGAAAGAGGAGGGATACCTTCAAGCCCATCTGGCCTCATAATTCAGCCTCCATCGGCACAACTGCCCGCAGGTCTGCGGCTTTCTCTTCCGCCAGCGTGTCGTTGATATAGCTTCCGGCCCCCGATTCGCAGCCGGCCAGATACTTGAGCTTCTGGGCTGTGCGGTTGGGAGGATAGAATTCGATATGCAGATGGGAGCCAGGCCAGGCTCCGCCATCCACTGGCGCCTGATGCATCACCATTATGTAGGGCAGAGAGAATCCAAACAGCCTGTCATAACCGAGCAGTAAACGTTTGAGCAGCACTGCCAGCTCATGTTTCTCGACTGAATCCAGTTCGGCCAGGCTCGCTCTGTGGCTCTTCGGCGCAAGGTAGGTTTCATATGGCCAGCGCGCAAAGAAGGGTATGAAGGCCACGAAAGAATCGTTTTCGGCCACTACTCGCCTGGGCTGACCTGCTTCACCAACATCAGAATACTCATCAGCCAGCACATCGCACATCAGGCAGTTGCCGGTGCGGTCGAGGTGAGCTTGCTCACTTGCCAGTTCTGTCTGGATATAGGGCGGTATGTAGGGGAAGGCGTAAATCTGCCCATGCGGGTGGTCCAGCGTAACCCCTATGGCTCTGCCCTTGTTCTCGAAGATAAAGACATAATCGATGAAGTCCTTGGCTCCGAGTTGTTCATAGCGATCTGTCCAGACATGTACCAGCTTCTCAATCTGGCTGAGGGGCTGGTCGGCAAGGGTACCCGCGTGGCGCGGGGTGTATACGACGACCTCGCAGATGCCCTCGGCCAGATCGACTGGGTGCAGGTCATTACCGCTCACAGCCGGGCCAGGGGCCGGGTGTTGAAGCGAAGGGAACTTGTTCTGGAACACAGCTAGATCATAGGTCGGCTCGGGGATCTCGGTAGGGAAGGCGCCCGGCCTGGTTGGGCAAAGCGGGCAGAAGTCTGCCGGCGGCAGGAAGGTCCTGTCCTGCCGATGCGTAGCCGTAATCACCCACTGCTGGAGGAAGGGATGCCAGCGGAGTTCACTCACCTGGCCTCACCTTCTTCAGTCCTTCGCCTCATCAACCTGCTCCTCATCTGGAGCGGCCAGATTTGGAAAATCATACAGCACCAGGTACCGGCCATCCTCAAGGGCTAGCTGGCGTCTGATGAAAGCAAAATCCTCGGCTGACTGCTCACACATACTCGGTTAGTATCTCCCTTAAGGCTTCTACTGCCTGGTCGACATGCTCCTGCTGCAGGATGAGCGGGGGCACAAAACGCAAGGTCTTGTTCGCGATGGCATTGGCAAGGATGCCATGCTCAAGCAGTTTGGCGTTCACCTCGCCGGCAATTTCGCGCTTGAACTCGCAGCCCAGCATCAGGCCCCAACCCCGGACTTCCTCCACCAGGCCAGTCTGTTCGGCCAGCAGCTCGAGTTGCTGCTTGAAATAGGCACCCGTGCGCTGGCAATTCTGCAGCACTTCGCCGTAAATGAATTCCTCCCACACGGCCAGGGCGGCGGCGCAGACCAGCGGATTGCCCCCGAAGGTTGAAGCATGGTCTCCTGGCTCGAAAACGCAGGCGCTGTCTTTGGCAAGGCAGGCGCCAATCGGCAGCCCGTTGGCAAGCCCTTTTGCGAGGGTCGCGACATCCGGCTCGATGCCACTCAGCTCATAACCCCACAGCTTGCCTGTCCGACCATTGCCTGTCTGCACTTCATCAAAGATAAGCAGCGCGCCGCGCTCATCCGCCAGGCGCCGGGCTGCAGCAAGATACGTTGCACTGGCCGGCCGCACGCCTGATTCGCCCTGGATTGGCTCCAGCATTATCGCGCAGGTTGCGTCGGTAACGGCGGCCTCAAGCGCTGCCAGGTCGTTCAAGGGCACATAGCGGAATCCCGCGGGCAGCGGGGTGAACCATTTCTGGTATTTCTCCTGCCCTGTAGCTGTGATTGTGACCAGAGTCCGGCCATGGAAACTGTTTAGCGCTGTCACTACTTCAAACTTTTCGGGATGGCCCTGGACCTTGGCCCACTTGCGCGCCAGTTTTATAGCTGCCTCATTAGCCTCTGCGCCGCTATTGCAAAAGAAAGCCTTATCGAAACATGAGTTGTCGCAAAGCAACTTCGCAAGCCGAGCTTGATTGCCAATATGATAGAGGTTCGAAGTGTGTATCAGTCTGCTGGCTTGCTCACAGATAGCCAGGGTAATCCGGGGATGAGAGTGCCCCAGATTGCACACGGCAATGCCGGCCAGCAGGTTAAGATATTGCTTGCCGGTGGTGTCCCAGAGATGCACCCCCTTGCCATGGTCAAAAGCAACCGGCAGCCGACCGTAGGTGGTCATTATATGTTCATCAGTTAGTGATTTGATTTGCTCGAATTCCATCTTATTCCTCTCCAGGCTCGATCAGGGTGCCTATGCCCTTGTCGGTGAACAGCTCCATCAGCAGGCTGTGGGGGACACGGCCATCTATCAGATGCACCTTGCCTACCCCGTTTTCGACAGCTTGCCTGAGCGCCCTGACCTTGGGCACCATACCTCCGGTGATCGTACCCTGGGCAATCAATTGCTCGACTTCTTTCGTCTTGATGACGGAAAGGAGCGTACTCGGGTCGCTTGCATCAGCCAGCACCCCGGGCACATCCGAAAGCAGCAGCAGCTTGTCGGCCTTGAGCCCCTGGGCCAGCGCGCTTGCCGCGTCATCGGCGTTAACATTCAGGCTTTCACCCTGCTCATCATCGGAGACAGGCGACACCACTGGCACATAGCCGTGGTAAGTCAGCGACTCGAGCAACTCGGCGTTGACCTGTTCGATGACCCCAACCCGGCCATAATCTACCTCTGGGTCATCCTCGCTGATGAACTTGGCTGCGCGCATCATATCGGCGTCGCGCCCGCTTATCCCGACGGCTTTGAGACCGCGTGTGTTGAGGCCCGCCACGAGCTCCTTGTTGATGGTGCCGGACAGCACCATCTCGGTCAGCTCCATCGTCTCGCTGTCGGTCACGCGCCGGCCGGCGACCATCAGAGGCTCCTTGCCGACCCGCTTCATCAGGGCGCTTATCTCTCTGCCGCCTCCATGCACGAGTACCAGCTTCAGCCCCACATAATGAAGCAGCGACAGGTCAGACAACACCTGGGCTTTGAGGTTTTCGTCCACCATCGCGGCGCCGCCATATTTCACAACGATCATCGCGCCACGTAGTTGCTGGATATACGGCAAGGCCTCGGTCAGCACTTCTACCCGTGTCTGCAGTTCGATATTTTCCATCTGAGGCGCCCTCCGGCCCGTCAGGTATGGTATTCGGCGTTTACCTGAACGTAGTCGTAGCTGAGATCGCAAGTCCAGATCCAGGTTTCGGCTTCGCCCAGGTTCAAGTCAATTGTAACGATATACTCATCCTGCAAAACTATCTGTTTGGCCGCGCCATAACTGCCTTCGACCTCGCGACCATCCTCTACAATCTTCGTCTCGTTGAAATACAAGTCCAGCTTGTCTCGGTCGACCTCGGCGCCCGACCTGCCGGCGGCTGCGCAGAGCCGTCCCCAGTTGGGGTCAGACCCAAAGAAGGCAGTCTTGCATAGCGGCGAGGTAGCCACCGCCCGCGCGCAGAGTTCGGCGTCTTCCTTCGAGACCGCGCCCTTCACGCGCACCTCGACCAGCTTGGTTGCGCCCTCTCCATCGCGCGCCATCATCTTGGCAAGAGTGCTGCAGACCTCGGTCAGGCTCCACTCGAAGGCCTTGTAGCGCGGATGCTCGGGCGTAATCTGCTCGTTGCCGGCCGCGCCGTTGTAGAGCAGCATGCAGCAGTCGTTGGTGCTCATATCGCCGTCTATGACTACATGGTTGAAGGAGGCCTCGACCGCTTTGCCGAGCATCAGCTGAGCGCACTCTGGCTCGATGGCAGCGTCCGTCACGATAAAGCAAAGCATCGTCGCCATCTTGGGCGAGATCATCCCGGCGCCTTTGGTCACCCCGGCGATAATGGCCTCGCAGCCCTCTGCCAACTCGACAGGGCGGCTCGTGTTCTTCATAAAGGTGTCGGTGGTCATTATCGCATCGGCAACCTGGGCGAAGTCATCCGGCGCCATACTGTCGAAGGCGGCCATTATGCCAACCTCGAGCTTGTCCATCGGCATCTGCCGGCCGATTATGCCGGTAGATGCAACCATTACCTGCTCGGGCGAGATGGCCAGACGCTCGGCTGCGAGCGCGCAAGCCTTCCGCGCATTGGCAACGCCTTCTTCGCCAGTGCAGGCATTGGCATTGCCGCTGTTCACGACGATGGCCTGGATGCCTTTGCCGGCGGCCAGATGCTCCCTGCTGACCTGGATGGGCGCCGCGAATACTTTGTTGGTGGTAAAGACGGCCGCTGCGTTCGCAGGCTGCATTGAGGCGATTACCGCCACATCGTTGCCCTTGCTCTTGATACCGCACCGTACTGCTGAAAACTGAAAACCTTTGGGAGTCATCGTAGCCTCCTTAGGGATAGAGCCCAAGCTGGTCCAGCCCTGCCGTCTCGGGCAGCCCAAACCGCAGATTCATGTTCTGGACTGCCTGGCCAGCCGCGCCCTTTACCAGATTATCGATTGCTGAGTGCACAACCAGCATTGGCCTGGCCGCATAACCAGTAACAGTCAGTCCCAGGTCGCAGAAGTTGGTGCCCTGAACCTGTTTTGTGCAAGGCAGCTTGCCCGCAGGCATCACCCGCACAAAGGGCTTGTCCGTGTAGTAATCTTCATACAGCCCCTGGGCGCTCTCAGTGGTAAGTTCGCTGGTCGGGAAGAGATAGATGCTGCTAAGAATCCCGCGTGTCATCGGTATGAGATGAGGCGTAAAGCTTATCTTGATGTCAGAGCCAGCCACTTCGGAGAGCGTCTGATTTATCTCGGAGACATGCCGGTGTCCCTTTACGCCATATGGAGTGAGGTTGTCGTTGCACTCGGGGAAGTGATACATCAGGTCGAGTTTCGTCCGTCCTGCCCCTGACACCCCTGACTTGCTGTCTACCACGATGGCTTCAAGGTCGACCAGACCGGCCTGTAAAGCCGGCAAGAGCGCAAGCAGCACCGAGGTTGGATAGCAGCCTGGGTTGCCTATTATGTTCGCACTCTTGATCTGCTCACCGTAAAGCTCTGGCAGGCCGTAAACCGCTTGCGCCAGCAGTTCGGGACTGGCGTGCTCGGTCTTGTACCACTTCTCATAGACAGCGGCATCTTTCAGCCGGAAGTCAGCGCTGACGTCGATACATACCGTGCCATATTCTATCGCCTGAGGGACGGTTCGCGCAGCGACCCCGTGAGGCGTGCAGAGGAAGAGCACGTCCAGCCCTTCGGCAAGCTCCGGCTCGAAGGCCACGATGTCCTGGTCGAACTGCCCCGCAAGGTGGGGATAAACGTCCGAGAACCGCTGTCCGGCATAGGTGCGAGAATAGACTCCAGCAAGAGTCACGTCAGGGTGACGGGCCAGGAGCCGCACGAGCTCCAGTCCGAAGTAGCCAGTAGCGCCGATAATGCCCGCTTTGATCACGGTAAACACCCCCTGGAGACTTGCGCCAGTATAGCACAGGCCCAGAGGGCCTCTCAATTGGCTAGACCATAGGCCCGGGCCATACGTCATATACTTTCAAGCCTGTCACCAGCCCAAAGACAGCCCATAAAGCGCCGATGACGAATTCTCCCAGCATCAGTCCCAGAACAAAAGGGAGCACCTTCCTGTAGACACGCAACGAACCATACCTGAGCAGCAGCGCCTTCGTGAGGCCACCAAGCAGGATGGGCGCCCACAACTGGTGCATCCCCCAACTGAAACTGACCGCATAAGCCAGCGGGTGGAGGAACATCCACTGGAAGCGCAATCTGGCCGCGAACATCACCAGGGTCATACAGAAGGCAATCCCGGTGATGAGGAAGTGTACAGGCTCGAAGTTTTCGCGAGTCTGCAGCCAGCCTGCCAGGCGACCGAAAGTCTCGGCGCCGAACTGGGCCCCCCACTGGTTCACCTTGGCCGTCGCCGCGCCGTTCCTCATCATCGCGGTGCCCAGGGTGAGCATTGTCACGAAGGGCGCCACCAGCCCTGTGAGAACCAGGGGCCAGATGAACCTTCGATAATCGACCTGGGTGCGTTCAGCCAGTTTGAAACCTTCAAGCTGATGCGGCATCGGGTGGGAGGCATAAGTACGGTTAAACCAGTGGAATAGAGAGAAGACCGTAAGGTCTCTTGCCGCAAAAGAGCGAGGGCTGAAGAGCCGCACGAGTGACTCATGCGGGCCCATATGATGCATATCGTGAACTGGGAAACCAAACTCGGCTCTGATGCGCACGACCATAAGGGCCATTATGAAGTAGAGCACGAAAAAGGCCACCGCAAGGCGGAAAGCCAGCCCAGCCGCCATTGCAAAGCCGATGAGCAGTACCACACCGACCACTACCACAAGGGCAGCTCTCTGGACTGTCCTGCCTTCCTCTGGTGGAAGAGCCTTGCGATCGCCTGCGACGGCTCTCAGTACCTGCCCGAAATATTTTCGGCCACTCCAGCAGCCAGCCACGAACATCGCCAGGTAAGCTCCAAAAGACTGATCGTCCGGCCAGGGGAAGCCAGCTCCGCCGCTCCAGCCAGTGGCATCGCCAACCACAAGCTGCATCCGACCGAGCCAGAAAAACACCCAGCAGGAAGTGGATAATTCGACCGGCATCAGAAAGCCGATTGCCAGCGAGAAAAAATACAGCGATAGCGTCACCCCGTTAAGCTGCCTCCAGCCAAGAGAGGAGAGGCCATCTATCAGCCTCTGCCTGCGGACTGGGATGTAGGGGATGGCCGGCCAGAAAAAGCTCAGCCCATTTATCAGAGTTACCGCTCCCGCAAGCGCAAAGCCATACCACAGCAACTTCTGATGAAAAAGCCCCGAGGCGTTGTGGGCAAGCTCTGCAGGAAGCTGCACGACTGGATAGGTCAGACGCTCGTGTTCGACCCATTGTTTGCGCAGGATGACGTTAAGGGCAAGTTGCGTCGACAGCAACACGAAAGTGAAACCGCACCAGGCGAGGAGTGGCCGCATCCAGAGGCGCAGTGTATCGGCTGTCCACAGAGTCGAATTGCCAAAATAGTAATCTCTGATGACCTGCTGATCGCTCAATACCAGGTGGTTTGGCAGATACTCGAAGAAAAGCGCATCCCAGTGGTTGGAGGGGGTGGTGTACTGATGAGGATAGGTTATCAGGTTGGCCAGGATCTCCATCATATTGGTGGAGAAGAGTGCCGAGGCTACCGACAGCATCACATAAAGCAGGGCAAGCTCGGCGCCAGAAAGGGCCAGTTTGGGCAGATAGCGCCGCAGGGGCAGATTGGCAAGAGTTAACAGGAAAAGCCAAAAAATTGCATTGTAGAAAGGTGCGGCATAGGTTGGGAAAGAATAATTCACAAGTTCGCAGGTATAGAGCAACCAGGCGTTAAGCGGAAGCAACAGCAAGCCGAGAACCACAGCGCCAGGGCGCACTTTGGGATGAGAGGTATGGGCAAGGCCCTGGTTTGCTAGTGAAGACTGGTCCGCCAACCGGAGGCTCCTTAACTAAGCGCCAGGCGCCAGGTGGTATAATAAACTGATACTTTTTTCGCGCCAGGCCAGTCGCCTGAGGGGCGTGCCAGCTTCATTAAAGACTCCCTTTGGTGCTAGTATCGGCATCTTCGTTTAGGCGAGTGTGAAACCTGCTCCCGTGTTTGCAGTCAATAATCTCTTGAGGGCTGTGTGTGCTATACTTGCAGTCACCTCATTCGAGTGGACCGATTCTCGCAAGCATGTCAGAACCAGGAGGCCCGTCTCTATGACGACCAAGCGCTACCTGTGGGCGCTGCTATGCGGCTGCCTGCTGCTCTCAGCCCCCTTTGCGGCTTTCGCCGCCGATGAGCCGAAGCCTGTACTCGGCATCAACGATTTTGAGGGAAACGAACCTCTCAAGAACGTAACAGCAACTAACGCCGAGCTCAGTTTAACCAAGAGCGATGTGCTTGCGGGAACCCAGAGCCTCGAGATCACCTTCAAGCCTGGTCAGGAAGTCGCCGAGATTGTCTTCTCCAAGCTGCCCAAAGGCAGTTGGATGGATTATGCGGCTTTCTCGCTTTTTGGAAAAGTGAAAGGCACTGGCACAGCCAAATTCAGACTGGGCGTTATGGACAGCAATGGGGCAGAATATCTCCCTGAACTCGAGTTTACCCCCAACGCCCGTCCAATTGAGCTGCCTACCCTCTGGATGCTTGAAGGCTTCTCGCCACGCGGCTGGTGCAATGACCGCATAGACATCAGCTCGGTGGTTAGTGTGCGCCTCGTCGCGGTCGGGCTTGAAAGCCCGGTGACGCTGGTGCTGGATGACCTCGAACTCGGTCAGCGCGCTGTCTTGCCCGCTGTCACGGACCTGCGCAGCATTTCGGGCAATGGGTATGTAGTGCTTACCTGGACTGGCGTACCCAGCACCGAATACTACAACGTGGTAAAAAGCACCACTATCGCACAGCAGTTAAAGAGCACCCAACTGCTGGGTCTCACGACCCTCAGTTATCTGTTCGACCCCGCTGTCGAGAATGGCGCCGAATACACTTATCAACTGGTGCCAGTCGATAAATATGGTCGCATCGGAGCAGGCCTCAGCAATATCGCAGGCGCTGTGCCAACTGCATCGCGTCCCGCCTCTCCTCTTCTTGCTGACCGCTACGGCGGCTTCGGCGCGCGCGAGTATGACGTGAAAGGTCATTTCTACCTCAATCAGGTAGAAGGCAAATGGACGCTTGTTGACCCCATCGGAGGCATCTGGTTCGGTATGGGCCTTGATGGAGCCGGCTTCGACAGTACTTTCACCCCGCTTACTGCCGATACCACAGCCTTCCCCGAGCTTGATGCAGTTGATGTCCGGGTGAAGTATGCCGAAGCCTTCCGAACCATCGCAGGCGAAGATTGCTATTCGCCTTACCTCTACAACGTCATCACCAAATATGGCGATGAGAATGGCACCAACTGGAAATCAGGTTGGGCTGACAATACTCTGGACCGCATCAGGTCAATGAACTTCAACCTGCTGGGACGTGGTACCGACACCGCCGTCGTAGGGCAGAAACTGGTTCCCTACCTGGCTCGCTTTGAATTGCCCGAAGGCGCTCCGGTTCTTGCACCGGGTATCTATGATCCTTTCGCTCCCGGATTCGATGCGGCAGTCCAGGCAGCGGTAGCGGCCAAGATTGAGGAACTGGCCAAAGACGCCTTGCTGGTCGGCTATGACCTTGGAGACCTCGCGCCGGCTCATCTACAAGGCCGGGGAGATACCTTCCTTGCGGATGCAGTGCTCAAACTGCCAGCTGGCGCGCCTGCCAAGCAGGCCCTGTTCGATTTGCTGAACAGCAAGTATGGCAATGCGAGCGCCCTGGGTACCGCCTGGGGAGCGCAAGTATCGGCAATCGGAGAGGCGGCTTCGAGCGCGCTGCTCGGGGCTGACAATGCAAGGGCAAGACTCGACAAAGGTGAGTTCGCTGCGGCCTTGGCGACCAGGTATCTGACCCCCTTCGTCGCCGCTATCCGCGCAACTGACACCAGGCATCTGCTGGTCGGTCCAAGGCTTACCCTGGGCTCTTCTGATGCGCTGGTGCAGGCTGTAGCAGCCCAGGTTGATCTCCTGCAGATAAACTGCGATATGCTGGAATTCCCCTGGGAGCGTTTCGGCGAGCTTTATGCCGCTGGCCAGAAGCCAATGATCATCACAGGTTTCGCCCTGGCTTCCAGTGATTCGGGCCTGCCCAATGGGAAGGGTGCTTCCTTCCAGGTTGCCGACCAGGTTCAGCGGGCGCTTGTCTATCAGCGCTTCCTGTACAAGGGTCTGCAACAGCCTTATGTCGTCGGGATTGCCTGGGATGGGTATATCGACTATCCGAAGACTGCCGATGTCCAGGGGCGAGATGCTGGCGTCGGTATTACCGATGTGAAGGACACTATGCAGCCGTTCGCGGCGCGTACTCTCCAGGTAGCCAACTTCAACGCCTTCCTGGTGGGAGCCCCAACAGGCTTCTTCAAGCTGGAAGTCCAGTAGTCCAGCTGGCAAGTGATTCATCAGGCCGTCGCGCTCAAAAGGCGCGGCGGTCTTTCTTTTTGGATTGTCTCTCGTTCAAACTGGGCTTGAAAGGAAAAGCGAGCCGATCTTGAGATCGACTCGCCAAGAGGACAGGGCAGGTATATGCTTTATGGCTTGATGGAGCAAGACACTCTAGACCGAGCGCTTCTTGCTTACCGCCTGGTTAGTCTGAGTCTCTGTCTCGGTCTTCTGTTCGGCTCGCTTCATGTCCTGCTTGATGCAAAGATCATCGTCGACTGGAGCTGCGCTGGAATCCTGATTTGAAAGAGCCATCTCATTGCACACTTTCATACCCGAGTCAGGCCCGTTCGCAGCGGGTTGCTTCTTGCCACCAACGGCAAAGAGCACCACGAACAGTGCTATCACAGCTATCCCAATTATCAGAGAGGACCTTTTCATCGACTTGCACCTTGATAGAGTGTCACGTGTATAAAGAGCTTCTGGGTGGCAAAAAGTTTCAATCCAGTTGAAGAATCAGGTCGATTTCTTGTACCAGCAGCCAAGACCGGCAGCGGCAAGCGCCTTCAGAATATCTACTCCGATGAACGGAAGGACCCCAAGCTGAAGGGCTTTCCCAATACCGACGCCAAGCACGCAGCCCATCCAGAGGGTGCCTCCCAGATAGATAACGCCAACTCCAGCGAAAGTCACAAGGCTCGTTCTGGCGAAACCGGAATAGCGCTCTGTCAGTAAACCAACCAGCGCGGCCGCAGCGGGGAAGGCCAGTATATAGCCCCCTGTTGGGCCGGACAGCACGGCAAGCCCTGCAGGGCCGGCGAAGAGAGGCAATCCGAGTACTCCAAGCGCCAGATAAAGCGCCATCGAAGCTGCGCCACCAAAACCGCCAAGCATTCCTCCAGCCAGTAGAACCGTAAATACCTGCAGCGTTACTGGCACCGGAGTGAAGGGCAGGGGTAAACGCACATGAGCTGCCAGCGCGGTCAGCGCCGCGAAGGTCGGGATACCTATAGCTAGCCTTAGCACAGGCGACACTTCAAAGCGCCTGAGCACCTGGACTTTGACCTCTGGTTTCCTTGGATGCACTTGCTTTCCCTCCCCTGGGACTAGACTGGCAGTTTACACGATGCCTCGCCCTAATGTCACCACCGGACCCTTTTCTGGGACAGTACTTCCCGTATAATAGGCGGACGATGAGCAAGTCTACCAAAACTTTCGAACTGGAAGCCCGCGACTTCAACCTCGCCCATACTCTGGGTTCAGGCCAGACCTTCAGGTGGCGTCCGGAGCCTGATGGCGCCTGGATTGGCCCTGCCGGTAGTACTCTTTATCGGCTCTCTCAGCAGGGAGAGCGGTTGTTTGCAAAGCCTCTGGCTGGCTTGGCCGACCCGAAAACACTTAATCGTTATCTCGGCCTGGAGGCTTCTCTTGCCGATATAGCAAGCACTTTCCCCCAGGATCCCCTGCTGGAAGCGGCAAAGGAGCAGTTTTGGGGGCTGCGCCTGGTCAGGCAACCCTTGTTCGAATGCTTGATCTCCTTCATAGTTTCGGCGGCCAGCAACATACCCAAGATAATGATTAACATCGACTCGATGTGCGACCTCGGGGGCCAGGCTATCGAAAAAGGCCAGCAACCCTTCTGCTGCTTCCCAACCCCAGCCGAACTGGCGGCAATGGGGGAGCCCCTGCTGCGCACGACCAGGATGGGCTTCCGCGCGAAGTTTGTCGCCCAGGTGGCCGAAATCGCAGCCAGTGGCAGGCTAGACCTGACCGAGCTCGCGCAACTGCCTTATCCCGCTAGCCAGCAGTTGATGACCACTTTGCCTGGTGTAGGAGAAAAAGTCGCTGACTGCGTCTGCCTGTTTGCCCTGGCGCAATACGAAGCCTTCCCGTGGACACCTGGATAAAACGGTTGCTTGTTACGCATTACGACGCCCCTGACACCAGCAATTACGGCAAGCTGGCAGGCTATGCAAGGGACAAGTTTGGACCTAACGCGGGATACGCTCAGCAGTATCTCTACCACTATGCGCGAATGAACTCGAAAGCACTTTATGGCTCGCATGCGCCTGGTACCAAGCCGAAATAGGTTCTAGCCAAGATGCAGATGCTTGCGAGAGTATTCTACACTGCGCGCAAGTTGCGCCTGCTCCTCCCTCAGGCTGCGCTCCAGGTCGCCCTCATAGGGCGTGAAAGGTGTCTCGATTAACAACCTGTCCACCTCGGAATTCTCGACCAGCAACTCGATTAGCTTCCGCAGGGGCAGGTCGCCTTCTCCAAGCGCCAGCCGGCCAGCGCGTTCAGGATCACGCCCAGGGGGAAGCTGGCAGTCCTTAAGGTGCACGCTAACCGTATGGGGGGCAAGCTGCAGTACGGTATCTTCCGGCGCTTCGCCCAGTTCCAGGTTGTTGCCGAAGTCCAGGCAAACGCCAACATAGGGGCTGTCTACCTGCTCCAGCAGCCTTAACAGTTCCTCACTGGTCAAGTCCTGGTGGTTCTCAATCGCCAGAAATACCCCATACTGACAGGCTGAACGGCTGACCTGGCGCAAAATTTCAAGGGCGGTCTCCAGTTGGGGAGGCAAGGGCGCGCTCAGGTCGACGTCAAGAGTCACTCTCACCACCTGAGCACCAGCGACTGAAGCACCTTCGAGCAATTTGGTCAGCCTGCGCGGTTCGATACCGTTAGCCCCTAGCTCCAGATAGAGCCCAAGTTCTCGTGCTCGTTGCCCCAGACGTTCCAGGAGGTGGAAATCCAGCTCGAAATGCTTCGGGCTGAACTGGACACCGTGCAGGTCAAGCTGGCTGGCTTGTTCCAGTACCCAGAAGGCGTCATAAGGCGAGGCCCAGGCTGAGTCTGGGTGACGTCCCAGATGACAATGCAGGCTATAACTGGCAAGCCCAAGCGGCATCGAGAAAGCTCTCAAGCGATACTCTCCTTTTGTGTCACTTTGATACCCTTGGGAAAAGAGCTTCCACAGCCTGTTTGGCCTGGGCTTCAGTCTCGGGGTTTGCCAATATTACCAGGCAGGTAGCCAGATTCTCGTCCAGCAAGAGTGACGAACCCAGACTTCCCCTGTCATATTCGGCGAATTTGCCTGCCTGTAGCTCCCCGGCAATCCAGCCAGAACAACTGCCAGCCATTTGCAGGTGCCCCGAGGAGAAGGGCAACACCAACACGGCCTGGCTGGCCGAAAGCGCTTTCCCATCCAGCGAGAGCAATCCAGCGAAAGCTTCGCCCTGCTTCACCTGGACTCCGTCCACCGTAACCTCGCCATGAGCTTCAAGCGCTACAAGTTTTCCTTCTTTGTAGGCTATCAGAGCGGGGAAGAGCGGCGGCAGCGTAAGGCTGGCCTGGTGGCCGAAAGCGTCAACCCTCACGGTGATGGTGCGGTCGTCCGAGGCGTTATAGAGGCCCACGACCTCGGTGCCGTCCTTTGTCGGCAGAGTGCTAACGCGCACATCGGGGTCGTCAGGGCTTAAGGCCAACCGAGGTGCGCCAGCTTGCCTCAGCAACCAGGAATAGACCTTTGCCCCTTCAGCTTGCCGGGTTTTTTCTTTGGCAGTGGAATGCAGGCAGAGGGGATCGGCCGAGAAGAGCACCTTGCCCTGCCCGAGAGCGAACTCGGTGACAACAGGCCGGCCTTCTTCATCGCTAGCGAGCGCCTTCGCTCCTGCCAGGCTTATGCGGATCGCTGGGGCGCCTTGCCAGGTAAAGCCGTCACTTGCCGTAATCTGCTGCTCCGCATCGCGCGGGTACTGCAGCGCAGGCCAGGCTTCTGCCTCGAAACGCACCCCGCACAGTTCTTCCAGCCGCGACTGGCGGGTGCGCCGCTTCTCTGGACCAAAACTCAGATCGCCAGTTACGATAAGCGTAGCCCCTGCCTCGACTCGCTCTTTGAGCCTGGCAACCGTCTCATCCGAAGGCGAATACGGTATGGGCCAGAACAACACTTCGGCGTCTTTGGGCACAGTATCCAGTTTCCAGCTATTGGCCACGGCGAAATCCACGTGCGAGCGCGAGAGCAGGTCCAACGCGTCCATCAGATGCTGCGTGACCTTGAAGTACTGCCCTCCATACCGGTGATCGTCTTCAAGCAGACACCAGACTTTTGGAGGCTGCCAGGCGGGCTGGAAATAGCGATACAGGACGCCCAGGTTGCGATACGTGTAAAGCAGGTCTTTGTCGGCCAGATCGCCTTCGTGGACCACACCCCAGGGGAAGGTATAGTAGTCCAGGTCCTGCCAGTCCCAGTCGTTTATCATCGACCCCCCCATCACGAACATATGGTGGGCGATGAGATGATAGCGCTGGCTTGCCCCTGTCTCCGTCTCCCAGCTATAACCGCGCCCCTCGAAGGCCGGATGCACCTGGGCGCCGAACTCGCCGATGGTGAAGCTCTTGCCTTCATTGCGCAGATCGCTGAAGGCCAGGTAAGCAGGCGAATAGGCGAACACTGTCTCTCTGTCACCAAGTCCAACATTGGTGACCGAGAAATCCAGCATATCTCCGCAGTTGCGCTGGTCCAGTATCTGCTGGAACCAGAATTCGGAGGTCAGCAACAAATTCTTGTCAGGGTTGCCTTCTCGCGCTCCGGCAGCCATCTCCTCGTGCCAGGCGCGGCACCAGCCCATCGCAAAGAGCAGCACGTCGCGGGCTTTTACATCGTCCCAGGCCTTGTTCCAGGGCCAGGTGTTGTAGGTGTAACCTTCCAGTGAAGCGGTTGCCAAGGTTGCCTCTGCCGAGTCCCAGGCCTGCTGGAGCGCCTCATCAGTGGCATAGCTCGCTTTGAGGAAGGCCCTGAAAGCTTCGTTCATAACCTCGTTGTCTGCTACCTCAAGGGGTATGTCGCCTGACAAGTGCGCAAGCAAAGTGGGGACTTCACTATAACGTTCAGCCAGTTTCCGGTCATATTCGGCATTTGCCTTCCAGTCGCCGGTCGTCGTTGGGCCGTAACCCAGGTGGAAGACCGGCGTTACTCCGTGTTTGACCATAGTCTGAACAAGACTATCCAGGCGACCAAGCGCTTTGGGAGCCGGATCTCGGAAGTTGTCGTAGGTGCGATCTGTGCCTACCACTCCATAAAGGTTGAGGCCATTGTCGCTCATCTTCGAAAACATATATTCCCAATAGCCAGGATTCTCTTGGGGTATCTCGTCGAGGTAGAAGCTCGCGGTCTTGCAGCCTTCAAGGAACTGGGGCCGGCCTTCGATCTCGAAATAGTTGTCCTGATAATCCAGCTTGAGCCCTTTGGCAAGTGTTGCTGGATCCCATACAGTTAACCCGCTTGATGCCTGGTCGAGGGATTGGCTTCCTGACAACAATCGCACCTCGGCGATGTAAAAATCTTCCTCATAACGCTCGGGTGCCCAGTTGAAAGTCAGCTCCTGTTCCGACTGAGGGGCTAGCGTAACTGATTGATTTTGAAGCTCTATTCTCTTTCCGGCCGAGTTTGCCAGTTCCAGCTCCACATCGACTGCGTGTTCATCCCAGGATGAGTTGGTGACAAGCACCTTGAAGCTTGCTTCCTGGCCCTGACGCACGCAGGCAGGCTCAGGCAAAACCCGGCTGAGGAACAGGCCCCTCAGCATATGGCGCACAACACTGACGAAAGCCTCGCAAAGCTCTGGTTGCTGGGCGGTGAAAAGGTCCTGGTTCGTCACTCCCGAGAAGGCCCAGGTCGAATCCTTGTAAAGCCCAGCGTACATATGCATCATTGAGATCAGCGGACCTCGCACTCGGCCATATCTGTCATAAGTTTCAACCAGCGGAATCCAGCGCGCCCTGATTCCAGCCGGACCATCACCCCCCGTGTATCCCACCGCCGCGAATCCTTCCAGAGGCCCTTCCAGTCTGAAATCCGGCGGCAGCAAGTTTTGGCCAGGCAGCGCTCGGGCTTCAGTTACGCGCTTCAAGGCGAAGGCAGGATCGAAAACACCGATCTGCAGATCGCTAAAATGCAGCCCATCCTGCACCCGGCCATCTGCTGTGTTTATCTGATAGAAAGGCTCCAGGCTGATGTCGTCCACCCAGAGCTTGCCTTTGGCCTGGTAGAGGCCCACCCGGAGCTCCGCGCGTTCTGCAGCAGGCGCCTTGTCCACTACGAAGCTAAACTCGCGCCAGTCCTTGTCTCTTGCCTCAGGCGCGACACCACTCCACTGATCTCCGCCTCTTAGTGTCACATAATCACGCCAGGCGACGATATTGTCCTGTTGATCCAGCTGGTAGACGGCGATATAGGCAAATCCCTGCCCCTGGATGGCTTCGGTTTTTGTCCAGAGTTTCATCCTGAAGCTTTGCTGCTTGCCTCGCTCAAGGCCTGGCAATTCCAGCGCGGCCTGCGAGCCTCCCATCGGCTCGGTTGGATTCTCGACCCGCAGCGATTGCTGGCCAGTGTGGAAGACCTCAGTGTCAAGTGCGGAGATGCCAGCAATATGCCAGCCTTCAGGTTCGCTGCCAGCTTGTCCCTGCTCCAGATCCCAGTTCGTAGCTGTCAGCTCGTTCTTCTGCCCCTCTGGCACATAGGACTCGTTGAAGGCGTAACCTCCAGTCGAGAAGAAGCTGCCCCCATTCATCAGATAGCGGCGCAGATTTTCTACCGCCGTGACAGGGAAGTACTCTCCATAAGGCAATACCAGCACAGGACAAGAAGCCGGATTTAGCGAGGCCGGACTTGCAAGCTCCGCAGCACCTAGCAAGACAGGTTCGAGTCCGGCCTCCTCGAGCAGGCTGGCGAGGAAGTCTGGACTGGAAGCGCCAGGCCCAGCTTTCAAGGAGGCATCCTTAAAGATTGCTACTCGCTCTGGCCTGGGGCCACTAACCGGGGGCCTGGCCCTGAAGACCTGGATCTCGTCTACCGTGGACTGGCTTGCCGATTCATATTGCAAGGCCGTGATGCGCACATACCGGGCAGTAAACGGCGGGCAGGTCAGCCTCGGCAAGAGTCCACCCAAGAGCTGTTGCTTTGGGCAGTCTGCCTACCTCCACGAAGACCGCGCCGTCCAAACTTGCCTCAAGGAGAAACCCACTGGCAGCCACACCGTGTTCGGCATCCGCCCAGGAGTGCAGGGCAACCCGGTTGCAGCCTGTCCAGAGGTCTGCCCAGGTCAAGGGTGACTGACTGGCCCGCAGGAAGATTGGCCGCATATGGAGTGCGTGGCACCCCGTCGGTCAGTCTGTTTAGCGCCACGTCGTTGGCGGGAGGCGGATCGAAGCTGTAAGTGTATAGCGCACCGAGGGCAACATTGCCAGCCAGCCACTCGTCACTCGGCGTCTGTCTGGGCATTGGAGATGGTAGTTAGAAATAAGACCAGGGCAATACTTACTACCAAGGCCTGGCCTGATGTCAGGAAATTGCTCATAAGGCTTGCCTCCCCCCCGTGGATAGAAGACTTTTCGCGCCGAGAGAGTAAAGCCCTGCCCTGGCAGGAGGACTCGGCTCCAGAGCAGAAGAAACCAGCCCAGGCTCAGCAAGGGTCGGCCTGTCCTTTCAGGGAGTGATGCAATAATGAAAGCGATGGTATTTCCCCAGGCGCGTTCTGCGATTGTGACCGAGGCGCCCGACCCCAGGCTGTTACCCAATGAAGTGCTGGTAAAGGTTCACGCTTCGGGTATCTGTGGCACCGATATGCATATGTATGAAGGCGAATTCTGGGGTTCGTTCCCCGTGATACCTGGCCACGAGTTTGCCGGTGAGATTGTCGAGATTGGCCAGGCGGTGACAAACTGGAGAGTTGGCCAACGGGTAGCAGTAGATCCCAATATCCAGTGTAATCAATGCGAGTTTTGCTGGGAACACATAAAGCAACACTGCCTCAACCGTATCTCTATCGGGGTTACTCGCGATGGGGGCCATGCCGAATACTGCGCCGTACCGGAGAATCAACTGGTGCCAGTGCCTGAGGGGCTGTCTTATGCTGAAGCGGCTTTCGCCGAGCCGGTGGCTTGCTGTGTGCATGGCATTGACCAGGCCGAGATACAGCCAGGCCAGAGGGTAGTTATCCTGGGGGGAGGCACAATAGGGCTTATCCTGGCGCAGCTTGCTCGTAGCGCCGGCGCTTCGACTGTCATCGTCAGCGATCCGCTGCCCGAGAAGCGCGCGCTGGCCCTCCAGCTGGGGGTGGACATCGTTGTAGATCCAACCACTGAGGACTTGAAGCAGGTGGTCTATTCGCATGCGCCTCAGGGGGCTGAAGTCATCATTGAGGCAGTCGGTCGCACTCAGACTGCAGCTCAGGCGCTGGAACTCGTGCGCAACCGGGGTTTGGTGCTGTTCTTCGGCGTCGGAGATCCCAAGGCCACCATCCCCCTCAGCCCGTATGATGTCTATCTGAGAGAGCTGACAATCCGGGGTTCCTTCACAAATCCCTTCACCAATAGTCGTTCCTTGCGCCTTATCGCCTCCGGGCGCGTCCAGGTTGCGCCTCTAATCAAGAAGCGCTTCTCGCTGGATGAAGGGCCTCAGGCGCTCTTCTCCCTCAAAGAACCTGATTCGGTCAAATCGCTTATCGTGATGGAGGATTGAGGGTGGCCTCGGACCAGTGTCTTGTTGCCAGTGGAGGCAAAAGCCGCTTCAGCCTGCTCGTGCCAGAAGGCTCAAGTGAAGTTGCGCACTTCGCGGCAAGCGAACTGCAGCGCTATCTGAAGCAGATGACCGGCGCGCCTTTGCCACTGGTCGGAGAAGATTATCGCGGGCCAGTTTTAGTGGTAGGCGATGGCGAACCAGAACCAGGCTGGCAGCTGGCTCCAGACCGCAACACGGTAACCGTGATGGCGAACCGGATAATGGTTGGAGGCGGAGGCAGGCAAGGCGTGCTCCGGGCCGCTTATCGCCTGTTGGAGCTGGCAGGCTGTCGGTTCATCCTGCCTGGGCCAGAAGGCGAGTTTGTGCCGGATACGCCGGAGCTTTCATCTGCCAATCGGCGAGACGGAAGAAAATCCCGAATTTCTACTGCGAGGACTGTGGGAAGACACCCATCATGTCCATTTCGACCGACCGGCCGAGCGTAAACGTCATCTCGACTCCGAGCGCGCCTGGCTCGACTGGATGGGCAAACGCGGTCTCAATCAGTTTCTGTCTGCCAGGACGCCAGAAGTCTGTTGTGAGCTGGCTGGCGATATGCGCAGTCGAGGCATCGCCCACGAGGTGGGCGGGCATATCATCCCAACTTTGCTGCCTCGCGAATTGTTCGAGCAGCATCCCGAGTATTTTCGCGCCGACAAGCAGGGCAACCGCACCCCCACTGGCAACCTTTGTGTTTCCTCCCCCGAGGCTCTTCAGCTAGTAGCCAAGGCTGCTTGCGAGCACGTAAAACAGTTTCCACTGGCCAATGTTTTGCATCTCTGGGGCGAAGACGTTATGGGGGGGAGCTGGTGCTTCTGCCCAGATTGTTCTTCTCTATCCCCCTCGGAGCAATATCTGCGTGTCGTGAACGCAGTAGCCCAGGAACTGGATAATCAACAGCTAGCCCTTGCCGTAGATTATCTGGCCTATCATGACACGTTGAAACCTGATTTTAGCTCGGTTCCCTCGTCCAGGACCTTGCTGGCATATGCGCCGCGAGAACGCAGCTATGGCGAGAGTCTGGCTGGCGAGTGTGGAGAACCGAATCAGGGCTATGTCCAGGCGCTGGAAGGCTTGCTGCCCTCTTTTGAAGGACGCGCCTGCCTGCTCGAATATTATGGAGACGCTATCCTGTTTGGCAGCCAGGCGATTCCTCTTACCAGCGTTATAGTTGAGGATGCGGAAGTGTACCGCAGGATGGCGATCACAGGATTGTACTGCCTTATCTTTGGCGAATACTCGAGTATCGCTTACGGGCTCAATCTTTATGCTTTCTCGCGCTGCCTCTGGAAGGTCTCCTCGGCGCCAGAAGAGCTGGTTAAAGACTATGTCCTTGGACTCTACGGCGAACCTTCCGAGCAACTCGAAGCGTTCTACTTTGGGCTGGAGCGAGCGATGGCCGGGGTTGCCAGGCATCACGACATAAAAGTGCCGCGCTTCACTTCACTTGAGGAAGGCCAGCAACTGCTTAGCGGAGTTACGCGAATCTCGCCAATTGTTACAAGAGGCTCTTGAGCTTGCTGCTGTCTTTAGCGCCAGGTCCCCCAAGCGCGGGAGCCTGCGACTAGCGGCAGAACTGAACGCGGTAAAGTTCACGGAGTTACTCCTGCATGGGGTATATCACCATACCAAAGCGCTGGTGATGAAGGCAGAACTGAAGCTGGAAGAAGACCCCGAGGCTCAGGGGACGCTCAGGACCAGGGCGCTTGCAGAGCTTCAGGACGCGGTGCGACAGCATAGTCAGGCCACCCATCTGATGACCCAGGCGCCCCTTCCCCAAAAAGGGCTTTGGGGCTTGCACGGCATCCCCGATGCCGGAAGACGCGTGTTGCAGGCGCTCGAGGGAGAAGTCCGAGAGCTAGTGCCTGAGCTTGGTGACAGCTAGCCTTTGAAGTCCAAAGGTATTGCTACAAAATCGCCTTCTGGCAAGGCGCCCACAGCCAGCCCGTCTCCTGGGTCGAACCTGTCTTTGGCGGTTGCAACTTCCAGTTCTCTACCTGCCACAATCACAAGTCCGCCCTTCTGCTTGCCAAGCGGATGAAGGGCGACTCCTTTGCGCCCGTGAAATTCGTCACTGGTCCGTGCAAATAACAGCAGAGTAAGGCCTGATAACAACAACAATATGCCAAGCTGAGGCACAGGTACCTGGCTTGAGCCCTGCGCAAGCAGAGCAATTCCTATCGCTACGCCACCTGCCCCGCCGAGGCGCTTGGTCGAACCATGCCCAGGCAGTGGCTGGCCATTACGGATAAGTTCCATCGCAATCAAGGCTGACAATAGGAACCAGAAGGGCTGATAGAGGTGAATTCTGGGCGCCAGGAAGGCCAGTATGGGCAGCCATATCCAGCCAATCAGACTGCGCAGCAGTTGGCGCGTGTCGTATTTCGTGCCGAAAGTAGAGCCAAGCAGCATCGCTCCAGCCAGCAGGGGCAAGACCCAAACATCCATTGCCAGCAACCAGGTCTCTCGCAGATAAAACGCCCGACTTGGAGTGATAAGGCCCACATATTCACCAGTTACATAACTCGCGGCCATCACGTTCAGCCCCAGAGCTGCTATCAGCTTGTTGCGGAAAGGCGAGATCAGGTCGCTTTTTGCCACCTGATAGCTGCCCAGCACAATCAGCAGCAAGGCCATTGCGCCTGATATAACCCAAAATAATATTCGATGTACTCTGACCTCAGGATCCAGCGTGTCAATAGGGGCTCGCTTGATAGTCAGGGGATCGACCACCATCGAGAAAGCGCTGTAAGCCAGGCCAACAAACAGGCAGATGAGCAAACTGACTCCCAAACGCTGCCAGGTCAGACGGGCTCTGAGGGCGAGTAACCAGACCAGTCCGGTGAGGAAGAGGGTCGCTCCGATAGACTCAAAAATCCAGTGAGCGACACTATTCGGAGCAAGTCTCACCAGCCAGCCCCAGAGTTGGGCCAGGGCGATCAGACTGCCTCCCAGGAGGAAGCTCCAAAGCCTGTCTTTATTGAAGGCATCGAGTGAAATCCGGCTGAGTGTCAGGCCTTTTATCACGTTGTTTCCTCCTTTCGAGCTGCCTGAACCAGCCTTAAAGCAAGCGCATCGCTGTACAGGCGGCCTTTGGCAGTGCAGGCAAGTCTGCCTGCGCCGGTGCTGACAAGCAGCCCTTCAGCGGCAAGCAGGGCAAGTTCCGTGCTTGCCTGTTGGCCAAGGGCTAGCCCACAAGCTTCTTCTAACTGGACCAGATCCAGCCCCTCGCGCGCTCTCAGGCCGGAGAAATCAACTCCGGCAGGCGTCTTGCTCCGGTCAGTTGTTCTCTTTCGACTGTGGGCAGTATCCATTCTCCGAGGGCCTTATGCCAACTGGCAAGACTTGCCGAATTCGACCAGCGGGCTTTTCCATCATAAGAATGGGCTGCCGGCCCCAGTCCCAAATAGGGCTCTCCAGACCAGTATTTCTGGTTGTGGCGACTTTCGCTGCCGGGCTTTGAAAAATTGCTGAGCTCGTACGGAAGCAAGCCTGCTTTACCCAGTCGCTCGCAGGCCAGTTCATATTGATCTACCTGGGCCTTGTCGCTGGCTGGATGGGGAGAGGCAGGGGAGGGTCCCTGGCTGAAGGCATAACAGGAGATATGCGCTGGCTCGAGCCTGAGTGCCTCGTCCAGGGTCTGCTCCCATTCGCCGAGGGAGAGCCCTTTGAAGCCGAAAATCAGGTCCAGGCTCAAATCGAGGCCTGCTTCGGTTACCATACTGGCAGCGCGCCTGGCGCTGCCTGCGTTATGCAACCGGCCAAGCCTTCGAAGGTGGTCATCCGAAAGCGACTGTACGCCAAGGCTGATCCTCGTGAAACCTGACTCTCTGGCTGCTTGCAGTAACTCCTGACTCAGGCTGTCGGGATTAGCCTCAAGGGTCGCCTCAGTTAAAACCGAAAGGTCAAGCCTGCCTGCAAGCTGCCTTACCAGCAGTTCGAGCTGGGCTGGAGACAGCAGTGAAGGCGTGCCACCTCCGAGATAAAAAGTGTCGAAACTGCCCCATCCAGGCGCCCTGAGCAGGGCTTCGCGACTGAGGGCCCAGGCCCAGGCTTCGCTCGCTCCAAGGTTTGGCGATTCTACCGAGTAGAAGGAGCAATAGGGGCACTTGCGCCGACAAAAGGGGAAGTGGACGTAAAGTCCGGCGCTCATTGCTCCCGCTCGAGCCTGAGCACGCTGAGGAAGGCCTCTTGCGGCACCTCCACCTTGCCTATCTGCTTCATCCGCTTCTTGCCTTCTTTCTGCTTGTCCAGCAGCTTCCGCTTGCGGGTAATATCGCCCCCGTAGCATTTGGCTATTACGTCTTTACGGTAAGCAGTCAGTTTGGCCGAGGCGATGATACGCGAGCCGATCGCCGCCTGTATACGCACCTCGAAGAGCTGCCGGTCTATGACTTCCTTCAGCTTGTCCACCAGGGCCCGGCCACGCCGTTCGGCCAGGCTCTTGTGGGTGATGAAGGAAAGCGCGTCAACCACTTCGTGGTTAATCATCACGTCGACCTTGGACAATTCTGCTTTGGTGTATTCGCAGAAGTCATAATCGAAGCTGGCATAACCGCGAGTGCGGCTCTTGAGTTGATCCATAAACTCCATCAGCATCTCGGCCAGGGGCAGCTTGTAGGTCAAGGTCACCCGGTCGCGGGTATCGAAGTGCATATCCTGGAAGAGGCCCCGCCTGTCCTGAGCAAGTTCCATACAGGAGCCTATATATTCCTCTGGGGTGAAGATCTTCATTAGCACGATTGGTTCTTCAAGCGCAGCCAGGCGCTCGGCCACCGGAAACTTGGCTGGGCTGTCTATCTCGTGCATTTCTCCAGACGTCAGGTAAACGCGATATACAACGCTCGGCGCCGTGGCTATTAGCTCGAGGTCGAATTCGCGCCTCAACCGCTCGACCGAGATCTCCATATGCAGCAAGCCCAAAAAGCCGCACCTGTAACCAAATCCCAGAGCGACCGAGCTTTCTGGCTCGAAGGAGAAGGAGGCATCGTTAAGCTTGAGCTTCTCAATTGCATCTGCAAGCACTGGATAGTCTTCTCCGTTGACCGGATATAGCCCACAGAAGACCATCGGCTTCACGTCATTATAGCCAGGCAGAGGTGTTTCGGCAGGATTGACCGCTGAAGTGATGGTGTCACCACTGCGAGTGTCTCGCACTTCCTTGATGCCTGCTACTACATAGCCGACCTGGCCCGCGGAAAGCTGTTCGCCAAGCTGAAGCCTGGGGGTGAAGATGCCCACCTCGTCCACTTCGAACTGCTTGCCAGTGGACATTATCTTCAACATATCGCGTTTGCGGACTTTTCCGTCAACCAGGCGGATATGCGCAACTGCCCCAACATAGGAGTCATAAGCGCTATCAAAGATCAAAGCTTTTAGAGGAGCGTCCGGATCTCCTTTGGGGGCTGGCAGGCGTTTGACAATGGCTTCCAGCACCTCTTTGGTGCCAATGCCTTCTTTAGCGCTTGCCAGGACAATTTCGTCAGGCCGGAATCCCAGGAATTCCTTCAGTTCTTCAGAGACCCGCGCAATGTCTGCAAAAGACATATCTATCTTGTTGATGACAGGCACTATCTCGAGGTTGTTCTCGAGGGCAAGATAGCAGTTGGCCACGGTCTGGGCCTGGATACCATGCACGGCATCCACCAGCAATAAAGCGCCCTCACAGGCCGCCATACTGCGCGATACCTCGTAGGAAAAATCTACGTGGCCGGGAGTGTCGATAAGGTTGAGTTCATAGGTGAGACCATCATCAGCCTGATATTGCAGGGTAGCGGCGCTGGCCTTGATTGTTATACCGCGTTCGCGCTCCAGGTCCATCTGATCAAGCAACTGGTCGCGCCGCTCGCGCGCATTGATATTGCCGCAGTATTCGAGCAGCCGGTCAGCCAGCGTCGACTTGCCGTGGTCGATATGCGCCACGATGCAGAAGTTACGAATATGGGTAAGCTCTTGTTCCATTACCTAACCTTGGGTAGTGCTTGATTTTGGCCTGAACCGACGCGTCAGGCCGGAAAGTACCAGATTGATTTCTTCAACGCCCAGGCCTTTGCAAAAGGCCAGGTAGCTGGCAACCGAAAGACAGGTCGCCACCAAAAACGAGAGAGCCATCCCCATCAGCCCCTGGGGAAGTACGGCAAACAGGCCCTCATAGGTGAAACTGGCTACAACGCTCATCCCGACAGCGGCCATCCCAGTCTTGATGAGCCCACTGCCCATCCTGCGGGCGCCAAGCGGGCCGACCTTCTTGTAAAAAGCCCAAAACATTATAACCATGGCGACAAGGCTGGCGATAGAGGTGCCCAGGGCAAGTCCCCAGGCGCCGAAATGTTTCACTGTAAGAAAGTTGAGCGTTATGCAAAGCACTACTTCGATACAGCCTACCACTGCAGGAACCCAGCTATTCTTGAGCGCATAGAAGGCACGTGTCAGCACTACCCGAAGTGACAGCGGTACGATGCCCAAGGCGTAAAAGGCCAGGATTATCGCCATCAGGCGGATGTCCTCTGGCCTTACCTTGTCGCCATGCTGATAAATCAAAGCCATTACTGGTTCTCTAAGCACTAACAACAAGGCCGCCGAAGGGACCGTTGCCACGATAATGGCCCGCAAGGCAGTTGCCAGAGTATCTCTAAAACGCTGCATCTCGGCCATCGCGCCAATATGAGAAAGCGCTGGCAACATTGCAATGCCTACTCCCATGGCGAATATGCCATCAGGAAGCCTTGCGACTCTGAAAGCCCGGCCCAGCGCGACGACCGCTTCATTCGAAATCCAGGAAGCAAGAGCGATATTGACGCGGCCATTTATCTCAACAGCCGTCAGTCCCACGATAATAGGTACTGCTATTTTTAGTACGGTCTTGAAGCCTTCATCGCTCCAATGGAAGTTAGGCCAGAAACGGATCTTGTGGATGAAAAGGGAGGGCAACTGGATCAGGAAATGACCACCTACTGCGCCAACCAGCATCCCGACCGCAAAGCTGAGTGCCCCCAGGCTGGGGCTAAGCACCAGCACGCAGCCAATTATGCCAGCATTGTAAAGAATGGGCGCAAGAGCCGGTGTCCAGAAGACCCCCAGAGTATTAAGCAGGCCTCCAAAAAGGCCTCCAAGCAGCAAGAAGAGCTGCACTGGAAGCATCCACCGGGTAAGCTGGACGGCCATATCAAGCTGAGAGCCTTCAAAGCCAGGCGCCGCGATATGCACCAGAGGCCTTGCGAACACCACGCATAGCGTCAGGACTAGGCCTCCGACTACTACCAGGAAAGTAGTGTAGTTGCTGAATAGTCCCCAGGCCTCACGATATTGCTTCTTGGCGACAAAGCCAGTGAAAACGGGCACAAAGCCGCTGCGTACCGCCCCTCCTGCAACCAGGTAAAAAATAAGATTGGGCACAGTAAGCGCGGCTTCGATAGCGGCCATCTCCATTGAGGCGCTACCGAAGACATAGACAGTTACGCTCTCCCTCACCACGCCCAATATGCGCGCAAGGAATATCGTAATCATCATAATGGCAGCCGCGCCGGCCATTGCGCGGCCGGTTGTAGCCATAAGCTTGGGGGCCTGTTCAGCCTCGGCAAGCAATTCTTTGTCAGGTGTATCAGTCATCAGATGCCCTTTGTGGTTTGGCAAGCGAGGTGTGGACTTCGCGCCGGCGATGGATTATAGCAGGAGAGAGGCAGGCTTTGCAGGCCTGGCCAGTTAGTCAGGGCCAGAGCTTGTTTCTGCAAGCCACTTCTCAATCAGTGTGTAGAACTCGTCTGGCTGGTCTGCATACAGGGCCTCCCCATGAGAGCCAGGCAGCAACTCCAATTTGGCTGAGCCTGCGGGAAGCTGTTTTTGGATTTGTTCGGCTTCATCCGGAGGGAACACGCCGTCGCTCTTGCCAGCAATCAGCAGAGTGCGAGGGAAGGCCTTTGTCGAGGCAAGCAGAGTCTCGGGCGCCGTGCAGGTCACCTTGCGCGCCAGTCTGATGCCTGCTACCCGATACATATAGCGCACTACCGGGCCCTCCGAACGAGTACAGAATTGCTGAACTAGCGCATCAGAATAGGCAGGACTTACCAGCACCAAGGACTGGAAGGCAGGTTCCTTTTTCTCGGCAGCAAGGAGGTAGATAGCCCCAAATCCAACCCCAAGGCCAACTACCGGAGCGCCCAAGGCGCGTTGCTTCAGTAAACTGACTGCCTCAAATAATAGCCCAGTTACGTCTCCTCCCGCTTGCCCTCCGCTCCGGCCGTGGCCTGGCAGGTCGAGAGTCAACACCGCGTGCTGTTGAGCCAGTTGGTCGGCCAGAGTTGCCATCGCCGGCGTATGGGACTGGGCGCCCAGGTCATGCACAAGCAATACTGCCGACTTGGGGGCTTTGGGTGAGAAGTAGAAACCTGAGACAGTGCCCCCCTCGGCGGGCAGTTCCACCTGCTCGAACTTGTGGACAAAGGGAACGGTCTCTGGTAGCACGGTCAGCTTGGCATAAATCACTCCAAGGGCTAGGTAGCGTAGCCAGAGACGAGGCGACTATCAGCAAAGGCCTCCCCTGGCCAGTCAGTTCCCGAGTATGCTGCGCCGAAGCAAGGGCAAGCCAGGCAAAGAGCAACAGGATTATGTAGGCCAGAAGGGCTTTTATGCGCGCAAGGTCGAGTACCAGAGTATTTACCTGCAGGTACCAGACCAGGGCGCCCCAGGAAAACAACAGACTGCCGGCGAGTCTTGGCTGTAAATACCAGCGCAGGCTTTGGGATTCTTGCCTGGAGAGGCTACGCTTCAATTGCCAGCCAGCCTCCGTTCGAGGTCAAGCACACGCTGGGCTAGCCTGGCCTGGTTTTCAGGCGATGAGGGCAGGGAAGGGCGCCTGGCCAACCCTGCATCGATACCTAGTGAGCGCATTGCTTCCTTGGTAGTAGCCCCCTGACTGCCATATCCAGTCAAGGCCTGAAGCAATTCAAGTTCCAGCCCATAAAGGCGCTGTTGCTCGGTCAGGTTGCCACTCTGGCAAGCTTCAAAGAGCGCTACATAGAGCCGAGGCAACACATTGGAGGGGCCCGAGATGATACCATGGGCGCCCATTAGCAGGGCCGCGGGTATGGCGATATCATTCCCTACCAGCACAGTGAAGTCATCCGGGGTCTGCTCCAGATATGCTCTTGTGTTGAGCAGGTCGGGCCCGCTGTCCTTCACGCCGACCAGGTTGCGATGGAGAGCCAGCCTGGCCAGGGTTTGGGGCGCAAGCGAGTTGCCTGTCAATTGAGGCAGATGGTAGGCCATAACTGGGCGGGTAGCGCCCTCTGCAATCGTGGCATAATGAGCCTGGAGTTCTTCTTGCGAGTATTTGAAAAAGTAAGGCTCTACCACTACAAGCACATCAGCGCCGTATTCAGCCCCCATTGCCGCATATTGCAGGGTCTCTCTGGTGCTAGCCATGCCTATCCCAAAGAAGACAGGCACCGCGCCAGCCGTCCTGGCGACTGTAGTCCGCAAGACGGTTGCGCGCTCTTCGGCTGACAGGGTAATTGCCTCTCCACGAGTGCCCGCAACGAACAGGCCAGAGCAACCTGCCTCCAATAGATATTCAATTACCCCTTCCAGCAGTGCAGGTTCGAGTTCTCCCGCTGAGTTAAAGGGAGTTACGACAGCAGGTATGACTCCAGTCCACGGCATATGCGCAGGCTCCTTCTCCAAGAGAATACCTTTATTATACATAGGGCTGACAAAAAGAGAGACGGCGGGCTTGGAGCCCGCCGTCTTGATATTACCCAGGGCCAGTTATCACTTACTTGAATTTCGGCGGATCCATTATCTTGATATTGTCCTCGCCGAAGAAACCATCATATTCCACCCAGAAGGTATAACGCCCTTCCCAGGTGCCAGCGTTGTAGACATTAGCAGCAAGCCATTCCTCGACAGCCTGACGCGAGTAGACGACCTGCAGCGCGCCAGCGCAAGCTGCTCCGCCCAGGCTCTTGGCCTCCAGAGGAGCTATCTCGCCGTTAAGCAGAAGATTCTGCCAACCGGTGTGCCAAGATTCGGGCGCCTTCGCAATATGAAGTTTCACATACTTGCCGCTGCTGGTGTTGTTGAGCGCCTGGGGAGTCATCTTGATTGAGGTATAGCAATCGTGATGGATCTGAGCAGCAAAGATGACGCCTGCGGGATTGCCCTCGCCTGGATTTACGTTCATCTGTCTGCCGTTGAGCCAGAAGGTCAGCCAGTTGGTCCCATAACAGTCAATGCAGTTCCAGCCAGGATGCAGGACGGTCTCATCCAGCACGAATTCCTCGGGAATGGCCCACTGACGCGGGTCAACCTCGACTCCACCTGCGTTGGTCATATATTCCAGTGGATCGCCACTAGGAAGCTCTGACTGACAAGTGCCGCCAATGAACTGACCATTCACATACATCATGTAGCAGTTGTCGGCGGTCGCCTTGATCCAGCCGTCATAACTGCGACTGCGCGGCAGGTAGAATACTTTGGTGAATCGGTAAGGGCCGAAGTAAGACAGCGGTACCGGAAGCTGGCAGGCCCAAATGTACTGCGCGCCGTAGGTGTCCGTCAGTTCATTTGGCCAGATAGGAAAGTCGATCTCGACCGCATGGTTCCAGTTAACGTTGTCATCAGTCACGACACAAGCATCATCGCTTATGACCGTTACCAGGCCATCGCAAGGCTGCCCACAACCTCCACCGCAGCCTCCGCCGCAGCCTCCACCACTGCCGCCTGGGCGACCGGAGCAATCAAGCGTCTGGGCGCCTGCTACAAAAGCAAGCGACAGAACAAACAACACAACAAATAAGAGATAACCGAGTTTCATCTTTCCACTCTCCCTAAGATTAATCAGGGCCTCCAAGCCCTTGTTTGGCTGATAAACTGCAGGTACAGCAAAGCTGGGCGTTTGGCTGTGGAAGGGCCACCATTACAGTAAATTGCCCAGCTAATGAAACCGGGCGAACCGTTGGCCAAGGCTGTGTAGAAGGACTGCGATGGTTGCTGCGATGAAGTGCTGCGATCACTCGACTGGCAAGCCTTGGTGTTTGGGCAGTAAGGGCCGGCGCCTTCGAGCCACATTCATTAAACTATTATCATCATAGCAGTCTGTTACAGTTTGTCAACTGTAGCGAGACGAATTGTTACAAGTTTTTCGGCGAAAAAGGAATCCAAGGAAGAGTCAGGCAGCCAAGGCGCCTGTCCAAGTGTTCAAAGGGTATCAGATGTAACAGAAGGATTGAGGTTGTTTACAGAAATGAAACGTAATGCGTCTAGCGTGACTCCAGCTTTGCCAATTCGCTTGTGCGCCCAACGTGGACTACCCAATCACTGCTGACCGGTGTGCCATCATCGCGCGTCGTGAATTCGGCGGGATGCACGCATACCAGGTCTCCTGGGCGAAGAGCACGGAGTTGCTGATTAGAGTCACTAATCAATTGTTTATATCCAAGCAGATGGACATAATTGGCGCCATGCCTGGCATCGCAGAGTTTGTACCTGAAGTGTTTGTCCCGGTAAAGGTTGCTGCCCGCGCAGAAACCCACCAGTTCTTCTCTTCCGGGTTCGAAAGCAGGTATCTCGAAGCCTTGCTGCAGCAGGGCTTCATGTCGGCTGCGCCCATCCTTGCGCAGCAGCGCCCAGGTAAAACGAGTGTTAAGCCGCATGAGGCCTAGCTCCTGGATCAACCGAATCGGGGCAACTCCTTCTCCATCGACCCACCAGCACTTTCGGCAGGCCTCAGGCGTGAAGGTCTCAGCGGTTATATAACAGGGAGCAAAAAGCGTCCAGCCTGCTTCTATCAAGCTTGTCTGTACCTCTCTCACTCCTAGCGAAGCTTCTTCTACCGCAGGTTCGATAAGCACCAGTGTGCCATCGGGAGCCAGTGCTTCACTGTACCGTTGCACCAGTTCGGCCCTCTCAGGCCAGGAAAGCGTCGATAACTCATTTAGTACATTGCAGAAGACTATCAGGTCGTATTGCTTGCCCTGGACTTGACTGCCACACTGCCTCATCCAGAAGTGAGCCTGTCACTGTAGGGTGGAGGCAGCAATTTACGCCTTCAAACTGATTTGAGTAATAGTTAATAAGCCAATGGGCAGCCTCAACAAATTCGGCATCCAGGTCGACCTGTTGCAGGTCGAGAGTCAACTCGGGCACTTGTTGTTCGGTTGGCCAGAGCTGCCGCAGGCGCGCTAGCGCATCAATAAGCGATAATCCAATCGTGCCGGGGCCAGAGCCCAGATCCAGCACTCGCAGAGTTGGCTTCAGCAGATTGGCGCGCAGCAAGTCAGGCAGCAGGACCTCCAGCTTGGGGAAGTTCATCGGCACGAAATAGGCTGCATAAGCCGCCGCGTGATAATCCGGATCGGGCGGTAAGGGCTGAGAGCGATCCGCATACCAGGACGAAAGCGCCTGCACCCTGGCCGCGAGCTGGGGCTTCCGGTGCTCTTGCCAGTCCTCTCCCAGTTGCTCGGCCAGATAGCGCCAAAGCGCGCGCAACAGACCGCCCGGCACAGTCAGCCTGCCACGAGGTCTGAGCGAACGCGCGAAGGAATCGGCAAGTGCGGCGGTTTCGAGATATTCACTCATCGGCGGCATCTTAGGAGAGGGCCTCTTATGTGTCAAACAAGTCGACTGGAACAGAAGGCGTGCTATACTGCCGGCAAGAGAGTTTTGCAGGGCAGGCGTGGATGATGCCGGATTCAAACAAGACGCTGATACTGGCGATGGAGCAACTCGGCGAATGGGTGCTGAGTAGCGAAGTGGTGCTGCCCGGCGCGCGCTCGGTGCTTATTACTTCGGACCGGCCAGGACTCGTCCGCAACGCTGATTTCCTGTTGCTGCGCAGTGAAGCTGGCTGGCGTCGCGAGTTGAAGCGCGAACTGGCTGGAGTCACTCACGTGATAGCGCTTGCGGGAGTCGAAGAATGGCAGCGCGGAGGCGGGACAGCACTTGCCGCCGAGGTGGGGAAAGTCTCTTCGGAGCTTTCGGTGCTGATTCTGATGGCTGATCCGATGCGCCCTGGTTCGGCTAACCTCGAAGGGCTCTCGGCCGAACTCGTCGAGTTTGCAAAAGGTTGCTTCGACCTCGTGATATGGGACCAGTTGCCCCCCTCCGAGCAACTCAAAGTCACACCCATCCAGGAGCTGTTCGCCCAGCGCGGTCATCGGGCAGCCAGGCTGCTCGAGCACCTGACAGCCTTCTGCTCCCAGGAAGGGGCACTGCCTACCCAGCCTGCTGACCTGAAGTGGGCCGCTGAAGGCAGCAGGATTATGCTAGCCGGACTAAGTGATGAAGAGGCCAGCGACGCCTCCAAAGCGGCCAGGAGCGCAGTGACCGACCTCGAGCGGCGGTCTTTATCGGTCTCGCCGACCCGGATGATGCTCCATTTGCTGCTTGCCCGCACCGCTTCCCTTGGTCAGACTGACCAGGCTGTAAGGCAAGCTGCCGAACCTTTGGGACTGAATCGTAGCGATCTACTGGTTGGCGTAAATAACCTGGCGAAGTCAGAAGCCCCGCGCGCCTGTATTTTTGCTCCCATGACAAGGAAAGCGCCCGCTGCGCGTTGACCACAGGGGCATCAAGCGGCTATACTAACTCAGCGCTTATTCGTTGTTCTCACTGGTTGGAGGGTCCTATGAGCCGTAGCGGCAAGGGTATGAATCTACTCGCCTGGCTTGTGGTGCTGGTGGCCTCGGCACTCGCCATCGCTAGCCTGGTAGAGTACTTCAAGCGCCGCGGTAAGAGTGCCGGCAATGTGGAGCGCAAAATCGACTCCGCTTTGAAGAAGGCCGATAAACTCCTTGAGGAATTGCGCCGGAACACCCAAACCGAAGGCGCAAGCTAGCCTCCGAGTGGCATATGGCCTCCGCTGACAAGCGCGGAGAGCACCTTTCACCTCCCGCCGAGATTAGCGTGAGCAATCGGCGTTCGCCCCTTTACGACCTGCACGTTTATCCTTCGAAAAAACCTCACCAGGCGCTCAGGCAGCTCATCGAGTATTTCACGGATCCGGGCGAAGTAGTGCTTGATCCTATGTGCGGGGCTGGGGGCACCGCTTTTGCGGCACGTTCACTTGGCAGGCAAGCTGTGGCCTATGATCTCTCACCCCTCGCTGTCTGGCTGACCAGGCAGCTTGTTGATCCCGCCAGCGCAAGCGACCTGAGACTCGGACTGGAGCACCTCAAGGCAGAGCTTGTCGCGCAGTTTCAAGAGTTGTATGCCACCACCTGCGACCGCTGTGGAGGCCAGGCCAGCGCTCGTTATTATGTCCACGCCACCCGTTTCCAGTGCGCCAAATGTGGACATAGCCAGTTGCTTGAACAGAGGCAAGAGGGCTGTGAGAGCTGTGGCGCGAAGTTGGGCCAGGCCCTTCCTGTGGGCGACACAGAGCCAGTTGGGCTGCGATATGAGTGCCTGGCAGGATGCAAGCCAAAGCTTGCCTCACGGGGCTTAACCGCCCCGGCTTTCCAGGCAGACCTTGCCCTGTGGCGCGCAACAGAGGCTTTACCGGTACCGGAGAGTGTACCCAAGGCGCGTTTTCCGGTAGGGAAGGAGACCGCAAGACTGCATAGAGCAGGAATAGCTGAGCTTGCGCAGCTCTTCACTGGACGCGCTCTGGCAGTGCTTGGAAAGCTGAAAGCTGGCATAGAGGCGCTGCCAGAGGCCCAAAGGCGTCCCTTGCTGCTGGCCTTTTCCGGCAACCTGCTGGGCTGCACGCGGATGTGCACCTTGAGCAATGGCAACACTCTCAGAGGCACCTATTATGTGCCTCCCGTGCAGCGTGAAAACAATGTCTGGAATCTGTTCCTCGGCAAAGCCGAAAGTGTCGCCAGGGCGCTCGCACTGGCTAAGCAGGAGCTTGCCGGTCAACCTCCGGCCCTGCTGGCTCAGGCAGACGCCAGAGACCTTTCACAGCTTGCAGATGAGTCGGTAGATTATGTGCTGACCGACCCGCCCTATGCAGACAGTGTGCAATATTCCGAGCTTAACTTCCTCTTTGAAGCCTGGCTTGGTCTACCTGCTGACTGGGACAGGAGCGAGCTGGTCGTAAACCGGTTTCAAGGCAAGCACCTTGAGGATTGGCAAAAGGGGCTGACCGCCGCCCTGGCTGAGTGCCGGCGGGTGCTGAAGCCAGGCCGGTGGCTCTCCCTCTGTTACCAGAACAGCCGGTGGGATGCTCTCTGGGCCTTGCAGGAAGCTGTGCGGCAGGCAGGCTTCGCTTTCGCGGGAGGGGCGCCAACCCGGGTGGTAGTCGGGCAACGGTCGTATAATCAGATAAACACGGGCAAGCCAAACAAGCATGATCTGGTCTTCCATTTCCGTAAAACAGAAGAGGCGTTGCCCAGACCAGTTGCCGCGACACCTGAGGAAATCAGGCAACTGGTCCAGCGGCTCAAGTCAGAGCGACCAGCCGCTTCGCTCAGTTGGCTTTGGGATCAGGTCACAGGGGGACTGCTCCAGGCAGGCAGGCTGCCCGAAGAAGATTTCAGTCAGTTGGTACTTGCTCCCTGATACCACCGGAGGAGGAAAGACTATGCCACCGGATGACGATTATTTCCAAGAAAGCCACGAACTTACCAACCTCGAACTGGCCAGGGCGATGGAAGATATCGCTGTACTGCTGGCGTTGAAGAAGGAGAACCCTTTCAAGCTGCGCGCGTATGAGCGAGCTGCGCGGGCGCTTCAGACCCTGAGCGAGCCGGCCAGTAAACTGCTGGCCGAGGGCATTCTGGAAGCTCTGCCTGGCGTCGGGGAGGCGATTGGGCAGAAGCTGACCGAACTCATCACCACGGGCAAGCTGGATTACCTCGAGAAGCTGCGGGCAGAGTTCCCCCCAGGGTTGCTTGAGATTGCAAGTCTGCAGGGATTTGGCCCGAAACGCGCCGCCCAGATTTATCAGGAACTCGGTATCACCACCATCGAGCAACTGCAGGCCGCTGCTGCTAACGGAGAGTTGCGCCAGCTTGCCGGTTTTGGTGAGAAGCTGGAGCAGAACGTCCTTATGGCCATTGAACAGGCCGCCAGGCACAGCCAGCGATTCCGACTTGATGAGGCCAGAGAGCACGCAGAAAACTTGCTGAGACGTATACGCGGGGTTAAAGGCGTCCAGCAGGCAATCATCGGAGGCAGTCTTCGCCGGCGCCAGGAAACCATCGGCGATGTGGATATGCTGGTCACCTGTGAGGACTCTGGGCCTGTAATGGAAGCCTTTGTTGGGCATCCTCGAGTCGACAGAGTGCTTTCTCATGGGCCAACCCGGTCCAGTGTCATACTGGGCAACGGCTTGCAGGTCGACTTGCGAGCTGTGCCCGAGGAGAGTTTCGGGGCTGCGCTGCAGTATTTCACCGGCAACAAGGACCATAATGTTCGAGTGCGCCATATAGCGAAGCAGCTAGGTCTCAAAGTGAACGAATATGGAGTCTTCCGCGAGGAGGACGATGCACGAGTGGCCGGCGAGACCGAAGAGAGCGTTTATGAAGTGTTGGGATTGCCTTGCTTTGCGCCTGAGCTACGCCAGGCGACGGGGGAGTTCGAAGCGGCCGAAGAAGGCAGGCTGCCGAAGCTTGTTGAGCTGGAAGAGATACGCGGCGACCTGCACCTTCACACCACGGCAAGCGATGGGCAGTCCAGTCTGGAAGCACTCTGTGAGGCAGCCTTGGCCCGAGGCTATGAATACCTGGCTATTACTGATCACTCGGTCTCCCAGCATCAGGCCGGTGGACTGGACGCCGAAGGCTTGCTAGGACAGCTTGAGGCAATTGAAAAGGCGCGCAAGCAGTTTCCTGACCTCACCCTTTTTTCCGGCTGTGAGGTGGACCTGCATCCGGATGGCACCCTGGACCTGCCGGATATAGTGCTGGAGCGCCTCGACCTCGTCCTTGCGACCGTACACAGCCGGTTCAACCTGCCCGAGCCGCAGCAGACAGCGCGTCTGGTGAAAGGCTTGCAGCACCCCCTGGTGAGGATTCTCGCCCATCCCACGGGCCGGCTAATCAACGAGCGAGAACCGTATCTCGTGGATCTGGAAGAAGTTTTCAAAGTCGCTGCCGAAGAAGGCAAGGCGCTCGAAGTGAACGCTCAGCCGAAGCGGTTAGACCTGTCAGATACGCACTGTCGGCGCGCCATCGAACAAGGGTGCTTGCTGGCTTTGGGCACGGATGCTCATCATGCTTCCCAGCTTCAACTTATGGAATACGGCGTATGGACGGCCCGGCGAGGGTGGGCTGAGGCAAAAGCTATTCTCAATACTCGTAGTGCAAGCGACCTGGCCAAGTGGCTCGGGCGTAACTAAAAAAGGTGAGTCCGAAGACTCACCTTTTCTCAGTGTCAGCTGTCAGGCAGGCTCAGTTTACTTTCTTGGCGCTGACGAGGAAGGTGACCTTGCCGTTGGCGGTGAAGGTCAGCTTGTCGCCCTGGCGATAAAATTCCCTTGGACGCAGCCTTTCATCGAGCACATCCACCTGGTGACCTGAGACATTGACAGTGATTTCAGTCGGCGTGCCATTGGTCCAAAGCACACTGGTGACATCCAGATCGTCCTCGGTGGCGAAGTTGTAACCGAAAACGCCCTTGGCCAACTCGACTGCGCCGATGAAATGCCGTCCCGTCAGTGCTTTTGACATCACCTGATAAGCACCGTAAGCAGGTTTACGAGAGCCATCAGCGCGCAGCAGGCCGAAGTGAAGTGTCTCGGCTTCACCCGCCACAAGGGGCTCTTGCAACTCGTACCAGAAGGCTCCCGTTGCGCCTTTGGCGAAGGCCAGGGTCAGGGCGCGCTGCAGGTAATCGGCCTGCAGTTCCTCCGAGACGCCGCCACCAGCTACCTGGGTCAGCAACAAGGTAAGCCCACCCTTCAGGTCGCTGTCATATCGGATGAAGGCCGCTTGTATACCAAGTGACTGCTCTTCTCGTTTCGACCAAATCAGCGGGATAAACATATCTCCAGAGCCAAGCTGGCCTGGTTGGACCACCCAGGGGCTTGCCAGATGCGGGTCGGGAAGCTGCATACCAAGCTCGGGATCGGTTTCGGCAGTAATCAGGCCTTCTCCCTCGGGCACCGGGCTGGTCTGGTACCGCAGCAAGGCTTCCCATTCGGGCAGTTGCTCGTTGGGAGTAACGACCCAGTCGCCCTTTTTCGTCTTGACTGCGAGCTTGGCGAAAGGCCGGTCAAAGGCACAGACAACCAGGCCGCCACTGCGCAGGAAAGCAAGCAGGGGTTCTTTTAGCACAGTGGGGAAGACTTGCCCCTGCGGGAAAATCCAGGCCGCATAATCAGTCGGCGCGGCAAGAGTCAGTTCGGTAGTGTCGACGACCTTGCAGCGCAGACCGCTTTCCTGGACCCAGCGGGTGACATATTCAAGTCGCCTGTCCTCGGAGCCAGGCAGCTCAGGCTCGTGAAAAACAGCAACCTGCTGGACGTGAGGTTCGGTTACCAACTCGGCCAGGGCCAGCGGCAGCATCGGAGGCAAGATGGCCGAGAGGCGCTCCAGAGTGGCGACTTCACTGGTAGGCCAACCCAGGCTAGTTACCCAGAGCGGCTTGGCTTCATCACCCTGGGCGGTCATCACATCGCGGAAAGTCGCAAGCTGGCCAGGCATCGCCGGCGACTCGGGCAAGTCAGCCTCGGGAGCGTTAGGATAGGTGAACAAGTTGAGCGAGGCGATGTCAAAATAAGGGCCTGCGCCTGCTTCATACAGGCCAGTCAGATAACCGGTGTCAGCGCCCCAGGGAGAACCAAGCACGACACTTGCTGCGGAATCGCCCCTGTGGGCGGCCAGATAGCCTGCGCGCAGGAGCTTGGCATAACTGGTGGGATTTGGCTCGCCATCCCAGTAGACGCCCAGGTTCTCGTTGGTCCAAACCTGCCAGTAGGCAATCTGGCCCTTGTATCTGGTGGTTGCCTCGCGCATAAACTCGGCGAAAGGCAGCGAGGCGTCTTTGAGAGGCAGTGCCCAGGCGGGGGCGGCAGCGACCACTGGTACCAACTGGATGCCTGCCTCGGCGGCCTGGGCCACCATCAAATCCAGGCTAGCCCAGTCATAGGTATCGGGGGTCGGTTGAACCAGCGACCAGGGCACCAGCACCCGGCAGAGTTCGGCGCCAAGCGTTTTGGCTTCAGTAAAGAGCGGTGTCGCGGGCACATCGGCAGTAGGCCAGGCCCTCACGGCGACTCCAAAACGCACAGGTTCGGCCTGGATGAGGCTGGTAATCACCAAAACCAGAACCAGCGTTAGTAGGCTTAGAGCGACGATTTTACGCATGGCGACCACTCCTTCAAAGCCATCGGTGAGGCTCTCCGAGGTGCTCAATCGTAACACAAGCGGGCGCCTTGCGTCAGCGGCGCGCTCTCCTAATTTCTCGCCTGAGGGCTAGTATCCTGCGAGCGGGGAGGCGGTAGCTCGATTAGCAGCGGCACAGGACCAAGCTCGAGGGTGAGCAACCCAGTGTCAGTCTCGATTCGCTCGGAGGAGAACCTGCCCCGCTGATCAGCCAGCACAGGGGTCACCAGCACTTCAGGCACGTTTACTTCCAGCTCGCTAGTCAGCCTGGCACGTTCGGTTGCGCCGTCTTTCCACCAGTCCCACCAAACGATAAGGAGTTGGCCCTCTGGCCGGTCGAAAGCTACAACCCAGGCGCTTGCCGGAGCAAGCTGCTGTCGCAAGATGCCCTCAGGCGAGGCAGAGGCAAGCTCGGAGATCAACAGGCCGTAGGTGTAGAAGGCCAGCTTGCGGCGAAGAGGGCCTCTGTCAGCTTCACCCTTGCCATCGAAGACCAGGCCAGTCTGTCTGAGGAGAGGCGTATTGGCTTCGGAGTTTTCTGCCAGGCCATAGCCCCAGGCGAATCGCTCGCACCCAAGTGCCAGGGCAGTCACCAACCGCTTGCAGAGGGCAGTGGCCTGTTCCTGTTCCGACTGGCTGCCGCGCAGGCCTTCAACTTGCCCAGTAAAAGTGCCTGTGCAAGTGACCCATAGAGGTTTGTCCGCGAAGCCTGCGGTATCCAGTTGCGTCCTGACCAGTTGGATATAGTCGGCAAAGCTGACGGAGGCCACCCTGGCGTCGCCAAACCACTCTAGCGCCACAGCGTCGAAGTCCTCGTCAGAGAGCACCTTCAGCACCTGGCTGAAGTAGGTTGGCCAGCCCTGCATCGCTTGTTCGGGCGCCAGGTCAGAGCCGCCCCAGGCGCCCAGGACCAGTTTGGCTGCCGGATCGGCTTCTCTTGCCGCTTCGCGTGTTGCTTTCACAAGTTGCCCATAGAAAGAAGCAGACAGGCCAAGCTGGTTAGGCCGATTTACGACCTGCCAGGCTTCAACTCTCGGACTGCCAGGCGCATCATCCTTGCCATCGCCATCGTAGCGCTCAATAAGGGCGGTGACGAACTTCCGCCAGGCGGGCTCATCGAAGGTAGAGGGATCAGGTCGCTCCAGGGGATTCCAGGGAGCCAGAGACCAAAGGACGTCGAGGCCTGGATTCGGAAGACCGCAATAAAGATCAAGCAAGGTCCAGTCGAAATTGCCTTTCTCTCTCGCCTCTCCAGAGGGCTGGGCCAGCGTCCAGAAAGCTGCGACCTGGTTGCGGTGCCAGGTCAGGCCAAGTTCGGTGGCAAACGTGAAGCCAGCCGCGCCGAGTCTTGGATCTGGCGTAGCGGGAAAAGCGCCAAAACGCCAGGCCGGAGCTTCTTCTTGCGGCTGGGCCAAGCAAGATCCAGCCAGCAAGAAGAGCAAGCCTAACAGTATGCCGCTACCAGATAACCTCGATGGGTACAAGCGTATCTACCTCGAACCGCAGCCCTTCAGTTGTTATCTCAAAGGGAATCTGAGTCCCGTCTCCAAGATGCCGGACGTTTAGCACAGCCCCTTCAGGCCAGCAAGGGGGAAGGGTAACCACTCCTTCTTGCCTGGCACATACGAGCGCTCTGCCCTCCTGGCGCAGTCTGCACACTCCGTTCTCGATTAGAGGCCAGCCCTCTTGCACAACTCGATATTCGCCGGTTTGGGTATCTTCTTCGACGTAGTTTGCCTCGTCATAGGTCACGCGCCAGAGGCTGCCTTCATGCGTTATGTCGCTGATTAGCCTGTCCGAGAAAGCCGCCCAGGGCACCGTGCAGAAATAGTATGTCTCAGCGATAGACCACTCGTTTGTCTGCTTGCGCCAGTCGGCCGAGAAGGTGGCCCCATAGAGGGCAACGTTGGCCAGGTAATGGTCTTCTCCCTGGTTGCCACCTCCCCAGGTCACCTTGCCGTGCAGCAGCGCCGAAAGTAGTGGTATCGACTCTCCACCCAGCCCTGTACCGCCCACACGTGGCAAGTGCCAGTAATGGTTGATGCTCTCGACAAAAGGCTGAGTCAGGAACTCGCTTGTTACGTCCAGCCCGTGGCGGCGGAACTCGTCCACGATGGCGAGTTTGCCTTTGATGCTGGCTGAGGCGTTCTCGGGGGCCTCGGGGCGGAAATCGTGGTGAAAGGGTACTGCCGACAAGACATCGATATGGTAGCTGTCCTCCACCGGATACAGCGCGCAGGTGCGCTGAACGCGCTGGAGCCCTGCTTCTGCCGCATACTTGGCATTGGCAAGGACATAAGACTGCCCGCCGCCCCAGATGCCGCCCTTCTGCAGATTGCCCTGCCAGTCCCAGGCGACAAGATTGGGATCCCAGTCGGGGCTGTCCATATAGGCGTCGTCGTAGTTGTCGTGGAAGGAAACCGTCGCGTTGTAGGCCTTGGCGTCCTCAATCAGTGCAAGCAGTGCCTCGCGTCCGCCCAGCCGCTCGCAGACCTCCGAGATCGCCGGGTACTTCGAGTCATGTCCATCGTACTGCCAGCCGACAAGGTAGACGACCTGTTTGGCCCCGCCAGTCACCTCGGCAACGCGTCGGATCAGCTCGAGCGCCTCGGGGAAGGTTGTGGCGTTCTCGGCAGGCTCGCCCGGCGCCGTGCAGAAGATCTTGTAGATATAAGCGCCGTGGTAGAGCGGGTTGGGTGTGGCCGCAAGCTCGTCCCTCAGTCGTTTGGCCGCGCTCACCCAGGCCGAGTCCAGCGTGCCGTGCTCCGAGGGCACAAGAGTGATGCGAGCGGTGAGTTCCTCATCCAGCCGGATAGGCGCGGCCGGAGGCTGGGTGACCGGCCTGTAGTTCAGTACCGCCCGTGCAGCGCCTCGATTACCTTGCTTCTCTTCATCGATTTCGGCGCCCAGTTCGCTATCTGGAGAATCGACTCTGACAACGGCTGCCCCCTCTGCGGTCGCTGCGATCACAAGAGGCCAGATGGTCTGAGGAGTCATCGCGAGCCTGTGAGTCCCAGGCGTGGCGTCCTCGACCTTCACCAGCCTGCCACTAAAATCAGGCAGCACCAAAGCTGCCTCAGGGCCGGCAACCGAGGCCAGTTCGGGCAGTTGCAAGCTGAGCAGCAGGTAGCCCGGCGCCTCGGACACATCTTTTATGCGGAGCAGTAACTCGTCTTCGGCCAGGCTTGCTTCCACCACGAAACGCAGGACTTCCTCCCCAGCGGACTGGGCACTAGCCTGCCAACGCAAGGCGCCGTTAGCTCGCTCGGCTGGCTCAAAAGACAAGCCTCCTCCATCAACCGCCGACTGTACTGGCCCATCGGGGGCAGTTCTAAATTTCACTGCCCAGGGCGCAAAGCCGCGCCAGCCGTCAAAGCTCAGGTCGCCAAAAGTCAGCTTAAGCGGGTAGGGCGCTCTCTGGGCAAAACTCGCTGTCAAGTGCTGCCCAGGCAGTTCTACGCGGGTTTTTCCAGCAAGCCGCTCTCTGATTAATTCTGCAAGAGGGGGATGAGAGGCGAGTTCGCCGATGTTTAGTTCTAGAGGATCAAGCATTAGCAGGGGTCTTCGAGACATGCAGAGTGGCTACCAGGGTCCGGGAAGGTTCTCTCTCGAGCTCCGGATTGTCCAGTAACAGCCTGTCGCCGGTGGCGGGATCGTAGAATCCAATGAATAAGGAGAAGTCGCCCTCTGGACAGTCAGCCGGGATCCCCAGGTTGCAGCTCTCACGTATTAGCGCGTTCGGTTCCCACCAGCAGGTTGCGGCAAGGGGCTCGAAATCGGCTCCAAGCATCGGAGGGGTACCATCTGGCTGGCCTGCGGGACGAACATGGACGAATATCTTATAAGGCTTTAAAGCAGGGGAATCGCCTGTATTGGTGAAGGCCCATTCGAGCCTTATATTTTGTCCTGGCTCGAAGGTGGCCCTCTCAGCGCGAAAGGCAAGCAGCCGGGGAACAAAATCAGCCGAGCAACTGCTGACTAGAAGCAACAAGATTAGAATTACGATTATTCCATTCACAAAACTCACCTCATACCAGTGTTCGCAAGAGGGACACCAAAGCCTGCCCCAAGGCCGAAGGCATATAACGCGAGAAGGCTTCGAAAGTACAACCTAGACTGTCGAGACGATAACGGTAACGGCAATACTGTTGTTTTTAATAATAATGAAGCTACTGAATTGCGAATATGCCCTGTTATAATGCGGGCGTGCAACAAGAAGGCAGGTGGAAAGGGATGAAGGTCGCTGCGCCCTTTATCGGAGGGGGCCTGCTGCTGCTTGCCGGGCTGGCTAATTTCACCAGTCCTGGCGCTTATGCAATGTTGCAGCTTGATCCTGGCTTGCCACTGACTTCGCACCAGGCAAGCCTGCTGCAGGCTGATGAAGAGATGACTGCTACGCTGGTAAATCAGCTTTGGGCGATCTCGGATGCCGCCTGGCATGAGGGGGATTATCGCGAAGCCATTGCCATCGAACGCAACATCGTTGCGCTTGATCCCAAAGACACCGAAGCCTGGGAAGTGATGGCCTGGCTTAGCTGGACGGAATACGGGGCTGACAGAGCAGTTAAAGTCTTGCGCGACGGACTTTCCAAAGTGCCCGAACGCCAGGAGCTATGGGCGGCTCTGGGAATGCAGTATTTCCGAATGAAGCAGTATGATGATGCCATTGGGATGTACCAGCAAGCGGTACAGCGTGATGCACCTGTGACCACCTGGAAGATGCTCGCGCATATGCTGGAGAAAGCTGGCAAGAAGCAGGAAGCCTTGCCCGTCTGGGCTGAGATAGTAAAACGGTTCCCTGAGGATGCCCCCGCCCAGAATAACTACAAGCGGTTGATTTCCGAACTGGCGCAGGGAGCACCCTCCCCCGAGGTTGAATGATGGAGAAGTTCGACCTCCTCGCACTGGGAGCGGGCCCTGGCGGTTATATGGCCACCTTGCTGGCCTCGAAAGCAGGTCTCAAGTGCGCGCTGGTCTCCTCGCCCCAGGACCTTGGAGGCGTCTGTCTCAATCGAGGTTGTATTCCCACCAAGGCACTCCTCCACGTGGCAGAGCAACTTCGAGGCGCATCGAAACTGGCTGAAGCCGGACTTGAGATCGATCTTGCCGCATTGGATTTCCGGGCTTTGATGCAGAAAGGCTTCGAGGCCAGCCAGGCGGCAGGCAAGGGCCTGGCTTACACTCTGCGCGAGGCAGGGGTGGTTGTCTTTGAGGGATGGGGTCAGGCGGTTGCGCCTGACCGAGTGCTTGTCGGAGAACAGGAACTTGCCTGCGGGCGCCTGGTAATCGCAACTGGCAGCCAGCCTCTTTGGCCATCGATTCCTGGGCTTGAACAAGGCCACCCGCGACTGCTCACCAGTGATGAGTTATTCCACCTGCAAGAGCGACCTCGGCGGGTAGCCCTGCTTGGCGCAGGTTACCAGGGCACCGAATTCGCCTTCTTCTTCGCCGCCCTCGGTATCGAAGTGACCTTGATTGAGGCTTTGCCTGCGCCCTTCCCAAGAGAAGAACCCGAGGCGGTCCAAGTCTTGCTGCGCGCTTTCAAGGAGCAAGGTATTTCTGGTTATTTTGACACCAGGTTGGCCGGCGTTTCTGAGACTGCCACCGGGCTTGAGCTTGCGCTCGAAGGTCCTAAAGGCCCTGTGCAACTCGAAACCGATTTACTGGGGGTCGCCATTGGGCGAAGGCCGAATACCGAGGGCCTCGAAGCTTTGGACTTGCAACTGGATGCGCGAGGTTTCTTGGCTGTGGACCTTGAGGGCAATACTAACGTGGCTGGCGTTTTTGCAGTGGGCGATGTCGCTGGGCCGCCTCTTCTGGCGCACAAGGCCTTCCAGGACGCTGAGCGACTGGTTGCCGGGCTGACAGGGGCAAGGTCACCCCAGGCAGAGCCAGTCATCCCTGGTTGTGTCTTCTCCTTCCCCGAGCTGGCCCGGGTTGGCCTTACCGAAGCGGAAGCCAAAGCAACAGGCAAGCCAGTCCTGACCGAGCTTGTGCCTCTGAAGTCACTTGGCAGGGCTGCAGCGATGGGAGAAAAGAGCGGACTTATCAAGCTTGTGGCTGAGGGGCAAACTGGCAGGCTGCTGGGCATAACGCTGCTCTGCCCGATGGCCTCAGAGCTTCTTGGAGAAGCTACTCTGGCTGTGGCTCAGAAAATGACCGCTGGCCAGCTTGCCGCGACTAGCCATATGCATCCAACCTTCTCTGAAGGACTTAAAGAAGGCGCTGCGGCCCTTGCGTCGAAACTAGAGACAGCAGGGAGGAACCAGGATGAATCTGTTTGACCCGAAAGCTTCACCACAGGCGCACCTGTATAAACTTATAGCTATTGTCGCGGCCTTGTTTATCCTCGCTTTTGCCCTGGGCGCCCTGGTGGGAAAGCGGATTATAAATCCACAGACTGCCGAAAGTAACCCAGGTTTGGAATCGAAAGCGGCGCCTCTGCAAGCGCCAACCTGGACCCAGCCCAAAGTGGAAGTTGTGTTGAAAGGTTCGCAGGCAGCTTCCCAGTTTGACCAGCCCGAAGAAGAAGATAAGGAAGAGGACAGCAAACCAGAGGAAAACAAGACCGACGACGACAAACCTGGCGACAAGCCCAAAACCGAGGCGGACGCCGAGAAACCCAAGCCAGAAACCGAAGCTGACAAGCCAGCAGCCGACCAGGAGAAGCCCGAAACAGAGGCCAAGCCTGAAGCGGCTTCGACCGAGTTGTTCCGTGTGCGCATCGGGCCCTTTGGCAGTGCTGATACGGCCAAGAAAGCCCGCCAGGACCTTGCCAAGGCTGGCATCTCAACCGTCGCTGTAGGGGATTTACACCTGCAGGCTGGCGCTTTCAAGACGAAGGAAGGCGCAGACGAACTGAAGCGCAAGCTGTCCGGGATGGGCTATCCAGCGAGCATCCATCAATAGCTTTTTTTGCCCTGCCGCAGGGCGCCTTTTGCCCCTCTGGGCCGGTTTGACCGTGCCGGAGGCCCTTGCTACAATCCCCGAGATCCCACCACCGATGTCAGGAGTTGCCGCTTATGAAGATGCTAGCCACTATCTCGGTCAAAATGAAGCCCGGAGTGCTGGACGCCGAGGGTAAGAATGTACAGAAATCTCTCGACCTGCTCGGCCTCCAGGTGGACAGTGTAGCTTTTGTGCGCACTTACCAATTGCTGCTGGAACGTGCAACCGAGCAAGAAGTGCTGGCAGCGGCCGAGTTAGCCTGTGACAAGCTGCTGGCCAATCCGGTGGTGCACGACTATTCAATCGTGTTGGAGAAGGCGGACTGACGATGCTTTACGAGAAGCGCGATCTTCCCTTCGAGCTCTGGGACATAAAAGTCCGCGAGGCCTCGGACGATGAACTGATGATCATAAGCGACGAGCGGCAACTTGCTCTGTCGCTGGATGAGATGAAGCGTGTTCAGGAATTCTTCCAGGGCCTTGATCGCGATCCGACCGACCTTGAGATGGAAGCCATCGCCCAGGCCTGGAGCGAGCACTGCTGCTACAAGTCCTCCTGGAATGTGCTCAAAGGTAATCTCTTCACCATCGAAGCGCCACAGAATCTGGTCGTTATCAATGCCGATGCGGCGGTTATAGACTTCGATGAGGATTACGCTTACGTGGTGGCGCTGGAATCGCACAACCACCCAAGCGCGCTCGAGCCTGTTGGCGGCGCCGAGACCGGCATCGGCGGCATCTTGCGCGATGTCGTCTGTATGGGCGGCCAGCCGATTGCACTAGTAGACCCACTGTTCTTCGGGCCGCTGGACTTCCCCGATGAGAAGGTGCCAGAGGGCACTAAACACCCCACTTTTATCTATCGAGGGGTTGTCCACGGTATCCGCGACTACGGCAACCGGGTTGGTATCCCGACGGTGGCTGGTTGCGTGAAGTACCACGAGGGCTATGTTACCAACTGCCTGGTTAACGTCGGTTGCGTGGGTCTGGCTGACAAGAACAAAATTATTCCCTCCCATGCGAACGCGGTGGGCGAGATACTGGTAATGGCTGGCGGACGCACCGGGCGCGATGGCATCCACGGCGTCAGCTCGCTTGCCTCTCAGGAGCTTTCCGCCGAGCGCGAAGGCTCGGCCAGGACGGCTGTCCAGATGGGTGATGCCATCACCAAGGAGCCGCTCATCCACGCCACTCTGCAGGCTATCGACCAGGGATTGGTCTCAGGCTGCAAAGATTTTGGCGGGGGAGGCCTTTCCTCATGTGCCGGCGAGATAGCCCATGGAGGCGGGTTTGGCCTCAAGGTGGAACTGGACAAGCTGAAGCTCAAGGTCAAGGGGATGGCCCCTTGGGAGATCTGGGTCTCCGAATCGCAGGAGCGGATGCTCTTCAGCATCAAACCTGAGCTTGTCGACGAGATACTGGCCCTCTTCAAGTTCTGGGATGTTGAGGCGGTTGTGATAGGCGAGATAACCGATACAGGCCGGGCCGAGTTGTTCTTCGAAGGGGTGCAGGTAGCCGATCTCGATCTCGATTTCTATAGTGGCGCCGTTCGCTACAATCGGCCTTATGTCACGCGCGAGTGGATAACTCAGGCAGAACACTACGAAGTTCCTGCCGACCTCGGCCAGACGTTGCTTGCCTTGATGGCGCAACCCAATATCGCAAGCCAGGAATGGGTTATCCGCCAGTATGATCACGAGGTGCGCGGCAAGACGGTACTCAAGCCGTTGCAGGGCACCATCACTCGGCCCGGGCCGGGCGATGCGTCACTCATTAAACCGCGCAGCGATACTTTCAAAGGGCTTGCGCTGACGAGTGATGTCAATCCCTTTATCACCAGTCAAGATCCCTACTGGGGCGGGGCCTCGGCGGTAGAAGAGTCCTTCCGCAATCTGGTTGCGACAGGCGCGCGTCCCCATTCCTTCTGCGACAACCTGTGTTTTGGCAATCCCGAGAAACCTGACCGGATGGGCGATTTCGTCCGCGCAACCGATGGGATGTTCCTCGTTGCCGACGCGCTGAAAGTGCCTTGCGTTTCGGGCAATGTCAGCCTGTACAACGAAGGCGCGCTGGGTTCCATCCCGCCAACCCCGGTTATTATGGCGGTTGGGTTGATAGATGACCTGCGCAAGGCCGTCACTAGCGATCTCAAGCGCGCCGGTTCGGCGCTGTATCTGGTCGGCGAGACGGCCGATGAACTGGCTGGTTCGGCCTTCCTTGGACTTGTCGGGGGTCAGGGCGCAGAAGTGCCGAAATGTAATCCAGCAAGCTTCGCAGCCAAGATGGAAGGTCTACTTGCTGCCATTGACCAGGGCCTGGTGCTGGCTTGCCACGATTTGGCCGAGGGTGGACTTGGTGTTGCAATTGCCGAAATGGCAATTGGAGGCGAGGTGGGTGCGAAGCTGGACCTTGCCCAAGTGCCTGGGCCAGATTTGCCCCCCGAAGTCAGACTTCTCTCTGAATCCAATGGACGCTGGCTTGTAGAAGTAGCTGAAGAGCACGCTGCTGCCTTTGAACAGGCACTAGCAGGCACCGCTACGGCACGAATTGGAACCACCACCGAGCCTCAGCAGCTGGTCGTGAGCGATGGCGAACTGGTTGTGGTGGATGTTGCAGTCTCTGAGCTTGCCGCGGCCTGGACGAGTTTCGTGCCAGGCTATATGGGGTTGTGAGTTATGGCCAAGCATGTGTGTGTGCTACGGATAGAGGGCACCAACTGCGAGCAGGAGACCAAAGAGGCCTTCGAGCTGGTTGGCGCTGAAGCCGAACTGGTGCACTTGAAGCAGCTTACCCTTTCAGAGGACGTCGACAGGACGCTCTGGCGCAAGCTGGATGACTATGACGTGCTGGCCTTGCCAGGGGGATTCTCGGCCGGTGATAGCGTGCGCGCAGGCGCTATCCTCGCGGCACGGATGAAGAGCAAGCTCTCTGGCGATCTGGTAAGGTTCGTGGAAGCGGGGAAGGGTGTTATCGGTATCTGCAACGGATTTCAGATCCTTGTCGAACTGGGCTTGCTACCCGCCTTCAATGGCCCGATGAGCGAGCATCCCGAAGCTGTGCTTGTTTCCAACGAGGTTGCCCATTTCGTCTGTCGCCCCGCCGATCTGGCGGTTACCAGCAACACCTGCAAATGGACGACCCGCTTGCCGAAGGACAGGCCGGTAGTCTTTCCCGTGGCGCATGCCGAGGGGCGTTTCGTGTTGCCCCCAGGCAGAGAGGAAGAATTGCTTGAGAGATTGCTCGAACGCGACCAGGTAGCTTTCCGCTATGTTAAGCCCGATGGCGCTTTCGCGGAGGGAGAATATCCCTTTAGCCCAAATGGCGCCCTCTATGATATTGCAGGTATCACCAATCCAGAGGGCAATGTCCTGGGGCTGATGCCCCATCCAGAGCGTGTAGTCTCGCCTTATACTATGCCCGACTGGACCCGCGAAGAGCGCCAGGGCGACGGCCTGGGTATCTTTGCCTCACTTGCCGACTGGTAGAGGCTGACCAACTTGTAAATAAAACGAAACGCCGGACCCCAGGGGGCCCGGCGTTTTTTTGTTGATTGCAGATTCTACTTGGGGCCGTGGGCCGCTATCTCACGAGCAAAGTCGTCGTCAAACTTGGCCATATTGGCCTGGAAATCTTCTTTAAGCTTGACCGCTGTGAGGTCGAACTGTTTCTTGTCTGACCAGGTTGCGCGAGGATCAAGTACCTCATCTGGCACCCCTTCACAGGTCACAGGCACCTCAAGGTTCAGGTTCGGGTCGGTCCTTGTTGCAACCTTCGAAAGCCTGCCAGCGAGGATCTCGTCAATGATGGCGCGCGTGTGATTGATGTCCATCCGCTCGCCTACTCCATAAGGGCCACCGCTCCAGCCAGTATTCACCAGCCAGCACTCCGAACCATGCTGGGCCAGCTTCTCGCCTAGCATCTTCGCGTAGACCGAGGGATGCCTCGGCAGGAAGGGCGCTCCGAAACAGGCGCTGAAAGTCGAGGCAGGCTCGGTAAGGCCCTTCTCGGTACCCGCGACCCTGGCCGTATACCCCGACATAAAGTGGAACATCGCCTGCTCGTGGGTAAGTTTGGCCACCGGAGGCATTACTCCGAAGGCGTCACAGGTCAGGAGGACGACATGACTAGGATGGCCGCCTCGGCCGTTTTCCACGGCGTTGGGGATATAGCCAATGGGATAAGCAGCCCTGGTGTTCTCGGTGAAGGAATCATCGTCCAAATCTACGCGCCGGCTGATGCGATCGATGGCTACGTTCTCCATCAGAGTGCCGAAGCGCCGGGTGCAGGAGTAAATCTGCGGCTCCTTCTCGGCCGATAGTTTGATGACTTTGGCGTAGCAACCGCCTTCGAAGTTGAAGATGCCATCCACGCCCCAGCCATGCTCATCGTCGCCAATCAGCATCCGCTTGGGATCGGCTGAGAGGGTTGTCTTGCCGGTTCCTGACAGCCCAAAGAACAGACGCCACATCGCCCTCACGGCCCATATTGGCCGAACAGTGCATCGGCAGCACGCCCTTCTCGGGCAGCAAGTAGTTGAGGATGGTGAACATCGACTTCTTGATCTCGCCGCCATAGCTGGTACCGCCGATAATGGCCAGGCGCTTCTCGAAGTTGAGGATGATGAAGGACTCAGAGCGAGTGCCATCTTCTTCCGAGATCGAGTGGAAGTGAGGCATATGGAGGATGGTGAACTCCGGCTCGTGGTTTACCAGCTCTTCATCATCGAAGATACGCAGGAAAAGGTTGCGGGCGAACAGGCTGCACCAGGCATCTTCAGTTATGACGCGGATGGGCATCTTGTATTTGGGATGCGCGCAGACGAAACAGTCCTGCACGAAAAGGTCTTTGCCCTGAAGGTATGCGAGTTGGCGTGAATGTAACCTGTCAAACTGCTCAGGGCTGAAGGAGACGTTGTTGCCCCACCAGATGTTGTTTTCGCTGGTAGGTTCTTGCACGATGAATTTGTCATTAGGAGACCGGCCAGTGTGGTGGCCAGTGCGGACACAAAGAGCGCCGAGGTGGGCGATTAGCCCCTCACGCCTGCGGACGGCGTGCTCGTATAGTTCGCCAGTGCTTGCATTCCAGTGTACCTCGCCGAAATTGCGCAGCCCGTGCGCTTCCAGCTTGCGGCGCCACTGGTCATCCCAGGTGGGTCCCATAAAAAACCTCCCGCTAAATGCCGGTCCGAAGGAAGTCGTCGCCTCAGGGGCTTTGCGCGCGCCCTGACTGGAAGCCTGTTGATATCAACAGGTCTCTTGGGGAGCAAAGTTTGGAGCGAAGTCCTCGCCTGGCTGCCCCCCTAACTATTCCCTTGGCCCGGTCGAAAGGACGTTCTGAAGAGTACATTATGCAAGAGGGGCAAGGATGTGTCAACGTGATTTTTCATTTTCGTGACAAGGAGGCAACAAACCCTGGGAAAGCCTGAAGGTGGTAAGATGTCCTCAGGAGTGATGACCTCTGATGAGGTTCCTGGCGTTTACCGGCTTCATCGTGATGATGGTGGGACTGATTGGGCCGCCCACCTGGCTTGTCGTTGCCCAGCTAAGGCGTTATCTGACCGCTCGCGTAGACTGGCAAAATCTGACCATCGCGCTGATTATTGGCCTAGGGCTGCTGCTGGTGATGCTGGTTGGGATGCTGGCCTCGCGGGCGCTCTTCTCCAGGGGCTGGTTTGGCGGTATGGCTCTTGCGGTGATGGCCTATTCAACCCTGGCCTATGGTTCGCAGTTTCTGTTTTCCTATTCTGTCGTTACCAGCGCCTGGCGCTTCGAAACCGTCATCCCAACCGAGCTTGGCTGGTTGCTCCCGGTAATCTTGCTGGCAGGTTGCCTGGCTTATCTGGGGGGCAGTCTTGCGGCGAAAGCCTGGCTTGTATGCGCTCGGGCGTAAGCGTTTCAGCGCGGCCGAACCTGAGCGCGACGACTCGCTTTTCCAGCTTAGACCCTGAGTCAGCCCTTTCGCCCCTCTGCCTGTGCTGGCTATAATGGCCTCAGGCTTTACCCAGGCCTGAAAAGGAGTCTCTCCCAATGGAAGCCAGAGTCATCGGACTTGCCGGATGTGGTAAGGGCAGTCTGTTAAGAGCACTTTCAGGCGCAGATCATGAGGCGGAAGCAGCCTCCGTGCACGTGCGAGATGAGCGCGTGGACGCCCTCGCAGAAGTTTTCCACCCCAAGAAGAAGGTCTACGCCGAGTTCAACGTCAGGCGGGTGGATTTACCGCCTGGCAAGGGGACAGGCCGGCGCAGCGAACTCGAGCGCTATGTGCGCTCACTTGGCGGAAGCGAGTTGTTCCTCCACATACTGCGGGCCTTCGAGAATTACTCGGCTGGAGAAGATCCCGATCCCGTCCGCGACCTGCTGAATCTGGACGCCGAGATGGTTCTCGGCGATCTGATGCTGATTGAATCGGTACTCGAACGCAGTCGCAAGCAACCAATTGACGCGCCCACTGCGGCGGCGCTGGGCAAGTGCAAAGAGGCGCTGGAGACCGAGACTCCACTGCGCCTGGTGGAGTTCACTCCAGAGGAAGATAAGCTGCTGCGCGGCTTTGGACTGACCACCGAGGTGCCCCAACTGCTGTTGGTAAATACCGAGGAGGAAGGCAAATTCGACCGGGAGGGGCTCGAAGAGGTGGCTGGCGAACGGCGAGTGATCGGTTTCCCCTTCTCGGTCGCGGCCGAACTGACCGAGCTACCTGAAGAAGATCAGCTTGCTTTCGCCGAGGAGCTTGGGATGGAAGGCACGGCGCAGCAAGTGGTGGCGAAGGCGACTTTCGAGGCACTTGGGCTTATCAGCTTCCTTACTGCAGGCGAGGACGAATGCCGGGCCTGGGCTATCCGCAAAGGCACTCTGGCTCCGCAGGCGGCAGGCACAATCCATACTGACCTTGAGCGCGGATTCATCAGGGCCCAGGTCGTAAGCTTCGATGACTTCGTCGCGCATGGCAAGAGTATGAAACAATGCCGCGAGGCAGGCGTTGTGCGGATGGAAGGCAAGCCTTACGAGGTCAGAGATGGCGACATCATCGAGGTGAAGTTCAGCGTCTAGCCCTGCGCTGAGGGGCAATGGAAACTCCCCGCCCTAAGACCACTGGTTATTCCTTCTGGCATACACTGATGAAAGTGCTGCTGTTGCTGGTGGCGCTGGTGCTGCTCGAAGAGGGCCTCTTCACGCTGCTGGCCAACCGGCAAGCGCGACTGCTGGAGCAGGAGTTGGACGGTTGGCGCGCCACGGGCTACCTCAAGACGCCAGAGCAGCTTCAGCAGCCGATGCCCCCGGAGGACCAGAACGCCGCGCCGCTGTACCTCAAGGCCGCAAGGCAGGCCAGAACGATGGACCCCTCTGGCGAGGCGCTGAAGGAGTTGCTCATCTTCCAGACGACCCCCGAGGCCATCGCGTCGGCCAAGACCGTCCAGCCCCAACTGGAAGCGCTGCTATCGCTGGTGCGCGAGGCAGCCAGGCGTCCCGAGTGTCGCTTTCCCGTCGAGGTAGGGAGGGTGGGGGTCTCACCGGACACTTTTTTTGCACTGATCGGCTTGAGAAACAAGCTGAAGGCGCTCTATACCCTCCAACTGCTCGAAGGACGCTATGGCGCAGGGGTCGAGACGTTCGAGCTGCTCTGGGATCTGGATTCGTGCTATAGGTCAGAGCCGTATGCCCCGAGGGTTATCGCGGTGGTGATGTACCGCGCCTCGCGCGTTTCCTTCCTACAACACGTGCTGGATGGGGTGCGCCTGCCGGCCACTCAGTGCCTGTGGTTGGCTGACCTACTGCGCGGCTTTGACGCCTTCCCCCTGACTGAGCGGGCCTGCGCGCTTTCGATCGCCGACTACGGTGACTGGCTCGACTGGCTGGCTGAAGGCAAGGCATGGACGCACGGCGCTGTGCTCAGTGACCACGCGCCAGATTGGCTTCGGTTCGTCGCCGACAACTGTGCCCTCGGGCGTTGGCTGGCGCTGAAGTGTGGGCGTCGCGCCGTGCCTGTGCTAGTGCAGCTCGAGGCGCTCTCCCGCAAGCGGATGCCGACCTGGCAGCGCCTGGAGCAGGCGAGGGCACTGGAGACGGAGGCGCGTAGCGGCTGGCCGGGGCGCTCCAATTTGTTGGGGGGACTCGCTTCCAGTGTCTGGCTCTTCCAGGGCGACCAATACGCAGAGGACCAGGCTCGCGGCGGACCTCGCCTGCGCCGAAGTAGCCCTCTCGGCGGGCGCGGTGGCTACTTCCGACTGGCTGCCCAAGTCCATCGCTGACGTTGAGCGCAAGCTGGGGCGCAAGCTTCCCCTTGACCCCTTCACCGGCAAGTCGCTGAACTGGAAGCTGGAGGGCGGCAAGCTGACCGTCTCCAGTGTTGGCGAGCCGGGCAAGCCCTACCCACCCAGCTTCTCCCTCCGGATTAGATAACAATCTTTGCAGGAGTTACCGATTTAGTCTCGAACCCGGGTAACAGGAGATGTTGGCCTTATGACCTGGACTCGGTGGCTACGTAGAATTGGCAAGTTGTTAGCTCTGGTAATTGCTGCGAGTTGTTTGTTTGTCGTTGGTTACTATCTGGTCTTCACCTTCCTTGCCCAGCGCGAGTACAGAGCTTTCGAACACGAGTGCGAGCAACTGCTGAGTGCTGCCCGGTCTGGCGCTCACAGTACCACTGGGGTGACTCTGGATGAGAACGCCGCCAACTTCTACGAGTCCGCCCTGCAGGTCTCTCAGGCGCTTCCCTTTCCGCATACAGAATTCGATGAACTTCTAGAACCCTTATTTGATGCCCAACCTTCCTTAAACGAGTTGGCTGCACTTGAAGCTGAACTCGCCAAACAGCAGAAGGCTCTGGCGCTCGTCGAACAGGGGGTGCGGCTTCCAGGGGCCCGATTCGAAGCCTTTCAGGAAGAGGGGCGCGCGCCAGACACTCGACGTATTGTGCTTGATCATGCCGTAGATTTGCTGGAAGCCAAAGCTTTGTTCCTGATATGGAAAGGTCAAGGCGATGCAGTGCTGGCTACGCTGCAAGAATTGCATCTCCTCGCTACCCAACTGGCCAGGCAACCTGACTTGCTGGGGGCCTTTATGCAGCTTTCGACCGAGCGCACACTACTGCGACTGCTCGAGTTGCTAGTTGTTCAGGCGCCACCCTCGGAGCAGGCACTCAGGACCTTCTATACCGAGCTTGGTAAGGCTGATACCAAAGCCAACTGGGTAGAAGCTGCTTCTGGACGCCGACTGGAATTCCTGGCTAATCCCAATCCTTATGTGACTGGTGAAGAATCTCTTGCCAATCTGCTCGAAAACACTGGTTCACTTTACGAGTTTTCCTGGATTGCCCGTCATTGTCCTCCCCAGCTCCGTTATCTGGCTTTGAGAGATGCCCGCTTGCTGTTAAGCCAGGAAAGCGAGTTGCTGCTCAAGGTAAGGGCTGCCCCAGACTTGCGTTCGGCCATGCAATACGCAAAGCCTTATGATATAGACCTGAACCAGCCGACCAGTTCTCTCTTTACGCGTATGACGATGGCTTATCTATGCCGCTTCACTTCACACAGCGCTGTCTGCTGAAGCCTGTCTTGCCTGCGAGCGCGGCTTGCTGGTACTGGCCTTGGCCGTCCAGAAGACTGGTAACTGGCCTGCTTCCCTGGCAGCAGCAGAACAAATATCTGGACTGGAAGTCCCTCAGGATCCGGCGACTGGACAGCCTCTGGAATACTCCTTCGATGGACGCCAGGCCACACTTGCAAGCACTGCTACCGCTATGATGCAGGACTCGCCAATCCAGGCTCTGGTAACGCTCGATTCACCCGCCCACTAACCTCCTTCCGAAACCCTCGCGCCTCGGCAGGCGTAATTCCACTGAAGGCTGCCAGAGAGCAGCCAAAGAGGCGATCTAGTATGGAACGTGAGAGGATGGGTCTTGGCAGTTGTATTTTTTCAAGCTTCCTGGTGCTGCTTGCGCTTGCGCTGCTTATTCAGCTTGTCTTCTATGGCCTTGCGAAGGTTGAGTTGCGCGAGGTGCAAGCCAAACTTGACGTCTTGAAGGCCGAGGGGATGCCCGTCACCTGGACAGATTTGGCTGCTGCCCCCCAGCCTGCGGCCACCAACGGCGCCACCTATTACCTCGAAGCCGATGCAGCGTTGAAGTTTGAAGCCGACGAGGAAAATATGCTGGCTGATGTGCCGAAGCTGGCGCTCGAGGGCAAGCTGGACGCTGAAGCCCTTGGCAAGGCTAAAGTCAGTCTTGAGCGTCATCATAAGGCTCTGGCTCTTGTTGCGAGGGGCAACCAGCAGCCGAGGACTGTCTTCCCCATAAACTGGGAAGAGGGCATGCAAGTATCTTTTATGCATCTCACCAAGCTGCGCAAGCTGGCCCGAGTGCAGGCGGCCCAGACTGTGGTCCTGGCAGCCGATGGCAACCCGGATGCCGCGATGGCGAGTTTCCAGGAAGGCGTAAAACTGGAAACCGCCAGCAGTGAAGAGCGCACTTTGATAACTCAAATGGTCAGGATTGCAATCCAACAGATCGCACTGCGCTCGCTTGAGGCCTCACTCAAGCTCTCGACCCCTTCAAAGTCAGCTCTCAAGCAGGCTTACGACGCACTCGGCAAGACTGACGAGTTGCAGGCGATGGTGCGCGCCTTTGAGGGAGAACGCGCTTTTGGGCTGGCTAGTTTCAAAGATATCCGGTCCGGCAAACTGGACTTGGAGGAGTTACAGGGGATGGAGTTCGACTCGCCTGGCTGGCTCTCTTCGATATTCAGGCCTTCGTCTTTCAGCCCGACGGGATGGCTTTTTGCCAAGGATGAGAACTACTACCTTGATGTAATGGGAGCCCAAATCGAGCAAATCCAGAAGTATGTAGAGAATCCGGTCCAGGCACCTTCTCCTGCGGACCAACCTGAGAGGGAAGCGCCCTGGTTTGCGATTCTTACCAGGATTATTATGCCTGTCTATAGCAGGGCGGTAGACAAGGGGCTTGATACCCTCGCTCATATCAACTGCGCGCGAGTGGGGCTGGCTGCGCTGGCTTACCGCCAGGAGACAGGCCAACTGCCAGGTTCTGCAGCGCAGATCGAAGCGAGGCTGGGCTGGGACCTGCCGGCCGATCCAGCAACTGGCGAACCGCTCAAGCTGGTGAAGCAGGGCAACGAGTTGGTCATACAGAGCGAGCGGCAGATCAAGTCGCGTATGCCGTCTCCTTCAGTATCGCCCGGCGGACCGACGCAACGTGCCCAGGTTGCCCCTGGCACAGAGCCACGCCCGATGGAGCCCATCATCTTCTCCGTTCCGGCGCGCTAAGAGGCGGGCGAGATGAAGCGAGTCCTGAAGCGCCTTGCGCGGGGTTGTTGCCTGTCGCTTTCGAGCTGGTCTTTCTCAGGTGCACTGACTTCTTCCTGAAACCAGGCCTCACACCCAGGCGTAATTCCGGTGAAGGTTGCCTTCAGGGCAGCCAAGGGGCGATTGGGTATGGAAACCGAGAAAAGAAGCTTTGGCAGTTGCGTCCTCTCAGGCCTGCTTGTCATCCTGGCCCTCGCTTTGCTGCTGCAGTTGGTCTTCTACCTCCTTGGGAGAAGCGAATACAGCAAGCTGCAAGCCAGGCTCGAGGCCCTCAAGGCCGAGGGGATGCCCACGAAGTATACCGATCTTGCCCTTCCGCCCCAGCCTGCGGAGACCAACGGCGCCACTTACTACCTCGAGGCCGACGCGGCACTAAGCTTCCAGAATGACGAGAAAGACTTGCTGGCCAACGCTCCCAGGCTGGTGCTCGAGGGCAAACTGGACGCCAAGCAGCTTGCGCAGGTACAAGCCATACTCAGCCGTAACAGCAAGGCGCTGACGCTGATCGCCAAGGGCAACGAGCAGCCGCGGACGGTCTTCCACGTGGACTGGGAGAAGGGAACTGGGGCTACCTTCGGTCATTGGGCCAAGGTCCGCGAGCTGGCCCGGGTACAGGCGGCCCAGACGGTGGTGCTTGCGGCCTCGGGCCAAGGCGATGCGGCGATGGAGAGCTTCATCGCCGGGATGCGCCTGGCCGCCACATCCCAGGATGACTGGACGCTTATCGGCCAGCTTGTGCGGATAGCGATGGAGGCGATAGCCTTGAATTCGCTTGAGGCGTCGCTGAAGGTGTCGCGCCCCTCGGTCGCAGCACTCAAGCGGGCCTATGACATGCTGGGCAAGACCGACGAGTTGCAGTCGCTGGTGCGCGCGCTGGAAGGAGAACGTGCTTTCGGCCTTGGAGTCTTCGAAGACCTCCGGAGCGGTAAGTATTCCTTTGGCCAACTGATGGGCGTCTCGGACGAGGGGCAGTCGTCTACCACGGCGGTCAGGTGGCTAATCCTGCGAGGGGTTGGCCCCGGCCGCTGGCTGCTCGCCAAGGATGAGAACTACTACCTGGACGAGATGGCTCGACAGATTGAGTCGGCTCGGCAGTATGTCGAGAACCCCGCCAAAGCCCCTCTCCTGGCTGAGGTGGTCGAGGACACCGCCCCGTGGTACGCGGTGCTGACGCGCATCATCACCCCGGTCTTCTCGAGGCCAATCGCCAAGGGAGTCGACACCCTCGCGCGAATAAGCTGCGCGCGAGTGGCGCTGGCTGCGCTCGCTTATCGCCAGCAGACAGGCCAATTGCCTGGTTCTGCAGCGCAGATCGAAGCGAGGCTGGGCTGGGACCTGCCTGACGATCCGGCAACTGGCGAACCGCTCAAGCTGGTGAAGCAGGGCGACGAGTTGGTCATACAGAGCCAGCGCACGGTCGAATCGCATACGCCACTTCCTCCAGTATTGCCCGGTGGACCGACGCAACGCGACCAGGTTGCCCCTGGCACAGAGCTATGCCCGATGGAGCCCATCACCTTCTCCGTGCCTGCGCGCTAAGGGGTTGGCGAGATGAAGCGAGTCCTGAAGCGCCTTGCGCGAGGTTGTTGCCTGTTTGGCTGTCTGCCGGTCGTGTTGCTGGTCGTCACTTTCGAGCTGGTCTTCCTTGTTCCACTGAAGCTGGAGGAGCGGGGCCTGGCCCAGGATGTCGCGGCTCTGCGCGCCCAGGGCATACCGACGCAGTGGGCCGACCTTGTGCGCCCGGCCCTGCCACCCGAGCAGAACGCCGCCACCTACTTCCTCAAGGCAGCAGAGCAGACCCGCAGCACGGAGCTGCCGTCGCCTGACTTTGTCTATAGCCAACTCGAGAGGGGCCTTCGCTGGGAGGACAAGCTCGATACTGTGGCGCTTGCCAAAGGCAGGAAGCTGCTCGCTAGCAGGAAGCAAGTACTTGCCTTGATCGAGCAAGGCGCCAGGTGTCCGGCGTCCGTCTATCCGGTGGACTGGCAAGCCGGTACCGGTGCGCAGTTTCCACACCTTCACAGAACCCGCAGTCTGTCCAGGTTCCTGGGCCTGTATTCGCTGGTCCGGGCGATGGACGGGAAGCCCGATGAGGCGTTTGATGCGCTACAGTTGGATCTGGCCGTACAGAGGTCGCTCTGCCAGGAGCCCGGCTGCATCTCGCTGCTAACCGCGACCAGCTCGCTCGAGAAGGAACTGGGGAACCTGGAGCTTGTCCTCCGAGTTACGACGCCCTCAAAGCGTAAGACGGTTGCCCTCTATGAGGCACTTGGGCGCTTCGACCTCCTCGCCGAACAGGCCGAGGCGCTGGATGACGAATACACATTGGTTGTCTGGCGCTACGAGGCGCTCAGGTCGGGAGAGTATCCCTTGTCTCCCACTCACGGTCTTAGCAGCTTCTGGACCCCCGACCCGCCGGCGTGGATCTGCCTTCAGAGCCCCCCCGGGCACACGACATGCCTGCTGGAATGGCTTGCGACCCGCGACGAGAGGGAACTGTTGGGCTGGCTTCGAGTGCGCCAGCAAGCATTGCGCCAGTGGGCCGCCGACCCAACTGACTGCCCGCTTCCCCTGCGTTCTAGTGAGCTCTGGCCCTGGTATGCTTATGTCTCAGCCCCGTGGCGCATCAGTCTAGATTGGCAACTGGAGAGGATAATCAAGATCCAAACACGCTTGAATGCCGCCCGCTGCGGACTGGCGGTTGTGGCCTTCCAGCAGAAGACTGGGGAGGATCCGACTTCGCTCGACGAGGTGGAGAAGACACTCGGGTGGAAGCTCCCCCTTGATCCCGGCTCCGGTAAAACCTTCGCTCTGACGAGAGACAAGGGGCGACTGACTGTGACCAGCAGCCTGAAGGTGCCAACCTACCTCCACAAGCCAGCCAAGCCTGTCAAGCCTGCCAAGCCCAAGGCTCCAGTGGGGCCCCTGCCGGTCTTCATGCAGGTTGCCCCTGGACAGCCCAGCGTCCAGCAACCAGGAGGGCAACGTCCAAAGTTGGCGCCCTATGAGAGTACGAGGGTCACGCTACCAATCACCTTCTCCGTGCCGGGGGTGTAAGATGGTAAGGGGGTGAGAGCAGTGACGGAGCAACGGGAAGACACCTGACAAGGCGGGGAAGACCAGCCTGGCCAGGTGGCTGGTGCTGCTGCCTGCGCGGCTCTGGTGAGTTACGGGCTCTCTGCATCGCGCTGTATATTCTCGTGGATGGATGCTCTTCTGGCGAAGGTGGACGCGAGGATCGCAGAGCTGAAGGCCCAGGGCGCGCCTACCGTCTTGGGAAGGACCTGGCCAAGCCGCCGCCCATTCCCGCCGAGCAGAATGGGGCGAGTCGACTTTATCGCAGGCTGGCACGCCCTCGACCTCGCCAAAGACGAGAGGACGCGCTCTATGGCACCCCAAGCTTGTGCTGGCTGGTAAGCTGGCTCCCGAAGAGCTGGCCGCTGCTCGGACAGGCGATCCGCAGCACAGCGGGAAGGCCCTCTCGCTGATGCGCGCAGGGCTCAGAAGCCCCACGTCCGTTCGATGGCGGACTGGGATGACGCCGATACGCCTTCACGCTACCGCGGCAACACTGGGCTGCGCGACGCTGACCCGACGTGAGGTTGCGGCAACGCGGTGCTACTCGCCGCGCGACGGCCAGCCGGCGGCAGCGATGCAGGCCTCTCCAGGCGCTGCGGTTGGCCGAGGTCGCCGGGGAGGGGCCAGCGGATGCACCAGTGCTGATCCAGGTGGCCTGCCAGAGCATCGCGGTCGATGCGCTGCGAGCAGGTGCTTGCGCTGACGAGGCCCTCTCAGCAGACCCTGAGGATTGCCTTCGAGGAGTTCGGCCAGTTCGATAATCTGGCGGCGACTGACGCCAGCGCCTCGAGGCAGAGCGCGCCTCGGGACTTTGGTGCTTCGGTCTACTGCGCGAGTGGCGAGCCTCCCTGGCGGAGCTCTCAGGCGAGGAACAACCAGAAGGGCCTCCAGCTTGCTACATGTTCTCATCACGGGGCATGATGCGTGTCTTCCTACGCGCTGGACGAGAACTATTACCTCTCCGCTATGCAGAGCCAGTTGGACGCAGGTCTAGCCCGTCGAGAAGGCCCCCTGGACCGCCGCCCTCGTGCAAGAGCCCGCATATCCACTTCCCCCGTCGTAATCGTCGGCCGTGCTGCTGCCGATGACCGCTGAACATACTCGAGAGTACCGTCCGAGGTGCAGGCCGAGCTTAACTCCGCCCGGTGCGGCCTGGCGGTCGTGGCCTTCCAGCAGAAGACTGGGGAGGATCCGACTTCGCTCGACGAGGTGGAGAAGACCCTCGGTTGGAAGCTCCCCCTCGATCCCGGCTCCGGCAAGGCCTTCAAGCTGGTTCGCGATGGCAAGCTGCTCCGGGTGGAGTCTGTGCTGACCGAGAACGCCGGCCAGGGCAAGAGCGCGGCAGATTAGTTTCTCCGTACCGGGGGTGTAAGATGGAACCGAGGTCACTGCTGTCTGGCGGAGGTACGAGATGACACTTGAGCAACAGACAAGCGCTTTCCACAGGCGGCTGAAGGTAGCCCTGGTGGTGCTCGCGGTTTTCCTGCTGCTGCAGGTAGTCTTCTACGTGATGGGCAGAAGCCAGGAGGGGCGTCTATCTGCCCGAATCACCGCCTTGCAGACCGCCGGTATGCCAGTGAGTGTCGCGAGCCTTGCACCGCCACCCCAACCGGAGGCCACGAACGGCTTCACCTACTTCCTGGAAGCCAGTGAGGAGTTGGAGTCGCACAAGCTGAAAAGTGAACTCCTCAACGCGATGGCGGACCTGGTCCGTGACGGGAAGCTCACGCCGGAGCAACTCTCGGAGGCTAAGCTCTTCGTCACCCGCAACTCTGAAGCGTTGGCGCTCATCGCGCAGGGCGTCAGGCAGCCGCGCACGGTCCTTCCCACCGACTGGTCGCAACCCTTCCCATTTTTCCTCCAGTCAGGCAGATTTAAGGGGCTGGCCCAGCTGCAGGCTACGCAGACGATTATTTTGGCAGCCGAGAGGAAAGCCGACGCGGCAATGGCCAGCTTTGTCACAGGCCTGGCCCTTGCCAGCGCGTTGGGGGAGGAGCCCCAGCTCATCGTGCGCCTCACCCAAAGGGCAGTCCTGGCTATCGCCCTTGCCTCGCTCGAGGCGTCATTGCGGGAGTCGACGCCTTCTCCGCGTGTACTCAAGAGGGAATTTGACTCTCTCGGTGAGTACACCAGCTTCTCCGGTCTGGCCCGTACACTCGCAGGCGCGCGTGCGATGACGGTTGCGATTTACGATGAGATGCGGAACAGCAGGTGGACCTTCGGCAGGCAGGTCACCTTCGCCAATGCCGTAGCGGAGGAACCAGTCACATGGCAGGCCAGGTGGCTCAGTGTGCCGTTACTCAGCCCGCATGTCTGGGCCCTGGCAAAGGACGAGAACTACTATCTCGATACGATGGCAGGGCTGATAGAGCGCTGCTTGGTTTATGAACAGGCTCCCGACAGGCCAGCCGCAGTTGCGGGTCTTGATGTAAACCTTCCCAACGCCCCATGGTATGCGCTGATTTCGAGATCGATGCTACCGGTCGAGGCCGAGGCGCTTGGAAGGTTCGTGGATACACAGACCTATTGTACCTGCGCAAGGGTGGCGCTTGCAGCACTAGCCTTCCAGCAGGAAAAGGGCCGGGTACCCACTTCAGTTGCGGAGATCGAGGCTCAACTCGGATGGAGGCTGCCCGCCGAACCTACAACAGGACAGCCGTTCGAGTTAAGACGGGAGGGTAAGCTGCTGAAGGTGATCAGCAGCCGCCAGGAGTCCGCCAGTCAGGGCAAGACGCGGCAAATTAGTTTCTCCGTGCCAGAACTCTAGCCTCAAATAAACGTCTACCTTTCCAGTAGGAAACCTTCCGAGGCTCTGCAGTGTTCACGTGCACAGTCCTATCTGGTAAAGTTAGCGCAGCATATTATTATATGGAGGCGCAGATGACAGTGCGCTCAGCCCTTATGCCCAAACTGGTCGGTCTAGGTTGTCTGATTCTCGTCGCGTCCTTGCTTGCAGGCTGTGGTGGGGGAGGCGGCGGCAGTTCCATCGCCAGGCTCGAGATATCGCCCGATTCGGGCAACCTGATAGCGGGCGCCGATTACCAGTTTACGGCTACCGCCTATGATTCAGAAGATAACCCGGTTTCTGTAAATCCCGATTGGAGCGTCACGGGAGGGATCGGCACCATCGATGGAGAGGGCCTGCTTAGCGTTACCACAACAACCAGCACCGATGATCCTGTAACCGGTACAGTTGTAGCGACTGTTGGGAGTAAAGTGGCTGTTGCCAATGTGACTGTTGTGGTGGGCGCTATTGCTGACATCGTGATTCTGCCACCAGAGAACCGTGACGTGAACGCCATCCCGGCCGGCGCCCAGGTGCAGTTCGAAGCCGCTGGGGTAGACGAGTTTGGGAACCGGGGCGAGGAGTACTCGTATCGTGCTCCCGGGCACAGTGACCTGGGATGTCATCGGAAGCATCGGCGACATTGATAGCAACGGTCTTTTTACCGCCGCGCTGGGCGCGGGTGTCTCATCGGCAAGCGGCAAGATAACCGCGGACTGGAGCACCTACCACACCGAGCTTGATGTGACGGTTACAAGCTCCGCCTGGACCTTCCTGGTCTATCTCGATGGCGACAACAGCCTGGATTCCTATGCCTCGATGGATATGCAAGAAATGGAATATGGGCTGGCTCAGGCTGAAGGCCCCGTTAAGGTCGTCGTGCAGTGGGACCGGATTGGCGATACAGGCACCTGGCGTTATGAGATGCAACCAGATACCAATCTGAGTGTGCTCAATTCGACTATCGTTGAGACCTTGCCCGAGCAGAACATGGGCAGTGCGACTACACTGGCCAATTTCATCAGTTGGGCCAAAGAGCATTATCCGGCCGATAATTATTGCCTGGTGCTTTGGGATCACGGCTCAGGCTGGGATTACCGCGCAGTCCAGGAGATACCCACCCGGGCTATCTGCCAGGACTCTACAAATGGCGGTGACTGGCTCAATCTGCCTGAACTCAAGAGCGCTCTGGCAACTGCTGGCGATGTCGAGATACTGGATATGGACGCTTGCGTGATGGGCTTTGCAGAAGTCTGTTACGCAATGAAAGACTATGCGGAATATGCTGTGGTTTCTGAAGACGAAGTGCCAGCCTACGGACTTCCCTATGACACTGTCATCGAGTGGATGCTTGATAATCCAACTGCTACTGCAGCACAACTGGCTTCAGCGATTGTAGATTTATACGCAGACAGCTACAATCCAGGCGCCAGCAACAGGACGCTTTCGGCAATCGATCTCAGCCAGATGACTGGCCTGGCTGCTGCAGTAGACCAGTTGGCAAACGCGTTGATTGCCCGATTCCCAAATGATCAGGGCTTGATGGCAACTGCCTTGCAGGGCGCAGAGGATTTTAATACCTCGACTGCAACTTGCGATCTGTATGATTTGGCGGATAAGCTGGAGACGATCAGCGATGCTGGAGTGCAGTCGGCGCTCGATAATGTAAGGAGCGCAGTGTCGAATGCCGTGATAAACGAGATACATTCGACTTTTGATTCAATCGATGCCGAAGGGCTAGCGCTTTATGTTTTGAACAATGGGTCGGCCTATGATGACGACTACGACCTGCTGGACTGGTCGAGTGCGACCCATTGGGACGAGTTCTTGCAGTTAACCAACTGGCAAAGCCAGTTCTGATGGAGGAGAAAGTTAGATGGCAAAAGTGACAAAGGATATGACTTTCGCGGAAGTACTGAAGATAAGCCGGGAGACAGCGCCTATCTTCCTGAAGCATGGGATGCATTGCATCGGTTGCCCAATCTCGAGTATGGAGAGTCTGGAGATGGGCGCCGAGGCGCACGGGACGGACGTGGAGGCCCTTGTAGCCGAGTTGAACGCTTTCCTCGAGAGCGACGAAGCCGAGGACAAAGGTTCGGACTGTGGCTGCAGCGGATGTAGCTGCAACTAGGCAGCAGTAGGCTTTATGAGAAGGTGGAAGCCCCTGGGGGAGCCTCTGAGAGGTGTTGACGCCCCTGGGGGCTTCTGCTAACATCATCGCCGCGTGGCGCCATCGTCTAGCTCGGTCTAGGACGCTGGACTCTCACTCCGGTAACAGGGGTTCGAATCCCCTTGGCGCTACCACTCTTAACGTTCTGGACAACGCGGTGTTCTTCTGAGCCTGCAAAGAGCTCGAAGATCACCGTTTTGTCTTTCTGGACGGTTATGCGCTTCACGAGGGCGTCCACCAGCAGGCGCTTCTCATCCAGCGTGCAGAAGGGCAGGAGTTCCGTTAGTTCGGCGAAGAGTGCCCTCGCCTCGACCACATCCAGAGCGAGGGGCGAGGCCTCGCGCAGCTTGAGCTTCACCTCAGCCAGTTCAGCCACCACTTTACGCAAGTCCGTCTCCAGCTTCCTCAGCCTGCCCTGGATGGCATCGCTTCGCAGACCCTGCTCGATGGCCTGGAGGACTTCCTCGAGTCTGCCCTGCAGGTCGTCGTGCCTGCGCCCCAGTTCCAGCCCCTCTTGCCTCAGTGAAGCGGTGGCGGCATCAGTCTCGAGCAAGGTCTCGGCGGCGGCCTTCCTAAGGGCTTCCTCATCGACAGCAAGCTCTCCGATGAGGTTGAGAAACAGCTGGTCCAGCAACTCGCCGTTGATGCGCCTGACGTCGCACTCGATACCTTGGTAGCGGCCTATGCGGTAGCATTCATAGTAGGCGGTGAAGCTCTTCTTCCGGTTGGGGTGCATCGTAGCTCGGGGCGACATCCTGCACCCGCAATGGTCGCAGTAGACTTTGGTTGTGAGCAGGAACTCATAGGCTACAGTCAGGTTGGGTTTACGACAACGCTCTGCGAACAGCTGCTGAGCCAGTTCATAAGTCTCCAGGTCTATGATCGCGGGATGGGTATTCTCGGTCCTTTCGCCAGCATAGTTCAGTTCGCCGCAGTAGGTGCGATTCTGCAGGATGTAGCTTACCTTCTGCTTGGACCAGCGGTGCACGACGCGCTTGTCAGGGTTGGTCTTGGTGCTCCAGTTGGCCGGCTTTATGCCGAGGGCCACGAGCTTGTCGCGGATGGCGGCCAGGCTCCGAGTCCTAAGGTATTCCTCGTAAATGAGCTTCACGATCGGCGCCTCGTTCTCGTCACGTGTTAGCCCTCCGTCGCAGACCGAATAACCAAAGGGTGGCGTGCCGCCTGGCCAACGTCCCTGCCTCACGAGTGCCATCATCTTGTCGCGCGTGCGCTCGGCGATGAGCTCCCGTTCGAGTTCGGCGAAGGTGAGGGCGATGTTGCGCATGGCCCGGCCCATCGGGGCCGAAGTGTCGAACTGCTCCTTCACCGATATGAAACTTACCTCGTTACGCTCGAGCAGGCTGTCGAGCTCGAAGAAGTCGGACAGTGAGCGGGTGATGCGGTCCAGCTTGTAGGTGACGACGAAGTCGAACTGCCCATCGCGCGCATCGGCAAGCATCAACTGCAGCGCCGGCCGCTTGGTATTGCCGCCCGAGAAGCCGGCGTCCTCGTAGAAAGTGAGGAGCTCCCATTCGGGGTGCACCGCGGCGATATAGCTCCTGATGTAGTCTTTCTGAGACTCGAGCGTATTGTAGTCGACTTGGACCTGGTCTTCGGTTGAACAGCGGACATAACCGACAGCCCGGGCTTTCTGCGCAGGATCTGCTGCAGAGGGCTGCCCTCGCTTTGACTTGCCTTGCTTACGCATTACTCTCAGCTCCTGTTATGGCATCAGATGTAGTGGTGGGTAGCCCTAGTTGCTGGATTCTCTCCAGTGCGGTCTTAAGGTTGTCCGCTCCGAGGGTCTTCCAGAGTCGGCGCAAGGTGGCATTCACGGCCACATCGCTCACCTTGTATCGTTTGGCGATCCTGGGTCCGCTGAGCCCCTGGCGCAGCAGCTCCAGGTAACTTAGCTGCAGAGGAGTTGGCTCACCAAGCCCGTGATGCTCACGCAGGGCTCTGCCCGCCTCCCCGACAAGCTGCTTGCAGGCGCAGATTAGTAGCTCTACCGAGGGCTCCTCGGGCCTGATAACGCCCAGGTCAAGAGCCTTGGAGATGGCCTGCTCCATGCTAGCTGATTCCAGTTTCTTCAACACCCAGCTTCGTCGCCCCTCTATGGTGCTTCTGGGGCAACCAAGCTCAAGGGCCTCTTCGCGCGCCGTGCAGCCTGCTGCCGCTGCCTTGAGCGTAGCCAGCAATGACCCGGTAAGCACTCGGGGCGGTCTGGTCGACTTCTGACAGCGCCCTTCCAGGGGCAGCAACTCGCGCCACTCCTCTAGCTGGGGGGCAGCGAGTCTTGCTGCCTCGGCCCTGTCTCGAATCCCCAGGACCTTGTAGACCCTTAATCGATAGCAGGTAACGGTATCGCGACCGACGCCGAACAGGCTCGCTATCTGGCGATCAGAATAGCCCTCGGCCACTCGCGCCAGGTAGGCAAGCTCGCGTCGACTAAGCCCGCCCCGGGTCTCGGGGCTGTGCGCTCTGCGCCACTGCTTGCCAACAGGCAGGTTGAACTCGACCGGCTGCAGTTGTTTGAGCCTCAGTACGACGTGAAGCTTGCCCGGCAGCCTGCCCCACCTCGATACGTTCAATAAGCTTTTCGCATAGCGCGCGCTTGCGCTCGGGACCGGCTTCCTCCCAAAGCCTGGGCAAGTCACCCAGCAGCGCTTCAACCTCTGCGAACTCATCAACAGGCCCTCGTCCGTGGGAGGCCAATACTTCAAGCTGGGCAAGCCGGCTTTCGATGCGTTCGCGTTCGAGGCGGAGTGCTTCGGCGGTCTTCGTCCATAGCTCTTCGTGCATCACGCCGGTACTGTAGTCTCTTGCCGACCTCGCCTCGCGCCGTTCAAGCTCTTCGAGTTCTCGGTGGACGCGAACTCCATCATCATTGCCACTGACTCGCTGTTGCTCAAGCAAGTGATGGGCTTCACTTCTTGCCTGCTTCAGCACCTCGGGCGTGCTGCCAAGTTCAACGAGCACCTTGAATACTGCGGCTTCGAGGTATTCACCTCGTGCGTAGGGCTTCGAGCTGCACTCACGTCGCTGGCGGGTCGCCATACACCGATACCCAACAGACTTCTCGCTCGAGTGACAAGAGCCCATCTGGCTACCGCACTCGGCGCAGCGCACAAGTCGGGCAAGCGGCGCCCGGGTGCACCCATTGGTGCGGGGAGAGAACTTGCGATATCGGTCGAACAGCTTCTGGACGGCGATGAACTCCTCCGGCTCGATCAGCCGCCGCTCGTAGTGAGCGCCCCTGAGCAACTGTCCTTCGTGGGCTATCAGCCCCGCGTGGACTGGATTCTTGAGTATCCTGCTTACCACGCCCGCGTGCCAGCGCCGCTGGCCGGAGGGGGAGGGTATCCCCCTCCCCTCCAGCTGTAGCGCTACGGACTCCAGCCCATAACCTTCCTGGTAGAGCCTGAATATCAGCTCTACCACTTCGGCTTGCCCCGGTTCGGGCGTGATCCCTGGCCTGGTCCGCGGCTCAATCATCGCGCTTCACCTTCCTCTACGGCAGCATCGGGCAGGTAACCCTGACGCCAGCCATAACCGACCCTTCCGGTCGGGTAGCCGGCCTCGCGCCGTCGCTTCATCGACTCCTTGACGTTCTCGGCCGTGGACTCCGCGAAGAGTTGGGCCGAGATAGCCAGCATGCCGACGATGAAGTTACCGAAGGCCGATGAGGGATCCAGTTTCTCGCTGACTGAGATCAGGGCGACCTGGCGCTTCTGCAAGTGATCCTGGAGGAACTCCAGCATCACCCGCGCATCTCGCGCCAGGCGGTCCAGCTTCCAGACGATAACCGCCTGCAGCTGGCCTTTGTCGGTCGCTTCGGCGAGAGCTGCCAGCCCTGGCCGGAGCTTGGGGCCGTGGTTTGGAAGGAACCCGAGCCTGCCCGAGAGCCCCTCATCACTGAAGAGCTCGAGGCTGTAACCCTCGGGTCCATAGAGCCGGTCGAGGTACTCCCTGCACGCCAGTTGCTGGGCGCCCAAGGAGTAGCCTTCTTTGGCTTGCTCATCAGTTGAGACCCGGGTGTAGAGCCCGACCCGGGGTCTGCTGTGGCTAGTTGTCTTCATATGGCCTCAGTCCTTCCTTCGCCGGTTGAGTAGCCGGCCTCGCGGTACTGCTGCATCGACTCTTTGACATTCTCGGCCGTGGACTCCGCAGAAAACTGGGCCGAGATAGCCAGCATACGCACGGTGAACTTGCCGATGGTTGTCGAGGGGTCCAGCCTCTCGCTAACCGAGATGAAGTCGAGCTGGCGTTTCTCCACCTGGTCGCGGAGGAAGTCCGACCAGACCCGTCCATCGTCGCTGAGGCGATCCAGACGCCAGGTGATAACGGCGTCGAGATGACCCTTGTCGATGGCTTCGGCGAGAGCTACCAGCCCTGGCCGGAGCTTGGGACCGTGGTCTGGAAGGAACCCGAGCCTGGCCGAGAGCCCCTCATCACTGAAGAGCTCAACGGTGTAATCCTCGGGGCCGTAAAGTCGGTCGAGATACTCCCGGCACGCCAGTTGCTGGGCGCCCAGTGAGTAGCCCTCTCTGGCTTGTTCGTCAGTCGAAACTCGGGTGTAAAGACCGACATGAGGTCGGTTGTGGCTAGTTGTCTTCATATGGTCTCCTTCCTTCCTTCGCCGGTTGAGTAGCCGGCCTCGCGGCGCTGCTGCATCGACTCTTTGTCATTCTCGGCCGTGGACTCCGCGAAGAATTGGGCCGAGATAGCCAGCATATGTACGGTGAACTTGCCCATCGGGGTCGTGGGATCGAGATTCTCATTTACCGAGATGAAGTCGAGCTGGTGTTTCTCCACCTGGTCGCGGAGGAAGTCCGACCAGACCCGTCCATCGTCGCTGAGGCGATCCAGGCGCCAGGTGATAACGGCGTCGAGATGACCCTTGTCGATGGCTTCGGTAAGAGCTACCAGCCCTGGCCGGAGCTTGGGGCCGTGGTCTGGAAGGAACCCGAGCCTGCCCGAGAGCCCCTCATCACTGAAGAGCTCAACGGTGTAATCCTCGGGGCCGTAAAGTCGGTCGAGATACTCCCGGCACGCCAGTTGCTGGGCGCCCAGTGAGTAGCCCTCTTTGGCTTGATCGTCAGTCGAAACTCGGGTATAGAGTCCGACCCTTCGCTTTGCAGTAACCATTATCTTCTTCACTCCTTGTCACCGATCCAGGATCGGTGAGATTGCCCGGACTGGCCGGGTATTGCGTTCGCGTTCTGCCTTCATGAGCCAGTGTGACTTCTTCACCTCCTCTGCCAGAGCGCTGGGGCTGGTTTCAGGGAGCCAGGCGTGATGCCACGCTCGGTCCGTTCCTGGCGTCTGAGGGGGCCTTTATTGGCAAGTGGAACGCGATTTCGCGATTCCGCCCCTCGGACGTTTTGAAAACCAGCTCCCAGGCACCCCTAGCAATTATAGCATAACATACAACAATTGGAGTCACGGTTATACTAAACTCTGCTTGTTTGAAAGCAGAACGTCACCCCTCGCTAGCTGGTGGGGCTTGACTTTCACCTCCCTTCGCGTCGGCGCCAGGGCGCTTCTTCAGCACTATCTCGACAGCCATGCTGGCAAGCCATCGAGCTAGCTCCTCGGTGAGTTCCTCGGGCAGCTGCTGCGGTTCAGGCTCTGACCGCATCGCCTACCACCTCCAGTACCGGGACAGCTTGTTTCAGCCGGGGCAAGGGCCGCTGCCATGCGCCCTCTGGCTCTCCTGAGCACCTGGAGCACCAGCGCATAACGCCTCACGATATCTGGCGTAGCCACTTGTCTGAGCTCTGCTTCGTAATCGTTCACAGGTCTTTGGCCCATACTCCATCACCAACTCGTGACTGCGATTCGACTCGGTTGCTGTCCTGTTGCTTGGGCTAGCGTCCTGGGCGCGATCACACGTCCAGGCTTGTCTCTGGTGAGAGCGCTCCTGGCTTACCGGTACACCAGTCGGCTCTCGATGGGTTCGTGCGATAGCTGCCCTTGCAGAAGGCCTGGTCCGTGACCGGCGCCTTCGAATCGGGCCGCAACTGAGCCTTCAATACACAGTGTGGCATCGGTAGAATTTGTGTCCGCCCAATGCACCTTTCAATACCGGCGCGGCCTGGCGGCATGGGCCTGGCCGTGCAAGGCCCCGCAAGCCTCAAATTTGCCCTCTCCAGGCCGCAAAAGCCCAACCATAAATCACTGGCCGCCGTCTTTGGCTCCACAGCGCCATCCGGTGGCGTGCGGGAAGGCGCTGCCTCTTGTCCAAGCTCTGCTTCATAGTCGTTCGTCGAGTTTTGGCCCATAGTGTGCTCACCAACTTGCTCATGCGATTCGTCGCGACTGCCGTCCAGTCGCTTGCGTTTGCGTCCTGGGCACGATCACGCGCCCAGGCTTGTCTCTGGTGAGAGCGCCCTTGCCCCTGGCTTTCCAGGACACCGGTCGACTTGCAATGGGTTGGTGCGGTAGCTGCCCTTGCAGAAGGCCTGGTGTGTGACCGGTACCTTCGCGTCGGGCCGCAACTGGTTCTATAACTTAGTATGGCATCCGGCCAATTGCGACCGCTGATTCTGGTATCCCAGTACCGGTGCGGCTTGGCGGTACGAGGCTGGCTGCCGAAACCCCCCAAAAACCTGGCTTTTCGCTCTCCAGGCCACAAAGTCCCAACCATAAATGACTGGCCGCCATATTTGGCTCCACAGCGCCATCTAGTAGCGTCCGGGAAGGCGCAACCACTGTTATCAGCCCTTTGGGCCGAAGCGCGGGCGGCCGTGCCTCCCACAGGCCCTCAAGCGCGCCCCAGCGGGCCTGAGCGGTGGGATGACTGCCTGCTCCAGCGCTTGCCCACTCGGCAGAGCCTGGACGCTCGATCGTCCCAAGAGGGCTGCGTCAACTTGGGATCCGTAAAATTCCTGGCGATACTCGCGCCACTCGGTCCATTCATTCGCCGGATTCTCGATGTGAAATGGGGCCGCGAGCGGCAAGGTTTGGCCACTCGATTGCTCGAGGAAGACCGCGACAACGAAAACCGCGTTTTGTAAGCTAGTGCGGCTTGAAAGCCCCTCGGCCGCTCCCGAAGGCGGGTTCGGTCTTCAGTTGGGGCGTCCTGGGCCAGCAGCGATCACTGACCTCGCCAGCAAAGTGGGCTGCTTCGAGTCGCACTGCTCCCAGCGATCGTGATGCAATACCTGGCGTAGCAGTCATAATGGCCTCCTCCATGTCCGCCTGGCGGTTCGCTGGCGATCAGTCGGTCTCTGGATCCGGCCGCCCTCTTAGCTGCCCTGGCGGGGTTTGCAGCTGGCATAGTGCTCACCTGCTGATGTCACAGCTGCCAGTCAAGGGGCTCCGGGGGGCAGGCGACCTGGGCACCCGGACACTGAGGCCACGGGGGAGCTGTCCCTTTATCAGCAGGTATGCACAGCCCTGCACCGAAACCAGCGTTAGGACGACAGCCAGAACGTGTGCGACTTAAGGCGCACCGGGGAGGCCATCGGGTCGTGGCAAGGAGACATCCGGGTACTCAACCAAACCCCGCCAACCCCAAGAGCTGGCTCACGGGCGCGAGCGAGACCATCGTGCTGTTGATGGTCTTCCTGGTGCCGCTTGCCATCTGGCCGGGCACGGCGAACGCCAACGCCATCAAAGACCTGCTCTTCGGCCTCGGCTCGATCGCGCTTGCAGTCCTCCTGACGGTCCGCTTGATGCGCGGGGAGCGGCTCAGGCTGGGACGTTCGCCCCTGTTCCTGCCCCTTGCCTGCATGCTCGCCTGGGATGTCGTCTCGGGGCTGCTGTCAGGCTATCTGTACGCCAGTCTCACTGCCCTCGGCCACCTCGCCGGTTACGCGCTGCTCTATATCGCGGTCGTTGATCTGGCGGCCGAGAGAGGGCAACTGGGCCGGCTGCTGGCAGTGGTGATGAGCGCGTCACTGTTGACCTGCGTCTACGGGTTGCTCCAGCACTGGGGCATCGACTGGATTGAGTGGTACCCGAGGGAACTACGCCTGCTCTCCTCCTTCGGTAATCCCACTTTCTTTGCGGCCTGGCTGGTACTGTTGCTTCCACTGGCGGTGGTGTTGCACGTGCAGGCGGAGACGAGGGCAGGGCGGCTCGCCGCCGGCACGCTGGCCCTGCTGATGTATGTCTGCCTGCTCTTCACCTACACGCGGGCGGCGTGGCTTGGGCTGGCGCTGGGGCTCGTGGTTACTGGGCTTCTGCTCAGCCTGAAGCGAGCAACCACGGAAGAGACCGGGAAGGCGTGGTACCTGAGGATCGGCTGGCTGGCTTTCGCCTTCGCGGTGGCGACCCTTTGGACACTCGGCCACAGTCCCGTGTCGATGTCCTCACGACTTGCCTCTTCGTTCCAGACGAACGAAGCCTCGAACGTGCAGCGCCTTGGTATCTGGCATGGGGCGCTTGCGATGTTCAAGGCCCATCCCGTCACGGGCGCGGGCCTTGGCACCTTCGAGATCCACTTCCCCGAGTTCGAGTCGCCCGAGTTCTACTCGACCGGCGCCGCGACGATGGTGGATCACGCCCACAACGAGTTCCTGGAGACCGCGGCCGAGACGGGCCTCATCGGGCTGGGGCTGCTCCTCTGGCTTGCAGTTGCCTGCGTCGTAACGGCGGTGAGGGCGGCTCGCCTGGCCGAGGCCCGCTGGCGCTACCTTGCCAGCGGGGCGCTTGGCGGGCTTGTGGCGTTCATGGTGCAGAACCTGGCAGGCGTGACGCTAAGGTGGGTGTTCGGCGGCCTGTTCTTCTGGTTGCTGCTCGCGCTAGTTACGGTGGCAGAACAGCAGAGCCGGAGTAACCGCAGCGAAGCTCCTGGCACCTCAGTTATCACAGCCAGAGGGAACGCCTGGCCGGCCAGCCGGCTGGCAGCAGCGTCGGTAGTGATAGCCCTGGCTGCAGTCCTCGGCAGCGTAGCGGTGGTGCGCGCCTTCGCTGCTGGCTACCACCTGAAGCAGGGAAGACTAGCCAGCCAGCAGAGCGTGTGGGAGCTTGCCGGGACGCAGCTCACCGAGGCCCTCAGGCTGGATCCGTACTCGCTTGACGCCTACTACCAGCTGGGCCACGTGCTCAACATGACCGGCGATTATGAGGGGGCGCTCTCAGCATACCAGTCGCTTGGCCGCCTGGCGCCGAACTACGGGCGCCTGCACTTCAACCTGGGAGTCGTCTACTCGAACCTGGGCGATACCGCGCAGGCTGTGGCTGAGTATAGGCGGGCCGTTGCGCTCGAGGACTCGCCCAGCGCTCACCTGGCGCTTGCCGAAGGTCTCATGGCCGAGGGGCAGGGCGAGGAGGCGCTCGAAGAGGCAGGCCTGGCGATCGCCAAGCTCGACAAGCAAGGTCCGGCCCCGGCGCTGATCCTGGGGACGCCTATCTGCGCCGGGGCAAGCTCAGATCTGCCGAGAAGCAATACGCGGGAGCTGAACAGGACTACCGCAAGTGTCTGGAGCTGACACCAGAGAGCAAGCTGGCCCGGTTCTACCTGGGCAACCTGTACCGAGCCCAGCGGCGATCCGCCGAGGCCCTTGCCCAGTACCAGAAGGCGCTGGAACTGGACCCGACTGACCCCCGAGTCCTCACGAACCTGGGCGCTGTGTACATCGACGAGGGCAAGTGGTCGGAAGCCGAGGTGCAGCTCCTAAAGGCCCTCAAGCTCTCCCCAAACGATGAAAGGGCGCGTTACAACCTGGCCCTCGTCTATCAGAAACAGGGCCTCGTCGCCAAGGCTCAAGCAGAACTGGACAAGCTGGGGCGCCCGGAGCTCTTGGATCAGCCGGATGGGCCTTCGTAACGACCTTTGCACGAGTTCGAGTAGTCGACTCACGCCTGCCGCTCCCTTCTCCTCGCA
>CAVVLO010000001.1:0-982451 GCA_963749155.1 uncultured Armatimonadia bacterium | reverse complement strand
GTAGTCCCAGGTGTAGGAGCGCGTCCCGGCGCCGATGACCTCAGTCGAGAGGTTGCCCGAGGCATCGTAGGTGAAGGTGGTCAGCGTGCCAGAGGCGTCCGTGCCGATCAACTCTCCGCCCGCGTTGTAGGTGTAAGTCGTCACCGCGCTCCCTTGGTCGGTAAGAGTCAGCCTGTTGCCGATGTCGTCATACGTGTAGCTATAACTATATTGTACTACATCGCCCGAGTTGCGCTTGGTCTGCCCGGTCAGCTCGTAGAGGGCATCGTAGGTGTAGGTGGTGACATCGCCCGTGGCCTCGGTCAACTCGGTCCGGTTGCCGCAGTCGTCGTGGTCATAGGCGAAGCTGGAGAGCACCGTCTCATCCGACTTGCGGTTCGAGAGCTCCTCCAGCCAGTTGCGCGAGGTGTAGGTGTAGGTCGTATAGGCGCCGCTAGCGTGAGTCAGGCGAGTCCTGTTGCCGATATCATCGTACTCGAAGCTCGTCTCCTCGCTGCTGGGGTTGGTGAGCGCCTCGAGCCGCCCCAGGGCATCGTAGGAGTAAGTGGTGAGGCCCCCGTCCTGGTCGGTGAACTCGGTGCGGTTGCCGAGGGCATCGTAGGCATAGGTGGCCCGCTCTGGCCCAGGCGTGGTGACGACGGTCGTCCGGCCGAGGGCATCGTAAGTATAGGTCGTGTAGCCTGAGGCGTCGTGGACGTCGATTCGCCGCCCTGCATCATCGTAGGTGAAAGCCAGGTCGGTGCCCGTCGGGTAGTCCACCCCGATAAGCTGACTCGTGTCATCGTAGCTGTAGGTGACCAGGTTCCCCCGCGGGTCGGTCCGGGTGTGCAGCCGGCCCGCGTCGTCGTAAGTGTTCGTCGTGGTGTTGCCGAGGGGATCAGTGGCCGTTAGCTGCCGCCCGGCCGCATCGTAGGTGTAGGTGGTGGTGTGGGTTGGGTAGAGGCGCGTCACCGTGGGGGCTGGCGGCGTGCCGCTGGAGGCCGTCCAGGCGCCGGCTGGAAGATCGGGGCCTGTCCCATAATAGTAGCAGGCGCCCCCGCCCTTCTGGGTCTGCAGCTCCCAGCGCTCAGAGGCCGGCGGCAGCGCCCGGGTCTGCCAGATGAGGTAATGGCTGTTGTCCAGCTTGTAGGCCGGCTTGCCGTTGTAAGTGCCGTCCTCGGAATAGTCCCCGTTGAAGGCGCTGGTGCCGGCGCCGGCCACGCTGTAGTCGGCCGCAGGTGCAACGCCCTCGGCATCGGTCACCGCTAGCAGCCGGTTCAGGGCGTCGTAGACGTAAGTCGTCATCGCCCCGGTCGCAAGCGTTACCCCGATCAGCCGGCCGCCCGTGTCGAAGGTGTTGGTGGTGATGCGGCCCTCTTCATCGGTGCTTTGGATCTGAAGGCTCCCCTGGTAAGTGACCGTGCGGCTGTTGCCATCGGGGAAGGTCGTCTGGATGAGCCTGTCGATGGCATCGTAGGTGAAGGTGGTCGTATGGTTCAGGGCATCGGTTGTCGTCAGCCTGTTCCCAATCGCATCATAGGTATGAGTGGTGAGGTTGCCGAGCGCGTCCCTTACCGTGGCCAGGTTCCCGTCAGCATCGTACGTGAAGGTCGTGACGCCAGCCAGCGGGTCGGTAACCGTCTCCGGTAGCCCCTCGGCCGTGTAGGTGAAGCCTGTTTCGCTAGCGAGGGGATCGGTGACCGTCTCCAGGTTGCCGCTCCCCTCGTAGGTGTAGGTGGTGGTGGTGCCCAGCGGATCGGTCACGGTGGTGAGGTGGTGGTCCGAGTCCCAGGTGTAATAAGTGGTCTTGCCCAGCGGGTTGGTTGAGCTGGTGCGGTTCCCATCCGAGTCGTAGGTGAAGGTGGTGATGTTGCCCAGCGGGTCGGTGACCTCCGTCCGCGCCCGGTCGCTGTTGTAGGTGTAGCTCACGGTCCGGCCAGTCGGGTCCTCGGAGGCGATGAGCTTGGCGAACTGGTCCGTCCCGTCGTAGGTGTAGGTCGTGAGCTGCCCGAGCGGATCCGTCCAGCTGCAGTAGATGCCGTTATAGGTAACGGTGCTGCGGTAGCCAAGGGGATCGGTGACCCCCCTCGTGCGTCCATCCCCGTCGTAGCTGAAGGTGGTCACTCGGCCGTTGGGGTCGGTGAGCTGGCTGATGCGGTGGTTGGCATCGTAGGTATAGGTCGTTATTGCCCCGGTGGGCAACGTCACCGTCTGCAGGTCGCTATTTGCATCGTAAGTGAAAGTGGTTATCTCCAGGGCCGGGTTGGTTGCGCTCTCGACGCGCCCGGAGCCATCGTAGGCGAAGGTGGTGATGCGCCCGGCCGCGTCGGTGACTGTCGTGACCTTCCCGGTGCCCTCGTAGCCGCAGGTCACGGTGTTGCCGTTGCGGTCCGTCACGGTGTCCAGCCGACCGGAGGTTGTGCCTCCAAGGGGGTAGAAGTGCTGCTCGGTGCCGTCCACCAGCGTCAGCGTGAAGCTGCCATCGGTAGCGCGGTGTGCTTCACCAGCACATCGTGCACGCCGGGAGGGGCGGTGTAGGAGCCGTCCACGTTCCTGGTGAACTCATCGAGCGTGTGGTCCTTGCGGAAGACCGTCACGTTGCCGCCTGGCGCCTCCGAGACGTGCTGATCCCAGGTCGAGGCCCACACCCGCCCGAAGAAGCCCGTCGAGCCGATGTTGCGGCTGCTGTGATACAGCTCCAGGTCCACGTGCGGACCCAGGCTGTTGCTGCTCTTGCCAACCAACTGAGAGGTGCTGGTCTGACCTGCCGGCGAGGCAGCACACACCACCCGGGCCAGTCGATCGCAGCTAACCCCAGGCCGGCAGGAGCCCGACATAATTTCGGACGCGTTCCTCATCGCGACGACGCAGGGGTCAGGCACCCCCTGCACCAAGCACGAGTTGGTAGTCTGCCCGCTGATGCTCGTTAGCTCACCGGGCGCGAGCACGCGCATACTGGCAACCGCCGTTGGCCCGGTGCGCCTGGCCGCCTGGGCTCCCGCCAACTGTGCCCAGTCGCCCAGGCAAATCAGCCATGCGCAACAGAAAGCCGCCACATAGCTCGCCATCCGCCCTAGCCTGCTGCCCGCCAGCCTGCTCATCTGCTGCCTCCCTGTATAGCGTCCGGCGCCGGCGCCATCTGCGAGAGGGCAGGATTCCGGCCTCTTCGGAGAACGCTGGCTTCACTAAGGACTGTGCCACTGGAAGGTCTTGAGACTACAATCCACTATACCACTGTAGTGCAGGGCGTCAATGTCAGCGCCAGTACAAGGATGGCCAAACATGACGAGAGCCTGGATCTGTGTGTCTTCCAGCCATAAACATCAGCGTTGCTCATAATGATTGCAGCAGCCTGGTAGGGCCAGGTTGCATGCTAGCGCCTGTAAACAGCGCCCAGAGCTCCTCTCTGCATCCAGGCAGTGACCCAGGTGAGCTTACGGCTTACGGCGCTCACAGGTTCGCGTTTAACGCCACACAGAGGCTCTCACAAGCCTCACTACAGCCCCTTTTGTCCAGTAGACTCGTCCGCACTTACATCTAATACTTCCAGGATCTGCCGTCGCCAGGCTAGTGGTACAACCGGGGTTGACACCTCAGCGGACCGGTCGTATAATCGAAGATAGTAACCGTGTTGGTTTCCAGCACGCGCTTTGAATTACGTTGTAAAGACGCTGTTTGTAAAAGTAGGTGTTTCGTCCCAACCAAGGAGGAAGCCCCGATGTCAGGCTCGAGACGCTGGGCAGCGTTTGCCCTGGTCACAGTGCTCCTTACGGTGGTCACGCTCCTCGTTCTGTGGTACCCGGTCCTCGCCGACGGGCTGAAGGACGCCCAGCAGGCCTCCTGCATCGCCAACCTCAAGAAGATCATCCTCGCAACCAGAATGTACTGCAGCGACTGGGACGGCGCTTACCCCAACTCCGCCCTTACCGGCGCAAGCTACTCCGAGGCCTATGGCGGCGAGTTGCCGAAGAACATGCAGTTCGAGCGCCAGCGGAAGGGCTGGCCCGTGGCGCTGGCGCCTTACCTGGCCGACTCGCAGGTGCTGTGGTGTCCAGCTGATGGGAACTCGATAAGCCCGTCACCGGACGCTGAAGTCTCTTACTGGTTCAGACATGCCCTGGACATCGGCCCTCTCTACCACTGGGGTCGGCCGCTCTCAGTCTCCGACATGGTCTTTGCCGACAAGCAATTCCTCTTCTACGAGCATAGCGACTGGCACGGCGCGGGCGTTGGCCTTGGTACTGGCATCGCCGGCGCCGGCGGCCACGGTCCAGATGAGGACGGCATCACCTCGGTGACAATCAACTGCGCCTTCGCCGATGGCCACGCGGCCGCGCTCGAGCTTGGGCCCGGCCTCTCTTCCGCAGGCAAGACCATCGATGCCAACTGGTTCACCTCGACCACTGACCCCTCCGACCCAACGGCCCTGTGGAACCCGAAGATCAGCCTCGACTAGCGGGCGTTGGTAGACGCATCGAGGAAGGCGTGAATAGCCGTGCGGGGGTGGATGGCAATGAGGAAGACAGCAGTTGGCCTGCTGGCACTGAGTCTGACTATGATGCTGGTTGCCGGGATGAGCGCCGTTGCTGGCGCGGCACCCGAGGGGCTCCAGGAGGCCATCGCCTTGCTGGGGCAGGGGCGGTACCAAGAGGCCCAGGCGGCTTGCGAGGGGCAATTCTTGCAAGGGCCGGCCGGGGAAGCGGCTGCCCGGCTCGTGCTTGCGGAGATCTGGGCCGCCCAGGGCCAGTTCGACAGCGCGGTAGAGCAGGCCTCGAAGGCACACGACCTCGCAAGCGGTCTGCAGCCGGCAGACGCGGCGCTTACCGCCCAGGCCGAAGCCGCGATGGCGCGGATAGCGGCGATGCAGCAGACCTTCGACGACCGGGTCGCCAAGCTTCAGGCGGATGTGGCCGCAGGGGCTGGCACGCCCAAGGGCTGGCAGGCCCTGCTTGCGCTGGGTGACACCTTCACGCTCAACGGACACTTCGATGACGCCCTCGAACAGTATGGAACTCTCTCTCAGGCAACGCCAATCAGCATTTGGGCTGAGCGAGCCGCTGCCAGGATGGGGCTGATCTACGACGCCACCGGCAAGCCTGACGAGGCGCGCCAGGCCTACCTGCTTGCGGACTCGCTGGGCGGGCAGTTGCGCTACGAGGCAGTGGGCAAGGTCCAGGTTGCCCAGTATCAGGCGACCCTCGCCGCGAGCCCGGGCGACGACGAGGCGGCCGAGGTACGCTACAAGATTGCCTGCATATACGCCCAGTACCTGATGTACGATCAGGCTATCGCGGAGCTGGTCGGCCTCATCGACACGTACCCCACCAGCAAGCCGGCCGCCAAGGGCCTGTCCCTGCTCACCACGCTCTTCATCCAGTCAGAGCGCCCCGACGAGGCCGTGGCGGTGCTGGTGCCACTGGTCGATGACCACTACGCGGGCGACTCAGCCGTGCTCGTGGGGTTGTGCGGGGTATACCGGCGCGCCGGTGGCACCACCGATGCGGAAAGCACAGCCAAGGGCGTGCTGAGAGACTACCCCGACAGCGAGCAGGTCGCTGGGGCTGTCACCGAGTTGAAGGCGACCTACGAGGCCGCTGGGAACACCCCAGAGGCAACAGCAGGCAAGCTCAGAGCCTTACCGAGTGCCTACCCAGGCCCCGAGGTCGGCCCTGCCGTGGACGAGGGGATCGAGCAGCTCGCCTCAGCCTACTACTACCAGGGCACGGGCCTGGCCGCCGAGGACAAGTACGCCGAGGCCTTGGCTCTATTCGACAAGGCCCTCGCCCTGAGGCCGCCGGCCGACACTGGCCCCAAGGCAGCCTATCAGAAGGCCATCTGCTACCACGCCCTGGGTGACGACCCCCAGGCCATCGCGGCCTTCAAGGCAGTGATCCAGGAGTACCCGGATGCTTATCTGGCCATCAGGGCTGCGAACTGGATCCAGCGGCTCGGGGGCTAGTGAGGCAGGAGCAATATGGAGCGGTCTACTCCTCCAGTCTGGATGGTTGCAGCAGTTGTGGTCGGCGTGCTGGTCGGCGCGGCGGCGCTCTGGCATCTGCTCGCAGGTCCGAGTGCGGGCGGGAGCCATTCCGCTGCATCGCTCTCTGATTCCACCGAGTCCGCCCCCTCTCTCCTGGCCCAGGGCCTTTACTGCGACGCCTACGCGGCTGCGGGGAGGGGGATTACGGCAAGGACGCGGATAACTTCGCGCGCCTGCTGCGCCAAGTACCCCAACGACCCCCTGGCCGACGATGCGCAGTACCAGCGTGGCATCTGCTTCTTCGCCCAGGGCGACTATGCCGGCGCCGAGCGCGAGTTCCGGGAGCTGCAGCAGCGCTTCCCCGACAGCTACCTCAGCGAGAAGGCTGAGGACTGGATCGCCAAGGCCCGGGTCAAGCAGGGCGGCGGGACCGCGAAGGTAACAGACGCTCCGGGTTCCGCTACGAGGCCTGTCGAAGAGGCCATCAGCGACGTCACGGGGGCAGGCGAGCGCAAGCTGGAGCCGCTCATCTACGAGGAGACTCGACCGGCGCCGCGGGTGGGGATGTGTGGGCCGGACGCACTGGCGATCATCTGCAAACAACTTGGAGAGGCAACTACGCCCGAAGAACTAGCCCGCCTCGCCAGCACCGACCGCACAGGCACCTCGCTGGCGGGTCTTGCGAAAGCGGCCAAGGCCAAGGGACTGGCGGCCGAGGGGCTCCAGGTGAACTACGAGTACCTGCGCAAGATGCCAAAGCCCGTGCTTGCCTGGGTGGGCGGCAATCACTACGTAGTGGTGACGGCGGCGAGCAGGGATGCGGTTGAGTTGAACGATCCCGCAAAGGGACGCTACGCACTTGCAGTTGGCCCGTTTGAGCGGATATGGGACGGCTACGTGCTGGCCGTCAGCCTCAGAGAACAGTAGCGCAGGACGCAGGGAGGCAGCAGATGAGCAGGCTGGCGGGCAGCAGGTTAGGGCAGGTAGCGAGCTATGTGGCGGCTTTCTGTTGCGCATGGCTGATCTGCCTGGGCGACTGGGCACAGTTGGCGGGAGCCCAGGCGGCCAGTCGGCCTGGCGCTGCCCCGGCGGTTGCCAGTATGCGCGTGCTCGCGCCTGGCGAGCTAACGAGCATCAGCGGGCAGACTACCAACTCGTGCTTGGTGCAGGGGGTGCCTGACCCCTGCGTCGTCGCGATGAGGAACGCGTCCGAAATTATGTCGGGCTCCTGCCGGCCTGGTGTTAGCTGCGATCGACTGGCCCGGGTGGTGTGTGCTGCCTCGCCGGGAGGCCAGGCCAGCGCCTCTCAGTTGGTTGGCAAGAGCAGCAACAGCCTGGGTCCGCACGTGGACCTGGAGCTGTATCACAGCAGCCGCAACATCGGCTCGACGGGCTTCTTCGGGCGGGTGTGGGCCTCGACCTGGGACCAGCACGTCTCGGAGGCGCCAGGCGGCAACGTGACGGTCTTCCGCAAGGACCACACGCTCGATGAGTTCACCAGGAACGTGGACGGCTCCTACACCGCCCCTCCCGGCGTGCACGATGTGCTGGTGAAGCACACCGCTACCGATGGCAGCTTCACGCTGACGCTGGTGGACGGCACCGAGCAGCACTTCTACCCCCTTGGGGGCACAACCTCCGGTCGGCTGGACACCGTGACGGACCGCAACGGCAACACCGTGACCTGCGGCTACGAGGGCACCGGGAAGGTCACGACAGTCACCGACGCGGCCGGGCGCATCACCACCTTCGCCTACGATGGCTCCGGGCGCGTCGAGAGCGCAACCAACCCGGCCCTGGAGATAACCACTTTCACTTACGATGCAAATAGCGACCTGCAGACGGTGACGTTGCCCACCGGGGCAATAACGACCTATACCTACGATGCCAACCACCGCATCAGCCAGCTCACCGACCCCAACGGCCGAGTGACCACCTTCAGCTACGACGGGGATGGACGCACGAGGGGGGTCACCGATCCCCTTGGCTACCGCAGCACCGTTACCTATAACGGCATCTACTGCAGCTGGACGGATCCGCTCGGGCAGCTCACGACCTACACCTACGACGGGACGGACCAGTTCGCCAAGCTCATCGCCTCCGAGGACCCGACTGGCCGGACCGTGAGCTACACCTACAACAGCGACCGGGCGCGGACGGAGGTCACCGACCCGCTGGGCAACATCACCACCTTCACCTACGACTCGGATGGGAACCGCACCAGCTCAACCAACCCGCTGGGCAAGACCACTTATTACACCTGGGACTCGGACCACCACCTCACCACCGTGACCGATCCGCTGGGCAACACCACCACCTACACCTACGAGGGGAGCGGCAACCTGGAGACGGTCACCGATCCCCTCGCTAGCGAAACAGGCTTCACCTACACGGCCGAGGGGCTACCGGAGACGGTTACCGACCCGCTGGCTGGCGTCACGACCTTCACCTATGACGCTGACGGGAACCTGGCGACGGTGAGGGACGCGCTCGGCAACCTCACCACTCATACCTATGATGCGATTGGGAACAGGCTGACGACAACCGATGCCCTGAACCATACGACCACCTTCACCTACGATGCCATCGACAGGCTCATCCAGACGACCTTCCCCGATGGCAACAGCCGCACGGTCACTTACCAGGGGAGCCTTCAGATCCAAAGCACCGATGAAGAGGGCCGCATCACCACCAACACCTTCGACACGGGCGGCCGGCTGATCGGGGTAACGCTTGCGACCGGGGCGATGACGACTTACGTCTACGACGCCCTGAACCGGCTGCTAGCGGTGACCGATGCCGAGGGCGTTGCGCCTGCGGCTGACTACAGCGTGGCCGGCGCCGGCACCAGCGCCTTCAACGGGGACTATTCCGAGGACGGCACTTACAACGGCAAGCCGGCCTACAAGCTGGACAACAGCCATTACCTCATCTGGCAGACCCGGCTGCTCCCGCCGGCCTCTGAGCGCTGGGAGCTGCAGACGCAGAAGGGCGGGGGCGCCTGCTACTATTATGGGACAGGCCCCGATCTTCCAGCCGGCGCCTGGACGGCCTCCAGCGGCACGCCGCCAGCCCCCACGGTGACGCGCCTCTACCCAACCCACACCACCACCTACACCTACGATGCGGCCGGGCGGCAGCTGACGGCCACTGATCCCCTCGGCAACACCACGACGAACACTTACGACGATGCGGGCCGGCTGCAGACCCGGACCGACCCGCGGGGGAACCTGGTCACCTACAGCTACGATGACACGAGTCAGCTTATTGGGGTGGACTACCCGACGGGCACCGACCTGGCCTTCACCTATGATGATGCAGGGCGGCGAATCGACTTCCACGACGCCTCAGGCTACACGACCTACACTTACGATGCCCTCAGCCGGACGACCGTCGTCACCACGCCTGGGCCAGAGCGGGCCACCTATGCCTACGATGCCCTCGGCAACCGCACCGAGTTCACCGACCAGGACGGGGGCCTCACCACTTACTCCTACGATGCCCTGGGGCGGCTCGAGGCGCTCACCAACCCCAGCAGCGAGGAGACGAGCTTCGAGTACGATGATATCGGCAACAGGACTCGCCTGACTCACGCTAGCGGCGCCTATACGACCTACACCTACACCTCGCGCAACTGGCTGGAGGAGCTCTCGAACCGCAAGTCGGATGAGACGGTGCTCTCCAGCTTCGCCTATGACCACGACGACTGCGGCAACCGGACTCAAATGACCGAGGCCACCGGCGACGTCACCACCTATGCTTACGACTCGATCTACGAGCTGACCGGGCAGACCAAGCGCAACTCGGGGGATGTAGTACAATATAGTTATAGCTACACTTATGACGACATCGGCAACAGGCTGACTCTTACCGACCAGGGGAGCGCGGTGACGACCTCCACTTACAACGCAGGCGGGCAGTTGACCGGGACGGACGCCTCCGGGACGCTGACGACCTACACCTACGACGCCTCGGGCAATCTCGCCGCCGAGGTCACGAGCGCCGGGACGCGCTCCTACACCTGGGACTACGACGACAGGCTGACCGACATCGAGTACCCAGACTCTTCCGAGACCAACTACACCTACAACTCCGCCGGGCAGCGGCTGACGAAGGTGGAAGGCGGGGCAACGACCAAGTTCGTCTACGATGGGGCGAAGGTCGTGCTGGAGCGCGACGGCGACGACGAGACCGAGGCGCGCTACACCCACGAGGGGGGCTCGCTCTACAGCGACCTCCTGAGCCAGCGACGCGATGGGGCCAGCTACGACTACCTGCTCGACGGGCTCGCGAGCGTGAAGCAGGTGGTGGACAGCTCCCAGGCCGTCGAGAACAGCTACAGCTACGAGGCCTTCGGGCAAGCGACGGTCGGCCAGAGCGACGTGGCCAACCCGTACCTCTATCTTGGGGGGCAAGGGGCGCGCTGGGAGAGTTCTGCAGGACTTTACTACGCTGAGGCTGGGTTCTTCAGCCCAAGCCTGGGGCGCGGGATCTGCCAGAGCAGGGCAGCGAATGTCATTCACTACTATGTGCGGATGTCGGCTTCGCCACCATTACTGATGGCGTATAATGTGGTGCGCTGCATACTAATGGGGCGTGAGAATAGTCGTTACACTATCACGGCCATGAACAAGGAAAACGCAAAGGATCCCTGTCGTGTGCCCGAGGGCTACGGCAACGCCGTGACTCACTGCCTCTGGATGTGTAAGCTGACTCGTTTGGTGAGCGCTGACTGTGCGCTCTGGGTGGGCGCTCTGCACGAGCCCCAGGCCGTATGGACCGACCTCGACGACTGGCTCCATAGGAGGCACAGAGAGGGAGAGGACCGGCCGCAGCTACATGTTGGGCCTTGGGTAGAGGGTTGGTGGGACGACACCTTGCACGATCTTGACAACAACCTGGTGGGGATATCCCTGGGTCGTGAGCTGGGCAGCAACTGGGATCGGCAGTGCATGGATGGCTGCATTGCGGCCGCCAAGTCTGGTCGGTTGGTCAGAGATCCTAAGGTGGCGCAATAAATCCCCTGGATGCCCTCGAGCGCCGGCTGTGCGTGCGGCGCTCGGAGAGTGCTGACCGCTGCAGTGCTTAGGAGGAGAGCTATGTTGCGTGCGGGACGCTGGCGTCGCGGCGTTATCTTGGCCCTAGCGATCACGGTTGGCGCCGTGTTCGTGTACCTTGGGCTGCTTGCTGATAGTCTCGTCCTCTACTTGTCGCCGTACGGGATCCCCTGCATACTCGGAGGCGACCTGGCGCTCAGCAAGGCTCCCTTCGACAGTCAGGTCTGGAAGGGCAACTCTCCAACCGGGTACGACAGCGGACATCCGCCATCGCTAAGGTACCAGATGGCCAGGTCACTGCTGGACAGCTACCTGCGCCCCGGGATGTCCGAGGCCCAGGTGCTGGAGCTGCTGGGCGAGCCGGAGCTGGGGACGAGTGAGAACCCTCAGACCAACGTGGAATCGTGGACCTACAAGCTGGGCTATCCCTTCAAGTATGGCGATATGTGGGACTTTTACGTTGACTTCGACTCAAGAGGGCGGATGATCCGCGCGGATGTCGACAGCAGCTTTGCGATTGACTAGCTTAAGGACCGCCTCGTACGTGCATCGAGGAGCACAAGAACCGGCTGACGAAGGTCGAGGGCGGTACGACGACCAGGTTCGTCTACGATGGGGCGAAGGTCGTGCTCGAGCGCGACGGCGACGATGAGACCGAGGTGCGCTACACCCACGAGGGCGGCTCGCTCTACGACGACCTCCTGAGCCAGCGACGCGATGGGGCCAGCTACGACTACCTGCTCGATGGGCTTGCGAGCGTGAAGCAGGTGGTAGATAGCTCCCAGGCCATCGAGAACAGCTACAGCTACGAGGCCTTCGGACAGGCCAGCATCGGCCAGAGCGACGTCGCCAACCCTTACCTCTTCGTTGGCGGGTACGGGGTCCAGTGGGAGAGCACTCCGAGCCTCTACTTTATGCAGGCCAGGTACTACGGCCCGGGCGTCGGCCGGTTCCTCTCGGAAGACCCCTACGGCGGCTCGCCGCAGGACCCGCTGAGTCTGCATCGGTACCTCTACTGCGCCAATGGGCCGGTGAGCATGGTAGATGCGAGTGGGGTGATCGCCATCAGGCCAGCGCTGTCTGCCGCCAGCATGAGACTGGTTGCCATAGGCCGGTCTCTGAAGCCCGTCCTGGCAGCGTTGCCAGCCGGCTGGACTGCTTGGGTTACCGGCTGGTTGGTGGGCTGTGTGCTTCTGCTCTTTCAGTCTGTCTACTATGAAAGCCGGCGACAACTGAGATGGCAGAGCGATCTGGAGTTCGTATTCAGCAGATGGAAGGAAGGCTGGGAATCACCTGTTACTGGCAGGTGGCTGAAGATGTCCCCCGGACTGTGGGAAGGCCGGACCGAGATAGACGAACAAGGTAACCAAATAACAGGGCCGTGCCTGGATGCCTCTGTTCCTTGTGGATATTGGAGTGAAGTCACTGCCTTCTGTTTGGGTGCGTTTGCCCAAGCAGCCACAAAGGGCGTGGTCAACGCCAAGTTTGGTGACTGGGCTGCAAGGGCGCGCCCGCAGATGTAGTCCTTGGGATCGTCTGACGTCGCGAATGGGTTGGGCTGAGACCGATTGGGGTTGGAGCACATGGGAGTTTACCGCTTGGAATTCATTCTAGCTGTCAGTTGGTTGGGCTTGGCCTCTGCCGCATACTGCTGGTGGAAGAACGAAGGTGTAGCCGGCAGAATGTGTAACATCGGGCGCATGTGCTGGTTCGGCCTCCTGGCAATCGGCTGGCCGCTGTTGCTCGCGAAGTCCGATGCTCCAGCCTGGGCCATAATACTGCCTGTATCAGCTCTGGCTGCAGGGGCCCTTTATCGCTTGACGATAAGGCAGCAACGTGCGGGGGGCTGCACGAGCACAGACTTGAGCCTGATGCAACTGCTGGGCGCGATGTCGATTGCTGTTGTTGGTTGGTCGGTGGCTGGCCTTAACACAGTATTCGAATGCCTTGAGTCCCGCGCGGGAGTTCCTGTCTTTTGGGGAGTCGGGCTTGCTCTACTCTACAGCGCATGGGCCATTGCATGTGGCGTGTTACTGCCGTCCAGCAACGTCCGACAGCAGGCCGAAGAACTTGGTTGGTTGGCTGCCATACTGGCTATGGGCGGCGTGTTCTTGGGCATATGGGCGGAGGCCGATCCGGGGATCCGCCATGTGCTTCCGGTGAGGCCCGGGATACAGGTCTTCGTTGTGCCGGCAGCAGTGATTGTGTTGTGTCTGGCCATAATGCACTGGAACTCTGTTGTCCATGCCCCGGGCGTATGGTTGCTGTGTTCTGTGAGCATTGCAGCAGGCACAGCTCTCATAGTCATACCACACGGTCTGCTGATACAGAGAGACGCTGACGCTGTATTACTCGTGGCGCAAGCGCTCTCCCTGATTTCAGCGTTCCTGATGGTCGGGCTCACCGACAGGGAGCAGAGGGCCCGTTGTACTCGCCCTACATAACAGCGGCTGGTGTCCTTGCCCCAAGAACGAGTCCAGGTGTAATCTCGTAGTTGGCATGGAACTGGACTGCTGGTAGGGGCGATGGGAAGAGCGAGCGTGAAACAGGTGGTAGACAGCTCCCAGGCCGTCGAGAACAGCTATTCCTACGAGGCCTTCGGTCAGGCAACGGTCGGCCAGAGCGACGTGGCGAACCCCTACCTGTTCGTTGGCGGGTACGGCGTCCAGTGGGAGAGCACCCCGAGCCTCTACTTTATGCAGGCCAGATACTACGGCCCGAGCGTCGGCCGCTTCCTCTCGGAGGACCCCTACGGCGGCTCCCCCCAGGACCCAATGAGCCTGCACAGATACCTGTATTGTGGAAATGGGCCGGTGAGCAGGACTGATGTGGCTGGAGCTGACGGCTGCCCCGTGTACCCCGCCGGTCACCCCTTCTACTGGGCATCAGGCTCATGGCTATGGGATCGCGCATACTGGCGCGCACAGTTTGCCCACGACTGGGCCGAGATCCGCGACTGGACCTGCCATGCCGGATCATATGCGATCTGTATGCTCTCATGCGTGTTTGCTGGTTACGCCTACGTCCCGTGTGACTCCGCGTTCGGGTGTTGGTGGAACGTCGTGGACCAACTCCCCAGCATCTGGTTCTCCGGGAGCGTCAACCTCCTCCAGGTGCTCCTGCCGTGGGCACTGCCGAGAGCTGGCTGCGTCGCGGCGGCAGAGGTCGTCGGGCATCTGAGCCTCCCGGTGACGCTGCTGATAGCGGTCTTTGTCATCCCGGGCTGCGATGACAAGTGCAGGGAGTGGCTGGACTGATGGCCCCAGAAGTAGACGATGGTGGGTGGAACCTGCGGTGTGGCAAGGTAGCTCGGGCGCGTGACAGGTGGCCAACCGCAGTCGCGCTCACGGCCTCGTTCGCGCTGCTCGCCTCGATGGCCACGGCAGGACCGCAGTCGTTCTACTGGAATCGCGGCCACTGGGCTTGGGGAATGCCGAACCAGGCAGGGCTCTCGCTCTGCGTCTTGCTTGCTCTGCTGGCGGCGGCCCTTCCGCTCTCGACGGGCGATCCCGGATGGAGCCGCGGGTATTTCTCGGACGCCTACTTCGGCGCTGCTCTGCTACTGGCCGGTGTGTTGGCGCTGGGCCTTGGTCCGACCATGGTACCAGGCGTGATGGCGCTCTTCCCGTTCCGGAACCGGTGGAACGCCAGCGACCTGAACCTGTCTACGCTGGTGGCACTGCGGGTCCTAGTGCTTGCGGTTTTGCTCATCGCAGCATCGCCCGGCCTATACACTCTACCCGCCCTACTGGCTTGGACAGTGGCTTCGCGAGCAGCGCTGGTGACATGCGGCGTGTTTCTCATCCGTTTCTGGGTCTGGGGCGAACCGGAGTGACACTGCGTCACGCTACACCGAGAGCCTACACCTACACCTCGCGCAACTGGCTGGAGGAGCTCTCGAACCGCAAGTCGGATGAGACGGTGCTCTCCAGCTTCGCCTACGACCACGACGACTGCGGCAACCGGACTCAAATGACCGAGGCCACCGGCGACGTCACCACCTACGCCTACGATGCCCTCTACGAGCTGACCGGCCAGACGAAGCGCAACTCGGGGGATGTAGTACAATATAGTTATAGCTACACTTACGATGATATCGGCAATCGGCTGACTCTTACCGACCAGGGGAGCGCGGTGACGACCTCCACTTACAACGCCGGCGGAGAGCTGACCGGGACGGACGCCTCCGGGACGCTGACCACCTATACCTACGATGCCTCGGGCAATCTCCAGGCCGAGGTCACCAGCGCAGGCACGCGCTCTTACGCCTGGGACTACGACGACCGCCTGACCGACATCGAGTACCCGGACTCCTCCGAGATCAACTACACCTACAACTCCGCCGGGCAGCGGCTGACCTTGCCCCCCAAAACGAGTCCAGGTGTAATGTCATAATTGGCATGGATTTGGACCGAGAAAAGGGGCGATGGGAATGGGGAACGTGAAGCACACGCCAGAGCAGATCATCAACAAGCTACGCCAGGCGGAAGTGGAGGTCGTCACCGCGCTCCCCTGGTCGGTAAGAGTCAGCCTGTTGCCGATGTCATCGTAAGTGTAGCTATAACTGTATTGTACTACATCCCCCGAGTTACGCTTCGTCTGCCCGGTCAGCTCGTAGAGAGAAAGCTAAGTCTGTCCCGTCGATCAACTCGCGTTCTAGCTACTCTCATAATAGATCGAGTACCCCATATACCGCCCCGTAGGATCAAACACGAGGTAGATATACATGTCCCTGTAGGGCATGTCGCCAAATGGCACACCCAAGCAGTATTCCAACGTTGGTTGTATGCCAGCATTGTTGTGGACGCTGTCTGGGGGCCCCAAGAGCGTCTTGACATCAGCAATGGTCACGTCACGCCGCAAGTGGTCCTTGACAAGGGATCTGGCCATGCTGTAGCGAGGCGATGGGTAGATCCTACGTTGCGGCTCAGGTTGGTCGCGCCACGTCTCCGCATTGAAGGGCGCATTGCTATAGGCAAGGCAGTGTCCGATGAGGAAGGGCAGACCACGTGGACCGCCAAAATCAAGCAGATTGTGGACAAGTACAAGTCCGATGGCCAGTACAATGAGCAGAGAAACTGTGAGCCCTACTGCAAGGCTCACTACGAGCTCGATAGTTTTCCGTTTATTCAAGCCTGTTCACCCCTGTAGACAGGCTACAGCCCGGCGATGCGCTAGGTGACACATCTCACCGCAGGCTACGTTCTGGCAGGCCTGTCCGGCTATGACCAGAAGGGCTTGTCGGGAAGAAGTCTCTGTTCATAATAAGCTGTGTTGCAGCAATCCCAGCAAGTGCCGCCCTGGTTTCTGCAGTCCACCCCTACGAGGTTGTTATGCAGATCGTGCAGTGTGTCATACGCGTAATTCTTCCAGCAAGAGATATTGAGTCCGCACAAGAGAAGAGCTTCGACGTAGTTGGATCCCTCGTGCAGCATCTCGGCCATCAATGCACAGGACTCGCCCTGGGCACGTGACAGTTCGCACATCCAAAGACAATGGCGATAGGCATTCTCATAGGCTGCTCTCTCCTGCCTAATTGGCTTAAGTGCCCAGCAGGCGCGGTGTTCCTTGCTGCCGTGAGCCTTGTTGGCACGATCACGAGCGGAAAGTGCCTCCTGCATGCAGATGAGGTACTGCAAGGGCCGCCACGGGACCGGGTCGCAGAAGTGGAGCCACGCCCGACGGTACCTACCCAAGTCAATGCTGAATGAGGGGTCGTAGTATCTGTCCTGCATCAAAGTACAAGCCCGGCGTGCCTTCCCAGCGCGCCCCTTGCCCCCCAAGATAGAGGTACGGGTTGGCGACGTCGCTCTGGCCGACCGTCGGCTGCCCGAAGGCCTCGTAGCTGTAGCTGTTCTCGACGTCCTGGGAGCTGTCCACCACCTGCTTCACGCTCGCCAGCCCATCGAGCAGGTAGTCGTAGCTGGCCCCATCGCGTCGCTGGCTCAGGAGGTCGTCGTAGAGCGAGCCGCCCTCGTGGGTGTAGCGCACCTCGGTCTCGTCGTCGCCGTCGCGTTCCAGCACGACCTTCGCCCCATCGTAGACGAACCTGGTCGTCGTCCCGCCCTCCACCCTCGTCAGCCGCTGCCCGGCGGAGTTGTAGGTGTAGTTGGTCTCGGAAGAGTCCGGGTACTCGATGTCGGTCAGCCGGTCGTCGTAGTCCCAGGTGTAGGAGCGCGTCCCGGCGCTCGTGACCTCGGCCTGGAGATTGCCCGAGGCATCGTAGGTGTAGGTGGTCAGCGTCCCGGAGGCATCCGTCCCGGTCAACTGCCCGCCGGCGTTGTAAGTGGAGGTCGTCACCGCGCTCCCCTGGTCGGTAAGAGTCAGCCGATTGCCGATGTCATCGTAAGTGTAGCTATAACTGTATTGTACTACATCCCCCGAGTTGCGCTTCGTCTGGCCGGTCAGCTCGTAGAGGGCATCGTAGGCGTAGGTGGTGACGTCGCCGGTGGCCTCGGTCATTTGAGTCCGGTTGCCGCAGTCGTCGTGGTCGTAGGCGAAGCTGGAGAGCACCGTCTCATCCGACTTGCGGTTCGAGAGCTCCTCCAGCCAGTTGCGCGAGGTGTAGGTGTAGGTCTCGGTGTAGCGTGACGCAGTGTCACTCCGGTTCGCCCCAGACCCAGAAACGGATGAGAAACACGCCGCATGTCACCAGCGCTGCTCGCGAAGCCACTGTCCAAGCCGTACCGAGCGGATCGGCCGGGCGATGCTGCGATGAGCAAAACCGCAACCACTAGCACCCGCCGTGCCACCAGCGTAGACAGGTTCAGGCGCTGGCGTTCCAGTCGGTCGGAACGGGAAGAGCGCCATCACGCCTGGTACCATGCGTCGGACAGGCCCAGCGCCATCAGCACCGACCGTAGCAGAGCAACGCCGGCGAGTAGGCGTCCGAGACAATACCCGCGGCTTCAGCCGGGATCGCCCGTCGAGAGCGGAACGGCCGCCGTCAGCGAGCAAGCCCAGACGCAGAGCGAGAGCCCTCCCGTTCGGCGTTCCCCAAGCCCAGGGCCGCGATTCCAGTAGAACGACTGCTCCTGCCGTGCCATCGAGCCGAGGACACGCGCGAACGCCAGGCCGTGAGCGCGACTGCGGTTGGCCACCTGTCGCGTCCGAGCTACGCTTGCCACACCGCAGCGTCTCCACCCACCATCGTCTACTGCTACGGCCATCAGTCCGCCAGTCCCTGCACGTCGTCATCGCAGCCCGGATGACAAAGACCGCTATCAGCAGCGTCACCGGCGCGGCTCAGATGTCGACGCACCTCTGCCGTCCGCGACGCTGCCAGCCTCGGCAGTGCCCACGGCAGGAGCACCTGGAGCTGCAGGTTACGCTCCCGAGACCGGATGCTGTGGAGTTCGATCACGACGTTCCACCACACCCGGCACGCGGCCGTCAGTCACGGAGACGTCAGGCTAACCAGCACCTGCACGCATGAGCAGCTTCGGATCGCACGTGCATCCGGATGGTCCAAGTCCAGTCGCGAGATCTCGGCCCAGTACGTCGAACTGTGCGCGCCAGTATCCGCGATCCCATGCGCCCTGAGCCTGATGACCAGTACCAGCGGTGCTCCGGCCGCGTAGGTCCAGAAGCGCCAGCCGTCAGCTCCTGCTACATCAGTCCTGCTCACCGGCCCATTGGCGCAGTACAGGTACCTGTGCAGGCTCATCGGGTCCTGCGGCGAGCCGCCGTAGGGGTCCTCCGAGATGAAGCGGCCGACGCTCGGGCCGTAGTATCTGGCCTGCATAAAGTAGAGGCTCGGGGTGCTCTCCCACTGGACGCCGTAGCCGCCAACGAAGAGGTAAGGGTTGGCGACGTCGCTCTGGCCGACCGTCGCCTGCCCGAAGGCCTCGTAGCTGTAGCTGTTCTCGACGGCCTCGGAGCTGTCTACCATCTGCTTCACGCTCGCCAGCCCGTCGAGCAGGTAGTCGTAGCTTGCCCCATCGCGCCGCTGGCTGAGGAGGTCGCTGTAGAGCGAGCCGCCCTCGTGGGTGTAGCGCACCTCGGTCTCGTCGTCGCCGTCGCGCTCGAGCACTACCTTCGCCCCATCGTAGACGAACTTGGTCGTTGTCCCGCCCTCCACCCTCGTCAGCCGCTGCCCGGCGGAGTTGTAGGTGTAGTTGGTCTCGGAGGAGTCCGGGTACTCGATGTCGGTCAGCCGGTCGTCGTAGTCCCAGGTGTAGGAGCGCGTCCCGGCGCTCGTGACCTCGGCGGCGAGATTGCCCGAGGCATCGTAGGTGTAGGTCGTCAGCGTCCCAGAGGCGTCCGTCCCGATCAACTGCCCGCCCGCGTTGTAAGTGGAGGTCGTCACCGCGCTCCCCTGGTCGGTAAGAGTCAGCCTGTTGCCGATGTCGTCATAAGTGTAGCTATAACTATATTGTACTACATCCCCCGAGTTGCGCTTGGTCTGCCCGGTCAGCTCGTAGAGGGCAGTCGTAAGCATAGGTGGTGACGTCGCCCGTGGCCTCGGTCATCTCGGTCCGGTTGCCGCAGTCGTCGTGGTCATAGGCGAAGCTGGAGAGCACCGTCTCATCCGACTTGCGGTTCGAGAGCTCCTCCAGCCAGTTGCGCGAGGTGTAGGTGTAGGTCGTATAGGCGCCGCTAGCGTGAGTCAGGCGAGTCCTGTTGCCGATATCATCGTACTCGAAGCTCGTCTCCTCGCTGCTGGGGTTGGTGAGCGCCTCGAGCCGCCCCAGGGCATCGTAGGAGTAAGTGGTGAGGCCCCCGTCCTGGTCAGTGAACTCGGTGCGGTTGCCGAGGGTATCGTAGGCATAGGTGGCCCGCTCTGGCCCAGGCGTGGTGACGACGGTCGTCCGGCCGAGGGCATCGTAAGTATAGGTCGTGTAGCCTGAGGCGTCGTGGACGTCGATTCGCCGCCCTGCATCATCGTAGGTGAAAGCCAGGTCGGTGCCCGTCGGGTAGTCCACCCCGTAAGCTGACTCGTATCATCGTAGCTGTAGGTGACCAGGTTCCCCCGCGGGTCGGTCCGGGTCAGCAGCCGGCCCGCGTCATCGTAGGAGTTGGTCGTGGTGTTGCCCAGGGGTCGGTGGCCGTCAGCTGGCGCCCGGCCGCATCGTAGGTGTAGGTGGTGGTGTGGGTTGGGTAGAGCCGCGCTCACCGTAGGCGCTGGCGGCGTGCCGCTGGAGGCCGTCCAGGCGCCGGCTGGAAGATCGGGGCCTGTCCCATAATAGTAGCAGGTGCCCCCGCCCTTCTGGGTCTGCAGCTCCCAGCGCTCCGAGGCCGGCGGCAACGCCCGGGTCTGCCAGATGAGGTAATGGCTGTTGTCCAGCTTGTAGGCCGGCTTGCCGTTGTAAGTGCCGTCCTCGGAATAGTCCCCGTTGAAGGCGCTGGTGCCGGCGCCGGCCACGCTGTAGTCAGCCGCAGGCGCAACGCCCTCGGCATCGGTCACCGCTAGCGAGCCGGTTCAGGGCGTCGTAGACGTAAGTCGTCATCGCCCCGGTCGCAAGCGTTACCCCGATCAGCCGGCCGCCCGTGTCGAAGGTGTTGGTGGTGATGCGGCCCTCTTCATCGGTGCTTTGGATCTGAAGGCTCCCCTGGTAAGTGACCGTGCGGCTGTTGCCATCGGGGAAGGTCGTCTGGATGAGCCTGTCGATGGCATCGTAGGTGAAGGTGGTCGTATGGTTCAGGGCATCGGTTGTCGTCAGCCTGTTCCCAATCGCATCATAGGTATGAGTGGTGAGGTTGCCGAGCGCGTCCCTCACCGTCGCCAGGTTCCCGTCAGCGTCATAGGTGAAGGTCGTGACGCCAGCCAGCGGGTCGGTAACCGTCTCCGGTAGCCCCTCGGCCGTGTAGGTGAAGCCTGTTTCGCTAGCGAGGGGATCGGTGACCGTCTCCAGGTTGCCGCTCCCCTCGTAGGTGTAGGTGGTGGTGTTGCCCAGCGGATCGGTCACGGTGGTGAGGTGGTGGTCCGAGTCCCAGGTGTAATAAGTGGTCTTGCCCAGCGGGTTGGTTGAGCTGGTGCGATTGCCATCCGAGTCGTAGGTGAAGGTCGTGATGTTGCCCAGCGGGTCGGTGACCTCCGTCCGCGCCCGGTCGCTGTTGTAGGTGTAGCTCACGGTCCGGCCAGTCGGGTCCTCGGAGGCGATGAGCTTGGCGAACTGGTCCGTCCCGTCGTAGGTGTAGGTCGTGAGCTGCCCGAGCGGATCCGTCCAGCTGCAGTAGATGCCGTTATAGGTAACGGTGCTGCGGTAGCCAAGGGGATCGGTCACCCCCGTCGTGCGTCCATCCCCGTCGTAGCTGAAGGTGGTCACTCGGCCGTTGGGGTCGGTGAGCTGGCTGATGCGGTGGTTGGCATCGTAGGTATAGGTCGTTATTGCCCCGGTGGGCAACGTCACCGTCTGCAGGTCGCTATTTGCATCGTAAGTGAAAGTGGTTATCTCCAGGGCCGGGTTGGTTGCGCTCTCGACGCGCCCGGAGCCATCGTAGGCGAAGGTGGTGATGCGCCCGGCCGCGTCGGTGACTGTCGTGACCTTCCCGGTGCCCTCGTAGCCGCAGGTCACGGTGTTGCCGTTGCGGTCCGTCACGGTGTCCAGCCGACCGGAGGTTGTGCCCCCAAGGGGGTAGAAGTGCTGCTCGGTGCCGTCCACCAGCGTCAGCGTGAAGCTGCCATCGGTAGCGGTGTGCTTCACCAGCACATCGTGCACGCCGGGAGGGGCGGTGTAGGAGCCGTCCACGTTCCTGGTGAACTCATCGAGCGTGTGGTCCTTGCGGAAGACCGTCACGTTGCCGCCTGGCGCCTCCGAGACGTGCTGGTCCCAGGTCGAGGCCCACACCCGCCCGAAGAAGCCCGTCGAGCCGATGTTGCGGCTGCTGTGATACAGCTCCAGGTCCACGTGCGGACCCAGGCTGTTGCTGCTCTTGCCAACCAACTGAGAGGCGCTGGCCTGGCCTCCCGGCGAGGCAGCACACACCACCCGGGCCAGTCGATCGCAGCTAACACCAGGCCGGCAGGAGCCCGACATAATTTCGGACGCGTTCCTCATCGCGACGACGCAGGGGTCAGGCACCCCCTGCACCAAGCACGAGTTGGTAGTCTGCCCGCTGATGCTCGTTAGCTCGCCGGGCGCGAGCACGCGCATACTGGCAACCGCCGGGGCAGCGCCAGGCCGACTGGCCGCCTGGGCTCCCGCCAACTGTGCCCAGTCGCCCAGGCAGATCAGCCATGCGCAACAGAACGCCGCCACATAGCTCGCTATCTGCCCTAACCTGCTGCCCGCCAGCCTGCTCATCTGCTGCCTCCCTGCGTCCTGCGCTACTGTTCTCTGAGGCTGACGGCCAGCACGTAGCCGTCCCATATCCGCTCAAACGGGCCAACTGCAAGTGCGTAGCGTCCCTTTGCGGGATCGTTCAACTCAACCGCATCCCTGCTCGCCGCCGTCACCACTACGTAGTGATTGCCGCCCACCCAGGCAAGCACGGGCTTTGGCATCTTGCGCAGGTACTCGTAGTTCACCTGGAGCCCCTCGGCCGCCAGTCCCTTGGCCTTGGCCGCTTTCGCAAGACCCGCCAGCGAGGTGCCTGTGCGGTCGGTGCTGGCGAGGCGGGCTAGTTCTTCGGGCGTAGTTGCCTCTCCAAGTTGTTTGCAGATGATCGCCAGTGCGTCCGGCCCACACATCCCCACCCGCGGCGCAGGTCGCGTCTCCTCGTAGATGAGCGGCTCCAGCTTGCGCTCGCCTGCCCCCGTGACGTCGCTGATGGCCTCTTCGACAGGCCTCGTAGCGGAACCCGGAGCGTCTGTTACCTTCGTGGTCCCGCCGCCCTGCTTGACCCGGGCCTTGGCGATCCAGTCCTCAGCCTTCTCGCTGAGGTAGCTGTCGGGGAAGCGCTGCTGCAGCTCCCGGAACTCGCGCTCGGCATCGGCGTAGTCCCTCTGGGCGAAGAAGCAGATGCCGCGCTGGTACTGGGCATCATCGGCCAGCGGGTCATTGGGACACTTCGCCAGCAGCTGCGAGAAGCGCTCCGCAGCCCTCGTATATCCCCCTTCCCGGCTGCCGCATAGGCCTCGTCGTACAGGCCCCGGGCCACGGGAGAGGGGGCGGACTCGGTGGAATCAGAGAGCGATGCAGCGGAATGGCTCCCGCCCGCACTCGGACCTGCGAGCAGATGCCAGAGCGCCGCCGCGCCGACCAGCACGCCGACCACAACTGCTGCAACCATCCAGACTGGAGGAGTAGACCGCTCCATATTGCTCCTGCCTCACTAGCCCCCGAGCCGCGCGATCCAGTTCGCAGCCCTGATGGCCAGATAAGCATCCGGGTACTCCTGGATCACTGCCTTGAAGGCCGCGATGGCCTGGGGGTCGTCACCCAGGGCGTGGTAGCAGATGGCCTTCTGATAGGCCGCCTTGGGGCCAGTGTCGGCCGGCGGCCTCAGGGCGAGGGCCTTGTCGAATAGAGCCAAGGCCTCGGCGTACTTGTCCTCGGCGGCCAGGCCCGTGCCCTGGTAGTAGTAGGCTGAGGCGAGCTGCTCGATCCCCTCGTCCACTGCAGGGCCGACCTCGGGGCCTGGGTAGGCACTCGGTAAGGCTCTGAGCTTGCCTGCTGTTGCCTCTGGGGTGTTCCCAGCGGCCTCGTAGGTCGCCTTCAACTCGGTGACAGCCCCAGCGACCTGCTCGCTGTCGGGGTAGTCTCTCAGCACGCCCTTGGCTGTGCTTTCCGCATCGGTGGTGCCACCGGCGCGCCGGTATACCCCGCACAACCCCACGAGCACGGCTGAGTCGTCCGCGTAGTGGTCATCGACCAGTGGCACCAGCACCTCGACCGCCTCGTCGGGGCGCTCTGACTGGATGAAGAGCGTGGTGAGCAGGGACAGGCCCTTGGCGGCCGGCTTGCTGGTGGGGTACGTGTCGATGAGGCCGACCAGCTCCGCGATAGCCTGATCGTACATCAGGTACTGGGCGTATATGCAGGCAATCTTGTAGCGTACCTCGGCCGCCTCGTCGTCGCCCGGGCTCGCGGCGAGGGTCGCCTGATACTGGGCAACCTGGGCCTTGCCCACTGCCTCGTAGCGCAACTGCCCGCCCAGCGAGTCCGCACAGCAGGTAGGCCTGGCGCGCCTCGTCAGGCTTGCCGGTGGCGTCGTAGACCAGCCCCATCCTGGCAGCGGCTCGCTCAGCCCAAATGCTGATTGGCGTTGCCTGAGAGAGAGTTCCATACTGTTCGAGGGCGTCATCGAAGTGTCCGTTGAGCGTGAAGGTGTCACCCAGCGCAAGCTGGGCCTGCCAGCCCTTGGGCGTGCCAGCCCCTGCGGCCACATCCGCCTGAAGCTTGGCGACCCGGTCGTCGAAGGTCTGCTGCATCGCCGCTATGCCGCGCCATCGCGGCTTCGGCCTGGGCGGTAAGCGCCGCGTCTGCCGGCTGCAGACCGCTTGCGAGGTCGTGTGCCTTCGAGGCCTGCTCTACCGCGCTGTCGAACTGGCCCTGGGCGGCCCAGATCTCCGCAAGCACGAGCCGGGCAGCCGCTTCCCCGGCCGGCCCTTGCAAGAACTGCCCCTCGCAAGCCGCCTGGGCCTCTTGGTACCGCCCCTGCCCCAGCAAGGCGATGGCCTCCTGGAGCCCCTCGGGTGCCGCGCCAGCAACGGCGCTCATCCCGGCAACCAGCATCATAGTCAGACTCAGTGCCAGCAGGCCAACTGCTGTCTTCCTCATTGCCATCCACCCCCGCACGGCTATTCGCGCCTTCCTCGATGCGTCTACCAACGCCCGCTAGTCGAGGCTGATCTTCGGGTTCCACAGGGCCGTTGGGTCGGAGGGGTCAGTGGTCGAGGTGAACCAGTTGGCATCGATGGTCTTGCCTGCGGAAGAGAGGCCGGGCCCAAGCTCGAGCGCGGCCGCGTGGCCGTCCGCGAAGGCGCAGTTGATCGTCACCGAGGTGATGCCGTCGAGGTCGGGCCCGTGGCCGCCGGCACCGGCGATGCCAGTACCAAGGCCAACGCCCGCGCCGTGCCAGTCGCTATGCTCGTAGAAGAGGAACTGCCTATCGGCGAAGGCCATGTCGGACACCGAGAGCGGCCGACCCCAGTGGTAGAGAGGGCCGATGTCCAGGGCGTGGCGAAACCAGTAGGACACCTCGGCATCTGGGGCAGTGCTCAGCGAGGTCGCCGTCAGCAGGACACCACAGCACCTGCGAGTCGGCCAGGTAAGGCGCCAGCGCCACGGGCCAGCCCTTCCGCTGGCGCTCGAACTGCATGTTCTTCGGCAACTCGCCGCCATAGGCCTCGGAGTAGCTTGCGCCGGTAAGGGCGGAGTTGGGGTAAGCGCCGTCCCAGTCGCTGCAGTACATTCTGGTTGCGAGGATGATCTTCTTGAGGTTGGCGATGCAGGAGGCCTGCTGGGCGTCCTTCAGCCCGTCGGCGAGGACCGGGTACCACAGAACGAGGAGCGTGACCACCGTAAGGAGCACTGTGACCAGGGCAAACGCTGCCCAGCGTCTCGAGCCTGACATCGGGGCTTCCTCCTTGGTTGGGACGAAACACCTACTTTTACAAACAGCGTCTTTACAACGTAATTCAAAGTGTGTGCTGGAAACCAACAGGTTACTACCTTCGATTATAGACCGGTCCGCTGAGGTGTCAACCCCGGTTGTACCACTAGCCTGGCGATGGCAGATCCTGGAAGTATTAGATGTGAGTGCGAGGAGAAGGGAGCGGCAGGCGTGAGTCGACTACTCGAACTCGTGCAAAGGTCGTTACGAAGGCCCATCCGGCTGATCCAAGAGCTCCGGGCGCCCCAGCTTGTCCAGTTCTGCTTGAGCCTTGGCGACGAGGCCCTGTTTCTGATAGACGAGGGCCAGGTTGTAACGCGCCCTTTCATCGTTTGGGGAGAGCTTGAGGGCCTTTAGGAGCTGCACCTCGGCCTCCGACCACTTGCCCTCGTCGATGTACACAGCGCCCAGGTTCGTGAGGACTCGCGCGTCAGTGGGGTCCAGTTCCAGCGCCTTCTGGTACTGGGCAAGGGCCTCGGCGGATCGCCGCTGGGCTCGGTACAGGTTGCCCAGGTAGAACCGGGCCAGCTTGCTCTCTGGTGTCAGCTCCAGACACTTGCGGTAGTCCTGTTCAGCTCCCGCGTATTGCTTCTCGGCATATCTGAGCTTGCCCCGGCGCAGATAGGCGTCCCCAGGATCAGCGCCGGGGCCGGACCTTGCTTGTCGAGCTTGGCGATCGCCAGGCCTGCCTCTTCGAGCGCCTCCTCGCCCTGCCCCTCGGCCATGAGACCTTCGGCAAGCGCCAGGTGAGCGCTGGGCGAGTCCTCGAGCGCAACGGCCCGCCTATACTCAGCCACAGCCTGCGCGGTATCGCCCAGGTTCGAGTAGACGACTCCCAGGTTGAAGTGCAGGCGCCCGTAGTTCGGCGCCAGGCGGCCAAGCGACTGGTATGCTGAGAGCGCCCCCTCATAATCGCCGGTCATGTTGAGCACGTGGCCCAGCTGGTAGTAGGCGTCCAGCGAGTACGGATCCAGCCTGAGGGCCTCGGTGAGCTGCGTCCCGGCAAGCTCCCACACGCTCTGTTCGTTGGCGTAGTCTTCCCTGCTTCAGGTGGTAGCCAGCAGCGAAGGCGCGCACCACCGCTACGCTGCCGAGGACTGCGGCCAGGGCTATCACTACCGACGCTGCTGCCAGCCGGCTGGCCGGCCAGGCGTTCCCTCTGGCTGTGATAACTGAGGTGCCAGGAGCTTCGCTGCGGTTACTCCGGCTCTGCTGTTCTGCCACCGTAACTAGCGCGAGCAGCAACCAGAAGAACAGGCCGCCGAACACCCACCTTAGCGTCACGCCTGCCAGGTTCTGCACCATGAACGCCACAAGCCCGCCAAGCGCCCCGCTGGCAAGGTAGCGCCAGCGGGCCTCGGCCAGGCGAGCCGCCCTCACCGCCGTCACGACGCAGGCAACTGCAAGCCAGAGGAGCAGCCCCAGCCCGATGAGGCCCGTCTCGGCCGCGGTCTCCAGGAACTCGTTGTGGGCGTGATCCACCATCGTCGCGGCGCCGGTCGAGTAGAACTCGGGCGACTCGAACTCGGGGAAGTGGATCTCGAAGGTGCCAAGGCCCGCGCCCGTGACGGGATGGGCCTTGAACATCGCAAGCGCCCCATGCCAGATACCAAGGCGCTGCACGTTCGAGGCTTCGTTCGTCTGGAACGAAGAGGCAAGTCGTGAGGACATCGACACGGGACTGTGGCCGAGTGTCCAAAGGGTCGCCACCGCGAAGGCGAAAGCCAGCCAGCCGATCCTCAGGTACCACGCCTTCCCGGTTTCTTCCGTGGTTGCTCGCTTCAGGCTGAGCAGAAGCCCAGTAACCACGAGCCCCAGCGCCAGCCCAAGCCACGCCGCCCGCGTGTAGGTGAAGAGCAGGCAGACATACATCAGCAGGGCCAGCGTGCCGGCGGCGAGCCGCCCTGCCCTCGTCTCCGCCTGCACGTGCAACACCACCGCCAGTGGAAGCAACAGTACCAGCCAGGCCGCAAAGAAGGTGGGATTACCGAAGGAGGAGAGCAGGCGTAGTTCCCTCGGGTACCACTCAATCCAGTCGATGCCCCAGTGCTGGAGCAACCCGTAGACGCAGGTCAACAGTGACGCGCTCATCACCACTGCCAGCAGCCGGCCCAGTTGCCCTCTCTCGGCCGCCAGATCAACGACCGCGATATAGAGCAGCGCGTAACCGGCGAGGTGGCCGAGGGCAGTGAGACTGGCGTACAGATAGCCTGACAGCAGCCCCGAGACGACATCCCAGGCGAGCATGCAGGCAAGGGGCAGGAACAGGGGCGAACGTCCCAGCCTGAGCCGCTCCCCGCGCATCAAGCGGACCGTCAGGAGGACTGCAAGCGCGATCGAGCCGAGGCCGAAGAGCAGGTCCTTGATGGCGTTGGCGTTCGCCGTGCCCGGCCAGATGGCAAGCGGCACCAGGAAGACCATCAACAGCACGATGGTCTTGCTCGCGCCCGTTAGCCAGTTCTTGGGGTTGGCGGGGTTTGGTTGAGTGCCCAGACGTCTCCTTGCCACGACCCGATGGCCTCCCCGGTGCGCCTTAAGTCGCACACGTTCTGGCTGTCGTCCTAATGCTGGTTTCGTTGCAGGGCTGTGCATACCTGCTGATAACGAGACAGCTCCCCCGTGGCCTCAGTGTCCGGGTGCCCAGGTCGCCTGCCCCCCGGAGCCCCTTGACTGGCAGCTGTGACATCAACAGGTGAGCATTATGCCAGCCGTAAATCCTGCCAGGGCAGCTAAGAGGGCGGCCGGATCCAGAGACCGACTGATCGCCAGCGATCCGCCAGGCGGACATGGAGGAGGCCATTATGGCTGCTACGCCAGGTATTGCATCACGATGGCTGGGAGCAGTGCGATTCGAAGCAGCGCCACTTTGCTAGCGAAGTCAGCGATCGCTGCTGGCCCAGGACGCCCCAACTGAAGACCGAACCCGGCCTTCGGGAGCGGCCGAGGAGCTTTCAAGCCCCACCAGCTTAGAAAACGCAGTTTTCGTTGTCGCGTTTTCTACCGATGCCACACTCAGGTTGGTGATGGTGATGCAGGACTTGAAAACGCCCGGTACATGGAGCCTTGCGATATCAAGTAGGATACAACACGGCAGTGTCCTGCTCGCTGTAAACGGCGCTGTAGAGCGCCTTGCTAGCTCAGAGATAGGAAGGGGGAGTTCTCCTCAAGCCAGGTTGCAGGCTACCCCCACAATGGGGTAGCGCCGGTGCGCTGTCGCAAACTGTTAAGTGTGGTTCCTCGTTCTCTTATAGCGCTCCCTCTGCGAAGCAGCCCGTCGGGCAAGGTAGCACTCCTCGTTTTCTGCTCTTGAGCAGAATCGCCTTGCGCTCGTGACACCGATGAGCGGTTGCCCGCAGCGACGACAAACCCCGAATCCCATGCCTGATTGCAGGTCCTCATACAAACGCCACCATAAGTAACCGTCCCAGCCTACCACCCTTCTGACTGGAATGGGTGTGGACAACAGCCGCATTGCTTCAGCCGATTGGAAAACCTTGTCCAGTGTAGAGAATACCAGCCCAAAGCGGTTTTCTAGTGCCATGAGCGCCTCCTGCGGACTTAACGAGAGCTTCGGCAAGAACCAGGCGTAGCATAACTCTACACCTACCTCGGCTGTCCGCGACTCTACAACCTCACAGGCGGCTTTAAGTGCCAGTTCAGTGCGACCTTCTCTTATGTTCTCAAGTGCTATTTGCATAGTGCCCCAGCTATGCAGTATGTCGAGTCCCACAAAGGGGAACATAACATCGAAGGGGCTGGGCCATCTGTGCGTTAGGTATATCGCGGGTATGTCGGGGGCATCTTGCGACACCACAACATCCCATTCCTCAGATAATTCATGGTCTTCTTCCCATCGCAGGTTCCCGTGCTGCTCGAGTTGTTCGAGCTCGAGGCTAACCGTTGGGCGTCCCGCCAGTCCGGAACCAAAACGGATCTTGATGAGACCTTCGTCTCCCTCCTCTGCTATCAGGTCCGCAACGGGTCCGGGCGGCATCGAGATATCGAAATCCTCCCAAGCCAGCTCTCCGTTCCTCACTGCAGGCAGCCTCCAACGAAAACTCTTTCTCCCTCTCAAAATGAGTAGCCGAGAGTCAGCCCATTGCTGGTACAGAGACGCTGAGACTCGGTTCAGTTCGGGAACATCCGGCCCCATGTCAACTGGCGGCCATACACCTAGCTGCTCATCAATGTGCACCACGTCCAAGATCCGCAATTCCTGGCCCGGAACGAGTGCCTGGGGGAGCCCTACATCCTGCACGGTCTTTTCGGTTACGAAACGCCTGGTCTGATCGCAAAAATCGTGGAAATAGATTCGTATCTCGCCCTGCCACAAACGGAAAGCTGCCTCCAAGTCTGCCTGTGCCCTTGGGAAGATCGGATTCGTAGGCGTCTTAGGCGCCCACAGTTGAACTGGCATACTCACGACTATCTCCTCCATCATCTAGCCCAAAATCTAGCCCGCCGTCGCCTCACAACTAACCATATACAGTAGAAATAGAAAGTCAAGCCTGGGGACGAAAACATTATGCAGATGGAAAGAGAAGGTCGATACACAGCAAGTCTGATACTCGTCCACACCCCGGATATCGTACGGCGTTATGCGCTGGTACTCGAGGTGCTGCGCCGGGCAAAGCAGCGCCAAAAGCAAAGCCAGGCAGCGAAGGGGGTGAGCCCAAATGCAGCAACCCAGTCATCAACAGTCGGATGATCCTGAGCAGAGCAGGCATGCCTTCGCCCAGCTGCTCGCAACTATGGTCTACGAGGCGATAACAAATCCCAAAGCGAACGCGGGGCAAGAGTCCGATCAAGACGCACCGGAGCAGGCTTCAGCAGAGGATAAGTTATGTAATTCTTCGTGCTGAGTTTAGAATACGTTTAATAAGAAGTGCAGTACTTTATAAACCAGTACGACTCATGTATAATATATTGAAATGCATAACGTCGATGGCATGGAGTACCTGATACACGTTTTGAAAGCCCATAAAGGGCAGAAATTCTCAGTAAAGGAGCAACGAAATGAAACCCCTTACAAGACCCAGAGTAGGACTATACAAAAGGGTCTCGACCGAGGAGCAGGTGCAGTCCGGCTATTCGCTCGAGTCCCAGGAGACCGCCTGCCGGCAGCACCTCGATCGGCTGTATAGAGTTGATGGCTATACCTTGCAGGTGTTTGCCGATGAGGGGATATCGGGCCGGTATGGCTACAAGCCGGGTCAGACCCGCAGGTTAAGGCCTGCACTGGCTGCGCTGGTGGCTGCTGTGAAAGCCAGAGAAATCGACGTCGTAGCCTTCTGGCGTCTCGACAGATTGGGGCGCAATGCTCGGGTCTGGCTCGATTTCTTTCATGAATGTGTAGAGGAGTCTGGTGTAGCACTGGTTTCTGTAAGTGACAGTCTCGATACGACTACCCCGATGGGCAAATTCGCAGCCCATTTCATGGCGCTAGCCGCAGAATTGTTTGCCAATATCGGAGCCGAGAATGTGAAGTCGGCCATGCGCCAGCGACGAGAAGACGGCTATCCCACAGGAAGGCCAGGCTATGGCTGGCGCAACACTGGACCGGTAGGTGATCCTAATGACACCAAGTAGAGCAAGACCAGGCATTGTGGCAGAACCGGCTGAGGCCGATGTCGTAAAACTAATCTTCCAACTCTATGAGCAAAGCTCCGGACTGGAGGCGGTTGCGAAAGAAATCCGGGCAAGGGGGATCCCCGCTCCGAAAGGTGGACCTTATTGGCGAGCAAATACCGTGAGTAAGGTCTTGACGAATCCACTGCACGCTGGACTGATCGCGCACGAGGGAAAGTATATACAGGGTGCTCACTGGGATGAACGGCTGGTCGACCCGAATACTTTCTTTCGCATACAGGAATTGCTCCGGTCCAGACGACGCTTTTCTGGACGAACGCACGGTTGTCCAGAGGCTTTGCTTGGCAGGCTGACCTGGTGTGCCGAGTGCAAAAGTCGCCTGGTGCTCGTGCACAGGCTGGGCAAGAATTATGGCTACCGGTGCAGAGGACCAAAGCTCGATATAGACTGTGAGACCAGACCTTACGTGAGGGGCGAATTCCTCGAGCAGCGTGTCAGAGACCTGCTATTGGAATATGCGTCGAAGCCCGAGGTGCTCGAGGAGGCCAGGCGCGTTGCGCTTGGCTTGTTTAAGAAAGAATATGCAAACGGGAACGAAGAGACTCGTGTTCGAGATGAACTGGCGAAACTCCAGAAGCATCGAGATGCCGCTGCCGCGCAATACACTGACGGCGCGCTCAGCGAACAATTGCTTCAGTCTATCGATAGACAGGTAAATGAGCAGGCTTTCAAGCTTGAGCGCCGACTGAGTGAGCTTATGGCAGTGGGAGATAGTCGCCGGACTCTTGAAGAGGACTTCGCGAAGGTTGAAGGCCTGCTTGCCGATCTGCCCCGGCTTTGGGAAGAGGCCTCCCCAGAGCGCAGACGGGCCCTCTGCGAAGCGCTGATCGAGCGGGTCGAAGTCGGTCTTGCCCAAGGCGCAGTGAGTATCAGGGTCCTCTTTAAATACCTGCCCGAGCAGCGATTTATGCTACCGATCGGGTTCCAGTGGCGCAGGATCCGAAAGGGTAAATTCTGCGCCAGGATCACCCGACGCCAACTGGCTTATCTGGCGCTGGTAGCCGATGGCCTGAACGACAAAGCCATTCGCAAGCGATTCCAGGTGTCTAGCTCCACGGTTAATACTCTTCGAAACCGGGCGATTGACGCGATGGGTGCCGAGAATGAGCGGGAGGCTGCGGTGCTTGCTGCTTCCCTGATCGCTCAGTGGCGCGACTTGCTGCCCCTCGAAGGCCGCGTGCAGCAAGCCAAAGCAGCAGCCGACTCTACTTACCCAAAAAGAACTGATTTCCCTTCGCGCCCTGGCCGCCGGGCTCACTGTCAGCCAGGAGGGCCTGGCCAACGGTTATCCCGAGGCTACTGCGGCTGGCAGAAGACAAAGGGCCAGCACCAGGCTCAAAGTCCATCAGGTGGGTCATCTAGTTGCAAGGGCTCTCGACCTTGGCTTGCTAAGTCCAGAGGAACCCTCAATCGAACTGCTAGTGCGCGCTTGTCGTCAGCTTGCAGAGGGCGACCTGGCAGAACAACTTGGAGTCGGCAAGCCGACCAAATTGCAGCTTCAGTGTCTGGAACTGCTGCGACAGGGGCTGAGCCAGCCCGAGATAGCCAAACGCAGGAAGGTTAGTCAGGTCGCCGTGAACTCTGCACTACACCGGCTCTGGAAGGCCCTCGGTGCGGACAGCTTTAAGACGGCCTTGGAGCGCGTGCAGGAAATCGGCCTGCCGGCTGCGAACCCAGAAGTGACCCAGGAGGAGAGAGCTGACGATGTCCAGTAGACGAGTAAAAAAGCAAATGAAAATCAAGGAACAGGTGCATAGGGGTCGCGCCGTGGGCTATCTGCGCTGCTCCACCGAAGACCAGACCAGGGGCGAGTACAACACGCTCGAGTCCCAGCGCGACATCATAACTGCCTTCATCACCGCAAGTCATCCTGAATGGGAACTGCAAGGCTTCTACGAGGACGCAGGCTTCTCGGGCAAAAATACCCGGCGCCCTGGCCTGCAGCGCTTGCTGCTCGATGCCGAGGAGGGCGTCTTCGACGTGGTGGTGACTTACAAGCTCGATCGCATCACCCGGTCGCTTGCCGACTTCGTCCAGCTCGATGCCCGGTTCGAGCAGTATGGCGTCAGCTTCGTTGCGGTTAAAGACCAGTTCGACACCTCGCATCCGATGGGCAAGGCGATGCGCAACATTGCCATGACCTTTGCCGAGCTAGAGCGTGAGATGACAGCTGAGCGCACCCGGGACAAGATGATAGCTCTTGCGAGAGCAGGCAGGTGGCCGGGTGGCATGCCGCCCTTTGGATACAACGTGTGCAATAGCGGGCTGGTGCCCGACGAGAACGAAGCGCCTACCCTCAAGCTTATCTTCCAGGAGTATCTGCGCACGCGTAGCCTGGCAGCTACTCGAGACAAGCTAGTAGCGCTTGGGATCAAGCCAAGTAACTGGAGCACGAAGACTAATCCCGACAGACCTGCGCTCAGATACTGGTCCAAGCAGAAGCTCTCCTACATTCTCCAGAATCGAATCTACCTGGGCGAACTCAACTACTCGGGCCTGCGTTGCGAAGGCTCACACCCGGCCCTCATCGATCCCGAGACCTTCGAACTGGCCCAGAACTTGTTCGCAGAGCATTCCCACCGGCCGGAGATGAACGTAGACTACGACTTCCTGCTCGCTGGTAAAGTCTACTGCGACCACTGCGGTTGCAGGATGTCACCCAAGGCCACCAGGCACCCCAACCGAAAGAAGAACTTCACAGCCTACTATGAATGCTATCGCATCGGCCGCTACCTGGGCATCGAGTGCGATGTCAGACGCATCAATGGGGAGGTGCTCGACAAGCTCTTCATGAAGGTCGTGCGGAGAGCTGTCGACTGACGAGGAGGCCCTGGCCAGGGCAGCCCAGGAATCGATCGACGAGTTGGAGGCATCGACCGCCTCGCTAAGGCAAGAGGCAGACAAACTCCGGCGTAGACGTACCGACGTAGCCGACAAGCTTGAGAAGGTATACCAGGCGATCGAGAAGGGACTCACCAGCAGCGGACTTCAGGGACGCCTGACCAACCTTGAGAGCAACCTCAGGCAGCTCGAGCATGAACTGGCCGATGCGCAGCTCAGGCTTCGCGAGGCTGCACCAAGGCCATGCAACCTGGAAGAGGCAAAAGAGCTGTTTGGTCAGTTGCCCGAACTGTTCGACTTTTGCACTGCAGAGGAGAGAGGTCTGCTAGTCGATGCTCTAGTGAAGCGGATAACCATCCGCAAAGACAAAACGGTGCTGTTCGAGCTCTATGCCGGCTCGGATGAGCACCGTGTTGCGCAAAACGTCAAGGATGGCTGGGGCGGCAGGACTCGAACCTGCGATACAGGATCCAAAGTCCTGTGCCTTGCCAACTTGGCCACGCCCCAACATGTCGTGCAGATTATCCCAGCACCCAAAGGGGGCTGTCAAGCAGAACCCGGGCCAGCGCCTTGCCAACCCGGGTTCTGTAATTCACAGGAAGCAACCCTCTCAGGCGTTGCTGTAACTCACTTCTTCGGCTACGGCAGCCTGGGCGGCCGCCAGACGCGCGATTGGCACGCGGAAAGGCGAGCAGCTCACATAGTCCAGGCCGATGCTGTGGCAGAAGGTGATCGACTTCGGATCGCCGCCATGCTCGCCACAGATGCCCACTTCAAGGTCAGGACGCGTTGCACGTCCTGCCTCCTTGGCCATCTGCATCAGTTTGCCAACGCCCTCGCCATCCAACACCTGGAAGGGATCCTCATCGAGGATGCCCATCTCGAGGTACTTGTGGATGAACTTGCCCTCGGCATCGTCCCGGCTGTAACCCCAGGTCGTCTGCGTCAGGTCATTAGTACCGAAGCTGAAGAACTCGGCATCTTCGGCGATCTTTGCGGCAACAATCGCCGCGCGCGGGATCTCGATCATCGTGCCGAACATATACTCGACTTCGATGCCTTCGGACGCCATTGTCTCTTTGGCGATCCGCTCCAGGTCAGCGCGGACATGCTTGAGCTCGCCGACGGTGCCGACAAGCGGGATCATTATCTCTACCTTGACCGGTTCGCCAGCCTGTTTCACACGGCAGGCCGCGGAGATGATGGCCTTGACCTGCATCTCGTTTACGTCGGGCATCGTGATGCCGAGGCGGCAACCACGCAGACCGAGCATCGGGTTGAACTCCTTGAGGGCGCGAACGCGCTCAAGGATGGCCTGCAGCTTCTCGAACTCTGCGCCTGTCTCACCCTTGCAACGGAGCTCGGTGATCTTCTCGACAAGCTCGACCTCATCGGGCAGGAACTCGTGCAGAGGCGGATCGAGCAGGCGGATGATGACCGGACGGCCTTCCATCGACTTGAATATGCCTTCGAAGTCGCTGCGCTGCATCGGGAGCAACTGCTCGAGGAAGGGCGCGCGGTCTTCGATGCCGCTGGCCATAATCATTCCCTGCACGACGGGAAGGCGCTCCTCGCCCATAAACATATGCTCGGTGCGGCACAGGCCCACACCCTCGGCGCCGAAGTCAAAGGCGACTTTGGCGTCTTCGGGAGTATCTGCATTGGCGCGCACGCCCAGCTTGCGGAGTTCGTCAGCCCAGGCGAGCAGCGTGGTGAAGTCCTCGCTCATCACGGGGTCAATCAACGGCACGGCGCCGATATAGATCTGGCCAGTACTGCCGTCCACGGTGATGAAATCGCCCTTTTTGAAAGTGGCGGAGCCATCTTTGGTGGTGACGACTTCCTTTTCCATATCGATGTTGAGAGACTCGCAACCTACTACAGCGGGACGGCCCATACCACGAGCCACAACGGCGGCGTGGCTGGTCATACCGCCGCGGCTGGTCAGGGTACCCTGAGCCGCATGCAAGCCAGCGATGTCATCTGGAGAGGTCTCGGGGCGAACCAGCACGACCGCTTCGGTCTGCCCAACTTCGGCAGCCTCGTGCGAGTCGAAGATTACGATGCCCTGCGCGGCGCCTGGAGAGGCGGGCAGGCCCTTGGCAATTGAGACGGGCGCCTGGTCCACATCGATGCGCTTGTGCAGCAACTGGTCAAGCTGTGAGGGGGTGACGCGCATAATGGCCGTCTTTTTGTCGATAAGGCCCTCTTTCGCCATATCAACCGCGACCTTGATGGCAGCGCTACCAGTGCGCTTGCCGTTGCGGGTCTGCAGCATATACAGCTTGCCCTTCTCGATGGTGAACTCGAGATCTTGCATATCCTGGTAATGGCGCTCCAGCAGTTCAGCCAACTGGGCAAACTGCGTATAGACCTCAGGCATAATCTTGGAAAGCTCGTCGATGTGCAGCGGGGTGCGCGTGCCCGCAACGACGTCCTCGCCCTGAGCGTTCTGCAGGAACTCGCCGTAGAGCTTCCGCTCGCCGGTTGAGGGGTTGCGGGTGAAAGCAACGCCAGTGCCGCAGTCATCGCCCATATTCCCGTAGACCATCAGCTGCACGTTTACAGCGGTGCCCAGGTTGTCGGGGATATTCTCGAGCTTGCGGTAGGTGCAGGCGCGAGGGGTCATCCAGGAACCGAACACGGCCTCGGCGCCCAGCTTCAGCTGCTGCCAGGGGTCGGTCGGGAAGGGCTTGCCAGTGTCTTTCTCGACAAGGGCCTTGAACTGCTCTGCCACAGCTTTGAGGTCTTCAGCGGCAAGCTCGGTATCGAGCTCAATACCACGCTCGGCCTTCTTGGCATCAAAGATCTTCTCGAAGTGTTCGCGCTCGACCTTGAGGACGACGTCGCCGAACATCATAATGAAGCGCCTGTAGGAGTCATAAGCGAAGCGGGGATTGCCTGTGAGTTCGGCCAGGCCTTCGACTGTGGCGTCATTGAGGCCCAGGTTAAGCACGGTGTCCATCATACCCGGCATCGAGAACTTCGCGCCTGAGCGGACAGATACAAGCAGTGGATTACCGGGATCGCCAAACTGCTTGCCGGTCATCTCCTGAAGCTTCTGCATCGCGACTTCGGCCTGTTCCCAGGAGCCAGCGGGCCAGTTGTTGCCAAGAGAAATATATTCGTTGCAAGCTTCGGTGGTGATTGTGAAGCCCTGAGGTACCGGAAGCCCTGCATTGGTCATCTCGGCGAGGTTGCTGCCCTTACCACCAAGAAGGTCGCGCATCTCCTTGTTGCCTTCGCTGAACAAGTACACCCATTTCCTGCCGTCAGGCATACGTACCAACTCCTGATTCGATTAATTTACGGGGCAAGGCCCCAATTGTCCCAAGTAAGACTCTAGAAACAGCAAACGGCCAACCCGGCCGCCTGGCAATTTTAGCTTATCGGGGCGCTAATCTCAAGTGGCGAGCGGTGTGTAAAGGGCTTCGGCCTGTTCTTTTCGAACGTTGCCTGTCGGCACTTGCTCGATCCGAACTCGGACGGCTTTGGTAGCCGAAGCCTATCTCCAATTCGTCACCGGGCTTGATGTCGCGCGAGGACTTGGCCGCATTGCCATTGACCAGCACGCGTCCGGCATCACAAGCCTGCTGGGCGATGGTACGGCGTTTTATAAGCCTGGAGACCGCTAAAAACTTGTCAAGTCGCATTATTTTGCCCCCTTTTGGAGGCCTCCCACAGTTCATCGAGCTCGGCAAGGGTCATTGTGGATAGTGCCCTGCCGCTGGCCTTGGCGCTTTCTTCGACTGCCTTGAAGCGCATCGAAAACTTGTCTACTGCGCCTCGGAGGGCTTGTTCAGGCTCTACGTGGACATGCCTGGCGAAGTTGACCAGCGCGAACAAGAGGTCACCGATTTCTTCTTCCAGGCCTTGTTGATCAAGGTCGCCCGACTCGAGTTGTTCCAGTACCTCGCGAGATTCCTCTGCAATTTTGTCCAGAGGACCTTCTGGCGAGTCCCAGTCGAATCCGACTCGGGCGGCCTTCTTTTGCACTGTGTAAGCTCTGGCCAGTGAGGGCAGAGCAGCTGGTACGCCATCCAGCACAGAGCGTTTGCCTGTGTCGGCCTCTTCGCGCTCGCGTTGCTTGATGGCTTCCCAGTTTCGAAGCACCTGTCCGACCCCGTCCACTTCGACCTGGTCGAACACGTGCGGATGCCTGCGTATCAGTTTTTCGGCAGCTTTGGCTGCTACGGTATCGAGGGTCAGGCGCCCCTCCTCTGAGTAGAAGAGGCAATAAAACAGCACCTGTACCAGCACGTCACCGAGTTCTTCTTCCAGGTCGCCTGTCGAATCCACATCTACGGCTTCGAGCAGTTCGTAGACCTCTTCGAGCAGGTTGTGTCTGATGCTATGGGGCGTCTGTTCGCGGTCCCAGGGGCAACCCTCGGGCGCGCGCAAACGCTCCAACACCTCCTGGAGCTGCACCAGGCCTGGAAACCGCTCCGCCTCAGCCATCCAGTTCTCCCTTAGCCGCCATTAGTTGGCGCAGGGGCTGGGGCAGGAGCCGGAGCTGGCGTTGGAGCAGGCGCGCCTTCCGGAGCCTTCTCCGCATCGTCACCAAGCAGTTCCTTGGACTGGAACTGAGCCTCGAGTTCCTTGAATCGCTCGTCTACGATGGTGATCTTGGCGCCCTTGCTCAGGTATTCCTGAGGATTGACGTCGGCCATACCCTTCTCGCGCTTGGCCATCCGGGTGACCTTTTCCTTGGTCTTGGGATCATCCAGAGACGCTTTCTTCTCAGGGGTCATCGAACGCAGTTGCACGATATAGAAGCTGGTGCTCCCTTCGGCCGCGCCACCATACTGAGGCTTGACTTCTATCACCTGGCTGAGACTGCCGGGGCTCATCTTCATAACAGCCTTGGCGATCTCGGGGGGCAGTTGGTAGAGCGACTGGCTACCCAGAGCGCCACCCTGTTTGGCCGAAGGGTCTTCTGAAGACTGCTGGGCGGTAGTGGCAAAATCGGCGCCCTGCTTCAACTTGGCCAGCACTGAGTCGGCTTCTTTCTTGCTGCGAGTCACGATGATGGAGATATCCGCCTTGGCGGGCTCATCGAGGAACATCCGGTTGGTCTCAAACCACTTCTTGACATCGGCGTCTGTCAGTTTGACGTCATTAGTGGCGATTTTCTCCCACAACAGGTTGTTGCGGATGGTCTTCTTCAGGTCTTCCTCAGAGAGGCCCCTGGACTTAACCATTTCCAGGAACTGCTCCATCCCGCCTGCGCTTTCAGCGGCGTCGGCGAGTTCTGTGTCTACCTCTTCAGGCGTAACCGTGACTTTAAGTTCTTTGGCTTTGGCATCAAGCAACTGCTCGATGATAAGCTCGGCCACGGCTTGCTTGGCCTGGGGATCCTTCATAAGTATGTCGGCGACCTGTTCCTGAGTGATGGCCTGGCCATTCACCATTGCGACTGGGGCCTTCCCACAGCCTGCCACCAGTAGTGCGAAAGGCACGAAAATGAGAAGTGCGATGCAGAGCTTTCTTGCCATTGCGGATTCTCCTTTTGGACGTTCGAGCTTGCCCGCCTAAGCGGGACACGCGCCAGCCCGGGGCCAGGTTTCTACCCCGGACCGAGCGGGCCTATCTTAACACATTGAGTTCGACTAAGCGAGAGGCCTGGCGATTTTTCAAGCGCCTCTGTCTTCAGGATTCAATATCCGCCTCAGCCTGAGTAAAGCCTGAGTGTGAAGCTGACAGGCTCTTGATTCGCTCACATCGAAGACGCTGCCTACCTCTCGCAAGGTGAGTCCCTGATGATAGTAAAGACTGATAACAAGTCTTTCTCGCTCAGGGAGCTCGTCCAGAGCCTTGGCAAGCCAGTCAGCCAGATCTCGATGCTCGGCCAGATCGTCCGGTTGCTGGTTGGTGGCTCGATCAGCCAGCCAGTCGCGTCCCGTGCGATGCTCATCGCCAAAAAGCAACTCTTCAATAGAGACGACGGTGAGCCTGCTAAGTTCAGCCAGGAGCGCATCGTAAGCAGGTAAAGCCAAACCCAATTCGAAGGCTATCTCCTTACCTGTAGCCGGCCGGCCCAGGCGCGCGGTGACCTCGGCTTCAGCCTGGATAACCTGCCTGGCTTTGGAACGAAGCGAACGTGGAAGCCAGTCCTGGGCGCGCAGATGCTCGAGCACTGCACCGCGAATGCAACTGATCGCATAAGTTTCGAACCTGCTTCCATGTTCGGGGTCGAATCGGTCCACCGCGTGGATGAGCCCAAGTATACCCGCACTGACCAGGTCGTCCCGCTCAATATGAGAGGGAAGACTAGCCATAATGCGCCCAACGACATACTCAACGAGGTAGACTTTCTCCTCGATCAGCTTCTCGCGAGCTTTGGTAGATTCTGCAGCAGCAGTATCACTGGCCATCGAGTCTCGCTCCTCACCCTAGCTGCCCCCGTCCGGACAGGCTAGCGAGGGGATTCGGCATCCTTGCCCCCAGCGAGAGCCGTCTCTTCATCAGAGGCGGTTTCCGTCCAGGTCACCCAGGTGAGGAGAGCTGCTGCCAAACGAAACGAGAGCCAGACCGCTGCCATCGCGACGAGTCCCCTCGTCATTACGATGGTCGGCCTGGCTCCCGCCAGATAACCTGCAATCTCACAGAAGGCGAATACGGTGAGACAGGTTAATACTCTCAGCCTGCGCAGCATTGCACTTTTCCTCAGAAATGACGTTGGACGCCGGAGTGCTTGCTTTGCAGATATGCAATTGTCGTGCCAAAAGGCCTTGCCGTGAAAAGTCTTTTACTTGACTTCTACTGTGGCGCCAGCGCCCTCGAGCAGCTCCTTGACTTTGGCGACCTCGTCTTTCGACACGGCCTCCTTCACGGCCTGCGGGCCACCAGCGGCGGCCTCGACCAGATCCTTGGCTTCTTTCAGGCCAAGGCTGGTGACTTCGCGGACGGCCTTAATAACCTGGATCTTGTTGGCGCCAGCGTTGGTCAGCAGCACGTCGAACTCGGTCTGCTCTTCGACTTCTTCGGCGGGAGCGGCGGCAGCGGCGACAGCGCCAGCGGCCATCATCGGAACGCCAGCCTGTACGCCGAACTCGTCCTGCAGCTTCTCGACGAGCTCGTTGAGCTCGGTGACCTTCATATCTTTAATTGCAGCAATGATCTCATCTACGGTCATTTTCTTTCCTCCTCGGAAAACTAAGCAGCTTCCTGCTTCTCTTTGATTTGACTCAAGGTATTTACCAGCTCTACCATTGGGTAGTTCAGGCTACGCACGAGGCCATTGATTGGCCCTGCGAGTGTACCCACCAGACTGCTTGCCAGATCCTTCCTGGTAGGCAGCTTCGGCAAGACATCAACGCGCTTCTCATCAATATACTCGCCTTCGAACAGAGCGCGCTTGAGCTTAAGTTGTGGGAAATCCTTGACGAATTTCTCCATCGCCCTGGCAACTTCCGGTACTTCGCCCTTGACGAATAGGGCGGCGGTAGTTTCCTCAAGGCCAGCTCCGATAGCTTCGGCAGCTGTGCCCTGGGTAGCCAGCGTAAACAACCGGTTCTTCAGCACCTGGATTTTGACACCCATCGGCTTCAACTCGGTACGAAGCCTGCTGAGCGCGGCGACAGTAAGCCCCTTGTAATCGACGAGAATAATCCCATCACAGGCAGCTACCTGTTCTTTGAGTTGCTCTACTACTGCGCCTTTCGCGGCTTTCAGCAATGTACTTCACCTCCCTAACAAAAATGCCCCGGCCAGCTGCCGGGGCACAGAAGGGAGCCAGGCTCCCCAGGTTGCGGTTACTGTGCGCCTCGGCAGGACCCCAAAAAGGGTTTACGCAATTGCGACCTGCTGTCTATGGCTATTCAATTGGATGAGGCTGGTCGTCGAGAAGACCGATTATATGAAGCTGGACACGTCCAGCTTGATACCAGGCGACATGCTGCTTGAAATCGTGATGGCCTTGATGAAACGGCCCTTTGAAGTGGCGGGCTTGGAGCGACGAATCGCATCAAGCAGCGCGTTGAAGTTCTCGGTGAGCTGCTCATCAGTAAAGGAAAGCTTCCCGAAGACCGAATGCACGATACCAGCGCGCTCGTTCTTGAACTCCAGCCGTCCTGCTTTAAGCTCTGCGATGGCGGCGCCCAGGTCATCAGCCACTGTGCCAGCCTTGCGGTTGGGCATTTTGGGGCCAAGGGTGCGACCGAGACGGCCGACAGACTTCATCATATCGGGATGAGCGACCAGGATGTCGAAATCAGCCCAACCAGATTCGATCTGAGCGACCAGGTCATCAGCGCCAACTACGTCGGCGCCAGCTTCCTGAGCTGCGCGAGCGGCCTCGCCCTGAGCGAATACGGCGACCTTGGGAACCCGCCCGGTGCCATAGGGAAGCACTACGGTGCCGCGCACCCTCTGTTCGCCCGACTTGGCATCGATGCCCAGGTTGATGGCAACGTCCAGGCTGGCATCGAAGCCAACCAGGGTCGATTTCCGAATAAGCGCAAGCGCCTCATCGAAGGTGTAACGCGCAGTCCGATCGACCAGCGCGAGTTTCTCATTGTATTTCTTGCCGTGGATAGCCATCTTACCGGTGCACCTCGTTAGTCGGTCACGGTAAGGCCCATACTGCGAGCCGTTCCGAGGATGATGCGTGAAGCGGCGTCCAGATCGTCCGTGTTCAAATCTACGAGCTTGCTCTGGGCAATCTCTCTGACTTGAGCCATGGTAACGGTGCCGATTTTCTCACGTACATTGGCGCTTGACCCTTTCGGGATGCCGGCTGCTTTCTTCAGCAGCACAGCTGCGGGTGGAGTCCTCAACAGAAAGCTGAAGCTGCGATCCGCATAAATCGTAATGTCACAAGGGATGATCAGGCCAACCTGCTTCTGCGTCTTCTCATTGAAAGACTTACAGAACTCCATAAGGTTTATGCCATGAGGCCCTAGCGCGCTGCCGACCGGGGGAGCAGGATTTGCCTGACCCGCATTTATCTGCAGCCTAACCTTGGCCAGTACTTTCTTTGCCAACGGAACTCACCGTCCTAAAGCTTCTCTACATGCGCGAAATCGAGCTCCACGGGAGTCTCGCGTCCGAAGACCGAGACCAGGACGCGCAGCTTCTCGCGCTGCGGGAAGACCTCTTCGACCTTCCCCGCCTGTTGCTCGAAGGGACCATGGATAATACGCACAGTTTCCCCTTCGGTGTATGCAATACGCGGCTTGCCGCCCTCTCCGATGCGACGCAGGATAGCCTGCACTTCGCCATCTACCAGGGGCACAGGCCTGCGCCCGCTTCCAACGAATCCCGTAACACCCGCGGTGTTACGTATGAAATGCCACGTTGCGTCGTCGAGTTCGGCCTGGACCAGGATGTAGCCGGGGAAGACCTTCCGCTTGATGCGGCGCTTCTTGCCCCCACTCATCTTGATTTCCTCTTCAGTCGGCACAAGAACGCGCCCGATGCTGCGACTCAGTCCAGCGGTTTTTGCAAGCCGCTCGATGCTGCGCTGCACCTTGTTCTCTTGCCCTGTAAGGGTATGGACTGCGAACCACTTCATTGGCTGCTCACTGACGCTCCGTTTCTACACACCGATGTGCGAGAAAATCGCCTCAAAGATGAGGGTTAGTATTGCAACAAAAGCTCCCACCGTGATGACCGCAATAAGCACTACTCCGGTCAAGGTGGTCAGATCTTCACGCGACGGCCAGACCACTCGGGTAACCTCAGCATACACGTCGCTGAAGAAACCAGTGACTGCCTTGTAAGCGCGTACAAAGATATTTGCTTTCTTCTCATTCATAAAGGTTCCCCGAAAGAGGATGGCAGGCCTGACAGGACTTGAACCTGCAACCTACGGTTTTGGAGACCGCCGCTCTGCCAATTGAGCTACAGGCCTGCATAGCAGACAGCGCTAGTCGCGCAGTCTCGTTTCTTTGTGAGCAGTGTGCTTGCGGCAAGTCGGGCAAAACTTGTTGAACGCCAACTTTTTATTGCCCATAGTCCGCTTGTTCTTGCCCTTAACAAAGTTAAGCGCTTTGCACACGTCACATTCAAGTACTATCAGTTCGGCTGGCACTTCTATTCACTCCCAGCTTGCTTACTCGATAATCGAGATAACTACGCCGGCGCCTACGGTGCGGCCACCCTCGCGGATGGCGAACCTCAGGCCGATTTCCATCGCGATCGGCGCGATAAGCTCTACGGATAGCTCGAGGTTATCCCCAGGCATTATCATTTCTGTCCCTTCCGGCAGCGTGATGACGCCCGTCACGTCCGTCGTGCGGAAGTAGAACTGCGGACGATAGCCATCGAAGAACGGCTTGTGCCGCCCGCCCTCGTCCTTGCTCAGCACGTAGACCTGCGCCTTGAACTTCGTGTGCGGCGTGATGCTCTTCGGCTTCGCCACGACCTGCCCGCGCTCTACCTGCTCCCGCTCTACTCCCCGCAAAAGCAGCCCTACGTTGTCCCCGGCCTGGCCCTCGTCCAGCAGCTTCCTGAACATCTCCACGCCCGTTACAACCGTGTCGCGCGTCTTCTCGTGGATTCCCACGATCTCGACCGCTTCCCCAACCTTCACCATACCGCGCTCGATTCGCCCGGTTACTACCGTGCCGCGTCCCGAGATCGAGAAAACGTCCTCGATGGGCATCAGGAAAGGCTGATCTACGGCCCGCTCTGGCACCGGGATGGACTCGTCCATCGCCTTCACCAGTTGCAGGATTGGCCCGCAAGAGGCGCAGCTCTCCTGCCCGCAGCCGCATTCCCCGGCCTTCAGGGCCGACCCGCGGATGACAGGCACATCGTCCCCGGGGAAGTCATACTTGCTCAGCAGCTCGCGGACCTCGAGCTCTACCAGGTCCTGCAGCTCTTCGTCCTCGAGCATATCAATCTTGTTCATGAACACCAGCACGTAAGGCACTTCCACCTGACGCGCAAGCAGGATATGCTCCCGAGTCTGCGGCATCGGCCCGTCAGGGGCCGACACTACCAGAATCGCGCCATCCATCTGCGCCGCGCCGGTAATCATGTTTTTGATGTAGTCAGCGTGCCCAGGGCAGTCAACGTGCGCGTAGTGACGAGCGTCTGACTCGTACTCTACATGCTGCGTTGCGATTGTGATGCCCCGCTCCCGCTCTTCGGGCGCGTTGTCGATCTGGTCATAGCTGCGGAACTGCGCCTTCCCCTGCTTGCTCAGGCACAGCGTGATAGCGCTCGTCAGCTGAGTCTTCCCATGATCAACGTGCCCAATTGTGCCCACGTTTACGTGCGGCTTGGTCCTCTCGAATTTCTGCTTAGCCATTCCTGGATTCCTCCCACTCTATAGACCTAACCGGCCCTCAGCCGAGCAAGGCATGTCTTGCAGTGCCGCCGAATGGTACCACGGACGACCAACAGGCACAAGTGGAGCCCACGACCGGGATCGAACCGGTGACCTTGTCCTTACCAAGGACACGCTCTGCCGACTGAGCTACGTGGGCCTGACAGCCCGTTAGTCAAGTATTAAGTTGGGCGAGATGGTGGAGGGAGGAGGATTTGAACCTCCGTAGGCTTACGCCAGCAGATTTACAGTCTGCCCCCTTTGGCCACTCGGGTATCCCTCCACTAGCCTCAACAACAGCCCGCGCCACGGCAGGCGCGGGCTAAGGGTTCTATCGACAATGGAGCCGACGATCCGATTCGAACGGATGACCAGCTGATTACAAATCAGCTGCTCTACCACTGAGCTACGCCGGCGCTTCGGCCGTTACACGTTTGCGGCAGGATTATAGCACAACCTGCCAGCGAGTCAACGGCTCTCAAGCGAATTCTTCAGGTATGTTGCATCCTTCATGCAGAGAATCTATCGTGCGAGCAATCTTCCGCTTGGCCCGCTGCAAGGCATTGTCAACCTGTTTCATATGACGCCCAAGACAGCCAGCGATCTCCTGGTAGGACTTACCGTCGAGATAATGCTGCAGAGCGCTTGCTTCCAGTTCGCTTAGCTCGCGCTTGATGCGCCGGATGATCTCCTTGGCAAACTGCTTGCTAATCAAGACCCGCTCCGGATCGCCACTTGAGGGTTCGCCGAGAGTTTCGCTAAGGGTGCGAGAGGAGTCTTCATCGCCAATTGGAGCTTCGAGGGAAACACAGGTGTTGAGAGCTACATGCTTCTGCCTGCTGGCAGTTTTGACCGCAGTGATGATTTGCCTGGTGATGCAAAGTTCGGCAAAAGAGTGGAAAGCAGCAAGTTTGTCAGGGTTGTAATCCCTGACCGCCTTGTAGAGCCCAATCATCCCTTCCTGCACCACGTCTTCGTGGTCCGCGCCTGCCAGGAAGTAATTCCGTGCTTTGCCTTCTACAAGACCTCTATACTTTCTAAGGAGGTATTTCGTCGCCAGGTCATCGCCACACTTGGCCATCGCGACAATTTCCTCGTCTCGCATAGTTACATAATTAGAAACCGAGACCGCCGCTCGGGGCTGCGCCATTCAGCTTCTCCTCCAAATCGGTGGTGAATAAGAAAAAATTCGACCGAACGAAGAGACCGAGAGAGCTCTAGAGGTGTTCACCTCCCAGCGCGAGCGTCGTTGTGGTGGCTTTCCCCAAAGGCTTATACCTTTCTGCGGCTTAGTCTGCGTAGTAATTTTAGGGTACAGGCCCATCTGTCCTCGCTAAGGCAAATTATAGGAGCCCCTTTCGAAGAGGTCAATGGTCTGGCAGAAGGATTTTCAAAAACTTTGTCGAAACGTGCCCCCGGCCTGCCCCTAAGGCGTTCGGGAAAGGTCCCAGCGGCCACATCGTCCACCCCAGCGACCAATAAGTGTTTCTCCTTCGTAGACGCTGGTTATTTCACAGTAATTGGAACAGCCTTCACACTCGAAGACTTTGGCCGTGAAAGCCGCCTCGGCCAGTTCGAAGCCTTTGAAACGCGTCGGCGCGCCTTTGCCGGCATATTCTTCCTGGGCAAGCATCGCAGCGCCAATAGCGCCCATCTCACCGTAGTGTTCCGGGACAAAAACTTCCAGCCCAAGCGCCTCTTCAAAGGCCTTCCGGATGCCTTTATTGGCTGCAACGCCCCCTTCGAAGACAACTGGAGGCAGCAACTCCTTCCCCTTTGCGACATTGGTCAGATAATTTCGCACGAGGGCCTCACAAAGTCCTCTGATTATCTCTTCGCGCGGCACTCCTAGTTGCTGCTTGTGGATCATATCCGACTCGGCAAAGACAGTGCAGCGGCCAGCTATGCGGACGGCCTGCGCAGCTCTCAAGGCATAGTCGCCAAAGTCTTCAATAGGTACTCCAAGCCTTTCGGCCTGATGATCAAGAAAGCTGCCTGTGCCAGCCGCGCAGACGGTATTCATAGCGAAATCGACAGGGACACCATCGCGCACGAGGATGATCTTGGAGTCCTGCCCGCCTATCTCGATTATGGTGCGCACGGCAGGCACCAGCGCGCAATCTGCCACCGCATGAGCGGTTATCTCGTTTTTCACGACATCGGCGCCTATAAGCGCTCCTGTCAAGGTGCGAGCGCTGCCGGTAGCCCCTGCGCCAAGCACCTGGGTCGAGTCCGGCAGTTTACCGCGCAGTTCGGCCACGCCACGCTGGATGGCCTTTATCGGCCCTCCGCCCGTGCGCAGGTAGACCGTCGCCAGCACCTGGCCTGCTGAATCCAGAGCGGCCAGATTAGTGCTGACCGAACCTACATCTATCCCAAGAAAAACGTCCATAAGCTCCCTTTGTCAAGGCTAATTTCTAACTTTACAACGCTTCAATAAGTCGGCAAAGGCCTCGAGTCTGGTCTTGACTCCCGCCTCACCTGTCTGTTCATCGAAAACAAGCCGCAGTATCGGCACCTCATAAAGCTGCCCGATTCTATCAAGTGCACTGGCCGCGATGGTCTCGGGCATACAGGTAAAGGGCATCAGATGCACGATGCCATCTATCCCCTCCCGCGCAGCCATTACAGAATAGCCAACACTCTCAAGGCCCTCTCCCCCAACCGGATACCCCAGGAAAGGCTTGGCAGCCAGCTTGAATCGACGAGAACCCAGCCCGAGAGGCCCCAGCAGGAGATGTTCTCGCACCCAGCTACTCAGGCAGAGTTTGGTTGTGACTTCGATACCCAGCTCTCCCAGCAAGACTGGGGCGTTCATATTGACGAAAGGTTCGAGGACAACGTAGATTTCGCCCACGAGCAGCAGCTTTGGTGGAGCCACTGCCTGGTTGATAGGTACGGCCTCAAGTAAAGCGCGTCCTGCCTTTTCGGCTTGCTTCAGAAGTTTTCTGGAAGCGGCTTCATCAATCCACTCGAGAGCCTTCTTAAGGGCTGCTGAAGTAGCACCCAACTCAGTTTCTCGGGGGCGTACCCAATAGGAATAAGCTTCCAGCCGATCTGCCGCGGCTACTTTGGCTGCGCCAAAAAGCAGAGCGTCCAGCCAGCCCAGCCAGCCCAGCCTGGGATTTATCGCGCGGATTCGATGAGCAAAGGCCTTCCAGTCGCCATTATCGGGGGCTTCTACCACCAGCAGCTCGAAGTCGTAACCGAGCTTGCGGAGTATGCGCGTCTGGACTTCGCCATAATATCCAAACCGACAAGGGCCAGTGCCCCCGCCCTGGATGAGAGTATCGGCGCCTTGTTCAAGAGCCTGGATATAGGTCCCAACATTTACCTTGAGGGGAAGACAGGCAAACTCGGGCGAATACTTCGCGCCTAGCTCGAGGCAAGCCTTATTGGGCCTGGGAGGCTCGATATATTCCACGCCGGCGCGCCTGGCAATGGCGCGCATCCCCAGGTAGAGATGGCCCATATGAGGACAAGTGACACGCCTGGAGCCAGCGCTCATCCTGTCCTCGCGCGTTTCAACATATCGACGAAGGCTTCAAGCCGGGTATCAAGGGCAGCCTCGCCTGTATGCTCATCAAGGGTGAGTTTGAGCATAGGGGCACAAGCCTGCTCGGAGCGCTCGTATTCAAGCAACTGGTCGATCATAGAATCAGGGCCACATTCAAAGGAGGCCACGTTGATTACTCCGGCAATTGTCGGATCATCAAGGAAGTGGAAGGCTGCCCCCAGCAGCTCGCGCTCGAAGGTCCAGAACAGAGTCTTGCCAAGGCGCGAGAGGGAAGCTTTGATTTGGGCGCGCGAGACCGATTTGCCAGTGACGACAGTGGCTCCCATCGACTTGAGCTTGGCAACCAGGCGCTGACTGACCAGGTCATCATAAAGATTGTATTCATGGCCGAGTACGGCGACCTTCAGCCCAGCCTCCAGGGCAGAGAGCTGGCAACCTCTTTACCTGAGCCAGGAATTCGGCCGGCCCGAGAGATTCGGCTGTTTGAAGGGCCAGATTAAGGTCTACCCCACGCTCGAGTGCTGCCTCAAAAGCCTGCTGAACCAGTATGCCGCGTTTATGGGCGCGCCAGATGCGCAGGGGATTACCTTCCAGCTTTATTCCAGCGTTCAACACGCTGGTAACGGCGGTCACAGGACGATTTTTAACATCCACGAGAGGCGCAATAAGAGGTGGCAAGTCCAGGTAAGCGTGGCGCACCAAATCGGGCAGGCCAATATATTTGGGGCAGGTGTAAGCGTCTTTTTCGAGGGTCACCAGGCGCGGCACGAAACAGATAATCTACCTCATGGCGCAAGGCGTCTATATGACCCAGATAGACCTTTACTGGAAGGCAGACTTCACTGGAGGCATGTTTGACCCCGGCATCCAATACTCGGCGATTGGTAGGTGGCGAAAGGACCACCTTCGCGCCCAGTTCGGTGAAGAAGGTCTTCCAAAGCGGGAAATAATTGTAATAGTGCAACGCCCGCGGGATGCCTACTTTGGGTGCCATGGGAGCCATCCTTTGATAGCTCGACGCTACCAACTCCCATTATAAGCGTCCCTTGGCGTGGCTATCAAGGCTGGGCGCCCGAAGGCGCCCCCTTGTTTTGGTCAGGACTACTCCACTTCGGCAAGCACTTGCTGCTCTACCAGCTTGTAGCCAATGCCTGGGATGGTCTCAATCAGCAGAGGATTGTCGGGATCCTCTTCCAGCTTGGACCTCAGGCGGCGGATATGGACATCCAGAGTGCGTGTGCTGATATTTAGCTCGAGCCCCCAGATGCGTTTGAGCAACTCGCCCCTGGTCAGCGCCACCCCGCGCTGTTTCATCAGGTATTCGAGTAGTTCGAACTCCTTGGGGGTCAGTCGGACTTGCTCGCTGCCGCGCCAGACCTCATGGCGCAAGGGGCTGAGGCGCAGGTTGCCAAGTTGCAATTCGGGCTCGTGCCTGGCCGCGGGGGGAGCGGTCCATTCCTGATTGCGCCGGATGAGCGCCTTGGTGCGGGCTACGAGTTCGCGCAGGTGGAAGGGCTTGCAGAGATAATCGTCAGCGCCTATCTCCAGCCCAAGCACCCGATCGAACTCTTCCTTGGCGACCCCTGTCATCATCAGGATTGGCACCGTAGAGCCTTTCCTGATGGCGCGGCATACGTCGATGCCATCCATATCAGGCAGGCGCACATCGAGGATGACTGCCTCGGGCTCAATCTCGCCCGCAAGGCGCAGGGCTTCTCTGCCCAGGGTCGTCGATGTCACATCGAAACCATGCTGGATCAATACCTGGCCAATAACCTCGAGGATCTCGGCCTCATCATCTACTACCAGAATACGTTGGTGCATAGCTCAACCTCCCTTCAGACGCTGCAGGGAGAATATGCAAGAGGCGTGCCAGAACTGGGTCTGGTTGGTTACATCCGCGAAAAAAGTTGAAAAGTTTTGCTAACCTAGCCCTGCCTGCAGAGCTTCACCAACTACATAGTGAGAGCCAACAATAGCGACCAACCTGGCCTCGTCAGCAAGCGCGGCTGCAGCCGCCTGTTCAACTGAACCCGAGTCCAAAACGGCCTCAAAGCCGGCCTCGGACGCGAAATGCGCAAGCTCGCCAGAGGAAGCAGGCCTCATGCCGGCGGCCTGACAGGCATACAGAGCGCAGGCAGATAGGCGCAAGCTGGCGCAGCGCCTCGCGCCAGTCCTTGTCCTTCATCGCACCGAAAACCAGCGCGCAACGCTGCTTGCCGAAGACAGCGCGCCAGGTGCTGATAAAGGTAGCGATGGCATCAGGATTATGCCCGACATCGAGGATGATTGTTTTCCTGCCCAGTTTACGTACTTCGAAACGCGCTGGCAGCCGCACCTGGTCAAGACCCGCCTGGGCCTGTTCTGAGGCAAAAGGTCCGGCGAGCAATTCAGCGGCCTGAAGGGCGAGTGCCGTGTTATGAGCCTGAGCCAGACCGATTAGCGGTGTGGTGAAACGCCCTTCCAGGCCCTCGCTTGCATAATCGAAGCTCGTGCCGGCCTCGGAGAGTTCTACCCGGCCGAAGGTGAAGTCCTTCCCCGCCTCAGAAACCTGGGCGCCAAGCTGCCGAGCTGCACCTCGCAAGGCCAATTGCGCCTCTTCGGCGCTTTGGCCAAGAATTACTGGTACCCCCGCGCGCATAATGCCAGCCTTTTCCAAGGCGATGGCTTCCAGGCTTTCTCCGAGCCATTCGGAATGGTCTAATGCGATATGCGTGATGACCGAGAGGGCCGGCGAGACGATGTTGGTGGCATCGCCTTTACCGCCCATCCCGATTTCCAAAACCGCCTCTTCGACGCCCTTTGCCTGAAAGAGGAGAAAAGCCGCGCCGGTTAAGGCCTCGAAGGGCGTTGGAGGTTCTTCCATCGAGGGGGCGACCGAAGCCACCTCGGCGATGGCCGAGGTAAAGTCTTCCGGTGTTACATCGGCCCCTTCGATGCGATACCTTTCACAGTAGCTGACCAGGTGAGGCGAGAAGTAAGCGGCGGTCTTGTGGCCGAGGGAAGAGAGCAACGCCGAGAGGGTCGCCGTGACAGTGCCTTTGCCGTTGGTGCCAGCGACCAGAGTGCTGCGGAAGGCGCGCTCAGGGTGGCCAAGGCGCTCGCACAAGGCCTCGATGCGTTCGAGGCCCGGCTTGATGCCGGGCCCAAAACGCAACGCTTCCTCAAGCCATTCTACGGCTTGTTCGTAGGTCATCCCTTGAGCTGGGCAAGGCGCTCCTCGAACTTCGATTGCTGCTCCTGGAACTCCGCCAGCTTGGCACGCTCCTTTTCCACGACGTCGGCAGGGGCGCGAGCGATGAACTGCTCGTTGCCGAGTTTGCCCTGCACGCGCTTTAATTCGACCAGTACCACGGCAAGTTCTTTCTCGACCCGGGCTACTTCCTGATCAAGGTCCACAAGGCCTTCAAGAGGCACGTAAAGGGTAAGCTTGCCGGCGAGGGCCGACATTGCCTTGGCGGGTTTGTCCGCCTCGGCCACATAAGCGACTTCTTCTATCCGGGCAAGCGCCCTCAGCATCAGGTCATTGGCGGAAAGTAGCGCCAACTCTGCCTCATCGCCGCTGACATAGGCCTTTGGGCACGCGTTGCTGAGGCGAGATGCCAAGTTCAGCACGCAGATTCCGGGCTGCTGTTACGACGTCCATAAGCTGGGCCATCGCAGCTTCTGCGCCTTCATCGCGGAAAGAAGCGCCCTCTTCCGGCCAGGCTTCCAGCATCACGCTCTCGCCGTGGCCTGGCAGGCTCTGATAAAGCTCTTCTGTAAGGAAAGGCATGAAGGGGTGCATCAGTGCGATGCTGCCGCGCAGCACCTGATACAGGATGGCCTGCACGGTGCGCTTCTGCCCCTCGTCCTCCCCCAGGAAACGCGGCTTGGCCAGCTCGATGTACCAGTCGCAAAGCTCGTTCCAGACAAAGGTGCGCAAAGTCAGAGCGGCCTCGTTGAAGTTATATTCCTCGATGCCCCGGCTTACCTGCTCGATGGTTGCCGCATAACGCGAAAGCAGCCAGCGGTCGATAAGTTCGGTCGGTTTGAGTGGTTCCTGCAGTGCCTCGAGTGGCGCGTCCGCCAGGTTGCTCAGAATGAAGCGCGAAGCATTCCAGAGCTTGTTGCAGAAGTTGCGACTCATCTCGACGCGCTCCGTGCCGAAACGCAAGTCCTGCCCTGTGGCCGCCTGGGAGATAAGTCCAAACCGCAAGGCATCGGTGCCATAATGCTCGGTGATGTCGAGGGGATCAACGCCTGTTCCCAGCGACTTGCTCATCCGCCGGCCCTCGTGGTTGAGCACTGTCGCGTAGATATAGACATCCGCGAAGGGTTCAGTGCCCTCAAACCAGGCGCTGGTCATCATCATCCGTGCAACCCACAGGTACAGGATGTCGCGCGCCGTGATAAGGATGTCAGTTGGGTAGAACAGTTTCATCTCAGCGGTGTCGCGCGGCCAGCCCAGCGTCGCGAAAGGCCATAGCGCGCTGCTGAACCAGGTATCCAGTACGTCCGGGTCCTGTTCGATACTGGAGGAGGGGCACTGGGGGCAATTTGTGGGCACTTCCTTGGCAGCCCACTGATAGCCGCAGTCCAGGCAGGTGAAGATGGGGATGCGATGGCCCCACCAGATCTGCCGCGAGATACACCAGTCGCGCAGGTTCTCCATCCACTCCAGGTAGAAGCGGGTAAACCGGTCGGGCACGAAACGCACTTTGCCTTCTTTGACAAGCTGGATGCCTTTCTCGGCCAGGGGCTTCATCTTGACGAACCACTGCTCGGCCAGCAGAGGCTCGATAACGGTCTTGCAGCGCGAACACTGGCCTACCGAATGGGCGTAGTCGTCGATTTTCAGCAGTAGGCCCTGGGCTTCCAAATCGGCCACGACGCGCCTTCGAGCCTCAAACCGGTCCAGGCCAGCATAAGCGCCGGCCTCTTCGGTCATCACGCCGTCCTTGCCGATAACAGTCAGCTTGGGCAGCCCCGCGCGCTCGGAGATATCCCAGTCGTTGGGATCATGCGCCGGGGTCACCTTGACCGCGCCTGTGCCAAATTCCGGGTCCACCACGTGATCGGCCACGATGGGGATGTGCCGGTTCATAAGCGGCAGGAGGACGTCCTTCCCCACCAGCTCCTGGTAGCGTTTGTCCGAGGGATGAACCGCCACGCCTGTGTCCCCAAGCATTGTCTCAGGCCGGGTAGTCGCCACGATCACCTCGCCTGAGCCGTCCGCCAGCGGGTAGCGCAGATGCCAGAGATGGCTTGCATGGTCTTCGTGTTCGACTTCCAGGTCGGAAAGCGCCGTCCCGCAGCGCGGGCACCAGTTGACGATGCGCGCCCCGCGATAAATGAGCCCGTCGTTGTAGAAGCGCACAAAGGCCTCGAGGATGGCCTCGGTATACCCCTCGTCCATCGTGAACCGGGTGCGCGACCAGTCGAAGGCATACCCCATCGCCTGGAACTGCGAGAGTATGGTATTGCCGTACTTCTCCTTCCAGGCCCACATCCGCTCGAGGAAGGCCTCCCGGCCCAAATCGTGGCGTGTCAGCCCTTCGGAGGCGAGTTGGTCTTCCACCTTCGCCTGGGTGCCGATGCCGGGCATGGTCAGTGCCAGGCAGGCACAGCACATTGAAGCCCTTCATCTTCTTGTAGCGCACGAGGATGTCGTGCAGCGTATAACACAGTGCGTGCCCCATATGGAGCGAGCCTGTGACGTTCGGCGGCGGGATGGTGATGCAATAGCGCGGCGCGGCGCTATTCATATCGGGGCTAAAATAGCCGCGTTCCATCCAGTAGGCATACCATCTGGTCTCGGTAGTGCCTGGATCATACGGCTGGTCGAACTTGGCCAGGTCTAGCGGTTGGGTCATCGGCTCTCCTCCAAACTGCAAACAAAAAACCTCCCGCCCAAAGGGGCGAGAGGCCAGGCCTTCGCGGTACCACCCTTCTTGGCTCCTTGCGAAGCCATCTCTTACGCTTAACGCGCGCGACACGGCCCGAAGTACTGGTGGTTCCCCCGGGCGGCTCTCGGGGCGACGTTCGGCTGGCTGGCGCATCGGGCTTCCACCTGCCCCGACTCGCTGGCGCGCTGCTCGAGCTTACTCTTCCCCGGTCCTGGCCTTTGGCTGGACGTTTGCAGTCAGTCTAACAAACCGCCCGGCCCCTGCGCAAGTCATCGCCGATTGCGTTCGCGCAGGCGGAAGAGATGCTCGTCCATCACATCGCGCGGCACCATTATCGTAAACAAGTAGGCGGCGATGAGAAACACGAACAGGTCATCCACAAGCCCGGCGAAGGGAATGAAATCTATGAGTACATCGGTAGGGACGATGAAATAGACAAGCCCAAGCAACATCACGAGTTTGGCGCCCCACCAGACACGCTTGTCAAGCATCAGGCCAAAGAGCAGCCTGACCAGGTCGGGGCCATATTGGAGAATCCGCAGCAGGCTCGAACCGCCCATACTAGACCTTCACCTTCATCACTTTACCACTTTTGGCTGAAGGCTTCACGATGAAATAGGCCGCCAGCCCGCAAGCCGAAAGGCCAAGCAGCAAGAAAGCAAACAGCCCGGTCACATGCGCGAAGCTCCCCACAATCTGGTTAGCGAGAGGTTCTTTACCAGTATCCAGGCTGGAGAAGGCAATCCAGGAGATGAGGCTGGTCACGCCCACGACCGCAAGTGCAGCCCCCAGTGCGCCAAATCCACGTTGAAGCCCTCCGAGGACAAAACTTGCGAAGGCGGCGAAAGCCGCTATTACGAGTACCACCCAGAACAGCCCGACCATCACCGAACGCGCCTGGGCGACCGCTTGCTGCACATCAGCATCCAGCAGCGCGCCTCCCCCGCCCAGCACGCGCAAAGCCGAATCAATAGTGCGAGGGTCGAAACCGAGCTGGCGGGCCATCTCGCCGACCTGATTCCAGTCGACAGGGCCGATACTTCCGGCAAGCTGGTTGTTTATGAACTGCTGCAGAGCGTTGAGGGTGGCCGGTGAGGTCAGCTCAGCCAGGCACCAGGCCAGAGGCATCGCCCCCAGCGCGACCGCGAGGGCCGCCACTGCGAGGCTGAAACCGAGACTTCTGCCAGTGCTCTCCAGCTTTTCCATATTCGCCTACCTGATTTTGCTGCCCGGCGGCAAGTCGCCATCCACCATCAAAAGCTTCACCGAATCGCCACTTGAGGCGGCAAGCAGCATCCCCTGCGAGGTAACCCCGCGGATGGTTGCTGGCTCGAGGTTTGCGACGATGATGATGGTGCGACCTACCAGGGCCTCGGGAGCATAATGCTGGGCGATACCCGCCACCAGTTGGCGCGGCTCAGGCTCGCCCACCTCTATCTGAAGCTTCAGCAGCTTGTCGGCGCCTTCGACTCTCTCGGCCGAGAGGACCTTTGCCGTCCTCAGTTGCACCTGCTGGAAATCCTGTATGGTAATAAGCCCAACTGGCGCTACCGGAGCTGCCTCTTTAGGAGCTGGTTTGGCTTCGGGCTTTGGCTTCTCAAGTCTTGGAGTTTTGCCTTCCTTCTCGAGCCTTGGGAAGACAGGCTTTGCCTCAGTAACGGTCTGCCCCACGGGGGCGGTCGCAAGCTGCCCCAGTTGCTCAAAGCTCAACTCGCGGATTGGGGTGGCCCAGTCAAGCTGACGGAGTATCTCCTGCGAGGCGACGGGCATAAAGGGATAAATCAACGCTGCCGCAATTGCCGTGGCGCGTAAAGTCGTGCCGAGAGCGCGCTCCAGTTCGCGTCTGCCTGCCCTCCCGGTTGAGACGCCAGGGCTCCTGCGTGTCGATGTATTTGTTCAGGCGCCCTGTGAACCCCATTATGGCTTCGAGCGCCCCATTGAAGTCTACCTTTTCATAGGCCTGGTCGACGGCTTCGAGCAGAGGAGCGAGTTCGGCCTGGATTTCGGCATCAACGGCTTCAGGGCCAGGCAATTTCCCGCCCAAGAACTTTGTCGTCATACTGACCGTACGGTTGAGCAGATTGCCCAGGTCGTTGCACAGTTCAGCATTGTAGCGGGCTTCCAGTTGGGTCTTCGAGAAGTCTGCATCCGCGCCGAAAGTAACCTCGCGCAGCACAAAATACCTGATGGCGTCTATGGTGATGTCTCGGTCCGCGCCGGTAGCGTCAGCCAGTTCGGTAGCGACATCAATTGGCGAGACGAAGTTGCCCTTCGTCTTGCTCATCTTCTCGCCCTCGGCGGTCCAGAAGCCGTGTGCGAACAAGGTGCGCGGCAGAGGCAGGTCAGCCGCCATCAGCATCGCCGGCCAGAGTGTCGCGTGGAAGCGGGTCAGGATGTCCTTCGCCATAAGCTGCACGGTCGCTGGCCAGAACTGCTGGCACAGCTCTCCGTCGGGATAGCCCAGGGCGGAGAGATAATTGATGAGCGCGTCAAACCAGACATAGACAACCTGGCTGGGGTCATTTGGCACCGGGACGCCCCAGGCAACCGAAGCGCGCGAGACACAGTTGTCCCTCAGCCCGCCGCGGATGAAGCTCAGCACCTCGTTACGACGCGATTCAGGCATTATGAACTCGGGATTCGCCTCGATGTACTCGACCAGCCGGTCAGCATACTCGGAAGTCCGGAAGAAATAAGCAGGCTCCGCCACCTGGCGCACTTCGCGCCGACATTCGGCGTTGGGGCACAGGCCATCGGCTATCTCGGCAGGCGTGAAATACGTTTCGCAGAACTTGCAATACCAGCCCTCGTAGCTGCCCAGATAGAGATCGCCCTGCTCCAGATACCGCGTGAAGAGCTTCTGCACGGTCTCCTCATGCGCCGTATCGGTAGTGCGGATGAAGCCATCGTATTCGATGTGAAGCTCTTTCCACATATCCTGGAAATGGACGACCAGCCGGTCGCACCACTCGCGCGGGGTGACGCCCTGCGCCTCGGCGGTCTCCTGGATTTTGAGGCCGTGTTCGTCGGTCCCAGTCAGGAAATATGTAGGGTAGCCGCGGAAGCGCCAATAACGCGCCAGCACATCGGCGGCGATAGTGGTATACGAATGCCCGATATGGGGCTTGTCGTTTACATAATAGATAGGCGTTGTCACGTATCTGGACTGCTGCACTAAACACCCTCTCCAATCTCTGGTCATATCAAAAAACTGACTCGAAAAGTTGTCCCGCTTGACCGCTAGTCAGCCGATGGGCCTGGAGCGCCTCCCGATTGGCCTCCCCCGCCGCCACCGGGCTTGCGGCCACGTCCTCCCCGGCGTCTTGCGGATTGCCTGCGGGCATCGCCCTCAGAGGGCGGTTTGTTTTGCCCCTCGCCTGACCCTCTGCTTTGGGGAGCGTCAGGTTTGGCGCTCGGGGGGGATTCTGGTCTGGGCCTGCCCGAAGGCCGGCCTTGCTGACCGCTCCTGGACTGCCCCTGGCCGCCAGGTTTTCCCTGCTCTGGGCGGGGCCTGGGACGCCTGGTTCTGCCCTGGCTGACTTCGGGGCCTTCCGGCTTTGAAGGTGCTTCACGATCATCACCTTGAGACCTTGGCGCCGGCTGATCGAACTCTCCAACAGGGGGTGCCTCGGTCGGGCGAGGCTCTTCTTGCGGCTCGCTTGGCTCCCCGGGCCTGTCGGTCCTTCTGGGGCATTTGCTGCACATGGCCTCGGTGGCCTCGCATTCCTCGCAAGGCAAGCCCTCGAGTTGGGCGATAGTCATCCGTTGCTTGCCCTTTTCGCCTACATCTACTGTGACGGTAAGACTCGGCAAGTCACGCCCAATGACCCGTCCCTCGCCAAAGGGCGTATCAATAACCACACCATACTTGGGCAGGCGTTTCTGGCCTTCCTCGTAAAGCTCATATTCGTAGCGCAGGCAGCACATCAGACGGCCACACATACCGGAAATTTTTGCCGGGTTGAGTGACAGCTCCTGGGCTTTGGCCATCTTGATAGCGACGGGACAGAAATCGGGCAGGAAGCGGCTGCAGCAGAGCTCTCGCCCACAGACTCCAAGCCCGCCATACAGCTTGGCTTCGTCGCGCACGCCGACCTGGTGGAGTTCGATACGCTTCTTGAACTCGCGCGCCAGGTCTTTCACCAGCTCGCGGAAGTCGACCCGTCCCTCAGAAGCAAAATGGAAGATGATACGCTTCCCATCGAAGGTGTATTCGGCTTCTATCAGCTTCATCGGCAGCTTATGATGAGCGATATGCTGCTCGCAAGTCTTGAGCGCCTCTCGCGCCTTGCGCTGCAGTTCTTCTTTCTTCTTCAGATCGCCCTCAGCCGCTTTACGCACAATGGGCTTAAGAGGGGCGACAATGGTTGATTCGTCCACTTCGGCATTGGCACTTGTTACCCAGCCAAGCTCCAGCCCGCGAGCGGTCTCGGCCAGTACAGCCTCGCCCTCGGCATATTGCTCACCCTGGGGGTCGAAGAAATAGATCTTGCCCCCTTCGTTAAAGCTAAGTCCTACGATTTCAGGCACGTGGCGCCTTCCCTCCACTTGTAAGCCGCTTGAAGTCCTCATGCTGCATCGCGCCTACGATATCGACCAGCACTCGGAACAGCCCCTCCTGTGAAAGGAGTGTGGCTACCTCGATTCTATGCGGCTGGAAAGTGACGCTTGCCCTGAGGTCGGACGAGCGCACCATATAGATCTGATTCATCAGTTTGACCACTTTCGGCTTCAGATTAGCCCTGAGAGCCAGCTCTGAGACAGCGCCCGTCGTCGTGCGGCGGACGGCCTCGATGCCAACCAGGGCAGCCTTGAGCGTAAATATGGCCACTTCAAGCAACCGTTTTGCCTGCTCTGGCAGGGGTCCATATCGGTCGCGCAAAGCCTTGCCAAGTTCTTGCAGATCATGCACCGATTCGGAACCCGAAATCTGCCGATACAGATCGAGTCGCTGCGCCGGTGCTTGCACGTAATCCTCCGGAATCAGCGCGTCCAGCTCCAGTTCGAGCACGGCGCGTTTTACCGGCGCGGTCGCCTTTCCAGTGCGCAACTGGTCGACGGCTTCCTTTATCATATCAAGATATAGCTCTAGACCGACAGAGTTTATGAAACCGTGTTGCTGCGGACCGAGCAGATTACCCGCTCCACGTATCTCCAAATCTCTCATCGCCAGGTTCAATCCCGAGCCAAGCTGGGTGTGTTCCTGGATGGCCTCGAGCCGCTGAGCCGCGGTGTGCTTAAGCTGTTTGGGCTGTGTCACCAGGAAAAAGGCTCTGGCCTGCCTGGTAGAGCGTCCCACTCGGCCACGAAGCTGGTAGAGCTGCGCCAGGCCAAAATGATCGGCATTATGGACTAGCAGCGTGTTGGCATTGGGGATGTCGAGTCCGCTTTCGATAATTGTAGTACAAACGAGCACATCATATTCGCCCTGGTAGAATTCGAACATTACTTCTTCCAGCTCGGACTCGGCCAGTTGGCCGTGCCCCACAGCCACTCGAGCGGTGGGCGCCAGCTTGCGGATCCGCTCAGCCAGGAAAGGCGCGCTGCGCACCGTGTTGGTGACCAGGTACACCTGGCCGCCCCGGTCCAGTTCCTGCTGAAGAGCGTCTTTTATGACCTCGTCAGTCTCATACTCGACGAAAGTCTCGACCGAAAGCCTGCCCGCAGGCGCATCCGCGATAGTCGAAAGGTTTACCAGTCCCGATAAAGCCTGCTGCATCGTGCGCGGAATTGGCGTTGCCGTCAAGGTAAGCACGTCAACCCCTGATTGAAGTTCCTTCAGCCGTTCTTTGTGCAACACGCCAAAACGATGTTCCTCATCAATTATAAGCAAGCCCAGCGACTTGAACTCAATGTCCTTGGAAAGCAGCCTGTGAGTGCCGATAACGATATCTACGGCGCCAGCCTTCAGTCCGCGCAAGACCGCCTGCTGCTGGGCGCGACTACGGAACCGACTCATAACTTCGACTCGCGCCGGGAAGCCTGCCAGCCGATCGCGAAAAGTGTTGTAATGCTGCTCGGCCAGAACGGTGGTCGGCACCAGAATTGCAACCTGCTTATTTGAGAGCACCGCTTTGAAAGCCGCCCTCACTGCGACCTCGGTTTTTCCGAAACCGACATCTCCGCAGACCAGCCGGTCCATTGGAGAAGGCTTCTGCATATCGCGTTTGACGCCATCGACCGCTTTCAACTGGCCATCTGTCTCGACAAAGGGGAAACGCGCCTCGAGCTCGCGTTGCATCGCATCATCGGCGGCAAAGGGAAAGCCTTCGGCCTCGTTCGCGCTCGGCATATAGACGCACCAGGCCATCGGCTATCTCCAGAGCCTGCTTGCGCGCCCTGCGCTTGGTGGCTATCCAGCGTACATCCTCGAGTGAATTCACTTTGGGCGGTTCCGAACCCGCGCCTACATAACGTTGCACGCGGTCCATCTGCTGAGCGGAGACGAAGAGCTTGCCGCCATCGCTGTATTCGATCTCCAGATAATCTCGCGTGCCGCTGTCGGTCTCACGCTTCACCAGGCCTTTGTAAAGGCCGATACCGTGGCTGATATGGACGATGTAGTCGCCTGGCTTAAGCTCGGCTAGCGAAGCTGCCTTCGGGACATCGCGCACCCGGCGCTCGCGTCCGGGCGCCCGGCGCGCGCCCAGCAGGTCTGACTCCGTGATGACAGCAAGGCCTTCTTTCTCCCAGAAAAACCCTTCAGCCAAATCGAGTCTGCCGACATACAGGCGCCCAGGCCGGAGTTGCTCCTGTTCGCTGGCCAGGGTCACGTCGAGTTCCCGGTCGGCAAGCAGGGCGCGCAGCTTCTCAGGATGGGGCGTGAGCACCAGAGCGGTCTTGCCATCCTTCTGCCAGCCTGTCACTGTCTGGGCGAACAGCTCCAGTTGGCCCGCGAACCTGGGCGCTGCAGCGGTGCCTAGCCGAAAACCGGTTACCGAATCCTGGCTTGTCCCGACTACCCCCTGCAGGAACAACCTCGCCTGGCTGGTCAGCTTCCCGAGGGCTTGCTCTGGTTCCTGCAACTGGAAAGTAAGACCTCCGAGGGCGCGCCCCTGCAGGCAAGCCTCCTGCCAGTCAGCACTAGCATCAATAAAGTAGCTTTGGAGCTCGTCGGCGATAAGTTCCTCGCCCATCACGCAGACAGGCTTGCCCGCGCTCGTGCAATAGTCCAGTACGCTTGCAGGCTGGCTGAACAAGAGCGGAGTATATCGCTCCAGCCCTGAGAGCATCCGCCCAGCTTCTATGAGGTCGGCTTCGGCTTCGGCCCACTCGCCAAGCCTGGCCGCCTCGGCCCGGCGATTTTGCTGGCGCAGTGTCTCAGCCTGCTCGCGCGCCAGTCGTTTAATATCCGCCGCCAGACGCAAGCGTTCTGCACCTAATAGTGTCAGGGTCGCGGCCGGACAGATAAGCGCTTCTTCCAGTTGCCCTATCGAACGCTGTGAGGTGACATCGAACAGGCGCAGAGACTCCAGCTCATCACCAAAATACTCGATGCGAAGGGGATGATTGAGGCTTGGGACATAAACATCCACGATAAAACCGCGCACCGAATAGTCGCCCACTTCGTGAACCGCATCAACGCGCAGGTACCCCATTCCTTCGAGCCGCTCTGTCAGCGCCTCGCGCGCCAGTTCATCACCTGGGCGTAAAGTCCAGGTCACCGACGACAGGCGCGAGGGGGGAGGCAGTTTTTCAAGCAGCGCCCTGCCAGGGACAATAAGGGTCCGTCGAGGGGTCGCCAGGCTGGTTGCCAGCGCCTCGGCGCGATCGGCGCTAGCGCCGGGCTCGGTTGAGGAATGTTTGTATAGACTGCGTCCCGCGGGCACGAGCACGAGCACATCGGAGGTATCGGCCTCGAGTAAGGCAATCAGGTCAGTGCGCAGGTCGGCGGCAGCTTCGAGGGTATCTGTGAAGACGACAAGTCCCTCCTGCCGAGACTCTATCAGGGTGGCCAGAAGAAGACTTCTGGCGCCTCCCGAGAGTCCCGTCACTGAGGCCTGGCCGCCCTTCAGAAGCTCCTGCTCGATTCGAGCGAAGGCTGCGGCCTGGCGGAACCTGTTTTTTAGCGCTGCTTTGGGCACACTAACTCCAGGGCCCGGCCAACGCCTGGAAGGAGTTGCTCTGCCACTCAGGCAGGTTTTGCAACTCCGCTGGCCTGGAAGACAAGTACCGCTCCGCCGTAAACGCCGGCCAGATTGCCCAGCTCGGCCGGCACGACGCGCTCTGGGGGATAAGGGATCATCCTCGCGCGCGTCTTGATGGTTGCCCGTATGGGTTCGAAAAGCACGTCACCGGCGCTTGCGATGCCCCCGCCGATGACAATTAAATCAGGATCGGCGAAGTTGATTGCTGTACAAAGCGCGATGCCAATGTAGACTGCCGTCTCGCGAAGCGTCTCAAGCGCCACTTCATCGCCCGCCTGGGCTGCTTCAGCAATGGCCTTGGGTGTAATCGCCGAGAGATCACCCTTCACAAGTTCCAAAAGCAAACTCGGTCGGGCGTTTTGCAATTTCCGTATGGCGCGATCAACCAGGGCGTCTCTGCCCGCCAGCGCCTCGAAACACCCGTGGTTGCCACACTCACAACGAGGACCATCCGGCTCCAGGGTGATATGGCCAATCTCGCCGATCGCTTCGCGAGGCCCGGCCAGCACCCGGCCTTCCATCGCGACCCCGCCACCGATGCCCGTGCCAAGGGTGATCATCACCATATTATCAACGGCCCTGCCAGCGCCAAACCAGAGCTCGCCGAGTGTGGCCGTGTTCACATCGTTAAAAATAAAAGTCCGCAGGCCGAAAGCCTCGGCCACTGGGCGCGCTATGTTCACGTGGTGCCAGTCAAAGTTGGGACTAAATATGACAAGGCCTTCACTGGATTTGAGCTGGCCAGGCACCGCCATCCCGATCCCCATCAGGTCGGCTGGGTCTATCTGGCTGCTCTCCAGAGCGCGTCTCAGTGTACTTACCAGCTTCGTAGCTACAGCCTCCGCGCCGCTTCTGGCTGGTGTATCGTCCGAGGCAACCTGTCCCACGATGACGCCTGACTGGTCGATGACTGCGGCTGCCATTGTGGTGCCGCCGAGATCCAGCCCGAGTGCATATTTGCCTTCAGTATTTAGCCTGAAGCTGTCCATCTGCCTCTCCGTTTCCTACGCCTTGCCCGCGCAGCCAAGCAACTGGATATACTCCGCGACCATCGTCTTCACCTGGGTTCTCGCCAGGCTCATCAGCTTGCGTAAATCCTGCTCGCCCGGTTTCGCCTGGAACTGCTGCTCCAGCGTCTGCATAAAGCCGACTTTCAGGCCTGTTGCCACATTAAACTTGCTGATACCAAGGCTGACCGCGCGCTGGATGTCGTCACCACTGACCCCGGTGCCTCCGTGCATTACGAGGGGCAAAGCCACCTGCTTTGCGATGCCCTCAAGCAGGTCGAAGCGCAAGGCTGGAGGCTGACGATACAAGCCATGCTGGGTGCCTACCCCTACCGCCAGCGAGTCAACTCCCGTCGCTTCGACGAAGGCTTTGGCGCCCTCAGGCGTAGTCAGATCCGACTCGGCCAGGTCTTCTCCCGTCTTCGAGCCTGCAATACGCCCAAGCTCACCCTCGACAGGTACCCCCATCGAGTGGGCTACCTTCACGACTTCTCGGGTCGCATCGGCGTTGGCTTCGAGTGAAAGGCTGGATCCATCGAACATCACAGAAGTGTAACCAAGCCTGAGCGCGGTCATAACCTCATCGAAGCTCTTGCCATGGTCGAGGTGCAGCGCCACAGGCACAGTAGCAACAACCGCAAGTTGTACGCACCAGGTTTGCGACGGTCTGCTGGCCCATAAACTCGGCCGTGCCGGCGTTGACCTGGACGAGGACGGGGGCGCGCAGCTCTTCAGCAGCGCTGATGATAGCTTGCAGCGTCTCGAGGTTATACATATTGAAGGCCCCAACCGCATAACCTGCGGTCCGGGCCTTCGTCAGCAACTCACTGGCATAGGCCAGAGACATAATTGGTCTCCCCTAAAACTTGACGGGACCTGCCTCCGCCAGTTTTGCCTTCAGCAGCTTTATGTTGTCGATGCTGCTCGGATCCACTCCATACATTGCAGCCAGGTAGATGCTCACCCAGTCGCCAAAGTGCATCGTTGTGAGAAGCTTCGCGAGGCGGCTTTCGCCCTGAGTCCAGACTTCCGCAACGCCGCAACCTTTCATTGCCACGAGTTGCCGGGTAACCTCGGCGCGAAGCTGATACCGGATATTCGCAGTCCTCGTCCCGCAGCAGCACGACGGAGAAGACCTCGGCCAGTTCTTCAGGCAGCTCCCAGCCAACGACCTCGTTATGATTGAGTTCAGGCAACACATTGTTATATGCGATGACCTTCGAATTCTCGTTGATCTGGTCCTTCCAGCGCTCGGCGATAACCCCAAGATAACCGAATTCGCCGTATATCAGGGGGATGTGTCCAAAGAGCTCTTCAGCAAGCTGCTTGGTCGGGTTATCATCCAGTTTCGATTCGGGCCGCCAGGTCTCGAGCAACTCACCCAGCAGCGCGATGGCCTCTTCAAAGGCAGCCGTCTGGTCGGGGATAAGCCCCGCCTTCTGGAGCGCGAAGACCTGTGGGACAAACATATAACCGGCCGCTGCGCGCGGAGCAAGGCCCGTCGGCACCTTGGCATAAGGAAGCCCGTGCTTTTCGGCAAAGGCCAGCAGCTCTCCCCCACCGGTAACGCAGAAGACCTTGCAGCCTCTCCGCTGGGCCTCTGCGGCGGCGGTCAGGGTTTCTTCGGTATTGCCGGAATAGCTGCCGGCGATAACAAGAGTATCAGGCCCGGCGTAGGCGGGCAGCGTATAGTCTCGGTTGGAAGCCATCGGGACGGTCAGCACGTCCTGGAAAAGTTGAGCGCAAAAAGCTCCGCCGATTCCAGAACCCCCCATACCAGTTCCGATAACATTTTTTACCTGTCCGTAACTTGCGGGCAGGTCAACGACCCTGGCTAGCTCGACAGCTTTGCGGATTTGCTCGGTGAGGCCGATCGTGAGGTCCAGCATCCCATCGGGGTCATGTTGCTTGAGGTGGGCCAGGTCGTCCAGATTGACGTGAGAGTGGCCATGGCAGCCGCACTCGGTGCACATCGTGCTTCCTCCTTCACGTGCAGGAGCCCGCCCCGAAGGACGGGCTCTTCCTTACAATAGGGTTAACGATTGGTATACGGCAGCAAGGCCATAAACCGGGCGCGCTTGATAGCCTGCGCAACCGCGCGCTGATGGCGAGCGCAAGTGCCACTTTGCCTGCGGGGAAGGATCCGGCCGTCCTCGTTCATAAGAGACTTGAGGCGGTTAATATCCTTGAAGTTGGCCGCAGGAAGCTTCTCGGCACAAAAAACGCAGACCTTTCTCCTTCTGCGATAAAACACTTTCGGCATGGGTTACCTCCCGATCTAGCTCATCGCGAGGGGGTCTTCATCGTCCCCGAAATCGCTTGAGCCGAACACATCATTATTGTCTTCATAGTCTTTATCAGCGGCAAAAGTGTCGCTTTGTTCCTGGCTTGCCGGTGGCCGGTCACCCGAGTCCTGGCTACGGCGAGACTCGAGGAACCGCACATCGTCAGCTACGACCTCGTAAGTGGTGCGGTTGTTGCCGTTGCTGTCCTGCCATTTGCGAACCTGCAGCTTGCCTTCTACAGCGACCATACGGCCCTTTGTAACGTACTGAACAACCAGATCACCGAGCTGGCGCCACGCAACGATATCGATGAAGTCGGTTTGCGACTCCTTGGAATCGTCCGAACGACCATACCGGCGGTCCACTGCCAAGGTAAAGTTGGCAACAGTTATCCCACTGCCGGTGGTGCGCTGCTCAGGGTCCCTTGTAAGCCTGCCTATCAGGATAACTCGGTTGTACACTTCACTCGCCTCCACTTGGGGCTTGTAATCAGCCTTCGGCTTTGACAACCATATGCCTAAGCACTCGGGGAAGTGTTGGGAACTTCTCCTTGATGACGTGCGCGGCTGCGGGTTCTGCCTGGAAAGTGACGAGGGTGTAGATACCCTCGGCCCGGTGCTTTATGACATAAGCCAGCTTACGCTTGCCCATATCGGTGACCTGCATCTCGGTGGCGCCTGTCTTTTCGAGGAAGTCCTTATGCGCCGCACGGTCCTCCTCGAGTTGCTCGGGAGTGACCTCGGGATCGAGGATATACATCAGCTCATACGCTTGCACGCTGCTCACCTCCTTCCTATGGTTTTTAGCTCTGCTCGCAGCAGAGCAGGAAGAGCGTGCTGAGTAGCCAGCGCGATAATAACAGAAAGCCAGACTCTGCGCAACGGCACCTGGTTTCCTGGAGCCTTGTTGATATTCATTAGCCAGTTGCCGTCGACCAGACTCCTTCGAGGTGTTCTGCAGCGCTCGTCTCATGCGGCTGGGGCAGGCTCGTAGCCTGTGGCAGCAACAGCTCGAAACGAGTGCCCTGGGGCGCTCGATCTGAAAGCCGGATCTCTCCCTTGCAGGCATCTACTATTTCACGCACTATAGCAAGGCCGAGTCCCAGGTGAGGGCCACTCTTGCCTTTGCTGACGAAAGGATCGAAGAGGGTGGCCCTGACTTGCTCGGGTATGCCTGGCCCATCATCTTCCACGACAATAGAACAGCGACCATCGGCGCTCGGGCTGATGGCAACCTGAACCTGGGTCTGCTCCCCTCCAGCCTCAAAGGCATTTTTCACCAGGTTGATTACAGCGCGTTCAAGGGCTTTGGGATCAGCCTCGACCGATACAGGAGCGACCTCCAGACGAGTTTGCCACCCGTGGGTCGCGCCCGCCGCCGTAAGAGCTTCGCCTAGTTGCCTGGCCCAGGATTCGACAGCGAAAGGTTGCACATCAAGGCGCATCCCGCCAAAGTAAGCCCGAAACTCGTCGATGATGCCCATCGCCCGATCGGCCTCACTTGCCATCTTGGAAACATATCGACCAACTGCCTCATCGCTATTAACCAACTCTCCCAGCAGGTCCACATAACCTACAATTATGCCAAGGGGATTAGCCAGATCATGAACCAGCATTGCAGCGAGCTGGCCGTGACGGGCAAGGCGAGCCATATCGGGATGAGGAGGCTGTTCTACTGCCTCATCCAGACTGATACAGGCAAGCACTCTGCCCCCGACAAAATGAAGAGGAAAGCAAGTGACCGACTGGTTTTCGCCACAGGAATGAACTACCCGTTGGCCCGTCAGAGTATCGGAAACCCACCTCGAGAGTTCTTCTTCCTCTACACCGAGGTAGCCGGCAACCTCGCAAAAAGTAGGCGCAGCCTCTTCATCGAGTACATCAGAGCCGACGATACGCAAATCCGGGGTAATAACCCAGGAGTGATTGCTCTGCTCAGAACAGACTTGCTGGCGCACAGGTTCGCGCAGATTCCTGCCATGACTGCGCAGTTTTGTCATAGCACCTTCCAGGGCTTCTTCGAGGCGCTTGATGCCAAAAGGCTTAATCAGGTAGTCAGCCGCATTCAGGCGCACCGATTCGATAGCCGATTCGAGAGAGGCATAACCAGTGATTATTATCACCTGGGTTGTCTCTCCAATACCTGAGATAGCTTTAAGGACTTTTGTGCCGGCCATATCGGGCAGGCGCAAATCCAGCATTACCAGGTCGAAACGCTGGCGTTCGAGCGCGCTGAAGGCTTCCTCCCCTGTCGCGGCAGCAGTAGTGTCAAAACCCTTTGCTTTGGTCAGTCTTATTAGCAGTTCTCGGAGCTTTGGGTCATCCTCGACAACAAGCAGTCTGGCTCTGCTGGATTCCATTCCTTACTCCTTTTAAAAGAGACTCCCGCTCTCTTTGAACTGGATGCAAGATTCGTGCCAGAGCCTTCCTTTGCTCGGGCAAAAATGATTTTCTATTTTGTTTCTTCAGTGTTACTTGGCATGGGATGTCTTCTCGAGATTGAGCATATAAGTGCCATCGATATACTCGGTACGGTGAGGTTCCTCCATACCCCTCAGGCGAGCAAGCACATCAGTGCAGCGTTCAGCCATCTCGCGCACCGTGTCAATCTCCTCGAGGGCTTCCGGCATGGTGCCCTCGAGCTTGCTGGAGAGCAGATCAAGGGCCATCAAGATGCCGCACAAGGGAGTGTTAAGCTCATGGTTAAGGGCAACCGAGGTATCGAACAGCAAGGATTTGCGCTCTGTCTCCACCAGCCTGTCGTGCATCTGCCTAAGCTCTGTGATGTCATAGAAACAAAGCCGATACCCAGAAGCCCCTGTAGCAAGCGGCAGCCGGGAGCCAAGTAAATGAAAAGTCCGCGATCCCTCGGATTGGCCCGGAATATCAACCAGTTGGTCGAGGTCGCAACCGAGACTTGCACACTCATCGATGAGTTCGAGATGGTTAGCTGCAAGGCCAAGGGCTTTCAGTAGCTCTCGTGCCGCTTGCGGCTCGTCACCTGGAGCAACTGATAATCCCAAAGCTTTTGTTGCTGCTCGGTTTGTGTAAACCAGTCTTCCCTTGCCATCGAGTACCAGCAATGCCTCGCTTGCCGCCTCGAGCAAACCTACGCCAAACTCGGTAGCCTGCCTTGCGCGTTCGGCAGAGAGTTCCTTCTGCATCATCACCCCAAACAGGTCGGCAAAAGAACTGAGAAGAGCGCTCTGCCGAGGGAAGAGCGGCAACCCGGCAGCTTCTCCCCGGGCTGTGAATATAAGTTTGGTGCCGGAAGCACATTCCTCTGCGAGCACTAGCCAGGGTCTGTCGGCAACGGAAGGCAGGGGATTGGTAACAAGTGGTTCGCCACTAAGGCCTTCCCGTAGCGCTCTACCAAACTCCTCACTTGTTACAGTTGTGCCAGGCGCAGTCCAGGAACAAAGAGGCCTGCAACCGCGGGCATCAGCCAGATAAAGGCCCAGATGATCGCACTGCGCAGTTATGGCCAGGGGACCGAGTACTTGCTCGAGGGCATCAGATCTGGCAGGTTCTGCTCCAGGCCCTGAGGGCGGCCACCGTTCGGCAAGCACGGAAAGGAGTTCGACTGACTGCTGAGAGGCATTGGCCCTTTGGAGTAAATCAAGGCTTATCTGCCAAAGATTGCGAACTGCTTTCTCCTGCAAAGGCTGGACAGGTTCTTTGTTCATCAGGACACTGCGCCAGAGGGTTGCCTTCTCAGGCAGTTCTCTTACAGCGGCTTCAATCTGCTCGTTGGTAAGCGCAAGAGATTTCTGTAACAACTCGCTATCGGTTCGTGCCTGGGGCAGGCTAAAAGCACCGAAACCTACTGTATATGTAAGCCCATCACTTAGCCCAACAAGACGGACGAGAGCCCTGTCTTCCTCAGGCAAGTCCAGCGAAAGGGGATGATGATGGTGGCCCAGAGTGGCACTTAGTGTTGAAGGCAAATACCATTCGGACGCAATACGCGCCCCAAGCTCCTCGTGAGTAAAGCCGAAAGTAGCTCTTTCTGCCGCTAGTCGTTCAGAGTCGGCCTCGCTGCAGGTGGCGCCCAGCTTCTCAAGCAGAGCGGCGTCAGTATCCAGCATAATCAGCAAGCCCAAATCGTGCATCAGAGCTGCAGCAGCAACTTCGCCCGGAAAAACTCCGGCGACTTTGGGCGCAAGACTTTTGGCCAGGGCCGCGCAGGCAGCGGCATGGTCCTGCAAGCGTAGCAGCATGGTATAGGTATCCTGACCACCTGGAGTGACCAGGTTCATCACACTGCCAAGCAGCAATCCTCTTAGTCCATCCAGCCCGACAAGCAAAGCCGCTGTGCGCAGGTCGTTAACTCGCATGGGACGGCCTAACGAGGGGGAGTTCGCCAGTCTCATCAGTCTGGCCGAGAGGGCCTGGTCAGTACCGACCAGGGTGGCGAGGTCATCTACTGACTTTTCCTCATCCATAGCTGCAGCGATAGCCTCACCTGCCAGTGCTGGCAAGCGCGCGCAGCGTTCGAAGGCTTGCTCTATTAGCTCATCCGTGCGTCTTAATTTCACCCGATTCTCCTCCACCGGTAGACTCAAAAGAGTTATCGGCAGAAGGACCGGAAGACTTTAGGGGCTAGTCTGAATTTCTTTTATACATTGATCTACGGGTGGCGCGGTCGGGGATACCAAGCAGCAGTCTATGCTTGGCAACGGTGCGTCTGGAGAACTCCAGGCCAAAACGCTCCTTGAGCAATACACCGATTTTATCGTCCGTATACGGTTGAGCTTTGGGTTCTTCCTTCACCAGGCTTTCGATAGCAGTCTTGATGGGAGCGGCCCGGTCAAAAAACAGCTCGAAGCCAATGATATCGCCCCTGGGTAACAGGGCATGCTTGCCTGAAACACATCGGCTGACAGTGGATTCGTGCATATTGATACGTTCTGCGAGTGCTTTGCGAGTTATCGGTCGAAGGAACTCGGCGCCAAGTTTGAGGAAAGGTTTCTGTTCTCCAACAATAGCGAGCGCCACATTGTGCAAGGTGCGAGTGCGGCGATTTAGAGAAGCAATAAAAAGTCTGGCGCGGTCGAGATACCCGCGCACGTGCTCTGCTTCCTGGCCGCGAGCGCGTTGCAGGTTAGTGTAAGCGCGCACATAAGTCGGGCTGAGCCTGAGGCCGAAGGCGCGCGAGGTAAGTACCTCCACACTGTAATCGCCATCGGCTTCGAGGATGACAACCTCGGGTGCAACGAGATTCTCAGGCTCCTGTTGATCTCCCCAGGGCGGGTGGAAAGCGCGCGCTGGATAAGGATTGAGTTCTTCGCGGACAAAAGTTACGGCCGCTTCAACTTCCTCATCGGTCAGTTTGAGCAGTCTGCCAAGGTTTTCCGTGTCACCCCTGGCCAGTCGATCCCAGCCTTTCTGGACCAGTAGAAGCGCCCTTTGGGCCTCGGGAGAGTCCATCTGGCGAAGCTGGATAGTGAGGCATTGACGCAGGTTTCTGGCGCCTGTGCCCGGGGGATCGCATTGTTGAATAGCGGCAAGCGCCGCCTCGAGATGCTCTTCTGTGGTCTCTCGCTCTGCCGCCAGGGCAACCAAATCACCGCGGTAGTAGCCTTCATCATCGAGTTGCTCGATTAGCGCATCGGCACTCAGCCAAAGCTCTTTGGGCGCGACAATACGCACCTGGCATTTGAGATGGTCTTTCAGGGAGAACTGGGCGGGGAGCCTTGCGAACTGGTCATATTCTTCGTCTGGATCATTGGCTGCACTACAATAGAGTTCATCTTCCCGGCTAAGAGCCGCCTCGCGTCCCTGATAACCACAAGCCTGGCATCTGGCGCCGGCAAGCTCGGCGCCGCAGAGGGGACAGCGGGTGTCATGTTCGACAGCTTCGAGGGCTGGGTTATCCAGAATCTCCTGGTGGACAGCTTGCTGCAATTCGAGTGAGTTGAGTTGAAGCAGCCTGTAGAAGACAACGAGGCGAGCGTTCAACTTCTGCTCGAGCTTGGCCTGGCCGGCAAGTCTAAGCTGTAGCTCCATATGCTAGTGCGATCCTTCCCTGGATGAAGGCAGAAAAGGCTAACGCCTCTGGCGGTTCTGCCCAGGACAGTGACACCGAGAGGTATGGTAACACAACAACCTTGTACTGGCAGAATAAAAATATGTCACAATAAAACAAAGAGCGCGACCTTTAAGGTCACGCTCATACTAGCTCGAGATGGTGTTACCTAATGAGCGTAAAGGTTGCCATAAGGACGCTTGGACTTGGGCCATAGCTTGGAGAAGCGCGCATCAAGCAACTCTTCGATATCCAAATTGAATTCGGAGGCAAATTCTCCAACTGCTTCGCGCAGCAAAGTCCAGTCGTCTTCTGCCAGGTCGCAAGTGATGCCAGGTTCAGCGCCCAGTTGCCAGTCTTCGACCTCGCCGCGCAAGAAGATCAACCCACCGTGCATCCCGGTACCCAGGTAGCCGCCGGTCAAGGACTCGCCAGGCTCGGCGTTAAGGCCCAGGACGATAAGCAGGCCGCCCGCCATATACTCGCCCAGGAAATCGCCAGCTTTACCACCAGCCACCACCAGGGGACGCTTGCCTTCGTATTCCTTCATATGGATGCCTGTCCGGTAGCCGACATCGCCACGGACGAATAGCTTGCCCCCGCGCATACCATAGGCCAACACGTCACCGGCATCGCCCCAGATGGAGACTTTTCCGGCATTCATCGTATTGCACAGGCCGTCCTGGGCGTTGTCGTAGACGCGGACAGTGGGGCCATCCATAAAGGTTGCCAAATCGTTACCAGGCAGCCCCTCGATATCGATCAGGAGTTCCTCTCCCTTGAGGCCGCACCCAATATAACGCTGACCGTTAACGCCCTTAAGACGCAGATGAGTCCAACCCTCGCCAATCGCCTGATGGATGGCGTCATTGAGAAGCTGGTAATGCATCCCGGTTGCATTCAGTTCGAAGACTTCCTGGTCTAGTTCCACCATTACAGTATACCTCGCTTCCTAAACCTGAATGCCAGGCCCAAGCACGCGTTCTTCCAGATGGTCATAATTTGCCATATCAAGCAGTCCGAAGTCGCCGGCCAGCAACCTGTCCTTGTAGCTGCCGATTTCGGTCTTCGTGCGGATAAGCCCAGTGTAGAGGCCAGCTCGGTCCACATCGCGGAAAACTACCATACCGATGAGGCGGTTGTCTTTGATAACAAGCTTCTTATACTTGCGCGTGGCCATATCAAGCTCGACCAGAATCTCGGCCTCTGGGTCGTCACCCGGGTCTGTGGTGCCTGCCGAGATAGTGGATATATCCATTACATCGATAGAGTTCATCACGAAGGTGCCATCGAGTTCGAAGGGATCGCCGCCCATATTGCGCCCAGCGGCCTTGCCCTGGATATAGGCGTTCGGCCAGATGGGAATAGGCCGCTTGATACCAAGCAAGAGGTCGGGCCCTTCGGCGCAGTCGCCCGCCGCCCAGACGCCCGGCACATTCGTAGCCATCCGGTGGTCGGTGACGATGCCCCGGTTTATCTCGAGGGGAGAGCCCTTAAGCAGCTCGGTGTTGGGCCGCACGCCAATGGCTACGACGCAGAGCTGGGCAGGCAGTATTTCGCCTCCCTTCAGGCGCACCTCGCTGATGCGGCCGTCCTGACCAACAAGCTCTTCGGCGGTGTCGCCAGTGATAACCCGGCAACCGCTGGACTGGAGTATCTCGCTGGCCAGGTCAGAGGCTGTCTTGTCGAAGGCGGCACTCATAATACGGTCCGCGAGTTCGACAATCGTGACCGAGAAGCCTCTGCGGATAAGCGCCTCAGCCGACTTCAGGCCGATAAGGCCACCGCCTATAACAACTACCTGGGTGGGCTTGTGCTCGGTCAGGTATTCTTCTATCGAAAGGACGTCCGCCCATTTGGTGAAGGTATAGACACCCTTAAGCTCTACGCCAGGCATTGGCGGTACAAAGGGGACTCCACCAGTGGCGAGAAGCAGGTTCTCAAAACCAAAGTCTTCGCCTTTCGCGGTTTGTAAAGTCTTCGCTTCGACATCCAGAGCAGTGACCGCATCGGCAAGGAAGGTATCGACGGTCAACTTCTCATAGAAACTCTCCGGCCGATAATACATCTTCTCGGGGGTAACTTTATGTGCCAGCAAGTAAGAGATAAGTGGCCTCGAATAGACGCGCCAGGGTTCATCCGAGAAGACGGCGATGCTGCCAGTATCCCCAGCCTTGCGGATTGCTTCGATGGCGCCAACTGCGGCGGCCGAGTTGCCAATCAGGGCATGCTTATACACCTGGCGTCACCTCTTCTTCGACCTCTACGAGGATAAGGGCTTCGTTGGGACAGTTCTTCACGCAGGCCGGCTCTCCGAGTTCGGCGCACAAGTCGCATTTGGAGACAGTGCCCTTGCCCTCTACATCACGCTGGATGGCCCCATAGGGACAGGCCATTACACACATCCAGCAACCGACGCACTTCGTGGTGTCGCAGACCACAGCGCCGCTCTCATCGCGGTGCATGGCGCCAGTCATACAGGCCTGGATGCAGTGTGGCTCATCACAATGACGACATTGAAGAGCCATCGAGGTGCAACCAGCGTCCTCGACCTTGACAGCGGATTTAGGACGCGGAAATTCCTCTTTGAAAGCCTTAACGATATCTTTGCTTCGGCTGTGAGCGACGGTGCAATGCACCTCGCAGAGGCGACAGCCTACGCAGAGTTCCTTCCTGGCCAGAATACGTTTCATAAGGCTTCTCCTATCTCCCGGCGGGCTTGACGCCCAGGATCTCGGATTCGGTGTCCGAAAGGCCAATGCCACGCAGGGCCTCCCGGTTGCCGCGCAGGCTCTCAAGCGCGTTAAGGCCCATCCCACCGAGCAGTTCTTTTATTTCGTGACTCCAGGCGCGCAGCAGGTTGGCCGCGCGGCGAGCCCCCATATCGGGATTAAGCCTGCGCGTGAGCGCTGGATCCTGAGTGGCGATTCCCCAGTTGCACTTGCCGCTGTAGCAATGCTGGCAAACATGGCAACCTAGCGAGACCAGAGCGGCAGTACCGATATAAACGGCGTCGGCGCCCAGCGCGATAGCTTTGGCGACATCGCCACTATTCCGGATACCGCCAGCGCAGACCAGAGACGCCTCGTGCCGGATGCCTTCCTGGCGCAGGCGTTCGTCCACCGCAGCCAGCGCAAGCTCGATGGGGATACCGACGCTGTTGCGCGTGACCTTGGGCGCGGCGCCGGTGCCGCCCCGGATACCGTCGATGGCTACAATGTCAGCTCCCGCCCGGACACAACCACTGGCAATGGCGGCAACGTTATGCACAGCGGCAATTTTGACAGAAACAGGCTTCTCGTAGCGAGTCGCTTCTTTGAGCGCATATATGAGCTGTCGCAAATCTTCGATGGAGTAGATGTCATGATGCGGCGCCGGCGAGATGGCGTCCGTCCCCTCGGGGATCATACGGGTCTTGGAGATCTCGTCGCTGACCTTCTCGCCTGGCAGATGACCACCAATGCCTGGCTTGGCGCCCTGGCCTATCTTGATTTCGATAGCCGCGGCGACGTTGAGATAGTCGGCATCGACTCCGAACCGGCCAGAGGCGACCTGGACAATGGTGCGAGGGCCAAACTTGCGCATCGTGCGGTGCAAGCCCCCCTCGCCTGTGTTGTAGTAAGTGCCAACTTCGACCGCGGCACGGGCCAGCGAGAGGCAGGTGTTGTAACTGACCGAGCCATAGGACATCGCCGAGAACATCACCGGCACCGACAGCTCGAGCTGAGGCGCCAGGCGAGTCTTCAGGATTGGCGCGCCAGTAGAGAAATCCATTTCTACGCGGTCAGGTTTACGTCCAAGATAAGTTCGCAATTCCATCGGCTCGCGCAGGGGGTCGATGGAGGGATTGGTCACCTGCGAGGCGTTTAGCACCAGCTTGTCCCAGAGGATTGGATATTCCATATCGGTGCCCATCGCGGCAAGCAATACGCCACCGCTCTCGGCCTGCTTGTAGATATCCTGCTGAGCCTTGCCATTCCAGCTTGGGTTATCGCGCCACTCGACTGGGACTTTCTTCAGACGCAGAGCGTGAGTCGGGCACATGGTAATGCAGCGCTGGCAAGCCACGCAGGCCATCGGATCGGTAAGCACTTGCTCGTTAGCCTCATCCCAGGTATGCACCTCGTTAGAACACTGGCGGACGCAGACCTCGCAGCCGATACACTTCTTCTCATCGCGGATGAGTTCGAATTCTGGGACTCTAAGAGAGAGCGCCATCAGGCTACTGCCTCCTTCGCGGCAACCTTCAGCCGGCTGATTACAGGCTCGCCAGCTCGGGGATGCCAGATTTTATCGGGCCGCGGACAGACCTCTCGGATAGAGCATTCCTCGCTGGCCAGATAGACTGTCTCGCCATGTCTGGCAGCTACGAGAGGACGCAGCTTCACCCGGTCCGAAAGACCAAGCATCCCGCCCTCGAAGCCGACGATGATAGCGAAGGGCCCATTGAGCTCGGCCGATCCATAAACTGTGCGCAGGGTGGTATAAAGCTGCTTCTGCTCTGCTGGCATCCGGTCGATGGTCTTCCAGAAAGGCGGCGCGAGCGCAACGCTGGCCATCTCGAGCGACAGCCCGTGCCGGCGCACCAGCAAATCCAGCAGATAGGTGATAACCTCAGTATCGGTTAGCAGGCGGCACTCGTAACCATGTTCTTCCAGATAGCGCTTGTTGATGCCATAAGAAGAGACTTCTCCATTATGTACGACCGACCAGTCGAGCAAAGCAAAGGGATGCGCCCCTCCCCACCAGCCTTTGGTATTGGTCGGGAACCGTCCATGCGCCGTCCACAACCAGCCTTCGTATTCTTCAAGGCGGAAGAACTCGCCGATATCCTCTGGAAAGCCAACTCCCTTGAAGGAGCCCATATTCTTGCCACTGGAGGCGACATACGCATCGTCTACCTCGCGGTTGATGCTCATCACTGCCCAGACGATGAAGTCCTGCTCTGAAAGCCGGGCAAGTCGAGGATGCAAGCCGCGCTTGGGACGCACGAAATACCTCATTAGCAGCGGCTCGTCATGCACCCGGGGATGCGCCCTGGTCGGGATCTTCTCGGCCATCTCGACATTGAAGTACTCGTTCAGGAATTGCTCGGTCGCGCTGCGACCGGCATCCGACTCATACATCAAATGGAAGGCATAATAGTCGGCAAATTCCGGATAGATTCCGTATCCGGCGAATCCGCCGCCCAGGCCGTTGCCGCGCTCGTGCATAATGCGGATGCCATCAATAGCCACCTGACCGCTGGTCCTGGCGCCATCTTCATTCAACATGCCGAAGGCTCCGCATGCGGCTGGAACTTTAAAATCGAACTCGGGCTTGGCCATTCTGTTTCACCTGCTGCCTGGCTGGCTAATCGCCCTGCCAGTCAGAATCGTCTTCGGGGTCTGTTATTCTAACGCTTGGCGGGGATGCTGGCTTCCCTGACTGCCCCTGAAAAACCCCCGTGAAAGGCTTCTCTTTGGGGAAGTGATTTCCTACCAGTTTCCCCCCTGACTAAAAAGGGTGAGAGACGGCAGAGCCGCCACGAGGACGCGGCGGCTCTGTAAACAGGCTAACTCTGAGCCGGCTCTAAAGCAACGGCAGGTATTTGTCCAGTTCGTACTGGTGCACCTGCGTCCGGTACATATCCCACTCGAGTTTCTTGTTGGCGATGAACTTCTCGAAGACGTGGTCGCCCAGCGCCTCCTTGAGCAGCGAGCTACCCTCGGCAAGCTCGATAGCCTGCGCGAGACTGCCTGGCAGCGAGGTGATGCCGTGCGCGGCGCGCTCGGTTTCGTTCATCTCGAAGATGTCCTCTTCGGTCGGGCTGCGCAGTTCGAACTTCTCTTCGATACCCTTGAGGCCAGCCGAGATCATAACGGCGAAGGCCAGGTAGGGGTTGCAGGCCGGATCGGGACAGCGCAATTCGCAGCGAGTTGCGGCCTCTTTGCCAGGCTTGTACAGCGGTACCCGCACGAGAGCGGACCTGTTGGCGCGCGCCCAGGACACATAGACCGGGGCTTCATAACCAGGCACCAGGCGCTTGTAGCTGTTTACCCACTGGTTGGTCACAGCGGTTATCTCGGGCGCGAAACGCAGCAAGCCTTCGATATACATCTTGGCTACATCAGACAGATAATACTGGTCATTGGGATTGAAGAAAGCATTCTTGCTGCCAGCGAACAACGACTGGTGAGTGTGCATTCCAGAACCATTCTGCCCAAAAATCGGCTTGGGCATAAAGGTGGCGTAAACGCCATTCATCGCTGCAATCTCTTTGACCGTCATCCGGTAGGTCATCACGGTATCGGCCATCTGCAGTGCTTCGTTGTAGCGCAGGTCGATCTCGTGCTGAGAAGGAGCGACCTCGTGATGGCTGTACTCGACCTTGATGTCCATCTGCTCGAGGGCGATGACGGTCTGGCGGCGCAGGTCAGTGGCCTCATCGCGCGGGGTCACATCGAAATAGCCAGCCTTGTCGAGGGTCTGGGTGGTCTTGTCATTGGAAAAATAGAAATACTCGAGCTCGGGCCCCAGGAAGACCTTGTAGCCCATTGCGTCAGCCTTCGCCAGAGCGCGCTTAAGCACATAGCGTGGGTCGCCATCATAGTTAGCGCCATCTGGAGTAAGCACATCGCAGAACATCCTGGCGACTTTGCCCTGCTCGCTGGGACGCCAGGGCAGGATGGTGAAGGTGTTGGGATCGGGCATAGCGACCATATCGCTTTCCGAGATCCGCGCGAAGCCTTCAATAGAGGAACCATCAAAGCCCATTCCCTCGGCGAAAGCCCCTTCAAGCTCCCGGGCACTAATTGTGAAGCTCTTGAGGTAACCAAGGACGTCGGTAAACCATATCTTGATAAATTTTACGTCCTCGTCCTCGCAGATGCTCATTACCTTGTCTTTACTGAGAGCCATTGGACACAACCTCCTAAGTGAGATCAACGTTTGGCACGTTGCTTGCCGTCTGATGTCATCATTCTACGCAAGACTCTTCCGGTGCAACAAGCGCCCCAGAGCGGGAAACTGCGCGCCAAGTGGCTAGCTGAGCGGCAATTTGTTGCCGTCCTGTTTCCTACCTGCACCTGGTATTCTGCACAGGGGAGCTGCACCAATTCTACACGAGATTCGCCCTCTCGTCGCGCTCCGGAAGACCTTTTTATTCAACATGCATGGCGGCCTAAGACAAAGCTGAGCAGGATTACTTCTGCCAAGCTCGAAATTGTCTTCACTCTGGTGCCAATTGCCGTACCAGGACACTTACCAGAAGGGGGCAAACACTGTATGGAGTTCACGATATTTGGGCATGACCTGCAGGTGGTTGACATACGGCTCAAGTCGGGCGAGACGGTCTATTCCGAATCCGGGGGTATGGCCTGGATGTCCGACAATATCTCGATGAATACCGAGATGAAAGGCGGGTTGATGGGAGGTCTCAAGCGCAAGCTGATGGGCGAGTCCTTGATGCTGACCGATTATACCTGTCAGGGCGCCGAAGGGCTGGTAGCGTTTGCATCCGAGTTCCCCGGCAAGATAGTCCCGATGACGCTTGCTCCAGAACAGATTATGGTCTGTCAGAAAGATTCCTTTATGTGCGCAGAGGCGGGAGTGCAACTCGAGATGCACTTCAACAAGCGGCTTGGCGCAGGACTCTTTGGCGGCGAGGGATTTATCCTGCAGAAGGTGACTGGCCCAGGTCAGGTTTTCTTCGAACTGGCTGGCCATATCGTCGAATACACTCTGGTAGCCGGCCAGCGTCTGAAGGTCGATCCGGGCTATCTGGCTCTGATGGAACCCAGCGTGCAGTTTGATATAGAGATGGTAAAAGGCGTCAAAAATATACTGTTTGGTGGAGAGGGGCTATTCCTGGCCAATGTAACTGGTCCAGGAAAGGTCTGGCTCCAGAGTATGCCTTTGCCAAACTTTGCCAGCAGACTGATTCCCTACCTGCCTAGCAAAGGTTAGAGCTGATACATATTTGAGGACCAGGGAGAGCCGAGGATGAAATACACTATTCGCGGTGACGATTTGCAAGTGGTAGACATCCAGCTCGAGCTGGGCGAGTCGATGGTGAGTGAAGCGGGCGGTATGGCCTGGAAAAGTCCCAGCGTCCGGATGGACACTCAGATGCCTGGCGGCCTGTTTGGAGGGCTTGCGCGCTCTTTCGCGGGAGAGTCCTTGATGCTTTCCTACTACCACTGCGAAGAAGCAGCGGGCCTGGTGGCCTTTGCCTCAGAGCTTCCTGGCAAGATCGTCCCCATGGCGCTTGCCGCAGGCGAGGCCATCATCGCTCAAAAGGATGCCTTTATGTGTGCTGAGGCCTCCGTAGAGCTTTCCGTACACTGGCAGCGCCGGCTAGGCGCTGGCATCTTCGGAGGCGAAGGATTTATCCTCGAAAAAGTCACTGGGCCTGGCACCACTTTCTTCGAGCTGGCGGGAGAGATAACCCCTTACACCCTGGCGGCGGGTCAGAAGCTTCAGGTGGCGCCAGGGCATGTAGCTATGTTCGACCCGTCCGTTGATTTTGACATAGAGCTAATCAAAGGATTGAAGAACATCTTCTTTGGAGGACAGGGCTTCTTCCTGGCCACTCTGACCGGGCCAGGACGAATCTGGTTGCAAAGCATGCCAATCGCAAATCTGGCGGCGCGCCTTATGCCTTATCTGCCTCAGCGCGGCTGAGAGCAAGCTTGTAAACCTGGGATAGAAAAACAGCCTGGCCAGTGTTGGCCAGGCTGTTTGCTTGGTGAGAGACCAGGCCGGATTGTTAGAGGATATCGTCCAGCCAAAGATACATTCCGCCATACGGCCCCAAATCGGTTGGATAAGGGCGGAACTCGTCGGGATCCATCTTGCCGGTATGCTTGACATGACCATCAATGCACAGGCAGTTCATCCCATCATTATGGCGAGTGCTGCTGAGGGTTCCGTAGTTGTACCAGTAGAACCATGACCAGGTGCCATCGGCTATATAGATTGTCTCGGCAGGGCGGGAATACTCGTCCAGTGCCTTTGGGACGCCCCCATTCCAGCCAGAACTGCGCCAGTTCATTGCATAGCTCGACCAATAGCTATAACCATAACCTTCATTCACGGGCTCGGCTTTTAAGGTCGGGCAAATCAGGATATCGTTATTGCGCATATAGGGCATTAACTGATCGTACCAGGCATTGAGGAAATAAGTGCTGGGCTTGCGCGCATCGGGAAGAGGGACCACAGAGGGATTGTCATAGGCGACCATCTTGCCATCATAGTCCAGCGCGTACATCTGGAAGGCTATCCCGATTTGCTTCATGTTGGACTGACAGCTTGCCTGGCGCGCTTTTTCTCTGGCCCGGGCAAAGACAGGAAATAATATCGCGGCCAATATGGCGATGATCGCGATAACTACCAGCAATTCGATAAGTGTAAAGCCTCGCTTATGCACAGCTACCATCTCTTCAGGGCAAGTGACCTGGAATTAACCTGCCACACAGCCTCACTTCTCTAGGTCTGATTAACGTTACCACGAAAACTACAGGTCTACAAGGGTTAATAATGTTTCCAAAGTAGTCACATTCGGTAAAGCGTTACATCTTTTAGTGTAGGTTAAGAAAAGCTTGACCTAACGTTTCACCTTTTACTAGTCTCATTCTCGGCTCCGGGCGCTCCTTCAAGCCTGACCGAAGCCCGTCCGCATATGCAGTCTTAGTATACTCAATCTTCAGCTCAACTGGGACATCGAAAACGAGGGGCGAGACTTTTGAGCGCCCTGTCACCGCTAATCGAGCTTTTTCTCTAAGCTCTGCAAGCACTGGCCCTTGAGCGCGCAGTTTGGCTGTATGACGGCTGATACCATACTTGGTAACGACAGTCTCAACGGGCCCAAGCAACTCGCGCGCCTCGCTGCAAGTTGCATCGTCCCCACTGACCAGCGTGACTGGCACACCAAGTTCGCCCAGGACTCCCGCTACTATAGCCAGCTCTCCGACAAGTTGGCCATTTATCCAGCAATTCTGCCAGGTCGCCGAACTCATTGTATGGTCAAGCACTGCATTAGGCGTACCAGCCATCGCATGGAAGCCAATACAAAAAGCGCAGTCGAAGACGCTGGCAGCTCCTTCGGGGTAGAACTCCCATCCGCTGCCCACAATATATTCGGCGCGCTCATCAAGTTCTTCGTAGACGAAATTGAAGGGTTTGCCGTGACCATCCACCGCCACGACCCGTTCGGCTCCCGCATCGAAGGCACCAGCGATTGTGGCGTTGAGTTCGGCGGTGAGCCAGTGACGCGCAAGCTCGTAAGCAGCTCCGTCCTGGATGGTCTGGGCCTCCAGCAACACGCCCGAGACCCCTTCGAGATCAGTCATTATGTATACAGAAAGCCCCATATGTGGCGCCTCCAGGCAGGCTATGGCAGTCCGGACTCTTCCTAAAGAGCGAGCAGGCTCGCCATATCGATCATCTTCATTCCCTTGGCGGTGAGTGCTTTTTCGGTGCCTTCGGGATCTGGCGTGCGGAGAATCGTTATCGCCGCAGCCTGGCTGTGAGCGGCAAAGGCATACATATAATCGATGCCAATGCCCGCCTCCGCCAGCGCCAGGCATACCTCGTCCAGCGCGCCTGGCACATCACGAAGCTGCACCGCATGGACAGGAGTCAGCTTTACGCGAAAACCTGCCGCCGTCAGTGCCTCGAGTGCCTTCTCGGCGTCATCCACAATGAAACGCAACACTCCGAAGTCGGGCGCTTCTGCAATCGAAAAAGCTCGAAGGTTGACTCCAGCCGCTGCCATCGGCGCCAGCACCTGATGCAACTGACCGGTATTGTTTTCGGCAAAAACAGAGACTTGCGTCACGGTGGTCATTGTCTTTCCTCCTTATCGGATGTCCCGCTTGTCAACAACACGCTTGGCCTTGGCTTCGCTACGCTCGATAGTCTTCGGCCCGACCAGTTTCACTTTACAACCCACGTTGAGCGCGTTATGCAGGTGCTGCTCGAGCCTGTGCTCCAGGCCTACCAGCTCACTAACTTCATCCGAGAACAGGGCCTCACTTATCTCGACTTGCACCTCGAGGGTGTCCATCTTCCCCTCTTCCCTGTCGACGATAATCAGGTAGTGAGGCGCGACGAAATCCACCTCGAGCAGCGCAGTCTCAATCTGGCTCGGGAACACGTTGACGCCCCGGATGATGAGCATATCGTCGGTGCGGCCGGTGACCTTGCTCATCCTGACTGTTGAACGACCGCAGGGGCAGACGTCAGGGCTGAAAGTGCAGATATCGCGAGTGCGATATCGCAGAAGGGGCATACCGGTCTTGGTGAGCGTGGTGAACACGAGTTCGCCCGACTCGCCATAAGGCAGTTGCTTGCCCGTGGCTGGATCAATGAGTTCCGGCAGGAAGTGATCTTCGTTGATGTGCATACCGGACTGCTCCGAACACTCGAAGGCTACGCCTGGACCGATTATCTCGGACAAGCCGTAGATGTCATAAGCTTTTACATTGAGTTTGGCTTCTATCTCCTTGCGCATCTGCTCGCCCCAGGGCTCGGCACCGAAGCAGCCCATCTTGACTGGCAGGTCGGCGGTATCGATACCGGCGTCCACAGCCGACTCACCGAGCAGGATGGCGTAAGAAGGCGTGCAGCAGAGCATTGTGCTGCCGAAGTCCTTCATCAGTTGAAGCTGGCGTGGAGTGTTGCCGCCTGAGACGGGAACAACAGAAGCGCCAATGCGCTCGGCTCCGTAATGGATGCCAAGGCCCCCGGTGAAAAGCCCGTAACCATAAGCGTTCTGCACGATGTCATGGCTGGTGCAGCCGCCACCGGCAAGCGTTCGGGCCATTACCTCGGCCCAGATGCCCACGTCTTCTTTGCTATAACCGACAACTGTCGCGCGTCCTGTCGTGCCGCTGGAGGCATGAATTCGCACGATGTCGTTAATAGGCATAGCAAACAGGCCGAAGGGATACGACTCTCTCAGGTCATCTTTCGTGGTAAAGGGAAGTTTTTCGAGATCAGCGACTGTCTTGATGTCCTGGGGAGACAGGCCTGCCTCGTCAAATTTGGCTTTATAGAGAGGCACCTGCCTATAACAATATTCTGCCAGCCTGGCCAGGCGCTTGCTTTGGAGCTCCTCCAGCCTGGGTCTGGGGAGCGTCTCAACATCGGGGTTCCAGATCATTGCGGCTCACCACCTCAAGGTGAATATAAGCAGGTTATAGCCCCGCTGACGAGAAAAGGCAACCTGATAACAGCTTCAGGTTTGCGCAGAAGGGGTTCAAGAGTAGAAACGGGGCAAGAAGGGGGCGAGCAAGGCTCGCCCCCAGATTTCCTGTTATTCGAAGGCAGGTCCCCAGTTGGGATTGAGGTCGTCAACGAGGTTATTCGTCACGCGGGTCTGGTTATCGCCGTTGGAGTTCATCACGTAGATCTCATAGTTGCCATCGCGCCAGCTTGCGAAGACGAGATTGCCGTCAGGCGACCAGCTTGGAGCGTAGTTACCAGAGGTAGTTTCGGTCAGTTGAGTCTGATTGCTACCATCGGTATCCATCACATAGATAGCATAGGTGCCTTCACGACTGCTGGTGAAAGCGATCTTGTTGCCGTCAGGCGACCAGCCAGGATCTCGGTCATAGTCAGAGTCGTTCGAAAGGTTGGTCTGGTCAGTTCCATCGGCATCCATAACATAAACTTCCGGATTGCCATCGCGGTTGCTCTCGAAGACTATCCGGCTGCCATCAGGGGACCAGCTTGGGCAGATGTCATATTCGGAGTTATTGGTCAGGCGCGTCTGGTTATCTCCATCAGCGTCCATCACATAGATTTCTGTATTGCCGTCTCTATCGCTTGTGAAGGCAATCTTGGTGCCGTCAGGCGACCAGCATGGATACTCTTCATGGGAGGAGTTGTTGGTCAGGCGTGTTGGGTAATCTCCATTGGCCTCCATCACATAGAGCTCCTCATTGCCATTACGCATACTTGTAAAGACGATCTGGCTGCCGTCAGGTGACCAACTTGGGAAGTCCTCGAGTACAGCATTAAAAGTAATCCGGGTCTCTTCAGACCCATCGGGGTTTATCACGAAAATCTCATAGTTGCTGTCCGCATAACTTCTGTAGGTAATCTTGCCGACGAGGTCGAGTGACGAACCACCCGCCCCTCCACAGCCTGCCAGGAAGAGAGCCAGCAGAAGTGACAAAGCCACGAATCCGAGCATATAACATATGGGGCGCTTGGGAAGGGAAATCATCTACGTCACCTCAGAGTGGTTTCGAGGCCAAAGGCCTGGTGACCTTTTCGCCTTTGCACAAAGGCTTCCTGCCAAATCTAACCTCCAGTTGCTTTTAATACCAAGGGAAGAAACCTCGGGGAGTCTGGAGTATCTGGCATCAGCTCTTCCCCTGCGGAAGAGTGCATATTTCGGATAAGTCACAGGCAAGTGCTATATTGAAAACAATGACTAACGAACCTCACTGGAAATGGCGAGAAGTCAGCGATCCGCAGGTCATCGAAGCGATGAAGCGGGTGGACAGGAGTCTTTTCGTGCCTCTGGAGCATCAGGCAGAGGCCTGGGAAGACCGGGCGTTGCCTCTGGGCGAGGGCCAGACTATCTCGCAGCCCTTTATGGTGGCGATTATGAGCCAGGCGCTTGCGCTGCCAAAGCACTCAAGAGTGCTGGAGATTGGCACCGGCTCGGGTTACCAGGCGGCAATACTGGCCGAGATGGGCGCTGAAGTGTATACGATTGAAGTTATCCCAGCGCTTGCAGAAAAAGCCAGCGCCTTGCTGGCCTCACTTGGCTATTCCGACGTCCATGTAAGTGTACGTGATGGTTATGAAGGCTGGCCAGAGGAGGCGCCTTTCGATGGTATTATCGTCACCTGCGGGGCGCCAAGGATACCAGAGCCTCTGGTCGCCCAACTCGCCGAAGGCAGACGGCTGGTCGTGCCGATCGATCAACCATACGGCCATCAGCAATTACTGGTGCTGACCCACCACGCGGGGGGCGATTCCATCGAGTCGGTGCTGGCCTGCGCTTTCGTACCGATGGTGGGACAGATACGCAATCGGCCTGGGAGTGACCGGCCCCGATGACTGCCTCCGAGGTTGCCGCCAAACTCCAGAAGGATAAAGTCTGGGCCAGTCGCATCGAGCATACGGCCACCTTGCCAGCCCGAGAAGCGCATTTCGCGGAGGTGCCAGACCTGCTTAGCCCGCGCGTCCAGCAAGTGCTGAAGGGGCTTGGCATCCAGCAGCTTTATTCCCACCAGGCGGAGGCGGTCTCTCACTTGCTTCCCGGCCGTAACACGGGAATCGTCACTTCTACGGCAAGTGGCAAGACCTTGTGCTACAACCTGGCGGTGCTGGAAGCTTTCGAGCGCCAGCGCACCAGCCGCGCTTTATATGTCTTCCCCACCAAAGCTCTGGCCCAGGATCAACTTCGCAAACTGCGCGAGCTTGAAGCCGAACTCTTCCTGCACGCCGCAACTTATGATGGTGACACGCCTCGACAGGACCGGCGAGACCTGCGGGCACAAGCCCCTGTCATCTTGACGAATCCCGATATGTTGCACCTGGGCATCCTGCCCAACCACACGCTCTGGACGAGTCTGTTCAGCCATCTGAAATATGTCGTCTTCGATGAAGTGCACCAATACCGAGGACTATTTGGCTCTCACGTAGCCAATGTAATACGAAGACTGCGGCGTGTTGCAGAATATCACGGTGCCTCGCCGACTTTTGTATTTTGCTCGGCCACAGTCGCCAATGCCCGAGAGCTGATTGAAGGCTTGCTGGGCGAGTCAGTGGAGTTGATAGAACAGGACGGCTCTCCGGCTGGAGAGCGGACACTGCTTTTTTGGAATCCCAGGTTGATGAAACGGGCCGACGGGCTGATGAGACGCAACTATCTGGCCGAAGCGCGCGATCTGGTGCTGGAGCTTATGCAGGATGAGTTGCGCAGTATCACCTTCTGCCAGGCGCGGGTGCTGGTCGAGTTGCTCTTGCGCAGTATCAAAGAAGCCACCAGGCAGGATCGCAAGACGCGCAGCCTGGCCAAACAGATACGCCCCTATCGCTCTGGCTATTTGCCCGAAGAGCGCCGGGAGATAGAACAGCAACTCTTCGATGGCGAATTGCTGTCAGTTGTAAGCACTAGCGCGCTTGAGGTCGGGATCGACGTTGGCGGGCTGGATGCGGCGCTGCTTGCTTGGTTTCCCGGGGTCGCTGGCGAGCTTCTGGCAGCAGTTTGGCAGGGCGGGCAGAGGCGCCCGAGAGGCGCTCGGAGTGCTAATGGCGGCAGGTGGGCCACTTGACCAGTATTATCTGAAGCGCCCAGAGGCTTTGCTCTCTTCCCCCACCGAACGAGCCGTGGTGAATCCGCACAACCGGTTTGTGCTGGCGGCGCATCTCTTGTGCGCGGCCCACGAGGTGCCTCTGCGCGAACAGGACTTGCCCCTTTTCGGGCCTACCGCCGAAGCACTGGCCGATGTGCTGGCCGAGGCTGGCTATCTCTCCGCCAAGCCTGAACGCAAGGAATGGTACTGGACAGGGCTCGAAAGCCCCGCCGCCGAGGTCAATCTGCGTTCGGCCTCAGGACAAGCCTTTGAGATCCATGACGAGAAGGGCCAGCTTATGGGCACGGTAGATGCCGCGATGGCGTCTCTCTTCCTGCATGAAGGCGCCGTCTATCTGCATCAAGGGGTCTCCCATGTGGTGCTCAAGCTGGATTTCGAGCGCCGCACCGCTTATGTCAGGCAGGATGACGTCAGCTTCTTCACGCGCGCGATGACTCGCACAGAGACCGAGATACTGGCCGAGGAGGCTTCCTGGGAGATTGGCCTGACTCGGCTGGCTTTTGGAGAGCTGGTGGTGCGCGGTCAGGTAGTCGGCTACAGCAAGCTGCGCGCGGCCGACCATAGCGTGCTTGAGACGCTTCCCCTCGAACTGCCCCCGAGCGAATATGAAACTTTTGGGTTGTGGTTTTCTGTCCCCAAGCCGCACCTGGCCAGGCTGGCAGAGCGCGGATGTGACCCACTGGGCGCGCTTCACGCGCTGGAACACGCTCTCATTGCCCTCTCTCCGGCTTTTGTCTCCTGCGAACCTTTCGATCTGGAAGGCGCATCTTCGCTTGCCCATCCTCAGCTTGCAGGAGAAGCAGGACTTTTTGTTTATGATGCTTACCCGGGCGGTTCGGGCCTGTCCGAGGAGCTGGCCGAGCAGTTCGAACAAGTGCTTGCGGCAACTCGTCAACATATCGCTGAATGTCCCTGTGATGAGGGCTGCCCAGCCTGTATCTATTCGCCTCAGTGCGGCAGCGGCAATCAGCCTTTGGACAAAGCGGGCGCTATACTGCTAGCCGACCTGCTGCTGGGACTGGAAGAGCCTGCAGGGGTTAACGCCGCGCCCCACCTGAGTTAAACCTGCTATAATAAGGCCCGCAAGAGGTTTGTAGGAGGCCCTGATGCCGGACTCGGAGCACCAATCTGGGCAAGACCAGCCAACTGAAGACCGCTCATATGGCGCGCTGGTGAAAGAGCTTTTTTCCGCGCTGGGCGAAGTTATCAAAACGCACGTCAAAGAATGGGGCGGAGTGGTCTGGGAGCCTTTCTCAAAGCTGAAGAAAGGCTGTATCGGGCTTGCGATCGCCGCCAATCTGTTCGTGCTTGCGGCGACCTGTCTTGTGGTAGCAGGCTTCCTCGCACTGGCCGCGTTGCTGGATTCTTACGCGGGGGCCCTTGCAATAGTGGGAGCAATCTGTATTATCGTTGGTGTTATCATCCTCAAGGTGGTATTCAAAAAGAAGCCATCACGAGATGCGACGGAAACCGATGAGCAAGACGAAGACTGACAACCCGGCGAAAGAGCAGGCCCTGGACAGGCTTGGCAGCTCACTCGACGCCCTTAGTTCAAAGGCGACGGGTCAGGCTGACAAGGTGCTGAAGGGTGGCACACGGCTGGTCGAAAGCGCAAGCAAGCCAACCGTGCTCGCAGGCGCGCTGCTCGGGGTGTTCGGTATGGGCATGCTTATGTACGCCCGGCGAACTCGCAAGCCGAGGCGTACTGAAATCATAATCCGAAAGGGCGGCAAACAGAGTGATCCGATGGTCGAGTTGCTGGCAGAAGCAGGCAAACTGGCACTGAGGAAAGCTCTAAAGTAGCAGCGAGCTACAGGGAACAACAAGCCGCCCAACTCGGGCGGTTTTTTTATTTGCCCACCGAGGAGACCAATCCGCAAGACCAGGTCCGAGTTGAAAGAGGAGAAAACTAATGGCAAAGACTCTTGAAGAGATCAACGCGAAAATCAAAAGTGGCGAAGCGGTCGTCTTCACCGCCGAGGAGTTCATAGAATACAGCCAGGAGCATGGCGTGAAGTCAGCCGCCGCAAAAGTTGACGTTGTAACGACAGGCACTTTCGGTACGATGTGTTCCTCGGGCGCCTTGCTCAATGTCGGGCACACCAAACCAAGGATGAAGATATCGAAGGCCTGGCTAAATGGCGTGCCGGCTTATGCTGGCCTGGCCGCGGTAGACCTTTATATCGGCGTTACCGAGCCGCGCGAGGACGACCCGCTCAATCGCATCCATCCCGGAGAGTTCCGGTATGGCGGGGGGCACGTTATCGAAGACCTGGTGAAGGGGCAGGATGTGCTGCTCAAAGCCGAGGCCTACGGCACCGATTGCTACCCCAAACGCGATTTGCTGACGCTGGTCAACCTGCGCGATCTCAATGAGGCCTTGCTGTTGAATCCGCGCAACGCTTATCAAAACTACAACGTAGCCGTGAACCTGAGCGAGAAGACCATCTACACCTATATGGGCACCTTAAGACCGAAGGCCGGTAACGCCACCTTCAGCAGCGCCGGAGAACTTTCACCCCTGCTCAAGGATCCGTATTACCGGACCATAGGGGTTGGCAGTCGCATTTTTCTGGGTGGGGCCGAAGGTTATGTTATCTGGCATGGGACCCAGCACAATCCAGGTACCGAGCGCACTGAAGAAGGCGTGCCGAAAGGCGGTTCTGGCACTCTGGCAGTTATCGGCGATCTCAAGCAGATGAACCCGCGCTACGTGCGAGGCGCCAGCTATCTGGGCTACGGGTGCAGTCTGACCCTTGGCCTCGGGGTGCCCATCCCGGTACTGGATGAGGACATCGCGGCAAGCTGTGCTGTGACCAATGACCAGATATTCGCGCCTGTTGTTGACTACGGACTGGCCTATCCCAATTTCGAGGGAGGCGTGCTTGGCCATGTATCGTATGCAGACCTCAGGCGTGGCGAGATAGAAGTTGGTGGCAAGAAAGTGGCGTCTTTCCCGCTTTCCAGCCTGTCAATGGCACGTGAAGTGGCCGAGGAACTGAAGCAGCGCATCTTGGCCGGTAGCTTTGCCGTTACCCAGCCGGTAGCCCCTTTGCCTGGCCCTGAGACAGGTTACAAGTTCAGCCCGCTAAAGTTGAAGCCTGTAGGTGCCGAAGAGGAACTCTAAGGGGGGCCCGCCCCCCTCCCCCTTGTAAGGAGGTGATAAGAATGGCCTGTGAAAATTGTGGAGCGCGCCTCTGGCGCGATGCCGAAGGCTTTGGCGTCTTCTGCGTGGAAGAGTTGCAGGGCCCGGTTGAGGAACGAGTGCCGCGCAAACTGAAGCGGCTGCCAAGTCGAAAATCCAAAGTCTCCAAACCGCAGTCAGTGAAGGTCGCCTGAGGAGGTGATGCAGATGAGCGATGATACTGGCACTACAGCTATGGAGATGACCTAGACCCTCCGTTCGAGCAATCGACGGAGGGTCTTGCTTTGGCTTCCAGTTAGTCTCTTTCCTTCGTCGTAAAGACGTAATCCCAGATAGCTGCCCGTAAAGCTTCGACCGCGTGCGAAGCGCAGTGTTGTTTCTCCTCGGGCAGGCCCCCAAGATATTCGATGATGGCCTCTTCAGTTAGCTCGTCAGCTTCATCCAGCGACTTCCCAACGGCAAGTGAGGCCGCAGCCGAGGTGGAAGCGATTGCGCCAGGACAGCCCTTGCACAGGAAACCAGTTGCCACTATGACATCGTTTTCGATACGCAGCTGGATAATACATTGCTCGCTGCCCTCGACATTGCCCGCAACGCCGGTAGCATCGGCGTTCGGCAACTCGCCTGCATTGACTGGGTGCTCGAGCAGCTCAAGCACTCGGGGGGAATACTCCATTCCACTTGCTCCTACAGCCTTGATTAGGCGCATTATGCCCCAGCGCCCTGCAGGCGGGCAAGTCAGCCGCTAGTCGTCTTCGCGCGCTTCTTCTTCATCACGGTACGAGACCAGGTTCATCCGGAGTTCGTGAGAGCCATCAGGCCTGGCATATTCATAATAGAAAAAATACTGGTCCGGGCAGTTTGAGGGCATCCACATACCGGATCGAATGCGAGGCATATGGTGAGGTGACAAAAGGGCCCTTGGGAGTGAGCCTGTGCCATCTCGTCAGATCAAAGCTGACCGCAAGGCCGGCTTTCTCTTCGTAGTTCTCTTCGACACAGGCACTGCCATCGTAGAAACCGACGAAGAGAGGCGGCTCCAAGATGACTGAGCCCAGCCTGGCGCAGTAAGCGTCCCACCCTTTTTCAGAGGGCGAGAATATGTCTCCTTGCCATTCCCATTCGAGACCATCAGCGCTGATGGCATAACCAGTGGATGACTTCACAAGCCCCGTGTTGTAGACATCCGCGGTCGAATGCATTGCTTCTCGGCTCTGAGGTGTATCAGGGCTGGGAGCATAACTTGCCAGCATCCAGTAAAGCCCGCCGACATTCATTACGAAAGGGTCTTTGACGCCCTCTCCCCCTGCATCAGAGGCCGTAAGTGCAGGGCGCCTCTCGGCAGGATCCAGTTCCTCAAAACTGGCGGCTTCCATCATATCAATGCGCCAGCGGTTGTCTGCAGGGATCGATGTAAGAGATATAAAGCCTGCGCTTGCCGCTGGGCGTGATACACAAGGCGGCTTTCTCGACCGAAGGGGAATCCAGTTGGGATTTGTCGCAGGTCCAGACATCCTCGAAGTGCAGCCCGTCGCTACTGACGGCGATACGGCACTCTGCTCCGCGTCCCAGCTCGCGCGGTTTACGATACCGGTAGTATAGATAGATGCGTCCTGTATCTGGGTCGAAAAGAGAACTGGGGGCGCCTGCCCACCAGCCTGGCCCCTGGCCAAGCGGCTCTCGCACGCACTCTCCACGCGCTGGATCGAAGCGCGGAAACATCCCATACCAGTGTAAAGCTTCGAGCACAGGACCCATAGCAGTCCACCTCACCCGTTGCCTGCGTCGGTCTTCAACTGGTTGCGCAGGGAGGGCTTGCCGTGATACAGGTTAGACATAAAGTGCAAGGTACCTTCACGCCCTGCGAGAATTTGGAGGCCCAGATGCGTCTGCTAGTGGCCCTGATTTGCATGTTTGGACTTGCGTATGCTACCCAGGCTAGCGTGGTGATAATGGCAGAGAAGGGTTTTCCGCCTTTTCTTGCGAACCAGATGCTCTCCCCCTGGGAACTGGGGCGCGACTTCGAAGCCTGCGGGTCTTCCAGTGCGCCTGGCCCCAGTAGAAGAGCTGCCAGCTCAACTCGCAAGGCCTGATACTGAAATCCTGGTGATGGTTTACGGCTCCTGCTGGCCTGAATCTGCCGGCCTGGCTATCGCCGACTTCTGGCAGAAGGGCGGAAGCCTTGTCTCAACGGGCACGCCGCTTGCCCACAAGGTCGAGAAAAGTGTTCTGAATGGCAAGCCCTATTGGCGTGATACAGGACATCAGGTATTGCCAGGGATGGAGCAAGCTCCCTTTACCCAGTGCCAGGCAGCAGCCGTCAAGGGCGGTAGTGTAAGCCTGGTCGAGGGCGCGCCCTTTGGCCTTTCAAAGGCCGAACTCGACGTCTTGCTGCCTATGAGCTGGGACTCGGTGGTGTGGGGGGCGCGCGCTCCGGAGTTGCCTGTTGCCAAGTGGCAGAGCGGTGATGCGGTTACCTATCCCCTTGCCTTCGTAAGACATCCGGACGGGCAGGCACTGGACTTCTGGGCAGGCGGCAATCTGGCCTTCGACCCGACCGAACTTGGCCCTGCGACCGCCCTCAAGCGCGCGCTCGTGAAAGGTGTCGCCTACCTGCTCAAGCAGCGCGGCAGTCTTGATGAGACTCAATATACCTCAGTGCTTGCCGCGCTAGAGCGCCAGCTTCCAATGCCTGCAGCGCCGAAACCACTGACTCTCAAAGTCTCGACTTATCCGACCGCGTTGCCCTGCAGTTTCAGCAAGCCCAGCATGATTGACGTGCTGGACTTGCGCCGAGAGGGCCAGGAAGTGCGCTGGTTATTCGCCTGCCTGCAGGGGTTGCTAAACCGTCAGGGGCCCCAGCTCTATCTCGTCTTCGATGACCAGGACGAAACCTGGCGCAAATGGTGCTATAAGCGAAGGTATTTCAAGCATTTCACGCGACTTGCCTCACCTGAAGAGGCACTAAAAAAGTACAAGGCAAGCTTTACCGGAGTCGTGCTGGCAGATGAACTCTCTCGCAATGCGGCTATCTGCGCCTCCTGGGAAGACAAAGTGCTGGTGACCGCCGATGAGGATGTCGCCCTGCGGTTCGGACTGCCAGTAAAACTCGACCTGCGTGGCAAGTTTACATCGCGCTTCGAGGCGCAGCAGTGGAGCTTCGAGCAGTACTTCCCGAAGGCCACCCGCCAGCTTATGTGCGTGCGGTTCCCCGAGGCGCCGTATATGTATGTAGATTATCTGGTTCAGCACAAGGTCTTCCCCTTCTGGCTGGACAGTGGGCAATGGGGAGAAGAGCCTTTGGCCGAGTTGCGGTTCGCGCGCAACCTCTACGCGAGCTACCCGGCCGGCATCCCAATTATAGGCTGGCACGCATATGGCGACCCGGCGCGAGGGTTTCAGGAATACTGGGGTCAGCAGCTTGCCAATGGCTATGGCAAATATATGCTGGGCAATGATTTCCTTACCAACAGCTCCTTCTTCAGCCGGCTTGGGGTACCAGCTACCGAGTTGAAGCAACCTGCGCCTGGCCCGCTGCCGGCGCTGGACTCGACAAAAGTCTACTTCTGCTTCGATGTTATGGACGCGGGAGATGCCCCCTGGTATCCGCAAAAATTCATGCGTACACTGTGGGACGATGAGAACCTTGGCGCAACTCCGATTACCTGGTCCTTCACCCGGCTTTCCTCGACCTGGCGCCAGCAATCGCTTCCTGGTATGTAGCCAACCTGCCCCCTGGCGATGAGTTGCTCTCGGCGGTCGGAGGCATCGGTTATGTGATGTATCCCTATTACGGCAACGCGCTTGCCAACCAGGAGGAAACGCGCAGGCACTTTGCCCGGATATCGGGCCAGTATGCGGCGCGGATGGGTATGACCAGCGTGGCGCTGCATATGGGCGGCTGGCCTGAGCCAAGTGATTATGACCAGGCCGGACCACTTGCCCAGTATGCGCGAGATGCGAAGCAGTTTACGTTGCTGCTGCCGGATCTCGGGCGTAGCGATGCGACTACTTATGCTAGCGCAAATTTCAACCTGCCAGGCGGGACGGCAGTGATGCACACCCTCACCCGCTGGGAGCCCCATTCGACCAGTGCCGAGATAATCGCCCGGACAAGCGAGGTGTCAGATGAGGCGCGCATACTTGCCGCAAGCATCAAGAAGGCTGCCGATGAGGCTGGCACGAGGCCGCTCTTCATCAACGCCTATTCGCTAAGCTGGACGACCTCGCCGACGGTCGCAAGGCAGACCTGCGAGTTGCTTGGCCCTGACTATGTGCCTCTGTCAGCTCGCAACCTGGCCCGCCTGTGGAAGCAGTGGCAGGCGCGCCCCTAACGCTTGCGCGCAGTGAAGGCCAGGTCTTTTGCGATAGCCGGCAGCTCGATTGCCAGCACTCCGTTTGCGACTTCTGCTGGCTGATCGGAGAGCGGCTTGCCTGTATAAGTATCGAAAAAGGCAATCAGATATTCGCCTTCCTCAAGCCCTCGAAGCAAAAAGCGCGCTGGCTCTACGACAGGGGGATCGCCATAAGTAGCCACCTGCTGCCACGTGTGGCCGCTGTTTTGCACCCAGCCGAAGGCCCAGTCTTCTGCTTGCCGGCCCAGCACCCGCAGGTTGGGCGAATACTGCGCGAAGCCTTCATTGAAGGCGAAATCAGTATAGAACCAGTCTTCTCCGGTATTCTCGACTTTGATACTGTGCTTGCCCGCCGGTACCTCGATTGAATATTCCCCGTCGTATTTGGTAATTGTGGCATGGTCATCAGGGCTTAGCTGCGGGAAGTCCTTCTGCAACACCAGTTGGCCGTCCAGGCTTATCTCGAGCCCTGCCCCACCATAACCGGACACCCCTCCCACCAGAATCGCGAAGGTGCCCGGGTATGTGTAATCTACCTCGAAGGTAACTGGATTGTGCAGGTTGGGATGGTTGCGCACCCCGTGTAAAACGCGTGGAAGCAACTCGGGCCTGGTCAGCTTGCCTTCTTTGCCCAGGTCAAAGGTCTGGGGCTGGTTGAAGGGGGCTGGCTCCCAGCTCACTCCCTGGGGATTGAGCAGCAGCCGTTTGGGCGCGGGATGTTCTGGCGCCTTGATAAATACTGGCGTATCAAAGACAAGATCGCGCCATTCTTTGTCCAGTAGTGGTAGCCCCTTCACAAATTCGGCGACCGGCTTGAAGAGGGGGTACATATTTTTCGGGTGAACATAACTATCCCACCACCAGGTCATCGCAGTACCAGCGTTGCCGCAAGCAAGCCCAGCCCATAACCCGTTGTGGAGATAGACGCCTTCCTTGTCCAGATGCTCTTTCTGGCCGTCCACATCGGTGCCAAACTCGCCGAAGTAGAAGGGCTTCTCGAACTGGGAGAGATACTTGCGAGACCAGCCAGAGATCATAGCGGCCATATCAGGCGAGTTGTAATTGTGGGCCATCGTGTATTCGATGGTGTCGAGAGCGTTAACGGCGTCATCACCGCCCGTACCCGCGAAGCTGGTCGTGATGAGATGACCCCAGGGATCGATGGAGCGCAGGTATTTTGCCATCTCGTCATGCCAGGCGACCGAATCGGCTGAAAGGTACTTCTCGATGATGTCGACCTCGTTCCAGAACTCCCAGGAGAAGATATTGGGGCTATATCCCCAGCGCGCCACAATATAACGAAGGCGTTGCTTGTACAGCTTCCGAGCGTCGGGATTGGTGAAGAACTGCTCAGGCTCATCGATCATCCCGCCGAATTCTGTTGCGTAGGGATTCAGATTCCAGGCAGGATAGGGCGGCGACTTCCTCAGGAAGTTGAAGGAGTCTATGCAGTACATCGCCATGATACTGAGGCGCTCGCATAGCTCCAGCACGTAGTCGGTGTTCCAGGCGCGCACCTGGTCGTATCTGCCCAGACCACAATCGGGCCTGCCGGGCTCGTTGTGTTCGAGAGCGAACTGGCTGAAACCACTTGCCCACAGGCGCAGATAGTTGCCGCCATTTTCGGCCAGGGGAGGCAGCCAGTTGTCAAAGTCGTAAGTGCCTCCACTTTGAGGCCAGCAGACGTTTTCGCCGATGGCGAAATAGGGCTCGCCGGTTTCGTATTCGAAGTAATAGGGATTGCGCTTCGATTTGTAGATGAAGCCAGGCCCTGCTGCCCCTTTGACTGGCACGATGAGCGGCTCGGTAGCCATTGTCTGACCCTGGTTCACAGCTTCGAGGCTTATTTCATATTCGCCTTCCTGCTGAGGGGCAAAGCGCACCATCCATTTGGCCTCTCCAGCTTTGGTCAGCACCTGGGTGCCGTTTTCGAGCGCGCGCTCATAGGGCTGGTAGAAGAAGCCAGGTACGAGCAATTCTCGCCCATCCGGACACTTGACACGCGCATCAAGGCGCACCTGCTCGGGATCGAAGGGGTTGTCCCAGGTCCCGCCCAGCTCGCAGGTGAGTTCGAGCTTCTCATATTGTTTGCAGGTGAAAGTGTTGATATTTACGCCAGTGAGAGTCAGTGGCCCCTCAGAGGTGACAACTGGATACCGGGACATGGCTTTCTCCTCCTTGAACTGACGCAGAGCTGCAAGTTGCTGGTCACCTGTCCAGTCGATCATAAGGCTGACTTTAACAGGCTGGCCTGCCTCAAGCTGCCCGCCAGTGAATCGCAGCAGCAGCTGGTACTGGTCGACTTTGAACTGGCGTGAATCCTGGAGTTGCGCCTTCATCGGCGCGCCTTCGCCTGGCATCACAAGAAGCCACTGCCCAGAATTGCCCGCTGCGAAATAATCGAGGGTACCGCCCCCACCGAAGATATATGGGTCGGGCAAGGCTGTGGGCAGGTCACCTGCCACAGGTTGCCCGAGTTGCTCAGTGGCAAGCTCATATCGCTGACCCAGGAAATGGGCACTGGGGCAAATCGACGAAGAGATGCGCGCCAACGGTGGAGATAGCTTCAGAGGGGGCGAGTTCCCAGGTGATCATCCCAAGGCCTGTGCTGGTCTGGAGGCTAACACTGAAGGGAAGCCTGCCACCCTCCCAGGTCATTTCGCCGGTCACCACTTCAGCCTCGCCCTCTGTATGGCGAGTAAGTTGCTCTACGCGTCCGAGGTTGTATCCTCCGCTCCAGTCAGAATTGGGCACGCTGAGAGAAAGCCGTGTCAGAACCTGGCCCGCATCGGATATCTGGATAAGGCCGGAGTCTTCAAGCACAAACTCTGGCATCGCAAAACATGCCAGGGGAAGAACAAGCAAGCTGAAGAGGGGCACCCAGAATCTCATTCCAATCACCTCAGATTTGGCTACTGCCATGTATTCGCGGAAATAAGGCAAAATCCTGCCTGAGAGCTTTCTGGCACGGTTCGTGCATAGAACCGGAGCGTGCGCCTGTATCTTTCGACAACTCAGAAACTGCTGCTGGCGACCTGCCTCCTGGTGCTGCTTGCCATGCTGCCAACCGTGGCGCCCGCCTGGCTTGGTGATGAGCCACAGTTCCCCTTTGTGGACAAGCTGCCAGCAGGCAGCGTAGCGCCTAACAGGTTGCAGCAGATGCTGGAGCGCGAGGGGCCGCGCAGGATTGATCTTAACACTGCCACAACCACCCAGCTCCAACAGTTGCCTGGCGTCGGTCCCGTGCTGGCCGGCCGGATAGCTGATTTCCGCAGAGCGCACGGGCCTTTCCGCTCAGTAAACGACCTGGACCAGGTAAAGGGTATCGGTCCTGCCAAAATCAAGTTGCTGCGTCCCCAGGTGTCAGCGCTACCGCCTGGGAGTGAGCGGAGATGAGGGCCTGGAAGCTGCCGCTGGTGAGGGCACTGCTTGCTTATACAGGGGGACTGCTCTTCATCTGGGCGTTGAGGAGTCAGCCTGAAGCCTGGCTTCCGGCTCTGCTCCTTCTGGCGCTGGCTGTAAGGGCTGAAGTGTTACAGGCGCCCGAGTTGCGGACGGTGGCGCCTACCTGCGCTGGCTTCCTGCTTGGACTTGCCCTGATGAGCCTGGCCGTACAGGGTCTTGGCAGAGCGCTCCCCCTGCCTGATCCTGCCTGTAGTTATGAGGCTGTGGTAGCCCGTTGCTGGCCAGCGATAAGCGGCGGTACCTGGCTTGAGGCGCGCGACCTGGCGCCCTTGGGGAAAGAACCAGTGGTCACCCGCGCGCGAGTGTTGCTCTCAGGGCCTGGTCAGGACTTCCCTCCTGGCGAGTTGCTTGTGTTGAAAGAACTCGAGGCCTTTCCCGAGGGAGAGCAAAATCCTGGCGCCCCTGATTTCGACCGAGCCCAGCGACTGCGAGGCCTGGAGGCAAGCTACCGGTGCCGACTCGCAGAGCGTTGTGGGCCCTCGGGCAAACTGGGCTTCCTAAGAGGGCTGGATGAGCGACGCAGTCAGGCTCAGCAGGCCCTGGCCGCCTGCCAAAGCGGTCCGGGACGCAAGGTGAGGGCCTGCATAATCACGAGTATGCTTTTCGGCTCCCAGCTCGCGCAACCATCGCCAGAATTACTTGCAGCCTTCCGCGCCTCGGGAATAATCCACGTGCTTGTAGTGTCCGGTAGCCAGGTGGCCTTGCTGCTGGCTTTTGTGTTGCTTGTCTTGCGCCCGCTGCCTGGCCGGCCTGGCAGGTTGCTCTCGGGCCTGCTCGCAACCCTGGCAGTAGCGTTATATTGCCTGCTTTGCGGGGCCGAGGCGCCTGTCCTCCGCTCTGCGCTTGCCGGCCTGGTGGGACTTGCCGCCTTGCTGACCAACCGGCGAGGCGCCCCAGAACAAGGGCTTGCGCTGGCGGCCTTCCTGATGCTAGTCCTGGATCCACTGGCACTTTTCCAGATCAGCTTTCAACTCTCTTTCGCCGCTGTGACGGGACTGGTGTTGCTTGTGCCTCTGGTGAAAGTCAGAGCGCCCTGGACTTTCCTCAAACTCACGGCCCTGACCACGGTAGCCGCCCAGCTTGCGGTCGCGCCTATCCTGGCGATGACCTTCCACAAATTGCCTCTGGCATCACTAGGCGCCAACCTGCTAGCTGTGCCCCTTGCCGCCTGTATCACACTGGGCAGCTTTGCCCTGCTGCCCATCGCCCTCCTTTCTCAGCCTGCGGGGATCTGGTTCTCCTTGCCAATTGGCTGGCTGGTAGATGCGCTCGTGAATACTGCCCTCTGGTGTGCCGCGCTGCCTTCAGCTCAGCTCTCGGTACCTTCGCTGCCGGCCTGGATTGGCGGCGCTTACTATATGTTCCTGCTTGCCCTGGTAGAGTCGGCTACTAATAAGCGGCAGAAAACCAAGTCGGAAAGGTGGTCCAATGCCCTCGTGCCCGATCCAGCCTGATGCCAGGCTCAATTCATACTGGACCCTCGAGAACGCAGTGGTAGTGTTCTTGCTGGCCCTGGCCTTCTTCTCACTTTTCGCCTTCGCTCGAGCCAGTGATAACCAACTTAAGCTTGTAATACTTGAGGTGCCCGATGGAGTCTGCGCCTTCTTGCAGACGCCCGGAGGAGCCCATTATCTACTCGAGGGCACTGCTGGCGGACGCCCAGAGGAAGGCGATAACCGGCTGAGCTGACCGCATCGTGTTGCCCTTCCTCTACTTTGAAAGAGCGCTTCGACTCGAAGGTATACTCCTGGCCAGGCCTCTTGGGGAACACCAGGGCGCTGCCGGACAGTTAATAAGGGAGTTGAAGATTGCCGAAGTCTGGGCGCCACCTGGCGAGCCAGGACAGGAAAGCTCTCTGGCAGCCCTTGTGGCCGCGCAGCGCAAGACGCCTGTGACCGACATCGAACGCGGCGCAGTCCTGCGCCTTGCTCCGCTTGTTGATCTGGAGGTATTAAGTCCCGCTCGCCCACGGTTTGAAGGCACGGGGGATGATCCAGCCAACAATTCGGCTGCTTACAGACTGGTTTATGGCAGTTTCAGAATCTTGTTTGTCTGTGATCTGGAGGCTGAAGGGTTGCAGGAGCTTGCCGATTCAGGCCAGGACCTGCGTTGTGATATACTCGTGGCGCCCCGCAAGGGTCGAGACGAGGCCGCCTGCGCCTCGCTCCTGTCGGCCGCCAGGCCAGGTCTCCTGATTGCTTCCAGCGCGCCAACAAAGGCGTCTGAGCAGGAAGACGGGTTGGACGCTCTAGCCGACCGGTTCGACTGCAAGCTGGTGCGCACCGAGGTGGCTGGCGCGGTAAAGCTCGCTACCGACGGCGCCGTATGGCAGGTGACTACGCAGGCTGAAAGCAAAGCTCAGTGAGATGACCCCAATATGAAGAAACTGTTTGCCGTCCTGTTAGTTGCCGCCGTTCTGATCGCCGCAACAGTTATTCTGCTGTTGTTGCCAAAACGGCAGGACTACTCAGCCCAGCTTGCCAGTAACATAAAGCAGTTATCACTTGCCGGATGGGAGAGCAACGCCCTGGCCCAGGCGCGCCCGCGGCATGACAATTATTCTTTCGGCAATACCCAGACTTATGCTGCCCTTGGAGATACGGCTGACACCGCCCTGGATTTTCAGGTGCTGTATGGCGGACACAAATTGTCCAGACTGGCAGGGGGCAATGCGCCACTCGCCTTCAAGCTGGTGCAACCGGATGGGGCCGCGCTTGGCGCTCCGAAGAGCCTGGTCACCCATCGTGTACGCGAGAGCCAGGTGCTGGTAACCGAGGCCGCCTGGGAGAAAGCCAAACTCATCTTCGTCGATTTCGCCCCTACTCAGCCGCCTTACAATGCAATTGTCCGCCTGGTACTGGCCAAGGGACTGGGCGGGGCTACCTTACGTATCGAGCCTCCCGCACTCGAGGCCAAACGCAATTCTTCACGTTTCATAACCTTTACTGGTTCAGGCGCTACTCTGGGCCTGATGTCAGATGCGAAACTCACACTCGACGAGACTGCCAAACCGGCCGCTTTGGTAAAACTGCCTTCCTCCGAGAGCTTTGCCTGCTGCCTGGCCTTCGTAGTCGGCGAAGATGGCAACCAGGTAGCCGCCGACGCCTCGGCTTTTGAAACGGCTGTACTCGCTCCGCTAGCCCTGCTCGAGGCGACGCTCACCGAGCAGAAGGCCTGGACTGCGCAGATAAAACTGACTTGCCAGCAGCAGCAAACTCAGGACTGGCTGGATGGCCTCCTGCAGCTTGTGCGAGGTCATATTGGCGAAGACATAATCCATACGGGTTCGACCAAATACGCCCATAATCGCGCCTGGGTGCGCGACAACTATTGGGTACAGCGCGCCCTGCTCGAAGTCGGTCGCCAAAAGGAAGCCCTCATCGGGCTTACAGGTTTTGTGAATCAGGTAGCTCAGCATGGGCCAGCCTCCTCCTGGAATCTCTCGCGAGAGATGGTCCAGATGCTCGGTTATCCTCGATCAGAGTGGCCTGCTTATCTGGTGCTGGCCGCTGGCGATTTCAAACGCCGGGGCCTGCAGCTTCCTGATGGCACAAAGGATTATGTGCAGAAGTGCCTCGAAGGACTAGGCGCCAATCCCGAGGGGCTTTCGGTGCTCAACACCGACGAGACCTGGGCGATCGCCGCTGCGGTGGATGAGGGGCAGCTTCAGCTTGATAACTCGGTGCTGAACTGGCTCGCTTTCCGCACTGCCGAGGAACTGGAGCTTGAGCCTCTTTTTACATCTACAGCGGTTGAGAACTCCCTTACCCAGGTTTTCCTTCTGCCCAAAGAGCAACGCCTGGCTTATGCAGCAGATGGAGGATTTGGTGAGGCAACCTTCACCAATCCCTTGCCGATGGCAGGACCGCTTGCTCGCGCTGTGGCTTTTGGCCTTCCGGTTGACCGCGTCGTGCTGGCGCGTACTCTGGCCACCGCCTGGGAGGCTTGTTTCCAGGACGGCGAGCTTCGCGAAGATCCGCGCACCCGGTGCGTTGATGACGGGGTAGCCGGTTATATGCTCTACGCCGCCGCCGACCTTGAGGCGCCCTTTGCCGAAGAATTGTTTGCTTCGATACTCGATACAGCTCCTGACACCGGCAACGCCTGGGAGCTTCACGATGTGAAAGACCCCACCTGGCATGGTGAGAAGCGCCGGCTTTGGGATTCGGCCCTTTGGCTTTACGGTGCCTGGCACTATCTTGTGGGCGTAACCATAGAGGGTGACAAGCTGGCTGTGAATCCGCATTTCTCAAAGACAGCCGGCAACCTGGAATTGCAACACTACCCAGTGCCCAAAGGCGAACTCTCCCTGGATTTGACAAAGGAGCGTCTGCTGCTTTCAACCGATACCGCGCTTGGTCGTATCGAACTCGAAGCGCCAGCCGGAGTCAAACTTGTCGTCACCAACAAGCTGGTTGACGTCCAGTTGCAGGCTTCACCCCTGGCAGTCACCAACCGAAGCGGTTCTGCTTCGTGTGGATTTCGATACCCATAAAATATATCGCGCCAAATATGGCAAACCGGTGAAACTGAAGATTGCTGAAGACTTGACCCTGGAACTGCTTCCCGAGCAGCCCGACTCGGTTAAGCTAACCGACACAAAGCAACGCAAGTGGCAGCAGGAGCCGCTCTCTCTGCCTACCCAGGTTGTGCCTCAGCCTGTATTAGCATCAAGTGAGCTGATGACCGCCGAACGCGAGGGCAGGTCAGGCCCGCTGGTTTCTCTGTTACGTGAGCCCTCTACCTGGCCTGATGGCTGGAAGCTCCTTGCAACCAGGCTTGGCGCCAGGGGTACACTTTCCGTACCGGTAGCGATTACTGTGACAGCGCCTGGCAAAGCAATTGTCCAGGGCCAGGAAGTCGCACTTGAAGCCAGGTCGCAACTTCGTGGCTCTCCAGGCGCAAGCCAGCAAGAGTCCTGCCCAGACGAAGGCCGGCCGAAATAAGCCTGGCTCTCGATAGCCCAGGAACTGGCCTGGCGACGCTCTCAATCAACTGCGCAGGCAAAACTGCCCAGCCTGTCGAGCTTAGCCTGGATTATGCCCAGGGACAGCAGACTGATAGACACAAGAGGCGCGACCCAGTGGGACAGGCTTTCCGAGCCGCTGACCAAGAGGCAGCTTCCTAATGGCCAGTGGCTTTACAAGCTGAAGCTGCAGCCAGGGCAAAAACTTCCCTTCGGAGAAGGCAATACAGTTAGACAGGTTGCGCTAACTTTTGGCTGGTATGCACTTGGGCCAGGTCAGGGCACTAGTGCAGGCGCCAAGGCAACTCTGGAGCAGGCATTGCGTCCCTGATGCGAGGACTGCAACCTGCGCCCTCGTATAGTATACTGACGTAACTTGATAAATCAGGTGGCGCGCCCCATATAATGAGCCAACGCCTGCTTGAAACTCTTGCTCAGATGCGGGTAGTGGATGTCGTCGACATCCTCGTAGTGGCCTTTGTCTTCTACGAGGTAATGTTGTTCTTCCGCAATACCCGCGCCACGCAGCTAATCCGCGGGCTGCTGCTACTTGCTGTTGCCTCCTGGGTTTCACGCGTAGCGGATATGTACGCGCTCAACTGGCTACTCGAGTGGGTAACCGTCCCTGGCGTCATCGCGCTAATTATCATCTTCCAGCCAGAACTTCGGATGGCCCTCGAGCGGCTTGGCCGAGGCCGGATGTTCGGCACTGGCAGGCAGTCCCAGGCTGGAGTTGCCAAGACTATCCGCGAGGTGGTCCGCGCCGCGCGGCAGATGTCCCAGCAGCGCATTGGCGGGCTTATTGTGCTGGAACGCGCGCTTGGCCTTGATGATGTGGCACGCACGGGACAGGAACTGGACGCGGTAGTCTCCGCCGAACTCCTGGTGTCGCTCTTCTTCCCCAACAACCCCCTGCACGATGGCGCAGCTATTGTGAGAGGCGATCGCGTTATTGGCGCGGCCTGTTTGCTGCCAATGTCCGACAATCCGCTGCTCTCGAAGAGCGTAGGCACCAGGCACAGGGCAGCTTTAGGGCTTTCGGAGCGCTCTGATGCCGCCTGTATAGCCATCTCTGAGGAGACCGGCGCGCTGAGTCTTGCCCTGGAAAGCGCCATTGAACGCGACCTTTCCGCCGAATTGCTTCGTCAAAAACTGCTGGAGGTGTTCGAGATGGAAAGCGATGAGCCTGGCCGCCAACTGCTCGAACGCCTGAAACGTAGCGCCGGTCTTGGCCGGCGAGGATGACTGGTTAAGTGTATAAACTTGGAAACTGGTTGAAATCAGATTGGGCACTGCGCTTGCTGGCGCTGGTGCTGGCTTGTTATTTCTGGTACATCCAGGACAAACCCGTCACCGAGGTCATAACTCGTCCCGTGAAGGCTATCAATATGCCTGGCCAACTGGTCCTGGTCAGCCAGTTGCCGCCTGTAGATATAACCATCACCGGGTTGCAGCGTGATATAACCAAGGCGATAGAGAGAGGGCTTGAGGCGGTTGTGAACTTAAGTAATCTCCCAGGGCCAGGCAAGAGAAATCTGACAGTTCAGATACACGATACAGCCCAGGGAGTGAAGATCGGTTCGATGGAGCCACAGGAAGTAATTGTGGAAGTCGACAAGAAAGCCGAGCAAACCTTCCGCATCAAGGCACTGACCAAAAATACGCCTGCGCCTGGCTACGAGGTTAAAAGTGTCGAACTCCAACCCGCCTTCGCGACCATCACTGGCGCCTCCCGTTATGTTGAGCAGGTGGCAAGCCTCGTTGCTTATGTCGATGTTACGGGTCGAAGTCAGAATATGCTGGCTAATGAGACCCTGGTTGCGCTTGACGCCGCGGGTAATCCAGTGCCTGAAATCGAAATAAGTCCTTCAATGGCTCAATTTGATATGGAACTTGCCCCTATTTCGATAATAAAAGCCGAGATCGTCCCTCGCTTCACAGGCAGACTGCTGGCCGGACATAAGCGTGGAGAGCCTCTAGTTGATCCTGCTACAGTAAACTTGGCTTTCTCCGACGGTCGAAAACTGACCCAGTACAAGATATATACCGAACGAATCAGTCTGAACGAAAGACAGGCCACCTTCACCGAGCAGGTAAAGCTTGTCCTCCCCCAGGGAGTCATCTTCAAGAGCGCCGAATCAGTCAAGGTTACGGTACCGGTAACCAAAGACTAGGGGCCATCGGCTGGACGCAGTTCGAGGCGCTTTACCATGAACCACGGGGGCATCCCCAACACGCCCTCGGTGGCGATGTTCTCAATCTCGAGTTCGTTAATACCAGCGCAGATAAGCCCTTCTGGGACTGCCACTTCCAGACTACCCCAGCCGCCGTCAGGTACATCGGTTGTGCCCTCAAAGAGGCGCGTACCGTTGAGTGTAATACTCACAGGGCATCTGATTGCGAAGTCGTCATCTTTGGCCAGAAGCTCCAGTTGCCAGTTCCCCTTCGGGGCCTGCTCGCAGGCGAACCGGCCTGCCAGTCGACAAGCTGGGGTAGAGGCAGCATAGACCCAGTTTGCCCCCGCGTCGTCGTTCTTTCCTGGCCCGAAGTAATCAATGCCCCCGCCAGTCAGTTCCCAGCCCTCGAAGGCCTGGCCTGAGGGCTGCCACTGTTTCACCAAGCGTTCGCGCAACACCCGCTGAAGCCAACCCTCAAGCAAGGGAGCCAGGTCGCCCGAGAGCGCCTCGAGCCCCTCAGTCCGGGCAAGACGCCGAATCAGCGCGCCTAGCTGGTCCGGCTCGGGCGCAACCGAGGAGGGCTGGCCGGGGAATTCCGGATAGAGTTGGGCCAAACGCTTCAGTGCGCCATATCCCTTCCCGTCAGAGTAGGCGCGGAGTACCGTTAGCTGCGAGCGCGCGGGTTCGTAACCAGTGGGATTCCACAGGTAGTCAGCGATTGTGCCAAGGGCCAACTTGGAGGCTTCGGCCTGACGCATCGGGTTGGCCAGGTAACCGCTGAGCTCCCCCAGGAGGTCAGTCGCGCGGCCCTGCACAGGCGCAAGCCATGGGCGATAGGCGCAATAGTCATTTACTGGATAGTTGTCCCAGATAAAGGGCTTCCGACCAATCCAGTCGCCGAAAGCACGCGCATCCTGTGCAGAGATCGGTCCTGATATAACTCCTGGTCCAGTCCAAAACACTTCTATGCGCGAAGGCAGCAACCGGCCGATTGTGGTGATGTAATCCAGCGATTCAGGCGAAGTAACGTGTGCCGTGGAGTAGATCGTGGGGCAGAAGAGCACCTCCAGACCTGGCTCCAGCGTGTCGAGACGTTCGAGCAACCGTATCATAAAGTCAGCCTGCGCCTCGGCGAGGGTGGCGTAGCGCGCTCGATCGGTAGCGTGTTCCATCTCGAAGCTGATGTCGTCGAGGCAGACAGCGAAACTCCGGATGCCAGCCGCATAGCAATCAGCATACTTGGAGAATAGCCGGTCAACCTCCGCCTCGGAGCTGTATTCCAGCGTCGGCCGAGCGTTTATGGAAGGGTTCACGGCAAAGCACAAGCGGACGTGACGGGCGCGGCCTTCCTCCGACAACCGCTTCAGATGAGCCTTCTGCTCCTGGCTGAGAGGATTACGCCAGGCCAACCAGGTCTCGGGCCACAGGCTGTAGCAGGTCATCAGGAAGTTCAGTTTGACACTTGGCATCCACTCGATGATGGGATAATAGCCCTCGACCGGCCACATCTGCCCCTTGATACCACGGACTGCCAGACCTGGCCAGTCCTCCAGCTTTCCCAGGGGAAGCTCCAGCCCCCCTGCGCGTCTCTCAGTTAGTTGGCGCAAGGTTTGCAGGGCATAGAAAAGCCCTGTCTCAGTCACAGCCTCCGCCTGAATCAGCACCCGCCCTTCCTGGAGGGAGACCTCAAGCCGGTAACCTTCCTTACCAAGCAGCTTCTGATCAGGCTCCAGTCTCAGCAACAGGCTGGTTGGCGCCTTCCTGGCGTCCGTCAGGGCAAGTCCAGCTTCCCGGGCCCACTTCCTTGCCTCAGCGGGGTTTTCAGCAACAATCCTAACTGGCCCCGATAGCAACACTGTCTTGCCTGTCCAGCACTGCTTCTGGGGCTGGGGGCAAAGCAGCGGAGCAGCCCAGGTTGCTCCCATACAAATCACCATCATCAGGAGGATAAGGCTTCTCAATTGGCTAAGCTCCTTGCAGTCGTATACAAGCGCAATTCATGGATAGACCAATAGAAGCTGCCAATTCGCCCTAGTTGCGTCAGTTTTATGAAGCGCGCTGTGACCGGATCGAAGCTGACAGTCGTCACTGGGCCTGCCTGGCCCTCTGCCAGGGTCAGCAATTCGGTCCACTCCTGACCGTCCAGGCTTGTCTCAACCTTTAACCCGCGTGGATAATCACTCGCCGAACCTGCCGTGTCCAGCACCAGCCGGGCCAGCGTGTGAGTCGTGCCCAGGTCCAGTTGGTACCACATTCCCGGCTCCATCCCGATGCCAGTTGCCCAGCGGGTTGAGGGATTGCGATCAAAAGCGGCCTCGACCCCAGTGGGCATCCAGGCAGTCGCTGTCCAGTCAGTTGGCTCCAGCTCTCTCAGGCCTTCTGTGGGGCGCTGGGCGACGATTCGCAGCCCCTTTGCCGGCTTGCCTTCCCCGTCCAGAAAGCGAGCGCAAACGCCCCATTCGCCGCTACCATTGGCAATCTTCAGCATCACGCGATTCCAGCCAGGCTTGAATTCCACACCTGGCACCCGGTCCTGATCGGGTATCGCTGGACGAGTCACAGGATTTACCCAGACGGTCTTGCCGTTAACACGCACGAGGATCCCATCGTCACTGCCCAGGCTCAAGGTGAAAGGCTTACCCGCAAGCGCCGGAGGGCACTCGACATAGAAGCAGGCGAAGGCTGTGTTGTTGCTACGCTCGCCAAAGACCTGTTTCAGGTTTAGAACTGGCACATCAGAGCGTATCTTGCGCCACAAGAGGCCATTCGCTTACGCTGCCCTCCATAGGATAGACATAGGGTTCGCTTTCGAGCAACTCTGTAGATAAAGTCTCAACACCCCCGCCAAAGGGGCCACCCACCAGCCACGAGCGCACATAACCGGATTCGTCCACTGACAGGGCGGCAAGTTCGGCGTCGGTCAGGCTCGGTGTTGGATTAACCAATACTCCCAAATTGCTCAGCAAAGTCAAGAACACCTTGCGCGACTTGTCATAATCAGGCGCCAGAGCGATCTGGTCGACTACCAGCCGGCCCTTGCCTAACTCCAGCGCTGCCAGCACTGGCAGCCTGGGCTGAGGTTCAACCTCTGCGCGCGCGATGGCACTGGTCTTGGTGTTCTCGCCGCGAAGACAACGCCTGCGCCAGTCAAGAGGATTAGTCACAATCAGCTCTTTAGCGCCTTCCAGTATCACCCAATTGGACACCAGATTACGCTCTCCAGCCTTTTCCAGCCAGAACAGGTCATCACCTGACAGGCCCGCGGTGAGTGGATCCTGCTCGCCAATTAAGGCTTCAAACCACTTGTGGGGAGCTAGCTCGACCTTGCTCCCAGTCAATTGGGCAAGGGCCGGTTGCTCCGAAGGTGAGGCGCCAAGCACAAGCAGTTGCCCACCTGCCCTAATCCAGGCAGCTAGCTCCGGGAGTGGCGCCGCAGTTGAGCCGAGTTCCTCAGCCTGAACCAGGGCGCAGGTGCAATTGTCCAGGCTGGCGGCAGTCGGCTTCGACTGGCGATTGGCAATTACGCCAAGGGTGCGAAGACGCAGCCAGAAGTCATCTGACCCTGTCAGCACGACTGTCCGTCCCCAATTGGGCCGCGGCGCGCCCCCAAGATGCGCCAGCGCCTTCACGAGCAGCAGGCCAGCGGCAGGCTCGGACAAGGCCTTTTCTGCGAGCAGCAGGCTCGAAGCGATTGCCAACCCATCCTTTCGTGGTATTTCGAGCAAGCACGGGTTGCCCTGGTTGTAGACCGCCAAAGGTGTAGCTCCAGGTACCACGCGCGCCCAGCCTTCGCGGCAGACGTTTTGGTCCTTGAGACCGCGCCAGAACTTCAGGTCATCGGGGAAGGTATCACTCAGCACCGGATTCGTCCCTTGCGCCGGGAAAGCGCGCACTTCCGCGCCTGCAGTGGAAGGCCCCGCTGCGCCCAGGCCCAGGTTCGACTGCAACTCCAGCCCAGCGCCAGGGGCAAACTCGGGCAGCGAAAGCAGATTACCTTCCAGAATCAAGGCCCGGCCACCCTCGTTAAGCCACCGGGCCAGGTCCTCGTTGCCACGACCGCCCTGTCCAGGCGGCACAATCAACACTTGCCTGGATTGCCAGGGACTGCCAACTCTATTCAATTTCACACCAGCGGACTGAAGGGCTTGCAGCACTGGCAGCTCCAGTACCGAATCTGATGAGGCCAGCACATCAAAGGACTTGCCTGCAAGAGTCGCGGCAAACTGGGCAAAGCGCGGGAACACGTCATAGTGGATGCTCTGCTCATAAACGAGCTGCCCCGCGTCCAGCAGCTTCAGCTCGAAGGAGAGAGGCGTCCGGGCCGGCAGGTCCGGCATCGGCAGTCGCACCTTCAGCTCGCGCTGCTCAGCAGGTTCGAGCTCTAGCTCGAGGGTCTCACCCGCCAGCCGATCCAGCCCCTGCATCAGCCGCCAGGAGAGGGTCAGATTGGCAGTGTGCGCGACGTCGTTCTGCACGCGTAGCGTGCGCTCTACCTCTTCGCCCGAATAGAACCGCGTATCGCGCTCCTCCACAAACACCTGCTGGTGATGGAAACTGCTACCGATACACTTGCCAAACGGATTCAGCTGCCACTCGGGCAGCGCCGGATCATAACCGGCGTTCAAGGTGATGGAATACGGCCCGATGCGCTCAGGCTTCATCCCAGGCGTATCCAGCCTCTCATAAGTTATTGGTTTTCCAGCTAGTGGGAGTGGTCGAAGCCCATACCACACCAGGTTAAAAGGTGTGACCAGGTCGGCCCACCTGCGATATTGCTGCAGTGTGTAGCCATATTCCTCAGCAATAGCCGAGAGGTGCCCGTCCACGGATTCATAGACCCTGTCGCCGCCCAGGTGCCATTCTTCACTTGGCCAGGTGTAGAAAAGGCTCGAGCTTTCGCCAATCAGTGTTGGCTTGCCTTCGATTCCAGGATCTCCTGGCCCCGGATAATGGAGGGAATAGGTCTCCATCCGCCCGTAGAGATCACCATCGCCATCCGCACTGATGGGCCGCGTGGCATCGAACTGGCGCATCCAGTCAGCCAGTTCGGCCATCTTCTGGGCCAGCCAGTCAAAATCAGGGGCACCGTCGGCCGTGCCAGAAACCCCGTGCGCGGCCAGCACCTCGTTTTCGACACTCCAGTCCACGATGCACGGATGGTTGCGATCGCGCTTCACGAAGTCTTCCAGGTGTTGCCTGCTTCGCTCGAAGAAGGCGTCGTTGTAAAGGAAATTGCATGCCGAAGCCCAGATGCAGCTCTCATCACAAATAAGCATACCCACCTCGTCCGCCACGTCCAGGAAGAAGGAGGATATACCATCGCATGCAAGCGGATGAAGTTAACCCCTTGCTGCTTTGCGGCCTTGTACCATAGCCGCGCATATTCGGGGCTCTGTTCGGCCACCCCCATATAGTGCCAGGCATCCCCGAGAAACTTCCGCCGGATACCGTTGAGGAAGAAATCGCCGTCCGAAAGCCACACCTCGCGGAAACCAAATCTGACCTCCTTGTGCGAGACTAGTTGATCTCCGCTCAGCAGTTCGGCCGTCAGCAGGTAGAGATGCGGATCTTCAGGTGACCACCACTGGGCGTCAGGCCAGGCTTCAGAGAGCGCAGGCAATTGCTGAAGGCCAGGTGAGAGCTGGGCTGGCGCTGTCCACTGATGTATTACTTCTCCCTCTGGCCAGTCCCGGACAGTGTAGCGAAACTGCCCTGTGAAAGCTGTCTCGGTGTTGTTGTTCACAGTTGGGCGCAGTTCAATCGTGCCCTTACGCGTAGAGGTGATGAGATAGACGTCCTCGACCGCCACCTGAGGACGCCTGAGCAGCCAGACATCCTGCCATATACCCCGCGCGTGTTCGCCCCAGAAAGAGCCCCACGGATATGGCGCGCGCCCCTGTTCGTTGAAGAAGCGCATCTCCATCACACCGACACTTACTGTAGCAACCAGTCCAGGCGCCACCAGGGCAGTTATATCGAGTTCAAAAGGGGTAAAGCCTCCCTCGTGCGCGCCAGCTTTCTGGCCATTGACATAGACTTCACAGTAATAATGAACCGCCTCGAAGCGCAACACCACCCGGTCGCCTCGCCATCCAGCCGGCACCAGAAACTGCCGCTGGTACCAGCCGATACGGGCTTGCTCCCACTTGTCGGGATAGGAGGGGTAACAATCAAAATCGCCCCCATCTCCCCGCGAGAAGCTATTTACATTCCACGGGCAAGGCACCCGGATTGGCACCTGGTCAAAATCCTTTGCCCCAGGCAACTGGAGGCTGTCGCCCTCGTATTGGGGGGCGAATTGCCACTCACCGTTCAGGCAGACCTGCTCTTCAAGTGCCAGACCAGGCAAAACGAGCCCGCCAATCAGCAAGCCAAGCAGCGCAAGATAACGCATAAGGTCCTCCCAGACTCACTCACCAAAGGCAATGAAACAAGAGGTATAAGCTGGCATCGTGACCGCAAGGGCGCCGCTTGTTACCTCGGCGAGCTTCCATTCCCCGCCCTGCCACAGACGCGGAGTAGTAATTCCATCCGGCGCTGGCACCTGTAGCTGGGCCTCGTCCGATGTGATATTGATGAAGGCATAACCAAGTGTCCCTTCCGGCGAACGCCAGGCCGAGCCCATCACGCTGTCAAACTCTACTGGATACTTCGCGCCCCAAATCGTCCACTCGGCCGAGGTGGTAGCCTTGGGTATACGCTCGAACTCCGGATCGCGCAGCTTCTCGCCAACCGCCATCCAGCGCCAGGCGGCTTCGCGACACTTTGCACTTGAGGAGACAAGCGCCAGCATATCTTTCAGGTCGTCGTTTGCAACAGCCCCGCTGAACCAGCCAAGTTGCGAGCCAAAGGAGAAGAGCTGCCCCCACTGCGTCGCGAAGACCGCCGGTCATGTGGATCATTGAAATAGCGCCCGAAGGTCAGGATATAGTCGTTGTAGATGGTACTGAAGAGCGGTACCAGATTGCTGCGCGTGCTGTTGCACATCAGATAGGCATCGAAGCAGTCGATGTAAGGTTCTGCGTTGGACTCGGTGGTGAGGAATTTCTCCGGAGCGCGTTGCTTGAGCTCTCGGCGCAAGGCCAACAACCACCTGCGGTAGCCTGCGACCCACCAGTCACCGCCCCCCAGGGGATGGCCGTGAGAGGGATCCAGGCAGATGGTCGGTGCCGCCGCGCCCACCTGGTCTATGTACACCCCGTTCACCTTGTATTCGGTCGTCAGCCGCTCTACGATGCCGGTTATCTTGTCACCCCAGAAGTCTTGCGTGGGGCACATCGGCGCCAGATCGCGGCCTGAGCCGTAATTCTCGATGTAGACCTTCCCTGTCTCGTCTTTTGTGGCATATTGCTCGGCGCCTTCGGCCTTCCAGCTTGCCGAGTCCACATCCCAAAGCCGGCCATTTATATAAGGCATCACACCGTAGCCGCCCTCCTGAAGCTGTGCGACGCCTTCCGCAAAGCCCTCCTTCACGGGGAAGTACTCCGGATAATCGGTATCGAAGGGGATCTGATGCCAGGTGTACCAATGCAGGCAAGCGGGCGTGCCCACCGCTTCGCGCAGGGCAATCTCACTCGCCAGAGAGGCCTGATCGATTGTCGGTCCGCTGCCATAAACGCGCCAGATGGGAGTTGTTTTGAGCCACTCTGGCACCTCTTCGGTAGCCGCAAGTGGCCCGCGTGAACACCACTTCTGCTCGAGTGCCCAGGCCCTGTAGCGCTTCGCCGCGTCATACCAGTCGCCAGGACAGGGGCCAATAAGCGTTTCATACGGCCACTCGAAACTGCGCGCCCGGCCCATATCGTCGGGGTAAAGCAAGGTTGAAAGCTCTACCGTGCCATCGGCGCCAGGCCGGCTGAAAAGCTCCTTGGTGCGCGCCCCGCCATCTGCGTCACTCACATAAAGATGTGGCCCGCCCTTGCCCGCTACATAGGCCTCGAGCTGCACCGCGCAAGCGTGACTTGGATAGCGGCCCTCATAGCCCTCCCACTCAGAATACTTGGGCATAATCCGGCCCCAGCCTTCGGGTACCAGCACATACGACTCGGGCCCCGCGTTCGAAGCTCGCAGGCCATCCAGCTCTGGGAAGCGGATAAACCACAGCGTCTGCCCAGGCTCGGAAAGCTCCACTCCCAGCTTCCAGCGAGCGACTGCCTCGCCAGGGGCAAGCTGTGCAGTAATCACAACCTCGGCGCCGAAGGGCATCTCGCGCGCCGAGAAACCACTGAAGGTCAGCCGCAGGCCCTTCTCTGTTGTTTCACACCTGGCTTTGTTTGCGCCGGAAGCCGAGAAGAGGGTCTGCATACCCTCTTCATCGCGCGTGGTGATTGTGAACAGCCGCTGGCAGCCTTCAATCGAGGCGAAATCCACATCCTCGGCAGGTCGGTAAAGCCCTACCAGGCGCAGGCTTGAATCCTTTTCTTCAACCGCGAAGACACTCTGGCTATTGGCCAGCACGGTTATTTCCGGGGAAGCATTGCCCATCGGCCAGCACCTCTGCGCCCTGACTGGCCGCCAGTCGTTCAGCCTGCGCGCGATACCAGGTGGCCATCTGGCCGAGTTCGGCAAGCGAAGGTTGCAGCCCCTCACCAAGCGGTGTGGCCTGCGTCGCAAGCCGCCTTACGCGCCACTTGCCGATATTAGTCAGCACCACAAGCTGCTGCCTGCGTGCTTCCGAAGCCCCGTTTGAAAGCTCTGCCTCGGCCTGTTCCAGCGCCGCCCTTGCCTGGGTGACGGCCTCCTCGAGCAGAGGTACCCTAAGGCTGCCTGCGCCGATGGCAAGCGAGTTCGCCCAAACCGCCACTTCCTCAGTTGAAGGCAATAGCGCCGACATATAAAGTCGCTGTGAAGTGTCTGCGTGGCCCTTCCAGGCTTACCCACGGCCCGTGCACATAACGGCCATACTCTCCAAGCCCATCATGGACGCGAAGCTCTCCGGCAGGCGGCAACAAGCCAATCGCCCACTGGTCGTTATGCATCAACGCCAAATGCGAGGAGCCCGAAGTTTTTCCTTTGTCCTCGAAAGCCAGGTCTTGTAGCGGTAGACCGGTCAGGTATTTTGGAAAAGTGTTATCCATCCGATGAAGCTGCAGGAAGTGCAGTTCGCTCCAGCGCTCGAGGCCCTGCTGGGTGATGGTTGCTTCCACCGTGATGAAGGGCGAGCCAGCCCAGAACAGCCAGTTGTAGGTGGCCTTGGCTCCACCTGGGGCAGGCGTGCCCGCTCCATCCGAGTAACGCGCAGTGGCGCTGACAAAAGCCCACTGGCCTGCAGGATCAAGCTCGCAGTGAACTTCGGCTTGCTTGTCGTTAGCCAGCTCAAAGCCGCCCACACCTGACTGATACAGCCTGTCGTAGAACAGCTGCTCAAAGGTAAAACTGCCCCCAAGCTCAATCTGGGTCGGCAGTCCACCATGCGCTTTATCGAAGCGCAACTTGCGCTCGCCCGTGTCAACCACCAGCCCTTCTGGGCTCTCATCAACAAGGATTGGAGAGGATTTTTGCGGCGATGCCCCTTCAAACAGCGCATATTGGGCCGCGCCAGGTACCGCCAACCAGGCCAGGTGCGACTGCTCGCTGCCCTCGCCTGGCCAGGCGGTCGGCACAGGCTCCCATCCGCCTGCTTCGGTCTCGGCCATCATCGTTAGTTCGGTGCCAGCAGGCAGGCCCGCAAGCTCGAGCAGCGCGGCTCGTTCACATGGCAGTGACTGGGGGATCCTGGCCTGAGGTTGCTCCGGCAGCTCGTAGCGCAAGAGAACACGCGGCTGCCCAAAGGAACATCCAGCAAGCAGAACCAGCAGGCAGAGCGCAACCAATCCGACTGGGGCCATCGCCATCACCTTTTTGCGAAACGCTTTGGATGGCGTTTCCTTCGCCTGAAGTGCAGAAAAGCCTGCCCCAAAAGAAGCCCGGCCATCCAAAGATGACCGGGCCAGGTGTTGGTTGACTGTCGGTCGAAGCGTCTAGAACTCCAGCTTCACAGTCACAATCTGGGCAGGTCCTGCCTCCAGCTGGATAGTGTGGCCCTCCTCGGAAAGGGCTAGCTCACCACACATAAGCTCTCGCTCATACAGGTCGGTCACGGTCGCGCGCTTCACTGGCTTGTGGCTCCAGAGGGTACCCTTAACGGGCTGCTTGGCCAGGTTGAAGGCGCGCACAACCAGGGCGTCCTCCCGGTCGGCAACTTTGACTGCGCTGACGGCGAGTGTCTCGGGCGAGACAAGGAGCAGGCTGCCCGAGGGCGCCAGGGCGCCCTCCTGAACTTTTGCGGCCGTTACCAGCGCGGGAGTGCGGTAACTCTGGGTCTTGGCCCATACGCCGCCTTCCAGGGCGTCTCCCGTGTGGGGCATCAGAGCGAACTCGAACTCCAGCTTGCCCTGCATCTGCGCATCGGGAGCCGTCAGTCCGCCAAAGCCGTAAACAGCGCGGAAGACCGACAGTGCCAGCGTGACTGTGCCATCGGCGTTCTTGATAGCCTCATACTCGCGGATGCCCTTCGTCGCTACAGCCAGCCCGCGCCCCTCCGCCGAGATATCAACGAAGTTCTGGAAGGGCTGCCAGGGCACCGGCGGCTCGATCCAGCCTTCGGCCTCAGGCAAGCCGATTACCCGTTCGGTAAGATCGAAGGCCTGTTCTGTAGTGACCGTATCGCTTTTCAGCCCGGTTGGCAGTAGCGCGCGCAACCGCCAGTTCTTCGCGCAGTTGTCGAGAGAGAGCTTGACCTCGATGCGCGGCCGTTCTGCGCACAGGCTGACCTCTACCTTCATCGGCACCTCGACCAGTTCTTCGGTCTGTTTACTGAAGTCAGGGGTCAGTCCCGCGGGCACAGCCAGGCTGCTGGTAAGCTCAAGCGTGGCCTTGTAAGGCTGCGGCTTGCGAGTCAGTACATCAACGGCCAGCGAATCGAATATCCTGACAGGTGCATCCGGCACTCCCGCGTAGTAATAGCCATCTCCCCTGTCGGAAGAATGCTCGAACACCAGCAGGTCGCTGTAAGTGGCCTTGGCATACTTGTCGAAGACCTCGAGTGTCCCATCCGATTTCGCAGTGACCTTGAACCAGGCGTTCTCAATCCAGTCGTTGCCAGCCCAGACATCTGTCTCGGTAGCCTCGGGGGTGCCTGGTACCAGGTAGAAAGTCTTGTAACCAAGCTCCGGCAAGTCTTCTGCCAGGAAGGAGCCCCATACCGCCTGGGCTCGATAGACTTCAACAGCGCCCTCGTTCGGAGGACCGGTCGTAACGCGCGGGGCCGGATCGCTCACGTTGAGTTCGGTCAGTTGCTCGCGACCTGCTTCATCCACGAGCTTGAACTGGCGAGTCGGCTCCTCTCCCTCAGCCAACTCCCAGTCTGCATTGAAGTTGATTTCCTGCCCGCGCTGAGCATTGAGCGGATTCACGACCACCAACGGAAGCCAGCGCGAATCTTGCATACCCTTTCGGAGCCGCAGCGGTGTTGATTTCCTGTCCAAGCTGGGTTGCCGCCCTCTTGCCAACTTCGACCGAGACCTGCTGAGCGCGCTGGAAACGAGGCATCATCTCGCGATGTACCTGGTCGATGCTGCAGCCACAGATAGAATCATGCGGGTGGTTCATCAGCAGCAGTCTCCACGCGTGGCGGAAGAAGCCATGCGGATAGCTCGCTCCAAAAAGCCAGGCAAAACTGGCTGCCGGCTCGCTTACGCGCTCAAGCGCCACCTCGGTCCGCTCGTTCTCGATCTTTAGCTCCATATGGCTCGAGAAGACCGAGTTCAGGATGCCGATATACTTCGAGTCGCGCATCTCTCCCTCGTAGACATCGAAGCCATCGGAAAGCGCGCGCACCCGATTCACATATTCGGGCCAGGTCACATGGCAGAGCTCACAGTCCATTTCCGGATCGGCGTTTACAGCCTTGATAACTGACGACAGCTCCGGCTGAGGGGGCATATGGTCGCAGCCGTTGTCGAAACGCAACGCCTTGGTGCTTGCCATCGGCAGCATCTTGGCCGTCTCGCGATTCACGCGCTTGAAGGCTTCTTCCATACTGAACTGGACCTGGCCATCCGCATCGTAGTGCAGGCTCATATGGTGGATCCAGGGATAGCCCAGCCCCGCCGCGTTGCTGTAGTTGTAAAGCTGGTGGATGAACAACACCTTGCTGCCATCGGGGGAAGCCCATTCAAACTCCAGTTTTTCCTGCCCTGGCCGTTCTCCAACGCCCCGGGCGCTGTATGCATTGTCGATGCCGAAGCCCTGCAGCAACTGGGGAAACTGCGAGATATGCCCAAAGCAGTCGCAGACATAGCCTGTCATCATCGGCCCGCCGTAATCCTTGGCGATGTCGAAACCGAGTGCGAAGTTGCGGATGATGCTCTCCCCATCGGTCAAGAACTCGTCAGGCATTATGTACCAGGGCCCAACGGCGATCCTGCCCTCCAGGCAATACTGCTGGAACTTCTCCTTCATCTCGGGACGAATCTGGAAGTAATCTTCCAGCACGATGGTCTGCCCGTCAGTGCAGAAATGCTTGTACTCCGGGTCAGTATCGAGGATGTGCAGCAACAGGTCGAAGGTGTCAATTAGCGCGTGCCTGTAACTTTCAAAAGTGCGATACCACTCGCGATCCCAGTGGGTGTGGGAGATCACGTAACCCTCATATTTCTTGCTCATCGTTTGCTCCTTTCTGATGGCCTGCTGTAGCCGACCTTTATTCGCTCAGGGGATTCAAAGCCCTTTCCAAATCCCAGGGCATATCTAGCTCCAGTTGATAAAACGGCCGAGGTTGGAAGTCGCCAGTCCTGATGACACGCATCAATTCTGACATATCCGGTATCTGAGTCTCCGTCTCTATCACGTGGTAACCGACGATCTCTCGCCAGTGCGCATCGCTTGCAGCGGTCATTGGTTTGCCCAGTGCAAGGGCCGCCTGGCGAGAGGCCTCGACCTGGTCAGGCAGATGGTTGGGATTCCACACCTCGACCGCATCTACGTCCAGTTCATAGACCAGGTCGCCGCAACCGCTGCCTATACGATAGGGATGGGCCACAATTACCAGCCCGCCCTGGGAATGGGCCCACTCGATCAGCGCCTTCGGTTCGCCAGGGCATCCTTCCAGACTTGGCAAGCCGAACACAAGATAATCTCCCAGGTGCTTCCCTTCGGGCGAATGGCATGTGGCCTCACCGCCTGTCAGCACCAGCAGGTCGCTTCCCGCATATGCCTGCAACTCGGCCAGTTCTTCCAGCTGCCAGACATACCGATGGTCGGTTATGACAAGGCCTCTCAGCCCGATAGCTAGGGCCGCATCGACCAGTTCTTCCGGGGTATGGTGTCCGCAGCCGGAGTACTTCGAAGTATGCGTGTGGATGTCCCAGAGCATCTCAGGAAAGGCCTCTCTTTCTCGCTGCCAGCCGTTGGGTAAATCCGAACTGGAGCAGAGGAGTGAAGGCGCCAGTCCGGATCGTTTCCATCAATTCTGCGAGTTCACAGATCGGCTTGTTCGTATCGATCGCATTGGTTCCGACTTGCTCGGGCACATGCGCATCACTTACCGCAAGCTGGGGCACGCCCAGCGTCTCGGCGGCCTGGCGCGCCCAGCCTTCCTGCTCTTCATCATGCAGGGGATGCCAGACTTCAATCGCATCAACAGCAAGTTCATAAACCAGGTCGAAGCAACCCCAGTTGTACCGATACGGATGAGCGGCCCAAACGATGGCGCCTTCTGAGTGAGCCCAATCAATCAGGTCGGTGGGATTACGAGGATAGCGAGACCGCGAGGGCGCCCCGAGCACAACATAGTCGCCCAGGTGGGTGCCCCCATCGAAGCAACTCACTTCAACACCTGAGAATACCATAAGCTCAGGCCCGGACCACTCGCGCAGTTCGGCAAGCTCCCTCTCACTCCACAGCCGGTGATGCTCTGTGATGACGATGCCTTCAAGGCCCAAGTCTTTGGAGGCCCGGACCACCTCTTTGGGCGAGTGCTGAGCACACTCCGAGTAACGCGAGGTATGCAGATGCAGGTCAAATATCAAGCTGCTACTCCTGTTCCAGTTGCTTGCCGAGAGCTACAATACGCTGGACTACTTCATCCAGTATCTCTTGCGAAGTCGAAGCTCCCGCAGTAACGCCTACTCGCCCTGCGCCTTCGAACCAGGAGGCCTTGACCTCTTCGGCAGTCTCCACATGGTGAGTAGTTGTGATTTCGCTGCCTATTTGCGCCAGCCGCCTGGTATTGGCCGAATGGAAACCACCCACTACCACGAGCACATCTACTTCGCGCGCGAGCTTCTCGGCCGCCTGCTGCCTGTTGGTCGTAGCGCCGCACACCGTATTGGCTATATGCAACTCTCGAGCATAATTCAAAAGATAACTTGTCGCTTGCTGAAGCGTAGCCAGGTTCTGAGTAGTCTGTGCCACGACCGCCAGCTTGCTGCCTTTGGGTACCGGCGGCTCCTGCAGGGGATCGAACACGCGTGCCTGGCCCTCTGTCCAGGCCACGATGGCAACCACTTCGGGATGGTCCGCCTCCCCTACAATAAAGGTCTCGAAGCCCTGCTCCACGAAATCTCGCGCCGCCTGCTGGGCCCTTTTGACGAAGGTGCAGGTGGCATCCAGGATGGTAAGCCCTGCCCCGCGCGCCTCATCGAAAGCCTGCGGGCCAACCCCGTGGCTTCGGATTACCAAGGCGCCGGTTTCGGCTTCAGCGGGAGAAGCAACCTCCGCAAGCCCGCGTTCCTTAAGCCTGTCCACCACCTGGCGGTTGTGAATAAGCGGCCCCAGCGAGGAAACCGGCCCCTGGCCCGCCTCGAGCGCCTCATCCACGATGCCCAAGGCGCGTTTTACGCCGTAGCAGAAGCCCGCATAATCGGCGACAAGCACCTCCATCAGGCTTCTCTCCCCGTCACGTAATCCACAAGCTGGTGGAAGAAACCCTCTGCCGGCTCGAACCTGTCAGCCAGCTCGCGCGCCTTGGCCGCAAGCCTCTCGGCCTCGGCCCGGGCGCCTTCCAGTCCATACAAACGCACATAGGTAGCCTTGCCAAGCTCACGGTCTCGCCCGACGGGCTTGCCAGTCTTGGCCTCATCGCCTACTTCGCCAAGCAAATCATCTACAAGCTGGAAGAGCAAACCCAGGTTGCGTCCATATTCGCCAGCTGCCTCGCGCAGACTGGTCCGAGCCCCGGCGACTGTTGCTCCAAGCAGTAAACAAGCCTCGATGAGGGCGGCTGTCTTGTTGAGGTGGATAAACTCCAGTTGTGCGGCAGTCACGTCCTGGCCTTCCATCTCCAGGTCTACGAACTCGCCTCCCGCAACCCCCAGGCTGCCGATGGCGCGCCCCAGTATTCTCAGAGTCTCAACAGTGATCTCGGCGCTAAGGCCCCTTTTGGGCTGATGCAGCGCCAACACCTCAAAGCCCAGCGCCAGCAGTGCATCGCCCGCAAGGATGGCGGTGGATTCAGTAAATATTTTGTGACAAGTTGGCCTGCCGCGCCTCAACTCGTCATTATCGAGAGCGGGCAGATCATCATGTACCAGGCTGAAACAGTGGACTAACTCGACTGCCGAGGCAGCGGGCAACGCCTGCCCAAGGGCTCCGCCAAAGGCTTCGGCCGACGCCAGCACAAGTGCGGGACGCAGGCGTTTGCCACCACCCATCACGGCATATCGCATTGCTTCGTGCAACCGAGCCTGAGGCCCTTCGACAGGGGGCAGCACTACCTCAAGTTCAGCTTCAGCAAGGCGAGCATATCGGGCCAGTTGTTCCATCATCCTGGTAGCCTCCGGAGGCCCCATTGTATGCCTTGCGCCGCCCGGCGGCAACGGGATTCAGGAGACGTAATCTCCCTGCAAGATTAAAAATATCTTCTTCCCCCAAGAAAAATATTTATTAGGAGCCGATTAGACTTGCAACCTTGCAGAGTTTGTGATGTCTTGTATAATCAAAGTATATAGTTTGTTACCTTGCGGGGTGAGAGAGAGCTATGACCTCCCAGTTCTGTCACATCCATACCAGCAGGCCGGCGGTGGGTTCTTGCAGTACCTGTCATCGCCCTATCTGCGCCTCCTGTGGTAACAGGGTAGCTGGCAGTATCATCTGCACCAAATGCGTCGAACGTGTCCGTAGCGAGACCCTCGATGAGGCTGCTCTTGCAATCCGGCTTTCCATTTTGTTGCTCGTTGGTGGACTGCTTATCGGTGCTTCCGCTTGCACCCTGATTGGAACCGCCTGGTGCCGCGTAATCGCCTTGTTTATCGGTGGTTATGCCCTGTGGGCGGCCTTCTGGGGCGCCCGTTGGGGCGCTGTAAAATGGCGCCGCTGGTGTCGGAGGCACTTCGTCCCTATTGGGGGCGTCCGCTATTGGGCTGGCATGCTCACCGGAGTTTGGCTCGTGGGGCTAATCTATGGCCTGCTCGGAGGCTCACTTGCCAAATATGGCGAAGCCAGAGCGCTTGCCTCGGTAATCAAGTAACCATGCCTCTCTAAAAACTCACAAAAAACCGGGCCCCGAAAGGCCCGGTTTCTTTTTGTGTTGTTATTTGGCTGGCTACTCTTTGCCCTTGTAAACCTCTTTTGGATCGAGCAGCGGCTCACCATGTGTTACGAAGCTGTCCGAGTCGGGCTTGTATTCTTCGAAATAGCAGGTCCAGAACATCTTGTGGCAAGCTGGGCCCTTGGGCTCGGCGAGGATGAGTAGTGAATTGCCCTCGCAGTCCAGGCGAATCTCCTTTACTTCCTGCACCATCCCGCTGGTTTCACCCTTCATCATCACGCGCCCGCGCGACCGGCGGAAGACGTGTATCTTGCCTGTCTCGAGTGTCAGCTTCAAAGCTTCATCGTTCATATACGCGAGCGTCAGCACCTCTTTGGTGTTGGCGTCCTGCGTGATGAAGGGAATAAGCCCCTTCTCATCGAACTTTATTTTTTCAAGCAGTGCTTTCATTATTCTCCTCTAACCCAGATGATCGCCCGCGACCAGCTTGTACCGGGCGGCATATTCACTTGCGGCAACAGGTTGCCCTTCGAGCAGCAGCTCTTCCAGCAGCACCTGGCCCTGCCCGCATTGCACCCATACCCCTTCGGGGGTAACCTGCAACACTCCCCCCGCTTCGAGGTGCTGCGCCTGCGAGCTGGGCGAAGGCACGAGTTTTGCCCTTAGCAGCCCAAGCTTTCGACTATGGTGATAAGTAAAGGCGCCTGGCCTTGGAAGCATCCCGCGATACAAGTTATAGATTTCCTGCGCAGACTTCCACCACAGCACTATGCCGTAGGCATCGCGCCTGCGGGGGAAATAGGTCGCGCGCGCCGGGTCCTGCGGCATAAAGTGAGCCTTCCCCGCCTCGACCTGCTTAAGCCCCTCTGGCAGCGCTTTGCTCGCAAGCTTTGCGATCTTGTGCATAACAATATCGGCGGTATCATCAGGCTCGATAGCACAACTTGCCTGCAGCAGGACGGCACCCGAGTCCATCTCGGGATTAACCTGATGGATGGAGACACCAGTTTTGGTCTCTCCGTTGATAAGCACCCAGTTATGCGGCGTTGGCCCGCGGTAGGCCGGCAGCAGAGAGGGATGCGCGTTCAGGAAGCCCTGATTCGGCACCCTCAACACTTCGGCTGGCAACAGTTTATCGAACAAGGCAATTGCGCCCATATCAGGCTTGTGGCTGGCAAGCAGCGCGCGAAACTTGTCAGTCCTTACACTCTCTGGCTCGTGGAGGGGCAGCCCCGCAGCCCGGGCCACCTCGTGAAGTGGCGTCGCCTCGAAGTAAGGCTCTCTATGCGGATCCTGATGGACTGTCACCACGCAGGCTATCTCCAGTCCAGCCTCCAGCAAGCCTTGCAGCGCAAGTGAGCCATACTCGAACATCCCGAAGAAAGCTACCCTCATTCGCGCTTCCACCTCGTCCCTTTGGCAGTATCTTCGAGCAGGATCCCTTGGGCCTTCAGCAGGTCTCTAATCTCGTCCGAGCGCGCGAAATTGCGGTCTTTACGCGCCTGTTCGCGCTCCATCATCAGCGCCTCGACGTCGGCATCCAGCAATTGAGATTCCCGCTCCAGCACGCCCAATACTCGATCGAAATCCTCGAGCAGTTTTGCGAGCGCTTCGGCATCTGCTTTCGTAAGCTTGCTCTCATCCAGCAGTGAGTTGGCCCTGGGCATCATCGCGAAGACCTGCCCCAGCGCCTCGGGGATATTTAGGTCATCGTCTCCAGCCTCGACAAATCGTTGGCGCGTTTGTTGAACCAGCTCGGTCACTTCCGGGCTTGCAAGGCCTTCTGCATCCACTTCCGCGAGCCGCGCATAGAAGTCCTGCAGCCTGCGCCTGCCTGCATGCGCCTGGGCAACGCCTTCCAGCGTGAAGTTGTACTGAGAGCGATAATGGGTCTGTAGCAGCGCGAACCGCACATCAATTGGGTCGATGCCCTTCTCCAGCAGATCGCCAAGCGTATAGAAGTTGCCTTTCGACTTTGACATCTTCTCGCCATCTACCAGCAGGTGCTCGGCATGCAGCCAGTATTTGACGAAAGGCTTTCCCGTTGCGGCCTCGCTCTGGGCTATCTCGTTCTCATGATGCGGAAACATATTGTCCACGCCGCCGGTATGGATATCCAGCGTCGCGCCAAGATACTTCATCGACATCGCCGAGCACTCGATATGCCAGCCGGGCCGGCCTTTGCCCAGTTCGGTATCCCAACTCGGCTCGCCTGGCTTTGCGGCCTTCCACAGCACGAAATCGCGCGCATCGTCTTTCTCATACTCGTCCAGCTCGACGCGCACCCCGCACTTGAGTTCGCTTGGGCGTATCCCCGACAGCTTGCCATAATCAGCGAACCGACCGATCGAAAAATAGATAGAGCCCTCGCTTTCATAAGTAAGCCCATTCGCCCTTAGTTGCTTTACCAGCTCGACCATCTCGGCGATATGCAGCGTGGCGCGGGGATAGACCTCGGCCGGCTCGATATTAAGTTTCTTGATGTCCTCGTAGAACAGCTCGATATACGGCGCCGTATACTCGTCCAGGCTTACGCCCTGCTCGCTTGCGCCGCGGATAGTCTTGTCATCCACGTCGGTAAGATTCATCACCTGGTAGGGCTCGAAGCCCCGGAACTTGAGCCAGCGCCGCAGCAGATCCTCGAAGAGGAAGGTGCGCAGGTTACCGATATGCACTCGGTTGTAAACGGTCGGCCCGCAGGTATAGAAGCCCACTTTGGGTGGGGCAATTGGCACAAATTCCTCTTTCCTGCGAGTCATCGTATTGAATAGCTTCATCTGCGGGTCTACCTCCGGGAGAACTGCCTGATGATAGCTTCTGGCCCCGCGCAGGGTCAAGCTGGCCGGCCTCGCCGGCCTCCATATGCCTAGCCTGATTTGCTGCCTGAACTACCTGCTGAAGTGGTAGTACAGCACGTCTGGTTCCAGCGACAAGGTCAGCTGGCCTGTAGATTTCACAACCTGCAGTTCACGCTCCAGGGGAGCGCCGTTCGGATCCAGAGCCCTTACAGTCAAGCCCTCGGCGCCTGGGAAGGTCAGTGTCAGCGTACCTTCTAGTTCGCGTACATTGAGCGGCGGTCCACCGAGATTCTCAACCTTCATCAATTCACCCTCGGGCGACTCTTGCCACCCATACCTGCGGGCCTGGGCGCCTACCTGTAAGAGCAGACTGGCCGAATCGGCAAGTGGAGAGTCCGTTAAACTGGCCAGCAGCACAGTGCCATATTCCAGCCCAAAGTTAATCGTAAGCGCCGACAGCTCAATCGGCGCGGCGGCGCCAATAAGGCCGGTTGCGCCCTGGCTGCGCGGAGTGTCAACAGTGGCCAGGCCTCGTTTTACATCCCAGAGAAGCGAACCATCAAGACTCTTAACTGTCTGTTGCTCCCTGTCAATATAAGGCGAAAGGTCCACCGCGCGCGTCTCGGCGCCAGGCTCGAAGCTGCGCACTACCTTGCCCACGTAAAAAGCCCAGGGATCAAGGCGACTCTCTCCGCCTGTAACGGCGCCCCCTGGAGGGATGCCTGCCGCGCGCAGGTTGTCCACGTTCATTGGTTCCTCAACGCCCGTCCCCTTCAAGGCGAACAAGTCGTCCAGCGCAAGTCCCTGATAGAAGACCGGCGCCGCCTCCGCCACATCGCCCCTTCGATAAAGCAGCGCCGCAAGCGGGAACTGTCCCAGCACAGTCGGCTCCATCAGAGGCCATTTACCAAGTGACTGGGCCCAGCCTGGGCCATCGAGTGAAAAATGTACTAGCCCATCTACGCCCTCCAGCGCCCCATAAGTCGCAGCAAGGAAGGACTGGTCGAGTCGGTAGTTGTTGATCATCGAGAGAGCATATTCCGAGATAAGGCAGGGGTGTCCCTCGTACTGCACCTCGCGCAGGGAGAAAGCCTCCGGTTCCTTCAACGCCAGCCGGTCCCTGTATTTGTCTCCCACGCTAAGCTGCCAGCCGCGCTCTGTGACATGCTGAGCGTCGAAATAGGCGTGGCGGTCCATAACTTCGCAAGCCGCATTCGTCCACTTGTCAATAGCGCCCAGGGTGGCGCCATCGGCAGTAATCCAGTTGCTTGAGATGGTTGGACACTTCAACCCGACCTCGGAGCGCAGCCACTGCAAGGTCTGCTCGTAGAAACCTCTCTGGCTCTCGGCGAGGAAACGCACCTGGTCCTGCATCCTGAGGCCGCCCTTCGGCGTGTTCCTGGCGCCTTCAGCGGTCATAAACCAGGCGCCCTGAAGCTGGGCCCTTCCACTGGCTGCCTCATCGCGCTCCTGCGGCCAGTCCCAGGTGTCGAAAGCCGCCTGTATCGAGCCATACTTCTCCCCCGCCCAATCGCCGAAAGCCTCCTCCAGTGGCTCGATGGCCGCAAGGGGGATAGTCTCGCCAGGATTGAAAGTCCAGAAGAAGTAATTATCCTCGTTGCATAGCTCCACCAGGGCAAGCGCTGGATCATCCTTCAGCGCCATACCGGTGAACAGATTTGTTGTCTCGAGAGCCGCCTTCAGCCAGGCTCGATGCGCCGCTTGCAGTTTTTCATCGAAGAAGAGCAGGCCGAAGGGATTCTTGTTGCCAATTGTTTCATAGCCCGGTATCCCATAACTCTCTTTTATGGATGTCCAAAGAGGGAAATAGCACGACAGCTCGGTGTAGATGCCCTCCTGCGCCATCACCGCCACGAAGTAGTGCAGCAGCCGGATGCGTTCCCAGTTGATTTCTTCAAGTGAAGCCGCGTCAGGATCGAAGAGCGGGCCGTGGACGCGGACGAGGTTCACCCCTGCCTTCGCCAGCTTGCGCGCCAGGTACCCGACATATTCGCCGGGCATCTCGACCCAGTCATAACCTGTATTTACTGCCCAAAAGCGATAGGGGGTTGGGTCTTGCTCGAAGACGAAGTCCATCCCCTGGCGCTGAAGGAAGCCTTTGGCCCCGGCGGTTGGATGATTGAGCGCGCGCATGTCAAGGGGAGTGGGCTGAAAATCGTCCGCCCCAGGCTCGAAAGCCCACCAACCAGGTTCAGCCAGGCCTGACTTCTCATCCGGCTTCAACTTGCCCGAGGGGAACCACACCTTATCGGTCAAGGCGAAGCAATCGAAGCAAGCCGCCGCATCAGCTGCGTTGACCAGTCTTATCTCGAAGCTCTGAGTGCCCGCCTGCAACTCATATTTGCCCAGCAACACCCAGTTGGCATTGATAAACTGGCGTAAATCTACATTATCGAGCAAGCTGACCTTGCTGGCGTCGCGCCAGGGGCCTTGCCCGAAGCGCCATTCGAAGGGACCATGATGCCAAAACTTGCGCGCGTAGATATACCAGGAACCAGTCGCTGGTACGGTCACCTGCCACTTGGCGTATTTCTGTCCCTCTGCCACGTTCGCCTGCGTGTTGAGCCAGTTGTCACCTGAAAGCAGGTTGGGACTATCCAGGCCTCCCGGCGCGAAGGCAGTGTTATCGAAGTTGTGGTCCACGGCCTCTTCGCCCTCCCACCAGACATAGTCCAGCGCAAGGGCAGGCAGAGCGCAAATCAGGAGGAGGAGCAGTGTAAGGGCAGCTTTCAAGAACCTCACCACCAGGGAGTTAGTGCCTTACGCTTCGCCCCTATCACTATTATCTCCTGCCAAAAGTACACCGGGGCCGCGTGGGCGACCCCGGTGCTTTGGCTTCAAAAGAAACAGACTGGCTTAGACAGCCTGCTTGGGCAGGTTGGCCGCTTCGAGAGCGAGCAACTGCTCCCACTTGTAGTCGACCCAATCCTGCAGCTTCTTCACTAGCTCTGCGCTTTCGGGTTTGCTCATTTCCTTGTAACGCACCTGCAGCTTCAGGAACTCTGCGATAGGCAGCTTCTCCTTCGGCTTGTAGCTGATCTTGAGCACGCCATGGTCGACCTCGTAAAGGGGCCAGAAGCACGTCTCGGTCGCCATCTTCAGCGCCTCGACGGACTGCTTGCTATCTACGCCCCACGAGCGGACGCAGGTGGCCAGCGTGTTGATGAAGGCCGCCCCATTGTAATCGAAGGCTTTCTCGGCCTTTGCGATCAGGTCGCGCGAGTTATGCGGCGAGGCCTGGGCTACGTAAGGGATATCGTGCATGGCCATAATCAGCGTAAGGTCTTTGCGCTGCTCGGTCTTGCCCTTGATGGCTTTGCCTACCGGCGCCGTCGTAGTGTTGGCGCACAGCGGGGTTGCGGACGAGCGTTGCGCGCCCGTGTTCATATAGCCCTCGTTGTCGTAGCAGACATAGAGCAGGCTGTGCCCGCGCTCCATCGCTCCCGAGAGCGCCTGGATCCCGATGTCGTAAGTGCCACCATCGCCGCCGAAGGCCACGAAGCGCATCTCTGTATCGAGTTTGCCCATCTTCCGCATATGCCTGTAAGTCGTTTCGATGCCCGACATCGTCGCTGCCGAGTTCTCGAAAGCGCTGTGGATGAAAGGCACATTCCACGAGGTGTAGGGATAGATGGTCGTGGACACCTCAAGGCAGCCGGTGGCACAGGTCGTGACAACCGGATACTTGGAGGCCATTAGCACCTGACGCACTACGGTCGGAGCCAGGCAGCCAGGGCACAGGCGATGGCCTGGCGCCAGGGGCATCTTGTTCTGTTGAGCCAGTTCTTTAAGACTAGCCATTAGAGCGTCACCTCTCCACGCACGCCCAGGAAGCGCTTGACGTTTGCAGGATCAACGCCGCCCTTGGCTTCGACCAGATCAGCGTAAACCGACCGGATGTGATCCAGGTTGATCTCGCGCCCACCCAGGCCGTACACGTAGTTGATCATCGGAGTATCTTTGCCGAAGACCTTCATCGCTGCTGCAAGCTCTGTGTAGAGCGGAGCGGTGTAGGCGCCAAAGGACTCGGCTCTGTCGAGTACCGCGATCGACTTGGCGCCCGAGAGCGCCTCGACGTATTCTTTCGCGGGGAAGGGACGGAAGAGACGCGGCTTGAGCAGGCCGACCTTGCGCCCTTCGGCGCGCATCTCGTCAATGACATCCTTCACACTGCCGGCCGTTGAAGAGAGGCAAACAATGACCTCTTCGGCGTCGTCGAGTTCATAAGCCTCGAACAGGCCATATTCGCGCCCGAACGTCGCTCCGAACTCCTTGCCGACCTTGATGATGGCTTCCTGTGCGGGCTTGTAGGCCTTGATTTCGCTGATCTTGTGCTCGAAATAGAAATCGAACAGGTCCAGCGGGCCGACTGTGATCGGGTGTTCGATATCCAGCAAGTTATAAGCTGGAGTGTAATCGCCCACGAAAGCGCGCACAGCCGCATCGTCCTCGACTTCGAGGGTCTCGAAGGCGTGGCTGATGATGAAGCCGTCATAGCAGCACATAACCGGGAGGCGAGCCGCCTCGGCGATGCGCACGCTCTGGATGAAGTTGTCGTAAGCTTCCTGGCCGTTTTCAGCGTAAATCTGAATCCAGCCCGAGTCGCGAGCGCCCATCGAGTCCGAATGGTCGCAGTGGATGTTGATGTTGCCTGACAGCGCGCGGTTGACCATCGCCATAACGATGGGCAGCCGAAGCGAGGCGGCGATATAGAGCATCTCCCACATCAGCGCCATACCGTTAGCCGAGGTGGCGGTAAAGACCCGCGCCCCAGCCGCGCCAGCGCCAATGCAGGCGCTCATAGCCGAGTGCTCGCTTTCTACGCGGATTACGTCCGTATCCACCAGACCATCCGCCACGAACTTGGCGAAGGCCTGTACCGTTTCGGTCTGGGGGGTGATGGGATACGCGGCTACGATGTCCGGATTAATCTGGCGCATCGCGTTGGCAACAGCTATATTGCCTTCCATCGGGATTCTTTTACCCATCTTACTTCCCCTCCTTTGCCATAGCATCGGACTCGAGGATCATCTCGATCGCCGCCACCTTGGGCGGACAGACCGAGAAACACACCCCGCAACCTTTGCAGTGGTCGTAGTCTATGCCGGCTACCTTGCCCTCGGCATCCAGCAGGATGCTGGCGTCAGGACACATAATCCAGCACTGATAACAGTTGATGCACTTCTCGGCGCTCCAAACGGGGCGCTCAACTCGCCATGAACCTGTAAAATACTCGGTGGAATTGCCAGCGCGAGGGATAATGCCAGCCTCGGTCAGCGCTTCCCAGGTATCTTCCTCAGTGGGAGTTCTTACCAAATCGACTTTCTTGTCGCTCACAGGCCCTGCACCTCCTCGTAGCCGCGCTGCAGGGAGCGCTTGTTGGCCTCGGCCACCTTGTCGCCAAGCTTCTTGCGGAAGGTCTCGGCCACATCCTTGATGAGTTGCTCCAGTGAAACCAGCCCTGCAACCCGCGCCAGTGCTCCAAGCATCGGGATATTGGGGAAGGGGCGACCCATTTCTTCAAGAGAAATGGTTGTGGCATCCATCGTATAGACTTTGATGTCCATATCAGGGGCCCATTTCGCTTTCACTTCGGCGGGAGAAGCCTGGGTGTTGAGCATAAAGATGCCCCCTGGCTTCAGTCCCTTCAAAGCTCCGCCCGACTCGATGATGGTCTCATCAAGCACCACGACGATATCGGGGTTGTGGATCTGTTCGTGCCTGCGGATCGTCTTCTCGGCAATACGCGTGAAGGCCATCATAGGCGCTCCAGCGCGCTCCGAGCCGTAAACCGGGAAAGCCTGAATATACTTCCCCTCCTGGCCCGCTGACTCCGCCAGGGTGTAGGCCGCGCTTTTGGCGCCCTGGCCAGCCCTGCCGTGCCATCGTATCTCTGCTACTTCGGCCAAGGAACTCGCCTCCTTGATTAGAGTTGCTGGCGCCCTTCGAGCGCCCTGGTTATTGTTACCTCATCAGCGTAATCCAGATCTCCTCCGGCAGGCAGCCCCATAGCGAGGCGAGTCACCCGCACGTTGGCGGAACGCAGCTGATCAGCAAGATAAAGCGCCGTCGCTTCCCCTTCGACATCAGGGTTCAAAGCGATAATGACCTCGGTCACTTCGCCTTCGGCGACGCGTTCGAGCAGCTCCCTTACGGTAAGTTCATCAGGGCCTATCCCGGCCAGCGGAGAGATAACTCCGCCCAGCACATGGTAGAGCCCTGAAAAGCCACCCGAGGCCTCCAACGCGAAAAGTTCGCGCGGGCTGGCCACTACACACAGTTTCGTCCTGTCGCGCACTGGCGAATCGCACAGTTCACAGGGAACGGCTTCGGTCAGGTTGAAGCAGACAGGACAGTTACGCAAGGTATCTTTTGCGGCGACCAAAGCTTCTGCGAGGGCCACAATCTGAGGTCTGGGAGACGCCACCAAATGAAACGCAAGACGTTGAGCCGTCTTCGGGCCAACCCCAGGCAGCTTCCCAAGTTCCTCTATGAGGCGCGCGAGCGGACGCGCAAACTTCCGCACCAGTGCTCAGAGTCCTTTTGGGGCAGTGTCGCCGCGTGGCCCTGCGGAAGTTTAGCACTCCCCCGCCGGGGCGTCAATGCAAAACAGCCCCTTAAGGCCAGGGGAAATATGGCGCCGGTAGTTTTGTAATCGCTGCGAATATTGCCCACAGCACCGCCAGCCCGAACTCGCCCAGGATAAGCCCCAGGAAGAAAGGCCGCCATTGCCTGTAGGACTTCATTCCCCCGTACCTCAGGATGAGGCTCTTCACTATCCAGGTCACCAGGATCGGGAACCAGAACACCATAACCGTCCAGCTTCCCGACAGCACGAAGCCCAGCGGGTGGAAAGGCCACCACCAAAAGCGAGATCTCATTATGACCAGGAAGCTCGTGAAGAGGATGCCCACCCCGAAGAAAAGCAGGTTCCACGGCTTGTAGCGGATCATCCCCTCGAGGTGAGGCGCCGCATCGGTAATTGTCCACAAGTTATTGCCCTGGTAGACATAGGTATACATATTGATGCCCGCGTTGCGATAAGGCAGGTAGAGCTGGATCCATGAGCCGACCACCAGCGTCAGCGGGACGGCAATCAGGATGGCCGGCAGCAGCCAGCGTCGCTTCATCCCCACCCCGTCAGCGATACGCAGTTGGTCAAGGAAGGTACTGAACAGGTTGCCTCTGAGGTCGCGCGTGAACACCGCATCCATAAAGGCCAGCACTGTGATATTGCGAGGCCCAAGGCTGGCGCGCCGGGTAAACATCTCGATGACATTTATCGGCCTGAAGGTCGTCTCCGTCATCGCCATACCGGCCTCGGCGCAGCTTCGGGCCATAATCAGCGCCACCATCAGGCCGAAAACTGCTACCTCGACGACAGCCACCCACAGGCTCATCCCCGCCACAGTCATCCAGCCAACCGAAAAACAGAAGGTAACCACCAGGCCGATTATCGAGGCCCGGTAACTTATCATCTCGTGCTCATCCGAAGCAGCCGCTCGGTTGCGCAAAGAAGCGATGGCCTGGCTGAAATGCGGCCAGCCGACCCAGAACAGGTAGAAGGTCAGCACCGCATAACCGCCGACAAGCTGGTACCCAATGAACTCTCTCACGCCATACAGCGGCATATTGTCCGTCTGAGCCCGCGAAAGCGCCCCAATCACCTCTTCAAGGCGCACGAAGCCAAAGAAGAACCACAGGCTGAACAAGAGCTGGCTTGGCAGGAAGTAAGAGAGCCCAATCGCTGCCATCGAGAAGAGTATGGTAGTCCAGTTCATCGCATTCCAGGGGAAGGAGATGAAATACTGGTTCAAGTTGTGTTGAAGCGGTATCTCCGGTATCGCCGGGAACAGTCCATGCAGGCCGTTCAACGTAAACACAAAGGCCGGGATGGAGAAACCAATCCAGGTCAGCTTGTTGCGAAAGAAAGGCCCCAGGGTGTCTTCGCGCATCATCTCGATGGGCAGCTGCGTCAGCGGGAACATCAACTTCTCGTTGTCGGCCCACTGCTTGCGGAAGAGGTTCGCCAGGAACATGAACATAAAGATCATGCTCATCCCCAGCAGGCTCCACAGGCCGAGCGGTTTCACCCATTGCAGATAGGGGATAGCCTGGCCGTAGAAAAGCCCCTCGTAGAAGTCTGTCCCGACCTGCTGCTTTATGCCCCCGTTTACATCGAAGACGACCATCCACTGCGGGATATGCTGGAAGAAAAGCCCTTCCCACTTGTTTTCGGGGGTGGCGAAGTAATTCAGCGAGACCAGCGGCGGGATGACCTTCTCGATAAATCCGCGCGAGGTCAGCAGCACGCCAATTAGCACCATCGAATAGATGATGGCCAGTTCGTGCGCCTGAAGGACGAACCGCTTGGCGAAGCGTTTGAGCAGCGAGTTGAAGAGGACAACAATCAGCAGTATCCCGATTGCGGCTGGGGAGAACTGCAGGATGCCGAGTTGCATCCTCATCACGACAAGCTCGGTCCAGGCCACCACGAAAGAGGCTGGCGGAATAAGCAGAGCGCCGATGAGAAGGGCACGGTACGGCTTGCGCTGCATAGACCAGCCTCCGATTGGTCAGGGGATGGAACAACTCCAGGCTTGCCAGGGCGGAAGGCTCTTCTGAAGCCCCCCGGCCCAAAAACTCTACTTGCCGAAGTCGGCTGCGAAGCGCTGACAAAGAGCCAGCAGTTCCGCCTCGGGCGCGCCGCCCGAACGGGCTTTGACTTCGAATTCACCTGATTCCAGGAAACGCTTGCCTACAACGATCTGATGTGGGATACCGATAAGGTCCGCGTCCTTGAACTTGGCGCCCGGGCGCAGGTCGCGGTCGTCCATCAGCACTTCGCGGCCAGTAGCCTCAAGCGTCTCGGTAAGTTTCTCCGCTACCGCGGTAAGTTCCTCTGACTTCACGTCCAGCAGCAACACTTCGACATCGAAAGGCGCGATTACGGCAGGCCAAAGGATACCGTTCTCATCGTGGCAGGCTTCAATGGCTGCGGCGGCGATTCGTGTTATTCCGATGCCATAACAACCCATTATAAAGGGCTGTTCTTTACCTTCTTCATCGAGGAAAGCTGCGTCCATGGCGCTCGAGTAAATTGTCCCCAGCTTGAAGATATGCCCGGCCTCGATGCCGCGGAAGCCCGTCATAACGGCGCCGCACCGGGGGCACTCATCACCCTCGAGCGCATTGCGCAGGTCAGCCCAGGCATCTACCAGGAAATCTCGGCCCTCTGCGACGCCTACATAATGCGTATCAGCCTCGTTGGCGCCCGTAACGCCGCCTGTTGCTCCGTGGATATCCCAGTCAGCAACGATTTTCAATTCCGGCGAGACCTGCTTCAGCCCCACCGGCCCGGCAAATCCAACCGGCGCGCCAGTCAGCTTGCGCACCTCTTCCGACTCAGCCATCCGGAGTTCGGTTGTGCCGAGGGCCTTCTTCAGCTTATCCTCGTTCAGGTCCGCATCGCCCGGCACCAAGGCCGCGACGAAACCGCCCGGATAATGGTACAGCAGCGTCTTGATGAGGCTTGCAGGCTTTACCTTGAGGAAAAGGCTTACCTCTTCTACGGTGCGCCGCTCGGGTGTTGCCACCTTGGAAAGGGTCGCCTCGCCCCCTTCCCACTTGCGCCCTGTGGCCTTGCGTTCGGCAATTTCCTGGTTGGCGGTATAACTACACCCCTCGCAGGTCAGCACGAAATCTTCTCCATGTTCGGCGCGCAGCACGAACTCGCGGGTTTCCTTCCCACCGATGCCGCCGGCGCTTGCTTCAGCCACTCGGTAGTCCCAATCCAGGGCATCGAAGATACGCCGATAGGCGCCATAGACCGCATCGAAAGTGGCATCCAGAGAGTCCCAGCTCGAGTGGAAGCTGTAAGCGTCTTTCATCACGAACTCGCGCGTGCGGATGAGCCCGCCGCGGGGCCTTGGTTCATCGCGATATTTGGTGTGGATCTGATACAGGTTCAAGGGTAGTTGTTTATAGCTTGTGACCTTGCCCCGCACGATGTCCACAAAGGCTTCCTCGTGCGTCGGCCCCAGGCAGTATTCGCGCCCGCCCCGGTCCTTGAGCCTGGCAAGCTCCGGCCCGAAGCTCTCCCATCTGCCCGACTGCTTCCAAAGCTCACTGGGCATCACGAAAGGCATCAGGCACTCCTGCGCGCCGATGGCGTTCATCTCGCGCCGCACCAGGTCCTCCACCTTCCGGATTACCCTCAGGCCCAGTGGCAAGAAGGAGTAGATGCCCGCGGCGACGGTGTGCATAAAGCCTCCGCGCAAGAGCAACGCATGACTGGGAAGCTGGGCCTCTTTGGGCACTTCCTTGAGCGTGGGCATATAGAGCTGACTAGCGCGCATCCTGGTTCGGCTCCTCTCCAAGGTCACAGATCAGCGCGACCTCATCACAGTTGGGGAATTTGTCGCAGAGCACGCAATCTCGCCATACCTTATGCGGCAGCGTGTCCTTGGGCACTTCACGAAAACCGAGTCTGGTGAAGAAGCCTGGCACGGCCGTCAACGCATAGACGCGACTAAGGCCAAGCCTCCTGCCTTCTTCCATTACGGCCAGCACCAGCTCCCGTCCCAGGCCTGTGCCCCGCATCTCGGGCCGCACGCAGAGCGACCTCACCTCGGCAAGGCCCGTGTTTTCGAGATGCAAGGCGCAACATCCAACGAGCCGGTCGCCTTCGCGGGCTACGCTAAAGTCGCGCAAGCTCTCACAGATGTTCTCCAGCGTCCGGGGCAGCACACTGCTGGTTGCCGCTGTGTCACTTATAAGTTGCCAGAGGGCTTCTGCCTCGGCCAGGGTCGCTTTACCCAGCTCCATTGTCTGCTTCTCCACTCTTAATCAGCTTGCGCAGTTCTTCAAGAAAAACTTCAATCGGGTCGGCATCGGAAAACTTCCGTATAACCTTTCCCCGTGAGAACAACATATAACCTGCCGGCGAACCACAAAGGCCCAGGTCTGCTTCTCGCGCCTCGCCCGGGCCATTCACCTCGCAGCCCATTACCGCAAGCCGCAGGGGCACTGTCACCTCGCGAGTCGCCTCGCGCACTCGGTCGGCCAGCACTTCAACGTCCAGCTTCACCCGCGCGCAGGTCGGGCAGGAAACAATAACCGGCCCTCGCTGGCGCAGCTCCAGCGCAGCAAGCAACTGCCAGGCGGCGTCTACCTCGCGCAGGGGATCGCCCGAAAGCGAGATACGCACGGTGTCGCCAAGTCCCTCGGCAAGCAGTATGCCCAGCCCCGCCGCCGAACGCACAAGCCCTGTCGAAATTGTGCCAGCCTCGGTGATGCCCAGGTGCTGGGGCCAGTCACCTTGGGCTGCCACCAGGCGGCTTGCTTCTACCGTCTTGGGCACCTCGAAGGCCTTCACCGACACTACAATAGCCTCAAACCCGAGTTCTTCCAGATAACGCGCCTCCGAGAGCGCCGCCTCTGCCAGGGCCTCGGCGGTCGGCCCGCCATAACGTAGCAACATTATCCTGGGCAGCGAGCCGGCGTTTGCGCCTACCCGGATGGGCACGCCTCGTTCCTTTGCACTGGCTACGATGTCGCGGATGCGTTCCTTATTCTGGATAGTCCCAGGATTAAGCCTCAGCTTGGCGATGCCCGCCTCAAGGCTCATCAGGGCAAGTTCGGGATCGTAATGGATGTCCGCCACCAGGGGCACGGGCGATTCAGCAATCAGGGCAGGCAGTGCCTTTGCCGACGCTTCATCAGGCACGGCCAACCGTACCAGCTCGGAGCCTGTCGCCGCAGCTGCGCAGATTTGCGCAAGCGTTGCCGAGATATCGCTTGTTGGCGTGTTCGTCATAGTCTGAACACGCACTGGCGCGCCTCCTCCCAGAGTAAGCGCGCCTACTTCGAGCCGTCGAGTTTTATCCCTTGTATACAATCAGGTCGCCTCAGTTCAGGCTCGCGCCTCGAACCAGCACCAGCACGTCCTGCACCACTATCCATACCATCAAAAGCATCAGCAGCACGAAGCCTACCAGATGCACCATAGCTTCCTTTTCGCGCGGCAAGGGCTTGCCCCGGACGGCCTCCACCAGCGTAAACAGCAATCGGCTGCCATCGAGAGGGGGTATCGGTAGCAGGTTCACCAGCCCGATATTGATGCTTATCAGCGCCAGGTCAAACAGGTAAGGGGCAAGCCCCACCTGCAGGTCCTGGCCAAGCTGGTTGGCTATCATTATCGGCCCGCCGAAAGCGACAGGCAGTTTACCCATCACCATACCTATCAGGTAGGTGATAAGCGCCATCGTAATCATAAAGGTCTGTTCGAACCCGAAAGCGATAGCCTTCAGCGCGCCAACCTTCTCGACCTTGGTCTGGAAGACTATCCCTATCTTGCCGCGCTTTTCCTCTATCACCTTGATGTGGTCTGGGTCGGTGTCATCTATTGTCTGTTCAAGTTCTGGATCTGGGATAACCCGCAGCTCCAGCTTCTCGGCGCCGCGTTGCACGGTCATTACGATGGCCTTACCCGGGCTGCCTCCAATGATCCGGATTGCATCATCGGTATCGGCAACCTTCCTGCCATCAATCGAGAGCAACTCATCGCCAGGCTGAATACCTGCCTGATGGGCGGCCTTCCCCTGAAAGACCTTGTCAACTACTGGGATGGCTTCGGTCGGGATGCCATAGGTGGCCCCGTAAATCCAGAAGAGGAATATCGCAAGCACAAAGTTCATCGCTGGCCCTGCGACCAGCGCCATCAGCCGCATACGCTTGCGTTTGGTATAGAAACCGTTTTCGACGTCTTCTTCGCCAGGCTCCATCCCCGCAATCTTAACGTAGCCGCCGAGGGGGATAATATTGAGCTTGTATTCGGTCTCGCCCCGGGTATATTTGAACAGGCTGGGGCCGAAGCCCATAGCGAACTCATCGACACGCATGCGCGCCCATTTGGCCGCGACAAAGTGACCGGCTTCATGGAAGAAGACGACCAGCCCAAGCAGCACGAGTAATCCCAGGATTGAAGTTATTGTAAACATAAACGCCTCGCTGACGCGCTAGCGGGTCAGGCTTTCTACCAGTTGCCAGGCCAGACTGCGCGCCTCTTCATCTGCGCGCAGTATATCATCTAGCGAGGGTTGCTGCACGAGGGAGTGCTTCGCGAGTACCGCTTCCAGCACCTCGCGGATCACCAAAAAACCAATCCGCCCCGTGATGAAAGCTTCGACTGCCACCTCATCGGCCGCGCTGATGGCCGCAGGCGCAGTGCCTCCCCGGCGCAGCGCCTCGAAGGCCAGTCCAAGCGCCGGAAAACGCTCCAGCTCGACCGGAGCAAATGACAACGAACCCGCTTGCGCCAGGTCCAGCCGCGGGAAAGGATTGGGCAGTCGCTCGGGGTAGCTCAACGCAAGCAGAATGGGGAATCGCATATCTGGCAGTGAAAGCTGCGCCTTGATAGAGCCATCCACGAACTCTACCGCCGAGTGGACGATGCTTTCGCGATGGATTACAACTTGAATCTGGTCGGCCGTGAAACCAAACAACCGGTGCGCCTCGATGACCTCAAGGCCTTTGTTGAAGAGGGTCGCGCTGTCGATGGTGACCTTGGCGCCCATCTTCCAGGTCGGGTGCGCGAGCGCCTGCTCAGGCGTGACAGCGGCAAGTTCGGCGCGAGTCTTGTCCCTGAAAGCGCCCCCTGAGGCCGTAAGATATAGTTTTGCGACACTGTTTGTTGACTCGCCCATCAGGCACTGGAAGATTGCTGAATGCTCGCTGTCGATAGGCAGCACTTCCGCTCCAGCCGCCGCCGCCTCTCGCATCAGTAGCTCGCCTGCGGCTACAAGAGGCTCCTTGTTGGCGATAGCGAGCCGCTTGCCTCGCCTTACCGCCGCAAGCGCCGACCGCAGCCCGGCAAAACCTGCGACCGCGGCGACCACACAGTCAACCTCGGGCAGGCTTGCCACCTCTTCCAGGGCTTCTTCGCCGGCCAGCACGCGCGGCGAATAATCGTTGGGAAGGGACGCCCTTAGCCTTTCGGCTGCAGCGTGAGAGGCCAGATGAAGCACCGGGGGACGAAACCGTAAAGCTTGCGCCAGCAGCAACTCGGCGTTGTGACCGGCGCTAAGCGCCACGATTGGGAAACGCGCTTCGTGGACAGCCGCCAACTCCAGCACCTGGCGCCCTATCGAACCCGTCGAGCCAAGCAGAGCCAGTCTCATTTCGCTCCTCCCGACGTCAGAGTATGAAGCCAGCCAGCACCGCCAGCACTGCCGCGATTACCGTGCCTGTGCCCAGAGGCGCAAGCTCCCAGACGAGCAAGCGGGGCATTCCCTTAAAAAGATCCAGTTCGGTATGGAGATATTTCCTTAGCAGGAAGAAAGCCCCCAGACTCGAGGCGGCGCCAACACTAGCGCCTAATATGAAAGGAATCAATTCGGGCCTGACCAGGACAAAAGCCAGTACTAGCCCTGCCAGCAGGGCAACCGCCCACGTGGCCAGTGACAGTGACTTCAACTTGATGGTGTTGGGGGCAGGATCGACAACCTGCACGGCTACAGCCATAACGACCAGTGCCGTCATCAGCACGGCGCCGAAACCAGGCCTCGCGAAGAAAACCGTACAGGCCGAAAGTGGTAGAGCCAGTAGCAAACTGGCCAGGAAGGTTATGAAAAAGCGCTTCGCGCCTTCTGCCCAACCGCGCTGCGTGACCGCTCCCCCGAAGCTGATAACCACTGTCAAGGCAAACATAACAGCGGCGAGAGTCAGTACCAGTAGTGAAGCCGTCGAATCATTATAGGCCACGAAATAAGTCAGGTTTACCACGAAGGCGAACGTCCAAAAGTCAAGGGTCTCATACGCTCCGTCAGTCTGCAACGGAGGGAGCATCCACTTTGTCAGCCCTACACTTGCCGCCACCAGCGCGCAGGTAGTCAGCGCGAAAAGCCAGTCGGGATGGGCCGCGTCCAGGGCAACCAATATTAGTAAAGCCAGGCCGAACACGAGCCGCGCCGCCAACCTCAACTCATACACCGCCAAATCTGCGATTGCGTGACTGATAATCACGCAAGGCTTTCAGGAATTCGTCTCTGGTGAAATCCGGCCAGTACACCTCACTGACGTAGATCTCACTATAGGCGATCTGCCAAAGGAGATAATTACTTACTCGAAGCTCGCCACTTGTCCTGACCATAAGTTCCGGATCGGGGATGTCGCGGGTATAGAGCGCCCTTGAGAAAACTTCTTCATCAATTGCCTCTGGCTCGAGCTGACCAGCCCTCACCTGGCGCGCAAGTTCCTTGCAAGCACAAAGCAGCTCTCTGCGCGACCCATAATTGATGGCCAGGTTTAACTGCACGCGCCGGTGGTGATTAGTCTCCGCCTCGATGGTGTCGATAGCTTCGAGCATAAAATCCGGTAGCTCGGACCGGTCGCCGAGATGCTTGAAACGCGCTTCCTGGGCGTGAAACTCCTCGCGCAGCTCAAGCAGGCGAGAGCTTATGAGCCTCAGGATGGCCTCCACCTCATCGGCGGGCCGGCGCCAGTTCTCGGTCGAAAAAGCGTAAAGAGTAAGATGCTTGATGCCCAGGTCGCCGCAGAAACGCGAGATGTCCAGGGCGGTATCCGCCCCAGCCAGATGGCCCGCCACTCGGGGCAGCCCCTGAGCGGTAGCCCAGCGCCCATTGCCATCCATTATCACGGCAACATGCGTCGGCAGTCGCTCCGGCATAAGCCCTAGTTCTTCCAGATTGACACTCGCCACTCAGGTCACATCCAGGTCAGGCCAGCTCTAGGCAGCGCGAAGCCCGGGCAGCCAGGCCACCCGGGCTCTTCGCCTGGTTATTACTCGGGGCTGATGGCGTCGACGGGGCAAACCTCGGCGCACTTGCCACAGTCAATACAGGTTTCCGGGTCGATAACCATCTGGCTGTCGCCCTCGGAAATGGCGTCTACGGGGCACTCGTTGACGCAGGCTCCACACATCGTGCAATCGCTGTTAATAACGTATGCCATCTGTTTCCTCCTTGCTTATTCGAGTAGACCTACCACGAGGTCTACCGTAATCCCTTTGGTGACCTGCCTTAGTATCCTGCCCCGCTCAAGTGTAAAAGGCTCTTCTCTGTGGCGGGGCGGCCGGGTCACTTTCACTTCTCCAAGCTGATATCCGGCTTGTTCGAGTTCGATTTTAGCCTCGGGCCAGGGCAGCAGCAACACCCTTGGAGCCGCTTTCGATTCCATCAAAGACTAAGGATCTCCTTCGCCTTCTCATCGCGCGCTACATCGACTTTTTCGGAAAACTCCTTGACCTCGGCGTCCAGCTCTTGCTGGCGCATCTTGATCTCATCCTCAGAGTGTCCGTGGTCTTTCAGATCGTCGAGTTTGCTCTTCCCTTCGTGGCGAACCTGCCTGAGCGAGATTTTGCATTCCTCGGCCTTCTTGCTGACCATTTTGGCTAGTTCCTTGCGGCGGTCTTCGGTCAGTTCGGGCAGGGGAAGGCGCAGCACATTGCCATCGCTTACCGGGTTGATGCCGATGTCACTTGTCGAAATAGCGTTGGCGATGTCTCGGAGCGTGCCCTTGTCCCAGGGATCCACGACTATCAATCGTGGCTCAGGGGCCGAAAGTGTCGCAAGTTGTGAGAGCGGCATCACGGAACCGTAACTCTTGACCTCGACTTTGAGATCCTCGACCAGGCTGGGGGTGGCCCGCCCGGTGCGCACTTTGCGCAGTTCTTCCTTGAAGCCGTCCAGTCGCCTTTGCATACGCGCCCGCGACTCTTCTACAAGCTCCTTGGTGGCCCTTTCTTTGTCACTCATTCTTCCACCCTCCTTACCAGCGTACCCAGTGGTTCGCCCAGAAGCGCCTGGGCGATATTTCCTTCGCGCTTGAGGTTGAATACCCTGAGCGGCAGGTCTCTGTCCTGCGCTAGACTTACCGCTGTCAGGTCCATCACTCTAAGCTGACGCCTGATAACATCACTGTAATCCAGCTCGCTGTATACCTGCGCGTCGGGATTGGTTCTGGGATCTTTGTCGTAGACGCCATCCACATTGGTGGCTTTAAAAAGGATTTCGGCTTTTATCTCGGCGGCCCTTAGCACGGCGGCGGTGTCTGTAGTCACAAAAGGCGCCCCGGTGCCTGCGACAAATATCACTATCCGTCCCTTCTCCAGGTGCCTGAGGGCTCGGCGGACAATCAAAGGCTCGCAGACTGAGCGCATCTCGATTGCGGATTGCATCCGAGTTTCGACGCCTTCCTGCTCCAGGGCGTTCTGCAGCGCGATACCGTTGATGGCTGTCGCCAGCATACCCATCTGGTCAGCGGCCACCCGATCCAGCCCTTGCTGCTGGAAGGTCGCGCCCCTGATAAAATTGCCACCGCCCACGACTACCCCGAGTTGGAGCCCGGTGTCGTGGGCGGCTTTTATCTGTTGAGCCATATCCCTGACTACAACCTCGGCGATGCCAAAGGCGGCCTCGCCCATAAAGGCTTCCCCGCTCAGCTTGAGCAACGCGCGTTTGTACGTCATCGGGCTGGCTCTCCCTTGACTAGTTGTTACTCTTCACCAACGCGCAGCCGGACGAAACGCCTGACTTGCAGGTTCTCTCCCAGCTTGGCGATGTACTGCTTTACCAGATCGGTGATGGTCAGCTTGCCCTTGTCATCCTTAATCCAGGCCTGGTCCATCAGGCAGTTCTCCTGATAATACTTGGAGATACGCCCTTCGACGATCTTGTCTACCATCTGTTCGGGCTTCCCCTCGGCGAGGGTCTGCTCGCGCAGAATGGCCTTTTCTTTTTCGAGGAGGTCCGCTGGGACTTCCTCCCGGTTTACATAGAGAGGCTGAGCAGCCGCAATCTGCATTGCTACCTCGCGGCAAAGCTCCTTGAAGTCATCGGTGCGCGCCACGAAGTCGGTCTCACAGTTGACTTCGACCAGCACGCCGAGTTTCCCATCGCTATGTATATAGGCTTGAACAAGGCCCTCAGCTGTAGCGCGACCGGCGCGCTTGTCAGCTTTGGCGATGCCGCGCGTGCGCAGCAAATCTATTGCCTTTTCAAGGTCTCCTTCGACTTCCTCCAGCGCATTCTTGCATTCTAAAATGCCGGCGCCGGTCAATTCCCTTAGTTTTTTGATCTGTTCAGGTGATACTGCCATTCTTTACACCTCAAATTTCATCGTCGCCGCCAGGCTCTTCGTCTTCAAAGGCCTCTTCGGCCTCCTGCTGGATTTCCAGCAGCGCCTGAGCTTCGGGCGAGAGCAGCTCCTCTTCCTGGGCTGCGGCTTTCTCATTCGCGGCTGCTTCAAGCTCGGACTCGCGCATCTCGCGCTCCGCCTGAGCCATCTGCTGCCCCTCGAGCACCGCCTCTGCGATCTTGCTGGCGAACAACCGGATAGCCCGGATGGCGTCATCGTTGCCCGGAATCGGGAAGTCAGCAAGCCTGGGGTCGCAGTTGGTGTCTACGATAGCCACCACTGGCAGTCCCAGTCCGCGCGCCTCGTCAACCGCAATGTGCTCGTGCTTCATATCCACCACGAAGATGGCATCAGGGATCTCTTCCATCCCTACGAGACCACCCAGGCTGGCATCGAGCTTGTCGCGCTCCTTGCTCAGCTTGGCAGCTTCCTTCTTCGGCAGCGAATCAATCGTGCCGTCCTCGGTCATCTGCCTCAGTTCGAGCAGTCGGCCTACCCGCAGCCGGATTGTGCCGAAGTTGGTCAGCATACCGCCCAGCCAACGTTCGTTCACATAGTTCATCCCGCAGCTAACGGCTGTCTCTTGGAGCGGTTCCCGCGCCTGACGCTTCGTTCCCACGAAAAGAATACGCCCGCCTTTGTAGGCCAGGTCGCGTACGAAGGAATGAGCGTCCTTCAGCAGTCTCAGGGTCTGGTGCAAGTCGATGATGTAGATGCCATTGCGCCCACCGTAGATGTATTTGCGCATCTTCGGATCCCAGCGCCGGGTCTGGTGTCCAAAATGCACCCCAGCCTCGAGGAGTTCTTTCATCGTTACTAAAGCCATATTATTAGTCACCTCCTTTTCTGGCAGCATAAGCACGCGCGCCTCATACCCCTTCGGGCAGGCAGGCGCGCAAGCCCAGCAAGATTAGCATAATGCCTCCCGTGAAGCAACTGGCGCGCCCGGTCCTCACCCCCGGTCTAAAATCGCTTTACCCAGGGCAAATCCCGCTTCTCTTGCTCTGGCCGCCGAGGTAGTCGAAGGCTCGCTGTCCAGCGCCAGCACGGAGCCCAAATCGGTCATCTCATGATGGAAGGTGAAAGCCACCTGTAATAACTCCAGGGTCTTCTGCCCATCGCGCTCGCAGCCCGCCGTGGCGAAAGCCAGGAAGGGCACTCCCGCAAGCTCGCGACCGCCATATAACTGTATGCTCTCATCTATCAGCTTCTTCACCGGCCAGGCCATATTGCTGAAATAAGCCGGCGAGCCTGCCGCAAGCCCCTTCGCCTGCCTCAATTCATCAGGGCCAAGCTGCTCTGCCGGCACAAGCTTCGGCTCCAGCCCAGCCTCTTCAAGCCCTGCGGCAATCGCTTCGGCCAGCGCCTCCGAGCGCCCGCTCCGGCTGTAATAAGTTACCAGGACAAGTTCCTTCACTCCTGGCCCTCCTTCCCTTGCTGTTTTTCTAATTATACAGCGGACTTTGCCTTCTCGATGGAAACAGAGCCTGCCTCGTGTATTATTAGTTTTCTGGAGGCGAGACTGATGGATCCCAAGCTGGTACACACTGACGAGTCGGGCGCGCATCGCGCTCTTCTTATGCTTGATGGTAAAGATATTGCCCGCGTCACCACCCTGGATTTGCGTATGCGAGTCGGCTCAGCAATCCTCACGATGGGTGGGATAGCAGGCGTAGGCACCGATGATGAACACCGAGGCAAGGGCTATGCCGCCTTGCTGATGCAGGCCAGCCTCGACTGGATGCGCGAGGCCGGCTACGACTGCTCGGTGTTGTTCGGAATCCGCAATTTCTACCATCGTTGGGGTTATGCGCCCCTTTGGGCAGACTCTGTCCTGACCCTTTCAGTCGCTGAAGCGGCCCTGCTGGACTCTCCTCTCACTCTTGTGCCCTGCCCTGCCGAGTTGCTTCCCCAGGTGGGCAGCCTGTTCAACCAGACTAACGGCACCCGGACAGGTTCTCTGGTGCGCAGAGATGACTGGCGAGGCCCGTCCAAAGGGCTGGACTGGTCAACAGGCGGGCAGGTCTTCGCCTCCGTAGTGGATGACCAGCTCGTTGGTTATGTGATCCTCGATGACAAGCCAGGCCGGGTGGAAGTGGTAGAACTCGCTGCCGCGCCAGGGCCCTTGGAAGGCGCTTTTTACGCCGCCCTCATCGCCTTCTGCGGGCATCAGACAGAGCAGCAGGGACTCGAGGCCTTCAACGTGCATGCGCCCCTTGACCATCCCTTCTGCCTCTTCGCTCGCAGGCTGGATGGCCTGGCTACTCTCCGACATGCGCGTACCGGTGGCCCGATGGGATGTTTCGTAAATCTTGGGAGCGCCTTTGCCCAGCTCGCCCCCGAGCTGGGCCGGCGCCTCGAACACAGCCCCAAACCGCCCACTGTAAATTCATGCGTCAGCCTTTCAACCGACATCGGCGAACTGACCCTCAAAGCCAAAGAGGGCCGAGTGACGGTGATAGAAGGGGGAGGGGCGCACGATGCGGCAAGACTGCCCCAGTCACTGCTGATGCAACTCGTAGTCGGTTATCGGCCTTTCTCCGACCTGGTCCTTGAGCCCTCGGTCGAGGTTGCAGGCAATCCTGGGCCGTTGCTGGGGCTGCTCTTCCCACCTCAGTGGGGCTATATCTGGCCAACCGATCACTTCTAAGTTGCACAAAGCAAAACCGGAGGCATCTTGCGCCTCCGGTTTGCGTTTGGGCCTCGCTGATTGTCAGTCGCTCGAAGTCGCCTTCGAGCGGAAAAAAGTGATCGCACAGACTGCCACAAGCAGATAACACGCCGCGCCAAGCCACAAGGCCAGCGTGAATCCCGCCACCTTGGCAAGCATCATGCATAGCACCGAGCCGAGGATACTGGCAAAGCCGTTGACGCCCCACATCCAGGCCAGATCGTCAGGCCAGCTTCGGCCAAGCAGTCTTAGTCCCGAAGGGAAGAGCCCGCCCATCACTGCGCCAAGTGGCAGCATCAGCACCAGCGTAAGCAGCGCCCTGCCCACCATTGGCAAGTGCAAGGTCGCATCGAAAAGCGGCGGTAGCAGGAAACCATAAAGCGTTATCAACATCGTTGCCCCTAACGAGAAAGCCAGCAGGCCCCGATTGGTGCGTTCTCCTTCCAGCCCCTGGCTTATCAAGGCGCCAAACCCGCCCCCAAGCAAAAGCGCGAAGAGGATGACTGCAAGCGAAAGGGTCGGATAACCGAGATAAAGGGTGGACTTCTGGATGAGTGCAAGCTCCACCAGCATAAAGCCAACGCCCAGCAGGAAGAAGTAGACGATATAGGGCCCCATCGGGAGCGCAGGCTGTTTCGCAAGGAATTTACGCGTACCCAGCACGACGGCAACGAACACTGCGAGCAAGGCAATAAGGCCCCAGGCCAGTTGCCTGAGCGCAACCGGCACGCCAAAGCTCATATCCACATAGAAGGGCGCATCATCATAAACAGGCCCTACATTGATGCCGGTATCGGCGTCCTCGGCAAAGGAGAGGAAGGTCGAATCGCCCTCCAGCAAGGGCCTGGCGAAACTGGCTTCCTTGAAATACGGAATATATCTGGCCTTCAGGTGACAAGCCACCGTGGCCTTGGCCAGCTTCTCGGCTTCAGGCTTGGTAAAGGGAGTGCGTTTGCCCAGCACCAAAAATTCGTAGGGGGTGTATCCCACCTGCTCATCCGGCACCCGGATAATCATCAGCGAGTTCATCGCCTCAGACTGACTTGCGCCCAGCTCTACCAGCGCCTGCCCCATCGTGAGGAAGGCCCTGAGGGTAAGTGGCTCCGCCTGCATAATAAAGGCAATCATCCCATCCTGCTTCAGATGGCCGAAATAGTCGCGGAAGGCCTCCACCGTGTGGATATGCGATTCAACTAGCGACATCCCCAGACTGGAGACGGTCGCCGTCTTGGTCAGCGCCATATAAAGCAGGTCGTACTGCTGCGGATTGCGCTTGACGAAACTGCGCCCTTCGGTGATGTAGAGGTTGACGTTCTCATAGTCGTAAGGCCTGCCCGAGAAGTCGCCGAACAGGTCTACAGCTTCGATGATAGAGGGATTTATCTCCACGCAGTCTATCTGTCTGGCCCCCGCCAGTTGGGCCAGCAGCACGTCCATCCCGCCGCCCGACCCTAGCGACAGCACCCGTTCAGGCGCCTTCTTCAGGTAGTAGGGCAGATAACCGATAAACACCTGGCGCGACTGCTGGGCTTTCAGATTGCCATCGAAGGACTCAATCGTCGTTGGCACGTCGCCATCGGTGTAGACATAGAGAGAATCGCCGACCTCGGGCTTGTACTTCACCACATCGGTGCGGGCGAAGGCGTTCCAGTCACTCCAGACCCGCTGGACCCCATCCAGGCCGAGGGCCAGTTCGCGATAAAGGGGCTTCACATAGTCCGACCGGCCATGACTCACCCCGAGGGCTTTCACTTCCAGCAGGGGCGAAGAGGCGTTGGCGCCTGCGAGCAGACCAAGCAGCACCAGCACCAGCAGGCTGCCTCCAAGCTGCACCGGACGTCTCTCATCGAGGCCCGCCAGAGCTGCGCCTGCCGCGCCAAGCACCGCCGCGACCAGGCACGCGTTAAGGCCGCCTCCGATTTCCAGCACCATCAACACAAACAGCGTAGACAGCGCCGCGCCCACCAAATCGGCGAAGTAAAGCAGCCCGCTGCTCTCATGGAAGACTTCAAAAGCTGTCGAAAGAAACACGCCCGCGAAGAGGTAGGGGATAACCGTGACCAGGGAGATAGCCGTCTGGACTTCCATCCACTCGGTAAAACCTGTAAGCAGCAACAGGGCGAGTGCCCCAGCCGAGGTCAGCGCGAACAAGGCCGCCGACCAGACAAGCAGGGCGCCGTTCCAGGCTGGCCCAAGCCTGCGCAAGGCGTAATACCGAAGGATCCCCCCCAGGCCTAGTCCGCAGATAGCAACAGATACCACCACATACACATAGTGATACCGAAGCACTACAGAAAGCACCCGGGTAAGGGCTATCTCGAACATCATACTGGCGGCGGAAAGCAGGAACACCGCGGCAAGTAGAGCCAGAGTGGGGATAGCCCCCTTTTGAGGCTCGCTCAAACTCATCACGCCTTCAGGCCAGGCGGCCGGTATATACAGTGCGCCACGATTATATCACGGGGCGGTAGCAGCGTCAGTGGCATTGGTTACCGCTGGCGCTGGGATTGGCTTTGGGGTCGGCAGAGGAGCAGGCTTCGGGTTGTCCGTTTTGCCTTGCTTGTCAAACAGCACCTTGTAAACCGCCTTGGTGATCGGCACGGCAGCTTTGGAGCCCGAGTCGCCCCGTTCTATTAGCACTGTCGTGACGTACTGGGGCGTGTCAAAGGGCGCCCAACTGCAGAACCAGGCATGCGGGATGCCCGGGGGGTCTTGCGCGGTGCCTGTCTTGCCTGCGAACTCGATGCCTGGCAGTTTTACCCCGCGGCCTGTGCCCGAGCTGCCTTGCACACCTTCCCAAACCCCCTGGCGCACTCGCCTCAGATCCTCCTCGGGGAAGGCCATGGCGACTCCCTCAGGGAAAGTCAGTTGCTCCGCCTGCTGGCCAGGTCGTCGGATGGAGTTGACCACATGGGGTACAGGCAATGTTCCCCCATTGGCTAGCGCTGCATAGAATCGACATACCTCGAGCGGCGTCACCGCGATATAGCCCTGGCCTATCGCCATATTGAGCGTATCGCCGCCATACCAGCGCTTCCCAAACTCGGCCACCTTGGGTATTGTGCCTTTTATCTCCCCAGGCAAATCAATCCCGGTCTTCTGGTCATAATGGATTTTGCGCAGATAGGCTTCCATCCGCTCAGGGCCCAGGTCCTGGCCCAGTCTGTAAAAAAATATATTGCACGAGCGCGCCAGTGCCTGGGTCAAACCTACTGTGCCATGTCCCGAATGCTGCCAGCACCAAAACTTGCGATTGCCCAGAGTTATATAGCCCACGCATGTGGCGGTGCGACTCGTTGGGATCAGCCCTGCCTCGAGCCCCGCCAGTGCCATTGCCGGCTTGATAACCGAGCCTGGCGGATACCTGCCGGCGCGCGCCCGGTCCTGCAGCGGGGTCGCTTTGGAGCCTGTGTATTCCTTCCATTTGGCGGTAGAGATGCCCCCAACGAAGTCCTGAGGCGAGAAAGTCGGCCGGCTGGCCATTGCGATTATCTCGCCAGTCATCGGGTTCATAACCACGCCCGCGCCGCGCCTGCTGCCCAGTCCCACCTCCAGTGTCTTCTGGGCGTCCAGGTCGACTGCCAGGATAAGGTCGGCGCCAGGCTGAGGCTTGGCCTCGCCCAGGCTGGCGGTAACGTTGCCGCGCGCGTCCATCTCAACCCAACGCTCGCCAGGCGTGCCGCGCAGATATTGTTCATATTGGCGCTCCAGCCCTGCCTTGCCGATAAGGTCGCCTGGAGAATAACCTTGCTCTTTGCGCTTCTCCAGTTCATCGGCGGAGATCTCCCCCACCTGCCCCAGCAGATGCGCAGCAGTCGTGCCTTCGGGATACAGTCGCTTGAAGTCCTCCTGGATGGCAACGCCAGGCAAGAAAGCCGAATGTTCTTCAATTGCCGCCAGCGTCTTGAAATCCAGGTCGCTCTTGATGATGAGCTGGGTGTAAGAGCGCCGATATTCTTTGAGCAATTCGGCCAGCTTGGCTGTGTCCAGTTCTACCAGTCTGGAAAGCTGCACGACCAGCTCTGCCGGGTCGCGCACCTCGGCAGGCACGACCGCCAGCGAATAAGAAGGGCTGGAAGTCGCAAGCAACCTCAGCTTTCTGTCATAGATGTTGCCCCTCGGAGCAGCCAGCCGGATGCGTCGCAAGCTCTGACTTGACGCTCGCTGCGCATAAGCCTCGCCCTGGGCTATCTGGATGTACCACAATCTGCCCACCAGCAGCAGCAAGGCCAAGGCGAATAACAGTCCCAGTATTGTTACTCTAAGTCTTACCAGTCTTTCCATTGATATTGATTTGCCTTCCAGTCTGCCCTAAGGCTCCGAGTGGTTGCCAGGGCACTGGCGCGTTGGTTCTTCTCCCGGTTTGAAGGTCCGTTCCTCTACGTTGGGACAACCAGGCCCTGCCAGCAGCCCACTGTCCGCGCAGATATCCCGCACGAGCAACTCCGACTCGTCTTGTTCGGGCGCAGTCTGTCCTTGCCAGTTGGAGACTTCACCATCGGTATATTCCTCGGCGCGCTCCTCGCTGCTCACGCGTAGCACGTCACTAGTCAGGCGAGTCTCCCTGGCCAGCGAAACCGGCCTCGGCAACTCGACCGGGGGCGAATAACGCTCGCACCAGGCGGCCATCGTCTCGCGGAACACAGGCGCCGAAACCATTCCACCATAAGTGCCATAGGTCGGTTTGTTCTCGTCGTTGCCCGCCCAGACGCCGCATACCGCCCCCGAGCAAAAGCCAACGAAATACAAATCGCGATTATCGCTTGAAGTGCCTGTTTTTCCACCCAGTTCCCACTTGCCGAACCTTGCGGGGGTGCCTGTACCATATTCTACAGCAAGGCGAAGCATCTCGCCGACGGTCCAGGCCGTCTGTTCATCCAGCGCATGCACCGGGGGGCGGGCGCTGGGCCAAATCCAGCCCCCGCTCATCCTGGGCTTCGAGTATGAGCCGTGGTTTTACCACGTATCCCAGATTGGCAAAGCTCGCATAAGCCGCCGTGATGTCCAGCAGTTTGACTTCGGAAGCGCCCAGCACCGAAGAAAGATAAGGCCTGAGGTCACTGGTAATCCCGAGCCGCTTTGCCAGTGCGAGGACGTTGTCCAGCCCCACCTGACGCGCCAGCTCGACTGTCGGCACATTGATCGAATCCACCAGGGCTTTCGCCATCGTGACGGTGCCCCTGTAGCGCCTGTCATAGTTGCGTGGTTTGTAAACTGTCCCATCCTGCATAATCGTAACAGGGCGGTCTTCGAGCAGATGCTCGGGGGGGTAGTGTTGCTCTACCGCCGTCGCGTAGACAAAAGGCTTGAAGGCCGATCCTGGCTGCCGTTCGGCCTGCACAACTCGGTCATACTGGCTCTCTTCGAAGCTCTTGCCGCCTACCCAGGCCAGCACTTCTCCCGTGTAGATATCGAGCAATACACAGGCCGCCTGACGCACCCCTCTGCCTGAAAAGCGCCCGCAAGCGCGAGCAACGGCTTTCTCGGCCGCTTGCTGCACTTCCAGGTCCAGGCTTGTCCGCACGACCAGCGCCTGCTTGTAAACGGCCTCTTCGCCCAGGGCCAGCTCGAGCTCGCGCATCACCTGCTGGACAAAATAAGGGGCTTTCCACCCCTTGCGCTGAGGAGCGCCCGAGGCCAGGCCAGGTGGTTCGGTCCGCGCTGATTTCGCAAGGCTTGCCTTCAGAAAGCCTGCTTCTACCATCGCCTGCAACACTTGCCCAGTGCGCGTCTTCGACCTGTCTGGATGCTGGAGGGGCGAGTAACCCGACGGATTGCGAATCAGCCCTGCCAGCAAGGCCGCCTGCTGAAGGGAAACTTCGCCAGCCCCCTTGCGGAAATAGGTGCGCGCTGCCGCCTCCACTCCATACGCGCCCGAGCCGAAATATACCGTATTGAGATAACGCTCAAGCAGTTCTGTCTTGGAGAAATGCTGCTCCAGCTTGAGAGCGAGCAGAGCCTCTTTCACCTTGCGCTTAAGACTCTTTTCCTGCGACAGCCAAAGGTGCCTGGCCAGTTGCTGGGTGATGGTGCTGCCCCCCTGAGCCCACTCTCGGTGTCTCAGATTCGCAAAAAGGGCGCGCGCAATGCCTTTTAGGTCAAGCCCGTGATGCTGATAAAAAGCTCTATCTTCGACTGCGAGCACCGCATCCACCAGGGCCGGACTTATGGCAGCAAGCGGCACTGGCTCGCGGTATTCGCGGTAGAGTTCGGCCAGCAATACCCCCGTCCGGTCAGTGATCCTGGTGATGCCAGGCTCCTTCGGCACAGGGGGCAACGGCCCCTTTAACCAGCCGATGAGCAAGCCTGCGCCCAGCCCGAGCGCTAGCGCCCCCAGGATGACCAGCAGGCGCAGACAGCCGCCTCCGTTCCGTTTTACCTTCTGTTGAGAAAGCCTGCCCATAATATCTCCGGCTATTCTTCTCCGAGCGAAGTAGCTCGTCAAGTATCTCTCGTGTTTGGCAAAGCTCGGTAAGTGTGATATTCATTAGAGATAACATATCAGCATCCCCAAGGGGCAGGTGAACCCCAGCAATGGAAGCCAGCGAATACCAGGGCAAGCTCTTCATCGTGGAGGGCATCGACGGCTCGGGCAAGAGTACCCAGTGCGACCTTCTCTACAAGTGGCTCTATTCCGAAGGTTACAGCGTTTTTTTCAGCGAGTGGAACTCCTCGCCGCTGGTCGAAACGCACCACCTCGCGTGGCAAAAAACGCCACCTGCTGACTCCGCTCACCTTTAGCCTTATTCACGCGACTGACTTCGCGGATCGGACCGAGCGGAATATCAAGCCGCCTCTTGAGGCCGGCGCGGCCGTGCTTGCGGACCGCTATATGTTCACAGCCTTCGCCAGAGACGTAGCGCGCGGTTGCGATCCCGACTGGGTGCGCTCTGTCTATTCCCTTGGCGTAAAGCCCACCATCGCTTTCTATTTCCGTGTGCCTCTGGAAGTTGCCCTCGAGCGCATCCTCGTTGGGCGACCTGAGCTCAAATGGTACGAAGCGGGGCTGGACGTGGGCCTCTCGGATGACCCTTACGAGAGCTTTACGCTCTTCCAGGGACGCATCCTCGAACAATATGACAGGATGGTAGAAGAATACGGCCTGACGGTTATTGATGGCACCTTGCCCATTTCTCAGCAGCAGGAGCAGGTGCGCGAACTGGTGAAACCTCATCTGAAGGGCCTCCTGAAGCGCCCCAAGGATTCCATCATCAGTTACGGGCCGGGAGATGGTAACAATGAAGGCTGAGACCTATGGTTCGCCCTTCCCAGGCCTTACCGAAAAGGAGTTCCCAGGCAAGCTTATCGCCCTGGAGGGCACTGACGGAGTTGGCCGCAGCACCCAGGCACAGCTAGTCAAACGCTGGCTCGAAAGTTCGGGTCTGGCGGTCTTCGATACGGGCTTTACTCGTTCAGTGCTTGCCGGACAGCATATCCAGGAAGCCAAACAAGGCCATACAATGGGCCGCGAAACTCAATGTCTTTTCTATGCCACTGACTTCGCTGACCGCATTGAGAATCAGGTCATCCCTGCCTTGCGCGCAGGTTTCGTGGTCTTGACAGACCGCTATATTTACTCGCTGATGGCCCGGTCTGCAGTCCGGGGCCTGGATAGAGAGTGGCTGAAGCGGCTTTATGGCTTCGCCCTCAAACCCGAAGCCATCTTCTACCTGAAACCTACCCTCGAAGCTCTGGTCCCGCGCGTGCTTGCAAGTGGTGGTTTCGACTACTGGGAATCGGGGATGGACATCTTCCACGAGCGTACGATGTTTGAGGCTTTCGTCAAATATCAGTCTCTTCTGCTCGCTGAATATGACCGGCTGTCAGCCGAGTATAACGGCACCGTAATAGATGCGACCTGTAGTGTTAGCGAAGTTTTTGGCGAACTCAAACGAGGCATTGCCCCGGTAGTTGCAGATATGGTGCCGGGCAGTGTTGATATCGCCCGCCTCGTGGACCAGGCCCCGATGATGACAGGCCCGCGTGATTACGAGGACAACGAAGCCCCTGTCGGCGCAGAAAAAACTTCTATGCTCGATGCGCTAAAGGCTTTCCTTTCCGAGTTTATGGAAAAATAAGCCTCCGATATAACCTGACTTTCCGGGGTCGGCCCTCCCAGGCCGGCCCCTTTTCACTTGCCAAAGCCTGCCAGCCGCTTATAATAGTAAAACACTGCACCAAACGATAAACGCGCGGCTTGGAGGAGCCCGGATGCCGCAATCCGAATCGCCTCTGTACCTGGCACTTGATATCGGGGGCACGAAGACCCTGTGCAACCTCTATGACCGAGGGGGCGCCAAGCTGGCCTCGACCAGGTGGGCTACGCCCAAGGGCCAGGAAGGCTTTACTCCCGCTCTGATTTCGACCCTTGGGGATTTTCTCGCCAGACAGGAAGTTACTCATCGCCCCCTTCGAGGGCTAGGCGTTGGGATGCCTGGTCTGGTGGATCCCTCCACTGGCGTCGTCGAAGCCGCTCACAATCTGGAACTTGACCGCCTGCCCCTTGGCCAGCAGCTAAGCGATGTTTTTGGTGTTCCGGTTACCGTTGGCAATGATGTAAACCTGGGCACCCTGGCTGAAGCCTGGCTTGGCGCAGGCGTTGGCCAGGAGCTGGTTCTTGGCGTATTTATCGGCACCGGCCTCGGGGGCGGTATCGTACTTAGAGGCCGGCCCATAATCGGCGCCACCTGTATGGCGGGCGAGTTTGGGCATATCTGTGTGGAGCCTGATGGCGCCCAATGCACCTGTGGCAACAAGGGCTGCGTCGAAGCCTATACCGGTAAATGGGCTCTCGAACGCGACCTTCGCGCCGCCTTCACCAAAGCAAGCCATCCGGGCCTTGCCGCGCTGACCAGCAAGGCGCCTCACGCCTTTGGCGATCTCCTTCGCGCCGGCATCGCAGAGCAGGATCCTCTTATATTGCCGCTCATCGAAAGGGCCACCCATAAGCTTGGGATGGCGCTTATGGACCTGCGTCATTGTTTCGATCCCCATGTAATCGTGCTGGGAGGGGGTATCTGGGAAGCCATCGGTGACTATATGCTGCCCCGGCTCCTGGCCCAACTGCAAGCCGATCCAATAGCGCTTCCAGAAAAGGTCCTCCTGGAGCGCGCCCAACTCGGAGAAGATGCCGTGGCGCTTGGCGCTATGGTACAGCTACGCCTCGAACTCGGAGAACCTGTCCCCGGCGCTACCTACGATTTCGGCGAGCATGTCGCCCCCTACCCGCGCCTCGATGCGGCGGGATTTGGGCGCATTGAGGTTAACGGGGAGCTGGTTGAAAAAGACTTCTACGTCTTCGCCGATGGCACCGTAAAGAAGAGAGACAAGAAGCTTTCGCGCAAGCAGTTCGGCACCTCTCATATGCTGGGCCCGGATGAAGTCCGCCGCGTGCTCGAGCCGCGCCCCAGGCGCGTCTTCGTTGGCACTGGTTACAACGATGGCCTGAGTGTCACAGAGGAAGCCCGCCACCTGCTTGAGGAGGAAGGCATAGAGCTTACTGCCCTGCCCACACCCGCGGCCATTCATGCCTTTAACTCCTCTCGTGACACCAAGGCCCTGCTGGTCCACGTCACCTGTTGAGGGAAGACTTATGGCCAAACCGTTAAAGACCAAAGGCTTAAGTCCTGGTCTGGATGCCAGTAAAGCTGCAGCGCTCTCACTCGAGACCCATTTGCTTCAGCTTTCTGACCAGCTTGTGCTGGCAAGTGCAGGCGATATTGAAGGCATCCACGATGCCCAGGGTTGCTTCCAAACGTTTGCGCGAGGTGCTTCGCTTTGCTCGCTGCTGGGCGCCCAAAGCGGCTTACACCCTCGCTCTTCGACCCGTGCAGACTTTAAACGATGGACTTGGCCCCATCCGCGACCAGGACGTTATGAAAAGCCATCTGACCGAGCTTGTCGCCTCCCATCCTGACTTGAAAAGGGCTTTGAAAGGCCTTGACCTGGCCCTTCGAGAAGAACGCAACGCTGCCCTTTGCCGCCTTCCGGAAGCCCTTTCCACTGCTGAACAGGAGCTTTCGCCCCGGATTCATGCCCTTTGTCGCCTCTTGCGCAAGGAAAAGAAGGCTCCGTCTCTAAAAAGTGCCATCCGAAGGCAGCTTTCCAAACGTCTTTTACGTCTTTTCGATGGCCTTGACCTGGCTCTACTGGAAGTGGATGCGGTGGCCTTCCACGAGCGGCGCCTTCTCGCCAAAAGGGTCAAATACACCCTCGAACCCTGGCTGCCGGTCCTATCGGCCGCAGCCGGACGATTGCGCAACGAGGTAGCAGAACTGCAGGAACTGATGGGACTGGCCCGGGACTGGGAAGTGCTGCGCGCTCGCCTCGAGGAACGCGCCAAAGCTGCCCGAACCAACCAGGCTGCGCTCTTTATGGCCGCTGCCGAGGCTGATGCTCGCGCGCCGGGACTATACTGCCCAGGCTCTTGTCGTCCTGAGGCGGCTTGCAGAAGGCACTCTGGCTGCCGAAGTAAGGGAGCATCTCACTTGACGCCCCTTGCTGACGACCTGCTTACTGCCGGCGCTGAGCAACTCCTGCTTACCAGTGGTGCCGAAGAGCGGCATTCGCGCCAGGTTGCCCAGCTTGCCATGCAACTCGCTAGCCAGCTCAAAGCCCAGCTCGGTCTTGAAGCAGCCGACCTGGCCTTGCTCGAAGCCGCCGCTCTTATACACGATATCGGTGTGCCTCTAAGTGAATCCGCCCACAACAAAGTCGCGCGCGACCTCATCCTGGCAGCCGACTGGCCAGGCCTTTCCGACCACCAGCGGCAGTTGCTTGCCAACCTGGCCCGGTATCACCGCAAGTCGGAACCTGCCTTAACCCACAAGCTCTACGCCGACCTTTCTCCCGATGACCAGCAGCGAGTCAGGGCCCTTGCTGCTCTGCTTCGTCTGGCTGATGGCCTCGACCGGCCTCACAACGCCGCCGTTGAGCAGCTCGAAGTCAGCTTTCCTGTCCCAGGTCAATGTGTAATCACCGCCTCTGGAAAGAGTTCGCTTGCTTATAACCTTATGGGCGGTGAGTTGAAGCAAGGTCTGCTCGAGCAAGTCCTGAACGTTACAATTTCCCTGCATCCAGCTTCTTGATTGTCTGCAGGAAAGCGCCTTTCCTTGCAGGAAAGCGCCTTTCCTTGGAGGAAAGGGGCTTGCCCCGCCGAATCTCGCCCCCGGTTCCACAATCGCCTTCGAAGGAGTGTCCAGTTATGGCAAAGAAGAAGCTGTTCGGAGTTGCCCTCATCGGTTACGGAGGCGCCTTCAATATGGGGCGTCTGCATGGTCAGGCTGCCGAAGCCACCGGCGTGTTCAAAGTTGCCGCCGTCTGCGATGTAGACGCCGCGCGCGAGGCCGTCGCCCTCGAGGATTTCCCTGCAAGCAAGTTCTACACCGACGTGAAGAAGTGCCTTGCCGATCCTGCCGTAGACGCCTGCATCCTCATCCTGCCTCACAACCTGCATGGCCCTGTTGCCCTGCAGTGCCTTAAGGCCGGCAAGCATGTCATCCTCGAGAAGCCAATGTGCATTACCGTGGCTGAAGCCGACAAGATGATCGCCGAGGCAAAGAAGCAGAGCGTAATGCTTTCAGTCTTCCACAACCGGCGCTGGGATGGCGACTTCGTGACCATCCGGGAGGTCATCAAGAAAGGCCTCATCGGCGACGTCTTCAAGGTCGAGGCTTTCTTCGGCGGCTACAGCCATCCGGGCACCTGGTGGCGCGCCAAGCAAGGAAATAAGTGGCGGCGCGATGTATGACTGGGGCGCGCATTTCTCGGACTGGGTGCTCCACTTCATCGAAGCCCCGATGGAGTCCATAACTGGTTTCGTGCACAAGCTGGTCTGGAACGATGTGACCAACGAGGATCACGTCGAAGCCATCGTCAAGTTCAAGAATGGCGCAGTCGCCTCACTCGAGACCAGCAACATCGCAATGGCCACCAAGCCGCGCTGGCGCATCCTGGGTACCAAGGGCGCCATCGTGGATAGCTGGGGCGGCGAGTTCGAGTTGCTGCGCGAGGTAGACGGCATCAAGATGACCGCCAAGGTGAAGTACAAGGACAGCGACTGGCACGCCTATTATCGCGACGTCGCGAGCCACCTGTCGAAGGGCACCCCGCTGGAGGTCACCGCCGAGGATGGTCGCCGGGTCATCGCATTGCTCGAGACCGCCGTTAAATCCGCCGCGGCCGGCAAGACGCTTCCGGCCCCGGTAGAATAAAGTAACCAGGACCAGCAGCAAAAGAGAGGCGCTCCCGAGGGAGCGCCTTTTTTTTTAGTCTTCCAGTCTTAACCTGTCGAAAGCGAGCCAGGCATAGGCAGTAGCCGTTGCGCCGTCCACCGCCTCGAAGACCACCTTGCGCCCTTCAAAGGCTGTCACATCGGCACCAAGTGGCACAAACTCGCCCGTGTGGTCGGGCGGGTCGATGCGCAGCAGCTCCTCCCCCGTCTCGGCGTCCTTCAGCGCGAACCAGTTAAGCCCGCCAGCTCGCCAGCCATCCGCAAGCAGGGTGAGCCGTTTGCCCGTGATTGTGAAAGGCGGCGAGGTCAGCGCGCCAGTAAAAGTCTCGCCTCTGCCAAGAGAATCGGCAAAGTACTCTCCCTGACCGTGCCTGGCGTGCACCTGATAAGACTTCCCAACCGTCCAGGCCTCGCCAGCAGTTGTCCAGCCCTCCAGCGTCCCGCTTTCGAAATCTTCCACCAGCAGCGTCCCGCCAGCCAGCCAGTCCTTTTGCCCGATGGTCTGTTGCCGTTCGCAAAAAGTGCTTACAGCCAGCACTCCTAGTGTTGCAGGTTCTGCGAGCGCGCTTATCTCTACCCAGTCTACCTGCGCTGGATAGGGCAACTCCAGCTCGATCACCGAGGCGACCGCCTCGGGCAGTTGGAGGGCGGTTGCCTTGCTCCAGCCTGTGCCGAAGCTCGCATACTCGCCGACTCGAGAGCCTGGATACCACCAGTCCAGATCGCCGGGGAAGTGCAGCACCCGACTGGCGAGCGTTATGCGCCCAGATTGGGCCGTTACGCGCGCCACTGGGGCATAGCTGTCCTCGTTGGTGAGAAGTCCTGCCACCAGCAGATACAGCTTCGCCGACTGCCTGCCCACCGGAATTTTCAAGGCTGGCTGCCCGCACTGGTAACCCACCGGCGCGAGCTTGCCTGCCTCGAGTTCGAAGGCGACCCCGTTCGAGGCCGAAAGCTTCACCAGCCCCTGTTCATCGGCGACGAGGCCTTCAAGGGGCTCCTTCAAGCTGGCCCAGGGCTGATGCCCTCCATCGTCGAACTCTCGCCATTGCCGCCAGTCCTTACTGCTACGCAAGCTCTCGGCGGGCAGTTTCACCGGCTCACAGCGCCCTGCCCAGTCCTCGGCAAGCGCCGGCAGCTCCTCGGCTGGACGTTTCACCCAGGCCGCTTCAGTGCCACCGTAGCGCGTGCCCGGTACGCTCCATTCCAGTGTATTCACTCCTGGCGAGGCTGCAGCAAGTTGCTCCCAGGAAAGCAGCAACTCGAGGCGCGCTTCCTTCCCCGGTATGACGGAGAGTCTTTTGTGGAAGCTTTCGCCAAGCCACCTTATATCCAGCGCGTCAAGTGAAGCACTGGTCCTGTTTGCGACAGTGAGGCCCAGTGTATAACCGGCCTCGGGGTCGTCACTGTTGCGCCGCACATCCCAGTCAGGCCGCACCTCGACCGCCGGAGCCAGTCGCAGCGGCAGCGCCACCCAGTACTGGGCCCCCTCCTGCTCTACCAGCACCAGCGGGGTCCTGTCGGAGAAGACCGCCTTCCCCATCTGCCCGTATTCGTGGGCCAGGTCCAGCAGGTTGCCGCGCAGCCGCCCGCTGAGCTTGCCCTTCTCCAGCCGGCTGCTCTCGAAGACCCCTGCCGGGTCATACAGCTCCACCGGCTGGCATCCTGGCAGCGCCACTGAAAGCTCTTCCCCCGGGCAAGCTTCGGTCGGCGCCAGCTTCACAGCATCAACTGGCGAACACTCCACCTCAAGGCGCGCCTTCCCAGAGAAAGGCTGTTCGACAATTAGCTGAATCCGGCCAACTCCTGCCTCCACGGCGAAGGGTACGCGCTGGCCGTTATATTTGACCGACTTCACCACTGCAGGGGGAAGCCAGGGCGCCAGCCGCGCGCGCTCGAAGCCCTCTGCCGACACTTCCAGCGAATAGCGCCCCTTTGCCTGGGCGATAGAAAGGTCATAATCCGGCAGGCTCAGCTTTGCCTCGGGCCAGGCCTCGGGCAGGGAGGGCGAAACTGTCAGTAGACCCTCGAGCCTGTCCAGTTTGACACCGAAAAGGCCCTCTGTAACCGCCTCTACATACAGCGCTGCGGGCGGCGAGAACCACGTCGGCCAGGGGATTATCGTCTCGGTGAAGCTGCCCAGGCAGGGCGCGGCCATCGTGAAGTCCGCGAACACCTTTATGATGCTCGCTGCCTGGTCCGGATCGCCCGCTTTGGCGAAGCAGAGCGCCACATCCAGCGCCTGCAGGTCTCCCTCCTGGCAGCCTGTTGTGTGAGGGGGATGGCCAGGGAAGCGCTGCGAGAGATATGGCAATCCGCGTTCGCTCATCAAAGCCGCGCGAAAGTGCTCGAGCCCCGCCCAGGCCTCGACTGGCGTCAGGGTCCCCTGCTTCACCGGCCAGCCGAAAGTGTGCCAGGCGCCCTCATGGCGAAGCGTCCCCAGCCCATCGCGCCAATCCCCGAACCTGCCCAGCTCCCCGTCATAGAGGGAAGCCTTCAGCCCCTGCTCCGCGCGCTCGCGGCTCTGCCTGCACTTTAGCCCCAGTTGCCCATCGCCCGCCAGGCGCGCCACCAGTTCGCCCACTTCGTTCATCCGGATCCAGTTCAGCGTCGCCGAGGCGGAATCTCGCGGCGCCATCACATAATCTTCCTGATAGCCTATCTGCTGCTCCCACCCGAGGAGGTCGTTGCCGTCCGCATCAAAGCGCTCCCGCGTGTTGGCCAGTATCCGCTTGACGCCTGGCAGTGCCTCTTTGGCGAATCCCACATCCCCCGTCCAGCGCAGATAATGACCCAGGCTATCGAAGAAATACTGATTCCACCCGAAAGCCGTCCACGGCTTCTTGGTCAGGTTCATACTCAGCATGCGCCCATCCTGCCCAAGAGCCTGCTCGAGATGGACCTTAAGGCAGGCTTTGCTGCGGTCGGCCTGCCCCAGGTGGTCGGCGGCGGGGATGAAAAGTTGCGTGAACATCGTCACCCAGTGGTGGATGGACTCTACCCAGCCGATCCCGCGATACCAGTTGTAGTCGAGGTTGATTGCCGCCCAGGTGAAGCACTCATCAATCGCCTTATCGCCTGTCTGGCAGACGGCGGAAGCCACCAGCGAAGAATAGTAATCGCGAGTTTTGGCAAGCTCCTCCTCGGGGCTTAGGTTGGCCAGCTTGAGCGCGTTCTGCTGGCTCTCGGCGAAGGTCGCAAGCAAGCTCAGTTTTCCACTGGGAGGGGTAATCTCGACCAGCGCCACAGGCCCTTCCAGCTTGGGCAGGCCAGGCAGGTCGGTGGCTACGGCGGGGCTTGCCCAGGCACGCGGAAGGCCGCAACAATCGCCTTGAAGCCACTCTGCCTGATGAGCGCGCAGTCGCCGGACATTGTCACTTCATCGCCTTTGGCGGCGGGGAAGCCTTCATCCTGGATCGCCCTGTAGCGTCCATCGGTCAGCAGCACATCGTCCACGCTGGTGCCGCCCCAGGCCAGCAGCAGCTTCGCCCCGGCGGGCGCCCCAGTGACTGTAAGCTCGTAGAGCGCTCCCCCCTGCCAGGCGAGGTCTCGCCAGTCGGTCATCAGCGGCAGCAGCGCAGAGCGTCAGCTTCGCCCCGGCGAGGCTCCCGGTTGCCACGAGGCCCTCGGGCAGGACTGTCACCTCGGCCTCTTTCCACCACTCGACTCGCTCGCCCACTTTGAGCCCGACAAGCAGCTTGCCCAGCGTCACCTGCTGCAGCCACATCGGCTGGTCGGGCCGCGAGTTGTCATAGGTCACCAGCGCCGCGTAGGGGAAGCCATCGGCCATCTCGACGAGGCTATCCTGCCACGCCGCCATCCGTTCATAGGCCAGGCAGGGCAGCGTAACCAGGCAGCAGAGCAACAACACCAGCAGCAATCTCATAAAAGCCACCCTCAAGCACCTCAGACTAGCGGTATAATTCTCTGTAGTTAGCTTGTCCCCTGTGGAGGCGCCTGTGAGCGAAGAGACAGAGTATCTCAACGATGTGCCGGAAGGCTACGACGGGCCGAGGTGTCAGTATGGCTACGAGCACGAGCCTAGACCAAGGCATAGTTTATGTGGCCTTCCGCTTGGAGCGGAGCGACCGAGCCCGACGCCGACGTGCGAGTTCCACTCCGAGGCAAAGCCGGATCGACCTGAAGGAACGGCTGGAGCAAGCTGTCGCTGTCGGCATATGTCTCGATGAGGCGCGTCCTTCCGAGAGACCCATCTTTCTGATGCCCAACTCCAGAACGCTCAATCTGCCGTGGGCTGACCTAACGAAGGCGCAATCTCGGAAACGCGGACTTATCCGAGGCCAGATCTGTCTGCGGCCAAGCTGAACGGGGCGGACCTGTCGGGTGCCAGTCTCGACGAGGCCGTCCTGCGAGGCGCAGCGCTAAGATGGCACAGAAGCGTCCTACGCTGCATTCAATGCTGCAGACCTGTCAGGAGCCCAGCTTGACGAAAGCGATCCTGCACCATGCTCACGCCTATTCCGCCAACCTGTCGGGGGCTCAGCTCATGAGAGCTGATCTTCGCGAGGTTGAGCTGCTCTGGGCTGACCTTTCCGGCGCTTCGTTCGTAGGGGCCGATCTGAGGTCGGCTGATCTCCGGTTTACTCGCTTACACAGCCTGATCACGTCCGTCCCGGACGGATTCGAGCAGGACTCACGGTGGCGACACTGCTACGGATCTTAGAGATGTCGACCTACACGGGGTGCTTCTCAGTGGTACAGACATGCACCCCACGACCAACTTGGCCAACTGCAGGTTCGGCCTGCCTACAGAGGGTGACTCCAGCGATATGCTGGGCGATGAGTTACTGGCCAAAGACGACGTTGCCTGGACTGCCTACGACCTGCGACACACACGCCATACTCTCGCCCCACCTGGTCCTCCTGCGCCGCTGTCTACCGCCAACTCAAGCTCGCCTTCCAGCAGCAGGGAGACTATGAACGCGCGGGCAACTTCTTCTACCGGGAGCGTTACTGCCAACGGATAGGGCCCTTGCTGAACAGAAGGCGGCCACCCGGTGAAACGTGCTCTGGGAGTGCACTGCTTGAGTGGGTCGCGGGTTATGGCGAGCAGTGGTGGCTAGTAGCCCTGTGGGCGCTCTGCGCCGTGGTCTTCTTCGCCGTACCTGCAGGCAATCAAGGGCCTTCAGGTGGATGGTATCTGAACGACCAGTCCATTCCCTTTGGACTGCTCTCTACTCATAGCGTCATTACCTTCGCAACCCTCGGCTATGGTGACATTACGCCACATGGCTGGCTTTGGGCGCTTAACTGGCCTCTGTCGAGGCGGTCCTGGGTTTGGTCCTTACCTCCCTCTTTATGATCTGTCTGGTCCGCAAATTCAGTCGCTAGCGCCAAAACAAAAGCGCCGGAGCGTTGGCCCCGGCGCTTCTTTGTGGCCTGCCTGCGGGCGCATCAGACCTCGATTGAGTTCTCCCACAGCCCGTGGATATTGCAGTGTTCCACCGCGATATAGCCCTTGATGCCCTCGGTCATTACAGGCACCGTCACGTGCGGCTGAGCCAGTGTCGGCCCGAAGTCGAACCTCGCGACGAACTTCACCGGGCCGCTCTCGGGGATCGCATAGACCTGGATCCACGAGATGTGATGCTCGATTGTGTTGGGATGAGCGACTTCCTTGCCTACCCACACCTCCAGCACGCCGTCTGTCAGTGAAAGCTGGGGTACGTGTTTCTCTTTGCCCTCGTGTTCGGGCGAAATCAGGTAATCGGACAACTTCATACCAGCCACCTCCTGAGTGGTTGTTATAGTGGGCAACGTATTCGGCTTGGGCCAGGCTTTTACCTGCTGGGCAAGCGCCCTGCCCGCCTCGGTCGCCGCCTGGAGGTCTTCCTCCGTCGGCTTCCATTTTATCTTCAGCGGCTCGAGGGGAGTCTCCCACTTGAGCTGCGTCATAACCTCTTGAAGCATCCCGACCGACTGGCCGCCCCAGCCGTAAGACCCGAAGGCCAGCCCTACCCGGTCGCGCGGCCGCAGCCCCGTCAGATAAGCCGTCATAGAGGCCATCTCGGGATGCATCCCGTTGTTGAGCGTGGGCGAGCCCAGCGCGATGCCGCGGTTCACAAGTACATCATACATCACATCGGAATAGTGGTAGCTCTCCATATTACGCAGCGTAACAAGCAGCCCCTCGGCCTGCACGCCATCGGCGATGGCCTCCGCCAGCAGCTTGGTGGCGCCCCACATCGAGTAGTAGATAAGCGCAACCGACTCTTCCGCCTCGAAACTCGACCACTTGCGATAATTTTCAAGCATCTCGGCGATGTGGCTGCGTATCATAACCCCGTGCGAGGGACAGATCAGACTGATGGGCAGGCTTCCAAGCGCCGCCAGCGCCCCTTGCACCTGCTGAGCGAAGGGCATCACGATATTGGCGTAATACTTGCCGGCCTCGTAGCTGGTGACGCTCCACCCGACCTCGTCATCGAAGCGCTCCGCAGTCGCCATATGCTGGCCGAAGGCGTCGTTGGAGAAGAGTATCCCTTCCTCGGGACAATAACTGACCATACTGTCCGGCCAGTGCAGCATCGGCAGTTCTTTGAAGACCAGCGACCGCTTGCCAAGTGAAAGCGTCTCGCCGTCCGCCACAGGCTTCAGGCCGAAGTCCTGCCGGTAGTTGCCGGTGATGACATCCACCCCGCGCTTGCTGCAGAAGATTGAAGCGTTCGGCAGCAGCGCCCGCACCTTCGGCAGCGCGCTGCCATGGTCGGGTTCGGCGTGGTTGACCACCACATAATCAATTTTGGACGGATCTACGACCTTGCTGATGCGACTCAGCAACTCGTCGAACTTGTAGTGCTTCACCGTGTCGACGAGGGTGATATGCTCATCGACAAGGAGGTAAGAGTTGTAGGTGACGCCGCGCGGCGTGAAATAGCCGTGCATCTGGCTGAGATCCCAGTCCAGCGCGCCTACGGCATAGATGCCAGGCCTAAGCTCCAGCGGTTGCAACGAAAAGCACCTCGATTATTCCCTTTAGAAATCTGCTCTAGCGGAAGGCCTTCCGGCCCTCTGTCCAAGTATAAACCATAACGCGGCTTTGGTTTATCCCCCAATTCACTAGACTTTACGGCAAATCACCGGAAATCGCAAAGTAAAAGGGACCCGGCAACTGCCGAGTCCCTTCTCCTGAGCGTCCGAAATCACCCTTTGTGGTAGTAGAGATCCCAGCCCAGGTAGTTTCCAAAGGCCTCGGCCAGCATATCGCCAACTCGCCCGCCGCCCATAGCCACGTGGTGCTCGAAACCCTCGACGCAGCAATAACGCAGCAGCTCCTGCATATCCTCGACATGCAATACTCCAACCCCGCCGAAGGTGTTGAGCGGATCATCCACCAGCGCGCCCTCGGCCAGATAGGTGCGGATCTCGCCGCTGACGTCATCGGTGGTGAGACGCGCCAGTGTGACAGGCATCGGCACGAAACGTCCAACGCAGGTGCCATAACTGTTTTCGCGTCCGACAGAATCCGCCAGGATGTCCTGCGCGCTCATCTTCAGATCGTCAAAGAAGACCTTCGGCGCGTTGCTGCAGTGGAAAAGCACGCACTTGTCAGGCTCGTGCCCGTAGTTGTTGTTCCAGTCAAGAATCGTGGCGGGAGTGCCGTTAGCAAGTTGCAGCGCGTACATACTGAGGGCGCCGGTAACGTCTACCTCGCAAGCGGCGGGGATGAGCGAGTTGCTCATCATACTCATTACCGCGCACGGGGTGATGCCGTAGTTCTCCTCGATGGCTGACCAGCACTGGAGCGCGATGCAGTCGAGGTCTTTCGACTCTACCCAGGCCGACAGCGCCGTGGCGAAGCGCGCCATCCGCATCAGCGCGTGGTCGGGCACGCCCGCGATATTGCAATAACCGCGCAGCGCGCCGAGTTTGGCCTGGACCGCAGGATCGTCTTCGCCCAGTTTGTTCACCTTGCCGAACAGGTCGAAGAGGTCAATCGGCTCTACCGAGATACGATTGGCCTCTAGAATCTTCTCGCTGTAACGGACAGTGTCGAAATCGGCCGGACGCGCGCCCACGGCGCCAACACGGCAGTTGCGCAGGCCCTTTGTGACGCGGCAGACGCCCATAAACCAGTCAAGCTCTCTTGCGAAAGCCTCGCTCTTCGGGTCTACCGTATGCAGGTCGGTAAGGGAGAAGTCTATCCCGTATTGACGCAGGTTGGCGCAAGCCGAGAACTTGCCGCAGAAGCTGTCCCGCCGGTTGGCCAGGTCAAGCTTGGCCAGGTCATCCGGATAGGCCTGCACCATTACCGGCACGTTGAGGCCGCTGAACCTGATGGTCTGCGCGATGGATTTCTCATCGCCGAAGTTCGGCAGGCTGATGATGATGCCGTCAATCTCTTCGGCGTGATCTCTGAACAGCTTGCCGTAGAGTTGCGCGTCCTCATAGCTCGTTACCGCGCCATGCTGGGTGGCTTCTGCCGGGGCGATAATGGCTTTGATGCCCTTGCTCTCCAGCAGACTCAGTATCTCCTTGCGCCCTTCGACGGCCAGGAAGCTGGGGAAGAAACCCCTGTTGCCGATAATGACGCCCACACAACCGTTCTGTGCCATTTTTCTCAGTCCTCCTTGATGGTGACAATTACTCTTGGTCAGGATTTTATTGGTTCGAGGCGCTCCTCCTGCTTCCTGCTGCAGGAGATATGCCCTTCTTCGCCAACCTTTGCCCCGTATCTTTTTTTACCAGTCAGGAGGTTCCAATGGCAGACCAGCAAGAAGCCCAAGGGCGCCCCATCCATATGATCGGCAATGCTCACATCGACCCGGTGTGGCTATGGCGCTGGCCCGAAGGGATGGAAACCACTCGCTCCAGTTTTCGCTCGGCCCTCGACCGGATGATGGAGTACCCGGATTTCAAATTTACCTCGGCCCAGGCCGCGCTCTACTGGTGGGTCGAACAGACCGACCCCGCAATGTTTGAAGAGATCCGCCAGCGCGTCGCCGAAGGCCGCTGGGAGCTTGCAGGGGGCTGGTGGGTGCAGCCTGACTGCAATGTCCCGAGCGGTGAGGCTTTCGCGCGCCAGGCGCTTTATGGTCAGGGCTATTTTATGTCTCGGTTTGGCAAGCTGGCCAAGGTTGGCTACAACGTCGACTCCTTCGGCCATGATGGGATGCTTCCCCAGTTGCTCAAGAAATCAGGCCTGGATTATTACATCTTCTTTCGCCCAGGGCCTTACGAGAAGACGCTGCCCGCGGGCCTTTTCCAGTGGATAGCGCCCGATGGTTCTACAGTTATCGGTTGCCGCGCCGCCAACCATTACTGCGTCTGGGAGAGCGCAGGCGCTTACCCAGTGGATTAATACCGCGTCCGAGTGGATGCCGACCGTCCCGGATTCGCTTTGCTTCTACGGCGTAGGCAACCACGGCGGAGGGCCGACCATCGACAATATCGAGGCCATCCACGATATCGCCGCCGACCCTGAGGCGCCTGCCCCTCTGTGTAGCACACTGGAGGCTTTCTTCGCGTCTCTTACGGGCCTGCGAAACGAGCTTCCCGCGTGTCCCTGAGGAGCTTCAACACCACGCGCGCGGTTGCTATTCGGTAACGACGCTGGCCAAACACCTGAATCGCCAGTGTGAAGAAGCCCTGGCGACCGCCGAGAAATGGGCCGCGCTGGCCTTCCGCCTCAAGCTGAAGCCTTATCCACTTGAGCGTTTTACCGAAGCCTGGCGCCGGATGCTTTTCAACCAGTTCCACGATATCCTGGCCGGCACCAGCATCAAGCCCGCCTACGAGGACGTTCAGGCCGCCGCAGGCTACGCGCTGCATATCGCTTCCGAAACCCAGAACTTCGCCCAGCAGGCAATCGCCGCCAGACTCGATACCTCAGGTGAAGGCGCCACGCTGGTCTGCTTCAATCCCCACGGCTGGAAAACCACTGTCCCGATGGCGTGCGATCTCACCTGGAGCCTCGAAGCCCAGGTGCTGGACGAGCTTGGCAACGAAGTGCCCTATCAGCGCAATCCCGCCGCCGCCAAAGGAGCGCGCTGGGCCGGATGGAGCTGTGCTTCGAGCCCGAACTGCCCGCCTGGGGCTGGCGCTCCTTCAGGCTGGTCAGGGGCAACCCTGCGCCTGTCCAGTCCGACCTGACCGCTACCACCGAGCGGCTGGAGAACCCCTGGCTTCGCGTGACGATCTCACCCGAGACCGGCGGCCTTGCTCAGGTGCTGGACAAACGCACCGGAGTCGAGTTGCTTTCGGCCCCTCAGAGTGTCGACGTCTTCCATGACACCTCCGACACCTGGAGCCATGAACTGAAGAAGTACGACCAGCTAGTCGGCGCCTTCGAGGGCTTCGAGGCCGTGCTTGAAGAAGCTGGCCCAATCCGCGCCGTGGTGCGCACGCGCGCCAGGTGGGGCGCTTCCACCCTCATCCAGCGTATCTGTCTGTGGGCAGGTCAGCCCTGGGTGGAAGTAAAGACCAGCCTGGAGGTGCAGGACCAGTTCAAGGCCTTCAAGCTGACCGTGCCCTTCGGAATCAAGCAGCCAGAGCTTCACTCGAGTATGAGTTATGGCTTCTGCGAGCGCGTCCTGAACGGCGAAGAGGAACCGATGCACGCCTGGCTCGATCTCTCCGGTTGCGACACCCAAGGTCGTAACGCCGGCTTTGCGATATTGAATGATGGCAAGTATGGCTACGACGCAGACGACAAGGCGCTACGTATAACTCTGCTTCGCAGCACTGTCTATGCCTGGCACGATCCCTACAAGCTGCAGCCGGACGAATGGAATGAATATATCGACCAGGGTCGTCATGATTTCACCTGGCGCCTGGTGCCGCATGCTGGCGACTTTGTAGAGGGCAAGGTGCCCGAGCTTGCCCTAGAGCTTAACAGCCCGCCGAGTTTCCTGCTCGAATCCAGCCATGAGGGCTATCTGCCACTTGCCAAGGAGTTCATCACTATCTCGGCCGACCATATTGCCATCCCGGCCATAAAGCAGTCGGAAGACGGCGAAAGCCTTATAATCCGGGCGGTGGAGCTTGCAGGTCAGGCGAAGGAAGCCGTCTTCCTGCTGCCCCATAGTGCCCTTACCTGGAGCGCAACTTTTGCTCCCCAGGAAGTGAAGACCTTCCGTATAACAGGCAACAAGGTCGTGGAATGCGACCTTCTCGAACGACCAATCTAGGAGGACCCAATGGCAGACATCAAGATCGCAGTAATGGTAGAGAACATGCGGATGGACTTCCGCGAAGCTGTAAAACTCGTCCGGACCTGGGGCGTCGTAGGCGCCCAGATAGGCGCTCCGCTCCATCTGGACAGCGCCGGCCGCAAAGAACTCGTCAGCTTTATGGACGGCGAAGGGGTTGCCATCTCGGCCATCTGTGCCTGGGGCGGCGAGGTTGACCTGTGCGAGAAAGAAGGCCTTCAAGGTCATATAGAGACGGCCTTCCGCCTGCTGGACCTGGCGGCCGAACTCGGCTGCAAGATCTGGCAGGGCCACGTGGGCATTATGCCCTGGGAGCCTGTCGGCGAGCGCTGGGAGACCCTGATGAGCGCCATCCAGCCCATCGCCAAACACGGCGAAGAGGTCGGCGCGGTGCTCGCGATGGAGACCGGCCCCGAGCCCCCGGCCGTGCTCAAGCGCGTCATCGAGACCGTCGGCAGCCCGACCCTGCGCATCAACTACGATCCGGCCAACTTCATCCTTTGGCCGCCGATGCTGGCCTCGCGCGATGGCATACCTTACGACAAGGAGAAGGCCATCGCCGACTTTATGCCTAATGAAGGCGTCAATGTCATCGGCGATTATGTGGTCCACACTCACGCCAAGGACGCCCTGGTGCTGGAAGACGGTACCCCGCTCGAAGTGCCCCTCGGCGAGGGCTGGGTAGACTGGCCGCACTATATCGGCCTGCTGAAGCAGCATGGCTTCGAAGGTTACTACGCTATCGAGCGCGAAGTTGGCGCCGACCCCGTGAAGAACATCCGCGAGGCCGTGGATTTCTTGCGGACCGTCTAAACGCAATACCTGTGCAAGAAGCAAAAGGCCGGGCCTCTCGCCCGGCCTTTTGTTTTGGCCTCTTTGCCTGGAAGCCCTGCCGAGGCTGCGACCGGCTGGCGGCCTCAGAGGCAGAGCCAGTCCGGGGGTGCAGGGGGCACTGACCCCTGCGACGTTAACCTCTGTAGATGCCAGGCTTGCTGCCGGGTATCAGCTCTGCCCCGACGGTCTTGTGGTAGAAGTCAGCCGGCCCAACTCCGCCGATAATGCAGTAGCCATAACCCAGCTCCCACAGTGCCCACATCGAAGCCACAAGCAGCACCTGCCCTAATCCCTTCCCTCTCAGGCTCTCCTTCACGCCCGTTGGCCCAAAGAAGTTGCGCCTGGTGCATTCGTAAGCCGCGAAGCCAACGATCTCGTCTCCCTCCAGCGCGATAAAGGCCGTGATGGGCTGCTTCGCAAAAGCCACCGAGGTCTCCTCCGCCCAGCCCTGGCTGAAATTGGTCTTGATAAACTCCGCCAGCTTGCTCTGCTCCCACGGGTTGGCGCGCCTGATGCGGAAGCCAGCCTTCTCGACAGCTTCCATATAGGGTCTCAGTTCAGGCAAATCGTATAACTTCACCAGCATATCGGGCATCGGGAATCCCTCTCTTCCTAATCGGTTGATCCACTTGAAATACAGGCTGTCAGGTTATTTACCGTGAGCCCGGCGCCTTCTGCCGCAACTCTCAGTGCCCCATCCGGCCAATTGTAACAGTGCATCGTGAAACAATACGCATCGTCCACAAACACTTCCAGCACGTCCTGCAGCACGAAGGCCCGCACCTCGACCTCGCGCCCCGGCTTCAAGGCGCAGTCCTGCTCATAGACCGCGAACTGACTCGCCAGAGCGCCCTTGCCAGTGGTGAAGTCCAGCGTGAGTGTATAACCGGCCTCCGGCTTGCCCTCTTCAGCGCGGAAGGTGAGCTTGGCCACTGCGCCTGGCTCTGCAACCAGCCTGCAGCCCATCATCCCATCCGCCGGTGCCTTCTCGGTCAGGCTCTCCCCCGCCGCAAGCGCCACGTCCTCGGCGATCCAGAGTCACCGTATCGAAGTAGTCGATAACCTCCCGACAGGGCCTCTGGAAAAGCTCTCCGCGCGGTCCTGCATAGACCTCGCGCGCCATCGAGAGAGTGCCTCCCCAGCGCCCTCCCCCCTCATCTCGAAATCCTTCCAGGTCGTTCAGCCAGCCTACAAGCAGGTGACGCTTGCCATCGAACAGCCCCTTCGGCACGGTGAAGAGCCCAGCGTCGAAGGGCGCATTGACCGCCGAATAAGGCCCCTCTGGCTTCTCGGCCCACACATAGTTATGCTCGGCCGAGATGATGTAAGAGCGATGCCCGAGCTGCACGTAGTGCGGGCAGTCGCCTGACATCCCCGCGCCGGCGCAACTCACCAGCGGCTCCTGCGGCGTCCAGCCAATCAGGTCGTCGGACGTATACAGGGCGAAGACCGGCTCGCCATCCGGCCTGCAGGCATGAAGCAGCAACCACCAGCAACCTGCATCCGGATTGTAGAAGACCTCCGGGTCGCGGAAGGCCTGATGGTGGTAAATCTGGATGCCCTCCAGCGACCCGTTGACCGGCTTGCTCCAGTAGTGGACGCCATCGGCGTAGAAGGTCCACTCGGGGCGCTTCGTCCAGTTCACCAGGTCCACGCTGGTCGCGTGCATCACTTTCTGGTCGCCCTCGGGATGTACCATATTTTTACCCGTGTAAAATATGTGGAAGACGCCCTCATGCTCGATAACGCTGCCCGTCCAGATACCCTCCGCATCCGGCCCTAGCGGGTCGGTACCTGGCAGCAACGCATAAGGCAGCCTCTCCCAGTGCACCAGGTCGGTGCTGACGATATGCGCCCACGGCCCCGCTCCTCGCCCTGCTTCCAGGTAGAAGATGTGGTATCGCCCGTTCCAGTAGAAGGGGATCGGGTCACCTGCCCAGGCGGGTTCCTCAGGCCGGTAATGGATGATAGATGTGGCGATCGGCACGCCAACCTCGGGGCCTGGCAGCAGTGCCTCCACCTTGTTGAGAACTGCAATCTCCTCGTAACCAAGCGCCCTGTCCCAGACCGCCGCCTCGGAAATCAGCCCTTTGAAAGGCCTCCCCTGCGGCCCGTCTGCGCCAATTATCACTGGTTGATCATTAGGAAGCAGCGCCCCTCCCGCGAAGTGGGCGCGCGCCATCGGCGTGTCGTCCGAGATAAGCTCAAGCATCTGCCCATCATACCGCCCAACCAGGCTGTGCCAGGCTTTGGGATCGATCTGGCTGACTGGGAAACTCACCACGCCGAAACCCGTGCTCGGTGCGTCAGCTCGAAGCCAATCACAGGGCCGACTGCCGGATCGTGAGTGGCGCACCAGAGGTTGAAGTTTATGGTCTCATGGCCGGCGATGCGCTTCGCGAACAGCCCCGATTGCCACTCTCCCCCAGGCGCCTGAGCGCGCACGAAGACCGTTATTCCCTTACCTGTAGCGTTGGGCGCTCCCTCTGCAACCAGGAAGCCTGTCCCGGCGCAGTCTACCGCCTCATCGTGCGGCTCTCCGGGGGCTGGTGCGACTGTCACCTCGCCCTGAGCGGCTAATTCTCCAGCCTGGAAGGCCTGGGCTACAGGCCAATAGGTCAGAGCCTGTGAAAGCAGTTCCGCTCTGTCAGGCGCCGCCTGACCCGCGCCTGCTAGCAGCAACAGCGCAAGGGCAAACAAAACAAGTGATTCCATTCAGAAGCCTCCCGGAAATAACGGAGAGTTATTCGCGCTTTCCTCGCCGCGTCCTTCAGGAGGAGGCTTCTGGTTCCGTCCTGGCCTCTTGCTCTTTCGGCAGCAGCAACCAGGCTACGAGGCCGGCGTAAGCGAAAGCGTCACAGCCGATCTCAAGCCCGTGGCCGATGCGCAGCGCCGGATCGAGCCAGGTGCCCTGGATCATCCCAAACAGCCCCATCAGCGCCCACAGCGCGAAATCCGACCCTCAGTGTGAAGGCCCCTCGCCCGCCTTCCCACAGCAGCAGCAAGCCGGATATCGAAAACAGGGCAAATCCGCCGCGCATCAACTGCAGTTGGAGAATCTGCCCCTGGTCTGGCAGCGTGAGGCCTGACTCTCCCGACGTGTAGAAGTCCATCAGCTCGGGCCTTATCACCATCAGCAGCATCCCAAACAGGTAGTAGACAAAGGGAAACGCCAGCCAAGCCAGCAGCAGGCGAAGCGCAGCCCGAGGCTGGATTGTGAAGTCTCTGTAAGCGCCACGATAAGCCGACTCCTCTGGGCGAGGGCCGAACAGGGCCGCCGCCACCGCTGTTGCACCGAGGACTGATGGCACGAAGATGAATATCATGGCGCTCATCGCGTCCAGCGTGGTGAAGGCAGCCGCCTCGAAGGCGGTGTTTAGCCCTACTGCCACGAAAGCGAAGAAGGCCAGTCCAAACCACCTGGGAAAGAACCCTCTGCGCAGCCTGTCAGCCACTAATCCCAGCCCAAGCGCCAGCACCAGTGCGCCCAGCGCCGCCAGCCCAGCCTGCGTGCCTGCCTCCGCCTGTCCCTCGAAGGTCGGCATCGCGAGGCTCAGCGCCGAAACCAGCGCGTTACCAACCGGCATCAGCGCGATGAAAGCCACCGCCACAACCGGCACCCGCCACAGATATCCAATCAACCTCATCACTTGCTCTCTCCTCTTTCAAGGCGCCTTTAGCGCCCACTTGCTCTGAGCCGCTGGATGGCCCAACGCGCCCATTCTGCCTGCAACCGGTAGCCGCGCAGCCCCAGCTCCAGCGCCAGCCGCGCGTGAAGGCTGAGGCCCGCGCCTCTGGCGACCAGGTCGCGTTCCAATTCGGTAAGGTATTCGTCCGAAAGCCGCGCATAGTCCGTCAGGTAGGCGATTACCTCTCGCCGCTCGAGCCGCCCCTCCATCAGCGAGAAGCGCAGGACAGGCGCCTGCCCGTTGCCGAGCAGTTCTTCCCGCGTGAGAGGCTCGCGCAGCCACGAGAACAACGCCTCCTCCCCCTCTCGGGAAAGCGAATAGACCCGGCGCGGGCGCGCCTGGTGACTGGAATCCACCTTCCCGGCGATCCAGCCGGCCTTTTCCAGTCGCTTGAGGGCCGGGTAGATAGCCCCCGGACTGCTGCTGAAATGCCCAAGAGGCGTCTCTTCGAAGACCTGCTTCACGTCATAGCCCGACAGCGGGCTCTCGGAGAGCAATCCCATCAGCGCCGCGTCGAGATTTGTCAGTCTCCTGGTATCCATCCCACGCCTCCTTGGTACTTATTACGCCGCGTATTATTACGCGCCGTAATATTACGCGTAGTAATATTACGTAGCGTAACATATCCGGCCCGGCTGTCAAGAGGGTGGAAGCAAGTTTTCGAAAAAAAATTGCGAAGCTGGCTCTCGCCTACCCCTTGATGCCGCTCATCACGATGCCGCGGACGAAGTAGCGCTGGTTGAAGAGGAACACGAGGATGACTGGCACCATCACGACGAGGGAGGCCGCCATCAGCAGCGTCCACTCCGTCTGGTGCAGTCCCTGGAAGGCCGCAAGGCCGATGGGCAGAGTCTTAAGCTCAAGGTCGTGGGCCACGATCAGAGGCCACATAAAGCCGTTCCACGACCCGAGGAAGGTGAAGGTCGTCAGCGTCGCAAGCGCCGGCTTGGCAAGCGGCAGGATGACCTGGGCGTAAATCTGCAGATGGTTTGCGCCATCTATCAGAGCGGCGTCCTCAAGCTCCTTGGGGATGCCCATAAAGAACTGGCGCAACAGGAAGGTGCCGTAGGCGCTGAAGATGCCAGGCACCACAAGCGCCGCGTAGGTGTTGACCAGATCAAGTTGCCCAAGCAGCGCATAGACAGGGATCATCGTCACGACGCCGGGCACCATCATCGTCGCCAGATACCCCAGGAAAAGCTGATCCCTGAAGGGGAAGCGCAATCTGGCAAACGCATACGCCGCAAGCGAACTCGTGATGACCTGCCCCAGGGTCACGCAGATAGCCACATAGAGCGAGTTGAGGAAGAAGAGGCTGAAGGCGCTCTTGATGCGGAACTTGCCGAACAGGAAAACCTTCACCGTCATCGCGTACCAGGCGTCTTTGTAGTTCTCCCAATGAAGGACGACCTGTTTCTTGTAGTGGACCTGGCTGACGGGGACAGTGATGGTCTTCATAGTGTCCAGCAGCAGCATATCGCGCTGGTCCTTGAAGATACGCAGCTCCAACGCCTCGACGAGTTGGCCCTGATATTCGACCTCGGCGACCTTGCGCTTGCGCCCATCGTATTCGAGCTGGACCTGCTCGCGCGGGATGAACTCCGGCGGAAAGGAGGCCACCGCGGCTTCTTCCTTGAGCGAGGTGCTAAACATCCACACAAGCGGGACGACCATCGTGATGCCCACGATGAGCAGGAAGAGATACGCCAGCCCCTTCATCAGGAACTGAACTCGTTTATGCTTCCGCTTGTAGCGTCCGCTGTCGTCCATAATTTAGGAGTAATACACCAGCCTGCCGCCGAACCGCCAGTTGAAGAGGGTCGAGACGAACACCGCAGCGAACAGCGTCACCGAAAGCGCCGCCGCGTAGCCCATCTTGAACCACTGGAAACCATTGGAATAGATGTAATACATTACCGTCGTGGTCGAGCCGGCAGGCCCGCCCTCGGTCATCAGATAGGCCTCGGTGAAGCCGCCCTGGAAGCCACCGATGAGGCTCATCGTCAAAATGAAGAAAGTCGTCGGCGAAAGCATCGGCAGCGTGATTGCCTTGAACTTCGCTAGCGAGCCCGCCCCGTCAATATCGGCCGCCTCGTAAAGCTCTTCGGGGATCTGTTGCAGCCCCGCCAGGTAGAGGATGCAGTTGTAACCGCCGATATCGCGCCACAGCCACATCAGGATGATGGCAGGCTTGGCCCATTCCTTGCTGGCCAGCCACTTGGGCGGATCAGGGATATGCAGGTGCAAGGGGCCTATATGGACGCCGTAGGTAAGCAGCGCGTTGATAAGGCCATAATCGGGGCTATAAATCCACTTCCACAGCAGCGCGATGGCCACGATGGAGGAGATGGTCGGCAGGAAGAAAGCGGTGCGGAAGATGCTGATGCCCTTGAGCTTCTGATTCATAAGCAGCGCCACAGCCAGGGAGCCAGCCATCCCAAGCGGGATGCCAATCATCATAAAGGCCGTGTTGTACATATAGTACCAAAACTTGGGGTCGTTGGGCTTTATGACGCCGTTCACGACCTGGAAGCCCAGCAGCTTCTCGAAGTTGCCCAGCCCCACAAACTGCATCTTGGAAAGCTCGAAGCCGCTGATGACGTCCCACTTGACGAGGCTGAGCCAGAAAGCCGCGATGATAGGCAGAAAGGTGAAAACAAGGAAGCCGATAATGTTGGGCGTCAGAAAAGCGTAGCCCGTCGCGGTTTCCCTGATTTTACGTATCTGCCTGGGTGATAATCCCATTCCAGAGGCGCGCCTCGCCGCTTGCAGGTTAGTCTAGCTAGTCGTCGTCATCGCCATGTGGGGCGGGAGCGTCGGTGAAGACGGCCAGACGCTCTCCGCGAAAGAGTTCGACATCCACCTCGGGCGCAAGACCCTCCGGCGCGGTCGACTCGAGCAATTCGTCCTCTATGGCCTCGGTCAGGTCGTCTTCGGCGCCTTCGGGCAGCGGTCCGGTTATAACGACAAGCACGCGAGTCCTGTCCTCTCGGATATGCAAATCAACGATGCCGACTTCGGCCTCGCCACGATAGATGGTGTACTGCTCGGAAGTCGCGGTGCGGAACTCCCTGTGAAACGTGAAGGAAGGCAATCTCCAGACCTCCTGGGCCAGGGCCCAAGTCGCACTCTAAAGCTGCCGGTTTATAACACAGGGAGTGATTTCGGCGCAAGGCGAAGCCTTCCTGCCTGTGGGGTAACAAGTCGCTCCGGATTGGGATAAACTAACCTCCAATCTGTGTTATGCGTATAATCAAAAGAGCCTGTTCCCAAGGAGGAACCTGAATGAAATTGTTTTCAAGGTCTGTATTTGTCCTACTTCTGGTCTTAGCCCTGGCCGCCTTGCTGGCATCCGGCTGCGGCCCAAAGAAAACTACTGGCGCGCCCGAGACGCCCTCAGGCGCTCCCACCACCGATATGGCTCCCCAGCCTGAACAAAGCCCCTCATCAAGTGAGGGTAATGAAGCTTCGAATGAGGCTGTTCTGGTCGAAGGCAGTTTCAAAGGTGCTCCAAAGGGAGTTGTGGCTCCTAAGGTCACAGGCAGCACCCTTGATGGACAGCCCTTCGACCTGGAAGACTACAAAGGCAAAGTCGTAATGGTCGACTTCTGGGCAACCTGGTGCGGGCCTTGCGTCAGGGGTATCCCCGACTTGATCGCACTCCAGAATAAATACGGCGACAAAGGTTTTCAGGTTATAGGATTCTCGCTGGACAGAAACGAGGGCAAAGTCGAGGATTTCGTAAAAAGTGAAGGAATAAACTATCCGATTCTTGTAGTGCCCCCCTCCGTTGCAGAAGCCTGGGGAGAAATCGAAGGCATACCGACCGCTTATCTTCTCGATAAGGAAGGCGTCATCCGGCACGATTATCTGGGCCCGGCCTCACCGCAAGAACTGGAAGCAGCCATCGAGGCACTGCTGTAACAGGTGGCTTAATACTTAGCCCAATGGGAAGCGATCCATATGCGCGGAACACAGAAGTGGGTTGTGTCAGGGGTTTTGGTTGGGCTTTTGGGCCTTGCCCTGGTGGGGTGTGAAAAGCCAGAGCAGGCCTCAGCCCCATCACCGCCGGTTTCAAGCTTTCCGAACAACCCGCCCATGTGGGGAGGCACGCGCGGGATGCAGGCGCCTGAGGTGAAGGGCGCCACTCTCGCAGGCAAGCCCTTCGATCTGGCAAGCTACAAAGGCAAGGTCGTCGTGGTCGTAGTGGCGCTCGCACAGGAGAAGAGCCGGGTGCCGAAGGACTTCAAGTCGGTACTCGAGCTGCAGCGTAAGTACTACGACCGCGGGGTGCGAATCGTTGTGCTGTACATCGACCCGGAGGAGACCGAAGCGCGCAGATTCGCCTCTGGAGAACTACGTGACGTGCCCGTGATGTTAGTGCCCGAATCCATGAACGAGGCCTGGGGTGGCATCCATGCCTGGCCTGCGCTTTTCGTGCTGAATCGGAAGGGCGCCATTCAGCAGCACTTCGTGGCGATGGGCGGGGTGAAGCGCCTCGACGTCGCCATCCAACCTTTGCTGTAACAGGTGGCTGCGTTTTTTCTTCCCCTGGTGGTATAGTGAGAGGCAGAGGGCGACCCGTGGAGCACCTCGGGTCGTCCTTTTTTATTGGACACAGGAGCCAGTGGCAATGCGTTACGCCCTAATTTCGGATATCCACGGTAATCTGGAAGCTCTAACCGCGGTGATGGCCAGGCTGGATGAACTAGCCCCCGACCAGGTGGTGTGCCTGGGCGATGTGGTCGGGTATGGGGCCAACCCCAACGAATGCGTCGCGCTGATTGCCGAGAGATGCCAGCAGGTGTTGCTCGGTAACCACGACGCCGCGGCGCTGGATGGCGAAGAGGCCGAGCGGTTCAACCGGTTCGCCAAAGAGGCTATCGACTGGACCGCCAGCAGACTGGAGGCGTCCTCCCGGGAGTTCCTGGCCAGGCTGGAGCCGCTGGGCGAGCTTGAAGATTTCCTGCTTGCCCATTCTTCCCTGGAGCCTGACTGGGCTTATGTGCTGACCGAGGGCGATGCGGGAACCAACTTCGACCTGATGGAAGAGGCTCACGGCCTGTTCATCGGGCACAGTCACGTCGCCGAGTGGTACAAGAGCGATCTGGCTGGCGCCTGGCCTGACAAGCGAGTCTTGCGAGCCAACGAGGCCGTCGAGATGGACGAGGCTTTTCGCTATATAATAAATGTGGGCAGCGTAGGGCAGCCTCGCGATGGGGACCCGAGGGCCAGTTTTGTGCTGCTGGATACCGACGTGCGCACTTTCACCAACTATCGCCTCGATTATGAGGTGGAAGCAGCCAAACAGAAGATCCTTCTGGCGGGATTGCCATGGGTACTCGCGGGCAGACTGGAGTTCGGCCAATGAACAGCAGGCCTCTTGCTACTAGCAGGCGGCGCCGTGGTGCTGACTATGCTGCTGGCAATCGGCTGGTGGGCCCTGGCGCAGCTGACACCGCCCGATCGTTTCAACTCCGAGCGCGCCTGGGCTGACCTGATGGCCCAGTGCGAGCTGGGGCCTCGCCCGCCCGGTAGTGAAGCCCATGCCAAGTGCATCCTCTACATAAAAACCAAGCTGGAGGAATCCGGCGCGACGATCACCACTCAGCCTTTCAACATGAAACTGGAAGGCCGCCTGGTGCCCTCTCGCAATATCATCGGACGGTTCGGGCCGGTGGAGGGCAAGGCCAGACTGCTCCTGGGCGCCCACTTTGACACACGACCCTGGGCTGACCTTGACCTGGACCAGGCCAACCACAGCAAGCCCATCCTCGGCGCCAACGACGGGGCCTCGGGCGTGGCGGTGCTGCTGGAGCTAGCGCGCTTCTTGAAGGCCAACCCCCAACCTTTTGCGGTGGATTTGGCTTTTTTCGACGCCGAGGATGCGGGGCGAAATATCTACGACTTCTGCCAGGGGTCTTTTCACTACGCCTTCAATTCGAAAACCGAGTTACCAGAGCAGGCAATCATCCTGGATATGATTGGGGACACGAATCTGGGCATCCAGCAGGAAGGCTATTCCCAGACCTCGGCGCCGAGGCTTCAAGCAGCGGTCTGGCAGGCGGCAAGGCGCGCGGGGGCGAAGCACTTCCTCTCTGGCAGTTGGGGCGAGATCTACGATGACCATCGGCCCTTGCAGCTTGCGGGGGTAGAGGCAATTGATATCATTGATTTTGACTACCCCCAGTGGCATACGATGGACGACAAGCCTGAGGCTTGTTCTGCCGCATCGCTCGATGAGGTCGGCGAGACGGTACTTGAGTATCTGACTTCGCTTTCGCGCTAAGGGAGGGCTTTGGAGCAGGCCAGACAAGCGAAAGTGCCGGGAGCAATCCGAGGCGGCCTGACGAAACGGGCCGTAGTGCTTGGATTGCTCGGGTCGCTTGCGATAGCTTTTGCCGCGCCTCACGCCGCCCTGGTGCTTATGGGCAGCAACCTCGACTATGATTTCAGCACCCCGGGCGCCCTGCTGCTGCTGTTCTTCCTGGCGACGGTTGTGAATGGACTGCTGCGTCGTTTCGCGCCTGCCAAAGCTCTCTCCTCTGCCGAACTCGGGGTCGCCTACGCGCTGATGGTGGTCGCCAATGCCATCCCCGTGATGGGCTTCGGCGGCCAACTGCTGCCGATAATCACCGCGCCTGTGTATTACGCGACCCTCGAAAACAAATGGGACCAGGTGCTTGCGCCACTTATCAGGCCTCAGCTTACCCCCCACGACGAAACGGCCGTAAGGCTTTTCTTCGAAGGGGCGGGGCCAGGGGCAAAGATACCCTGGCTTGCGTGGGCACAGCCCCTGGCCTGGTGGCTCGTGCTAACTCTGGTGCTTTACTTCACGATGGCCTGCCTTGCGAGCCTGCTGCATCGCCAGTGGTCGAGTCGCGAGAGACTGGCTTATCCGGTCGCCCAGCTTCCGCTTGAACTGGCCAACAACGCGCCAGGGCTTATGCGCAACAAGATGCTATGGCTTGGCTTTGCGATACCCTTCACCGTGGGGATGCTAAGCGGATTCCATTATTTCTATCCTGCTGTGCCAGCGCCCACGATGGTCAAGGGTTTTATGACCTTCAAGAACAGCGTGCTGGTGATCTTCAGGCTCAGCTTCCCGATGCTGGGATTCTTCTACCTGGTCAACAAGGACGCCCTGTTCAGCCTGTGGGCTTTCAACCGGCTTTACTGGCTTGCGCGTGGCATACTGGTGCTGCTGGCCCTCGACTTCAGCGAGGCGACCAGCGTGTATGGCGTGGCCTTCGCGCCCTTCAAGCATATTGGTGAAGGGGCGATGGTGGCGCTGGTTGTGACCAACTTCTGGACGGCCAGAGGGCATCTTGCCTCGGCCTGGCAGTGCGCGCTGGGCAAGGGCGGCAAGGACTACGACGCGGATGAGGTAGCCTCCTACCGGGTGCTGTTTGCGGGAGCGGGGCTTGGCTTTGCTCTGCTGGTCGCCTGGATTGTATGGACTGGGCTGGGAGTACTACCGGCAGTGCTGGTCGTCACTTTTATGATGGCTATCTTCCTGGGGCTGACGCGCGTCGTCGTAGAGGGCGGTTTTGCTGAGGCGGTGGCGCCAACGACCGCCTCGGATATGACGGTAGCGGTGCTGGGTTCGCCCAGGCTGGGGCCGCAAGGCTTGATGGCGCTGGCGCTGACCTATCCCTATGCCGCCGACCTGCGCACCCATGTTATGGCCTCCACCTCTCACGGGCTAAAAGTGGTTGAGGACTCGGGAGGGCGGCTGCGCGGCCTGCTGCTGTGGATTATGGTCGCGGCGGCGGTCACTCTGGTGGCTGCCATCTTCTATGTCATGAGACTTGCTTACACCATCGGCGGCGCCGGGCTGCATGGGTGGTTCTTCATAGACGGGCCGCAGATGCCCTACAAGTGGGTCACCAACCTGATTGACCATCCCGTTCCCATAAAAACCAGCACCATCGGCCTGATGGCGGGGGGAGCTGCCTTTCTGGCCTTCCTGTCCTTTATGCGGGTGCGCTTTTTGTGGTGGCCCTTGCATCCGCTGGGATTTGCCATTGGCAGCGTCTGGCTTATGGACCAGCAGTGGCTGTGCGCTTTCATTGCCTGGGTACTCAAAGTGCTTATCCTGCGATATGGGGGACTAAGGTATTACCGCCTGATGAGGCCGGCCTTCCTGGGCTTGATCCTCGGACAATTTACCGTGAACATAATCTGGATAGCCGTGGACACCTTCACCGGCTCGCGAGGCCATGAAGTCTTCTTTATCTAGTCTAGTCTGAAGGCCTGATGAGGTCTTCCGGTAGCGCGCGACACTTGATGGCGGTCAGTTCGGTCTTCTCAAGCAGCAGCGCAAGACCTCGGCGGGTATCAAGCCCCCATCTTACCAGGGCATCCGAGCGCAACACTGGGCTGTCTGGTTTGTAACTCCAGCGCGCAACCCCGCCGGTGAGTGACACGCCGCTGACTTCTCCGAGACGATTGGCTACCAGCATCGTGCTGGAGCTCCAATCCAGAAGGAAAGGCCAGGCGATGCGGAAGGCCAGCGGCTCTCCAGGCATTGGCACAGGGCCTGGCAGGTCGAGAAGCAGTTCTCCAGGGCCAGGCTTGCGTTCGATGGAATAGACCGGATGGGCAGGCTTTAGAGGCTTGGGCCCTTTATACCAGACATCCATCGCATCTTCGTCCACCAGGTTAACGTCGTCATCGTTAACGGTCAGCATATGGTTGCCCAAAGCCAGGCAATAATGCTTGGAGAGGGTAGCGTCATTGTCCATCAACTGGGGAAGGGTTTCTCTGGCCAGCTTGATAACGGAGCCCTGGCGCTGCCAAAGCGCCTCGAAGCCACGCTGAGTCTCGTCAGACCAATCATCCTGGGGGGTTAGCACTGTTTTCCCATCGGCTGCAGCCAGCAACCAGCCGGTAGCCGCAGGCAGCAGCACCCAATTGTCGAAGGGCATTATGGCAAGGTCCGCCGTGCGCTGGAAGGCAAACTGGCGTCCGAGCCAGTCGGGCAAGCCGAAACCAAGCTCGGGTTTTATGAGCTTTTGAACGCGTCGCTCAGAGCCCCCAATAGCCGTCAAAGCGGCAAGCTCGGAGTCGGAAGGCGCTCCAGGCGGGCCAAAGGGGCCAACTTCGGCGGTGGTTTCACCTGTCGCAAGGCTTATGCCTCGCAGGAAGAAGGTCCCGAAAGCCTGCCATTTGGTGAAGGCCGCAGTACCACTGAGAGCCCAGCCCCACAAGGTGTCTTGCTCGACGACCAGGGCAGGGGCAAGAGTCGGCGCGCCAGCCTCGAGACAGAAGGCGGGCGTTTCGCGCTCCCACAGCACCTCCCCCGAAGGCAGCGAGCGAGCCCGGCGCCCGTAGTTCTCGATCAGGAGGAGTTGCTGTTTCCACATCAGCAGTGAAAGAGGCGGCTCGAGGTTTTCGATACGATTAGCGAAGCGCGCGCGCGGCAGTTCCAGCAGTTGGCCGCCCGTCTGGCCCTCGTCCACAAGCAGCGCCCAGTCGCACTCGGGCAGGCTGAGCAGGCTGCCGAAAGGGGCAGGCAGCGGCAAGCGCCAGGCTTCCATCGCCTCGTGGACCGCCGCCCTGGCAAGCCCTGGCAGGCAACAAAGCACGAATAAACCGATCACAGGCATAAGGTGGCGTCGCATGGCCGAAGCAGCCCCTCCTGGTGTTGCGCGCTGTTCGAGCTTATGATAACATACGGCCCGGCGGTTATTTGACCGCTTTTTTCGTCTAGTGTTTTGGAGGCAAGTAAAGTGAAGAAGGGCATCCATCCCGAATACATGGAGTGCAAGGTAGCTTGCGCTTGCGGCAACGAGTTTATCACAGGCGGCACCGTGCCTGAGCTGAAGGTCGAAATCTGTGGGGCCTGCCATCCGTTTTACACTGGCAAGCAGAAGATAATGGACAGCGCTGGCCGCGTGGAGCGGTTCAACAAGCGGTTTAGCAAATTCCTCGACCAGAAATAGGCACAGCCAGCCCGCGAGCTTCAGCAAGCCAGCGCCGAGATGCGCTGGCTTGCCCATTTTCGATATGAGGAAGCGAGCGCTAATGCAGGTAACACTGCTGGCCCACACCCCCCAGCCCGAACGCGTGATAGCCTGCGCGGCGAGGGTCTGTTACTCAGGCAGTCCCATCGAGGAGATCTGGGCCAGGCTGGATGAGGCGCAGATCGAGCGGATGATTTTGATGCTGCGGGGTTCCAGGCATCTGTCGGTCTTCGAGCACGCCAGCTTCACCTTCGGAGTGGATGGCCTTTCGCGCGCCGCCTCGCACCAATTGGTGCGCCACCGCATCGCCTCTTTTTCGCAGCAATCTCAGCGGTATGTTTCCTTTGAAGAGGGCTTTGAAACCGTGACGCCAGGCAGTATCGAGGCCAAAGGCGAGGCCAGAGAAGTCTTCGAGGGATTGCTTGAAGCCGCCCAGCAAGCTTATGCCGAACTGGTAAAGCTGGGCGTAAAAAAAGAAGATGCCCGGTTCGTGTTACCGAACGCGGCGACTACGAGACTCGTCTTTACCATGAACGCGCGCGAGTTGATGCATTTCTTCAGCTTGCGTCTGTGCGTCCGGGCTCAGTGGGAGATACGCGACCTGGCCAAGCGGATGCTCGAGCTGGTAAAGCCTGTTGCCCCACTCGTGTTCGAGCTGGCAGGCCCCCCGTGTGTTAGCGAGGGGCGTTGTTATGAAGGAGAGTCAAGCTGTGGAGCAGCCCCAACAGTCTAGTTGTTCTACCCTGGAGCGCAAGGCCGATTATGGGGGCCAGGCGCTTATTGAAGGGATAATGATGCGCAGCAAAGAGTGGATCGTCATCGGCCTTTTGGGCCAGGATGGGTCGGTCCGCCTGCTGCATAAAAAGCACGAGCCAGGCTATATGAAGTCTAAACTGGCCAGGCTGCCTTTCGTACGTGGCGTGTTCGCGATGGTAGACACGCTTATCGAAGGCTTCAGGGCCCTGGATATCTCCGCCAACGCTACTCTCGAAGCGGAGTTAGCCGAAGAAAAACGCAAGAAGCTGGAAGAGCAGCCTGGACAATCCGAGCAGCCTGAACAAGAAGAACAACCCGTAAAAACCGATAAGCCGATCTCGCCGCTTATGATGGGGCTAACGATGCTGGCCGCGATGGCGCTTGGGCTTGGGCTTTTCGTGTGGCTGCCGAACTGGGTGGCCAACCTGTCGAAACTGCTGCTAGCGGCCAATCCCTCGACAGCCAGTTATGCGGAAAATGTCATCGTACTCAACATAATTGAAGGTATCGTCAAGCTGATTGTTTTCTTCCTGTATGTGCTTGTGATTGGCTTTATGCCGCAGATCAGGCGGGTATTTGCTTTTCATGGGGCTGAACACGCGACAATCAACGCCTATGAGGCGGGCGAAGAACTGACCGCCGACAAGGTGCTGCCGTATTCGCCCCTGCATCCAAGGTGCGGCACCAGTTTTCTGTTTCTGGTAATTGTCGTCAGCATAATCGCGCATATCTTCCTGGGCTGGCAGGGCAGTGGCCTGGTCAGGTTTGGTCTCAGACTGCTGATGCTGCCGCTCATCCTGGGCATCGGGTATGAGTTGCTCAAGCTGGCAGGTAAGTACCGCGACACTTTGCTGGGTGGATTGCTGGCGGCGCCTGGGATGATGTTCCAGAAGTTCACGACGCGCCGGCCTGATGAGGGGATGGTGCGGGTAGCCATAGAGGCGCTCGATGAGTTGCTCTGGGTCGCCTCGGGCAAGACCCCGCGCAGCGAAGTTTACACCAGCGGACTGCCGATAAAACAAGAGGAAGTAGTAAATGGAGACGCTTGAAGTATTAAGACCCAAACTGGATAGTGTGCGCGCTGAATGGCTCGGGCTTGGGGAGGAGATGGCAAACCCCGAGATCGCCTCTGACTACCAGCGCTATACGGAGCTTGCCAAGCAGCGGGCGCAAATAGAGGACGTCGCCCAGGCCTGGACGGAATACCTCAAGACCGAGGAAGAACTCGCTGGCGCGCGCGAACTGCACGAAGCCGAGATCGATCATGAACTCAAAGCGATGGCCTGGGACGAGATAGAAGCACTCGAGACGCGCCTGGCCGGGTTGCTCGATATACTTCAGCGCGAGCTGATGCCGAAAGATCCTGACAATCTGAAGAATGTAATTGTCGAGATACGCGCCGGGACGGGCGGAGAAGAAGCGGCACTGTTCGCAGCCGACCTCTTCCGGATGTATAGCCGGTATGCCGAATTATCGAAGAGGACAGTCGAAGTCGACTCCCTGTCCGAAGCCGAGATGGGCGGCATAAAGGAAGTTGTCTTTACTATCAAAGGCAAGGGCGCATATGGGGACTTGCGGTTCGAAAGCGGGGTGCATCGCGTGCAGCGGGTGCCTGAGACAGAATCTCAGGGCCGGATCCATACCTCTGCAGTCGCGGTAAATGTGCTGCGCGAGGCCCAGGAAATCGACATCGAGATTGATCCGAAAGACTTGCGTATCGATACCTTCCGCGCGGGCAGCGCCGGCGGGCAGCATATGCAGAAGAACGAGACGGCAGTGCGTATCACCCATATCCCAACCAACACGATTGTGAACTGCCAGGATGAACGCAGTCAGCTTCAGAACAAGGAGCGGGCGCTGCGTATCCTGAGAGCCATGCTGCTTGAAAAAGCGCGCCAGGAACAGGAAGACGAGGCTTCGGCTCAGCGGCGCAGCCAGGTGCGCAGTGGCGACCGGAGCGAGAAGATAAGGACGTACAACTTTCCTCAGAGCCGCGTAACCGACCATCGGATTGGCTACACCAGCCACAACCTGCAGGGGATGTTGAACGGTGAGGTGCAAGAGCTTATAGACGCTCTGAAGCGAGCCGATGAGCTGGAACGAGTGGAGCAGCTTAACAGTGAAGCCGAGGGCAGCAACTGAGCCACTGACCAGGCGTCAGGCGATCGCGCTTGCCACCGAGCGCCTGGCAGGCTCTGAGCAGGGGGCTCCAAGTCGCCTGGCCAGGCTGGTGCTTGCTCATTTCGCTGGCATCTCACTGGAGGCCCAACTGGCCGAGCCTGATGCTGAACTTGCCCCCGAACTTGTAAAAGTTTTCCTTGAGGCCGTGGCCCAGGTCGCCTCAGGGGTGCCTCTTCCTTATCTCACAGGCCGGCGAGAGTTCTACGGGCTTGAGTTCGAGGTTACCCCCGCAGTGCTTATTCCACGTCCGGAAACCGAACTGCTGGTTGAAGCGACCCTTGCAGCGCTTTCCTCTACTCCGGCGGGCCCTTTGGTGGACATTGGGACTGGCTCTGGCATCGTGGCAGTGTGCCTGGCCCTTGAGGCTTCAGCCCGGCATGTCATCGCAACAGACCTCTCAAAAGAGGCGCTCGAAGTCGCCCGGCGCAACGCGGCGCGGCATGGCGTGGCAGAACAGATCCACTTCCTCCAGGCAGACCTGCTGTCGTCCTTTGCCGCCAGGCCGACTTTTGCGGCTATCGTGTCAAATCCACCTTATGTTGAGCCTGACGATTTGCTCAAATTGCCAGGGCATGTGCGCAATCAGGAACCTCTTATGGCGCTAACGCCTCCCATACCGGTTGAAGACTTTCTTTTGCGCTTCTTTCAAGAGGCATCCACACGGCTGCTGCCAGGTGGCTCACTGATACTGGAGATGGGTTTTGGCCAGGAAGAGCTCTATCGCAGGCTTGCTGGGCAAGCAGGCCTTGCCGTGGAAGCGGTCCTTCCCGATTTGGCAGGCATCCCTCGCGCGCTGGTGGCCAGGTGGATATGAGGACCCTTATCAAGCAACTGGACAGCCCTGCGTCCGTTGTCAGAGTTGCAAGGCTGGCGGCGACGAGGCTGGCAAAGGGCCAGGTGGTTGTCTTCCCCACCGACACCGTATATGGACTGGCAGCCGATGCGCGCTCGTCCAAGGCGGTGCAGCAGCTCTTCGAACTGAAAGGTCGGGAAGAGCACAAGCCTTTCGCCTTGCTTCTTCCGAGTGCTGAATACGCCTGGCAGGTAGGCCTGACGCCTCCCGCAGAACGCTCGCTACTGCTTGCGCGCAGATTGCTGCCGGGTGCTTTCACCCTGCTTGTCCAGCGTTCTCCTGAAGCCGACCTTGCCGCACCGCTCTGCACGCCCAAACTGGGACTCAGAGTGCCAGATTTTGATTTTACACTGGCTCTGACCAAGGCTTTTGAGGGGCCTATCGCACTGACCAGTGCCAATCTATCAGGCCAGCCTGAACCGGCCACAAGTGCAGAACTAATCGCTCTTTGGCAAGGCAAAGTGCCTTTGATTGGGCTGGCTTCCACCCCTGCTCGCGGCCTGGCCAGTACTGTACTCGATTTGACCCAGACTCCCCCGCGCCTTGTGCGCCGAGGGCCTCATTCCCTCGAGGAACTCGCCAGGCTGGTTGGCGATTTCGATTAGCCCTTGGGGCGCATAAGTTGGCGCTTTCCCAAAAGGGGGATATATTGCCCTTGCACAAGGAGGCATAAAATGAGAACCGCTCTACTGATTACACTGCTTGCACTGGTGCTTGCCGCAGGGCTGGCCTCAGCCGGACCGCTCAACCTGGGCCTGCGCGTTGGCATGTTCCAGCCGATGGGCTCTGACCTTGATCTCATCAGCGACAACTGGACTTTCTTCGGCCTGGAATACGGCGCCGGAGGGGTACCTACCCCCTGGGCTACCATACCGCTGCCCTTTGGCGAACGCACCGTCACCGTTGACTATATGAAGGGCAGTGGCGACGATGGCCTGAATCATTATGAGGCCAAGATGATCCCGGTGCTGTACCGTATGCGCGAACCCCTGAGTGACAGCTTCTACTGGGGCGGCGGGATTGGCATCTCCTTCAATGATTTCGAGGCAAACGGTATCGGAGACAAAAGCACTGACTTCGCTTATGAAGTCGGCCTGGGCCTCTTGCTCGGTCAATCAGCAGTTGTAGAACTCGACTACTGCGACCTGGGCAGTGGGAGAGGACTGGACGCGAGCGGGGCGCGCCTCTCACTCACCTGGTTTTTCTAGGTGGGAGGACTACACCCATTCTGCTGAAGTAACGCCAGGAGGGAGTTGGCCTTGGGTCGGCCTGTGCTAGTATTATTCGTGTGCAGTGGTAACGTAATCCGCAGCCCAATGGCGGAGAGCGCCTTCGCGGAGGCAGCCGAAAGGCTGGCGCCCGAAGCTGATCTCATCTCCACCTCGGCAGGCCTTGCGGCAATCGAGGGCGCTGAACTTGGCGAAGCAGCCGTAGAAGCCCTGGCGCGCGCGGGGCTGCCACCAGTGACCCATCAGGCAAGACAGTTGACGAGTGAGGCGATCGAAGGGGCGAGGGTCATACTCACTATGACCCGTTGGCAGAAACGCGTTGTCGCAACCGAGTTTCCGATTTCTCGTGACAAGCTTTTCACCTTGCCGGAATATGCCTGCAGATCGCTTGCCAATGTCCCTGATCCTATGGACAGCTCCACCTGGTCTTATGATGAGTGCCTGACGGTGCTGCGCGATTACTGCGAGGCTGCAGTGAGAGAACTGATCACCTCGCGCGAGGCTACCAGTCTGAAAGCGCTTTTCGTAGAATAGCAGCTCTCTCACCAAGCCGAAAAAAAGGGCGCTCCCTCGGGAGCGCCCTTCTACTTGCGAATCAGCCGGGTTGCCTACTGCTTGCGCTGTGCCTCCAGTTGCTTGAGCGCGTTCTTCAGCTTTGCCATCTCATCGCCGAAGGTCTTCCAGTCACCTGCGCGGCTTGCGGCCTCGGCTTTCTCGTAGGCGTTTGCAGCCTCAATTATCAGGGCATCTGTCTGCGGTGAAACCGCAGACGTCTGGGTGGGGCTTGTTGCAGCGGAGGGTGCTACACGATCAGGCTTCTTGCCGGCCCCGAAGATCTGCCGCAAAGCATCGGCCAGCGTCGGCGCCATAGCGATGTTCTCGCCTTCATCTCCGTAAGCCACGATGATGCGCTTGAGCTCGGGCAAGCCTTGTTCGGCAGCCACTATATAGACCGGCTCGACATAGAGGACGCTCTTGTCAATTGGTATGACCTGCAGGTCGCCCCGGATGACCTTGGTGTTCTGGTTCTTCCACAGGGTGAAGGCCTGGGCGATATCGGTATTCTGTTGAATACGATTTTCAACCTGGCGCGGGCCATAAGTGTTCTTGCTCTTGGGGAACTTGAACACGGTCACATTCCCATACTCTGGCCAGTCACAGTGGGCGGCCATCCAGCCGATCATATTTTCCTTGCTGGCTGGCGTGAAAGGCATAAGTAGCATAAATTCGGCTTTGGGCCGGCCAGGCAACTTCATTATCAGATAATGAGGCTCCATCACCGTCCAGTTGTCTGCAAATTGCTGCTGGGGGAACTCCCAGGCGTCTTCTTTTGAATAGAACTGGGAGGGACTCGTCATATGGTACAGGCGGTACATACTCGCCTGCGCCTGGAACAACCCCTTGGGATACCGGATGTGGCTCTTCAGTCCTTCGGGCATCTGCTCGTAGGGCTTGAAGAGAGACGGGTAGATCTTCCTCCAGACCTTGGTAACCGGATCTTCGCTATCTATCACATAGAAGTTCAACTCGCCCTCGTGAGCCGAACTGACAACCTTCACCGAGTTGCGGATATAGTTGAATAGCCGCGAATAGACCGACGAGTAAGGGTAGAAGAGACTCGTCGCATAACCGTCTATCATCCAGTAGATTTTGCCATCGGCTATGACCGGATAAGCATCGGCATCGTAGGTCAGGAAGGGCGCGGCCATCTCGGCTCGCTCTCGCACCGCCCGATACATCATCAGCCGGCTTTCGGGAGTAATGTAACCTGACAGCAGCAAGTTGACGTCGGTGAACCGGATGGCAAACGCCAGCCGCTTGAGGAAGGAATCAAGCAGGATACCTCCCGTGCCCTGGTAATGGCCATATATGCCATCTTCATCAGCCACTGTGCCTTCGGGCAAAGGGGTTTTTACGTCTTCTTCAGGATAATCGAACTCCGGCTGCTTTGTATTTGTGACCAGGTAATACAGACTATCAACAGGGGTGAAGGGACGAGGGGGCGCCGTCTGCGGCATCTGCTGCTGCATTGGGTTCATCCCCTCTGGACCCGCCATCGGCGAGGCCATAGGAGCCTGCTGGTTATTCATCACCTGCTCGTAGAGCCTGCCGCTAAAACCTTCACCGTAATAGATACGAGGTTCCTTCAGCTCAAGCCCAGGTTCGGTGATGGAGGGGATGTCTTTTGACCAGAAAGCTGGTAGTCCCTCGCTGTCAGAGCCTTCCTCGCCTCGCACAACGTTGACTGGGCTGATGCACAGGCCATACCCGTGGGTGTAAACCAGATGCTTGTTTACCCAGAGTTCACGCGCTTCCTTGCGTAGCTCGGTGCTGTTCATCTCGCGAGCCGAAACCAGCACCTGGCGATAGCCGTGACCTGGCAAGTCATACCTGTCCGAGTCAATATCCGGGAAGCTGTAGTAAGTGCGAATCTCCTGGAGCTGGTTATAGACCTGCAACGCTGGTTCGTCTGCCCAAAGCCGCACGTTGCGCAGTGTATCCACATTGCTATCGAGATCGCCCGCGGTGAGACTCATCTCGGCAGGGAAGGCTGCAGCATCAAACTTGTCCAGGCCGAAGGCAGTGCGGGTGGCCTCGATGCCATGCTTGATATATTGTTCTTCCCTGGCAAGTTCGTTCGGCGCCACAGTGAAACGCTGCATAATCGCTGGAGCGATCGATTTACCGACAATCGAGACTGTAATCAACAGAATAAGCCCGATGAAGGCTGGGCGGGTGAGGTTGGGCTTCCCGCTCAGCATAAAAAGCAATCCGACCAGCAAAGCCAGTATGGCAAGCAGACCGGTTACAGGGATCCCGATATGTGCATCCACCCAGGTGGCGCCGCTGGTGACATCGGCGTGGGGATAGAGATACACATAACGCTTGAGCCAGTAGGTGGCCGCTTTACCAATCAGCAGGCAGCCGAAGAGGAAGCCTAGTTGTCCTCGGGCCTGGGCCGAAACGTTCGGACGGCTGGTGACAAAGCGTATGTTCTCCTCGTAGATGTGCAGCAGCGCAGTAAAGAGGAGCGTACCAAGGCTGAGCATATAGAAGGAACTCGCCAGGAAATACCAGAAGCGGAACTTGAAAAGGTAGAAGGCCAGATCAAGGTTGAATATCGGATCGGTCTTCCCCACCGCTACGCTGTTGAAGAAGAGCAGCGCGTCCTGCCACCGGGAGGCCGCCATCAGTCCGGCAATTATGCCCGCAGCAAGGCAGAACCAGAATCTGAGTTTGAGGTAATACCGATCTATCATTGCGCGTTCGCCTGGCTGCAGCAACCGGCGACCTAGCAGTTCGACCTTGCTGGTCGTCTGGCGCTTGACAAACCGAACGTTTAGCCAGATGAACAAAGTTGCAATCAGGGCGACGGCAACTAGCAAAGCAAGCCGCGCATACAGCTTCGTCAGGAAAACGGGCAATAGCCCGAGCGAGGAGAACCACAGGGCATCTGTATAGGTGCGCGCGGCGGTACCGAGCGCAATTATACAGAGCACAACTACGAGCAGCAGGCCTCGCAACAGCTTGGCGGGAGTTCTGGATTCCACGTGAGAAGGCTCCTTAGGTGACTTGCTCCGCTTGAGGGGAGAGACTGGTTATTCGTTTTCTCCGGCAGCGTCCTCTTCCTGATAGGCGAGGTCGCCCAGCAACTCCTGAAAGCGGGAGGCGTCTTCGGTGTCTTTGATCTTTACAGGCTGACCGGCGCGCGCGAGTACCTGGGGTGTGACATAAATATCAGCCTCGGTGCGCACGGCCAACGCTATAGCATCACTGGCAGAGGCAGGCAGAACAAGGGTCTGTTCTCCGGCCTCGAGTTCTATCCGAGCCTTGAACTGGCCCTTGGGCGTAACATCGAACAGGATAACTTTGACCAGTTCAGCCCCAATGGCATCGAGAGTCTCGAGGAACAAGTCATGGATATGCGGCGGCTCTGGGTCTTCGAGAGCTAATCCGGTGGCGATGGCTTCGGCCTCGCTGGCGCGCAAGGGCACGGCAATTGCCACTCCCTCGCGCTCATCCTTCAGCACGACAGCCCATTTGCGGGTCTTGCTCCTGCTAACACTGGCCAGGAAAACCTTGCGCATCCTCTCTCCCTCACCTGCTCGTTGGAGCGGGCGCATTATAACACAAGTCGGAGGGCCAACTCAAAGGGCAGATCGAGGACGCAAGGCGCCAGCTAGCAAGGCGAGAAGAAAGAGTCCCGTCAGGCTGAGATAGAGGCCCAGGCGGAAAGAATCAGGTCGGTAAGCCAGTTGCAGCTTGTGGTTTCCAGGCTGCTCGAGCCGCACGGCCTGGAAAAGTGCATTGGCGCGCGCAAGGGAGATCGATTGCCCATCCAGCCAGGCTTGCCAGCCGGGGCAGTGCTGGTTCAACATGACCAACCAGGCAGGCGCATCAGTATAGGTCTTTACCAGGAGCAGATCAGTCGAAGGTCTTTCGACCGCTGTACCCGAAGAAAGTGACGGCGCAAGACCAGTCTGCGGCGCAAGACCAGTCTGCGGCGCAAGACTAGCACTTTCCGCCAGGATAATCTTCCCAGGTGTCTGGCCTGCAAGCAGTTGCTCGAGAGCAGATTCCTGAGAAGCTGTCTGCAGGTCGTTAGTGCAATAGGCAAAGGGGCTAGTGCTGCGCAACTGATACAGAAAAGCGTCAGGCTTGCCGAGTGCGATCAGGTCGGCAGAAAGGACAGGCTCGGTGGTAATAAGCCACTCGACTCCGAGGGCGCGCAACAGGGGCAAACGCTTGAGGGCGGCTTCGGTGCTCTCTACCTTGTCGAGCTGGGCAAGGACTGGCGCATACTGGCCTGGATAAAGTGAATCGTAACCTCGGACATCTTCAAGCCCAAGAGTCATCCCCAGGTTGGGTCGCAGTTGCCTTAAGCCAGGCCCAAAAGACCATATACGCTGGCCTGGCGCAGCGTTGCCAAGGGTTTCCATTATACTGGGCTGGATGCCAAGCAACTCCGCGGGGAGCTGGGGATTGAGTCTGGCCCCAAAGGCCGCAAGGTCAACTGCCAGCAAAAACACTAGTCCCGTGACAGCAAAAGGGCGACGCTCCCTGTTTGAGGCTACTAACAAGAGAAGGCCAGCCCCCAGCGCGCTGAGCACCGCCAGGCCAAGCCCCTTCAGACCAAGCTGGAAGGTGGCAAGCGCGGTATCTCGCTCAGGCGAGGCAGGCAAGTCTGCCGCGCTGGCAAAAGGTGAAAGCTGAAGTGCAATCCAGCAGGCTCCAAGCGTGACTCCAAGGGCCGCGAACCACCAGAGCGCCGCGCGTTTGGCGCGAGCTTCAGTGAAAGCGCCCAGGCAATCAAGGCCTGCCCCGGCGAGGATAGCCATCCCAAAACAGAAGAGGAAGAGCGCTCTGCCAACATTTGGTAGCTGCCCAAAGCCAGGCAGCGTCCAGAAAAACAACAGCGCAAGCCCTGTGCGGAAAGCCCACAGGAAGCCAAACCCAGCCAGCACGAGCGCTGGGAGGCGTCCCGGAGCTGGCATCCGTTTCCAGGCCCCCAGGGCAAGGCCGGCAAGCAGCAAAGTCGGGATGCCGACATAACCGCAGGTTTCTATGAAATTGAAGTGGCCCCAATAGGCGCCCTGTATGTAGTTGTCGCCGAAGAAGAAAGGAACCAGCAGCGCCGCCAGGTGACCGAAGGGCAGGCTGTTGCCCCAGACCTGGGCCGCAGTGACCGTACCGGCACGGGCACTGGCAAGCGCAAGCTCCACTGTGGGCAACCACTGACCTGCGGAAAGCAAGGCGCCCAGCCCAAAGGCGGCTCCGAGCAAGCCTGCCGCGCGGCCCCAGGCGCGAGGCGCGCGTTCAAATTCGCGCAATATAGCCCAGACTACGAGCGCGCCCCAGACATAAGCCGCCACCTGCAGATGGCCTGCCAGCACCGATAATCCAAGGGCAAGCCCGAGGAGAGGCAGATAGCGCAAGTGGCCACCGCGAGTGCGTTCCCAGGCCCAAAGCGCGCAAACAAGCCACAAGCCGGAGCTCAGGAAAGTGAGATATTCAAGCCATGCCAGGAAGAAACCAGAAAAGGCGAACACTAAGCCTGTCGTGACGGCCGCCGCTCGCGATCTGGCAAGTGAAGTGGCAAGCGCATACGCAAAGCTTGCGGCCAGGCCAAGATGCAGCCAGAGATAGAGTCCCCAGGCCGCGGGGCCACGGTCCAGCGCGAAAAGCCAGGTGAAGGGATACAGCAAGGCCGACTGACCCGTCGCGAGGAAAGGCGCGCCACAAAGGACTTGCGGATTCCACAGAGGAACTCGACCATTGGCCAGTTCCTGCCCTGCGAAAGCGCGCCAGGGATAATACTGCTCAATCACATCAAGGACTGGATTGTGTACTTTCTCAAACCAGCCAAATTGCTCCGCATACGCGCTCCATGGCGGTTGCAGCAATAATACATCAGCCGGCAAAGGCACTCTGCCCAGGAGGAGAGAAGGCGCCAGATAGAGCGCCGCGACCAGCCATAGCAACAACACGGGCCCAGCATGGCGTGTCCAGGCCAGCCCTCTGCGCGCGACTTCGGGTGACCTCACGGCTTTACCACCCACAGACTATGGTCCTCGAAGGTGCCAATTGGATAGGCTATGTCCTGGATTGGCGGTCGTCCTTTACACAGGTAGTTCTCCGAAGGGCCTACAACGAGGAACCGGATACCATGTTTCTTGCAAAACTCTTTACGTTTTGCAGACGAGATATTGGCTTCCCAGAAACGTTTCCACACATTGAACTTGCGTCCGAACTCCAGAGTCTCAGCCCAGTGGCCTACATAGACCGCGAGCCCAGTGTGGCCGGGCACATAAGCCGAAAGCATAGGGTCGGCAAGCACTGCGCCGCCTCCCCTGGTATTCTCCCGGAGCGCGAACAGCGTATCGAACTGACCGGAGCTCATATAGTAAGGAGGTAGCCCTGTTGGCATACCTCCCTGGCTGTACAAAGCGAAGGTGTGGGCCAGATTAACCAGTCCGCTCGGGGTAATCAGACCAAAGAAAATAACTACTAAGGCCGTCAGCATGGCGGGGTGAGGATTTGACCGCTCCCACCGATCCCACAAAGCCATCAGACCGCCGACCGAAAGCACAGCCAGTATGGGAGGCAAGACCTCAATCAGCTTGCGCTGGAACGACACCGGTAAATAAGCCAGCAGCAAAACCACAGGTACCGAAAGCAACAGCAGTTGCCATTTTGCTGAGGCGCGCCAGCGCACCAACACCACAACTGTCAGCAGCAACGACACCAGATAAGTCAGTATATAAGCCAGTATGGGAGGAGAGGGAGTGCCTGTTTCAGCCTTCGCGCGCCAGATGGGGTCAAGAGAAAAAACGAAAGCCGCATAGAGCAGGCCAGGCAGGCAAGCAGCCAGAATAAGTATAGTTTTGTATAAGTTTGCTAGCACAATCTTGCGCTCTATCCGCCAACGAAGCAAGAAGAAAAGCACCGTAATAACCATCAAAGGCACCAGGTCATACGTATGGACATTACCCAGCAGCAAAGCGGCGCCAGCCGCCAGGAAAGCTGGCTTCCAGCTCTCGGTAGAATAAGAAAGATAGAGCCCGCCGAGGACAAGCATCACCAGGCCCATTGAGAAAGCAAATAACGGTCTTGCCAGAAGGCACATAAAGGTCGTAGCTTCAGGCATCAACAGCCCTGGGGAGACATCTACAGGTAGATAATAGACCGCCTTGCCTTCACCAAAGCCCATCATTTCGGCTACTGGCTTGATCAACCAGCCCAGTCCACCGAAGAAAGCCAGTGCAAAGAAGGCGATCCTTCGCCAGCGGACCTCAAGGAAGAAGAGACTGACAAACCAGTAGGCTACCGCAAAGAAGAAGAGATTGGAGAACAGCCGCACAAAATGCGCCCCATACTGCACCGCCGTGGGGACACCTTCTCTGGCTGAGGCAGGGAATATCAAACCGGAGAACTTCCCCCAAAACAGGTGGAAAACGTTGAAGAAATGGGGGCGCTGGGGCTCGGTAGTGAAGAGGTCGGCGAAAATCCAGCGGCCTTCCATCGCCTGATACATCCAGGCATCGTAGACGGCCGCCTCATCGGCGTTGTAGACCTCCCAGACATAATGATAACCAGGAGGGGTCATCATCCAGCCGGAATATAAGGTATGTAGAGGGCAACTACAAGGCCCAGGCAAAGCACTATCGCCCAGCGTATCTCGCCGCGTTGAAAGGTCATTTTTAGAACCTCCGCAGTTTCAGCAGGTTCCTGTGAAGCGCCAGTGGTGAACCTAGTGACTTGAGTGTACGCGCAAATCGCTTGCGTGAGAAGTAGAATTTAAGCAGAGCATAACGTCTGAGCTTCTTCAGTAATTCTGGTTTGACAGCATAACCAGCTCTGTAAGGGGGCACCTTGTAATAATCGAAATCCTCGAGCCCCTCCGCCAGATATTGACTGCTGAAATCCCAAAGATAAGTGTGCGGGAAGGGAGTTGTCAGACTGAAGCTGGCATCATCAAGCTCGAGTGAGGAAGCCAGTTCTATTGTAGCCTTGATTTCTTCAATAGTCTCTGTGGGCGCGCCCATCATAAAATACCCGCGCACATAAAGCCCAAGACTCTTGGCTATCTCAACAGTAGTAGCTACCTGTTCGAGTGTAATGCCTTTGCGGTAGATGTCATCAAGCACCCGCTGAGAACCGCTCTCGATACCCAGATGCACCATCACCAGTCCGGCCTCGCGCATCCCCAGGAGTAAATCACGAGTTACAGTGTCGGCCCGGACATTGCAACCCCACTGGTATCCAAGCTTGCTGGCTGTGAGTTGATCGCAAAACTGCTTTACCCAACGCGGGTTGGCTGTAAAGGTGTCATCGAGCCACATAAGCCCGCGCGGATTATACAGACGCTTGAGTTCGTACAGCTCGCGCATCACGTGCTCTACAGAGCGCCAGCGGAGTTTCTTGCCGAACAGCTTGTCCAGAGTTGGCTGGCAGTAGCTGCAGCTATAGGGGCATCCCCTGGAAGCCATTATTGAGGTTCCCGGCAGGTTTGGGCCAATTGCATCAAGGTGAAACCAACTGGCCAGATACTGTTTCATATCCAGCCGGTGCCAGGCTGGCAGTGGGAGACTATCCAGACTGGCCATTGGGGCGCGTGGCTCGTTCTGGATGACTTCCTCGCCCCTGCGAAACCACAACCCAGCAAGGCCCTCAGGATTGCCGCCAGCTGCGAGCAAATCGCACCAGGTGTCCTCTCCTTCGCCAAGCACCACCACATCGACGCCTGGCAGCTCAAGGGTAGCCAAGGGCTCTACGGTGGCATGGGGACCGCCCACCACCAGGCGCGCCTGAGGCTGCAACTGCTTGATAAGGGGGAGCAGCTCTCGAACGTCTCTTACCATTACGGTCATTAGAGACAGCCCAATGAGGTCGAAGCGCTCCTTCTCCAGAGCCTGCCGCAGCAGGCTTCCAGGATCGCGCGCGAAGGTAGTGTCGATGACAGTTACCTCGTGGCCCGCCTCTTCGGCAAGGGCGGCAAGGTAAGCCACCCCAAGCGGTGGATCGCCACTTGGATAACGGCAACGCGGGAAGACCAGAGCGACTCTCATAAGGCGATGGCGTCCTTGCTCAGGGCTGGCGCTAGTCTGGAGCTGGTTGCTCAAGACCAGGCTGTGCTATTTGCTGGGCCTTTGGTGTTGCTTTATTCTCTGTCTGAGAAAGCAACCCTACCCCAATCACTATGAGCGCCAGGGCCAGCAACTGAGGCCTGGATACGGACTCCTTCAGCACCAGCCAGGAGAGGAAAACGATAAGCACATAACTCGAGGCCAGCATCGGATAAGCCCAGGACAGCTTGACCTGAGAGATTACCATTAGCCAGAGCACCGAACTGCAGGCATAACAGAAAAATCCGAAAAGCACGTAGGGCGAGGTCAGTGCTCCCAGCACTTTCAAGCTGAAGCCCTCTACCGCGCCAAATCTGTTCATTCCATACTTCAAGGAGATCTGTCCTGTCGCGCCTAGCGTGACAGCCATCAGCAGCAGATAGAGGGGCTTCATCAGAGGATTGGCTCCTTTTAGTCGCGACCTCGTGCTAGCAAAATAAGACGAAGCAATTGCAGGATAGCCATCAGCGCAGCCGCCACATAGGTCAGGGCAGCGGCTCCAAGCACCGCTTTGGCGCCCTGCAGCTCGTTAGAGACTAATATACCCGAATCATCAAGCGCTCTCACTGCGCGACTGCTGGCGTTAAACTCAACTGGCAGAGTAATGATGGTGAAGGCTACAGCAGCCGAGAAGATGAGAATGCCTGCCCACATCATCGTGGGACTGTTGAAGAAGAAGCCTGCCATAAAGAGGATTATCCACAGGAAGTTGCCAAATTGGGCGGCAGGCACCAGCACAGTGCGGACAGCCAGGGGGAAGTATCCTCTGGCGTGCTGGATGGCATGACCTGCTTCATGGGCGGCAACGCCGACCGCGGCAATGCTAGTCGAACCATAGACTTCCTCTGACAGGTTGAGTGTACGATTCATCGGGTTGTAGTTATCACTGAGGAAGCCTGTCGCGGGCTTTATAGCCACTCCCGCAACGCCTGCTGCCTTCAATATGCGCTCAGCAGCCTCGGCGCCTGACAGCCCGGCAGCATTGCCAACCTTGGACCACCTGCCGAAAGCAGACTTCACTTTTATCTGGGCGTAGATCCCAAGCAAAACGGCCGGAATCAGAATCCACATACTTGCGTACCAGCTAAACATTGGGCCTCACCTTGCCCTGTCTCGGGCAATTGATTATAGCATAGCAGGACTTCTGCTAGGAGAACGCCTCGAGCCTCATCGAGGTTCCAGTTCAAAGAACAGCGCCGACCGGAAGAGGTTCCGGCCGGCGCGCTATTACTACAATTGAAAAGCTGGACTAGAACTCTGGCACGTCTACCCAGCCACCTGTCTCCTTACTCCTGAGTACGGCCTCAACCATAAGAATCTCGTGATGGCCATCCGCAAAGGTCGAGAAGGGTGGCGGCGCCTGGCTGGGTCGCTTACCGGCTCGGATATACCCATAGACCTGCATCATCAAGTTCTTCAGTCCGTCCGGATAGGCCTCTGGATGCCCTCCCGGGAAGTGGGTGAAAGCCTTCGCCCGAGGCGAAAGCAAGGAGGGATCATCCATCAGCAACTGGTTAGGGCCCTCTCGACGGCCAATCCACAGTTCATTGGGCCGCTCCTGGTCCCATGCCAAAGCGCAGTTGGAGCCATCGATTTCGAAATAGGGTCGGTTCTTGCGTCCAGCCGCTACCTGACAGACGGTAAAAACTCCGTGAGCACCGTTGGCCAGCTCGAAGAGTACCGAGGCATAATCTTCGGTATCGATGGGCATATCTTCGTAGTCTTCTGGCTTCAGTTCTTTGCCGGCATAAGTCTCTACTTCGACTTTTGGCTTCTTCCTGATCTTGTGGACGGTAACCAGATCGGCGAAGACCTTCCTGATGCGCAGCCCACTGATAAATTCGATCAGATCGCACCAGTGAGAACCAACATCGGCCACAGCGCGCGAGGTGCCACCCAACTCGGGGATAAGGCGCCAGTTCCAGTCGGTGTCGAGATAGAGCCAGTCCTGCAGATAGCTGCCATGGACGGCGTAGATATCGCCTACCTCGCCGCGTTCGACCATATCGCGAGCTTCCTGCACCAGCGAGTAGTTGCGATAATTGAAGTCAATCGCGTTGACCAGGTCTTTTTCGCGAGCCAGTTCGACCAGGGCGCGTGACTCTGAGGAGTTCATCGCCAGGGGTTTTTCGGAGATGACATGCTTGCCGGCCTGCAGCGCCTCTTTGGTGATCTGGTAGTGCATATTGTTAGGCGTGCAGTTGTGGATGACCTGGATATCATCCCTGGCCAGCAGTGACTGATAACTACCAGTCGCTTCCGGAATCGAAAGCTGATCGGCCTTGGACTGAGCGGTCGCCTGATCTTTCTCGGCGACCGCTACCATATCCACAAAGCCAAGTCTGCGCGCGGCTTCTACATGAGCAGGGCCGATAAAGCCCGTGCCTATGATTGCCGCCCTTACCTTATCCATACGGGTGCCTCCCGCGACTGGAATCGGAGCGGACTCTGGTAATCGATATTTTACTTAGCTGATGAGGCTGTTGGCCAGATCAACCGCGCTGGCAGCATCGGCGGAATAACCATCAGCGCCGATTTCGTCAGCATACTGCTGGGTCACAGGCGCGCCACCGATCATAACCTTGGCCTTGTCGCGCACGCCAGCTTCCTTCAGGGCATCCACGGTTTCCTTCATCGAAGGCATCGTGGTTGTAAGCAGGGCGGACATCGCGATGAGACCAGCCCCCTGGCTTACGACGGCATCTACGAACTGCTCGGGCGAGCAATCTACACCCAGGTCGATGATGTCGTAGCCAGCGCCCTCGAGCATCATGGCGACCAGGTTCTTGCCGATGTCATGCAGGTCGCCGCGCACGGTGGCAATAGCGACCCGGCCCTTGGGCTCTACTTTGGCCTCAAGCAGCTTGGGACGAACAAGATCCATTGCAGCTTTCATAGCGCGAGCGGCAATCAGAACCTCAGGCACGTAGAACTCGTTGTTCTTGAATTTCTCGCCAACGACGTTCATGCCGGGGATCATTCCCTCATCGAGGATCTGCTTGGCAGTTACTCCCTCGGCTAGTAGCGCTTCGGTCAGCGCCAGCGAGTCCTTGTTTTTGCCATTGATGATGGCCTGCTGCAGTGCTTCAAAATCCGCCATTGTCAACTTCCCCCTGTCGGTATGGTCTGGCTTATGCGCAACGCCCTCGGGCGTAGCTTGCTTAGTCTGGGAACATCATATGGTCTACGTACAACTCTTGGAACTCCAGATTGGCAGAAAGTTCCACATAAACCATTTCGTTTTTGATTCGCGTTATCCTGCCCCAAGCTTCTCTGTCTGTCAAGGCCAGTTCGGCACCTGAACCGGCGGCATTTCCGACGGAGATGATACGGTCGAGCAACGCACCAGGCACCATACCAACCGCCGCGGCACTATATTTATCCAGGTAATTGCCAAAGGCGCCCGCCAGATAAAGGGCTTCTATTTCCTCGTAACCGATCCCAGCCTTTGACAGCAGCGTCTCCATTCCTGCCCGGATGGCACTTTTTGCCAGTTGCAACTCTCTAACATCGCGCTGGGTAAGCCAGACTTGGTCTGTAGCAGTCTCGGGTGTAAGTCTGAAACGATTGCCACCTTCTGCTGCTTCAACTCGAGCGGAAAGCGCTTCGGGCAAGCCATCTGCAAGCGCATCTTCAGGTCCCATCATCCGCCCGCTGGACGCCACTAGCCCTGACTTGACCAACTCGGCTACAGCGTCCAGGAGGCCTGAGCCACAGATACCCCGGGCTGGCTGCATGCCGATGGTCTTCATCGCCACATCGTGGTTGATGTGGACCTCAGAAATCGCCCCTGCCTCGGCGCGCATCCCCTGACTAATGTTGGCCCCTTCGAAGGCTGGTCCTGCCGCGGTCGAACACGAATAAAGCCGACCTTTATGAGCGAGAGCCATCTCTCCATTAGTGCCAATATCTATCGCCAGGGTAGTCTTGTCGGACAAGTCCATACCAGTCGCGAGGATAACACCCACTGTATCGGCGCCAACATAGGCCGACACTGATGGCAATACGAAGACGCGCGCCTCTGGATTTACCGAAAGACCCAGCTCTTTCGCCCGCACACAGTAAGTGTCGCCTTGCACAGTAATATAAGGGGCCGCAGCCATATTGCGGGGATCCAGCCCAAGGAACAGATGAGTCATTGTCGGATTGCCAACGACTGTGACGTGATAAACCTCTTCCATACATGCTCCGCAGCCTTGACAAGCCTCCAGGATGAGCGAGTTGAGCCCTTCCATCACACGTTCCTGCAGAGTCGCTGACTGGGTGGAGCCACTTGAGATAGCCTCTATACGTGACACTACGTCTCCGCCGAAGCTTCGCTGGGGATTGATGCGAGCTGCGGTGCCAAGCCGTTGGCCTGTTCGCATATCTACGGCATAAGCAGCTAGTGTAGTAGTGCCAATGTCCAGCGCGATTCCATAAAGCGGAGGCAGTTTTTCTCCGGCTGGCCTAAGCCCAAGCAGGAAGACATCATCGAACAAGGCCTCGACTCGCCAGCCCGCCTCGCGCAAGATGGAAGGGAAACGCCCAAGCAGGCTGAGGGGAGTAAGCGCCGGATTGCAGCTTCCTCCGGTCGCCTGGCTAACAGTATCGAAGACGCGTTCCGAGTCACTGCGCTGATCCGTGAGAGAAGGCTTTGGCAGCTCGAGTATGGCCGATTGCAGCAAAGGATTAAACTTGCGTGGCGATTCAAAAGTCGGAGCTTTTTGCAGTCCGCGCTCGTGGCTTTCGAAGAGGCGCACCTTCAGATCTCGCGCCAGCTTGACTCGACAAGCCAGGCGCACACCACCAGCGACTTCCGCATCAGAAAGCGCTTCTTCATCTGCCCAGGTGGGCGGTGGGGGATTCTCAGTGATTATAACCTTGCACTTGCCACAGGTGCCGGCGCCTCCACACGGGGCGTCGAGTTCGATACCTGCGGCTCGAAGCGCATCAAGCAACGTGGAACCTGCCCCGGCTTTCAGTAAAAGCCCTCGGGGCTCAATAAAAATTTGGACCGTATCCATTACCACACTCCCAGTAAGAAAGGGGCCCCTGGGCGTTTACAATACGTAGCTGCCGTCCTCGTCAGTGCCCTCTTCATCCGGGAAGTATGCCAGGTGCTTCAGGGCTTCCGGATTACCCGGATCAAGACGGAGAACTTCTTTGAGCTCCTTCTTGCCCTGTTCATACATACCCAGCATGGTATATGTCAATCCCAAATGGATTCTTGCCTTGAGAAAATTCGGATTCATTTCTCTAACTCGTTCGAGTTCACTTAACGATTCTTCAAACAGCCCGGTGTAGTTGTATACCAGAGCCCTGCCATATATGGCTTCCAGGTCATGCGGTTTCTCAGCCATGCACATCTCGTAGATCTGGAGGGCATCATCATAATTCCCCTCCAGCCTTAACTGGTCGGCTTTACCGAGTTTCTCTTCGAAGGTGCCTTCAGACATAACTCTAAATCAGCCTCCCAAGTCTGGCTCTCAGAGCCGCGCTCCCACTCGCAACCGCTGACCACACAGAAAAGCCCAGCCGTTCATCCGCCTGCGTCCCGGAGGAACGACTTCTTTCACGAGCAGCGCTCCCTGACCGCACTTCACCACGAAGCCCTGCTGCTTTATGCACTCAAGTATCGTACCGGGAACTGGCTGGGCGCCCTCACCTTTATCAGGCAGTGCTTCAGCGCCATAAATAATAAGCCAGCCGTCTCCAAATCTTACACGAGCACCAGGCCGCGGATTGTACGCTCTTACCTCGCGCGCGAGCTGCTCAGCAGTTTTTCGCCACTCAATCTCGGCTTCCTCCACAGTAAGTTTTGGTGCATACGTTGCGCTCGATTCTTCCTGTGGAACAAGCTCGATTGCGCCTTCAGCATACCTCGGCAGAGTCTCGATCAGCAACTTGATGCCTTGCTCGGTCAGCTCTGCCTCCAGTTCGCCTGCGGTCTGATCTTCAGCAATTGTTAATTGATTCTGCGCGATTATACCACCGGCATCCAGCTTCTGCACTAGCTGCATCAGCGTCACGCCCGTCAATTTGTCTCCTGCCAGGAGGGCTCTCTCGACTGGCGCCGCGCCTCTCCACCTGGGCAAAAGCGAGTAATGCACATTGACCAGGCCCAGTGGAAAAGCATCCAGAACGTTCTGACGCAGTATCTGTCCATACGCGACAATTACAGCGAGTTTGCTCTCCAATCCCTCCAGGCACGCGACTACCTCAGGGTCGCTTACGTTATCGGGAGTTATTACCGGAAGCTTTAGCCCTTCGGCAACTTCGGCTACCTGGGTTGGGCAGAGCTTTCTGCCGCGGCCTTTACAGCGAGGCGGGGCCGTCACCACCAACTCTGGCTCAAAGCCCTCTGCCTCTGCAAGCGCGCTCAGTACTCGCGCGGCAGGCTCGGGCGTGCCGAAGAAGACCAGCTTCACTTCTGGGCCTCCAGATGCATCGGATAGCCGCCATATTCGGTCAGAAGCCGCTTTGCTTCCTCCAGGCTTGTCTTCTCGAAGCGCAGGCCTTCTTCCGACTCCTCATCAGGCAGCAGCCAGCCAAGCGTCGGTTCGATCACTTTTTCGATAAAGGTAATCCCATCGAGATGATCACATTCATGGCAGAAAGCGCGCGCCATCAGCCCTTCCGCCTCGACCCGGGTGCGTCTCCCGTTCAACCTGGTAGCCTCTACGACAACCTTTTCCGGCCTTACGACATCGCCATACAACCTGGGAAAGCTGAGACAGCCTTCCAGTTCAATCTGGCGCCCTTCGCGTTCGACGATGCGTGGATTGATAAAGACCCGAGGGCGATCATCCATATTAAGCGCGATTACGCGGATAGACTCCCCAACCTGGGGAGCAGCCAGCCCAACACCGTCAGCTTCAAGCATCGTTTCAACCAGCCTGGCGCCAAATTCGCGAATCTCTTTATCAATCCGCGTAATGGCTTTGGCTTTACGCGCCAGCACCGGTTGCGGATATACATACACTCTCATTGTTGCCATTTTTCCCACCTCATAACAAAGACCGGGGCCCAACCTCCAGCCAGATACCCTTCCGTTCGCTGGGAGCCAGTCGCCTCATTACCTCCCAAAGCACCTTGTGAACCAGTTCTCGGTGCGGTGTCTTCAACAACAGATGCCATCTGGACTGCCCCTGCAGCCGCTCGAAGGGACACGGCGTGGGGGGAAGCAGGCTCACCTCGGCTGGCAGCTCCTGCTTCAGCATCGCTTCCAGCTTTACCAGTCGCTGCCTTACGAGCACTCCATCAAGATCGCGGCAGACAATCCGGTAAAGCTCTCCAACGGGAGGGTAACAAGCCTGCCTGCGCATTTCAAGTTCGACCTGGTAGAAAGCCTCATAATCCTGAGCGATCGCAGTCTTGATCGCATAATGCTCAGGATCATAAGTCTGAAGCAGCACCTGGCCCTGGGTGTCTCTTCGCCCAGCCCGGCCTGCGACTTGCACCAGCAATTGAAAAGTCCGCTCTCCCGCGCGGAAGTCTGAAAATCCTAACGCCTGCTCGGCCAATAATACTCCCACCAGGGTAAGTTTGGGGAAGTCAAACCCCTTGGCGACCATCTGGGTGCCCAGCAAAATATCCAGCTCACCGGCGCGCATCTGAGAGAACACTCGCACATAGCCCTCGCGAGTATTGATGGTGTCGCGATCCATCCTGCCGATGCGAGCTTCAGGCAGCAGCTCGTGCAGTCGGTCTTCAAGCCGCTCGGTGCCCGCCCCAATGAAGCGCCAGTCATATCCTCCACAATGCGAACAGGTCTCGGGCAGAGGCGTCTCATAACCACAATAATGGCACTTCAGTGCCTGGTCGCGCCGATGATAAGTCAGCGAGATCTCACAGCTTGGGCACTTGAGCGTCTGGTTGCACTCGTTGCAAGAGACCAGCGGGCTGAAGCCTCTCCGGTTGAGAAAAAGCAGCGACTGCTCACCCCGAACCAGCCGGTCGCGCAAGGCGTTCTCCAGCTCTTCAGTGATGTAGTCACGCTCTGCCAGTTCGCGGCCTGACAGGTTGCCCAGGTCTATCACACTGACCGCGGGGAGGACGCTCTCGCCGATCCGCTCGGTAAGCCTGGCATGGAGATATTGTCCCAGTCTCGGCTCGATAAGCGGCCTCCAGCGAGGGCGTTGCCGAAGCCAGCACGACCGCCGCGCCACTCTTGGCAGCGCGCCATTCGGCTACTTCCACCGCGTGATAACGAGGGGGTGAATCCTGCTTGTACGAGTTCTCAAACTCTTCATCTACCACTATAAGGCCGAGGTCTCGCACTGGCGCAAGCACCGCGCTACGCGCTCCTATCACCACGCGCGCCTCGCCACTTCTAACCCGCTGCCATTCATCGAAGCGTTCGCCAGTAGAAAGCGCGCTGTGCCAGACTGCAACCTGGGTGCCGAACCAGTCAGCCGCCAGCCCGATGACCTGGGCAGTAAGCGAGATCTCGGGCACCAGTACCAGGGCGGTTTTGCCCTGCTCCAGCACGCGCGAGATAGCCTCCATATAGACGCGAGTCTTCCCGCTGCCTGTTACCCCTTGCAGCAAGACGGTGCGAGAGCCTTCTCCCTCAAGGGCTTGCTCGATTATCGCAAGCGCTGTCTTTTGCTCGTCGGTAAGCGGCTGGCCGATTGAGCCATCTTTCAAATCAACTTTTGCCGGATCGCGCCAGACGCGTTCCTCCTGCGCCACCAGCACTTCCTTCGTCTGCAAAGCCTTGACAACACTGGCGGAGACCCCCGCTTCGCGCGCCAGTTCTGAAGCCGTAGCGAAACCAAGCTCCACCAGCACCGCCACGACAGAAGCCTGCTTGTCAGTAAGCGAGGTATCCTCGGGCAGATGATCCGCGACTCTGAGGCGCACCTCTTTGCGCGCCTTGCCCTCGGCCGGAGCGAGTTCCCAGGTCAGGCGGGCGAACTGATGGTCCACCAGCCATTTCAGGCCTTTCTTGGCGCCCTTGACACCGGCTCTTGCGATGACCTGCTGTTCGGTCAGCGCCTCGCCGCCCGACAACACCTTGCTAACGGCCTCTACCAGCTCTCTGGTGTCGCCGCGAGACCTGGCAAGCGCCTCTTCCACTCCCTCGCCAGTAGTCCAGCGAGCGACCTTTCTGACCCGCCTGCGCAGCCCGCCAGGCAGCATCGCTCTCAAAGCCTGAGGCACGGTCGCGAAATACTCATATGCGAGCCAGTGCGCCAGTTCGAAGAGTTCTGGGGGGATGACAGGCTCCTCGCCAAGCACCTGGTAAAGGGGGCGGAGCTTGTCAGCCTCGATTCCTGCCTTGTCGGTAACTGCCACCACGAAGCCTGTCTCGAGGCCTGTCCTGAGGGGAGCCAGTACAAGATGGCCGCGCTCAACGCGCCCTTCCAAAGAGGGGGGGATTTCGTAAGTCAGCGCTTCCGCGAGCCCCTGGCCAGCCCGATCGAGCAACACGGAAGCATAACGCGCCGCCATCAGCCCTCAGACTCGGTTGGGCCCGAGTTTGTCTCCGCCTCTCCAGAAGTCAGTGCCCAGCGTTTGATACGCCCTTTGCGCACCAGCAGCTCCACCACGCGGTCAAGCACCAGGTGGGCAAGGGCCTCTTTAGGAAGCAATTCTGTCTCGATCGGCTCAAGTCCAGGTGCAATCAGCAGGGCGCGGTTGGTGTCTACTTCGAAACCTGAATCAGAAGCCGAGATGTCATTAGCCACTATAAGATCGAGTTGCTTGGAAGCGAGCTTTGCCTGGGCGTTTGCCAGCAGATCGTCGCTCTCGGCTGCGAAACCGACCTTGACCAGTTCCGGGAAGGTGCGCGCGACCTGAGCCACGATATCAGGATTAGGCTGCACCACGATGGCAAGCTCGCCCTGTTCGCGCTTTAGTTTGGTGTCGGAGGGATAAGCCGCGCGAAAATCACCAACTGCGGCGCAAGCGATGAAGGCGTCGGCTTCGTTAGCCTCTTTTAACGAAGCGGCCAGCATCTCTCTGGCTGTGCCCGCTGCGATAAAACGCACCCCGGCCGGTGGCGTTAAAGCCACGGGACCCGAGATAAGCGTTACCAGCGCGCCTCGATCCCTGGCGGCCCTGGCCAGCGCATAACCCATCTTTCCAGAGGAACGATTCCCTATAAACCGGACTGGGTCCAGCGCTTCGTAAGTTGGCCCAGCGGTGACGGTAATCCTGGCGCCACTGAAGTCTCTCTGATCGAAGGCCAGCGCCTGCACGATATCGGCGATGTCTTCAGGCTCTGCAAGCCGCCCTGGCCCGCTGCTACCGCAAGCAAGCAAGCCGGTGCCAGGCTCGATAATTGTCCAGCCGTGCTGGGAAAGATGCCTAAGGTTCTCCTGCACCTGGGGGTTGAGATACATCCGCTCGTTCATCGCCGGAGCAATAGCCCTTGGACAGGTCATCGCAAGCGAGGCAGTCGTCAGCAGGTCATCCGCCAGACCAGCGGCAAGTTTTCCAATTACATTGGCCGTCGCGGGCGCCACCACAAAACAGTCGGCCCAGTCCGCCAGCCCGATATGGTCGTCCTGCCACCGGTTCGTATCGAAGGTGTCGATGCCCACCGGATAACCACTAAGGGCTTCAAAGGTCTTCGGCCCCACAAGCTGGGTGGCGTTACGGGTCATCACCACGCGCACTTCGGCGCCGCGCTTCAAGAGCTGACGCACCAGCTCGCACGCCTTGTAAGCCGCGATGGAGCTCGAAACTCCAACTACGATATGGCGCTCCCTGAGAGGCAAGAACTGCAACGGTGATTCAACCATCCACTTCGCTCCAGCCCAGGCGAGTGCGTCGGGCGCACTCGGCGTGATAAATCGCAGCAACTTCGCGCGCGGCCTCTTCAGCCCGGTCGGTATGGTTCACGATTAGGTATTCATAATGCTCGAAACCGAACCGCAGTTCGTCTCTTGCGATCCCGAGTCTGCGCTGCAGGCTGGCAGCGTCCTCGCTGCCCCGATTTATCAGCCTGCTCTCCAAAGTGGCCCAATCCGGCGGCATCACAAACACGAGCACCGCATCAGGATACAGCCGCTTCATACTGGCGCCGCCCTGGACGTCCAGCTCCAGCAGCAGAGTCCTCTCCGGCTTCTAGTCGCGCGTCCACCTGGGCCTTCCGGGTGCCGTAGAGATTACCCGCGACCTCGGCCCATTCGAGAAACTCCCCCGCCTCGATAGCTGTCTCGAAGGCCTCGCGAGTGAGGAACCAGTAATGCATGCCATCCACTTCGTTATCTTCCTGCCTCAGTGGACGAGTGGTACAAGAGATGCTAACCGGAAGCTGCGGGACGAGTTTCTTCATCTCGTCTCGCACAGTGCGCTTGCCGACCCCGGAAGGGCCAGACAGCACTAGCAGCACCGATTTTAGCCTTTGGACCATCTATAAATTGACCTCACACCAGGCAAGTTCTCCCTAGCGCGCTTCTATAAGGCGCTCGCCATAAGCCATCGCCCACATTACATTGCCTGAATTGAAGGCATCTCCGCGCGCGCATGCCCAGAGATACACTCGCGGACTGGGCGAGGCTTTCAACCAGAAGAGTCCATCCGGCGGACCGAGCGCAAGGATGTCCGTCAGCCCGTCACTGTCGAACTCTCCGATGGCAGGCGCCAGTGCATCGCCTCCCACCCAAAGCTGCCAGGCCAGGGTACCCGAAGGGAGATAGCAGGCCGCCAGACCAGACTGGGTATTCACCAGCGCCTCGACCTTGGAATCATAATCCAGATTGCCGAGTATCGCCGGCGATGTCGGAGGGGCTGGCGGAGTTACCCGGTATTTGATTGCGCCTGACCAAAGGTCGCAGCACAGCAGGCCGCTTGCTTTTGTTGCAAGGGAAGCCACCAGCTCAGTGGCGCCATCATAATCAATATCGCCCGCCGAGAGGCCCACTACTTCCGCGCCAACAGGGGTAGTCCAGGCAAGGCTCCCATCGCCTGTTCTCAGGCCTACCAGCGCCTTGAGCGCAGGGTCATAGCCCGCCATCAAATAATCAGTTACCGACCGGCCCGGCTCGAAAACAGGATTTTGCAAGGTTGGAGCGGCTCGCCATATCCCGGCTCCATCAGCCAGGCGCACGCAGATGGTGCCGCCGCCTGCAAGCGCGATAGCTGCCGAAAGCTCTCCCAGGCCGGCCAGATCGCCCACCACAGGCTGGGCCTTGGCGGCAGGTTTGAGGTCCGGACGCTGCCACAGAGGCAAACCTGTGGACTGGTCCAACGCCAGCAAGCCAGCTTTTTCACTAGCCACCAGGAGGGCAGGAAGCAATCCGCCCCCTGCAAGTCGCACAGGGCCCCCCTGAGCCAGGCCATAAGTCCAAAGCAAGTCGCCCGAGTTGCCATCGAAAGCCTTCACCTGACTGCCGTCAGTGGCTGCGACATTGTAATAGATCGGATTATCCAGCGCCTGCTTCAGGGCAATCCACTCGGATAGTCCTGCCTGCGCCTGAGCGGCAGCGGCTGTGTCCGAAACCGGCAAGCCGCCCTGGATGCCGAAAGAGGTCGTGCCACCGCCACCGGCGCCACTACGAGGCGCACCGAAAGCTACCAGCGATTGAGGCTTCTTCGCCAGTTTCACAAGCCACAGGGCAGAACCGCGTGTTGGAGACAGGCAAAGCAGACTGCCGTCCACTGCGCCGACAACTGTCTCCAGCACACCATCGCCATTAAAATCTTCTACCAGGGGCCCACAGGAATAAACTTTGCGCAGGCCGATCCGGCTTTGGGGCGAAACCAGTTCGCCCGACAGGCTGAAAGCCATCACTGCCTCGCGTCCCACCGTTGCCTGCCATCCAGGGATATAACCCCTGACCTTGGCAAGGGAGTCGCCGGTTGGATTCGTGAGGGTCGCCAGCGCATCGGCATACCACCAGCCTGACTGCTTGTTGAGCACCGTGAAGAAGGTGTTAGTGTCAAGTTTGCCTGCAGTCGGCGCGCTTGCAAGTGCTCCCGTATACAGGGCCGTTGGTTCAGTTGTGCGCCCGGTGCGCGCCAGGTCCGCGACATCGATTTGCGCCCCGGCCAGAGCAGCAAGCCCCAGCAGGGCAGAAGCGCACAGCAGCTTAAGTTTCATAAAAGACGCCTCCAGAAGGCAGAAACTTCACTTAACGTAAGGATAGCACATCAGACAAGGTACCCGTGACCTTTTGACACTCCGGCAAGCCACTAGTATCATCAGGGGCGGAGGCGCCAATGCAAACTACACTTCCCAGCGCGCCCTTTGGCAGAAAAGCTTTGGAAGCTGCCAGGGTGCGAGTGCTTAGTCAAGGCGACCATACCAAGCCGGAAATTTGGCTTGCCCAGTTGCATGGCCGGCGCTATGTCATAAAAGATGTCAGCCGGATGCCAGCTTTACTCCGCGCCACTTACGGGCGCCTTTCCATCTGGCTGGAAGCCTGCGCTTATACTCGCCTGGGCGAGGTCGACTTCGCCCCTGCCTTTCTCGGTTTACTCGATCCCTGGGCCTTCGTGATGGAATATTACGAAGGCACACTTTTCGCCAATCTGAAAGACGAAGCCCTCAAACGTCGCGCTCTCGTCCAGATGGAGACCGCGGTAGAATCACTTCACCAGCGCCCCATCGCCCATGGGGACCTCAGGCGCGCCGCCAATGTTATGGTGACTCCCGAGGCAAAAATCGCCTTTATCGACTGGGGCACGTCAATGCACTTTGCCAACTGGCCGACCCACCCTCTGCTCAAGCTGCTACTCTCCTGGTGGCAACGCGAAGACAGACGCGCAATCCCCAAGTGGAAGCGTCTCTGCGGGAACGATTTACTGACCCCGCATGACGAATTGCTCGAGAGTCAGGAACCGCCAGGCCGGATGCTCTCTCGCAGACTGCGCCGGGTCGCAAAGCTGCTCTCGGGCGGCCATTAAGCCCCTCTGTTATTCGAAAAGAGGCGCATTTGCTGCCCACAGCGCCTCATATCTGGCTCTGAGGTCGCCATATAGCTCCACCCATTCATCTACAGGATCGAAGTGCGCCACCACGGGATTCGCCCTTCGGGCATATTCTAGCGGCGCCTCCAGCAGTCCGACCCCAGCGAAAGCGAGTGCCGCCGCGCCCACTGATGAGGCTTCTGCCTGTTTCAACCGAAGGAAGGGCCGGTTGGCCATCGAGGCTTTTATCTTGGCGAACAGGTCACTGACCGATGCCCCGCCCATCATCGCAACCTGTCCAGGCGCATAACCCATACCTGCAAGCAGCTCGAAACAAGCCGCAATCTCGCAGGCGATGCCCTCTCTTGCGGCCCGCGCCAGATGCGCCTTTGTATGCCCCAGGCTGAGCCCGCTGATAAGGCCGCGCGCGGCCGGATTCCACCTGGTAGAACGCGCCCCCATAAAGAAAGGCAAAATCACCAGGCCCTCTGCGCCCGGCGGTATAGCTGCGCTTTGAGTATCAATTTCGTCGTAATCTGCAACCGCTGCACCGCCGTACAACTCGTCGCGCAGCCATTTCATCAGGCTACCGGTAGCTGACATTCCTTGCTCCACCAGCCAGTGGCCTGGCAGCGCGTGGACCGAGCAGATCACCCGTGGATCCAGCGCCTCTGGCAACCTGGCCACCGGCAGCGAGACATTGGTCGTGGTGCCTGTTGATTCCATTGCGCGCCCTGTTGAAGTCATCGCGCCAACTGCCTCGCAAGCTCTGTCCCCCGCGCCCGAGACAACTGGCAGCCCCGCCGGCAGGCCTAGCTCGGTAGCCACCTCTGGCACTAGCTCTCCCACGATCTCGGTCGAGTCCACAAGCCTTGGCAATTGGTCCTCGCGCGCGCCAGCAGCCTCTACAAGCTCGGGATCCCACTGCCTCAGACGCAAGTCCAGCATCAGGGTGCGACTCGCCAGGGTGAGGTCGCAGGTCGCCTGCCCGGTCATCCGAAAAGCCAGATAATCCTTCGGCTGCAGGAAGGTCGCCATCCGGGCAAGCTGCTCGGGGGCGTTCTGTTTCAGCCAGAGCAACTTGGTTGCGGTGAACGTGGCATCTGGCACCAGCCCCGTGCGTTGTTGCAGCTCCAGCCTGCCAAACCTTTCCGCAAGCTCATTGGCCTGCTCCGCCGATCTGCGGTCCATCCACACGAGCGCAGGCCCAAGTTGTTCGCCGGAAGCTCCCAGCAGCACAGCGGTTTCTCTCTGGGAAGATAGCCCAATCGCTGCGAAGTGGTCGCGGTCTTGTAGCTGCGAAAGAGCTTGTCCAAGCGCCGTTTTCGCGGCCAGCCACCAGTCATCGGCCGACTGCTCGGCCCAGCCAGGTTCGGGGTAATCGGTAGGATAAGGGGAACTGCCAAAAGCCAGCAGCTCCCCCTCGAGGTCGAAACAACAGGCCTTGCAGGCGGTCGTGCCGAGGTCGAGCGTGAGCACCCGCTTCATCAGGCAGAGGTCTCCTTCTGCGCGTTACAGCACACCCTTGGTGCTAGGCACATCGCCTTCCGAGCCGGTACTGGCTGCCGCCTGTTTAAGCGCTCTGGCAAGCCCCTTGAAGGCCGCTTCCAGCAAGTGATGCGTCTCCTGCCCGCGAAAACTGACCAGGTGCAGGTTGAACTTGCCCTCCTGTGAGAAAGCCCGGAAGAACTCCAGTGCAAGCACTGCGGGGAACTCACCGGCGCGCTCCTGAGGGAAACTCAGGTCAGAGGCAAAATATGGACGCCCAGAGAGATCCACCGCGACCAGCACGAGGGCGTCATCCATCGGCAACAAAGATTGGCCATACCGCTCGATGCCCGTCTTGTCGCCAAGCGCCTGCAGCAGCACCTGGCCCAGCACCAGCCCGGTGTCCTCCACCGTGTGATGCAGGTCCACGTCCACATCGCCCTGCACCCGACAGGTCAGGTCGAAGCCGCTGTGCCTGGCCAGCGCTCCCAGCATATGGCTGAAGAAGCCACTTGGAGTGACAATGTCGCCTTTGCCACTGCCATCCAGGTTCAGCTCGATGGTGATATCTGTCTCTTTGGTTCTGCGTTCGAGGGATGAAAGACGCGCCATAGGGAGTACCCCCTTACTGGTCTTTCTCCAGTCTCATAAGCGCCGCTCGCGCATGAGCGTCAAAGCCTTCTGCTTTCGCTATCGCGGCTGTGCCTTGCGCCGCGGCCTGAGCCGCCTGCTTGTTGTACTGGATCAGCGAGATGCGCCTGGTGAAATCTGCTGCCGATAGCGGGCTGGTAAACCTTGCCGTTGCGGTGGTCGGCAGCACGTGACTTGGCCCGGCCCAATAGTCTCCGAGCGATTCCGAGCTCCAGTCGCCCAGGAAGATAGCTCCCGCATGCCTGAGCAGTGGCACCAGCTCCAGCGGTTTACGCACCAGCACTTCAAGATGCTCGGGCGCTAGCGCATTGGCAACCTGGCAGGCCTCTTCAAGAGAAGCCACCACTACAATAGCTCCCAGCCTGTCCAGCGCCTCGCGCGCGATCTCGGCTCGCGGCAGCTTCCCAAGCTGGCTGCCCACTTCAGCCTCGATGCGCAGCGCCTGTGAAAGGTCAGTCACTACAACCGTGCAGCGGGCATCAGGCGCGTGTTCGGCCTGGCCCAGCACATCAGCGGCCACGAAAGCATCAGGCGCTTCGCAGTCGGCAATTATCAATATCTCGGTTGGCCCCGCCAGCCCGTCAATACCTACCTGGCCATAAACCAGCTTCTTGGCCATTGTTACGGCAAGCCTGCCCGGCCCAACCAGCGTATCTACCTTGCGGAGAGTCTCGGTACCATATGCAAGCGCGGCAATAGCCTGCGCCCCGCCCATTTTCCAGACCTCGTCCACCCCGCACAGCCGCGCAGCAAAAAGGATCTCCGGGCGCAGCTTGCCAGTTTTGTCAGGTGGACTTGCCAGGGCCACAGACTCGACGCCAGCTACTTTGGCCGGTATGGCGGTCATCAGCACGGTAGAGGGATAACCCGCCGTGCCGCCTGGCGCATACAGGCCTGCCCTGTCCACTGGCACCACATGCTGACCGAGTTTGACCCCTGGCTCGAATTCTTCCAGCCAGGTCTCCCCGACCATCCGCTCCTGATAGCGCCAAAGATTTTCGGCAGCCTGACGGAGGGCCGCTTTCAATTCCTCATCAAGAGCAGCATCGGCCTCTTCAAATTCGGCAGGGCTGGCTGCGAGCGCGCAGACACTCGGCGCGGGCCAGTCAAACTTGTGGACCCAGCCGAGGAGGGCTTCATCGCCCCCCTCGGCCACGTCACTTACTATTTGCCGGACGCTTTCCTCGACGGTCTCGAGTTCCTCGGTGGAAAGCCGCGGAATCCGCTCGATCGCCTCGGCCAAAGCGCCCGCTTTGGCTTCGATGAGTCTCAACGTTTTCGCCTCGGCCCTTCAGGGGCCTGGGTCAGCTAGTCAAGCTTCGGAAGCGCGTTCAACGCGCGATCCAGCTCGGACGGGTCGTATTCCAGGTCGGGAAGCCGGCCTGAGAGATAAGCATCATAAGCCGCCAAATCAAGCAGCCCATGCCCGCTATAACAGAAGAGTATAGTCTTCTCCTCGCCCGTCTCCTTGCACTTCAGCGCCTCGTCGATGGTCGCCTTGATTGCGTGAGCAGTCTCTGGCGCCGGTACCATACCCTCGGTCCGAGCGAAAGTAAGCGCGGCCTCGAACACTGGGTTCTGCATATACGAGGTGGCTTCGATAATGCCGTTCTTCGCCAGGTTGGCGATGATAGGCGCTGTGCCGTGATAACGCAGCCCGCCCGAATGTACTGGCGGCGGCACGAAATCGTGTCCCAGCGTATACATCAGCAGCAGCGGAGTCATTTTGCCCGTGTCGCCGAAGTCATAGGCATAAAGGCCCTTCGTCAGTGTCGGGCAACTCGAGGGCTCGACCGCCACGATGCGCATATCACTCTTGCCATCATGCATCTTGTCATGCGCGAAAGGCATCGCAATTCCGCCGAAGTTGCTGCCGCCGCCTACGCAACCGATGACCACGTCAGGATACAGGTCCAGGCTGGCAAGCTGCTTGCGCGCCTCCAGGCCTATTACGGTCTGATGCAGGATAACGTGGTTTAGCACGCTGCCCAGGCTGTACTTGGCCTTGGGATCCTGGATGATGTCCTGGATGGCCTCTGAGATAGCGATGCCCAGGCTACCTGGCGAGTCAGGATGCTCCGCCAGAATGCTGCGGCCGATCTCGGTCCTGTCGCTCGGGCTGGGGATGCACTCGCCACCCCAGGTACCCATCAGGATCTTGCGATAGGGCTTCTGATCGTAGCTGATACGCACCATAAATACCCGGCACTCGATGCCCATCATGGAGCAGGCAAAGGACAGCGCGCTGCCCCACTGGCCCGCGCCAGTCTCGGTCGAGATGCGCTTTACGCCTGCCTGCTTGTTGTAATACGCCTGCGCTACCGCGGTGTTCGGCTTGTGGGAACCGGCAGGACTAAGTGACTCGTCCTTGAAGAAGATCTTCGCCGGTGTCCCAAGCAGCTTCTCCAGACGCCGGGCCCGCCTGAGCGGTGTCGGGCGCCAAATTGCCAGCAGGTCCATAACTTCATCCGGAATGTCTACCCACTGGGCTGGGCACATCTCCTGCTCGATAAGGTTCATCGGGAAAATTGGCTCAAGCAGGTCCGGAGTCAGCGGCTGTCCCGTGCCTGGGTGCAGCGGCGGCGCCAAAGGCTCCGGCAGGTCTGGCAGGATGTTGTACCACTGACGTGGCATCTCACTTGTTGGCAAGAAAATGCGATCTTCCACTAGTCTAGCCTCCAGTAACTATTCTTACTTGCTCGCGTCCAAAGACTCGTACAAGTTCCCCCACTAGCCGGTTGTCGAAATCCTCGACAGATGCCAATTGTACACAAGCTCGCTCAGTTTGGGAAACCACAGCCAGCAACACTTTTCGTTTTCCTTTCGGGAAATCCGCCAGGGCGTTTTCCAGGGCTTCCAGGTTGCTGGCCGCAAGCTCGGTCGAGACCTCTACCAGTACCGGCGCGCCTGTATCGAGCACCGCCGTAGAACTGGTTTTTTTCTGTTCGGGCTTCGGCTTTGGCTTGCCGCCTCGCTTGAGCCCCCGTCTGACTGGCCGCGCTAGTGCAAGTGGCCACAATTCGTCGCAGGTCAGCATTAGCGAGCCGCCCGAAAAGTCCCCTTCACTTTCATCTTCGGCCTCTTGAAGGTTGTTCTGGATTTTTCGCTCCAGCCGGCCCCGCACCACTACGACCTGATCTTCCTTGCAATAATCTTTATATTGATCCCAGGTTCTGGGGAATAACGTCACATCCAGGCTGCCGGTGGCGTCCTCGATGGTAATCCAGCCCATCTGTACCGGCGTTTCCGACCTCGTCATTGTAGTCCGCACATCGGTGATAACCCCGCCTACGACAACTCGGTCCACATCTTTGGCCTCGGCAAGTTCGCCCAGGCTGAGTTGGGTCTTCTTCTCGAGGTCCGCCATCGCGTTGCCCAGCGGATCATACGAAAAGCGCACTCCCAGCAATTCGCGCTCAATCTGAGCCAGTTCTTCAGGAGGTATCTGGGGCAGATTAGGTAGTGGCGGCTGGTCTACCAGCGCCTCGCCCGACTCCTCGGAGGCGAATCCAAGCAGAGAAAGCTGCCCTGCCGCTTTCTCCAAAGCCCTTTTTTGAGCAAAAGCAAAAGCCTCAGGCACCCCAGCCAGCAGTTGCATCCGGTGCCCGCCCAGCCCGTCCAGCGCCCCCGCGCGGGCCAGCAGCTCCAGTGCGGCCCTGTTGACTGCCTTTGGCGCCAGCCGTTCGCAAAGCTCATACAAATCGTGGTAGTCGCCTGTTTCTGCTCTGTCCTCCTGGATAAGCTGGCACGCCGCCTCTCCAAAACCCTTCACCGCGCCTAGCCCATACCTGATGCTGCCCTCTTCGGTGGTGAACTCCCAGTTGCTGCGGTTGATATCGGGTGGCAGCAGCTTCAGGCCCATCCGCTGAGTCTCGGAGATGTATAGTTTCAGCTTGTCGTGGTTGCCCATAACCGAGGTGATTAGCGCCGCCATATATTCGGCTGGATAGTGCGCTTTCAGGTAGGCAGTCTGATAAGCCACCAGCGAATAGGCCGCGCTGTGAGACTTGTTGAAACCATACTCGGCAAACTTGGCCATCAAGTTCCAGATCTCGATGGCATGGTTTTCTGTGAACCCGCGCTCCTTTGCGCCTTCGACGAACTGCGGCCGCGCCTTGTCCATCAGGTCTTGCTTCTTCTTGCCCATCGCCTTCATCAGGGTTTCCGCCTGGCTCATTGTGAAACCGGCAAGCTCTGCCGCGATGCGCATCACCTGCTCCTGATACACGATGATGCCGTAAGTCTCCTCGAGCACCGGCTGCAGCACCTGGGCTGGATAATCCACAGCCTCCCTGCCATGCCGCCGGTTAACAAACTGGTCGATCATCCTCATCGGCCCGGGCCGGTACAGCGCGTTCAACATAATGAGATGCTCGAACCTGTCGGGTTTGAAGTCCTTCAGCAGGTTGCGCATCCCGGCGCTCTCAAACTGGAAGAGCCCAATAGCCTCGCCACGCGTGAAAAGCTCCAGGGTGGGCCCATCGTCCAGAGTTAGCTCGTTAAGGTCGAGTTTCACGCCGTGGTTGGCTTCAATCAGGTCCAGCGCATGCCTGAGCAGCGTCAGGTTGCGTAGCCCGAGAAAGTCCATCTTCAGCAAGCCCATCTCTTTACAGGCGTCCATCGAGAACTGCACTGTCGGCTGTCCATCTTCAGCTCGCAGCATGGGCGCCAGGTCGGCCAGAGGCTCTGCGCTGATGATAATACCTGCCGCATGACGGGAGCTATGACGCGCAAGCCCCTCGATCTGCTTGGCTCTCTCTATCAAGTCATGGGCTTGCTTGTTGGTGCTGCAAAGCTCCTTCAGTTCAGGGGAAGCCTCAAGCGCTTCATCGAAGGTATTATTCGGCGGGATCAGTTTTGCGACTTTGTCCACCTCGGGCAGAGGCACATCCAGTGCCCGGCCGGCGTCTCGCACTGCCGCTCTGGCTTTCATCCGCCCGAAGGTCGCTATCTGGCCGACCTTGTCCTCGCCATACTTGCGCACTACATAGTCTATGACTTCCTGCCTGCGGTCTTCGGGGAAGTCCAGATCAATATCAGGCGGGTCCTTCCGGTCGGGATTAAGGAACCGCTCGAAGATTAGCCCGAACCGGGTTGGGTCAAGCTCCGTGATGCCCAGGCAGTAGGAGACCATACAACCTGCCGCCGACCCCCTCCCTGGGCCAACCAGCATCCCAATGTCTTTGGCGTATTGGACGAAGTCCGCCACAATGAGGAAATAAGCCGTATAACCTTTCTGGATGATGATATCCAGCTCGTAGTCTATTTGCCCCCGCAGCTCCTCGGCCCGCTCGCCATATCGCTGCGCAAGCCCGGCATAAGTCAGCTTGCGCAGATGGTCAGGTTCACTCAGGCCATCCGGCACCGGAAAACGCGGCAACCTCATCTCGCCGAATTCTAGTTCCAGGTCTACTTTATCGGCCACCATCAAGGTGTTGTCGAGTTCTTCTTCATACCCCGTAACCTCGAGCATCTCTTCATAGCTCTTGAGGTAGAAGCTATCCCCCGTGAAACGCATCCGGTCGGGGTCGTCCAGCTTCTTGCCCATATCTATGCACATCAGCAAGTCCTGGGCGGGCGCGTCTTCCTTCAGCACATAGTGGGCATCGTTAGTGGCTATTACGGGGACGCCATACTTGTAAGCCAGATCGCGTAGCGGCTCGATGACTTTAAGCTCGCCTTCGATGCCGTGGTTCATCACTTCAACGAAGAAATTGCCCTCGCCAAAGATGGCCAGATACTCTTCAAGCGCCTTGGCAGCGCCTGCTTTGTCATCACGCGCGAGCAGCACCGAAAGCTCGCCTGAAAGACAGGCGGAACTCGCCATCAGCCCGGCGCTATGCTCGCGCAGCAAGGCCTTGTCTACTCGGGGTTTGTAGTAGAAACCGGTGAGATGCCCTTCCGAGACCACCTGGACGAGGTTCTTGTACCCCTCGCGGTTCTTCGCATATAGCACCAGATGGTTGAAATCGCCGGGTTTGCCTACCTTCTCCTCGCGCGCGCCGATGGCCAGATAAACTTCGCACCCCAGGATTGGCTTTATACCGGCCTTCACGCACTCCTGGTAGAACTCCACCAGGCCATGCATAACGCCATGGTCAGTCATCGCCAGAGCAGGTTGTCCGAGTTCTTTTGCGCGGGCTACGAGGTCGAAGATCCGCCCAGCGCCGTCCAGCAAGCTGTACTCCGTGTGGGTGTGCAGATGAACAAAAGGCTTAGACAAAGCGACAACTCCTGCTACCTGGGTGCGACTGGGGCGGCCGACTCGACCGGCTTCGCGAGACTTGCGCCAGTGGCGGCACCCTCAGCCTGCCCTGCGGGCGCAGCTTCACCTGCGACGGATTTCATTTCTTTTATTGCGGCGATGGCCAGATCTGCATATGCCGAAGCAATTGTAGATTGCCCAGCAGCCAGAGCCTGCTTCGCGCCTGCAAGGTACTCCAGGGCTTTCAAGGCTGCGGCTTCATCGGCGGCTGGGGGCATAAGCTTGGAGGCAATGCTGACATGCTTGGCGGCTTCGTCCCTAGTGTCAGCGGCCACCTTGTTCAGGCCCAGCACAATGGACGCCTCTATATCGGCGCCGTTCTCCAGATTGGGGATAGCCCCTGCCAGAGCTTTTGCCAGCTTTAGGGCGCTCTTGGCTTCGGTTAGCTCGCCGGCCTCGATCCGGGTCTGGGCGACCGCAAGCTGAGTCGCGAGCAGCGCAGTGGACCTGCTTGCAAGCGCCAGCGCAATTGCCCGCTCGCTGGAGACGATAATCGGCTCCAGGGCGTCGGCAGTCGCGCTCTTGGCCAGCGCTTTCTGCAACTGGGTCGTGAAAGAGCCAGCCGCGGATACCACCTGGGAATACTGTTTGCCCAGCGCCTCGGCGTTGTAGCCGTATTCCTCGAGGAGCAACTCGTCTTCAGATTTTTCTGGCAGGGCCGGTGCTGCGTTCGGTCCGGTCGCTCCATCAGGCCCTGCACTAGTGGCGGGCGGCTGGGTGAAATCCGCAGGTGGTTGCTGGCCCGTTGCCACCTCACAACCTGTAAGCAGAGGCATTACCAGCAGCGCTGCCAGAGCAAGCAAGAGTGCGACTCTCATCTTGGACCCTCCTCGGCGAGGTGACGACTTCACTCCTCGAACCTTCAGGGCTCGAGAAGCAGATTGTAGCTAATTTGATTTATACTCCGGCCGGCGCTGGCGCCGGCGGCTTGGGCGCGCCACTTGGAGGCGCGGTAGCAGGCACAGACGGCTGCCCTGGTGCGGGCGCTACGCCTGGAGCTGGCGTTGAGCCAGGCCCCGGCTGGTTTTTCGGAACTGGTGGGCTTGCAGGTTTAGCGACCGGCGCGGTTGGCGGCGCCACCGGCGGGTTGGTTACCGCAGGCGCAGGCGCTGGCGGTGCTGCGGGAGCCGTCTCTGGCGTTGCGGGCCTCCCGGGGCGCTCTAGCGGGCGCGGAGCGGGTTCTTCGAAGGACTTCACTTCCTCCGCCTGCTCGCCTCCCTGCTCGCGCAAGTTCATCGCCAGATCGCGCAAGGCTGATACGGATTTGGTCCGCAGCTTGTTCAGCTTCTCGGGCGCCTCAGGATCGAGACTCGACAAGGACTGGATGGCCTGCGTAAACGCATTCCAGGCTTCATCAAGCTGGGCCGCGTTTTCATCACCTGCCGCCAGTGCGGAAAGCACCCCAAGCTGGCCTCGAAGCGCCTCGAGCCTGTCTTTCGCCAGGCCATAATTCAAAGCTTCGGCGTCTGCCTGAGCCAGGTCAAGTTCTCCACCTAGCGCTGTTGCGAGCTGGTTGCTGAAAGTGATTTGAGCCTGCCGCACCGCAGCCAGTTTATTCTTCGCCGCGTCATACCGCAGCCAAAGCACGGCAAGCAGTATGACCGCAATCAGGAATAGCAAGGCGAAGGTCCAGGCCAGAGTGTTGCGCTCCTGCCTGGGCTGGTTGTAGGTGACGGTCTCTACGGGAATGGCACCGGGCCGGTCTTGGTCAGCCATCTGCGTTCCTCCGGGACTCGTTTAGGGCAGTATACGGAGCCGCCCCAAAGCCTGTCAAACAGCTAGTTTGCTTGCTCGTAACCTGCGATCACAAGTGGTTCCTGGTTATCTAGAGTTCCACAGTAAACGGTCAAACACTCTTTTGCCCGGTTCATAAGTCCAACAAGGCGTGGTAACAGGCTCACCTGCTTCTTCAATCTGGGCTGCTTCCACGCCGTTTACCAGCACCTGGCCTGGCATCGGCCCATATCGTCTCACCACATAACGCGTTGGGGCTGGAGTCCACTCGCCCTGTTCTTTATTGATTCCAAGGCGCCACTGGCCAGACCGCTCGCGATAAGTCATATGTCGCACCAGACACTGGCCGCGTTCATAAGCATAGCTCTCGCCATCGTCATCGAAGAGGGTGAAATTTCCCTCAGCCCCGGCAGTCAGCTCAATTTCGCGTAGCGAATCGGCCAGTTCGCCTACATAATTTCCCCCTGGCCCATACACCAGCACCTGGCCCGCTTTCACAAACAGGGGAAGCAAATCAACAGGCGCTTCATACTCAATACGAACCGGTCCCTCATAGCGCTTGCCCGTCCAGAAGTCGCGCCACAAGCCCTCGGGCAGATAGACCTGCCTGCTTGTGCCTTCGAAGACAGGCGCCACTAGCAGCGCAGGCCCAACCAGATACTCGTCATCAACCTCGCGCGTTGCCTCATCCTCCGGCCAGTCAAGCCACAAGGCCCGGAATACGGGTTCTCCTGACTGATGCGCCTGGTAGAAACACGAATAGAGATAAGGGATTAACCGCATCCTGAGCTGCCCGTATCGCTTGAATACTTCATCTGCCAGCGGCCCGTATTCCCACGGCGCCTCGCCACTCGCCCACGAGTTGATCATCGCAAGCGGGGAGAAGAACGCCACCTCGAGCCTGCGCGCGAAGTGTTCTGGATTGCCCGACTCGCGCACCTCCGGGCACCAGAGGATGTCGCCGAATCCCGAATTCGCAAGCGCGCGCACATAGTCACGGAAGTCGTAGTGATCCGAGTAGATGCAGGTTGGGAACCGCTGTCCGCCCGCGAAGTTGGCCCTGACCAGGCAATAGGTGCGAAGGTCGCGCGCCTTGTAGAGGTCAGTCACAAGCTGCTGATACTCGAAACCGTAAGTATTGCGCCTCTCATAACCTTTATCGCCTGTAGGGAAGGTCGTGTCATCCGGAAAAAACCAGTCGCCCCCATCGCACTCATCAAACTTGAAGCCTTCGACTCCCTGAGCGACAAGTTCGCTGTCATGATAACTCGCGAACAGCTCGCGCGCCTCGGGCAGCCTGAAATCTGGCACAAGCCCGCCCATTGCCGGTTTGTCCGCCGAATAAGGCCTGATAGCCTCGGCAAAGGGCGCCTCGTTATGCACCCAGGCATGCTCCCACAGATTCAGCCGGAACCCATGCTCGTCCAGCCAACCGATGAACTCGGCCGGGTCGGGGAAGTCGTTCCTGTTCCAGACATAGGTGCATGGATAAGTATGCGTCTGCCAGCTAGGTTCCAGCCCGAGCACATCACAGGGATAACCCAGCTCGCGGTATTTGAGCAGCTTGGCCTTGACTTCGTCCTCTGCCCAGCCGGACTTGGTGCGATACCAGAAGCCAAGCCCCCACCTGGCAGGCAGCGCCGGCTTCCCTGTCAGACGCGCATATTCGGCCACCAGTTGCCTGGGCTCCTCGCCCACCAGCAAGAAGAAATCAACCACCTGCTCCTTCAGTTGAATCTGCACCAAACTCGTATCAGCCGCTGCGAAGTCGAATTCTGTATACCCGGGCGAATTGGCAAACAGCAGATAGCCTGCGCTCGAGATATACATCGGCGCAACGAAGTGGGTGCGCCCGTCGGCTTCTGGCCCGCCATGGGTATAAACCTGCAACCGCTTGCCCCGATGGTTCAAGCTCTTGAACTGCAGCCCCACACCAAAGAAGGCCTCCTCTGCCTCAGCCGGCAGCGCCACGGTCGCATCGCCACCTTCTCCAACCCTCAGCTGCAGTTCTTGCTGACCACCTTCCCACAGTACTTCCAGCTTGCCTGAGGCAGAATCCAGACTCGCAGCCAACTTGCCCGAGCTCGCGCCGGCTGTATGAGCGCTTTCGGTGAGTTGCACCTTCGGTCCCTGAGCAGGCTTACCGACCACGGCAAGCCCTGGAGCCCGCGGCCCAGTGCCCTCTGGCCCTGCCTGCACGCGCAGGACATGCTCTGACCAGCACTCTACCTGCGCCCAGCCCCACGAGGTGGTCGTCCAGAAACCCCTTTCAGTTGGTTGCATCTCGGCCCAAGCGCCTCCCAAGGCCATACCTGATACCAATATACAAGCAGAAATCACAAATCTTGCACTAGCTAGTGCCATCTGGCGTCCTTAATTCCAGTTTATTCAACTCAAAGGCGCCCTCAGCCACAATCTTCAGGCTTCCTTCGCGGAAGTCATACGCTCTGCACGAAAGCGCCCACTTGTCGTCTACGAAGCACTCGAGGCAACTGCCCAGCAGAAAAGCCTGCACCTTCACTGGCTGCCCTGCTTCTACCGGACAAGGCCGCTCGAAAAGGAAGCCAGGTCCCGAGAGTGCCAGTCTGCCCGCGCCCTGATCGAGGCTCAGGATATAGCCCCCTTCGCCTTCGGTCGGCTGGCGCAGCCGGAATTGCACCTTCGCCCCTGCCGCAAGCTTCACCTCTGCTTCAAGCAGATAGTCTGCCGGCGCCGCAAGCTCCGCAGGCAGCCTTGTTCTTTCAACCAATAACTTTTCCACTTTGTTGAAAACTGCCACATACTCGTCTACCGGCTTCATATAGAGCTGCCCCGCAGGCCCCGCATAGACCTCCCTAGGCAGGCACATCACGCCGCCCCATTGGCCCTGACCCTCGTCTTTATGTCCCGCCCGGTCCCAAAGCCAGCCCCACCAGATATGCCGCTTGCCATCGAAAAGCCGCTTGGCCGCATAAACTCCTGGCCTGTCAAACTGGCCTGAAACTGGCGCTGCGTAGTATGGCCCCTCGGGCTGCCTGGCCCAGGTATACTGGTCTCCCCCTATCAGATACCACAGGTCGCCGATCTGGAAGAGGTCGGGACATTCCTGCCCGGGCGCATCAATCAGAGGAGGTCTGGCCGTCCAGTGTTTCAGATCCTCAGAGACGAACAACCCTTGCACCTGCTTGCCAGTTGCGAGCTCATCTCCAATGACGACCAGCCAGTAAAGGCCTTCTTTCTCCTCGAAAAAGACATAGGGATCGCGAAAATTATGCTGCGGAGCGTTGTTGTAGATGATTCCCTCCGGCGCAAGCTCAAACCCGCGGTCCTTTTTCCAGGTTATCAGGTCATCACTTGTGGCGTGCAGGACGAACTCGAGCCCCTTCGGATTGCGCGGGTTGTGCCCTGTGTAGAAGATATGGAACTGCCCCTCGGCTTCAAGCGCGCTGCCGGTAAACATAAAGAACCCATCGGCGCTTTCTGGCTCCGAAAGGGTAGGCGCAAGCGCGGTCGGTAGCTCTTTCCAGTGAACCAGGTCGGTGGAGACGAGATGCTCCCAGGTCACGTGGCCAGCCCCACCCAGCAAATAGAAAACGTGATATTCACCGTTCGCATACAGAGGTATCGGATCGGCAAAGACTCCCATCGCTGGCCTGAAGTGCATCGGCTCTATAAGTGAGCCTGCCGAGACAACACAATAACTCCCAGTCCCTGCAAGTTTGAGCGCGCCATTTTTAACGCGCGCCTCACCCACTAGCTTGCCGGGGGGGAAGTTCCCCATCAGGTCCTTAACCTCGTCCCCTTCAAAGGTCCACCAACCCAGGAGTCGCCCTTCCGAGGCTTTGCCCAGTTCTAACGCTCTGAGCTGACTTTTGGTCAGTGGCTCCGCATAAAGACGCGCCTCTTCGATCTCGCCAGTCAGGTAGACTTGTCCGCCATAAGCGCCCAGATGACGCAGCCCGAAAATCACAGCGAAAGCAGAAGAAAAGGCAAGGGGCGCCTCGGTTGTATGATGCGCATAAAGCTCTCCACTACGATATAGAGATATCTCGCCACCCCTGTAGACCGCCGCCATCTGGATCAGTTCATCAGGGGTTGCAGTCTCCTCGGACCAGGCTTCCTGGACTGAAGCCGCGGGGGTGCGCTGAAAAAGGTCGCTGCCTGGCATCCAGCGCCTGGGGGCCAGCTCTCCATACACCAGTCCATCGAAGCCGCCAGTTAGATTATCCACGGTCATCGCGCTGCCGCCTCGCTGGTCGAGATCGGCAAGCCTGACCCAGGCGACCAAAGTCTTATCAGTAAGATTTAGATCTCGCTCCAGTTTTGCTGCCACTGCGTTGCCTCCCACTCCAAGACTGAGTACGAGAGCGCCAAGTAGTGCGTATGAGAAAAAGCTTCGAGCCAGTTTGGACAACCTGGGTGGCTGCTCCCTGCGGCGAAGATCCACTCTTTGGAGTCGCTTCAACAAGTTCGGTGCGTGATCTTCAATTCCTGCGCAAACTGCGGGGCCAAAAGGGAGACAAACAAAAACAGGGCCACCTCGAAAGGTGACCCTGCTAGTCGTAGCTGTACACTACGGTTTGGAGCAAAAAAAATCCTGGCGACTACCTACTCTCCCACGACCTAACGTCGCAGTACCATCGGCGGAAGAGGGCTTAACTGCCGTGTTCGGAATGGGAACGGGTGTTTCCCCTCTCCTATGGTCGCCAGGAAAACTGGTGAAAATTGCATAGAGGAAAACGGGCCAGAGCGTAATTATTGCTGGTGGGTAAGTGGTCAAGTCGAACGGGCTATTAGTACCAATAGGCTCAACACGTTGCCGTGCTTACACCATTGGCCTATCAACCAGGTAGTCTTCCTGGGCCCTTCAGGGAAACCTAATCTCGGAGCCAGTTTCGCACTTAGATGCTTTCAGCGCTTATCTGTACCGAACATAGCTACCCAGCGTATGCCACTGGCGTGACAACTGGTGCACCAGAGGTCCGTCCACCCCGGTCTTCTCATACTAGGGGCAGCCCTCCACAAGTTTCCTACGCCCACGGCAGATAGGGACCGAACTGTCTCACGACGTTCTGAACCCAGCTCACGTACCATTTTACCGGGCGAACAGCCCGACCCTTGGGACCTTCTCCAGCCCCAGGATATGATGAGCCGACATCGAGGTGCCAAACCTTCCCGTAGATGTGGACGCGCGGGGAAGATCAGCCTGTTATCCCCGGGGTAGCTTTTATCCATTGAACCACGGCGATTCCACTTTCAGCCGCAAGTTCACTAGGACCGCCTTTCGGCTCTGCTCGATCCGTCGATCTCGCAGTCAGGCTCTCTTATGCCCTTACACTCTACGCACGATTTCCAACCGTGCTGAGAGAACCATCGCGTGCCTCCGTTACCTTTTAGGAGGCGACCGCCCCAGTCAAACTGCCCGCCTGATACTGTTTCGATACCGGATAACGGTACCGGTTAGAACTTCGACCGCGCCATGGGTGGTATTCCATTGGTGACTCCACAGGCCCTGGCGAGCCTGCTTCAAAGTCTCCCACCTATTCTCTACATAGCGAGGCAAAGTCCAATACCAGGTTGCAGTAAAGCTCCACGGGGTCTTTCCGTCTTGCCGCGGGTAACCTGCGTCTTCACAGGTATCACAAATTCACCGAGTCCCTTGCTGAGACAGCGCCCAGTTCGTTACACCTTTCGTGCAGGTCAGTTTTTAACTGACGAGGAATTTCGCTACCTTAGGACCGTTATAGTTACGGCCGCCATTCACCAGGGCTTCGGTTCTAAGCTACGCCGATCCGAAAATCGGTTTCACCCTTTCCCTTAACCTTCTGGCATTGGGCAGGTGTCGGCCCCTATACATCAGCTTTCGCTTTTGCAGAGACCTGTGTTTGTGGTAAACAGTCGACCAGGCCCTTTCACTGCGGCTCCCACCAGCTCGATCCACGAGGGATTTCACCAGCAGAAGCGCCCCATCTCCCGAAGTTACGGGGCTATTTTGCCGAATTCCTTAGCAAGGGTTCTCTCGCGCGCCTTGGTATACTCTACCCGCCTACCTGTGGCGGTTTGCGGTACGGTCACTGACGCATTCCCTAGAGACTTTTCTTGGCGGCATTGAATCAGTCACTTCCCTTGGCGTTAGCCGCGGTTCGTCCTCCTTCAAGGCCTTGTGCAGACGCATTTGACGCCTGCGGCCCCTCCGGACTCACGCACACTTCCAATCGTGCGCTGACCTACCAGTCCGCGTCCTCCCATTGGGTATCATCGTCAGTGGTGCCGGAATTTCGACCGGCTTGCCATCGACTACGCCTTTCGGCCTCGTCTTAGGACCGACTAACCTTAAGTGGACGAGCCTTCCTTAAGAAACCTTAGGCTTACGGCGAGAGAGATTCTCACTCTCTTTTTCGTGTACTCATGCCAGGATTCTCACTTGTATACAGTCCAGTGGTCTTTCCAGTCCACCTTCAGCCCGTATACAACGCTCCCCTACCATCATCACAAGTGATGATCCGCAGCTTCGGTAACAGACTTGAGCCCCGTTAAATTTTCGGCGCAGAGTCACTCGGCCAGTCAGCTATTACGCTTTGTTTGAAGGGTGGCTGCTTCTAAGCCAACCTCCTGGCTGTCTGTGCAACTCCACATCCTTTCCCACTTAGTCTGTTCTTAGGGACCTTAGCTGGCGGTCTGGGCTGTTTCCCTTTTGACGACGAAGCTCATCCCCCGCCGTCCGACTCCTGCAGTTTATGCACCGGTATTCGGAGTTTGATTGATTTCGGTAGGCTCGCGCCCCCTAGATCATTCAGTGCTCTACCCCCGGTGTAGACCCTGCAAGGCTAGCCCTAAAGCTATTTCGGGGAGAACCAGCTATTTCTTGGTTCGATTGGCTTTTCACCGCTACCCACAGCTCATCCAGTAGCTTTTCAACGCTAATTGGTTCGGGCCTCCACGTGGGGTTAACCACGCTTCACCCTGGCCATGGGTAGATCACCAAGTTTCGGGTCTACAGCAGCTGACTAGGTCGCCCTATTCGGACTCGCTTTCGCTACGCCTCCGAGTTTCACCTCTTAAGCTAACGCCGGCTACCATAACTCCCTGGCTCATTCTTCAAAAGGCACGCCGTCAGACGTCGTCCGCCGAAGCGGACTATAGTCCTCCGACTGCTTGTAGGCATACGGTTTCAGGTCTTTTCACTCCCCTTCCGGGGTGCTTTTCACCATTCCCTCGCGGTACTTGTTCACTATCGGTCTTCGAGAGTATTTAGCCTTAGGGGGTGGTTCCCCCAGATTCGCACAGAGTTACACCTGTTCCGTGCTACTTGGGAATACATCGAAGAGAGACTTCGTTTTTCGTCTACGGGGGTTTCACCCTCTATGCCGGACTTTCCCACGTCCTTCGACTAAACGAGTCCTTTGTAACTCTTCTGGAGGCTCGTGATCCTCCATGATGCATCCCACTACCCCCATGCAGCAACGGTCACGACCTTGACACTGCACAGGTTTGGGCTGTTCCCTTTTCGCTCGCCGCTACTAAGGGAATCGCACTCGCTTTCTCTTCCTCAGGCTACTAAGATGTTTCAGTTTGCCTGGTGCCCTTCGGCAGGCTATGTATTCACCTGACGATGATGCGGCATCACCCGCATCGGGTTGCCCCATTCGGATATCCCCGGATCAACGCTTGCTAGACAGCTCCCCGAGGCTTTTCGCAGCCAGCCACGTCCTTCATCGGCTCTCGAAGCCTAGGCATCCACCGTACGCCCTTACTAACTTGACCACCTATCCCTGAATATTATCAGAGGTAGGTGTTAATACCTATGATTACGCTTTAACCCGTTTCCTCTATGCAATTGTCAACCAGCATTTGCGCGGCGTTGCCGCCGTCTCGCAAAACTAGACTTTACTCCGTCCGAAGCTCCCTGTCAACCCCGCTTCTTGCGGTCAGCCTAAGCCGACTGGTGCTCTCGGCGGGAGGGATCTTTCGGCGTTGCCTCCGCTCCTCAGCGGTGGCGAGGGTGAATATAACAGACCGCCCCTCTCTGTGCAAGGGGTTTCACCCTTTTTGTCGAACTTTTTTTCCGGAGCCGCCCTTCACTAGGCTCCTGATGCGTCACTTTTGCTATCCTTATTATAAGACGGAGGCCCTGTGGAAGTCCATACTCCTAGCCCAGCGTTACCAGCTCTTGGCCGCAGCGGCCTGCTGCTGCTTGTGCTGCTACTTGCCCTGTCTGCCTGCCTTCAACTGGTCGGCCTGAACTGGGGTCTTGGGCCTGCCGGCTGACCGGAATTACCACCCCGACGAGTTGCCCGACAACGCCCTCAAGATGCTTGCGGCTGGCAGTCTTCGCCCTCAGGGTTATATCTATGGCAGCTTCCATACCTATTGTATCCTGCTGGTGGCCGCGCCTGCGATTGCTATGGCCCAGGCTGATCCGGTAAAGGTAGAGCGCGCCATCTATCTGACCGCGCGACTTTTGGGCGCGCTGATGGGTATCGCCTGCGTTGGCCTTCTTTTCGCGCTGGTCTGGCTAATCACCGGGAACCTTGCAGCTGCCTCCATCGCCGCCACAAGCCTCGCCTTTGCCCCCCTTCAGGTTAACCTCGCCCATTACGCAACCACCGACATACCTGTGGTGTTCTGGAGTCTGCTTGCCCTGGTTGCCCTTGCGCGAGCCCTTAAAACAGGTCGCTACGACTTGCTCTATTGGGCCGCCCTTGCTGCTGGCTTTGCCTCCAGCATCAAGCTGAGCGCCGGCTTGCTGCTCCCGCTTCTGCTCGCTGCTCACTTCATCGGCCGGCCCGAAGGATCGCCTCGCTGGCCAGCCCGCACAGGCCGCCGGCTTGCAGGACTGATATTTATCTTTGGCCTGACCTACTTTGCCGGCACCCCCTATGCGCTGGTGGAGCCTGCCCAGTGGTTCGCCCAACAAGCTGCCAACAGTATGCGGACGAAGACCGGCTGGGATGGCTTCAACTGGGGGGCCACTTATCCACTTGATTTTACTCTTGCCTATTGCTTCGGCCCTGCGCTTCTGCTCTCACTAATCGGCCTTCCAGCGGCCTTCGCGCGCAAGTGGAGAGGTGCGATATTTCCAACTTTTGCCTTCGGCCTGCTGACCTGGCTACTTTTTGCAGGCACTCACACCTTCGTGAACAGGTATCGGCTTCCCGTGCTGCCGGCCTGCGCTCTGCTTGCAGGATTTGGATATCTAGCTCTGTATCGGCGAGTCCCAAAATTTGCCTGGGTGCTGCCAGCCGTGTTGCTTGCCGGCTCACTGACTCTCTCGGTGACTGTGGATTATTGCCTGGTGCGGGAGCCTCGTGATGCCGCTAGTGCCTGGCTTGTTCGAGCACTTGACCCAGGCGATCTGGTCGAAATTACCCGGTATGGCCCAGAACTGCCTGAAGGCCAGCCGACCATCGAATCACCTTATACGGGCTCTCTGCCGCCCTCTCCCGAGTGGTTCAGACAACTGACCCTTGCCTATGACAAGTTCCGCAATATCCCCGAAGAGACCAGCCTGGTCGAACTCGACAAACGCCAGCGCGAAAACCAGCAACGCCTCGACACCTGGCTTGCCTTCGCCACTCCCGAGGCGCTTGCTGCGCGTTCGCCTGACTGGATTGTCGTGTCCTCTCTTCTGACCGACCGCTTCTTTATGGATCCCGATGCCTTCCCGACCGTCACTCATTACTACCAGTTGCTGCTGGATGAACGACTAGGATATGAGTTTGCTACCCGGTTCGACCTGCCGCCCTTCCCCACCTGGGTCGGCAACCACTGTGGCGAGTTCCTTGCCTGCAAGGTCACTGTGCTCAAGAGAACAATCGAAAGTCTTTGACATACAAAGGGGACGGCCTGGGCCGCCCCCTTTCTGGATGCCATCCAGTCCCAGATGCAGTCCTTATTGGACCGCCACTGCATCCGCGTTCCACGCTCCGATGGTAAGGCCGGCAAGGGAAGCCCCCTCGCCCAGTTCATAGCTGACCCGGCGCGTCTCGTGCGGCCACAGGCAGAAGCTGTTGTCGCCCAGGAAATCTTCGAAACCGCCTGGGAACTCACTCACCTGCACGTTGAAGGCTGGCAGCTCCCCCTCATTAGTGATTACGAACTCTCCCTTGCGCATCGTGCCTTCTCGGCTGACCGCAAGCTCGGTGCGCGGCAGGCTCATCAAGGGGGCAGGCCTGTCCTCGGCATACGCAGCGAAGGCGTCAGGCAGGTCAGTTGCCGGATAATCATACGGTCCGACGTTCTCATACTTCAGGATAGGCTCTGTATCGTGTGCGAAGTTCAGCCAGTACCACTGGTCTGAGAGCAGCTTGCCCTCAGCCCCCTCCAGCCGGACGCCAAGCAGGAAAGGCTCGCTTTTGCCCTCCGGTATCGGCACATCGAATTCTCCAAGCAGCGCGCAAGAGGCCGCAGCAACTGGCTCGGGGGAAAACTCCTGGTTCCAGAACGGCGCCAGGTCGCTGCCGAAGAGAGTCGCTTTCACTTTTGCGCCTTCCAGTGGCTGGCTCGTGTCATTGCCCAGGGACAGTTCAAAGCGGAAGCTTTCCTCCCCGCGCCAGTCGAACTTCTCATAACTGGCGAAGGCCGACTGCGGCTTGCAGGTCTGCTTGGCCCGGTAGTAAGACAGCTTCGGATTGCCGTAATAGTCCAGCACCGCCCAGGAATGGCCAGGGAACAGGTCCGTGAACTTGTAGAACCAGAAGCCACTCTTGTTCTGGTAGCTGTACCTGCGCTGCAGCTCGGCCGCAAAGCGCAGCCCATCGCCCTGCGCAAGCTGAGACTGCTCGGTGTAGTCGGCCCAGTCCTTCACCGGCCCATAATCGCAGTACCTGAGCACCTTAACCAGGTCGCGCAGATCGAACTGATTGAGGTGGGCGATGACGCCTTTGTCCTCTGCGGTCGGCGGCCAGTGGGCCAGCGCTTCCTCGGGCAAGAATTTCTTTTGGCTTAATTGATTGGGCATTGACGGCAGCCCGTATTCACCGAAGAAGACACTAGGCGTTGCACTGTAACCGGCATCAATTGGCGCCCCACCGTGGAAGACATTCCAGTTGTGGATGCTGCCGCCCCACGGATCGGTGCGGTGGTAGGGGCGAGTAGGATCATACTCCCGGCAGCGTTTGCCCACCAGGAAGAGCCCCTCGTCCGCGCCGGTCGGGGCGACGTTCTCGTTGCCTCCGCCCCACATCAGCAGGCTGGGGTGGTTGCGCAGTCGCTTCACCACGCGGCTGACCTGCTGGTCCAGCACCTCGCCTCGGGTCAGCGGGAAGTCCGGCGGCATCCAGCAGTAGGGAAACTCCTGATACACCAGCAGGCCTTTCTCATCGCACTTGTCATAGAAGATATCCGACTCGATGATACCCCCACCCCAGGCGCGGAACATCTGGATTCCGCCACGTTTTGCCAGTTCGAGGATGCGTTCGTACTTGGCCGGGTCCTGCTCCAGCATCACGTCGAACCAGCACCAGTTGGCGCCTTTGATGAAGAGCGGTACCCCATTCACCACGAACTGCCAGCGATAATCTACCCTCGCCTGCGAGCCCAATAGCGGGCGCATCTCAAGCGTCCGGACGCCAAAGCGCGTGGTCGCCCCGCAGGTCGCCTGGCCGACCTCCAACCCTGTCAGTTGCAGGTTGTAGAGATTCTGTTCGCCGTAGTTTACAGGCCACCAAAGCTGCGCATCTGCCAGCCTGAAGCTGGTTGCGTAGCGGTGCCTGCCAGGCCAGGCCTTTACCTGACAACTGAAGCTCTGACCTGCGCCTTCGAAATTGGCCGGCTCGAAAGTGAATACGACCTCAAGCTGCCTCTCGGCGCCTGTGAGGTTCTCCAAATAGAACTCGCACTCGAGGTCGGCGTCGCTCCCATCCAGCTTGAGCGTCCTTACAGCAGGGCTTTGCACCTCGACCTCGGGCACTGCCTCCAGCCTCACTTCCCGCCAGATGCCCGTCGAGATAAGGTGGCCGTAATGCCAGCCCCAGCCGGGACTGCCTTTGAGGTGCCCGAACCAGGTCTGCGGCACCTTGTCCAGCCGCACTACGACCTCGTTGGAGTCGCCTGGCTCAAGCAGTCTGGTCACGTCAAAACTCGGGCCTCCGAACATCCCCTCCTGGTAACCGAGGGGCTTGCCATTAAGGTAGACAGAGCCCGAATAGTCGATGCCATCGAAATACAGCCGGGTCCGCTTGCCCTGCCAACTCACAGGCAACTCGAATTCGCGCGCGAACCACCACTCTTGCTGCTCGATGCGCGTCTTGCGGTTGACCCAGGGCAGCTCTTTCGGAGTGCCGAATTCTTCCAATTCCTTATATGTGTTGTCGAACCAGAGGGGATCTGCCAGCAATCCAGCCTTGATCAGGGCGCTTTGGACCGAGGTCGGCACTTCAGCCTTCACCCAGGTTGCGCGATCAGTCCTGGGATCGAACCAGCGCTTAACCACCCCCTCGCTTTCCCTTGGATTTAGACCTTTCAGCTCATCTGCCGTCGCTCTGGCGCCTGCGCCTTGCATCAGCCACATTGCCCTTTAGCGACAACAGGTCGGGCGTATAGAAGGCCTCAGGAGCCGCGCAAGGGCTGCTTTCCAGCCGTATGACCGGCAGCTTGCTTTCGGCCTCTACCCAGGCATCGCCGAACAAGGCAGAAGCCTGGTAGGCCGCATCTTGCACCTCATCGAGGAATACTGTGCCGACCGGCGGGCTCATGGGATTGCGAATTAGCGCCTTCGTCTTGCCACTCGCTTCCGGAATTGCCCCCTCCTCCAGGGCATCGAAAGAGAAGAGGAAGAGTGTGCCTGCGTCTGCCTCAGCTGGCCCAGTGGGCACATAACCTTCCAGGGGGAAGCTGCCCCGGCTGAGCTTCAGCTCATCAAAAGCCCCGCTGGATCTCAAGGAATAGTCGTCCAGCGCCCCAATCATAACCGGAGCACTACCGAAATAGGTATCCACCGCGGAGGGCATATCGACCGTCAGTTTGCCATCTACATATAGTGATGCGCGCCTCGTCTCGAGCCTGAGGGCCAGGAAATGCCAGGCGCTGTCGGCAATCAGCGTCTGTGACACCTGTTCGACCGTGCCATTGCGTGGGATATAAAGAGCCACTGCCCCATCACCGGGGCGAGTGTAGATCTCCCAGTGCAACTCCGACTTCGGCGCCTGGGCCAGCACAATGTTGTAGGAGGTCTTCTGAGTCAGTTTTACCCAGCACTCGATTGTGACTGGAAGCTCGGAGAAAGCCTCACCCGGTTCGAAACTCGCCTGAGTGAAGCCCTTGCCAAAATTGAGCGCCTGCCCAAACTTGCCCTCAGTCAGCGGGTTATCGGCAGCCCAGGCCAGTCCAATCAGACAGCAAAGTAGAATTATCCCAAGCGCGCTTCTGGTTCCAGCTTTCATCCTGATGGCCTCCCAAGTGTAACTGAGTCTTGTTTCGCCACTTTTTGCCTCTCTCTTTCCGAAAAACAAAAAGCAAATCTGGTGTAAAATAGAAAGGTCGGGTTCCATATCTGCCTTCCGAACCCGCAAAGGAGGGCCTATGGCACGAGACCTCTTCACCTTTTTAGTCGGAGGCAAGGCGGGAGAAGGCGTGAAACAGGCTGGCACTGCGGCAGCGCGCCTTTTTGCCCAGCTTGGTCGCTATGTCTTCGAGTATGACGACTACCCAAGTCTTATCCGGGGTGGTCACAACTTCACCGTGGTCAGCTCTTCGACCGAACCTTTGTACAGCCATTACCTTACCGCCCAAATCGCTGTTGTCCTCGATAAACGCAGCTATGACGCCCATATCGACCACTTCTGTCCAGACTGCCTGCTGGTGCGTAACTCTGATGAGGTGCCCGAAGGCGCCGGGATTGGCCTGCCAATCAGCTCCGAGGCCAAAAAGTATCCCAACGCTGAACTGCGCCGGGGTCTTGGCGCGGTCGTGGCACTGGCTGCGGCGGTCGGGATGGACGAAGCTGGCCTCGAGGAAATGATCCACGCCGAATATGCGCGCGATGTGGAGAACAACCTGGCCTTCGCAAAAGGCCTCTTCACTCTTGCCCAACAGGCCTTCGGAGGGAGATTCCCCCTCTCTGAAGGCAACGCCCAGGGCGCGCTGCTTACAGGCAACGAGGCAATCGCCTTAGGCGCCGCATCAGCAGGACTCGACTGCTATTTCTCCTATCCGATGACCCCAAGTTCATCTATCCTGCATTACCTGGCAGCCCACGACCGGGACCTGGGCCTTGTGGTTATGCATCCAGAAAACGAGATCTCCGTCGCCAATCTGGCCGTCGGCGCCGCCGCGATGGGCGCTCGCTCTGCGGTGGCTTCAAGTGGGGGCGGCTTTGCCTGATGGAAGAGACCTTGTCTCTTGCGGGGATGATGGAGACGCCTCTGCTGGCTATCCTCTCCTCCCGCCCAGGCCCAGCCACAGGGGTTCCGACCTACACAGAGCAAGGCGATCTGGAGTTCGCTCTCCATCAGGGGCACGGTGAATTTCCACGAGTGGTGGCCTCACCCGGCAGCCTCGAGGAAGCCTTTACTCTCTCAGCCGACCTGCTTGACCTGGCCTGGCGCTATCAGGTGGTGGCCATCCTCCTCACCGAGAAGCATCTGGGCGAGAGCCTGATGACCACCAGCCTCGATCCCGACAGCCTGCCCCTGGGCCGAGCCGGCCCTCTGGGATGGCCAGGGCCAATACAAGCGCTATCTTGACACCGAATCTGCTGTCTCGCCGATGGCCTTCCCGCCTTCGGATGAGCTAATCAACCACAATAGCTACGAGCACGATGAGCTTGGTATCACAACCGAGGCGGCCGCTGACCTGGTTCAGATGCACGACAAGCGCTTGCGTAAAGCTGCCACGCTGGAGTCTGCCTTGAAGCAGCGCCAAACAGTCAACGTCTTCGGTGAGGAAGGGCCTGTCATATTTACGTATGGCTCGACCACCCTGGCCGTGCGCGAGGCTGTGGCGCTGACAGGACTGAAAGTGCAGATTGTCCAGCCGATATACCTGCGGCCCCTGCCCCTCTGGGAGCTAGCGCGTTTTGCCGGCCAACCTCTAATCGTTGTTGAGCAATCCGCCTCAGGCCAGTTCGCCCGGCTGCTTGCCGAGAAAGCCAGCCTCAAGGCAGACCACGTAATCAAACGCTATGACGGAAGACCTTTCGAGCCAACCGAACTCGCCCAGCAACTGCGGGAGGTGCTCTAGATGGCCGATCTCAAGACCTATGCGGAAAATACCTGGTGCAAAGGGTGCGGCAATTTCGGCATCTTGAACGCTGTCCAGAAAGCTGTTGGCCGGCTTGAAGAGCTGGGTACACCGCGCAGCGACCTGGTTATCACCGCCGGCATCGGTTGCCACGCCAAGATCTTCGACTATCTGGGCCTCTCGGGTGTCTACGGCTTGCACGGCAGGTCACTGGCCAACGCCCAGGGGATGAAGCTTGCCAATCCCGATCTCAAAGTGTTGAGTTTTGTCGGTGATGGTGACTGCATGGGCGAAGGCTTCGCTCATGTGATGTTCGCCGCCAAGCGCAACGCCGACATCACCGTCATAATGCACAACAATGGAGTCTATGGCCTCACCACGGGCCAGTTCACCCCCACCAGCGCCAAAGGTTTCCGAGGCCGTTCCACTCCCCACGGCTCGCCGGAGAAGCCTTTCAATTCACTTGCCTTGCTACTCGAGGCCGGCGCGACCTATGTAGCTCGCGGCTACTCGGGCAAGATCCCCGACCTGATTGAGTTAATCGTGGGAGGTGTTCGCCATTCAGGCTTCGCCTTTATCGAGGTGCTGCAGCCCTGCGTCACCTTCAACAACACCTACGATTTATATAATGAAAAGACTTTCGAACAGGGGGCTCCAGCCTCTGACCTCGAGACCGCCCTGCAGGTCGCCCGGGAGAAAGACCCCTGGCCCGTTGGGCTGCTCTACCAGGCAAAGGAGGAACCCTTCCACAAAGCCTTGCTCGGAGATTCAAATCCCGTGCGCGACAAGCTGTCACGCGAGGAGCGCCTCGCTCGCGTTGCCAAACTCATCGAGGCGGCTACGCCGAAAACGGGTTAGGAGGATGAGACAATGGATGTCAGTCAGGCTATCCAGCTACGGAGAGCCTATCGCTCTCTGGATCCGGCAGAGATAACGCCCGAGGTCATCGAGAAACTCGGTACCGCCGCCCAGCTAACTTGCAGTTGCTTCAACAAGCAGCCCTGGCGTTTCGTGTTCGTCTACGACCCGAAGCAGCTTGAAGCTTTACGACCAGCGCTAAATAAGGGCAATGAGTGGGTATTCAAGGCCTCGCTCATCATCGCAGTCTGCAGCCAGCTCGAGCGCGACTGCGTGGTCAAAGAGCGCGAATATCATCTCTTCGATGTAGGGATGGCCGTTGGCTTTATGTTGCTCCAGGCCACCGAACTTGGACTGGTCGCCCATCCGATTGCCGGCTTCGATTCGGGCAAGATAAAAGAGGTGCTGGGCATCCCCGAAGAGGAACACCTTATCACCATCGTCAACTGTGGCGTTCACTCAACCACCATCGACCCAGCGCTCAGCGACTGGCAGAAAGAGGCTGAGGTCACTCGGCCACCGCGCCTTCCGCTTGAAGAGATTGTCCACCACAACCACTGGTAAGAGGAGTTGCAGATGGCCAAACTGAGGAAACTTCATATGTGGGTCGGCCTGATACTCAGTCCCTTCCTGCTGATTACAGGGCTGATAGCGCTGTTCTATTTCTACAACTTGGCGAGATGTCCGGAGCGAAGCAATGGAAGACAGCGCCAAGCGTCTCTTCGACCTGCACAGCTGGGAGGCTATCGGCGAGTGGTTTGGCGCCCTGGTAGCTCTGGCTCTGGTCTTTCTTGCGGTCACAGGGATTATATTCATGCTGATGACCTGGTCAGCCAAACGCAAGCGCGCAGGAGGCCACTCTGAACCGCCTCAAAACTGAACCCAGTCCCTATCTGCGCCAGCACGCCTCCAACCCAGTGGACTGGTATCCCTGGGGGCCGGAGGCCTTTGAGCGAGCCGAGGTGGAAGACAAGCCGATTTTCCTCTCCATCGGCTACTCGACCTGCCACTGGTGCCATGTGATGGCCCATGAGAGCTTCGAGGACGCCAAGGTCGCTGCCCTGCTCAACCAGCATTTCGTCTGCGTGAAGGTAGACCGCGAGGAGCGGCCCGATGTGGATGACGTCTATATGACCGTCTGCCAGGCGATGACTGGCAGCGGCGGCTGGCCGCTCTCCCTCTTCCTCGCGCCCGACAAGCGGCCCTTCTTCGCGGCAACCTACCTGCCCAAAGAATCGAAATTCGGCAGGCTCGGACTGCTGGACCTGCTGCCCGAGGTCGCGCGACTTTGGAAAGAAGAACGCGGTACTCTTCTAGAAGCCGCAGAGCAGGTGCAGGGCTATCTGGCAAACCGCGCCACGCCCGAGGCAGGCGAAGGATTAAGCCTCGCAGTGCTGGAGGACGCCTGGCAGCAACTTGCAAGCAGCTTCGATACTGAATATGCGGGCTTCGGCGACAGGCCCAAGTTCCCTATCCCCCACAACCTGGGTCTGCTGCTGCGCTGGTGGGCTCGTGAAGGCCATCCAGGTCCGCTAGAGCAGGTCAGCCGGACCCTCGATGCCATGCGCGCCGGCGGGCTGTTCGATCAGCTTGGTGGGGGCTTCCATCGCTACTCTACCGACCGCAAGTGGTTACTGCCCCATTTCGAGAAGATGCTCTATGACCAGGCCTTGCTCGCACGTGCCTGTGTAGAGGCCTGGCAGGTCACTGGAGAGGAGCGCTTCGCCCGGACAGCACGCGAGACACTCGACTATGTCCTTGCGCGACCTGACAAGCCCCGAGGGAGCTTTCTACTCCGCCCAGGACGCCGACAGTGAAGGCGTCGAGGGCAAGTATTACGTCTGGACAACCTCTGAGCTGCGCCGGCTACTGACTACCGAGGACGCCGATTTCGCCATCGCCGCCTGGGGGCTCAAAGAGCAAGGCAACTTCCAGGAGGAGGCCACAGGAGAGTTCTCCGGTGCCAATGTGTTGCACCTGGCCACGGCCAAAGCAACCGACCCGGCCAGGCTGGAGCGGCTTCGCGCGCGGTTGCTCGAGGTGCGCGCCCAGCGCGTGCCACCTGCCACCGATGACAAGGTGCTGACCGACTGGAACGGCCTTGCGCTCGCGGCTTTCGCCCTCGCCGGACGCACTTTGGCTGAGCCACGTTATATCGAGGCAGCTGAAAGGTGCGCGGATTTCCTGCTTGAGAAGCTGATGGATTCGGATGGGCGACTTTTACATCGTTATCGTGCTGGCGAGGCCGGCCTGCCTGGCCTGCTGGACGACTATGCCTTTCTCGCCTGGGGGCTGGTGGAGGTTTATCAGGCCACCTTTGAGCCACATTACCTGACAAAGGCGCTGGTGCTACTCGGCCAGCTTGAGGAGCGCTTCACGGACGAGGCCGGCGGGTACTTCCTGACGCCAGAAGACGGGGAAGCGCTGCTGGTGCGCCGCAAGGACGCCTACGATGGCGCCTTGCCTTCGGGCAACTCCATCGCGGCCCTCGCGCTGCTGCAGCTTGCGCGCCTGACAGGCGACGAGAGGCTGACCGGCCGCGCCCAGGCCCTGTTTGCTGCTTTTGGCCAGCAAGTTGAGAACGTGCCGACCGCCTTTACCCAGCTCTTGCAGGCGCTGGATTTCGCCCTGGGTCCCTCTCAGGAAGTGGTCCTGGTGGCGAGGACACGAGAGGACACCGAACCGCTGCTCCAGATACTGAGGGAAGGATTCCTGCCGCGCGCGGTAATCCACCTGGTGACGCCGCACAACCGCGAGCCTCTAGTCGCCATCGCCCCCTGGCTTGCTGACTACCCCCTGCCCGAGACGGGCGTGGCAGCTTACGTGTGCGAGGGATTTGCCTGCCAGGCGCCGGTGACCACTCCCGAAGAGCTGCGAAGGGCCCTGGGCCTCAGCCCGCATACCGTTTGAGATACTCTCTACAGCGCAACTTGCGCAGCGTGTTGGCGCTGCTCATATACCGCACCTGGCCGTAGATAGCCCGTTCAGGCCAGGGGCGGTCATAAAGCCCCAGCACCCACCCGATGCCCGAATAGCTGTTGGGATCGCAGCCATCGAGGGCCCAGCGGTTGTTGAGGGCGATCATCACCCGGTGCGCCTCGTCGGCCGTGGGGCTCCACTCCAGTATCTTCTTGCCCCAGAGCATCCTGAGGTAGTTATGCATTCGCCCCTCGGTCACTAGTTGGCGCTGCGCGGCGTTCCATAATTCATCGTGCGTAGCGGCATCCTGCAAATCATACATATCATACAAGTATGTTCTTTCATCCTCTTCGTGTATTTCTAGCGTAGCTCGTGCCCAGTGCGGCAACGCGGGATACTCCATATATTCCTTCGAGTGGAAGGCAGCATTCAAGCCAAGCTCGCGCCAGGTGACCAGCTCGTCCAGAAAAGCTTCCGCGGAGGAGGTCATCCCCCACCAGCCTGCCTTGGCGCCCTTGCCCGTCAGCGGCAGCCCCTTCGGAGACCAGCCTTCGAGCGGTGCAATCGCCGCCAGCACCTCGTGCGCGCCGAGGTGGCCGCGCGCCAGGTAGGGCGACAGGCCGCTGGTGGCGTCAAGGTCCGGGTGGTTGTGGTCGCGCTCGTAGGAGTCCAACCGCGTAAACAGGAAGTCCTGCAGCACCTCCGACGCAACCTGGTAACCCCCGCGCTTGAAGACTGGCAACGGGCGATGGTCGAGGGGCAATTCCGTCAGGTCCACCTCGGTCCCCAGGGGAAAACGCTGAGTGATTCCCTCCGGCAGCGAAGCCAGTCGGGGCAGCTCTGCCTCCCTCAGAGGTTCCTCCTCGGGCCAGTCCAGCAGGTGGTCGGCCAGGTTGTTCTGCAGAAACCGCCGGAAAAGATAGGCCGTCGGGTAAGCCTGAGGAGTCGCCGCAAGCGGTAGCAAGCCGTTCGAGTCCACCAGTTCGCAGGCGCAAGGCGGGGGGCCATCGGTGTCGGGATGATCGTCCACAACGACCTTTGCAGCGTCTCGCGCAAGCAGCTCTGCCAGTTCGACCGCCTGGCCAGGGGCCCGCTCGACATAGGGATAGTGAGTGAGGGGCTTGCCAGAGAAGTAAGCGGCGTTGGCAGCCAGTCCTTGGGCACTGAAGGCGAAGCGCCTCTCGGTCGGCCATCCGATGTCATAACCGACGCTTTCTAGCACCACCAGCGGCAAGCGAAGCTCGGTTGCCACCTCGACTGCCCGCTGCAGCGCGAAATTTGAGCGCGGCCTGTGAAAGGCGCGCATCCAGTAAAGGACATACTCGCCGCTTGCCAGAGGAAGCGTGCCGCTTTGCCGTATCCGGATTGTTGGTACTCGCATTCGGCCAGTCTCCTTACCTTTATAAGTATAACGCAGGATAGCCGCCTGCTGTGGCGAACTGCTAGCTACACTCGCTACAAGGAGGGTGCTGATGAGAAGTTTTATCTGCCTGACGCTTTTTCTTATGACCGCCTGGCTAGTTCTGGCGGCCCTGGAGGCCTCCGCGATGACCCTTTATGTCAGTCCCCAGGGCGATGACGCCTGGTCGGGGACGCTGGAACAGCCCAACGCCGCAGGTAAGGACGGACCGCTGGCCTCGCTGGCCGGCGCGCGTGACCGACTGCGCGCTCTGAAAGAGCGCAGTCCCCTTACCGAGCCTGTTGAGGTCGTGATCGCCGAGGGAGAATACTTCCTCACCGAGCCAGTTACCTTCCTGCCCGAGGACGGCGGTACCACCAAAGCGCCAATAACCTTCAAGGCTGCCGAAGGAGCCAGGCCGGTCTTCACCGGGGGACGGCACATCACTGGCTTCCGGGTGGATTCTGAAGGCCGCTGGGTCGCGCGCGCGCCCGAAGTCGCAAGCGGCGAGTGGAACTTCGAGCAGCTTTGGGTGAGCGGTAAACGCGCCACTCGCGCCCGCACACCCAACAAGTTCTATTTCCACACTGCCGACAAGGTCGAATGGGGCCCTGACCTCAAGACCGGCGCGCCAGTGCAGCTTACCAACTCTGCCTTCGTGCCGATTGAAGGAGAATTTCCGACCAACCTCGACCCGACCCAGCTCGAAGCCGTGATGTACCATTCCTGGGAAACCTCGCGTCATCACGTCGCTGGTTATGATCCAGAGCGCAGAATCGTTTACCTGGGCAGCAATATGCCCTGGCCGGTCTGGTGGCAGGGTAGAGCCCAGCGCTATCACCTCGAAGGCGCGTAGAGTTTCTCGATATGCCAGGCGAATGGTGCCTGGACAAGGACAGCGGGCAGATCTTCTACCTGCCGCGCGAGGGAGAGGACCCAGCCACTGCCGAGGTCGTTGCGCCTGTCACCGAAAGCTTCCTCTCGTTCAGAGGCGACCTGGAAGCCGGTATCCCAGTTGCGCATATCAATTTCGAAGGACTCGCTTTTCGCAATGGCCAGTGGGTGCTACCTCCCGAGGGCCACGCCGATGGCCAGGCTGAAGTCACTATCCCGGCTGTGATTACGCTGGATGGCGCCGCCAACATCAATTTTACGGCCTGCGAGATAACCAATATCGGTAGTTGGGCTATCTGGTTCCGTGAGGGAGCCAAGTATTGCTCTATCACACGTTCGCTTATGCAGGATATGGGAGCCGGTGGCGTGAGGATTGGCGAGACCGAGAGTCGTTCGCCCAACGCCGAAACCAGCCACATAACCGTGGATAACAACATAATCCGCTCGGGCGGGCGGATGCACCACGGCTGCATCGGGGTCTGGCTTGGGCGCACCTCCTACAATCAGGTCACCCATAACGACATCTCCGACCTCTTCTACACGGGCATCTCGGTCGGCTGGAGCTGGGGCTACGCGCCCACTTCTGCCAACCACAACACTATCGACTTCAACCATATCCACCATATCGGCCAGGGGATGCTCTCGGATATGGGCGGGGTATACAGCCTGGGCATCTCGCCGGGCACCACGGTCTCAAACAACCGCATCCATGACGTCTACAGCTACGACCTGTATGGGCGCGGCGGTTGGGGCCTTTACAATGATGAAGGCTCGACAGGTATCGTGCTGGAGAACAACCTCGTCTACAACACCAAGACCGGCGGGTACCACCAGCATTACGGCGAGAACAACATCATCCGCAACAATATCCTGGCCTTCAGTATGGACGGCCAACTGCAACGCTCTCGCGTCGAAGATCATCTGTCCTTCACCTTCGAGCACAATATCGTCTACTGGAAGGAGAGCGGGCTTTTCACTGGCAACTGGAAGGACGGCCCGGTGGAGCTGAAAGAGAACCTTTACTGGGACGCCTCGGGCAATCCTGTGACCTTCCACGATTTGGACTTCGACGCCTGGATGGCCCTGGGCAAGGATAAGGGCAGCCGGGTTGCGGACCCGCGTTTTGTGGATCCGGATAACTATGACTTCCATCTGCAGCCTGGTTCTCCGGCGCTTGCTATGGGCTTCAAGCCCTTCGATTATATGCAGGCGGGCGTCTATGGCGATGACGCCTGGAAGGCCTTGGCCGCCGACTGGGAATACCCGCCGGTCGAATTCGCACCGCCTCCGCCACCGCCGCCACCTCTCCAGGTGGAGGAAGATTTCGAAGCCTTGCCAATTGGCGCTCACCCGCCTTCAATGCGCGTCTTTACCGAAGACAAGAATCACCTCGTCGGGGTTAGTGCCGACACGGCGGCAAGTGGCACCAATTCGTTGAAGATACAAGATTCTCCAGACCTGCAGTTTGGCTTCAATCCGCATCTCTATTATGAGCCTGGTTATCAGTCGGGCTATGCGACTTTTGCGTGTAACCTTAACCTCTCGGCCAACTCCAATATGTATATCGAATGGCGTGACAACCATTCGCCTTATCGGGTTGGCCCGACCGTCGCCGTGCATGATGGAGCAATCCATTTCGCAGGGCAATCAGTGCCAGCGCCAGCGGGGCAATGGTTCCACCTCGAGATGGTCAGCGGTATAGGCGAAGACGGCAACGGCACGTGGGAGCTTCGTCTCGAGGCGCCTGGCCAGGGCGAGGCTACCTTCACCAATCTGCCCTGGGGCAGCGCCGACTGGACGGGACTGACCTGGCTTGGTTTTTCAAGCTCTGCCGAATATGAAACCACCTTCTATGTGGATGATATAAACCTCAGCAATACGGCTGCCAACTAACAGGAGGAAAAAAATGGCCAGACTACTGGTTTGCTCGCTGACACTGCTGCTTGCAGCCTCACTTGCCTTTTCGCAAGCTATCTCGGGCGTTCGGCCGGTTGGGCCTGCCGCTAGCGAGACCCTTGACTTCTCCGCCAAAGCGGGCGCTCAAGGCCTGCCAGAGGTGCTCTGGACGCTTGATAAAACTGAAGATTACCGCCAGCTTGCAGCCATCGAGATGCCGGTTGCACAGCTTTCTTCAAGCATCAAAGCCTTTGAACTGCGCGCTTCTGCCAAGGTGGCCGAAGGGATGGAAGCCAGGGCAGTCTGCATACTCTTCGATGGCGCTGGCCATGCCTGGAAGAAACTCGTCAAAGATCCCCTTCCTGCTGCTGGGCTCGTTACAGTGCGCTTCCCGCTAGCGTTCTTCGCGCCGGCAGGATTCAATCCCGACGTGGGCGAGTTGCGGCTCGAGAAGGTAACCAGAGTCTGGGTGGGCGTCGCCCTCGATGGCGTTGGCAAAGCGGAATTGCGCCTTGCAGAGCCCCACTTCACGAGCGAGGTGCGCGTGCCTGACCAACCGCTTGCCATCACTGTCACTGACCAGAGCTTGTGGACGGTGGGCGCCGACGCGGCAGTCGAGCAGACTCTCGCCATCGTACCAGAGGGGCCAGGTGGGACAGAGTGTATGCGGTTCGACTTCGACGTGCCTGGCGGGCGCCATATGTTCGCCATCCCCGCTTTGCGGCTTCCGGAGCTTGAATGGGAGGGCTACGGGGCTCTGCGCGTCACCTGGAAGGGCAATACCCCTCCCGGGATGACAACACTGCTGATGCTGGCAGAGTCGGACGGCAGCCAGTATATGGCCGAGTCGGCGCCGACCATCCTGGCGGATTGGAACACTGTAACAGTGCCCTTCAGCGACTTCAAACTGGGCGGCTGGACTCAGGATGAGAACAGCCAACTCGACTTAACCCAGGTGTCTCAGCTTTCGACTGGAATGCACGGCACACCGGCGGTGGCTGACAGGTTCCAGGCGACCCTCTGGGTAAGCGCCATCGAGCTGCTGCCCATCCAGTAAGGGGGAATATCTCGTGAAGAGCCTCTTGCTTGGCCTGTTGCTTGCAGGCCTGTTGGCTGGCAACGGCGACAAAGATAAATCTGAAACAGCAGTTGGTAAAATCCAGACCGTGACTGGCACTATCAAGCCTGAGCAACTAGGGCCTGCGCTCGAACACGAACACGTGCTGGTGGACTTCGTCGGCGCGGACCAGGTCTCACCTGACCGGTACGATGCAGATGAGGTCTTCGAGGTGATGCTGCCCTATCTGGTCGAGTTGAAGTCTGCCGGCATCGAAGCGCTGTTCGAGTGCACACCTGAATGGCTTGGACGCGATCCAGCACTGCTGAAACGACTCTCGAAGGCTAGCGGCGTCAAGCTCATCACTAACACCGGCTGGTACAAGGCGCCCTTCCTGCCCGCCTGGGCTGAGGAGGCCACTGCCGAGCAGATTGCCGAGGGGTGGATCCGCGAAGCCAGAGAGGGTATTGAGCCTTCGGGCATCAAGCCTGGGTTTATCAAGATTGCCGCAAGCGAAAACGAACTGACGCCAATCCAGCGGAAGATTGTGCGCGCAGCTGCGCTTACCTCGAAGGCGACGGGCCTTGTCATCACCTCCCACACGACGACGGCCTCGGTCGCGCTGGAAGTGCTGGACGTGCTGGCTGCGGAGGGAGTCCCGGCCTCGCGCTTCATCTGGGTGCACGCCGATGCTGATCCGCAGCCTGATATTTGGGCAGAAGCTGCAAGGCGAGGGGCCTGGCTGTCCTTCGATGGCCTTCGTAAGGAGAGCGCCGAGGCGAAGCTACCCCTGGTGCTGCAGGCACTGGAGCGCTGGCCCGACCAGTTGCTGATTAGCCAGGACGCCGGCTGGTACAATGTCGGAGCAGGAGCGCGGCGGCCAGCAGGCGCCTTTCGACTGGCTGCCACGAGAGTTTGTCCCGGCACTTGTCGCAGCGGGCGCAGACGAAGCAGCCGTCCACAGATTGCTACGCGAGAACGTCGCCAAGGCCTTTACGATACGCAAGCCACTGACAGAGGAGTAAAGCTAGCCTATGAGCTACGAGATTGGCCGTAAAGCCTTGAATCTTCAGATGACCGAGAGGGTCGCTCATACTGAGTACAACGATCACTGGGAGTTCGTCCGTTACATCACTGGCAAGGATCCCCTGAAGGAGCCCTCAGCCTGGCAAGAGTTTAATGACTTGCTTGATCTCGATTACCAGTGGACTGTAAACGATGGCCCTGAGCCCTGGGGGACACGGGGGCGGGTCACTGATATGGGCCACGCGGTCTATGTCGAGGGCGGTACAGACTACCGCAAGCCGCAGCCTAGTCCTTTTCAAGAAGCTGAAGACGTCCTGTCCTTCGATGCCGTCCAGGAATATGGCCTGACCGACTTTACCAAGCTTGTAGATTATTACGAGAACTGGTTCAAGCAGAGTCAGGCAGGCTGCAACCAGGTCATCTCGGGCGGGTACTATCAGACACTGGTCTCGGGCGCCATCGCGGCCTTCGGCTGGGACATGCTGCTACTGGCCGCAGGAGAGGATCCCCAGCGCTTTGGGGAGCAGGTGCTGGAAGGTATCTTCCAGCAATCTTTGCATCACTATCGGGCCTGGTCAAAGACGTCTATAGAGTTCTTCATGTGCCATGACGATATGGTCTGGACAGAAGGGCCCTTCATCAGTCCCGACTTCTACCGGACCTATATCTTTCCGCGCTACAAGCAGCTCTGGGACGTGCTAAGAGAGGCCGGCAAGAAGGTGCTCTTCACCTCGGATGGCACCTTCGATATGTTCTACGAGGATCTGGCAGACGCTGGAGCCCATGGTTTCTGCTTCGAGCCGACCAACGATCTTGAAAGACTGGTCGAGGGCTATGGCAAGACGCATGTCATCATGGGCGGGCGCTGATTGTCGGACGATGACTTTCGGCACCAAAGAGGACATCAAAAAAGAGATGGAGGAAGTTTTCAACCTCTGTAAAGACTGCCCAGGCTTTGTATTTGCCACCGGTAACCATCTGCCCGCGAACATCCCCCTCGAGCATCTGGTCTATTACCTGGAGTTATTCGAGGAGCTTGCGCCGAGATAGCAAAGGCTACTAGTTATAAACCAAGAGGAGCTACCCCAACGCTGGGGTAGCTCCTCGTATATGCGGCGGTGAAAAAAACTGAACCTTACTTCTTGCGGCGACGGATAAGGCCCATGGCGCCCAGACCGAAGAGCAGCACAGCCATGCTGCCTGGCTCGGGGGTCAGACCGAGGTCAGTGAACTCGTTGTACGTATCACCAGGATCAAGCTCAGTACCCCCAATGCCGCCGGTGACATTATCTAACGAGTAGATTGCCGGGTCGTTATCCACAACGGCGCTCAGGAGCAGGAACTGGTTGCCCGGGTCGCTTATCAACCACAGGAAAACCTTGTCGCCCTCGGTCACACCGTAAGGGTCATCAGCTACGCCAATATAGTAGTTGACCCCGCTCGAAGTGATGAAGTCTGCATAAGCAGTGTCGGTCCAGCTTGTTACATCGGCACTTTGCAGATCATCCGTCACATCGAACCAGACAAAGCTTACGGTTTCTGGTGGTTCATTGCTTGCGGACCAGGCTACAAGCCACTGCAGATCCCACTCGTTATCGCCAAGCCACGTGGTATCGCCAATGTAGTTGACGGTCCATGGATTGGCTGACGCGAGGCCCGTAAAGAGTGCCAGGCTCAGGAGTGACAACATTATTACGAGAGTGACGCTACGCATAGAACTCACCCTTTTCGCGCATACGGAGCGCGAGACCGTTCGTTATAACTGGTTGGTCAGATTCCTTCTAACCTGAAACGTAATTCCAATGTACCACATTTCTGGCCGGTGTCAAGCCGGTAAACAACCTTTTACAGAGATAAATTTCTGTAATATCTTGTTTCCCCTGCACACTGCTGATCCTGATGTTTAGTGCCTGCCCCTAAGCCTGCGTTGGGGCCTCTTTTTGCGAGCCAGCCCATATCCCCCCAAGGCAAATCCCATTACCACTACTGCCAGGCTGCCTGGCTCTGGAGTCAGGCCGGTTCCTCCAAAGGAGATAAACTGGTTGTCTCCCATATCAGGCTTCAACTTCTGGCCTCCGACTCCTATGGCAACCTCCCCTGTCTGATGCATATCACCTGCATCGAGGATAGAAACCCCTACCACTACATTGGTGCGGCGAGGGGAGAGAGTCCAAAGCAGTGCATGAGCGCCTTCCGGCACGAAGTAAGGATCATCAGCTACTCCGACATAGTAATCCAGACCCGGAGTAGTAATGTAGTCCCCTCCCCAGGGGATGATGATGTTCGTTATATCCTCACTCATCACATTGTCGCTTATGCCAAACCAGACATAATCGACATGTTCACCGCCAGTGTGGGTCCACACTACCTGCCAGGCAAGGTCCCAGGTTTCATCAGCACCAGCTTCAGTCTCTCCAATGTAAGTGACGCTGAAGGGATTAGCAGAAGCAATACCACAAGTCAGGCAAAAGCCCACTGCAAGCGCGGCATATAGGAGTAACTTCATCATAGGCTGCATCAACTCCTCGATGCAGTATAACTCTGGGTTTCCAAACTGCAACCATTCTGCCAACAGAATGACTCGACTTATTTTTCGCAGGCTAGAAGCGCTTGTGAGGAGTGATTCGTAGCCAGCGCTTAGCGTCTGGACAATACTTCCTTGGTCTTTTATCAATATGTGTTTATAAATTATTACGCTAAAAGAGGGTCCTTTTGTGATTTCAAGGTTGGTTTGTTGCCTGGAGGACCCAAAAAGAAAGACGCCCGAAGGCGTCCTCCTGTTACTGTGCCTGGTTGGTAAGAGCTAGTGTTCAGGGACAGGGCGAACGAAACCGACTAGCTGGTAGGCCAGGCCGTCGGCTTCGGCAAGCAGTTGAGCCGACAACAAGACCTCGATAAGGTCTCCCCCCTCTGTGCGCCACCTCACTATCCGGTTGTGAATGAGTCCGACATGTTCGACTTCTTTTATCAACTGGTCAGCCTCATCAGGATCGGCAAACACATCTCGAGGCAGACTCAACCCCGCCATCAAGGCAGGATCAGGATGACCAAGCAACTCGGCCAGAGCAGGATTAGCGTCCAATAGAATCCACCTGGGATTTACCCGGAAAATACCTTCCGGACAGTGCTCGAAGAAAGCCTCGCGGTCGAGTTCTGACTGGGCCAGCATTAATGCGGCGCGTTTACGTTCGGACAGGTCGTGGGCCAGCACCATAACAACTGGCGCATCCCCCAGGTCGAGTACCGTCCCTGTGAGAAGAGCCGCCCGTTCAGCCCCAGATTTGGTGATAATGGTTGCCTCACAGGAAAGGTGTCCCTTTGCAAGCAAATCCTGCCCGGTCTGGGGGCCATGATTCTTGCCCCACCTCAAAAAATCGCTGGCATGCAAGCCGATTATTCGCTCTACGCCCCCACCCAGCATTCTCCCAGCTGCACTATTAGCCTCAAGCAGCCTGCCCAGGCAGTGGTCCTCATCGTAATCGAAAAGAATAATGGCATCCTGGGTCGCGTCAAAAACGCGCCGTAGCCGTTCTTCACTCGCCTGAAGCAGGGCAGTAGAACGGCGTTGCTCAAGTCGAAGGCGCTTCGCCTCGAGAGCAGACCGCACTGCTTCGCCCAGCCTTACCAGGCGATCTTTCAAAAGGCAGTCGGCCGCCCCTTCGCGCACACAATTAACGGCGGCTTCTTCTCCCACCTGGCCTGTGACTACAATCAGGGGGATGTCTTTGCCGCTTTCCTTCAACAGTTTTATTGCCGCAGGCGCGTTAAAACCTGGCAGACTATAATCACAGATGATGATGTCAGGCTCTTCGGCAAGGGCAGCCACGAAGGATTCGGCCCGTTCAACGCGCTTCCAGGTCAGCTCTGGCCAGTATTCCCTTAGTTCAGCCGCCGTCAGTTCGGCATCGGCCAGACTGTCTTCCACCATCAGCATATTCAAGCTTGCCTCACCCATCAGGCTATCCTCCCGGCTGTATGACCGGCATTGGCGTCCGATTCGTCCTGAGCCAATAAGTGACCACAAGCTGTATAAGCTCGGTAAACTCATCCAGGTCGACAGGCTTCACGAGGTAACTGCTTGCCCCCAGCTCATAGGCGCGAGTGATATCGCTTTGCTGGTTGGAGGCGCTAAGTACGATTATAGGGACGGCGCACCAGTCCGGATCGCTCCTGAGCTTGGCAAGCACATCGAGACCACCGACTTTGGGCAGCTTGAGATCAAGGAGTACAAGCCTGGGCAAGCCAAAAGTCCGGCGCGCTGTGCGTGTTGCTTCTCCAAAAGCAAACTCCAGCGCCTGGGCGCCATCTCGCAAGGCCCTTACCGTCTCATCTTTTGCATGCTCGCGGAGCGCATACATCAGCAACTCGAGCTCATCAGGATTGTCTTCAACGACAACCAGCGTGTAGGTCTCAGCCATTATGTTCTCCCCCTGGCAGGGTGAAGAAGAAAGTAGCGCCTTCGTTCGGTTTGGATTCTGCCCAGACTCGACCACCATGTCTGGTGATGATGCTTCCAACTATGGCAAGTCCTATCCCTGTGCCCTCGTAGTCCTCTTCAGTGTGCAGACGCTGGAATACCCGGAAGAGCCGGTCAGAATAGGTGGGGTCGAAGCCTTCTCCATTGTCGCTGACAAAATAGATAACTTCTTCGCCGTTCCGCTTGGCACCGACCTGTATGACCGCATCAGAACGCTTGGAGGAAAACTTCAAAGCGTTACCGAGCAGGTTTTGCAGTACTTGCCGCAGCAACTGACGGTCAGCCCAGCAACGGGGCAGAGCTTCGGCCAATATTGTGGCTGTTGGATATTGCATCCCCAGTTCTTCCATCAATTCCTGCACTATGCCATCAGGCGCTACCCAATCAGGATGCATCGCAGCCCGGCCTGTCCTGGAATACTCGAGCAGGCCCGACACAAGCTGGTCCATCCGCAGGGCGCTCTTGTTGATAAGCTCCAGATAATGGACCGTTTGGTCGCTCAGGCTCTCATCTGGCTGGCGCAGCAGTATCTTCGAAAAGCCATTCAGAGTGCGCAACGGAGCGCGCAGATCGTGAGATACCGAATAAGCGAAGCTTTCAAGCTCCTTGTTGGCCTCTTGAAGCTGCACTGTCCGCTCGTTGACTCTTGCCTCGAGGGCTTCATTCGTAAGTCTCCAGGCCTCTTCGTCCTCACGTGCCTTTGTGACATCATGCAACACGAGGAGAAACTCCGGAGTGCCTGCCGAAACGCGCAAGCGAGTAACGCTTGCCTTATACCAGCGAGCTTGATCGGGAGAAGCCCATACTCCGTTGGCAGAGGCTTGCTCGCAGGCAGGATTATCAGTCCTGCAACCAGCGCAGGGTTTGGCAGAGCCCAGCAGATAACTATAACAAGGCTGGCCCTTATATGGCCCAAAGCACTCAGTCATAGCCTGGTTTACGAATCGAAGCTGGTGGTTTTCCAGCAGAGAGGTAGGATTGCCCGGCAGACTGGAGGGCGGCATGGAAGCGCTCTCGCTCCTCGCGTAGCTCTTCCTGGGCGGCGCGCCTGGGCCCTACATCTCTCACAAAGGCAATGAAGAACTGCTTGCCACCCAGCTCTATTACATTGCTGCGTACTTCGGCGGTAAAGACTGCTCCATTCAGGCGCTTGTGGCGCACTTCGTAAAGCAATCCTTCAGCCCCCGCGGTTGTGGCGATATCGGACAGGCTTGGCCCTGTATTTTCGACCCGCAGTTCCTGGATCTTGGTCCCAATAAGCTGCTCGCGGCTGCATCCATAAAGCCGCTCGGCCATCCGGTTGGCATGCAGTACAAAGCCATCCTCATCAATGATAAGCATCGCTTCGCCAAGCCCATCGGCGATAATCCGGTACATCCCGAGTTCGTCTCCGCCCTGACCTGCAACATCAGAACCCAGACAACACCCCACAAAACCCGCAAATCCTTTGCCTGGCTCCCCTTGAGGGTGCCCTGTCATCCTGAACCAGCGCCAGTCTCCTTCAGCATTGCGAAGCCTGAGTTGGAGATCGAGGCTGGTCCGGGTACGCGCCGCTTCGCGCCATTGCTGTTTAAGGTCGGGTAAATCTACCGGATGCACCAGCTCGAGCCAGGCCTGGCCAAGCATTGCTTCGGGCTTTTGGCCAAGCACACTTTCCCATTCTTTGCTGGCCATCAGCAGCCCAAAATCGGCATCCGAGATCCATACCAGGGCGGGAAGATCGTTGATAAGCTCTTGCCATCGGGCAATCTCTTTACCCAGCTCGAGCTGGCGCTGGATTTGCTCGGTGACATCATGGGCCTGCAAGAAGACACTCGCAGGCACCTGGCAGCCTCTGCGCGGAGGGCAGGCATATATTTCTATCCAGCCGGAACGGGCCTTGTCTTGTACCAGCGCGGAAGAAGAAGCTGCCTGGCCATTGCCGTTCAGGACCTGCATATGAGGAAGCAAAGCTTCCTGCCCGGCAACATCGGAAACCAGTTCGCTTCGGAAATGGTTGAGCCACTCGGGCGCCAGCAGGTTGGTAGATTGTACATCGAGGTGAAGCAGCGCTTCGGCTGCCTCATTGGCAAGCAGGAGGCGCCCCTTCTTGTCGCATGCCACCAGAGCGCAACTGGTGTGTCTCAGGGCTTCATCTGCAAGTAGCACATCACCGCGCATGGCGGCGCGTTCGGCCTGGAGCTGAACAACCTGGTCTTCTTGCCGCGCAATCTCATTACGTTTATCGGCTATCTGTTTGCGTAATCCCTGGACATGCATGGCCCACAGGGCCAAGACCGTGATAAGACTCAGCAGCAGTATCTCGACAGCAGGTTGTGTAAGTACTTCGGACATATAAGCCGCCTCAACGCGCCCCGCAGTCGCTAAGCAACAAGCGCGCTCGAGCGCCCAATGCACTTAATATTCGTTTAACAAAGTGCAACAGGCCCTCTCCTCTCCACCTTACCAATACTATTGTAGCGCAGGTATTCACGCAAGGGGGGGTTGTTTCCAAGTGGATCTCCCATCCTTACAACCGTTGGTTACCTCCCTGTTACGCCGTTTTACGCCTTTGTAGCCCCTTTTGGCCGCACCGCCCACAAAGGGGAAAGGAACGGGCGCCCCTAAAGACGCCCGTTTATGTAAAATCACCAGGTAATTACTGAGCTTCAGCTCAGGCAAGGCACTCGGCCAAATCGGCTTCAACGGTCGTGATGGGCGCGATGCCAAACTTCTCAACCAGCACCTTCAGCGCCGCGGGAGTTACGAAGGCCGGTAGCGATGGCCCGAGCTTTATGTTCTTGATCCCCAGGTGCAGCAGCGTCAGCAGGATGGCACAGGCTTTCTGCTCATACCAGGAGAGTATCATCGACAGCGGCAGGCTGTTGACGTCGGTCTCGAAGGCGCCCGCCAGCGCGACGGCTATCTGGATAGCCGAATAGGCGTCATTGCACTGGCCGATGTCCAGCAGCCGCGGGATGCCGCCGATATCACCGAACTCCAGCTTGTTGAAACGGAACTTGCCGCAGGCCAGCGTCAAGATGACGCAGTCATCCGGCACCGCCTCTGCGAAGTCGGTATAGTAGTTGCGGCCAGGTTTGGCGCCGTCGCACCCTCCAATCAGGAAGAAGTGCTTGATAGCGCCAGTCTTCACCGCCTCGATAACTTTGTCCGCTACGCCCAGCACCGCGGCGTGGCCGAAGCCTACAAGGATGGTCTTGTCCGGGCCGTCTTCAGCAAAACCTCCAGCCTCGAGCGCCGCTTCGATGACCGGCGAGAAGTCCTTCTCCTTGCCGATATGCTCGACGCCAGGCCAGGCGACAAGACCCGTGGTGAAGATGCGCGCCTTGTAAGTCTCGCGCGGCTTCTGGATGCAGTTGGTAGTCATCAGGATGGCGCCTGGGAAAGCCTCGAACTCCTTTTGCTGGTCCTGCCAGGCCCCGCCGTAGTTGCCCACGAGGTGCTTGTACTTCTTCAGCTCGGGATAACCATGCGCGGGAAGCATCTCGCCGTGCGTGTAGATATTGATCCCCTTGCCCTCGGTCTGCTGCAGCAGCAATTCGAGGTCTTTCAAGTCGTGGCCAGAGACCAGGATGGCCTTGCCCTTCACCGGATGGATGCGCACTGCGGTCGGCACGGGATTTCCGTAAGCGCCCGTATTGGCGCCATCGAGTAGTTGCATCACTTTGAGGTTGAGCTCGCCCAGGCCGAGGTTGAAAGCCAGCAGGTCGCCGATGTCGGTCGGGTCGTCGGCCAGGTACGCCAGGGCGTTCTCGAAGCCCTGGAAGACCTCATCGTTCCACTTGCCCAGTACATAAGCATGGTCAGCGTAGGCCGCCGCGCCTTTGAGGCCGTACATCGCGAGTTCCTGCAGGCCGGTTACGTCGGCGCCAAGCGACTCCAGGCGACCTGGGATGGAGGCGGCTTTGGCCTGTTCGAGAAGTGGCTCGAGACAGCAGGCGGGTTCCCAGTCGGCGGGGCCGTGCAGCTCCTCGGGCGTGACACCCGCTGCGGCAGCGGCTTCGAGGTAGAGGGCCTTCGCCTTGGCTTTCTTCTTGCCAGCCCGTTGCAGCAGTTCAACCAGCCGGTCGGGGTCGAAGTTGACGTTGGTCACGGTCGTGAACAGCGCCTCGACGAGGAACTTGTCAATCTTCTCACTGGTCTTGCCGAGTTTACGGGCGCGCGAGGTGTACTGCGCGATGCCCTTGGCGGCATACAGCAGCAGGTCTTGCAGGTCAGCGACCTCGGGACTCTTGCCGCAGACACCGGAGATATTGCAACCGGTGCCTTTGGCGGTTTGCTCACACTGATAACAGAACATAGTTCATCCCTCCACAGGGTTAATTTGGCAGTGCTAGTGATCAGCCGACGGGGTAGCTGGCGTTTTACCTTGGGGTAGCTGCTTCAACGTAGTTAGCCAGGTGCCAGGCGCCAGGTCGGCAAGGGTATGCTGACGGAAATAGTCCTCGAAGGTCGTGTTGAGCTCTCCGAGCATCCCCCCGAGCAGGCAGCCGGTGCCGTTGCAGGCAGGACGGGCGAGCAGACAGGTCGAGGGCTGGAAGGGCCCTTCGATGGCCTCGAAGATGTGCATCAGAGTTATCTCATCGGCCGGCCGGGCCAGCGTAAAACCGCCCCCTGGGCCGCGGACACTCGTGACCAGGCCCGTGTGGACGAGGCGTTGCATCACTTTGGCCAGGTGCGCCTCGGAGGCTTCGAGCAACTGGGCCATCTGACGAGTGGAAGCGCGCTCCTCAGGGTTCGCGGCAAGCGTTGCGGCAGCGTGCAGAGCAAGCGATGCGGCATCCGAGATCTGCAGTAGCTTCTGCATAAGAACCTCCATTCAAGTATTCTGGTATTACTATACCACTTCTCTGGCGGGTGTCAAGGGGGAAGGCAAAGATTTCAGTGAGGAATCCTGCCAGCGCCGACGCGCGTTCCCAGCCTTGAGAAGGAAACCCGCTTCTGGTCACGTGGCGTAAACCTCGTGCTAAAATGGAAGTGTCCCTATGCATCACCCAAAGGGTGTGCCGCATGAAAATTAGCTGGACGCTGGGGCTAGTCGTGGTGGTTGCAGGGCTGATCGACCTGGTTGGATGGGCCGAGGTCAGTACTCCTCGCCACCAGGCGGCCGTGGACCAGCTAGCCGCCAACCTGGGAGTAGAAGCGCCTCCCAACCTGCGTGGCCCAGAACCCACTGACAGCAAGTTCGGCCTCGGCGAGCGATACGGAAATGCGCAGTGGGAGATCCAGTTGGATGATGCTGGAGAACCGCTGAGTTATCAGTTCAAAAGAGACCTTCCCTTCAACCGTAGCACACACCGAGTGTGGTCCAAGGGGCAGGCAATCGAGCGGGCGCGCGAGTTCCTCGCCTCGCAGGGACCGAAGCTGTTCGTTGATGTGCCTGCAGCCGAGGTGCAGACTAACGCCCGGTATGAGAACAGCGAGTTCGCAAAGGGCTGGTGGGTGAGCTTCCTGTCTGCGCACAACAGCATCTACGGAGTCCCTATCTGGCGCGTGCTGGTTGGCCGTTCGGGCGCCATCGAAGAACTGACCTTCCTTAGGGCTCATCCACCACTTCAGACTACAGCGAAGCTCACCGCCTACGAGGCGCGTGAGCGCCTGCTCGCCAGGCTCAAGGGCTGGGGGAAGTATGAGCTTTGGGAAGCCACCATAATGCTGCTTGCCGTGGCCCGAGCGCGGTGACCGGCTGCGCTGGGAGATAGTCCTGAAGACATCAGACCCTGATGGCCCTTACGCAGAAGGCTGGGTAGATGCCATCACCGGCGACGTGCTCATATTCGCAGTCCACGAAGATCCGCTGTCGGCGCCGGTGCCACCTCCACCCGCACCCGATGCCACCGAAGAGGAGCCCTCAAGGCCGCTCGTGGACTGGCCCCCAACCATCGCCGGGACACTGACGATTCTAGTCCTGGTGGGAGTAGTGCTTTGGTCAAGGCGGACCAAGCGCACGGCGTGACACAGGCGAACAAAGCAGGACAAGGGAACTACGAAGTCTTTGGCGATGGCAATGTTACCGTCTGGCTGGCCGAATAGGAGGGGAGTCGAATGCAAGTTGCGTCGAACCACAGGTCATACCTGGCTGCCGGCCTTATGCTGGTCGCTGGCCTCGTGCTGCATACTGGAGCAGCACAAGCCTTGCAGCAGACTGCTGCGGAGAGTTATGCGACCTCACTTGGGTTGGCGACTGACGGGATGTACTGCATGCACCAGTTCCTGGACCCACTGCAGGGCTCTGAGGAGTGGCGAACAGAGGACGTATTCTTATGGGTCGCCGATAGCGATGGTGCCTTCCTTGGGCTGATTTGTCCGTCGGGCGACAGCGCCATTTAACCAGGGCGCGACGCCGGTGACAAGCGATGCGGAGGCCACGGCGCGCGCTAGCCAGTTCCTGTCTCAGTATGCGCAGGCGTTGGGCCTGCCGACCCCACTCGGTACCGACGTGCTGATGGTGCAGCCAGGCAGTAGATTCAGTGGGCGCTCTGTCGAGTGGCGGCGTTATGATGGCGATGTACCTGGCTTGCCAGACTGGGTGTTCAAGGTCGACAACGGTGGACGGGTACTTGGTCTGGCGTTCACGCGGGCACCGGGCTCCCTGCCCTCGGCCACGCCCGATCTCACCAGTAACGCAAGCAACTGCTCTGGTTGCCGCCGAGGTCTCAGATCAGGTTACCCTCGATGAAAGTGACCTGGAGATCTGGCCTGTTGCGCCTGGCGATGCCCGACTGCTTTGGCGTCTGGAGTTGTCGGGCGTTGAGTACGAGAGCTACTCCGCTGATATTGATGCGCATACCGGGGAGGTACTTAGCGTTGCGTACTCGCTGGGGCGTAGCCCGGACGAATCCAACGGTCTTCCCCTACCGGCCTTGGCGGTTGCAGCGCTAGTGACGGTGCTATCAGCCGTCATCGCGAAGGTCTTCGCGCTCTAAGGGACGAGGACGAGTTATGTTACCCAGGGAAGCCCTTTGCGGGGCCTCCCTTACCCCCCTACCCCTTCCGCCCGTGCTCGCGGTACCAGGCGAGGCCGTCGCGCAGAGTGACGAGGTTGTCCCACGAGACACCGGGGGCGATTGAACTCGATCCGGCGAGGAAGAGACGCCCTTTGGGGCCGTGCTCCACCAGGAAGTCTATCTCCCGCTTCACGTCCTCGGGGGTGCCGAAGGGCAGAGTGCGCGTTACCGAGACGCCAGCGATAATCAGCAGCTCTTCCCCCTCGCGAGTCTTCATCCCGCAGATCTTCTCGTAGTCCATCCCGTCCTCATACTGGAAGCCCTGGAAGCCCACCAGCCCGCAATCGAGCAGGCGCGGCACCATCGCCATCAGGTTGCCGTCGCAGTGCCAGATGCAGTCTATCCCCGCGTCGACGAGGGGGCGGATAGAGCGCTCGAAGTGCGGGAACCAGTAGCTATCCAGCCAGTCTTCGCGGTTGAGGGTGGAGCGAGAGTCCGCCATATCGTGGTCGAGGCGCAGGAAATTCGGCAGCTTGCCCTCCACATAAGCCCGCGCGACACCGCGGTTGTATTGCTCGGACCAGTCGGCCTGCAGGGAGAAGTGTCGCTCGATGACCTCGGGATAGAGGGCGCATGCCATAAAGTAGTAGGCGTAACCGTAACTGCCATAGGCGAGTCCGGGGAAGGGCGCAACGCCATAAGGCGTCTTGAGCAGATCCCAGGGCTCGATAAAAGCCTGGACGCTCTGCTCGCTCGCGATGATGGCCTGTGCGATGGCAGCTTCATCAGGCGCAGGCTGGGCCTCGAGCGCCGGGAAGACGAACTGCTCCAGATGCTGGCAGACAGCCTCCGGAGAGTCTATCACCAGGCCATCCAGCACTATCTCGGTGGCCCCAGTAGTGGCCCCGTGGGCCCCTCCCTCATAGCCGTGACAGCCGATGGAGAGCGGATTGTCGGGGATATACTGGTCTACCATACACGCGCCCAGCTCATGCTGGCAGTCGAGATAGACCTGCACGTGGTTCTTTACGTATTCACCAGGCTGAGCGCCGGCGAATTTCTCGATAAAGCGATGCTCCATCACGTGGAGGATCCACGAAGGGATGCCCTTTGCCGGGCGTCCCTCCAGTACCTCGAGTGCAAGCTCTGCGCGAGGACCCATCAGGCTTCCTCCTCCCCAATCAGCTTGCGCCAGGCGTGGCGCTGGTCTTCGTAGAGGGCCTCATCAGGCTCGATGGGGCCCCAGTGGTTGCTCCACTCGGGCTGACCTGGGCCGGCGAGTTTCGGGTCCACGCACCAGTGGTCGTTTCGATATTTGTCACGAAGAGAAGCCTCGCGCAGGTCGGGCACCTCGAGGGCGGCGTTGTTCTCCCAGATAGAACGATAGCCCAGGATGCCCGGCAGCGTCATATCGAGGCCCTGATACACGTCAATGGACTCGGCGCCGTCCGGCCGGCCGAGGATAGCCTCGAGGAAGTAATGCATCGTGTAAAAGTCCGAACCGCCGTGGCCCCCGCCGGCCGCGGCAAGTTTCTCCGCCAGCGGGAAATCAGGCGTGTAGCAACGCTGCTCGTCTCCCTCGAGTAGACATTCAACTGGTCGCTTCCGCCAGCCCAGCGATTGGTCTCCATCATCCCTTTGCTGCCGTAGACGCTGTACCAGATGGAGCCTGGCTCGCGCTTGAAGTTGCTCCAGGGCAGAAACTTGGTCGTCGCGCCGTTGCTCATCTGGCAGAGGATAACCGCGCCGTCCGCGCCGCGCCTGCCGAACTTCTGGCAGTTGAGGTTGGGCGTCTCGTAGGCTGTGACGCGGGTCGGGCGCGTGCCCGTAATCGTGAGCAACGGGCCGGTCGAGTGGGTGCAATAGAAAGTAGCGGGAATCCAGTTGCGCCAGTGCTGGCGCTCGCCCCGGGTGATATGCACCCAGATGGACTCGCAGTCGTGGACGTATTCGCCCTCGCCATGGAGGAACTCGCCGATATCGCCCTGCTGGTAGAGGCGCTTCATCTCGAGCGTCCCGCGGAAGTAGCAGTAGTTCTCCGCATAGCTGTAGACCTTGCCGCTGCGCTCGACGGCCTCGACCAGCGCGACCGCCTCGGCGAGGGTCTGGCAGGCCAGCACTTCGCTCGAGACATGCCGGCCCGAGTCCAGCAACCGCACGGCGAAGGGGGCATGCTCGGTCGCATAGTTGGCCAGGACGACGGCCTCCATATCGTCCTGCAGGAACTCATCGAAGTCGCTATACAGCCTCACCTGGCTGCCTGCCGATTCGGCCACCTTGCGACAGTTGCTCAAGATGGCCGGATTGGCATCACAGATCGCAACAAGCTCCGCATCCGGATGAAGCGCGAGCTGGTTCACCATTGAGGTGCCCCGGCCTCCGCCGAACACACCTACTTTCACTTTGGGCATCAGGTTGCTCCTTTATGCCTTGGGTCTGTGGTAGACGGGGATGCGCAGATGCTCGCCCTGTTTCATTGCCGACTCGTGCGCGACGATGCCAGGCACGGTGTAGGAAAGCGCCTCGTAGATGTCCACCGTGGGGGCGCGCTCTTCCAGCAGCGCCGAGACGAACTCGTGGGTCAGGAAGGTATGCGAGCCATCGTGGCCGCTGTCATGGCGAAGCGGCTCGGGCAGCATATCGGTCTGCCACCAGAGAGGCTGCTGATAGGCCTCATAGGTCGCCAAAGTGCGCTCGAAGCCGGCATCGTCTTTCTCGACCTGCTCGCTGGCGCGGCGGATGATGGGGCCAAGGCCGTTGGGATGGGCCATATAGAAGCTCATCTGATCGCCATACCACTCGGCGCGCTCGCAACCGCCGACGGCGGCCTTCCAGAAGATTTCCATCTCGAAGCTGCCCCCGCGGTCGGTCTCGAAGAAAGCCGCCTCGCTCCAGAAGGGATTATGGTATTGATTGTTTTTCATTATGTCCGCGCCATCGCCCCAACCGATACACGAGACCTCGGTCAGCCGGTCGCCGGTGATTCCGACGAGAAAGGCCGTGCTATGAGTCGGGTACAGCATCGGCGGATAACTATGGCGCCAGGTGGGCGAACCATCGGCGTTGAACCACAGCGTCTCGAGGCCTGGGTGATGATACATTGCCCGGCAGAAGACCAGGTTGCCAAAGCTGCCCCTCATTCCAGAACTTGCGCGCCGAGATGGCCGCCTGCTGGTAATAACTGGTCTCGGCCATCATATAAGTCAGGCCGGTTTCTTCTTTCACAGCCAGCAGCTCTTCAGCCTGCTCCAGCGTGATGGCAGCGGGCACGGCCGAGATAACGTGTTTGCCGTGGCGCATCGCCGCGACCGCATGGCGCACGTGATCCGGCGCGCCGGTGAAGACCGCAACGGCCTCTACTTTGGGATCGAGGATGAGTTCCTCCAGCGAATTGTAAGCTTTGGGACATTTATACACATCTTGCAGTATCTGCCTGCGCACCGGCAGCAGGTCACTGACCGCTTCGACGATGCAGCCTGGGTGCTCGGACCACTGGAAATCGGTACCGAAACCTCCGCCAACCACCCCGATACGTATTTTACGAGAATCGTCCATATTGTTTTCGCCTCCGAATACAGCCTCTGGGCCAAGCGCTAGCGCCGCGATACCAGCACCAGCCAGTTTGACCGCCTGCTTGCGGGTTACAGGTTTTTTGAAGAAACCGTTTGCCATTGGATTCACCTTGTCCTTTTTGTGTCGGGGAAGTATTTAACAGGAGGACGCTACTCCCTGCAGGTTCAGGGCAAGGGACTTAACTGGAAGCTCTCAAACTGGGCCAGCGAGGGAGAACTGGCATCGGTCGTCGCCAAAGCGCCCAGGCCGACTTTTGGGCAATAAAGTAGGACGGTAGTCGGTTCTCCAACCTGCAGCCAGTCCTTCTTATCACTACTAACAAGGGCGGTGTAGACGTCTCCCTTGCGACAGAGTTTGAGGTAGAGGGCGCGCCCGAGCTGGTTTGGCACGATGACCTGCTGATACTGGCCGTCGATTTCCCAGCCAAAAGCGAGCTTGGGCCCGTCCGCCCAGAGTGTTGAGAGACGCGCCCAGTTGTCGTGGTCCTGATAGAAGAGGATATAGGCCTGCTCGTAATTCATCTGAGGCCCGAACCTCAAACGGGCGGTCACCTCGCAGCGCTCAGGTGGGGCCTCCTGCAAAAAAAGGTTGCCGAAATCGTCGCGCCAGGTCCACATGTCGCCGTTAGTCGGACGTATCCAAAGACTGCCCTCGGCCACCCAGAAAGCCTCCGGTCGCTCGTTGAGGAGGAACCACTGACTCCGGTCAAGGGCTGCGCCCTCAAACTCATCCGAAGTGGCCTCTGGCCACTCTGGAGCGCCGCCTGGCAGCGGCCGGGGCGAGCGAGTTGGGCCTTCCACCACCAGCCGGTCAGGGCCCGATGTGACAGGTTCGAAGTGGACGCGGTCCATCGCGAGCTGACGCGGCGCCACCTGGGCCAGGCTGTTATGGGTGTGATAAATCAGCCAAGAGTTCAGTCCCATCGGGAGAGTTGATCAAGGAACCGCTGCCCGGTCCGGCAACGGCGCCGGTGCGGGCGAGGATCGGGTTCTCCGCCGCTTTCGTCCACGGGCCGGTCGGAGAAGGAGCAGTTGCATACCCAAGGCAATAGTCCGGATCAAGAAAATGGTTCGCTGTATATATAAGGTAATAGGCGCCGGTGTGCTTTGTCAGGAAGGCCCCCTCGTTGACCACATGACCCTGCCAGGGATGGCTCTCCCAGGGCTGCTCGGGGCGGGTGCAGAGGGAAGACTCACCTGCAAGCGAGAGCAGGTCAGGCGCAAGAGGCGCGACCCGGATCTCGTTTCTCCCTTGTGTGACCAGAGTGAAGTAGAGCCAAAGGCTGCCGTCTTCATCCCGGAATATATGCCCATCGATGGCTTCGTCGGGCGCGTCGGGCGCCAGCAGTGGGGCACAGACCTCTGTGAAGGGGCCAAGCGGTGAGTCGCTTTCAGCTACCACAAGCCCCATCCTCAAAGGCGTGGTGCCTTCTTTTTGGGGTGAGGCGGAGCAGACCAACAGAAAATGCCCCTCGCGCTGGATTACTTCGGGGCCCCAAAAGTGGGTCTGTGCCCAGGTTTTGTTGCCTGGTTGAAGGACAAACCCTTGCCAGCGCCAGTGCACCAGGTCACTCGAGGTAAAAACCGGCACGCCGGCCGCGGGGTTGGGTTCCCAGGTGCCATACAGATAATATTGACCTTCAAGCTGAAGCACAAAAGGGTCGGCGACTGGCACCCCGAGAGGATTGGCAAAGCTTCCTTCAGCTCTTGCCAGAGTGCCAACCAGACTAACCAACAACAATACAATCACTGGCGCGCGCATACCGGCCCCCCGCAAGCAATCAACTACCAGCTGGATTCTATACCCGCTTGCCCAATTCCTGTCCCGGCTCCAAGGTTATATCCAGGGCTGCAGGAGGTATATTAAGTAAGCAGAAGGTATTAGACCAGACCTGATTTGTGCCGGCCTCCCTGGGTGAGGCTTGAAAGAGGAGAGCGAGGGGGCTCTCCTCTTTCCTTTTGACCAATATATAGCTGGCATTCAGAAACCTAATCTGGTATTCTATGCCTTGGTCGTCCTGAGGTTTTTGACCGGTAGTTTTTCGCGCCCTGTTATCGGTGGTTCTGGAGCGAGGTCGCGTGCCTGCTGTAGGCCATAAGCCGGCGTCAGCAGTTGCATTCTGCGCCGCAATCGAGGAGTATCGCTATAACACAGCTCGCTAATTCATCCCTGCGCCTTGGTCAGCGTGAGTACCTCCCGCTGGTTGTCGGGGGGATGGGAGTAGATATCTCGGTGCCCGCGCTTGCGCTCGAAATCGCCCGGTTGGGTGGTATCGGGCATCTTTCTGAGGCAATGCTGCCCGCGGTAGCTGACCGACGTTTTGGTACCAGTCTGGTAAAAAACCAGTTAGCGCGTTATCGCGACCACGTAGGCAAACCTGACAAAGCTGGCATCGTCGTCGACCTGGCCGATATCCGCAAGGCAACCGAGCTCTATGTCGGCTCCGCTGTAAACGCCAAACGCGGCGAGGGGGGCATCTTCGTCAACGTGATGGAGAAGCTCCTTATGGGCGCGCCGAAGGAGAGCCTCTCGGTCCGCCTCAACACCGCCCTTGACGCAGGCGCCGATGGCATCACGCTTAGCGCAGGGCTGCATCTGGCCAGTATGGACCTGATGAAAGCCAACCCCAGGTTCCGCGATGCGCATATCGGCATAATTGTCTCCTCCGCCAGGGCGCTCAAGTTGTTCCTCAATCGCGCCGCCCGCGCTAGCAGGCTGCCGGACTACATAATCGTTGAAGGGCCACTGGCGGGAGGGCATCTCGGCTTTCCCCTCAACTGGCAAGATTTTGACCTGGGTATTATTCTGGACGAAGTGCTGCAACTGGTTAGAGAGCAGTCTCTTGATATCCCCGTGCTCGCCGCTGGTGGCGTGTTCACAGCCGAAGACGCACTCGATTTTATGAAGCGCGGCGCCGCGGGCGTACAGGTGGCCACGCGCTTTGCCATCAGCCAGGAAGCTGGACTGCCTGACCCGGTCAAGCAGCTCTTCCTGGAAGCCGAAGAAGACGACGTTGAGGTTAATCTCTGTTCGCCTACTGGCTACCCGATGCGGATGTTGAAGTCTTCCCCAGCCATTACGATGCGAATCGAGCCAATGTGTGAGGCTTATGGCTATGGCCTCGACAAGGACGGCTATTGCTCGTACAACGCTCAGCATTACGGCAAAGAGCCTGGCAACGGCGAGAAGACCTGCCTTTGTGCGATGATGTTCGGCTACAAGACTTATACCTGCGGCCAACTCGTCTGGCGTCTGAAAGAGACTACCGAGCGCCTGCCAGATGGCTCCTGGAAACTGCCCACCGCTGAGGAAGTCCTTCGCGCTTACTGCTACGACTGAAGAGTCTGACTTCAAGCGCGCGAAGCGAATTCGGGGGTACAGGGGGAGGTTCCCCCTGTGAAGTGGAGTCCGTCTAGCCTACCAGCAAGCGACTCTTCCAGGCGAGTTCCAGCAGCCACACTCCCAGCAGCATAAACGCAATCCCCATCGCCAGGCGCGAAGCGGCCACCTTCCGGCTGAAAAAAGCGCCCAGACGCTCACTACCCACTCCAGCCGCGCAGGCGCCCAGCACCAGCGCAGTCGGGATGGCAAAAGCCAGATTGTAGAGCAGCAGCAGCGGGAAGCTGCTCGCGATACTCGTTTTTGCTGAGGCGATGCCCGTCAGTACTGGGATATAGAGCTGCCCCGTGCAGACGAAAGAGACCAGCGTCAGCGCAAAGCCAAGCGAGAAGCCTGCCGGCAGTAGCCAGCGCGAGTTGGTCGCCCAGCGGGTCAGCCGGTGCTCCACCCGCTTGAGGAAGGGCGGCAGCCCGAGGCTTACCTCGGCTTTACCACTGCGCCAGGAGCGCGCGGCGTCTCTGAAAGCCAGTATTGCCAGCCCAAGACAGGCCAGGCCGAACAGGCCATATAGCGCCGACGCTACCCCCTGCCCAACCAGGATACTCTTCAATCCCGCCAGCAGACCGACTCCCAGCAGCAGGTAGCCCAGGACGAACCCGACCAGGAAGCCTCCCCCAAGCAGCAAGATGCCCTTGCGACCTTTCCCCATCCGGGTCATCATCGCGGCGAAGAAGAGCACCGCCGCAGCCGCGCAGGGATTCACTCCATCGGCCAGCCCGGCGAGCAGCACCAGCCAAAGCGAGGCCTTCCCTGTCACAGTAGGGGGGGTAACGGATTCAGAGACAGACTCGGTCAATATCTCGGACAGCCGCGCGAACTGGTCCAGCCCGTATATCACCCGATTGCCGACCAGCACGGCGGGTGTGTGACCGCGGTCGAGGACGGAGATGCCAGCGGCTTCTTCCAGCTTGCGGCGCTCCGCCAGCCCCTCTCTCCTCGAGACATCGATCTCGCGCAGTGTGAATTCAGGATGCACTGCCAGAGCCTTTTCAAGCAGGGGGCGAGACTGACCACACTCGGGGCAAAACGGATCGGTAAAATAAACAAGCTCCGCGGCGACGGCAAGGCCAGCCGACAGGACAAGCAGCAAAGCGACCAGGAGGCCTCTCACCTGCGCCTGACTCCCACGAATTGCACACTCCAGCAACTGGACTGGTTCATAAGAGAGAGTGTAACACAGCACCGGCCCAAAGGGTGGAGCAACCCTTCGGCTGGCTTGTGGCACCCGTAAACCTGGCCCGTCCCCCTCTGCCTACTGGTCTGTTGCCCGGTCAGTCTCTGCCTTTCTCTGACGGCCGGGAGACTGAAGAAGAAAGTCGCTCCCTCTCCGGGGATGGACTCCGCCCAGACACGCCCTCCGTGCCTTCCAATGAGGCTGCCCACTATCGCAAGCCCGATCCCGATGCCCTCGAATTGCTCATCGGTATGCAAGCGCTGGAACACCTTGAAAAGCTTCTCAGAGTAAGTGGGGTCAAAGCCCTCGCCATTGTCTTTCACGAAATAGACGATCTCCTCGCCCTCGCGCCGGCCACCTACCTGGACCACAGCGTCCTCCCGGGTTGAGGAGAACTTCAATGCGTTATCAAGCAAGTTCTGCCACACCTGGTGCAGGAGTTGGGGATCAGCCCAGCACTTAGGTAGAGGCTCTATCTTTAAGGTAGCGGTAGGATAGCGGGTACCCAGCCCCTCCAGCAGCTCCCGCACCAGAGCCTCGGGATAACACCAGTCAGGCTCCATCGCTGCCTGGCTGGTGCGAGCGTATTCCAGCAGGCCTGATACCAGCCGGTCCATACGCAGGGCGCCTTTGCCGATAAGGTCAAGATAGTGCCTGGACTGCTCGTCCAGCGCCTCGTCATTGCTCTTCAAGAGGATATTCGAGAAGCCGTTGAGAGTGCGAAGGGGCGCCCTCAGATCATGCGAGACCGAGTAGGCAAAAGCCTCAAGCTCCTTGTTGGCCTCCAGCAGCTGGGCGGTGCGCTCGGTCACCCGGCGCTCAAGCTCCTCGTGGGAGCGACTTAGCACTTCCTGCGCTTGCTTGCGCTCGGTGATGTCCAGTATGGCCCCGACAAGACCGTTCAGGTCGCCCTGGCTAGTTGTCAGGGTCGCCTTGTAGAAGATGACGTCGCGCATTACTCCACTGGCGTCCATTACTTGAGCCTCGTATTGCTGCAGGCCCCTTCTCTCCATCAGCTCCAGATCTTTGGCGTGGAAGACGGCCGCAAGTTCCGTCGGGTTGACTTCGAAGACGGTCTTCCCCAGCAGTTGCTCTCGCGACTTCCCGAGGAAAGTCATGAAGGCCTTGTTCAGCCCCAGGTACCGTCCCTCCTGGTCCTTGTAAAAAACGGGGATGGGGAGTGTGTCCAAGAGGTTGGTCAGGAAGATGTCCCTCTCCCTTAGGGCCTCCTCCGCCCGCTTCTGGGCCGTGTTGTCGCGTACTGTAGCCTGAAGAAAAACTTGTCCCTCTTGCTCCATCCTGGTCAGCAGCACCGTGGCAGGGAAATCCGTGCCATCACTGAGGTGCCGGTGAGTCCACTCGAAGTAGTGGGAACCCTCGCGCATGGCCGTCTCAATATGATTCTTGGCCTTCTCAGCTGAGGGAAGGCCGTCTAGCTGCAGTCCAGGGGCCAGGTCCCATGGTCCCAGGCTGGTAAATTCCGCCTCATCCTGGATGCCGAAGAGCTTGTAGGCCGCCGGATTGCCCGAAGTGAACTTCCACGACGGGGGGGCCAGGGTCATAAGGGCGTCCCAGGACTGGTCGAAGAGCAACCGATGCCGTTCCTCACTCTCGCGCAGTTCTCGCTGCTGGGCGCGGATAGCCGCATCGGTGCGTGCAAGCAGGACAAGGATGTAACCTAGAAGCAGAGCCAACACGACTCCGGCAATGATACTGGCCAGGACAAGCAGCCGCGTAAAAGCCACTTTGTCGGCAGTGATGTTATCCAGGAACAGCAGGTCACCGACCTCCCTGCCCGAGGCCTCCTGCAAGGGCGTTTTGGCCACGCGCCAGACTTCTCCGCCCAGGTCAAATTCGTGGTCCTTCTTGTCGCTCTGTTCGGTACCCAATACCTTATCGGCCCAAGTTGCGAAGGCGTTGGGCAGGCGGCCCTGCGAGTAATAGCTGACGACGTAGTGGGCAAGGCGATCCCAGTCAGGCTGCCGCTGGAGCAGGCGCATACCGCTCTCCCACTCCTCCCGGTCCAGGTATTCCTTTCTGATGCAGATGACTAACTGGCTGTTATACCGGGTATGCAGCACCTGCATGGCATCTTCGATCTCCTTGCCGAGTTCCACATAACCGACAAGAGTGCCAGCCTCGAAGACCGGTCGCACTACTCGCAGAGTAAAGGTGCCTAGTAGTCCGAGTTCAATTCCCGAAGCGGTCTTGCCAGTCCGCTCCGCCTCGAGCGCCGTGAATCGATCAATCCGATCGCCATGCTTGTCTGGTTTATTAACCCGCAGCAGGCAGACGCGTTTCGCATCCAGGAAGACGAAGTGGGTCACCTTGTTCTCGCTGTGCATGCTCTCGAAGACAGGGCGCCAGACGGTCAGCAGACTAGCGGCGTCGCCCTTGCGCAGGGCTTGCTGCACTCTGACATCTGCGGTGATGGGCTGAAGGGCGGTGGCCAGGCCAGAGGCCTGCTGCTCCAGGATTGTGCGCAGGTCCCTCGCGACTTCGGCATCATGGCTCGCGATGGTCTGGGTAACTTGCTGCTGATGCTGCTGCCAGAGAAGCGCCCCCGCGCCGACCGTCGAAAGAGCACCACCAGGACTGCATGTGGGAGCAAGAGGCGACGCAGCACCGGCTTGGGCGAAGCACTCACGCGGCGGGTGATGGCCAGAGCGGTAACCCCGCCTATAAGCAATAGCAGCATCAGCCCCACGGGCAGGGCTGCCCTTTCTGCCACCTTCAGGTTCCAGTCACCAGCATCGATATCCATCCCCACGACCGCGATCACGGCATCGGTGTCGGGGTCGGTCAGCGGGACCAGGGCCGAGACCCAAACGCCCCACTCATCGGGCAGCGGGCCCTCCACGAAAGGCACTCCGGTGGCAAAGAGGGCTTTGAGTTCATCGGATGCATCGGGGTAGAGCTCCCCAGGCAAGGCGGACGGAGAGTTCTCCGTCGCGTCGTTTTGGGTGTCTACGAGGAAGAACACCGTCCCGTCGGGATGGCGCCCCATGAGGTAGAGGCCCCGGCACTGGGGGTTGGTCGTGCGGATACCATCCAACTGCTTCTTGAGTCGGAGATAGTCAGGGCTGGTCAGCTCCGCCTCTGAGCCGGCAAGCGCCTGGACTCGCTCAAGGCTCACCGCTTGAGCCGCCAACCGCGCCTGTTGCATCAGGTCGGCGCGCATCTCTCGGTCAGCCCGCATTGCCGTCCACCAGGTGAAGAGAATCCCGACGACCAGCAGGAGGGCGATCGAGCCGGCCACCCACAGACTAGGCCCTGTAACCTTACCTTGTGCTTGTTTTTCGTCCATAAGAGCCTGGACTCTCCTGGCTAGCGCGGTGTTTTCTCAATCTGCACCGGCTTTCCTGCGGTAGGTCAACCTGCGACCGGGCTGCCTCGAAGGGCGGTACCGCCTTGGGGTTCGATTTGTGGTGATCCAAGGTAAACTTGGTGAAGGGGACTTTAGGAAGTCAGCGCCTGGCCTCGCTTGCCCTCGATCACCAGCTTTACCGCTTCCTCCCGAAACTCCGTGCTATACTCTTTCATCTGTTCTATCTCCCTCTGATATCATACTAGAGGATTGCATATTGCGGGGGAATCCATATCTAATGCACGGTTATCACTAGCTGTCATCAGTGCCCCTTTGGCCCGGTAATCTGGCTCCCTCATGGTGGCGGTCAGGGGAGGGTGATACACGCCCTACTCCAAATTGTTTGCGAGCGTCACGTTCTCGGAGCCCTGCTGTAAAATCCCATGCCGAAAACCGCGCGTTATGTTTCCGATCAAAATAGCCGTCTTGCATTTCTGCAGTACTATCCCGTTCTCGCCCATATCAGCAAGACCAGCGAACATATTGTCCTGCATTATGATGTCTTCGCACTCGTTCAGGATGACCGACGATCCACTGGTCCTGGCGAGTGTGTTGGCCTGCACAAGGACACGCCGCGCGCGGTTCAAGAGAATACCCGTAAGTTGATACTTCTCTGTGACCGGCAAATAGTAAGACCTGTTACCGGTAATCGTCACGCCTTCGACCCAGTAAGGATCATCATCCTGGCCTGCGTTGTTACTGGTTCGTGATAGATCTTGCTTGTTTCCTCCGATCGTAATCGGCGCCTGGAAATCCTCGAAGTAGTTATCGGAGATCTTGATATCACGCACCGCTACATCTGTATCCAGGAACGGGCGGGTGGCCCGAATATAGATGCAGCGATCTCCTCCTCCCGAGGCAATATGATTACCTTGAAGTGTTACATCTCTAACGTTGCCCTCGATGTAGAAAAACGCTCCGTTGCGCGGGGTCTTGCCCATACAGGTATTGTTGGTGAAGACTACCTGCCTGCTGTAAAGCTCCGTGCCAAATCCCGGCTCAATACCTCCTGGCCTTGGCGGCAGATTCAAGTAAATACCTGACCACTTCGCCTCCTCCGAGGGTGACGGTAGCCAGAGTGAGTTTATGTAGCAATGATCCACGATCATGTTGTAAACCGGGGTAGTCGCCGTCTTGGTAGAGTTATCGTCACCCGGGGAGAGCTTGGCGCCATCCATGCAGATGAACTGAGAGCCTATATAAGTGCAGTGGATAAGCTCGACCTGCTCCATGAAATGCCCTTCACTCTTGAAGAACGTGTTCCAGGTCTGGGTAACTGGCTTCTCCGTATGAGGAGAGGTGGCGTACGCGTTGATATCCAGGAACTTTGCCGGCCCCCGCACATATTGCCCTGGTTTACATAGATAGCATTGTGGACATACAACATAAACATTGTGTGCGCATAGACATTGAACCACGGGCCGGTGATCCTTATGCCTGTCTTGAAGGGACGGAAGAATCCATCGATGATAATGTTGTTTCCGCTGGTATTGATGTTGACATTCAATATCTGCGGATCGGTATGCGTAAAGGCTGAAGACTCCAGTGCGATTGCCGTCTGATGCGGGTGCTTGTCCCAATCCTCATTGAAATCCTGCTGGTAATCAGAAGACATAATTGATAAGTCCTGGATTGTGCAGTTACTATGGCTGAGCTTGATTGTGGCTGGGACATCCAGGCTTTTCTGAATAAGGCGAGTAGCATTGATCCCATCGCCAGTGAAAGATTGGTACTTGGCAGTAGACTGGATGCTGGCGTTCCAGCCAGTTGCGGCGCCGTTGAAATAATAGGCCCCTGCCGGAAAGTAGATTCGGCAATATTGGCTGATGGCCGGGGAGCTCATGATGGCCTTGATGCGTGCTGTATTTTGGCTGGCTAGCTTCTCGTCATAGTGACTGGATCGAACCAGCGGCTGCTTGACGAATACTCCGTCGGCCTGGGTGACCTTGATGAAAGAGGCGGAATTTTCCGTTGCACTAGCCTGCAAGGGCGCCGAGGGTCTGCCGGGTTCGTTGCCCTCGGAAGCAGCAAGCCCAAGAGTGGTGGTGAACGCGAGAATATATGCGACCAGTATGGCCAACTCAATGAGCATCAAACTTCTCATCGTTCCTCCAAACGTCTGCTGTTGCGTCTAGACTGCAAGGGCCGGGCACAAGCAGCAAAGCAACCAGGAGGCCTCTCGCTTGGGCACAGCTTCCACTTTTTCAGGTTCTCGCCACTGGGCAGGTACATAAAAGAGAGTGTAACACAGCACCGGCCCCCCTCAAAAACCAACTGGAGAGGCCTTCTTGCGGGAAAAAGAGAGGGCTTGCGTGTACGCAGCTTGGTGGTATAATTTAAATAGAAATAGAATTCTTCTGGACTTCGTCCAGGAGAGGGGTGGAGCAGGGGGGACCTACCGTCCCCCTGCTCTTGTTTTTTTAGGCTCAGTCGCACTCTCCCCAGATCTCGAACTCCCACTTTGTGAGAGTGCAGGGCGGCTCGCCGTCGGGGCAAGCGAGTTTCTTCAACTCTCTCACCTTCTTTCTCACCTCCCCTCTTCTTCTTCATCTGTACAGTGACCCGACGCGCGCAGTTGCTCTCTGGCTCGTTTAAGTGCTGGGATCCATTCTGCCAGCGTGTAGCCATGCACACCGGTACCGCGGATGCCGTCGAGGTACCCTCCTGTCTCGGATGGAACCATCAGGCGATCCACACTCCCATCCTGGCGGAGAACCAAAGCTGGAGCCTGTATCTCCGCCTCAACCAGGCGTCGGTTGAAATCCACAGCAGGCACATCTGCGCCAGGCAGCAGGTGCCAGAGACAGACAAGTACCGGCAGCCGGGCCAGGAAGGCTCGCTCGGCCAGGGCTTTGGCCTTCAGGTCGCAGTTGAAGGAAGCCATTGCCTGCTCCAGGGCCCACCCCGATAAAGTCGGCAGGTAGTCGCCAGTACCCCGGTCATAGCTGCAATAGGGCGTGTATGTCTCGTCTATCCGTCGGCGCTCTCTCTGGGGGGTGCAGTCGTCTGGACACACGAAGACCTGTTTATCAGCTACATAATGAGGGAAGAGAGCGCGTGCCTCCGGCGGCCACCCCCCGTCATAATCCTGCTTGTAGAGCAGTATCGCCGCCCCGAGCTGCTTGAGGTTGTTCATACAGTGGGTCTGGCGGGCTTTCTCCTTCGCGCCGGCGAAGACGGTGAACAGGATTCCTGCCAGCAGGGTCAGGATGGCCATCACGATCAGCAGCTCGATAAGGGTGAAAGCTCTAGTCTTGCGCATTTGCGCCTCCTCGTAGCGCGCGGTCTGGCCGGGAGAGGGGTGGAGCAGGGGGACCTACCGTCCCCCTGCCTAGGTTGCCTAGGCAGGATTCCATGGGCCAGAACCACCAGTGTGTGCGGTTGCACGGAGGCTCCTGCGTAGGGCAGGTGTATTGATTTGCTGTGTCCCGATACTCGACGCACTTGCCCGTGTACGTGACGTAACCCACATTGATATCTACCTCGTGGCACGAGATCTGGAAATCGATGGGATCCCAATACTCGACGCTGCACCCACGCGCGCAACAGGTGTCGTACCAGGTGCCACAGAGCCAGTGGGTACCTGTGCAGTCGTCCGCAAGCACAAGCTGCGCGAGCACGCCCAACACCAGCGCCAGAAGGACGAACCACAGCATTGTTGCAACAGACAGTCTTCTCACTTGTCTCACCTCCAATTCGCAAGCTTACTGCTCGTCCTCACAACCAAGCTGCTTTTTCCACGAGTCGACTAAGCGCTGCCACTCGTGCCCTGTCATTCTAGCCATCGCGTTGAACGCGAAGGGGTTGGGATCGTACCGCGTCGGCACTGCCACTACTATCACGCTCCCATCCTGCTCAAGTGTCGGCATCACCCCCCGCACGTTGTTCTCGAGCACGCGCTCCCTGAAGCCTGTGCGCATGCAGTTCTCGCCAGGGAGCAGGTGATCCACGCACCACAGGACCGGGAGCCTGCTGGCGACATCGTTCGTCACATAGGCGACGACCTTGTCCAGACAGCTCGACTGAGGAGTTCGAAGAACCCGGTCAAGTTGCTCGCCGGACAGCGCACCCAAGGCGGAGCCCCCAAGGCGCTCATACGACACGAAGAGTCCCTTCCTGCGGTGGGCAGCTTCTCGCTCCTCAGCAGTCGCAACCGCGTCAGGGCATACGAACACTGCAGAGCTGTTCGCATAATGCGGGTATATCCGGGCCAGATCCTTAGGCCACCCCCCATCGTAGTCCTGCTTATAGAGCAGGATCGCTGCCCCAAGCTGCTTGAGGTTGTTCATACAGTGGGTCTGGCGGGCTTTCTCCTTCGCGCCGGCGAAGACGGTGAACAGGATGCCCGCCAGCAGGGTCAGGATGGCCATCACGATCAGCAGCTCGATAAGGGTGAAACCTCGTCTTTGCGCATTTGCGCCTCCTCGTAGCGCGCCTGGCCGGAGAGAGGTGGAGCAGGGGACCCACCGTCCCCCTGCTCTTGTTATTCTGGTCCGTGTCGCTACCAGTCCTCCGAGCAATGCCCTGTCACTTGCTCATACTTCCCGTCCGTGCACAGGTGTGGCGGCGTCGGGCACGAGGGATTGATCGCATCCGCCACTTTCTTGTAGCAAGCGATAGTTATACCACCTATCCCGATCATCTCGTAGCAGCTCACCACGTCATACGAGCCGAAAGACGTGTAGGTGCACCCCTTTAACGCAGCATGTGTTGTACGTTGGACCACACATGTAGTAGTGTATGCAGTCGTCGGCCGACGCAATGATGGCAAGACCAAATACGCCGAGCGCCACTGCCACCAGCACTACATACACGACGGTTGCAGACATCGAGCCTTCTCATAGTCTTCTCACCTCCTGTTCAGAAAGTCGTCGCAGCCGCCCTGGGCCCGCAGGAGCTCTCTTGCCCTCCTGCGAGCAGTGGCGGCCTCCTCTCGGCTATAGGCTATGACGCCCAGAGTGGTGTCAGCGTTTTCGTAGCCCCCGGTTTGTGTGGGTACCATCCACCGGACTACGCTGCCATCCTGGTTCAGCTTCAGTATTGGTGCTTGAATTCTGGCCGTCTCTATCTGCTGCGTGAACTCAGCACGGAGCACATCCGATCCGGGCAGGAGATGCCAGCGACAAACCAACATCGGGAATCGGGAGGTGAAGGGTTGGGTTGACAGCATGGCGAACTTGAGCTCACAGTTCGCACTGGCTGTCACCCGCTCATACTCCCATCCAGACAACCGCAGAAGGTAGTCGCCTCTACCCCGCGTATAGCTGCAGTACAGCGCCGTCAGCGCGCCTCTAGCGCCGTCGCGTGTTCTCGAGTCGGTTGCGTCGTCTGGGCAGACGAACACTGCTCGGTCCTGAACATAGTGTGGGAACAGCGAGCAGTGCCTGGACTGCGGCCACCCCCCATCGTAGTCCTGCTTATAGAGCAGGATCGCTGCCCCGAGCTGCTTGAGGTTGTTCATACAGTGGGTCTGGCGGGCTTTCTCCTTCGCGCCGGCGAAGACGGTGAACAGGATTCCCGCCAGCAGGGTCAGGATGGCCATCACAATCAGCAGCTCAATAAGGGTGAAACCTCGCTTTGCCATCTCAATCCTCCTCTTCACACCCAAGCTGCTCCTTGTAGCTTCTCAGCACATCCATCCATTCCTTGCCAGTTATGTGGGCACCAACACTTCCCGCCAAGGGGTTCGATCCGTAACGAGAAGGCACGATTTCCATCACAATACTGCCATCCTGTTTCAGCGTAGGTATCACGCCGCGCACCTCCTGCGTCTCTCGCAGCTTGTCGAACGCGCGGGAGTCACAGTCACTACCTGGGAACAGATGATTGAAACACCTGAGCACCGGGTATCGATCGTGGTAGTGCCAGCTGGCCAAAGCCATCGCCCGCGAACCGCAATCGGTCTCCGGGATCGCGGCTTGGCGGAGAAACAATCCAGACAATATGGGGAGATGGTCTCCCCCGCCTCTCGCATACGATTCATAGGCGCCGTGTCGGGCCTCGAAGGACTTACGGATACTGGATGCTGTGCCGTCATCTGGGCAGACGAACAGCGCCTTGTCGCTAACATACTGCGGATAGGTCTGCCACGCGAACTCTGGCCAGCCACCATCATAATCCTGCTTATACAGCAGGATGGCTGCCCCGAGCTGCTTGAGGTTATTCATACAGTGGGTCTGGCGGGCTTTCTCCTTCGCGCCGGCGAAGACGGTGAAGAGGATTCCCGCCAGCAGGGTCAGGATAGCCATCACGATCAGCAACTCGATAAGGGTGAAACCTCTAGTCTTGCGCATCTGCCTTGCCCTCCCCGGCCAGTCCGAGCCGTTCCTTCAGTTCTGCAAGCGTCGCCCAGGGGTCGGTGTGGTCGCCCTGAAGCCACCCCAGCGCGCCATCCGCCCCGTAGTAGTAGGCGCGGGGCCGGAAGATGGCGTTGAGCTCCTTCTCCAGCCCCGGATATGGCGCCACCTTCAGCTTCAGGTTGAGCTCAGGGTGTTTTGCGAGGAAAACCTCGACCTGGGCTTCTTCACTGGCCGCGAAGACCACCACCGCCGGCGCGCCGGGCAGCGCGGCGAAGTCGCTCCAGGCCTTGAGATAGCTTGTGGCGCACTCGCTGCAGGAGCCTATCATCAGCAGCGCCAGCGGCTTGCCCGCGAGCCCCTGCTGCGCGAGCCACTGGGTCAGGCCTTCGGGCCTTGGCTGGCCAGAGAGTGGGGTCGCGCTCGAGGTCCAGCTTCTGCTGGTGCTGCTGCTTCTGCTCCAGCACGAATTGCTTAAGCTTGAACAGGGGGTTCGTTGGAGTGGCCTTGGAGACGCGCGCGAATACGATGAGAGAAACAATAAGCAGAGCGAGCAGCAGGCTGAATCGCCACAGGGGGAGGCGTTCTTTCCAAAGGCTCTGGGCTTGGGTCATCGCGCGACCTCCAACACTGCCAGAACTTTGCTTCACTTAACAGTCTATCCCCCCGCCCAGCTTTGTCACTAGCTTTGCAAGGTTAAATATTATAAATAATGAGCAACAGTATATTAAGCCACCGCGCGCTAAACAACTGCCGCCTGCTCCTTAGCTGCCGGTAAGGCGCGCCCGGACTTGCTCCAGCGCCTTCAAAGGTTCGATCCCATCGGCCTGCACATAATCGAGGAGCAGCCCCGACCCGTAGAGATAGACGCGCGGTCGGAAGAGGACATTCAATTCCAGGTCCAACTCGTCATACGGCTCTCTCAGCAAGGGCAACTTAATCTCTGGATACTTGGCCCTGAACGCCGCAAGCTGCTCTTCAAGGCTTGGGGTCAGCACCAGTATGGACAGGCGCGCCGGGTTCGGCGGCAAACTTGTTCCACTCTCTTAGATACTTGAGGGCGCAATCGGTGCAGTCTCCGATAATCACGAGCACTACTGGTTTGCCCTCGGGCGCCACCTTGGCAAGGGCTTCTGCCAGGCGCGCGGGCGCGGCCTCACCCGGCTCGGGGTCCTTGATAAGGGTAACGGTCACCGCCCCAGGCCCCCCTGCTCCTGACTGGGCTTCGGTTTGAGAAGCGACAGGGGGTTTGTCTCCGCCCGCCGGGGGCCTCAGGAAGAACCCCAGGGCCACCAGGCCCAGCAGGATAACTACCCAAAACAGGACCGAAGTCTTCTTCCTGGTCTGCGACGTCATCTAAAACTCGGGGCCTCCTGGTTGTCGAGAGTCTCTCAGTGGCTTCATTATACCGCCCAGGCGCGCAGGCTGCTAGTCCCTCCCCTGCGCCAGCCAGCTCCGGTAGGTCTGTTTCCACTGGTCGGCGGGGATGCCAGCGGCGCCCCAGGGAGTCGTGACATCGGCGTAAGGACACTCTTCAGGCACCTTCACGCGGGAGACGTGAGAGTCCTGATTCACCTTCAGGAAGACCGTATGGACCTTCTCCTTCGCCAGAGCTTTTTGCAGCGCCTCCTCGCTCCCCACGCGATAGCCAAGGAGATGGTGATAACAGACGAAAAGGGGCATCTGCTTGCGATACTGCTCGCAGGTCTTCCAGTACGCCCAGCCCTCGGCGTCAGACTCCGAATACAGCTCTCGCCCACTCCGGGAGATAATGTAAAGCAGGTCTCCCCCATAGGTCAGATAGCTCGAGTAGGCGCCAAAAGTGGCCTCGAGCTCTTTGCGTCGCTCAGGCCTGGTGCGGTCGTCGGGGCAGAGCAGCACTGACGAGTCGCGCTGGTAAGCAGGATAGAAAGCTCTGAAGCCATACGGCCACTTGCCCCAGTCCTGCTTATAGGCGAAGATGGCCATACTGAGCTGGTGCAGGTTGCTTATGCAGGCCTCCTGATGGCCGGCTGTAGTGGTGGGGTAGAAGAGCTTCCAGCCAAGCAGACCGAGCCCTGAGAGCGCCGCCAGCACGAGCACCGAGAGCAGTCCTCTAATCAGCCAGCGCCTCACCCGCCCGGAGAGTCGCATCAAAGGATTACGCATAGACTAGTCCTCCTCCTCGCCCTCATCGTTGTCGCACAAGCCCTGGTCGATGGCCTTCTGGATATACTTGTCTCGCAGGGCGAACCACTGCCCCGAAGTTAGTCCCAGGTGGTTGTGGAGCGCTGGGACGATGGCCCGGCCCCACCTGCCCGGAGTGGTGATGAACTGCACACTGCCGTCCTGGTTCAGCGTGGGGATGACGGAGTGGACATCGTTATCATGCAGCAGTTGGTGCCACTCGTGCTTGTCGGGGTCGCTCCCAGGCAGCAAGTGGTAGTAGCACATCAGCAGCGGGAAGCGCGAGGCGTAATCGCAGCTATCATCTCGGCAGCGATATGGTCTGCAGTCGCGTACTGGACTGGCCAAGGCGCGCCGCAGGCCGTCGCCGGACAGAGAGGGCCAGGAATCACCGCCGCACCTGCCGTATGAGCAGGTAGAGGCCGTATAACGGCCCTGAAAGACTCGCGCATATCCGAGGTGGCGCCGTCATCTGGGCACACGAACACCTCATCGCTCGATACATACTGCGGGTAAGTCTCCCGCAGCGCTCGTGGCCAGCCCCCATCATAATCCGTCTTGTAGAGCAGGATGGCGGCCCCGAGCTGCTTGAGGTTGTTCATACAATGGGTCTGGCGAGCTTTCTCCTTCGCGGGGGCGAAGACGGTGAAAAGTATGCCCGCCAGCACCGCCAGGATGGCGATTACAATCAGCAGTTCTACCAGGGTGAAACCCCGTTTTGTCATCTCACTCCTCCTCCTCGCAACCCTGCTTCGGCGCATGTTAGAAGGCATCCTTTACCTCAGCCAGCATCGCTAGCCACTCCTCAGGTGCAGTCACTCCAGGCAGCGTACGCTGACGCTATAGACACCATCTGCTCTGGCCCGAGATTGGAATGATGCGCATGCAGTCCCTCGGCCGTCCTGTTCCAGCACCAATAGTACCGACCGATCATCACCGCGCAGGAAGTCGTCTGTCAGAGCCGCAACGATGTCGGGTGCGCCGGGCGCCACATGCCGGATACAGGCAGTCAAAGGCAACCGGTTCTGCTAGACGGTGGTAGAGGATGGCCGTGGCCAGCTCGTCACAGGATACATCCTGCTGGGCCAGCAGCTTGGCTACTCTGACCCCCGAGATGCGCGGGAGCCCATCGCTGGCGTCATAGCTGCAGTATGGCGCGTGGGTCGCTGCCTCTTGTTCCGCGCGCTGCGCCTCGCTTGTTCCGTCGTCAGGACACACGAGCATCTTATGAGAAGAGACATAGCCAGCATACACGTGCCGCAGGCTTGCAGGCCACTGCCCATCGTAGTCTTGTCTGTAGAGCAGGACTGCCATCCCCACTTGCTTCAAATTACTGATGCACTGCGTCTGGCGGGCTTTCTCCTTCGCAGGGGCGAAGACGGTGAAAAGTATGCCCGCCAACACCGCCAGGATGGCGATTACGATCAGCAGTTCTACCAGGGTGAAAGCGTTAAGCCTGCGTTTGAGGGTCATCTCGGTGGCCTCCTTCGAGACGTTTCCGCAGCAGAGGCAGGGCCTCGGGCAGCCCCAGGCCAAGGAGAGAGGCCCAGCAGCAAGCCCCAACGCGCAAGTGGCATCTGGTTGCTCGAAGCAGGAGCTGCCATCTCGCACCTCCGTTTTCCACTATATCTATTATATACGCAACTGCCCGCCACTGGGTTTCTACCCAGAAAGATAAAGGCTAAATCAGACTAAAAGGATCGGGAATTCACAGCGAAGGGCGGAAGGCGTGGGGGTCATACCCCACACCTGTCCTGAGCCATGTCGAAGGACCCCTGCTAGCAGCCCTAGTGTGAGCCTTGGTCGGTCCACTCTTTCGTCTTGCCCTCCAAGTACAGGAAGCCCGAGACTTCTTCTCCGTCGCGTAGCACAACATAGCAATCGGCACCTGCTGCATCGCCCCATCGTAGCGTTGCCAGCCCGTCTGCCTGCGTTGCGGGCGAAGGGGCTGACCGCTCTCCCTGAGGGCCTACAGCGATGATGGAATAAGTGTGTGGCCCAGAACCGTCGTCGCTCAACGTACTTGGCTTACTGGGCGTTGCCACTGGAAACTGGGTCAACGAGCCGCCCCAGAGCTGGAGGACCTGCTTCGGATATGGTAGCCCTTCCCCGCCATAACCCCCGCCACCAAGTGACATCATCCCTTGGCCGATAAGGGCGTCAGTCAATGGCTCGTCGTGATCAGGGCGGAACGAGAGGAATCGAAGGCGACCGGGATGGCTTGCACCCGACCACTGGGCGAGGGGCAATTCGGAGTAGTCGACCCCACCGCCCTCGATGAGAACCATCTGCCGCCATGTGCCATCTAACCAAACGTTCCACGAGATATGTCCCGGCACGCCCGTGAGGGTGCCGTCACGATTGAGTGCGTGGAACCGGTCATCGAAAGGATCATCGAGCTCCCCCTTAATGAGTCTGCTACGCACCCAGAGACCCGCTGAGCCGCCGTCCCACTGTGAACGAGCGTAGAAGCCGCGAGGGATCTCCTGGGTCTCGAAGCCTTGCTCCCACGGCTGGCCGGTGTCGGAGATGATGAGTTCCTGCTTCACCAATAGCCTGTCGACAGTGAGTTGCTGGTGGAGCGCCTGGTTGGCCTGCTCCAGTGCCTCGATCCGAGTCTGGAGTTGCTGAAGCTGTGTTCTCAGCATGACAAGGTCGTCATCGGCCGTGACAAGGCTGGCCAGGAGCAGGAGGACGGTACCCAACAACAGCACTCGGTCTGGCCATCCGGTAGCGAGTATTGTGCGAGGGTGCGTTGCGGAACCTACGGAAGATAGTATGAACTTCATGGGCTCTACTCCCCCAGTTACATATTGCAGCAGCTGACTAGATTGTATACCCGTTAGGCGAGTTGCGCAGGAGGCGCCTTCCCCATCGCGAACCTGCCTCTAAGTGAGCCTTGGAGGGAAGCCTGATGCGCGGTACGCTTGTGATGGTGGGCCTGCTGGCCCTGATCCTGTTTTGCCTGGAGGGCGCTATGAGCCAGGAACTCGCCGGGGGACCCGGCGCGCGCGGTATGAGCTACACGATTGACGATATCCTCGAGGGCGTGCTGCCCGACCTCGACCAGATCGCTGCCGACTGGAAAGCGATGGGCGGCACGAGCATCCAGACCTATGTGACCTGGGAGACCTGCGAGCGCGCGGGCGATGGCCAGTGGGACTGGTCGAAGTGGGACCAGACCGCCGCCACGCTCCAGCGCCACGGGCTGAAGTGGATCCCCTTCCTCATCCTGGGGCCCGCCTACTCGACGCCGGACTGGTTCCGCGAGGGCGAGGAGCATGTCGGCTGTGTGTGCCTCGAACACGGCATCACCAGCAAGATAGAGTCGCTGTGGAACCCCTTCCTGAAGGCGCGAGTGGACAGGTTCCTTGCCACCTTCGCCGAGCGCTATGCGGCGACTGGCATACTGGAATCGGTCAACCTGGGCATCCAGGGCGACTTCGGAGAGGCCATCTATTCAGTTGCTGGGACGTGGACGAAGAACGTCCCCGGCGAGTATCACAACCACGCGGGCTTCTGGTGCGGAGATGAATACGCGCTCGCGGACTTCCGCGACTGGGCGAGGCGCAAGTATGGCGCTCTCTCGCTGCTGAACCAGGCCTGGGGGACGCAGTATGAGAGCTTCGAGACCGTGGACTATCCCGCGCGCGGTGAGGACCTGCCCCAGGTAAACGTAGGTGTGCTGAAGGCGACTCCTCAGGAGCGCCGCCGATGGCTGGACTTCGTCACGTGGTACCGCGAGGCGATGACAGACCTGTCGGACTGGTGGCTCGCGGACGCGCGCAAGCACTTCCCGAACACGCAGATCTACCTGTGCACGGGCGGAGATGCCCATCCGACCATGGCTCGCAGTTCGCCGACCAGTGCCGGGTCGCGGCAGCGCACGGGGCGGGAGTGCGCATCACTAACGAGGGGTCGGACTTCGCCGGCAACTTTATGCACACCCGGTGGGTGGCCTCGGCGGGGCGCTATTATGGCGCGTATTTCGGCTTCGAGCCGGCGGCGCTTGAGAACGAACTGGGCGCCGTCGCGCGCATCTTCAATGCGACCACCTCGGGCGCCGTGCAGCTTGCGGACAAGCATTACAACACGGTGAAGAAGCCTACCCAGAGGGCCGTTATCGAGGCCCATCTGCAGTATCTCTTCCACGTGCCCGAGCCGCAGATCCATGTGGCGCTCTGGTATCCGAATGTCACTCTGACGCTGGAGAACAGCTACCTCGCGCACTGGGGTGACGCCTATCTGCTGCGCAAGCTGACGGACCTGGATTACGTGGACGAGAGCCTGCTGAAGGCGGGCGCGCTGGTTAAGTACCCGATTCTGGTGATGGTGCACGGCCAGGTGCTGGAGCCAGCTGACGCGCATCGCATCGCCGACTGGGTGAAGGCCGGCGGCAGGCTGTTCGTGGTGAACGTGCCGAAGCTGGAGACGGTCGAAGGTGACGCGCTGCCGGAGCAGTTGCTTTTCGGCGAGACCCCTGGTGGACGCGATCTTGGCAAGGGCAGTGTGGAACGGTGCGCCTCACTGGGAGAGCTTGCTCCGAGGCTCTACGCGACACTCGACGAGTCAGGGTTGCCGGTCGTCGAGCAGCAATACAGCGGGCAGGTGTTCGCCAGTGAGGTGGAGCCGGGGCGCTGGCTGCTCTTCAATGCGGAAGAGACCCCATCGGAGGCACGGATCACAACGTCGGAAGGCACTTTCACCGTGACTGTGCCGCCAGCCGAGATTGTGGATACCGGGGAACTGTAGGCTCCAGCAGACACCCTGCACACGTGAAAACGGGGCGCCCGGCCAAGCCTGGCGCCCCTCAATATGTTGGTAGCGGCGACTGGAGTTGAACCAGTGACCACGCGGGTATGAACCGCGCGCTCTGACCATCTGAGCTACGCCGCCGAGATACCCTCTTACTAATCCTTCTTGTCGCTGCTGTTGTTGCTGCCGCGCCGGCCGCGCTTCTTCTTTTTCTTTCCCTTGCCCTGGCGCTTGTCGATATAGGCTAGCTTCCGCTCGTTGAACTCGCGGGTGATAGTTCCCATTACTTCGACATCGAGCTCTTCCAGCGGCTTGCTATCGTAAGCACGTAGCGCGCTGTAATCCACTTTACTTAGAGAAGTAGGCATCCACTCAAACTCCTTTCAACAGAACCCCGAGTGTAACAAAATCAGCCTTGGCTGGTCAACTGGCCAAAGCCTTGGGGCCGCGCGATAATAACACAGCCGGGCGGTCAGGTAAAGGCCCGGAGAAAGGCTTTAACCCGAGCGCTTGGCCAAAACAGACTCGGCCCAGACCAGCGCCTCGGGCGTGTCTATATCAATCCCAAGCGCCGCATGGGGAGTTATGATGGCTCTGGCATGACAGTCCAGTTTATTCTGGGCCAGCTTCTCGACGCCAGCGACACTAAGCCTTCCGAAGAGCGCCTGCATCACGATAGTCGGCCCGATGAGGGCGCCCAGCTTTACAGGATTCTTGCGCGCCTCCAGTACCGACTCCACCAGCTCGCGGTGAGACCGGATCCAGGTGCCCCTGACCAGCATCAGGTTGCCCCCGGTGAAAGTGCCCTCTTTCGTGTGGACGAAGGTATGTTTGCCATGCTCATCAAGTTTGAGAGCGTCCTTCTTGTCTACAATGGGATAAGCGAAGTCGCAGTCCAGGGCGACCGCGGCCCCGATGAAGTCCTCAATCTGCTCCGAGGTCGCAAAGGGGATATCTCCCGACACCATCAGCACGCGCTCCGCCTCGGGAAAGGCGTCCAGAGCGGCCAGCACGTTGCCGGAGAAGCTTCCCTGGGTAGGTATGCGTCGCTCGGAGGCCGCCGCCCCGCTTGCCGAATAGGCCGGCTCATCAGCTATCAAGGCAAGTTCGCTTACAGAGGGAGCACCTCGCAAGGCCTTCAGTACATAACTCACCATAGGCTTGCCCGCAATCGGAGCCATCACTTTGACGGGCACGCCGGCAGCTACCGCCAGCTTGTCTCCGGGCTTGCCTCCAGCCAGCAGAGCAGCGCTTATTCGCATACGATTACCTCCGGCGCCGAGGCCAGGATCTTGGTGACTGTAAAGCTGGTTTGGGATGTCCTGGAGAGGGCCTGAGTAACTCGCCACGAGGCCCTGGTCGAACTGTCAACCAGTGCAAAGACTGTGCTGCCACTGCCTGAGACCAGCGCGCGCGGGGCCCCGCACTCCTCGAGTAATCCAATCAAGTCGCCCAGCCCAGGGGCCACTTCGAGCGCCGGCGCCTGGAGATCATTAGCCAGCAGTGGAGCAAGCTCTGCAGCCGAAGCGCCCCGGGCTAGCGCCTCAGCCAGCTGGCGAGCCTCTGCTTCCGCTTGCGCTGCCTGGGTGAACCTGCCTGCCAGCCTGCGATAGACCTCGGGTGTCGAACACCCAAAGGGCGGTACGGCCAGGACGACCCAAAGAGGTCTGGAAGGGGGGGCAAGGCGTTTTAAGCACTCGCCCCTTCCCCGAGCCAGCGCCGTCGGAAGGTGCAAGAAGAAGGGCACATCCGAGCCTAGTGAAGCGGCGACCTCATGCAGCTTCTCAACACCGAGGGACCCTTCTTGAGCAGCTTCGGCCAGCCTCAGCGCGGCGGCGGCATCGCTGCTGCCTCCCCCTAGCCCTCCGGCAAGCGGGATATGTTTCTCAAGCGCGCACTCCAGGCCCCCCTCAAGCTGGGCAGCTTCGGCATAAGCCATCAGCGCGCGCGTAACCAGGTTGCCGGGGCCTGCGTCCAGGTCAGGGGCGTTCTCGATAGTGAGTCGAGTGCCAGGTTCCGCGCTGCATCGCAGGCTTAGCTGGTCTGCGAAGTCCAGCCCCTGAAAAATGGAGACTAACTCGTGAAAGCCATCCTCGCGCCTTCCTGTCACTCTTAGTAGCAAGTTGATTTTGGCGGGCGCAGCCAGTCTGTAACTGGTCATAGCAGCCTCACCCCCGACTCCTGGCAGCCGGCAACCAGACTTGCGAACTGCTGCGGCGAAAGTTGCTCGGCTCTGGCTTCTCCGCTGACGCCTGCCGCCCTGAGAGCGTTCGCCAGTGCTTCAGGTGAAGTTGCCTGGAGGTGATGCTTGAGCGAATTGGCCAGTTGCTTGCGACGCGAGCCAAAAGACGCCCGCAGCAAGGCTTCAAGTGCCGGGGCTTCTGCCCAGGGCAGCAGAGGGGCAGCCAAAGGCGTTGCGCGCAGGACCTGCGAACTGACCTGAGGTTTGGGCATAAAAGCCGATGCGCTCACTTTGAAGAGAGGCTCGACCCGGTAATAGCAACCAAGTAGCACGCTGAGTGAGCCATAAGCTGCAGCCCCTGGCCTGGCGGCCATCCGGCTTGCCACTTCGCTTTGCAGCATCAACACAGCGCCTTCGAGGCCTTCGGCTTCGAGTACCAGCTTCGCAAGGAAGGGCCCCGAGATGGAATAAGGCACATTGCTGACCAGCGTATACCGAGTGCCTTCGACGAGTTCGGGCAGCGAGAGTTTGAGGATATCGGCGTGAACAAGCTTAATGCCAGGCTCGCTAGCAAGTAACTCGGAAGCAAGCTCGAACAGGCCTTTATCAACTTCAACCCCGACGACTCGGTCGAAAGCCCGGGCAAGTGCCAGGGTAAGGTTGCCTGGGCCTGTGCCCACCTCTACCACCAGGCCAGTCTCAAAGGCCGCCGCCGCCGATGCGATACGCTCAAGCAGGCCCGGTTCGACCAGGAGATGCTGCCCAAGTTGTTTTGACAAGGCCAGCCGGCGCTCGGGCAACTCGAGTTTCACCTGGCGCAGGTATTCAGCCAGTTCGGCCTGCACAGTTTTGAGATCATTACTTTTCACGGGCCAATTATAACGCCTCTCCCAAAGAAAAGCCCGACGCCTGAGCGCCGGGCTGATTGGGCTGGATTTCAAGGCTGCCTAGTCGAGTATGTGCACTGTGACAGTGCGCCGGCCGAACCGGATGCACTCGGCATTGGTCTGGAAGCACAAATCGATGCGGTTGCCCTTGATGGCGCCGCCCGTATCAGCGGCCAGGGCATAGCCATACCCTTCGATATAAAGCTGTGTGCCAAGGGGGATGACTCGCGGATCGACGGCTACAATGCCCTTGCGAGGCTTGAGGCCTGTTGCGGTGCGACTCCAGCCGCCATTCTGACTTGGTGAAGCCGAATAAGCGGTGGCCGTCATCCTGACAACGCGCCTGCTCCGGTCGAAGCCACGCGAGGAAAGGTCGGTCCGAGCGCCGCGCAGCACGATACGACTTTCTGGCTGGGTAAGGACCTTCCCACCAGTGACCTTGCTAAGGGTAACCTGGCCGTTCTTGGTCCAGACCTCGCGGACGGTCTCGAGGAGCCCAGGCTTGCCTTGCTGCTCAACTTTTACCTCGCCTGGGCGCAGGTCACGCGAGTCCTTATAAAGGGTCTCGAAAGGCAGTACCTGGTACTGTTTTACCTCGGTACAGCTTACCCGGGTAATCTCTACCTTCAGGCCTGGCTTGAGATTTGTGGTCTCTGGCAGGCTAATCCGGTCCAGCTTCCCAACAGCAATCCCCGCGGCATCAAGAGCATCAGCCAGCGTGGCGCCAACGGCAGGCACGCAAACTTCGCAGCCATCGGCCAGCAGAGTGAAGGTAAAGGGAGGTGATACCTGAGGTGTAACTGTGGGACTATCTGAAGCGAACGCCATATATAGAGTACCCGCCATGAGGACGAGTAAGCCTGTTATCAAGGTTGTTCGTAAATTCATTAGGCGCCGCCCACCTCCTTGGTGTCGGTCGTGTGGCGCTGGTCCGGAGTATACAACCGGTGGTCTGCAGTGTCAAGAAGGGGACTAGGGAAGGGCCTTCGGAAGGCTAAGAAGGGCAGTAGCGCCTTCGCCCGGCGCGCCTTCGAGGCTTAGACGTCCGCCCATCTCCTCGGCCAGTCGGGCGCAGACGTGAAGGCCAAGGCCGGTAGCTTGCTGGCCCTTTGTGCTGAAATAGGGCTCAAAAATAAAAGCCTGATGTTCAGGGGCGATGCCTTGCCCAGTATCGCTAACCAGGAGTTGCACCCACTCTCCCGTTTCTTGACCGAGTACGGTAAGAGTTCCTCCCTCGGGCATCGCATCGAAAGCATTGGAGACCAGGTTGAGTAGCAACTCCTGCAAGGCCAGGGGGTCAGCGTTAGCCGGTGGCAGATCATCAGGTACCTCCAGCTTAAGAGAAACCTGCATACGCCGGGCTTCCGCCCCACAAAGCAGCAGCACCGCCCGGGCGACATCCGCGAGATTCACTGGCTCCAGGTTGCAGGCCATCGCGCCGCATCAAAGCGCCTAGCTCGGCCAGGAAAGCCTTCAGGTCTTCGACACTGGCGAGGGCTTCTTCTACATCCTCGATGGCTTCGGGCGATAGTTCCTCGCGCGCATCAAGCAGCTCCAGGCGCAACTGGAGTGGCCCGAGCAGGTTGTTTAACTCATGCTCGATGCTGGCGCTGAAATACGATATGACTGCCATGCGCTGGATACCCTCAGGGGGAGCAGCCGTCTGGTAAGGCTGATCAGCGAGGGTCAGTTGTACCAGGACGCGTTGCCGGTCGACAGAGCCAACAGGCTTGCAGGTAAGCCGGTAATTTTGTACAGGGCGGCCAAATTGCCACCGGCCATTGGTCTCTCCCTCGGACTCCAGGGCATGTTGAGCCAGAGTGGCAACCTTCTCTCCCAGGCTATGCAACTCGATAGAGCGCACCGAGCTGCCTGTCAGTTCAGACACCGGTATATTCAGCAAGCCAGCGACTTCCTCAGAGGCGTAGAGCACGCGCAGATGGCCGTCAAGCAATAGGACGCCCTTACCACATTCTTCGAGCGCGACTGTCAGATCGGCAAGTTGTGCAGAACGAGCCTCGAGCTGTTCGGCTCGATGGAGTACTGGGCCAACCAGCTCTCCAAGCCGCTGCAGCAAGTCCTGACCTACCGAGTTAAACGCATTAGGTCGCAGGCTGGAAACGAAAATTACGCCTAAGCATCTGCCCCCATATACACAAGGAGCCCCTGCATAACTGTGGATGCCACTCTTGGCAAGCAAAGGCGTGACAAGCTTGCGGTGGGTTACTATGTCGCCGATGACGACAGGGGTACTGGTTGCAGCCACCCAGCCAGAAAAACCTTCTCCAAGCCGGATCTCCTTTACGATTTCCACAACCTCTGGAGTATGGCCTTGCTCCCATTCAAGGGTAAGCAGTCCTTCAAGCCAGTCGACTCGGTAAAAACCGCAAAAATCGCCCCCAAGTAGCTGGGCGAGCTGCTTGGTAGCATTCACAATCATATAGTGGCTGTCGGTTGAATTGAGCAGCGCGGCGAGTAACCCCGTGATAGTCGTGAGTTCGTAGTTGGAGCGAACGAGTTGGGAGTTCAGCTGCTGGCGATCAGTGATATCCTGGGCGAGCCACAGGCAGAAACCTTGCCGGGCGAGTTCAGGCCCGGCGAGCACAACACTGAGCTCTATCCAGCGTGGCTCATCGCCATCGGCCAGTTCAACGGTCAGGACAATATGGTTAAGCGAACCTGCCATCAGCGAAGCCAGAGCCGAAGTGACGGTGTCCTGCCAGCGGGGAGTAACCAGATCAGCAACCTTCTGGCCCAGCAAGGCATCTTCAGCCTTCGCAAAAAGGCTCTGGAAAGGGCCATTTACATAAACGAGTTGGCCTTCCTTATCTGTAAGCGCCATCCCTTCAGCCAGGACTGCGGCAACCGCAGGCTGTTTTTGGCTGTCTACGGTAAGGCCTTCGAGCCGGGCCTTTTTCTGCAAAGCAATATCAAGCAAATCCTGGGGGGGTGGGGGCAGTCCAGCCCCAACTCGCCTTGCAAGAAAACCTCGTGCAAAAATCGCTACGATAACAGAAGGACAGAAGCCTGCTCCAAAAGTGAGCAGCAACAACTGCCAGGTTGGCTGGGCAGCGTCAGGGAGTTGCTGTGGCAGATGCACAACCAGCCAGGTCAGACTACAGGCTAATCCAGCGCCTAGCCCGGCAACCAGAGGCAAGATGGGCAGTTTTTGAAATAAATGCCAGGCTACCGAATAAGCCAGAAGCGCGGTCAGGGGGGTCAGCAACAAGAAGATATGCGCGCGCTGAGGCAGTGAGTGCAACATCGCGATAAAGCCATCTTTACTGGCAGTATCTACCCAAAGGTCAGCCCCCACCGCGATTACCCCGAGCAATCCAACCGCCATCAATAACTGCTGAGAGATAGCCGCAGGTTCACCCGCAAGAAACAGCAGCAAGCCACTAAGGAAAACAGGCAGGAAGATAAGCGCGCTGCTATCGAGGCTTTCTCCCTCGCCGAAGGTGGTGAGGACAGCTAACTCAATCGCGCCAGAGATGAACAAGAAGGGGACAAGACCCAGTTTGGCTCGCAGGAGATAGATCGCCGCGAGCAGCAGAGATAAGGCAACCGCAACCAGATAGGACAAGGTCACATCCAGCAAATTGGGGCGCTCCCCCACGGGCCCTTTTCTTGCAGATATAACGGCCAGGTTATCTGTTATTACACCACACAAACCGGCAAAAGATAACCTGCTGAAGCATCACAATAAAGTAAAAACACCGGCAGCCTGAGCAACCGGTGCTTTTCCTTAGATGGATTTAGGCTTCAGGCTACGCGCTCAACCTTGCCAGCCTTGATGCAACTGGTGCAGACCCGGACACGCTTTGGGGTGCCCTTGAAGGAAATTTTTACCGACTGCAGGTTGGGCAAAAACCGGCGCACGGTGTGGCGCTGTGAATGGCTGACATTATTCCCGGCCATCGGGCCCTTACCGCAGACAAAACACTTCTTGGCCATGATTACGTCCTCCGGGAACATCGCGGGCTGGCGCCCGACGCCAAACTCTGGCAAACTTGCCGGCGGAAGTATAGCAGAGGGTCGAGGAGGCTGCAAGGGATACTCTCCCACACAATGGAACTCACCGCAGGCAATCTGGCCAAACGGCTGCCTCAGGTAGAGGCGGACGCCACGCTTGGGCAAGCGCTTTATGAGATGCGCCAAGAGGGAGTCTCAGTGGTGGCGCTTGTGCGCGAAGGGCATCTGGTTGGCTTCATTACGGAACAATCCGCCTTCAACGCCACCCTTAATGCGCCTGAAGGCGCGCCAAAAGGCGAGTTAAAGGCCTGGGATGCTCAGGCAATGGCGCCCGGACCAGTAGAAAGCACTCTGCCAGCGCGCGAGCTGGCTTCTTATTTCCGCCAGCCGGAAGTGCAGTTCGTGCCGGTGCGCGATGAACAGGGCCGGCTCCAGGGCGCGGTACTCAAGTCTACCTGGCTGCATCTGGTTTCGGGCACTTACCGCCCGCGCCGGATGGGCGGGATGGCAACTCCACTCGGGGTGCACCTGACCGACGGCAGCCGAAGCGGCGGCCCTGGCGACCTGGCGCTCGTGCTTACAGGAGTTATGCTGTCCGGGCTTTTCCTCCTCAGCTATCTGCTGCTTCTCGCAGCGCTCTTCCTGCTGGACAAGGCGCTTGGCACTCAGCTGGCCGAGGTGTTTGTTGCCTATGACACAAACACCTTCCCAAACCAGGGAGCCTGGTTGATGGGCCTCGAGCTTGCGATGGCAGCCCTCTTCCTTGTGCTTATGAGGTTTACACCTCTGGCAGGTTTTCACGGCGCCGAACACAAGACCGTCACGGCGCTCGAGCACGGCATGCCCCTGACGGTAGAGGCAATAAGGCCTTTCACGCCCGTACACCGACGATGCGGCACCAACCTGGTTGCCCTGTTCGCGCTGGTCTCGGTGTTCGTACTGGGACTGTCGAGTCTGATAGAGTGGCATCCGCTGGCGCCTCTCCTTTATGCCGTGGTGGCGCTGCTGTCCTGGCGCCGGCTTGGTTCGATGGTACAGAAATACCTGACGACGAAGGAGCCGACCGACGAACAGCTCCTTTCGGCAATCAAGGCAGCCGAAGAGCTGACGGACAGGTATCAGCGCGAGGGCAACAAGAAAGCGAAATTCTTTGCTCAAATCTGGAACCGAGGCTTGCCCCAGGTAGTGGTGGGCGGCTCACTTATGATGATCCTGGCGGATATGGCCCTTAAAGGACTTGACCGCCTCCTAGCGATGATGCTGGCGCCTTAAGCGCTGGCCTGAGAAAAAGGGAGCGTTATATGCTGGACGTAAAATCAATACTGGCGGTGGCTCTCGAGGCCGCCGTCAAAGAAGTATATGGGCTCGAGTCAGCCCCGGAGATCCTCTCTACCCCCGATCCCAAGCTGGGAGATTTCTCGACCAATATCGCAATGCAACTTGCCAGAGAGGTCAAGAAGGCGCCCAGGCAGGTAGCCGAATCTCTTGTGGCAGCCCTTGGGCTACCTGAAGGGCTGCTGGACCGACTGGAGCTGGCTGGGCCTGGCTTTATCAATTTCTACATCGCTCAGACTCATTACGCCCAGGGATTGCAGGAAGTACTTGCCGCGCCCGAGCAGTTTGGACGCAGCAGCGCGAACGCTGGCAAGAGGGCCAATGTGGAATATGTCAGCGCCAACCCCACGGGTCCGGTGCATATGGGCAACGCCCGGGGAGGGGCTGTCGGCGATGCGCTCTGCAATCTGCTCGAAGCTACAGGCTGGCAGGTGGACCGGGAATACTACATAAACGACGCCTGGGATGGCACTCAGATGACGATGCTGGGCCAGTCGGTCCAGGCGCGCTACCGCCAGTTGCTGGGGCAGGAAGTCGAGTTTCCCGAGAAAGGCTACCAGGGTGACTATATAACCGAACTTGCCCAACAGCTACTGGAGGAGCACGGCCCTGGCTTGCTCGATTTGCCCGAAGCCGAGTGCCATCGCAGGTTTCAGGAACTGTCGCGGAAGACTCTCGTTGACCAGCAGGTGATCGATCTTTCCGCCTTTGGCATAAATTTCGACCGGTGGTATCGCGAGCAATCGCTTTATGATGAAGGCGCTTTGGAAGTCGTCGTAGACCGGCTCAAGGCCTCCGGGTGGACCTATGAACTGGACGGGGCGCTGTGGCTAAAGAGCACCCACTTCGGCGATGACAAGGACCGGGTACTGGTGAGGCAGGATGGTCGCCCTGCCTATATTGCCGCTGACCTCGCATATCACATGGACAAGTTCGAGCGGGGCTATGACTTGCTGGTGGATGTCTGGGGCCCTCACCATCATGGCTATACCCAGCGGGTTGAAGCTGGTATAGCGGCGCTTGGCTTCGAGGCGGCAAAGCTTCACTTCCTGATCTACCAGATTGTGCGGCTTTTTGATGGCGGCGAGATGGTTAAGATGTCCAAGCGGGCTGGCGACCTGGTGTCTATGGCCTCGGTGCTTGAAGATATCGGGGCGGATGCGACGCGCTTCTTCTTCCTGATGAGGGCAGCCGATTCTCATCTTGATTTCGACCTGGCCCTTGCGCGCAAACAGTCGGACGAGAATCCCGTTTACTATGTGCAGTATGCGCATGCGCGGCTGTGCAGCCTGGAGAAGGAAGCGGGCAACCGGGGCATCGCGATTGAAGAGGCAACCCTTGAGCAACTCTCCCTGCTGAGGGAGCCCTCCGAGCTGGCGCTGATGAAGCTGCTGCTCGAGCTGCCCATACTGATAGAGGACGCTACCCGGTTGTTTACGCCTCACAGGCTGACGCATTATTCGCTGGCAGTGGCGGATGCTTTCCATCGGTTCTACCAGCAGTGCCCAATCCTCCCTGCCGAGCCGGAGCTGCGCACTGGGCGCTTTGGCCTTGCGCGCGCTACCAAAGCGGTGCTGCGACAGGTACTCGCGTTAATCGGGGTATCAGCGCCAGAGCAAATGTAGGCTTTTTCCCCTACCTGATGTCAGTCGCCCGGGTCGCTTCAAGGCTCGGGCGATTCTTTAAGCGGAGACACTTTCGGCTCGCGCAGGAAACCCTCTCCCCTGCGGAGTTTAGCCAGCAATAGTTCGGCTGCATGGCGCAGAGCCACCATCGTGACGTGGTCTCCTACCTCAAGGCGCAGCTCTCCACGCGGGATTATGATCTGCCGGCCGCGCTCGACGAGTACCATCAGGCACCCCTCCGGCAGAGCCAGATCAGCCAGGCACTGGCCGGCCAGGGGCGAATCACGCCCGATGCCAAACTCCAGCACGCGCGTCTCCGCCTGTCCTGCAATCCTGCGTCGAAGCCTGGGATGGATATGTGATAGCTCCTTCATCGATCTCGAATAAGCCGCGACGATGTCCTTCCTTGTGATCATCCCGAGTGGTTTGGTGGGGTTCAGCCTGTCAACGACTACAAGCCGCGAAATCGAGTTGGCAGCCATACGAGAGAGGACCAGCTCCAGGTTCTCATCCGGGAAGCAGGTGATGACTTTAGCTGTGCTAAGCAATCCAATAGGCAATTGGGTATTGCCGGCCAGGACAGGTTTCTCGACGTCGCCGTGGGTGATGATGCCCACCAGATCGCCCGCGCCATCAACCAGCGGGAAGGCGGTGAAGGAGGTCGAGAGGAAGCGCTGAGCGGCTTCTTCCACACTGGTCACAGGTAAAAGGGTGGGAGTGTCAGCGCTCATCGTCTCGGCAACTGTCAGCAGTTGCATCGGGTTGGCTTTCTTTACCCCAAGGTGGATTCCGCGCCGAGAGAGCTTCAACGTATAGATACTTTCAAAGCTGAAACTACGCAGCACGAGAGTGCTGACAACGACACCTACCATCATCGGCAGGATCATACTGTAGTCGCCCGACATCTCGAACAGCATGATCACATTGGTGAGCGGGGCGTGGGCAGCGGCTCCGAAGACTGAGCCCATTCCCACAAGCGCATAAGCGCCCGGAGGCGATACCATACCTGGCAGCAGCAGGTTGGCTAGTTTTCCGAAAGCACAGCCGAGCATGGCGCCGATGTAGAAGCCCGGAGCAAAGACGCCTCCCGATCCGCCCGAGCCCAGGGTGAAGGCGGTAGCGATGAGTTTGGCGGCGACGAAAAGAAGGGCAAGCTGCCAGGCGATGTTGCCCTGCAGGGCGTCAGAAACCTCTTCATAACCAGTGCCCAGCGCCTGGGGCACCACTAAGGCAAGGATGCCCACCAGCAGCCCGCCAAGTGCCGGCGTAAGCCATCTTGGCAAGCACTTTATCGTATCGAAAGCGTCCTCGGCCGAGTAGAGAAGCCAGATATACAGCTTGGCAGCGACACCGGCAAAGACCCCTAGCAGTAAGTATAGGCTCAACTCCCACCAGTGGCTGGCGTTGAATTCATAGGTGGGTACAGCGAAGGCGGGAGCGGCGCCCAAATAAACACGCGATACGACAGAGGCAGCTACAGATGCGATGACAACAAGCCCGAACGCATCGGCGCTCCAGTCGCCAAGGATAACCTCCATTGCAAAAAGTGCGCCGCCAACAGGAGCATTGAAGGCTGCCGAGATGCCTCCCGCAGCGCCGCACGCAGCCAGTGTAGCAAGTCGCTGGGCCGGAAGTTGCAATCCCTGGCCAAGCACAGAGCCAATTGTGGCGCCCACCTGAACAATAGGACCTTCTCTTCCCGCCGAGCCGCCCGAACCGATAGTGATCGCCGAAGCCAGCACTTTGACCCCGGCCACGCGAGCGCGCATCCGGCCCCCGGCGGTCTGGATAGCCTGGATAACCTCGGGGACGCCATGCCCTCGCGTCTCGGGTGATACAAAATGGACTATCGGACCGACCAGCAGTCCTCCAAGAGCGGGGATAAGCACAACGTAGTAATCGCCAAGGAACCAAAACACGTTGGCGCCGCCGTCGAAGAACCAACTGCGCAACTGTCGGATGAGCAGGGTAAGAGCTACTCCACCAAATCCCGCAACTAGCCCGATAGCGACCGCCAGAGCAATTCCCCCGACATAATCGGAGGTGTGAAAATACCGTATCAGCTTCGCAAGCAATTTTGGCCGGTCGAGTTCAGATGCTCTCATTTCGTTTTTAAGGGGAAGTGCCTCGTCAGCCTTTGGCAGGCTATCGCCTCGGGGAGTGTAACATAGAGGGTCCGGATGACTCAATTTGCTTGACCCTCCAGAGCTGTCAAGTTATCCTGTCGGCTGGTGAAGGCTGTGGCTTTTCTCGTCTTTACCCTTTCTGGCCTGGTAATTGCGCTGACGGCCGTAGGGTTAACCAAACTGGCTGACCGACTTGCGGAGGCGACAGGCCTTTCGCGAGTCTGGGTTGGAGCCACAGCGCTTGCGGCTATAACCTCGCTGCCCGAATTCCTTGGCGCCTGGCAAACAGGCCATCGAGGTCTGCCTGACCTTGCGGTTGGGAGCCTCGTAGGCAGCAATCTGTGCAACCTCACCTTGATGGCTATTACTTTGCTTTATGCTATACGGATGCGTCCCAGCATCGGGCCTGCGAGCCTGGTCTGGCCCTCTGCCTGGCTCTCTCTGGCAATGATTAGCCTTACGGGCCTCGGCTTGCTGGTTGCTCCTGCTTCAGAGTTGCTTAGAGCCTCCTGGCCGCTGTGGCTTCTTCTAGTCCTTTATCTTGGTGGCAGTTATTTACAGTCGCGCGGTGAATATTCTAGAGATGGCGCTCATCCTGCCCCTGGGCTGCGTCAGCAGTTTACGCGTACCTGGAAGCTGCTGCTTGAGATGGTTGGACTTGGTCTGGTAATTGCTCTGGCGATGAACTATCTGGTTTCATCAGCCGAGATGATTGCGACTCAGACTGGGCTTGGCGAAACTTTTGTTGGCACGCTGCTGATGGCGCTGGTGACCAGCCTGCCGGAGCTTGCCGCTGGCCTCGCAGCCGCCAGGATGGGGCTGCTCGATATGGCTATCGGCAACTACCTGGGCAGCAACGCGCTCAATATGGTGATGCTGGTGGTGGCCGACCTGGCTTTTGAGGGCTCTCTGCTTGCAAGAGCCTCGGTGGCCAATCTGGCGACAGTAGGTTGTGTAGTAGTGATGACCTTCTTACTGATGAGCGTGCGCCATCTACTCGCTACCAGCCTGGGAAGCAGATGGCGCTGGGGCGGGGCGCTTGCGGTTCTATCAATCGGTCTGTATGCAGTCGCCCTGGCGTTGATATTCAGCCTGGGCGGACAAGTGGAGTGAATCGCCAACAATGCAACTGCCTGTAGCTCATACTCTGGACATCGACGGTGTCTTGAAAGAACTGGCAACTGACGGAGAGCAGGGGCTGTCAACAACCGAAGCGGCGCGCAGGCTGTCAGAGGTAGGCCCCAACAGGTTGCCCGAGGCCCCCAGAGAAGGCCTGCTTATCAAGCTGTTGCGCCAGTTCACCGACTTCCTGGTAATCCTGTTGATTGTCGCTACAGTGATATCGGCGGCCTTGCATGAATACCAGGATGCAATCGTCATCGCAGCTATCCTCATCCTCAACTCGTTAATCGGGCTATGGCAAGAAGTACGCGCCGAGAAGGCAATGGAAGCCCTCAAGCAGCTTCAGGTGCCCCAATGTATGGTAATCCGCGATGGAGAGCAACGCCGGATTTCCGCGTATGAGCTGGTACCAGGCGATCTGCTGGCCCTGGCTGCGGGCGATCTCGTGCCAGCCGATTCGCGGGTCATCGAGGCCTTCTCCATGGCCGCTGTAGAAGCGGCGCTCACTGGTGAATCCGTGCCTTCGGATAAACGCGCCGATTGCGAGGCAGAGGGGCAATGTCCCCTGGGCGACCGCCAGAATATGCTCTTCATGGGCACTGCGCTTGCCCGAGGCAGAGGCAGGGCGATTGTGACGACCACAGGCGCCCAGACCGAGCTTGGCAAGATCGCCTCAATGCTGTCAGAAGAGGAAGAGGGCACCACTCCACTGCAACGGCGAGTCTCCAAGCTGGGCAAACAACTCGGCATCGCAGCTCTGGTGGTTTGCGCTGCGGTCTTCGTGGCGGGCATCACCCACGGGCAACCCCTGACCGAGATGTTTATGGCGGCCGTTAGCCTCGCTGTAGCGGCCATCCCAGAGGGCTTGCCGGCGGTCATTATGATCAACCTGGCCCTGGGCGCCCAGCGTATGGCCAAAGCTAATGCCATCATCCGGAAACTGCCCGCGGTCGAGACTTTGGGCTCCATCACAATTATCGCAAGCGACAAGACAGGCACCTTGACCGAGAACAAGATGACCGTCGTGTCACTGGTAGCAGCGGGCGAGGAAATCGCTCTGCCACCTGCAGAACCCGAAGCGCCCCAGGCCGAAGGCAGCACTCTTGATTTGCTTTTGAAAGCTGCGGCCCTCTGCAATGACTCAGCCCATACAGGCAGCGAATACACAGGCGACCCAACTGAGATTGGTTTACTGGTCGCAGCCGAAAAGTTTGGGTATTACAAAGATTTTCTGGCAAAACATATGCCGCGAGTATGGGAGATCCCCTTCGACTCGGATCACAAGTTTATGCTGACCTGCCATCGTGATCCCGCAAGTGGCAAACTGCTTATCGTAATGAAGGGCGCTACGGAAGCCGTTCTGGCTCACTGCAAGGAAGGCGTATTGCCCGCCGGCCCTGTGGCTTTGGATGATGAGGTTGTCGATGCGGTACAGGAGCGCGTAGATGAAGAAGCCCGGCGCGCGCGTCGCGTGCTGGCTTTTGCTTACAAGTATTGTTATATGGAGGACGAATCAGAGCTCACCCCTCATATGGCGGCAAGCAACCTGATTTTCCTCGGCTATATGGCAATGATAGACCCGCCCCGGGCCGAAGCGGCCGCAGCGGTCGCCGAGTGTAAACAGGCCGGTATCCGTCCTGTGATGATTACTGGCGACCATCCAGTAACGGCGATAGCAATCGCCTCTTCGGTAGGCATCGTGGAGGAAGGCGCTCAGGCAATCACTGGCCAGCAACTGGATGAGATGGATGAGGCTCAACTGGCCGAGGCGGCGCGGACAACCTCAGTTTTTGCGCGCGTCTCCCCAGAGCACAAGCTGAAGCTCATCAAGGCCTACCGAGCCGACAATCACCTGGTCTCAATGACTGGCGATGGAGTAAACGATGCGCCAGCGCTCAAGTCAGCCGATATCGGCGTGGCGATGGGGATAGAGGGCACTGACGTCGCCAAAGACGCGGCCGATATGGTGCTGGCCGACGACAACTTCGCAACCATCGTCAACGCGGTAGAACAGGGACGGGTCATATTCGACAACATCACCAAGTTCGTGCGGTATATGATCTCGACCAACGCGGGCGAGATTATGACGATGTTCTTTGCAATGATGACCGGGATGGGCCTGCCCCTGATGCCTATCCATATCCTCTGGATAAACCTGGTCACCGACGGGCCGCCGGCGCTCGCGCTGGGTGTTTCTCCCGCAGAGCCTGATCTGATGAAGCGCCCGCCGCGCTCTCCTGAAGCAGGGGTACTGGACAGGCGCGCCTTCTGGGGCATCCTGATGATTGGCGGCCTTATGGCCCTGGGTTCGCTTATTGCTTTTAAAATTGGCAAGCACTTTGCGCTGGATGTGCTCGGAAGCGACAGTGTAGAGGCCATTAACTACGGGCGGACGATGTGCTTCACAACGCTGGTATTCTTCCAGCTCTTCCACTCGTTAAACTGCCAGTATTCGGTAAGGAGTCTGCTCTCACTCTCGGGCAAGCAGAATCCCTGGCTTTATGCGGCTTTCCTGCTGGGCGCCAGCTTGCAACTGGCGATTCTCTATATCCCCTCGCTCCATGACTGGTTCCGAACCGCGGTGCTGGACCTCAACCATCTGGGCATATCGGTGGGGATCGCGGCGTCGGTACTGGTACTGGAAGAGCTAATCAAGCTGGTGTTGCGAGTCCTGGGCTATACAGGAGTGCCTAAGCCAAGCGCTGCCTGAGGACAGGCCACCAGCAACTTTGGAGGCGGGTTATGAACCCCGTCCTGGCGCTTGTTGTTGCGTTTGCTCTGCTCCTGAGCCTGAGCGCGTGGTCGGCCAACCTGGTGACAGGGGGCGACTTCGAAGGCGCAACCCCTCCGGCTTTCGGCTTCTGGAGTCGAGATGGCGAGGGCTCAGCAGAGGTTATTGCCTCGGAAGGCCACGGGCAGGTTGCGAGCATCACCCATCCGGGCGAGCAGGACTGGTCAGCGACCTTCCTCGCCAGTTTTGCGGTTGAGCCCCTGCAGGTCTATCGTATCGCCTGTGATGTGAAGCTTGCTACGACTGACGAGGTCAGGCTGTGGTTCAGCCTGATTGGCTATCCCGAGGCAGAGGAACAAACCCCCAACTGGAACTGGGCGCCGCTTGCGCCGGATACTTCCACCACCGAATGGCAGCATCTCGAAGGGCGCTTTATCGTCCTGCCAGGCTTCAAGCAGATGACCCTCAGACTGATGGGAGAGGGCAAGGCCCAACTTTTGGCTGACAACCTTGAGCTCGAGCTGGTGGGAAGTCTTCCCCTCCAGTCTGCTGCTAGTACGACGCGTAATATTACGTTGCGTAATAAGCTACTGACCGTCACCTTCAATCCCCGCAACTGGAGCTTCATCGCAACTGACAGGCGCAATGGACTGAGATGGCAGACCTTCCCCTGCGAGCAGGTGATCATCCTCGAAGCAAGCCAGACTTCCGATCTGGAAGCAGTCTTCCGCGCGGTGGTCATCTCGGATGGCTCCTATGAGAAACGCCTGGAGTGTGTCCTGACCGCCAGGCTGGAGGAGGAGGAGCCAGAGCTTGCTCTGACCACAACGGCTGACCCGGCACTCCCAGTCGCGGGCCTGGTCAGCACCTGCCCAGCCCTCGCGGGGGGCAGCGAGACTTGCGAGCTTATCGTCCCGATGAATGAGGGACGGCTCTATAGCTGCGCCGACCGCGATATCCAGCCTGCCTGGCCCCAGGTGCTATACAGCGGGCACGGGCTGTGTATGCCGTGGACTGGCATCGCCGACTCCAAGTCGGGCGCGGCAGCCTTGTGGTGGACGCGCGAGGCGGACGATGCGGCGATTTGGCTGCGCTACAAGCAGCAGGGAGAACTGGGCAGCGCCACCGGGGAGCTGGTCTGGCAAGCCCAGAAAGGCCTTTGGGGTTACGACCGCACAATCCACTACTGGTTCGCGGAGGAAGGCGGCTATGTCGGGCTGTGCAAGCGCTACCGGCGCGAAGCCGAGGAATCAGGCAAGCTCGTTACCCTGGCCGAGAAACGCGCCAAACTGCCCGCCGTCGAGAGGCTGATTGGCGCTGCGAACATCTGGCTGATGGCCTGGGAGATGAAACCCGAGGAGCGCATCGCGGCTCTTAATTGGTTCCATGAACAGGGAGTCGAGCGGATGCTTCATTCCAACTCGATTACGCCTGAGGAGATAGAGGCCGGCAAATCACTGGGCTATCTGACGAGCATCTACGACATCTATCAAGATGTCTGGGATTCTGCCGACCTCGAAAAGGCAAAGCTGCAGAATCGCACTCAGGGCTGGCCCGACGATATCGTGATGCTCGAGGACGGCACACTGCAGCACGGATGGGTCATCCGCACAGAGCAAGGCCCTGTGCCTGGCTATGTGGCATGTGGCACGCAGCATAAGAAATGGGCCGAAGTGAATATCCCCCCTGACAAGGTGGCCTATCCGCGCGAGGCCAGGTTCATCGACACAACCACCGCGGCAGGTTTGTTTGAATGCTATAACCCCTTGCATCCCTGCAGCCGGACTGGCGAGAAGGAGGGCAAGTTTGCCCTGCTGGATTATGTAGGGCAGCAGGGGCTGGTATGCGGCTCGGAGACAGGCATCGATTGGGCAATCCCCGCTGTCTCTTTCTTCGAGGGGATGATGAGCCTCGGGCCATACAGGCATCCTGAGGCAGGTTATCTGGAGGCTGGCCCAGAGCCAAATGAGGAGACTATCAGGTCGCAGCTAAATCCCGGGATCAGACTGCCCCTGTTCGAGCTGGTCTACCACGACTGCGTGGTCAATTACTGGTACTGGGGCGACTGCAGCAACACCTTCCCCAGCCTGTGGAAGCAGCGCGACCTCTTCAACGCGCTTTATGCGACTCCGCCGATGTTTATGGTGCTGAAACGCGCAACGCTGGAGGAGCAGAGGGACCGGATGGTCGAGACCTGCAAATTCCTCGAACCACTCTTCGATGCGGTAGAAGACGCCGAGATGACAGGCCACCAGTTCTGCTCCGCAGATCGCCAGGTGCAACTGAGCGAGTTTGCCAATGGGGTAGGCGTGCTGGTGAACTTCTCGGACAGCCAGCGCACCTGGAAAGGCTTCTCGATTAAACCCGCAATCGTATCGTTTGCTGCTGAAGGGCGAATAAAGGCGCAGGGGTCAGTGCCCCCTGCACCCCCAGTAGTGGCAGGAGATAGCTCTCGAGAAGCCAATAGCTCGTTATGAAGAGTTTTTCAATCTGGTTTGGTTTGGTGTTTGCTGTAATTCTTGGCCTTGGACACCCGGCGCGGGCCCTGGAGTGGCGCACGGTCGCGCAATGGGACTTCTCGACGCCCGGGGCGCTTGGGCAGTGGGGCACGGGATCGCTGCAGGACGTCCGCCTGGAGGCAGGCGCGCTTATTGGGCGCGTGGTGAACGATGATCCCCTCCTGATATTGCCCGAGCAGCCCATCACCACCGGCCCGATGCAGCGGATCGAGCTTCGGCTGAAAAGTGGTGTCGTGGGCGATGTGCAGGTCTTTTGGGCACCGGATCACGAAGGCCCCTTTGGCGGTTTTGAACCTTCCGAAGCGATCAATATCCGGGTCCAGGGCGATGGCCAGTGGCACGAGTATGGCGCCTGGACCTGGTGGGATGGCGCGCCGCAGGTAGTTCAGTTGCGGGTGGACCCGGTCGCCGGGCGGTATGAGTTCGGTCTGGAGTGGGTACGCCTCGTCGAGCCGGCAGACTCCTTTAACTGCCTCTCCCAGTGCAGATTGGGATTTCACGAACCCGACTGAAGCACGCGCTGTGGACCGCCGCCGAAGGCCTCGAGAGCAGCTCGCAAGGACCTGAGGGGCTGAAGCTAACCTCGAACGCGCAGCTTTCCCTGATAACAGCCTGCCTTCAGCCGGAGACACAAACTGGCAGCTATGTGCTGATCGAGGCGGCGACAACGGCCGGGCCAGAAATAGAACTGGACCTGACCTCGACAGGCGAGGGCAGGAAGACACTACTTTATCCCTGGCCTGCAGATGGGCGGCTCTACACGGCGTGCCTGCCAATCACGATTAGAGGCGATTTGCGCTCGGTCGGTGTCCGGCCTCCGCGTGGGGCGGGCAGCACCCTCCTGTTGAAGCGGTTGGCCTTTGTGAACGAGCCAACTGGACAAGCCTCGCCCAGGGTGCTCTACTTCGGCAAGGACAGCGGGGTAAATCGGGTCGGCCGGCCAGCAAAGGTTGTGTGTAACCTGGCCAACTTCGGCGCGGAGCCGGCGGGGCAGGTCCGGCTTCTCTTGCAGCCAGGCCTGGGGGTAAGGCTGGCCGAAGGCGAGCAAGCCTTGCGAGAGGTGGGCGTTATCGGATACGCCAACCGGGCTGAGGCGAGCTGGCAGGTGGTTGCAGAGTCACCAGGCCCAAAGCGCCTGGAGGTCGAAGTCAGCTCGGAGGCTGGCAGTTTCACTACGAACGCCGAAATTGCCTTCACTCTACTTCCCCAACCCTTGCCCGCAACGACTATGTGCCACAGCCGGTGCCGCTCAAGACGGACTGGGAGGTCGGTTGCTATTATTTCCCAGGATGGGCGAGTGCCGACCGATGGCAATCCATCAAGGACTACTACCGCAAGCCTCTACTTGGCTATTACGCCGAGGGCGACCCGTGGATAATGGACTGGCAGATAAAGTGGGCGCGTGAGCGGGGAATCACTTTCTGGATTTTCGACTGGTACTGGAATCAGGGCCAGCGGACGCTCGAACATGGGCTGCACGAGGCTTTCTTTGGCGCCAGATATCAGGACCAGATGAAGTTCGCGCTGCTTTGGGCCAACCACAACGGGCCTGGCAGTCACAGCCGGGAAGATCTACTGGCCGCGTGCGACTTCTGGATTGAGAACTACTTCAAGCGGGATAACTACCTGCGGATTGACGGCAAGCCCGCAATCTGGATATTCCAGCCGATGGAGATTGCCACAGCGCTCGGAGAAGAAGGTACTCGGGCAAGCCCTTGAGGAGCTGCGTCAGAAGTGCCGTGACGCAGGCCTGGGAGGATTGTATCTTATCGCCTGCGGGCAGCCGCGGGAGAGCTGGCTCGAGCGGATGAAGGCGCTTGGGTTCGATGCGGATTCGGACTATAACAGCGCCGGGCTGAACACTGGCGGCGACCTGCGGGCACCCTATACTCAGATGAACGAAGACTATCAGGACCTGATAGAGCGCTCCGCGAGGGCGCCAGAGGGGCCTGCGCTGCCCTATATCCCGAGCGCCAACTGCGGGTGGGATTCGCGCGCCTGGCACGGCTACAGCACGCTGTGGCGAGTCGGGTATACGCCCGAGACGCTGGAGGCACATCTCCAGGCCCTGATGGACCTGGTCGAGAGGACCGGCGTGACGGGGCCGGCGGGCAAGCTGATAATCTCCGAGGCCTGGAATGAGTGGGGCGAGGGGTCAATCTGCGAGCCGGGCAGAGAGTGGGGCTTTTCGATGCTGGATGCCTTCCAGCAGGCGCTAGCGCCAGAGGCGCCAAAGGCGTCTGATTTGGTTCCTGCTGACCTGGGGCAGCCGCTGCGCGAGGTAGAGTTCGGCGGAGCGACAGCCTGGGAGTTCGAGGAAGGCCTGGACGGCTGGACAGTAGGGCTAAGCTTGGAGCTGGAGCCGGTCGATGGAGCGCTGGTTGGGCGAGCTATCAGTCAGGACCCTGTATTGCAGGGGCCGCCTATCAGTATATCGGCTGCAGAGTATCGCTACGTCGCCATCCGGATGGCAGTGAGCGGGGGCGAAGAACCTGACGGATTGCAGCTTTTCTTCAGCAACTCGCTTACATCGGGCTTCTCGGGGGCCAATATGCTGACGCAGAGGCACCCCGCGATGGTGAATATCACACCTACCTGCTGGATACGGGCGCTCTGCCTGGCTGGGTGGGTACGATTACGGGATTAAGGTTCGATCCGAGCTGGCGTCCTGGCGCTGAACTGAAGCTGGACTATATCCGGTTGCTGAAAGAGCTTCCCGAGGAGGGACTTGAATGAGACCTGCAGCTGTGATTTGGCTTTCAATTGGGCTTTGCCTGGTGGTGATGGGATTGGTACTTGGCGATACTACTGAGTGGAAGGTCACAAAGAGTTGGGAGTTCGATTCCCAGGCCGATATCGCGGGCTGGGTGGCCAGTGGCGAGGTTACCGAGATGGCAGTTGAGGAGGGTATGCTGAAGCTGACCACCAGCGGCGGCGACCCGATCATCACTTTGCCGGACTTCGAGCTGATAACTGCGCCTTTCCAGAAAGTCGAGCTGCGAGTGCGCGTCCGGCCGGGAGGCGGGATGCTGCAGTTCTTCTACGCGGCAGACCATGGGGGCCAGTGGAACGGCTTCAGCGAGCAGCAGAGCCATCATCTGGATTTCGCACTCGATGAGGCCTGGCATGAGTATTCGTTCTTCCCCCTGTGGGAGGCGCTGCCTCGACTTATCTCCTTCAGGCTGGATCCGCCGGGCGGAGAGCAGCAACTGGAGATCGACTATATCCGGGTGATAGAGCCGGTGCTGGATATGGCCAAAGCTGAAACGCCCGACTGGGAGCTCACAAGGCCGGAGGACGCCGGCCAGTGGGTGGCGCAAGAAGGCGTTGCCAGCCTCGAGACAGGGCCGGAGGGGCTGACGATAACTGCCAGTGATCGCTGGTCGCTTACCAGCGCTTACGTGGCGGACGCGCCTCTTGAGGAGTACGGGTATCTCTACTATGAGGGTACCAGCACCGCGGGAGAGGACACTGAAGCGATTATCCGCGCTGTGGGGGCCTCTCCTACCTCGGTATGGTTCCCGGTCAACTCGGATGGGCAAGTTCATCGGATGAACCTGCCTGTCGCGTTGAAAGGCGGCCTCAGGATGTTCGGACTGCGCACGCCTCCTGGCGCTGGCAATTCGCTGACCTTGAAGCGCCTGGCTCTGGTGAAAGAGCCCCAGGGGCCGGTGGATTTGTGGATCCGGTATTTTGGACGTGATGACGGCGTCAACCGGACAGGTAAACCCGCCAGGCTGATTGCAGTTGTAGAAAATATGACCGGAGAGATCTCCCCCAACGCCACAGTGACACTCGAGTGCGGGCCAGGACTCAGGTTTGCGCCTGGGCAGGAAGCCACGCTCCAGACAGGCGTAATGGGTTATTCCGATCGGTACGAAGCCGTCTGGGAAGTCATCGCGGATGAACCTGGTACCTACGAGGCCAGTATAAATCTACAATGGGCCGGTGGCAGTGGCAAGGCGACGACCAGCACGGAGTTTACTCCCACCCCTGCCGTGAGCGGTGATTATGTACCGAAGCCAGTGCCTCTGGTGACCCCTTATGAGGCGGGTATCTACTACTTCCCCGGCTGGTGGGACGCGCAGAGATGGCGGCCTATAAAGGAATGGTTCCGTAAGCCACTGCTTGGGTATTACGCCGAGGGCGACCCCGAGGTAATGGACTGGCAGATCAAGTGGGCGGTTGAGCGCGGCGCCACTTTCTGGCTGTTCGACTGGTACTGGAGCCAGGGCCACAGGTCGCTCGAACATGGGCTGCACGATGCGCTTCTTCAACGCGAAATACCAGGACATGATGAAGTTCTCGTTGCTATGGGCGAACCATAATGCTGAAAATACCAGCAGCTACGAAGACCTGATGGCAGTCACGGACTACTGGATAGAGAACTATTTCAGGCGCGACAACTACCTCAAGATAGACGGCAAGCCCGCCGTGTGGATATTCACACCGTGGCGCTTCCTGTCGGATATGGGCGAGGCCGAAGTGCGTCGGGCCTTCGATGATATGAAGGCCAAGTGCAAGGCGGCCGGACTTAACGGGCTGTATCTCATCGGTTGTGGTCATCCTCATACTGGCTGGGCCGAGAGCCTGCGGCGCCAGGGGTATGATGCAGGTTCCGAGTATAACGCCCCTGGCATCGGCGGTCAGGGCCAGCGCACGCCTTATGCCGGTCTGGTAGAGGCCTACAAGGACGTGTTCCAGCGAGTTGCAGATGACCCGACCGCGCTGCCCTTCATCCCGGAGGTGCTCTGCGACTGGGACAACCGCGCCTGGGCTGGCTACAACGCCCTGGTACTGCACGATTACACCCCGGAGCTGTTGCAAGAGCACCTCGAAGACGCGCTGGACGCGGTGACGCGGCTGGATATCGGCCCCGCTGGCAAGCCGATGATAATTGCCGAGGCCTGGAACGAGTGGGGCGAGGGAAGCATCTGCGAGCCAGGTCGAGAGTTTGGCTTCAAGATGCTGAACGCCTTCCAGAAAGCTCTCGCGCCGGGCACCCCTCCTGCGCCCGAGATAATCCCGCAGGATATGGGGCGACCTCTGATAGAGGTTACTTTTGATATCCGGTCAGTGTGGGATTTCGAAGACGGCAATCAGGGCTGGAGTATGAATGAGCGGATAGAGGCTCTCGACCAGCCTGGCTTCCTTGCGGGACGGACCAACGGGCCAGATCCAATCTGCTATGGAGGCGCCTGTTTCGTTTCGGCAGCGCAATTCGCTGGTTTGACTGTGCGGATGGCGGCAAGTGGCGGGGCGGGAGAAGACTACGCCGAGTTGTTCTTCACCTCCTCGGCAGTGCCCAGCGCGCGGCAAGAAGCGAGCAAACGAGTGGCTTTGATAAAAGATGGTCAGCAACACGACTACTACCTCGACATGCGCGATGTGATGGGGTGGGAAGGCAAGATCACGAGCCTTAGGCTTGATGTGGTCGAAGGGCCTGGCGTGACCTTCTCAATCGACTCGATTCGCTTCGTTGAAGCACTGCCGGAAGGCTAACTGGATGAAACGTATAGCAGCCCTGACAAGCGGGGGCGACAGCCCCGGAATGAACGCCTGCCTGGTGGCGCTTGCGCGTTATGGGGCGCAGCTCGGGGTGGAAATCCTGGGCGCGCGTAGTGGCTTCGCGGGGCTTGCGGAAGGCAAGCTGCAGCCGCTTGCGAGCCTCGATGACGGCACTCTTGCTGCGCGCAGTGGGACAGTGCTTGGCACCTCGCGCGATAGAAGCTTTGCGACGAAGAAGGCGTCGAGCGACTTAGCCAGGTGGTGGCGATCACGGGCTGGAAGGGCTCGTGGTGCTGGGGGGAGATGGCTCCTTCAGGCACGGGATGCCCCTGGCGGGGCAGGTAGGCCTCGCGGCAATTGGCATCCCCTCCACCATAGACAACGATGTATGGGGCAGCGACTGGACTCTGGGCTTCGATTCGGCGTGCAACCTGACACTGACCTTGCTGGATGGCTTGAACGCAACAGGGAGTTCGCTTGGCGAGCGTGTTTTCGCGCTGGAGACACTGGGCGGTCATACCGGTCATATCGCGCTCCGGGTGGCCGAGGTCGGGCAGGCAGATTATGTGCTTGTGCCGGAAGTGGAGCCTGACCTTCCCCACGCGACTGAAGCCCTGAAGCATGCTCTGTCGCAGCGGGGCTGGGTTGTGCTGGTGATTGGAGAGGGCGTGCCTGAAGCTCGGACAGTCGCCGAGAAGCTGAGCGAAGCAGCAGGTTGCAGGTTGCGTTATTCAGCAACTGGACACGCAGCCCGAGGCGCGCCGGTCAGCGGGCTGGATCGCTGGCTTGCCAGGTCGTGGGCGGAACGCGCGCTGGATTTGCTCCTTGAAGGGCAAACCGGACTGGTGCTAGGGTATACTGACAGGCTTGTAGAGTTGCCCCTGGCTGAAGTGGCAACCCAGCCCAAGCAACTCGATATGACGCTGTACGAACGCATCAACACCCGGTGGGGAGGCTCCTTATGAAAGCCAAGGTCTACGTCGCGCCGCATTTCCATTGTGACCCGGTGTGGCTGGGCGACCAGAACACCTGCATCTGGCGTTCGATGATGAACTCGGACGAGTTTGTCGAGTGCTGCCTGGAGGACCCCCTCTATCACGCGGTGCTTACCGAGGTGGATTACCTCAAGCCCTATGTGGACTATATGCTGGACCGGCGCAATGCGCTCAAGGTACTTATTGCCGAGGGGCGCATCGAGACCGCAGGCAGTTACAGCGAGCCGAACGAAGTGTCGCTTGGCCTGGAGGCTATCATCCGGAACCTGGCGCTGGGCAAGACCTTCCACGAGGAGCAACTCGGTGACAAGCCGACCGTTTACCAGCCACATGACGTGTTCGGCCATTGCCGGCGTATCGCCCAGTTGCTTAAGGGATTTGGCTTCAGAGGGATGGTCTACACCAAGGGCAACCCGCCGGCTTTCATAGACTACCCCTTCCCCCGGCTGTTCCGGTATCTCTCGCCAGACGGGTCAGAGCTTATCCTGAAGCGCGAGCCTTATCATCCACTGACTTTCGTTGGCGGACTTGAACAGGCCATCGAACACTGCAAGCAGCATCAGAAAGAAGAGGCGGCGGCGGGGGTGCCGACCGACCTGTTGATGATTGGGTCGGACTTCGAGCCGCCGCGCGAGTGGCTGACTGGTAATCTCAAATATCTGGCAGAGCAGGATCCACCTATCGTTATCTCGGTGCCTGGCAAGTATTTCGACGCCATCCATCACGCGGTAGACCACGAAGGGCTGGAGCTGCCGCTGACGAGTCGCGATATCCACCACTACCACATCGGCACGTCGGTGTCGCGCAGCAACCTGAAGCTGGGCAACCGGCTGGGCGAGAACCGGGTCTACCAGGCCGAGGCCTTCGCGAGCATCGCTTCGCTTATGGGAGCAGACTATCCTCACCTCGCCCTGGACAAGGCCTGGCGGCAACTGGCTTTCGTGCACCATCATGATTCCATCACCGGCACGCAGTCTGACCGACCTTTCCTGGATTTGCTTTCGAGTTACAGAGAGTCACTTGAGCTGTCGAGTGAGGTGCTGGAGAACGCCTGTCGGTTTATCGCAAGCAAAGCCGAAACCCGGATGGCCGATTCGGACGCCCAGGCGCTGGTGGTGTTCAATGCGCTGCCCCGCAAACGCAGCGGCCCCTGCGAGCTGACTGTCGAGGGCGAGTTTGGCGATCTGGATGTCTTCGAATCAAGCGGACGCATCGTGCCTCACCAGGTTTTCCACAGAGATATCCACGGGGTAACCATCCGCTTCTGGGCCGAGGACGTGCCAGCGCTCGGGTACAAGTCCTATTACTACCAGACCAAGGAGCCGCGCACTCACGAGCCCCGTCTGGACTGCGAGACCACAATTGAGAACGAGTTCTTCCGCATCACAGTGGACCCGGCCCGCGGGGGCGGCATCGTCAGCTTGTGGGACAAACAGGAAGGACGCGAACTTATCCAGTCCACTTCCAAGTGCCTGGGGAACGATATCGCGCTGCTCATCGAGGGGCCAGGGGTGGAGCCCTCCTGGGAGTTCCATACAACGGGCGAGAAGCACTTCGCCTCTGAAGCGCCGGCCCAGGTTACGAGACTGACCGGGACTGTCGCGCAGAAGCTGATAATCGAGTCTACCCTTGCCGAGAAGCATGAACTGGTAAGGGAGATAGCCTTGTATGAAGGGTGCAGGACGATTGAGTTCGAGACCCGACTGGTGAATTATCAAACGACCTGTCCCCCCGAGAATAATGGGGCAGGCGAGGACCCGCGGCGCGATTTCGTGCTGGCATGCTTCCCGCTGGAGCTGGAGGGCACAACACCTGTCTACGATGATCGCAACACCTTGCTTGCGCGCAAGCGCAGTCGCAAGCAACTGGAATTCGACACCAGCCAGTGGAAAATGTATTCGGGCTGCGCGGTGTATTCGGCCAGCCACTTCGCAGGACTTGGGAGTTGCGTGACTCTCGACTTTGGCGAGGGAGGCAGCTTCCCGCTGGGACTGGGCGCGGTCATTACGGCGGATAGCGAAGGCGGCAGAGTGCTGGGAGAACGCCTCATCAAGGCTTTCAATCCGCATGGCATCACACTCACACAGTTTACGCCGGAGCAGGACTTCAACGCGGACACTTTCTATCAGACTTTCAGGCTGGCAGCGGGGCTCGAGGGCGAGAACAGTTATCTCGAACGGCTGCGGAGAGACAATCCTGCCGCCGCCGAACGGCTAGCAAAGCAGCTTGGCGCGCAAGGTTATTGCTGGGTCGCGGTGCTGGATCAGGATGTGCCGCAAGGCGCAGGTAATGCTGACGACTGGAACCACGGCAAAGTCAGCGCGGCAACGGTGCCCTGGTCAATGGACCCTCTGCCGGTACTCGTGCTGGTGGCAAAAGACGAGGCAAGTCTCGAAGCCGCCCTTGCAGAGCTGGAGCTAGACCTGGCGGACGCCAAAATCGAGTTGCCCAAGGAGGCCAACTTCTCTGGCCTCTGGAACGAGGTGCCCGGCTACACGGCGGCTGTCATCAATAACGGGAACCTGGGGATGAGCGTTGAGGCGGGCGATCTGGTTACCCTGGCTCTCTTCCACGTGGCAGCCTGGTCCAACAGGTATTTTGCTGATGTATTCGTGGACGAAATGGGCACCCGGGTCTTTCGGTATGCGCTCCATTGCGCCCCTGGCGGGGTGCGCGACTCGGGATTGCTCGAGGCAGCCGAAAGCTTCCAGCATGACTTGCTGCCCTTTGCGGTAGACCAGCACCGGGGTGACCTGCCGAAGGAAAAGGCTTTGATGCAGGTGGAGCCGACCTCGGTCGCGCTGGTTACACTGAAAGCGCCTGGCTATCCGGTTATGGCTGGCCAATCCAAACAGCTTGAAGGGCCGCTTACGGAAGTTATTATCCGCCTGGCCGAGCAAAACGGGCGACCGACTCTGGCCGAGGTGTTGCTACCTGCCGCGCCCGAGCGCGTGGTGCTGTGCGACCTGGCGGAGAACGAGCTAGAAGAACTGCCGGCCGGCAGCAGCAAGCTGGAGATACCCCTTGTGCCCAATGCCATCGCGACGGTAAAGCTGACTTTCGGCAATCTACCCGAGTGCGAGAACGTCACCCTCGGACGGCTTCACGAGCCTTGTCAGCCTGTCTGCGTGCGCTATTGGGAACTGAACCAGGGCGCAGCGCCGATTGGGAATATGCCCGTTGCGCTGGCGCTGTTCGGGCCGACGGCGACAGAACACGAGAACGTGCTTCAACTTGGCCTCGCAAACAACTACACCGACCGCGAGGTCGAAGCCGTAGTGAAGCTTGCGCTGCCCAGTGGTTGCTTCAGTGAGATAAAGGAAGTGCCCTTCCGCCTGGCGCCGGGCGAAACGAAGGTCGAAGAAGTAGTTGTGAAGGTACGGCATTCCTGTCCAGGCGGCTGGATAATGGCGCAGGTAGAACACGAGGGACAGCTTTATCAGGACTATCTCGAAGTGCATCGGCCAACTCGGCTTGCAGTGGCGGGCCTGGCGCGCCGAGAACGGCACGAAAATCATGGTGGAGCTGCATAACACCAACCGGCAACCTCTCTCAGGCCAGGTGGCGATTATCTCCTCAATCGAGACCTGGGGCGAAAGGCATGCGCCCAACTATCGCGTAGCCATGCTCGATCCCTGGAGGGCCGGCTATACACTGGAGCCGGGCGAGAAGCGAGTCGTTGACTTCACGCTCGAACCACTGGCTGGGGCTACCGAAGAAATCTTGAACAGTTACTGGCTGTGCGCGCGGGTGACCTGGCAAGATCAAGTAGATTATGCGCTGATTGACTAGGCTTGCCAGCAGAAGGCAAGCGCGGTAGAATCGCGCAGAAATACGCTCCCGCCATCGTTTCGGTGGCGGGGGCTGTTTTTGGAGAAGGACTTTGCTGAATATTTTTGTGATAGCGGCAGGTGGCGCGGCAGGAGCGTTGATGCGCTTCGCGCTGGCGGATTTCGTGCAGGCACGGACAGGCGGCGGCTTCCCCTGGGGGACGCTTGCCGTTAACGCCGTGGGCTGTTTCGCCTTCGGCCTGGTTCTGTCGGTATTGGGCGCGCACACACACCTGCCCCCCAGCGTCAAACTTGGGGTACTGGTCGGCTTTATGGGCGCTTTCACCACCTTCTCGACTTTCGCCTTCGATACTCACGAACTGCTACAAGACTCCTGGACCCTTGCTGCGGGCAATGTGGTCGCCCACAATCTACTCGGACTGGTCTGCCTGCTAGGAGGCCTTGCCCTCGGCAAGCAGCTCTAGGGGCAGGAAAGCCCTCTTGCACGGCCAACTTACCTGCTGTGACGGCTTCCAGACGATGGGAGAAGAAGGCAGATGGTGAAAGGGCTGATTAGGGTGGCTTTAGTTTTCTCTTTGCTAGGCAGTGGCACCGCTTTCTCAGCTCAAGGCTTTGAAACCATCGGTCTTTATGTCTGGCGCGACACCCCTGACCAGCACGCCTTCTGGAAAGCCTGCGGGCTCAATACTCTCCAATTCTGTGACACCGGCTGGCACCAGAGGGCGGACCTCCTGGACGACTACTACGCGGGTTTTGCCGCAGATGTGGCCTCGGCACAGAGGGACGGCTTCAAGGTCTGGGTTATCCTCTTTTCCAACATCGCGCAATGGCTGGGGCCGGAAGACTTCGAACCTACAGGCACAGGCGTCAAGTTTTATCCTCGGGACAGAGCCGCCCTGGATTCTCGGCTTCACTACCTGGCCAAGACTGTGAAGGCGCTAAAAGCTGCCGACGGTTTCAGCTTCTTTGCGGGAGATCCGGGCGGCGTGCCCAGTGCACTGGGGCCGGCAGAGCTTGCAGACTGGACCAATATGGCACTCGAGGTCGAAGCCGTCGTCAAGCGCGAAGCGCCAAAGGCCAAGTTCAACCTCAATCCCTGGGCTATCGCGATGTGGGTGAATCCCGAACTCAGTGCGATGACCTCGGCCTGGTGGGTGGCAGAACACAATACTACCAAGGCTTTGCTAGAGACAGAGGGCATCCTGGGCGAGGGAAGCGGGCTGGAGTTGGCCGGGCATAATTACTATCGAGCCCTTGCGCTACGTACCCTAAGCGCAGAGGGGTTGCAGCCTGAACTGCTGCCAACTGCCGAGGACGCGCGCAAGCTGCGCGCAAGAGGGGTAAACCGGCTCTGGGCCTGGCCGTATTTCCTGCTGGATGAGGCCGATGACGGCGATGAAAGCGCGGCAGGCAGCCTGTGGGGCCAAACTCAGATTGACACGAGGTATATCCACCAGTACGTGAACCAGATGCGCGAGGTCGGGATGACGGGCATCATCGGCAACTGGAGCTATAACGGCTATCTGCCAGGCGCGCTCAACACCTATGCCTTTGGGCGCTTCGCTAGCGACCTGGCCGCCACGCCAGAGCAGGTGCTGGCCGAGTATGCCCACTATGTGGCGGATGGGGCCACAGCACCAAGCTTGATACAGATATTCCGCTTTATCGAAAACCACAGCAACTGGGAGCAGAAACTGCCCCCCGAGCACCGACTGCCTGCCTTCAAGTGCAGTCTCCACTCCGCCAGGGCTGCGCTAGCCAGACTAGAGACTGTACAAGTCAACCCAGCTCCTGGCTTTCCTCTACCTGAGCCTCCCGAGGATTATCTGAGGCGCGTTCAAGGCAGGCTTGAGACAATCCAGGCGCGCGAACAGAAGCATTCTGCAGGCAAGGAATAACTGCCTGTAGAGCCAACTAGTGGCTGGTTGTAACGAGAAGCCCTGCGGAGGCCCTGATGAAGCTGCTCCCTCTTTTCACACTGTTCTTTTTGCTTATATGCGTATATGCGCATGCAAGCATACAGGCTCGTGTAATGGATATCAGCCGCCTTACCTGGAACGAGCAGGTAACGGTGATGAGCCTGCAAGGACTGGTGAACCGGCAAGGGCCGAGGTTGTTCGTCATAAGAGATGGGTTGAACGACCGGCGCTGGCAGCGCATATATGAGGAACGTTACGATTGCCAATTTACGCCTGTCCCCGACCTGAGGAGTCTGTTTGAGGCCTTCAAAGACGACCTCAAGGGGCTAGTGGTCTATCCCGAAGCGCCCGACGGAGCGCGCTGGACAGCCCTGACGCTGGCGGGACTGGAGAATCTCGTGCCGGTGACGGAAGCTATTATGACCGGCAAAACTCCGGGCTTTAACGCGGGCGCGCAGTTTGCCGGTACGCGTTTTGAGCCGGAAGACCTGGCTCTGTGGAATAAAGCGGCCGGTGCGAAGCTGGAGGCAACCCCTGAGGGGGCGAGGCTGACCGAAGGCAATCCCTCAGACCCCTGGAGTTTCCTCAGCCTCCCAAATGCGGGCTGGGACCTCGATAAATACCCCTATCTGGAAGTGGAGGTCTCCGCTTGCCAGGGACTATGGGCGCTGAAGCTGTCCTGGGACAGGGACGGAGATGGCGCTGTAGCCGGTGAAAAGGATGATTTAGGGCTGCCTGGGGAGACCAATCCGGGCGTAATCCGATACAACCTGAAGGAACTGACTGGCCGCTCGGGCCAGATGAGCTTTGGGCTTATCCAGTTGCATATCCTGAGCGAAGGCGGCTGGGTGGTATGGCGGTCTCTCTCCCCCTGCGATGCCGAAGGTAACCGACCGCCACAAATAGAACGACCACCACTTACCGGGCCTGGGCTGCCGGTCGTAGAAGACCTGCGCGGCAAATTCGAAACCAGCGCCGAGTACTACCGGTGGGCACTTGAGGAGCTTGTGCCTCGCTGCAACAAGCAGTATGCGTACTCGGGCGATTATGACCATGATGGTATACCGACGGGATGCGGCCCCTTCGATGGCTTCGACTGGGTGGTGATGCAGCGCGGGCCACTGTGGAACCTGACGGCTTCTCCCGAAGTGAAGCCCACCTACGGCAACCGGCTTGTGGGAGGCAGCCCGGAAGAGGTGGAGTTGTTCGAGCGGTTCCTCTCGGCGCTTGAGTCGCCTTGCCAGATCGTGGGGTATGGCGAGCCGGAGGACGTCTACTGCACTACCATCTCGAAGGCTGGCCATTACAGCTTCCACTTTGGGGCCAACTGGAGCTTCTACTCACAGGTGCCAGCCAACAAGCCGGAGTTTCATCAGACCGCTCCTCCCCCGACACCGGCTCTCGAGGAGAAGGTCTATATCGCTTTTATGACCAGCGAAGGGGACACGATGAAGTTTCCCATCCCCTTTGGGTTCGGCGGCTGGGACGATCCGCAGCGCGGTGAGCTGCCAATGAACTGGGGCATCAACCCGCTGATGGCAGAGCAGTTTCCGGCGATGCTGGAGTGGTACTACGATGAGGCGACACCGCAAGATTACTTCTTTGCAGGCTGCTCCGGGGCGGGCTATACCTACCCCAACGTGATGCCTAACGTGGGGGAGTTCGCTGCGCATACTGGGCGCCTGGCCGAGAAGGCGGATATCCATATCCTTGACCTCTGGCAGGGTGACCGGGCCGATGTGCTGGCCGAATACGCAGAGGCGGCCAGGCCCCTGGCACTGACGCATATGGGCAGCGCGCCAAGGGTCTATATCACGTCGAACGGGACGCCGGTGGTGTTCGAGAGCTTTGGCTACTGGCAGAGCGGGGTGGCAGGCGCGAATTGGCGAGCGGTCTTTGATGATCCGGACCAGCGCAAGGCGGCACTGGACGAGATGGCCGAGCGGATGCAAGCGATGGCCGAAGGGCTGCCCAAGCCCTGCTTTATGCTGGTTTACGCCGACCTGCACTATTTCCACGATGTGATGAAGACCTCGATTGAGCTGCTGGACCGGCTGCCCTCCGAGGAGTATGAGGCCGTGAGACTCGACACTTTGGTCGAACTGGTGAAGGAGGCATACCTGGGCAAGCTGCTACTTGGGGAGTCGCCCTTCTTCGCAGGCTGGCGGGTTGGAGTCATCGAAGGGCGCGAGGTAGAGCTGGCCCTTCCGTTGCAGAACACCTTCGATATGACAGTGTCACCGGAGCTTGAAGCAGAAGGCGAGGGGCTGCAGGTTGAGCTAGCAACCCAGTCGCCAGTGCTTGAGCCTTACGCAACTGGCAACGTGCGTCTGCGAGCGCAGGCAGAGGAAGGCGCCGAGGCGCCAGTACTTGCGCTTTCTGCGATGACGGAGGGCGACAGTTTCAGCTTCAGCCTGCCGGTGACGGTCTTCCCCACCCCGGCAGAGAGCCTGCCGGAGGAGCTTGAGGAGGTGGCTTTCTACTCAGCGGCCTCTTTGAAGCATGTGACAGGCTCTCCGGGCGATGAGGGCAGCTGGATTGTGCAGCCCGGGCAGGACGAGGCGGCGCACGCAATCTATGGCCCTTATGTGGGCTTCCCAGAGGGGCAGTATACATTGCTGGTGAAGCTGAGGGCGCTAGATGAGGCGACTGGGCCAATCGGCAAGCTGGACATCAACCAGGGCGGCTATGCGGGCAGCAATACGCCGGCGGGCGAGCTGCGTTACTGAAGGCTGAAGACTTCCCTCAGGTGGGCGAGTGGGTAACAGTGGCGGTGCCCTTCATCTGGGATGAGCCCGAGGCGTCGGCGGAGTTCCGCCTGTGGTGGGATGGGAAGGTCGGGCTCGAGATCGCCGCAATGGCAGTCGTCAGGGCGCGCTAACGTCGGCTGGATGGCGGGCGGCCTGGCGCAGCAACTCGTAGGCGGTCTGAGCGAGCGGTTCAAGATTCACGATATCCTCGGCATTGTAGGCGAGCAGCAGGTCAAGAGAAGCTTTTCGGCCGTGGCGATATTCCTGCCAGAGGCGCACGGCGTCCATCCCGTCGAGGCCAGTTGTCTCGTCGCTGCGTGACAGGCCAAGCTGGTGTTCGACGCTCTTGAGACCGCCGCCGTAACCGACCCGCTTGAGAGCGAAACGAAGGTCAATATGCAGAGGCTCAGTTGCAAGTGGGCCCAGCTCTCGATAAATGAAAGGCAAATCGAAGCAGGCGCCGTTGAAGGTCACAAGCAGAGGGAAACGCGCAAGGTCGTCTTTGGCTTCTTCCAGATTGTGGCCTTTGACATATTGACGCACCTCTACGCCATCCCAGATACCGATGACGGTGATGGCGCTCCAGTGGTCGCAGCCGGTGGTCTCGATATCCACGAAGGCGACCTGGTCGCCGAATTCGGGCCAGGCGCGCCAGTGGTCACGAGGCAGTAAAGCACTGGCGAAATAGCTGGCGTCACGCGCAGCAAGGCGATCTTGCGAAGCTTCAAGTCCTTCGGCCAGGCGGTCGGCCAGGGCGCCTTTTACCTTGCCTTCCGCCACACAGGCCCGGCCCGAATCCCAGTCGTGCAAGCCAAGGCGCCAGAGCTTGCGCTCAGTGGCCTCTCCAACGTGCGGCAGATGGATGAAGGTACGCGTCAGCATCGTTAGACCAGCGGGATATAGGGCGCGGGCACACCGGTGATAGCGCTAACAAGGCCCCAAACCAGGGCGGCAGAGAACTCTCCCAGAATAAGGCCGAGGAAGAGCGCCCTGGAGCGGCGATAGACTTTTATTCCGCCGTATTTCTGCAAGAAAGTACGGGCCAGCCAGCCGAGGAAATAGCTAAACCAGTAGACGATTCCAGGCCAGGCGGGCGCCAGGGCGTAAGCCAGAGGATGGAAGGGCCACCACCAGAACCGGGCGCGCATAAAGTAGAGGAAGACAGTAAAGGCGGCACCGGCGCTTGCCCAACCAAGCTGGAAAAAGCTGAATTTCTCCCGGCCGGTCAGCAGGCCGACGCTTTCGTTAAAGTAGAGAGTCGGGTTGGAGAGCAGGAACCAGCTATTGCAGTTGATGCCGCCATGGCGATAGACGAGGGTAAGCTGGAAAAGCCCTCCAACGACCAGGGTCACGAGGACGCCGGTTATAAGCCCTGGCAGCAGATGGCGCTTTGCCAGGCGGGTCTCGCCAGCCATCTTCTGCCCGTCAAGCAGGGCGGGCATTATGATGCGCGGGTCGCGGTAGAAGATCCCATCCACCAGAGACATCACGGTCAGGTTGCGCGGGCCAAGGGCAGAGCGCTTCATCACCAGGTTGAGGACATCGATGGGACGGAAAAGGCCTTGAAGCATCAGCAGGCCTATCTCGGACACCGAACGTGTCATTGGCAGAACAACGAAGAAGAGGAATATGAGCATCAGAGCAAGTCCAAGTTGCCAGCTCATCCCCGCAAGGCTAAGCCAGGTGACCATTATTGCAAGCGAAAGCACGGCACCCCAGAAGGCTTTCCGGTAAGTCATAACCTCGGCGCTGGAGTCAGGCTGTTCGCGTTTTGGCCAGACGCCCTTCAGGATGTCCTTTGAAGTTGCTACGCCCGAGCCACAGCATCCCCAGGCCCACCACGATGGAGGCGCCTACCGATTGATAACCGATGTAGGCATACGCAGGATAGACAGGCATCCCGCCCATCTCGGCGCCGAAGAAAGACGCAATGACATCCTGCAGACGGGCAAAGAGGAAGAAGAACCAGAAGGAGAAGCCGACATCGCGCGGCAGCAGGAAGCCAAGTCCTATTACCGCGAAGGAGAATATGATGAAGATGATTTGCATCTGGTTCCAGGGCTTGGTCGTGAAATACTGATTGAGGGTATAGATAAGGGTGAGCTGCGGCACCGCTGGAAAGAACTGGTGGAAGCCATTTATGGCGTGGATGACGAAGGGTATGCCAAAGCCAATCCACATCAGGCGGTTGCGGAAGAAGGAAGGGCGCGTCTCGTCCTTGATCATCTCGAGCGGTAGCTGGACCAGGGGGAAGGAGAGCTTCTCGTTGTCTACCCACTGCTTGCGAATAAGTACCGAAAGGCAAGCCATAAGGCCATAAAGGGCCAGAGCGAATATGGACCAGGCGCCGAGGGCAGGCAGCCAGCGCGTATAAGGGATGGGCTGACCATAGAAAAGGCCCTCATAATAGTCTCTGATGAAGGGCTGCTTCGCGCCTGCGCCGACGTCCCAGGGTACCAGCCATTGTCTTAGATTGCCGTAAAGCAGGTCTTCCCATTTATTTTCTGGCGAACCGAAATAGTTGATGCCTGCGAGGGTAGGCATAACCTGGGCCAGATATGAGAAAGACGACATCAGCGCGGTCACGATGAGCATTGAATAAAGCAGAGTTATTTCGTGAGGGCGCAAGGCCAGTTTGGGAAAGAAACGGTGCAGCAGCGAGTTGGCGCCCAGTATCAGGAGCAGGAAAGCGAGCGCCCCTGCAGGCAGGTGAGTAGCACCAAGCAGGATAGCATTTACGCTGCCGCCGCGGCTGACAACAAGCTCGGAGTAAGAGACTACGAGCGCGAGCAGGGCGACGAGGATTGCGCCCAGGAAATAAATTGGTCTACGAGGTGACAACTCGGGGTGGTCGGTGCGAGTTATCTCAGCAGGTTGATTATCAGTTGAGCTCACCGGGCTTCAGTCACCTCGTTATTACAACTTGTGGCCAGCAACCCGGGGCAAGTTAGAAGGTCCAACTAGCCAGAGCGGGCTGTGGTATCATTGGCGCAGCCAGAGGAGGAAAAAACAATGAGAAGCCTCCGACTCCTTCTCATATTCATCATTATAGCGGTTTTCCCTGCGCTGGGGCAGCCCCAGCCGCCGGGACCGCTGCAAGCCAGGCCAAAAGAATATGTTATTGATGGGCTGGCCTTCAGCCCGGATGGGCGCCACCTCGCCTTCGTGGCGAATCGTGAAGCCCTGACAAGTCAACAGGTTTACCTTTTGACCGTGGCCTCGCCCGAAAGTATCAAGCAGCTTACAAGTGGACAGCGCTGGGACACCTATCCGGCTTTTTCGCCTGATGGAGCCAGGCTGGCGTTCAGCTCGTCAAGTGAACCCGGCAAGCAGCAAATAAAGCTGATGGACCTGGCCAGCGGCACCGAGACTTCGCTGCCAGGCCAGGGAGAAGAACTAACCTGGTGCCCAGCCTTTTTTCGCGATGGGCAGCGTATAGCCTATGGTTCGAGCACGCGGGGGCTGGTCGTGCAGCGGCTTTCAGGCGAGCTTGTCAAAAGTTACAACCTGCCTTCCACCTGGGCACTGGACCTGGACGCGGCGCCGGCTGGGGATGCCCTGGCGCTAAGGGCTATCCGGCTGGAGGCTGAGCGCGCAGGTGCGCGACCTGAAGGACCGACAATTGCCTGTCTGAGCCTGGATTTGGCAAGTGGTCGGACAAGCGAACTGACCACCTGGGCGCCACTTGGGCGCTCGGATTGGGCTGTGAGATGGCTGCCAGACTCGCGCAATCTGATTGTGCTGGCGCGAAGGCAGACAGGGACGCTGTTTTCCAGTTTCTACCGGGTAAGCGCGGGAGGAGCGCCAGAAGTATTCGCGCCTGACGCGCGGCCTTCTCCGGCGAGATTCGCAATCGCACCGGATGGCAGGACTATCGCCTTCGTGCGAAGTGATGCCACAAAGACCCCGCAAATTTGGCTGATGAACAGCGATGGAAGCAACGCCCGGCAGCTTAGCAATCTGGCAAGGCCAGGCTGGGCAGGCTAAAGGAAGCCAAAACAACAACGAAAGAGAAGGCGGGAGCCGAGTTGGCTCCCGCCTTTTTATTTGAGACAGGATGAGACGCAGAACTGCCGTCAGGCCGCGCCTGGTCCACCCTGCCGCCACTGACGACCACCGGGCTGACGAGGAGTCCAGTCCCTGGGGCCGCCCTCAAGAAGCCGCTGGATAATCTGAGGACTCTGCGGGCAACGCAGGACAACCATCGCCGCGCGCTCAGGATCCAGCTTGTTCATCTCTGCCCCGCGCGCAAGCAGCTTGGCCAGCTTGGTAGCGAGGTTATCGCGGTTGTCGCGGTACTCGCTGGGAGGCATTTTGCGAGCTTTCTCGAAGAGCGCAAGCGCAAGCCCAGCAACCTTGGCGATTTCGGGCGACTGCTGGCCCTGGCCCAGCTGACCGCGGCCCTTTCCCATGCCTGGCTGACCCAGCTGACCCTGGCCCCTTCCCATACCGGGCTGCCCCATCGGGCCGGCGCCCATGCCAGGCTGAGGGCCCATCGGACCGGGCCGGTGCTGGCTGAGGAAACGCATCACAAATTGCCGCTTGGTGCGCTGCCATTCTTCATCGGAAAGCTCGCGGACTTTGTCGAGAGCCTGAGCCATACGCTCGCACAAGCTGCTCACCGGGCTTCCCATCGTCATCGCGGACAAAGAGCTTGGCAAGACGCTGTGCAGCTTTCTCGGTATTCTGGCGAGCGCGTTCCAGAACTGCGCGCTTCTGCTCTGGCGTATCGGCCTTGCGGAACAGTTCAAGTGTCTTCTGGACGTCTTTTTGATGGGCTTCCACGAGGGCCAGGGCTGCCTTGAGTTCGCGCTCATCGAGTTTGGCAGCTACCAGCACCATCATGGCCTGTTGAGGCGTGGTGATGAGATTACCGAGTTGCTGACGCCCCCCACGCTGACCAAATCCCTGCCCCAGTCCAGGACCCATCTGGCCCATACCTCGGCCCATGCCGAAACCCATCTGACCGGGCCTTGGCCCCATTGCGGGCCCTGCTGGCCCCATCGGGCCGGGCTGGGCAAAACTGGCGACGGCCATCACCAGCAAGGCTCCAACCGCGGCAACTGCCAAAAACCTGTTCAACTTCATCTGTTACTCCTCCCCATTAGATTCCCAAACCGCATTGCTGAATATGCAGACGAAGAGGCGCAGGGGAAGGTTCACAGCGAGATTAGAAAGAGAGTAAATCTAAAGAGTGGTCAGCAAGGAAAGCAGGTCAGGAAGGCCTTCGGCGCGCAAGGCGCCGGCCTCTTCAAGGCCAGTTAGCAAGTCCTCGGCCTCGCCAGTCCCGGTGAAGTCACATCCTGTGAAATTTCCCCACAGGATAAGAGGCTTATGCGCTTGCTGGAGCTGGCGAGCCAGTTTCAGGCTGGCCAGATTGCCCTGGCTGATTGGGGTAGCGGCAAAAATCATCAACGTCAGCGGCGACGGCAAGACCGGGTGGCTTCAGCGAGAACCCCCTCTCCAAGCGGCGAGAAGGGCTGTTCTACAGCGACTTCGGCGCCCAGCTCCCGGGCAAGTTGGTGGTCTGAATCGCCCAGGTTCACCGGGCCGACAGAAAGCTCGAAACCCTGGCGAGAGAGTTCCGAGAGGAAGGGGGCGGCGCTGCCTCCTCCGCAGAAGACGTGCAGCTTGCGGCCAGCACCGGTTGCTTCGTAGTGAAGGGCAGGCCGCGCGCTGCCCATCAGCACCTCGGGGCGGCCAGTCCGGCGGCTCTGACGCACGTCCACGCTGACCCCGAAAAGCTCGACGAGGCGCTCTGGAGTAAGCACCTCGGCAGGTGGGCCGGAGCAAAGAAGCCTGCCCCCCTTCAGCGCCAGCAAGGTGTCACAGTAACGGGCGGCCAGGTTGAGTTCGTGAAGAGCGACCAGCAAGGTCAGGCCCTGAGTGTGATTGAGGTCGCGTAGTATCTCCATCAGCTCGAGCTGGTGCAACAGGTCGAGGTGAGAGGTAGGCTCATCAAGCAGCAATACTTTAGGGCCCTGGGCCAGAGCCCGCGCGAGCATTACTCGCTGACGCTCTCCCCCGCTAAGCTCGGACAGTTTGCGCTCGCTCAGAGACTGCACATTCGCAAGGCGCATTGCCTGCTGGGCGGCGGCAAAATCGGCGGGACCTTCTCTCTGAAGCCGGCCCAGATAGGGATTACGCCCCATCAGGACGGTCTCTTCAACCGAAAAATCAAAGGGAAGCTGGTGTTCCTGCATCACCCCGGCGAGTACCTGGGCAAGTTCGCGGCGCGAAAAGGAGGTCAGAGGCTTCTCCAGTATCGAGATAGCGCCTGATTTCGGCTTGAGCAGGCCGCCGATGGTCTTGAGCAAGGTGGATTTGCCTGCGCCGTTTGGCCCAATTAACCCAACGAAAGCGCCCTGCTCGAGTGAGAGCGAGATGTTTTCAAGTTCGAAACCTGTCGCGTAACTGGTCGAAAGCGCAGAAACCTGGACGGCCTTCATAAGTTTCACCTCCGCGCGCGGACCAGCAGATAACAAAACAGCGGTCCGCCAAGCAAGGAAGTGATAACGCCTACAGGGAGTTCATTTGGTGGGATTAGTGTGCGCGCCAGCAAATCGGCGGCGGCAAGGAAGGCGCCCCCAAGTAGCGCCGAGAAGGGCAGCAGCACTCGGTGGTCGGGGCCGATAAGGCGCCTGGCCGAATGAGGCACAATCAGGCCGACGAAACCAATGATGCCGGCAGCCGAGACGGCTCCTCCGACAAGGAAGGAGGCAAATAAAATGACCCAGGTACGCACCCGGACGACATCCGAGCCCATCAAGGCGGCGGATTCCTCTCCGAAGGCCAGGCTGTTAAGATCGCGCGCCAGGTAGAGCAGGCCAGCGCCCCCAATCAGGGTGACGCCGGTAGCCATCCCCAGCAGTTGGAAGTCGGCGGTGGAGAGGGTACCCATCAGCCAGAAAATAACCTCTTGCAGATACCGACCGGAAAGGCTGAGCAAGAGCATCACAAGCGCCCAGAGCGTGGTCCCTGTGACGACGCCGACCAGCAGGAAGCTCTCCGAGAAGCTGCCGCGAGCCAGGTGGGCAAGCGAATAGACTCCGAGCATCGTGGCAAGCGCGAAGCAGAAAGCGATGACAGGCACACCCAGGCCGGCGAAGGTGGCTTTGAGTCCCATCACGATGGCAAAACTGGCTCCGAGCGCGGCACCGGAAGATATCCCCACGACATAAGGGTCGGCAAGGGGATTGCGCAAGAGGCCCTGAAAGGCTGCTCCAGAAAGTGACAGAGCGGCGCCGACCACAAAGGCAAGGAGCACTCGGGGGAGGCGCAGGTTGAGTAACATCCCCACAGGACCGGTGGCTTCATCAAGGCGCGAAGGCTGAGTAAAGAGCAACTTGAGAGCCTCGGAAAGGTCTGCAAAGGAAACCTTTACACCGCCCAGGCAAAGGCCCAGCACCGCGACACCAAGCGCCACAAGAAAGAGGAGGGCGAAACGCAAAAGCGTTGCCTGGAACAAATTAGATGTCTGGCTGGTTGTGGGTTTTGCTGACATTAAGGCTAACTCCGGCCTTATCAGGTGCTGAACTCACCGCGGACAAATGATATACTAGAAACCATCGTGATGGGTATTCGGAAACTACAAATTGGGCTGGTATTAGCACTAAGTTGCGTCTGGGGCGGCTTTGCCCACTCTCAGTCGTTGCTTGGCGAGGCTATTGCCGGGTTGCACACCCAGCCTACCTCTTATACCACGATGATGAATTTCATCGTGCAACTGCAGCAGGCCTCACCCCGGATAAGTGTAGGTTCTATCGGGACGACCCATCAGGGCAGGCAGATCCCCGCGATAACAATACGGGATCCTTATAGGGTTGGAGATAGCTGGCGGGTGCTGGTGATAGCGCGCCAGCATGGCACAGAGGTCGCAGGCACCGAAGCAGCGCTTCAGTTTATGAAGTTCGCGGCTTATTCACAGCATCCGGAGTTGCTGGCGATACTCAAAGTGACGGATTTCATCATCGTGCCTATGGCAAATCCGGATGGCGCGGAGAATCGCAGGCGCGGGAACGGAGCGGGAGTAGACCTTAACCGAGACTGGGATAGCCTCTCCCAACCGGAAACGAAAGCTATCGAGCGCCTGGTAGGAGCCTGGATGCCCCATGTGCTGGTGGATATGCATGAGGTGCCTTCAGGAGACAGATATCCGCAACCCTTTATCGAATGTCTGCGGGAGAATCACACCAATACTTACGCCTACGCGTCCGAAGTGCGAGCAGAGCAGGCGGCAATACTCAGTTGCCTGCGGCTCAATGGATTTGAGGTAGCAGCTTATACCGCCTCGGATTCGATGGACGAGGGGCTGTCTCACCGGCATTTTGGCCTGAAATATGGCATACGGTCTTTCTTGTTCGAATCGAAGCAGTGGGGAGATTCGCGAGGCACCTTGCAGGAGCGGGTCAGATTCCACCTTACTGGCTTACTGTCGCTGGTAATCGAAGTACTGAATCGGCATTCGTCCCTGGCTCAACCAGGCTGGCAGTATGACCCAGCGCAGGCAGCGGCAATCGGTGGGATGCCTCCGGCCACGGCGCCAGGTCACGGGCTGCCCTCCTTAACCGAGACACCAGGTGGGCCACCCGAGCCACTGCCAGTCCCTTCCTCGGAAATCAAAGTGTTAGGAGTAAAAGCTGGCACTCTGATTACCCAGCCAACTGACGTCCTTATCGAGACGGCAGGACTTGCGCAGGGGCAATACCTGCAGATTAAGCTGGATGGGGCTGGAGTGCAGTTCACCAATAGCCCAAGCTATACCATCAAGCTCGATCCAGCGATACTCGAAGGAACCGTCCACACCCTGGATATCGCCATCGTGAATGTGCACGGCGAGGCAAGCGCAACCTCCAGTGTGGCTTTTCTGACTGCTGCCCAGGCGGAGGCAGCAGGCCAATGAGCACTCCCTCTCCCACTTGTTGGGTGGAGATACAGCCAGCGGCCCTGAGCCATAACTTCCAGCAAGTCACTTCCCTGGTCGGCAGCGAGACTGGCGTCATCGCAGTCGTGAAGGCTGATGGTTATGGGCATGGGCTGCAAATCGCAGGAAAGGCTTTTGCAGAGGCCGGAGCGACAGCGCTTGCCGTCACCAATCTTGAAGAAGGCCTTGGCCTGCGCGAAGCGGGAATCGACACCCCGATACTTGTCCTGTTGCCCTTGCTCGAGGAACAGACCGAGATTGCAGCCGCTCACGAGCTTACGGTAACGGTATCGCGGCTGGAGCAGCTTCACGGGCTGGCTCTTGGCGCAAGAAGGGCAGCAAAGAAGCTCAAGTGCCATCTTTACCTCGAAACCGGGATGGGTAATGGCGGCTTGCGCGAGGAAGAGCTGCCAGTCACGCTAGAAGGGCTGAGGGCCCTGCCTCAACTTGCACTTGCAGGAGTCTATACGCATCTGCCACGCGCGATGGAAGGCGCTAGTGGCTATACAGAACGTCAACTTGAGCATTTCCGAGCTATTTTAAGCGACAACTCGCTGACTGCCGAATCAGGTCTGCTGCTTCACGCGTGTAATAGTGCTGGGAGTTTGTTATACGGAAACGCGGGCCTGAACGCCGTGCGCGTTGGGACCTTGCTTTATGGGCAACAACCTGTGGCGGGCACCAAGCAACTCGAGTTGAAGAGAGCCCTCACCCTGAAGAGTCGGCTTGTGAATACCTGGCAAGTCGCGCCTGGCGAGTGCCTGGGTTATGCAGGCGAATTTCGGGCGTCGAGGCCGATGAGAGTCGGCCTGGTGCCGCCGGGTATTCGGTGGGAGTTGGCACGCTTCCCATATCACGACTTGGACGGCCTGGCGCGCTCACAGGCGGGCTTGGGATGCTGTGGAAACGGCTTAGGCGCCGCACCGAGATGCCTTTCCGGGTGGGAGTGCAAGGCCAGGGCGCCCCTGTTGTTGGGCGCTTAGCGATGAACCAACTGCTGGTAGACCTTTCCAGGCTGCCAGAGGCGCATGCAGGCGATGAAGTTGAGCTGCCAGCAATGTGGGCTCTGCTGGATTCTGGACTGCCTCGTATCATAAAGAGCGAATAATCTCTCCTTTGGCACGTTTCTTGCATAGCTTATGGTTATGCGACGAGTGCCCCAACTGGTCTTCCTTGGAGTAGTGCTTGTTATCGGCCTGGCGTATGGGCAGACGCCAAGGTTCGATCCGGCAAGCTATGCGCAGTTCCTCACAGAGCTTGCACAGACAAGCCCTTATATCCAGGTGGAGCAATTTGGGCGTTCGGCCGCAGGCACCCCCCTCTACCTCGTCCGCGTGACTGACCCGACCGAGCAAGGGCCGAAGCTACGACTGGCTCTGCAGGCCGGGCAGCACGGGGACGAGCCGGAATGTACGCTGGCTGCAATGACCTGGCTCGAGGCGCTGGCGAAAGATACCGTGTACTGTACCGAACTGGTGCAGCAACTGGAGTTCCTGTGTGTCCCGGCCGCTAATCCGGACGGGCAGCAACGCGGGACGCGAGAGAATTCGAAAGGCATTGATTTAAATCGTGACTGGCTTGTATGCACGCAGCCAGAGACTTATGCGCTGAGGACTCTGTGGACGAATTACCAACCGCAGATATTCGTAGATTTGCATGACCTCAGGCTGGATGAGCCGCATGGACGGGCAATACTTGAAGGTGGCTTTCTGCCTGGCCACTCGGCCAGATTTTTGCAACTCCAGTTCCAGCGCGAACTTGCTACAAGGCTTGCCCCCCTGATGCCAACAAAGTCAGTAGAACCTTCGCCCGAACTGGAATGGGTGTTAGCTCACCGGGCCCTTGCCCAGGCGCTTCCAGGCCTCAAAGTCAGCCTGCTATTTGAAAGCAGAAACGCCCTGGTCGATCACTTGCAGTTTCTCGAACTGCTGCTAGACCTGGTCTCGGAACAGAAGACAAAACTACTGCCGGCTGAAAGCCAGCAACAAGCACAACTCCAGCCAGAGTCTCCAAAGACCGTACCAGAAGCCAGCAGGACAAGCCAGAAAAGTGAGCGCGACAGCCTTATAGACAAGCAGATTGCCTTGATGGGTTTCTTGCTGCTTGTCGCGATTACCCTGGTATGGCTGCTTTGGGGAAATGGCGGACCGCCGCTGGCCTCGCAGATGCCACGCCGAGGGGCTGGGGGATGGCGCTAAGGCGCCAGGTTAATCCGCCAGCACAATAACTGTGGCGCCCGTGCCCCCCTGATCGCGCGGGGCAATATCAAAGCTGCTTACCAGCCTGGACCTGCGCAGGTACTCATGGACGCCCGTCCGAAGCGCGCCAGTGCCTTTGCCATGGACCACGCGCACCTCGGGATGACCGGCGAGGGCGGCTTCTTCAAGCCAACTGTCAAGTTCGACTAGAGCGTCCTCAACTCGCTTGCCAATCAGGTTGAGTTCGGTCGGCACGGAGAGGAACCGTTTGCGCGCCATCGCATCGGCCAGGCGCTGGCCAGTCACCTCTCCTCCTTTGGCAAGACGCAGGTCCGCCCGACGTACCCAGGTTGAGAGCGCGCCTGCCGAGACCAGCACTTCGTCTTTCTCGTTGGGCGGTTCGATGACGGTGCCTTCGAGATCAAGGCCGACCAGGCGCACCCGGTCGCCTTTCGCGAGGGTCTCGGGAGCAGGTTGCTGGCGCTCCGGGGCAAGCTCGGTGCGGAGCTCACTCTCAAGGATCTGAGCATCGCCTTCGAGCCTGCGCAATTCGCTGTAGCTGCGCTCAGCTTTACGTTTGTCCGAGGTTTCAGCGAGGTCTTTCAGTAAGCCAAGGGCTTCGTTTCGGATGCTGGCGAGACGGTTCTTGAGTTCGGTGAAGCCTTTTGAGGCGGCCTCTTTCCGCTCGCGTTCAAAGAGCGCGCGGTCCGCTTCCAGCTTGGCGGATTGTTTTTCATAGTCACGCCTGAGCCTGATAGCGAGATTGCGCTCTTGCTCCAGCCGCCGGCGCGCATTTTCCATTTTCTTCATTACGGTTTCGAGATTGGTCGCTTCGAGACCGCGATGCTCCTTGGCCGCTTTGATTATCTCGCCAGGCAAGCCAAGCCGGCTTGCGATATGGAAGGCCTGACTGCTGCCTGGAACCCCCATCAACAACTTGTAGGTTGGGCGCAAAGTCTCGGGATTGAACTCTACAGAGGCATTCTCAATTAGAGGATGATTGAAAGCGAACACCTTGAGATCGTTATAGTGGGTGGTCGCAACAATAAGCGCGCCGGCAGCCAGGAGATGCTCGAGCAAGGCCTTCGCAAGCGAGGCGCCTTCGGAGGGATCAGTGCCCGCTCCAAGCTCGTCAAGCAGCACAAGCGAGTTGGTCGAAGCCTGTTTACAGATAGCAATCTGGTAGCTGAGGTGCGCTGAGAAAGTGGAGAGCGACTGTTCGAGGCTTTGCTCATCCCCGATATCCGCAAATATTTTTTCGAAGCATCGGAGCTGGGCGGGCGCATCGGCAGTTATGTGCAGGCCTGACTGGGCCATAAGCTGGATAAGGCCGACGGTCTTCAGGGAAACAGTTTTGCCCCCCGTATTCGGGCCGGTGACAAGCAGAGCCTGATAATCCTCACCGAGTTCAAAATCAATAGGCACGACCCCATCAGCTGGCAGCAGTGGATGCCGGGCGCGACGAAGCAGCACAGGGCCTGAAAGGGCCATTTTTGGCTCCACGGCGTCCTGGGATTCAGCCAGACGAGCGCGCGCGAAGATTGCATCAAGCAAGCCTAACGCCTGTTGATTGGCGAGAAGCGGTTCCTCCTGTTGCCCGACTTCACCCGACAGTTCGCGCAAGATACGTTCGAGCTCGTCACGTTCGGCGGCGAACAGCTCGCGCGTGCGGTTGTTCAGTTCGACCAGCTCTACTGGCTCGATGAACAAGGTCGCACCGCTGGCAGAGCGATCGTGTACGATGCCTTTCACAAAGCTTGCGTGTTCGGCCTTTACCGGCAGGCAGAAGCGCTCATTACGCAAGGCCACGACAGCTTCCTGGAGGAAGCCCTCTTTGTCGGTAGAGGTAGCAAGCGACCGGGCGCGTTCCCTGGCATGTTGCTGGGCACGGGAGAGCGCGCGCCGCAAGCGATGGAGCTCATCACTGGCATCATCCTGGACTTCCCCCTCATCGGAGATGCAGCGCCGCAACCGTTGGGTCAGAGGATCAAGAGGATCAAGTCGCGCCGCGATGGCACGAACTAGCGGAGCTTCGGGTTCAGGTTCAGCAAAATAGCGAGTGATAGCCCGGGCTGCCTCGGTGAAGCGCCGGATGCGCAGCAGTGTAAGCGTTTCGAGGACTCCACCTAGTGCTGCCAGCCGTACCGGTTCTGCAATATCATCGGCACCGGCAAAGGGAGGGCTCCCTCGGTCGTGCAGAAAAGCGCGCCCTTCGGAGGTCTCCCGCAGGCGATTCGAGACCTGGGCAAGATCGGCCAGAGGCTTCAGCCGCTCCAGCACTTCAACGCCCAGGCTTGTCTCAGCCCGGGCGATGAGCAGTTTCTTTATCTTGTCATATTCAAGCGCTTTGAGCGCGCGCGCATCCATTAGTTTTCTCAGCGGGTGAGCGTAAGTGTCGGCTCTCCCCAGGCTGCCCAGTCATAGTAATAACTGCCCTCGCTATTCGTGAGCAAGGTTAGCACAACAGGCGTAGAAACAAAATCAGTGAGGTCAACCTCGAAGGGCACCCATCCAAAACCAGGTCGCACTGCCTGACTCCAAACCCGGTTTCCGTTGGCCAGCACCTCGAAGCGGACCCCTTCTGATTTTTCGGAGCCATCTCGCATTCCGACATAGCCTGACAAAGTCGCTCTGCTGGCGGCGGAAAGGTCAAGTATGAAATGCTTCAGGCGCGAGCCCTTGTCGGGTGGATGGGCGAAGAAGGCAGGCCTGCTAACCCCATCGACGGTACAAAGCTCGATACCTGGCCCAGGAGTATCGCCCGTCGTAAGACGCCCGCCTTCGGCTTGCAGTTGATCGATCCCTGTTAGTTCGAGCAGGTTGGCGCTTGCCGAAAGGGGCTGAGGCGGTTGTTCGGTAGCCATAAGAGCTGCGCCTGCGCGTAGTTCGATTACTTCCTCGCTAGCGGAGCCTGTCAGTTGGCGATATTCAGGCGCTACCAGATAACGCAGATTAGCGGGCAAGGTCACCTTCCACTGCTGGATTGGACCTTCTCCGAATATAACTTGAGGGGTGCCCATTAGTCCCCAGTCGAAGGACGCATCACCCGCAGGACCAGCTGAAGCGGTAATCTCCAGCTTGACCTTCTGGCCTTCGAACTCGGTCAGGTCCAGGTTGAAGGGCTGAGCTTCGACGCTGTCAGCCAGTAACTGGTTGGTAAGAGCCTTGCCTCCTGCGGTAGCGGTAACAGTAAAAAGAATACCATCACTCTTTTCTTCAGCTCCTCCGCGCAGGTGGACTGTGGACTCAAACCGGGGCTGCGAATCGGCAGGCAGGTCAAGCTCATACGAGAAACAGGTCAGTCCAGCCTGCCCGGTGGGCATCGGATCGGGCCAGGCTTCCTTATAGGGAGGATGGATGAACAACTCGACGCCTTGCCCTTGCAATCCCGCACCGGAGTTGGCTGCGGATTCCCAGTCGAAAGGCTGACGAGTTCCATCGCGCCGGTAGATATACATCTCAGCCGAGGGGAGCAACTGGATCAGGTTATAGGCGGGCTTCACTCGACTGCGCACCATAAGCAAACCGCCCTGGTCAGAATAACCGTCAAGCCCGGCGTCTTCATCCAGCGGCACCATATGAAAGACGCTTAGGCTGCGTGGATTCTTGTCATAGACATAGTAGATATCAGGCTGCAATCCCAGAAGTCTCGCCGAGTCATAGCAAAACCAGCCTTCGATACTACCCGGTAACTCAATAGTTTTTTGTCCAGTTATTGTTCTAAGCAATTCTTCCCCAATTGTTCCGTCACCGTTCAGGTGGTTCAAAGTCCAGCCCCGGTCGGTCACGTAAGCCATCCGATCCCCATCAGCAGTGCGATAGGGAAACCGGATTCGCTCAGGCCAGGGGCCATCCATATCAGCGGTCAAGCGGTTACGCTGGAACATCAAAACCTCTTCCATTGCCTGCCGAGAAGTGCCAACTGGACTCAGGAGCTGCGTTTTCGAGGGCCAGGAGATGCCAGGTATGACACCCCAATTGGTATAGGCGTCACGCCAGGCCATATAAAGCTGATCGCTGGTTGGATTGGTAGTGCCCAGGTACTGATAAGGCTGAGTGCGCTCGTTGAAAAGAAAGGCGCAGACAGGATGAGCCAGGCGTACTTGCTCGGGATCAAAGCGCCCGTAGGAGTGGTCTATCCCATAAACATGCCGCTGCGCGAAGGCCTCATGCACGAAGGTAACCTCGTCAAGTCCCTCACCACTTATGGCTACCTCGGGCATTGCTTCTTTCAATTGCTTGTGCAGCAGGAGACTGCCCTGCGCGCTGTTCTGGCCTTCATAGAGACCATTTTTATCGTTGAAAATACACAAGGTCTGGTCGAGGTGAAGGGCATCTACGCCAGTCTGCTTGACAAGATCAGTCATCTTCTGGGTGAAGAAATCGCGCCATTTGGTACTTGCTGGATTTATATAGGCAAACTTGATGACAGGATCGGCGCGCTCCCAGAGCCACCATTGGAGTTCTCCGTTATATTTGTGGCGGAATTGCTGCGCCTGGAAATCAGTGTAATCAGGCATCAGGGGATCTACACCGAAATAATTGACGTGCAGCATCACCTTGAAGCCAAGCTCGTGAGCGCGCGCAACGAAAGGAGCAAGCAGCAGGGTCAGGGGTGTAGTCGGGATAATTACGGTCATATCCGTTGGTACGCCAGGAAGCGACATACAGCAAGGTCTGAGCCGGGTCCACCCCAGCCGCAATCAGATTGTCCAGAGTCTCAAGGTCCATCCCTGTATGGAACTCGGCGCGGACCTCCCGGGTCCAGGAGGCATCTTCAGCAATTTCGGGCTTGGTGGTCCTCCAGAGCCATTCGCGGTAATGCCTCGCGCCAACCCGCCAGTCTCCCTGATAGGGGCGGAAATGCCACTTAAGGCCTGCGACATCGCGCTTTCCCTCGAACGGAGCAGCGTTTTCGGTCTCGAAGAAGAGCTTCCAGCACTTGTCACCCGGACGCAGCTCGAGGTTCTTGAAACTGGAAAAATCATCATCATAACACGCGATTAGAAGTCCACCTTGCTCACCATCAACCTGCATCATCCCGGCTTCCCAGGAGATAGGCCATTCAATAATAAGCTGCGTGGTCGGCCTGGTGGCTTCAAAAGCGACGCCCCCCATAAAGGGGACAAGGAGCCTGGTCTGGGCGGCTGGCTTGCCACCGGGCACGCTTACCGTCGCAAGACCTTCATAACCGGTCTCTGAGTGAGCAGTGGCCTGGATAACAAGCTCATCCGGGAGCGCTTGCAAGGGTGAAACGCAACTGTACCTGACAGGCATCGTTGTCAACTGAAGCCTCCAGCACAACCTGCGTGTCAGAGGATTGCACAACCGCGTATTCGGAAGGGGCGGGGCCAGTCACAGTAACTGGATTGTTGCCCGCAATGAAACGCACAAGTGGTGCGGCCGGTTCAGGGTCGTCCAGCAGCACCTCGCCAGTGCGTATATCTCGGAAATAGGTGATCGCAGGGCCGATGAACCGGGCCTCGTAGACTTCAGTAGTAATCGTGAGCTGATTTCCGCTGGTCTGGATGCCTGCCGAACAACAAGCAGCCAGAAGCAGCAACAGCAGTATGATTGCTAGCAAGTACATAAGGCGTCCCCTCTTCATAAGGCCTTGGCTCCTTCAATAGATCCTAGTGGAAGACTTCGTCCTGGGCAGCGTGCCAGCAGTCCAGTTGCTCGGTGCAGCTCTCGCCCGCGCTCCAGCCACAGGGATAGAAAAGCAACAGGCGTTGTTCACCCGCCAGATATGCAAGCACCCGCCGGTGGTAATTCTGCAAGGTCTCTCCTGGCTCCCGAGGGGGGCCACCAAAGACCAGAGTATTGGCCTGACGGCACAACTGCATAATCTCGGCCCAATCATAACTTTCAGGGTTGCCAAAGTTTATACAGAAAGACTTGTCCATACTTATCCAGTCACGCATAACGTGTTTGGCATCTCCACACCAGTGAACCCAGGCGCCAAAGGGTTCTATAGCCTCGGTAAGATAAGGCAGAGAGAACTCGGCGAAGAGTGGTGGCGAGAGAAGCAGGCTGGTATCTTCGCAGGCGCGCGCGCCACATACAGGTGAATAGAGAGTATTGCTGTGATGATGAGCGGTGGCGTCCTCACCTGCCGCCTGTTTCATTAGCTTGGTGGCTTCGATGTATACAGCAGTGCAGTCGCGCATCAGCTTGTGGACATGAGCTGGCTGGTCAAAAATATCCGTGAAGATCCGGTCACCTGCCACGAGGTGGGCGATATCGAAAGGCGCCTGAGTGTCAGCAAGATAGACATTGCCGGCATCGCCCAGTTGCTCGCGGAACCAGGCCAGATAATCGAGGGCACGAGGAAGGATCCCCTTAGAAGAGATATCTCCAGGTTCAAAAGCTTCGATCTCATCAAAGGTAAGGTGGCGGGTTACCCAGGGCATCTTGTCGGGAAAGACCGATTGATGGACGCCGAATACCGTGGCAAGGGTACCCACCCCGAGGTTGGGCCGTATCGAAGGCACGGCTTCGCTACCACTGCGCGCAACCGATAACATCCCATAAAGGCCTTCGCGCAGCATCAGTTCAGGCGAATACCACTGTTGCTCCAGGTTATATCGCGGGACCCCAGCCGCTTCTGGCACCGCGCCTCCACCGATAAGCAGAGGGAGATACTCGACCTGCTCTCCTTTCCAGACAGCAGCCTGAGCCTGGCGGCGTCGGTCAAAATCCCTGGTCTCGACAGCAAGCGCTGCCACAAGTTCAGTGATTGGGATCTCTGTCTTAGTCTGCACCTGCCAGCACTTCCTCGATGGAGGTTAGGCGCTCGGGATTTGGACCAGCAGTCAATACCTCGCAGCCTGAGTCAGTTACAAGCACCAGGTCTTCGATGCGAACGCCGCCCTCGCCCTCAAGGTAAACTCCTGGCTCAACCGTCATAACCATACCAGGGGCCAGGATGAGCTCTGTATCATCACTTCGCCGTCTGGGGCTCGGATCATGCACACCTATACCGACCGAGTGACCGATACCGTGGCGGAAATAGTCATTCCAGCCAGTGCGCCTTAAGATGTCACGAGCTGCCGCGTCAACCTGCTTCCAGGGAACGTCCGGGCCGACAGCTTCTACAGCGGCGCGCTGGGCCTCCCAGACAGCAGCATATACATCGATCATCCTGCCCCTGGGCTTGCCTACTGAATAAGTTCGCGTGGTGTCGCTCGCGTAGTGATGGAAGCTTGCGCCCAGGTCGAAGAGCAATACCTCTCCTCTCCGCGGCACGCAGGCTTCGCAATTGGCATGAGGTTTGGCGGCGTTTGCACCCCCTGCGATGATGGAGGGGAAGGCGGTCTTGTCAGCGCCTGCCATACGTACCTCATATTCAAATAAGGCGGCGAGTTGGGCTTCGGTAAGCCCCTCGAGAGACGCCTTCAGAATCTTCAATAGTGCCTCGTCAGCGAGTTTTGCAGCTTTGCGTATGAGAGCCAGCTCATCGGCATCTTTTATGCCTCGACCAAGCTCCGCAAGACCTTCTGCAGGTTTCAGATCCTTCTTCCGCAGCTTGTGGCGCAGCCAGCCTTGTTCAGCCAGGGTAGTTTTACGCGGGTCTATCCCAAGCGGGAGCAAGCCTGATTCCTTGGCAGTCATCGCCAGGATATCCCAGACCTTACTTGTAGTGTCAACATACTCGAAGCCTTCGGCTTGCTCGCTGGCCTGAACTGTGAAGCGGGAATCAGAGAGTATGAACTGTGAATCCGGCCCAATCAGTAACCAGCCTGTATCACCATCGAAACCTGAAAGGTAGAAGATGCTGGCCCAATCGCTCACAAGAAGCCCTTTTACGCCGGCTTTGGCCATCTCGCTGCGCACCAGGGCGAGGCGGTCCGGACTATTCATTGGTTTTACCTATAATATAATCGGCTGCGCGTACCCCAAGCAGATAGCTGGCAGAACCGAAACCAGCCAGTTGGCCGGCTGCGACGGGGGCGATGACCGAATGACGTCGGAAGGCCTCGCGCGCGTGAACATTGGACAGGTGAACCTCGATAACCGGGATCGACAACGCGGCGACGGCATCACGAAGCGCATAGCTGTAGTGTGTGAAAGCACCAGGATTAAAGATGACGGCATCTGCATCGGTCCGAGCATCGTGCAACGCCTCGACAAGTTCGCCCTCGTGGTTGCTCTGGAAGAAGCGCGCGGTATGACCGAGTTCAGCAGCAAGCGCCGCTACTTCAGCTTCAATCGTGGCAAGGGTAACCGTGCCGTAGACACCAGGTTCGCGCTCACCAAGCAGGTTGAGATTGGGACCATTCAGAACAAGCAGACGCGCCATAAGGCACCTCCTGTGACCTAGAGCAACCGCTCAGCCTCCTCGAGATTCACACCGAGTAAGGCAAGTAGCTCTTCTCCCTTCTTTCTCTTTAGAACAGCCTGGCCCTGCCTGCCCTCAGCCTGAAGCAGATCAGATTCCAAAAGGGCAAGCAAGCCTTCTATTGCCGTGAGCTGGCGACTGTCAGCCTCGGTCCAGTTGCCAGCAAACTCGAGTGACTCAAGAATATGTTTTGGCATTGACCGGTTATCTGCTACAACGGACTGACCTCGCGCAAGCAAGCTGCGAGCTTCGGCCAGATTACCAGCCGCGAGCGCCTGCCGGCCTAAGGAAATAGGCTGCACTGGCATAACCTGTCTCTTTACCAAACTCAAGGGGGCGGATGGTGCCGAAAGCAGTCTGTTCGAGAGCGAGTACCTGTTGCCAGAGAGCCGTTGCCTCGGATTCACGGCCAAGTTGCCTGAGCACCTGAGCCTTAACCAGATAGGCTTTGATGTAATGGGGATCAAGCTCCAGAGTCCTGGTCAGGGCTTCCAGGGCGCGCTCAGCATCCCGCTTCATAAGAAAATAGCGCGCCTGACGGAAGGCGTATTTCGGATTCTGAGGTGAGTATTGGGCAGCTTTCTGGAAAGGACCCTCGGCTCTGTTAAAAGTTGACTCGTTGCCGGACGCGACCGCCTGGCCGACAAGCGCCTCACCAAGGCCAAGTTCTGCCTCGGCATTATGAAAACTAGCTTTGGCAGCCCTGGCATAATGGACTTCGGCTTCTCGGTTATTGCCTTCCGCAACAGCCAGTAATCCAAGCTGGAGTTCCTGTTCGACAACAAGCTGCATATATGAGACCCCAAGCAGTGCCAGCAGTCCGGCGCCAAGCACGATGCGGCTGGGAGTTTTCATTTTGCCAGATACTGCGCCTGAGGAGGGGCCAAGTGCCAGACTGGCAAGGGCGCAGCAAATAAGGAATCCACAGAGCACCTGCAGGTCATAGTCGACGAGTGCATGGGCGGCAAGGGCAACCAAAGCGCCAAAGACTGCAGCTTGCAGCAAGCGCCGAGGATTTTCGTCATCAGTTTTTGGGAAACTGGCTCGAAGAGCAAGGACGATAAAGACCAAGAAAGCGAGCCCTGCCGGAAGGCCAGCCTGGGCCGCGAACTGAAGATAATCCTGATGTGCCATCCGGGTGTAAGCGGCAAGTTTGTATTGGGCAAAAGTGATAGGGAAAGTGCCAGGGCCAAAACCAAGCAGTGGCCTGGCAGCAACAATTCTTGCCGTGCCTGCCCAGGTATAGGCCCGGAATATCGTCGAAGACGCACGGCCTGTGAAGGCAGCGCTTACTTTGGCTTTCACTGGCGGCACAAGTATCAAAGAAGAAAGCAAAACAATTGCTATCAGACAGCCAAGTGCCAGGCGTTTGGCTGCAGGCCTGCCCCAGCTCAGGGCAAAACTGAAGGCCACCAGGCCAGCCAGCAAAGCGAGTGCCCCTCCACGTGAGGCGGTTGTGCCCAGGATTGCGAGCTGCAGAAGGGCGGTCAGGCCAAGTAACAGGATTCCAGGCCAGGATTTCTGACGCAGCGCGTTCAAGCCAAGTGCACAGGTAAGCAGAAGGCTAACTGCAAGGAAACCTGCCAGGAGATTGGGATTATCGAAAGTCGAGAAAGTCCGCCAACTGGTGAAAGTGCCTGATTGGAGGGTGATTACGTACTCTTTGAGTCCCCACAGAGCTACCAGAGAAGCCCCAATAACAAGGCCGTAGATTGCGAAAGACCAGGTTGAAGGTTGTGGGGCGGCTCGCAGGACAAGCCAGACCGCAAGCGCCCCGGCAGTAAGCTGGAGCACAGCCGCAAGTGATACGGTGAAGTCTACACTGGTTAGGAGAGAGAGCCAGTTAAGTAGCAGGAAGCAGCCCAAAGCAAGGAAGGCTGGCCTGCCAAGGCCCTGAGGCTTTCTTGCCCACAAGCAGGAGATCAACAAGCACGAGCAACGAAAGCAGAGAGCAAGCAGCAAGCGCAGGTATGGGCGAGAGACGACCGAGCAACAGAGGCGCGAGGGCGAGCATCAAAGCTACAATCCAGGGGAGTGAAGCTTCCCAGCGTTCAGGCAAAGAGGGCTGATTCTGGACTGGTTTGCGTTTCACTAAGCCTTCCCTCTGAGCCGATCTTTCAGCAAATCGAAACAGACTTTTACGGCAACAGTAAACCCGCGGGCAGCGAGAGCACTAGCAGCCAAAGGCCTGAGCAGCGCCTTCCAGCCAGGGGATTGATGCTTTACGAAATAACGATACATACTCTTGTGAAAGACAATAACCATTGGCAAGGGATTCTTGCTGCTGCTTCCTCCAATGACATGAGTAATGACCGCCTCGGGAACATAATGTACTTCCCATCCTGCTTGATGAGCGCGCAGGCAGAAATCCACGTCCTCTAGATACATAAAATAGTCTTCCGAAAGCCCGCCGAGTAGCTCGTACACGTCGCGGCGGAAGATCATGGCTGCACCCGAGAGCCAGTCCACAGCGCCATCGGCATCGTGAGGCATATCCTGCATCAGATAATCTCTTACCAGATGGCTGTTGGGAAACAGCCTGCCAAGAGGCGTGTTGCGAAAGGCGGCCGCAAGAGGCTTCGGAAATCGCCTGCAAGAAAATTGCAGGCTGCCGTCTCTATTGAGCAGCTTGGGGCCTGCTATGCCGACCTTGGGATGCGAATCCAGATAGGCGACCAGAGTCTCAAAGGCTTCAGGATGAACAAGGGTATCAGGATTCAGGATCATCAAGTAACGGCCCTTGGCTACTTCCAGCCCCTGGTTATTTCCCGCGGCGAAACCTCGGTTGGACTTGTTGGTAATCAGACGAATATCAGGGTGTTCCTGGGTGAGGTAACCTGAAGTGCCATCAGTCGAGTTATTGTCAATAACAATAACTTCACAGAAGCCCGAGGCAACAACCGGGGCAAGCGTAGCGAGTGCCTCCTCGAGATACTCGCGGGCATTCCACGTCAAGATACAAACTGAAAGCTCCACTCGTCAGGCTTCCTTTGGCTTGTCGTCGGGTTTGGTGGCGCGGTCGACAAGCAAAACAGGCACCCCGTCCTCTACTGGATACCGCAGACCGCAATCTTCACGTTGGCAAACCAGATTATCGCCATCCTGAAGCAGCGGAGCCTTGCAGGCGGGACAAACCAATAGATTGAGAAAGTCTTTATCGAGCATTTCCAGTCCTCCGGTTGGACAGTCTGGCAAGCAATATCCGAATTCCTCCGCCGAGGTGCGCGGCAAATACTACGCTCCAATAGGCAAGTGCAGGAACGCGTCCATAATAATGCTTCCGGTAGAATCTTAACAGACTGCGATGCGAGGCGCGCACGGCTTCTACCCGCACCTGACGAGTTGAAGCGCCTCCGTGGTGGATGAGCTGCGAGGCTGGCACCGCCCAGATCTCCCATCCCGCTTGTACAAGGCGCAGACACAAGTCTACATCATTGAAGAAGAGCGGGAATCCTTCATCGAATAAGCCCACCTCATCAAGAGCAACCCGTCGCAGCAAGGTCGCCGATGCCATTGGCTGTTCTACCTGGACTGGACCTGCCTCGGGCGTAACAAAAAACTTGTAGGGCCGCTTCACATTGAAACCTGCCGATTCCAGCAACCCCGCAAGTACGGCACTGGGGGTTGGGAACCGCCGGAAAGAAGGCTGTGGAGAGCCATCGAGGTTCACAAGCTGGGGCGCGCAGGCGCCAGCGCGGGGATGCGCATCCATAAAGTCCACGAGCTTTGCCAAGGCTTCAGGAAGAATCTCAATGTCAGGATTCAACAGTAAAAGGAGTTCGCCCCGAGCTGCCACCGAGGGCCTGGTTATTACCGGCGGCATAACCAAGATTGGCGTCATTGGCGAAAAGACGCGCCTCGGGAAATCTGTTCTGCTACAAGTGAAGCGCTACCATCGGCTGAGGCGTTATCTACAACCAGCACCTCGTAGGAGCAGTTGGGCGGATACTCGGCAAGGGTCTCGAGACACCTGGCGAGCAGGTCGCGAGTATTCCAGTTTACAAGACAGACCGACAAGCGCGGGGTGTCCATCAGGCAAGCACCAACCCGCGCCAAAAAGCCTGCCATTGCGGCAGGTTGAAGCGCTCCAGCACCGCCTGGCGCTGAGCTGTGGCAAAAGAATCTCGGTCGGTAAGCGCCTGCTCGATACTGGCGGCAAGCGCTTCGGCGGAAGGCTCGGAAAGCAGGCAAGGCAAGTCACGCAAGCCAGCTACCTTCGTTGCGACAACTGGGCAGCCGGTTGCCATACTCTCCAGCGCTGCAAGTGAAGTGCCCTCCCCGCATAGCGAGGGGATTAGCGTCAGCAGGCTAGAGCGATAATAGTCAACAATCTGGTCGGCAGGCACACCTCCCACAAAATAAACGCGGCCAGTAAGGCCCAGCGAGCGTACCTGATTCATCACTTCAGCAAGATAGGCAGGCTGACCGGGAGAGCCAGCCACCAGCAGGTGCAGGCCTGGATAACGCGGAGCAATCAGCTTGAAGGCAGCGATGGCCAAATGGATGCCTCGATTGCGATACAAGTTGCGAGGCAGTAACAACCACTCTTGCCCAGTCAGTTCTGCCAAGGGAGGGCCTGGCGTGAAGTGCTCACAATCTACGCAGTTGGGCACATACCAGCGACCGGGGACAACCTCTTCAAACTCGCGAGTTGCAGGTTGGATGTCCAGGCCCATCTCCCGCAGGAAATGGGTGTCATTGGCAACATAAACTGGCGCCTGGGCGAAGGCGCGATGAGCAAATCGAGCCTTCAGGCGGCTTCGAGCGCTGCCCGGGGCGTCATCCCAGTCTATCCCGTGAGACAGGCAGACCGTTCCTGGGTGATGGGCGACGGCAGGTAAATAGGCAGGATAATGGACGATGACTCGGTCATACCTGCGTAGCTCAGGTCCAAGGAAGCGAGCAGCAAGCGCGCAACTCCAGTACTCGAACCGGCGCGGCCTGCGGCTCCAGGCGGGGAAGCAACGCACCTCCCCGGGAGCGTCCTCCACAAAGCGTTGGTAGAGGGTCTGTTCGACTTCGGGGGCAGCCAGCGTCCTGCGCAGCAACTCGGCATAGACGTCGGCGCCGCCCGTTATAGGCCAGTAACTGTAAGTGAGTTGGGCGACTTTCACTGAGCGCTCTCCTCACTTTTCACCAGTCGCTGTCGCAACGAACTGCCAAGGAGTTTCAGTTCTGGCAGCCGCATCAGCCAGGCAAAGAAAAGGTAGACTAACAGCCCAACGAGGGTCGCAGCCACAAGCGCAAGCGCCTGGCCACGCAGTCCAGCGCCAAGCTGGTTCGCAAGCAGAGCGTGGGTCATAAAAGCCGCAACCCCGAGCAAAGCTGAAGGTACCAGGAAAATCAGTCCGGAGGTCACCGCTCTGCGGATGCCCCAGGTGCCATACTTGTGGCGCAGCCATAAGCCTAGTCCCACCACCTCGAGCGCGCCAGCCAGGGTGCCTCCCACCGCGAGCCCCCACAAGCCGAAGGGACGCATCAGGTAGCCGAAAAAGAAAATCAATACGACCCCTGCCACTTGCCCCAGGAAGAGCACCAGGATTTCCTCAAGAGCCAGGTAGACGGCCAGAGCAAGCTGAAGAAGAGATCTCGCAATCATCCAGCCAGCCAGGCATTGTACAAGTAAAGCCGTGATACGGCCCTCCTCAGGGCCAAATTCGCCATGCTGGAGCAGGAAACGCACAACCGGGCCAGCCAGCGCGACAAGCAAGGCCGCAGCAGGCATTATAAGGAACAGGCTGACACGTGTCGCGCTGCCTACCTGATGCTTCAATTTGGCGACGTCCTTCTCGCCGGCGCTCCGGGCAAGTTGAGGGAAGAGCACGGTAAAGATGGCGATTACGAAGATGCCAAAAGGCAACTCGGCGATTCGATAGGCATAACTAAGCAAATCATAGCGACTGCCTTCACTGCCCGAAGCAAGTACTCCCTGAGCCCAGGAACCCAGGTCGAAGCCCGCCATTACAAGGATCAGAGGCACAGTCAGTGCGGTTAATCGCCAAAAATCAACCCCCTCGGCCCGGAAGCAGAACCGGAAAGTAAGCCCTGTCCCGCGCCAGAAGACAAGAAGAACCAAGCAGTAGAGCACCCCTCCAACCAGCGTACCGACCGCGGCGCTGGTGATACCAAGTGGCTCTGCGAAAAACATAAGCGCCAAAACGATGGCTATGTTGGGCATCAACTGGGCGATCGCAAGGGGAGTGAAGCGCTCTGTAGCCTGTAAAACGGCAAAGAGAAGGCCACCCATCCCATTGAAAAAGGTAAGCCAGGCAAGCTGGCGCAGCATCGCGGCGGTAGCGTCCATTTCAGCGGCAGGTAATTCGGGCGCCACCAGAAAAGCCAATTGCTTGGCCAGAAGCATCGTAAGCACCGAGAGTAACGCGAAACCTGCGAACCAGTAACTGAGCGCGACACGCGCCAGACGCGAAGCCTGCTCTTTATCACCACTAGCGAGCCTCGCGGCGAGTTCGGGCACGAGGATAGCTGTCACACCGCCAACCAGCAGTTGCGCAAGGCTGAAGGGAAGCCGCTGGCTATAGAGGAAAACCGACACTGCCTCGCCCGCGAAACGGTCGGAGAGCAACGCATCGCGCAGCATCCCCAGCAGGCGACTGAGGAAGATGCCTGCTGCCAGGTAGAGCCCTGCTCTTGCCGAGCCTTTGGTCAAGCGCCGACCCCCTTGGTGAAGTGCAGGGATTATAACAGAAGGCTGCCCTTCGGGGCCGCCCGAGAGCGCAGGTAGAAACCTGACCCGCATCGTTGCACAGCCGCGGGGCGGGTGCTATAATCCTGCCCGTCGGGGCGTGGCGCAGCTTGGTAGCGCGTACGGTTCGGGTCCGTAAGGTCGCTGGTTCAAATCCAGTCGCCCCGACCACTCTCTAGCTTATGGTTCCCCTCGAAAGCCAGCCGCAATCAACAATCTCTGGATGTTTTCGTCTACTTTTCCATCTGCAAGCGAAGCCGAGATAGCACAAAGCATATCAGCGCCGGCCTCGATGAGCGCGGCTGCGTTGGTTTCACTCACCCCACCGATAGCCACCAGAGGGAGTTCGGTCACTTCCCGGATGGCTCTCAGGCCTTCCAGCCCTACAGGCTCAGGCGCATCAGGTTTGGTGGGGGTGGCAAAAACTGGACTCGCAGCCAGATAACTGGCCCCCGCGGCTTCGGCGGCCCGGGCTTCCTCGGGAGAGCCAACTGATACTCCGAGTATTGCCTTTTTGCCCAGTCTTTGTCTGGCCGTAAGGGCTTCGGTGTCAGTCTGACCTACATGAAGGCCATCCGCTTCCACAGCCAGGGCTAACTCGACCTCGTCATTAAGGATGAAAGGCCGTCCAGCTGCGCGACAGAGGGCTTGTACAGACCTGGCTTCGGCAAGGCGGGCCTCGAAAGAGAGGGCCTTCTCGCGGTATTGCACCAAAACAGCCCCGGCCTCAAGCGCTTGCCGGGTGTCTTCCAGAATTCCGTTTCTGGATAGACCAGAATCAGTTATGAAATAAAACCCCCGCCACCTGGCGCGCCTCATCAGGAGAGCGCCTCTGCCTCGAGCATCAGGTCACCTGGCCGGGCTGCCAGTTTGGTTATCTCATTGAAGAAGCAAGGCACAAAATCGCCTGGCCCAGCAGCCTTGGCGGCAGCGCGCCCTCCCGCCCATCCATAGGCAGCCAGCGCTTCAGCCGCAGCGCCAAGTGATTTGCCGCGCACTGAGGCAAAGCACCCCACAGTGGAGCTACTCATACAACCAGTTCCTACGACGCGTCCCATCAGTTCATGTCCATACGCCAGCCCCCAGGTGCGCTGACCGTCGCTGACGATATCTTCAGCCCCTGTGATAACCACTACGGTGTGAAGCTGCGAGGCAAGACGCCTGGCAACAGCGGCAGGTTCTTCACCAACCGAAATCGACTCTACTCCGCGCACTTCAGCCTCGACACCGGCCATTGTGGCTATCTCACCGGCATTACCCTTGAGAAAGTCAATATGTACTTCGTCCAGTAGTCGCCTGGCTTGCTCCGTCCTGAACCGGGTAGCACCTGCGCCCACGACATCGAGCACAACGGGAATACCGCGCGCGTTGGCCTTCCGACCTGCAAGGGCCATCGCGTCTATGAACTCGGTTGTAAGGGTGCCAATATTGAGTACCAGCGCCGAGGAAATACTTACCATCTCCTCGACCTCTTCGATGGCATGCGCCATTACGGGAAGACAACCCCAGTGACGTGTAATCTGAGCGCAGTCATTAATGGTCACCCAGTTGGTCAGGTGGTGGATGAGGGGCTTCTTCCGAGCGATTGTTTGAAGCGTTGCCGAAATTGCAAGAGAAGGCATATCGATCCTCCCGTGAATCATATGGCTGGATCCTCAGGCCAGTCGGCCTAGCAGCGCCTGAGCGGCCAGTACGCCAGACACCGAGGCCTGCATCAGCCCCCTGGTCAGACCAGCGCCATCACCTACCGCAAATAACCCTTCGACAGGCGTTTCCAGTTCCGCGTTGACCTGGACCTTCTGAGAATAAAACTTTACTTCGAGGCCGTAAAGCAGAGTGTGGCGCGAAGCCAGGCCAGGGCAAAAATTATCGAGGGCTTGCATCAGCTCGATTACATCCGTGCATTGCCTGTAAGGGAGGGCAAAACCGAGATCGCCAGGGACTGCGCTCGCCAGGCTGGGCGCGAAGAGATTCTTTGCGAGCCGTGAGGCGTTGGTCCGACGACCACTCAGCAGATCGCCAAGACGTTGGACAAGCACTCCCCCACTTATCATATTGGCGAGGCTGGCCAGGTTGCGCCCAAACTCAATCGGGCGGTCGAAAGGCTCTGTGAATTGAACCGACACCAGCACCGCAAAGTTGGTGAGATCGGTCTTGCGCCGCGCGAAGGCTTGTCCGTTGACTGTTAGTACGCCATTGGAGAACTCCGATATGACTTCTCCATGCGGGCACATACAGAAGGTGCGCACCTTGTCATCGAAAGCTTTCGAGTAATAGACCAGCTTCGCTTCAAAAAGCCTGCTGGTCAGCTCTTCAGTTATGATAGAGGGCACTTCTACTCTGACGCCCACATCGACCGGCGCGCTGCCGAGTGGCACGTTCAGGCGACGCATCTCCTGAGCGAACCAGTGAGAGCCTTCGCGGCCAGGGGCAACGATGACATAAGGAGCGCGCAAGATGGAGCCATCGGCAAAACGCACTCCCGCGATGCGCCGGTCTTGCACAAGCAGTTCCGTGACCTCGGCGCTCAGGCGCAGTTCGATTTTCGAGTGGAGAGTTTCCCAGAGGCGCTGCACAACCTCGCGAGAGCCATCAGAGCCCATATGGCGCAGGCGGAAGGGTACCAGTTGAAGCTCAGCCCGGTGAGCCCGATCAATAAGGTCGCGCGCCTCTTCAGGCCCCTGACCCAATAACTTCTCGGGAGCGCCAAGTGCTACCCAGCGCTGGTCTACCTGGGAGAGTAGCTCAGGGCCAGCCTGCAGGGCGCCGCCTACCTCATAGGAGAGACCAAGTTTGCCGTCACTAAAAGCGCCAGCACCGCCCCAGCCTGTCATCAACGCGCAAGGGTTGCACCGCGCGCAGGCAGCAGCGCCTTCTTGCAAGGGGCAGTGACGCTTCTCGACAGGCTGGCCTTTATCAACCAGCACTATATCATCAAGGCCAGCACGAGCCAGTTCATCAGCAGCGAACAGGCCAGCAGGTCCTGCGCCAACAATAATCACCTGGCGGTCTTGCTCAGGCAAGCGACTCGGCTTTCTCCTTCAGCGCGGCCAGCATATTATCGGAGTTCTCCTGGACTTTCTTCTTAAGCAAGCCCTGGATGAGCGCCCCTATCAGAGGCAGATTCAGTTCATACCGCACGATAAGGCGCATCTTGCTGCCCTCACCGTCGGCCTCAAAATACCATTCACCCTCGTATTCGGTGAAGTCGCCTTCAACCTGGCTGAAGGTGCAAACGCGCTTCTCATCGTCCCAGTGGTCTTTCTCGATCCACTTGACAGTGCGCGCGAACTCCTTTACATAGCTGCCCCAGCGACTAACAAGCTCGCTGCCATTGCGCTCGAGAATGGTGACTTCCTTGATGTCGGGCATATACTCCGGGAAGGCCTCTATGTTTTGGGCCAGTTCATAGACGACCTCGACCGGCGCTGATATCTGGATCTCACTTGTCAGTTCGGGCATTGGCGCCTCCTGGGCACAAATATCTGCTTGCGACTCTAGCGTGGCGCGAGGAGCACCTGACCCTCCAGGACGCTAGTGACGACCGCCATTCTGTCATAATAGGTCAGGAGAGCCTTCACCGGCAACCTGGTGGCGCTGTAATCCGCGGGTGGGGTGACTGTTACCGTAAAAGTAAGGCTCTGCCCAGGCTTGATTGACTCAATCCGCGGGGCGGATGTGAAATTCGCAGCCCCGACCTCTGGCACCACTTCGAGTATCGGGTCAAAAAGAGTTGCCTCGCCCAAGTTGGTTAAGGTCAGGAGCAGCTTGCCTGGCTCCTCCGCGGAGGGCTTTGCAGTAAGTTTGAGTCCTCTTGCCGCATAGCTAAGCAGCGAGAGCTGCCTGTCAGATTCTTCCAGTGCGGTATTCAACCTTGCAGCCAGGGCATCGGACAGTCCCTCAAGCTTCCTGTCAATCTGAAGCCTGAGCGCGCCAAGTTCCGTCAGTCCATCTCGAGCCAAAGTGGCAAAAGTTGCGCTTGTAAGCGAGCCATCGCCTGTCAGGGCTACTCCGAGTCGGGTGCGGACCGCCTTCAGATCACTGGCTATCGAAGTTTTCACAGTGCTGCTTTCCGCGGCAGCTTGCGAGATTGCCTCGAGTAGCTCCCCCAGAACGGCATATGAAGCCGAAGGCAGGTTGACTGTCCGTACCAAAGCCGTTTGGCCGGGGGCAAGAGCGCTCTGCCAACTCACCTGACCGGACTTCGCAAGTAGCGTCCGACCGACTTCGATGGGGAAAGCGGCGGGCTGCCCAGCCTCATCCAGCACCAAAGCCGTAGACAGATAGAAGCCTCTGCTCGCAGGCAACACTGCCTTCAGAGTTGCCTCTTCAGTGGTGTGGGCAATGGAAGCAAGTACTGCGCCCTCACGACTGCCAATAAGCCTTAGGCCTTCAGGCAGGTCGGTGGCTGGCACAAGCGGGGCGCCTGAATAATGAAGCCAGTCTCTGAGCAACTGGAGCGGAGCCGATTGTCCGGCCAAAGCACTAGACCAGTTATGGACAACCCCCGCCAGGCCAAGCCGAGAGGCAGCTGCGAGATCTTGCAGCCAGCCAGTTTGATGCCCTGCGGATTCATCTACCTCCACAAGCACTGGCAAAGCCGAAGCGCTGGTTTCACTTGAGGCCTGAGTCAAAGGCAATTCGGTCGGCAGCTCAGCCAGGCTTGTCAGATGAGCCCCCAGGAAATCAGGTGGCAACGCTCCAAATACCACTGCTCCACGGAACTGCTCGAGTGCTGCCCAGCCTTTGCCTACCCGCAACACGAACTCGGCGCCCGGCAAATTGTTAGTCACCAGCCGGTGGAAAGCAGCGGCAAAATCCTCGACCGCCTGCAATTCGCTTGCTTGACTGGTCAGTAATTTTGTCAGGAAATCCGGCGGTTCTACTGTAAGCTCGATCGCCCTTACGGGCACGCCGGCGCCTCTGAGGGCCGCAAGCTGAGTCGTCAGCGAGTCCAGCAAGCTTGCCTTCAACGCTTGGTCCGCGCCTGCTTGTATCAACTCGGTGCCCTTAACCGAGAACGAAGCCATCACTGACAGTTGGTTGAGCGCGCACTGTTGCGCCAAGGCTGCAAGCTGCTGCGGCCGCTCGGTGAGTTCGGCGCTCATTGGGAAGGCCACCACCTGGTAGCCGGCCTCGGCCAGGCGCGACCAGGTCTCACCCACATCGAATTGCTCGAGGCGGGTGGTGAAATGGAGTGGAGAGATCAGCGCGCCGGGCTGGGTTCGAACCTGAAGGGGCAATACGTGGTAGCTCTTGCCGGACTCAGTTTCCTCGGCGGGGGGGGCCTGTGCCCACGCGCCCGCTACGAGCGCGCAAAGCAGCCCCGCAAATATACAGACAGAGGTGCGAAAACGCATCCTGGTTATTCCTCCTCACTGGCACGCGTCGAACTCCCCCCTTGTTGCTCAACGCCTGTAAACCGTTTCATAAAATCAGCGCGGACGAGCATAACGCGTCGTCCGCACCCTTGGCAACGCAATCCAATATCTGCGCCTACCCGGTATATCTGCCAGGTAAAGCTGCCGCACGGGTGAGGCTTGCGCAGTCTCACCACGTCCCCAACGGCAAAACTGGCGCCGTGTTCGGTCACGGCCCAATTATACCTGAGCGAGCTTCGGGCGTCAAAACTTGCACAAACCTGCAACAAGGTTGCTACAGTGGCTCTATCAGCAGCAGCGCCGTACCCTTGGCAGGCAGTTCTAGCTGGAAGACCGTCCCCTCACCCAAATCAGTTCCAGAGAAGAGTTCCTTCACGGCGGCGGGGTGCGGCAACGAGACTTCCTTCGGGCCGCCAGCCGCTGACCACAAGCCAACTACACTCTCATTGGCCCAAAGCAGGTCGCCTGGCGGAGCGTAGCAATGGACTCCGGCGCGCAAGGCAAGCTGGTGCAGCAGGCGGGCAGGCAAGGGCCCAGTGCCACACCACACCGAGGTAAAACCGCCCTGTTCCTCGAGCACCAGCCCTGGGCCTCCCCCACCTGCATAGGTTGCCAGTACTTCGCCAACCTCCGCCTCGCAGGTGACCCGGCTTTGCCAATCGCGGCCACCTGTAAGCAACTCGCCAGGCTGCTTACCCGACAAGGCGGCGCCTTCGGGTGTCCAGGCCAGTTGCGGCGAACACAGCACTACCTCGTAACTTAGAGGCAATCCTGTCAGCTTGCGCATCGCGGCCTCGGAGAAGCCTTGCTCCGTTATCAGGCCAGGGGCGAAATACCAAACGGCAACCTTCCCAGGTTGCTTCACAATATGGTCGATGGCAGCCAGATCTTCCTTGTCCAGCTTGAAACAGTCGAGGAAGAGGAACAGCTTGTGGCGCTCTAGCTTGGGCAGGTCCTTGATGTGGTAATACCCTAGCGGTGCGCCGATCCGACCAAGCTCGGGCAGTTGCAGGTTGAGCAGAGAGGCGCTGGCGGCATTGTTGATTCGCAGGTAAGCAAGCGAGGCATCATCCACCACGACTGCTATCTCGTCCACGTCACCGCGAGGCAGAAGCTTCAACTCTTCACCAATAGCGTTCATCTCGCCAATCTTGCCCAGCAGCTGCTCATCGTCATACCAGCCTCCGCCCATGTCGAACCACCACATCCCACAGGAGGCCCCCATCACTGCGGCGAACTCGCGCTGCTGCATCGCAAGCGTATCCTCGTAGTTGTCAGTAAAGCCCCAACCAGGCGCCTCGCCCAGCTTGAAGGTGCGGATGTCGTTCTCGTCAATCCACAGCTTGCTGTGCAGCTTCACCGAATCGGTCAGCGACATAAAGTGGACATAAGAGGTGTCATCGAGCGAACGGAACATATAACTCGTCGGGCTGGTGAGGAAGTCGAGATCGGGTGAGTTCCATAGCCGCTGCAAGGCCAGATGCCCTGCGTTCTGCTGACGTGGTTCGGCTATAAGCTGCATAACATAACCATAGAAGGTGCCGAAAAGTCCCTTCCCGTCGGTCTCGTCCTTCACGATATGGGCGAAGTGGAGGATGGTGTCCACCGTGATGTCGCTGAGGAAGAGACTGTTATCTACGCAGTCCTGGGCAACAGCCGGATTACGCAGCTCTCCCGCTTCGGCGGCAACGCGCTTGCTGTAGGAAGGCACCTGCGCCGTTGCCAGGGTGACCGCAGGATCGCCCCAGGCCTTCTGCAGCGCCTCATCGGTGCCATATTTGGCCGTGAGCCAGGTGCGGAAGGCTTCCACAGCGACAGGACTATAGTCGCAGAACTTGCCATCGTTGGCGCCCCAGTACATCCATTCTTCAGTGGTGCCGCTGGCCACATGATAACCGATGATACGTTCGGCCCAGGGGGCTTCCTGGCAATGCTGGATGAACCGCCTGAGAGCCATACCCATATCTTCGCGGAAAGCTTTCGAGGCGAAGGAAGGGGCGGCTCTGGTCATCGAGTCCAGCATCAACACCGGCACATCATCTGGTCCCATTGATTGCACCAGGTCTTCAGGATGCTGATCATTCCACCACCGGGGTGAAGTGATATAGACGCGCGGGAAAATATACGCCTCAGGATCCTGTTCGAGGATGGTCTCGATGCGCTGGTCAAGCTGGCTGTAATCCCACTCGTCAGGCCCAAGCCACACATCGGCGGCCAGGTTGTAGTGGGAGGAAGACGACGTCGCCGCAAAGGAATAGAGATGCACAGCCTGCTCTCCGAACTGGCGTACATACTGAGCCTGCAAGTTATAGGTCATATAGACCAGTCCACTGCTGGGCTTGCCGTTCACGAAAAGTCCTGGATTGCCGCCAAGCGGCTTCACTTCGGCTTCCACGAGGGTTCCTCCTTTGGGGCCGATAATTGAGACAAGGGGCAACTCGCCGGATTCTAGTTCGATAGGCACACCGTCAAGGGTCAGTGCAGGCTTATACTCTCCGGTCCAGGGATAGGCTGGCACAGTCAGGTCAGTGTTCAATTCGAGGATTGTACCGGCTGGCCACTCGGGCGCTGTCGCAGCAAGCTCGGTACCGAACACCGACCCGTTTGGCCCCTGGAGCTGGATTTTAAGCGTAGACAGGAAAGGCCAGCCAGTCAGTAGCTTCAGCTTGCCAGCGAGCGGCACCACCTGGCCTGGCTCAAGGCTGGAAGGCAACTCGAAGCCCGTCAGCTCTCCCAGGGGAGCCGGCATGGGTTCAAGCCAGATCCGCTCGAGAGTGAGCTCAACAGGCTGATTTTCTGGGACCTCAAAGGCAATGATGGCAAGTGAGGTGAGGGGGAAGGTAATCCGGTTGTCGAATTCAGGGCCACCCCAGGTGGTAAATTCGAGCTCATCGAAGCCCATCGTTACGGTCTGGGCGTCCTCTGCAGGCTGGATGGGGCCAAAAGTATGCGCATATTCCGCCCCGCCCGCATCGCGCACTTTCATCGCCAGCGTGATTGGCGCCCCCTGAAGACGGAAAGTTACCCCAAGCTCGCTGAAGGGACGCTCGATTTTGATGTCAAGAAAAGTGTCCGCGAAGTTAGGCTGGCCAGGCTGGCGACCAAACTGCCAGATGGCAGCGCCTTCCTGGTTGGTAGTGAGGGCATAGTGGCTGAACTCGGTATTCACTCGCTCCTCAGTGCGATGAGAAGTCCAGTAAGCCCCCTCAGAATTAGGCCAAAGCAAGAACTCGGCTGCCTGCGCGGAGAGCAGGGAGCCGAGTCCTGTAAGAACCAACGCAATCACCAGGAGTTGACGCATAAGAACCTCCTGGCGCCGCGCTCCTAAGCAAAATGTTTACGCAGCGCCTCAACGTTCGTGGCAACTTTCGTCACCGCGTCAGCGATCCCCTGCATCTGAGCAGCCGTCCCCAGCAGCATCTTCTGGAAAGTCCAGATATTCCAGGTGCAAGCTGCTTCGACCTCGGGCAGGCAATAGGCCTCGTATGCCAGCGCTTCAGGCCTTGCGAGAGCCGCAACGGCTTTATCTTCGGCATAGCGCAGCATCCAGGGTTCGCGGTACATGGGCGTGCTGTAGCCGGGCGAGAAAGGCACTCCTTCGGCAAAAAGCGCCTTGGAAACCTGGGCCTTGGTAAGCCCTTCGAAGTGGTTTGGATCCAGCCTGATGATAAACAGATGATGCGCGTGTCTGGTTACACGAGGATCGTCTTGCTCCAGGCTGATACCAGGCACCTCGGCGAGTAGCTTCATCAGCAACTCCCAGTTGGACTGGCGAGTAGCGAACTGCTCGGGCAGACGCGAAAGCTGCCCCAGCAGCACAGCCGCTTGAAGCTGCGAGAGGCGCAGGTTCTGGCCATAGTTATCGTGCTGGTACCAGGCGCCTGCGGGTACGCGCCCGCAGTTATGATAGCTGAGCGCGCGATAATAAAGCTCTTCGTTGTCAGTCGCTACGAAGCCGCCCTCACCACAATTGAGATTCTTCGACGACTGGAAGCTGAAGGTGCCAAGGCCTCCCCAGGCGCCAGCCCCTTTGCCTTCCCAGGCCGCGCCATGGGCCTGGGCGGCGTCCTCAATCAGCTTTAGCCCGTGCGCCTCGGCAAGGGCGGTAAGGGCGGTCATATTCGCAGGACGTCCCCCGATATGAACCGGCATTATGAACCGGGTCCGGTCAGTGATGGCTGCCTCTGCGGCGACTGGATCAAGGTTCCAGGTGCCTGGCTCGATGTCCGCGAAAACGGGCACGCCTTTAAGACCGAGGACTGCTGTGGCGGTCGCCATAAAGGTATAGGCCGGCATTATCACCTCATCGCCAGCCTCGAGCCCCGCGGCCTCGAGGGCTATCTCGATTGCCAGTGTGCCGTTGCAACAAGCGGTGCCATATTTCACGCCTTGAAAATCACAGAAGGCTTTTACGAAATCCTCTGTATAACGACCGCCGATGCCCCAGCCACGCGAGTCAAAAGCTTCAAGCAAGAGCGACCGGTCAGAGTCTTCTATCTGCGGCCACACGGGGAAACTTGCATCGCCGCCAGCTACTGGCTGGCCGCCAAGCAACGCCAATTCTGCCATTCTGATTCCTCCGAGGATATAGGTGCTTCAGTGGTTATTCACTTTATTCGCCGAAAGCGTTGCACGGAAATCCAGATCATCGCCAGCAGTACAACAATCAGATAACCCAGATACCAGGACGGCCGATAATGATAAGCGAAAGGGATAAGCGAGAGCGCCGACCAGATGATCAGCACCCATTCCCACTTTTCAGTCTTGCTCATTGGCTTCTCCCACTTGCTCTGAATGGAACGCATAGGCGCTATGATGATGGATGGACTCAAAATGCTCGCATTCGACCTCGAACCAGGTGATCTCGGGCCTGGCCTTCAGAGCCAGGACGACATCGCGAGCGACATCCTCGACGAATTTCGCGCGTTCATATGAGCACTCGGTGATGTATTTCTCATCTTCGCGCTTGAGTAACGGATAGACCGGTGCCGAAAGCTGGGCTTCTACCAGATTTACCAGGTCTTCGAGCCAAAATATCTCACTGGAATAGCGTATCTGCACGCGCACATTGCCGCGCTGGCCATGCGCGCCATAATCGCTTATCTCCTTGCTGCACGGACAAACTGAAACAGCGGGCACTTCGACGCCCAGGATGAAGTCGAAATCCGTTTCAGAAAGGTGTGCGCTAAAAAGGGTGTTGTAATCAAGCAAGCTTTTACCCCCGGATATGGGCGCCGTCTTTTCGATAAAGTATTTGAAACGCAATTCGAGCTGGGCAGAAGAGGCCTGCAAGCGTTCGCGCACCAGGTGCAGTGCGGCTTCCATCTCGCGCTCCGAAATGGCCCTCTCGCGCCACTCATTCAGAATCTCGACAAACCGGGACAGGTGGCTTCCCCGTTCTTCCATCGAAAGGTCGGCGGCGATATCGAGTTCTGTCAGGACAGGCTGATAACCGCCCTCCTTCCGAAGCACAAGCAGCGGCAGGTGAAGCTTGCGCAGCCCCACTCGCTGGATAGACAGCCCGCGGTCATCGGCCATTGCGGCCACATCCTTCAAGTGCTCACCCCATCCTGGAGGAACTCCAGGGTATTTTGGAGAAAGATTACCAAGGAGCCTGCTTCGATTATAGAAGCGCGGTAAACGGCATGTCAAAAAGGCTCCAGTGTTATAATGGAGCAGACAGCCAGGAGGTGGCCCAATGGACGAAGAGCGCCCTGAAAGCCAGGAGCAAGAAGCAAAGCACGATGTTTGGCCGACAACTGCGCCAGAATCAACACCTACGGCGCCTACCGAGCCTGCTCCAACCGCCCCATCTGCAGAGCCTGAACCTGAGATAACCCTGAGCGCGCCGGTGCAACCGACTTCCGCCGTCGGCGTAAAACGGATGGGCATGCGCAAGGCTCTGTTCGGTAAAGCCAGCTTGATTGGGGCTGCGCTCGTGCTGATCATATTCTTGTTGCTGCTGCTTGCCAATCGTGATGAGATCAGCTACCTGCAATTCCTGTGGAGTACAAGCGCAACTACAACAACGAGCGCTTTACTGACGGGTTTCGTCTGCGGCGCTTTGCTTGTGCTTCTACTCGGCCTGGCGCTAAAAGTCGGTAAGGTAAGTGTCCACTACGGTGACAAGACAGACCGGGGGGGCGAGGGGTAGTGCGCGCGCTCTTTGCGGTGCTGATAGCTTTAATGGTGGCGTTTTGTTTAGCTTCTTGCGGCAAGCAGGATGCGATTACACAGGCCTCTCCTGCCGCCCAGCGGTTGGATGAAGCCAAAAGCCAGCTCGAAGCAGCCCAAACTCAGTTGATGGCGCTAGAGCAGAGAATTGCAGGATTTGCGAGCGAACTCGCCACCGCAGAAGCTTTAGTCCGCGAGCAGGAAGCCCAGATTGCCTCTTTGCATGCTCAGGAGAAGGTCTTCAACGGTCGCAAAGAATTGCCAGGAGCAGTCCACAAGCACGGAAACCGCCTGATAAAGGCCGAGTTGGAAGTTCAGCAACGTTTGCTTGAAGCTGCCAAAGCCGACATAAACACTACCCGCACCTCCAGACGCGAGGTCGAAGCCCAGCGCGATACCCAGCGTTCAGCAGTGCGAGCACTCCAGCTCAGAGTAAGGGCAGCTGAAGCCGCGGTAGCAGTAGAGACCGAACGAGCCAAACTTATCGAGGCGGAGATCGAAACAGGAGCTGATTCGGGGCTTTAGCCTCCGAGCACTCTGGCCAGCCCAAGCAGCACCACGCCAAGCAGCACGGTGCCTGCTCCCAGAATCACGTCGGACAGGTGATGGCGCAGCTTGATTTCGCTGAGCGCGAACACGCTGTAGCCTACAGCGGCAAGGCTATTGGCCTGGATGAAAGACCACGAGATAGCCAGTCCAAGCTTCGAGACCGCCAGGAACAGAAAGAAAGTCGCTCCCGCCCAGATCATGCCGCCAAGTATGCCAAGCCACTTCTCCTTCAGCGAAGCCCCTACCCATACCGGCACTGCCTCGCATCCAGATTGACCAGGCCACGATGGTAACGAAGGCGCCAGCGCCGACCAGGCCAACATAGCCTATTGGCGGGCAACCCGAGGCATCTGCCTGCTTGATGGCGATGCTGTAGACGGCATAAGCCAGGCAAGCGCCGATTGCATAGAGGATTCCCGGGCGAATGTTTTCAGGCTTTACTTGCTCGTCGGTCTTCATTGTGCGCGCGAAGAAGAGCGGCGAAACGACTATCAGGATAGATCCTGCCAGGGCCAGCAGTGGCGGCAAGGGGCCATGTCCGAGCAACTCTCCAAACATCAGGACACCGATGAATACCCCTAAAACGCCTGTAGTATTTTTGACAGGGATGGCACGAGAAACACCAATCAGGGGCACTGCGGCAATCATACAGCCTGTGCCGATTGTCCAGAGGCTCCCCCCGATAAGGCCCAGATGCCAGTATTTCAGCGTCTCGGGGCCGAACTGGCCTGCTGCGATGGCACTGCCGACCGTGCATACCAGCAGCCCAAGGCCCATCCCGAAAAAATATGGCGCGTTGGCAAGCTGCGAGTGCTTGCGCGGCGTGACGTACATCCCGAAGAATATGGTTGATGCGATGACGTAGATTAGCCCAAGCAGTGTGTCGCCCATACCGCGCCCCTTATCTATAAAGCGTTCAGCTTAGCAGGAAGGAGGCGCCTGCGCTACCCCTGAAGCGAAGGGAGAGGCCCTCAGGCCCCTCCCCTTGGTCGCTTCAGATTTACCTGCATACGGACCGCCCCGCATTTTGGGCAAATCCATTTGCGCTTCTTGTGATGACTGCGAGTATCTTCCTTCATCGCAGTCTTGCAGCGCCTGCACTGCACTAGAGGTCGTACTCCAACTCGTCCAGCAGGCTCTTCAGATAGCGGATATCCGACTGCGCGGCGATACTCGGGTCGCCAGCGCCGCAGTACTCCTCGCAGATAGCGCCCTTGAAGCCCGTTGCTTTGAGTGCGCTCATCACTTTGAACCAGTCCACGTTCCCATCGGCCAGTGTCGTCGAATAATCGTAATGGGGGCCGATCTTGATGCAGTTCTTGGCGTGGAAATAGCCGATATACCCCTCGAGCATAGCGACGGCCTCATGGGCAGGTTCGGCGTGCGGCGTTGAATACATATTACCTGGATCAGGGCAGGCGTAGATGGTGTCAATTGCGCCTACCATATCCAGCAGCTTCTTCGTCGCCACAGCACAGTCGTGGATGGTGTGCATATGGATTTCCAGCGACATCGTCATCCCATAGTCGCGCAGCATCGGGACGAGGTGATTGAGTCCCTCGACAGCCAGGGCGTAATCCTCCTCCGTGGCCATCGCAGAGCCACTTTTGGTGGGGTCTTCGTTGTAGAGCTGGCCGACGCCGCCGTTGAGTTGACCGACCCCAATGGCCGAGAAGGCCTTAATGGCGTTCTCCCAGAGCACCAGGTTGGCCTTGCGCTGCTCGGCATCTTTCACGAGCATATTGGCGCCAAAAGTGGCGACATGCGCCCGCTGACCATGACGATTCAGGATCTCGTCCATCGAGGCGACGTCTTCTTTGAGATGGTCTATCCGGTAGTGGGAGCCGACCAACTCGACTCCGTCATAGCCGAACTCGACGGACTTGCGCACCGCGCGCTCAAAATCGTAGGCGCGATAAGTGTAGGCGTGCATAAGGATCATCTGGGTTCCCTCACTTTACCAATTTTCTCGGACATACTGGTTGTTCGAGCTAGGAAAGCGCTTCCCTGCCTCTAGAAATCGATGCCAGTTGTAACCGCTTCGGTGGGACATTTTTGGCATTCTCCACATTTGATGCAGGCGGTGTTATTGGCTTCTGTCTCGGCTTTCAGGCCTACAGGACAGAAGCGTTTCGCACAGACACCACAGCTCTTGCAGGCGCTGTCGTCCAGCTTTATCTGGAAGAGCGCCAGCTTGTTGAAGAGCGAAAATAGCGCCCCAAGCGGGCAAATTACCTGGCAGAAGAACCTTGAAACATAGACCGACGCAAGCAGCACTACTGCCAATAATCCTAACTTTGCGAAGTAGAAAGGCCCAATCTGTTGTTGCAGCCGTTCATCCAGCAATACCTGTGGTATTCCTGCCTCGAGGCTTCCCGCTGGACAGAGCTTGCAGAAGACTGGCTCACCCAAATACCAGGCGCCAAAGCCTGCGACTCCGAAGAGCATCACATACTTGATAGCCCCAGCCCAGGCAGGGATATGCCGTATGATGCGGTTTCCCCGGATGCGCGCGAGTAAATCCTGCACCAGGCCAAAGGGACAAACCCAACCACACCAGCCTCTACCCAAAGCCAGCGCGGCCAGAATCGTGACCCCCAAAACGTAAAAGGGGATGATGTGTAACTGGCCCCAAAAAAATTGCAGGCTTCCGATTGGGCAAGCTGTGATGGCAAGCGGACAGGCATAACAATTAAGCGCCGGACAGGGGAAGCCCTTGAGCCAGGGAGCCAGGAAATAACTATTGAGGACGATAGCGCTTCCGATCTGGATCCAGAGTCGCTTGAGCTTCACAGACGCCTCCTCACTGGATCCCTATGCAGGAAAGACAGATCATCGTGGCATTGCTAACTGTCTGCCCCCAATGGTCGTTGAGCAGTCCCAGGACAATCCCTGCCCCGCCGACGAGGGCAAGAGCGGCAAGCAATAGCCTTCTTAGGGGGCGATTCATTGGTGCTCCTTCTGTAGATGGGCTTTTACAGAGTCCAGTTTGCCCCTCATCGTGCCAGGCTTGTCTCTGCGGTCATCGAGGCGGATAGTAGTCACCAGTCGGTCTACCCCGGCGGCCGCCATCGCCTCGTGTAGTTTTGCGACCAGCGCAAGCAGCTCGGGCAGCGGACCTTCGACCACAGTTGCCATCGGCGTAAGCTGGTATTCCAGGCCAGAGGCAGCCAGCACACGTTGCGCCTCAGCCACATAGGCTGACACACTGGTAGAGCCTGTGCCTACTGGCACCACCGAGATATCCATCAGAGCCATTACTGTCTCCCCTTCAGTGCGAAGAGTCGCAAAAGCGCTGCATCCAATAGCAGATCGCCGGCCTCGGGCGCCAGTTTGCTGCTGCGAGCCAGTTGCACCTCGTAGCCTCCCTCGGCGAAAGCGTGGCGCGTTGGGATATAGCCCTCCCAGCCGTTAGCCAGATTGACACAAAACGTATGGGCATAGGGCGAGTGGCGCTTGAGCGCAAGCTGGAACTCTACAAAGGTCTCGCCTCCGAAACCCGCGAAACCGAGCGCGCCTCCTCCTGCCACCCCTAATGGCACGTCGACCGCATCCGGATATTCGGCCAGATGGAGGGCTTCGATGAGGAAGGTAGTTTCCCAGTTGTTTTCACGCTTGGCGGCTTCAACCTTAGCTGGATCCAGGTCTGGAGAGCCTTCTCGGCAAAGCAACTTCCGGGCCCTGGCCAGCTTCTCAGCCTCGGGTTTCCGCACCTGGCAGCTAACCGGCTCAGCCAGCCCGGCCAGGCTTGGGAGGTCCACATCAACCGCGGTGCGCAGGGCTAGTGAGGCGGTGCTTGCCAGTCCCTGGCCAATCGTCCTGGCGATGTGGAAACCAGTCCTCAGGGGTGAAGTAGCGGGCAGCGCCAGGTCGAGATGATTGATATCGCCGCAGAAACCTACCAGAGTCAGCGCTCTAGAGCCTGGATATAGCTCTTCGAAATAGCGTCTGGCGAAACCTGGCCAACCCGCAGAGACCTTACTGCCCCCGATCGAGTCCTCATGACAGGAAAAGTTGAGCAAAGCGAAAGCCGGTTTGCCCTCCTCCAGGCAGAAAAGAGCAAGCAGTTCGTCGTCTTCAGGGCCTGCCGGGCCAGTCATATCGGGCAGCCGGCCCCCCCAGTTCATCTCGACATGGCCTGCTTCCACCCAGTGCCTGCGGTTGAAAGCCAGTCCTGGCGCCGCGCGTCTGCCGACTTTCAACTCGACTGGGCGCAAAGTGGCCACAGCTTCGAGTCCTGCTTTAGCGACCGCTGCTGGCAGGCCGCTCACATAGGCGGCCTCACTCCCCCCGCCAAAGACCTGGATGGTCGAAGGCCCAAGATGGGTGTGGGTGCAATGCACCAGACAGCTCTCCACAGGGGTCTTGGTAGCCTCGGCCAGCGCCTGGCGACAAGCCAGAGCATCAGCGGGAGTTAGCGCTATGAGGTCAAGTGAGACCAAGGCCAGCCGCGAGCCATCACCTGCTTCAAGCAGCAGGCAAGTTGCTTCCAGGGGATCGTGGATTGCTTCGGCATAGCGAGGCTCGAAATACCCCGCCAACTCGATACCAAGGGGCGGCGAGATATCAACCTGGCCGAAACCGGCTCTCGGGCTAGCTTGGTCTGGGCGGTCGTTTGGAGATTTTGCGCTCATCTGCCGGCACTCCTTTCATAAGGCGCGCGGCCAGTTGGGCAGCACTCTCCACCTCCGCCTCCCCCACTGTGTGTGGCCCGAATCTGGCCTGGTTGTAAAGCCTGGTTAGCTGCTCGAACGGGTCCAGCAGATCGCCTGGCAGGTATCTAAGGCGCATTGCGGCCCTGCTGGCGAATTCCTGTGCCCCCTCGCTTGCCTGCCTTTGCAGGCCCAACTCGCGCAATTGGCCCAGCGCTCGACTGTAGCTGTTTATGACCTGCTTCTCAGGTCTGGTAGCAAGTTCGCGCATCTCGGGGCCATTGGCCTGTCCTTTATCTCCCATCGCATGCAAGAGGGTGGAATATATAAGGAATAACCCTACCACGCAAAGTGACAGGAAGATCAGATTCTGGCGTACCAAAACTCCGATTTTACGCAGTTTGGTCATCAATTCTTCCAGTGAGGCAAAGGGGAGTGGATTATCGACCTCTTCCAAAGCCGAGGGGTCAAAAGTGACCCAGCCAACTCCCGGGAAATGGACCTCAGCCCAGGCATGCGCGTGCTTCTCGCGCACCAGGAAAGTGCCATCCTCCTGGGCATCTCCCGTGGCAAAACCTGTCACGAAGCGCGCTGGTATCTCCAGATTGCGCGCCAGTACCACTAGCGAAGTGGCAAACGCATCGCAGACCCCTTGTTTCGAATCCGTGAGGAAGAAAACCGCTGCATCCTGCCCATAAGGAGTTGCCCTGGCGCGCAAGTTGTAAAGGAAGTTTTTCTCCAGGTATTCCTGCAGCAATTTGATTTTCTCATAGCGCGTTTTACCGCCCGCAGCCACCTGCTGGGCGAGCGGCTTCAAAACCTGGGAGGAGGGAGGTAGTTGCAGCCACATACGTTCATAGCCATCACTTGCCTTGATGCCTTTGTAAGGCTTGGCGGCCTCCTCGTCTGGCACCGCGGAGATCACCTCAAAGGCATTGCCCACAGGGGGCATAAACACCAGTTGTACCATTCCTTCCATCGAGATGCGCACAGACAGCTTGTCATATCGCCTGGAATGGAAGCCCGCTTCAACTGGCCTGTTGGCCGCAAATAACAGCGAGGGGAGCTGGATTTGTGGCTCTATCCACTGGGTGTGTCTGGTGGCCTTCGCAGGAGCGACAATCCCAAGCTCCTCGCTGGTCAGGGAGGTCATCTCCTTGTTATAGATGGCGGTTCTTAAAAAGAAATCGCGATGGACTCGCCACATCTGACCAGTAAATTCGTTGTAGATTTTCCCTCGCCAAAGCAGTGGCTCATCACACCGGACCTTCATCACGGGGGTGTCACTTTGGCCTACAGGACCAGTGCCTACCCAGGCATTATCGTAGAATCCCGCGAAGCTTGAACTGAAGTTGTAGAAACCTGGCGCGTTCTGCTGGGCCAGGCTCAGCAGATTTACTCGCGGCAGCATTGCCTGCAGCAGCAGCATTATGGGGAAGGCTAGCGCCAGGGTGATGGCAAAACTCGCAAGCGAGATGAGCAGCAAAGTGTTGACCGCGCGCTTGCGCGCCTCGCCTTGCTTCGAAGAGCGCACTAGCACGGTTATCCCATGCAGGGCGTTCTCCCAGAACATCAGGAAGATGCCCGAGAAAAGGAAGCCCATAAAATACACGAAGACCGGCGTATTGATATCTATGGTGGCGGAGAGACCAAGCACTGCAAGCCCCGGCACCAGCACGAAGAGCACCATCGCGTCGGTGACAAGGAAACAACAATAGATGAGCATCCCCCACATCATAAAGAGCATCAGAATTGCGTCAGGTCCTGGAGTTTGGGGGGGCAGCAACAAGGGCCAGGCTTGCTGGAAACCGACCGCCAGTATGGCTATCGCAAGAGGCGCGATAATCAGGGACGCAGAGGCGGCTTTTTCCATTGTCACGCCTCTGAGTCTCAGTCGATAGCTAAGTGAGAAGGCAAGCCCGAACAGGGCGATAGTAAACAGGCCAAAACTTGCAGTGCCAGCCGCCGTTGCGGTCGCCAAAGCTACCATTACACAGCAGAAAAATCCGGCAATATAGAGTATGGCCCTTACATTCCAAAGGGCCGGATCCGCCACTGGCCTGGTCGGGTTGTCAGCCCAGGCTGCCAAGCTGGTTCACCACCTCGCGCAAGTTGTCCCCCTGAGAAACCTCAATCGTAGCTTCTGAATACTGGCGCATGGAGGCCTCCAGTTGCTCATAAGCCGCTTGCTCGCTCACGGTACGACGCCCGGTAAAGCTGTCTCTCCTCATAACAAACGTAATCAGAGAGTGACTTGCTCCCGAAAGGGCTCTGGCCGCGCCCAGGGTGTCAGCCGCCTGTTCGACAGTAAAGAGCAGCACCCCAATTCCACTCTCCAGTTGCCCCAGCAGGCCCTGGCAGAAATGCTGGAAGGGCATCGTCGAATTACTTTCCAGCCCGGAAAGCGCCTTCATCAGGTCGAAACCCGCCTGGGCGCCTTTGAAAGTCAATACCGTAGGCTGATCGTCCTTCAGCACCGCAAGCTGGACGATGGCGCCTGTCTCGAGGGCTTTCTTGGCGATAGAGCCGCCAATCTTGATAGCGTATTCCAGGCTGGATTCCCGCCCCTCACCATAATCACGCCCGGCGCCAAGGTCAAAAACCAGCGCCAGATCGTCACTGACAGGCCTTTCAAACTGCAGTACAGACATTTTGCCAGTCCGTGCCGTCGCCCGCCAGTGGACGAACCTTAGGCTGTCGCCTGGGCTGTACTGGCGTACTCCGTAGACTTCAGAACTGTCATTGGAGAGCGCCGGAGCATAACTGGTGCGCGTTGCTGCCATTGGCCCAGCGCCGAACTGGATGGCAGGTGATTCGAAAAGTGCGGGCAACACAGTTACCTCGACAAACCGGTTAGACTGCACGATGCGTTCGAACAGCCCAACTGGGTCGGTGCCTCGCAGAGAGAGCGGCCCGAGCGTGTAGTTGCCTCGCTTCAGCGCCAGCACCTCATAACCGACCTGGATATCTCGGCCTGGCATCAGGAAAGGCACATAGGCCACCGGTACCCCACCAAACTCATCCAGGGGAGCAGCCTCTTCAGGCAAGCCTGGTCGCACCAGCCAACGAGGCAGGACATCCAGCACCTCAAGGGCTGCCTTGGGCAGGCGAGAGCGATTCTCCAGCTTTGCCCATAAGCGCAAGGACTCGTCTTCCTTCACTACCGCCCCGCCCCCGCGCGTACCTACAAGGCCTAAGGTCGAGAATCTGGCCCAGAGCCAGCTCGACAGAAACAGGCCCATAAAGACCGCGGCGACGAAAAATATCTGCGGGAGCTTGATTATGAAGCTCACACTTATGAGGCAGATTATGAAAACGAGCAACGTTATGCGCTTTATGCTCAAGCAGGCATCACGCGCTGGACCGGTGGAGCAGGCACCTCAGTGAGCAAGCTCGTGATGATGTCCGCCTCGGTCATTTGTCTGGCTCTGGCTTCAGGCGAAGCCACCAGCCGGTGTACCAGCACATAGGGCGCCACTGCTTTGATATCCTCTGGCAGGACATAATCGCGCCCGGTAAGCAGCGCCAAAGCCTGAGAGGTGCGTATCAGCGAGATGGATCCGCGCGGGCTTGCGCCTATTGTCAGCCTGCTGTCAGAGCGGGTCGCGCCCGTCAGGCTAACCACATAAGCATCGAGGGTCGGATCAACGAACACCTCGCGCACATGCCGCTGCAGTTCTATCACTCGATCCGAGTCCAGCCTGGCCTCTACCTGACTAATGGGATGCTCCAGCCGCTGACTGGTCAGCATCTTGACTTCATCTTTACGCCCTGGATAGCCCAAGGACAGCTTCATCGTGAATCTGTCGAGTTGGGCAACCGGCAGGGGGAAGACCCCATGATGCTCTATTGGATTGTCCGTCGCGATGACAAAAAACGGCTTGGGCAGTTCGTAAGTTATCTTGTCAGCCGAGACCTGGCCTTCACCCATACACTCGAGTAACGACGACTGAGTCTTCGGTGTGGCGCGGTTTATCTCGTCTACAAGCAGAATATTCGTGAAGACCGGTCCAGGCTTGAACTCGAACTCCTGAGTTAGCTGGTTGAAGATAGATGACCCTGTGACATCCGAGGGCAGCAGGTCAGGCGTAGCCTGCACCCGCGTAAATTTGCAGCCCAGAGAACCAGCAATCGCGCGCGCCAGCATCGTCTTGCCAACGCCCGGCACATCGTCCAGCAGAGCGTGCCCATCAGCCAGCAGGCAGCAGAACACCAACTGGACAAGCCTCTGCTTGCCTACTATTACTTTTTCTACCTCGGCGACCGCCTGGTGGGTCTGGCGAACAAGTTCTTCTTTGCTCTCGACCATCAGCTTCACGTCCTTGAGTCAGTGTAGGGCGCAGCTACTCGGGTGGGGGTAGTTCAAGTGAATCCATTATCTGTTTGAACCTGTCGTCCAGTTCGCCTTCCTCATCAAGTACGTCCTGAAGCTCGGTCAGGTCAATTCCGGCGGCTTCCAGCACCTGGTCTTCGCAGAGGATGGGACAAGGTATGCGCAGCGCCAAAGCAATTGCATCACTTGGGCGCGCATCGACTGCTACCTGGCCTTCTTTGGTGGCGAGATAGACTCTGGCATAGAAGACTGAATCCTGCAGATCACAGACCACGACCTGTTCTACGGCGGTAAGAGAGGCTTCGAGCAGCGTCTTCATAAGGTCGTGGGTGAGGGGACGAGGATAAGATGTCCCCTCCAGTTGCATTGAGATAGCCATTGCCTCCGCGCCGCCGACGACTATAGGCAACATATACCTGCCTAGCTCATCCGCCAGCAACACAACTGGCTGTTGCGAGTTTGGATCAACGACTACATTCTTTACCGACATACGGCGCACGGCCCATCAACTCCTGGGCCAGCCGAAACTTACAGGCCCTGCCGAACGAGCTTGTCAGCCTCGCGGGCAATCTTCTTGATAAAGGCTTCAGCTGCCTGACGATCCGCAGCGGAATTACCATAAGTCTTGCAGGAATAGAAGTACTTCCCTCGCCAGCCATAGGCCTGAGTGAGGCCAGGCATATAATAGAGATAGGCGTCGTTCTTGGCTTCGATCTTCTTTTCCGAAGCGCTATCGGGCGTCCTGTCCCTGAAGTGGACATACAGGCTCTTGGCGTTTTGCCAGGTGCCAGTTCTATGGACGAAAACCTGCAGGGTAGAGTTCTCACCCTTTTGATAGGTCTTGGTCGCGGCCTCTACGACCCCGCGCGTCCGGTAACGCTGATCATCGCCATCATAGATATCCACAATCGAAGGCCCGGTGGGGGCGTAGATATAAGTTTCTGCGATACCAGCCCAACCGCTGATTGCGTTATTGGTCGGCAACATTTTTTTCAAATTTGTCTCGCTGGCCAGCGCTAAAGCGGCGATGACCAACGCCAAGATTATTGTTATTGAAAGCAACTTGCGCATTTTATTCCTCCTTCTTCTCTTCCTCAGGCTTGCTCGCCGGGGGCGACACAGGCTCATCTTTCGTAAGCCCCGAGATGCCATCTTTGAACTCTCTCATCCCTCTTCCAAGCGAATGACCGAGCTCCGGCAGCTTCTTCGCTCCAAACAGCAACAAGATTATGATAAGAATCCATACTATCTCTGACCAACCAAGTGAACCTAACAAGAGTTCCAACCTCCGAATTAGCGACTCAGTCTTCGTCTAGCTCCTGGTCGCCAAAATACCTGACATAATAGTCTTTCATCGCATCGGCCGCAGTGACGAAATCAAGTTCCACACAGCGCAGCCAAAGATGCACCACAGCCTGCTCCGGAGGCAAATCCAGCACCTCTCGGTAGAAGCTCTGGAGCGAATCCACATACCCCTTGTCCCGGTGCAAGGTATCCAGTTCCCAAGGTTCGCCAGGCTCGTGGGGTGGTTCTAGCTCCTGCGAAAGCCGCAAGCAAAACTGTCGCACATTCGCAGGAGTAGCCCGGCTGAGGTCCTCACCGAACTCTTTGAGCACCTCAGCCTTGAGCCACTCGATATCGCGCGCCATCTGCACCTCACGTCCGAGGTGGGCCTAGTCTGTCTCTATTAAACCATATCCCCCGCCGCGACGCTTATACACCACGCTCACTTTGCTGTTTTCCGCATTGCGAAAAACGTAGAAATCGTGGTCCACCTGCTCCATCGCTTCGATAGCACTCTGGATGTCCAGGGGCACCAGCGCGAGCTGCTTGACTCGGAGCGGAGTCAGTTCTTCGACTCGCTCCTCGATGGCCTCTTCTGGCTCCTCCTGGTCCTCTTCCAGATGACGGATGCCCCCCTTGTGACGCTTCAGCCTGGTCTTGAGTTTTGTGAGTTGCCTCTCGAGCTTCTCGCTGACCAGGTCGACGGCGGAGCGCAAATCATCGGCGGCATCTTCGGCGCGAAAAGTGCGCCCCTTCAGCAGGAAGGTTACCTCCAGCAAAACCCTTCCTCGGGTTTCCCGGATGTGGGCGGTAGCCTCGACGTCTTCTCCAAGCGCATAGCGCTCGAGTCGAGTGAGGCGTTTGGTCGCGTATTCCTCGTACATCGGAGTCAGGTTGAAATCTTTTGTAATATATTGGATCTCCATCCCGTCACCCCCAATTAGTCTGCATCGTGCTGGCAGTCCCGGACAACTACACACAGCGCTTGAGCGCTTATCACCTCGCCTCGTCCCACTTCGCCAAGGCCTTCTCCTGTCTTGGCTTTAACGTTGAAGTCTTCCTCTTTTATCCCAAGCAAGTCGGCCATCCGCTCGCATATCGCCTTTTTATAAGGAGCAAGCTTCGGCGCCTGGGCGTGAATTATGACTTCCACCTGGGCAGGTCTGAAACCTGCTTCCTCTACTTGTTTGACTACCAGCTCAAGCAAAGTTGCGCTACTGGCGTCTTTCCACCTGGCTTCCGTGTCAGGAAAAAGCTGGCCGATATCGGGCAGACCTGCTGCTCCTGTTAGCGCATCGATAACCGCGTGGATCAATACATCGGCATCCGAGTGACCTGCAAGGCCCTTCTCGAAGGGAATCTCAATCCCTCCTAATATCAGTCTACGACCGACTTCAAGCCGGTGCAAGTCATCGCCGATGCCTAGTCTGAAGGGTAGAATCCCACTCATTGGCGCACCTCGAGCAGCCTGGCCAGCAACTCAAAATCTTCAGGATAGGTGACTTTGGGATTGGGTTCGCTCGAGTTGAAAAGCTTTACCTTGCAGCCTCGGGTAAAAAGCAACTCGGCATCATCGTGGGCTTCCTGGCCGGACGCCAGCGCTTCAGCGTAGGCTTCTCTAATCGCCACAGCCCGGAAGGCCTGAGGGGTCTGCACCGCACGCACTGAGTCTCGGTCGAGAGTGCCTGTCATAAAGCCCTCGGCATCTACCATACGCAAGGCGTCGGCTGGCCTGTGGCAGGCTACAGCGCCTCCATATTCAAACGCCAGTTCTGCGGCTTGCTCAAGGGTGGCCACGCTGACCAGCGGTCTTGCGGCATCGTGAATAACAATCAGCTCAGCCTCGGGCCTGCAAGCGGCGACTGCCTTGCCCACCGATTCGGTTCTTGTGGCGCCCCCTTCGATGAGGCGCCAGTCCAGGTCGTGAAGTTCTTCGGCGCACAACTGCTCGAATTCGTTTTTTTCTTCGGCGCGCACCGCGATCACTACTTCAGCAAGTGCCGTCCATTTGGCCAAAGCTCTGAAAGTCCATCCCACAAGTGGCCGACCAGCCACCGGCACAAGCAACTTGCCGTTATTGTTGCCCGCCCGGCTTCCTTGACCTGCTGCCGGAATAACTGCTGATATTTTGCTCGGCATCCGTGAGTTCCTTGTTGAGACTTTCGGGATTGATATCGGCGAATATCATCTTGCCAGCTACTGTCTGTATGACGCTGGTAACAGTCGCCTCCAGGGTATCGCCGATATGCTCTCGAGCCCCTTCGATAACAACCATAGTGCCATCGTCCAGATAGCCAACCCCCTGTTTGGGGCCTTTGCCATGCCGCACTATTGTGACCACCATCACCTCGCCAGGTAAAACAACAGGCTTGAGCGAGTTTGCCAGCTCGTTGATGTTGAGCACAGTCACCGCATGCAGGCTGGCCACCTGGTTCAGACCAAAATCATTGGTCACAATGGAGGCGCCTATTGCTTTGGCCAGCTTGACCAGCCGCAGGTCGACCGCCTCCTTCGAGTTGGCCTCTGAGGGATATTTGCTGAGTATGGTTACCCGGCCTGCGCTCTTCTTCTGGAGTTCTCTCAGGATCTCCAGCCCCCGCCTTCCGCGTGACCGCTTAAGATCATCGGCCGAATCTGCGATATGCTGTAGCTCCGCCAAAACAAAATCTGGCACCTGCATCGGCCCTTCCAGGAAACCCGTCTCCCAGACATCCAGAATCCGTCCATCAATAATTACATTGGTATCCAGCAACTTCACTGCTGCGGAAGATTCATGGTCGACCTCATCAAGCCGTGGGAAGATGCGCACTATCTCATCGCGCATACTGAGAGCGAAACCGATAGCCACAAAGACCAGCACAATAACCATTAGCAAAGAAAGTGGGGTTGCCAGGTCGCCAGCGTTTTGCACCAAAGGCATCAGCAGGAAAGCAAGCAAAGCGCCAAGTGAAAGCCCTAACACTCCGAGGATGCGATCTCTCAGAGCCATCTTGCCCATATTCTGGAAGACAATTACGAGTTTATTGAAGCTGTACGCGCCGAACACGAAGCCAACCAGCGAGCAAGCCAGGGCTAGTGCCCATTGGTCTGAAGGTGTGGCAAAGGTATTTTGATAGTTCTGGGCTACATTCAGTCCTACAAGTCCCAAGACTACGATGAAGCCTAGTGCGTAAACTGTAAAAGCTGCTTTGAGCCCCATAAGCTTCCCCCCTATACTATCTGCTTACGGCCTGCTGCAAGGCTTCCTCGGCGGTGGCCACCCCTCGTAACTTTATAGAGCGAAATTCGCTCTTAAGCGCGGTGTTCAGGCTAGCCGCCGGGATTAGCGCCTCCTTAAAACCCAGTTTCTGCGCCTCCGTCAGGCGCCGTCCGAGTTTCGGTATTGGCCGGACTTCCCCAGCAAGCCCGACCTCCCCCACAGCAATCAATTCGCCGTTGACTGAAACATCCCTGTAACTTGACGCAATTGCTAGTAATACTGCCAGGTCGCTTGCCGGTTCCGTCACTTTCAAGCCACCTGCAACGTTCACATAGACATCCTGATCGACCAGGCTGAGCCCTACGCGTTTCTCCAGCACAGCTATCATTAGACTGCCGCGCCCGTAGTCTATCCCTGCCAGAAGGCGTCTGGCGCTGCCTGCCCAACTGGACGAGGTGAGCGCCTGCAACTCGACCAGCAGTGGTCTGGTACCTTCCATTGTACACGTCACGATGCTGCCTGACACAGCCTTTGCCCTGTTAGCAAGAAACAGCGCCGACGCGTTTGTGACCTCTATCATCCCTCGCTCGGTCATCTCGAACAGCCCTAGCTCTTCGGTAGAACCAAATCGGTTCTTCATTCCGCGCAGCATCCGATAGCTGCTGGTTCGCTCCCCCTCGAAATACAACACCACATCCACCAGGTGCTCCAGTGTTTTGGGACCAGCGATTGAGCCTTCTTTGGTGACATGCCCAATCAACACCGCGACTGTGCCGGTCCGCTTGGCAAACTGGGCTATCCGGTTGGCGGTCTGGCGTACCTGGGAGAGAGTCGAAGGGGCACTTTCAAGCCCTGGATCGTAGACCGCCTGGATGGAATCGATAACCAGCACGTCAGGGGCAAGCTGAGCCGCCGCCTGCAGCGCCATATCGAGGTCTATCTCGGAGAGGGTAAGCAACTCGTTCGCGGTCAGTTCGAGGCGCTCAGAGCGAAGTCTAAGCTGGCTAACCGATTCTTCTGCCGAGATATAGAGCACCGACTTGCCTTGCGCAAGAAGCTGTACCCCAAATTGAAGAGCCAGGGTGGATTTTCCAATCCCTGGCTCTCCAGCTAGTAATATCACCGATCCTGGCACCAGGCCGCCGCCAAGTACCTGGTCGAGTTCACGTATACCCGTTACAAGGCGCTCTGAGTCATCAAGGCTTACATCGCCCAGTCTGACCGCCCTTGCGGGCGATGCGAGTCCACTGCCTGCATCTCTGCGTGGATCTGCCCCTGGACGTGTCTCTTCGACGATGGATTCCCATTCGTCACATTCGGGGCAACGTCCCATCCACTTGGCCATCACATGTCCGCATTGTTGACAGACAAACTGCCTGGTCGCTTTGGCCATTAAGTGGCACTACCTCTTGTAAACGCTTAGATTACGAAGTCTCCTCGCTAGCGCAGACCGGCTCCTGATCTTGCGGCTTCACCACTACGGCGCTGCCTTCCAGTGAACAGACAACCTCATCGCCTGGCTTGAAGGTACCCGAAAGCAAAGCTTCCGACAGTGGATCTTCGATCAGTTGCTGGATGGCTCGCTTGAGTGGACGAGCCCCCAGGTTGGCATCGAAGCCCTCAGCTGCAAGCTTGTCCTTCACGGCATCACTGACAACGAGAGTCAGTTCCTGCTCCAAAAGTTGCTTGCCAAGTCGCGCAAGCTCCAGCTCCACGATGTCGCGCAGTTGCTCGTTTGTCAGCGGCTTAAAGACTACCGACGCATCGAGACGATTCAAGGAACTCGGGCCTGAAAGTCTTCTTTACGGACTCCAGTACCTTCGACTTCATATCATCGTAATCGCGACTCTCCTGCTGATCGCTCTTGCCACTCCTGAATCCGAGCGGAGTGCGCCAGTCGGTCGTGTGCAGACCGAGGTTGCTGGTCATTATTATTACTGTATTCTTGAAATCGACGACTCTGCCTTGCGAGTCGGTCATCCGCCCGTCGTCCATCACCTGCAGCAGCATATTGAACACGTCGGGATGAGCTTTCTCGATCTCATCCAGCAAGATGACAGAGTATGGCCTGCGCCGCACCGACTCGGTCAGTTGGCCGCCTTCATCGTATCCCACATAACCAGGAGGCGCGCCGACCAGTCGCGACACGGAGAACCGTTCCGTATACTCGGACATATCTATCCGCACCATCGCGGAGTCATCGTTGAAAAGAAATTCGGCCAGCGCGCGCGCCAGCAAGGTCTTACCCACGCCCGTCGGACCCAGGAACATAAAGGAGCCAATAGGCCGGCTTGGGTCTTTTACCTTCGCATAGCTGCGCCGGATAGCCCTGGATACCGTCCCGATTGCCTCTTCCTGACCCACAACCCGCTTGTGAAGCGCCTCTTCCATCCGCAGGAGATTCTGCATCTCTTCGATCGAAAGCGCCTTCACGGGGATTCCAGTCCACCCCGAGACTACCTCGGCGACGGCCTCGATGCCGACGACTTTCTCGGCTTTCTCTCCGGCTTCGCGCCATGACTCAGTCTCGAATTCGATTTCGCTCTCCAGCTCTCGCTGCTTGTCACGCAGCCGGCCGGCGCGCTTGAACTCGTTCTGGCGTACCGCCAGCTCCTTCTCGCGAACGAGCCGAGAATGCTCCTTCACCTTGCCCCGCAATTCTGCAGGAGGCATGGCCCACTTCAGCATCACGCGCGAGCACGCCTCATCAATGACGTCTATGCCCTTGTCAGGCAAGGCTCTGTCGGTGATGTATCGCTGCGAAAGCTTGGTCGCAGCCGAGATAGCCTCGTCCGAGATACGCACCCCATGGTGCTGCTCGTAACTCTCGCGCAGGCCCCGGATTATCTCTATAGTCTCATCAACTGTCGGTTCGCGCACCTGCACTGCCTGGAAGCGACGCTCGAGTGAGGGGTTCTTCTCGATATACTTGCGATATTCGTCCATCGTCGTCGCGCCGATACAACGCATCTCGCCGCGCGCAAGCGCTGGACGCAGTATGTTGGAGGCGTCCATAGCGCCCTCAGCCGCGCCAGCTCCGACCAGCGTATGCAACTCGTCAATAAAGCAGATGACGGTCTTGCCCGCGGCGCGCACTTCGTCCATTATCTTCTTGAGTCGCTCTTCGAATTCGCCCCGGTATTTGGTGCCCGCGACTACCGAAGCCAAATCCAGTGCCACTACCCGCTTGTTTTTGAGCGGTTCGGGTACGTCGCCTGCGATTATGCGCTGCGCAAGCCCTTCGACGATGGCCGTCTTGCCAACGCCAGGAGCGCCAATTAGACAAGGATTATTTTTCGTGCGCCGAGCCAGTATCTGGATAATCCTCTCAATCTCGGCGTCCCGACCGATGACCGGATCCAGTTCGCCCTGCTTGGCCAGCTTGCACAGATCTCGGCTGAACTGGTCCACCACTGGAGTATCAGAACGTGATTCGCCCGACTTTACTGGCTTGCCGGTACCCAGATACTCGACTATCTCCTTCTGCACCATCTCGGCGTCCACGCCAAAATCGCGCAGTATACGCGCCGCCAGGCCGTGACCTTCGCGCGCGAGCGCCAGCAGAATATGCTCGGTGCCGATATAGTTATGATGAAGTCCTTTAGCCTCGGAAAGTGCCATCTGCAGCACATGCTTGGCGCGCGGAGAGAGCGGCACACTCCCCTCAACGGGAAAACGTGCCGTGGTCTCGCTCTGCGCCTCGACTTCCTGGGTTAGCAGATCCGTGTCTACTTCAAGCCGCTCCAGGATGGCAGCAGCGCCGCTATCGTCCTCTTTCAGAATGCCAAGCAGCAGGTGCTCCGTGTCGGCCTGGGCGCTGCCAACGCGCCGGGCCTCCTCCGGAGCGGCTACAACCGCTCTCTTGGCCTTCTCTGTAAACATCTCCCACATTTGCATCCCTATGTCCCTCCACAAGACGAGAGGGGCCTGTAACTCAACCGTCACTTAGAAAAAGGGTGTCGCGACGGGCTTGCGTGGCCTCTTGCATCCTGTCTCTTTGATTATACCATCCCGAAAGCCTGGCGAACCATTATAGCTCTTCGCCAATCAGCCTCTGCAGGCTCGAGTTCTTCTCCTGCTTCGAACTCGAGCCAGGCCGCCTGCACCTTGAAAGCTAGCTCCTGAATCAGCCCGCCATCTACATACAAGGGGTTCGGCATTCCGGCCCCAAGACTTAAATCCGCAAGCAACTGCAAGGCTTCCTGTTCATCCAGCAGCCGGCAATTGGTAAGCAGGCCCCAGGCTCGGTACACTGTGTCCTCATAGTTAAGACGCTCTGAAGCCTGCAGGTGTTCCCGCGCTCTCAATTCCTGGGCTGTCAGTTCGCCAGCCAACCCGTCTATCAACTCAAGTGTTTTCTCCTCGCCTAGGCCAAGGCTCTGGCGGCTGGCGACTTGAAAATACGCAGCAAAATCATCATCCGGCGGTCGCTGCACCAGCACGCAACCTGCGTGTTCGGCTTCACGTCTGGCTTGTGCGACTTCTTCCAGGGCGCCTACAGCGGTCAGTAACGCCTGAAAACTGACTCTGAAGCCTGTGCCTACCAGGTATGGCTCACTTGTCAGATAACCAAACTCGGCGGATATCGCAAATCCGACCTGCTCCTCGAGCCAGTTCTCCAACTTGCCGAGGAGAGCCAGTGCTGCCGCTTCCTCTCCCGGCACAAGAGGCACAGCCAACTCTACGTGATCGGACTGCTGCAGCGCGACAGCGACTCTTCCTTCCTGGTCAAGCGCAATCGCAGAGGCGCCAGTACTTTCGGAAACCAGTCCCAGTTGGGCTAGCAAGCGTTGCTCTGGCACCGGCAGTTCGTCCGCCCACCAGCCAGCCAGAGGAAGTGGAGACTCGGGAGATTTCACAAGCTCAAGCAGTCGCGCGGTGAGTTCTGCCAGCTCATCAGGCGCAGCCGATGCGGGAAATCGTAGTCCTGCCACGTTGCGGTGGACTCGAGCTTGCTTCCGGGCAACGATCCCAGGGCCCTCTGATGCAATGAGCCTCGCAACATATGCCCTGAGCGGCCCCTTTAGACCAGTCTCAGAAGCGCTCATCTGTTATCGCCGTCTTCGACCGGCTTCTCCTGCTCAAGTCGTACTCGCAATTCCTCGGCCCGCTCGTAGTCTTCCTGAGTGATAGCGAGTTGGTACTCAAGCAGCAGCGAGGCTAACTCGCCTCCAGCCTCTGAGGCAACCAGTTCAATCGGAAGGTGCCGAACGGCGCCCTGGCATTCAGCCAGTCTCTTGCGAGTCGCCTCGGGTAGATAGTCGTAACAGTCAGGGCAGCCGAGTACAGGCAACTGACCGGCCTCTCCCAGGGTGAGCAAGGCCTTGCAACGAGGGCAGTATTCCTGCTCCTCAACCTTCGGCCTGGCCCCCTCGGCAGATGTGCCAGAAAGCGCCTCCAGTCCTACCGCCATAACCTGCGCGCTGCATTTGCGACAGGCATGGACAGTGTTCTCCTTGCCCTCCAGCAGGAAGCGGATTACCACTACGGCCTTGGCCTTGCCACAAACCTCACACAACAATCTGGCAGCCTCGTCTTCCCATTCTAGTCGTAAACTGGATACCCCTCGCTCACTACTAGCTGGCGGAAAGCCTGAATAAGCTCTTTGGTGATCGAGCCTACCTGACCTTCTCCAATTGGGCGCCCATCAATCTTTACCACGGGGATAACCTCAGCCGCGGTACCAGTAAGAAAAGCCTCTTCGGCACAATAGACATCATGCAGTGTAAACAGTCGCTCCTGCACTTCATATCCCCGCTGTGCAGCCAGCTCCATAACGGCCTCGCGAGTGATTCCTACCAACAATCCAGCATACTCGGGAGGAGTCAACAACTTGCCGTGCTTGACCAGGAAGACATTATCTCCCGTAGCCTCTGCAACATAACCTTCCGCATTCAACATCAGACCCTCGGGCATGCCAGCCCGATTAAGCTCGATTTTTGCCATTATGTTGTTGAGGTAGTTGAGCGATTTCACTTTGGGACTCAGCGCTGTTGGATGGTTCCGCCTCGTCGCTACGGTGATAACCTCAAGCCCTTGCTCATAATAGTGCTCAGGATAAAGCTGGATAGAATCAGCGATAATGACGATAGTCGGCACCGGACATTTACGTGGATCGAGGCCCAGGTCACCCTTGCCGCGTGAAACCACAAGGCGGATATAAGCATCCGTAAGCTCATTCACCCGGACAGTCTCTGCAGTCAGCCGCATAAGCTCATCTGGACTGACTGGTGGCTCCAGCGCTATGGTGCGCGCCGAATCATAAAGGCGCTCTATGTGTTGCTCCAATCTGAAGATACGTCCCGAATAGGCCCTGATGCCCTCGAAAACGCCATCTCCATAAAGATACCCATGATCGAAGACCGAGATCTTCGCCTCGGATTTTGGAGCAAATTGCCCGTCGACATAGACTAGTCGCTCGCTCATTTCTGTCACCTTGCCACCTGCTGCTGGTAATCGAACCGCTGCTCGAACCTTCTAAGCTATATCTTCACTCGAAGCCTGTCAACTGCCCCTGCCTAGAACCAGCGCCGCCCGAAGGCGGCGCTGCTTTATATCAGAGAACCATCTGAGGCTTGCAATCTACTGCATCAAGGCCTCGCGGTACTTCTCGGTCGTCTCGTCCCGCAAAATCTCCGGGGTCAGGAAGATCAGCAGCTCCGTGTCCACGAAGCTCGTTTCCTTCGAGGTGAACAGCCGCCCGATCAAAGGCAGATCGCTCAGGATAGGCGTCTTGCGGATCGACTCCTGCTTGTTCTGCGTGATCAGCCCGCCCAGTACGATCGTCTCGCCGTCCTTCACTCTCATATAGCTGCTTACGCTACGCGAGGCGATGATCGGCTGCGTCTGCCCGTCCGGGCCTGTCGCCGTTCCTACCACTTCTTCGATGTCCGGCTCCACGTACACCGTAATCGAGTCGTCCCCGTTGATCCGCGGCAGCACATACAGATAAGTCGAAACGTCGGTTGTCTCCAGTTCGTAGTCCACCTGGCGCTGACCGAACTCGTTGTACGTCACGCTCGCGGTCCAGTAAGGATATTCCGTCGTGAAGTCCACTTCTGCCTCGAAGTTGTTGATGGTCGCGACTCGCGGAGCGTTGATTACTCGCCCGCGTCCCTGCGACTTCAGCGCCGCCAGCGTTGCCCGGAAGTTCCCCTTCGCATACTTCACCGAAGTGTTCTGGCCGCCTGGCGCGCCCAGGATGGACACGTCCAGCTCTCCCCCGTTGAAGAACCGCCAGTCGATACCGAAAGACTCCGTGTCGCTGGTGTTTACCTCGAGGAACTCCGCCGTGATAAGTACCTGCTTGGGCGGGATGTCCATCAGTTTCACCAGCTCGCGGAACTGGTCGATCCCTTCCCGCGTCCCGCTGATGATTACCGCGTTTTCGATGTCATAGGCCATTGGCGCCGAGACTCCAGCCGGCAAAAGGTCGGTCATACCGTACCCGCCGCCGCCCATTCCGCCACCGCTCTGGCCGAAGCCGCCGCTCTGCCGACCGCCAGTGCCCTGGTAGTTGCCCCCGCTCTGGCCGCTCCGACCGCTCTGGCCACTGCTGCTGCGGCCGCCAAACTGGCCATATACGCCCACGGTCCCGCCGCCGCTGCTGTCCCCGCCGTAGACGTTGCCCCCGCCTTTGCTCTCGCCGCGGCGACTCGCCAGGAACTGGTGGCTGAAAGTCTCCCCGCCCGCCATATAAGCAAGCAAGTCCCGACAGTCAATGTAGCTCAGCCGCAGCTTCTCCGTCACGATCTCCGCCGAGGGAGGCGCGCTGATCCCCATCGGATAAGCCGACGGCTCAGGCACGTTCGCCCCGGTGCCGAACAGCAGGCCCATCAGGTCCTGCCCGGCTGGCACATAGGCCGGCGACACATCGCTGCTGGCCGCGGCAATTGCCTCGCGCACAGGCATATCCGCCGCTACCGGCTCGGCCGGCTTCAGCCCTACGATGTAGGCGTCGGCTTCTTTGGTCCAACTGAATCCTGTCTGCGCCAGGATTAGCTCAAGGGCCCGCTCCAGCGGCACGTCGTACAGGCTTACCGTTACCCGCCCGGCGACTCCGTCCTGGATTACGATCTGCTGCCCGCTTTCCTGGGCCATCAGCAGCAATACTTCCTGCAGGTCCGCGTCTTTCATGTCCACTGACACGTTCCCGCCGGCTGCCATTACGATTACGCTTGCCAGCAGAAGGCCTGCTATCACAAGCCCAGTTACCCTGGCTCCAAACTGCCGCTTCCCTCTCAGGCTCATCTTCAGTCTCCTTCTCCGATCTGCCTTGCGTCAGTCAGGCAGCAGGGCTGCCTACCAGCTGCTCGAGCTGCTGTTGCTGTTGCGGTTAGAGTTGCTGTTGCGATTGTTGTTGTTGTCATTGTTGTTGCGGTTGTTGCTGTTGCTGTTGTTGCTGTTGTTGTTGCCGTAGCTGCCACCGCCGCCGCCACCCGCGTAGTCCATCATGCGAGTCTCGATGACGTCCCCGCCGAACATGTAGGCGATGTCGATTGCATCCGCAAAGTATACTGGCACTTTCTCGGTGACGTAGTCTTCCGTAGCATAATAATCAGTGCCAAACATCGAAGCGCTGGATACCTGCTGGTTTTCAGGAGTTATGTAGACCCTGTAGCCAAGCTCGGGCTCAGGCACATCGGCGATGGCTTTTTTGATGCTTGTCAGATCAGCCGCCCCATCGCCAGGCCTGGAGAAAGTCACCACGCCCTCGCTCTCGTACATCTCGACCCCCATCATCCCAGCCACAAGCTGCATTACGGTGGCTGCTGGACGTTCGGTGACCGAAAGAGTAATGCGACCGCGCAGGGTTGCCTCGAACTTGAGTTTCAAATCTGCGGCAGTTGCCACCAGGTCGAGTACCTCGCGCACATCCGCATCGCGTACACTTACACTGACTGGCGTGTTCATGTCCGCGCAAGCAAAAGTGCCAAAGACGCCTGTCAGCACAACTAGAACCGCCAGGAAGGCGAGCTTTCTCATGCCACTGTCTCCCCCTTAACCGGGCTTCAGACTGGCTGTATTATACCACTACAGCCAAGCTTCGCCACAGCTTTTCTATTTCCTTCAATAAACAGAAAAATCCCTGAAAGCTAGTTTTCTTCGTCCGAGGGCGCCTTTCGACGATGTTCTATCAATCTGCCAAAGATAAGACTCAGCTCAAACAGTATATAGACTGGCACACCGACCAGGCTCATCGTAATAGGATCGCCCGTTGGCGTCACAACAGCCGCGGCAATAAATATCCCAACCACCAGATAGGGGCGCTGACGCCCCAGGTCTCTTGTCGAGACAAGTCCTGCAGCTATGAGCAATACGACCAGCACTGGGACTTCAAAAGAAAGCCCAGTGATGAGTGACATCCTGGTAAGGAACGAGATGTACTCCCCTATAGTATACAGCGACTGCATCTCGGAGGCTGCCGCGAAGCCAATGAAGAACTTCAAGATTATCGGCACGACGATAAAATAACTGAAGGCCACTCCCGCGCAGAACAGCACCACTATTATAGGCACGATTAGCCAGACGCCCTTGCGTAGCCACACTGGCAAGGCTCGCCAAAGGAAAGCCAGCAATTCTGCCGCAAGCGCTGGTGAGGCGAATATGATGCCCAGCATAAGCGCCAGGTTGAAATGGGCAAAGAAGGCTTCCGAGGGGCGAGTTGTGATGATATGCCCATCAGCGCTGGCCAGCAGGTCCAGGGCAGGCGTTAGAACAATCTTGAACAGCTCTTTGTGGAAAGAAAAAGCGATGCCGGTCGACAGCATTACATAAATCAACCCGCGCAGCAGATGCCAGCGCAAATCCTCGAGATGGACTTCAAGCGGGAGAGGGACGTCTTCAACTGTTTTCATTGAACTAGCCCACCTCCCCCATCAACAGCCCAACCAGCTCTTCATCGCTTGCTGAGCGCGGATTATATCTAAAAGAGCCTTCCCGATTAAGCTCTCGCACCAGGCGCCGGGCTTGTTCTCTGGTAAGCCCCAGACTGGCCGGACTGGCTGGCAAGCCTAGCCGATTTAGCAATTCGTCCAGTTGCCTGGGTAAACTCAACCCGCTTTCAGCCTGGCCAGGCAAAGACAAGTCTACCATCCGTGTGACCTGAGTATAGCGCTCGCGCCCTGTCTCGAAGTTGAATCGGACAACCGGCGCCAGAAGAGCAGCACAGGTCAGGCCGTGACCTGCTTTACATAATACTCCGAGTGGGTGCGCCAGCGCGTGAACAAGTCCCAGTCCTGCATTTGCCAGCGCGATACCTGCCAGCAGGCTGGCCGACAGCAACTGAGCCGCAACTGGGGCGGAATAGCCTTGGTCAGCGAGCCTGGGCAAGTTGGCCATCAAGCCGACAGCCGCCTGGGTTGAAACTGGAGCCGTTAAATCGTTGGCGCCGGTTGAGACCAGGCTTTCCAGCGAATGGGCAAGCGCATCCACGCCTGAAGCAAGCGCCTGGTCAAGGGGTAAGGAGGCAAGCAATTCCGGATCGGCCAGCACTGTTTTTGCAAACCAGTCAGGATGTCTTATGCTGGCTTTGCGCGAGCTGGCCTCATCGGTCAGCACACTATTGGGAGTGACTTCTGCCCCGGTGCCCGCGGTAGTCGGCACTGCCATAAAAGGCAGTCGCTCGGCAGGTTCAATCGAGGCGCCCCGAAAGTATTCGGCAGGAGTCCGCTCTGCAAAAGCAAGCCCAGCTGTTGCTTTTGCAACGTCCAGCGCGCTGCCACCACCCAGGCCTATTACAAGTCGCACCTGGTTCTGGCGCGCCGCCTCTAGCGCCTCCATCAGGCAGAAAAGAGTCGGTTCAGACTCGACCTGGTCGAACACTTCCACCTGTACTGAAGCCTGCTTCAAAGCTTTCTGAACTCGCGCAAGTGTCCCGCTCTCTTTCATCGCGCGCTTGCCAGTGACAAGCAAAGCCTTGTTGCCAAGCGCCGCTGCTTCCTCACCAATCCTGGCAAGGCTGCCGGCCCCAAATATGATTCTGGGCGGGATACGGAATTCCTTACCCCGCAGTAAAGTTTCGCTCATAAGCCTTCTGGCAAAGGAAAGGCACAGGGGGATGCCCTGTGCCCTTGGCCTTCCTGGTTAGATGCGCGCTCAGAAAAGCGCCTCGCCGGTTTCCATATCGAAAAGATGAGTCTTGGCCATCTCGAAAACCAGGTCGGCAGGCTTGTCCTCGGCGACCAGCGAATCCGATGAAAGACTCAGCACAAGATGCACTTCGCCCTTATCGGCATAAACTATCATATCGGCGCCCATCGGCTCGATAACATCAATGAAGAACTCCAAAGTGTTGCCAGCGGTAGAGGGCACAGGGGCCAGTTCTTTGCTGTAGATATGCTCTGGCCGCACGCCAAAGAACATCTTCTGCCCAACACGTTCTTTCGCTTTGGCGGCGTTCTCGGGATTGAACTCGAGTGAGAACTCGCCGCAGTTAACCCAGATGCCGCCCTCTCGCTCTTCGACCATTGCCTCGAGGAAGTTCATCGAGGGACTGCCGATGAAACCAGCCACAAATTTGTTGGCAGGATGGTTGTACAGGTTAAGAGGGGTATCTACCTGTTGCACCAGGCCATCGTTCATTACAGTGATCCGGTCGCCCATCGTCATCGCTTCGGTCTGGTCATGGGTGACGTAGATAGTTGTGACCCCAAGCCGGCGGTGCAGCTTGATAAGCTCGGCCCGGGTCTGAACGCGCACTTTGGCATCCAGGTTGGAAAGCGGCTCATCCATAAGGAAGACAGCTGGCTCGCGCACGATGGCGCGACCAAGAGCGACCCGCTGGCGCTGGCCACCCGAAAGCTCCTTCGGGCGACGCTTGAGCAAAGTGCCCAGGCCCAGCATCTCGGCGGCTGTCTTTACTCGCCTGTCTATTTCGTCTTTGGGCATCTTGCGCAAGCGCAAGGCGAAAGCCATATTGTCATAAACGGTCATATGAGGATAAAGGGCGTAATTCTGAAAGACCATTGCGATATCCCGGTCCTTCGGAGATACGTCATTTACCAGCCGCTCGCCAATGTGGATAGTGCCTTCGGTGGCTTCTTCGAGCCCTGCAATCATCCGCAGAGTCGTAGTCTTGCCGCAACCCGAAGGTCCAACCAGTACCATAAATTCGCCATCGAAGATCTCGAGGTTTACTTTATCTACTGCCACGACTTCCTTAAAGCGCTTCGAAAGGTCTGCCAGCGTAACCTGAGCCATGCTCTCGCCCTCCAGCCCTTGGTGAAAACCAACAGCATTATAAGAAGCGCTGCCTGCCGAGTCAAAGGCTTCGCCCTCTGGACTGCTTCCCCTGTTTACTTGACGGGCTTACTTTCTCGCACTTATACTGCCTTTGCCTTCATACCACCGTTAAAAAAGGGGGGCAGCCTCGTGTTTGGCTGGTTCAAGAGCGCTCTGCTTGGTCTCATAACCGCGCTGGTCCTCAGCTATGGGGTTGTAATGTCGCTTGCCTCCAAGCCCTTCGAGCTTCAACTGCCTCTTGCCTTTCTCACGAAATCCCTCGTCTTTGGGGGACTCTTTGGCCTGGCGCTCGCACTTTTCTTCCACTGGATGATTGTGCGCAAGACAAGCGCTCTTTAACTGCCCTCCTCAGCAGGAAGCCTTCCCTCTATCGCCAACTGGTGCGCAATTCATACTGCTTTTTGGAGGGAATCCAATTGACCATCCAGGAATCTCGCGATTTGTTCGCTGAGGAGCTTGTCCAGCTTGCCGAAGAAGGCTGCCCGACTGCGGATCTGGTTGCTGCTTTCGCCCATTGCTCCAATCCCGCCAGCCAGGCCGATGCGGCTCTACTCGATTCTTTATGGCGTAAAGCCGCCCTGCGCGTGCCGGCCGCTGACTTTCCCTACCAGGAGCCCTCTGACCTGCCTGGCATCCAGGCTGCCCGCCCCGAGGGCCCGCGAGAGCTGCCCGTTTCTCTAACGGACTCAGAGCTTGAAGAAAAAATCCGGGGCGCCTGGTATGGCCGCATTGCAGGCTGTATCCTGGGCAAGCCAGTCGAAGGCCTTCCGCGCGAGCGGATTCAAGGTTATCTCGAACATGTGGGCGAATGGCCACTTACCCAGTATTTTGCCGAGGCTGATCCAGAAACCGTCCCCGAGGCCTTGCGCATCCATCTGGGGATGAAAGATTGTCTGCGCCCCAACATCACTTATGCCGCCAAGGACGACGACACCGACTATTCGGTCTTCGGTCTGGTGCATTTCAAGCAACACGGGCTAGCGATGTCGACCAGCAGCGTCGGCAATGGCTGGCTGACCTACTTCCCCTACAATTCGGTCTGCACCGCCGAACATGTGGCCTATCGCAACCTGATTGACACCGTCACCCCGCCCGCAACAGCCCTGATAAAGAATCCCTTCCGCGAGTGGATTGGCGCTCAGATCCGCGCCGACTTCTGGGGCTGGGTTGCGCCTGGCAAGTTGCAACTGGCCGCCGACCTTGCCTTCCGTGATGCCGCGCTTTCGCACGTGAAAAATGGCATCTATGGGGAGATGTTTATCGCAGCGCTCCTCTCGGCCGCTTATGTAACAGGCAGTGTCCAGGAAGCCATCCAGCTCGCGCTTACGGAGATACCCGCCAACTGCCGCCTGGCCGAGGCTGTGCGCGACACCGTAGCCTGGGCGGCAGAATCCGACGACTGGGGCGTCACCTGGGACAAGATGATGGCCAAGTATGGCCGGTATCACTGGGTGCACACCATCAACAACTGCTGCATCGTGCTTATTGCCCTGCTCCATGGTGGTGGCGATTTCGGCAAGACGATATCTATCGCTGTAATGGGCGGGCTGGATACCGACTGTAATGGCGCAACCGCCGGCTCGATTATGGGTGTGCTGCTTGGCGCCTCGGGTATACCCGCCCAGTGGACCGAGCCTCTTCACGATGAGCTGCGCTCCTCGGTGCAGGGTTACAACCGCAACAAGATAAGTGAACTGGCAGCTGAGACCCTCAGCCTGCTGGTTCGATAAGGGAGGATTATCGTGAAGATGCTAATCATACTGGGGCTCGTATTGCTGCTTGCCGTGGCCGCTCTGGCCGATGGTATGTTCGACGCCAAGGAATATGGCGCCGTCGGAGATGGCGTAGCTGACGATACTGCGGCTATCCAGGCTGCGCTCGAGGCCGCCGGGCAAGTCTCCGGTGTAGCCTATCTGCCAACAGGCAAATATAGAATCACTGCTGCGCTCAACGTGCCAGCTCACACTACCCTCCTGGGCGAGGGCGACAGGTGGGAGAACACCGCTGTCCGGCTTATCGTGGAGCAACCGGGCTACAGCGCAGTGGTGCTCAATCACGTGTCCTCTGTGAAAGGCCTGGGAATCAGTTATCCCAACAATCAGGACAACAGCGCCCCTGTCGCTTATCCCCCTGCCATATTGCTTGCCGGCATAAATCCCTCGGCCGAGAATATCGTCTTCGATGCCGCCTGGGTTGGCGTCTCGACTGGCGAGTTCGCCACCAATACCGGCCAGGCTTTGCTACGCAACCTCACTGGCTTCGTGCACAGCGTTGGCGTCCATCTCGATGGCATCGCCGATATCGTGCGCATCGAGAACGTCCACTGGTTCGTGGGCGGAGATGAATCCAAAGGCAACTGGTATCGCGATAACCGCGTTGGTTTTGAGTTTGGCCGGGTGGACGGCCTCATAATGGATAAATGTTTTATGATAGGAGGCAAGACTTTTGTCCACCAGCTTCCTGTTTCTGTCCTGCCAGATAATCCTGAGGCTCCTGCTCATTCGCTGCCTTTGATGTTTACCCAGTGCTGGGTCGAGAACGTCGAATTTGGCTTCATCTTCGAGGGCAGGTGCGGTTTCACCATCAGTGACAGCCAGATCCTCATCAACAACAATGAGGGTTGCGGTATCAAAGTAGACTGCCCCTCCGTCTATTACGGCGCTTTCATCAACGACGTCCAGATCCGCCCGATGCCTTACATCGTGAATCCGGGCATCTATGTGTCCTTCTCAGAGCCTCATCCGCGCAACCAGGTCTCTATCTCCAACTGCCAGGTCGTCGGCGGAGCGCCTTCTATCCATCTTGGGCCAGGCGCCGCTCGCGTGCTGGTTACCAACTCTCACCTCAGTGGCGCGGGGCAACCGGCTGTCTTGATAGATGAAGGCGCGGACCTCTTCCAGATTCGCGGCAATATCATCGCCGCAGAGGAACCGATCCGCGACTTGAGTTCCGCCGAAGCTCGTAAATTGGTCGCTGACAACCTGGTGGAAGACTAGCCGATGCAGCACCCGATGCTGGTAGCTTGCGCGCTTGGGCTTATCCTCTGCCTGGCCTGGCTTGGCAGAGCTGATGATCTGCTCATCGCCGATTTCGAAGGCCCTGATTGGGGCGACTGGACCGTCACCGGTGCAGCCTTCGGCGCTGGCCCAGCCCAGGGCACCTTGCCAGGTCAGATGATCGTTACTGGTCATCTAGGTCGTGGTCTCGTCAATTCCTTTGTGGGGGGCGACGGTTCTACAGGCAGCCTGACCTCTCCGCCTTTCACCCTCGAGCGTCCCTTCATCAACTTCCTGATTGGCGGAGGTATGCACCCCGGCCAGGCCTGTATCAACTTGCTGGTTGATGGCAAGGTCGTCCGCACTGCCACGGGGCCGAATGATAAACCAGGCGGCACCGAACGGCTGGAATGGGCCTCTTGGGAGGTCTCTGACTTGCTTGGCCAACAGGCAGTTATCCAGATTGTCGACACAGCAACAGTCGGCTGGGGCCACATCAACCTCGACCACATCCACCAAAGTTACCAAGCGCTCCCCTTACCGGATCTGGAGGCTCTGATGAAAGTCGAACACCGCTATCTCAATCTGCCCGTCAAGACTGGCGCGCCGGTTCGCCGCGCGTCACTCTACATCGACGACAAGTTGCTGCGCGACTTCGACATCGAATTCGCCGATTCTGAACCGGACTTCTGGGCCTTTATTGATTTGTCTGCCTTCCAGGGGCAGGAAATACGCCTGGTCATCCCCCAGCCTCCCGGCAGCAATCCCGAAGCGCTAGCTCTGGTCAGTCAGGACGCTGTGATACGTGGGGCTGAGCACCTCTACCAGGAGCGGTATCGCCCCCAGTTCCACTTCAGCAGTCGCAGAGGCTGGAATAACGATCCCAACGGGCTTGTCTATCACGAGGGCGAGTGGCACCTCTTCTACCAGCACAACCCTTATGGCTGGAGTTGGGGCAATATGCACTGGGGTCACGCGGTCAGCCAGGACCTGGTGCACTGGGAAGAGCTGCCTATCGCACTCTACCCGCGCGCCTATGATGATCACTGTTTCTCCGGCAGTGCGGTTATCGACAACGAGAACACTTCTGGCCTCGGCGAGCCAGACAACCCCGTGATGGCGGCTTTCTTCACCAGCACCGCGCGCGGCGAGGCGATGGCTTACAGTCTGGATAAGGGGCGCACCTTCATCGACTGGGAAGGCAATCCCGTGGTGAAGCACTCCGGACGCGACCCCAAGGTCATCTGGTACGAGCCAGGTGGGCACTGGGTGATGGCGGTTTATGATGAGCGTCCACTTGAAAACGGCGAAGGCGTCGATCAGGCTATCGCTTTCTACACCTCTCCCGATCTGAAAGAGTGGGAATACGCGAGCCGCATCGTCGGGTATTTCGAATGCCCGGAGCTATTTGAGCTGCCGGTCCAGGACTCTCCTGGCGAGTCGCGCTGGGTGCTTTATGCGGCCAGTGGTGAATATGCTGTGGGCCAGTTCGATGGGAAGCAATTCACTCCCGACGGTCCAAAAAAGCCCTATAACTGGGGCAACTGCTTCTACGCTTCACAGACCTTCACCAACGTCCCTCCCGAGGACGGCAGGCGCATCCAGATCTGCTGGGGCACGATGGCAGCGCCCGAGATGCCTTTCAATCAGTTGATGGGCTTCCCGGTGGAACTGACTTTGCGCCAGACCGAAGCAGGCCCTGCGCTGTATGCCTGGCCAGTTGCCGAGATAGCTAACCTGGCCCTTTCAGAGACCAGCTTGGGCAATTTGGCGATTGCAGCCTCATCCACTCTCGTCGCCGAAAGTCCTGAGGGCTTGTTCGATATCGAACTCGACCTCGATCCCGGCACGGCCCAGCGTCTGGTGCTGAGCGTCAAAGGATTTGAGCTAACCTATGATATGGCATCGCAGCGCTTGCATTATCTGGACCGCGAAGCCCCTGTACCGCTTCTCGAGGGGCATCTGAAGCTTCGGTTGCTAGTAGATCGCACCACTTGCGAAGTATTCGGCGCGGAAGGCAGGAGCTACCTGCCCCTGGGCTTTCTGTTTGAAGCAGGCCAAAATCAGGTGACTCTCGCTGCCGAGGGTGGAGAAGCTCGCTTGCTGAAGGCGCAAGTGCGTAAACTTGCATCAGCCTGGAACAGGTAGTACGAATCTTGCTTTGGCGCTCCGGAGGCCCTTTACAAGCCCCGCGCCATCTGTTATATTTTTCGGCGCGCGGGCCCGTAGCTCAGTTTGGTTAGAGCGCCAGGCTGTCAACCTGGAGGTCGTGGGTTCAAGTCCCCTCGGGCTCGCCATCCAAGCCAATGAAGCCGCTCCCTCGGGAGCGGCTTTTTTAGTAACCGGCCCGGCTGGCTGCCAGGTCTGCCGGTGACCCACTCCTCACGTAGATGACCGCAAGCCCATCGAAATACACTCGCCGCCAGGTCGGACTCAGCTCCATCAAGGTGACTGGCACATGGTAGTTTTCAAGTAGCGCCCAGTCCACTTCCCACTTGTCCAGTGAGCTTTGCCAATAACAGGCGCCTTTGTGGATTGCTATATAATCCTTCATCGAGGTGGTGTAGAAGACATCGGCCCGCCCATCAACGAAGACTCGCACCTCGGGCCACAGCCTGTAGATGACATAACCACCCCAATGATACATATTGAAGCCATTGCCAGGCAGTTTTACCTTGGCCAGCCAGTCGCAAGCCTGCACGGGAAACAACTCCTGGCACTCTAGCGCCTCCTGCTTGGCTGGCGTCTCCAGCAACCAGGCATCCAGTTTGTAAGCAAGCGCCCCCCCGCAAACCAGCAAAGCGATCATTAGCCAGGTCAGCAGCCGCTTCTGCTGGGCTGGACCAAGCGCGCCACTAGACTGATTCCAGATTGCAACAAGCCCCTCCGCCCACATTGGCGCCAGCAGCAGTCCCATCAGAGGGCCATGCCTCTGAGAGCTAAGCACCATTACCAGGAGCAACGGCGCAAGCAGATACTCCTGGGGCCTTTTGCGCGCGAAGGCGAAAGTCACTAGTGTGAGTAAAAGGCCTGCCAGTAAAGGCCGGGTAGCCGCATCGTGGAAATTTGGCGATTGCCACTCCAGGATAAAATCCATCGCCTCCCGGTTGCCTGATATCTTGAGTGGATACAGCAAGATGCCGGGCCCCTGGGGATTTATCGAAAGGCAGGCCGCAGTCGCAAAGCCTGCCAAAGCAAGTTGCTTCAACCCAGATAAATACTGAGCAGCAGCTTCTTCGCTCTGGTGGCGAGCCTGACTGTATCGCCAGAGGGCAACCAGGAAAGCCAGCCCGAACGAGCGCCAGTCCCATCGGCGCCGACCCGTGGAGATTCGCCCACAGCAACGCCAGCGGAGGCAAGACCCAGAGCCAGCGAGATGGTTTCTCTCCCCCCATTAAAACCCAGTAGAAAAGTGCGATGAGTATCCAGGAGAGCGTAAGAGGGCGCACATCGGCGTGAGAGCGCAGCAGCAAAAGCGCTACCAGTCCAGCCGCCGTGACGGCCACCCAGGAGCCACAGCGCTTGTAACTCTGCCAGGCGACCAGTGCAAGCGCCACCAAAGGCGCCACCAGCTTCAGCAGCACAAACAGCAACAGATGGCTCTTGCTGTTGAGCAGGTACATCGCCACGTCTGCCAGCCACTCATGAGGATAAGCGGGATAACCTGCCGCGGTGTAGGAGAAGATATCTCGAGTAGGGATGCGATGCTCTTCCCAGACAAGTTGCCCTAGTCGGAGGTGGTAATAATAGTCAGCAGGAAACTGCCTGACAAGCAATATCAAAACTGCCAGCGCCAGCCAGCAGCCGACGACTGCCCAAACTAGCAAGCCCTGGCCGGCTCGATCACCGACCAGGGCTTCTTGTTCTCTCGTATTCTGCCGGGACAAACCGCACCTCCCGAGCCTGGGACCTACTGCGGGGCTGGCTTACCCGCTGGAGCTGGAGCAGGTGTAGCAGTCTCAGGCGTGCCGAACAGCTCGTCAAAAGCTTTCTCGGCCAGCTTGTCTTCCTGTTTGGCCGCGGCCTCATCCTTCAGTTTATCTCGGTAGATACCCGCAAGCTGCATATGGAGGTTGGGTTCGGTAGTGCCTAGCTCCGAAGCGGTGACGAAGGCATCTTTCGCCCCTTTCTTGTCACCCGTTTCCAGTAAGGCAAGCCCAAGCTGGATGTAGAGAGTAGCGTCTCCCCCTGCCTCTACAGCTTGCTGGTAATACTTGACCGCGGTCTGCCAGTCGAAAGCCAGCTCCGCAATTCGCCCAAGCCAGCCAGTAGCGACAGCCTCATAGGTCGGCCATTGCGCATAAACTTCAGCCGCCTTTTCGAAGTGCAACTTGGCATTGGTCATATCTTGTTTGGAGATAGCCCTGAAACCTGCAAGCAAGGGATCTTCAATCTTTACCTCGGCCTTGTCCTTTACCTCGGCGCTGAACAAGTCCCAGGCCTTGGTCTTCTGCTCTTCGGCATACTGCGAAAGCAACTGGGCCTTATTCGTCTCAAAATCTTTCGGGATCTCGGATTTGATGCTTATCAGCTTGTAGAAGAACTTGCCGAATTTGGTATCCAGGGGGCCGCCAACCTCGCCCGGCTTGGCCGCGAAGACCGCCTTGTCAAACTCGGGGATGGTCTGCCCGCGCTTGAAAGGCACTGGACTGGGTGGATCTGCGGAATACTCTTTGGCAAGCGCTTCGAAAGGTTTCTTGGCGGCAAGTCCTGCCTGCACCGCGTCTACCTTCTTCTGGACCGCTTCTGGGGTAACACCCTCGGGCGCGTTAGGTTGTCCCTCGCCCGGAATGCGTATGTAAAGCACGGTGGCGGTGTCGTAACTGGCTTTCAAATCGGCTTCGGTAGGAGACGATTCGGCAGTTACTTCAGCCCTTAGCTTTTCCATTAGCATCTGCTGCTTCAGCATCTCGGGGCTGATAGCCGCGCGTAGCTCCTTGCGCAGCTTCTTCTCGTCCATACCTTTCCTGACGAGATATTGGCGCAGTTTGGTCGGCTCTGGCCATCTGGCCTGGATGGTGTCCTCAACCTGCTTGGTCAGTTCGGCTTCGAGTTCGTCCTTGCTGACCTTCAGCTTGCGCTCTTTGATAGCCTGGTCAAGCGCAACCCCTTCAGCGAACTCGTCCAGTGTTTGCAGCCAGATGTCCGGCACCTTGTTCAGCATCGGGGCGCCGCCGCTGTAACGCATCTTCTGGTCGTATTGTTCTTCCTTGGCTGCTACCGCTTGCATCCAGCTCTCTCGCGAAAGCTCGACTCCGTTTACTTCGACCATATTCTTGGGCAGTGAGCTTCCGCCTGATTTCAGGTCATAGCTCATATAACCGAAGAAGATGGAAATAGTGAAGATAACCAAAAAGGCAATGATGCCCCATTTAAGCCAGTGTTTCATCGAATCGCGCATTGTGAGCAACGACATCTCTGAACTGCCTCCTGCCGGATAAAGCGTCCTAGCCCAGTTCAGCCATAAGCCGCTGGGTCGCCTTGATACAATTAAGGGTGCCCTGTTCGGGCTTCTCGCCTTCGATCTTGAAGTGGGTCTCGAGGCTTACATTGCCCTCGTACCCGTCTTTTATCAACTGAACAAAGTGGTCCCTATAACCAATGACGCCTTCGCCAATCAAAGTGAAGCGCCACTTTCCAGTGGCATCCTTCTTTGGGTCTTTGAGGTGCATATGCACCATCTGATCTTTGACCAGTTCATAACCCTCTGGGAAGGAAGGCTCCTGCTCGAGCAGAGCCGCGTTGCCAGGATCCCACACGACTTTAAGATTTGGGTGAGGCAGCTTGTCCAAAAGCATCCGGGTCTCGCTGCCTGAGCCAACGGCGCAAGCGTGTTCGTTTTCCAAAGCAAAAAGCACCTCTTCGTCCGCCGCCATCTGGAGGAAGGGTTCAAGCTTCTGGGCTATCTCGTCCAGCACAGGCGCCAGATCGCCCTCTCGCCAGAAGGCAAATCCCCGTATGACAGGCGTCTCGAAGGCTTTGGCCATGCGGATAGCCGCTGCGAAGACTCCCAGGTGCTTCTCATAGTCCGATATATCTTTCTGAAAGACATCGCCATGCGCTGCTTTCTTGTCAGGATGCAGCTTGCATTTCAATACAGGTGAGGCAATCGAGGTTACTGTCAGCTTGTGGGCTGCCAGCACCTGGCGGGCTCGTTCGACCTCGCGTTCATCAAGGTCGACGATGCTCTTGCCCCACAGGCTGCGCAGTTCGATGAAACCTACCCCGTGGGCCTCGAGGGCCTCTGCGGTATATTCCAGATCTTGCGACAGTTCATCGTTGATTATGCCCAGGGTAAACATCGGGAATCCTCCGAAGCTGGGGCTGGCGAAACATCGGCCTATGATACTTGCGAGGCAAGCGCAAGTCAACTTGCCGCGCCCTTTGGCCAGTGCCTCGCCTTGCCGGACCATACCTAATAAAACGGCCCGGAGCCTGGGCTCCGGGCCGTCGGTTCAACTTGCCAGAGGAGCCTACTGGTTGGCTTTCAGATAAACGTTGCCACTCTCGGCGTCAAACTGGACGGTGACATCCAGCGCCTCGCCGACAAACCTCAGCGGCACCATCGTGCGGCCTTCCTTGATGAACGCCGCCACCTGAAGCAATAGCTCCTGGTCATTGACAGTCGCCTTGCGGCTACCGATTGTCAGCTCGATCTGCTTGTCCTCGGCCACTGCCTGTACGCGCTTCTCGTCGGGGAACCAGAACAGCACGCCCCCGTAATGCTCGAAGATCTGGCGGAAAGGCGCAAGCGAGATGCCCGGATCTGTCACTACTGGATCCACGTCGAAGCTGATGGCGTCGCCCTTGAAGAACACTTTGTGCCTCGCGGGCGGGATGACCAGATTCGCGCCAGTCTTCAGCTTGGTATTCGGGCTTAGATGGTTAAGCCTGGCAACTTCGCTCACGCTGTACCCATAACGCGTGGAGATGCCATACAACGTCTCTCCCCGCTGCACGAGATGGGTGCGGGCCAGGTCAGCGGCAACGGGCTGCGCGCCAGTCTTGTGCTGCAGCGCTACCGTAGCGCCCCCTGCTGGCTTCGTGCCAGGCCGCGTGATGGCCGAGGCGGGCTTGGTCTCCACCGATGGCCTTACAGCGACCAGCACTTCACCGGTTGAGGAAGTCGAACCTGTGGCCGAGATCACGCCATCCGCGTTGTCGGCGGTGACCGTCTGACTTGTCGGAGTGATGACTGCGGCAGCCGCCCCTTGCTGCTTGGCGGTGCTGACAGCTTCCTGGTCCGAGCCACTCATCGTCTTCGTGACGACTTCGATGCTGGAAGGCGCAAGCTGGGGTACGCTCGGGGCGCCATCCAGGCTTGGGTCTGAGGAAAGTGGCACTGCGGTCGGCTTGGCGACCGAAGCGATGACCACATCGGGTATCTCAAGTGTTGGCGCGGCAGGCTGCGCGGTAGCTGTCGAAGTCGCGCTTACAGCCGAAGGCGAAGTCTCTACCGCTGGAAGCGGCATTTCCACAGGCGCCGGAGTCAGTGCGCCTGGCTGGGGTCCCAGCCCCGCGCTCATCGAAGGCGCCAGGGCATAATCGATTCCAGAGGCGGCTGCAGTGCCAGGGGTCATTACTGAAGCAACCGGCATCACTGTCTCGCCGCCGGGGTTGTTTACGATTACGCGCACTTCAGGCGAAGTGGTCTTGTTTTCGCTGGTGTCATAAGCTTCGGCGACCAGCACATACTCGCCATTGGCAAGTTCGGAGGTGTCCCAGACATGGGTATAGGGCTTGTAGTTCTTCAGGAACTCAAGCTTGTCGTTGACGTAAACCAGCACATACTTGATGCCGGTATCGTCAGAGGCCTCGACGCCGACATTTACCTTGCCCGACACGATTGAATTGGGAGCAGGCTCGTACAGAGCCACGCTAGGCGCCAGCATATCCGCGGCCGAGTTGGCAACATAGACCTGCAAAGTAGCAACACCCAGGTTGTTGGCCCCATCGTACACTTTGGCGCTGAGCGCGTGCATCGCATTGGCCAGTCCCACTGTGTTCCAGTAGAAGGCCGCGGTCCCCTCGAGCTTGGGTTGAGATAAATCCTGCCCAAGCTGGATAGCGCCGTCCACGTACACCTCAAGGTGTTCGATAGGCAGATTGGTGCGGCTCTTGTAACTAATCTGAACCAGCACATTGCTGCCTGAGACGGTTGCTCCCATTGTGGGCGAGGTGAAAATTACTTCCGGATCGGTTGGAGCAGCAAAAGCGCACTGCCAGGACAATACCAGCCAGAACGCCAGTAGTCCCATCCATACCACTGCCGACCTTAGCTTACGGTGAGCAGGCATCATCGGGCCTCCCCCCTCGAATAGCAGGCAAACTGTATAGAAAACAACAATAACGACGACTTGCTCAAACCTGGTAGAACTTTACCACGCATATGCCTTGTGGTCAACCTGAGCCGCGTCGTTATGAGGTTCGCGGCCCCCTTCGAAACTCCTTTCCCCTTGCGCATATTTTCTTGGTATGTTTACAATGCCCCGATTAGTCCTAGCGAGCAAGAGGAGTTGCTGATGCCCAAAGGCTTGATTATTGTAGAGTCACCAGCCAAAACCAAGACCATCAAACGGTTCCTGGGTAAGGATTACGATGTCCAGGCCAGTATGGGTCATGTCCGGGATTTGCCCAAGAACCGTCTCGGTGTGCAGGTCAATGGCGATTTCACCCCTCGCTATGTTGTGATGGACGACAAAAAGAAAGTAGTCGAGAAGCTTAAGAAAGCCGCCGAGAAAGCCGACCAGGTCTATTTTGCTTCCGACCCTGACCGCGAAGGAGAAGCCATTGCCTGGCATCTGGCCAAGGCGCTGCGCATCAAAGCTCCTCTTAAACTTGATTTCAATGAGATAACCGAGACTGCTATCAAGCAGGCTCTTGAGAATCCCCGCCCGCTGCACCAGCCCCTTGTTGATGCCCAGCAGGCTCGGCGCGTACTGGATCGCCTTGTGGGCTATCAGCTTAGCCCTCTGCTTTGGCGTAAAATCAAAGCCAATCTGAGCGCGGGTCGAGTCCAGTCGGTAGCGGTCAGGCTGGTCGTTGATCGCGAAAAAGAGATAGAGAATTTCGTCCCTGTCGAATATTGGAGCCTCCACGCCCTGCTCGCTACCGAGAAGGGGCAAGAGTTCGAGGCAGAGCTTGCTCTGCTGGACGGCAAGAAGGCGGTAGTTGGCACCACCGATGAAGCGGGCGCCTTGCAGAAGGAGCTTTCAGAGGCGCCGTATGCAGTGAAATCGGTCAAAGTATCCAGCAAGAAACGTACTCCAGCCCCGCCTTTCATCACCAGTACCCTTCAGCAACAGGCAGGCCGCGCTTTTGGCTGGAGCCCGCGTCGCACTATGGCCGTCGCCCAGCGCCTCTACGAGGGTGTGGATTTGCCCGACGGCACTGCCGGACTTATCACTTATATGCGTACCGATTCGACTCGCATATCAAACGAAGCCAAAGAGGCAGCCACAAGTTATATTGAAGCAACTTTTGGCAAGCAGTTCGTCGGGCCAGGCGCGCGCGGCAAGCAGGCCGCTGGCGCTCAGGACGCCCACGAGGCAATCCGGCCCTCGGATGTAACCAATACGCCCGAGAAGCTGCAGCCCTACCTCAAAGAAGACGAAGCCAAGCTTTACGAGCTGATCTGGCAGCGTTTCCTGGCCAGCCAGATGGCCCCTTCCGTTAGCGAAGTCACCACGGTCGATGTTGCCGCGGGCAAGCGCGCGATTTTCCGCGCCACCGCATCGAAACTGACCTTCGCTGGATTTACCCAGGTGTATCAGGAACAGGAACTGGAAAACGGTGAGGAGAAGCCTGTCGAGCAACCGCTACCTCCACTTGCGGCTGAACAACCACTTAACCTTAAGAAGCTTCATGGTGACCAGCATTTCACCAAGCCGCCGGCCCGCTATAGCGAAGGCACGCTTGTCAGAGCCCTTGAGGAGCGCGGCATAGGCCGTCCCAGCACCTATGCGCCAATTCTGGATACCATCCAGGAACGTGAATATGTTGCCCGGGAGAAGCGCCAATTGCTGCCTACCCCGCTTGGACGCGAAGTAACCGAGCAGCTCGAGAAGCATTTCGCCAACATTATGGATTACGATTTTACCGCCGCCCTTGAGCACAAGCTGGACGATGTGGAGGAAGGCTCCGAGGACTGGCTCAAGCTGGTGCAAAATTTCTGGGAGGACTTCAGTAAAGCTCTGGATGCGGCCCATGAGAATATGGAGCGCACCAAAGCAGCCCCTGAACCGACCGGTAAACCTTGCCCCCAGTGCGGCAAGGAACTGGTGATTCGAGCCGGGAGATATGGGAAGTTCCTCTCTTGCTCGAATTATCCTGAATGTCGCTACACCGAGAACCTTGACGAGGCGGAAGGGGAAGCTGAGCAACCTGAAGCCTTGGGCGTTTGCCCCCAGTGCGGCGCGAACCTGGTGCGTAAACGCGGGCGCTACGGGCCTTTCGTCGCCTGTTCCAACTATCCCGAGTGTAAATTTATATTGAAGCAGGCCAAGGAGCAGGTCGATACTGGCATCCCCTGTCCTCGCGAGGGGTGCGAGGGCGCGCTGATAAAGCGCACAAGCCGCAAGGGCAAAGTGTTTTGGGGTTGCAGCAAATACCCTGACTGCGATTTTGCGATGTGGGATGAGCCAACCGAGAAACGCTGTCCCGAATGTGGCTCGCTGATGGGCAAGAAAATCACCAAGACTGGCGTTTTGCTCGCCTGTTCAAGCAAGCCCTGCGGGTATAAAGAGCCCCTGCCGGAGGAAACTACCGAGTGATGCTGGCGGCGCCTTACAGCCTGCGCCCTGCGGCCTCGCGGGAGGAATATAACCGCGTTGCCCAGGCCAGTCCGTGGGCGAGTTTCCTGCAATCCTGGGAATGGGGAGAGCTAAAGTCCACCACTGGCTGGCGCGCAGAGCGCTTCCTGCTGGTGAGAGACGAGACGCCTTGCGCAGCGGCGACCTTATTGCTACGCGCTCTTTCGCGATTCGGCCACACCATCGCCTACTGTCCTGGCGGGCCTTGCGGCAACTGGGGCGATGGCGCTGAAGCCGCCGCGTTGCTCTCGGGGCTCGAACTCATCGCCCGGCGCGAGAAAGCCTTCCTGCTCAAGACCGATCCTGAGGTGCCTCTGGACGATCCGGCCGCAGAAACTGCCAGGCTTGCTCTGGAGGCAAGTGCCTGGAAAGATGTTTCCTTCCCCACCGGCTTCGGCGGATTGCAACCGCGCTCGGTTATGGTGCTGCCCCTTGAGCCCTCTCTTGACGACCTGCTTGCCGGGTGCAAGCCCAAATGGCGTTACAACATACGACTTGCCCAGCGTAAAGGGGGTCGAAGTACGGACTTCTCTTGCCGAGTCGGATATGGGTCGTTTCTACGAATTGCTCCGCATCACCGCCCAGCGCGACAGTTTTGGCGTCCGTGCGAAAAGTTATTTCGATTCTTTTTTCGAACTGCTGGTGAAGCCTGGACGCGCGACCCTCTGGCTGACCGAATTTGAGGGACAACTCCTCGCAGGGGCGCTCTCAGTGGTATTTGGCGACCAAACCTGGTATCTCTACGGCGCCTCGGCCAATGACTCGCGCAATCTGATGCCCAACCATCTGATGCAATGGCAGCTGATCGAGGCTGCCAAAGACGCCGGGTCTACTTTATACAACTTCCGGGGGGTCTCTCAGCAACCAGAACCCGCCGATGATGACCCGCTGGCAGGCCTGAATCGCTTCAAAGAAGGCTTCGGGGCGAAGTTCCTGACCTATCTCGGAGAGCGCGACAAGATACTCAAGGGGTTCTCATACTGGCTTTACAAGCAAGCTCTGGCTCGGAGGAAGACTCACTCGGCCATATCGGGCGACTAGCCCTGCAAAGCTCCCACAAGTTCGCTGACGCTGGCCATCCCCTGGCGTTCGAGATAGGCGGCAAGGCCCTCGCCGATTTCTCTTGCGACCTTGGGATTTGGAAATCCTGCCGTCCCAACCTGTACCGCGCTAGCGCCCGCCAGTAGAAACTCTGCCGCATCTCGCCACCCACTGATACCGCCCATCCCGATAACCGGACAGGTCACACTCTGCGCCACCAGGTGGGTCGCGTGCAGCGCCAGTGGCTTGATTGCAGGGCCCGACACCCCCGCTACCCGGTTGGCAAAGAGGTACTTGCGTTTCTCGACATCGAGGGCGAGGCCGAGATAAGTGTTAACGACCGAGATCGCATCGGACCCCGCTTCCTGGGCCGCCTGGGCAAGCTCGGGCAGGTTCGCGACATTTGGAGAGAGCTTGGCAATAAGAGGCAGGTCTGTCTTGCCCCGTGCGGCGGTTACCAGCTCCCTCACCGCGCCCGCCTGGGCTCCGACGACTCGTCCCCCTGCACAGACATTGGGGCACGAGAGATTGAGTTCTAGCGCGAAGACCCCTTCCAGGTCACTTGCCTGATGCGCCAGGGTGGCAAATTCAAAAGCTTCTTCACCGCCCAGGCTGAGGATGAGCCTGGTTTGGGCGCAAATCTCCAGCACTCGCGGCCAGACTTCAGAGGCAAACTCTTCCCAACCTGGATTCTGCAAGCCGATGGAGTTAAGCATCCCTGCGGGTGATTCGGTCATCCGGGGCGGTGGATTACCCTTACGCGGCTTCAGCGTGATGGTCTTAAGCACCAGCGCGCCATACCAGGCCAGGTCGGCCACTTCGGCAAGTTCCGAGCCATATCCGCAGGTGCCCGAGGCCGCCATCACCGGCGTGGCTAGGCGCTGGCCAAACAACTCGGTTGCCAGGCTGACCGGAGGCTCAGGCAAGCTCATCCCAGACCACCTCTTGCGCGCTGAAGACGGGTCCATCCTTGCAGGCCTTGCGGTATTCCCAGGCGCCAGGCGAGCCAATCGGCACCGCGCAGCTTGCGCAGACGCCATATCCACAAGCCATCCGGGCCTCCAGCGAGACCCAGCAAGGCTTGCCTGCTTCCGCCGCGAATCGCGCCACGGCCCGCATCATCGGAGTCGGCCCGCAAGCATAATAGACGTCCGCCGGCTCTGCCACCCCAAGCAATTCGGTTACAAATCCTTGCGCGCCCAGAGAGCCATCCTCGGTCGCACAGGCGTATTCGAGGCCTGCTTCCACCACGTCATCGAGGCCTGTCAGCTCATCGCAACAACCAGCGCCCAGCAGCAGCAAAGTCGAGATGCCTTCCTCGGAAAGCTTCTTTGCAAGGCATACCATTGGCGCAAGGCCCGTTCCTCCGCCCACCAGGCAAGCGCGCTGGCCCAGCTCCGGCAGTGGGAAGGGATTCCCGAGTGGTCCAAGGCAGTCGAGTTCATCGCCCGCCTGGGCAGCACAAAGCAACTCGGAGCCGCGCCCTACCGCCTGGACATAGAGCTTGAAGGTGTTTCGCTCGGGGAAGAGAGGTCCAAAACCATAAGGCCGGCGCAGCAGGGGATCGAGCTCTCTGCCAACAGCCACCTGAACAAACTGGCCGGGCTGAGCCAGCCCGACCAGCGATTCGCACCTGAGTGTCACTTCTACGCGCCCCGATGTGAGGCGCTTTACGGCAGTCACTTCCGCCCTTGTGAGCTGGGGCATCAGTCCGCTCCTACCGAATATAATCGTCGCCCATCCCGTCGATGCTGGAATACTCGTCCACCAGGCTGGGCTGTGGGATATGCTCCGTCGTGCCCCCCTGCAGCATCTGCTGCACCGCTCGCTCGGTCGCTTCGCGCGCCGTGGCAAGCTGGGACACCTTGTCGCGCACGAAACCATCATATCCATCGAGTTGCCGTATAAAAGTCGTAATCATCGACGTGACAGCTTCAGAGGCGGTCCCGCCGATACTGGTATGCGCCCGCATCGCGCCTTCAGGTGAAAGGGCCTCAGCCAGTTCGCCTGCATCCGCGCGCACGCCCTGTTCGGTAAGCAGGGCTAAGGTAGCTTCCAGATCGCTGAAATCTTTGCCCTGGTCTATCAGGCCCGCCACCGTTGCGCCTGACAGATGATGCGCGGTGCGAAAAGCCAGCTTGTGGCGCCGTACCAGATAGTCCGCAAGTTCGGTAGCGGTGCTAAATCCCGCGCCAGCCAGTTCTTTCATCCGCTCGGTGCGGAAGGTCGTCGTCTTCAGCATCCCTTCGAGCACGGCCAGGGTAATCGTCACCGTGTCGATGGCTTCCCAGACAGGCACTTTGTCTTCTTGCAGATCCCGGTTGTAGGCGTTGGGCAGCCCTTTGGTGAGGCTAAGCTCCTGCATCAACGCGCCGTGCAGTCTGGCGGTCTTGCCCCGCGCAAGCTCGGCTACACAAGGATTCTTCTTTTGCGGCATTATGCTGCTGCCGGTGGCATAGGCGTCGTCGACTTCAACCATCCCGATGGCCGGCGTGCTCCACCAGACAAATTCCTCTGACAGCTTCGAAGTCGCCTCGGCGAGGATAGCACAAGCCGCGAGAAACTCCAGAGCGAAGTCCCGATTGGCCACGCAGTCCATCGCATGCAACTGCACATCATCGAAGCCCAGCAGCAACGTCGTGATGCGCCGGTCGGTGGGATGGGACGTGCCGGAAAAAGCGCAGGCGCCCAGCGGATTGGTATTAGTCTTCGCAAAACAGCTCTGGAAGCGCTCCAGGTCTCTCATCAGATGCGCCACATAACTCGTCGCCCAGAAAGCCAGGCTCATCGGCTGAGCCACCTGGGTGTGGGTGAAACCAGGCATCGGAGTCTCCAGATGAGCTCCGGCAAGCTCCAGCAAGGTTCTGCTGAGGCTCACGAGCTGGCCCATAATCGCCAGAATCTGCTCGCGCAGATAAAGCTTGTGGTCGACCATCACCTGGTCGTTGCGCGAACGCGCGCTATGCAGCTTGCCGCCGAACTCGGGCCCTGCGCCTTCTATGACATAGGTCTCGATATTCATATGGACGTCCTCGAGTTCGGGCTTCAGCTTCAGCTTGCCCGTCTCGAGGTCTGCCTGCGCGCGACCCAGTTCTCTCAAAATCTTGCGCAAGGAATCGGTGTCCAGGATACCGCACTTTGCAAGCATCAGGGCGTGCGCCTTGCTCCCCCATATGTCAAAGGGAGCAAGGCGTTCGTCCACTTCAGTGCTCTCGGAGAAGGCCAATACCTTCGCCTCGAGGTCTTTTGAGAATCGTCCTGCCCAAAGCTTCATCGACCAAGCAGTCTCCTGCGCGTTCCGAGGATCTCAAACTTGAGTCCGTTAATCTTGCAGGCGCCTTCCGAGTCGCGCTGGTCGAAGCCCTTGGCGGCCAGCGAACGCAGGTCAGGCCGGAACAGGGCCTCGGCCGACTCGCGCTCGATGATGTCGATGTTGCCCTTGTAGAGCAGCACCTTGAACTTGCCGCTTACATGCTCCTGCGACTTCTCGATGAAGGCATCCAGCTCTTCTTTCAGTGGGTGATACCACATTCCATGGTAGACCATCTCGGCCCACTTGGCATCTATCATCTGCTTGAAGAGGATCTCTTCCTTCGTCAGCGTCAGCGATTCGAGATCCTTGTGCAGCTTGATGAGGACGGTAGCGGCAGGCGCTTCATAAGCCTCGCGGCTCTTCAGGCCCATAATGCCATCCTCGAACATATCGATTTTGCCAATGGCGTGCTTGCCGGCCAGCTCGTTGAGGTAGGGGATAATATCGGCCATCTTGGTGCGGCCATCTACGTTTACAGGCAAGCCTTCCTTGAACTCGACATCAATTGTCACGGGCTGGTCTGGAGCATTCTCGGGATACTGATACCAGAGGTAGTCCTCCTGCGCGATGCGCATCTTGAGGTTGTCCACCTCGCCCGAACCGATCGACCGGCACCACATTGTGCGGTCATCGCCGATGCCTTCCTTGAAGGGGATCTCATAATCCCGCGACAGGTCTTTTTCCTGCTGGCGCGTGAAGTTGAAATCGCGCACCGGGCAGATGATGGTGAGCTCCGGGCCCCACAACTTGAAGCAGTTGTGCATCCGGAACTGGTCGTTGCCCTTGCCGGTGGAGCCTTCGCACACCGCATCGCAGCCGTTTTCGACCGCATACAAAGCCACATCGCGGGCGATGAGCTGGCGCGTCATTGAAGTCGAGACCGGATAGCCCTCATAGTCCGAGTTGGCGCGCAGTGCCTTGGCGATCCACAACTCGGCGAACTCGTCCTTCTTGTCGATGAGGATCCACGGCACGCCCATCAGGTCGGCCTTGGCTTTGCACTCGCCCAGTTCCTGAGCATCGAGGCCTACGTCGATAGTGACCGCGACAACCTCGCTGGCCCCGTAATAATCCGGCAAAAGCTTGATGGCCAGTGCCGAGTCCAGACCTCCAGAGTACGCCAGAGCGACCTTTTTGGCCTGGGACAACTTCATATCAGAAGTGTCGATTCTTGCCATTTGTATTCTCCCTCTCTTCTCACGAGCCGAAAGGCCCGTTCAGTCTAGTTCCTGATCACAATAACTGCAGCGCAATTTGCCCGCTCCATCTGCCCAAACAAGGGGCGGAGCGAAGACTTCACAGTTTATTACACATCTGGTATTCGCGCACCGCTCAACTGATGTGGCGGGGCGCTCACTATGCAACTCGCGCGGGGTGGGCAGGCTTTCTTGCTGCCAGCGCACCAGCCCGAGCAGCATGGCCAGAAGCGCCATTCGAGCAGGCACACCCATATGGGCCTGCTCGAAATACTTTGCCGTCGGCAGGTCGTCTACCGAATAAGCCAGTTCATCCACTCGCGGCAGCGGGTGGAGCACACAGGCTTCTGGATTATGCTGCTCTACTAGCTCTCTGGTCAAGACATAGCGCCCGGCCAGGGCCTGATAATCTTCCCCTTCATCCAGCCGTTCTTTCTGGATACGGGTCATATAGACGACTGATACCTGAGGCAACAGCTCTTCCAATGAATCACAATTCACAATATTCAAGCCCTGAGCTTGCGCTTCTTCAACCAGTTCGGCAGGTAGCCGCAAGGTCTCTGGCGCTGCCGAGTATATGGTCGCCCCAGTGCCGAAAAGCGCCTTCACCAGCGAATGGACTGTGCGCCCGTATTTGAGATCGCCCACGGCCCCAATTTTCATTCCCTGCCCATAAAGCCCAAGCCGGTGCAGGGTCAAGAGGTCGGTCAGCGTCTGGGTTGGATGCTCGTGCCGCCCATCGCCTGCATTTATGAAGGGCACACTGGTAAAATCCGCCGCCAGCCGCGCTGCGCCATCGGTAAAGTGCCTCATTACCAGTGCGTCGGCATAACCACTTACCACTCGAATGGTATCAGCCAGTGACTCTCCCTTCGAGGCTGAACTGCTCTTGGGCTCTGCAAAACCAAGGCTGGTACCGCCAAGCCGCTGCATGGCGCTCTCAAAGGACAGTCTGGTCCTCGTGCTAGGCTCGAAAAACATTGTCCCGAGGATATGACCAGCGCCCAGACTGGCGCCGTGACGGGACAGCGACTCCACCATACCATCCGCGATGCGGAAGAACTCACCCAAAAACTCTGGTGTAAGCTGACGCGCGCTGATCAGGCTATTCAAGCGCCGTTCCCCTCCCCGAGTTTGCCTGCCACATCCAGCACGGTGTTCAATTCGTCTCGATACTTCCGAGCCGCTTCGCGCACTTGCTCCTGCCATTCAACATCATCCGGCTCGAAGGCCCTGAGCACGCCTCGAGAGACGTTCACCAAAGCGCCCTGCCCTTGCGAATCAAAATAGGCTGCAACGTCCGCCATCGTTGCGCCCTGGGCGCCAACACCCGGTATCAGGAAGGGGGTGGCAGGCGCAGCCGCGCGCATCTCGGCGGCTTCTTCCGGATGGGTGGCGGGCACCACAGCGCCTATACTGCTGTAACCGCACTCTCCCATCAGGCCCTTGCCCCAGCCGGTTATAAGCTCCAGTACATGCCTGGCCACGTTGGTCATACTGGGCAGAGATAGCCCCTGGATTTCAATCCAGGAGGGATTCGAGGTCTTGGCAAGCACATAAAGGCCCCGGTCCAGCTCTTCCGCCAGCTCGAAAAACGGCTCCAGGCCATCTCTGCCGAAATAGGGATTTACTGTTATGGCATCGACTTCAACCCATTCGTGTTGCGAGCCACTGAGCAGTGGCGCCTCGCCAAGCCAGCCGCTGGCATAAGCCTCGCAAGTGCTGCCGATGTCGGACCGCTTGATGTCGGCTATAACCAGCAGTCCCTTGGAACGAGCATAGCCGCATACCTCGGCGAAAGCCTCAAAACCTTTCGGGCCGTATTGTTCGAAGAAAGCCACCTGAGGCTTGACCGCCGGCACAAGGTCTTCCACCACATCGACGACGTCCATACAGAAAGCCCGAAAAGCCTCGACCGTGGCATCAGGCTCCTGCTCGCGCCTGTACCTGTCAGCGACCGCCAGAGGTAGCCCTTTGAGGCTTGGGTCAAGCCCAACGCAGAGCCGCGATTGTTTTGTTTTGATCGCCTCTGCCAGTCTGTCAACATAACCAGCCATTGCTCTCGCCTCGCTTGCTCACAAATAGTAATCCTGCAACGCTCGAGCTGCCAGCCCGCCGCGCGCAAGCGCCTCTATCGCATTCACTGCCGCCATCGCGCCCGACAAGGTCGTGATGACGGGAATCCTGTGTAACAACGCTTCCTGCCTGATAAGCACCTGGTCCTCGCGTGGATCCTTGCCGCTGGGCGTGTTGATGACCAGCGAGATACGCCCCTGCTTTATTAGCTCCAGCACGTTGCGAGGGCCTTCTTTGAGCCGCCCCACAGTGTCCACTTCGACCGCATTACGCTCCAGCACATGGGCGGTGCCTTCGGTCGCAAACACTTTGAAGCCGAGATCCGCGAGCTTCTTCGCCACGAAGATAATGCCGCGCTTGTCGCGGTTCTTCACGCTTATAAAGACCTGCCCCTTGGTCGGTAGCCTGTCCCCCGAGCCCATATACGCCTTTGCGAAGGCCGCTCCGTAATCGAAGTCCAGGCCCATAACCTCGCCTGTCGACTTCATCTCGGGCCCCAGCACCAGGTCGGCGCCTGGCAGCTTGTTGAAGGGGAAGACCGGACACTTGACCGCCGTATAGCGAGGCACTCTTTCTTCAGTGAAGCCAAGCTCTTCCAGTGTCTTGCCAGCCATCACCTTGGCCGCAAGCTTGGCCAGTGGCGCCCCGATAGCCTTCGAGACGAAAGGCACCGTGCGCGAGGCGCGCGGATTCACTTCAAGCACATATACTGTATCGTTCTTGATTGCATATTGCACGTTCAACAGGCCGATAACGTTCAGTGCCGTGGCCAGCTTGTGGGTGTGATCCCGGATGATTTCGAGCTGGTCTTCGGCCAGTGAATATGGCGGCAAGGTGCAGGCCGAATCGCCCGAGTGGATGCCCGCCTCTTCGATATGCTCCATAATCCCGCCAATGACGACCCTCTCGCCGTCCGAGATGGCATCTACGTCTATCTCGATGGCATCCTCGAGGAACTTGTCCACCAGGATTGGGTGCCCGGGGGCGGCTTCAACCGCATGCTCCATATATTTGCCCAGGTCACTGCGACTGTACACTATCTCCATCGCCCGTCCACCCAGCACGAAAGAGGGACGCACGACCACTGGATAACCGATTTCTTCTGCTATCTCGGCTGCCTGCTCGAAACTCAGCGCGATCCCGTTATCCGGCTGCAGCAACTTCAGCTCGTGGAGAATTGCCTTGAAGGATTCCCGGTCTTCAGCGCGGTCAATATCCACTGGACTTGTGCCAATTATCGGCACGCCCGCGGCCTTCAACCGGCTTGCGAGGTTAAGCGGTGTCTGACCGCCAAACTGCACGATGACCCCATCGGGCCGTTCTTTCTCGACGAGGTTCATCACGTCTTCAAAGGTAAGCGGCTCGAAATACAGCTTGTCCGAAGTGTCGTAATCCGTCGAGACAGTCTCCGGGTTCGAGTTGACCATAATCGTCTCGTACCCGTCCTCGCGCAAGGCCATCGCCGCGTGTACGCAGCAGTAGTCGAATTCGATGCCCTGCCCAATGCGGTTGGGCCCGCCGCCGAGGATCATTATCTTCTTGCGGTCGGTCCGGCGCCCCTCGCACTCATCATCATAAGCTGTATAGTAATAGGGCGTATAGGCTTCGAACTCGGCCGCGCAGGTATCTACCAGTTTGAGCCCAGGGATCAGCCCCAATTCTTTGCGAAAGGCCCTGACCTCTGCCTCCGGTACTGCCAGGGTGTAGGCCAGTTGCGGGTCGGAGAAGCCCATCCGCTTCGCCAGGCGCACCTCGGCGGCCAGTTCTGTGTCGCTGGTATCGAGAGGGTGCCCGCGCAACTCATACAGCGCCTCGCCCTGTTCGACGATCTCCTGCATATTCACAAGGAACCAGGGATCAATCTTGGTCAGTTCGAATATCTCCTCAACAGGATGGCCGCGCCTGAGCGCTTCGGCCACCAGGAAAAGCCTGTCCGGCACGGGCCTGGGCAACAGGCGCAGCAGTTCTTCATCCCTGAAGAACCGCACATCTGGCCCCTTGCCATCGTACCCCAGGCCGAACCGGCCCCGCTCAAGCGATCTCAAGGCCTTCTGCAGCGCTTCCTTGAAGGTGCGCCCGATGGCCATCGCCTCGCCGACCGATTTCATCGACGTGTTGAGGGTCTCGCTGACGCCAGGGAACTTCTCGAAAGCCCATCTGGGTATCTTTACTACCACATAATCCAGCGTTGGCTCGAAGCAGGCCGGAGTCTCGCGGGTGATGTCGTTAATCAACTCGTCCAGCGTGTAGCCGACCGCCAGCTTGGCTGCGATCTTGGCAATGGGGAAACCAGTCGCCTTGGAAGCCAGCGCCGAACTGCGTGAGACGCGCGGATTCATCTCGATGACGACAAATTCGCCGTTCTCGGGATTTTGCGCGAACTGGATATTAGAGCCCCCGGTGTCCACGCCAATCTCCCGGATGACCCGGATCGAGGCATCGCGCATATACTGATATTCGCGGTCGGTCAGCGTCATCGCGGGCGCCACGGTAATCGAATCGCCTGTGTGGATGCCCATCGGATCGAGGTTCTCGATGGAACACACGATGACCACATTGTCTTTGGTATCGCGCATTACCTCGAGTTCGAACTCTTTCCAGCCGATAACCGACTGCTCGATAAGCACTTCCTTGAAGGGACTTTGCTCGAGGCCTTGTGCCACAACCCGGCGCAGTTCTTCCAAATCATAAGCAACGCCCTGTCCGGTGCCCCCCAGCGTGGAAGAGGGGCGCACAATCACAGGATAACCTATGGATTCTGCTACCTGCTCGGCGCCTTTTACATTGTAAGCAAGTCCACTGGCAGGGAGTTTGAGCCCTGCCGCCAGCATCGCATCCTTGAAGAGTTCTCTGTCCTCGGCCTTCTTGATAGCTTTCCGTTTGGCGCCTATGAGCTCGACGTTATGCTGAGCCAGCACGCCCGACTCGGCCAGTTCGAGTGCCAGATTTAGCGCCGTCTGGCCGCCCATCGTCGGCAGCAACGCCTGAGGTTGTTCTTTCTCGATGACCTGCTCGATGACTTCGGCCTGCAACGGCACCACATAAGTGCGGTCGGCAAGCTCCGGGTCCGTCATAATCGTTGCGGGATTGCTGTTGGCGAGGATTACCTCGTAGCCCTCTTCCCGCAAGGCCTTGCAGGCCTGAGTGCCCGAATAATCGAACTCGCAGGCTTGCCCGATGACAATTGGCCCCGAGCCTATGATGAGAATCTTCTTGATGTCCGTTCGCTTAGGCATTTAGGTTGTCGGTACCTCACTGGCGTGGTTTAGCAGGTCGGAAAATTCTTTAAACAGGTACATCGAATCATGTGGACCAGGCCCATGCTCCGGATGGTATTGCACCGACATCAGCGGATAAGCCCGATGCCGGATCCCCTCGCAGGTCTTGTCATTGAGATTGAGATGGGTTAGCTCGATATCGCCTTTGGGCAGCGTGTCCAGGTCGACCACGAAGCCGTGATTCTGCGAGGTTATCTCCACCTCGCGAGTGGCCAGTCGCATCACGGGATGGTTAATACCGTGGTGGCCAAATTTCAGCTTGTAAGTGCTGCCGCCCAAGGCCAGGCCGAGGAGCTGCTGTCCGAGGCAAATGCCCAGCATCGGCACCTTGCCCACGAGCTGGCGGATAGTCTCCTGCCCATAGGTGATAGGCTCCGGGTCGCCAGGCCCGTTCGAGAGCACCACTCCCTGGGGTTCGTAGTCCAGGATGTCCTCCGCGCTTGTGCTTGCCGGCACTACCAGCACGCGCAAGCCCAGGCTGTAGAGCAATCTGAGTATGTTGTATTTCACCCCGAAGTCCATAACTATCACCAGGGGCACATCATGCCCGGCGCGTCGCCAGTTCAAAGGGATGAATCCAGCGCCCTTCCTGCAGCCACTCGGGATAAAACTCGCCAGGCGCCAGCGGTCCGCGCTCCAGCACTTTCTGAGCGAGCTGGGGGTGAGCTGCTTCAAGCTCGCCAGCAACGTGTTCGAGTGCCGTCCTTGCCGAGAACTCATAAGGAGCGGCACAGCTAACCTGCGAGGCGAGTTCTCTGCCCTGCATACTGGGAGAGGCCTTGGCACGGTCAACCAGTTCGTCAGGATTCCACTCGCCCACTGCGATACAGCCGCGCATCGCGCCCTGCATACGCAGATGGCGAGTCAGCTTGCGTGTATCTACCTCTTCAACTCCAGGCACGTTATAGAGCTTCAGCAGTTCGTCCAGCGAGCAGTCCGAGCGCCAGTTCGAGACAAGGGGGCTTGCTTCTTTCACCACAAATCCGTCGAGGAAAAGACTGCGCGACTCGAAATCCTGGAAGTTTGTCCCATAGTTGCCTATCTGTACGGCCGTCATAGTCACTATCTGACCGCAATAGGAGGGGTCGGTGAGTATCTCCTGATACCCGCACATCCCCGTATTGAATACGACTTCACCGCATCGGGTGGCCTCGGCGCCGAATCCCAGGCCCTCGAATACCGTGCCGTCTTCCAGAGCCAGCCAGCCTTTCTGCTTAGTGCCTGCCATCGAAGAACCTTTCCTCTTGGTACACGATTTCGCCTTTCACAATTGTCAGTATAGGCTTGCCCTTCAGGCTGCGCCCGAAGAAGGGGCTGTTGGTAGCTTTACCCCCCACCTGGGCCGCATCGAAGGTCCACTCGAAATCTGGCGAGAAAAGCGTCAAGTCTCCCGGCTCGCCCACCGCAAGCCTTGGCTCAGGTAGACCAAGCACTCGCACCGGCCCTGCCGAGAGCAACCTGGCCACGTCTTCTGGACCTGAGTCCCTCTGTTCTACAAGTCGCCAGGTGAGACTCAGCGCCACTTCCAGTCCAGTGATACCGAAAGGCGCCTCAGCCAGCGGTTTCGCTTTTTCTTCAGCCGTATGAGGCGCGTGGTCGGTCGCTATCGCATCAATCGTCCCGTCTGCAAGGCCCTCCACCAGCGCTTCAACATCATCCGGGGTGCGCAGTGGCGGAGCCATCTTGTAGAGCTGCGCCCTGTCCGGTTCGATGTCCTCAGTGCTCAGTGTGAAATGATGCGGACAGGCCTCGCAAGTTACATCCACCCCGCGCCCGCGAGCCTGCCGTATCAGCTCAAGCGTCTCGCGGCAACTGACATGAGTGATATGCACCTTCGCCCCAGTGCGTTCTGCAACCGCAAGCAACTCGCCTGCCTGTGTGGTTTCGGCCAGTCGCGTAAATCCGGCCACCCCAAATCGCTCCGAGGTCGAACTGTCCAGCACTCCCTGGCCGCTCAGACTTTTATCTTCCAGGTGGCAGTAGAACCTGTATCCTGCCCGCCTTACCTTCGCTAGCCAGCTTTCAAAGCCCTCTAGCCCGACCACTGGACGCGCATCATCTGATATACCCGCCACCTGGGAGCCGGCCCATATTGCAGGATCGACCAATTTACCTTCAGCATCGGAAGCTGCCGCAAGCAAAAGCAGTTCTGGCGAGGGTTGGCACACATCTCTTTTGGCCACGTATTCCCGTGCAAGTTCGTCAGTAGCAAGAGGAGGCACTGTGTTGGGCATTGCGGCCACGCGAGTAAAGCCGCCGATTGCCGCAGCCCGCAAACCTCCGCGGACGGTCTCCTTATATGCCTGTTCGAAATCGCGCAGATGCACATGCAAGTCCGTAAGCCCTGCCAAAAGCCAGGCTCCCCTGCACTCGAGTGTGCGCTCGGACGCTGCTGACCTGGCCGATGAGTCCAAACTGACCAGTTTCCCCGCCTGGATACCTACAGCGCGGGGCTCAGTCGCGGGGCCACCCGCCTCCACCAATCTGACCTGACTCAGCAGCAACTCGCCCATAGCTTCTTTTCAGTCCATAAAAAGGCCTTCCCACATATGGCACGGTGGGAAGGCCCCTTTTTGATTGTCCTGCGAGCGACGATTGAGAACTGCTCTTTCGCCGCGACTTCACGATTGGCAGCTTACCGGTCGCGAGTACCCGCCCCCGGCATCATTCCTGGCATCATGCCCGGCATCATCATACCGCCCATCATGCCGTATCCACCGTAACCCTGGGCCTGCATCTGCCGCTGGACCCATTCCGGATCCGGCTTTACAGTCACTTTTATCCGATCGGTCTGGCGCAGCCTCTGAGCTCCTGGGTCTTCAATCATTGCAGTGACCAGATAAGTGCCAGGCATTGTGAAAGCGTATTTCACAACCGCGCCGGGTTTATCAGCCGAAAGCCCATCGATGCTGTCCAGATCCCAGGCAACCGGGAAGCGTCCCGCATCTGCCGTGGTGCTGGCTTTGAGCGTGACTTCCTCACCCTGCTTCGTGGTGATGTCCCAGCCCGCGTAGATATCCAGCGGATCTGTGTCGTGGATAGCGCGCACCTGACCAAGTTCGAGCGTGCCCGACTTGTCGGTCGCCAGGACGATACCTTTCAGTTTGAGCTGGCCAGTAGCCTTGGTTGCGCCAAATTCGGCAAGCGGGATCTGGTAGCTAATCCAGCCATCGGCCCTGATGAGCCCCTCAGCCAGATCGATGCCGGTAGCTTCCATTACGACCGTCTCGAAGACGAGGACTACCCGGAAGGAGCGGATATTTATTCCGCGGTTAACTATCTGCGTGGTAATCCCAGGCAGACTCGGCATCCCAGCACTTGTGCCACCAGCGCCGCCCATGCCAGGCATACCGGGCATACCGCCCATACCAGGCATTCCGCCCATTGAAATACCAGGAGCGCCTCCACCGGCCATTCCGCCAGGCATCATACCAGGCATCATGCCCATTGAGATGGAAGGTGCGCCACCCATCATCGCGCCACCGGGCATCATGCCAGGCATTCCACCCATCATCGCGCCACCTGGCATCATCGCGCCAGCAGCGGTGTTGCCTCCAGCCGCTCCGGGCATCATTGCGCCGCCGGGCATCATCGCGCCACCGGGCATCATTCCAGCGCCACCCGGCATCATCGCGCCACCTGGCATCATTGCGCCACCGGGCATCATCGCGCCACCCGGCATCATCCCAGCGCCACCAGGCATCATCGCGCCACCGGGCATCGGTCCCATCGTGCCAAAGCCGCTAGTTGCCGCTGGAGCCAGCTTGGGCCTCAGGATTAACTCGATAGCCGAGTTGTTGGCATCCGCGGCATAAGCCGTCAGATCAACCGAGGGAGAAAACTTGAGGTAGCCACCCGCATAGAAAGACGTGCTCACAATTTCGAGCGCGGGCTTGTTCTTGAATGTGGTCTTGCTCTCTTGAGCGGTCCCGTTACCCCAGGAGCCCGGGGTCACACGGATCCCCGCCCTTCGCCGAAAAGGGCAACGCTATCGGCGAAAGCCGCTCCAGCAAGGGTTGCGAGCAGCACAAGTGCGAGTCCCACCAGAGCATTACGGCAGCGCGCACCGCGCGCGCCTCTACTATTGGCGGTCATTTACTGGCGCCCCCTTATCAGCGAAGTCACCTAATTTTACCCGATATAACTGCCTACGGCAATCCTGTTCGGTGACTAAGTCTGGTCTCCTGCGTATATCACAATAAAATGCTTGAAAGAAATTCCTGTTCAACGCCCCGCTCAGCTGCCAGTTCGCGCACTGCGCGCTCCGAGCCCCACCCCTCGTGGATGAGTCCCCATATGGCTTTGCTGACCGCTCGAGGGTCATCATACCCCGGGAAGAGCACATTTCTCCCAACCATTGCGCCCCGGATATTACTTGCGATACCAAGTCCTTTCTCGAAGCTCTCAACTGTCTTGAGTGGATTTTCCAGAGCAGCTCCACCAAGCAGCAGAATCGGCAAAGTAGTAGATTGGGCCACCAAGTCAAAGTCTTCAACATAAGGCAGCTTGAGCCAGCTGGTAGCTGTCGTGCCCCCCAGGGCCGCCGCCACCCCTGCCATGCGGGCCAGTTCGCCAGGCTCCATCACGGTCTCATACCCATGACTCGTGCGCCTGACCGGCAGTGGCTCGATAAAAATTGGGAACCCCTTCAACTGCAGCTTCTTGATTTCCGGCGCCAGCATCATCATCGTGCGTATCGAGTATCTGCTTTCGAGGTCCAGGCGGAAAAGTACTTTGCCCCCATCCAGCCCCATCCGCTCTATCCACTCGGCATCATAAGCCGTAATCATATCTTTCATTTCGAATTCGGCGCCAAGCAGGCCCGAACGGTTCATACTGCCGATCAGTATTTTGCCATCCAGAAAACCTTTGCCAGTCTTCTCGCGCACCAGCAGGTCCAGCAGCAGCGCCTCTTCAATGACATCGGGCGTGCCCATCAACCCATCGCACCACGGGCTGGTCATCACACGCGCGATCCGCCCGAGATATTCCTGCCTGTCTGCCATCGCATACGGTTCAGGCCCTACTCCTGTGACTCGCCGAGCGGGATGGTCCGCAGCCAGCACCAGCAGCTTGCCGTCCTCTCCAGCCAGCCTGGTGCGTCTTACGCGCGCCGCCGCCGCTTCGTTTATCGCATCCGGCCTGCTGACACGCAGCTCGGTCAATTTTCCGAATAGCTCGTCCGGCAGAAAGGTGCGATTGTGGTACACGAAAGGCCCCAGCGCATAGTTGACGTCTATCCGCGCCTTCGCTTCATTGAACCAGGCCTTCGCGACATCGAGGACGCTCTCTACCAGCTCTTCACCGCGTGGAGAGACCTCAAACCCGATCGCGCCCTCATAGCCGATCTCCGCCAGCACCTGCACAAACCAGGCCAGCGCGTCCCGGTCGTTCGCCGCGCCAGGATAGTCGAGCCCGGACATGGCTATCGCCGAAGTTGGCGTCCTCTCTGTCCTTCACGCAGTTGCCGATATGGATATGCGCAAGGAAGGGAGACAGGCTCCGGAGCGCGTCCGGCGTCTCGCCTTCGAAACCCAGGTCATTCAGCAGGGGCATATGGGAAAGGTCATAGAGTAGGCCGAATTTTTCTTGCCCGTAGAGATGCCTGACCAGTTCGGCTACTTCCACCGCATCAGGGGTAGGGCCGATAAGTTGATTCTTGCAGCCTGGATAGGGCAACCGGTCGAACAGCTCCAGCACCAGAGTCATTGGCTCAAGGCCGCGCGACTCACCCCGCTCTTTGATGAAAGTCGCCAGCTCGTTCAGGCTGCGCGCCAGGGCTCGTTTGGCCTCGCCGCGCTTCCCCAGCCCCTCCGAGGTGCCATAATCGGTGCCCGAGATAACCCCAAAGGCACGGGCGCCCATCTCATAGGCTTCATCCACCAGCCCCATCAACCGCTGCACGGCCTTGGCGCGTTCGACATTGTCGATGCAACTGATATCAGCCTCGTGAACCAGCTTGTCTTCATTTATAAGCTGTACAGGCTGGGCGGAAAAGATAACCTGTTTACCTGAGGAGGCAAGCAACTCGGCGGCCTCGGCGCGCGTTTTGCTATCTTTGATATGCGTAACTTCAATCCCACCGAAGTATTCGTCCGCGAGTACCTTCTTGAACGAATCCATCAGGTAGTCGCGCGGCGCCTCGCCCCGAGCCACGCTGTCATTATGACGCGGGCCTCGGTAGGCCATAAAGTGAACGAGGGTCAGGATATTCTTTTCGAGTGCCATCTTGCTCCTCCGGCCTGGCGCCTTTAGCGCCGGCGCAGGGCTCGCTCGATACGTTCGAGTCCCGCTTCAATCTGCTGCCTGCTGGTCGCGTAAGAAAGTCTGATGAACTCGCGACTCTCGCCTGGCAGTTTGCGACCGAAGCACTCTCGGTGCAACACTGCCACCTTGCCTTCGAATAACAGATAATTCTGCAACTCCCTCGAGCTGCGGAAACCTTTCGCCCTGCAGGCTTCCGTCACCTCGGGGAAGACGTAAAAGGCGCCCTTTGGGCTTTGACACTGGATGCCTTCAATCGAGTTCAATCCCGCAACTATCAGCTCTCGCCGCGCCTGAAACTCCTGCCGCATATAGTCGGCTTCCTCCTGGGGCCCGTCAAGGGCCTCAAGGGTTGCCCATTGGCTGAAAGTCGAGGTGCAGGAATCTGCGTTCGTAACCAGTTTGGCCAGCTGCTGGGCAAGCTCGGGGTTGCACATCGCCCAGCCTACCCGCCAGCCTGTCATTGCATAAGTCTTGCTCGCCCCATCCAGCACGATGACGCGTTCTTTAAGTCCGGGGATGCTCGCTGGACTCAGCGCCTCTCCGTCATAGCAAAGTCGGCCATAAACCTCATCTGAAAGCAGCCAAAGGTCGTGTTCAACCGCCAGCTTGGCGATGACCTCGATCTCTCCTGGCGCAAGCACTCCACCAGTGGGGTTCTGGGGCGAGTTCAAAACTAGTAATCGCGCATTCGGCGTAATCAGGCGACGCAGTTCATCCAGGTTGAAGCCAAAACCGGTATCCGGATCCATAGGCACTGGGCAAGCTTCAGCGCCGACAAAGCTGGCGATAGATTCGTAAATGGGATAGCCGGGGCTTGGATAAAGGACTCGCTCGCCCTCGTTGACGCAGGCCAGCATTGTGTCGAGGATTATCTTTTTAGCCCCTGGAGTGACAACGATTTCTGCGGGACTGACAGGCACCCCGCGGGTTCGTTCCATATAAACGGCCAATCGCTCGCGCAGCTCCGGCAGTCCCGCAGAGGGAGAATAATGGGTTTTACCTTCATCGAGAGCGCGCTTGGCAGCTTCTCGTATATTGGTTGGGGTGTCGAAATCCGGCTCGCCCAGCGCGAAGCTGACTATGCTCTCGCCCTGTGCTTCCAGTGCCTTTACCTGATCGAGTACATCAAAGGCCGTCTCGGTCCCGAGTCGGCTCAGCCTGCTTGCGTAGCGCATCCTCGTCCCCCAGGTAGCGTTGTTCGATTGTAAGAGAGGCGTCAGCCCGCGTCAACTTGTTTAAGAGTTACCTTTGAAATCAAAACTCGGTGGTATAATAATAATCAGTCTCTAGTCGAGGTTGCGGAGGAGGTAGCAGATGATCCGTCTTGATACCCCCGTGAGTGAGATTGTAAGCAGGAATCCCGCTATGTGTCGTCCAGAAGCCCTTGTAAAAGATGCCGTCCACCTTATGGCCGAACACAACACTGTAGTGCTGCCAGTCTGTGATGAGACAGGCCTCGTGATTGGTCTGGTGACCGAGATCGACCTGGTAAAAGCCGGCAGTCGCTACAAGAAAATCAACGAGATTATGAACAAAGACTTCCAGGTAGTGACAGAGCACACCTCACTTGGCGAGGTTATCCGCATCATTGCAACAACCGGCCAGCACACTGTGCCAGTTGTCTCGCCAGGCCGCAGGCTCGAAGGGCTGGTAGGCGCAACTGACATTATGAAGCTTTGCGCCAAGGAGTTCGGCTAGAGTACGGGGATCGGACTACCACTTAATCTGAAAGCCTAAAAAAAGTCAGGCCTCTAGGCCAGGCTCGAAATCTATTGGCCTGGGAAGGTTCTGGTCAAAATACCAGCGCAAAATTTCTACGATGCGCTGACTTGCTTGCCCATCTCCATAGGGACTGGCCGTCCTGGCCATCTGTTGATAGGCCACTTCATCTGAGAGCAACTCGCTTGCTGCCGCAAGGATAACCTGCCCAGAATGGCCCACCAGCCGCGCCACGCCAGCCTCCACGCCTTCGGGACGCTCGGTTGTCTCGCGCGCCACCAGCACCGCTTTGCCAAAGCCTGGCCCCTCTTCCTGCACCCCACCTGAATCAGTCAGCACCAGATGGGCTTGCTTGAGCAATTGTACGAAATCGAGATAGGCCGGAGGCTCAATCAAGGTCGCGTTCGATAGTCCTGCGAGTACCGAGGTCACTACCTCGCGCACTTTCGGGTTGAGATGCATTGGGAAGACCAGTTGCACATCGGGGAAACGCAAGAGCAGTGTTTTCACGGCCTCGCAGATCTCTCGCATCGGCTCGCCCAGGTTCTCGCGCCTGTGCAGCGTGACAAGCAGCATCCGTTTGCCCTCTGATTCAGCAATTGCCTGCTTAACTTGGGGCTCGGAAGGCTCCAGGTCTTGTGCGGCGATGGTTCTGAGGGCGTCAACGACTGTATTCCCAGTCACAAAAATACTGGACGCCTCGACTTTCTCCGCCAGCAGATTCGCCTTTGCCCAGGCTGTAGGGGCAAAATGCAGATTCGCGAGTCTGGTCGTAAGCCGCCGGTTCGCTTCTTCGGGGAAGGGATTGTAAAGCGTGTCAGTGCGCAGCCCAGCCTCAACATGGCCCACAGGGATTTGTTTGTAGAAAGCCCCCAGCGCGCATACGAAGCTGCTGGTCGTGTCGCCCTGCACCACTACCGCATCGGGCTTCACCTGTTCTACAACAGGCGCAAAAGTCTCAAGGACCTTGCTTGTCAGGTATTCGAGGCTCTGCCCCTGCACCATCACGTCCAGGTCGAAGTCTGGCACGATACCGAAGGCTTCGAGCGCCTGATCGAGCATCTGGCGATGTTGCGCTGTTACCGCCACAACAGGTTGGAGGTCGCCCGAATCCTGCAAGGCTTTGATAACTGGCGCGAGCTTGATGGCTTCAGGCCGGGTTCCGAACGAGAGGAGAATCTTTTTCATCTAATCCGCCCCGCCCTCCTAGCTGGGTCGCGCTATCAGCAGCGCCAGCAAGGAAAGCGCAAAAGTCATCAGATAGATAGCAAGCACCGCGTTGCGGTGGGACATCCCCCGTTCGAGCAACCTGTGATGGATATGGCCCTTGTCCGCCCCAAAGATAGGCCTGCGCTGTACGACGCGCCTGACTATCGCAAACAGCACGTCTGCGATTGGCACCCCGAGCGCCAGCATTGGCACCAGGATAGACACAAAAGCCGCGGTCTTGAAGGGACCGATAACCGCTGCGCCAGCCAGCACAAAGCCCAGGAAATACGCCCCCGAATCGCCCATAAAGATGCGCGCCGGATTGAAGTTATATCTCAGGAAACCAACGCAGGAGCCTGCGAGCCCCGCGCAGAGGATAGCCACAGCCGGCTGTCCCCAGGCCAGAGCGATGAAAGCCATCGTCGTGCCTGCGATTGCCGAAACTCCAGCCGCCAGCCCGTCCAGCCCGTCTATCAGATTGACCGTGTTGGTGATGAACACCAGCCACGCAATACTGGCAGGCCAGGCAAGCCAGCCGAGATATATGGGATCTGGCCCAAAGGGGTTGCTGAGGAAGTCTATCTTTACGCCCAGCGCGACCGCGACCGAGGCCGCTGCAAGCTGGAATACCAACTTGTGCAGTGCGCGCATCTGGAAAGCGTCATCGAAGGCGCCTACCGCTGCCACTATTAAGGCCCCAAGCAGGATTCCAGCCAGTCGCGCATCGAGTTGCAGCCCGCCAGCTGCATACAAAATAGCTACGGTTGCCACTAGCGCCAGCACGATAGCTGCCCCACCCAGTCTCGGGATGGGCACCGTATGCACCCGCCGCTCGCCAGGCATATCCACCACACCATGACGGATAGCAAACTCTCGCACTCGCGGAGTTAATAGCCAGGCCAGCATGACTGCCAGCGCGCCCGCAAGCAAAGCCAGCGCTTCACTACTCAGTTCGTTCAACTTCTCCCACTGCTTCCCTTTCCAGCTCTCCGGGCTGGAATCCGCTTAGCACATCGATTCTCTGGTCTTGCTCGTCCAGCCGGAACAACGCCACTCCGGCCTGCTGCAGCATCGCTAAAGCCAGTTTATCAGCATAAAACTCCGAGACCACTATTGTGCCTACTGAGGCGTTGATGAGCATCTTGGCGCATACGACACATGGAGTGATGGTGACATACGCCACAGCTCCGGCTATCGAGATGCCATGCACCGCCGCCTGGATAATCGCATTCTGCTCGGCATGCAGGCCTCTGCACAGTTCGTGGCGCTGGCCTGAGGGCACCTTGAGCTGGGCGCGCAGACAACCGACTTCCTCGCAATGTGGCAGGCCCTTTGGCACTCCGTTATAGCCTGTAGCGAGGATCTGCTTGTCCTTCACCAGCACCGCGCCAACCTGCCGTCGCAGGCAGGTAGAACGCTCCGCCACGACCTCGGCTATCTTCATAAAGTACCTGTCCCAGCCGATTCGTTCCATTGTCAGTCCGCTGTGTAGCTCATGTCTTGATAAAGGGGGAACCTGTCACACAAGGCCCCGACCTTGGCTCTGACCTGATTGGCAACCGCCTCGCTCTCGAGATTCGACAGCGCCATATCGATACACTCGGCCACCTCGGCCATTTCGGTTTCCTTCATCCCTCTCGTGGTAAGCGCCGGCGTACCGATACGGACACCCGAGGTTACCAGAGGCTTCTGCTGGTCGAAGGGGATCATATTCTTGTTTACGGTAATGCGTACCTCATCGAGGGCCAGTTCCGCCTGCTTGCCGGTGATGCCCTTGGCCGTCAGGTCCACGAGCATAAGGTGGTTGTCCGTCCCGCCGCTGACCAGTCTGTATCCAAGAGCCTGCAACGCCGAAGCCAGTGCCGCCGCATTCAGCTTGATCTGCTTCTGGTAAGTCTTGAACTCCGACGTCATCGCCTGCTTCAGACACACGGCCTTGGCCGCGATAATATGCATAAGCGGCCCGCCCTGCATCCCGGGCAATACCATCTTGTTGAGCTGCGCGCCATATTCTTCAGTGCAGAGCACCATACCACCGCGCGGCCCGCGCAAGGTTTTATGGGTCGTCGTGGTCACGAACTGCGCATGCGGCACAGGTGAGGGGTGTTCTCCCGCTGCGACCAATCCGGCGATATGGGCCATATCCACCATAAACACGGCCCCTACCGAATCCGCCACCTGACGGAACTTCTCAAAATCGATGACTCTTGGATAAGCGCTTGCTCCAGCTACAATCAGCTTCGGTTTATGTTCGTCCGCCAGGGCCGCAAGCTGGTCATAATCAATTGTCTCAGTCTCGGGGCTGACGCCGTAAGGCACCACGTTGTAGAGGAATCCCGAAAAGTTGAGCGGGCTGCCATGCGAGAGATGCCCGCCATGAGCCAGGTTCATGCCCAGGATGGTGTCGCCAGGCTTCAGCAGCGTAAAGTATACGGCCATATTCGCTTGTGTGCCTGAATGAGGCTGCACATTGGCATGCTCGGCCCCGAAAAGCTCCTTGGCGCGGTCGATGGCCAACTGCTCGGCGATATCGACAAACTGGCACCCGCCATAATAGCGCCGTCCGGGATACCCCTTCAGCATACTTGTTGGTCATTATGCAGCCCTGGGCTTCAAGTACTGCCTCGTCAACGAAGTTCTCCGAGGCGATAAGTTCCAGGTTGCCCCGCTGCCGACCGAGTTCAAGCTCGATTGCCTGGGCGATCTCAGGGTCAAAGTCGTTAAGCTTGCTCATCTACTCTCCCTCCGAGGAGCCTGTTTCCTTTGCCAGCCGTCCGGCCAGTTCTCCGATCTTTGCCAACCTGCGCGTATGTCGAGGGCAGTGGCTATATTCTGTGGAAAGCCAGGCCTGCGCAACTGAGGCAGCCAGTCCGGTGCCAACCACACGGGCGCCCATTGTAAGCACATTGGCGTTGTTGTGCGACCTCGAGCAACGCGCCGAGTATTCTTCATTGCAATGAGCCGCGGTAATGCCTGGCAAGCTGTTGGCTGCCAGGTTCATCCCTATGCCCGGTGCCGCAAATCAGAATCGCCCTGTCCGACTCGCCTGTGATAACCAGCTTGCAGGCCTTGTATGCCCAGTCGGGATAATCTGTGGATTCGCTACTGTAGGCGCCGCAATCGACAACCTCCAGCCCTTCTCTTTGGAGATACTGAGCCAGTGCCTGCTTCAGCTCGTATCCAGCATGATCACTCGCCAGCGCCACCCGAAGCTGCTTCCAGCCGCTGTCTTCCGCGCCCATCGTTATCTACCTTCTTTCCTTTCTAAACCAGAAGGCTCCCGGCAAGCCGGGAGCCTCTAATAAGTTCCCGTTCGTATTTCCTTAACCTTCGGCGTTGCGCTGCTGGTTTGCCACTTCGTCCTGCTCCAGGATCTCTTTGGGCGGTGTCACAGGCAGTTCAAAGATAAAGGAAGAGCCCTTGCCAGTATCGCTCTCTACCCAGATCTTGCCCCCGTGGGCCTCGACCAGATGCTTCGACCAGGTAAAGCCCGATCCCTGTGCCGCCCGCCTTCCGTGTGTCGGCATTGTCGATCCGATGGAACCGGTCGAATACCTTGTCCAGATGCTCAGGTGGGATGCCCATGCCCTGATCAGTTACGGCATAACGAAGTGCATCGCCCTGACGCTCTATGGTCACGGTTATGGTGCCGCCCTCTGGTGAATACTTGATCGCGTTATTGACCAGGTTGGTCAGAATCTGGTCTACCTTGTCGGGATCGGCCATTATGGGCGGAATCTCGCCCTTTGCGACTATCTGCAACTCGTGCTTGTCGGTGTAGCTCTTCTGAACGCTGACGACTTTCTTGGCCAGTTCCAGCGTGTCGAAACGCTTCCAGTTTATCTGCAGCGCCCGGCCCGATTCGATACGCGACACGTTCAAGAGGTCGCTGATAAGCCGGGTCAGACCGGTCACATTCCTGATCGATAATTGTGTAGAACTCTACCCGGGTTTCGCCATCGAAGAAGCCCTCGGTGTCCGACAGCAGTGTAGACACGAAGCCCTTGATTGATGTAAGCGGAGTGCGCAACTCGTGAGAGACCGTTGACACGAAAGCCGTCTTCATCCGCTCGAGCGTCCTGATCTCGGTGATGTCGTTGAAGATGGCCACGGCGCCGACCATACCCTCGCCGTTTTCACCGCGCACAGGCGCTGTCTGCACCTGATAGAATTTTTCAGTAGGCTGCCCGTGGAAGGTCATGGTGAAGGAGATCTCTTCTTTTTTCTCCTCACCCTGCTCCATTGTCGCCTGGATCATCTCGATGACCTTGGTCTCTTCGACGATGTCGGCATACTGCTTGCCCTGGAGGTTGGTATCGGGTAGTTCAAAGACGGCTCTGGCGGTTTCGTTCATTACAGCGATCCGCCCATTACTGCGGACGAAAATCACGCCTGCCATCATTAACTCGAGGGTGGCTTCGAGTTCTTTCTTCTCTTCACTTATCTCGATGAAAGCTCTCGCGTTGGAAATTATCGCCGCCGCGTTGTCAGCCAGCAACTTCAAGAGGCGCGCGTCCTCGGGCGTAAAGGGCAGTGTGCCGCGCTTGTTGAAGACATACATTACGCCTATTGGCTGCTCTTCAAGCACTCGCTGGGTCTCATCGCGTTTCTTTACGACCAGCGGTACGCAGGCCAGTGTCTTGATTCCCAGCAGCGCGACGTTTTCTTTTACCGTCCGCTCATCGCCCACTGCATCATCAATGAGGATAGGCTTGCGAGTGCGGAATACTTCGCCGCCGATGCCCTCGGTTGCCTTCAGCTTGACTGCCTGAAGCTGCTCGTCGGGGATGCGCAAAGCTGGTTTCTGTGGGAAGAAATCGTTGGTCTCGGGGTCGTGCAGGAGAATGAGACATTTCTGCGCCTGGAGTATCAGCGCCGTCTGCCTCACCAGTGAGCCCAGGGTACGCTCAAGCTCGCCACTGGTAGTGATTGTGGTCGGGACCGCGGGGCCGCTCGAAGACGCCACTTCCTGCTCGAGAACTTTTTTCTCCTTCTCAAGTTCCGAAAGCCGATTGCGAAGCGAATCCATCTCGGCGTCTAGACGTTCCCTCTGGTCTTGGGTATCTGACATGCCCACTCCTCCTGTCTGGAACCCTGGACACGCATCCAGGCCCGGCCCCTGATAGAGCGGACGCCAGCCAAACTAGCGGCCCCCCCGCCCTACAGCCGCCGGGATTATAGCATAAGCTCCGGGCAGGTTCAACGCGCCAGCCCACTTAAGAAATTCGTGTTTGGAGCCCTTAACCCTCTGATAACTGGGCTTCTCTTTCGGCTACTGTTAGCTTGGGCAGACTGAAGTAGAAAGTCGATCCGGCCTCCGGAGTACTTTCTACCCAGACTTCTCCCCCATGGGCCTCGGTCAGATGCTTCACCAAAAAGAGCCCTATCCCTGTCCCGCCAATCTTCCGCGTGCTGCTCGAATCTACTTGATAAAACCGGCTGAACAGGCTGGGAAGCTTGTCTTCGGGTATGCCTATCCCCTCATCTCGCACCGATATAATCAGCCGGTCGCTCTCTTCGCTTACCTTGATGTGGATTTGCCCTCCGGCTGGCGAATACTTTATGGCGTTCGAAACCAGGTTGGTAGCTATCTGGGCAACCTTGTCCCGGTCGGCCGCCACTCTGGGCAGCTGCTCCGGCAGTTCGAGAGTCAGTTCATGCCTTCCGCTGTAAGAGCGCTGCTCTTCCGCTACCGAGGTCAGTATGTCCGCCAGGTTTACTTCATCCCAGCGCAGCTTGAGCGCCCGTCCCGATTCGATGCGCGAGATATCCAGAAGATCGCTGATTAGCCGCGTCGAGCCGGTCGCACTGGGTGTCAATGATGTGCAGGAACTCGACCTGTTTGGGCCTGGGCCATTCGACGTCTTCACGTAGCAGCGTCCTGGCAAAAGCCTTGATGGAGGTAAGCGGCGTCCTCAGCTCATGCGACACGGTCGAGACGAAATCCGTCTTCATCCGCTCGATGCGCCTGAGTTCGGTGACATCGTTCATCACAGCGACCTTGCCCAGGACACGTCCCTCTGGATCTACCATCGAGTCAACGCGCACCTGCACGAAGTTTTCAGCTTCCCCGCCTTCAATTCGATTTCGCCCGCTACAGTATCTGTCGTACCCAGACTCTCTTCGAGCAAGCCTACAAAAGCCATACTGGCAAGCTCCCGGAAGCTGGTGCCCATCGCTTGTTGGGGTTGCAAATCGAGCCAGGCGGCCGCAAGTGGATTGAGCATCGTTATCTGGCCAGCCGGATCAGTCATCAGCACGCCGCCCGACAGTGACTGCAGCGCTGCCGACAACTTGCTGCGCTCGCCTGCCACCAGTCGATGCAGCCGGCCAATTTCGAGGATGACTCCTGCCTGGGTGGCCAGTACTCGCAGCAGCTGGGTCTGCGATTGATCGAAAGCTCTCGCTTCGCGATTGAGCAAGGCGACCACGCCGAAGGCGGTATTCTCAAACTCCAGCGGCGCGCACAGCAACTCACGCGCCTCCAGCGATTCCATTAGCTGTCGAAAAGCTCCAGATGCCGCCTCTCCCCTCCGCCAGCTTCTCACTTCGCCCTCGTGGAAAGCCTGCATAAGGGGCGTGTCGGCCTCTGCCACCTGGAAACGCTGGACTTCCTCTTCGGTCAGGCCCAGTACAGGCTCCAGCGCCTTCAGCTTGCCATCTGCTGCATCATATTCGAGGAAAACGCACTGGTCGCTGCCCAGCATCAGGCCGATGGTCATCACAAGCTCGCGCAAGGTGTCTTCAAGACTTGGGATTGAGACTATCGCGACCATCAACTCTTGCAGGCCAGAGAGCTCAAGTTGGCGCCTGCCGAGTTCTCTGGCCGGCTGGTATGCCAGGGCTGTAGCGCCCAGGATTGCAATCATATAGCTTGCCAGCGAACTCCAGTGTTGCCAGCCGCCCAGCCCGCACAGGGCAATCAGCCCAAGTAGCGCAAGGGCGGTAAACAGCAGCGCGGTCAGATCAGCGAACAACCAGGCCGCCGTCATCACTGGCAGCACGTAGAGGATTGGCACTGGCCCGGAAAGTCCCCCTGCGGTGTATGCAACAAAAGTGACAAGCAGAAGGTCTACTATGAGGAAAAGCGCGTTCGCTTGCACCCGGGTTCTCAGTTGCGGTGCTGCTGAGATGACAAAGTACGCTAGCAGCAGTCCCAGCACTGCATAGCCCGGCCCGGAAAACTCTGGTGAGAACTGGGCCACAAGGGCCACGACAACCAGAGCCAGGCCGTTCAGGAGTCGTGCAAGCGAGGTGTAACTTTGCCAGTTGGCGAGATAACTCATCCAGACTCCGCATACCAGTCGGCGCTGGTATTGTTATCGGTGCCAAATCCAGCGAGCCTTAGGGTGGGCATCGCTGGTGCAGTATACTTTCGCTTTTCTGTCACTGTCAATTGAAACAGCCCTTTCAATTCCTCAGCAAAATACACAAACTGCTATACTTTAGTATGCCTTTTCAACAGGGAGGAGACCCCGTTTGGCAATCGCCTTGCGCGCGCTAACTCGCGCCCTGCTGCTATATACTTGCCTGCTAATACTGGCAAGCGCCTCGACCACCTGGGCCATACTGGATGTCTCCCAGCTCAGGCCTGGTCAGCAAGGACTTGCCCGTACTGTCTTCTCCGGCGCCACCGTGGAAGAATTCCCCGTCGAACTCGTCGAGATACTTGCCGGTGACGATCCCGAGCAAGACCTTATCCTTGTCCGCGCCTCGGGCGAGCGCATTGACGCTCTCGGTGGCATCGCGGCCGGTATGAGCGGCTCGCCCGTTTACGTAGACGGCGAATTGATTGGCGCCCTGGCTTATGTCATCCCAGGGGGCGACCCCCATTATGCTTATGTTACCCCAGCGCGCCTGATGCTGAGACTTTTAGAGGACGACCGCCTTGCCCAGAGACCTGAGGGTCTCCTCCCTATCGCCTCACCAGTCTGTCTTGGGCGGCTCTCACGCCATGCCTACGAAGCTTTCGCGCCCAAACTCAAAGCCACCGGATTGCTCCCCATCCAGGCTGAAGGCGCTGTGCCACTTTCTGCTGGCGCGCCTGAACTAAAACCCGGCGCCGCCGTGGCTGTCTCGCTGATGAGCGGTGACTCGGAGGCCGTGTCACTCGGCACCTGCACCTGGACCGAGCGCGGTCAGGCGCTCTTTTTTGGCCACTCTTTATATCAGGAAGGCGCTTGCGAGCTGCCCTTCAGCCTTGCCTGGATTGTCGCCACCCTGCCCGGCACAGGCGGTCCTTTCAAAATCGGGGGAGGCCTGGGTATCGAGGGAACCATCTCGCTCGACAGCCCCTGGGGCTTGCTTGGCCGCACTGGCAAAGGCCCAGCCCAGCTTCAACTGACTGTTTACGCTTCCGATACCACTCTGGGAAGAGACCGGGTTGCCAGGCAGTCCCTGGTGAAGCATCGCCCTTACACTCCGGTGCTTGCCGGCGCGGCGGTGCTGGATGCGCTGGATAACGTGCGGATGGCAATTGGCCCTGGCGCCTGCGAGGGCGACTTGGTCGTCCACTTCGCCTCGGGCAGTGAAGCCACTTGTCCCTTGAACTTCAGCACCCCTGGCGACCTTACAACCGATTTCGCCAACTGGCTCACGCCAATGCTCGCGCAGCTACTTGCCTTTGAGGGCCCCCCTGGAGATGTCACTTCTATTGATCTGCGCGCAAAAGTAAAGCCGCCTGTCCGCCCTTACCAGCTTGCCACAATCAACCTTGGCAATAAAAGTGCTGCCAGCCTTCCGGTCACACTAGAGGTCTTTAGCCCGGCTGGGCCCAAAACCTGGCAGCTAGACGCGCCACTCCCCCCTGCCGGCGCCTCGAATCTGGTCCTGGCTCTTACCGGTGCCACCTGCCTTGACGAGGACGCCTGGCTCGCCCAGGGCAAGCTGCTTGCCTTTGAAGCCGCCCGCAAGGCTGCCGATGCTGCTGATTATCTAAACCGCCTTGGCAAGCTGACTCGCGCCAATCAACTTTTTGCCGAATGGATTACTCCCGAAGAATGGGCCTTGCGCCGGTTGTTCTCAGCCGAACATGCCGCAAGTCAGCCCGTAGTGCTTGAAAGCGAAGAAGCGCCCGCAGGGGTTGCCTATCACCCCTGGGCGCCTGGCCTTACTCCTGCCCCTGGCGATTTTGTTCTGCTCGAAACTCCTGCGCCTTTATTGGGCCTGGCCGGCTCAGCTCAAAGAGGTGCTGCCAATGATTAAGCACCTCGTGGGCCAGCTTGGGCATTTCGTCATCGCGGGGCTTACCTTCGTTGGGCGTTCGGTTACCCTCACCGGGCGCGCCTTCGCCTGGATTGCTCGCGGTCAGCTGGGTGGCCAGGAGACCATCAACCAGATGGCCCATGTCGGCGCCAACTCTATCCCCCTGGTGATGCTCACCGTCGGTTTCACCGGCGCGGTAATGGCCTTGCACACAGTGCTGATGATTGTCCAGCTTGGGGCACAGAGCTATGTTGGAAAGGGCGTTGCGCTGACAGTATTGCGCGAGCTTGGCCCCACCATTGCGGCGGTCGTTGTCGCAGCTCGCGTTGGGGCCAGCATAGCGGCCGAGCTTGGCACGATGAAGGTCACCGAGCAAGTGGACGCGCTTGAATCTCTGGCCATCGATCCTGTCCGCTACCTCGTCGTACCGCGCCTTATCGCCTGCGTCACGATGATGGTGGTGCTGACCTCTTTCGCATATCTGGCTGGCATCTACGGCGCTTATATCGTCTCCGTCACTCAGGGCGTCAATCCTTACAGTTTCTGGGAAGGCGTCCAGGAGAAGCTGATTTTCGATGACACGTTGAAAGGTCTTTTCAAAGGCGCGGTCTTTGGCTTCATCATAGCCATCACTTCTTGCGAGAGAGGACTGGGCGCTTCCAAAGGCGCCCGGGGAGTAGGCAAGGCCGTTACCTCTTCGGTGGTCCTGAACATTGTTCAAGTCTTCATAGTCAATTTCTTCCTGGGGTATGTGCTGTGGGTTCTGATGGACTGACAATCAAACCGGAGGCGCCTGTCGTCGCCGTTAAAAATCTCTGCTTCAGTTATGGCGGCCAGCAGGTGCTGAGTGATGTGAGCTTCGAGGTGCCCCCTGGCTCCAGCCTGATGGTAATCGGGATGTCCGGCTGTGGCAAAACTACCTTGCTTCGCTGTCTCAACGGCCTGGTCAAGCCCCAATGCGGAGAAGTTCTGGTCCAGGGCAAGTCGCTGGCCAGTCTGAGCCGCGATGAGTTATACAAGCTCCGCTTGCAGACCGGCTATGTCTTCCAGGGCGCCGCTCTGTTCGATTCTCTAACGGTCTTCCAGAATGTCGCTTTCCCCCTTGTCCAGCATCTGCGCCTTTCCAAAAGTGAATTGGCCGACCGGGTTCACGATAAATTGCAACTGGTGGGCTTGTCCGATGTCGATACCAAGTATCCCGATGAACTGAGCGGCGGGATGCGCAAGCGCGCTGCCATCGCCCGGTCACTTGTGATGGAGCCCAGCCTTTTGCTCTACGATGAGCCAACCGCTGGTCTTGATCCCATCATCGGCAGTACGATAGACAAACTGGTGGATGAGCTTAAGCGCCGTCTCGGGGTAACCTCTGTCGTTGTGACGCATTATATCCAGACCGCGCTCGAATATGCCGACAAGATTATGTTGTTGCATCAGGGTAGGCCTCGCTTCTTCGGTACGAGCGAGGAGTTACGAGCTTCACCTGACCCCTTTGTTTATCAGTTCCTGACTGGTAAGCCCGCAGGGCCAGTTGAAGAGAGTCTTCTGGCGCGAGATGAGGTTTTATGACGAACGAAATCAAAGTGGGTATTGTCACCCTTTGCGCCCTCGCAATGCTCGTGGGGATGCTCTGGTGGGGGGGAAGCCTGTCTAGTAAAGAGAAAGGCTGGCCCCTCTATGTAAAATTCGACAATGTGGCCGGACTCGGCTCTGGGGCCCGAGTGCGCATCTCGGGCATCGGGATAGGTCATGTCGAGAAGCTGAAGCTCGAGGATGGCAAGGCTGTCGCCATCCTGCGCATAACTTCGGATGTCCCTCTTTACGAAGAATATCGTTTCACTGTCGAGATCCCAACGCTCCTGGGCGAGAGCTACGTCACTGTCACTCCCACCGATAACCCGAAGAATCTCTTGAAGTCCGGCGATGAGATAGAGGGTATCCCGCCTGTCACCCTTGAGGATTTCACGCCTCAGATTCTTGCCGTAGTGGGGAGAGTCGAGGAAGTCCTGGGTTCTCTGGCGGAAGTCATCGGCAGTGAGGAAGTAAAAGGCTCTCTTGGCTCTATGGCAAAGCATATGGTCGGCGCCACAAAGAATATTGATGTGATGACTGCTGTCCTGAAAGCTACAGTCCAGGCAAAACAAAGCGATCTGGAAAACACACTAGACAGCATCGAAGTGGCGGCCAGGCACATCGAACGAGCGGCCAGCAGCGCCAGCAAACTGGTAGGCGATCCTACTCTCAGCACGGCCTTGGTAGACTCTGCCCTGTCTATCAAGGAGGCTTCGGCCTCTATCGAACGGACCACTAATGCACTCGAAGCCCAACTCGGTGATCCTGGGCTTGATACCGACCTGAAAGCCACCTTCGCCAATATGCGCTCGGCTACTGCCAAACTCGACGAGACCGCAGACAAAGTGGCCAGACTGGTTACCAATCCTCAGTTCGAAGGCGACCTGTCGGAGATATCTTCCTCTGGCGTGAGGTCGGCTCATAATGTGGAGGATGCCTCATCCACTATTGCCACCGCTGCCAAAGACATCCAGGCGATGACCACCGAACTGCGCGAACTGGTTGTCGATCCAGACAACAAGAGCCGGCTCTCTTCAACCTTGCGCAATGTCGAGGAGGCCAGTGCCGCAGCCGCCAAAGCCAGCGCCGATGTGCAGGAACTCACCGGCAAGGCTCGTTCGACCCTTGACTCGACCCTTTCTCTCAGAGTGACGCCGCGCCTTGAGAGCCTCTACAACTTCGATGAGGACCTGTATCAGACGCGCCTTGGACTGGATATTGGATCGCCAAAGGGGCTGCTGTCTTTGGGCGCCAGCGACCTGGGCGAGGGAGTCAAGCTGGATCTCCAGGCTGGCCTGCCACTTGGCAAGGGGCTGGCCAAGGTCGGAGTATTCAGCGGTGAATTCGGGGCTTCTTATTATCAGCAGCTCAGCCGTCAGCTTGCCCTCGAAGCGCGTATGTGGGATCCCAACGAGGCCATCATCCAGGCGATGCTCAAATACCAGCTTACCCCGAGCCTGGCTTTGATGCTCCTCGGCCAGCACCGGGAGGGTGACACGACTTTCGGGACAGGCCTATACTGGCAGCGCTAAAGAGAAGCCTTCGCCAAAGGAGAGAATTATGTCCTGGTCGATAAGTGATGCCTGCCTTGGATGCGGCGCCTGCGTCAGGATGTGCGTCTTTGAAGCCCTCGAATTGGTCGAAGAGAACGGCAAGCCGGTCGCCCGCTTCACTGACAAGGCCTCCGAAAATTGTTTCCACTGCGGCTGGTGCCTTGCGGTCTGTCCGGTGAACGCGCTCACTCTCGAGGGACTGCCAGCAAGCTCGCTGGAAGAAGTTGAAACCCCTTCCTGCGCTCCCGAGGCACTAAAGGCGCTGCTGCTGCGCCGGCGTTCCTGTCGCACTTACAGCGCAAAGCCCGTCCCGCGCGAAATACTCGAATCTGTCTGTGAGGCGGCCTATCTGGCGCCAGTCGGAATGCCGCCCTTCCCAATGGGGATAACCGTAATTCCCACGCGCGCCGAAGTCGAGAAGTTGCTGCCAGCTTTCTACAAGCTGCTTGGCCTGATGGTGAAGCTGTTCAAGAATCCCCTGGCGGCGCCTCTGACTCGCCTGATGGTCGGCAAGCAATCCGCTGAAATGAAAAAGCGCCTCGTGCCCTTCATCGCCCCAATGCTCGAGGCCTGGGACAAGCGCCAGCAAGATATGGTTGCCTGGGGAGCGCCTGCCCTGCTGCTCTTTCATGCGCCCGACAACCTGGTTGCCTGGGAGGCCAACTGCTGGATTGCCGCTACCCAGGCTATGCTCCAGGCGCACGCGCATGGACTTGGGACGCTCTTTGTGGGGCTTATCCCCCCTGCCTTCAACCAGGACAGTTCGCTACGGAAGGCGGTCGGCATCCCTGCAGGTCACAAGACCGCTGTCTGCCTTTTGGTGGGCTATGAAAAGCACTCCCCGCGCCGCGCTGTGCGCAAGGCGACACCGCGAGTAAACTGGGTGGGAAGCGAAACTGAACAGGACTAACTGGTGGAGGCCCCGACAGGACTCGAACCTGCGACACGCACCTTAGGAGGGTGCTGCTCTATCCCCTGAGCTACGGGGCCTTGGTGGAGGGGAAAGTGGCGCGCCCAAGAGGATTTGAACCCCTGGCCTGATGATCCGTAGTCATCCGCTCTATCCAGCTGAGCTATGGGCGCGCGTTATCTGGCGGAGAGAGTGGGATTTGAACCCACGACGGAGGTTTTAGCCCCCGTAATCCCTTAGCAGGGGATCGCTTTCGACCGTACTCAGCCATCTCTCCGCGCGAGCGATTATAACACTGACGCGCGCTCCCCTCAAGGCCCTGCGCAAGCTTTTTCCTGACTTGGCCCTCCTTTTCCTGTTGCAGTTGATAATCTGGCCCGGCTTCAATAGACTACCTGGAACAACCAAATACTTCGACCAAAGGAGTCGCCAATGCAGGAGGAGAAACTAAGAGCCCTGCTCGAGGCCGTAAAGTCTGGCGCCTTGTCCTCTGAAGAGGCGCTCGAAAAACTACGCAAGGTGCCGTATGAAGAGCTTGGTTTCGCCAAACTCGACCATCACCGTCATCTGCGCAGGGGCTTCCCCGAGGTCATCTTTGCCCAGAGCAAGACCCCGGAGCAAGTCGCAATATTGATGCAGCGGATGGTCACCCACGGCAGCGTTGCGATGGCGACGCGCGTCAGTTCTGAAATGGCAGAGCAGATTCAGGCCCAGGTGCCAGGCGCCGAATATCGCCAGGAGGCGCGCATCCTGGTCGCTTTCCCAGAGGGAGAAACCTGGCCTGATGTTTCTGCGCGAACGAGTTACATCGCCGTGTGTACCGGTGGAACGACCGATATCCCGGTTGCAGAAGAAGCCGCTGTCACCGCAGAGCTTACCGGTCACCGGGTAGAGCGTATTTATGATGTCGGGGTTGCGGGCATCCATCGACTGATAAGTCATATTGAGGTCCTTACTGGCGCCTCGGTCCTTATCGCCGTGGCGGGAATGGAAGGCGCGCTGCCAAGTGTCCTGGGTGGCATCGTCTCAGTCCCAGTGCTCGCAGTGCCAACCAGCGTAGGTTATGGCGCCAGCTTCGGTGGACTCGCCGCACTGCTCGCGATGCTCAATTCTTGTGCGACTGGGATATCCGTTTTCAACATCGACAATGGTTTCGGGGCGGGCTATTTTGCCTCGCTAATTGACAAGGCCTGAAGGTTTTTCTGGAGGACTGGATGAAGACTCTTCATTTCGATTGTTTCGCCGGCGCAAGTGGCGATATGATACTGGGCGCCCTGGTTGACCTGGGCGTCCCGCTTGAAGTCCTGACCGAGCCCCTCCACCTTATGGGCCTGGAGGAGTTGAAGCTCTCAGCCGAAAAAGTTGTGAAGCATGGTATCAGTGCGACCTCGGTCCACGTCTCCTGGCCTGGCTCAGAGCCCGAGCCCCACCATCACCCGCACGACCAGGAAGGTCATACTCATACCCATAACCATGACCATGACCACGGGCATGACCACAGCCATGACCACAGCCATGACCACGGGCATGACCACAGCCATGACCATAATCATAAGCACCCTCACGAGCACCCTCATGAGGAGGCTGGCCACTCCCACGGAGACGAAGGCCATGGCCGGTCATATAAAGTGATCCGCGAGCTGCTCACTGGCGCCTCTCTTCCAGAGCGCGTGCAGCAGTTGGCGCTGGCCATCTTCGACCGTATCGCCGAGGTAGAAGCGAAAGTCCACGGCACAACGCCTGAAGAGGTCCACTTCCACGAGGTGGGCGCCTGGGATTCTATCGCCGATATCGTGGGGGCCGCGGCCGGCTTCGCGCACCTGGGTATCGAGCGCTTCACTTCGAGTCCTCTGCCCACTTTTGGCGGCGTCGCCAAAACTCAGCATGGGCCGATGCCCCTTCCTGCGCCAGCTACTTTGCTGTTGATGCGCGGTCTGCCGCTACGCAAGACCGATTACACTTTTGAAGTGCTTACCCCTACAGGGGCAGCGATTATCGCGACCCTGGTTTCAGACTTCGGCCCACTGGCGCCAGTAAAAGTGGCTGGCGTTGGCTATGGAGCCGGAACCAAAGACCTGCCCGATACCGCTAATGTCTTGCGCCTGATACTCGGCGATGATGAAGCGCCTGCCACCCTGGAACTGCGCGAACTTGATTTGCTCGAGACCGAACTCGACAACATGAATCCCGAGCTTTTCGAACCTGTCCTCGATAAACTGTTCACTCTTGGCGCGCGCGACGTCTTCACCACCCCTGTAATGATGAAGAAGCAACGCCAGGGGCTTCTACTCTCAGTCCTGGTTTCTCCCGACAAAACTACCGAGGCAATTGACGTGCTGCTGCGCGACACTACGACCTTGGGCGTCCGCCTGCAGCGCGTCCAACGTGTCTGCCTGGACCGCATCTTCCACGACGTTACAACGCCCTATGGTCAGGTAAAGGTGAAGGCAGGTATGCTCGGGGAGGAAGTGCTTCACGCTGCACCCGAGTTTGAAGACTGCAAGCGCCTGGCTGCTGAGGCTGGCGTGTCAGTGAGAGAAGTCTGGGAGGCGGCCGTCGCCGCCTGGCGCAACCGTTAATCCGATGGGAGCAAGTCGCGCCTTCCCCCGACAAAGGGGTGGCTGAAGCGCGGGTCCAGCAGCGAAGAGATGACCACTCGCCTCGCTGATCCAAAGGCGTGGATGAATTTGTGTCCCCCGATATACAGCCCTACATGATCCACATGGTCGCTGTAATTGAAGCAGAGCCTGTCGCCAGGTTCCAGTTCCTTCAAGGTTACGGGAAAACCCACTCTTGCCTGAGGCCCTGTCGTGCGCGGCAGTTTTACTCCGTGCTTCGCGAAAAGTGTTTGTATGAACCCACTGCAGTCCGCGCCTTGCTTCGACTGGCCGCCCCACACATATTCCGTCCCGAGCCAGGTATGCGCCTCGGCAACGAGCCTTTCGGCAGCTTTCCTCTGGGCGGTCGAAGGCGCTCCGACTGCAAGCTGCAGGCCGGTATTTTCCAGTTCCTCTGACCTGGCCCAGGCGAGGTGCCCATCCCACACTACCGACGTCCAGCCAGCGCTAGTGGAGACTGTCATCAATTGTTCGCCTTCAGCCGCTTTCCCTATGACACCTGAGTCGTCAGTTGCTCTCTCGTGGATGACGATCTGCCTTTTGGCAACCGCGACACCGACTTTGCCCGGTCTCTCGGTCGTCGCGCCTTGTGAGTCCACCACAAATCTGGCTTCACTGGCATGAGGCGCCCTTAGCGGCAGCGAAAACGCAAGCAGCAGCCACATGCCCAGAGCTGCGATTGTCAGCCCCCACGCCAGTCGTCTTAGCCCTTTTGGCGAAGCTTCTTCTTTCATATTCATCAATTATACAACCTGCATGAAAAAACCAAGCGGCGGCCCAAAAGGACCGTCGCCTGGTCTGTATGCTTCCTCAAACGCTTGCGCGTCTGCCTGATTAGCGCTTGGAGAACTGCTTTCCACGCCGGGCGCGATGGCATCCAGCATGCTTGCGTTCCTTCTCGCGCGGGTCGCGAGTAAGGTAGCCTGCCTTCTTCAGTGGCACGCGCAGTGCCGGATCAAGGGCAACCAGGGCTCTTGCGATCCCGTGGCGCACCGCGCCAGCCTGACAAGCGACGCCGCCTCCGGCAACGCTTGCCTTTACCACAATCCGGTCAGTCATCCCAACGACCTTAAGCGGCGCGTTGACCATCTGGACCAGCAAATCGCGGCACAGATATTCTTCCGGACTCTTGGCGTTAATCGTCATATCGCCTTCGCCCTCGCCAACCCACACGCGAGCGACTGCGGTCTTCCTTCTACCAGTTCCATAAAAAAGTTCAGCCATGTTTTCTCTCCTCACAGCTCCAGGGGTTCAGGCTGCTGGGCTTCATGCGGATGCTCGGATCCCACGTAGACCTTAAGCTTTTTAATAATCTCGCGCCCCAGCCGGTTGTGAGGCAGCATACCTTTAACGGCCATCTGGATGACCCGAGCTGGATCCTTCTGCATCATCGTCTGCAGCGTCGTCTCTTTCAAACCACCTGGCCGCCCGCTGGTGCGATAATAAATCTTGTCAGCGAGCTTGTTGCCGGTAACTACCAACTGCTCTGCGTCTATGACGACGACATGATCGCCGCAATTAGCATGCGGAGTGAAAGTAGCCTTGTGTTTGCCCCTCAGCACCAGGGCGATACGGCTGGCCATACGGCCTAGCGTTTGCCCTTTGGCGCTGATTATATGCCACTTGTCTCCAAGCTCAGCAGCTTTCGCTGACGGAGTCCTCTGATGCAATACCATTTCTTGCCTCCAACCTCAACCTGATAACCTGGTTCAATATCGAATCCCAAGCAGCCATAAACCTTTTGCGGGTGCCACGGCTCTGCGACCTTGCCTGACAGGATGCTCCAGCCTTTCCGCAAGCTCTGCGCTAGTGGCCTTGCCCATCGCAACTTCGAGCCCCGCTCCAACCAGCATCCTGACCATATTCCTCAGAAAGCCTGGCCCTGTCAGCGTAATCAGCAGGCCACCCCTTACGGGGAAAAACCGGACTCGCTCCAGCCTGCGCACCGAACTCGATTCGCCTGAACCGCTCCTGGAATAGCCGAGGAAATCATGCTCTCCCTCGAATAGCCTCAAAGCTTGTGACAGCGCCTCGAGATTTGGTGCCTCTTCAGGCTGATAGACATACCTGGCCTGGCTTATTGGCAGCCTTCTCGCAAGCCACAGATAATATCCATAGGTCTTCCGCACCGCATCGAACCGGCTGTGGAAGTCTGGCTCTGCTCTCTCCGCTCTCCTTACCCTCAAATCGGATGGCAGATGCTGATTCAGCACCAGCTTGATCCGCCGAGGGGGAAGCTCCAGCGGTAGCTCGAAGTCGGCCACCTGACCGCGCGCATGCACTCCTGCGTCGGTCCTGCCTGCCAGGTGTAACCTGGGTTCGAATTGCCAAACAGCGCTTATAGCTTCTTCCAGCGTTTGCTGGACGGTCCTGGCGTCCTTCTGACGCTGGGAGCCTCGGAAGTCGGTGCCGTCATATTCGAGCACCAGCTTCACTTTCATAACGGGTTTACTCTACGAACTCCAGCACGGCCTTTTGAGCTGAATCGCCACGCCTCAGCCCAGTGCGCGTAATCCGTGTGTAACCGCCGTTGCGATCCATATACTCGGGCGCCATCTCTTCGAAAAGGTGCTTGATCAGTTTCTCATCGCCAAGCAGCTTCCGAGCCTGCCGCCTCAGCGCAACATTGGTCCCGCTGCCGTAGACCCAAATCAACCGAATCAGCGCGATAGCCTCATCAAGCTCTCCGGCCTTCGCTTTGGCAGAAACTTCCTCGGCCCATACCCTGGCCTGCTCGGCCCGGTTGCGCTTGGCAGTGCCCTCGGTCATCCCCGCTACCGCATCCTGGAGCAAAGTGGCCAGCGCGTCCGCCTGTTTGGCGGTCGCCGAGGCATCGCTCTTCTCCTTGGCTGACTGCATCATGGCTTCGGTTGCCGCCGCGACCTGCATCGCTAGCTGCGCTCTCTTGCCATAGGTGACAAGGCGTTCGGCTATCGGCCGGGCGCGCTTGGCGCGCAGTATTGTGGTCTCGACCTTCCCATGCTCTATCAGACCGCGTACCAGGTGCTTCAGCATTGCGTCCCGCTGATCCCCAGCCCTGCCAAGCGAATTTGTTCTAACCCTGTGTCTCACTGCATATCACCTCAAGGCCGCTAGCGCAGCTCATTCTTCGATGTAATCAGGCGCCTCTTCGACAGCAGGACCTTCTTCGCTCTTCAGGCTGAGTCCCAGTTCGTTCAGCTTCTCGATAACCTCATCGAGCGACTTCCTGCCGAAGTTCTTCATCGCCATCAAATCAGGTTCACTCTTCTGCATTAGCGCGCCAAGAGTCTCAATACCCTCTCTCTGCAGGCAGTTGAAAGCCCGCTGCGAGAAGCCCATATCCTCGATACGCCTGCGAGTTACGTCCCCATCGCCCAGACCAAGCCCGCCTTCTTCCGCTGAAAGTGGCGCGCCGCTAACGGTCAGGAAGATACGCAGATGCTTCAGCAAGTCTTTGGCTGCGGCATCTACTGCCTCTTCTGGCGTCATGGAGCCATCAGTTGTGACATCCAGCACCAGCCTGTCATAGTTCGTATCGCGCCCTACTCGGGTGGGCTCTACTATGGCATTGGCCCCGGTTACCGGACTGAAAATGCTATCAACAGGGATTACCCCTATCTGATTCTTCGGCAAGTCCGTATGGTCTTCCGATGGGCAATAGCCTTTACCAGTCCGCACGATGAACTCGGCGTCCAGCACGGCTTCCTCAGCAGTCAGCGTCATCAGGTGCAACTCGGGATTCACGATCTCGAGATCCGGCGGCGTCTTAATGTCGCCAGCCAGCACCTCGCCCTCGCCTCTCGCATACACGCTGCAAGTCCATTCGCCGGTGCCTTTGGCCCGGAAGGCCACTTTCTTCACATTGAGCATGAACTCCAGCGCGCTTTCGCGCATTCCGGGCGCTGTGGCAAATTCATGCTGTATGCCTTCCAGCTTCATCGCTGCGATGGCCGCGCCGGTTATCTGCGAAAGCAGGATGCGCCTGAGCGCATTCCCAAGCGTAGTCCCATAGCCTCTCACCAGAGGCTCCACGACGCACTTGCCACGATGCTTTCCAGCTTCCAGCCAGGTTATCTCTGGCACGATTTCCGCCAACTTCTACCACTCTCCTGAAAGCTCGGGCAGTTCACTTACCTCGAATAGAACTCAACGACGAGCTGCTCGTTGACTTGTACGTCTATCTGGGCGCGGCCGGGCATCTCTACTACTTGTCCGCGCAGGTTCGGCATATCCGCTGCCAGCCAGCCTGGCACCGCGGCAGTACCGCCGACTTCCAGGATACCGCTGACCAGTGGCGATTTTTTCCCGCGATCGCTCAAAGCGACAACATCACCAGGGCGCAACTGATAGGAAGGAATGTTCGACCTTGCTACCATTTACTGTAAAGAACCCGTGACGCGCCATCTGACGGGCCTGGTTGCGACTATTTGCGAACCCAAGCCTGAATATTACATTATCCAGCCGTCGCTCGAGCATCCCGAGGAATATCTCACCGGTTACGCCCGCCTTGCGGCTTGCTTTCTCAAAAAGGTTGCGGAACGGCTTCTCAAGCAGGCCGTAAACGCGGCGAAGCTTCTGCTTCTCGCGCAGCCGGATCCCATATTCGCTCGGCTTGCGCTTCCAGTCGCCGTGCATCCCTGGCGCCGTCTGACGACGCTCATAAGCGCACTTCTCGGTGAAGCAGCGGCTCCCCTTAAGGAACAACTTCTGGCTTTCTCTCCTGCACAGCCTGCAGACTGGCCCAGTGTACCTGGCCATCTAGCGCACCTCCAACCCTATATGCGACGCCGCTTCTTGGGGCGGCAACCATTGTGCGGAATACTTGCTACGTCCTTCACGCTCGCGATCTCAAGCCCGGAGCTTTGCAGCGTCCTGAAGGCTGTCTCGCGACCGGGGCCAGGCCCGCGCATCACGACATCCACCTTCCGCAGTCCAGCATCCATTGCCTTCTTTGCTGCCTGCTCTGCCGCTAGCTGCGCCGCAAACGGGAATCCCTTCCGGCTTCCCTGATATCCTACGGTGCCGCCGCTGGCCCACGAGATGACATTACCTGTCGTATCTGTCATCGTAATTATCGTGTTGTTGAAGCTAGCCTTGATGACTGCGCGCCCCAGTGGCGACTGCACGCGTGTCTTCTTCTTGGCTCCGCGACTGACTTGCTTCCTGGCCATTTCGTCCTCCTAATACCTGCCTGGCGCCTTTACTTCTTGCCCGGGGCCTTCTTCTTGCCCGCGACTGTGCGTTTGCGACCCTTGCGAGTCCGCGCATTAGTCCGAGTCCGCTGCCCGCGTACTGGCAGTCCAATCTTGTGTCGCACGCCCCGATAACAACCGATCTCGATCAGTCGCTTGATATTCTGTGTTACCTGACGCCGAAGATCTCCCTCGATCATATAGTCCCGTTCGAGGATCTCTCTGACCCGGGTAAGGTCGTCGTCGGTCAGCGACTCGACCTTTGCGGCCCGGTCGATCCCGGCCTGCGCCATTATCTCCAGCGACCTGGAGCGCCCTATCCCGTAGATATACGTCAGGGCGATCTCTACCCGCTTGTGGTTCGGAAGGTCAATTCCCGCGATACGCGCCAAACCAGTGCACCTCCAACGTGCCTATCCCTGTCGCTGCTTGTGCCGAGGATTGGTGCAGATAACCCGCACTACTCCCCGCCGCTTTACAATCTTGCACCTGTCACAGCGTACCTTTACTGCCGAATGTACTTTCATTGCTTGCCACTCCTAAACGCCTTCTCGGGCGGTTGCTTCCTTTTACCTGTGAAGCCAGACGATGCGTCCCTTTGTTATGTCGTAAGGGCTCATCTCTACACTTACCCGGTCGCCTTTCACGATGCGGATATACCTCATCCTCATCTTGCCCGACACGTGCGCGATCAACTCGTGGCCGTTATCGAGTCGCACCCGGTACATGACGTTGGGTAACGTCTCTGTGATGACCCCTTCGACTCGGATCGGCTTTTCTTTGGGCATCCACTACGGCCTGCCCTCACTCAACAAGTGAGGACCCAAGGCCCCTCCTCAGTTATCGCGACTGTATGCTCGAAATGAGCCGACAGTTTACCGTCTTTAGTGCGGATTGTCCACCCATCCGGGCCAACCTGCACCTGCCAGCCGCCTTCATTTACCATTGGCTCTATCGCCAGTGTCATACCGGCTTCGAGCCTTATCCCTCGCCCTCGCACCTTGAAATTCGGCACTTCGGGCGCTTCATGCAAATGACGGCCTATCCCATGCCCGACCAGGTCTCGGACTACTGAATAACCTGCCTGCTCTACTACCGCCTCGACAGCCTCGCCTATATCGCCAACCTGCGCCCCGACCACTGCTTGTGCTATCCCGGCCTCGAGCGACTGCTTCGTGACCTTCATCAACCGCTCGGCCTCTTGGCTGATCTGGCCCACTGCATAGGTCCGCGCCGAGTCAGAGTGCCAACCTCGCAGCTCTACTCCGATGTCGATACCAATTATCTGGCCTTCGACCAGAGGTCGGTCATCGGGAATCCCGTGGACCACTACCTCTTCGGGTGAAGCGCAGATTGCCGCGGGATAACCGTTGTATCCCTTGAACGATGGCCTGCCGCCCCCGAGCGCTATATAGTTCTCAACAAAGCTGTCCAGCTCCCGGGTGGTCACCCCGGGCTTTATCAAATCAGCAAGCGCCTCAAAAGTCCGCGCTAGCAGCCTGCCGCTTTCTCTCATTGCTTGAAGCTCTTCTGGCCGCTTGATTACCGGCTTTTCCGACCTGGGCATACCTTCATCCCCAAGCTGCCCCGGTCTCAGCCCAGAGTAGCCAGAAACCGCTTGAATCTTTCATTAACCTCGGCAGGCGAGGCCGACGCGTCTATCGTCACAAGCTTGCCGAGTTTATCGTAGAAGCTCAGCACCGGTTCAGTATCTTTACGGAAGCTCGCCAGCCGCTGCCGGATGGCAGTCTCTTCATCATCATCGCGCTGGTAGAGCTCTCCACCGCAGACATCACAGACGCCAGTTTCCTTCGGCGGGTTGTTCGTAACGTGGAAGATTGCTCCACAGCTCTTGCATACGCGCCGGCCGCTCAGTCGCTGCACAACTGCCTCTTCTGATACATCGAAGAGTACCGCCGCGGTCAGTTCGATGTGCTGCTCGCTTAGCATCTGCTGCAGCGCTTCGGCCTGAGCCACCGTCCGCGGGAAGCCGTCCAGGATGGATCCCTGATCTACATCTGGCTCCTGCAGCCGTTCTGCCACCAGGCCGATTATCACTTCATCAGGCACCAGCTTGCCAGGCGTCCATATACTGCTTGGCCTGCTCGCCAAGTGGGGTGCCGGCTTTAACGGCAGCCCTCAGCATATCGCCCGTCGAGATATGAGCCAGCTTCAGTTCGTCCCGTACCAGGGCCGCCTGTGTGCCTTTGCCCGCTCCCGGTGCTCCGATGAAAATGAAATTCTTCACGTATACTCTCCGCCTACTTTATGAAGCCTTCGTACTGCCGCACGAGCAGATGCGTTTCTATCTGCTGCATTGTGTCGAGTGCCACGCCAACCACGATTAGGAGCGAGGTGCCACCGACCAGGCTGAAAGTCGTTACTCCGGTGAGTTCAGGCACCAGATAAGGCAGCAGGGCGATGATACCCAGGAACAAGGCGCCTACCAGTGTGATCCGGGTCATTACCCTGTCCAGATAGCTGATAGTCGGCTTGCCTGGACGCACGCCTGGCACATAACCGCCATTTTTCTTGAGCTGGTCGGCGACCTCGGTCGGCTTGAATGTGACCGCGGTATAGAAATACGTAAATAGCACAGTCAGTACGAAATACATTATCAACGCGCTCATACTCTGGCCCGGCGAGAAGAACGACGCAGCTCGAGTGCCCCAGTTCCTAAGCACTTCAGCCGATGCGTTTATGAAGGGCAGATCTGCCAGCCTGTCGTAGGGCAGCAACTGCAGGACCTGCGCCGGGAAGAGCAATACCGAGATCGCAAAGATAATTGGCATTACGCCTGCCGAGTTTACCCGCAGCGGCAGATAGGTGCTGTGCTTGGGCCGGTAGCGCCGGCCATGCACCTGTTTGGCATACTGGACAGGTATTCGTCTTTGTCCAAGCTGCATGGCTACGATAGCCGTGATGGTCAGCAGCAGTATCAGCACAAGCCCCAGGATGCTGACCAGGCTGAACAACCCTTCCTTATACCACTGTACAGTCTGGGCTATCTGGCCTGGGAAGCTTGTCATAATGCCCGCGAATATAACCACCGACACGCCGTTGCCGACGCCCTTGTCGGTTATCAATTCGCCCATCCACATAAGGAAAGCTGTACCTGCCGACAATACTATGATGATCCGTATCGACTGCATCAGTGACGATTCCTGCATTACGCCCATGCTGGACAGGTAAGCGATAAGTCCGGCTGCCTGCACTGCGGCGAGTATTACGGTCAGCCAGCGCGTATATTTCGAAATCTTCTTACGACCATACTCGCCCTCTTTCGTCCACTGCTCTATCTGCGGGACGGCCATAGCGAGCAACTGAAAGATAATCGAGGCGTTGATGTAAGGCATAATCCCGAGCGCGAAAATCGAGAACCGCCTGAGCGAGCCTCCCACGAAAGCGTCCAGCAGGCCGAACAGCCCGCCGCCCTGAGAGAACAACTCGTCCAGTGCCTCATGATCGACATTGGGCAGCGAAATAAACGCGCCCAGCACGTATACGCCTATCATGCCGAAGACAAATAGGATCCTTCGGCGCACATCTGGCAGCTTCAATGCGGCGGCCAGTGATTTAAGCATCAGCTAATCACCTCGACGGTGCCACCCGCCGCCTCTATCTTCTCCTTGGCCACCTTGGAGATCGCCTGCGCTTTCACGTTCAGCGCTATGGAAAGTTCGCCGTTCCCCAGTATCTTGACGCCGTCTTTCGTGCGACGCGCCATATTCAGGGCGTAGAGTTCCTCGGGTGTAACCGTCGCGCCAGCCTCGAACCGGGCCAGCTTGCTGATGTTAACCACAGCTACGTCCTTACGGAAGATCCCCAGGTTATGCTGCGCGCGGCTTACGCCACGCTTGAGCGGCAGTCGCATCGACATCGGAGTCTGGCCGCCTTCAAATCCCTGCGGCACCTGCCCGTGGGCGTGCTGACCCTTCATACCGCGACCGGACGTCTTGCCCTTGCCGCTGGAGGGACCGCGCCCGACCCTCATCTTCTTCTTTATGCTTCCCTCTACGGGTTTTATCTCGTGCAGTTTCACCTGTGGAGCACCTCCGGGTCCTGGGAGCTTTGCTAGCTTCCGACTTCCGAGACCTCAACAAGGTGATGTACCTTGTTGATCATCCCGCGCACTGCCGGACTGTCCGGCAGCACTCGACTCGAACTGATTTTTCCAAGTCCAAGCGCGCGTACGGTGTCTTTCTGGGATTTCGTATGCCCAATGACACTGCGTACCAGCGTGACTTTTATTTGTTTGCCTGCCTTAGCAGCCATTGTCTGCCTCCTGCTCTGGCCGATTAGAACTGCACGCCAGCTTTGCGCGCTGCATCGGCGATCGCCTTTACGGCCCCATGGAACTTGTAGCCACTGCGGTCGAACACCACTGCGGTGATCCCGCGCTCGATGAGTTTGGCCCCTACTGCCTCGCCAAGTTTCTCGGCGGCAGCCAGGTTAGTCAGGCTTTCCAGCCCGTCCTTCAACTCGCCTGCGCCAGTTGTCAGCCCCATCAGCGTGTGCCCGGCTTCATCGTCTATGACCTGTACATACAGCGCCTTCAGGCTCTTGTATACACAAATCCGAGGCCGCTCGGCCGTTCCCTTGATCTTCCGCCGACCGCGGTCCTGACGGATTTTCCTTAATTCATTTCGCGACTTTATGCTTGCCATCTGGCACACCCCTGTACCGACTCTGTCCCCTGTTACCGAGCGCCTGCCTTGCCCGCCTTGCGACGGACGACTTCGCCCTGGTAGCGCAGCCCTTTGCCCTTGTAAGGCTCAGGCTTTTTTCTGGCCCGGATTGTCGCTGCCGTCTGGCCCACGACTTCCCGATCGATCCCGTTTATGTGGATCAGTATTGGGTTCTGCCCCTGCACTTCGAAGCTGCAGTTGCTTGCGGGTTCGTAAACTACCTCATGGCTGAATCCCAAATCCATCACCAGGCTGGAACCGCGCACTTCAGCGCGGAACTCCTTCCCGTGCAGTTCAAGCGACTTGCGGAATCCAGTCGTCACGCCTGCTACCAGGTTGGCAACGAGGGTCCGGCTCAGCCCGTGCAGGGCCTTGCTGTTCTGCTCATCGTCCGGACGCACCAGCGTCAGCACTGAACCTTCCTGCACGACCTGGATCGGCTCGGGCACTACGCGCTCGAGCTGGCCTTTCGGCCCTTTTACCGCGATATGCTGACCCTCGATGGTCACTTGCACACCGCCTGGTATCTCAATAGGCATTTGCCCTATACGAGACATATCTACTCCTCCTACCAAACCTTGGCGAGGATCTCGCCACCGATGCCCTTTGCCCGGGCCTCTCGATCGCTCATCACGCCAGAGGAGGTGGTTACTATCAGAATACCGAGCCCCTGCAGTACTTTCGGCATCTTGCCTTTACCGGCGAAGATACGCTTGCCGCTTTTACTGACCCGCTCGATCCCGTCGATTACGCTTACGCTGTTCTCCATATACTTCAACTTGATCCGCAGGGTACCCGAACCTTTGCCAGGCACTACCTGGTACCGGTCGATGTAACCCTCGGCGTGAAGTACTTTCGCGATGGATTCCTTCAGCTTCGAGTTCGGCATCTCTACCGTCTCGTGATCTGCCCGAAAGCCATTGCGGATCCGCGTCAGCATATCAGCGATTGGGTCAGTGACCTTCATCGGCTTGCTACTGCGCACTTTACCCTTGGATACTCCAAGCGTGATGCCCTTGTTTTCAGTCCTCATTGCTTACCAGCTCGCCTTGGTTACGCCGGGGATGAGTCCCCAGTTGACGCCTTCGCGGAAACAGATACGGCAAAGGCCGAAATCTCGCATATATCCATGCGGCCTTCCACACAGCTTGCATCGGTTGTACCCGCGCGCCTTGAACTTGGGCTTGGCTTCCGCCTTGATCTTCAGTGCCTTCTTCGCCACTTGAACTCCCTCCGGACCTTAGCTCCCCTTTTGCAGGGGCATCCCCAGCTCGAGCAACAGTGCCCGAGCTTCTTCATCGGTCTTCGCCGTCGTTACGACGGTGATATTCATCCCACGGACCTGATCGATCCGGTCGAAATCAATTTCAGGGAAGATTGTCTGCTCCCGCAGTCCGAACGAATAATTGCCTCGCCCGTCGAAAGAGTTGCTTTCCAGACCCCGGAAGTCCCGGATACGTGGTAGCGCTACTGTCAGCAACCGATCGAAAAACTCCCACATACGTGGCCCGCGCATTGTGACTACGGCCCCGATGGACATCCCCTGGCGCACGCGGAAAGCCGCTACCGACTTCTTTGCCTTGCGCACTGCCGGCTTCTGGCCGGTGATGATACCGAGCTGAGTAGCGGCGTGATCCACAACATCCGGATTCTCCCGCGCTTCACTCAGGCCCATGCTTACCACGATTTTAGTCAGACGCGGTACAGCCATCAGGTTCGGGTAACCGAACTGCTCTGTCAGCTTCGCTGCGATGACTTCATCGTACTTGGCCTTCAATCGCGGCTTGCTGGAAAGGCTTTCCTTAGCTTCGCTCATCTCTTACACCCTCGCTGCTAGGCCTGGCTTAACCCTCGGCCTGGTCCACTGTCTCGCTGCACTTGCGGCATACCCGATTTGAATGCCCCTCATCGTTCTTGGCGCGCGTTACCCGCGTCGCCTTGCCACAAGAGGGACATACAAGCTGTACGTTAGAGATATCCAGGGTCGCCGGCTTGTCAATTATGCCGCCCTGCTGGATTTTCCCGCTGGCGCGCTGGTGCTTCTTCACCATATTCACGCCCTCGACCAGTACCCGACTGCTTTCCTGGTCGACTTTCAATACTTTGCCGCGCTCGCCCTTGTCGCGTCCGGCGATGACGACTATCGTATCGCCCTTGCGCAGCTTCGGCTTCTCAATCTTGGTCTTCGGAGCCTTCACCTTACAGCACCTCTGGCGCCAGCGAGATGATCTTCATATAGTTCCGCTCGCGCAGTTCGCGGGCTACTGGCCCGAATACGCGCGTTCCCAGCGGATTACCATCCTTGTCGATCAACACCGCCGCGTTTTCGTCGAATCTGATATAAGTCCCGTCAGGACGCCTGATCCGGTCCTTCATCCTTACTATCGTGGCGTGCACCACGGTACCGGCCTGCACTTGCCCGTTGGGCGTCGCTACTTTTACCGCGGCCGAGATGATATCTCCAACGCCAGCTTTGATCGTTGTACCCTTCCCGACCACGCCGATGCAAAGTATCTCACGCGCCCCAGAGTTATCTGCGACCTTCAACCTGGTCATTGGCACGATCATTGCTAGTCCTCTCCTCGACCGAACCAGTCGAAGCCGTTATTCGGCTTCTTCCTGATCCTTCTTGTGCTGCTCGATGATGTGCTGGACCAGGTGGGCCGGCACTTCGTCGTAATGATCAAACCTCATCATGAAGTGACCCTTGCCACCCGTCTTGCTGGTGAGGTCCGCGCTGTACATCCCAAGTTCGGACAGCGGCACCATGGCCTTCACGATCTGCTTGTTGCCTTGTGGTTCCATTCCCAGGATCCGGCCACGCCGTCCGTTAAAGTCGCCCATCACATCGCCCATAAACTCCTCGGGCACCGTGACCTCGACATAACTGATCGGTTCAAGCAGCACTGGATCGGCTTCCATTATGCCCTTCCTGAAAGCCAGATGAGCGGCCAGCTTGAAAGCCAACTCCGAAGAGTCAACCGCATGGCTCGAGCCATCGTACAAAGTCGCCTTTACATCCACTGTCGGGAATCCCGCAAGCACGCCTTTAGGCAGGACCTCTGCGAGGCCCTTCTCCACTGCGGGAATGAACTGACGAGGCACGGAGCCTCCCACGACTGCATCCTCGAACTCGAACCCGCCACCGCGCGGCAGCGGCTCGAACCGAACCCACACGTGCCCGAACTGGCCACGTCCGCCGGTTTGTTTCTTGTGCTTCCCCTCGACCTCTACCCGTTTGCGGATGGTTTCGCGGTAAGCGACCTTCGGCGGTGTCGTGTTGACCTCGACCTTGGAGCGACGCCTGAGTTTATCAACTATGACGTCCAGGTGCAAGCTCCCGAGGCCTGCTACCAGCAACTCTTCGGTCTCATGATTGCGATATGCGCGGAAAGAAGGATCTTCCTTCTGCAACTTGTTCAGCGTATCGCTGACTTTCTCTTCATCAGCGCGATTCGCGCAGTTGATTGCCAGACTCGCGAAAGGCTCCGGATATTCCATCCGGGGCAGCGTCATCTGGTGGTCCTGCGCGCAAAGTGTATCAGCCGTCTCGGTATCATCGAGCTTGGTGGTTGCGACAATATCGCCAGCCACTGCCTTTACGACCGTATCCTGGTTCTTGCCTTTCAGTACCAGAATCTGGCTGAGTCGCTCTGACCCGCTCTTGCTTGCGTTATACAGGGCTACATCGCTCGAAAGCTCGCCCGTGAAGACGCGCAGATAACTGACACGTCCGACGACCGGGTCTACGATAGTCTTGAAAACCAGGGCCGTAAGTGGCGAACTGCCAGAGGGCGCCAGCTCAACCTCGGTATCGCCATTTACCTTCGTGGCCTTTATGGCCGGCAGTTTGTCAGGCGAAGGGATCCACTTAACCAGGCCCTTCAACAGAGCCAGCGTGCCACTGTTGTTGTAAGCGCTGCCGCCGAACACCAGACAGACCTTCCCAGCCGCGACTGCGGCTCCCAGGCCCTTAAGCAGTTCGGCTTCGGTAAGCTCGCCCTCTTCCAGGTACTTCTCGAGCAAGTCGTCGTCGCCTTCGGCCGCCGCTTCCGTCAGGGCTTCCTTTGCCGTCGCCATCGCGTCAGCGTATTCGGCAGGCACTGGCCCCTCGGTCTCCTTGCCACCCGCGAAGGTATAAGCCTTCCCGCTCAGTACGTCTACGACCCCTTTGAAGTCAGCCGCAGTGCCCATCGGGATGACCGCAGGCGCGAAAGTGACGCCCTGAAAAGCCTCTTTCAACTGCGCAAGCGATGCGTCGAAATCGGTGTTCTCTTTGTCCAGCTTGTTAACGAAAGCAACACTGGGTGCCGACTTGGCCTGGGCCAGGTTCCAGACCTGCTCGGTCATCACTTCGACGCCGCCTGTAGCGTCCAAAACAAGAAGCAGCGCATCCGCGGCGGCTATTGTAGAAATAACCTCGCCCAGCAATTCACCAAACCCAGGGGTGTCAATCAGGTTGACCTTGCATCCGTCGGTCTCGACATAAGCCAGTGCCGACTGGATGCTTATCTTCCTGTCTATCTCCTCGGGGCTGTAATCACAGGTAGAAGTGCCCTCTTCAACGCGTCCAAGGCGGGTACTGCCGCCCGTCGCGAAGAGCATACCTTCCACCAGCGAGGTCTTGCCTGCGCCCCGGTGGCCTGCAACGATCAGGTTGCGTAGCTTGTCGGTTTCATAAACCTTCAACGCGTTGCCTCCTTGCCAGGTCTGCTACTACTCTTATGCCTTCCGGTCGATGATCTCGCTTACTCGCCAGCACTTCGTCTTCGAAAGCGGCCGAGTCGACTCGAGACGCACGCGATCGCCCATACGACATTCGTTGTTCTCGTCATGCGCATGATACTTCTTGGTATGCCGCATGATCTTCTTATACTTGGGGTGCGCCACAAGCCGCTCGACTTCGACCACTACGGTCTTGTCCATCTTGTCGCTTACGACAACGCCCTCTTTGGTAGTCTTGACGGCCATCTCTGGAGCCACTCTCCCTCGCCCGCTCACTGGGCGGTTTCCTTCTGCCGAATGATTGTCAGGAGCCGCGCCAGTTCGCGCTTTGTCTGCTTGATGCGCTGATTATTATCCAGCCGCTGCATCACCAGTTGGCGCCTCAGCTCGAACAGGTCGGCGCGCTTCTCTTTCGCCGCCCGCTGCAGCTCCTCTACTGTCATCTGGCCGAACTCGGCCGTACCCTGGCTCTTAGCCACGGTCCTCATCCTCCCGAGTCACAACCTTGCACTTGATAGGGAGCTTGTGCGCCGCGCGCCTCATAGCTTCATGTCCGAGCTCGTCCGTAACCGAACCCAGCTCAAACATAATGCGTCCTGGCTTAACCACGGCTACCCAATGGTCCGGCGCGCCCTTGCCGCCGCCCATTCGAGTCTCTGCCGCCCGCGCTGTCATAACCTTGTGCGGGAAGATATTGATCCACATCTTTCCCCCACGCTTTACTGCGCGAGTTATGGCTATACGCGCCGACTCGATCTGCGCCGAGGTGATCATCCCGCGTTCAACTGCGCGCAGTCCGATATCTCCGTTCAACAGCTTCGTACCGCGATGCGCGTTACCGGCGATACTGCCCCGGTGCATCTTCCTGTATTTGGTTCTTTTGGGCATTAGCATACTGGTTCACCTGTCTGCCGATTACTCTTCATCGCCGGTCTGCTCAAACACTTCGGCTTCCTCGACGGCCTGCTCGAACCCGGCCATCTCCTCTGCCTCTCCCTCTGCGTCAGCCGCAGCGATCGCTGCCTCTTCGGCCTTAATACGTGCCTTTTCTGCGCGCAGCTTCGCCAGCTTGCGCTGTTCTTTCTCCGAAGCCACATCGCCCTTGTAAATCCAAACCTTTACACCGATGGGCCCGTAGGTCGTGCGAGCGACGCCCACCGCATAATCGATATCAGCGCGCAGAGTGCTGAGAGGCACACTGCCTTCCATGGCTGACTCGTCCCGGGCGATTTCAGCCCCGCCCAGTCTGCCCGCGCAGCGTACGCGCACGCCTTTTGCCCCGCGGCGCATCGTCCGCTGGATAGCCTGGCGCATAGCGCGCCTGAACGAAACCCGACGCTGGATGCTGCTGGCAATCGAATCCGCCACAAGCTGAGCGTTCAAGTCAGGATCGCGGATCTCTTCTACCGTCAGGTTCACGCGCTTGTTGACCTGCCGCTCCAGCTCGAGCCGCATATCGTCGATCCCCTGCCCGCGCCGGCCAATTATGACCCCAGGACGCGAACTCATGATCGTAACGCGTAGCCGGTCTCCACCATGCCGTTCTATAATGATATCGGCGAGTCCAGCCCCGGCCAGCTTGCTCCTGATGTGCTTGCGCACGCTGTAATCCTCGAGCAAAGACTTCCAATAGTCGCGGCTGGTAAACCAGCGTCCCCGCCAATATTGCGTCTGCCCCAGTCTGAACCCGATCGGATTTACCTTCTGACCCATCTTAGGCTCCTTCCTGCTTGTCGCTCTCCGACTCGTCGCCTTCCGCCTGCTCCATCTCGGGGGCCTCTTCGACCTCTTCGATGTCGGCGCCGACTTCTTCGATGTCGGTTACAATCTCTTCAGGCTCCTGGGCCTCGACCTGCGGCTCTTCGGCTACAGGCGCTTCAGCCTTCGTCTTGCGGCCTTTCTTCACAGGGGCTTCTGCCTCGGGCGCCTTTTCAGACGCCTTCTTCTCGCCCTTTGCGGGAGTCGCCTTCGCGGCCTTCGCCTTGGCTTTGGCCTTCTCTTCCAGCTTCGCCTTGCGCTCCTCGTCCTCATCCACCACTATCGTGATGTGACAAGTGCGCTTTGCGATGCGGTCAGCCCTGCCATATGCGCGAAAACGCATACGCTTGATGGTGACGCCTTCATCTGCAAAGGCGTTCTTTACCACCAGAGCAGACTCCTCGGCCCCGGCGTTCTCCACCGCGTTGGCGCTTGCCGAGGTCAGCACATTCAGTGCCAACTCCGCGCCTTTGCCGCCCATATAGGCCAGGCTTGCTTTAGCCTCGCGTACAGGCATCCCTTTTATAGCGCTCAGCACAGGCCGCACCTTGAAAACCGACCCTCTGAGAAACTTTCCTGTTGCTTTTACTTCAGCCAACGTAAAACACCCCTTCGCAGGTGGCCTGCCTCTACTTCATTCTCGAGGTGCGCTCGGACTTGCTCCCAGCGTGACCCCGAAAATGCCGTGTAGGCACGAATTCTCCAAGCTTGTGCCCGACCATATTCTCGGTCACGAATACCGGCACGTGCTTCTTCCCGTCATGGACTGCCATTGTATGGCCGACCATCTCGGGGAAGATGGTGCTCCTGCGCGACCAGGTCTTGATAATGTCCTTGCCGCCTGTTTCATTCAGCTTGCGTACCTTCGCAAGCAGATGCAAATCGGCAAACGGGCCTTTCTTCATCGAACGAGCCACTTATGACACCTCCGCAGGGTCAGCCCCGCTTACTTCTTGCGCCGGCGAATAATGAACTTGTCAGAGGCCTTCTTGGGCTTGCGCGTCTTGTATCCAAGAGCGGGCACCCCAGTTGGCGACACGGGAGCCGCCGGCCGATTGGCGCTTTGGCCTCGCCGCCGCCATGTGGATGGTCCACTGGGTTCATTGTTACGCCTCGTACTGCGGGCCGACGACCGCGCCACCGTGCCCGTCCAGCCTTGCCGTCTACCAGAATCTCATGATCGGCGTTGCCGACTCTTCCCAGCGTTGCCTTGCAGGTCTGAAGCACCATGCGCATTTCGCCAGAGGGAAGCCGAAGGGTGGCATATTTGCCTTCCTTCGCGGCTACCTGAGCCTCGGCCCCGGCCGAACGCGCCATCTGCGCGCCCCGTCCAGGCTGCAACTCGATTGCGTGAACGAGCTGGCCCAGCGGGATAGCCGACAGAGGTAGCGTGTTGCCTACCTCGATGGGGGCATCCGCGCCCGACACTACCTTCATCCCAACCCGAAGCGCTTCCGGCGCTATGATGTAGCGCTTTTCTCCGTCTTCATAATGCAGAAGGGCGATGCGCGCCGACCGGTTAGGATCGTACTCGATTGCCGCAACTTTGGCGGGCATGCCGTCCTTGTCGCGTTTGAAGTCTACTAACCGGTAACGCTGCTTCACGCCTGCGCCCTGATGACGCACCGTCACCTTTCCGGTGTTGTTGCGTCCGGCATTGCTCTTCTGCGCCTTCAGCAGTTTCTTCTCGGGCTTCGACTTCGTAATCTCTTCGAAGGTCGAGCCCGTCATGTACCTGCGCGACGGTGTTGTCGGCTTATACTTTTTGACGCCCATTGCTTTGGCTCCTCATGGGGACTGGACCCCGATTACAGGCCCTCGAACAAGTCAATCGTCTGGCCGGGCTTGAGCGTTATGATAGCCTTCTTCCAGTCAGGTGTTTTGCCATGACTTTTGAAGTTCTGCTTGCGCTCTTTCCCAAGTACCTTCAGCGTGTTTACCTGGGTCACGTCCACATTGAAGATTTCTTCGATGGCCTTGGCGATCTGTATCTTGTTCGCCGTCGGTGCTACCCGAAAAGTGTACTTGCTTGATTCCCGCGCCATATTTACTGACTTCTCAGTCAACACTGGCGCCACGATTACTGTATAGGAGTCGAGGCCTTTCATTAGCTGCATGCCTCCTCGAGCTTCTGCAACGCTGCAGTGGTCATCACGACATTGTCATATTTCAGCAGGTCATAGACGCTGGTGGCATAGGATGCGCGCACCTGAGCCCAGGGAAGGTTGCGCGCCGATTTCTCGACGATATCATCGCGCCCCTCGAGCACTACCAGCACGTTGCCTGCCTTCTCGCCGAGCAACTGCTGCAGCAGTGTGGAGATCTCCCTGGTCTTGATGGCTTCCAGCTTCAGCTCATCCACCACGAGCAGTTCGCCCTGCCGCAGTTTTTCGGACAACACCGAACGCATAGCCAGCCAATAAACTTTCTTGGGCAGCTTGATCTCGTAGTTACGGTCAGGCTTCGGGCCAAAGGTTACGCCACCGCCGACCCAGTGCGGAGCTCTGATGCTTCCCTGCCGAGCACGGCCGGTCCCCTTCTGACGGAAAGGCTTGCGCCCGCCGCCTCTGACCTCTGCCCGCGTCTTCGTCGAAGAAGTCACTGCCCGCTGACTCGCGAGAACTCTCTTTACGGCCAGGTAGACGGCTTGCTGGTGCAGCGGTGCGTCAAATACCGCATCCGAGACCTGCACCTTGCTCGTCTCTTTGCCCTCTTTATTCATAACTGCTAGCTCTGGCATTTCTACTGCCTCCCGCGAATCCTTACTTCGCCGCGCGCAGCTTCACGAGACTGCCGCTCGGCCCAGGCACGGAACCCCGTACCATTACCACGTTAAGCTCCGCATCCACCGCTACTACCATCAGTCCGTCCTGGGTAACCTGGGCATGCCCCATATGACCCGGGCGATGCAATCCGGGAAATACGCGCCCGGCGTCGGTGGAGCCCTGCGACTTTGCGCGTCTTTTCGACTTCGAGCCGTGCGTCATTGGGCCGCATGCGTGGTTCCAGCGCTTGATGACGCCCTGGAAGCCTTTGCCCTTGCTCGTGCTCGTAACCGCGATAACATCGCCAGGCTTGAACAGCTCCACGGTAAGCTCCTGCCCCATCGAGAACTCTGCGTCCTCGGGTACCAGGAACTCCTGGATTGTCCGCTTCGGCGCGACTGCGGCGTGCTTGTATACGCCCTGCAATGGCTTCGTAAGCCGCTGCTCTTTTACTTCACCGAAGGCGAGCTGTACTGCCGAATAACCATCTGATTCCTTGGTCTTCCGCCGAAGTACCACCGAAGCCGGAGCTTCGATTACGGTCACGTTTTCTACGCGTCCGTCTTCAGCGAAGATACTCGTCATCCCGACTTTCTTGCCGAGTAAGAATCTGGTTGCCAACTTGGGCTGTGCCATAGCCGCTCACTCTATCCTTTTGGGTTCGAACAGGCCTTACTGCTTGATCTCGATCTCAACGCTGCCAGGCAGCTCCAGCCGCATAAGCGACTCGATTGTCTGCTGCGTCGGCTCGATGATGTCAACCAGCCGCTTGTGAGTGCGCAGTTCGTAATGCTCCATGCTGCGTTCGCTGCGTCCAAGCGCCGTCGGCCGCACGATGCAATACACGCGCTTCTCGGTGGGCAGCGGCACTGGTCCTGCCACCCTTGCTCCCGACTCTGTCGCCGCAGCCACGATCTTCTGCGCTGACTGATCAAGTAGCTTATGGTCGAAACTCCGCAGCTTTATACGCATCTTGCGTGCTATCGCCATTGCCGAACCCCTTTTGCTTATCGTTGCTTACTGCCAGGTTGCTTGCTGCCAGTTGCGTGCCTATTCGATAATCGAGATAACTACGCCGGCGCCTACGGTGCGGCCACCCTCGCGGATGGCGAACCTCAGGCCGATTTCCATCGCGATCGGCGCGATAAGCTCTACGGATAGCTCGAGGTTATCCCCAGGCATTATCATTTCTGTCCCTTCCGGCAGCGTGATCACGCCCGTCACGTCCGTCGTGCGGAAGTAGAACTGCGGACGATAGCCATCGAAGAACGGCTTGTGCCGCCCGCCCTCGTCCTTGCTCAGCACGTAGACCTGCGCCTTGAACTTCGTGTGCGGCGTGATGCTCTTCGGCTTCGCCACGACCTGCCCGCGCTCTACCTGCTCCCGCTCTACTCCCCGCAAAAGCAGCCCTACGTTGTCCCCGGCCTGGCCCTCGTCCAGCAGCTTCCTGAACATCTCCACGCCCGTTACAACCGTGTCGCGCGTCTTCTCGTGGATTCCCACGATCTCGACCGCTTCCCCAACCTTCACCATACCGCGCTCGATTCGCCCGGTTACTACCGTGCCGCGTCCCGAGATCGAGAAAACGTCCTCGATGGGCATCAGGAAAGGCTGATCTACGGCCCGCTCTGGCACCGGGATGGACTCGTCCATCGCCTTCACCAGTTGCAGGATTGGCCCGCAAGAGGCGCAGCTCTCCTGCCCGCAGCCGCATTCCCCGGCCTTCAGGGCCGACCCGCGGATGACAGGCACATCGTCCCCGGGGAAGTCATACTTGCTCAGCAGCTCGCGGACCTCGAGCTCTACCAGGTCCTGCAGCTCTTCGTCCTCGAGCATATCAATCTTGTTCATGAACACCAGCACGTAAGGCACTTCCACCTGACGCGCAAGCAGGATATGCTCCCGAGTCTGCGGCATCGGCCCGTCAGGGGCCGACACTACCAGAATCGCGCCATCCATCTGCGCCGCGCCGGTAATCATGTTTTTGATGTAGTCAGCGTGGCCAGGGCAGTCAACGTGCGCGTAGTGACGAGCGTCTGACTCGTACTCTACATGCTGCGTTGCGATTGTGATGCCCCGCTCCCGCTCTTCGGGCGCGTTGTCGATCTGGTCATAGCTGCGGAACTGCGCCTTCCCCTGCTTGCTCAGGCACAGCGTGATAGCGCTCGTCAGCTGAGTCTTCCCATGATCAACGTGCCCAATTGTGCCCACGTTTACGTGCGGCTTGGTCCTCTCGAATTTCTGCTTAGCCATTAGTTATTTCCTCCACTCACCTGCGGCCTGTCCTAGACCAGCTTGTCAAGTAGGTTATGAGGCACCGGAGCGTAGTGCGAGGGCGTCATTGTGAACGTTGCCCTGCCCTGCGTACGGCTCCGCAAGTCGGTCGCATATCCAAACATCTCGGACAGCGGAGCGACGGCCTTTACGATGCGCTGGCCACCACTGCCCTGTTCCATACCCTGGATTTCCGCCCGTCTCGAGTTCAAGTCGGCGATTACCTCGCCCAGGAACTCCTCGGGCCCTACAATCTCCAGACTCATCAGCGGCTCTAGCAGTATGGAACCTGCTTTCCGCAAAGCTTCCTTTGTCGCGATAGTGGCGCAGATGCGGAAGGCCATCTCGTTCGAGTCCACTTCGTGGATGCGCCCGTCCATCAGCGTCGCTTTCACGTTGATGACTGGATAGCCGCCCAGCACGCCGCTGGCCAGGCCTTCGCGAATGCCAGCCTCGACCGGAGCGATATATTCCCTCGGGATGGCCCCACCGGTGATTGCGCTCACGAACTCGAAGCCACCGTCGGCCTTCGGTTCCAGCTTCAGCTCGACCTGGGCGAACATACCCCGCCCGCCGGTCTGCTTAACATAACGCTCTTCCACCGTCGCGGTCCGTGACACGGTCTCCCGATACGCCACCTGCGGCTTGCCGACACTTGCGGCCACCGCATACTCGCGCACCAGGCGGTCATGCATGATCTCAAGGTGCAGCTCGCCCATGCCCGACATCACGAGCTGGCCTGTCTCCGAATCTACCCCGAACCTGAAGCTCGGATCCTCGGCTGACAGTTTCTCGAGCGCGTTCATCAGCTTGTCCAGGTCGGCCTTGGTCTTTGGCTCGATGGCCTGACTGATGACCGGCTCGGGGAAGCTCATCTGCTCGAGCAAGACAGGATGATTCCGCTCGCAGACTGTGTCGCCCGTTGCGATCTCGTTGAAACCCAGCACCGCGACAATGTCGCCAGTATAGGCTGCTTCGATATCCTCGCGCCGGTTGGCATGCATCCGCAGCAACCGGCCTACGCGCTCCATCTTGCCAGTGCGCGGATTGTGAACGGCCGAACCCTTTTTCAGCACGCCCGAATAAGTGCGTACGAAAGCCAGGCGACCGACATATTCGTCAGTAAGCAGCTTGAAAATGAGCCCCGAGAAAGGCGCCTCATCGTCAGCTTCGCGTATGACTTCTTCCCCCGTCACAGGATGCTGTCCAGTGACTGGAAGCACATCTTCAGGAGAGGGGAGATAATCTACGATTGCATCGAGGACTGGCTGGACGCCTTTATTCTTCAGGGAGGTACCGCACAGTACGGGCACTAGCACATTGGCCAGCACGCCTTTCCTGATGGCTGATTTAAGGTCGTCCGCCGAGATCTCTTCGCCTTGTACATACTTGGTCAGGATGTCTTCGTCAATTTCTGAGAGCTTGTCAACGAGCGCTTCGCGGTATGCTTCCGCGAACATAAGCATATCCTGAGGGATCTCCTCGTTGCTACGCTTGGTCCCAAGGTCGTCGAGGTAGATATGCGCCCGCATTTCGACGAGGTCAATCATCCCAAGAAAGGTTTCTTCCTCGCCGATTGGCACCTGGATGGCTACTGCGTTAGCCTGCAGCCTGTCGCGCATCTGGTGCAAAACTTCGTGGAAATCTGCCCCTGTCCGGTCCATCTTGTTGATGTAGGCGATGCGTGGCACGCGATACTTGTTGGCCTGCCGCCATACTGTCTCGGACTGGGGTTGTACTCCGCCGACCGCGCAGAAGACAGCAACCATCCCGTCCAGCACGCGCAGTGCGCGCTCGACCTCGAGGGTGAAATCTACGTGGCCTGGAGTGTCTATTATATTGACCTGGCAATCACGCCACTCTGTGGTGGTTGCCGCGGAGGTAATCGTAATGCCGCGTTCCTGCTCCTGCGCCATGTAATCCATGGTCGCGGTGCCGTCATCTACCTCACCGATACGATGTGCCTTGCCGGTGTAGAAGAGGATACGCTCAGTCGTTGTCGTCTTCCCCGCGTCAATATGCGCGGCGATTCCGATATTTCTGACCTTGCCTAGCTCTACTTCCCGTGACATCTCGTCAGTTCGCCTGGTACTCGTTTTTGTCCGACTATTGGTGCTCATTCCTGCCTAGTTGCTCAAATCAAAGCGATCGTTGCTTTGGTCGAAGCTTCCTCCTCATTACCACCGATAATGCGCAAAGGCGCGGTTCGATTCAGCCATCCGGTGCGTGTCTTCACGCTTCTTCATTGCTTCTCCGGCGCCGTTCGCCGCGTCCATCAATTCCATCGCGAGCTTCTCTGCCATCGGCCTGCCCTTCCGGGCGCGGGCTGCGTTAAGCAGCCACCGAGTGGCCAGGCACAGTTTGCGCGAGGGACGTACTTCTACTGGCACCTGATAGCTCTGTCCTCCGACGCGCCTGGAGCGCACCTCGAGGGTCGGCATCAAGTTGCGCATGGCCTTGCTGAATACCTCGAGCGGATTGCTCTTGGTGCGCTGCGCCATGATCTCAAAGGCCGTGTAGACGATCTTCTCGGCCTTGCTCTTTTTGCCGTCTTCCATCAGGTAGTTAATCATCTTGGAAAGCATCCTGCTGCCGTATACCGGATCAGGAGCTACCTCTCTACGTTCCGCTGGAGCCCTGCGAGACACAGGTATCCCTCCGTTCGAGCGACTTTATCGCTCGGCTTTCATTCTGGCTCAATGCAAGATGAGCGCTGCTTATGCCTTGGGTCTCTTGGTGCCGTACTTCGAACGTCCGCGCTTGCGGTTGTTTACCCCAGCCGCATCCAGCACGCCCCGCACGATGTGATATTTGACCGAGTTCAGGTCCTTGACGCGCCCGCCGCGGATAAGCACTACCGAGTGCTCCTGCAGGTTGTGCCCGATACCGGGGATATAGGCGGTTGCCTCTTCCCGGTTCGTCAGCCGCACGCGGGCCAGCTTCCGCAAAGCCGAGTTCGGCTTTTTGGGCTTGTCTGCCCACACCTTCGTGCACACTCCGCGCTTCTGCGGTGCGCCCTCGGTTAGCGCCGACCGGTTCTTCAAAGAGTTGAACCGAATCAACAGTGCCTTGTTCCGTATTTTCTTCGCCGGCGTACGCCTGGGCTTGCGAACTAGCTGCCCAATAGTTGGCATCAAGTACCCTCCGGTGCTACTCAAAATAAAGACCCCCCGCCTTCGCAGGGGGCCTCAAACGGCGCATTCTGCCCTATCCCCTTCTCAGGGATCTGGACTGCTACCAGTTTGAGTGGCCCTCAACTGCAATGACGGGTCTCCTTCCACTCGGTTCCACAAGCTACTCAGGCCGTAGAACAGCGGTCGTGAAGATACCATAACCCTGCTTGCCTGTCAATGCCGCAAAGGCAAAAAAAGGCGCCGTGAAGGCCTTTCCTCCACGACGCCCGCCTTTTACTCGTAATTCGTTCTACTCTTCGATTAGGCCTTCTTCCTGCTCTGGCTCTTCTTCTTCCGTTTCGCCGCTTGCTCCAAGCTCCAAATCAAGCTCTTCTTCTTCCTCTTCAGCGACTGCATGGAACTCCCCAAGCAGGTCATCTGCCTCATTTTCCGGCAGCTCGTCTTCGTCCAGAGCCTTAAGTCCGAGCGCATCGAGATCCAGCTCTTCGCCGTCATCACCTTCGAAGCCTTCTCCAAGCACTTCCCGAGCGATCTCCTCGCTGCCGGTAGCGCCCACCATTAGCTTCTCAAGCTCTTCAAGCTCGCTGGTCTCGACAAGCGGCTCGCGCAGCAGATCGGCCGGTATTTCCTCGACTCCGTCCGCCCTGCGCGTCTTAATCCCCTTATACTGCTTCCCGCCCGTCCCAGCCGGTATGAGCCGGCCGATTATGACGTTCTCCTTCAGCCCTTCCAGTGTATCCCTTCTTGCCGCAAGCGCCGCATCCGTCAGCACCTTCGTCGTCTTCTGGAAGGAAGCCGCCGACAGGAACGAGTCACTTGCCAGCGCGGCGTCCGTAATTCCCATCAACTGGAACTCGGCTGTGGCTTCGTGCAATCCCTGCTCGCGCATCGACTGGTTCTCGCCTTCGAGCACCCACTGGTCCAGTCGCTCGCCAGGCAGGAAGCGTGTGCCACCCCGCTCGACTACCTTGCGCTTCTTCAGCATCTGCCTGATGACGCATTCGAGATGTTTGTCATTGATGCGGATGTTATAGCTGCGATACACCGCCTGGATTTCGCGCACGAGATAAGCCCTCACGCCGTCCAGGCCCCGCAACTTCAGCAGCATCCGGGGCTCCAGTGGCCCTTGCGTAATACGTGTACCCGCAGAGACCTTCTCCCCCTTGACTACCTGCAGTTTGCCTCGGAACGGCACGATATATTCCTTCCTGATGGTTACGTTCTTCACGCCTGCCGTGATCAGCGAGAAGATATTGGAATCGGTCAGCTTGTCGCCAACCTTCATTATCGTCTTGCCATTAACCGGCGACACTGCATCCTCGCAGAGCCGCTCGCCCTTGGCCAGTTCAGAAAGCTCTGGCGCAACCTCGAGTATCGAACGCAGCGTTACTGTACGATAAGCGCCGGCCGGCACGATGTCCTCGATAAAACCATCCAGGTCGCAGATGATAGCCTGGCCCTTCGGCTTGCGCGCTTCGAACAGCTCGATGATTCGCAGCAGGCCGCCAACTGGGTTCTCCAGTACCTTTACCACCCGCTGATAGGTGCTGCGCTGTTCGCGGTTGGTACCCGCCGAGGTCTCTTCCATATCCTCTCGGATCTGCCGCAAAATCTGCTGCACTCTGCCCCGGACGTCCGCTACACCAGTAATATACTGCTCTGCGACGCCACCAGTATGGAAGGTGCGCAGTGTGAGCTGCGTGCCTGGCTCGCCGATGGACTCGGCCGCTACGATACCAACTGCTTCGCCCTCGCGCACAAGCTGGCGCCTCGAAAGGTCCAGTCCGTAACACAAGGTGCAAACCCCTGCAGTAGTTTCACAGGTAAGTGGCGAACGCACTTTTACCTGAACCAGGCCCGAGTCCACGACAACCTTAACGTCATCTTCCCAGATGATCTTGTTGCGCTCGACAAGCACTTCGCCTGTTTCAGGATGAACTATATCTTCTGCCGCCACGCAACCGAACAGCCGCTCTTCCAGCTCTTCGATCTTGTCGTCGTCGTGTTCGCCCAGGTCAGCTCCGCAGGATTGGCATATGATATGCCCTTCCTCATTGCTGATCCGCTTCAGGTCGAGGGTCCCGCACTGCGAGCAGTGGACATCTTCCTCGAAGATAGGCTCTACGGTGAAGCCATTTACGGTGCCGCAATCATGCTCGCGCACCATTACATCCTGCGCAACGTCTACGAGCTTCCGCGTCAGGTAACCTGCGTCCGCTGTGCGAAGCGCCGTGTCGGCTACACCCTTGCGCGCTCCGTGAGTTGACACGAAGTACTCAAGCAGTCCAAGCCCTTCGTGGAAGTTCGATTTTACCGGCAAGTCCTCAATGAAATTGCCGCGCGGGTCGGACATCAGACCGCGCATCCCGGCGAGCTGCGTAAGCTGGTTCTTGTTGCCTCGGGCGCCGGATGAAAGCATCAGGTACAGCGGATTGAACTTGCTGACCTTTTGCATAATGTCGTCTGCGACCTGGTTACGCGCCTTGAGCCACAGGTTCAGCACGCGCAGTTGACGCTCACCATCGCTGATGATTCTGCGGCGATAGTCGCGGTTGATCTTGTCAACTTCCTTCTGCGTGCGCTCGATGATCTCGTCGCGCTCGGAAGCGATCGACATATCCGCCATCGAGATCGATAGCCCCGCGGTCGTCGCGAACTTTAGCCCCGCGTCCTTTATGTCGTCCAGCATCGCGGCAGTGCGAGGTACTCCGAAGATGCTGTGGCATTCTTTTGTCAGGTCCGAGAGCAGCTTCTTGTCTGCCGGCTTGTCTTTGAACCTGAGGCACAGTGGCAGCAGCCGGTTGAACAGCACCCGGCCAGTTGTCGTGACCTGGGGCTGGGTTACCAGCTTGATATTCGCCTTGCCCTTCTCCGGCAGCAGCTCCTTGCGGAACAACTCGTCAATTGTGCGCTGCAGCTTCAGTCTGCACCTTTCGCTGCGGTGCTGCTCTTCGTTATAAGCCTGGGTCGTCCGGCGGACCGATACTTTTTTGCGAGAGCCTACCAGCTCGACAAGCTTGGGCGCGGTCTCTTCATCCAGCACCGTGCCTGAAACAAAGACCGTCTCACCCTCTGCGTCCTTGTAATCGTCGGCCAGAGTCTGGCCCACGAGCTTCACCGGGTCGGCCTTAACCAGCTCGCTGCTTACTTCGGTCGTGAGCGCCAGGCGCACCTCGTCGGCCATCTCTGAAACCTTGCCGTAGATGCCCAGCGCCTCATATTCGGTCGGCTCCGATTTCGGATCCACCGTTATCTCGTATTCTTCTCCAACGCGCAGCAGCCCTTGCTCGAAAAGTTCGGTCCCAGCCCTCTGGATCGACCAGAAAGCCTCGCGCCGAGGCGCAAATTTCTTCCGGCCGTCTTTGAAGCTGATCTCGATCTCTTCAATCGGGCACTGCACGAATTCGTGTACGTCCAGATGGCCCAGCTCGTAGGCAAGTACAGCCTCTTCCGTGCTGGACATAAGTTTCGGTTTGTCCTTCTGCCGCTGGCTTTCCTGCGTGATGTAATAACAGCCCAGCACTATGTCATACAGAGGCGCAGCTTCTGGCGCGCCGCCTGCAGGGCCAAACATATTCTCGCGAGCCTGCATCAGGATGCGCGCTTCGGCCTGCGCGTCCGCCCCAAGCGGCACGTGCACTGCCATCTGGTCGCCGTCGAAGTCTGCGTTGTAACCATGGCAGACCAGCGGGTGGACCTGGATAGCCTTGCCCTCGACCAGTTGCGGCTCGAAGGCCTGGATGCCCAGCCTGTGCAGCGTAGGCGCGCGGTTCAGCAACACGGGATGATCTTCAATGATCTCCTCGAGCGCGTCCCAAACCTCGGGCTGCCCCCGGTCAATCATCCGCTTGGCCGTCTTGATGTTGGTCGTGAAATTCTGCTCTACCAGTTTCTTGATTACGAAAGGCTTGAAAAGCTCCAGCGCCATATCCTTCGGCAGCCCGCACTGATGCAGCTTGAGGTGCGGCCCGACTACGATAACTGACCGACCCGAATAGTCCACGCGCTTGCCCAGCAGGTTCTTGCGGAAGCGCCCTTCCTTGCCCTTCAGCATATCGGAAAGCGACTTCAGCGCCCGCTTGTTGGGCCCTGTAACTGGCCGCGACCTGCGGCTGTTGTCTATCAGCGCATCTACAGCTTCCTGCAGCAACCGCTTCTCATGGTTAACAATCGACCTGGGCGCCCGGATCTCGATAATGCGCTTCAGCCGGTTGTTGCGGTTGATTATCCGCCTGTACAGATCGTTCAGGTCCGAACTTGCGAACCGCCCACCATCGAGCTGCACCATCGGGCGCAGGTCCGGCGGCATGACAGGCATTACCGTCATAATCATCCATTCGGGTCGGTTGCGCGAATCGCGTAGCGAGTTCACCAGTTGCAACCGCTTGATAGCCCGCACCCGCTTGGCTCCGGAAGTCTCGTCAACATCCTTGTCAAGCTCGCGCGACAGCGACTCCAGATCCACTTCGTGAAGCAGATCGAGCAGCGCCTCCGCGCCCATCTTGGCGCAGAACAACGCCTCAGGATCTCTGTCCAGCCGCTCGGTGATGACATCCAGCACCGAATCCAGCTTGCGGACGTCTTCCTCGTTCAGCAGATCCTTGAGCTGGATTTCGGCCAGCAGTTCCAACCCATCGCGCAGCCCGTCAATTTCTTCTTCGGTTTCGCGCCGCTCATCATCCAGCCGCTTGCTGGTTTCCTCGCGCACGGTGTCGTCATCCAGCAGGTCATCCTGGGACAGCGACCCAAAGAAATCATCTACCGAAGTATCGAAGACTCCCTCTTCCTCACCGAGCATTGGAGAGTCTTCATCTTCGTCTTCTTCATCTACGCTCCGCGGCAGGACCGCCACCGGCTCTTCATGCAGGTCCAGTTCTTCTTCTTCTTCCTCTTCTGCTTCCTCATCGACGACGACTTCTGCTTCGATTAGTCCTGCGTCCTCGGCATCTACAACGTTAGCCAGCTCCGCAAAGTCCTCGCCCTCGAGGTCTTCGCGCACGCTGAGGAAGTTCTCCATCTCTTCGAGCATCCTCTGCTCGCGTTGCTCGAGCAGGCCTTTAAGCTTCTCGACTTCCTCATCTACCGCTGCGCTAAGCTGCGGGAAGATCGCATTGAGCGCTTCCCTGTCCAGGTGGGTCACAATACTCGCGCCAAAGTAGACTACCTTCTCCAGATCGCGCGCTGATACGTCCAGCAGCAAGGCAATCGGGCTGGGCACGCCCTTCAGATACCAGATATGTGCCACCGGCGCCGCAAGCTCGATATGGCCCATCCGCCGACGCCGCACCCGCGAGGTGGTAACTTCCACTCCGCACTTGTCGCAGATAATGCCACGGAACTTGTGCTTCTTATACTTGCCGCAATAGCACTCGTAATCCTTCGTTGGGCCAAATATCTTCTCGCAGAACAACCCATCGCGCTCCGGACGGAAGGTCCGGTAGTTGATGGTTTCAGGCTTCTTGACCTCGCCGCGCGACCATGACTTGATTATGTCGGGCGAAGCCAGCCCGACCCTCAGCGCCTCAAAATTCGTCGCCGCGCCTTTGCTTGTGGTCTCAGCCAATTCCGGTCACCTCTATATGCTGCACTCCCCGCTTCCGCACTTAGTGCATGAAGCGGTAGTCGGCTGTCTCGTCGTCGAGTTCTTTCAGCTCGATGTCGGTACCCTCGGCGCTTTCTACTGCGACCTCGAGTCCGAGCGCCTGCAGTTCCTTCACCAGAATCTTGAATGACTCTGGCACTCCAGGCTCCTGGATGTTCTCGCCCTTCACGATCGCCTCATAGGTCCTCGTGCGTCCTTCCACATCGTCTGACTTGATCGTTAGCAGTTCCTGCAGGGTGTGCGCCGCGCCATAGGCCTCCAGCGCCCACACCTCCATCTCGCCGAACCGCTGGCCACCGAACTGCGCCTTGCCGCCCAGTGGTTGCTGCGTAACAAGCGAGTAAGGGCCAGTCGAACGAGCGTGGATCTTGTCGTCGACCAGATGGTGCAGTTTCATCATATAGATGTTGCCGCACACGACTGGCTGGTCCAGCGGACGCCCAGTGCGCCCGTCATACAGCGTGAACCTGCCTGTCTCGGGATCGAATCCGCATCTGCTCTCGGCATTTGCAAAAGCCATATCGCAAAGGCCTTTTATCAGCACTTTGTTATCGCCGCTTTCAGTGAGTTCGACTGAAACAGCAAGCTTGGTAGCCAGAGTCTCTAGCTCCTCGCCACTATAGTCAGCCAGCAGTTTCGGCAATAACGCCTTCATCTCGTCATAGTCTTCTACTTGGACTGGCATATCGATGCCAAACTCTTGCAGATGCTCCCGCAGGAACTCGCCCAGCATCTTCCTCGACGTCAGAGCCAGTGCATCCTTGATTTCAGCCTCGGTGGCTCCGCTGAATATCGGGGTCTCGAACCGCAGCCCGAACTCATGCGCCACCAGACCCAGATGCGTCTCCAGCACCTGCCCAACGTTCATTCGAGTCGGAACGCCCAGTGGGTTCAGCACGATATCCAACTGCTGCCCGTTGCCCAGATAAGGCATATCCTCGATTGGCACGATGGTCGAGATGACGCCCTTGTTGCCGTGGCGCCCTGCCATCTTGTCGCCCACCATCACGTGACGCTCCTGGGCAACGAAGACGCGCACCAACTGGTTCACGCCCGGGGGCAACTCGTCCCGGATTTCTTCTTCCAGGTCGCCCCCGCAGTTCGGGCACATCTGCCCCTCGGCTTCCTTCGAGAAAGCAAACTGCTCCTTGCACCTGCGGCAGTGATACTTGTACCGCGAGAACACCGTCACGCTGATGACCTTGCCATATTCGCCGTGCGGCATACGCAAGGACACATCGCGCATCTCTTCAGCTTTCTTGCCGAAGATCGCAATGACAAGTTTTTCCTCGGCGGTAAGCTCGGTCTGCCCCTTGGGAGCCACCTTGCCTACCAGGATGTCCTGCGGGCCGACCTCGGCGCCTGGCCGGATGATTCCACGCTCATCGAGGTTGCGCCGCGCATCCTCACCTACGTTGGGGATCTCCCGAGTCATTTCCTCGGGCCCAAGCTTGGTGTCGCGCGCCTCGATCTCGTATTTTTCGATATGGACCGATGTCAACTCGTCATCGCGCACCATGCGCTCTGACAGCACAATCGCGTCCTCGTAGTTGAAGCCTTCCCACGGGATGAACGCCACAAGCAGGTTGCGCCCGAGCGCGAGCTCGCCTTCGCTGATTGCCGGCCCATCTGCCAGCGCATCGCCTGCGCGCACCCTCTGGCCCTTCTGCACCAGGCGCCTCTCGTTCACGCAAGTCGCCTGGTTTGTCCTCAGGAAGTTCTCCAGCCTGTATAGATGGCGCTTGCCCTGCACGTCGGTCACGACGATCCGGTTCGCGTCCACGTCCGTCACAACGCCATTTTCCTGCGCTACGACAACCGACCGGGCATCTCTTGCGGCGCGCTCTTCCACGCCTGTATGGATATACGGACGAGCGGTCTTTACCAGCGGCACGGCCTGCTTCTGCATGTTCGAGCCCATCAGGCCCCGGATCGGGTCGTCGTTCTCAAGGAACGGGATCAGCCCGGCGCCTATGCTGAATACCTGCGCGGGCGATACGTCCATATACTCGACTTCTTCCCGGTTGACCTTCGGGAACTTCTCTCCGAACCGCACCGTCACCAGCTTGTCTGTCAGATAGCCTTCCTCATCCACCGGCGCATCCGCGGGAGCGATCTTCGCTTCTTCTTCTACGCCAGCCGACAGGTAGGTCACATCATCCGTTACCCGACCTTTCTCTACCCTTACATAAGGGGTCAGGATGAATCCAAACTCGTCCAGCTTGGCGTACAGCGCCAGCGAACCAATAAGGCCGATGTTCGGCCCTTCTGGCGTCTCTACCGGGCACAGCCTGCCATAATGCGAACTGTGAACGTCGCGGACTTCCAGTTTGGCGCTTTGCCTCGAAAGGCCGCCAGGCCCAAGTGCCGACAACCGGCGCCGGTGGTTCAGCTCTGCCAGCGGGTTGACCTGGTCCATATACTGGGAAAGCTGCCCACTCGAAAGGAACGACTGAATAGCCGCGTCCAAAGGCTTCACGCTGATGACCGCCTGCGGAGTGATCTTGTCAGGCTCCATCGTGTTCATCCGCTCGCGCGCTACTCGCTCGATGCGCAGCATTCCCAGCCGGAACTGGTCCTGCAGCAACTCGCCGACTGCGCGTACGCGTTTGTTGGCCAGATGGTCGATGTCGTCCGGCTGCCCCTCGCCTCTGCTCATGCTGATCATATAGCTGACCAGTGTAAGCAGATCCTGCTTGGTTACCGTACGCACCCCAGAGTCAATTGGCTCATCCAGGCCGAGTCGCGGATCTTCGAAATGCCGCAGCTTCTCGTTGATCTTGAACCGTCCAACTCGTCCCAGGTCATAACGTTTCTGGTCGATGAAGAAGTTGCGCAGGATATTGCGCCCCTCGTCCCGGCTCGGTGGGTCGCCAGGACGCACCCGCTTGTGGATCTCCATCAGCGCCTCATCGGAGTTGCGGCAAGGATCAGCCTCGAGGGTCGCGTCGATATACTCATCGACGTCTACAACTTCGAGTTCCTTCAGTCCGAGTGAGGCAACGCGCTTGGCCTGCGGCTCCGTCATCTTCTCATAAGCTTCTACGATGACCTTGCCCGACTCTGAGAGCACCGGATCGGTTGGCCGCTGACCCACCAGATCTTCAATCTGGTTGCCATAGACCTTGCGCTTGCTGCCGAAGAAAGCCAGCAAGTCGCCCGTGGTGCTCGTGCGCACGCGTTCCTTGTAGACCTTGATTTTTACCGGCCGGCCGCGCTTATGCTCGACCTTGCTATATATATGTATAGTTGTGGCGGCGATCTCTGTCGCTGCGCCAAACACTGCAATCTTCTTCGACTTGCTAAAAGCTGCTGTCAGCTTCTCCAGGAGTTCTTCAGTAATCTCCTGTTCTGCCTCGACCAATACCTCGCCGCTGTCCTTGGCGACTATTGTCTCGACCGACTTGCGTCCCACCAGAGCCGGATCATGCGCCCCGAATTTCTCCATCTCGGCATACTCGGTCCGGGCGCCCAGCTTCTCTTCGAGCTTGCTGGCGAGTGCGACATCAATTACCTGCCCCTTCTCGACCAGAACCTCGCCACTGTCCTTTTCCACGATGGTCTCGGCGGCTGTATGACCGGCCAGATTAGCCGTCAGCACCTCAACCTCTATCTTCGGGCGCTCCAGCTGGCCAACAACCGAGACTTTCTTGGACTTGGTCAGAGCGGCCTTGATTTGCTCAGCCAGCTCGTCAGTGATTACTTCGCCCGCTTCAACAATCACTTCGCCGGTGTCTTTGGCTACAATTGTCTCGTCGGCTTTGCGTCCTACGAGAGCAGGATCATGCGCCCCAAGCTTTTCGGGCTCGCCGGCTTCCATCCCACTGCCCAGCGCAGCTTCTAGCTTGCGCGCCAGTTCGGCGTCGATGACTTCGCCCTCTTCGACGATAACCTCGCCTGTTACCTTGTCACTGACGGTCTTGGCGCAAACACGCCCCACCAGTTGCTCGACGACCGGGTCTACCGACTCGATTGCGTGCGCCACAGGATCAGCGCCAGGCAGCGCGTCGAAAGCTCTCAGGATAACGGTTATAGGCACTTTCTTTGTCTGGGCGATACGCGCCGATATGACCTTGCGCGCATCCGAAGTGATATCCAGCCAGGAGCCTTCCCGAGGGATGATCTGCCCGCTGTATATCTCCTCGCCGCTTATGTCCAGGCTCTGGTCGAAGTAAACCCCCGACGACCTGATAAGCTGCGAAACCACCACGCGCTCCGCGCCGTTGACCACAAAGGTGCCCTTCGGGGTCATCAGCGGGACATCGCCCAGGTAGATCTCGCTTTCCTTTTCTTCGTCTACGGCCTTGTTTACGAAGCGTACCTTTACCTTCAAAGGCGCTTCATACATCAGGTCGCGCGACTTGCACTCCTCGACACTGTGCTTTGGATCTTCCAGATGATAATCGAGAAAATGGATCTGCAGGTTTCCGTTAAGGTCCTCGATAGGCGAAAAGCTCTCGAGTACCTCGTGGATACCTGTCTCTAGAAACCATTTGTACGAATCGACCTGGATTGCAATCAGGTCAGGGGGAGCAAGTCTTGTGATGCCACGGCTCGCTATTTGATCACGGAGCTGAACCGCCGCCTGTTTTACATCCACAGACTCTTCACCTCAGAGGAAGCCTAATTGGCCTGTACCCTTAGCCCCTATGTCAGCGGCCCCAGGTCCAGTATGCCAAATCACGCGCAAAATGAGCGCCCCTAGCGCGCAACAAGCATATCGTGCCCAATGCATCCTCTGCACTGGCCACGCTTGCTGATCGACGCTTTCTCAGCGCTCCTTTGCGATTGCGATAAATCTGTACCCCTCGCCTGCAGCTCACGCTGCAGGCCGATCGATAATAGCACCACCTCCCTGTTGGGTCAACTCCCTTTTCCGACATTCCTGCTTTTCTCCTCTTTATTACCCAGTTCTTCCTTAGGTAGTTGACAACACCCTTGCAGGAGGCCCTCTTGCTATGCTTAAGTCTTGCTTTGGCCCTTGTTAATCAGGGCCTTCCACCTGCCAAGGGAGGCATCTATATGGAACTACTGCGCAAAGCCAGCCCCAGGAAGGGCTTCCAAACTCTTGTCTGTCCCGAGTGCGCGGACCTTGAAATATCTCTCCCTCGGTCAGCTTCTGCTTGAGGCGGGCGAGTCCTTCGGCCAATCTACAGAAGGCATCGAAACCGCCCTGGTGGTCCTTTCTGGCCAGGTTACCCTCTCGGCCGACGATACCAGATTCGAAAAAGTTGGCTCGCGCGCTACTGTCTTCGACGGCCCTGCGACCGCCCTCTACGTCCCGCTTGGCAGCGCCTGGCGCGCGGAAGCCCATACTGCCTGTGAGGTGCTGGTCTGCTCGGCCCCGGCCACCAATCGTCATCCTGTCCAGTTCGTAAGCCCTGCCGAGGTAGGTATCCGTGAGGTGGGCCGAGGCAACTGGACCCGCCATGTCCATGACCTTATGCTCGATAATATCCAGGCTGACCATCTCATCCTTGGCGAGACTTTCAATCCCCCAGGCAACTGGTCCAGCTATCCCCCTCATAAACACGACTTCGAGAATCCTCCCGATGAAGTCAAACTCGAAGAGGTCTATCATTATCGCCTGAATCCCTCTCAGGGCTTCGGCCTGCAACGTATCTACACCGATGATCGCTCACTCGATGCGACTTTCTGTGTAGAAGAGGGCGACACTATGGTAATCCCCAAAGGTTATCATCCTGTTTCCGCCGCCGGCGGTTACGAGCTTTATTATTTTTGGGTGCTTGCGGGTGAAGGCCGGGTAATGCGTCCCAAAGACGACCCGGCCCATACCTGGGTAAAGGAGGCGGGCGCCTGATATGACCAATCTCCAAATTGGCCTCGTGCATTTTATGGCCTTTCCTGAAGCCCGCGAAGACGATGGCTCTCTGCTCGAGAGCCTTCAGCGCCTGGCCCTCGACCCTTACTGGGGCTGTATCGAACTGAAAGCTATCGCCTCGCCCCAGGTCGAAGCCCAGGTTGCCGCCCTGTTTGCTGGCTCTCACATCGACTTGCTTGTTGGCTCCCAGTACACGCTGCTAAGCCAGAAGCTCAATCTCAATTCGCTGGACGCCTCGCTTCGCCAGCAGTCCGTGGACACCATCAAACGCGACCTCGAGCAAGCCTCCCGGCTAGGCGCAAAAGGGCTTGCCGTGCTGAGTGGGCCACTTGAAGGCACTGACTCCGCTGCCCGAGACCAGGCTCGCGTCGCCCTTATCGATTCCCTTTCTGAACTTGCCGAATATGCAGTGGAAGTCTCACCCGACCCCAGCCAGCCACTTTGTCTCGAACTCGAGACCTTCGATGACACCATCGACAAGAAGAGCCTTATCGGCCCTTCAACTGCCGCCGCTGAACTGGCCGCCGAGGTCACGGCCCGCGTGGATAATTTCGGTTTGCTGGTTGACCTCAGTCATCTGCCGCTCCTTGGAGAATCCCCTCATCACGCTCTGGAGACTACCGCACCCTTCCTTACCCATCTCCATATCGGCAATTGCCTTATGCGCGATGAGGCCTCGCCCCTTTACGGAGACTATCATCCACCTTTCGGTTATCCTGGCAGCGAGAACGATGTCGAAGAAGTGGCCGATTTCCTGAGCGCCCTGCTTGCTATCGGCTATCCTGAACGTGACTATGCTACCCGTCGCCCAACCCTCTCCTTCGAGGTCAAGCCGGTGCCCGGCCAGGATCCCTGGCTCCTGCTGGCCGACAACCGGCGCGTTCTGGAAGCTGCCTGGCAACTGCTTGAGGAGGACTGACCTATGGCAAAGCCCAAAGTTTTCGTAACCCGGCTCATCCCCGAGCCAGGCCTTGACCTGCTTAAGCAGGACTGCGACGTCCAGGTCTGGCCGGAAGAATTGCCCCCTTCTCGCGAAGCGCTGCTTGCCGGCCTTGCCGAAGCTGAAGGGCTGCTCTCCTTGCTCACCGACAAGATTGACGCCGCCCTTCTGGACGCCGCGCCTTCGCTCAAGGTCGTCAGCAATTACGCGGTTGGCTACGACAACATCTCGGTGCCTGATGCGACCGCGCGGGGCATCCTCGTCTGCAACACGCCAGGTGTCCTAAGCGAGACCACCGCCGATCTGGCCTGGTCGCTCCTTATGGCTTCCGCCCGCCGGCTTGCCGAAGGCTATGATTATGTCCGCGCAGGCAAGTGGAAGACCTGGGGGCCGCGCACCTTCCTGGGCTGGGATGTCCACCACGCCACCCTGGGCATCGTAGGCCTTGGCCGCATCGGCTTCGAGATGGCTAAACGCGCCCGAGGTTTCGATATGAAGGTGCTCTACACCAACCGCACCCGCAAAGAAGAATTCGAAGCGATGATGGGCCTCGAATGGGCGCCTCTCGAACGGGTGCTGGAGGAGAGTGATTTCATCACTCTGCACACCCCTCTCAATGACGAAACTCGCCATCTCCTCGGCGCTGCCCAGTTCAAACAAATGAAATCTACCGCTGTGCTGATAAATACTGCCCGGGGCCAGATAGTTGATCAGGTCGCCCTTTACGAGGCTCTGAAGTCCGGCGAAATCGCCTACGCCGCTCTGGATGTCACCGATCCCGAGCCAATTGCGCCCGATGACCCCTTGCTCAGTTTGCCCAACTGTCTTATAGTCCCGCACATTGGTTCAGCTTCTCACGCGACAAGAAACAGGATGGCCGTGATGGCCGCCGAAAACTTGCTGGCCGCACTGAAGGGTGAGCGTCCCGAAAATCTCGTGAACCCTGATGTGTGGAAAAATCGTAAATCGATCTAACGGAGGAATTGTAATGCAGATTGGTCTTCTTACCGCTCCCTTTGGCGACACCGATCTTGAGCAGGTCATCGAATGGGCCGGCGTAGGTGATGGGGGCGAAGGCTTCGACATGCTTGAGGTCGCTTGCGGCCCAGGCGCCCGCCACATCGATACCGCCACTTTCACCCAGGCTGATGCCGAACGCATCATCACCAAACTTGGAGAGTGCCAGATTGGCATCTCCAGCCTCGCCTGCTACTGCAATACCACACCCGAAGACCCCGCCGAACAGCAGAAAGTCCTCGCGAGCCTGAAGCAGGTTGTGGATTCTGCCGCTTTGCTTGGCGTCGGCATCGTCTGCACTCTCGCCGGTATGCCCCACGCTGGCAAGAGCCGCGAGCAGACCATCGAGGCGTCAGCCAGGGGACTCTTCCCCGAGCTTTGCGATTATGCTGGCGAGAAGAATATCAAGATCGCCCTTGAGAACTGGTTTGCCACCAATATCTGCGGCCTAAACCAGTTCGAGCAGCTCTTCGCCACCGTCCCGCATGCCAACTTCGGCCTCAACTATGACCCGAGCCATCTGGTCCATCAGGGCATAGACCACCTGATGGCCGTTGACCTGCTTGCCTCGCGCATCTTCCATACCCATGCCAAGGACGTAGAAATCAACCACAGCAAGCTCGCTTACCTGGGCAACCAGGGCCGCGGCTGGTGGCGCTATGTCATTCCCGGCTTTGGCGAAATCCACTGGGGCCGCTATGTCGGCGCCCTGCGTCGCAACAAATACGACGGCGTCCTCTCCATCGAGCACGAGGACAGCTCCCAGACGCGCGAAGAAGGCTTTGTCCGCGGCCTCGACCACCTGTCCCAGTTCGTTTAATCTGTTACAATCGAGCCAGGAGTTCCGGGGCAGGGGCGACTCCCCTGCCCCTTTCCTTTGCGAGGAGAATCACTGTTATGGCGAAACTTGTCGCCGTCGTAGATTATGGTATGGCCAATCTGCTCAGCGTCGAGCACGCCCTGCTCGAGGTGGGCTTTGATGCGCGCATCACCAGTGACCCGGCCCTTGTGCTCGCGGCCGATGCGGTTGTCGTGCCAGGCGTTGGCGCTTTTGCCGATGCTTGCCGCAACCTGAAAGAATACGGCCTCTTCGAGCCTCTCCAGCAGGTGCTTGCCGAGAACCGCCCTTTCCTGGGCATCTGCCTCGGGTTGCAACTCCTTTTTGAACGCAGTGAAGAACTGGGCAGCCAGGAAGAGGGCCTTGCCTTCCTCAAAGGCAGCGTAGTCCGCTTCCCGCCCGGCCTCAACGTCCCGCATATGGGCTGGAACCAACTCACCCTTGCGCATCCCTCGCCTTTGTTTGAGGGTATCCCGGCGAGTGAATACTTCTATTTCGTGCATTCCTTTTATGGCGCGCCCGAAGAAGACTCTGCCATACTGACCAAAACAAATTACGGCCTTGATTTCTGCTCCGCCATCCAGGTCGGCAACGTCTATGCGACCCAGTTCCATCCCGAAAAGAGCCAAAAAGCAGGACGCAAATTTCTCTCCAACTTCAGGAGGCTTGTCGTAGAATGCTCGTGATCCCCGCAATCGACCTTTACGCCGGCCAGGTCGTCCGCCTGCGCGAGGGCAAGCTGGACGAGAAGACCGTCTACTCCGACGATCCGACTGAACCCGCGCGCCAGTTCCTTGCCGAGGGCGCCCAGTGGCTGCACGTGGTTGACCTCGAAGGCGCCTTCGAAGGCGCCCCGCGCAATCTGGACTCCGTCCGAGCAATCCGCGATGCCTGCGGTGGCGCCTTGTTTATCGAGCTTGGCGGCGGCCTTCGCCAGCCTGAGGATATCGACGCTGCCTTTCATGCCCGGCGTGGACCGTGTAATTCTTGGCACGAAAGCCCTCGAAGACTGGGAGTATCTGGAATTCCTTGCCGCCGACCTCCAGGAGCGCCTCGTCGTTGGCCTTGACGCCCGCGATGGTATCGTGATGGTGAAAGGCTGGGTCGAGTCCGGCCAGCTTTCCGCCCTTGAAGCCGCACAGCGTTGCGCGGACGTCGGCGTCCAGCGTTTCATCTATACTGATATCTCTCGAGACGGCAATCTCATCGGCCCGAATCTCGAGGCTCAGCGCCTGTTTGCCGAGGCCACTCCAGCCGCCTGCATTGCCTCCGGGGGCGTCGCCACGGCTGCTGATGTTGCCGCTCTGGCAGGACTTGCTGTGCCCAATCTCGAAGGCGTCATCGTAGGCAAGGCTCTTTACGATGGCCGCGCCACCTACCCCGAGCTGCTTCGCGCAGCTGGAGGCTGACCAATGCTCGCCAAGCGCATCATCCCCTGCCTTGATATTGACAAAGGCCGGGTCGTAAAAGGAATAAACTTCATCAATATCCGCGATGCCGGCGACCCGGTGGAGCAGGCCTCTGTCTACGACCTCCAAGGCGCTGACGAGGTGGTTTTTCTCGATATCACCGCCTCTCACGAGCGCCGTAGCACGGTCCTGAAACTGGCCGAGGCTGTCGCCCGCACTCTCACCGTCCCCTTTGCCATCGGCGGTGGTCTTCGGACAGTGGACGACATACGCGCCACCTTGCGCGCTGGAGCCGACAAGATTGGCATCAATACCGCTGCCGTCGAGAATCCCTCTCTCATTAGTGGCGGCGCCCAGGCCTTCGGCGCCCAATGCATCGTGGTCGCAATTGATGCCCGCCGGGTGCCAGGCAGTTCTCCCCTTGCCTGGGAAGTCTTCACCCACGGCGGTCGCACCCCTACCGGTATCGACGCCCTTGACTGGGCCAAACGTTGCGAAGAACTCGGCGCTGGCGAGATACTCCTGACCAGTATGGATAAAGATGGCACTCGCGATGGCTTCGACCTGGAGCTTAATCGCGCGCTGGCCGAGGCGCTCACCCTCCCCATTATCGCCTCGGGCGGTGCCGGCAATATGCACCACATATATGAAGTGCTCACCGACGGGATGGCGGACGCGGCTCTTGCCGCTTCCATCTTCCACTTCGGAGAACTGACAGTACCTGAAGTCAAGCGCTACCTGGCCGACCGGGGTGTTCCCGTGAGGCTAACCGAGGAGGCCTGAGATGCGCTCCAGACTCGCCTGCTGCCTCGCACTGGCACTAATTCTGCTAGCTGGGCTGACCTTTGCTCAGCAACCGACTGTCACTCCCACTACGCCTGCGCCTGATGCCCAGGCTCGCCAGCTGACAGCCGCTGGCAAATTTGCCGAAGCCTTGACCGCCTGGGGCAAACTCGTAGCCAAGTCGCCTGCCAATGTGGACTACGCGCTGGGCAAAGCCAAATGCCATTATGCCCTTACCCAGTTCGACGCCTCTCTTGGTTCGCTGCTGCGGGTGCGCGAACAAGGCAACCAGCGCGGCGATTACTTCGCCTGGCTTGGCAAGCTTTATCTGGCTACGCAAAAACCCGAGTTCGCCCTTGCCGCCGTCCAGAAAGCTCGCGCCCTGGCTCCTGAAAATCCCGAGGTCGCGCTCATCTCGGCTCAGGTGCTTCGCTCTACCGGTAACACCGCCCAGGCCATCGCGGTGCTTACCAAGTTCCTTGCCGCCCACCCCGCCAGCGCCAATCTCAACAAGGAACTGGGCCTTTCCTACCTGCAGGCTGGCGCTCCCGACAAGGCCCTTGCCCCCTTGCAAGCCGCCTCCAAAGCCGCCCCTGCTGATATGGAAGCCCTGCTCAATCTCGGTTTCGCCTACGCCAGGCTTGGGAAGTCCCAGGACGCTCTGGCTACCTACCGGCGCGTGCTTGGGCACAATCCCAAAGACACCGCAGCCCTGTTCAATAGCGGGGTTATTGCCCAGAAAATTGGCGATACTGCTCTCGCCCGGCGTTATTATGAAACCCTCCTGGAACTCCAGCCCGATTTCGTGCCTGCCCTTTTCAACCTGGCCATACTCGCAGGCAGCGAGAACAAAATCGAAGAAGCCACCCTTTGGCTAAAACGCCTGGTCGCTTATGAGCCTGACAATTATGACGCCCGTATCAAGCTTGCCGCCTGGTATGCTCAGCTCGATCAGCCCGCCCTTGCCGCCAGCCAGCTCGATTATGTGCTCAAAAAGCAACCCAAACACGTGGATGCTCTTGTCCAGTACGGTCTGCTTTACGAGCGCCTCGGCAAGCACGACCTGGCCGCCGTGAAGCTCTTCCGCGCGATGGAACTCGCCCCTGGCTCTCGCAGCATCAAGCTGGCCCTGACCACCTGCCTGTCCCAGCAGGGCAAACTCGACCAGGCCCTGAAGTTGCTTGACCAGCTCATCGCCGAGACCCCTGGCGACCCTGAACTCGTCGCCACAAAAGTAAATCTGCTCGTTGATGCCGGCAGGCTGGAGGAGGCCATCTCCGCCCAGGAGGCCCTTGCCAGCCAGATCCGTGGCGACTGGCGCCCGAAGCTCTCCCTTGCCAGGCTCTACCAGAAGGCAGGCCGCGCGGAAGAAGCCACCACTTTGCTCCAGCAGGTGGCGGAACAGTTCCCCGAGGAGCCTGGCGCTCTTTACCCCTGGGCTGAGGCTCTTGCCGAGGCCGGCCGGTATGAAGAAGCTGCCGCTGTCTATGCCCGGCTTGGGCTTGCTGACCCGAACGCCAAGCCTGCCCTTTTTGGCCAGGTACGCGCGCTTGAACAACTCGGGCGCTTCGATCAGGCGCTCGCTGTACTTGACCACCTAATCGAACTAGATCCCTCGGATTACTATTTCGGTGTGCGCGCCCGCCTGGCGCTTGCCGCTGGGAAACCTGACCGCACTCTGGCCGACTACCTGACCTTGTTGGAGCGCCATCCTGGCGAAGCCGATTATCTTGCAGGCGCTGGCCAGGCTTATCTGGCTCTTCATCGCCCTCACGAAGCCGTCGAAGCCTTGTCCAAAGCCGTGGCGATCACTCCCGACAATCGCATAAGGCTCGAAGCCTTGCGCGATGCCCTCCGGGAGCTGGGCGATGCCGAAGCGCTTGGCCGTATCCAATCACAACTCGACGCCTTGCCTCAGCCTTAGCAGGAGGTTCCAGGCTAGTGCCGAAACCTGCACCGGCCAAGTGCTGTGCTATAATCCGCTCGTTAGCGGACTCCCTTTGATCAGGAGAGTGTAAGGTATGAAAAAGCTCTGCGTTCCTCTTGCTCTGGCGCTGCTGATCGTGCTTGCAGCCGTTCTCGTCTCCTCATGCGCCACCCAGCGCGAGTTCAAGTACAAGGTCGGCGTCAGCCTGATGACCGAGCAGCACTGGTTTTATCAGGATTTACGCCAGGCGATGGAGGACTCCCAGGCCCGCAATGACTGCGAGCTCTTCATCAGCTCAGCCGAGTTCGACAGCAAAAAACAGATGGAACAGGTGCGTTCCTTCATCACGCAGCGTTATGATGCGATGATCATCTGCCCCATTGACTCCGCCGCCATAGGCGAAGCCATCAAGGAAGCCAACGAAGCCGGCATCCCTGTATTTACCGCCGATGTGAAAGCCGACAAAGGCACCGTTGTCTGCCACGTCGCCTCTGACAACGTCCAGGGTGGCGAGCTTGCCGCGAAGGAACTGGGCCTTCTGCTGGGCGGCAAGGGCAACATCGTAATCATCGACTACCCCGCGCCTCGCTCGGTCCAGGACCGCGTGAAGGGCTTCAAGAAAGGTCTCAAGAAGCTCCCGGGCATCAAAGTCCTGGACTCGCCCTCCGGCGAAGGCAAGAAAGACAAGGCCTTCGAGGTTATGAAGCAGATGCTCACCAAGCATCAGAGCCTCGATGCCGTCTTCGGCATCAACGATGATTCGGCCCTCGGCGCCGTCCAGGCTATCGAAGCCGCTGGACGTCGGAAGGACATCATCGTGGTAGGTTACGATGGGGGTCCTGAAGCCGTCGAGAAGATGGCCGAAGAGGGCAGTTGCCTAAAGGTCTCCGTCACCCAGTACCCGCGCGTAATTGGTAAGACCGTCGTCGATATGGTTGGCTCCTTTATTACCGGAGGCACCCCTTTGGCCGAGAAGCTAATCGCAGTCGGCACCATCGATACCGAGAAAGCCAAGCAGATGCTCGCTCAACAGGCCGAAGAGAAAGAAATTGAGCAGCAGCAGAAAGAAGCTGGCGATCTCGTAACCGGCAATCAGGGCGAACAAGTCGAGAGCGGCGAGTAGTTTTTCAGAGGGGCGGGGCGACCTTTGCAGGTTGCCCTGCTCTTTTTGTCGTGGAGGCGATGCGCTATGGCCAGGCTTGCTGCACTTGGCGAAGCTATGGTCGAATTATATGCGAGCGAGCCTCTCAGCCAGGCCCGTGAGCTCACCAAAGCCTGCGGTGGAGACACCCTCGACGTGCTGGTTACTGCGCGGCGTCTGGGCGCGGATGCCATCTGGCTCACCCGCCTTGGGCAGGATCCCTTCGAGGCCTTCCTTCATTCGCTTTGGGCTGCCGAAGGTGTCGATCTTTCCGGTGTCCTGTCCTCCCCAGAGCCCAATGGCATCTACTTCATCTCGCTGCTGGAGGGCGGTCAGCGCGAGTTTTCCTACTGGCGCAAGGGCAGCGCCGCCAGCACTTACTCGGTAGCCGACCTGCCAGACAATGCTTTCAAGCACCTCGACTGCTTCCATTCCAGCGGGATCAGTCAAGCTATAAGCGACTCGATGAGGGAAGCCGTACAGCACGCTTATCACCTGGCGCGAGAAGCCAGAGCGCTAACCTGCTATGACCCCAATTATCGCCCCAAACTCTGGTCGCACTCTGCCGCCGCCGAGGCCTTCCGCGAGGTCTTGCCTTACCTGGATATCGTCACTCCCAGCGCCCCTGACGAGATAAGCCTCCTGCTTGGCGCTCGTAGCCCAGAGGAAGCCATCGCAAAACTCCTGGATGAAGGCGTCAAATACGTGGCCATTAAACTTGGCCACCGGGGAGTAATGCTGGGCTGGGAAGATCAGCGCCTCAGCATAGAGGCCCATGACTTCGGGCCTGTTGTGGATACTACCGGTGCTGGCGACGCCTTCGTTGGGGGCTTCCTCTACGGCCTGATGAATCATCTCGATCCAATCAACGCCGCCACTATCGGCGTCACAGTGGCCTCGCTCAAATGCCTTGGACGCGGCGCCCTCGATTCCTTGCCCACCCGCCAGCAGGTTCAGGCGCGCCTCGACTTCGACCTGCCCTGAGTCTAGACCCAGTCCCGAGTCAATTTGCCCTCTCGACTGGCTCGCAGCCAGTCGGCGATGATCTCGGCATGGTCGAAAGCCATCTCGGGCAGTTCCTCCGGGTCGAACCAGCGCGCCTCGGAGGCATCGTCTCCGCCTTCAGGCTCGCCTTTTGCCCTGGCCAGATAGACCGTTGCAATCGTATGCTGCCTTGGGTCGCGGCTTGGGTCAGAATAGACGTGAAACTGGCTGACCAGTTCGATGTCCAGCCCCGTCTCTTCCTTCGCCTCGCGTATCACTGCCGCCTCGAGCGTCTCGCCATAATCCACAAAGCCCCCTGGCAACGCCCAGCCAGGCGGGGGGTTCTTCCGCTTGATAAGTACGATGCGCCCCTCGCGCTCTATCAAAGCGTCCACAGTCGGCACAGGATTGCGATATGCCATTAGGGTTCCACCTTCAGTATGAAATCGCCCCTTGGCGCGGTCTTCAGGTCCACGCAGAGCTGCTCGCCGACTGGATAGACCTCGATAGGCAGTTTCTGGCCTTGCCCATCGGTCACTGAACACTCGGCCCCTGCCGCTCCCGCGAGCATCACCCAGGTTGGCCCAAGACTCGTCAGGTGGAAGTATAACCCGCTGCGCGTCACTTCGACCGAGCGCACTCCTGCAGGGGTATAAGTCAGCACCGGCCACACCTGGGCTTCGGTTCGCAGCTCGAATCGGCTGGCCTGGCTCGCTGCAATTGGGCTCTTCAAACAATTGGAGAATGCCTGCCCGTCCACGTAGAGAGTCACTTCGGTCGGCGCGCCTTCCACCAGCCCGATGCTCCGCGCCTTGCCCTTCCACTCGAAGCCCTCAAACCCCTTCAACTTGGCCTGGGGCCTTAGCGTCAGCCCCCAGCGGTCTGCAAGCACTCCGAAACTGGACAGCCCATACGCCAGCGGCCCGCAGGTGAAAAGCTCCGGCCTGTGGTAGGCCACCGTGTGCATCGTCTCGGGTACCGCCCCGGCCATCGCGCGTTCTAGTTGCTCGGGTGGATGAGGGTCTGTCGCCCAGGTGCGCTCAATCAGCGGCCCTATCAGCCTCTCCGCTTGCCTCTCATCTCCAAGCGCGTTCAGCGTATAGGCCGAATGAGCATAACTTGGGGCAAAGTAGATACCCGCGATTGAGTTCGGCATTACTACTTTACGCTGGTCCCAGATAGCCAGCAGCCCCTGATGCGCGCGTCCCGGGTGGGACAGATTCGGCGTCAGTGTAAGCGCCCAGATATAATCGAAGAAGGAATCCCAGTAATACCAGTCCAGCGGCACCAGTTTGTCGCTCTCGTTCAGCCCCCAGCCAACCAGGTAATGTCCTTCGTCCGGCAGCCAAAGCCTCGTTTCGATGGCTTCGCGCAATCCAAGTGCCATCTCAAGATAGCCTTCAGCCTGTTCGGTGCGCCCTGAGAGAGCCTCCAACTCCGCAAGCTGCAACAGCGCCCCATAGGCGAACTCGTTCAGGTACAGCGTATACGCCCTGCGGATCCACTCGCCGTCCTGCTTCAGCGCCTCGTACCGCTCTCCAGACTGCCATTCGGGGGCGTCTTTCAGCGGCGCCTCGTTGATGTACAGCTCGCAGAACAATCCCAGTTCTTCCGAGTAGAATTGCTCTCGCAGATACCTGATGCCGTCCTCGAGGATTGCCAGCTCGTTCTCACTGGCGGTGGCCCCGACCCAACCAGGCAGTCCGTGTAGACAGCCAGGATTGGATACAACGCCCCGTCCTGCTCATACTTTTGGGTGAAGCCCACCAGCGTGCCATAGGTGCGATAGGTCTTGCCGCCCCAGGTCAGCTCCGAGGGATTCGCCATCAGCAGTGGTCGCCAGCGCGCAAGTAACTTGCCATAGCCTGCATACACTGGATACGCCGCCGCGTTAGTCCCATCGCGCACCCAGGGCACGTTGTAGCCGCCGCTCGGCGCCGCGCGTAGCTCGCCCGCCAGCCCCTGCGCCATCGCAAGCTCGCGCAGGTTATACTCCGCCGTCCGCTGCCACAAGGTGGAAGTAAACTCGGCCCGCTGGCCCAGTGGATATGGCCCAAAACTGCTTGCCTCAGCGCCCTCTCGCGAAAAAGCCTTGGCCTGCTTCGCATCAGTAAACCAGCCGATCTCCCAGCCGGCCTGAGTCGGTCGCGCAATCACCTGCAGCTTGTGTCCTTCGTAGTCAATTGGATAGCGATACCCCGCTCCGGCCCTCTGCCACGCCGTGAAACGCCTCTCCCGGCAGCAGCTTCGCGCCCGTGCTGGTCAGCCGCGCGACAGGCTGGATCCAACTGCACTCCAGCTTCACCCGCGCCTTGCCGAAGGAGAGGTCCGCCCCCTCGGGCCTGTACCACACCCGCTCCAGCTCAAAACTCGTGCCCGCGCCCAGCTCGCGCTCCAGCTCGCCGTAGCCCTCAAGCCTGAAACCGAACGGCACCCCGCACGACTTCCACAGCCAGGTCGGGTCCAGCCCGCCCAGTGGCGGTTGCCAGGTCAGTCGACACTCGAGGTCAGGCTTGACCTGCAACTCCAGCTTCGCGCTCGAGGGCAGCATATATTCGACCGTTGCTGGCCTTGGATATCTTATCGCCCGCGCCTCGCCCAGTTGCCTGACCAGCTCGCCTGAATGCCAGCTAAAATCAGCAAGCCGCGCCAGCGCCACTTCCACGCTGTCAGCCTCTACCAGTCCCTGTCGCAGCGCTCCAAGTTGCTCCGGCGAGAGCGCGCTTGCCGTTGCCAGTCGCCTTGGCAGGCTCTGCAGCGCCTCTGCGATGCCTTCTCCCTTCGCCTTCAAAGCCGAAAGGAAGTCCGCTAGCGGCATCAAACCCAGGTTGTCCAGGTTCATAGGCACAACGTCCGGCCCAGCGATACGCAGAGTCAGCTTGTGCTTGCCCGCTGGCAGGTCGAACTGGCTCGCGACTGTCACGTAATCTGTCCAGGCAGATTGCGTTGGAAATTCGATATCGCCAATCCGCTGCCCGTCCAGGGCTAGTTCTCGACTTGCCCCCTGCCCCATCGCATTGGCGTATCGAACCAGCACGACAGTTGGCCCGCCGGCAAGCTCCACATCAAAAGTGACGCTCCCCTGATAGAAGCCCGCCAGCATCCCGCGCCCGGTAAATCCGGCATGCTCCTGGTTGAAGATGATGCCTTCCACCTGGGCCTCTTCGGCCTCCATCACGAGCGCAGCCGACAGGTCCACGCCGGCCGGCGCCAGCACCGATTTGGCCCACAAGGGAAAGGCGAACACGAGCAGTGCGGCCAGCGCCGCGAGGAAATATCTCATCAGGGGCTCCTTACAGGCGCCGATAATCCTGCGCCAGGTAGTTCCTTACATAATCGTCCACTGCGTCTTCAAGAGGGGTGAATTCTTCGGTATATCCTGCCTCACGGAGCTTCGCAAGGTCCGCCTCGGTAAAATACTGATATTTGTCTCGCAGCTCTTCGGGCATATCGAAATACTCGATATTCGGCGCGAGGTCTAGTCCGGCGAACAGCGCCTTCGCCAGATCATTGAAGCTGCGCGCCTTCCCCGTGCCCACGTTGTAGATGCCCTGTGTCTCGGGTCGTTCGAGGAAATATCGCACCACCCTGGCCACATCCTTCACATAGACGAAGTCCCGGCTCTGCTCCCCATCGGCGAAGTCCGGCCGATGCGACTTGAACAGCTTGATGAGTCGCTCGCGCTTCACTTTCTCAAAAGCGTTGAAAATCACGCTCGCCATATCTTCCTTGTGGTATTCGTTAGGCCCGAACACATTGAAGAAGCGCAGCCCGACCGCCCGCGCGGGGAAATCGTGCCGGATAGCCCACATATCCACCAGCCACTTCGAGAACCCATAAGGATTGAGCGGCTCGAGCTTCGGCGTAAGCTCATCCCTGTCCGAGAAACCCAGGCTCCCGTCTCCGTAGGTTGCCGCCGAGGAAGCATAGATAAACTTCGCCCCCCGCTCAGCCGCCCACTCGCCAAGTCGCTGGCTGAAGGCCACATTGTTGCTGTGCAGGAAGGTCATATCCCACTGTTTGGTGCTGCTGCAAGCCCCGATGTGGATGACTGCCTCGATCTTACTGGCCCAACTTGCGTCCGCAAGGCGCCTGAACAGGTCTTCTGCCTCGACATAATCCTCGAATCGGCGCGTCCGCAGGTTCTTCCACTTCTCGCTGCTGCCAAACCTGTCGCACAGCACCAGGTCGGTGAGGCCCGCGTTGTTCAGCTCCCACACCACGGCGCTGCCGATGAAGCCCGCCGCCCCGGTAATCAGTATCACTTGACCCACCCCCGCGCCTTCAACGTCCGCCACTTGAAGAATCTCAGTATCTTCTGGTCCCAGGCCACTCGGTGCGTGATGCCCGTGTGGTCGAGATACTCCTGGTAATGCTCGATATACCAGTCATATGTCTGGATAAGCGTCTGGGCATCCGTGTACTGGGGCTCCCAGCCAAGCACTTCCTTGGCATGCGATACATCCACAAAACTGTCCTGGCAGGCGGTCTTGTAGTGCCACTCGACCAGTGGCGACAGTTTGGAAAGCTCCGCCGCGCGCAGGAACCACTGCGCCGGTTTGGCCGGCAGCGGAACCAGCTCTGCCTTCGTGCCCGCGTGCTGGAAGAGTTGCTGCAGATAGACCCCCACCGGCGCGAGGTGCTGACTGCCCACATTGAACGTCTCGTTCTTGTTGGGCAGCGACAGCCCGCGCCAGATAGCCTCTACCAGGTCCTGCACCGCCAGCAACTGGTACCTGTTGGTCCCCTTGCCGATCATAGGGATATAACAGCCTTCCCGGATCCACTCGAAGAGGATCTGAAAAATCCCAAGCCGGCCAGGCCCGATAAAGGTCTTCGGCCTGATGATGGTCACATCGAGGCCTTTTTCCATATACTCCCGGCACACGCCCTCGGCCGCCACTTTGGACTCTCCATAAGAGCCAAGAGGCACAATCGGGCTGGTCTCGTACAGCGGGTGGATTTTCGGTATGCCATATACCGCCGTGCTGCTGATGAACACGACTTTCGGCACCCCCGCCGCCAGCGCCGCCTCCAGCACGTTGCGCGTGCCTTCGACATTGGTGCGGAGGATGGCCTCTCGCGAACCGCGTATGGGCAGCGAAGCCGCCGCGTGCACCACGCCCGCCTTGCCCTTGGCCAGCTCCTTCATCGCCGCCGCATCGAGGATATCCGCGATGTGGACTTCGCAGTTGGTCTCATCCAGGTCAGGCTCGTTAAGCGCGACGAGGTCCGCGAGCACCGGCTGGACCCCTTCTGCCAGCAGTCTTCGCGTCACATGCGTCCCGAGAAAGCCCGTCCCGCCAGTTACCAGATACTTGTCAGCCTTGCTCACTTCGGATTGCTCCCTTCACTCGGTAGAAGCTCAATAAGCGCCAGTTCGCCCGCCGCCAGCTTCAGTGACTCGCCTTCAGCCACCAGGCGCAGCAGCGCGCCTTCTCTACTATAAACCTGCTGCTTGCCGGCTGACAACCGACCTTGGCAGGTTGAGGCTTCCTTCCCAGGGCGCCTCGGCTCTCAGATAGACATACCCCGACCGCATCGCCGCAAAAGCAATAGGCTCACTCACCAGCGGATTTGCGCCGACTCTTGCTGCAAGGCTTGCCAGCAACCGCTTGCCTTCATCGGTTGCGAGCAGGCCTGACAGCCGAAAGCCTGCCGCCACCACCAGCCCTTTCCCAACCTGGCGCGCCACGAGCGCCGGCTGGCCAGTCGCCTCATAAGTGGCCAGGCAGTTGCTCTGCCCACTTGCCTCGACCCAGCCTTGCACATCCAGCGCCTCTGAAGTGGCTTCGGCGCCTTCAAGCCGTATTGTCGGGTCGGTCCCCTCGCTTCGGTGCAGCCTCAGGCCTGTCCACTCCGGGAAGTCAGCTCCCGACCGCGCCTCGAAGACCACCGCATGCCCCTCGCGCGCCAGCCGCTCCAGATCGCCAAACCCAAAGGCGACTTCTCGCCCCGCATCATCGAGACAAAAAACCAAGGGCGCCCTGGCAAGGTTCAGCTCCTGCCCTTCAGGTCTTGAGTAAGGGTACTGAGTCGGCTTCAGGTCGCCCGAATAGACCCAGACCGGGTCAAATCCCAGGCTCCGCGCCGCGCCAGCCACCTCAGTCATCCGGTGCTGAAAAATCCAGTATCTGTCCGCGTGCAGTGCGAAATCTCTTTCGGGAATCACCAGGGCCAGATTGGTCGCGCTGAGGGTACCCTTCCCTTCCGGCAGCTCTGCGAGAAACTTGGCCGCGGCGGCATAACCTTCGCCCGCCTCGTTCAGCTCGCCCTCGGCCCGTTGCAGCCCCCAGGCGAATTCCGGCCCCTTCACATTCCAGGCGTAAAGCTGCTGCAGGCCAATCCCCGCAAAATAATGATCCAGCGCCAGGCTGAAACACTGGCCCTTCGCCTCGGGGCCTTCAGGCGAAGCCTGGAAGTTTACTTCCGCATAGACAATTGGCAACCCAAAAGCCCTTTCGCCAGCCCTGGTCAACTCCGAGCCTGGATAGGCGTCCGCCGCCAGCAGGTCGCCCTTCAGTTGCAGAGGCGAGTATCGCAGTCCCCACCGGTGCGCGAAGGCGTCACTTGCGACGTAGAAGACCAGCTTGTGCGCCACAGGCACAAAGCGCCTGCGCCCCGCGGTCGCGCCCTCATACAGCCGGTTCATATAGTCCACGAAGCCCTGCCTGCGGAAGTGGAGAAACTCCTCCCAGCCTGCTTCGCCTTCGCGCGGCAGCGAGGCCGGAGGAAGGCCCTGCTCGGCGCGCCAGTGCTCCCAGGCTGCCTTGGCCCAGTTGCTGTAATCTCCCCAGGCGCCTTGGCCCCAGCCCTGCTCATTGGTCAGGAAGACTGCCATCACGTTAGGCCAGGCCGAGTAATGCTCCAAAGCCGCCTTCTGGAAGGCAATCTGTGCCTCGACGGCGGGACTGAAAGGAGAAAAATAGAGGAAGCTCCCGTTCGTCGGATTGCCCTCGACATCTTTTATTCCCACGTCGCCGAAGGCTTCCATCACCCAGCCCGGCGTGTAATGGGGCGTCAGCAGGATTGTGACCCACAGGCCTTCTTCACCTGCCCAGCGGATGACGTCCTCAAAGCCCTGGGGGTTGAAGTCGAACTTGCCCTGCTCCGGTTCGAGGGCATTCCAGCCTCGCTCCAGTCCCACAAAACTGAAGCCCGCCTCTTTCATCCTGCGGAAGTTGCCCTTGTACCAGGCCTCATCCTGCTCCGGAGTAACCTCTCCCGCATGCCACATCACGCCGAGGCCTTCCAGCGCCTGCCCATCCGCCAGCAGCCTGTCGCCGGCGACCGAGAGCTGTCGCTGACCCACAAAGAAAGGCTGCCCCGCCCCGAAGGCAAGGCAGCCCATAAAAGTCATCATTAGCATAACTGTCAGCAGGCTTCTATCCACTTGTCAGGGCAGATTCCGGTCCCACCACTCCGGATGCTCAAGCAAGGTGTCATAGGAGAACCACTTAACATGCCCGTCCAGATGCGCGCAGTTGGCGCCCTGATTATGTCGCTTCGAGATAACGTACTCGAACTGGGAATCGGTTACCGGTACCAATAGTGGCCTTGGCTCTCTGCCTCCGACTACTGTCCCTCCAGTTGTTGAAGTGAAAGGCTTGGTGTCGGCCAGCGATATGGTGCGCGCCTTGTTCCGCACCATACCAGCCTTGAAGGTATTCAACTGGCCAGTCATCGGATCCTGGAAACCCAGATATTGATAGTTGTAACCGTACCCGAGCCACACATCAGGTTCTGAAGGGCAGGTCCAGATGTCATAGTTCTGAATATAGGGCATCAACCCCTCATACCAGTAATGGGTCTGCCCGGTTGTCAGATCTGTCCACATCCCCACTGGAAGCTCGTCGTCATAGTCATCAGCGTATTGCACGATTGCCAAAGCGAGCTGCCTGATATTCTGCGCGCACGCCGAAGTGCGGCCCTTCTCCCTGGTCGCGTTATACACCGGGAAGAGAATGGCGGCCAGTATTGCAATTATGGCGATGACCACCAAAAGCTCTATCAGCGTGAAACCGCGTCGGTGTGTCATCCTGCTTCCCCCTTTTTGGGCTGTATGGGTGCTTATTGGTTCCCTTGCAGCCCCGGCACCAGTCTTTCTACCCTCAGGTCCTGGACTCTGGAGCCGTTCTCCAGCTTGGCCAGTTTGTCGACCCCTTCCGACAAGTGCCCTATTACCTGATAGTTCGACTTCAGTGTATCCGATTCCTTCAAGCAGAAGTACATAGCGCGCCCAGTCACCAGCCCCTCCTCAACAAAAGCCACGCAAATATCGCCTTTCTTCGGTTTATCAGGGGCCCGGTCCGCAGGCAGTTTCTCAAGTCCGCCTTCTGTCAGCTTCTCTTTCTGACACAGCACCTGCAACATCGCTCCGTTTTCTGTCTGGCTTGCCGTTGACCCTATGTAATTATGGTCATCAACCAGCCGCATAAAATTGGCGCAGACATTGGGATTCTTGTTCGGCTGGATTTCACCTTTGGCGGGAAAAACATCGATGTCTGTCTCCACAAAGAGCAGCAAGTTGCCCTTGTACCGCTGCATCAGTATTACATCAGCTTTTACCAGCCCGCTTTCGGTTCGCTGCTCGGTTATAACAGGCGCTTCGTCCGGCTCGGGGCTAGTGCGGTCAAACAGGAAGAGTGCTATCACAAGCAGCACCACGATGAGGATAATTGCAAGCGGAATACTCTTTACCATTCTGTCCCTCCTGCTTATGCGGAAACATCCTTGCGGGCTGGCTTTACAGGCTGCCCCGGCGCTTTGCCGGCCAGCAATCGCCTAAGCCAGTTCACATTGCGCCGGTCGGCACTGGCAGGACTCTTTGGAGTCTCGAGTATGCACGGTAAAGCCCTGGGCCACTCCAGGCCGAACAGCGCTTCAAAGCCCCCCTGGCCAATTCTACCGGCCCCGAGTTGCTCGTGTCTATCCCACCTGCCGCCAAGCTCGCGCGAGTTGTCGTTCACGTGAAGCAACGCTAGCCGGGCAAGTCCTAGTTCCCGCGTTACCTGTTTTTCGAGACGCGCAAGTCCTTTCGCGTCCGAAAAATCATATCCTGCCGCGTGCAGGTGGGCCGTATCCAGGCAAAAGCCAACCCGGTCCGCCTCCAGCCCCTCTCCCAGTCGCGCCAGTTCCGAAAGGTCTGCGCCCAGTCCCGTGCCTGACCCAGCGCCGTTTTCAAGTAGTATTCCAGCCTGCCCCCTGTAGCGAGCCAGCACCGCGCGCACCGAATCCTGGGCGCGCTGGAGGCCTGCTTCTGGTCCTTCTCCCAAATGCGCTCCCGAGTGCACCACGACAAACCCCGCGCCAATTGCATCGGCGACTCTCAGACTGTCCAGGAGCGAGTCTCTTGTCAGTCGCTGCTGGTCGGGATCTGGACTTGCCAGGTTGCAAAGATAGCGCGCATGGATAACCAAAGGCGCAAGCCCCTGCGCCTCGGCCAGCTCTCGAAACTCCGCCATCGCTTCTTCTGTCCACGCACAGGCAGTAAAGCTGCGCGGATTGCCCGCGAAAAGTTGGGCGCAGTCGAGTTTGAGGGACGCCGCATATTCCACGGCGCCCCTCAGTCCTTTATCCAGTGGCAGATGCACCCCTACCAGGGTCCTGCCGGTCGTCGCTGCCTTATTCATATACTAGTAAACAGCCGGTACCTCGATTTTGCGCCCAGTCCGAGCGGCCTCATAAGTCGTCCGCAACAGATTCAGCACCTCGACCGATTCTTCCGGCTCGCTGGGGAAAGCTCCCCCAGTTGCCAGTGCCTCGAGGCCCAGCGCGACGCTGGTGCTGACCGACTGGGCGAAAGTGCCCTGCGGCGCCTCCAGCCCCTCTACCCACTCGTACTGCCCGCCCCGGCCGATTTTAAGCGGCCGTATGGGATCGTCATCGAAATGAAGCGAAGCCTCTTCGCAGTAGATGCGCCTGGTCTCGTACCAGGGATCGGTCTTCACGGCATAACACACCGCAAGCTCCGATATGGCGCCGCTTTCGTGCTCCCAGATAGCCACCGCGATGTCATCGGCTTTGGACTCCAGGTTCGACAGCGTGCGCTTGGTCACAGCCTGCACGCTCTTTACCGGCCCGAGGAACCCCTTCAGCAGATAGGCTCCGTGGAAGCCGGTGTCTATCAACCCGCCGCCGCCAGCCTTTTCCCAGTCGCCTTTCCAGGAATCCGCATCAAGCATCCGGGGGTCATAACCCATCAGATTGAACAGTGCCAGATAGGGCTTGCCCAGCTCGCCCGAGGCCAGCAACTCGGCCACTTTGACGTGGGCGGGCATCAACCGCTGGTTCATCGAAACGTAGAACCTCAGCCCTTTGTCCCTGGCCAGCCTGCAAAGCTCTACCCCATGCTCTAGCTCGATGGTGATTGGCTTCTCCATGATGACCTGCTTGCCGGCTTCGAAGGCCGCCTTGCACACGGGATAATGCAGATAATGAGGCACGGTGATATCTACAACCTGCAACTCGTCCTTGGCCAGCAAATCCTGATAATTGGTTGTTGTAGAGCGAATCAGGTCGCCATATTCGGCTTTGCGCTGAGCCAGCAGTGCTTCGCTCTCCTCCGCAATATCCACGAAGTCAACGTAAGGACTCGCTTTCAGCGCGTCCAGATGCAAGCCCGCAATAAGGCCTGCGCCGATAAGTCCAACTCCATATCCCATTCCAAATTCCTCCCTGTTAGCGTGCAAATTGCAACGGATTACGCCTGATGTATATGCTTTGCAGCAGCCCGATTCCGGCCAGCATGGCCATCACCTGGCTACCGCCATAACTGAAGAGAGGCAAGGCGACTCCTGTTGGAGGCGCAAGCCCGACGGTCATCCCGATATTGATGACAATATGGAAGACCATCAAGGTTGCCACCCCCACCGCCATAAGGCTGCCTGCGGTATCCTTGGCCGACAAAGCTATCTCGAGCGCGCGCCAGAGGATAATCCCGTAAAGCAGAAGCAGCAGCATCCCGCCCAGAAAGCCGATTTCTTCCCCCACGCAAGTGAAAATAAAGTCAGTGTGCTGGTCGGGAATAAAATGCAACTGGGTCTGCGATCCCTGAAGCAATCCGGCCCCGAGCGCCTGCCCGGCGCCGATTGCAATTTTCGATTGCCTAAGGTGATAGCCGGCCCCCATCGGGTCGGCTGCCGGGTCGAGGAAGGCCAGCAAACGCGCTTTCTGATAGGGCTTGATGACCCCTGTGAACCACGCCACCACGCTTGCCCCGCTCATTGCAAGGCCAATTCCGGCCATATGCGGTAGCCTGGAACCCGCCGCGAACACCATCGCGGTCCAGATCACCAGCACGGTCAGCGTAGAGCCCAGCGCCGGCTGTCTCAGAATAAGCATCATCGGCACAGCCACGTGCAAAAGGCTAATAAGAAGTTGCGGTATTTGCTGGATCTGTTTGCCCTGGTTGGTGAGTACCCCGGTTAGTGTTATGATTAACCCTAACTTGGCGAACTCCGAAGGCAGAAAGCGGAAAGGCCCAATCGGGATAAACCGAGTCGTTTCTCTCACTGAAGGCGCAAATATCAGCACGAAGACCAGCGTGGCCAGCATAAAGATGTATATGACTCGCCGCGCCAGCAATACTTGATGATAGTCCATTATCGCCAGCACGAGCAGCCCGCCGAACCCAAGGACAAACCAGAGCGCCTGACGCGTTACGTAGTAAAGGGGTTTGTCGCCGACCAGGGCGCTGTTGGCGTGGGTACTGCTGTAGATCATCAGCAGACTGAAAGCCGCCAGCCCCGCGACGGCGGCAAGCAAGGTGTAATCAAGCTGTCTTATGAAGCTCTTTAGCGTCTTAATCGTCCGCCCAGACCTGGATTCGCGCCGGATTATAGCACACGTCCCCGGCCTGCTTGCAGCGTTTTTATTGCTGCTAATCGCTACGGGGCCGGTTCTTGCTGCTCCCGATTCGCTTGCGCGCGGCCCCTTCCTCGCAAGTTCGGTCGTCAGTCAGGAATTACCTTGCGGGCTTGGCTGCGTGGTCGACCAGGTCCCCGCATCGGCCCAGGTCAGCCTGGTTGTGAGCCTGGAGGCTGGCTCTCACCTCGATGAGGCTGCCACCAGCGGCCTTGCCAACCTGCTTGCCGAACTCAAAAGTTCTTCTCTTGAAGGCTGGCTTGATGCTTCCAGCCATCCGGCAAGTCCCCTGCTAGGCACTGGCCTGCTACAAAACTCCAACAAAGATTACACCTCCTTTTCACTTTCTTGCTCGCCTCTCAACTGGCGAGAAGCTTTGCGCGCTATCTTCACCGTGCTTTTTGTGGAAGAGCCGAAGGCCGAACAACTGGATAAAGCCCGGCCCCAGGTCCTGAGCGAACTGGAACGGCTTGCTCAGAATCCCACTTACAGCGCTCTGGACCGCGCCCACCAGGCGATTTACGCCGGCCATCCTTACTCCTTGCCAGTAAGAGGCTCACGCGAAAGCCTTCAAGCCCTTGCTCTGCGCGATGTGATCTCCTTCTGGCGCCAGCATTACGTTGCTCGCCAGGCTGGCCTGGTGGTAGGCGGACCTGTCTTGCCGGAGGAAGTTTTCTCCTTTGTGACCTCCGAGCTTGCGCCTCTGCTGCGCGCTGGTGAGCCGGCGCCTGCGGTCCCCGTCGCGCCCGCTCCCCCTAGTCGCGGCATAATTACCGAAGGCAGTCTCGGAGATAACGCGCATATCCTTGTCGCTTTCACCGGCCCCTCGCTCGACACGCCCAAACGGGTCTGGCAATACGATGTGCTGCTTTATGCCTTGCTCGGATATGGGCCTGCCAGCGTGATGAGCGTGCTCGGAGACGTGGACCTCAGAAATCCCGTTTCGGTGGAGTTCCTTACTTTTGAAGGGCCTGCCTTGCTTACCCTTGGGCTGGACGTGCCTGAAGACCAGGCCAGCAGTGTCATAGCGGCGTTGCAGCGCCATTTTAATGGATTGCCCAGCAAACTCACACCCGAAGTGCTCGAAGATGCTCGCAGGCGACTGCTCGCAGGTTTTCTCGCGGGCAACCAGAATCCCCTCGAGCGCGCCGATGCTCTGGCTTTCTACCAGCGTAAGGGGGGCTATTCCTTCGGGGTGGATTACACCTCAAATATCACTGCCCTCAAGCTTTCCGAACTGCCTGACCTGGCAAGCAAGAAACTGGCCTGGGACGAAGCCAGGCTAGTACTCGTTTATTATTGATTGGAGAGTGCCAATGGTTGCTCGCTCTCGTTTTTTCTGGCTTCTGATGGTGCTTGTCCTGCTGGCCTGCCATCCCGCGCTGGCCCAGCAGGCCCGGCCTGACCGCTTGTTGCTGGCCAACCGCCTGCAACTCCTGACCCTGCCCTCGACCACGACTGGCGCCTATGCCTTGCACCTCCTGCTCAAGCTGCCCAAAGGCGCTGGAGAGGCGCTTGCGGCTTATTCTGACGCGCTTGCCTCGCTTATCTCATCTCCCTCGGGAGATGACCGCAGTCCTGCTGCCGGCCTCGACAAGCTGGCGGGAGAACTGAGCGCCAAAGGCGGTCAGGTCGTCGTGCTCTCGGGCGAATACGAGTTCTTCGAACTGCTGCTGGCAGGCCCTGAAGATTCCTTCCCCACCGCGCTTGCCTTTGTGACCCAGCTTTTTTCGCTAGCCCCGCCTTCGGAAGATTTCGTCCAGTCCAGTGTCATACCGCGCACCTCTCAGCGTCTCTTCGAGAGTCTTTCGGTGCCTCAGGTAGCCCAGCGCCTGGCTGTGCAGAATCTGACTGGCGGTTATGGGCAGAGTACGACGCTGGCCTCGGACGCCGTTTACGTCGCCCAGTTGATGACCGCCGATGACCTCTTCAATTTTTACTCGTCGACTTTCTCGGCCGACAAAGCCTTCGTCGCGGTGGTAGGCAGTTTCGATGGCAAGGCTTTGGAAAGCGCCCTCAAAACTGTTCCCCTGAGGCCGGTTCGCTGGCAGACCCGTCCCGCCGAGGAGGCGCCCCCTCAGCTACCTGCTCTGCTTGTTTCGGAGGGGCCGCCAATGGCCGAGGTCACCTGCGCCTGGGAGCTTTCCGCCCCTTCCTTGGCGCAGTATGCTTCGCTGCTCGTGCTTGCCCAGCAGCTTTCGACCGGAGATGGCCGACTCGATCCTGCGCTGCTCGCGGGCCTGCCCTTGCCCGACTTTATCAAAGCGGTGCTCGCGCGCACCCAGCGGATGACCTCTCTTGGCCTTCACGCGCAAGGGATTGCTGCTTTCTATCACCTGCGCTTCTGACCCGCGCGTGCTGAAAGAAAGTTATGAGGATGTCGTCGCCTCGCTTGCCCAGGCCCAAGTCGAGCTTCAGACCACAGAGCGTCTGACCTCGGCCAGGCTTGCCTCTACCAACAAACAGGCCCTGGGTTATCCCGAACCTGCCGACCTTGCGCGCCATATGGCCCGGATGGAAGCCTGTGGTCTTACTGGCCTTGAGGTGTTCGCCCTCCAGAGAGCTTGCGCGGAAGTGACCCCCGCCTCGATGGAAACCTTGCTTGCCAGTTTTGGCCCTGTGCCCTCTGCTGTGGTAATGGTGATGCCGGGTGTAGGCAACGGCGAGGCTGACGAAGGCTGGTCAGGACGCCATCTAGTTTCTCCCACCCAGCAAAAGGCCCGACCATAAAGGTCGGGCCTCTGCTTTACTGCCAGGCTTTGAAAAGCCGCTTACATATCGTACCCGCCGGGGCCGCCGGGGCCAGCAGGCATCGGGGGCTCCTTCGTTGGGATCTCGGTGATGACACACTCGGTGGTCAGCAACATCGAACCGATGCTGGCCGCGTTCTCCAGAGCGCACCGGGTGACCTTGACCGGATCGATGATACCGGCCTTCACCAGGTCGCCGTACTCCTCGGTGGCGGCGTTGTAGCCGAAGTGCACATCGTCCTTCTCCAGTACCTTGGAGACGACCACGGCGCCGTCCTCGCCAGCGTTAGCGGCGATCTGACGCAGAGGCGACTCGAGAGCGGTCTTCACGATGGCGACGCCAGTCTTGATGTCGCCCTCGGCCACTACCGCGTCAAGAGCGCCAGACAGCCGGCAAAGCGCTACGCCGCCGCCTACGATGATGCCCTCTTCGATGGCCGCGCGAGTTGCCGAAAGCGCGTCCTCGAACCGGTGCTTCTTCTCTTTGAGCTCGGTCTCGGTCGCGGCGCCAACCTTGATGACGGCTACGCCACCCGACAGCTTGGCAAGCCGCTCCTGGAGCTTCTCGCGATCGTAATCCGAGTCGGTATCCTCGATCTCGCGGCGGATCTGGTCGATGCGACCTTTGACGCCGTCGCTGGAACCGCTGCCCTCGATGATGACGGTCTCGTCCTTGGTGACGCGGATCTTCTTGGCGGTGCCAAGCTCGGACAGCTCGATGGTCTCGAGCTTGCGGCCGAGGTCCTCACTCAGGAAAGTGCCGCCGGTCAGGATTGCGATATCCTGCATCGTGGCCTTGCGCCTCTCGCCGAAGCCAGGGGCCTTCACGGCGCAAATCTGCAGTGTCCCGCGCAGCTTGTTCAGCACCATCGTGGCCAGGGCCTCGCCCTCGACGTCCTCGGCGATGATGAGCAGCGGACGGCCGGAGCGGACGACTTTGTCCAGCAGCGGCACGAGATCGGACACCGACGAGATTTTCTTCTCGTGGATGAGGATGAAGGGCTCGTCAAGCTCGGCGGTCATATTTTCGCTGTTGGTCACGAAATAAGCCGAGTTGTAACCCTTGTCGAACTGCATACCCTCGACGACCTCTACGGTTGTCTCGGTGCCCTTCGACTCTTCGACGCTGATGACGCCATCTTTGCCGACTTTGTCCATAGCGTCAGCGATATAAGCGCCGATGCCGGGGTCGTTACCGGCGATGGATGCGACTGACTCGATGTCAGCGCGGCCCTCGACGGGTACGGCGATCTTCTTCAGTTCGTCGACGACTTTGGCAGTCGCAATGTCGATGCCCTTCTTCAGCATCATCGGGTTGGCGCCAGCAGCGACGTTCTTCATGCCGGCCTTTACGATAGCCTGACCGAGGACGGTAGCGGTGGTGGTGCCATCGCCAGCATCGTCATTGGTCTTCGAGGCGATCTCTTTGGTCAGCTGAGCGCCCACGTTTTCCTGGGCGTTCTCGAGTTCTACTTCCTTCGCTACGGTAACGCCATCCTTGGTAACGGTCGGCGAACCCCATTTCTTCTCAAGTACCACATTACGGCCCTTGGGGCCCAAGGTCACTTTGACAGCGTCGGCGACCTTATTTACGCCACGCTCCAGCGCGCGGCGAGCTTCTTCAGTGAAAGCCAGATCTTTAGCCATTGGGTATACCTCCTTCTCCTGGTCTTACTTGCGCACTGCGAGCAGTGAATCGGCATCAATGATCAGATACGTCTTGCCGGCGACCTTGAACTCGGTGCCGCCGTACTCGGGATACACTACTGTGTCCCCTGTCTCGACGCCCTCGATGGCCACCCGCTCGCCGTTCTCGGTCACTCGGCCTGGCCCAAGGGCCAGCACGGTACCTTCCTGAGGCCGTTTTTTGGCGGTATCAGGCAGTACGAGACCCGAATCGGTCGTCTCCTGCTTCTCCAGCGGCTCAAGCACTACGCGGTTGCCCAGTGGTTTGAGGTTGAGATCGTTTGCCATTGGCTTCTCCCCTCCATTCTTGTTATTGGATTTGCTCTCCCGAAGCACTGCCTCAGGGAGCTTGTTTGGAAGATTAGCACTCTCAGCCCGAGACTGCTAACCAAGGGGAAATATAGCACCTGTAGCCAAAGTGTCAAGGGGGAAAGGACTTTTTCTGGATGATAATTCTCAGGCTGAGCGTAGTGGTGTCAACTTAACTTAGCGTGTTTGAAATAACTTTGCGAAGCCTTCTAGTCCAGCAGCCTCAGCAGCAGCCCGCTGGTGAGCTTGGGCTCGATGTAAGTCGACTTCTGGGGCATCTTCTCGCCCGCCGCCGCCACCTTCAAAATTGCGCTTACATCCGGCTTGCCCATCATCAGGCCGACTCTGAGCGGCGCCTCGGCCAGCCTGCGCGCCAGCAACCGCCGGCTCTTCACATACTCGACCTTGGGCAGCAGTTCATCATCCGAAAGCTTCAGTAGCTTCTTCAGCACCAGCTCTTGCGAAAGCGCCACATCCAGCACCCGCCAGGCCTCGGACCTGTCCGGCGCCGCCTTCGCCATCGCCTCTGGCCCGCGCGCCTCAGCCAGCCAGCGCCGTCCGTCCGAAAGACACACCACAAAGCCGCCAGGGGCCCGATGCTGCTCCCATCTCGAGACCGCAGGGGCATCCAGCAGCTTCAGGTCAAAATCCACAGCCAATGCCTCAAGGAACGGCTCTACCCCGCCCAGCGCCTCTCCTGGATCAATTATCCGATGGGTTGGCAGAATGCACAGCCCGGGATCTTCCTCTGCCACGAGCGCCATCATTACGAATTCCCACGGAGCCTCAAAGTCAATCTGGCCTGCCGCTTGCCTTCGCGAATCACGATAATTGAGGGCTGTCTCGTACCGATGATGACCATCGCCGATGACCACCACGGTCGAGGCCAGCGCCTCCTCAAGGCTCATCAAAAGAGAGGGATCGGTCACTTCGAAGAGCTCGTTACGATACCCCATCGGGTCATCCGAGTCGATCAGCAGTTCTCCCTGCCGGGCGCCCTCGGCAAGCAAGCCTGCTACAGTGCCCGAGGCATCGGAATACAGCCCCAGGACACAGTCGAGATTGGCCCTGGTGGCCTCGAGGAGATGCAAGCGGTCTTCCTTGGCGTGCTTGTGGGTGTATTCGTGAGGAAGGACTTTCCCCTCAGAATAGTCGGTCGCCCGTACCGAAGCTATAAGCGCCGTCCGCGTATAAAGTTCGGAGCCAAACTCGAAAGTCTGGCGGTACACGTAAAGCGCCGGCGCGGGACGTTCCTGTAGCATCCCCTCGGCCAGCCACTCGTCCAGCAACTGGCGACTGTGCTGATAAGCATCTACGCCTTCCGGCAGGATGAGATTGATAAAGTTATGGGTTTCCAGATGGTCAAGCCGCTCTCGATCCAGGCTAGTGACGATGTCATAAGGGGGGCAGAGGAGCCGCGAGAGGTCTGCGCGCTTCGAATAGGTTATTGCCCTGAAAGGTTGTATTTCTGGCATATTCGGGCTCCTGTCAGAGGGCTATTCAACGCGCAGCACGAGGACCTGTGAGCCCTCGTGCCACCAAAACCAGAAAGCATATCGAGGCGTCTGGTCTAGCCACCCAATACGCTTATAAGGAAGCTTATTGCAAAGAAGCCAATGGCAATATACTTGGTGAACTTGTCGAGCTGGTGTTCCCACATTGACTTGCCGCCGAAGGCCGAACTGGTCTGGCCCCCTATCACGCCGCCCATACCTTCCTGCTTGCTGGTCTGGCTGGCTATAAGCGCAATAAGTATGAGCGCTGCGAGAAGCTGAATAGCAATAAGTACGGACATCATTACCACCTAAAGTTCAGACTGGTCGTATGGTATCAAAGGTAAGCCGCTGATTCAAGCCTCTTGCCCGGAAGCCCTGCTCAAGCGCGCAGTTTCTGAAGGCCTGCCCTCGCCCGGGCTTCCAGTTCAGCGAAGTTGCCCTCGTCCATCAAACGCGGCGCGGCGACTTCGGTGCCAAAGCCAACTACTTCTGCCCCCGCCTCGAGAAAGCTCCTGGCGTTTTCAGGATTTACCCCGCCCGTGCACATCATCAAAAGGTCGGGAACAAGGCCCCGTATAGCTTTCACGTATTCAGGCCCCAGCAAGAAACAAGGGAATATTTTTACCCCTTCGCATCCAAGAGACCTGGCTGTCAGCACTTCCGAGACAGTAGTCGTGCCCATCAGAATCGGCACGCCGGCCAGTCCTGCAACCTCGGCCGCCTCAGGCACAAGGCCCGGCGTGACCAAAAACTCAGCTCCCGCGGCCACAGCTTCGACCGCCTGCGCCCCGCTGGTGATTGTGCCGGCGCCGACGCGCGCCTCGGGACACGCAGCCTTCGCCGCCTCGATTGCTTTGCCGGTTTCAGGAATTGTAAAGGTCACTTCCAGGAAGCGAAGTCCCGCTCGCCAGAGCGCCTCCGAGGCCCCTGCCGTGTTGGCGGTCACGGTGCCTCGAATAATTGCCACAACCTGCTCCTGGGCCATCTCCACCAGCAACGGATGCATTCAGGCTCCCCCTTCCAGCAGCTCGCGCGCTTTGCGCAGTTCTGCTTCGAGCCTGGCCTGTTGCACCGCGCTCGTGACCTCGCCCCGGGTGCGCTCGAGCATCCCCCGCGCGGCATCGGCCCGGTGACGCAGCCCCTGCAGGATGGCATCGGGATAATGGACATTCATCAGGGATGAATAGATGGTCTCCATCGCCGCAAGCGCCTCGGAGGCGCCCTCCACATCAGAGGCGCGCAGCAACTCCAGCACGTGGCGGCGCAATTCGCCGATAGCCTCGGCCAGGCCATTGAGATAGGTCGCATAAGCTACCCCAAGTTCCTCAGGAGAAGGCAACTCGAGCCCTGTAACGCAGGCCAGGAAGGTCTCGCCCTCGGCATATTCCTTGAGCGCATCGGTCACCAGGCCAGAATCCGAAAGCTCGGTGTACGGGCTAGTGACCTCGACCAACTCTTTTGAGATAGCCCGCGCCTCGTCAAGCCCCTTGCGAGAGGCCTCCAGATCGCCCCGGTGAACGCGCTGTATGGCGCTGGCGCAGGTTCGGATTAGCTCTCGCGAAAGCCGTATTGCCTGTTCTCTGGCCGCATCTACCTGGGCGAAATGCCCTAGCGCTGCCTGGATATAATCGTTAAGGGGATCAAGTGAACCCATCCTTGCCTCCTTCTTGCTGCCTTGGCCGGGTGGCCAGGCTAGTCCGTGCCAGTCAGTTCCCATTGGCGTTCGAGGAAAGTAGCCACAGCCGCCAGGTCTCCGACCGATTCGCCCAGGCTGGCAGCTTCTATCTGGCACACCTCAAAGATTGATGGCCAGGTGTTTTGCCTGACATAACGGCGCAGCGGCGCCAGAAAGAAATCGCCATTCCGCACCGCGATGGTGCCAATCCGCACCACCTCGGGATTTAGAGTCTGTAATATATTGGCAATCCCGACGCCCATATAATACGCGGTTTCATCCACGATGCGACTTGCCAGCGAGTCGCCTGCCCTGGCAGCGGCAAAAACATGCACCGAAGTGATGCTCTCGAGGTCATTCCCTGCCAGTTCGAGCATCAGGGTGTCTTCCGCCGCGGCGTGCTGCCTGGCCCTGCGAGCGATGTTGGGGCCTGAACAGATAGCCTCCAGGCACCCGCGTTTGCCACATTTGCACTCTGGCCCGTCAGGCATCACCACCTGATGGCCCACCTCGCCCGCCAGGTCGCTGGCGCCGTGGTAGATACGCCCATCCAGCACGATGCCGCCGCCGATGCCGGTACTCATCGTCATATAGACCAGGTTGCGGATTTTGGGATTGTTTCCAAAACGCAACTCGGCAAGAGCGCCAGCATTGGCGTCGTTCTCAACGATGACAGGCAACCTGGTGGCGTTTTCAACCAGTTCTTTAAGAGGGACGGCGTTCCAGCCGGGAAGGTTGGGCGGACTGTAGATGATCCCCGTCTTGCTGTTGAGAGGGCCACCACAGGCGATGCCGATGCCTTCGAGGCCCTGCATCCACATCCCCTGATCGAGCAGCAACGCTTCAAGCATTGCAAGCAGTTGGGCGATGACCGCCTCGGGGCCTTCCTTGGCCCTGGTCGGCTCCGAGCGCTTCGCCAGCACATCCCCGCGCGCATTGCTCAGTACCACCGCGAGTTTGGTGCCCCCGATATCAAGTCCCGCTATCCTGTCGTCGCCAGCCAGCAAAAGTCTGTCCTCTCTTCTTAGCTACCGCGGCCTGTTAATTCGGCTGTAGTGCGAAAATGCAACTTTGCAACCTGGCCCAGCGAAGTCTCACCATATTGTGCCACAAACCGGCGTCCAGTGCGCACCGTCGGCGCGCCAGACCCCGGTCGAAGCTCCAAACCGAAACGTTCTGAAAGCCGCTCCAGAGCTGCCAGATACGCCGCCCGGGCAAGAATCGAGGCCGCTGCAACGGCCAAATCTCGTTCCCCTTTGGTAATCTGCACCAGTTCCAGTTTTCCGAGTTTGGCGAGTCTGGTTTTGAGTCGTCCTGCCGGGCCAAATTTGTCACAGATTACATAACGAACGCCCGTAGACCGCACCAGGGGCTCAAGAGTCTCGGTGTATCGGTCAGCCAGCAGCACATTGAGATTGCCATAGCGCGGGTAGATGCGGTTGTATTCTTCAGGTTCGAGGACGTCCACATTATGGGGGAAGGCCTGGCTTAGCCGGCCCGCCAACTGGATGAGGGGCCCATCGCCAAGTTGCTTGCTGTCACGTGGCGCCAGCTCTGCCAGCAGAGGAAGCTGCTTCTCTTCCACAGCGAAAGCCGCCACGACAAGAGGGCCGAAGTAGTCGCCCTTGCCCGCCTCATCAGCGCCGATGCGTCCTCGGCCCGCGTCCACTTCATCCGGCGCGCCTCGCGAGAGGGAGGCTTTCCTGGCAGGAAGGGCTGGCCGCGCCACACCCGACTCGACGAGATGAGCGGCAAATTCTTCGCCCAGCTTGCCCTGCACCAATACCTTGCCAGTGTGGTAAAGGGTAACTCGCACCTCGGGGCCTGCCCAGGCAAGCGCAGGCCGCTCGGCAACGCGTGAAAGGCCAAGCCGCTCCAGTTCTCGAGCCAGCTTCGGTGTAGCCGTCAGGACGATACTCAAAACTTGCTCCCCCTCATCCTAGAACGGCCACCACCAGAACCAGCCGCGATTTTCCTCGCCAGGCAAGGGCTTCGCGGCCCACAACTCCCGCTTTTCGGCGGGCAGATCCTCGGTCATAATTAACGGACTGGTCTTGTCGAAGGTAACCTTCATACCGAGAAACTCTTCCACAAACTGCACAGGCACCGAAAGGGCTCCCTCTATAATCTCGGGCGCCACTCGAAGCTTGTGAGTCTTCCCATCCAGCACAGCTTTGCGTTCGTTTGGCTTTACCGCGGCCCAGCGATCTTCTCGCACCGCATAAGCGCGACTCTCACTTGCCTGCCAGGTGACCGAAAAACGCCCAAAAGCGGCTATCTTGCGCAGGGGGAAATACAATTCTTCCCCTTTGAGATACACGATATTGCCGCGTTTCCTGGCGGATTCGACCAGATAATACTGTTGTTTGAGCTGCGCGCTGACATCGCGCAAGGCTGCCATCCAGGCTTCGACGGTGGTGACGGAGGATTTCTGAAGCACCAGCCTGGTGATGCTGCGCAGCACCGCGAAGCCCGTGCCACTGCTATAGGCGTAAGTAACGGCATCCTCGAAACTGCGCGCCCAAATCCCCCTGTCCGCCAGATTGTAAGGCGCTCTGGGCGAGACGGCGCTGACTTGCCAGGTAAGCGTTGGCAAGGCCTTCATTACATCCGCTTCGTAAGAGGCTCTGAGCTTGGGAGGGGCGCCAGCCTGCCCAATAAAAGGCCAGTTGCCCGTAAGGGGCATATGGGCCTCGGCAATCAGTCCCGCCAGCCGCCCGAGATGCTCGAGCCCCTCGGCCGGGTCGTCGCTTTTCACAGCGGAGGCCACGAGCTCGCTGTATTCCTGCTCCAGCACGGCTTCGACCCAGGCGTCGCGCGAGGGATAATCGGCTGGTTTGGGGCCTTTGTTGAAGTCGAATCTGGCGGTCGAAGCAGCCTTTTTGATTGTCGTCAGACCAGGGCCAATCTGGCGTTGCCACTCGCCAGGCATTGATTTGAAGCAACGCCCCGCCAGCGCCGACTTGGTGTCAGGAGTCCAGGCCAGTGCCCCTGTTGTTAAGGCAACCAGTAAAAGGAAAATCAGTGAATCCAGAATTACAATTTGCAACCTCACCGAAAACACGCCCCCCGCGCGTCTTGCTTTCAGGCTGCGGCTGGCAACAGCTCCGCGTCCAGCAACAAGGAATAAATCAGGTCAGCCAGTCCATTGATTGCTGTGTTCATATTGAGGCCAGTAGTGCGCACTGCCGCCTCTGGCCACTTTGAGACGATGCTTGTATCGATTACCTCATTGAACCTGGCCGGGCTCAGGCCCCCGGGTGGTCCGGCGTGGATTACGCGGGCCAGTCTAAGGGTAGCCTCGATGGGATAAAGAAACTCGAGCTGCCCATCGAAGGCCAGATAACGGCCAAAAACCGTCGAATCACGTCCAGCGACCGGATCCTTGGCATATTTGGGCGTGATAGTTTTGTCTACGCCCTCTTCATAAAAGCTGTGAGCCCGGTCTTCTTCGGAGGGCAGGTCGCTGCCTTGTCCCATCAGATGCGCCCATACTGCGATATCGCAAAAATAGTGGGTCATCGCCCCAACATGAAAGGCCGCCTTGCGATGGTTGCCAGCGCGAAGCGCGGCGAGAGCCTCATCATACTCTTGTAATACCCGCAAGGCGGAAGCAAAATCGGCGCAAGGGCCATATATCGAAAAATAGACGTGATGCCTGGGCCGATCCTGATAATCCTCAACGTCCGCAAAGCCTGTGGCATCCTGCTTGTTGTCGGGCGCGGAGGTGCCAAGGCACAGGGCGTCATCGTTCTGGACAAGCCACCAGCGGCTCTGCTCCGGCAGCAACTGGACGGCCTCCCAGGCCAGCCAGTCATGGGTGCCGAAAGGGATGCCTCCGGAGCGAGCAGCGGTTCCGTTAGCCCAGGGCCAGGCGGGAGCGAGGCAACAAGCCAGTGCCATTAGCGCCAGCAACCCGGTAAAACGTCTGACGACAGGGCTTGGCATACGGCGGTCTCCTCCCTTCAACCCAAAAGACAGCGGCAAGACCCTCGGGTGAGGAGCTTGCCGCGGTTTACCTGCTATCAGGCTGTCTGACTAACTGCAAGGGTTAGGTGCCGATAGTCGACAGGGCGCGTGAAACCTGGTTCCTCACAGTCTCGTTGGGGTCTTTATCGAGCGTCTGCAAAGCTTTTACAGCGCGCTGGCCCCCAAGTTCGCCAAGTACGATGACAGCGCCAAGGCGCGTCGCGGTGTTCTGGCTTGCAAGGGCCTTTATGGCTGGCTCGACAGCTCCATCTCCTACCCCGACAAGCGCCTGCTGGGCATAAAGCCGCGTGCGGGGATTGTCAGAACTCATCGCGCCGATGAGAGCCGTTACAGCGGGCGTGCCGATATAGACCAGGGCATCACGAGCCGCATAGCTGACATGCCAGTCGGGATCCGCAAGCACCGCAACCAGAGCCGGCACTGCGCTGTTCGGGCGCAACATACCAAGCGCGCGAGCGCACTGCAGGCGAACCGAAGCGGCCGGGTCCTTAAGATGCGAGATAAAGACGCCCGAGAGCGTGGGATCATTCATCTCGGCCAGAGCCTTGATGGCGCGCTGGCGTATCTCCCCCTGAGCTTCTCCGGTCATTGCCATAAGAGGCGTAACAGAAGGTTTACCAAGCTGGGTGAGAGCCAGACCTGCAGCCTCCGCTACCCACTCGGTGTCACTGTGCAGGGCGTTGATAAGCGGCATGACGGCGCGCTGATCAGCGAGTTTACCCAGGGCCGAAGCGGCTGCGGCGGCTATCTCGGCAGGGCGCGCGAGTGAAGAGATCAACGGCGCTACCGCGCGTTTGTCGGCGATATTGCCGAGAGCAGCGGCCACAGTGGTAGCTATGTCGTCGCGGTTAAGGGCCACAAGCAAAGCAGGCACGGCCTTCTGGAAGATAACCTCGGGCACATAAGGCTCGGGCGCCGGGGCTGCTGCCACGACTTCTTCCTCTTCTTCTTCCTCAGCGGCGGCTTCGGCTTCGGCATCAGCAGGCTCACTGGCGACTTCAACCTCGCCCTCGGTGGCCTGGACTTCCTCTTCCTCAGCGGCAGTCGTCGTAGAGTCAGTAGCTACTGCGTCGGTAGCCGCTTCTTCCTCTTCTTCTTCGGCCACTTCCTCAACCACAGGAGCAGGCGGGGTAATCTTGATCATACCCAGGCAGTAAGCGGCGTACTGAGGCTGCGGCGGGTCGCCGTCCTCGAGTATGGCAAGCAGAGGCTCCACGGAGGGCACGCCAATAGCCACAAGCGAATCGCGAGCGGTCACCCGGGCGGTGGCATTCTGGTCTTTCAGCCCGGCGATAAGCTCTTTGACAGCTTTCTCGGCCTTCAGCCCGCCCAGCGCCTGGGCAGCGGCAATGCGCTGGTTCCAGTCTATGGGGTCCTGTTCGAAGGAATCTTTATACGCCATCAGCGTCTGCGAAGCGGCGCCAGAGCCAATTTTCTTGATGGCTTCGACCGCCTGCAGGCGCACGTTGGCATCGCCACTACCGAGTTCTTTAACGGAACGCTCGAGAGCTTCCATACCAAAACTACCCCAGGTCAGGCCAGCAGCGGTACGGACGCGCAAAGAGGGGTCCTTGCAGAACTTGACCAGCGTGTCGAGGGTGCGCTCGTTGGGTTCGGCTTTGGCAAGCGCATTGCAGGCGTTAAGGCGGATCCACTCAGGCTCATCAAGAGTAGCGTTGATGAGGTTATCCGAGGCCAGCAGGCTCAGAGCAGCCGTTTGCCGGATTTGCTCTTCAGGGCTGGCAAGCCCCTGCAGCAACCCTTCTGTAACACGGGATTTATACACGCTATAAGCCACTATTAGCAGGATTACGAGGAACGTAATGAGATAGTTCCTTACCCGCGGTGACTGCAAGCTGAATCGAGCCATCTACGGTTCCGCTCCTTGCCTTACAGGATCCTGGCGCCAAGTATAGCAGAGTGCGGGCGCGGGCAAAAGTAGTTACACCCAGCTTCCCTCGAGACTGCCCAGCGGCTCCATAGCCTGGGTCCGGGTCAGCTCAAGGCCTAGCGGGGTAACTGAAAGGTACCCGTTATTCACACACCACACGTCAGTCCGGGGCTCAGCCGAGTCTTCAGGCTTCTCTACTCCAAGCCAGTAATACGGCTGGCCACGGGGGTCTACCCTAGCTTCGATAGTCGTTGGATAATTCCTTCTGCCCGGCCTGGAAACGATTATTCCTTTTGGATCTTCTTTTTCAATCGGAGGAAAATTAACCGCGAGGCAGGTGTCTGTCGGCAGTTCAATCTGCTGGACGCGCCTGACAAGTTCCAGCGAAAACTGGGCAAGTTTGGGCCAATTGGGCGCAGCCTCGGGCGCAGCCGAAAGCGCCATCGAGGGCACTCTGTGCAGGGCAGCCTCGACAGCCGCGGCGACCGTGCCGGAGTAAATAATATCTTCGCCCAGGTTCCACCCTTCGTTGATACCGCTAAGCACCAGGTCGGGCGGCGTCTGCTTCAGCCGGTCGAGGCCGATAATCACACAGTCGGCAGGGGTGCCGTTGGCGGTCCAGTAAGTGACCCCCGGCTCCTGCCCCACTTGACGCACTCGCAGCGGCTTATGGAGAGTGACCGCGTGGCTGCAAGCGCTTTGAGGGCGCTCGGGCGCTACCACAATTACTTCGGCCACGGCTCCAAAAGCCGCTGCAAGGGCTTTTATTCCAGGTGAGTCTAACCCATCGTCATTGGTAACAAGCAGCCGCAAGAAGGGCTCCTCCTATAACTGAACCTGCACGCACCCTTTAATACCGCCGATCTTAACTATCTCGGCCATTACAGGTTCGGGCACGAGACTGTCAACGCTGAGCACCATCAGAGCCTGGCCGCGTGGTTTGTCCCGGCCTACCTGCATCCCGGCGATATTGATGTCGCGCTCTCCAAGCAGGCTGCCGACCTGACCAATCATCCCAGGCCTGTCCTCGTGTGGCAGCAGCAGCTTGTAGCCTTCGGGAATAACATCCACGCGCAGGTTGTTGATGGCCACGATGCGCGGGTCGTCGGCGCCAAAGACGGTACCGAGTAAGGTCACATCGCAGCCGTCTTCGCCTTGGACCAGGGCGCGTATCTCGTCGGGATAATCTATCGACTCGGCAACCTTCTTCTCGTCGACCTCAATCCCTCTTGCCCGGGCTACGGTTGGCGCGTTCACGAAATTAACGCTGGTCGTGAGGATAGGCTCGAGCAGTCCCTTGATGAAGCTGCGCGAGACGATGGTCATCGCCTGATCGGCAAGTTCCGCCGTGCAGGCCACCTCGACCCGGTTGATGCGGCAGTTGGCAAGCGCCGCGGCCATCCGGCCCATCTTCTCGGCAAGCAGCAGATAGGGCCTCGCGAAGGCCAATACCTGGGGATCTACCGCAGGCAGATTGACCGCCGAGGTAGCGGGCAATCCCTTGAAGACATCCACTGTCTGCTGGCAGACATCGAGCGCTACATTGAGCTGGGCCTCTTCGGTGGAAGCGCCCAGATGAGGCGTCACGATTACTTTGTCAGAGGCGAAAATCGGATGGTTGAAGTCCGGCGGCTCGCCTGGATAGACATCCAGCGCAGCGGCGGCCAGCTTGCCTTCCTCCAGCGCCTGGTTCAGATCGTCCAGGTCTACCAGCGCGCCTCGAGCACAGTTCACGAGCCTGAGGTTGGGCCTGGCATGAGAAAGCAGCGCGGTGTTGACCATCCCTTTGGTCTTGTCGGTGGCTGGAGCATGCAGGCTGATGAAATCCGACTTCTCGAAAAGCTCCTCGGGGGTATCCACGAGTTCGATGCCGGCTTCTGCCGCATAGTCAGCGTCTACATAGGGATCGTAGGCGACGACCTTCATAACGAACTCCTGCGCGCGCCTGGCCATACCCATACCGATACGCGCCAAGCCCCACCAGGCCAAGGGTCTTCTTGTAAAGCTCGACGCCTTTGAACTTGCCGCGCTCCCATTTGCCTTCTTTCATGGACATATAGGCCATCGGGATTTTACGCGCCATCGCGAGGATGAGCGCGAAGCTGTGCTCGGTCGCCGCGATGGTGTTGCCGGCTGGCGAGTTGACCACGATAATGCCTTTCTCGGTCGCGGCCGGGACATCTATGTTGTCTACGCCCACGCCCGCCCGGCCGATAATCTTCAGGTTGTCGGCGGCCTCGATAATGGGGCGGGTGACTTTTACGCCACTGCGCACGATAAGGCCGTCATATTCGCCGATAATCTCGACGAGTTCGGCTTCGGAAAGACCAGGTTTCACATCGACCTGGGCAGCCTGCTCGAGCAGTTCTACCCCTGCCGCATCCAGTGGATCGGCTACAAGGACTTTCATTTTTAGTCAGCCCCTTTCATTGCTTTAATGGCGGCGGCTACGCCAGCGCCAAGGTCGAAATCCCAGTTGAGTTCGTAGAGCGCATATTCGAAAGCCGCGATGGTGGCCATTATGTCGCGCGGGTAGCAGAAGCCCAGGTGGCCGATGCGGAAGATCTTGCCCTTCAGGCCAGCCTGACCACCAGTTGTGACGATGTCGAATTTCTTGTTCACGATGCCGCGCAGCTCGTTCTCGCCGAAAGCCTCGGGGGCCTTGATGCTGGTGATGGCGTTGGAGGCATTGGCCTCGGCGGCGAACAGCTCGAAGCCCACGGCCTTCATCGCGGCGCGCACCATATCGGCGTTCTGCTGGTGGCGAGCGAAACAGGCAGGCAAGCCTTCGTCGATTATCAACTGGACGGCAGCCTCGAGCCCAAAAACCAGCGAGACGCTGGGCGTCCAGGCGGTGGAACCTTCGGCCTGGGCCTTTCTCATCGCGCCGAAGTCCCAGTAGAACTTGGGCATCTTTGCGCCTTCATAGGCTTTCCAGGCAGCGTCGCTGACGGTACAGAACGCAAGCCCTGGTGGGATGCCGAAAGCTTTCTGGGAGCCGGCCACGACCACGTCAATCCCCAGCTTGTCGGCGGGCAAATCCATCGCCACCAGACCGCTGATGGCGTCCACGACGACCAGCAGGCCGGCCGCTTTGGCTGCGGGGACAATCTCGGTGAGGTCATTTACTACACCGGTGCTTGTCTCGTTGAAGGTGACGTAGAGGGCTTTGGCATCGGGATTGGCGGCGATTGCGGCCTTTACGACTTCGACATCGGCGGCGGCGCCTTCGGGGAATTTTACCTCGACTACTTCGGCGCCGAACTGTTTGAGAATTTTGGCGAACCGGTCGCCGAACACGCCGATGCTGACGTTGATGGCTTTGTCGCCAGGATTGAGCAGGTTGACAACGGCAGCTTCCATCGCGCCGGTACCGCTGCTGGTGTAGATAAGCACTTCGTTTTCGGTCTGGAAGATGTCCCGAAGCTGCTTCTCGGTGGCGGTGAAAAGCTTTGCAAACTCTTTGCTGCGATGGCCAAGAGGAGGCTTGGCAAGCGCTGCCGCGACCTCGGGGGGGGTAATGGTCGGACCAGGAATCATAAGGAGCTTCTCTTTCATCAGGTTTCCCTTCCTCTAAAGGTAATTGGTTTCGATAGGGCAATGGGCCAGAAAATCCAGTCGAACGGAAAAAGTTCGGCGGGCGCTGGTCCTCTGGGCGGGTGGTAAGTCTAAGTCTGGCTTGCCGCCACTAGAGGCCAGCGGGCGCTGAGCAGCCAACAACGACTGAGGCCCAACGGGCCTGGTGGGTGAAACGGTGGGCGTAGCAGGTGGGAGCAAACCCGGAGGAGCTGAGTCCACGTGTCAGAGCCTGGCCGAGTTGGGCGCGCGGCTTGAGCATCGAGACTGCACCTCCTATAGGTAGCTTGATTTGCTTCGTGCCAGAAGCAAACGGCCTCTGGATAAACCCGATGATAACGAACTCGCCGAGTAAAATCCAGAGGCCGGGCAGTTTTTTTACAAAAAAAGTTGCGTGACTTGTCTAGTGAGGCGCTTCTCCCTCGTGTTCGTGGTTTGCTTCAGCTTCAATCTCGTCAGCGACGGGATCGCCCAGGCCAAGCAATTTCTCGAACCAGTTGCGCTTGATCGCATAAGGGTCGTGATGATGATGAGCAGGCTTGGCTTCCTTGGCGGCAGGCACCTTCGGCTTCTTGGCTTCCTTGGCGGCCTCGGCCTTCTCCTCGGCATCCAGTTCTTTGCTCAGCTTGTAAGACATCCAGATGTCTATCCGCGGGGCGATGTAACGCATATCGTGCGGCACCCGGCCGACGCGTTCGATGGGGCCATAGTCCCGGGTGAAGGTGGCGACCTTCTCGTATAGCTTGTTAAGTTCGGCTACGAAGGCGACGGTGGCAGGATCCTGGGCGCGGACGCCATCGTCCAGTTCGAAGTCGGTCGTGATGAAGTAGTTGGGATATACCTCAGCCAGCTTCTTCGCATCGCGACCGGTTATGTAGAGCTCATAGGTGTTCGGGGGATGCTCCCAGAAGAGCTTCCTGGTCAGCGGTCCGGCGTTATAGCGAGCGATAGGGGGCGAGTAAAACCAGGGTTCTTCCACCAGGCCCACCTTCGCGTAAAGAGGCGTCTTGTGGTCTATGGTGTGCATTGACTCATCGCGGATATCGCTGCGCGAGACAATCTGCACCAGTGGCCAGGCGAGCACCAGCGAGAAGGCAATTGAGGCAAGTACGAGCAGCGTCCAGAGCGTCTTGGCGGATTTAGCTTTCGCCAGCGCGATGGGCACGGCCAGGCCGCAGACCAGGCAGGGCAGCAAAGGCAGAGCGTACCGGGCGAAGTGGACTTTGCCCCCGGCGATGAGGAGGAAAGCCGGCAGCAGGAAGGCCCAGATTATGAGCGCGCCCCGGTCCTTCTTCACCAGCGCCCAGACTAGCCCAAGCAGCCCCAGTACGAGTACGGCAGGGCCAAGGCCGACCCAGAGGTTCTGGGCCTGCACCAGCCAGCCTGGGCCAAGCCCGGTGAAGACGAAGCCGTGGCCGGTGGCGACATGGCCGAGTTCGTAGCTGATGTCCTTCCACGCGGCGCCGAAATCCAGCAGCACATAGGGCGAGGTGAGGGCGAAGGCGGCGATGAAAGAGCCAAACGCCAGCGCCAGGCGCCCATCGAAGAAGCGCTTGCCTTTCTCCTTGTCCTTTATAAGGAAATAATGCGCGACCAGCACGGCCAGGAAGACGAGGGCGGCATTGTATTTCGTACTGGCGGCCAGGCCTGCGGTGAGGCCGGCCATAAGGTATTCGATACGGTAAGGGCGGTCGGCCCAGATGCGACTTGCGAAATGCAAACAGACAACTAGCCAGAAAGCAGCCAGTACATCCACCGTGAAATAGTGACTCTGGACAATATGGAGCGGAGCGAAAGCGAGCGCAAGGCCGGCCAGGAAACCAGGCCATTCTCCCCAGTGCTTGCGCGCCAGGAAATAGGCGAAGGGGATGCTCATTATGCCGGCAAAGGCGACGACTACGCGCCCGCAGAGGATGACAGCGGCGTTGATAGCCCACAGTTCGCCTCCCTGAGCGGCGGCCCATGGCGCCCCGAAGAGCTTGTACAAGCCCGCTGTCAGGTAGAACAGGAGCGAGGGGTAGTTGAAGAAGTGCGGATTGGCGTCTCCGTTAAGCAAAGACATCACTACGCCAGCATTTACGTTCTCATCGGGGTGATATGAGAAGAAGTGCATCGCATTGGGAAGGCCCCACTGCATTCCATAGAAGCGCGGGACGAACGCGAAAGCGAGCAACAGAAGCAACTGGGCCATCCGCTGGAAGCTATTGTGATACGGATTAACAGCGGGAAGCTGCTTAACTGCTGGTTCTGCCATAAAGAGACCTCCTGAGCGTTCCTCCCAGAGAGAAGGCCGCTATAAAGAGCGCTATCAGAGTGCAGTATAGGCCAAAGAGGAAGGAGGGGGACGATATGCCATTCTCACCAGGCCCTCGGCAGGACTTGCCAGACTAATCTGGCGACGAGCAAGTGAGTCGGAGAGGAGTTCAAGTGGCTCGGCCTGCCCCTCAGCAACCAGCCAGGCGCGCCAGCCGCGCTCCCAGGTATCCGAGAACAGCAAGGCTGTGGCAGGCTGGGCAAGCTCGATATCCACGCGGTTGGGCGAGGGATAACTGAACACTGGAGCATAACGATTTTCGCCAAGGGCTGCCACAGCACGCGTCGGGGCAGCAATCTCGTCGGTCAGGAAGACAGGCTTGCCCTGTTCGGGCAGGGGCAATACGAAACAGGCAGCGCCCAGCCGGGCCAGATCGCCAGGAGTACCGACGGCGAAAGCCATATTGCCATTGGTAGGCGGGAAGGGCGACCGACCTGCCAGTTCTTCCAGGCCCTGGATATAGTCTTTTAGTAACAGTGAATCGTATCCGCCAATCTCGTACAGGCCGTAAGCCAGCGCGGCATTGGGCGGGAGGGTTGCCTTGGGGTACTCGTGAAGTGGCCAGGCAGGCTTCATCACGGCGATGCGGTTCGGGCCTGCAGCGGCGCGGAGTTCTTCCACAAAAGCCGACCTGGGATACACGACGGCGCGGTCGCAGGTCGGATTGAAGCCCCAGGCAAAGAGGAGCAACTCGAGGCCAACAAGCACCGGGAAGAGCACGGCAAAGCGCGGTTTGAGCTTTACAACAAGGTTGGCCAGTATCGAGACGAAGCCGAGAGCCAGCAGCGACCGGAGAACGCCCACGGCGTCGGTCTCGACCCAAAGGGCAAGCGGATCAGGCACCAGTGGCGAGACCCTGACGTAGGTGTAGGCAAGCGCCAGCACACCGAGGAAGAAGACACTCGCCTTGATCCAGAAGAGCTGCCTGGAAGTGACACGGCGGGCGCGCAGGGCGTCTACGCCATAAGCCGCAAGCAGGGCCATCACCAAAAGATAAAGTATGACAATCCGGTTGGGACCGCCAGAGGAGGCCATCCCCGGAATCAGGAAGAAGAGTGGCGCATTGAGCCAGGTACCGAGGGCCAGCAAAAGGAGCAGCAGGGCAAGAATCCCGAGGATTCTGGCCCGCTTGTCAGCACTGCATACAACGCCCACCAGGGCCAGGAACAAGACCGCAACACCTGCGAACAGGCAGTATTCCGAATACATTCCAGTGACCAGGGAGGGCGCGGCGAGATTGCCAAGTCCCCAGTAGTTGCCGGCGTCAGGTCGACCGAACAAGTTGGGCAGGAAGGCAGTGACGAGATTCTGCGGGGGCAGAGCGAAACTGCGATAAGCGGCGAAGCGTTCGAGAGTGGCGCCACTAGTGCGATGGCTCTCGGAGGCGAGTTCCATCGCGGGCAGGAGTTGGACGGCAGCCAGCAGGCCAGCCAGCCCAAAGGCCAGCGCCAGGAAGCCCAGGCGCGGCAGCGGGCGGCTGCCTCGGACGAAGACCAGCACCGCGCCCACCGCAAGCGCGGAGTAGAGCCATATCTGCGGGTGGCCGGCGAGGGCCTGGATTCCCAGTATGAAGCCAGTGACAAGGGCCAGACGCCAACTCGCAAGGCGCGCGGCCTGGCAGGCGAAGAGCAGCGCCCAGGGCAACCAGCTTGCGACATAGACGAGGGTGGGCAGCTCAAGCCAGGTGATGAGGAAACCGCACAGCTCGAAGGCCGTGCCGGCAGTAAGGGCGGCCACACGCGAGAGGCCAAGCACCCGGGCCAGCGCATAAGCGCCAAAGCCGGCGAGCACGAGATGGAAGAGAGCCATCCAGCCGAAGACGCTGCGCGGGGTCGAACAGCCAGAAGGGCAGGTTGAGCGGGTAGAAGAGCGCCGACTGAAAATTGGCCAGGAAAGGCGTTCCGCACAGGCTGTGAGGATTCCACAGGGGCACAGTGCCAGCGGTAATAGAACGGTGGGCGAAGGCGCGCCAGGGGTAATACTGGGCCATCGAATCCCAAAGGAGCGAGTTGAAGCCGGGCGTCGGCTGGGCGGCGTAATCAGGCAGTTCGGAGGCCCAGGGCTCCAGATGCAGAGCATAATCACCAGCGAGCAGGCAGCGCCCCGGCAGCAGGGCGGGCAGCAGCAGGAGAAGCGCAAGCAAGGCCAGCCAGGCAAGGGCGAGCAAGTCAGGCTTGCCCCCCCTCGGCCAGGCTAAGGACGTTGAAGACTCAGCCGCGTAAGGCGACTCCATAGGCACTTTGGAGTGCGGTCAGGATGGCGGCGACCGCCTCGTTCACTTCCTCATCGGTGAGCGTACGTTCAGGATGCCTGAAAACGAGACGCAAAGCGACACTGCGCTTGTCCTCACCCAGGGAAGCCCCCTCGAATACATCGAACACCCCAGAGGTCTCGAGGAGTTCCCCACCGGCGGAATTTGCAGTGGAAAGCAAGGCCCCAACCGGCACGGAAGTTGGAGCGATCAGGGCCAGATCACGCTCAGATTTCGGGAAGGCAGGGGGACGCTTGTAGGGCTTCTCCACTGCGCGCAGCTCCCAGGCGGCCTCAAGGTTGAGTTCTGCGACATAGACGGGCTGCTCGATATCCCAGAAACCGAGCGTGGCGCCGTTCACCTGGGCCAGGTACCCAAGCGGCTGGCCTGAGGCCAGGACGCGAGCGCCGGCGCCAGGGACGGCGAAGGGCAACTCGGCGGCCTCGAAGGTGACTTCCAGCAGGCCAAGGCGGGCAGCGAGTTCCTCCACCAGGCCTTTCAGCTCGTACAAGTCGGCGGCGCCGAAAGCGCCCAGGTTCCACTCGGAGGTGTAATTGCGGCCTGTCAGGACGAGCCCAGCATGAAACTCTTCGGTTGGGAAAGCACCGTCAGAGGGCAGGAAGACCGGATCGAGCTCGCACAGGGCGACACTGGTCTGCTGGCGGTTAAGGTTGTAGGCGACCTCGCGCAGCAGGCAAGGCAAGAGAGTCGGACGCAGGACGGAATACTCCTCGCTCATCGCGTTGGTGACGGGAGCGGGCGCCTCATGGCCCGCGAGCCAGCCGACAGCGTCCACTTCTTTGGGAGAGAGCAGGCTGAAGGTCTTCATCTCGGCAAGGCCAGCGCCGACGAGCCAGTTGCGGGCCTGGTTGAAGAAGGCGTGCTTCTCGCCCAGGCGCCCGAGGAGGCCTCCGATGGCGGGGAGAGTGCCCTCAAGGTTGTCATAGCCCCAGACACAGGCGACTTCTTCCACCAGGTCTATCTCGCGAGTCAGGTCAGGCCTGAAAGTCGGCACGGTGGCGTTGATAAGGCCATCGGACAGGGCAGCGTCAAGACCGAGCGAACGCAAGATAGTGACCTGGCGCTCGGCGGGGACATGCTGGCCAAGGATTGCATCGGCGCGTTCGGGGCGCAGGCTAAGGCGGACGGGCTGCCTCACCATGGGGTAGATGTCGATTGGGCCTGCGGCAATCGTCCCGCCTCCAAGTTGCTGGATGAGCTGGATGGCCCGGTCACAGGCGCGCAAGGTGTTGTTCACATCCACATAGCGCTGGAAGCGGTAAGTGGATTCGCTGGACAGGCTGAAGGCCTTCGCGGTGGCGCGATTGAGCTGGGGCTTGAAATGCGCCGACTCGATAAGGACAGTGGTGGTGGCCTGGGTGACGCCCGTATCCTCGCCACCCATAATCCCCGCGAGGGCTACAGGACGCTGGGCATCGGCGATGACGAGATGGTCTTCGGTAAGGTTGCGCACAAGGCCGTCAAGCGTCTCGAGCTGTTCGCCAGAGCGGGCGCGCCGGACGATAATATGGTGGTCAGCCAGGGTGTCGAGATCGAAGGCGTGAAGCGGCTGACCGAGTTCGAGCATCACATAGTTGGTGACATCCACCACGTTGTTGATTGGACGCACGCCGGCGGCGATAAGGCGATTCTGGAGCCACTGCGGGCTGGGCGCGACCTTGACATCAGTGATTACCCGGGCGGTGTAACGCGGGCAACCTTCGGTATCCTCCACTGTGACCCGCGCATAGTAGCTGGCGGGCGCCTGACCTTCGGTGAAGGCGACATCAATTGGCTTGAGGGCGCCGCCGGTGACCGCGTGGACCAGCCGGGAGGCGCCGACGAGGGAGAGGAGATCGCCCCTGTTGGAGGTCGGCGAGGTCTCGAAGACGGTCTCAGGCCCCGCAGGGGTCGTGACTTCCTCACTAGCGCCTCGACCTCGAGGCCGCTCATCGTGAGTTGATGGGCGAACGATTTGGTATCGGCCGGTAGTTCGACATAATCAGCAAGCCAGGAAAGTGGCATTTTCATAATTGTAAGTCCTCCCTAGAACTGCTCGAGGAAGCGGACGTCGCCCGAGAAGAGCAGGCGGATGTCTTCAATGCCATAGCGCAGCATCGTGAAACGGTCTACGCCAAAACCGAAGGCGAAGCCGGACCATTCTTCAGGGTCTATCCCGCAGCCGGTCAGGACGTTCGGGTCGATCATCCCCGCGCCGAAGACCTCAATCCAGCCGCTGCCCCCACAGACGCGGCAGCCGGAGCCCTTGCAGAGCATACAGGTCATCGCGCCCTCGGCGCTTGGCTCGGTGAAGGGGAAGAAGTCAGGCCGGAAGCGCAGCTTGGTCTCAGGCCCGAAAATCTCCCGGACGAAGGTGAGCAGCGTGCCCTTCAGGTCGCTAAAGGTGATGCCGCGGTCTATCACAAACCCTTCGAGTTGGTGGAAGGTGTGCGAATGGGTGGCATCCACGGCATCGCGGCGATGCACCCGGCCTGGCGACACGACGCGCATCGGAGGCTCTTTGGCGAGCATCGCGCGCGGCTGGACGGCCGAAGTCTGGGTGCGCAGCAGGCAGCGCGGGCCCAGGTAGAAGGACTCCTGCTCATCGAGAGCGGGGTGGCCGTCCTCATAGTTGAGCAGGTCGAAGTTGTAACGATAATCCTCGACGATTGGGCCCTCGACGACCTCGTAGCCAAGGCGCACGAACAGGTCGAGGAACTCCTCCATCACCTGGGTAAGCGGATGGACATGGCCCATCCTGCGCGAGCGGCCCGGCAGTGTCACATCGGGCGTAGCGGGCAAGAGAGAAGAAGCGCCTTTGGCTTTGCTGGTGGGCGCGGCGACGCGAGCCTGCTTGAGGTGCTCGGCCTTCTCGGCAAGAGCAGCCTCCAGCTCGTTCTTGAGCTTGTTGGCGGCCTGGCCGAAAGCGGCGCGCTGGTCGGCGGGCACATCGCGAACGCCTTTGAGCAGGGCGGTGAGCGCTCCATTGCGGCCTGTGAACTCGTTCTTGAAGGCGTCAACTGCGGCCTGGGAATCTACGGCCGCGAGCGCCTGGCGAGCTTCGGCTTCGAGCTGCGTGAGTTTATCGAGCATAAGGCAACCTCCAGCAAACAAAAAATCCCGCCGCGCAAGCGCGCAGACGGGATCGGTACGCGGTACCAGCTTGCTTCCGTCACCGGTGGGTGACGGCTCTCTGGCGCGATAACGGCGCGCGACCGGCTCGGCCTAGTGGGCGACCAGCGGGGGCTGGCGGCGGTTCAGCTTGCGGCTCGGGAGAGAACTTCAGTCCAGCGGTACCTGGGGAACTCTCAGCCAGTGATTCCCCTCTCTGGCGGCCCTGGTCAGGACTTACTTTGCTCCGTCATAGCCTTCGATATTTGGTTATACGGCCTTGCGACCGCTTGAGGATTGTAACATCCCCAAAGCGGGTAGTCAAAAAGAACGCGAGCCACCCGAAAGGGCAGCTCGCGCAAGAAGCACTGGAGAGAAACTAAGCGAGCGCGGCCCTGGCGACCTCAACGAGCTGGCCAAAGGCTGGCTCGTCGGCGTAAGCCATAAAAGCAAGCTGCTTGCGGTCAAGCTCGACGCTGGCCTTGGACAGCCCATACATAAACTGGCTGTAAGTCATCCCACTCTGGCGAGTCGCCGCATTGATGCGAGTGATCCACAAGCTGCGAAATTCGCGCTTGCGGTTGCGGCGGTCGCGGTAGGCGTAAACGCCCGAGTGAAGAACCTGCTCCTTGGCGCGCTTCAGGATACGCGACTTGGCGCCGCGGTAGCCTTTGGCGAACTTTAGAATCTTATCGTGACGCTTCTTGCGAGCTGTTGCGTTTGTAGTTTTCATCGTGACAATCTCCCGATCAAGCGCTAGGCGCTGAAGCTAGCTAGGTTTATAGCCGCGAAGCAGCTGGAGGACGTTTCTGGCGTCGGCGCCCTCGAGTTCTTTCGTCCCGCCAATACGGCGCAGGTGCGAACTGGTCTTCACAGAATGATGTTTCTTCTGGAAGGCGCTACGATGCATAACTTTACCGGTGCCTGTAACCCAGACCCGCTTGGAAATACCTTTATGAGTCTTCGTTCCCTTCGCCACTTTCGGTTGCTCCTTCGGGCTCCGAGGGGGCCGGTTTGGGACTGCCCTGCTCGGCTAGTTTGGCTTCTTTGGTCTTAATAGGCGCAAGCACCATCGTCATAATGCGGCCTTCCATTGAGGGAGGCTTCTCGACGATAGCGATATCCTTGAGCAGCTCGATGATGCGATCCATCTGCTCTCGGCTAAGGTCGGTATGGGCGAACTGGCGGCCTCTGAAAAGGCCGGTAAACTTGACTTTGTCGCCCTCTTCCAGGAAGTCACGCGCCCGCTTTACGCGGATCTCAAGATCGCGCGCGGCGATATTGGCTTTGAACTGGACGCCCTTGAGCTTGGTCGTATGCTGAGTCTTGGCCGCAGCTTTGGTTTTCTTCTGCTGGTCGTATTTGTACTTGCCGTAATCCATAATACGGCAGACCGGCGGCTGCGAATTGGGCGCGACCTCGATCAGGTCAAGCTCATATTCTTCCTGGGCTTTCTGGAGAGCATCGCGCGAGGTCATTACACCAAGCTGCTCGCCCTCCGGGCCAATTACGCGCACTTCTCTGGCCCTGATGCGCTCGTTCACGCGCAAACGTCTATCGATTGCAGAGCACCTCCGTCGTGCCTGGTTCGGAAGTCGGATTATACGGGTCCTTAGAGCAGGTGTCAACTAGCCTGGCGCCCTGAAAGGCGCGAGTCAAGGCAATTCGGAAGGCAGCCAGACTAAAAGGTTTCGGGAGCAAGCTCCCGAAACACGCCACTTGTTGTTCAGGTTTCGGGAACGAGTTCCCGAAATATGCGTTCTGGTTGGGCTGGTTAGTCCAGCGTGAACTCTGGCGCCTTGCCTTCATCGGCCAGGCGAAGAGCAAGAGCTGCCAAATCGAGCGCGCCTTCGTCGGTGCCATCGCGGCGGCGGACAGCCACCTGGCCTGCCTCGGCTTCGCGGTCGCCAACCACAAGCATATAAGGCAACTTCTGGGTCTGGGCCTCGCGTATCTTGTAGCCGACGCTTTCGGAGCGAGCATCAAGAGTCACTCGGACCTTGGCGGCTTTCAGTTTCGCCACAACCTGCTTGGCATAATCGTGATGGCGCTCGGCGATGGGTATGACGACAGCCTGGACGGGAGCCAGCCACATCGGGAAGGCGCCCGCGTAATGCTCTATAAGGCAGCCAATGAAACGCTCCAGAGAGCCAAGCAAGGCGCGGTGGACCATAACCGTGCGGTGCTCCTGGCCATCCTCGCCGATATAGGTGGCATCGAACCGCTCGGGGATATTGAAATCCACCTGGAGGGTCGAGCACTGCCACTGGCGGCCGAGGGCATCCACAAGTTTGATGTCAATCTTGGGGCCGTAGAAGACGCCCTCGCCTGGATCAACCTGGTACTCAAGGCCGGTAGCCTCAAGGGCCTGGCGCAGGGCTTCGGTGGCCATATCCCAGTGGTCCTGGGCGCCAACGGACTTCTCGGGCTGGGTGCTGAGATAGACCTTATACTCGGAAAAACCGAAGGCGCCGAGGATATTCTTCACGAAAGCGATGAGCTTGATAAGCTCTGCCTGAAGCTGCAACGGCGTGCAGAAAAGATGGGCGTCATCCTGGGTGAAGCCCCTGACGCGCAAAAGGCCGTGCAGCACGCCGGAGCGCTCGTAGCGGTAGACCGTACCCAGCTCGAAATAGCGCATCGGCAGGTCGCGATAACTGCGCGTGGACGACTTGTAAATCAGGATGTGGAAGGGGCAGTTCATCGGTTTAAGGACATAATCCTGATCTTCGACGTTCAGGAAGAACATATTGTCGGTATAGAACTTCGTGTGGCCAGAAGTGTCCCAGAGGTCCTGACTGGCGATATGGGGCGTGACGACGAGGTCGTAGCCGTTGGCCAGGTGCATATCGCGCTCGAAATCTTCGATGAGCTTGCGAAGCAGAGCGCCCTTGGGGTGGAACAGGACGAGGCCAGGCCCAACGGCTTCCTGGATGCTGAAAAGGCCGAGTTCCTGACCGAGCTTGCGGTGGTCGCGGCGCCTGGCTTCCTCAAGCAGATTCAGGTGCTTAGCCAGACCGTCAGCATCGCCGAAGGCCGTGCCGTAGATGCGCTGAAGCATCTTGTTGTGCTCGTCTCCGCGCCAGTAGGCGCCAGCCACCGAGAGCAATTTGAAGGCCGCAAGGGCACCTGTGGACTGCACGTGGGGGCCCCGGCAAAGGTCGAGGAAGGACTCCTGCCTGTAGAGCGTGACCGTCTCAACCTCAAGGTCTTTAAGCAGCTCGACTTTATAAGGCTCTTCCAGCTCTTCAAAAAGCCGGATGGCGTCAGCAACGGGCAGGATCATCCGTTCGAGCGGGATATCGGCTTTGGCGAGCTCGTTCATACGCGATTCGATGGCTTCGAGATCAGCTTCAGTGAAGGCGACCTCGGTGTCGAAGTCGTAGTAGAAACCGTCGGCGATGGAAGGGCCGATTGCGACCTTCGTGCCAGGGAAGAGCTGTCGGACAGCCTGGGCCATCAGGTGGCTTGCACTGTGACGGAGCACCTCGAGGGCACGGGGATCCTTGGCTGTAAGCACCTCGAGAGTGGCGTCTTCTTCCACCGCATCGCGGACATCGCGGAGCTGGCCGTTTACGATTGCGGCAACGGCGGCTTTGGCAAGCCTGGGGCCTATCTGGGCGATGACTTCGAGCAATGTAGCGCCCTGGGGGGCCTCAAGCTGCGCGCCATCGGGCAAGGTAATTTTAACTACTGGTGACAAGAAAATCACACTCCTGTGCAAGGGAACCTACTGGGCGCCCGGGACGAAAGAGGAGCAACAAACGAGGCAGCCTGCCGAGGGAAGCCGGGCCTGCAAAGGGCAGGCCTGCCTGCCGGTGGCAGGCCAGCTAGTGCAGTAGAGTGGTGGGCGGTACAAGATTTGAACTTGTGACCTCCACCGTGTCAAGGTGGCATTCTCCCCCTGAACTAACCGCCCACTCAACTGGTACGCCTCCCAAGGGACGTAGTTCCGAGATTATAGCAGTGAAGCAAGAGAGGTTCAACCCCTGCGGAAAGGCGAGGCAACGGTGCAGCCAGGCAGGGGCAGCTTGCCCCTGCACCCCGGTCAGGCTTATCTCCGAAGGGAGAGGGGACAGGCAGCAAAGGCGAAGGATAAGATGTTTTTGACAAGCGTTGGTCAATATAAATACATTGCGCTGATTCATAGATTGCCTTACGGAGCAATTGGAGGCTGGCGCTTTGTCATTATATATGACAATCCGTGAAGAACTGGCGCGGCGGCTGGGAAGAGGGTGTAGGCAGACGCAAGAACGGAGGCAGGACAAGATGGCAGGCAGCGAGGACCAGGTAGCGAGAAAGGTGGGCGAGTTAACCGAGAGCGTGCGAAGCTTGAACGAGGGGGCTTTCGGTCGGCTTGCGGAGGAACTGAGGCGGACAAACCAGCGGCTGGCGCAAAATGGTGTGGGCACAGAATCGCCTGGGAGCTGGCAGCGGAGCACAGGCTCGCTGGAAGGCTTGCTCGCGGAGGCGCTGCGGAAGGTGGCCGCTAGTAGCGGCGGTGGCGGCATCGGGAGCGGAGGCAAGGACCTGTGGCGTGTTCCACAGGCAGATGCGGTAGGAGCTGCGCCTGGCCTGGCAAGTGGGCAGAGTGGCAAGGCAGGGGGAGCAGGCCAGTGGGCGGCAACAGCGGCGGGAGACATCCCAGAACTTGGGGGGCCGGATGCGGCGGGCAAGAAGCCGGCCTCCGCAAGCACGGCAGCGGACAGATACCTGGGGCAGGCGCTAGCCTCGATGGCCCTCGGCAACAGTCGAGGGGGGTATTTCGGCACTCGGACGTTGATGGCGAACCAGCTTCAGGCAAGCCTGGGGCAGCAGGGATGGTTCCAGCAGATCAGCCAGCAGTTCTCAAAGGCGGGGAGCCTGTCGGGTTTCGGGATCGGCGGCGACCGGACGTGGCCTCAGGTGTTCGGGCTGGCGGATATGTACACCCAGGCTCAGAGCGGGGGACTGTCGCCCCTGTCGGGAGCGTTGCAGGGGTTCGCGCTTGGCGGGCCGGTGGGCGCGGTTGTCGGGCTGGGGCTCAGCTTGTTTGGCGGGGGCAGCAAATCGAGCAAACCGAAGTCACAGGTTGGGAAGGCTTACAACGCGCCCCAGACGTGGGACAGCGCGCCGTACCTGTACAACCTGTCGATGTCGGGGGGGACAAGCGCAAGCAGCACCAAAGCGAGTCCGACGGTAATCGTGAACCTGCAGGACTACTCGGGCAACCTGGGCAAGGTGGCGAGGGATGCAGGCGCGGCGATTGGAAGAGAACTGGCGAACGATATGGCGTTCGCAAAGTCGACGATCTCGACAGCGGTAAGGTAGCGCTGAAGCAGAAAGGGGCAAACGATGCGGCTGAGCGAGTTCTACAGGACGAAGCAGGTGCTGGAACTTGAGGATGGGGCTGGCGGAGTGGAGGCAGTAGAATTGCGCACCCTCGGGGTTGCCGCTCGAGAGGCGGCCTTGAGAAGCGCGCTGGAGCGAGCCGATGCGCGGCTGGAAGAAGCAAGGGACGATCTGGCGCTTGCGTGGCGGTCGGAGAAGAAGGCAGGCTATCTCGTGGCCGCGCAGATGCCGGTGATCGAGGAGGAAGCGTCACATCGCTTCCCCACCCCCTCGAAACCTGCCCTGGGGGATCCAGCGAAGGGCTTCTGCGCAAGCGAAGCAGAGCTTGAAGAAGCCGAGAAGGGGTACGAGGAGAGACTCAAAACAGTCGCCGAGAAGCGCGCGCAGTATGGGCAGGCGGTAAGAGAGGCGCTGGAGGAAGAACTGGTGAGGCTGGAAGAGGGCGAACTGGACGCGCGACTAGTGGAAGCGCGTCGCCTCGAGCTGGCCAAACTGGCTTTCGTTGAAGAGTGGGAGTACGAGGTAGTGCTGCGGGCGACCTTCGAGCCAGGGAAGGACGCGCGGTATTTTACCGAGATCGAAGAAGTGCGGGGACTGGCGCCCGAGGTGTTCTACAAGCTGCTTGAGGCTTATCAGGAGATGGAGCCGAGGAACGAGGCTGAACTGGGAAACTGATGAGGGCTCCAGAGCTTGGGGCGCGCGAGCTGGTCGCGCGGGCTTATGGGTTTCTGGGGCCCTTTGATCCAAGGCTGGATGAGCTGCCCTGGTGGCAGTTCGATGTGATGCTGATTCGGGCAGGCTGGAGCGGGCAAGTGTAGGCGGGTTCACCGCAAGAAGGCCATCCAAAAGCGGAACAGATGTGCTATCATAAGTGTTGAAGTAACAGCAAGTGGGGGCGATCGGCTTCGACGGATTGCCAAGTGACAGTTGCTGCGAGCCGGGACGGCCACGACGCCCGTTAAGTGTGGCAAAGCTAAAAAAGCCAACGACAATCTGGCTATCGCTGCTTAACTAGCAGCCGGTGAACCCGCCCCGGCCACGGGGGGCGAGGGGAACCGTCACAAAACTGTGGCTTGTTGGTCAACTGGCGGCCCGAACGGTTGACCGAGACTTTAACCGGGCTGGCCAGGTAAACCGCGTCCGCTGGGTGAGCCAGGCGAGACCTAAAGGCGGACTACGCTCGTAGATGTGGCTGTAGCACTGCTTTTCGGACGCGGGTTCAATTCCCGCCGCCTCCACCAGCCTTCGCTCGCCGATGGCGAGCTTCGGCTGGCAGGCCAGCTAATCGGTAGAGTATCTTCGTGGAAAGCTTTGGGGGGAAAGCCAGCTAATCGGTAGAGTATCTTCGCTGAGCTTCGGCCAGTGTGGGACGTAGCCTTGGCGAAGTCCCATGGCAACCCCCCTTCGCCTTTGGCGACTGCGTCGCCAGGCTACGGAGGGCAAGGCCTCTTTCTCCGGGGAAACAGGCTGAGCTTCGGCCAGCAAAGCGAAATAGGAACAAGCCCATCCCCCAGATCACTCCTTGAAGTGGAATCGGCCAAACAAGGCATAAAAACAGCCAGGTGGACCTGTAAGGTAGTGGGGCCAACTGGAGGACGAGTATGAAAGGCAAGTTCACGAGCATCGAGGAGTATCTCGCGGCGTTACCCGAGGACCAACGAGGCGCGCTCGAACAGCTTCGGCAAAGGATCAAGGCCGCAGCGCCGGAAGCTGTCGAGGGCCTGGGTTATGGGATGCCAGCCTTCAGGCTTAACGGAAAGCTGCTGGTCCTTTTCGGGGCGGCCAGGCACCATTGCGCGCTCTACCCAATGAGCGCTTCCACCGTAGCAACCCACCAGACTGACCTCAAAGACTTCGATACCAGCAAAGGTACTATCCGATTCCAGCCTGACAAGCCCCTGCCGGGCAGGGCTTGTTCGCAAGTTAGTGGAATCCCGGATCGTTGAACTGGCAGAACAGGGCAAGCACAAGCCAAATGCTGGAAGCGAAGGCTCCGGCAAGGAATAGTAGTCAAGCGGTTCCTGGACAGACTGCTACTGGCCAGGCTTGTAATCTCCCGGATTTACCAGGCGCGCCTCGCAGGTAGCTCAGCCTAGTCCTGTACCTTGAACAAAGCCTTAAAGGGGCTTTACTTCGCCAAAGGGCGGGTCCATAATAGCGCCGCGAGTGACAAGGTAAAATTAGCATATCGAGGCGATGCTTCAAATGATGATTACAATTATTGGCAGGGGCCACGGAGGCACCCGAGCTATCTCCCACACGCTTGTGGAGAGCGGCGTCTATATGGGCGCTCAGCTTAACAAGTCGAGTGACCTGGTCCCCCCTGACGACCTGTATGAAGCCTGCCGGGTTATGGCTCGCCACGTGAAGCATCTGGGCGGTGTCAATTGGGATTTCTCCGAGCTGCTTGCCGCGCCGCTAGATCCGGAATTCACTCGCCTGGTGGAGTCATATCTGGCCTCTGTGCTGGGCAGTGAGGCCGAAAACAAGGGCTGGAAGCTGCCGGAGACCACGCTCATCTACCCGTGGATAAGCAGGATGTTTCCGGAGATCCGCTACATCCATTGGACTCGCGACCCCAGAGATTCCATCCTGGGCGCTCATATGACGGATGATCTGGCCGACTTCGGCGTGCCGTATGACAAGACCGATGACGTGCTGCGCAATCGCGCGATGAGCTGGAAATATCAGCGCGAGATCGTTAAGGCCACCCCTCAGCCGAAGTATACGATTGATGTGCGCTTCGAGGATTTTGTGCTGGAACAGGAAAAGACTCTTGAGAGGCTTGAAGCTTTCCTGGGCATACCCCTGGCCAGGATTGAAGTAAGGCCAGAAGCGGTTGGGCGCTGGCAAAAAGACGTAAACCACCGCGATTTCGACTTCCTGCAAGCGGATATGCGCGAGCTGGGCTACGACTAGTTGCCTTGCTCGAATATTTCGGCCTGCTGGAGATATACAAATACCGCGTCAAGGCACTCTTCCGAGGACTGCCGGTCGGTCTCGAGATGGATATCGGGACTGGCTGGCGGCTCGTAAGGGGAAGAGATGCCAGTGAATTCGGCCAACTCCCCCGCGCGCGCCTTGGCGTAAAGGCCTTTGGTATCGCGCTGCTCGCAAGTGGCAAGTGAAGCATCTACAAATACTTCAAGGAAACGCTCCTCGCCGATTATCTCCCGCGCGCCCTGACGATCTTCGCGATAGGGAGAGATGAAGGCGGTGATGACCAGCAGGCCCGCCTCGTTTAGGAGTTTGGCGACCTCGGCGATACGCCTGATGTTTTCGCTGCGATCCTCCGGAGAGAAGCCCAGGTCGCGATTCAACCCGTGTCTGACATTATCCCCATCGAGCACAAAACAAGCGTGGCCAGCTTCGGTAAGGCGCTGCTCGAGCGCGTAAGCAAGCGTTGACTTGCCCGCTCCGCTAAGCCCTGTAAGCCACAGTGTAACGGGCCGGTGACCAAACAGTCTTTCGCGTTGTTCCTTTGAGACATGCCCGTAATGGCGCGTAAGGTTGAGCTGGCTTGCAGGCGCCTCACCGGTAGCGCTCATTTTGTGCAGGCGGTCGATGATAAGCCCTGCCGCGACAGTGAAGTTGGTCTCGGGATCGATAACGATGAAACTGCCGGTGCTGCGGTTGCGCGCGTATTCATCGCAGAGGACAGGCCCAAGCAGTTCGAGGTTGACGCGGCCAATGTCGTTTAGTTCAAGCTGGTCGGCCGGCTGCCGATGCAAGGTGTTGGGGTCTATCTTGTATTCAAGCCTGGAAATCTGCCCGCGCACCATCCGGGTGGTGTGCTTTATTACATAGCCACGGCCAGGGCGCATTGGCTCGGTATCCATCCAGATAAGCAAGGCTTCGAGCTCCTGGGCCTTCCAGGGCAGGTTGGCAGGTCGTGCCAGCATATCTCCGCGGCTGATATCAATCTCTTCATCGAGACAAAGTGTGACGGCCTGCGGAGGGAAGGCGTATTCGACCTCTTCATCGCCGGCCAGTATGCGCGTGATACGAGCCACTTTGCGCGAAGGCAGAGCCATAACTTCCTCGCCCAGGCGCACAACACCAGAGGCAAGGGTCCCCGAATAACCTCGAAAATCCGCCTTCGGACGCAGCACATATTGAACAGGAAAGCGGAAATCCACCAGGTTCTGGTCGCTTGCTATGTGGACTGTCTCCAGATACGTTAGCAGGGGCGCGCCGTTGTACCAGGGCATACGCTCGCTGCGTTCGACGACATTGTCGCCGTAGACAGCGCTCATCGGGATAAATTGCAGATCTCTGATGGGCAGCTTGGCGCAGAACTCGCGATATTCCTGGCGGATGGCATCGAAAGTCGCCTCTGAGTAATCCACCAAATCCATTTTGTTGATGGCGACGACAAGATGGGGGATCCCCAGCAAGGAGGCGATAAAGCCGTGGCGCCTGGACTGGGTAAGCACCCCGTGACGCGCGTCAATCAAAACAATCGCGAGGTTGGCCGTGGAAGCGCCCGTGACCATATTGCGCGTGTATTGCTCATGCCCGGGGGTATCAGCGATGATAAAGCGACGCCTGGGAGTGGCGAAGTGCCGGTAGGCCACATCAATCGTGATGCCCTGCTCTCGCTCGGCCTTGAGCCCGTCGGTGAGAAGCGCGAAGTCCAGTTCTTCCCGGCCAGCCGAGCGCGAATCCTTGCCAAGCGCGGACAGATGGTCTTCGTAAAGGTTTTTTGAATCGTGCAGCAGACGCCCGATGAGGGTAGATTTGCCATCATCAACGCTGCCCGCCGTAGTAAAACGCAGGAGTTCGGTATGGGCTGCCTGCTCGAGCAGCTTCTCCAGTGCCATCAGAAATACCCCTCGCGCTTTTTCTGCTCCATCGAGCTGTCCTGGTCGTGGTCTATGAGCCGGGTAATGCGCTCGGACTGCCGCACAACCATCATCTCTTCCACGATATCGGCCACAGTGCGCGCCTCCGAGCGCACCGCGCCAGTGCAAGGATGACAGCCCAGCGTGCGGAAGCGGCACATCACTTTTTCGGGCTCTTCGCCAGGGGCCAGGCGCGTGGTGTCGTAGACGGGAATCAGGCGCTGCTCCCGGACTACCATCTCGCGCTCAGCGGCAAAATACAGCGGCACGACGGGGATGTTCTCCAGGTAGATGTAAAGCCAGATATCGAGTTCAGTCCAGTTGGAAAGAGGAAACACCCGAAGGCTCTCGCCTTTCTTGATGCGGCCATTATAGAGATTCCACAGCTCGGGGCGCTGGTGTTTGGGATCCCACTGGCCGAAGGAGTCTCTGAAGGAGTAGATGCGCTCCTTGGCGCGAGATTTCTCTTCATCCCGGCGCGCTCCGCCGAAGGCCACATCATGCTCTCCCGCTCGCAAGGCCTGCAGCAGGGCCTGGGTCTTCAAGAGAGCGCAACACCGCACCGTGCCAAGCTCCCAGGGATTGGCGTCCTGAGCGATGGCTTCTTCATTCTTATAGACGTGCAGGTCGGCTCTGATCTCCTCGCAGAAACTGTCTCGGAAATCGTACATCTCGGGAAACTTCAGCCCTGTATCCACATGCAATAGCGGAAAGGGCAGCTTGCCCGGATAGAAAGCCTTCTGGGCCAGACGCACCATTACGGAGGAGTCTTTACCGATGGAGTAAAGCATCACGGGGCGCTCGAACTCGGCGACGACTTCGCGAAAGATGTGGATACTCTCGGCTTCGAGAGTCTTCAGATTTGTGAGTTGCAGCTTTTCCACTGAAAAATCGTCCTGGCTTCGACTAGCCGGAAGCAGTCGAAACGACTGCCCGGCAACGCGCGAGAGGGTAGTCTCATCGCCTCGCGTAGTCAAGGGAGAAATACCGGGAGATTCAGCTTCTGCAGAATATCTTTGCTGTTATACTGCTTGCGCCTGGCAAGTGCCAGAAATACCAAAGAAGCTGGTGCAAAACGCCGATGACAGAGAAGCAGAACAGCCTCGAGATTATCCAGTTTGGCAAGCCTGAGCGAATCACTGGCGGGCCTGGGCCTGCGCAGGGCGTCAATTATTTCGGGATGAACCACGAGAACGCCGAGGGGCTTGGGCATGAGCAGCCAGTCGGGGCGACCTGGAGGGATATCTGGGGCACCACCTGGCATAAGGAACACGCCGGGGTGATGGGTTTTCCGCGAGGCAATCCGCTTGCCGACCTCTCGGAGATGGCCACTTATGCCTGGCCCGATGCGAGCGATGAGCGGCTGGTGGGGCAGATATACAGGCAAGCCGAAGGCTGGGACAAGGAGACCTGCTTCCTCTGGGGCGGCCACCGGGACACGCTCTGGGAGCGGACTTATATGCTGTGCGGGATGGAGAACGCAATGTGCGCGTTCTATTCCGAGCCCGAGGCGATGCGCGAGTTGCTGCACAGGATTATGGATTTCCAGCTTGGGATGGCCCAGCACTATCTGGCGGTCGGCGTTGAGATGGTCGGGTGCAGCGATGATCTGGGCACGCAGATCGGCCCGCTGCTCTCCCCCGCTATTGTCCAGGAGTTTCTCGTGCCCGAATACCGGCGTCTCTTCGACCTCTACAAACGGCACGGGGTGCTAATCAACTTCCATTCCTGCGGGCATGTGATGCCCTTCCTCGAGACGTTTATCCAGCTTGGCATTGATGTGCTGAATCCTGTCCAGGCGACGGCCAATGACCTCCCAGAACTGCGGCGAGTGACGCAGGGGCGGATGGCCCTGCAGGGAGGGCTCTCCTCGGGGCTGCTGGTGGACGGGCCGCCGGAGGAAATCCGCGCCGAGGTGAAGCGCTTGCTGGGACTGCTTGGGCGCGAGGGCGGGTACTTCTGCTCTCCCGACCAGGGGATGCCCTGGCCAGAGGAGCATTATAACGCCTATGTGGAAGCGCTTGCCGAGTTCGGCGATTATCCCCTGCAGGCGCCAGCCTAGCGCGAGTCAGGCCTAGCGGCCGGTACGCCTGGCCACCAGCACCGCATCTCCCGTGAAGGGCGCCTGGCAGTGACAGGGCGTAATGCCGCCAGTTACGGTGACAGGAGGCTCCTCCAGCCCCTTGCCGGTGCGCGGGTTGAACCACGAGAGAGCCCAATTGCCTTCCGGCAGCTGAAGCGAGCAAGTAGCAGGGGTTCTGGCCGCGGTGGCTTGCTCCGGTGAGGGAGCATCCGGATTGGGCAGGTAGACGATGATGGCCGAATCGCTTGCGATGGCTTTGGCCTGGTTTGGGTCGCCGCCAACCAGCGCGTCAGCAGGCTCCATCCCGACCAAAGTGAGCCCGGTTTTCTCGAAAAAGGTATGGATGTGGACAAAGTCGTCCGCGCCTCCGGAGAGGAGCCCTTCCTTTTTCAGATCATAATAACCCCGCACCCCGCGCGTCTGACCATCATAAGGCTCGTAGGTCCTGGCGCCCCCATAAGTCGCCGCGCCGCCCGACAAGAGGCTTGCCCACATCAGCCGGCGGAAGAAGTAGCGCGGGTGGGCCGGCGGGCGATAAAGTTCGTATCGGTCTTCATCATTGATAACCGGGTCATCCGACTTCTCACGGTATTCCAGCAACAGGTTGCCAGTCACCTGGTCAAGGGCTTCGAGGGTGATGAGGTCGGACCAGGGCGCCGTCGCGAAGGCATAGCCAGTGTTGCGCGCCTGATGGTTGGTGAGGAGCGTGCCCCAGGGCTCGCGCGCTGCCATATCCCGAGCGATCTGGTCGATGAGAGAGGCATGCACCTTGTTGCCTGTGGCCTCGGCCTCGTCAGCGACCAGAGTGCGGTCATTCGAGACACACCAGAGCACATTGGGGTAGGCGCTGAAGCGGGCCTGAGAATAAGCGGCGATGAACTTGCGCCATCCGATCCCCCTCGCCGTAACGGCGCAGTTCGTCGAGGTCTTCGCCGTAAGGGATGAGTTGCAGAATCACCTGGGGGTAGTGGTTGAGCGCATATTGCAGCCTGCGGTCCATCTCCTGCCAGTATTCGAGATTGAGCGCAGAGCGATCTGGCTCCAGAAGGGCCTCTACCCCGCTGCGCGACTTGCTGAACCAGACGCGTAGCTTCGTCGCGCCCATCTGGACGGCCTGATCAATATAGGCTTGCCACTCGGGTTCGGTGTCGGTGAGGTACCGATAACCGGTATCGCCGATATGGAGGAACCACTGACCGCTATCATAGGCGAACTGATGGGGATCCCCAGGATGCTTGCGCAGCTTGCCAGGCAGCTCTGAGGGCGTCACTTTGAAGGCGCCCTTCTGCCCATCAAGGTCCGCCAGATTGGAGGTGGCGCGCCAGGTCCACTTGCCCACCGCATCGGAGTAGGCGCGCGCCTTGAAAACTGATTTGCCCTCTAACGAGCCATCGTAGAAACCCTCGACAGTGACTGAAGTGGAATCAGGCCGGGTGAAAGTGACCTTCAGCTCCAGACCCAGATAAGGGTCGGCGACAGGAACCTGCGACACGAAGCTGAGCTCATAGAGCCCGCGGTGGAGGGCCACCGGTGCGGTTTGGCCTTCACGATCCCAAGAAGTGCCTAGGCAGCATGGCGATGCCTGCCAGGAACAAAAAGGATTTCATTTGGTTCTCCTTCGCCAGACCTCAGAGCGGGTGGCAAGTCCAGGTTATCCCCCATATTACTACATCACCAGTTATACCTTATTGGTCAGGCAGCTTGCAGTGGCGGGGGGTCGGAGTGGGCGTTATTATAGGATAAGTGAGTTATACTATAATAAGAAGCGGAAGTATTATAGGATGGCGAGGCATATGGAACGCGGGCTGCAGGGCAACAACGTGACGATAAGCACAGTCGGAGAGAAGGCGCAGGCCTTCGTGCCGGCGCCCTTGCCACCGAAGCCACCGCTCGAGTGGAGCCCCGAGTTGCGGAGCAAGTTCGATGCGGCGTTGCTGGAACTTGGGCGGCTGGATGCAGTTGCAGGTCTGCTGCCGGACACGGCGTTGTTCCTCTATATGTATGTGCGTAAGGAAGCGGTGCTCTCTTCAATGATAGAGGGCACACAGTCATCGCTTGCAGCTCTGCTGCTGTTTGAGCTGGAGCAGGAGCCTGGGGTGCCGTTGGACGATGCGCGCGAGGTAAGCAACTATGTGGCAGCGTTGGAGCATGGACTGCGAAGGCTGGCGGAGGGGATGCCGCTATCGCTACGGCTGATTCGCGAATTGCACGCTCTGCTGGTGGCCGGGGGTAGAGGCGGCAAGCAGGCGCCAGGCGAGTTCCGGGCAGAGTCAGAACTGGGTTGGCGGCACCCGGCCAGGCAACGCAGTGTTCGTGCCTCCCCCGCCCCACGAGGTCGTAAGGTGCCTGGGCGAACTGGAGCTGTTCCTCCACGATGAGCCAGAGCCAACCCCGCCCTTGTTGAAGGCGGCGCTGGCCCACGTGCAGTTCGAGACAATCCATCCCTTCCTGGATGGCAACGGGCGACTTGGGCGCCTGCTGATCACGCTGCTGCTGTGCGAACAGGGGGTACTGCGAGCGCCGCTGCTCTACCTCAGTCTCTATTTCAAGACTCACCGGGAGAATTACTACGAGTTGTTGAACCGCGTGCGCCTCACGGGCGACTGGGAGGCGTGGATTGACTTCTTCGCCGAGGCTGTGGCTGTTACAGCTCTGCAAGCGGTCGAGACCGCCGAGGCGCTGGCAGAGGTGGCTCGACGTGACAGGGTAAGACTTGCAGGACTGGGCCGAGCGGCGGACTCCGCCCTGCAGGTGCACCGCGCGTTGATGGAGCAGCCACTTGCGACTTCTGGGTCTCTGGTGAACAGGACGGGCCTCACGCCAGCGACCGTGAACAAGGCTCTCGGCCATCTTGCGCATCTCGGTCTTGTGCGCGAGCTAACCGCCCAGAAGCGCAACCGCATCTTCAGTTATGGCGAATACATCGAAGTTATGAACCAGGGTATGGAACCGCCGGAACGGTAGTGTCCGGAGGCAGCGGCGTGGGAAGCAAGGCGTTGGTTTCGGGGCTGAAGCCCCGAAACACCAACGCTAGAGAGCCTGAGAGCTGAACCAAGGCCTGGTGTTTCGGCCACTTCAGTGCCGAAACCAGGCGGACACAAAGGAGGTCGCCCTGGCGCCTGCGCCCTCTCCTTCCTGCTATACTTTATTCGTCATGTATCCCGCAGTGCTGGAGAATCCATCATGGCTGGCCAAGTGAAGCTTCCCCGGAGTACCCCGGAGGCGCAGGGCGTCTCCTCCAAGGCAATCCTCACCTTCCTGGACGAAGTCGAGCGCGAGGCGCCCGAATTCCACAGCCTGATGGTGCTGCGTAACGGCGTCGTCATCGCCGAGGGCTGGTGGGCGCCATATGGGCCAAGACGCGTCCATATGCTCTACTCGCTGAGCAAGAGCTTCACTTCGACGGCGGTCGGCATCGCCGTGGACGAGGGGCGGCTGTCGGTCGAGGACAAGGTGCTGGGCTTCTTCCCCGACGAGGCGCCGGCCAGGCCTGACGCCAACCTCCAGCGGATGCGCGTGAAACACCTCCTCTCGATGGCCACCGGGCACGATACCGACCCAACCTGGACTGTCTTCAGCCAGCACAACTGGGTACAGAGCTTCCTCTCGCTGCCCGTAGAACACGAGCCGGGCACCCACTTCGTCTACAACACAGCCGCCACGTATATGCTGTCGGCCATCGTGCAGAAGCTGACCGGCGAGAAGCTGACTGATTATCTGAAACCGCGACTTTTCGAGCCGCTGGGCATCACGAAGACCAGGTGGGACACTTGCCCGCTTGGCATCAACGTAGGCGGTTCGGGGCTGCGGGTGAAGACCGAGGCTATCGCGCGGTTCGGGCAGCTTTACCTCGATAAGGGCGTCTTCGGCGGGCAGCGGCTGGTGTCCGAGAAGTGGGTGAAGGCCGCAAGCAGCAAACAGGTGGACAACGGGCCTGATCCGAGTAACGACTGGAATCAGGGCTATGGATATCAGTTCTGGCGCTGCAGGCATAACTGCTACCGGGGCGATGGCGCTTGCGGGCAGTACTGTATCGTGATGCCGGAGCAGCACGCCGTGGTGGCCATAACCTCGGGCGTCGCCGATATGCAGGCGGTGCTGAACAAGGTCTGGGACTATCTGCTGCCCGGCTTCGCTTCGAAGGCGTTGCCTGAGGACACGGCGTCCAGGGCGCTGACTGAGCGGCTCGCGAATCTGCGCTATGATCCCCCTGCGGGAAAGAAGACCTCTGCGATGGCGGCGAAGGTCTCGGGGCGGACGGCTACCTTCGAGCCCAATGACTGGAAGCTAACCTCGGCGCGACTGGACTTCGATGAGGGCGGCGCCAAGCTGACGCTCGCGGCTGGCAGACGCAAGCAGAGCGTCGAGTGCGGCTTCGAGGAGTGGCGTCCGGGCAGGACTGCGCTGCTCTGTTTCAGGCCAGAGAAAGTCGTCTCGAGCGGTATCTGGACGGCGCCTGACACTTTTCAGATAACGATGCGGCAGGTTGAGATGCCCGCCAAGTGGACGATCACCTGCAAGTGCTCGGCGAAGGGGCTCACCGTGAGCGCGAAGGCGCATGCCAACTTTGGCCCCTCAGAGCTGCCAGAGCTGGTTGGGAAGTTTTGAGTAGGATGGGAGGCAGTATGGAACGCGGTGCCTGGCTCGGGATAACGCTGCTACTGATACTTGCCCTGAGGCAGGTAGGCAGCGCCACAGAAGAAGGTTTTCAGCCTATCACCCAGGCACGCATCGAGAGTCGTAGCGGGGTCGCCCAACTGATTATCAACGGCAAGCCAGTGCCGCCGGTCATCTTCTGGTTTAATGTGGGCCAGGCGAGTGACTACCTGGAACGATTCCAGAATCCGCAGGTCAGGCTGGCAGCGGCGGCGGGCATCCACATCTACGGCTTGTTGATTTACTTCCCTCGCGCGGCTGATGGGATCAGCATCGACTTTGGCGGGGCGGAGCAGATACTCGACACCTTCATCGAAGTTGACCCAGAGGCGGTTTTCTTCCTGCGCGCTGTCCCCTGGCCTACCCCTCAATGGGCCGACTGGAAGGAGGTGCCGAAGGACGAGTTTATGATTTTCGATGACGGCACGACTGCCGCGCCGTATATCTCCATCGCCTCGGACTACTTCGCCCGCTCCTTTGAGGAAGAGACAACGCGTATCGTCAGCCACTTCGAAACCAGCCCCTATGCCGGACGGATGCTCGGTTATCACCTGGGCGGGCCGGAGTTCGAGATGTTCCCTCCGCACTACACGGACAAAGGGCCTGACTACTGCGAAGCCAGCCAGCGGTTGTTCCGCAAGTGGCTGCGGGAGAAGTACAAGACCAGCAAGGCGCTGCGCGAGGCCTGGGGCGATGAGACGGTGAGCCTGGCCGGGGCCACTATACCGAGGCCAGAGAAGGGCCGGTTCCCGATGGTCAGCGTCAGTGACGGCAGCCCGATCAAGGTCTTCTACGACCGGCCGGCCGAACAGGCCTGGGTGGACTATTCCGATTATTACAGCGACCTGGTGGCCAGCCGGGTGATGGACTGGGCCCGGACGGTGAAACAGGCCTCAGGCGGTCGCCGGCTGAGTATGTTCTGTCAGGGCTATATGCTGGAGATAGGCGGCAGCTTCAGCGGACACTATGCGCTGGACAAGGTGCTCTCGTGCCCGGAGATAGACGTGCTGATGAGCCCTGTCTCCTACGCCGCGCGGCAGGTGGGCGAGCCAGCGGGCTTCATGGCACCAGTCGATTCCGTCAACGCGCGCGGCAAGCTGTGGCTCAGCGAGGACGATATGCGGACGGCCTATATCGACAAGGAAGCCGTGCCTGCGTGGTTCCCCCCTACGAATGTCCCTCAGCCTTATGATACGCTGGCCACTCCCCAGGCTACGCGGACGATGCTGGAGCGTAATCTGGCTGCGGCCTTTGCGCATCGCGCGGGTATCTGGTGGTGCGATCTGATGGGCGCCGGGGCCTTCAACGAGCCCAACCTGTGGCGGATGCTGAAGGAGCGGATGAAGCTGTATGAGGACCTTTACGCCCACCCGAGGCCGTATCGGCCCGAGGTGGCCTTCCTCCTGGCTGAGCGCTCCCGGTTCGGTATCCGCAGCGACTGGGACATGAACACCTGGTCACTTGGCCAGTTGCGTAACGAGTGCGATCTCTCCGGCGTGTCGGTTGGCTACTATCTGCTGGAGGACTTCATCAGCGGCGTCGTACCGCGCTGCAAAGTGTATCTCTTCGCGAATGCCTTTGAGCTGAGCGAGGAGCAGATCGCCGGAATCAGGGCCAGGCTGGAGCGGGAAGGCGCCACGGCTATCTGGAACTACGCGGCAGGCTACCTCGGCCCCCAGGGGCCGGATGCCACCAGAATGAAGGCGCTTACTGGCCTGGAAATTGCAACTGACGACGGGACGCAGGTCAGCGAGGGCATCGGCCCGTTGGCGGGCGAGACACTGGGCGCCAGTTGTGCCTGGAGCGGTCAGCCGATGAATTTTTCTCCCCGCTTCACCGTCCGCGACCCGGCGGCAGAGCCGCTCAGCGTGTACAAGAGCGATGGCGCCGTGGCCTCGGCCCAGAAGCAAGTAGGGCGGATACGCAGCGTCTATCTGGGCGGCGTTGGCCTGACCGCACCGGTGCTGAGGCGTCTATTTGTCGAGGCGGGCGCGCATAGCTGGACTGACGATGGCTCCGTGGTCGTGACAGATGGCTCCTTTCTGATGATCCATTCAGCCAAGGCCGGGCTCAAGGCGATCAAACTGCCAAAGGGCGTAACGGCAACCGCGCTGGGCGGGCAGATCGAACGCTGGGAAGGCAGTCAAATATACGCCCATTTCGGAGCGGGCGACACACGCTGGTTCAGTCTAGGTCGGTAGATAGCCCTTTCGGGCAAGGGAGAGTGCAGAGAATGAAGTCTAGTAGAGTCAGGGTGACAGGTTGGGTCTTGCTCCTGCTGCTGCTGGCCTCCTTAGCCAGCGCGCAGGCGGTGGACTGGGGCGCGTCCAGGACACTCTCTCCGGGCCTTCAGCATCTGAAGCTGGTGGTGGATGACCCGCGCCCGATGAGACTCAACTGTCTGCGCATCGACACGCAGACGCCCGGGCTGCATTTTCGAGCTACAGGGCGCTATGACGACTGGGTCGCCGATGTCTCCGAAACGAAGCGGCAGACCACGCGCAACTTCCTGCTGACCTCCCAGGAGAGCGACCGCAAGCTGGTCGCGGCTATCAACGCCAATTTCTTCTCCCCCTGGCCTGCGCCCTGGAACGAGGAGACCATCGGCAACCTGATTGGCCTGGCGATGGAGGGCGGCGAGGTGGTCTCGCCGGCAAGCGGAGGGGCGTCCTTCCTCGTGATGAAAGATGGCACAGTGGCTTTGCCGGAGACGCCGGCAGGCTTCGATTGCAGCCAGGTCGAGACGGCGGTCACTGGCTCCGGCTTTGTGCTGCTGGAAGGCAAGTCGGTGGGAGGCGGCGAAGACGTGCATCCCCGGACTGCGATTGGGCTGTCCCAGGATGCGCGCTATGTGTACTTCCTGGTGGTGGATGGCCGCCAGCTTCGGAGCTTCGGCGCGAAACTGGGCGAGGTCGGCGAGTGGCTGGCGAAGTTCGGGGCCTGGTCGGGCTTGAACCTCGATGGAGGCGGCTCGACCTCGATGGTGTGGTGGAATACCCGGCTCGAAGGCAATCTGCGCGCCGAGTTGCTTAACTATCCCGTGGGCAGTGGAAGCGGGCTCAACTTCAAATACACCGAACGCTGCAACGGCAACAACCTGGGCGTGTGGTACGAGGCAGAACAAGCAAGCGAATAAGGCTTCCCTTTAGCTGCAAGCTGAGGCCGACTGGCCTGTGAGGCGAAAATGAAGAAAATCATCGTTGGGCTTCTGTTGCTCGTTCTGACTGGCGTTTGCTGGGCTGGTGAGACCTGGCAGATAACCCTCCTGCACACCAATGACCTGCACGGGATGGTGCTGCCTTTCGATTACTCGCAGGGGAATGGCCTGTTTGCCGGGCCTGATGCGGGAGGCCTGGCGCGAAGGGCAACGCTGGTTGCCGAGTTGCGCAGGACAATCGACCATCCGGTGGCGCTGGTGGAGGCGGGAGATATCTTCGCCCGGGGGCCCTGGCATCAGCGCTTCTTCGGGGCGATGGAGATCGCCGCTTACAACGAACTCGGCTATGACCTGCTGTGCGTGGGCAACAACGAGTTTCAAGCGACCCAGACCGAAGACGCGAAATCTCTGATGCTGGCGCTGATGAGGCAGAGCAGCTTCCCCTGGCTGGCGGCGAACCTGACCGTGGGCGATACTGGAGTGCCTCTCGAAGGCATCCACCCCTTCATCGTGAGGCGTTATGAAGGCGTGCGGGTCGGCTTTCTGGGCCTTACGGCGCCGCGCTCGGCGAATTATCCGATGACCCAGGGCTGGACAATAAGTGATCCCATCGAAGCGGCCCGGAAATGGGCGCCCCTTGCGCGAAGGGAATGTGATGTGTTGATTGCGGTCACTCATCTTGGCTATGAGACCGACCTGAGGCTGGCCGCCCAGGTGGCAGGGCTGGATGCGATCATCGGGGGAGATTCGCATACTTTTCTGCCCGCGCCAGTGTATGTATTCAATCCGGAGGGCCGCCTGGTGCCGATTGTGCAGGCGGGAGAACACGGGGTGTGCCTGGGACGGCTGGATTTGACTTTCGAGAAGACCGACAGCTGGCGGTTGCTTGCGGCTGTGGGCGAGTTGATTCCGATTGATGCCAGGCTGACTGAAGACCTCGCTGTGAAGCGACTACTGGAGCGCTGGATTGAGGGCCAGGAGGCGCTAGCGCCGGCGGCGTAAGGTTCTAGGAGTTGGCGAGTATTATCTCGACTTCGGCCAGAAGGCGAGGGGTGTCCTTGGTGGCAGAATACCAGACCAGCCCGAGGTTTATGTCGAAGTAGGCATGGGCCAGCCTGTTGCGCAGGCCCCGGATCACGTCCCATTCGATCTCAGGGCAAAGGGCGCGCGTCTGTTCGCTGATGCGGCTGGCGGCTTCCCCGATAATAAAGAGGCAGTTGATGACAGCGTGCTGGACTAGTTCTGACTGAAGGAAGTCATCCTCCGTAAGCCCAGCGACGAACTCGCCGACTTTTGTGGCAGCGTCACGGATGTGCAGCAGCCGCTCCTTGTCCAGTTCAGGCAGCATACTGCACCTCGGCCTCGGCGAGGATGCGGGCGCGCATATAACGGCCCAGATCCTCGGGGGTGCGGAAGTCGGCCTCCCGGCCGAGAAACTGGGAGAACTCCTGCTGCATCCGGATCAGGTCGAAGAGACCGAGCCTGAAACCTGGTTCGAACTCCACCAGCACATCCACGTCGCTGTCGGGGCGGAAATCGTCCCTCAGCACTGACCCGAAGAAGGCCAGTCGGCAGATGTGATGCCGTCTGCAGAAGCTCGCGATCTGGTCTCTATTCACCTCGAGGCGCAGGCTCATCGGTTCACCTTCCACTGGAGATATTATCCCAGACTCCGCGCGCCCAGGCAACGTGCGGCGCGGGCAATCGAGGGGTCGCCTGGCGCCGGCGGCGTAGAGTGTTTCTGTTGCATAACCCAAAGGTCTGGCTCAGCCAAAGATGAACCGCAGAGGGTTCGTGTTTGCCAGCTGCTGTCGCAGCGCAGGATCGAGGCTGTCCAGCGCGGCGACCTCGTCCTCGTAAGTGCCCTTCAAGCGGAAATCGAGCCAGTGGCCTTCGGCTTGCTTGCGGCGGCAGATGTACGAGTAGGCGGGCGAGTCGGAGCCCCAGACAATCGTGTCCGGCCAGGCCTCGGCCAGGTCGGCAAGGACGCGGCGGTGGTCGGTGTAATCCGTCTCGAAGCGGTCGGCTGGCGCGGCCATCGCGGGGTTGTTCTCCAGCGCCGCCTGCACCTGGATTTTGAGAGCCGCGGTGTCCACCCAGACGTTGGGCGCGGCGCCCGCGGCTTCCAGCACCCGCTTGTCGAAGGCCGCACAGTGGGCCAGACAGAAGCGCGTTTCGGGAAATTCCTGCGTCAGGTCGAAGGTCGCCCGCACCTGGGAATAGGCCTCGTCCGGGTCGGCGCTGATGTGGAGGAGGAACCCCAGATCGCGCTCTGCGGCCCATTCCACCAAAGGCCGGCCCTCTGAAAGCAGCGCCGTGATGGGCGACTGGCAGAAGATGGGGCTGATCTTCACGCCGTAGATCGGATACTCCTCGGCCAGGGCATCCAGAGCGGCCAGTCTGCTCTCCCACGGCGCGGCCCGGGTCCATCGAGACAAAGGGCAGGAAGCGGTCGCTCCACTCGGGGCAGAAGAGGAACACCTCCTGCATCACCAGGCGGTTCTCCAGCGCATAAGGAGCCTCCGAAAGAGGCGGATTCGCAGGCACGAGTTCGCTTCTCACGACCCCTGCCAGGTCGAAGTAGAGGTCAGGCGTGAAGGGGAAGACGACACTTGCGTCCACTCCCGAGGCGCGCTGGCGGTAGTAGAGGCCCTCGATACTCTGGGCGTAAGGATATTCCAGGTTGGCATAGGCCTTGAGGCTCACGCCGAGATGGGCGTGGGCATCCAGTGTCTTGCCAGCGAGGTCAGCGGCTGTCAGATGGCGCTCTACCAGGGTCGGCCCTCCCCCTTGAAGATATCAATTGGCACGGCGCGCTCGGCGATCTCCCAGTCACAGTCGGCGGCGACATTGCCGGAGAGGAGGAGTTCGCTGTTCAACACCTGCAAGATGCTTGCGGGCACGAGCGGGGTCACCGGGCCGTGGGCGGCCAGGCGCGAGATGAACCGCTGCCAGGAGACATCGCCGTAGGCGAAGCCATCCCAGAAGCTGACCAGTTTGGAGGTCTTGAGGTCGCGCGGGCCGATAGTGGCGGCCTTTGGCGGGCAGTTGGACCAGTCGCCGGCGGCGCCGCAATCGCAGAAGAGGCTGTTCTGGCAGACGGTGATGGGGTGCAGGTCCACAATACGCGAGCCTGCGTTGAGATAAGCCTCGATATCGTCGCCAAACTCGACGCCGAGATGGGGCTCGAAGAAGGCGATGTGGCCGGCCCAGCCGATGCCGCCATAGCAGACGTCCGCACCGCCGAGGTCCTCCAGCATCCGGGAGTAGTCGTTCACGTTTTCGGTGCTGGGGAAGTGGATCTGGCTCTCGGGCATCCGCAGGGCGGGGTCGATCTGGCTGAAGAGATCGTTCCACATCCAGTACTGGAAGCCGCCGCGCCACTCGCGCGGGGCAGTGTTGCCAGCTTCATCCGCGTACTCGTCCATATTGAAGGTATGGACGTGATGGCAAGGGAGGCGCAACTGGTTGATTAGCTGCGCGACGAAAGCATAATTTGGATTGGGCGCGGGCAGGATGACCACGAACTGGCGGCCCTCATCGAGGGCGCGTTTGATGTTCGAGACGATGTCGATGATATACGACCAGGCGAAGGCCTGATCGCTCTCGATGATCCGTATTTTGAAGTTGGGATTTGGATGGTTGCACAGCTCGGATTTGGGGATATTCCGGACGCGCTCGCAAACGGCGGCATCGCGGAAAGGCAGAAACTCGGCAGGCTGAAAAGGGAACTGGGCTGACATCGGTGGCCTCCTGGCAAATGACCTGACACAAGCTGCCCTTTCAATTGCACCTTGTCGGCCAAATCCCTGCCTGGGAGGGGCGGCCGACCAGACAGGGATGTTTCCAGCACTGGCCAATAAATCCGGCATAAATTGGGCATCGGGAGAATCAATATGGCGCGTCGAGTTTTGCTTGTTGCGGAGGAGCGCTTCCTGAAGGCGGTTGGCAAGTTGCCGGAGGGGTTTGAGCCGGTGGCGCTGGGAGAACTGGCCGGCGAAGCGCTGGTCGCGTCCCTGGCCGAAGGCGCTCACCTCGTGTGGATTGGCCGAGGCGAGGCACTGCCGCGAGAGCTGTGGCTAGGAGTATTCCAGCCGACCGAGACCGAGCTTGCCCTTACCCAGGCTGAAGGCTCGCCGGTGCTGCTGCCGGAGCTTGCCTTCCAGCCCGCGCGGGCGCAGTCAGCCTTTATCTCTCCCCCTGGCGACTTCCCCAGGCACAACCTCGATGAGGAGCTGCGCTTCGATTTGGAGCCGATTCTGGAGGCGCGCGACCGATTCGGACAGGTAGTCGGTTATCCAGGCGTGCTGGTAAACCACTATGCGCCTTCGCTGGTGGGCAAACGGTTCGGCGGAAGCCAGCAAATATTCTTCCTATTTGAGGAGCCCCTGGCGGCCCTCGATCTGGAAGGCTGGCAGGCGCTGCTTGGGGCGCTGGCGCAGCGCTTTGAGTCTGGCCTGCAGGTGGTTGAACTCCAGACGAATTACGCCTCCTCGAAGCCCGGCGAGCGCGTCCAGGCGCGGCTGCGCGTCGCGAACAGCAGGCCGAGGGCGAGGGCGCTGGAGGCGCGCTGGTATGCCCAGGCGCCCGGCGAGGAGGGCTTCTCCCTTATCGAGCGGATGCGTCGAGTAGCGCCCGGCGAGGGCGAGACCGAAGCGGTGCTGGATTTCCTTCCCCAGGGCGAGCAGGGCCTGTGGCGGCTCAGAGTCGAGGTCGCAGTGGACCTTGTGAACGCCGAAAAACCAACCCTCGTGGGCGGCGAGGAGCCGCTGCTGAGGCAGGAGATCGGCTTTACACTGCTCGCGGACAGGCTGGAGACGGAGGTTGGTTTCGCGATTGAGGGTCCTTGTATCGAGTTCGAGGGGCGCAAAGATTTTTGGGTGGGCACGCATTACTATCCCTCGAGCGGGTGGCTGGACTGGCCGTGGCGCGACTTCCGCCCAGTGAAGGTCGAGACCGATTTTGCAGCGATCAGGCGGGCTGGGTATCGGCTTGTGCGCGTGTGGGTGGACCCGGTGCTGGACGAGGTGAGCCTGCGGGCGCTGGACGCGGAGGTATGGCTGGCGGCCCAGCATGGGCTGGTACTGGACATCTGCCTCTTCTCGCAGTGGGTGCGAGAGATGGGCTTCGAGCGGGCAAGCGGCGAGAAGGTGCTGTGGGACTTCCGCACCATCGGCGATTTCAACATATATAGCTTGTCACTGCGTCATCTGGAGCTGCAGAAGGAGTATGTAGCGACCCTCGGCAGTCGCTATGCAAGGGCAGGGAATGTCATCTGGAACCTGGCCAATGAGGCATATGTGAAGGACCCGGATGAGTCTCAGATGGACCCAGCAGTGCGGCAGTGGGAGGAAGCCAGATTGCCGCTTGGCCTCGAGCGAGACACATTGCTCTTCCAGCGGTGGGCGCGGGAGCTGACAACAGCTTTGAGAGAAGCTGGGGCAAGGCAACCGGTGGTGCCGGGGTATCTGTTTTCGCTAGCGGGCGGGGGGGATGCGTATCTGGGCAACGCCGAGGCGGAACTGGCGCCTTGGCACAGCTATATGCCGCCTCGCTGGACGGCGATGATGAGCCAATATCTGGATCCTATCGGCTCTGACAGGCCCCTTTTTATTGAGGAGTTCGGCGCGGCGGGCTGGAATCCGACGGCGCACTATGAGGCCAATGCACAATATGGGCTGGCGGGGGGCGCGGCAGCGCTGATGTCGTATGAATGGGGGGTCTCGTGGCTCGCGCGGGAGCAGTGTTATTGGTATCAGCCGCTGAGGGAGATACTAGGACTGGCGCCTGATGAGCGCTGGTTCGAGCCTTTGTCCATCTATGCGAAAGAAGCGACCTTTGAAGAGGGGGCCGGGCTTTGCGCCTGGCCAAGTGGATTCGGGTACGGGACGCTGCACAATGGGACGCCCTTCCCCGCCTCGGCGGCGGTCGCACTTGGGCGCTGGGGGCTGATGGGCCAGGGGCTGGGGCGGCGTTTCCAGGCGGAGGAAGTCTATGTGCTGGCTCCTGCGGGGCGGCAACCTGACTATGACGCCTTTCACAAAGTAATCACTGACCTCTGGCGCGCGAAAGTGGTCTTTGGGGTGTGGCAGGAGGCGCTGCTGGAGGCCTTGCCCGAGACGTCCAGAGTGCTGATATGCCCTGCCGGAGTGGGTCCCGACAAAGCGGCAACGCTTGAGCGCTTCCACAAGCTGGGGGTGGAGGTCTACGAAGGCTACGGGGAGGAGTGGCGGAGTTCGGAGCGCCTTCCGAGAGTAACCGTCGAGCCTGGCGAAGACGTAGACGCGCTAGTAAGGCGGACGGTCGGAGGGACGCTTTATGGACTATTCGCAGAGGGGCCCTCTCGCCGAGTGAAACTGGCCCACGAGGGGCATACAGTGGAACTGGGGCTTGCAGAATATGCGATGGCAGAAGAGATTGCGGGAGGCTTCCGCCTGATCGAAGGGAGCGGAGAACTTCGAGTTGACGGCGAGTTGCTGTGCGAGGTGGAACGCGGCCGGCTGATTGTAGCCTCTGATGAGGGCAAGCCACTTGGGCAGGCACGCGAGGCTTCGGCTGCTGGCGAGTGAGCCGACAAAAGTATGCTTTGGCGAAACAATCGAGTTGGTCGAGGTGCTCGCAGAAGGAGTCGCTGAGCCGATTGGACGGATTACGCCCCCTGTTGAGGACAAAGGAGCTTCACCTGGATGGAGAACTGGCGCGCTATGTGCTTAGGGTGCGGTTTGAGAGCGAGGAGGTAATGGTGGGGAGGCGAACGGGATGGCACAAGGCGAGATACTGATCTCCGGGCCAGGAGTCGTGGGACCCACGCTTGCCTACTGGTTGCGGCGCTATGGCTTTCAGCCGGTGCTGGCCGCAGCAACAGGCGGGGTCAGCAGGCGCCCCTCCTGGCGGACCACCACATTGGCGATGGTGGATTCCGTCACTTCGCCCGGTCGTTCCAGAGCAGCACGTCATCGAGGTCGATCGGCGCGCGCCCAAGCTGCGGCGGGTCGGTTTGTGATAAAATCGACGTCTCGCGGGCCTGGCCTACACGCGTGGCGGAGCGGATGCGCTTGCCTGCCGCGAGCTGGAGGCGCCCACTGATCAAGCCAAGCGCACCCGATGACGCTTGAGGAAATCCCGCAGGTCTGTGAACGAGGCCAACGAGTGCGTAGTCGAAGGTTTAATCGAAGTGTTCGGCAGACTGACCACGTGATACAGACGGGCGTCCGCAGGAAATAGCCCTTTGAGGACGCCAGAGCAAGGTTCGTCAGCCTACCGCGCGTGCCGGTCACCTGCGCCGAGGTCGTCTCATGGCAGCCTGGGCGGGCCCAGGTCGAGACGCTGTTCGGGGCAGTCCATCACTCCGTTGTGCGCCTGTCGACAGAACGGATGGCGACGTTGAAAAGGGCGTCTCCGTTCGGGGCCATGTAGCCGATCGCGCCGTACAGGCCTCACGGGAGTCTTCGACCTCGGCGATAAGCTCGCAGCGCGGACTTGGGCGCGCCGGTGATAGAGGCACAGGGAAAAAGAGCGGTAAGGAGTTCGGTCAGGGAGCCGACTGGTCGCTGGACCGTCGAGGTCATTTGCCAGAGGGTGGGAACCGTTCGACCTAAAGAGCCTCGGCACATTACGTTGCGGCGGCCTTCGACAGCTGCGCGGCTACAACGAGCCTCGTGATGAGCTCGGTCTACAGACTTACAACTGCCGGGCAAGCAAGTGGTGCGCTTTGCGATGCGCGAGGACGTAACGATGTTCTTCTTTGTGACCACGTAAGTCTGGTCGCCTTACGCTCGAACCCCAGCTCGGCGAGGTGGAAGCGCAAAGACAGGCGCTGCGCCGAGAGTTTGACGAAGCGGGTTGGGAGTGCCCGGCTGAGCGTGGCCGAGGATGGACAAGTGCGAGGAGGTCTACCTCGACAGGGTCAGCCGTAGATCCACCTGGACAGGTGGCCAGCGGCGATAGGTGGTGGCTCGTTCGAGATGCCCGCCTTTGGCCCTCGAGCGCCGGGCCGCGTGAAATCTTCGCTCGGGATGGCGGGCGCCTATGTACTGGTCGGGGAGCGGGCGAAGGCCAGGGCGACTACCAGCAGGCCTTCGCGGAGTAATCAGCGCCTCTTCCAGCCGCTGATGAAGCGCAAGTTGCGGGCGGCGGAGAAGTTCGCCAGTTCCTTCGCGCCTGAGCTGACGGAGCTCGGAGCTGAGTGGCGCGCAACCTCATCACGCGCACCTTCAAGGACACTTCCTGGCCGACCTCTTCATTGGGGGCAGTGTGAAGGACAACTACGACCTCGGACGCAAGAACTGGAGCGGATAGAGCGGCTGTCCTCTCAATATAGTGCGGGAAGAGGGAGCGCCGTCAACGGAAATCAGGGCAGGCGTTTCTTGAAGCCGCGATGAGTGTCACGGCCGAAACCGAGCGAGGCGTAGAAGTTGTGGGCCCAGGTTCGGTCCGCGTCCGTCACGAGCATCATATAATGACAGTTGGTGGCGCGAGCAAAGTCTTCGAGGGCGTTCATCAGCGCGGTGCCGACGCCCAGGCGCCGATGGTCGGCATCCACTATCACGTCTTCGATGACAAGGAAGGGCCGGCACTGGCCGTAGAGTTCGGCGCAGACGATACCCATTGCGGAGCCGGCAAGCCGTCCTTCAACCTCGGCCACAAGCACGGCGTAATCCGGGCTGTCGGCAATCCGCGCGAAGGTCGCGCGCATGGCTTCCAGCGAGGAGTCGTCGCCTTTGAATTGCTTGTATAGCGCGGCCAGGGCGGGCAAATCGGCTTCTCCAAGTCTGCGGATGTCCATAGAGCCCTCCCAGGTGAGGAAGCTGCCGGGAACTTTCTTCGACAACAGCCAGTCCAAGCAGCGAACCAACTCGTTCTACTGTAACAGGAGGCAACCAAGATGACCAGAGTAACAGGCAGTGCAAAGCTAACGGTGGCAAGCTTGACCTTAATGCTGATGATCGGCTTGCTCGGACTGATGACCTGCGGCTGGGCTGAAGAGGCAAAGCCAGGCAGCGACCTGGTTTCCCAGTGCGCGGCGGACCTGGCCGGCCGGCTAGAAGTGGCCGAGGAAGATATCCAACTGACGGACGCCTATGTGACCACCTGGAACGACACTTCGCTCGGGCTGCCGGAGCCAGGGCTGATGTACGCTCAAGTAATGACCCCTGGCTGGCAATTGCTGTTTGAGGCGAAGGGGTTGCTGCATCTGTACACCACCAGCGACCGGAATTTCAAATATGGCGGACCGGTACCGCTGTGGGGCAGCTTCGCTGCTCTATCTGCAGCCCAATCCTGACGAGCCTAACGGCAACAGCGAGCTTTGGCAGTCGTCACTTATGGGCACCAACCATATCAAAATTGCCGACAGTGTCAGTGACTTCTACCCGCAAGGCAACGGACTGGTAGTATTCAAGCGTCGGATGTCGCGCTCTACTCACGAGATGTACTGGATGAGGGTAGATGGCGAGCAGGAGCCCAGACTGCTTGGCAGCGCGATGGATTACAGCGATGCGGCTATCAACGAAGCTGGCGAGGCCTGGGCAGTTATCGCAAAGCCCGGGATGGGCGCCGAATGGCAGGTGGAATACGGCATACTTGGCCGGATCGGAAGCCAGAGTATTGCCTCTGCCGGAAGGCGCGCAGGGGTGGCTTTCCAGGGTTGCCTGGGCGGGAGAAAAGATTGTAGTGCTGGTTCAGAAGGCCGATGGACAGCTATTGCTTGAGGCTGACACCTCTGAAAAGGAGCCCAAATGGGCGCCCGCTGGCAGTTATTATCCCCCCCTCAAGTGGGAAGAGACGATGCTGCTGAACAAGAGCTTCTCGCTGGTCATTGGGCCAGCGCCTATCTCCGGACAGGGGGCTTTCGCTGGCCTGTTTGATGATACCGCAGCGGTAGTGACAACCCCGGTGGCGCCAGGCGTTGAGATCGGCGAGAGGCACTTTCTGGGAGATTGCACTGTAATCGCACGGATCCCCCGGCTTAGGCTTGCAGGTTATGAGTTGATTGGCGCTAACGAAGCCGATCACGCCAGGTTCGCCTTCATCTGGGGCAAGCTGGGTACGAGGCAAGCGGCTTACACAGTGGATTACGCAACTGGACAGGTCATCCAGAGCTTCGCCGGAGACCGCGAGGGGCAGGAGAATCCCAAGTTGTTCGAGAGCCCCTGTCTGGTGGATCCCCTGCCTTTGATTGTCACGGTGGAACCAGTAGAAGAAGCCGACTAAGCTGCTCAAATAAAATAGAAAAACGAAGCGGGCCGCGCCTAAAAGGCGCGGCCCTGGGTTTGCGGAGTGGCTAGCCTGTGCTCCCCCCACACTGATCCTGAAACTCCAGACCAGCTGGCTAAGCTCTCCGCTCTTTTAGAAACGCTTCGACCTGCTCCAGAGAAGGCAGGCCGCTCCTTCCGCCAAAACTGGTGCACTTGATGGCAGCAACAGCGGCGGCAAATTCGCAACACTGGGCGGTATCCCAGCCCTGGGCCAGCGCGAAGGCGAACCCGCCGTGGAAGGCATCACCAGCGCCGGTCGTGTCCACCACGTCCACTTTGAAGGCTTTCCCACGACCTTTGCCAGAGGGTCCGGAATAGAGCCACCCTTCCGAGCCGAGGGTGATTACCGCGGTTGTCGGCCCGAGCTTGTGGATCTCGCTGAGAGCCGCTTCGGGCTTGCCGAGATAACCGAGTTCCTGCACGAAGTGACGAGGGGCGATCAGGACATCTACGAAATGGAGCAGCGCCCCGCAACCCTCCGAGGGGCCCAGGTCGGCCACAACGGGCACCCCTGCGCGCTTGGCCGCCTTTGCGGTCGCCAGAGCCAAAGTCAGGAACATATCGTCCACCAGCACGACCGCATAATCTTTGATATCCGGAATCTTGGGAGGTTCGGCGTGTTTGGAACCTGGCCTGTGGAAGATGGTGCGTTCACCACTGGTGTTGTCTACGTGGACGAAACTGAAGGCGGTCTGACCTCCTGCGATATGAGTCACGCGCGAGGTGTCGATGCCTTCTTCTTCGATCTCTTTGAGCACCAGGTCAGCCACATTATCCTGCCCAAGCAGGGTAAGGAGCGTGCCTTTGGCGCCAAGGCGAGCACAGGCGACCAGCGCGGTGCCGACCAGGCCGCCACCTTGCATATCGAACTCGGTCACGATGGCAGTGTCTCCCCAGGGCACCTGGGGAGACACTACTATATAGTCGAGGCAAGCAAGGCCCGCGCCAAGGATCCTGGGGTTCGTGTTGATTATCATATTGAACCTCCAACTGGCGATACAGCCCAGTTAATGCTTACCTGTAGCCAAATCGAAGGGCAGCAGCTTCTCGAGGAGAAGCCTCGCTGACGCTTCGGCAGCTTAATTAGATCTCGAGATCGAACAGCCGGTCGTATTCCTCGCCGCCGTATACGCCCCAGACCTCGAGAGCAACTTTAAGCTCGGGGCTTGCGAGCGCGGCTTGCTCGAGCGAAACGCCCTCGAGCGTTGCATCAATGGCCTTACGCATGGCGATGGCGCCAGCTTTCGCGCCCATTGGGTGGCCGTGGATGCCGGCACCTGCGCCAAGCAGGGTGTCCAGACCGGCAACGTTGATCAGGTAGGGGACCATCCCTGGGGAGACGCCTCCGCCTATCAGAGCCATCGCGGGCTTGATGTGGAAGAAGCTGGTGCCCAGAATCTGCTGGACGCGCAGGAACTTCTCTTCAAGCGCATTGAACTTGGCCGAGGGGGCTACGTTCAGATACATATCGGCCCCGCACATACGGACCAGCTTGGCCAGCACGGAAGTGCTGACTCCCGAATAAGCCTGAGCGAATTGAACTCCGCCATAGCAGGAATGGGCCATAATCGGCACGTTGATGTCGGGATGCTCGGCCAGTTGCCTGAGCCCAGAAAGGCCAATCCCGTAGACGCTGACCATCAGGGCGTTGGCGCCGGCGTCGATAGCGAGTTTGGCATTATCGACTAGCTTGTTAACCTCGTCGGTGATATTGACCGTGTAGAGCGTCTTCTCGCCCTTTTCCTGGTCGGCCTTTGCAGCAGCCGCCATATAGGCCTCGACTCGCTTGGCCAGTGGAGAGAAGGCGGGGCTACCGATGACCTCATCGTCCTTGACAATGTCGACCCCGCCCCTGGCGGCCTCATAAAGCAGAGCGGCGCCCTCTTCGGGGGTGATGCCTGTGCAAGGTTTGATCATATTGTTGAGGAGGGGACGCGATTGAACACCCAGTATATCTCTTAGCCCCTGAACGCCAAACTTGGGGCCTTTGAAATCGTTCACGAACTTCTGGGGAAATTCCAGGTCCACCAGCTTCAGGAAAGGCATACTGGAGATATTGCCGATTACCGTTGTGAGGACCAGCGGGATGTTGTTGTAGAAGTTGAGGGCCGGATACGCAACGCGCACGACGAAATCTCTCTTCTTCTGGTCAGTGGGCATCGTCGCGATAAGCTCGTAGTCGGGCACTCCGTAGACGCCGATTACCCGGCCAACCGACCTTCTCTTTACTTCTTCGGTCTCTCCAGGTACCGAGGTCCAGGAGCCTGTCGATTGCTCTACAGCCAGCGCTACTGCTTTGGAAAGTACATCGGCGCGCATTCCGCTTGCGACAATATAGGTTGCTACCACATAGTCTTCGTAGTTGATGCCTTCCTGCATTGTGCAAATAAGTGGGTCATGCTTCATTGTTGGTCTAGTGCAGCTCATTACTTTTCCTCCTGACTTCTCCGAGTCAATCCAGGGCTATTACCAGCAACGAGGCTGGGTATTTCCAATTGGCCAATCATACCAAATAATCGACTAGCCGGTAGATTTGTCTTCAGGTCTGCCGTATTTATTTGTGAAGCGATCGTGTTCTTCCTCGACGAGTTCGGGGGGGATAGGCACCGCGCCTCCTATGAGGCCTCCAAGCACAAAAGCCATAGCAGCTTTCTCGAGCACCTGGATCCCAACTGCGGCGGCCCGGAGGGTGGCGCCCAGCACGAAGGGGCCATGATTCGCGAGGAGCACCGCCTGGGAATGATGCCCGAGCGCGGCGACGGCAGCTTCGGCAAGCTCCATATGGCGACCACCGGCCACGTAGACCGAGCAACGCACCTCGCCACCCAGGCTTTGGGCCATATCTTCCATTACCACAGGGATTGTCCTGTGCGCCGAGGAGCAGATACAGGCATAGGGGGCATGCGCATGGACTGATGCGACCATATCGGGCCGCGCGAGCAGAAGCAGCCGGTGGGTCTGGGTTTCGGAAGAAGCGAGCCGGTGGCCTTTGATACGGACGCCTTCCCAGGAAACGACCACCAGGTCGTCGGGAACTAGAGTGGCATAATCCATCGCCGAGGGCGTAACCAGCAAGCCTTCCTCGACGCGGACCGAGATATTGCCCCAGGTGCCAATAGTAAGGTCGCGTTCGGTCCAGAAACGCGCCGCCGCGATTATCTCTTCGCGCAGTTCGTTAGTGTCTTTGAGCGGCGCCACTGGCGCAGGCAGGGTCATCAGGGAAACTCCAATTACAGGAATCTGAAAGGTCACATATGAGACTAATTATTGCTTCGGCGCGAGAGTTTTGTCTCCTGCCAGAGGACCAACAAGGCTTGGGAGCGAGGCGAGAGAGAGAGATTTTACAGGCAGACTTCAACAGGTATCAAGGGCAAAAGCACGAATCAGTTCACCCTTGGCTGGAGTGAGAGAAAAATGCGTTATCTGATAATTGGACTTGTCCTGATGCTGGGGATTACCTCGGTGGCAGTTAGTGGGAGGGCGCCTGTGGACCTGATATTCGATACTGATATGCACTCTGATGTGGATGATTGCGGAGCACTTGCGGTACTGCACGCGCTGGCGGATGAAGGGCTGGTCAACCTGATTGGCGCGCTTCACTCGGCGCCGACGGACTTCGGGCCCCACTGCATCGACGCCATCAACACCTGGTATGGGCGAGGCGAGCTGCCCATCGGCGGTATGATGTGGGCAAATTACGAGACGGCGCCCGAGTATCAGCTTTATCGTAACGCGGCGGCTTACGTAGCTGAACACGGCCACGACTATGTCGAGGCGGTAGCGAAAAACTTCCCTCACACTCGGACCGTAGAAGGCGCGCCTATCCCGAACACAGTTACCCAGTATCGCAAGTTGCTAGCCAGGGCGGAGGATGGCTCCATCACGATCTGCGCGGTAGGCCAACTGTCTGGAATCGCTGGGCTACTAGACTCTCAGCCGGATATATTTAGTCCTCTTAGCGGTGAAGAACTGGTCCAGCGAAAGGTGAAGAGGCTTGTCTCGATGGCGATGGGGGTCTGGCCAAGGGGAAAAGACACCTTCAACTGGGCTGCGGACCTGGCTTCGGCAGTGAGGGTCGTCAACAACTGGCCGGTAGAACTCGTGGTGTCGCCCTCGGGGGAGGATATCCTGACCGGAGGCAAGCTGGTGACCGAAGGCCCGGCGGCCAACCCAGTGCGGCTGGCTTATGAGATCTATACCTTAAGAGCGCCCTATCTGCGTTCGAGCTGGGACCAGTGCGCAGCCCTCTATGCAGTGAAGGGGCCAGGCGACCTGTGGAAAGAGAGGCGCGGCTGGCGCGTAGAGATCGATGCAGCAACTGGCGAGCACAAGTGGATTGAGGATGCGACCTCAAAACAGATATGCCTCGAACAGGTAGCAAGCTCGGAGGCGATTGCCGAGATCATCCAGGAACTGATGGAGCGCCCTCCGAAAGGCTGAAAGCCAACTTTGCAGGGGTAAAGGCAGAACACCCCAGGGGCGGCGTGAGCAAAGCTCAGGAGTTGCCGCTGCACCATCGGAAGTGGCTTCGCCGGCGCGAATCCGGTTGAAGGTGCGTTAAGGTGAGTCGGCGGCGGCTTTGAAACACTTTCGCAACACTTTCGCAACCCCCGGGAATCCCATCCCAAACCCCCTCCCACCCGGGGGTTATATTATGCAAGAAGCATGCCAGAACGGGTGTTTCGGGGGTGTCTACGCGAAAGATTTACAAAGGTTTTACCGAAGCTGGTTGGAAAAGGCTCCAAGGGTCCAAGGTTTCGGGAGCAAAGACTCCGAAACACTTAGCCTGGTTGGGTTAAAGCTGGGCGGGTCTCAGACCCGCCCCTACATAAGGCAAAGGCGTCAGGTGCAAGCGAGCTCCGGGTTTCGGGAGCAAAGACTCCCGAAACACGTGAGTAAGAAGGCGGGTGCAGGGGTAGAACCCCTGCACCATCGATTTCTTGCCAGGACGCTTGCGGCAAGGTTATTGGGTTGGCCCTTCGAGAGCCTCAGGACCTCGGTGGAGATATGAACATGGTCCTTCGACAGCCTCAGGCCTCGGCCTGATGGCCTCGGGCTGGGCGGGTCTCAGACCCGCCCCTACATAAGGCAAAGGCGTTAGGTGCAAGCGAGCTCCAGGGTTTCGGGAGCAAAGACTCCCGAAACACGTGAGTAAGAAGGCGGGTGCAGGGGTAGAACCCCTGCACCATCGATTTCTTGCCAGGACGCTTGCGGCAAGGTTATTGGATTGGCCCTTCGAGAGCGGCCTGGCAGCCTGAGCCTCAGGGCCTCGGCCTTATGGCCTCGGGCTGGGCGGGTCTCAGACCCGCCCCTACATAAGGCAAAGACGTTTGGTGCAAGCGAGTTCCAAGGTTTCGGGAGCAAAGACTCCCGAAACACGTGGCCAGGGCTAGAGTGCCTTTCCGCGCAGTTCCAACACCAGGCTTGGCTTCAGGTCGAAGAAAAGGACGACGTGGCGCTCGCTATCGGTGTTGCGGGCGAGGATGAGTTCTTTCGCGCCCGCACAGGTAAGGGTCGAGGCGTCCAGTTCAGGCGGCAAGGCCCAGATGCAGAGGGCATAATCGTCGAAGGGCGCCGGCGAGGTCAGTCGCACACGCAGTACCAACTCCTCCCCGTCCCTCTCCCACTTCGGCACCGGGGTGTAGACATCTGGCAGCTCGGTCCGGAGTACAGCGCTGCCTTCCTCGGTCGTCTCCTGCATGCGGTAATCGAAACGCCAGATGGGATGCGGGCACTCGCGCTCGAACCGGATGGACCACCGGCTCGTCCTCGAGGAGAAGGAACTCATAAGAAAGAGGATCCTTGTAACCGATCCGCGGCACCTTCAAGACTCGGGTCAGCCAGGGGAGCCGCTCGCGAGTGACCATAAAATACCGGTTCATATCCCACTGATAGGTCCACCAAATGTCATAAGTCACGTGGTCAGTCTTGCTTGAGAAGACGGTGCGCGGCGTGGTCACAAAGTGCCGGCGGTAATAATCGGCAACATCCTGCGAGCGGGCAAAGACCAGCTTATGCGATTTTGGCAGGTCGAAGGCGATGAAGCGCTGGTAGCGCTCGACGAAATCCAGGAACTGCCTGGCGCGATTAACATCAGGCGTACCCCTTACCCAGTCTCCGATCCGCAGGCCGTCTGTGGCTGCCGGGAAAGGCGCTTCGGAAGGCAGTTCGTTCTGGGCGGCAAGCTGTCCATCCAGGTAAAGGCCAAGGCGCCGGCCCTCGCGCACTGCGGCCAGATGCTGCCAGCGACCTGCTTCGAGTTGCACATTGTCGGAGATATACCAGCCGGTACCATCTCCAGCGATAAGATGGAACCGGTTGGCGTTGGTTGAATCCTGTTCGAAGGATATCCCCCTGAAGGGGCCACTGCCGCCTGCGTTATGGCTCGAAAGCAGGTTGGCATACTGCCTTTGCTCCGCGCCAGGCTTTACCCAGCAACCCATTGAGAAGTCAGTTGTGTCGACAAAGAGGGCGGTTTTGATGGCCAGGCTGTCATCTACACCATCAAGCGCGAGAGCTTTACCCCGACGGCCTTCTTCCAGATGGGCGCCGTTTATCAGTTCGGCGTGGTGACCGTGACCTGAGACGTCAGTTAAAGGAAAGCCCGTCTCCCTCGAAGTCCCAGGCGGCAAGAGGCGCTTCCAGCGCGCTGAGGCCTTCTGCGATAAGGGCTTGAAGCTCCGCGTGAGTGAGAGCCCGGTTGCACAGAAAGGCCTCATCAACCAGGCCTTTGAAGTTGCGCGGCTCGCCAGTGCCGATTTCAAAATCCGGATTCGGATAACCCAGCCCGACATCAAGCGCTTCGTAGAGGGGATTCAAGAAGGCAGGATGGCCGGACATCTGAGTCAGATTCTCGTATTCCGTGATCCCCTGCAGCATGCAGCTTTCAGCCTTTGACCAGTTGCCCTCGGTCACTTTGAAATGCCAGCTCACAGGCCCGAGGAAGTGCCAGCCACCGCAGAAATCCCACTGGTGGGAGACCAGCCCGACGTTGCCCGTCTGACAAGGCTTGCGGCAATCCGCAGGCGAGGTGAAATAGGGAAACTCGGGCATCCCCAGCCAGGGCTTGGCATTGGCGCACCAGAGGCCACAATGGTCGTTTATCCCGAGTTTTGACAGGAGGTCGCCATAACCGGGGTCGAGTTCGTGATTGCATTCGAGCCAGGCAGAGCGCCCATCCGCAGGATCCGGCAGCAAAGCTCTGACCTTGCCAAGCGCTTCACCATATTGGGCTTGCCTGGCAGCGGCATCGAGGTCGGGGGTGTCAGGCAGGATGGGCAGGAAGTTATCGCCCCAAAGCCGGTTGTAACTGAGCAGCCTGGCGCAGAGGGCATCGCCCGGCTGAAGGCGGTCGGCGGGCATGCGGTAGTCAAGCGGGATGCCCGTCGAATGGAGCGTGGGCGTTGGCTCGAGCGGGCAGAAGGGGCTGAAGCTGAGCACCAGAGAGTCGTCCTCGATGGCGGCGAAATACCTGTAGAAGGTCTCCTCTCCCACTGTCCACCTGGCGAGGTAACTGCCGGTTTCGGAGGGGGTGTAGGTGGCTGTCCCAAGAGAACCTGACCACTGGACCGGCACCTCGACTTTTGGCTGAGATTCCACCCAGGCGAGCGAATCGTTGAGCTGGAAGGCTTCGCCCGGATTAGCTTGCTCGAGATAGCGCGTGAAAACCACAAGCGGGCCACACTGGACTCCCTCGGGGGCGTGAAGCTCGAAATCAAGGCTCTCGCCAAGCTTGAGCAGGCGCGGGCCAGTGCAAAGCTGGGGCGTGGCAAGGGCAGAATCAGGCATCGGTAGCTCCCCCTGGGCAAAGGTGAAGGTAGTCTGGAGAACCAGAACAAGGCAGGCGAACAAGCTGATTTCCCAGGCTGACTTCATAATGCAGCAAGGGTTCGACGGCAGGCGAGGAGAAGCCTGCTGGAGGGCAAAGGCGTAACACTGTAAGTTATTGGATTGGCCCTTCGCGAGCCTCACGACCTCGGTAGAGATATGAACAGGGTCCTTCGACAAGGCGGCCTATGGCCTCGGCGGGGATATGAATAAGGCCCTTCGAGAGCCTCAGGGCCTCGGCGCCTGGGGCGCCTCGGGCTGGGCGGGTCTCAGACCCGCCCCTACATAAGGCAAAGGCGTCAGGTGCAAGCCAGGCTCCAAGGTTTCGGGAGCAAAGACTCCCGAAACACGTCAGTCGGAAGGCGGGTGCAGGGGTAGAACCCCTGCACCATCGATTCCTTGCCGGTTCACTTGCATCAAGGTAATTGGATTGGCCCTTCGAGAGCCTCAGGGCCTCGGTAGAGATATGAACAGGGTCCTTCGACAAGGCGGCCTGACGGCCTCGGCGGGGATATGAATAAGGCCCTTCGAGAGCCTCAGGGCCTCGGCGCCTGGGGCGCCTCGGGCTGGGCGGGTCTCAGACCCGCCCCTACATAAGGCAAAGGCGTCAGGTGCAAGCCAGGCTCCAAGGTTTCGGGAGCAAAGACTCCCGAAACACGTGAGTCGGAAGGCGGGTGCAGGGGCGATGCGCGACTCCGAAGTCTGGCTTTCAGCCCGTTTCGACCTGGGAGAGGACCTGGTCCAGGGCCTCGGTGGCCAGGGCTAGTGGCGTGTCATGGTGGCCGCCAGGTTGTTCTACATAAGTGAACGTTGGCTTGGTGGCAAGCCGCTCTGCAAGGCGCCGAGACTGTTCCACAGGGATGATGTCATCGGCGGTACCATGGGCGAGGAAGAGCGGCATCCTGAGCCGGTCCGCCCCAAACAGCGCGGAGTGGACTTCATAAAGAGCTGGCCGCTCGGAAGGGACGCCTCCGTATGACTCCTGGATTGCACTGGCTATCTCGAGTGTAATCGGCGAAGCTTTTTCCTTACACCAGGCCCAATAGGAGGCAAGGTCAGTAGCCGGACAAAGGGCCACGACCCCGGCGACTTCCTCAGGATACATGCGGGCGAAGATGAGATTACTGCTTGCGCCCATCGAGCCACTTGGGAAAATCAGCTTCTTTGCCCCATAATCGCCGCGGATGAATTTGATCAGAGCGAGCAGGTCTTCAGCCGCAGCCGGGCCCATCCAGGCGTTGCCGCGCAGGTTGACCATCAGCAGTCCGAGGCCACGTTCGAGCGCCGGGAAGAGGAGACGCTCCCGGATATCCTCGCGCACGAAGAGCTGATCGCCCGCTGAGCCATGACCGTGGACGAAAACAAGCCAAAGCGACTCGTGGCGAGGAGGACAGAGCAAGGCCCAGTCGGCGAAGCCATCTACGAGGCTCGTATAGTCCACGCGAACGGTCTCTTTGGGTGCGTATTCGTGAACAAAGGGGGCGAGGCTGAGCCTGGGAAAAGCATATTGAGACTGGCCAGCGTCAGGTTCGGGCATTGCGCATCACCTGGAAAGAGCGAGTAAAGGGCCTCAAGGCGTCCTAAAAAGCTCGTGGGAACAAGGATTGTCAGGTTTCCGAAACACTTTCGCAACCCCCGGGAATCCCATCCCAAACCCCCTCCCACCCGGGGGTTATATTATGCAAGAAGCGTGCCAGACCGAGCGTTTCAGGGTCGACTACGCGAAAGATTTACAAAGGTTTTACCATGGATTGGCTGGAAAGAGCTCCAAGGTTGCAAGGTTTCGGGAGCAAAGACTCCCGAAACACGTGAGTAAGAAGGCGGGTGCAGGGGTAGAACCCCTGCACCATCGATTCTTTGCCGGTTCACTTGCATCAAGGTAATTGGATTGGCCCTTCGAGAGCCTCAGGGCCTCGGGCTGGGCGGGTCTCAGACCCGCCCCTACATAAGGCAAAGGCATCAGGTGCAAGCCAAGCTCCAAGGTTTCGGGAGCAAAGACTCCCGAAACACGTGAGTAAGAAGGCGGGTGCAGGGGTAGAACCCCTGCACCATCGATTCTTTGCCGGTTCACTTGCATCAAGGTAATTGGATTGGCCCTTCGAGAGCCTCAGGGCCTCGGGCTGGGCGGGTCTCAGACCCGCCCCTACATAAGGCAAAGGCGTCAGGTGCAAGCCAGGCTCCAAGGTTTCGGGAGCAAAGACTCCCGAAACACGTGAGTAAGAAGGCGGGTGCAGGGGTAGAACCCCTGCACCATCGATTCTTTGCCGGTTCACTTGCATCAAGGTAATTGGATTGGCCCTTCGAGAGCCTCAGGGCCTCGGGCTGGGCGGTCTCAACCCGCCCCTACATAAGGCAAGGCCTGGCAGCCGCCTGCTCAGGAGCCTCGGCTCCAACGGCCTCGGGCTGGGCGGAGATCTCAGACCCGCCCCTACATAAGGCAAAGGCACCTCAGGTGCAAGCTCAGAGGCTCCAGACCCGCCGCTTCGCGGCAAGGATCAGTGCAGCGAGCCCAGGTTTCGGGAGCAAGACTCCCGAAACACGCAAGTAAGAAGGCGGGTGCAGGGGCAGAACCCCTGCACCATCGTATTTTTTCAATCTTTGCTGGGTTTCGGGAACGAGTTCGCGAAACACGCAAGCAAGGATGGTTTACCTAGAACACCCAGGCGGCATCCAGATAGAAGCCCATATCGGCGTCAGTGTAGGGCAGGTTGAAGCTGGTCACGCCGGCTGTAAGGGTAAGGTCTGGATTCAACTGCTTGCGGACCGCAAGCCCCCACAAGTCATCAGCATAGTTGAAGCCGTTGTCGTCGATCTTCGGCTTGTATTCACCAAGGAAGGTCAGATCATCCTGGGTCACCTGGATTGCCAGGAAGGGTGTCAAAGCAGTCTTCGATTGGACCGTCCCATCGAAATCGATAGGCCATGAAATCGGCATTACCACCCAGCCAGTATTGGAGAGCTGCCTGGCGCTCTTGAAGCGGTCGTACATCAGGCCAAGGGTTGCCAGGCCGGCCGCCTCGCCGTCTTCCCCGCCCCAGGCCTTGTCGACAGCCAGGTAAGCGGAGAAAATCGAGGGCAGTTCCATATCGATGGAACCGCTGAAGGTATCAAAGCTCATGTTGGCGTTCCAGTCGCGATAGAGGAGCCCAACCGCGGCGGACAGCCCCTGGGCGGCATCGTCCCAGACCTGAGCCTTGGCGGAGAGGATATAGGCAGTGGCGCTGCCGTAGCTCTTGTCTACATATTGCAGGCCGGCGCCGACCTCTACGGTCTCGGACAGGCCAGTTATGCCGCGCAGGACAAATCCGTCGCTGTCACAAGGTGGGCCACCGCTTACGTCGAGGGCGCCAAGCTGATTGTCACCAGCGGTGTGGACATAGGCAAGGCCTACGTCCCAGGCCTCCATCGGGGCAACCTGGGCATTGGGCAGGAAGAGATAGCCTGAAGGCACACCGAGCGAAGGTGCAGCCACAGCAGGCAAGGTCAAAGCGGCGATCAGCAGCAAGGGCATCCAGAACAGTCTTCTCATAAGTCACTCTCCTTGTCATTGTAGTGAGCGTTGGTACCACTTACGGCGTCGAGTGATCTTCTCCTGCAGAGATCGGCACCAAGAGCGAAGGCTTTAAAGGCGCAGGGGTGACTCACCCCTGCACCCCTATCTGGGAAGGGCGGGCAAAACCAGGATGCAAGTCTACGGCGCCAGCAGCGACTCGGCGACCCAGCCGGACTGACCGGCGAAGAGGCCCTTCCACCAGAAGTCACCCTTGGCGAAGACACCGGCAAGCTGGTGCGGCAGCAGGATGCCTTCTGTCCCGACCGGCAGAGTCGCCAGTACAGCGTAATTTGTGCCAGGGCCGAGGCGCAGGTTGGCTTCGGTGGTGGTGGCAACGGTCTGCCCCGCTCCAAAAACGGTCGAGGTGCGCTTCGGCTGCGGGTTCACCATCATCAGACCGTTGCCGATTGGACGCTCACGACCGTCGGAAGGCATGTTCATCACGGTGCCCTTGATAATCATCGTGGACGAGCCGCCACCATCGAGGTTCAGTCCCCAGGTGGCGCCCAGGTGGTCGCGGCAGAACTCGCCCAGTTCGATGGCGGTCATCCCCCGGCTCACCTCAGAGCGGCCATCACACACGATAAAGAAGACATACTGGTCGTTGCAGGCAACGGCCGTGCGCGGATGGCGCTGGGCCAGGTCATGCGGGCCGCCAACGGGTTGGCCCTCCTGCAGGAAGAGATGGTTGCCCCGGACTGCCGCATAAGTGTTCCGCCAGTCGAAGCCGTCAGGAGTGGCGCCATCGAGGCCGATTCCGATGATGTGCTGCGAGAGGCCCACCTGACTGCCAAGGGGCGCGTTAGCGCGGAGCATCTCGGCGGCTTCGCCAGTTGCGGACAGCACGAGGCAGTCGAAGGGGAGGGGCGCGGCGTCCTTCCCCACGCGGACTTCGACCACTTGCCCGGTCACTTCGTCTGGCGGGGAGAGAGCCAGAGTCGGCGTAGCAAGCTGAATGACGACCTCAACGCCGGTGGCATCGGCGCCGGTGGTGGCGTCATACTGGGGCGTGTAGAGCACAAGTTCGTTTTCGCCGCGCGGCCGGCCAAGGCCCTGGGCGGTCTGAGTTACGTCCAGTGGCGTGGTAATGGACTGTGAGGACGTCGGTGGTGAACTCGTTGCATGCGTTGAAATGCACCTGGCGGTCGAAAGTCCAGGCAAAGGTGGAGCCTCCCCAGATGCCCTGAAGCTGCTTGGCATACCAGCCAGAGTGGAACTGCCCGCCGAAGACGACGTTATTATCGAGGTTGATCCAGTCGCCGTTGATGGCGACGACGACCTGATTGCGCCTCCCCCACTCGCGATCCCAATAGCCGATGGCATCATCGAGTCGGGCCGACTGCCTGGCGACGGTCTCGCGGACGCCCGACAGCTTGCCCTGCGGCAGGCTGCTCTCGATCATCACGGCAGGATTAGCGCGGTCCATCCTGGCGACATAGAGGTTGTTGGGGTCGGGCAAGGTGAAGGTCTGGTACTCGATGCCCTCGGCGACAGGCTCCCACGCAGAAGCAAGCGAGGCCAGAATCATAAGCAGCAGTAAAACGAGCAAGCTAGCTTCCTTCACAGTAACCTCCGACGGGCGGAGCCAGTATGGGGGTACAGGGGGTACTACCCCCTGTGATTGTCTGGGTTAGCTTTTCTTTAGCCAGCTCAGGCAGATATGCGAATCCAGCGCCCAGGAGTATTTCCCAGGGCTGCCCTCGTGCACCAGCGCGTAGCCCTCCTCGCACTCGATACAGGCAGCCGACCAGATGGCCCCGCCGTCGGCAGCGCCTTTCGGGCCGCATCCAAAGATTGGGTTGCCAGGATGTTGCTCCCAGTTCAGAAGGTCCTTCGAGCGCGCCAGGCCGAAGAAGTCGGGCTCATCGGCCAGGTAGGAGCTTCCGCCATACAGCAGGTAGGCCCAGTCACCGTCGTCGTAGAGACGCATCGTGCCGACTGAAAGAGACGCCCAGGTGTCAGGCAGGATTAGACCGCGAATCTTGCCGTCGTCGACTGGCTCAAAGTGGAAGCCATCCTCGGAGCTTGCGAGCACCGGGACGTAGTTGCCCTGTTCATCCTGCAATTGGTAGGCCATATAGAGGCGTTCTCCGCGCACGAGGACGGTGGGCGCCCGGCCGACCATCACCTGGCCGCGCTTGGTGAAGTGTTCTCCATCGGGGCTGGTCGCAAGGCCCAGGCTGTCGGGCTGGCCTGTCCCGACGGCGGAGTAGTAGAGCCACACCTGGCCCTTGAAGAGCGCAGGCGCGGGGTCGAGAGCTTCCTGGTCGTCGAACTGGCCCGGGGCGCCGCAGTCGATGGCGAAACTGCCGTCGTTCAGGTCGCGGATTGAGAGGCCTTCAGGGCCGATTGAGAGGACCTCGGCGATCGCGATGCGGTCGTGTAACTCGCCCGGGCGATTTTGGGCTTCGCCATTCCCCCGATAAGCCAGCAGCAAGCGACCCTCCCACTCGAAGAAATGCGGGTTGGCGGTCCAGCGAGATTTCCACGCAGGCTGGCCAGGAGGCACAACTGGATTGGCGGGACAGTGTTGCCAGGCGAGGCAGTTGGCCTGCCAGTCGGATGAGAAGAGCTTCCAGAACCTGGTGTTCATTAAGGAATACCTCCCGAGGTCCAAGTCGCAGTGGGGATTCGCCAGGAGAGCCCCGGCTCCTGCGGCAGGAGAAAGGTCGCCGCAAGCCAAACTAGGCAAAACGCTTTGGGAGGGTGGACTTATGGCAAAAAGCATTTCCATAATGCCGTGCCTGGATATGCAGAACGGGCGCGTGGTCAAGGGCATCCATTTTGTGGATATCCGCGATGCGGGCGATCCCGTCGAGTCGGCGCAAGCATACTGCAAAGCGGGGGCGGATGAACTCGCGTTGCTGGACATCACAGCGACGGTCGAGGGACGCGAGACGATGCTCGAGGTCGTGCGGCGCGTTGCGGTCGTCACCACCGTGCCGTTCACGGTCGGTGGAGGCATCTCGGATGTCGCAACAGCGGGGCGAGTGCTGGAGGCGGGGGCGAACAAGATCTCCACGAGCAGCGCGGCGTTCCGCAAGCCTGAAGTCCTCGGCGAGATGGTGAAGGAGTTTGGCTCGGACCGCGTTACGATCGCAATAGACGTGGATCAGAACAGCGCGATGCCCTCGGGCTATGAGGTCTACATCGATGGCGGACGGACCGCGACGGGCGCTGACGCCGTAGAGTGGTCGAAACAGGCGCTGGGGTATGGGGTGGGCTGCCTGCTGCCGACCAGCAAGGCGGGCGATGGGGCGAAGACGGGCTACGAGTTGCCCCTCCTTCGCGCGCTGGCCGCTTTGACCGACGTGCCCATCGTGGCCTCGGGCGGCGCGGGCACGCTGGAGCATTTCGCCGAAGCGGCCGAGGCTGGCGCGACCGTGCTGCTCGCGGCGTCGGTCTTCCACTTCGGGATGATCGCCATACCCGATTTGAAGGATTTCCTCAGGGACAAAGGGTATGAAGTGAAGGCGTGAGAGTGGGCAAGAACCACCCAGAAGACGCCAACTAAGGCAGCTGCAGTGCTCACAATTTATGTTTCGGGAGTCTTCGCTCCCGAAACCAAACAGACTTTCAAAACACCAAGGGCGGGATGTGAGCCGTGGCTTCGGGAAGGGCATGGTGTGGCGCCATGGTTTCGGGAAGGGCGGAGTGAACCGTGGTTTCGGGAGCAGAGACTCCCGAAACATCAAGGGCAAGGTAACTGCCAATGAAGTGGAAGAATTTGGACCTCGGGGCAGGATGCTACTTCATCACAGGTACAGTCACTGAATGGATGCCCTTGCTGGAGCGTCCTAGTATCCGTGAAGTGGTCTGTGAGGCGATCGAAGCTGCGCTCACCCGATGCGAAGCGTCTCTGCTGGCTTATGTGTTCATGCCTGACCATCTCCACTTTGTCGTCTACCTGCCTGACGGCGGGTTGCTGCACAGATTTAACCGCCTGTGGCGCGGTCAGAGCGCGTGGCGCTGCCTGCAGGTGCTGCAGTGTGAAGGTGACAAGACGACGCTGGCAGTCCTGGCCGAACATGCCCATTCGGGCGGGAAGTATGCCTTCTGGAAGGAGCAGGTGAGGGCACTGGCGCTGGAAGGTGAATTGAAACTCGAGCAGAAGCTTGCTTATATCCACGCCAACCCTATCCGGCGAGGCCTGGTCGACACTGAAGAAGAGTGGCCTTGGTCAAGCTTCGGATTTTATTCGACTGACGAACCGGGGCTGCTGCCAGTTGACCCGAGCCTGCTACTCTGAGGGGCTAGATGCCCACCATGGACCATGGTTTCGGGAGCGAAGACTCCCGAAACACAAAGGCAGAGCGGGGCTGTGGACCATGGTTTCGGGAGCGAAGACTCCCGAAACACAAACACAATGAGATTGGTTACAAGAGTATTGCACCTAGTTTACTTATACAGGCAGGGAGACAGATGGACGAGATCAGGATCGGAGTGCTGGGACTCGCGCACGGGCATGTATTCGCATATCTGGGTCAGTGGAGAGAGCGCCCAGAACTGGCGATGAAGGCGGTCGCGGGCTGGGATCATGACGCCGAACGCGCCAAAACCAGTTGCGAGGCCAACGGTATGGAAGTAATGGACTCAGCCGAGGCGCTGCTCGCGCGCGATGACATCGACGCGGTGCATATCTCGGCCGAGACGGCCTATCACGCTGATATGGTCGAACTGGCCGCGGCAGCGGGCAAGATGATTAGCCTGCAGAAGCCGATGGCGCTCGAGATGGACCAGGCCGACCGCATCGTAGCCGCCGTCGAGAAGGCAGGCGTGCCCTTCACGATGGCCTGGCAGATGCGCGTTGATCCGCATAATGTGAAGGCGAAGGAACTCGTCCAGAGCGGCGAGTTTGGGCGCGTGTGGATGATCAGGCGGCGTCACTGCCTCACCACGCAGGCGATGGGCAATTTCGAGACCACCTGGCATGTGGACCCGGCGATGAACCGCGACATCTTCGCCGATGACGCCTCGCACCCGATGGATTTCATCTACTGGATGATGGGGATGCCCGTCAGCGTGAGTTGCGAGATGACCACGGTGCTGAACCCGAAGATCCCCAACGATAACGGTATCGCACTGTTCCGCTATGCGGACGGCAGAATTGGCGAGGTGTCCAGCACCTTCGTCGAAGTGGGCGGGGAGAACAACCTGGAGATCCATTGCGAAAACGGTTGCATCATCGGCAACTATGGCGATGGCCCGAGCAGCGGCATCCCGCGGCCGGAGGGGGCCATCCAGTTAAAGTATTACCTGGCAAAAGATGGCAACTGGACTGTCCCGGATGTACCAGAGGTCGCCCACCAGGGTGTACGTATCGCAGGGCTGGCGGAACCGCTTTCGGATTTCTTCCACGGCAAACGCGGGCCGATTGCAAGCGCGCGGGAAGGGCGGGACGTGCTGCGGATGATGCTGGCCTGCTATGAATCGAACCAGCAGGGCAAGCGGGTGTACTTCTGAGCGGGAGACCAACCCGGCGGATTTTTGCTATCGGGGGAGGGGAGCTCGGTGGGGTTGGGCTCTCCTCTACCACGATGGCACTAGATGAACACGTCACGCGGCTGACGGGGAAAGGCCGGCCGCGTGTGTTGTTTCTTCCCACGGCAAGCGGAGACTCAGAGCGTTATTGGGAGAGCTTTAGACATCAGTATGGCAAGCTGCTGGGTTGCGCTTGCGACCTGGCGAAGCTGTTCGGGAAGAGACCAGGCGAAGCAGGAGATCTGGCTCAGAAGGTTGCGAAGGCTGACGCAGTCTATGTGGGCGGGGGCAACACCATGCGGCTGATGCAAGCCTGGCGCAAGCATGGGCTGGATGCGTTGCTTGCGGTGGCGTGGCGCCGCGGCGCGGTTATGAGCGGGCTCTCGGCGGGGGCTATCTGCTGGTTCCGGTTCGGATGCAGCAGTTCCGCCAGGCAAGTAAATCCGGCGCGCGGGCTTATCCGGGTGCGAGCGCTCGGGCTGGTCGGGGCGACGATGTGCCCTCATTATGATTCCGAGAAAGACCGCCGCCCGGAGCTTGCGCGGATAATGCGCACGACGGCAGGGGTGGGGCTCGCGCTGGACGACTGCTGTGCACTGGAAATTATTGATGGAGAGTGGCGGTTGCTGACCTCGCGCGAGGGGGCGGCGGGGTATCGAGTGTACTGGTTACGCGGCGAGTTGCGCGAGGAGTCACTGCCGCTGGATGGTCTATTCAGGCCACTGTCGGGCCTGTTGAGGAAGGGGTAAGGAAGCTCGTTGGTTTCGGGGCTAAAGTCCCCGAAACACCAACACGGGAAGCGCAAGAGTCGAACTCAAGCCTGGTGTTTCGGCCACTTTAGTGCCGAAACCAGGCCAAGGGCGGAACGAGAAGAATTGTTGGTTTCGGGGCTGAAGTCCCCGAAACACCAACGCGGGAAGAGGCGCCAATGAAGTGGAAGAACGTAGACTCTGGAGCTGGAGTGTACTTCATCACTGGTACAGTCGCCTTCTGGGCTCCCCTCCTGGAACGAGTGGAAGTCCGCTCCATCGTGTGCGAAGCGCTGGGGGAGACACTTACCGAGTGCAGTGCCTCACTACTGGCCTGGGTCGTGATGCCTGAGCATCTGCATCTGGTGGTGTACCTTCCTGAAGAAGGCCGGCTTCACAGGTTCAACCAGCTATGGAGGGGGCGGAGCGCGCGCCTGGTCCTGGCCAGGCTGAGGGCGGATGGCGACGAGGCGGGACTTTCCCGGTTGGCTGGTTCTGGCGAAGTGCGGTTCTGGAAGGAGCAAGCCCGCACACTTGGGCTGGAAACGAGCCGCAAACTGGGTGAGAAGGTGGATTACATACATTTCAATCCCGTCCGACGCGGACTGGTTATCGAGCCTGCTGACTGGCCATGGTCAAGCTTCCGCTTCTACGAGTATGGCGAGCAGGGACTGCTCCCCGTAGACCCAAGCCTGGGGCTGTGATGGCAGCGACGTTGGTTTCGGGGCTGAAGTCCCCGAAACACCAACTGGCAAGGCCTAGGAGTTCGAACTCCGGCCTGGTGTTTCGGTCACTTTAGTGCCGAAACCAGGCCAAGGGCGGAGCCAGAGGAGGCGTTGGTTTCGGGGCTGAAGTCCCCGAAACACCAACTGGACGAGAGATGTTGCTATCTGATGGAGGGAGCCGAGTGAGTGACTACACAGGTTTTGAGGGTGAGCTGACGCTGCGCGGTGGGCGAGTAATTTGGGTCCGCAGGGCGACATCGGCGGATGCAGAGGGGCTGAGGTCTTTCCTGATGGGCCTTTCGGAGCGGTCGTGGCATTGCTTCCATCCGCATGGCTATGAGCCAGAGGTCATCACCGAACGGCTGGCGCGGGGCGAGCGCGGCGAGGACTGGCTGTATCTGGGCTTCGATGGTGAGACTGTCGTCGGGTACTTCTTCCTCTGGAACATCGGCGCACCGGTACCAGTGCTGGGCATCGGTGTCGCAGATGACTGGCAGAACGAGGGGCTTGGGCATCTCTTCATGAACCAGCTCATCGAGGACGGGCGGCGGCTGGGCAAGCGCGGCATCGAACTAACCTGTATGCCCGATAATGACAGGGCTTTCCACCTGTATCAGAAGCTGGGTTTTGAGTATTTTGGCAAGGTAGAGTACCAGACCGCCAGCGGCGAGACGGAATGGGAGCGCGGGATGTTCCTGCCACTCGTCGAAGGGGCAACGAGGGACAATTAGGGGTTGTTTTGGAAACAAGCTCCCACACGCCAAAGGTAACGACTAAAGGCTGAAATACAAGGGTGCAGGATAAAGCCCCTGCACCAGTTACGGACAAACCTCGCGGGGGTAGTACCCCCGCACCCCCATTAGCGGCTTCGGCCTTGGAGTGAAGATGGCAGAGCGGAAGAAACCGAGATGCAGTTGCGCGCTATTGCTGGTGGCGTTTGTCATCTGCTTCGCGCTGGCCTCGGTGGATGCCTTCTGGTGGGAGCCGCGTCACCCTCAGCTAACGACCTACGATGTGGCGTTGCCTGGGCTGCCGGTCTGAACTGGACGGATTTCGGATATTTCAGATAAGTGATCCGCACAGGCGAAGCGCCAGCTTTGATCCAGTAATCCGCCGGGCCGTCGAGTTGGCAAATTCCGCCAATCCCGATGTGGTCGTGCTGACTGGAGATTTCGCGGGGCGCGATCCGGAAAACTATGAGCCTTGTGTGGCGTTGCTTTCAGAGGCACGGGGGCGGCTGGGCAGCTTCGCGGTACTGGGCAACCACGACCATTGGGCCGGGCGCGAACATACGGAGCTGGCACTGCGAGCGCATAACCTCCCCTTGCTGGACAACTCGAACGTCGAGCTCGCGCCTGGACTGTGGCTTGCGGGCATCGACGATGAATGGGCGGGCAAGCCTGACGAAGCCAGGACTCTTGCAGGAATACCTCCCGGGCAGGCGCTGGTCGTGCTGGCGCATAACCCGAAGTCCTCGAAGCGATTTTTGAAGGTGCCCTGTCTGATTATCTCGGGCCACACCCACGGCGGGCAGGTGCAACTTCCGCCCATCCCCCGCAACAAGCTGCCTGGGCTGCTGGGCTCGAAGTGGGTGGAGGGCTGGTATCAGGAAGGCAAGGCGCTGCTGTATGTGAATCGGGGACTTGGGATGGTAACTCCAACTGTGCGCTTCCTGTGCCGGTCAGAAGTTACACTTTATCGTGCTGCATCCGGGGCAGGGCGAGCCCCAGGTGCAGCAATGAGAGGCCAGAAGCGTCGCGTTCTGGTGGCAGTAGTCCTCGTCATGGTAGCCCTGCTGGCGGGAGATGCCCTCTGGTGGGAGCCGCGCCACCCTCAGCTAACCACCTATGATATAGCTCTGCCGGGCTTACCGGCGGAACTGGACGGTCTGCGCGTCTGCCAGATAACCGACCCGCATCGTCATACGCGCCTGTCGGATTCGCTGATCGCGCACGGGGTGGCGATGGCGAACTCGACCAGCCCCGACCTGCTGGTGCTGACAGGTGACTATGCTGGGCAGGACAAGAGAGATTATGAGCCCTCTGCGGCGCTGCTTGCGCAGGTGCAGACTCGACTTGGCGCGTTCGCCGTGCTGGGTAACCATGACCACTGGGCTGGACCTTCCCACGCGAAGGAAGCGCTGACGGCGCACGGAATCCAGCTGCTCGATAATGATGCCGCCGAGGTGTCGCCTGGCCTTTGGGTGGCGGGGATTGATGATGAGAGCAGCGGCAGGCCTGATGAGGATTCGGCGCTGCATAAGGTACCCAAAGGCACGGCGCTGATCGCGCTGGCGCATGACCCGAAGTCATCGGCGCGGTTCGTGGACCGCTCGTGCCTGCTGCTCGTCGGTCACACGCATGGCGGGCAGGTGCTAGTGCCGCCCATCCCGCGCAACTGGATACCGGGACTGCTCTTCAGGTCGAAGTGGATCTCGGGCTGGTATCGGGAGGGGCAGGCACTGATGTATGTGAGTCGCGGGCTGGGGATGTCCATGCCCACCGCGCGCTTCCTGTGCAGGCCGGAAGTTACACTGTTCGTACTGCATCCGGGCGATGGGGAAGCGCGGGTGATAGACTAATAAGGCAGGTTGCGGGAGCAAGCTCCCTCAACACGCCATTTTAGGTTGGTGAGTTGTGATGGACGCGACACCCTGGATACTCCTAAGTATCGTAATACTGGCCCTACTAGCGCTGGTGTTCGGGCTGCTTGCTGTGCAGTTTCGCAAGAAGGCGGAGCAGCTTGGGCAGGAGCTAATCCTGGGTGGAGAGCCGCCGATACTGGGGCCGGAAGTTGCCCACTTCGCGCCTGGGCAGGGATTCGGTGTGGTGAAGACCGACGGGACGCTGGCGCTGACTGAGGCTCGGTTGATCTTCCGTAAACCTTTCGGGGGAGAAATTATACTGCCGCTCGCAGACGTGGCGCGGCTTGAGGAGACGACTACCTTCCGCGGCAACTGGAAAGGCGGGCGCAAGTTTCTCGTGGTCAGGCTGCGCGATGGGCGCGAGGCGGCCTTCATCGCGCGCGACAACACCCGTTGGCTGGCTGAACTGCGGGCGAGGACGGAAGGCTGAAAGGCCAACGGATGCGACTTCTAGTTTCGGGAGCAAGCTCCCGAAACACGCCAAAAGTAAGGGCTAAAGGCTGAAAAGCAAGGGTGCAGGAAAAACCCCTGCACCAGTTTGAGATCCAAAGCTGGAAGACCAAGAACTGAAAGGCGCAGGGGATCATACCCCCTGCACCCCCCTTAGCGGCTTCGCCGGTTTTTTTATATGGTCACACTATGCTCGGAGAACGTCTTGCGCAGCACATCGGCCATTATGGCGTAGCCGAAGTGGTGCGGATGTACGCCATCATCAGCGAGTTCAGGCCGCAGTTGGCCGTCCTCCCCTACCATCTGACTATGATAGTCCACCCAGATTGCACCTTTCTCCTCGGCGAGTTGCTTAAGCCTCGCGTTGAGCGCCACGATTTGGGCGTTCTTGAGCTTTGAGAACTCATCCGAAGGGTACCAGCTCGGACCCCAGACAGGCAGGATGGAGCAGAGCGCCATCGTAATACCCGCCGCCTTCGCCCTGTCCAGCATCGCCGAATCGTTCTCGAAGATGACCTCCGAGATGGCCGGACTCAGCTGCTCGAGCGCCCAGCCCAGGTCGTTCGTGCCGATCTTCATCACGACGCACTTCGGCTGAAGCTGGATTACATCGGCCTCGAAGCGCTTGCGTACGAAAGTGGAGACATCTCCACCGATTCCGCGGTTGATGAGCACCTTCCCAGTGCCGCCAAAGTAGGCCTGCAGCTCCCAGAGATGGGTGATACTGTCGCCGATGAAGACGAAATCGGGGCGCATCCCCTGCAGCACCAGCGATTCATTGCCGAAATCGAACTCTCCGCGCCTGCTATCAGCAGCTACACCGACCGAGAAAAGACCAGGTTTTACTAGTTGTGAGCGCTCCATAAGTGCCTCCGAAGATTGGTTGGCCGAACGCAGGATTAGTTCGAGCAGGGCGGGGGCAGTCCTGCCATGGGTCGGGCGACATACTGGATAGCTCTCAGATCCCTTCCCACCGAGACCAGAGGCTAGCCGTTGGGCGAAACAGGCAGTAAAACTTTTGTAAATCTTTCGCCAACTGGCACGCTGAGCCGCCTTTTGGCACGCTTCTTGTGTTGCTAGAAGCCCCGGGTGGGAGGGGGTTTGGGATGGGGGTTTCCAAAGTGTTTCGAGGAAGTGACAAGGGACAATCCGATGCCCAATAATTGGCTTGACAGCGCCGTTTCACGGAGTTGCATAAGGACGATTATCAGGCTGGAAGACCGCATTTTTCTACGATGGTATCAAGAGTTCTATCCCTGCACCTCCTTCGCCAACTACTGCTGAATTGCTCCGGCCTGCGGGGGTAGTACCCCCGCACCCCCCACTAGCCGCTTCGCGGAAAGGCTTCCGAAGAAGCAGCTAGTCCGCCAGGGCTTCGCGCCAGAAGGCAGCAAGCTGCGCTTCTCTCGGATTTTTGGAGCTTTCGAGCGCCTGCATATGCTGGGCCAGGCCCTGGACAAGCCGGTTGGCGGCATCCACATAGCTCTTGTCGGCGGCAAGCTGCGATTCTGGCGGCAGAGGCGCAAGAATGCCAGCCTCGCGCAGGCTCTCTCTTTGATGCATAGCTTCCACATAGTCCAGTAGCAACCGGGCGTGAGCTGCCTCGTAGGTATCGGAAAGCCCTTCTCCTACTAGACGTTGGTAGAAGGCGCCGACCTTGGGCCAGGGGACCGGAGTGGTCAGGTTAACGTGAGCAGCGGGGCTTGAAGCGACAAGCTGGCCGTTAACATAGAGACGCAATTCTCCTTCGGGATTGTAAGTCGCCGCCAGGTGAACCCAGGTATTCAGTTGCAGGCCTGCCTCGAAGTGCAGATGGCCGCGCTCGGTTATCAGACGCAGGCTGGCGCTCGGGTAGGTGTCGAAGAGATAAGCGTCATCAACGCCAGCGGTGACCTTGTCGATGAGGCGGCTGCCGCCCTCGGCAAACTGCTCCGGGCAGACCCAGGCTTCTAGGGTATAGGGGCCAGCCAGGTTGAGACGGGGGTCGAAGGGCACCTCGAGATAACCTGCCTGACCAAGACGCAAGGCCTTGCCGAAGGGGGTATCAACCAGTTCAACCTCGCCGCGCACTTCGGCGAAGAAAGCCGCTGAGGCCCGGTTAGGCACGGCGCCATCGGCATAATCGCCCAGGTCGAAGTGAAGCAACAAACCGTCTGCAGGCACTTCAGAGGCTGGATCGGCGAGGGTGGCGACTTCCTCGGGCGTCAGTTCGCGCTCGTAGACAAGCGCGCGCTTCATCAAGCCTTGCAGGCGGCAGGCTCCGCTCGAATCCGCGCCCAGACGCAGAGGCAGCAGGTTGCCGGAGGCGAAAGGCAGGTAGCCTGTGAGGTCCCAGAAGTCATCTTCAGGCGCAGGCACGAGGACAGGTTCGGAGCCTGGCAGGACTGCCTTGGCAAGTCCAGCCTCAGCGCCCCCGAGCAGTATTACCACCTGGGCTTTTGCGGGTAGGGAATCAGCCGGAAGGCGCACCGAGGTAGCATCGAAGTCCTTCCACGGGGCGCCGTTGACCTGGACGCCGGTTATCTCGCCTTGCCCGCGAGTGGAGAGAAACAGGCGCTTGTCCCCAAGCCGGACGGGGAAACGCTGCTCTAGCTGCGTTATTCCGGTCGGGATATGCGGCACCAGAGTGAGTCCTTCGGCGGAGTAGAGATACTCGAAAAGGCCGCGAAGCATCCCCGCAGGGGCGCCCCAGGTGTCATAGACACAGTTGATGGGCAGGCTGGGCTGATAGGGCTTGGCGCCAAACTCGACCAGCGGATTGTCGGTGCGGAAGGTCTCGTAAAGGGTGCGGATGTATTCCATCGAGGCCTGAGCGTCCGCGTACTGGCCCAGGCGGAAGTAGGCAAGCATCATCCGGGCCTCGCAGGTCGTCCAGTGACCGCCATTTACCCAGGTGCCGAAGCCCCACAGGCCCTCTGCAGGCATATACATATCGTCCAGCGAGGGGTAGTTGGTGATGATGAGGTCGACCGGACGCAGGCCGGGGATCGAGGCAATCTTGTCGTAGATGCGGCGCGACTGAGCGTCATCCACCACACGGAAGGCGATGGCGTCATGGTTGCAGACGGCCTCGAAATAGCCATACTTCTCGGCGCCATACACCCCGTGGCGCGTGCCATCAGGATCGAGCGACTTTATGAAATAGCCCTCGTCCGTCTCCAGCTCGGACAGACCCTGGCGAGCGAGGTTGCGCCTGCGCTCACAGGTGGCGACATGGTCGGGATCGCCGGCGAGCTTCTCCAGTTCTATCAGGCGGTCGAGAGCGGCGATTGTGGTGATGGAGAGGCCGGCGAGATAAGCCATCCCATAGGTATCATCAGGCTTGTGGTAGCCGGCATAGCTAGGCGCGAGCAGGTTGCCGGCTGGGCCAGCGAGGAAGAGGTTATTAGTCGAATCTCGGCGCGACTCGAGGAAGTCGGCCGACCGGCGCAGCAGCGGCAGATAGTGGTTGATAGCCTCAACATCCCGGCTGATTAACAGCAACTCCGCCTGCATCACGATACCGGCGGCGGTGAATTCGACGGCCCAATCGTGGATATCAGTGCGGCCATCGCCTTGCCTGTAGACAATCCAGCCGGGTGCGGCGGCATCGCAAAGGCACCCGTCGGGGGCGACCCAGTCGAAGGCGCCCTTACGAAGGCCATCGCCCATCTGGTCGAACCAGAGGTCCTGCGCGTTCTGGAGGAAAGTGGTATACGGCTCGGTGAGGAAAGGCAATTCGCAATAAGTCGGCCCGTAGCTATTCTGGATCCACCAGGCGCCCCAGGTTGGGCCCTCTACAAAGCCGTTCCAGGTGGGGGAGTAGAGCATCGAGAGGTTCTGATATTCGGGGTCGGGCCAGAATACGCGCGCGCACATATCGAGGAGTTCCAGATACTGGGTATCGCCAGCGCCAGCGAAATAGCGACCCTTGTAAGCAGACAAAGCACCATCGTCTCCAGAGGCGGGATAAGCAAAGCAAGGCAGCAAAACAACGAGCAGGAGCGAGAGCAAGAATCGGTTTTGGTTGGCCATCGGTAGTGATACTCCTCCAAAAGAAGAGGGCAAGCCGAAGCTTACCCTCTGGAAAGAAAAAAGTACATTTATAATTATCTGGGTATAAGGTCCACGGGTTTGCCCTTAAGGAAGACCTGTTTGATGAGGGCGCGTCCGCCTGGGCCTATTGCGACATCCACCTCGAAACTGTCCTTGCGACCGCGAGCTTCAAGCTCGGGGGCGAGTTCCTCAGGTGCGAAAAAGCTCTCGATACCGTATTTCAACCTTACTTTACCTTTCTCCTGTCCCCAGATGGCGCTGCCTTTCAAGGCTACCTGGTTCTCGGGAAGACCCACAGGGCGCCGCAGGTCGAGGGCGATGGCTTTCCAGTAAGGATCGGCCCGCTCAAGGGTTACCCAGAAACTGGCTGCGCGTGGGTCGGAAGGCGTAAGCCTGGGCGCGTGCAGCGCTTCTTCGTCCAGTTCTGTAATGTTGTAGGCCAGGTAGACATAGCGGCCCTGAAACAGACTGAGCGGGTCATAAGGGTCCGCCTGCAGACGCACTACAGTGCCAAAGCTGATTATGTACTGGTAATAACCGGCCATCGCCAGCAGCACCAGCACCTGGAGGCCGACAAGGAGCCAGAGGCGCGCTCTCATTGGGGCTCACTTCCTGTAAGGGGGGCAGCCTTATGCTTCAGATGCATCCTGTGTAAAAGGCGTCGGCGAGCCCGCTCGAGGCCAAAAGCCAATCCCAGCAGCACTAGTCCCCCAACGATGAAGGCAAGCGCGCCCGGCACCAGTCCCCAGAACCAGTCGAAATAGCGTGTGATGACTAACAGACCAAAAGCGCCCAGGCCGAAATTCACCAGACCAAGCTGGCGGCGTTCCGTACCCGCGGCGATAAAGAGCAGTGAAGCGACGAGGAAAAGCAGGTTGTAGAGCCCCTGCGCGCCAAGACTAGAGTGGGGAGCGAAACCGAAAGCCAGGCTGAATCCAAGCGCGCCTAGTGCAATGAGCAAGGCATCCAGGCCGATGGTGTAAGGGGCAGTTGGCACCGAGTCCGAATTACGGAAGAGGTCAAGCAACAGCGTTCCCAGTGCGATAAAACCTAGCACGACCGGCAGCAGGGGAAGAGGCCAGGAGCCGGCTGCAGTCGAATATTCGTCGTCTCTGAGATTGAAAGTCAGGAAGTAAAGGGAGAGCATTATGAGCGGAGTGCCCATAACCAGTAGGGGGAGGTATAGGCGCTTCTCTGGCCAGCGAGCCTGGTGAGCCTGACCCAGGCCGTAGAGCGCAAGTCCGAGCAGTAATACAATTCCGAAGACGGCATTCTGTCCATCGCCCCTTCCTTCGGCTACCTGGACTGACACGAAGAATACCCACAGAGACAGAGCGAGAACCGCTTCAGCCAGGATGGGCGCTGACCTCAGGAGATACGCAAGCGGCAGCACCGCCAGTCCCCATACCAACAGGCCGTGGGCCCATTCCACCTGTACATGGTACATCTGGCCAACCAGAAAAACGCCAGCGCCAAAGAAGAGTGTGGCGAGGAAGAGCAGTGTCGCGCCGATCACGGGACTCGTCTTGCGACGCAAGGCAAGCTGGTCGCCCAGGGCATAGGTGCCCCCAATCAGCAGGAGTATCAGGCCAAGGCGCAAGGCCATTGGGATCTCCCACCAGTTGCGCGCAAACACCATCACGACACCGGTGCCGATCAGGATTGCGCCCAGGGAGCCGAGTAACCAGGCCAGACGAGTGCCAGTAGAGAGCCTGGCATGCGTCGTCTCGTCTACCTGGTATCGCTCGCGCAAAGCGGTTGCCTGCTCGGGACTGACGAGGCCTTCGGCCTCCCACTCAGGCAGTGTTTTGAGTAGCGAACGGGCAAAACGGGCATCACCGGAACCAGCCATAGGCGCCTCCAGTGGAGCATACTGCTAACTTAATTATACTCACTTACCGCCAGCGCAACACTTTGAGCTGGACTGCTTTCACAGTCAGGTTTTTGGAGATATCCACCAGGCGGATATCCTGCCCGTGCAGGCGATTGGCGAAGGCAGGTTCTACGAGCTTGAAAGTGGCAGTCATCCAGCCTCCCTTGCCCTTTCGCTTGACGAGGCCGGCGCTTTTGAAGCGACCAGTGTAGGGCAGGCTGGTATCTAGAGAGTCGTATTCGAGCAGCAACTCGCCTGGGGTATCGTCCAGGCAGGTCACCTGGACTTCCACTACAACTCCCTTCCCTCGGGGTAGGAAATCATCCACCGCAAACAGCATATAGCGACCTTCATAATCAGTAGCCAGGGTGCGGCGAGCGCTAACGCCCTCCACAACGACAGGCTCGGTTACGCCATCGGGCACGTCAGTCTGGGTGAGGCCGGCGCTGGTGTTCGTCTCGCCAAGAGAGAGGCTGGCCTCAAGGGGCAGCCAGGCCGAAGGCCAGACCTCGCCTCGGTGGAAGGCCTCGGCGTAGCGGCGGGTCAGGCGGATATAATCGCGACCATATTCATGACTGTGGCAAAGATCGGTGCCCTCGAAAAGTTCGTTCCAGGTCTCGAGCAGCACCAGTTTCGAGCGCGACTCGAAGGGACGCGCAAGAAGCCACTCCCAGGAGCGACGATAGAAAGCGCCCTCCTCCCTGTCGCGTTTGGGAGCGTCCGGGCCATTTACCGCGGAGGAATCGAACCCTGGCCCGAGCGTTGCAACGCCAAAATCGGAGGGGCCATACAGCGCCGAGCCCCAACAATAAGCACTGTCGGCAGGCCCTGACCAGCTTGCGTCTTTCACCAGATAAGGCTGGACGCCAAACTCCTGCTCGAAGCGGGCGCGCAGGTAGCCAGGCCAGGTGTCATCGTGAGAGATGCGGTGCTCGTTGGTGTAGTTCACGACCAGCGGGCGGCCTTCTACAGTGGCCCACAAGTCGCGCGGTATGCGCTCAAAAAACAGCTTGACAGTCTGATAGAGCCACTCTCTGCCCTCTTCGGTGGTAAAGTCGGCCTGATAGTTGCTCTGGTTATGAACCAGACCGGCGCCGCTCTCGAAGAGCCCGATTTTCGGCGCTTTCACACCCTCGGCCAGCAGGCGGCGCTCAGCCTCGACGAGAGGCGCAAGGCCAACGAAGGACCAGGTCTCTTCTCCACCGGGGTAGCCCCAGTAGACTGGCAAGACAATATCAATACCTGCGCTTGCCATATCTTTTAGTTCGCGATAATACCAGTCGGGATTGTCCCAGGAATAACCGACAGGATTCCAGGGATGATGGGTCAGCAAGTGCTTGCCCTGGGCATTCTGGAAGCCGATACCCCGGTCGGAGTTGTACCAGTAGAAGAGATAAGTAGCGACCTGGGGCTGGCCTGGCACGGCACAGGCTAGCCCGGGCAAGCAACACCAGTAATAGAACACCCAGACTTAATCGCTGAAGCATCCGGCAGGCCTCCTTCGGTGGAGGGAGAATTCGGCCTAGGAGCCTGGAGCCCTGCGGGTAAAGCAAAGGAAGGGCCGAGAGGCAGGTTGCAGGAGGCATTATGAGAAAGCCATACCTCCTTTGGACAGGATTGGTGATGATGATGGCAAGCTGGCTCACAGGTCGCAGGGCTAGCGCAGGTTGAGCCACCGGCGGGGCAACTGGCTCAAATCGCAATGGCTCACTGGACCGAGGCTCATCAAGCTGGGAGAAAGTATCGACTTCCGCTTCTATCTGCCCGAAGGAATGGCGCCTGGCGAGTTGGTGGTCTTTCCCAGGTATCTCGAACAATCCAGCGGTCGCGCCGAAGGCTTCAAAGATGACGGCAACCTCGACTGGCTGGAGGCGTCTCCCTCACCGGGCGTGCCGCTGGAGTTCGAAGGTGGCAGAGCGAGTATCACCTATACCCCGAAAGAGCCTGGCAACTACCTGGCTCGGTGGACCGTGGGCGGGGAGAAGCTTTATCGTTATTTCGCAGTGGTCACAGACGAATACGTAGTGGTGCGCTACACGACGGGCGGGGACTGGCGGCCCAACTACCACGCGACAGGTATCGCAATCGAATACCGACTCGAAGCAAATCGCTTTTCGGCAGATGACCCGGAGTGCGTATTGATATCAGATTATCAACGGCGCTTCGGCGATGGTGTCGTGCCGCTGCTCCAGGACACGCCGGACCTTTCCACGGAAGAGCGCCTGGCCCAGTGGGGCGCGGACCTCGACCGGGCGCGAGGAGTGCTGCCTGACCCGGGCGATGCGCGCGCAGTGCAGGTGCCGCAGTTTCATCCGCTTGAGCCGGGTTATGCCAAGGCGCTGATACAGCTTGGAGTTAACGACCAGGGCGGGATGTGGGAGTCAAACGGTGGGCCGTGGCTGGGGATGCCGGAGTTCCCTTACTTCGCCTCGCCACTGGACGAGCGCAAGCCGAACCAGGCGACCAGCGGAGAGCTGATCGCGCACCAATGGGACTTCTGCGGGGGCTGGCATTTCCTTGGGCCGCCGCCCTGGCATTACCAGGTGGCCGAGGGCAACTTCGAGGAGACTGACAAGTGCCTCAGGCAGGCGCTTCGAGAAGGCGAGAATCTGGCCAGGATGAGCGGTCATCCGGCGGTGTCTGATGCCCCTGTTCGGCGGGGCGCAGGGCGAGCCGATAGACTATCCCCCAAGCCACTTCATGGGCGAGGCCTGGGACCTGCCGGGGATGGTGAGTTACCTCGAACGCTATATCGGGCGGATGGCCTTCACTTATCCATCGGAGTTCAAGCTGGTCTATGCGCGTTCACTGGATGTGGCTGATTACTATCGCAACCATTATGAGGCGACTCCGAGGACAGTATTTGTCAGTCGGACTGACCATCTCGACTATGACCACTGGTGGCTTGCAGGTTACGCGGGCGACCGGGTGCTGGTCACGAGTGAGCGCATCCCGTGGGAGACGCGCGCGCAGACGCTTGAGGCCTTCCGGGACCTGCTTACTTATGTCTACAAAGATCCCCGGTCGACCGAATACCTGCTGATAGAGGACCAGAAACGGCAACTGAGGTTCGAGCGAGAGTGTCCAACTCCTATCTGGTGGTTCGACTATACACGCCAGGAAAGCGAACTCACGCCCGAGGGCAGCCTAATCAAGTTCCACCCAACGCCCCAGGTGCGCGTCGAGCGTACACGCTGGCAGCAGACCGAGGCCGGGCTGACCTTGAAGCTGAGGATGGATACTGAAGCGAGTCAGATGGATTATGCAATCGCCTTGTGGGGCCTGCCCGAAGAATTCACCCGCCATCCCGACCCGGCCAGGCTGGAGACAAACGCGAAGGAGACAACCCTGGCCTGGAACACCGCCGGAGAGTACCACCTGGTGTTGGGGTTCGACCTGGCGCCCGGAGCAGAACTGACTGTTACAATCAAGGAGTAGAAGCTATGAGGCTTGTTTGGCTAGTGGCACTGGCAGGGCTGATGGCTGTAATGAATCTGGCTCTTGCGCAGGCGCCAGTGCGATATTTCGAGGTAAATACCGCCGAGGAGCTGGTGGCGGCGGCGGCGGCGATGCCGAAAGATGGCGGGACGATTATAATCCACCCCGGCACCTATTTGCTTGAGGGGACGCTGCTGTTTCGAGGGGCCCATTCCATCACTGTCTCAGGCCTCGGCTGGGGCACGGTGCTGCGGCGTCAAGGCCCGGGCGATGCCATCAGGTTCGTGGACTGCAGCTTCTCGGCCGTGCGGAATATGATGATCCACGGCGATCCAACGGCCACTGAAGGGGCGGGAATTGTCTTCGAAGGCGCCTGTGGCTCGAATGTGGTGGACTTCTGCAGGCTAACAAGTTTCGCGGAGAGCGGCCTAAGGTTCGAGGGAACCGCTGATAAGGGTTCTCAGTCGTCCAACACAGTCAGCAACTGCCACTTCATAGACAACGGGCAGGACCAGCTCTACAGCAGTCGCAACAATGACTTCTACATCGTCGGCAACCAGTTCGGAGCGCACAGTCGAGAGGGCGAAAACGCGCCGCAGACCGGGGCGCGACTCGAATATTCCTCGGCCGGCACCTATTCGATGAACTACCACTGGAGCAACCGGGTGGCCTTCAGGCTGGGGCCAGGCTCCAACTACAATCGCGTCGAGAACAACCGGTTCGAGATGAGCTATGAGCAAGGCGTCATCATCGGCGACCCCGAGGGGGGCTGGGACAACTGGCTCAATATCTTCCTCGGCAACACCTTCCACACCAACTCGATGGGCGAGTCAGGCAAGTGGCCAGCCGTCGAGGCTTTCGATGCGAAACAGACGCTCTTCTCCAGCAACCAGGTCTTTAGCTGGAACGCAAAAGACTACAAACACAAGTCCAGCCTGGTGCTGGCGCGCGGGTGCCACGGCTGGCTGATCAAGGACAATTTCCTCCTGAACAACACAGAAGCGGCGCTGGTGCTCGGTGAGGCGACTGGGTGCGTTGTTAAGGACAATATTGAGGAGTGAAGACCGGGCGCTGCGTGTCGGCTGGGTTTCGGGAGCAGAGACTCCCGAAACACGCCAGCCGAGTGGAGCAGCGGATGGAGTGAGGGCGATGAGAAGCTTTTGGCTAGTTGGGATTCTACTTGGCGTACTGACCGGACAGGCCTGCGGCTATCTGGTGCTGCATCCTGAGAACCCGCATTACTTCCTTGAGACGCAGACGGGCAAGCCAGTGCTATTCGCCAGTTGCGGTGGGCTGGTGCCAACCTCGCACGATTTTGACTGGCAGGCAGATGCGCGCGAGCAGGCCAAACACGACGTGCTGTATTGGCGCATCTGGCATTTCCTGCCGTGGGCGGGCGAGAGCGCCATCTGGCCGTGGGAGCGCAGCAGCGTCCCCGGCGCGCCAATGGGCGGCAACAAACTCGACCTCAACCGGTGGAATCCCGAATACTGGAAGCGGATGCGCGGGGCGCTCGCGCTGGCAGATGAGCTCGGGGCCTATGCAGAACCGCATCTCTTCGACCGCTGCGGTATGAACCCGCCAGCCCCCAACCGCTGGCAGGGCAACCCCTGGGCCAGCGACAACAATATCAACCGAATCGAGACACCGCCGGCAAGCAGTTCGGGTACGCCAGACTTCTACCAGTGGGAGAACCGTCCCAGGCTGGCAAGGTACCAGCAGCGATGGGTCAGCAAGTTCCTGGACGAGACCTGTCAGTATCAGTGCATCTTGTATGAGATTGAGAACGAGCATCTCACCTGGGCTCACCCGGACTGGGCCATCCACTGGGCGCGGTTTATCAAGAGCTACCTGACCGAGCACTACCCCGACCGGCCGAGGCTGGTCTCTTACAGCAGTCTACAGAGCGACCTCGAAGCGTGCTATGACGTGCCGGAGCTGGACATCATCAACTGGCACTGTGGGCGAAGTCAAGAAGTGAATCCCGACCAGCTCAACCGCTACCTGGAGCCCCACTGGCAGCGCGGCAAGGCGATGAATGTCGACGAGTTCGCCAACGGGCTGGGCGACCCGGACGTGCTGCGGCAGATGGTCTGGACCATCCTGATGTCGGGCGGCAACTACCATATCGAGGATCCAACCCCTGAGGCCAGGCCTGTCGAGCAGGTAGAGTTGATGCAGAAGTGGCTGCGCGCCTCGAAGTGGGATTTCGTCCACGCGGCACCGAACCGCAGCCTCGTGACGACTGGCGATGGCTACTGTATGGCCCAGCCGGGCGTCGAGTACGTGGCTTACTTCCCGAAGGGCGGCGACAAGGGGCTAAGCCTTGAACCCGGCCGCTACGAGGCCCGCTGGTGGAACCCTCGCACAGCAAGCTGGGCAGATAAGGAACGCTTCGATCACGCCGGCGGCGCGCGCGACTTCATTACACCAGGCGAGGGCGACTGGGTGCTGCAGGTAAGGGCACAGTAAGGCAAGCTCACGAGGCGGAGCAAGTTGCCGCCGGTAATCCCCCACTAGCGGCTTCGCCGGATCACCCGCAGTCGCTTACTACCTTGACTACCCTTGTCCACTTGCTGTATGGTCAATATATCCCCCCTGGGGGGATAGGAGGCTGTTATGGCAGAGCATACTCATCCGCATACCAAGACAAAGCAGATTGTCGCAAGACTAGCCCGTGTCGAGGGTCATGTAGGTGCAGTGAAACGGATGGTACAGGAGGGCAGGTCATGCCCTGAAGTACTCATCCAGCTTTCAGCCATCCGGTCAGCCTTGGACAAAGCGGCCAAGCTACTACTGTCGGACCATCTGGAGCATTGCGTGCTGGATTCAGTAGCTGACGGCGATGTAGAAGCGCATCTTCTGGAGCTGCGCGAGGCACTGGAACGTTTCATCACCTGATTGGAGGACCTGAAATGGAGTTTATTTGGCTTGCCCTGGGCTCGTTCGGGCTAGGCGCGGCCCATGCACTGGAGCCTGGGCATGGCAAGACGGTCGTTGGCGCTTATCTGATAGGCTCCAAAGGCCGCATTAGTGATGCAATATTGCTTGGGATCGTGGTCACTCTTACTCACTCCGGCAGCGTGATACTGCTGGGAGTGCTCTCGACTGTGGCCGCGGCCTACTTTGTTCCCGAAACGGTCGGCCAGGTGCTAGAGGTGGTTTCTGGACTGCTGGTCATCCTCGTCGGGGGCTGGATGTTGACCGTGCGGCTGCGGCAAGCAAAGGCAGGCGATGATCACCACCACGAACACGAGCAGCTCTCGCATGAAGAGCTGCACGCCCAGGGTCTGACGCATGACCACGACCATCATCACTCTCACGAAACAGAGGCTGGCCACAGTCATTGGGGTGGAGAGAGCCACTCTCATCCCCGCGCGCCCGAGGTAAAGCCCGGCGAACGTCCTTCACTTGGCCAACTGGTAGCACTGGGTATCTCCGGTGGTATCGTGCCCTGCCCTGCGGCCCTGACGGTGCTGCTTGCAGCGGTGGCGTATGGTGAATTCATGAAGGGGCTCAGCCTGGTGCTTATCTTCAGCCTGGGGATGGCAGCCGTATTAGTTGCAATTGGCATCGTTATGGTGAAAGCCGCCAACTTTGCCAGCAAACGCCTTGAGGCGAACAGCAGAGCGGTCTCGTGGGCACCGGTCGTGAGCGCAATCCTGATAACTGCTGTCGGCGCCGTGTTAACTGTCCGCGCCTTTTGGCATCTGGGCCTCTTCCAGGCGGGGTAGCAAGGCCGAAAAGGTCGGACTTCGCAGGGGCGCGCGCTCATATGACGAACACTCGGGCAGCTCTGGAAACCGAGGAGGCACTCGCCAATGAGAGGGCGCCTGGTGGTTCAACTGCTGATTGCAGGACTGGTGGCAGTGCTGGTGCCAACCCAGCTTGCTCTCTTGCTGATTGCGGTCGCAGGTTTTGCGCTGGCACAGGTCGAATATGAGATTGCTCCTCCTCCTGCTATATGGGATGTCGGTGACAGGAAGCAGCTCTTCATCGACCACCGGTTCATCGAAGACGGCACCGGCTGCCAGCTTGGGGTAAATCCCCCCCGCGAGACCTTCCCCGTGTTGCCTGGCAAAGGGTATGAGGAAGAGTATTTCGCCTATTCGACCCTCGTCCAGACTGAAGCCGATGGACCAGTGCGGATCTACGCTTGCCGGCTGGAGGATTATGGCCCGGTAATCTCTGATTTTATGGCGGGGCGCATTCAGCGCTGGCCTGAGCGATCCAGAGGCGAGTTGCCCCCTGTCAGGGACGTTACACTGCGCCTTTATGAATCAACCGACGGGTTGCAATTCACTCGACCCGAGCTTGGGTTGTTCGAGCGTAAGGGCTCGACAGCCAATAATGTCGTGCTGACAGGCCGGGTGGAAGCAACTCCCTTCTACGACACAAATCCCGCTTGCCCGCCCGAGGAACGCTGGAAGCTGATTACGAGCGAGAACACCCCAATGATGCTGGACAATCCGCAGGGACCGGCAGAGCAGGGCCTGGCGCTCTGGGTTTCTCCTGATGGCAAGAGCTTCACGCGCAAGCCCAATATGCTGACCAATGATAATGTCGAAACGCCAATCCCCGCCTGGTGGGATGACCGGCTTGGCAAGTATGTGGCCTATGAGCGCCGGGGCGGACTTACGCGCGTCATCGAAGCAGCGCCGCGCGCAGCCGAGATTCTGACAGGCAGCAAAGACGTTTTCGTGACGCCAACCAGTCAGAGCCGGGGCACCTCTCGGGTCGAGCTGGACGATATCTACAGCACCTGGACCCAGCCACCGGATTTCGTTTGGGGGCCAGATGCGCAGGATCCGCCGGACAGCGACTTCTACCAGCTTTGCCCGCACAAGTATCCGTGGGCAGAGGACGTGTATCTCGGCTTCCCTCCGCTGTATCGGCATACCCCGCCGCCCGTGGGACTGGACGGGAATGATGGGCCACTGGTGACCCAGTTTGCATGCAGCCGAGATGGCGTCTTCTGGATGCGTCCTGAGCGCAAACCCTACCTCGCGCCTGGTCTTTCGACCGAGTGCACACGCGACTACAACTTTATGCTACTGGGGATGGCGAGATTCGGTGACTGGATTTATCAGTACTATGTGATCCAGGCGGGTACTCACCACGGCAGTCTGAACGACCTTTCGAGGGCCGAGTTAGAGCGTTATTTCGCAGGCAGGCTCTGGTGCGCGAGGCAGCGACTGGATGGTTTCGTCTCGCTGGATTTCGACTACACCGGGGGAGAGTTCACCAGCCCACCGATGAGCTTTTCCGGCAACCGGCTTGAGTTGAACGTCGACACCCAGGCGGCAGGCACCTTGCGGGTAGAACTCCAGGATGCCGCTGGCAACGCCTTGCCCGGCTTTGCGCTTGCCGACTCTGATGAGATCGGCGGCAACTACATCCGGAAAGTGGTCTCGTGGAAGGGAGCAAGCGACCTGTCAGCTCTCGCTGGCAGGCCCCTCAGACTGCATATCGAGGCGCGCGCGACCAAGCTGTATGGGTTCCAATTCAAGTAACAGGAGCACCGGATGCAGGATTCAGCCCGACTGATGGCCGAGGCGTGCAGGGGCGAGAGGCCCGAACGGACGCCAATCTTCGATATTCTTGTGAACGATGCGATAATTGCCCACTTTGCAGGGGCGCCTCTGGACGGTACAGATGACCTTAGCGTCTCGGCGCGCGCGATTGGGCGGGCACTTGACGGGACGAGGCATCTCTCGGTGCCCAATGAAGAGGGCAAGACCTGGACCGATGGCTGGGGCAACGAGTATGTGGCCTATCGCTGGACCGTCTGGCAGCGTAAACACGCGCGACCGGATATCGAGCGCTGGAAGCAGTGGATAACCGCCTCCTGCAAGCAGATGGAAGCAAACGAACGCCCAACTCCCGAGCAGTGTCAGGCAGCCATCCCAGGCCAGTTGGAGCTGCTCGAGAAGCTGGACGGCACGCAGTTCATCTTCTGCACGCCCTCGACGGCCATAAACCACGCGCTGTTCGGAGGCTGTGGGCTGGAGGTCTTCTCCTACCTGTGGGCGGACGACCGCGAGTTGGTGCTGAGATGGCTGCGGGCGCTGGAGCAAGCCAATTCCGACCATATCGCACTCACCGCGCACAAAGAAACGGCGGGTCTGGCGATGATCTACTCGGACATCGCCTACAAGCAGAGGCTGATGTTCAGCCGCGAGATGTTCGGGGAGATGGGCTTCTTCGAGGATGTGGAGCGGATATGTGCCCAGTGTCACGAACGCGGGTTGCAGGTCATCTTCCATTCGGATGGCTATATTATGGATATCATCGCTGACCTGATCGCAGCGGGCGTGGATGGCATCAACCCGCTCGAGAAGGCCGCTGGGATGGACGTCTACGAGCTGCGCAGGCAGCAGCCGGAGACGATTCTGGTCGGCGGGATGGACGTCACCCATCTGATGCCGAACGGCACGCCCGAGGAAGTGCGCGCCGAGACGCGCCGGATGATCAGGGAGACAGGCTCGGAGGGGCGACTGCTGATTGGAAGCTCCACCGAGATGGAGCCCAACGTGCCGCTGGCGAATTATCTGGCCTTTTGGGACGAAGTGATGAAAGGCTAAGCGAAAGGGGGTTTCGGGAACAAGTTCCCGAAACACGCGGTCAGCGGCGAGGTCGCGAAGTTGTCCGGCGAAGCCGCTAGTGGGGGTGCAGGGGGAGCTTCCCCCTGTGACGTTTCCAAATATCAAGGAGCGACTTATGCAAAAGAGGACTTTTCCGCAGTTGAGGGCGGAGCGCTGCGAGTGTCAGGAGCCCTTCCCTGCGCCGGAGATACCCTTGCTGCCTCCTGGGTTGCCGGCTGGAGCCGAGGTAAGGAGCGCTGCCCGGACGCAAGTCGGCTGGTGGGTTATCACCAGCGCTGGGGCCTTCCGCTGGAGGCCGGTGGAAGGCTGGCAGCCGCTGAAGGCGCCATCCACCTACAAACTGAATCAGCCGACAATCCGGATGGACGCCGAGTTCCGCCAGGTACTGGCCGATGGACGCGGGCAGGTGTGGCTTGCGACCAGCCAGGGCATCGTGGCAAGTGATGGCGAAGACTGGTGGCATACCTTCGACAGGTTCGACGGGATGCCTTATGAGGACGTGCTGTGCCTCGCTTTCGCGCAAAACGGCGACCTTTGGGCAGGCACGAGCGAGGGCGCCTGGCGACTCAGGGCGGGCAAATTTACCTATTTCTGGGGCAAGCGCTGGCTACCGGGCAACAAAGTGACAGGGCTGCTTCCCCAGGACGATGGCTCCGTGTTGCTGGCGACCGACGGCGGGGTGGGGCGTATCTGGGAGGCCGAGATTACGCTCGAGGAGAAAGCTGCCCATTATGAGGAGAGCAATGCGGCGCGGCACAACCGGCGCGGCTGGGTAACGGGCTGCCATCTGAAGACACCCGGTCGACCCTGAAGGCGGGTTCATCCACGAAGCCAGTGACAATGACGGGCTGTGGACGGCTCTCTACGTGGCGGCTGAAGCTTTCCGGTATGCGGTCACGGGCAGTGAGGAGGCGCGAGCCCTGGCGAAGAAAAGCCATGAGGCGCTGCTCGATTTGACGCGGCTATCGGGCTATCCGGGCTGCCCTGCGCGGGCGATCATCAACCGCGGCGAGGAGGTAGACGGCTTCGACCCGACCGAGACAGTGCGCATCCCAGAGGAAGACGATCTGATCTGGTACGAGTCGCCAACGCACCCTGGAGTTATCTGCAAAGGTGATTGCTCCTCCGATGAGCTGGACGGGCATTATCTGGCCTGGTATCTCTACCACGAACTGGTGGCCGATGAAGCCGAGAAGGCACAGCTTCGCCAGGTGGTTGCAGCGGTGACCGACAACCTGCTACAGCATGATTACACCCTGGTCGGGCACACAGGGCGCAAGACGCGTTGGGGCGTCTTCGGGCCGCAGTTCCTCAACGACGATCCCTTCTGGAACGAGGAGCGCGGGCTCAACTCCACCGAGTTATTATGCTATCTCAAGGTCGCCTCCCATATAGTCCCGTCAGCCAAATACCAGGTGGCCTATGACGAACTCATCCGCGAGCATCACTACCTGTTGAACTCGCTGACCTACCGGCGGCAGTATCCCTGGTACGGCATCAACCATTCGGACGATGAGCTGGCGTATTGCGTTTACTTCCCGCTGCTGTCGCTGGAAGAAGACCCAATCCGCCGCTCGGTGCTGCTTGCAACACTCCAGCAGACCTGGCAGGGCATCAGGCCGGAGCGGTCGCCCTTCTATAACTTCTTCTACGGGGCGCTGTCCGGGGCGCCGTGCGACGTGGAGGAGAGCGTTCAGACGCTTGAAGAGTGGCCCTGGGAGCTGGTTCAGTGGGATATGCGCAACAGCCACCGAGACGATGTGGAATTTCGCACCGCGCCGGGCACGCCGAGGCGCCAGCTCACTCGCGTGTTGGCGATGAACGAACGTCGCGTTTGGCGCTGGAACGGCAATCCCTGGATGCCCGACGGTGGAGATGGCGGCCGGAGCGAAGAGGACGCCGCCGCCTGGCTGCTGCCGTACTGGATGGGGCGGTACTACGGGTACATCAAAGGCTAGCGACTCAGGTTTCGGGAGCAAGCTCCCGAAACACGGGGCGAAAGAGGATGCGGCGCAGCTCAGGATGAGGGGGCAGCTAGCCGCTCCCGTCTTATGTCGACCTGATTAGGGTGGCCAACACCTCGAGGAAGGCTGGGTTGTAACCCTCGTCTACGTGGTTCGAGTTCCACAGTCCCGACTGCTTGATCCGCTCGCTCGGGCATGACCGGCCAAGCCACTGCGCTGAGGGAGCATCAATTCTGTCAGGGGTATTGTAGTTGCTCAAAAGGCCGATGGCGTTGCGCTCGATGAGGCCACGCAGGCTTGCAGTCGAAGCAGCGTCATCGACCGCCACCCCTAGCACGCGCATCCTGCCGATGTGCTGGCTTACCAGGCATTCCAAATCGTGTTCGGCCTCCCGCACCTCTCTCGGAGCCGATGAGCCACAACCCCAGGTGGAGCAACAGAGCGCAGGATCCTTCTCGATGAGCGCGGCACCCACCCACAAGCGGAACACAGAGCCGCGATGATTGCCTCCACCGCTCTTCTCGACGCCCTTGTGCTGGGAAAGCCGGTGCCAGAGCGTGGTCTTCGAACCGGCCTGTCACCGCGTGGGTGCCAATGCGAACGACCCTTGGCCTGGCATCAGGCCCGCTGCGAGTCTCTCCCTCCTCAAAGAAGAAATACACGCCGCGGTTGGGCCATCCCGACCTCGCGCTGCACTCTCCCAGCAAGCGCGCCCCGCCTACCCGGTCACTCAATTCATCGATGAGCGCGTAAAACTCTTGGAGGTGCTCTGCCCTACTCATCATACGCCCCCTGCGAATTTAGCCATGCCAGTTGTTCCCCAATGCGCAGCCCCTCCATTGGAATCACAACCTCGGCACACAGCGTCTTCCAGGCGCTCGGTCAGGAACTCCCGGTACCTGGCGCCCGCCAGGATGACCACGCGATCTGTTGGCTCGATCTGCGTCTCGAGGGCTTTGAGTACGTTCTGGGCCCAGTCCCTTCTAGCAGAGACCGACCTTGTGTTGAGTGTCACTTCGTACGGCTCGATTTTTTGGTCTGGGTCCAGCAGTCCATATTTGGCGGACAGGATGAACCACGCTCCGTCCCTCTTCTCGACGTAGGAGCGAGCTTTCAGGAACCAGTCTGACATATAGAGGTCTTTTGCGGCAGCAGGTTCCTGATCTCTTTTTGCTCACACACGAAACCAGATAGACTGTCTTCATGCCTCGCCTCCCGGCGCTCGTCTCGTTGAGGAATTGGGTTGATCTGTCCCTCTTCATTCTACCACCGTTCATCTCGTATACTCAGTCAGTACAGTCTCAGAAGAAAGGCTGGACGGAGCGAAGAGGACGCCGCCGCCTGGCTGCTGCCGTACTGGATGGGGCGGTACTACGGGTACATCAAAGGCTAGCGACTCAGGTTTCGGGAGCAAGCTCCCGAAACACGGGGCGAAAGAGGATGCGGCGCAGTTTCGGTCGCTGTCCGGCGAAGCCGCTAGTGGGGGTGCAGGGGGAAGCTCCCCCTGCGTCTTTCAGGCATGGGAGAGGCTCTGATGGTTTTTGACGTGAAGCGCTACGGCGCGGTGGGAGATGGCACAAGGGTCGAGACGCGCGCGCTGCAGGCGGCAATCGATGCGTGCGCGGCGGCCGGCGGCGGGACAGTTCGCCTCGCAGAGGGCAGTTTCGTCACGGGAACCCTCTACCTGAAGTCTGGTGTGCGGCTGCTGGTCGAGGAGAACGCCGCTCTGCTTGGCAGCCAGAACCACGCCGACTACACCACCGACACCCACCATATTATGTACCTCGGCGAGTCGCATATGGACAGGTGCCTGCTGTTCGCGCGCGACGCCCAGAACCTTTCCCTCGAAGGCCACGGCGTGATTGACGGGCGGGGCGACCGAGACCACTTCCCCGGCGACCCCAGGCCAATGTTGCTGCGGCTTATCGAACTGCGAGGGCGTCACTCTGCGCGACCTGACCTTGCGCGATCCGGCAGCGTGGACGTCCGCCTGGCTGTATTGCCGCGATGTTCTGGTGGAAAACGTCACTATTAGCAGCCGGGCCAACTGGAATGGCGATGGGCTCGACTTCGACGGCTGCGAGCGTGTCGAGGTGCGCCACTGCGTCTTCGACACCAGCGATGATGCCATCTGCCTGCAGGCCTCGAAGCGCGAATACCCCTGCCAGGATATCACTGTGAGCGGCTGTGATTTCCACAGCAAATGGGCCGGGATGCGCATCGGGTTGCTCTCATATGGCGACATCAGGCGGCTGGACGTCAGAGATTGCAAGTTCCGCGATATCGAGGATTCAGGGCTGAAGATCCAGGCCTATGAGGGCGGGACGATTGAGGACCTCCACTTCAGCGACCTCTCGATGGTGAACGTCCCGCGGCCGGTGTTTCTGACGCTTTCGAAGGGCCGCGCGGGGGTCGAGACGCCGGAGGAAGCGGTCGCGTATGGGGAGCTTCGCAACCTCAGCTTCAAACAGATGAGCATCGACAATTCTGGACTGGACAAAGACTCGGCCCTGATGATGACAGGCACGCCAGGGCATCCAATAAGGCAGGCCAATATCGAGGGGCTAAGCTATATTGGGCCTGGCGGCGGCACTGAAGAGGACGCGCGAGGGCGGCTCGCGGAGTTCATCGAGGACGATCCGGGCCCGGTGCGCTGGCCGGAATACTTTAAACTGGGTGGCACGGTGCCGGCTTACGGCCTCTGGGCGCGGCACGTAGAAGGGCTGTCGCTAAAAGAGGCCAGGTTCAGCGCGGCTGGGCCTGAAGAGCGGCCGGCCCTCGCCTTCAGTGACGTGTCGGAACTGGACCTCGAAGGCATCGAGGTCGGGGAAGGGCTCAAATAACAATAAAGCTGGGCGGGTCTCAGACCCGCCCCTACATAAGGCCAAGGCGGGAAGGCGCAGGGGGTATTACCCCCCGCACCCCCGTTCCAGGCCTGCGGCGCCTGTCCTTTCTAGCTCGGCGGGTCGAGGCGCTCGAAGGCGCCGATATTCGCATAGTTGCCCTTGGAAGCGTCTGCCTTCTTCCCCGTCACGGTCAGGCGCAGCGTGTGAGCCTCATCGGAAAGGCCGGTCAGGTCGAAGTAAGCCTTCTCCCCCCGCACCGGGCCATATTCATCGAAGGTTGCAACAACCTGTCCGTCGACGCTCACTTCAACCTGGCCGCAATCATCGAACAGCGTGTAATGGAGCCGCAACCCAGTTCCCTTAAAGTCATATTCTGCATAAGAACCAGGCACAAAGCAGGCCATCCAGTCGCCATAGTCCTTCCACTCGCCCGTGAATCGCGCAGAACGATAGCTTGCCCAGGCAGCGATGACGGCCGGATCGAGATAGAGGAAATAGCGTTCTCCCTCCTTGAAGGCGTAAAAAGGCCGCACCAGCACGGAAGGATTGGCGATAACGCGCCAGGTAAGTGGCTCACCTGGCGAGGGTTCAAGCGCGCCCTCCAGGTTGTCCAGCGGAATAAGCGAGGCGGGATTGCCCTCCTGCCCGCGTACAGCCAGAGCCACCGGACCATACATCAGGGCGGCTGGATAAGTGTTGGGCGTATCGTAGTAGCTAACCCAAAGCTTCATCGGCAGCTTGAGACTAAGGACATCACCGCTCTGCCAGGTGCGTTCGACCCTGGCCCAGCCATCCTCCGTGAATTCAGGCGAACACTGCTCACCGTTCACAGTTAGCTGCACAGGGCCAGCCAGCCAGCCGGGCAGGCGGAAGTTGATAGCGAATTCTGCCGGAGTATCGAGTGCAAGGGTCAGCACCGTCTGCTCGATTTCGGGGAATACTGTCTTCTGCGCGACCTCGACAGCGCCGCCAGGGCGTTCCCAGTGGAGGGTGGACTCGGCGTAGAGATTCACGAAGAGGGCGTTCTCGGTGTGGAAGTAGATGAGATTGGCGTATTCGGCGACCGCCTGAGGCCGGGTGCCAGTGCAGCAGGCCCAGGGAGCATCGATGTTGTGCTTGGCGGCGCCGCCTGGATTATAGTCAGAGTAATAGAAGACGCGGCCATCGCCGCTCATCGGGATAGAAGCGCCGATGCCGTTGATTAACAATAGCTCGATCCAGTCGCCGAAGCGCGCCTCGCCCGTGAAAGCCATCAGGTAGCGCGACAGCTTGAAGCCAGCCCAGGAGCCGCACTGGGTTTCGAAGTGACGATGGGTTTCAGCAAGCAACTGCATCAGGGTGGGGTGTTGGAGCAGGTTCTCATTAGGCCCGTAGCCGCCGGTCGAATAGCACTGGGTGGCGCGCACATAGTCGCAAGCCTTCTCGAGCAGAGCCAGGTCGGCTGGATTGCCCTCGGTCAGATAAGCCGCAGCCAGACTGCTGAAGGTGTTGACGTGACTGTAGGCGTGATACCAGCCGTGCTTCTCGGCCAGCACCTCGAAGAGCACCTTACCAGGGTCAGATTCGAAGCAGTTCCAGTAGTCGCGATACTCCCAGACCTTTGCGAAATCGCGATAGCGGGTGTCTCCGGTGGCCAGGTAGGCGCGATAGAGATTCTCGGCGAGGGTATACCATTCGCCTCCGTCAAAGCCAGTGGGGCTGGCATAGAGCTTCACGCGGCTGAGTTCCTTCTCGGCGCAGTCGGTGATGCGGGAAAGGTATTCCAAAGCCTTAGGTTCATGGCAGTAGAGGTAGATATCCACCAGGGCAGCGACGTGTTTGTCATAGTAATAATGCAACAGGCCTGGATTGCGGTCGGAGAAGAAGAACCCATCCGGCTCGAGGCACTCGGCCCAGCCTTCCAGCAAAATCAGAGCCTTGGTCCGGCAACGCTCATCGCCAGTGACGGCGTAGAGGCGCGCCAGGCCGGAGAGATATTGCGGGAAGGGATTGTGACCGACGTAGACGCCGCCCATACCGGCGCCAGGTGCGGGCAGGCCGGCTCGCAGGCGATAGGGCATCAGCAGGTCATCATTCACCAGGCGCAGGTAGTATTCCGATACCTCTTCCACCTGCCGGCGGAGGGTGCCACCAAGGGTCACACCTTGCAGGTCGAAAGGCTTCAGCACGACTTCGCCTTTCGGCTGGACGGGGGCAGCTTGTGTAGTAAGGGCAAGCGCGGCGCACAAGGCCGCAATCAGAATAAGCGCGGTCATCTGGAGCCTCCAACGAGACACTTTGGCAATCTGTGGCAGATTCATCGGGGAGAGTATAGCAGGACCAGGAAAGTGAGGGGGAAGAGTCGGCCTGGTGATCGCCTGCGGGGCCTGAGTATCTTCAGAAGGGGCGAGCCCTTGACCCAGTTTTGCCCTCTGGCTGAGCCAAGGTGAAGGCCGGACAAGCCAGGCCCACGTAAAATCTTTGTAAATCTATTCCAAAATTGCCCAGGATAAGGGCCTTCTGGCACGCTTCTTGCGTTGCTAGAAGCCCCGGGTGGGAGGGGGTTTGGGATGGGGGTTAAGGAAGTGTTGCAGGAAGGTTGCAGCAGGGTCTGCGAAGACCTGGGATTGGCTTAACAGCGCCCTTTATCGGTGGCAGCAAAAGCCTGGGCGGGTCTGAGATCTACCCCTGCAAAGGGCCAAGACGAAGAGCGCCAGGGGCTTGGTTTCAGGACTGAAGTCCCGAAACACGCAAAGCGTTGGGACGTAAGTAAAAGCGGAAAGTCAAAAGCAGGACGGGCTTCGCCCGCTGGTTTGGATGAAAACAAAGGTTGAAAGGCGTGGGGACATTGCCCCCACACCCCCTCTAGTTTTCGAGGCAACTCAGGGAGAGAGACGGCGAGGCGCTAGTGCGGTAACGTACCCAGCGTAGCGGCGATGAGGAAGGTCGCCGTCGTGGAGCTAGTCATTATCTGCCCGGCTGTCGTCTGGGCGGCGAGCCAGGGGCACTCTTCCCCAGCGGGATGAGTGAGCCAGCAAGGCGAGTAGAGGCCCTCCAGCGTGCGAGCGCGCTGGGCGATGACTTCCCCTGTCCGCACAAGCAGCGCCCGAGCCTCCGCCGGGCAGCCAGGAAGGGTCAGCACTTCGCGAGCCCATTCGGGCGCGAAGGCGCCATTGGCCCAGGCATCGCGATCATTTAGCAAGACCCCTTCGGTTGTCTCGTGGGCGCTGATGGCCTCCACCGAATGCAACGCGCGAGCCAGATATTCTGGCTGGCCGGTAGCTCGGTAGAGGCGCGCGTTCACTACGCCCATCATCATATTCCCGCCGAGGAAACTGACACTGCCGGCCTCGTGGATATCGCCCGGGCGCTCCTTCCCCACCGGGCCGCCCCAGCCGTAATCGCACCAGTAAAGGCCATCCGGGCGCAGGCAGTTGAGCTCGGTCCAGTTGTAGGCGGGCATCATCAATTCGAGGAAGTGGTCGTCGCCCGTCAGCTCCCAAAGGGTGAGGGCCGAGAGCAAAAGCGCAGCCTGATAGGTGGACTTGGCCTGCCGCTGGTCGTTGTACCAGAGGCCCCCTCCGAGGTCGCTGTCCTCCCACCGGGCGAAGGCGGCCTCTGTCAGCGCGCGGGCGCGGTCCAAAGCCCACTGGTCCTGCGTATACCGGTATAGCGTGAGGAAATACCAGGCGTCCCAGCCCACATCGTCGCAGCCAACCATCATAGTCGTGCCGGGGGCGGAATCGATCTCTTCAGCGGTGTAACGACCGCGAGTGTAGGCGTATTCGGCCTTAAGGCGGGCGAGCAGATCGGCGTCTCCGGTGGCGTCATACAGAGCGGCAAGGGCGAACACCAGAGTACCTCGTTCCCAGATGCCACCCCGAGGGTCGTTGTCCCACAGCCAGCGCACATCGTCCCGCGGGGCATCCTCCCTTCGGAAGCCATAATAGGTCTCGATGATGTGACCGGTCACGGCATCGCCTACCCAGTAGCCCGCAAGCAAGTCTTGCCCTGCGCGCTGCGCCGAGTTGACCAGGTCGGCTGGCGGCTGCCACGCAGCGGGCTGGGGCAGTTCGGTCGGCTCGAGCAGCGCGACCTGGGCCTCGCCCCCGTACACGCGCGCTCCGGGGAAGCGCAAGGCCTTCAACAAATCCTGGCGGAAGGGCCGAGTGCGGAGGTGCGTGTACCAGCCGCTGCCGCTCCACAGCCGCAGGTCGAGGAACCGGTTGCCGGGCGTGTATTCGGCTTCCAGCGTGAAGCGATCGTCCTTGCAGGAAATCCAGTCGCTGGCGTAGAGAGGAACCCACTGGCCCTCGGTGAGATACTGAGCCGTCAGGTTTATCTTCCCCTCGGTGCGGCTCTCGACGTTGAAGAGCAGCGCCGGCGTGGTCGGAGCGGCTTCTGTCGCCACCCCAAGGCTGAGCGCTGCGCTTTGGCCCTCTCCCGAGTAGCGCTTGCCGATGGTCGCTTCAAGCCGCAACTTCCAACCAGGAGATAAAGGAGCGCCAGTGGCCCAGGCATAAGCATCGCCCTGAGTATCACACTGCAAGGCGCCGTCGGCAGCACTCCACCCCTCGCCAAGCTGGAATAGCCTCGGGGAAGCCGTCAGATTCTCCGCGCCCGCAGTCCAGGCGGCGCAGAGCAACAAGGCAAGGGCGAAGAACCGCATCAAGGCAACCTCCAAAGGCAAACTGCACAGGGGGTGGCCCCCCTGTACCCCCTCTAGTGGGGGACAGAGACGAGGACGCGTCAAGAGGAACTGCTCTTTCAGGAACTCTGCCCAGCCCGGGTCCACCCCAGCCCAGCAACCGGGGCCGGACAGGTTCCACGTCCAGAAGAGGAAACCCGCGTAGTCGTGCGCCAGTGATTCTTGCCGTATCCCCAGCACTACCTGCATCGCCGGACCCGGCTCGGGCGACTGGTGCGTAAAGGCGCCATACTCGCCGACCAGCACCGTTTTGCCAAGTTGCTTCAGGGCAGTCCACTCATGCGGAATCTCGTCAAAAAGTGCGGCCTCTGGTCCGCGCCAGGGGTAGACATGGATATCCAGAAAGTCGATGTTGCACTCCGGCGCGGCCAGCACCGAGGGCCGCGGGCAAAAACGCTGGTCCTGCACAACACCAGAGGTGGGGTCTATCCCATTGTATGGCGCCCGCCGCTGAGCATCGGAAGTCCACATCCCGACGGTAGTCATCGCCTCGGGATCGAGTTCCTTCACCACGGCGTCCAGCGCATTGGCCCAGTGGACGATGCCCTCATCCCAGCAAGCCTGCCGCTGGTCGAAGTCTGCCATATCGTAAGTCTTGCCGTTGGCGCAGGTTACCAGTCCCTCCTCCTGATCGAAGGGACCAAGCTTGGCGTCTACGAAAGCCTCATTACAGAAAGCCCAGGCAAGCACGGTTGAGAGCAGATTAGGGTCGGCCTGCTTGATATAGGTGATGAAATCGCCCAAGGCCTCGGCCTTGGCGGCGATGAGGCCGCTAGTGAGATACTGGCGGTTGTAGCCGCGCACCGTCAGCTCATCGTCAGGGGCGGTGTTCTCCCTGTCCACCCAGTCGTACCAGGCATTGCGGGGATACTCGTCCACCATCGCCACGACGTAGATATGATGAGCGGTGCAGCGGCGCAGGAAGTCCACATAGTTGGCCATATATTGCGGATTCAGCCCGCGGTCACTCTGGGCGCCACAGAAACTGGTCTCATGCGTGGCCCTGCCCCAGCTCCAGACGCGTATGCAGTTGGAGCCAGCCGCCTCCATCGCGGCAAGAGCGGCTTCCATATTGGCCGGGTCATAGACATCGGTATCGAAGGTCGCATGCCAGTTGTTCGCCAGCACGGTGTAGTTGTAGCCCTCGGGGAAGAAACGCTCGCCGGTCTCCTTCACGCAGAACTCTCCGAGGGTGCCCTCGCGCAGCCTGGTGGCGATGCGGGGCAGAGGTGTAACGGGCGGGGCAGCTTCGGGGACTGGCTGGATGGGTTGCACTGGGGTCCACTCCTCTTTTGGCACTGATTGGCCGGTCAATTGGAAATCACTGAAGGTGGCTTCGGCGCCGAAAAGGGCCAGGGCGACTTCGCCCTCTGGATAGAGCTGGCCCGTCGCTTCAATGAGCTGCTTGCCGTCGGCGAAAACGCGCAGCCAGTCGCCTGTGGCTTCGACGCGCAGCCGCACCGGAGCGGTAAGGGGGTCGAGGCCAGTCTCTACTTTGCCCAGGCCTCCACCCAGTTCTAGCCGGCCATTTGCGCGCAGCAAGGCCAGATAGCCGGAGTGGAAGACTCCATAGGCGACAGGATTGCGGCCTCGCACAAGCAGGCCTGCCCAGCCCTCTCCCCCGCCGACGTGGTCAGCCTGGAACTGGATACTCACCTCGGCTGTGAAGTCTCGGTATGCTGCGCCTGGCAGTCCAACCAAAGGACCCCGGTTGTCCGGATCATCGCAAGCAAGAGTATCTGAAGAGAGGCGCCAGTCGCCGCTCGAGACGCGCCAGTTCGGTTGGGCATAGCCAGCGAGGCAGAGACCGAGCAAAACAAGCAGCATCAGACCTTTCATAGGATCACCTTCCAAAACTCTGGTTCCTGTTTCGCTTCCAGGCAGGGCTTCTCCTGCGAGAGGCGTATCTTCAAAGGCTGCCGAGAGGCGGCTTTTCGCTTGACTGGAGGAGTCTACAGATGAAGAAAGTCCTCGTAATCGGCTCGGGAGGCATCTCGCATTCCCATGGCGCGGCCCTCGAGACAACTGGCAAGGCCAAAGTAGTCGGACTAGTGGACCTGGACAAGCAGCGGGCCGAGGCTTTCGCTGCCAAATGGGCGCCCAAAGCACCTATCTTTGTTGATGCAGCCGAAGCGGTGTCCAAAGTGAAACCGGATTGCATTGCGCTCTTCACGCCTGCCCATGCGCGACTCGAATATATCGAGCTGGCCGTGAAGTAAAGGCCTCCCGGTGCTGATGGAGAAGCCACCCTGCCACACTGTTGAGGCAGGCGAGGCCATCCTGAAGCTGCTGGACGAGTCGGGGCTTATCCATTCGGTCGGTTTTATGAGTCGCTACAACCAGGCGCTCAATGCGGCGATGCAGGCGGTACAAGGGGACAAGCTGACCCTCGTGCAGATACTCTACGAATCGCCGATGGCGGATGTCCAGATGGCCGCAGGCTATCCAAATCCCTATAGCCTGGCCAAGTCCGGCGGACTGGTCGGCGATCAGGGAGTTCACTACCTCGACGCGGCGCGCTATATCACAGGCTCGGACGCCGTCCAGATCGCGGCGCTCGGGCTGCGGCAGAGGCTCCCCCTGACCGACGCCATCGACACGGTGGACAAGGTCGGCTGGACTCTGGCGATGGAGAACGGCGCGCTGGTGAGCCACGGGCATTCCTGGTGCGCCTCTCAGTGGAAATGTCGTATCTCAATCATCACCGACCGCAGCAGCGTGGACGTGGATATGTTCGCCAACCTGGCCCAGGGCCTGGTTGCAGGGCAACCGTGGAGCTACCAGGGCACCCCGAACAGCCAGTGCTTTGAGGTCGAGTGGCTGGCCTTCTTCGAGGCGATGGAGACAGGCTCGATGGCGCCTATCCGCTCCCCCTATGCCGATGCCCTGGCCTCGTATCGCCTGGCGATGGCAGTCAACGAGAAGGTGTATGGGTAGAAGGGGGGAGACAACTAAGCGGTGTTTCCAAGCAGGCGCAGCAGTGCTTGTACCCGCTCGTAGGCGTCACGTCTTAGTATCTCAAGCGCCTCTGGGTCTGTCTCCCCGAGAAACTCAGCCGCTGACACAGGGCCAAAGTGTTCAGGCGACGCAAACTTCTCAGCCAAGGTTGTGAGGGCTTGCAGCACAACAGGTCTAACCAGGTACGGGATAAACTCGGCTTTGAGTGCCTCGATATCGGACTGGTAGTGGCGCAAGCAGAACACGATGTCGAAGGCGTCCTTGGGCTTAAGGCGGCTCGCAAGCGCTGAGGCCTTCATGACCAGGAAGGCGGGCAGACTGGCAACGCGAAGGATGGTTCTGTCCTTCGCACCACTCGGGAGCGTGCCCTCAAAGGGCACCTCGAGAGGGGCAACGTGGGCCAGATCAGCACCACGTGCTTTACGCGCGGTGATATCTTGCACCCTCTGGTGCCGGCGTTTACGTGCCGTGCCGTCATACTCGCCAGCGAGGAGGTCAAGCTCCACCTCAATTACCCGCCCCTCGACAGCTAGATGCCGCCAGAAGACGAACTCGCGCTCTGAATCCTGTATATACCCGGCTCGTTCCAGTAGCTGACGGATAGTCGCATAACCAACCTCGTCCAAGGCTGTATGGTCAAGGGCAAGATCCACATCGAGGCTGCCCGGATGCTGGCCAAAAAGCAACTCGGGAACCCAGCCACCAACCAGGACTACTAAGCCCTTATACTCCGACAGCACACGCGTGACTTCAAGCAGCACTGCCCTGGCTGCAGTGACCCCGCTGTCCCACTGACGATCCGTCGGATCTAGCGCCATTGAGGTTCAATCACCTGGCGAAGGAGGGCCTCAGCAGCTTCCTCACCGCGGGCCTTGGTGGCCCTTAGGTCGAGGTACAGTTGGACTGGCGAAGCGATCCAGGTGCCACCCACTAATGCGGAGTAATGAAATACTCCGGGATCTGGTGACGTCAGGAACTCGACGTTAGCACCATCAGGCACAGGGCGCAGACCAAGAGCCGTCGCGAGTTCCTCCTCCTGCCCAGTTGCAACATAAAGGCTTACCCTCTGGTAGCGCGCCGCTGGCGCCAGGCGGAAGGCTCCTGCCAAACCAGTCAGCGCGTACTTCACACCTAACCTGGAAGCCACCGAGGTCAGTTCTGCCTCAAGCTGCGGCAAGGGCTTGCTTGTGTAGAATCCTTTTGTCGCAACCTCGTCCAGTTCATAATTAACCGCCCAGTCGGTTAGCAGCGAACAGGGCTCGGTCAAGACAAAACCGTCTCTAGTGCTGACCAGCCATTCTCGGTCTTCCAGCAACTGCTTGACTGAGGAGACCAGGCCGAGGCTGACACCTGCTTCAGAGGCCAAATCGACGGTTCGCCAGCGCCGTTTTGGCCAAGCCAGCAGGGCGCGCAGTACAGCGAGTGTCTTGAAGGAACTAGCCTGGAACAACGACACTATACCCTGTCGCCTTGCGAAGGGATTGGGTGCCCCTTCGCGACTGATGAACACCGGCCAGAAGGCAAGTCGGCAGTTGCCCGCCAGATCAACGTAGCCAAAATTCCGCTCTACGCAGAGAGCAGCGGTGGACAAAGAGATGTACGGGGCTGCCAGCACCCCATACGCGGGGGGTTCCAGCGCCGGGAGAACTCGGCCAAGTTGGTCGAGAGCTGCTCGGGCAACACGTGGCTCGCCGCTCCCCTTGGTCGCCAGCGCAAGGTTAGTCGTGCCAGCGGGTGTCCTGACCGTCATAAGCAGGTCGAACTGAACTCGCGCCTGAGGGCCGTTAGGTCGCCCTTCATGTTCGATGCGGACAAGCTCGACGAAAGGCACCTGCGCGAGTGACTCGCGAACTGCCTGCTCCACCTTTGCAAGAAGGTCATTACTTTTCAGTGTTTTTTGTGTTTTCATCTTTCTGTTGAAAATATTATTATTGCTGAAAATATAGCTATTATGGCCTATAATGCGCCTATTTTTCAGTATAAAGGCTGTTTCAGCATATTGCTGAAAAGAGCTTACCATTGACGTAACCTAGTGTCAACTAGGAGCTCAGCACCGCAAAGTGAGCCGACTAAGCCTGTTCTACGATGAAATTGCTGAAAGCTCGGAGGCAAATCCGGCCCCGAGTTTCGGGAGCAAGCTCCCGAAACACGCCTCTTCTGGGGGCGGGGCGATCCACCCCGCCTCGTTTACACTACAAAGTTTCCTTTCCGAAGTAGGATTGGCTCTTGTTCCAGACATCGGTGAAGTCATACTTGCGGACGAGGTCCTCCCAGGGGAGGAGTTCGTCGTGGCGAGCGATCGCTTCGTCGAGCCAGGCCCGAAGCTGGCTCTCCAGGTCGGCGTGGGCGGGGTCGCCGATGAGATTTTGCTGCTGGTAGGGGTCGGCGAGATTATCGAAAAGCAGCCAGCCCTCGTCATGCGGCGTACGCGCGTAGGTGTGGCGCCGCGTCCTCAGCGCGCGCCAGGAATCTCCGCCCCGTTCGAAGGCCTGGTGGCAGGGGATGAGGTCGTAGAGATAGCACTCTCGAAGGCCTTCGGCTCTGTCCGAGGTCAGTAGACCGCTGAGATCCGCGCCATCCACCTCGCCCGGATACGTCAATCCCAGCAGTGAGAGCAAGGTCACAGGCAAATCCACCAGGCCGATGAGCTCGTTGGTAACTCCTGCCCTGACACCAGGCCCGCCAATCAGCAGTGGGATGCGCGCTGACTCCTCGTGGGGCAGTTGCTTGTTCTCGAAGCCGTGGCTGCCCAGCATATCGCCGTGGTCGCTGGTGAAGACGACGACGGTGTCCTCCAGTTGGCCGGTGGCTTCGAGGCTTGCCATCAGGCGGCCAAACTGCTCATCCAGCGCGGCGATGTGGGCGTAATAGCCCTGCAGCCACAGGCGCAGGTCGGCGATGCCGTAATGGCGCTCGCGCGTCTGGATGATAGGCTCCTCGACGTTGGGGCGCAGGCTCAGCGTCGGCAGGATCGAACAGGTCGAGATACTCTTGCGGCACCCACTGGTAGGGGTCGTGCGGCGGCCCCCAGGAGAGGAAGAGACTCCAAGGGTGGCCCTGGTTCCGCTGGATGAAGTCTACGGCCATATCCGTCTGGCCGATGGGCTCATAACCCTCGATATTGTGATGGACGTTGTCCTCATCCCAGTAGTAAGAATGCAGATAATCGTGCGTGCACTCGGCGACCTTCCACTCGCTGAAACCGAGGCGCTCGGGCTGGGTGACCGGCTTGTCGCGCGGGACGCCTGCGAGGTGCCATTTCCCCACATAGCCGGTGTGGACGCCGGCCTCTTCCAGCACGTGAGCGATACTGGTGACATCGCGGCGGATAGGCAGATCGTTGCTGATAGCGCGGTGGCGCATCGCGTGAAGGCCGGTCAGCAAGGTGCCGCGAGCGGGCACGCAGAGAGGACAGTTGGTGAAAGCGTGCTGGAACCTGAGCGCTCCCGTGGCGAAATGGTCGAGATTGGGAGAGCTAACCTCCGGATCGCCGTAACAGCCGAGGCTGCACCATCTGTGCTGGTCATCGAAAACGAAAAGCAGATTGCGCTGGCGAGGCATAGTGGTCGCTCCTCTGGATCAGGCTAGGGCAGAGATTCGGCGGGAAGGCCTGATTACCTGCGCAGGGGCACAGCGCCCCTGCACCCCGATTCCAGGCCTTCGGCGCAGAGCAAGTTTGATGGTGCAGAATAAGTGGGGAATCGCCCAGCCAGCGTCGAACTAGTAGAAAACTACACTGGTGGAGGCAATCTGATGAAGAGTTTCCTGCTGGTAATGCTCGTGGCCTTTGCCGGGCTGGTCTGGGCGCAGGCAGATGGACTGCGAGAGGTGCGTTATGAGGGCGATGTAGTCATCTCGGAGCGGACTTTCTGGCTCGGAGGGCATTACCTCGTCGAGGGCGACCTCATCATCCAGCCGGGTGGGGAGTTGATAATCAAGGATTCCGTGGTCGAGATCGTCGGAAGCTATGCGCGCCAGCACACAGTTAAGCTCGAGGGCGGGCTCTTGGTCACCGAGAACACCACTATCGGTGGCACGCAGCAATCCGGTGTCATCGCGCAGACCATCTTCAGCCTCAACCACGGCACCTGGCGGGCGACCGACACGACCATCCGTTACAGTTATGGCATCACCTTCGGCTGGGAGAAGCCCGGGGCAAGGCTCAGGGCGACCCGGCTCGTGCAGGGGCCCAATCCTGACAGTGTAATCCTGACCGGCTACGGCGATGCGATCATCAAAGACAGCGAATTCAACATCGCGCTGAATGTCTTCGCCACGGGCGGCAGAGGGGTGCTGGACTTGCCGGTTGATCAACCGCTGAATCGCACTCTCGATGCCTCCAACTTGCCTGGGGCGCAGTACCGCTGCCGGCTGGAGCAAGTTAAGGTGCCCCTGTGGTTCCTCTTCGTGAACTGGCTGGCGACAGGCGGACCTGAGACCGAGCTGGTGCTGCGCGACTGTCCAAGTTTGATACCGGCTCTGCTTGGAGGCGATCTGGTCGGCGAGGCCTGGCTGCCCTGCAAGTGGAATCCCCTCGCCTCGGGCGAAGCGATGCCGCTTGTCACGCCAAATACCAGTCTGAAGGTGGCCAACGTTACTTTCCGCACCGAGGACAAGCCGGCGGGCATCGGCACCTGGGGCGTGTATCTCTATGGGCCGAAGACCGATTTCATCCTGACGAGGGCCGACGCTGATATGCGAGCTGTTTGTTTTCGAGGGCAAGGTCGCGCTGGTCGGTGACGAGGGCACTTACAACGCCCAGACGACAGCAACGACCGTGGATGTCGGGCGGAAAGGGACCGCAAGCGAGGCTTTCCTGCAGCTAAAGAACGCCACTGTAGGGCGCTTCGATGAAGGGCTGGGTATCATCGGGCAGGTTGGCGTTTATGGCAGGGGGCAGGCAGTGCTGGAGTACTGCAAGCTCGGTAATCTGCTGCTGCTAACCGAGGACGAGGGTACCATCGAGGCGCGCGATCTAAAGGTAGAGGGCGAGTTGCGCCTTCAGAAGAACGGCGGGGCAATCAGCCTGCCGCCGGACATCGTGGCCCAAGGGGAGTAGCGACTATGAAGTGGCTAATGCTGACACTGGTGCTGGGAGGACTGTTCTCGCTGCCCGCCTGGGCGCAGGGCAGGCTGGAATTGGGGCAGGCACAGGCGCTGCGCGCAATTGTGGGCGTTCAATCGCTGCCCGTGCAGGTGAGGCTGACGAGCTTCTCCGAGCCGCTTGCCGTCGAGGCGCGCCTGGTGGACGCCTTCGGGCAGGTCGTGGACGAACAGAAGGTGCGGGTAGCCACCCAGCGAGACACCGAGAAGCCGCTTGGGTTCTTCCTGAAGCCACCGGATTTCGGCTGGTATGAGGTGCAAGTGCAGGTCGAGGGGGAGGAGTCAGTGCTCACCCAGGGCTGGGCGGTGCTGCGTCCTCTGACCGCGCGGCAGCAGGCCCAGGGCGCAGAGGACAGCCCCTTCGGCGCGTGTTTCCACTTCGATCACGGGCAGGGCGATATCACCACTATCCCCGAGCTGATGCGGCTGGCAGGCTTGCGCTGGATGAGGGACAGCATCTACTGGATCGGCGTCGAGCAGCAGCAGGGGCAGTATTCGCTACCGAGTTACAACGTGGCGGCATACAAGCGGCTGAAGGAGCTTGGTATCAGCACGCTGGCCATCCTTGCTTATGATAATCCACTCTATCCACATGCCACCCCGGAGGAAGCCGAAGCCTATGGACGCTACGCCGAATTCGTTGCGCGGACGCTGGCAGGGACGGTAGACCATTTCGAGCTGTGGAACGAGCCAAACGGCTTCTCAGTGCTGTCCCCCGACCAATACCCGGTCATCGTGAAGGCGGGCTTCGAAGGCGTGAAGGCTGGTAATCCGGACGCCTTCGTAGTCGGCGTGGCGGGCGCCGCGCCGGGCGGCTGGGCAAGCTGGTATATACCCGCGCTGCGCGAGGTGGGCGGGGCGGCGTGGATGGACAGTTTCAGCGTCCACCCGTACACCAGTCCCTCGACTTGCGATGTCGGGTACCCGACCGAAGGCGCGCCGGTGCCTCGGGCCTCACTGGACCTGGCGCAGGGGCTTACTGGCACCTTCGCGTCGGATATCCAGCAGGCGCGCGGCTTGGCGAAACGGCCAGGCCTCTGGATTACCGAACTCGGCTGGCCGAGTAACGCGGTCGGCCTGGCAGGCCAGGCGCAGCAGGCGGCGCGGATGGCGCTGCTGGTAGCGGCGATGCCGGACGATTACGCGCGAGTGTTCTATTATGACTTCCTGTGTGATGGCGCGAACCCAGTCGAGAACGAACACAACTTCGGGCTGGTGGGATTCGACTACTCGCCAAGGCCAGCGTATGTCGCGTATGCCCAGTTCAACGCGCGCGGTCGGGGGGAGGCCCTTCCTCAGGCGACTCGCGCACCCGGACAGCGCCGTGCGGCTCTATCTCTTCGGCCCAGAGGACGATCCGCTGCTGGTTGGGTGGGTGACAGAAGTGACTCCCGAAGAGCTTATCGCAGGCGCGCGAGCAGACGGCTCCAAGCTCGGTGAAGCAGCGCACGCGGGGTCAGCGCTAGACCTCAAGCGGCCGGTAAAAGTGAACCTCCCAGGCGTCCAGCAGGTCACCCTCACTGACTGGCAGGGGCGGGAGCGGCCACTTTCAGTGACCGAGGGTTCGGTGGAACTGCAACTCTCCACCTGGCCGCAGTATGTGGAAGGGCTGGGAGAGGCAGCAGGCGTGGCGGTGGATTAAGACGGACAAGCGCGGGGGCAAGTTGCCCCCACACCCCCCGGATTCGCTTCGCGCCGAAGGCCTAAAAGGGGTGCAGGGGATACTACCCCCTGCGCCAGTTCTTCACAGTGTCGAACATTGTGATGGCGTTCTGCAGGTTGACATCCCAGTGCAGTTCGGTGGTGCTGCCGAGGAAGTAACCTCACGCCGTCGGTCGCCTCGATGGCGTCCAGCACCGCCTCTCGCACTTCTGCCACGCTGCCGAAAGTAAGCAATTGGCTGACGTCTATCCCCCCGGTGAGTACCAGGTTGGGGTAGGCCTGCCGTAACTCGCGCGGATGCATATCCGCAAGGCGCTCCAGCGGATTCAGACCATCGATTCCGGCGGCGATGAGGTCGTCCATAATCGGCCAGAGATTGCCGTCCGAGTGGAAGATACACAGCGCGCCGCGCTCATGCCAGGCGTCGTTGAGGCGTTTGAATCGCGGCATAAACACCTGCCTGAGCCACGTGGGCGACAGGAGCAGGCTGGTCTTGAAGGCCAGGTCGTCGGCGGTGAGGGCAAGCGGGATTAGCTCCGGATCGGCGATGGCGTCGATGCGTTTGAGCTCCGCCTGGGTGAGGGCTTCCATCCACTCTTCGATAAGCCCTGGCTGGTCGGCAAGCAGATAGGCCAGGAGCTCGTGGGTAGCCGTGCTGTAGACATGGGTGAGGCCTGGCAGGCTTTCGACAATCTGCACCGTCGGATCGCCGTCAGGATCGCCTTCGATGAAGCAGGCTTCGCGCTCGCGCAGATAGGCATGAAACTGGTCGCGGGTCGCCTGGCCGTGCTCAACCTGCGAGAAGTGCTGGATTTGCTGCTTGATGAACTCCGCGCAGCTTGCCTCGTCGTTGAAAGGTCGTTTGGTGACCCAATAGGTCCAGCGCTCGGAGCGATGCTCCCAGCCATCGGGCGTCGCTACCGTGCCTGGATTCTCGATTGGGCCGTTGGCCATCCTGGTCATATCCAGCACGGCGCCAACCGCCAGGCCTGTCAGGCGCGCGCCGTTGCCTGGGGCGAACTTGCCGCCCGAGTAATGCTCGATGATGGCATCGTTCTGGAAGATGTCATACAGCGGTGGGCGGTCGGTTTCCTCGAACCGCATCGTGCGCATTACGCGCTCTCGTTTCGTCAGCTTGACCATAGCAGCAGGATTCGCGCCGATTGGAGCTAATCCTTTCCCAGATCCCGGCCACTTTATGTGTCTGGCAATTTTTCTACACTAGTGATGCCGTTTGAAAAATCAACTGAGCTTTCGGTCCTCCTCAGAGCCTGAATCAAAACCAGTCTGGAGACATGCTCTAAGGCTTCTTGGCCTCTGTGGGTTTCTAATCTTGCCCAACCTCCAGGGGTGGGCACAGTCTGAGGCGCTACTAGCCGAATTCGAATCGGGGCGGCTGATTGGCACCGAGGTCGACACTGCCCTTGCTGGCTACTGCGGGACAGGTTATGTGACAAGCTTCGATTCCGCCTCAGATGCGGTGGAAGTGGACATCGAAGTACCCATCAAAGGCGTCTGGCAAGTGGTGATACGTTATGCTTCCCCCTTTGGGGAAAAAGGCTTCGACCTGGCCGTAGATGGACAAGGCGCGGGTGGGGGGCTGTTCGAACAGACTGCAGAGGGCAAGTGGGCCGAAACCTCAGCAGGTAAACTCGCCTTATCAGCAGGCCTGCATACCCTTCGCATCAACCAAGGATGGGGCTGGTACAACGTAGACCAACTTCGGCTCACTAAGGTCGAAGTGAAGGCCCCCCTGCCTGTGAAGAGTGAGCTAGGTGATCCAGACGCCTCACCCGAGGCAAAGGCGCTTTTTACGTGGCTTCAGAGTATCTATGGCAGCTACACCATCACAGGCCAGCAGATGGGCGGTGACAAGGAGCTCAATCTCATCCTGGAAGCAACAGGCAAACAGCCGGCACTGCGCAGTTATGACTTCATGGACTACTCCCCTTCACGCAGAGAGCGCGGGGCGAATCCAGGCGAGATGACCGAGCAGGCAGTGCTTTGGGGTCGCCAAGGGCTGGTAGCCCTGAGCTGGCACTGGAACGCGCCTGCGGACCTGCTAGATGAACCCGGTAAAGAATGGTGGGCAGGTTTTTACACCAAAGCGACGACCTTTGATGTAGCAGCAGCACTGGCGGACCCGGATTCGGAGCGTTATCAGTTGCTGTTAAGAGATATCGATGCGATCGCGGAGGAGTTGCGCAAGCTGAGTGATGCGAAGGTGCCGGTGCTATTCAGGCCGCTGCATGAGGCCTCCGGCAGATGGTTCTGGTGGGGCGCCAAAGGCCCAGAACCCTTCGTAAAGCTCTGGCGACTGCTTTATGAACGCCTCACAGTGCATCACGGGCTACACAACCTGATCTGGGTACTGAGCAATGGCCCGAGCCAACCAGACTGGTATCCAGGTGATGATGTGGTGGACATCGTGGGCTGGGACCAATATAAAGAAGGGGGAGCATCGGCAGCTGCAGGCTCGGGCGAATGGGATGAGTTGCAGACCACCTTCGGTGGCCAGAAGCTAGTGGCAATGACCGAGAATGGCACCATTCCAAGCCCAGAGACGATGCGGGTGCTTGAGGCGCGCTGGCTGTGGTTCTGCACCTGGACAGGCCCTTATGTAGCAGATGGCGTGTGGAACCCCCAGGAAGCGCTTGCAGCAGCCTACAACGATACAGACTTTCTGACGCTGGATGAACTTGCTGAGGCAGGTGCGCCCCTGGCAGCAATATCCACTGCGGGGAGTGACTAAAACCGGGCAGGAGGAGAGTGACTTTTCGCTAATACCCATCAGGCTCGTTAGCTGGTCAGGTAGCTGTTCCGGGGGGACACAGCATGAGTAACCTCTTCGCCAGGAAGCCAGTAGCTCAATTGCTCGCGGAGGAAGCGGGCGATCATCGCCTTAAGCGAGTACTCACCTCCTGGGCGCTTATCAGCCTGGGCATTGGGTGCATCATCGGGGCAGGCATCTTCGTAATGACAGGCGTTGCCGCGCATGACAAAGCAGGCCCAGCGCTCTCCCTCTCCTACGTGGTGGCCGGCACGGCATGCGCTCTGGCGGCGCTGTGCTATGCGGAATTCGCTTCGATGGTGCCGGTGGCGGGTTCGGCGTATACGTATTCCTACGCCACATTGGGCGAGTTGTTCGCCTGGATTATCGGCTGGGATCTGCTGCTCGAATACACAGTCGCGGCGGCCTCGGTAGCGAGCGGCTGGTCGAGTTACGCGCGCAACCTGCTGGAATCGCTCGGCATCATAATCCCTGAGTCGCTGGCAGGCCCGCCAATAGATATGGAACCTGCCACAGGTTATATCTTTGGCACTGGCCAGATTATCGACCTGCCGGCTGTGCTGATAATCGTTGTGCTAACGCTACTACTGGTAAAGGGCATCCGCGAGAGCACCCTGGTCAACAATGTGATGGTGCTGTTCAAGCTGGCCGTGGTGGTGTTTGTCATCGTGGTCGGTGTCTTCTATATCGACCCGGCCAACTGGCATCCCTTTGCCCCCTTTGGCTGGGGCGGCCTGTCCATCTTTGGATTCACCCTGGGCCAGGCGGGCAGCGAAGGGGTACCTGTCGGTATGCTCGCGGGAGCTGCGATCGCCTTCTATGCTTATATCGGCTTCGACACGGTGTCTGCGCATTCGGAAGAGGCGCGTAATCCTCAGCGCGACGTGCCAATTGGGATTATTGGTTCGCTGCTTATCTGCACGGTGCTTTATGTGGCCGTAACCGTCGTGCTGACAGGGATGGTGCCAGCTAGTCAGATGGACCTCGGCGCCCCTGTCGCAGAGGCTTTTGCCCAGGTGGGGCTGCCCTGGGCGCAGATGCTGATAGCGGTCGGCGCGGTGGTCGGAATCACAACAGTGCTGCTCGCGCTGATGCTGGGCCAGCCGCGCGTGATGCTCGCGATGGCGCGCGATGGGCTATTGCCGAAGCGATTCTTTGGAGCGGTGCACGAAAAGTTTCGCACCCCCTGGAAGGGCACTCTGCTGAACGGGCTGGTGGTCTGCCTGCTGGCGGCTGTGCTTCCACTGCGCATACTGGCGGAGCTGGTCAACATCGGCACGCTGCTGGCCTTCCTGGTCGTGTGCGTGGCGGTGCTGGTGATGAGGAAGAGAGACCCCGATGCGGCGCGGCCCTTCCGCTGCCCCTGGGTGCCTTTCGTGCCGATTATGGGCGTGCTTTTCTGCCTGACCTTGATGCTGTCACTACCCACCGTTAACTGGGTGCGACTGGGCGTCTGGCTGCTTATCGGCCTGGTTATATACTTCCTCTACGGAGCGCGGCATAGCGGCCTGAGACAGGCTACCAGGACCGCTGAGGAAGCTGCTTCTCCACCGTCAACAGAAGACTAGTCGCAAGAAGAGGCCCCCGGAGCGCCTGGCTCCAGGGGCCGAAGAGAAATATCAGATTTTACATATGCCCTTCAGGATGCACGAATGCATATAGACATAGGCTGCAGTCTCTATGCTTTCGAGTATTGCATAGGCGTAGTCAAGGTCCTTCCCAGCCACCAGTATGCCGTGCTTGGGAATCATAACCGCTGCTCCGAACCTGTTCAACGCCTCCTCTTTCCTGCTCAGGTAATCTAATACCGTCTCTGCGAGTCTGGGGGTTGCCGGATCGGCCCGCTCGCATATCTCTATCTCGCCGACGCCGAAGTGTTCCAGCATCTCGGTTATCGGAGGGATCGTGACACCGACCGTCGCGAAGGGAAGGATGTTCCTCGGGTGGGCATGGATGATGCCGTTTACCTGGGGGTATTTCCTGTACACCGCATAGTGGGCGGAGCCCTCCCGGGTTACCATTGCGGCATCGCCTTCAACAATCGAGCCATCCAGGTTGGTTGATATGATCTCGTCATGCTGCACGTTATAACGGTGCTGCTCCCCCATATAGCGGGGGGTCAGGTAGATTTTCCCCGCATGACGGCAGCTCAGGTTGCCCCCCGCCGCATCAGACAGGTTCCTGTCATAGATAAGCCTGCCTATCTCGAATATCTTCGCCCTGGGATGAACGTTGGGCGTCTGCCCCAGGTCCGGGATGCATTTCTTAATGACACCGGCTACTACTTCCTCAAGGTCTTTCTCGTTGTACATCCTGGTCTCCCTGATCACATTATGCACAGATAGCTTCGCGGATCAGCCTCATGGCCTCGGTCGCATCGCCTGACTGCAGAACCTCTTTTATGGTCTCTCTTCCCATCCTGTCGAGCAGGCGTTTCATTCCTTTAACCCACTCGATGGATTCTTCCGCGGCCCGAATCCCATCTTCCCTGTAAGGGAAAATGTCGAGCGTGTAATAGTCATCGTACCCTAGCTCGTCCAGCCAGTACATAAACTCGAGCAGCGTGATGGTATTTACGGAACCGAACATCAGGTCATCGTCCCAGGACCTGTAGTTATCGTTGAGATGTATGTAGAACAGCTTGTTCTTGTATCTGCTGATCAGGGCGGCTGCCTCCGCCGGGTTCTCACCTGCTGCAATCGAATGGCCCACATCGAGCAGTATCCCTACGTTCTCCTGCTGGACCTCGTTGATGAGCAACAGAGATTTCGCCGCCGAGTCTACATAGCAGTGCGACCTAGGTTCTTTCAGCTTGTATTCGATGCAGACCTTGATGTCGCGCCGGTGAGCTGCGCACTCTTTTGTGCACTCCACGATATTATTCCAGTCTTCAACATAGTCAGACTGGAAGGAGTAGTCGAACCCATCCTGGCCCAGCCACACATCCACCTTGTCGCAGCCTATGTCGGCCGCCATATCCATGACTTTGGTGACTTCCTTGACCGCTTCTTTCCTGACCTTCGCGTCCTTCGAGGCGAAGGAGCCCTTCCCCCACTTGGCCTGCGTCCAGAGGTCGGGCACCATCATACTGACTTCGAGGTTGTATCTGGCAAGTGTCTGCTTAATATGCTCGAAGTTATCGTCGTTGAGATGCCAGTTTCCGACCAGTTCAACCCCGGTGAGAGCTTTTACCTGGGATGCCCGTTCGAACATCTCGTCCAGGCTTCTTTTCGGCCCATAACCGGACAGGCAATACCTGTCAGCGCATGAATCAAAGGTCGGCAAACAGGCGCCGAATTTTAAGTTCTGCATTTTATCTCCCTTTCCAGCGGAAAAATCCGATCGACTTCACTGCATCAGATGGGCCAGGCGAGATCGAGACTGTCCAGGTCGAACTGCAAACAAAGCGAGTTCTATATTATTCTCAGGGCCGCAAAGCCGTCAACCGACAGCCAGGGCTAGTCGAAGGCCACTAGCGCCGGTTGCCAGGGCGCAAGCAAAGGCAGTTCGTACAAGGTATAGCCGCCTTGCTGGACGCCTGGCTCCAGGCGTTGTTCAGTTCCACTGACCGGAATAAAACGCGCCGGGCCGGAAGCCTTGACCGCAATCTGGCACCCTTCGGCAGCATCAAGGCTGGCGTTCAGGGCAAAAAGCGCCGGTCTGCCTTCTTCATCGCGCCTCACCCAGAGCGGCATCCGGTGGTGGCTCGCGACACCAGGCGGGCAGAGAATCGCGCGAAAGCCAGCGGGCCAGACGCTTCAGCCTGTCACTCGAGCCTCGCCAGAGCTGATAGCTCCAGGGGTAGTACCCGAGGATTGCCACGCGCCCGCCAAGGGTGTTTTCGAAGGCTCCCGCGAGCGCCCCATAATCTTTACCGGCGTAATCTACAGCGCGAGAGAGAGGCCGTGCAGCCTGCGAAAGAGGCTCCAGCAGCCAGCCAGGCTGCCACCAGGCTCGGAAGGACTGGCGGCAGTCGCGCTCCCAGCCAGGGAAGGCTCCGCTCAACTCGTCATCGCCGAAGACCTCCAACGTATCATCAGCGCGCTGTCCAGCAAGGGCGAAGCCTGTGTGCTCACCGAGGCCAAGCTCTTGCAGGCGCGCAAGGGCTGGCGCATCCAGCAGCAACCCCCCAGAGAGGAGTTCAGTCAGTTCTTCCTTCGAAAAAGCCAGCACATTATCGCCCGAGAGCAGGGCGAGGGAGGCTGATTCACGTTGATAAGCGAGCGGCAAGCCGATAAGAGAAAGCTCCTGCGCGAAGGCGGCGCGGCTCCCCCAGGCAGGGGCGTTCAACCAGTCACCGTCCGGATTGGTTGCCGCGAAGACATCACGTGTAAGAGCCGGCCAGAGGCCCTCGCAGGCGCTGCGACCGAACAGGGAGACCTCCTTCGCGAGGAAGGGCGCCACGTCCGCCATCCGCTTCAGGTAGTCCTCATACTCGCCCAGGCCGTGCTGCTCATCCAGCCCGCCCAGCAAGTTGAGGGCGGTGCCCGTGCAGCCCGCGGCGATATAGGTGGCTACTTCGTTGAAGACGGTAGTCGTGCTTTTGGTCAGGCGGCAATAAGGGAAATTCTCAAGCTCGCTCTGGATATTGAGTATCGCAGGCCCGGCAAAGGCCACCTGACGGCCGATACCGTGGGCTTTATCCACGAGGTCGGTGGGCGAGTGGTCCTGGTAGAAACCCCCTCCAGGCCGATAGCAGGCAGGGCCTGCGGCTTCGCTACTAAGCGCCGCAAGCAACTCGCCAAAGCCCAGTCCGCTGTAAGTGGCCTCACCGCTCATCAGGCCAAGCTGGAGAGTTGGATTTACCTCATCCACGGCAGCGCGGAGGAGTTCCAGTGTGCCGCGAAGCAGCACTGCGGTTGTGAGCGAGCCAGGCACGGCGCAGGGGCAGGCTCTCGCGGCCAGCGAAAGCTTGCCTCAGCGTTGCGCGAGTCCAGCTACGGCCGGTCTCCTCGCCGAAGCGCGCCAGACACCGGTCGCAGAAACAGGCAAATCCGACGGGGCCGTGGCCTTCCAGCCGCAAGTCATCGTCAATCCAGATGAAGTCAGGTGCTGATTTGGCCAGCGCGATAAGCCCTTGCCGGGCGTAATCCTGAAGACCAGGGTCGAGCGGGCAGAAAGACCCCTGGCCGGTGTTGCCCTCGAGGTCCATCATCCGCTGGAAAGGGCCTTGAAGCGAGTTGTCGAGATTCTCGTCCAGGTGCCCATAGACCGAAAGCAGGTTGATTCCAGCGCGCAATCCAAGCTCGCGGAAGCGCGGCATTACTTCGCCGGCGCGGTCAGCCACTGTGCGCAGTCGTTCCAGTGGCACCGGTGGGTGCGTGAAGCTGGTGAAGAGAGCGACCTCCTCCAGCGGCGGGGTGTAAGGCGCCAGAGAACGCAGCAGGCCCTCGCAACCCTCCTCGGGAAACCAGAAGGGCGTGCCGATGCGTAGCGAGATGAGCGTTGACTTCATTTGATGCTCCCCCATCTAGTTGGAAATCACATCGAAAGTGACGCCGCCCTTGTGGCGCTGGCCGTCCAGCTTGCCGGTATAGACCTTGGTGGTCTGCTCGGTCTCGAGTACCGCAAGCGGCGCAAGCAACTCGGCGCCTTCGCAAGTGACCTGGATAACGAGATTATCGAAAGGCAGCGGGACGCGCAGCACATAACGGACTGGCTTCCAGTTGGAGCCGACTTGCACAGTGGCTTCAAGCCCTTCGAGCGGGACGCTCCCCGCAAGCGCGTTAAAGGTTATCGTGCCCCTCGAGCCTGTTGCGCGGGCCTCGAAAGTTACCTCTACCTGCTGACCCGAGTCGAGTCCTGAGAGGGGCCCAACGCTGAAGCCAGACTCGTCTCCAGCGAGTTCCAGCACCTCGGCTTCGAGATGGGCGTGGAAAGGCACGACATAGACGCTGCCCTCCCAGGCGCCTGCGGCATCTACGCTCTTGATGAGGCCAGTGCGCTCGGGGCCGGTGCCCAGGCTGACCAGGTTGAAGCGCCGGTCGCCTTCCACGAAAGGCCTGACCTGCCCGACTCCCCCCGTGATGCCGGGCCGGAGAGGGTCTTCCTCGAGGAGCTGGTCCAGCGCCTGAGCCATTGTGCCGTTGAAGGTGTCATCGGGCCAGACCATACAATGCACGCCCTGCCCGCCGTGGTCGAAGATATAACGAAGCTGGCCGTAAGCGTCCTCGACCTCTGTTGTCAGCGCCTGGTATTCGCCGATTATCACTTGATCGAAGCCACTGGACCAGGCGCCCTGCTGGACATTGTGCTGCTCCTGATACCAGACGCCATACCGCGTGTAGCCATAACCAATACCGGCGTTCATCGCATAGTCAATCGGCGTGTGGCGGTTGGTGACGCTGCTGAAGGCCGCAAGCCCGCCTATCGCATAGCGGTCGGGAATCTGATGGCTCTTGATGGCCTCGGGCGGGAAGCCGGCAAGCAGCGCTTCGCGATAAGTTTCCGCAAGGCGGCGGTTGACGATGTAGCGGTTATAGTCTATCCAGGCCTTGAAGAAAGGATTATCGCCAGAATAGGCGTCCCAATCAGCCCGCTCCCAGTCGCGTGGAGCGTCGAAATAGCCCTCGAAGGGAGCGCCATATTCCTGCCGGAGGGCTTCGATGTCGCGGCCAGTGCGTTCGGCCAGGTATTGGAAGAAGCCCTCAATCATCTTGAGGTTGTAGTCGCCCTGAGTGCCTTCGGCCTGCACGGCTATCTCCTGCTCGTGGTTCGGCTCGACGGCAACGAAATGCTCGGGATTGGCCCGGAAGAGCGGCGCGAGCTGGCGCAGAGCCGACCGCAAAGGCCAGACATAGAGCCGTCCACAGCCGGCCAGCCGAAAGCATAGGTGCCCCCGTAGAAATCAATCCGGCCAAACTCGCCATATTCATCCACGTTGTTGTTGCGGGTGAGCATCCCATATTTGGGCAGGCCAGTCTCGGCCTCTTTGAGATCTATCCAGGACTGGAAAAGCGGCTTGGCCCAGCGATGAGTGAAACAGGGCTCCCACATAACGGGGGGGGCGGTGTTGTAATCGTTGAAACTGCCCGCCATTGCGTTGCGCAGCCCCTCACCCGCCCAGGCTTCGAAGTCGTCATTGGTCTCGAAGTCGGCTTGCATACGGGCCGGGGTCGCATAATCGGTGCGGAGATGGCGATACTCGGCGAATCTGATGTGGTCGGAGTTGCGCTCCGCCTCGGGACGTTCTTCCTTCCAGGGATACCAGCAATACCAGAAGTCATTTTCCCTTGCGCCGACATCCAGCAGCCGGGTCCCGGAATTGCTCACCGAACGCAAGAGGCTCCGGTAAGGGTCGGCAACTGATTGCAGCCGTTCGCCCTCGAAAGCAGAAGCAAATTCTGCCGCGCCAAAATCGGCAGGAGGAGGGGCAAGGCCAAGCTGGGAGGCTTCTCCAAGGAACACTCCCGCCAGGTCGAAGACGCGCGAGGGCAGACTTTGGGCTAGCGCGGTCGCCATGATTACCTGCTGGCCAGTGGGCAGCTTCGCGATTCGGACAGCCACCCCGCCGCGCACCTCGGGCGGGAAAGCCAGAAATTGCAGGTCGGCCAGGCCATATTGAGAGAGCACCTTGACGAAGGTGTGGTTCTCGGGGTCGGGGCCCTCCCCCACCACCAGACGCGGAGCCAGAGGCACAGGGGCCGGGCCAGTTTCAGCGGCCAACCGCGAAAGCTGCCAGGGCAGGTCAAGCCCTGGGTCGAGGGTCGCTAGAACGACTGTGCCGGCTTCCCCATCGGTCTGTGACACGATGCGGTCAGGAATTGGTTTTGCAAGCAGAGCCTCGACCAGCAGCGAACTGGACTTCGGCCCTTCGGGCAGGACTCGCGGGCGACCGACGATGTAGATACGCGGCTGCGCCCAGTTGGCCCAGTCGGCGTTGGAGGTTGTCAGTCGGTCGACGTAGAAGCTCACGTTTACCTTCTGGCCAGCCAAGTCCGAAAGGTCCACCTCATGGAAATCCCACTGGCGCTGCGGTCCATTCTTTTGAAAAAACCTCTGCCCCGGCAATCTCGAGGGAGAAGCCGCACCCATCGAAACTGGGCAAGTCGCCCAGCCGGTCGGGGAAACCGATACCAAACACGAAGAGGAGGCGCTCTCCGGCGGCCAGCTCGGGCAGTTCGACCTGGTCATAAACGAGGGTAGAGACACCCGGCCCCTCCAGATTGGAGTGCTGAAAGATAGCCTGCAGCGCCACGCCTCCGGCTGTCTCGGTCTGGACGCTGGCGCCTGGCATATTGAGCTGGGTGGCATGGTCCAGGCGCTGGGCGAAGTCAAAGGCGATCTCCCACTCGCGATAGGCGTCATAAGGCAAATCCGCGGCGAAGCTGAAAGCCGCTAGTAGCGTCAGCAGAAGCAGGATTAGTATCAAAGGCAATTGCATAAGAGCTCCTCCTCCAAGGGTAGGGCTTACCTCAGCTTGCGCAGGCTGGCCGGCTGGTTGCAGAAGGAGCCCTGGTCCAGCCAGGCCCGGCCGATCCGACGCACCTCGTCCAGGTCGTCCGCGGCGCCAAGCAGCACGGTGAAGAGGCGCCGTTCGGTCCAGCGGTTGTTCTCCATATCCTTGCACAGATCGAAATAGTCAGGGCTGAAGGCCTTGATGCGCTCGCCCGGGGGGACGAAGAACTGCCCGATAGAGCCGAAGCTGAAGGGATACTCGGAGCCTGGCTTCCAATAGCTGGTCTGCGAGTTGAGCCAGCCGATGGGCCAGTGGTCCCAGAGGCCTGTGCCCCAGCCGCAGCCGCCTTCGGCGCCGGCGGTGCAGTGGTCTATCAACTGGTTACGCTCGGGGGCGAAACCACTGGCCGGGCCGAGCACTGCAAAGAGAAGCTTCTCCTTGAAGGGCAACACCAGCGCGCAGCCTGAACGCGAGATAGCCGCGAGGGTCGCGTCATCGCCCTCGCGCCGAACGCCGCCCTCCTCCGTCCAGTAGAGGGCATAGCGTTTGTCGGAATAAAGATCGAGCGCAAGGTGGGTCAGGTAGTCGCCGTGAGTAGCCTCCAGAGGGAAGAGGTCCGGCAACGTAGAGCCAACTGGACCGACGCCGAAGAGTTCGACCGGCTGGGTGCTGTAGCCGACCACCTCGCCCGGCATCAGGCTCTCGTAGCTCATCCGGCGCAGCACCAGGCCGTTGGGATAGGCAAAATAGTCCTCCGTGCCTCGCAGGCGGGGGCTAGTGTCATCGTTCATATTCACGCAGAGGTAGGTCCAGCGCACCCAGACGCGCTGGGAGGTAGCCTCGACGACATCCACATAGCTGTTGCGTTCCTTGCGTCCAGGATCGTTGAAGAGTTCCGCATCGCCGAGGTTGCCCTCGAAGAACTGGTTGCACATCGCGGCCCCGCTGGGCAGCTCGAGTAGCGGGCAATAGCTGGCCTCATGGCTGAAGATGAAACGTTCGGGGCGGTCTTCCCAGCGGATTACCAGGGCCCTTCTGGCGTTCATATCGGCGTGAGGGGGACTTGGTTCCATAGGCCCCTCGTAATGGCCAGGGGCATAGTCGTTAACTTCGTGCGCAGTGACACCGGCAAGAGGCAACCTTGCCAGTTCGGCCAGAGTCACCGGCCCAGGCTTTGCGAAGTCGTAAGTGTGGCCTGGCGCCGCCAGTGCAACGATCAGCACCACTAATCCGATCAACAGGACAACTGGCAGGGGCATTGAGAAGCCTCCTCAAGGCGATGTGGGAGGAGATTCGCCTCTGACAGAGCAGCTTCCTGCCTTTGGCTTGACAAGGAACTCCGGCCCTCATCGCCAATAGGGAGAGACCCTGATAGGTGGAGGGAGACGATGAAGGTGCTAGTTATCAGCCTGTTGGCGCTGTTCCTGGCTCTAAGCCTGGCTTCGGCGGATGAACTGGGGCTGCTCAAAGACCGGCTGCGCGCCGAAGCGCTGGGGCTTGATCCAGTTACCGGTGCGGCGCCAGTCTATGATGCGGCCGCCGTGCAACGGATACGCGATTCTCTTGCGGCACTGAATTCCGAGGGCGCCTGGCCCGATGTCGTGTACAACTGCACCCAGCGCGGCGGTTGGCGCACCACTTTACATCTGACGAGGCTCAACGAACTGGCCAAGGCCTGGGCGACGCCCGGCTGCCCACTGGAAGGCGATGAGGGCCTGCTGGAGGGCATCCACAAGGCGCTCGGTTATTGGCTGGAGAGCGATTTCAAGTGTCCCAACTGGTGGTACAACGAGATCTGGACGCCCCGCGAAATCGGCAGATTGTATGTGGTCCTCGGTCCGGCGCTCACCCAGCAGGAGTTCGATCAGGGGACGGGCGTGATAATGATGCGCTCGGGCATCAGGATGACAGGCCAGAACAAGATTTGGCTGGCCGCCAATACTTTCGTGCGCGGCGCGTTGACTGGCGATGAGCAGCTCGTGCGCGACTCAATCGCTGCTATCTCGGGCGAGGTCGTTATCACCACCAGCGAGGGAATCCAGCCCGATTACAGCTTCCACCAGCATGGTCCGCAGCAGCAGTTCGGAAATTATGGACTTGCCTTCGCCAGTGAATCCGCTCGCTGGATTGGCCTGGTGGCGGGCACTGGATTTGCCTATTCTCCGGAGAAAGTCGCCATCATCAGAGACTATGTGCTGGAAGGCGAGGCGTGGGTCTGCTGGCGCGGCTATATGGACTTCAGCAGTTGCGGCCGCCAGCTCGGGCCGAACGCCCAACTCGGCAAGGGACGGGCGGTCAGCGGCGTCGCCGGCGCGCTGCAGCGCCTGGATCCAGAGCAAGCTGCGGACTACCAGGCGGTAGTCACTCGCAACCAGCAAGCAGCGGCCAATGACCTCGTCGGGACGCGTTATTTTTGGCGTTCAGATTATCTGATCCATCGTCAGGCGGAGTGGATGGCCTCGCTCAAGCTCTCCTCCAACCGCACCATCGGCGCCGAAGCCCTCAACAGCGAAAACGTCCGCGGCTATTACACCAGCGACGGGGCGACTTTCTTCTACCTCAACGGCGATGAATACGAAGCCATCCGCCCTGTGATGGATTGGGCGGCCATCCCCGGGACGACACTCGCGCAGAGCCAGAAAAAGTTCCCCTGGCAGGGCAATGCGCGCGTGCCAGTTGACTTTGCAGGCGCCGTGAGCACTGGGCAGGTCGGTGTCGCGGCGCTGGATTACTTGCGAGATGGCGTCTCGGCGCGCAAGGCCTGGGTGTTTCTGCCCGACTGCGTGGTGGCGCTTGGAGCGGGCATCCGCGCCAGCGAGGCCGTCACTGACCCAATCGCGACCACTCTCGACCAGCGCGAGCTGCAGGGAGAGGTCTGGGCAGGCAGTGAAGGTCAGGCCCAACTACTGGAACAGGGCAGTCATACCCTCCCGGCAATCCGCTGGGTGTGGCACGATGGCCTCGGGTATGTCTTCCCCGGTCCGGCGACCGTCGAGGTCTTCAACCAGCCTGCAAGGGGCAAGTGGACTTTGATAGAAGACAAGATAACGATGCCTCAGGAAGAAGTCACAGCGCCACTCTTCCGCCTGGCCCTCGACCACGGCGTGGACCCTCAAGCGGCCGCCTATGCCTATATCGTGCTGCCCGGTGTAACGCGCGAGCAGACAGCCGAACGGGCCTCGCAGCTCGGACTCACACTGCTAGCCAACAGGCCGAAGCTGCAGGCGGTGCGCGCTGCCGGTGGGACACTGGTCGCAGCCATATTCTGGGACTCTGGCAGTCTCGAATACTCGCCGGGCAAGCGGATGACAGCCTCCGAGGCTTGCATCGTGGCGCTTGATTTGGCCGAAGGCAAACTTTGGGCCAGCGACCCGACGCAGCAACTGAAGCAACTGACAGTAACAGTCGCCGGCGCATCGTATGAGGTGACTCTGCCTCAGGGCGGAGAGGCCGGCAGCACCGTAGAAGTAGAATAGTTTTGGATTAGGGAGGAAGCCCTTTTGACCAGTCGAGAGCGGATGCTCATCGCGATGCGCAATGGCCAGCCGGACAGTGTGCCGGTCTCGCCGGATACCAGCAATATGATCCCTTGCAAGCTCACGGGGAAGCCCTTTTGGGATATCTACCTCTATCAGGATCCGCCCCTGTGGCAGGCCTACATCGACACAGTCAAGCATTACGAGTTCGATGGGTGGTTGCCTGGCGTACCGCTGGAGCTGGAGGCTGACATCGCCTGGCGCGAGAGCCAGCCTCAGTGGCGCGAAGCCATCGTCGCGCGGACGCCAGAGCGTATCTACACGAGGCTGCATCGCCTGGTCGAGGGGGTCGAACAGTGGACGGACTGGTGCAATGTCTATTACATCGCCGATCCCCCAACCGTCCGTTTGCCTCTCTCGAAGGTCGGGCTGCCGACCAGCGCGCCGACCGAGTGGGAAGAAGTCGAGGCGCGCACCAGTTATCCTGGGCTCGAGGCCTATCGCGCCGCCAGGCAGCAGCTTGGTGAGGCAGGCGTTGTGGGAGTTTGTGTCGGCTTGCCTGGCCTGGGGCTCAATCCTGAAAGCAGCTATGAGTGGTACGACAATCCCTCGGTCGTCATTGCGCGCTGCGAGCAATACCACGAGGCGACGGTCAAGCGGACCGAGGCCTTCCTCGCGCTGGACCCGCAACCTGATCTCATCCTTATTGGCATCTCGGGTTTCATGATTACGAACCCGGAGCCTATCTTCCGCCAGCTTGCCCTGCCAACCCTGCAGGCGGTGACGAAGCTGTGCAAGGAAGCAGGCGTTATCAGTCAGATCCACTGCTGCGGGCCTGAACGCCAACTGGTAAAACTGGCTGCCGAGGAATCCGATCTCGACAACATCAACCCGCTGGAGCCGCCTCCTATGGGTGACTGTGACCTGGCGGACCTCAAGCGGCGTTGGGGCGACCGGATCAGCCTGATGGGTAATCTCCACACCACCGAAGTGATGCTGCTGGGGTCCGTGGAGAAAGTAATCGAGGAGAGTAAGCGGGCCATTGACGACGCCGGCGCGGGGGGCGGGTTCATCCTGTCGACCGGTGACCAGTGCGGGCGAGATACGCCCGATGAAAATCTGTATGCGATGATAGAAACGGCGAGAAATTATGGCAGGTACTGATTTCTCGGGAGACGGCAGAATTGAACACTGACCGCTGGCTTGACAGAAGGCAAAGCCAAGGAGCTGCACGCTGCCGCGCTGCGCGTGCTGGCTGAGACGGGGGTCGAGGTCGAACACGAGGCACTGCGCCACCGGCTGACCTCGGTCGGAGGGGTGACGGATGAGGCCAGCGGAAGAGTGCGCTTTCCCGCGCAGGCCGTCGAGGCGGCGCTGGCGGAGGCGCCCAAGGCGCCGCCCCACGAAGGCAGGCCGCGCATCTCGGCTTCCACGGGCATCTATCAGTCCTATTACGCGGAGCCTGAGACAGGCGAGTTGGTCGGCTTCGATGAGCGCAAGCTGGCCTGTTACATCGCACTGGCGGCATCGCTCGCCGTCGAGGACAGGCTCTGGCTGCTGGGACTGCCCTTCGTCCCGCCAGGCTTCAGTCCCCGGCATATCCCTTTGCTGGAGCGGCTCTACTGCTGGAAATATGGCGCAGTGAACTCCGGCAGCGTGCAACTCACTGGCCTTTGCGAACCGCTGGTCGAGTTATGCGAGGCGCGCGGGGCGCAGACAGGAAGACAGCTCGAAGACCTTTTCAGCGCAGTCGGTTATCTGGTTTCGCCCCTCAAACTGGCCCGGCCCGAGTGCGAGCAGATGCTGTGGTTTGCTGAACGCGGTCTGCCAATGTACATCGGCCATCTCCCCTCCCAGGGCGGGACGGCGCCGGTGACCCTCGGCGGTATCGCGGTGCTGACACTGGCGGAGCAGCTCTTCCTCTTTTTGCTTCACAAGGCTTTCCGACCTGAAACCGTCTGGCACCTGTCCAGTTCCATCGTGACGGTGGATATGCGGCAGGGCGCGCCGTGTTATGGGCGGCCCGAGCAGCAGCGGCTCTCTTTCGTTTTTGCGGAGCTTGGACGCTTCTACGGGTGCGCGGTCAATTGTGGCTCGGGCCTCACCGACGCCAAGGCGCCGGGCTTCGAGGCGGGCGCGCAGAAAGCCACCAGCGCCGTCACGGCGGCCCTGACCTGCGGGCTGGGCACCATCCAGGCGGGATTGCTGGGACTGGATGAGATCTGCTCCCCTGTCCAGTTGCTGCTGGATGACGAACTCGCGCGGGCACTGGAGGCTCAATTTGCGGAACTGGGGCTGGACGACCTGGACGAAGTGGTCGCCGAGATCGCCGAGGCAGGGCCTGGTGGGGGCCATCTGATGACCGAATACACGGTGATGAACTTCCGCGAGGCGCTGTGGGAACCTCATCTGTGGTCGCGCCAGCTCACCAGCGCCTGGCTTTCTACTGGACGACGTACGGATGCAGAGCAGGCTCGCGACAAAGCGCTGGCCTTCGAACGCGCCTTCGAGCCCGAGCCGTTGATTTCCGAAGCAGAAGAACGCGAGCTGGTCGCGATTATCAAGAAGGCGGGCAGATGAAACAGGCGGAGGCGCTCTGGCTGGCCTGGGCAGAAGGGCGATTCGGATGAAGATTTTCAGGCAGCTACTGGTCTTGCTACTCTGCTTGTTTTTAGTATCAGGAGGGAGCGCGCTTATGGCGGCTGACTATCAGAGTTTTACGATTGGTGATTTGCAGCTTGCGCCGAGGGGCGAGGCAGGTTCCGTGGCCTTCAACATCGCTGAACTCGCCGCGCGCCAGATTGAGCAGCGCACCGGGGTCACGCCTGCGATTGGGAGTGAGGGCAAACAGCCCTTCCAGCTCGTCCTCGGCACGCTTGCCGACCCGGATTTGGCCGCGCTAGCCGAGCAGAGAGGCCCTCGGGCCGGATGGTTTCCTCCTGCTGACCGAGCCGGATGAGGCCGGGCGGCTGTTCGTCATCGGCCAGTCCGAGTCCGGGCTTGTGGCGGGCGTCGGCAAGCTGCTGCGGCTTGGGCGCTACTCCCCGGGCAAGCTGGAGCTGCCGAAACTGCGCCTTGCGTCCAGTCCGGCGATGCCTGTGCGGGGGATGTATTTCGCCTCGCACTTCGGCAACTTCTACGAGGTCGCGCCCTACGAGGACGTAGACAGGCTGATCGAAGACCTTGCTCTCTGGGGCTGCAACAACCTGTTCGTCTGGTTCGACCAGCACCAGTACACCGATTTCCACGACCCAGCGGCTGTGAAGCACTTCCAGCGGCTGAAGCATTTTGGCCAGACAGCGCATCGTTTCGGGATGAAGTTCGGCCTGACCTGCCTGGCCAATGAGGGCTACGGAGCAAGCCCTCCAGAGCTGCGCGTCGCACCTGGGACCTTCGGCGCTTACGGCGTTGAGATATGCCCAAGCAAGCCCGGCGGACTGGAATTGATTGTGAAGAACCTCGAAGAGATAGCCCTGGCCTTCGGCGAGGTGGATGGCTTCTGGCTTTGGCCCTATGATCAGGGCGGTTGCTGGTGCGATGAGTGCCAACCCTGGGGAGGCAACGGCTTCCTGCGGTGCTGTGATGCGCTCGGAGAGATGTATCACCGGCATTTCCCGGAGGCCGAGATATGGCTCTCGACCTGGAAGATGGACTACTTCCCCAAGACGCAGGGCGAGATCGCCGGCGTGTTGAAGTGGCTGGACGAGAAGCACCCCGATTGGCTGTCCGGAATCATCACCGGGCAGGACGAATATGTGCTGCAGCAGCCGCTGCTCGACCGCAAGGACCCCGAGCGTTGGCCGCTGGTGGCCTTCCCCGAGATCTCGATGTACCAGAGCTACCCCTGGGGCGGCTTCGGCGCAACGGCGCTGCCGGAGTTCAACGAACGCGTCGAGGCCTTGATGAAACCCTATATCTCCGGAGGCTGGCCATACTCTGAAGGGTGCTATGAGGACCTCTCCAAGTGGCAGTGGCTGGCTTTCTACTGGGCTCCAGAGCGCTCTCAGGAGGAGGCGCTGGCCGAATGGGCGAGTTATTATCTCTCTCCCGACGTGACGGGCGATTTCGTGAAGCTCTCCCATCTGCTGGAGGCCACGCATCCGCGCTACAACTGGGTCGCGCAGTCGCTGGAGCAGGCGCCGGAGGCCTTCGAGCTGGCCGAGGCCATCGACGCGCGACTGCCCGAGTGGAGCCAGGTCAGTTGGCGCTGGCGGCTCTTCTGGCTGAGGGCGCGGATGGACGCGATCCTCTCCGAGGGGTCGGTGCGAGAGGAAGCCACCCAGCAGCAACTTCAGCCGGTATGCGATGAGCTCGTGCGTATCTGCAGCCTGCAGGCGACGCACCTCAGGCCGCCGGCCTTCCCGCAGCCGGTGGGAGAAGACAACCTCGCCTACGGCCGGCCCGTGACGGCTTCGAGCACGGCGCGCGGTTATCAGGGCATCGAGGGCAAGCTGACCGATGGGTGGCTGGCTCAGGACGACGGGGAGAACTTCTGGGTGAACGATCGCGACTCCGAGAGCGCCTCGTGGGTGGTGATTGACCTGGGCAAGAGCCTGCCCATCAGCGAGGTGCAACTGCAGTTTCGCGATATCGGCGGCACATACTGGTTCATCCCGAGCGTGCTCAGCTTCTCGACGAGTGAGGCGGGGCAAGAATGGTCTCCGCTGACTTTCCTGACCGTGCACGAGGGCGGAGGCGAGGCGGGCCCGTGGCTGCAGACCAACCACGTGCCGAAGGAGGGCGCGCCCTACTCAGCCGACTTCTGGCGCTACAAAGTGGCGGGGGGAAGCCGCCCAGGCCGCTATCTGCGGGTGGAACTCGGCGCCAGCCAGCACCTGGAGGAACCCTGGGCCGGCACGCTCGAACTCGTCGAGGTGCAGGTGCTCGGGGCGAAGGGGGAGGAGTAGAGCAAACTCCGCCGCCAAAGCAAAGCCCCGACCTCACGAGGACGGCCGGGGCTTTTCTATGATTAAGTGACCACTCACTCGTTAACTGTTGTTTGAGGTGCTGGTGCCCGACGACTGTGGACCAGCCACTTGTTGAGCCGGTACAGCCCCAGCCCAAGTAGTCCGAAGCACGCGAGGAAGAACACGGCGGCCTCGACCTGGCTGCATGTCACCCGTGATCATCCAGAACACGTCTGACGGCGAAGCCACGTATAGGTCAAGCGCCTGGCCAGGGCCTTCAGTCCACCGCTTTGTATGGTACTCAGTGTAGCTCATGCGGAGCGGTGGTATGGTTCCAATCTCCTGACCCTTTCTCCCGTCGGCGGCATGTTGGGGTTCCGGAGATGAGGTACCACGCTAGCCAGTCACATACACAACGATCGCCACTGTTTGCATCTACGGCGACAGACTGACAGGTAAGCCTGCATCAATCTCCTGTTCAGTCTTGGCTCCCGAAATGGAACTGGTAGTACACGGAGTGAGTCTGCAGTCGCGACCAGTACACTACTCGTCCGGCGTCTGCCGTCAGAGATAGGAACTCATCAACGACAGCGAGCAGCCGCGTCTGCTCGAGATGACTAGCGTGGCTGTCACCGCTCTGCGCGACGTACGCCCTCGTGGTCTGGTGTATGCAGTCACACACCTGTGCACAGGTACATCCACCGTACAACCATCAAGGTCGGCTTCGCACCGTTGGCAAGGGCCCGATAGTAAGGTACTCTGTGGTCCCCTCAGCACTCGCCGTCGAGTGCTGTCCACTGGCTCCTGGCTAAAGCCTGGCGTATGTGCAGTGGCATAACTGTCAGCAATGACCTCGGCCTGTGGACTTCGGTTACAGGATGCCCGGCGCCTTCCATTGTGTAGGCGACAGACTGGACCTGAACCGACGCGATATTCGGCTATCATGTAGGCCTCTGTACATCCGTTAATGCAGACGTCAGCCTTGACTGCGTATACTGAGTGAGTCGAAGTACCGAGGCCCAGCTGGGAATGAGGCCGCATCGCTCCAGAAGAGCCGCCTGTCACCTTCAGGCTCTGGTTCTTCTCAAAATCGCGAACTGCCTGGATGGCCTGTTGTTCGGTCAGAGCGAAGGAAGGTAGGCAAAGGGCGAAAACAAGTGCACACAGCAAGGGAATTGTAGCGAACTTCATCTTCTCCACCTCTAGCTGGTGAGTAAAATGGGCGCTTCTGATACTATTATACACCTTTAATACCCTTTACCCCCCACCACGATATTAAATCCATATGAAGTTTTCTGCATGCGAAACTGAGCCTTGGCAAGCCCCGCCCTAGCCAAACTCCTCGCACACTTCTCTGGCCAGCTCGGCCCAGGCCCAGAGGCGCTGAGGGTCGCCGCGGACGGTGCTGACGTCTTTCAGGATGACCTCCACCGGGCAGCCGCGGCACTGCTCCAGGGCCTCGGAGAGGAACTGCCGCGCGACTTCGGGCCTGAAGCGATCCTCCGCCAGCACGGCCGGGTTGGGCTTGTGGGAGAAGACATACTTCCCGCCCGCCTGCTCGACGGCCGAGGCGAGGCTGGCCCACGGGCTCATCGAGACCTTCCGCAGGTTGGGCACCGAGGCGAGGATGCCAAGCTTCACGTCCAGCGGCTCGCAGCAGCCATAATAGGTCAGGCCGAACCGCTCGAGCCAGCGGCGCTCGTACTGGAGAGCGAACTCTTCGTGCATCGCCGGCGAGACAGTCGAGAAGATCTGCGGCGTCGCATGACCCCACTGGTCGAGGGGCCGGACGCGCTCGGGGTCGAAATCCGCCGCCGGCAGGTCGCTGGTGTAGGCATAACCGCCCGAACCGACGCGATAATTGCCCTCGGGCAGGGAGAGGAGGTTCTGTTCCACCCACTGGTCGAGGCGCGCGAGATAGGCGTTTACCAGGCGGTCCATCCCCAGATGGACGAGTTCGGGTCGCTCGACCATATCCATCAGGGCCGGCTGGACACCCCACCAGCGGATAAGCTCATCCCAGGGCGCGAACCACGCGGTCGCGATGCCGCGCTTGCGGACGGGGACGAGGTCGCCCACGAGCGCCACCAACCGCTGAAAATTGGCCTCGCTTGCTTCAATATCGTGCGTGACGACGGGCGTCTTGATCTTCTCGATATCGGCCTCGCAGGTGATCTGAGGGTCGAACTCTTGCGAGGCGAGGGCCCCGCCCTCCTGGATGATTATCTCCCCCTCCTGCTGGATGCCGAAGCCCGTGTCGTGGATCACCAGGTTGCTGTAGAGGACTGGCTCGATCACCATATCGCCTGGGAGATGGCGCCACTGATAGAGAGTAGAGCGCAGCTCCCACTCCACGCCCTGGCAGAAAGCGTCCTGGCAGAGGAGGGTCAGCTCGTTGTTGAAGTTGAGTTCCTGCCAGGGCAACTCGTTGATCCAGAGCAGCGGCCGGCCTGGGACGAGGTCATTCAGACGCGTCCACTCGGCGGCGCGTTCGCGCTGGATAGGCAGCGCTGCGAGAGCGGCATATTCCTCCGCCAGACGCCGGACGATATCGCGATCAGCCTGCGAGCAGGTCATCTGAGCTTCTCCTAATCAAGCGAGATCAACTGCGTCGAAGTCACAGTGACAGGGCCAAGCAGGCCGGAGGGCTGCAGTTCATCTCCCTCGTGCCAAAGCCGCCACGAGGTGAAGGTGAAGCGGCCGGTGGGGCTGGGCTTGCCCTCTTCGAGCCAGTCGGGCCAGGCCTTGAGTGTGCCATTGGACCAGCGATCGCTGTCCTCGGGCAAGAACTCATCGCCGATCATCCGGTTGGGCCAGAGGTTGGTAACTTCAATCTCCAGTTGATTGTCGCCTGGCTTGGCCACCTTGGTTATGTCGAGGCGGAAGGGCGCCTTCCACAGCAGGCCAAGGTCCTGCCCGTTGAGCTTAACGCGCGCCATCGAGGCGACCCGGCCGAGGTCGAGGCAGATCCTTCGGTCAGCTCCGAACAGGCCACGCGGCAGGCGGAGGGTCTTATGATAGGTTGCGGTGCCGGAGAAATACTTGATGCCCTCATCAGGCGAGTCGCTCCAGCTTGTCAGCGTCGGGAAAGTCGCGCGCGCAGGCGCGCCCCAGCCCTCGGAGAAGGTCAGGTCCCAACTTCCGAGCACGTCAATTTTACGCGGAGCGCCTCCGGTGAAGGCGCGCGAGGAGCCGTCACTCAGGACGACTTCATATTCGCCGGCCTGGCTGACCTCGAGCTTCAACGCGCCTCCGGCATCGCGGAAGGGCATCAGGCGGGGCTGCTCATCCTCTTGCAACTGGAAGTAGATAGATTCCGAATCGGTGGCAGAGACCTGGTATTGCTGGCCTTCGCTCTCATACTCGACATCCAGCGTCTTCACGATGTTGGGAGCGGGATCGCCCTTACTGGCGAGTTCGGCCACAACGAAACTCTTGCGCCCGCTGTCCAGCAGTTGCTGCACCTGCTCGGTGACGTCCTTGAAGCGCTCTTCATCGCCGGTCGGGCCCCAGGTGGCGCGCGTGATGGCGACCTTGGCGCCGCTCGGCGCCTGAAGGGTTATAGTCTCCCCATCCTTGGCGGCTGCCGAGAGCTGCTTGCCCTCGACTTCATAATCCACGGTAAGCGTCTTCACGATCTGAGGCGCGGGATCGCCAGCCCCAAGCAGCTCCAACACGGGGAAGCTGGTGCGGCCGCTGTCCACGATGCGCTGTACATAGCCTGTGACATCTCTGGAACGCCTGGGGCCCCAGATGGCGCGAAGGATAGTCACCGGAGACTGGGCGGTCTCGGCCGGCCATATATGCGCGCCTGCCTCCGTGATGTAGGAAACCACTGGAGTGGTGGGCTTGCCCGGCCTGAAGACGACGAACACAGCCTGGGACTGCTCCAAACGCAGCGGCAGCAGCGTCTGGTCGCCATAAGGCTGGCAGGAGGCGACTGGCGAAATCTGCCCGGTTTCGGGATCCCACAACTCGATGTGCTTGTCCTTCATCCGGAAGATGCAAGTGGCGTTGACCGCGTGCTTGAAGGGATTGGAGACGAAGTAAAGGTCCAGGTCGCCAATCTGATGGTGGACGAAGGCGAGGTTACGGTCCGAGGTGAAGTCGGGCGCGATGCCGCGCTTGGCCAGCCACTCGGTTGGCTCCTGCGGTGGCAGTATACGGCCGCTCTCCCACAGCTTCGCGGCAGCCTGGGCGACCTCGGCATCAGCTTCGGGATAGCCGGTAAGGCCGCAAGCCTTCTCCGGCGCCGGGCCGATGATCGTTGCGCCGGACCGAGCGAGCCAGGAGAGCTTCGCCAGCAGCTCTGGCGTCATCGTGGGCGAGCCAGGCAGCACGAGGGCGCGGTAGCTCATCCCCTCGGGTGTCACCAGCAGGCCATCCTTAACCGAAAGTCGCTCCAGGACTATCTCGGTGGGGCAGGCATCGCCCTTATAACCAGTGGCTTCGAGTGAAGGAGGCACATTGTAGTCGCGCGGGGCGCCTTCAGGCGCCAGATAGAGCAGGTCTACAACAGGTTTCCCTTGTTGCAGGAGGAACTGGCACCTGGCCAGATACTGATGATAAGCGCCGGACTCTTCCCACCAGGTCTGGGTGCGCTCCCAATGCAGGCCCCAGGGGCCCATCGTCATCCCAGGACGGCGATCGGTCCACGGCTGCATAGCATACCGGTGGAAGACGAACCGGTTGATGCCCAGGCAGTAGGCGCGGTCGCCCATCGACTTGATGTAGGCGGGATCGTAGAGCCATTTCTCGCCATCGCCGGCGGTAAAGGCTTCTGCGCCGACGATCGGGCGCCCGTAGAGATGGGCCGCCGAGGCCATCTCGGTCAGCGTACCCTCCGCGCCGAAGGACGGCCAGGACCAGAACTCGCCCATCGGCTCGTCCGCGCGGCCCGCGTAGGCGAGGTTATCCACTGTCGTGTCGCCGTAAGCCTCGATTGAGAGGCCCATCCCGTGCTGAGCGGCCAGGCGGGCCATCTCGCCGGCGTGATTTTCGAGCAGCAGGTCGGAGACGGTCTGGCGGAGATCCCAAAGGAAACGCTCTGAGATCTCCAGGCTGTCCACGACGCGGCCAGTGAAGACGGGCAGGAAGGGCTTCAGGTCGTAGCCGCGCAGAGCCTCGAACTCCTGCGGCATCAAGGGAGTCCAGTTTTGTGAGCCGTTCTCCCAGCTATCAATATGGGTGCGGACGAAGCTCTTGCCGGTCAGAGACGCATTATCGGTCGGCCAGCTTGCCGATGAAGCCGTCAATTGCGGCCTTTGCACCGGCCTTGCTCAGCTTGTCAGGCTCAGGGCCAGTACCCGAGGCGGGGGCGGGACCATTGACCGCGCCGGTTGGCGTGAAACCGAAGCGCAGGATCGTCCACTTGCCCTCAGGTACATCCCAGTGCAGGTGGCCTGGGGCAACGATGGAGGACGTAATATCAAGTACCTGTTCGCGCGGGACGCTCTGGCCTTCGGGAGCCTCTCCATAGCTAGCCTGGTTGCCGAAATCCTGCCGACGGAAGGCCGCTTTGCCAGTATGTCAGGGATGCGCCAGTCGGTAGCTGGCACAGCCAGCACGGCGATGTCCTGGTAATAATCCCAAACCGTCGCCGGCTGGGGCAGGTCGGCATCGAAGAAGGAGGGGCCGGTGACAGGGGTCTCGCTCCAGGTCACCTTTTGCATCGCGAGGGCTGGGGTGATCCACGGCCCGCCGGAGCCATTCCAGCCGGCGTCGCTGTTCATATTAACCTCAAGGCCAAGCCGGTCGGCTTCGCTGCAGACAAACTTGAACAGGTCGCGCCACTCGTCGCTGGCAAAGTCGACCGGGCCTACCGGGGCGCCCTGGTCCACTTCCATAATAAGCACGCCGCCAATGCCCTGGCGCGCCATCGCTTCGAGGTCGAGGGTGATGCCCTCGCGCGTTATGTTGCCGTTCAGCCAGAACCAGTAAACCCAGGGCCTTGACCAGTCGGGCGGAGTGTTGAAGCCGGCAGCCAACTCGCCAGCGGCCCAAAGTGGCGTCAAACAGCTAAACAGGGCAATCGTTGCCAGTACAATCAGCGCAAGTCTGCTCATATCAAGTCCTCCCCAGGAAACAGTGAGGGTCTAGTTCAGTGTTGAAGCGCAAGCCCCTGCCCCGCAGGAACCCGGGTTGGGGAGGGCGAACTCTTCCTGGTAATGCAACAGGCGGAATACTCTTCAGTTGGCAAGTCCCTTGCGCGCGGCGTTACGCTGCGCGCGGTCTTTATTGCGCTGCTGTTTGCGCCTTTCAACTCCTACTGGCTGTATCTGGCCGAGAGCGTGAAATACACAGGCCACCCGACCTGCCTTGCGCTTTTCTACAATGCCATCACCTTACTGCTCGTACTACTCGTCCTGAATGCGCCACTTAAGCGCTGGCTACCGAGCAAGGCCCTTACGCAGGCCGAGTTGCTCACCATATACATAATGGCAGAGCTTGTCTCGGTGGCGCCAAGCCACGATATGCTGCAGATTCTGGTACCAGTAATCGTCTACCCCTTCCGCTTTGCGACCGCCGAAAACCAGTGGGACGAGTTGTTCATAGACCGGCTGCCCACCTGGCTGACCGTGCGTCAGCCGGAGGCGGTGAAGGGCTTCTTCGAGGGAGCAACGACCTTCTACACCTGGCCGGTGGTGAAGGCCTGGCTGGTGCCAGGGCTTGCCTGGATGGCGCTTCTTCCTCGTACTGACGTTCGTGCTGCTCTGCTTCACCACGCTGCTGCGCAAGCAGTGGACAGAGCGCGAGCGGTTGACCTACCCGCTCACCTTGCTGCCGCTGGAGCTAACCTCCAATCCGGGGCGTTTCTTCCGCAACAGGCTGCTGTGGATTGGCCTGGCGCTTGCGGCCTCGCAGGACATACTGGCCGGATTGACTACACTTTATCCGGCGGTGCCGAGTCTCAACTTGAAGGCCATCGACCTGCAGACCTACCTTGTAGTGCCGCCCTGGAACGCGGTCGGGTGGTTTCCGCTGCGCCTGTATCCCTTCGCGGTAGGCCTTGGCGTACTGCTTCCGGTGGAGCTGTCCTTCTCGGCGTGGTTCTTCTACCTGCTGCTGAAGGCCCAACTGGTCTTCGGCGCGCTGGTCGGGTGGAGCCAGACACCAGGCTACCCCTGGCCGGCGGAGCAGTCCTTTGGCGCGTTGATTGGGCTTTTCGTCTTTGCGGTGTGGACAGGCAGGCGCAACCTGCTGGGGTTGCTCTCTTCCATCACAAAGCGCGGCGAGAAGCTTGACGATGAACGAGAACCGCTGCCGTATCGCGTAGCGGCCTTCGGGGCGCTGGGCGGGTTGATAATCCTGTTCGCTTTCGGGCGTTTCGTGGGGATGGCCAACTGGCTCACGGTGGCCTTCCTCGCCATCTATATCGCACTGGCCATCGCGCAGGCGCGGATGAGAGCCGAACTTGGCCCGCCGGTGCAGGATTTCTACCTGGTGGGGCCTGACAGTCTGCTACCGAAGTTTATCGGGCCGCACAGGCTGGGCAGGGAGAACCTCATTGGGATGACCCTGAACTGGTGGTACAACCGCTCGTATCGCTCGCACCCGATGCCTCTGCAGCTGGAAGGCTTCAAGCTGGCCGAGCGCGGTCATTTCGGCTATCGGAAGCTTGCCTGGGCGATGATGCTGGCGCTCGGGGTCGGCTTCCTGTCGGGCCTGTGGGCAGAGCTTCACGCGGCGTATCAGTTTGGGGCACTTGCGAAGATGCAGAGCCCGCGCTGGTTCGGTATGGAGCCCTGGGCCAGGCTGGAGTCTTTCCTGCGCGGGACAGGCCAGCCGGAAATACGCGCCGCCTGGGCTGCTGGGGGCGGGCTGGGGCTGACGCTGTTGCTCAACACCCTGCGTATGCGACTGATGTGGTTCCCCTTCCACCCGGTGGGCTTTGCGCTGGCGGGCAACTGGTCTACCAACCTGCTGTGGGTGTCCTTCTTCATCGCCTGGCTCGCGAAGCTGCTTATAATGCGCTACGGAGGCCTGCGCCTCTACCGCACGGCCTTGCCTTTCTTCCTCGGGCTGGTGCTCGGAGAGTTCCTGATGGCCACCTGGTGGAACCTTTTCGGCATCGTCACAGGACTGCAGACGCTTAATATGTTCCCCTAAGGGCGCGGCGGGCCGAGGTGATAGACGCCGCCTGGCTCGGTGGCGAGTTCTTGCCGAGTCGTACCATACCGCACCACGCAGCGCCCTCCGAGGGTCGAACGAACTACGGCCTCGGTCAGTCGTCCCTCCTCCCAGGCGAGGTCCACCTGGAAGCCGCCGCGCGCGCGAAGGCCCTTCACGCGCCCTTCCGGCCAGGCCGCGGGCAGGGCCGGCAGCAGGTGAAGCTCTCCAGCGTGGCTCTGGAGCAGCAGCTCTGCGATGGCTGCCGAGCCCCCGAAGTTGCCGTCCATCTGGAAAGGCGGATGAGCGCAGAACAGGTTGGGATAAGTGCCGGAGCCGTTGCCAGCATAGTCCACGCCTCCGCCAGCCGGCCGCAGCAGTTGGGCGAGGAGCCTCAGTGCATGGTCGCCATCCAGGAGGCGCGCCCAGAAGGCGACCTTCCAGGCCAGAGACCAGCCGGTACCGACATCTCCGCGCCTCGCCAGCGTCACTTTGGCGGCTTCGGCAAGCTCCGGAGTGCCCTCTGGGGTTATCTCGGAGGCCGGATAAAGACCGTAAAGGTGGGAGGTATGGCGATGTTGAAGCTCCACTTCCTCCCAGTCCTGAAGCCATTCCTGCAACTGGCCATGCTTGCCGATCTGGTTGGGCGCAAGGCGCGCCCGGGCGGCTTCCAGCTTGCGCGAGAAATCGCCGTCCACTCCCAGCACGCGGCAGGTCTCGATACAGTTGGAAAATAACTCGCGGAGTAGCTGCATATCCATCGTCGGGCCGAGGGCAAGCGACACCACGTGGTCGTCAGGCAGCCGGTAGCTGTTCTCGGGCGAGTTGGACGGGGCGGTTACAAGCCAGCCGTGAGAGGGTTCTTCTACCAGGATGGCCAGGGCGAACTCGGCCGCGCCTCTCAGCACGGGCCATACACGTGCCAGATAGGTGCGGTCGCCCGTGAAGGCATAGTGGTCGAAGAGATGCTCGCACAGCCAGATGCCACAGGTCAGCGTCGCGCCCCAGTGGGCGCTTTCGCCGGGTGAGGTGAACCCCCAAACATTGGTCACCGTATGCGCGACCCAGCCAGGAGCATCATAATAGTGGCGCGCCGTGCGACCACCTGGTTCGACCAGCGACTCGGTCAGCGCAACCAGGGGTTCGACAAGCTCGGACAGGCCGGTGACCTCGGCGGGCCAGTAATTCATCTGGACATTGATGTTGAGGTGGTAATCGCTGTTCCAGGGCGTCTGCAATTCCTCAGCCCAAAGCCCTTGCAGGTTGGCGGGCAGGCCACCTGGGCGAGAGCTGCCGATCAGGAGATAGCGGCCATAGGCAAAGTAGAGGGCCGCAAGCGCCGGATCGGCCTCGCCTTTGGCGAAAGCCGCAAGCCGCTGGTCGGTAGGCAGGTGGGAAGAGGGGCCTTCTGGCAGGTCCAGCTTGCAGCGGTCAAACCAGCGCCGATGGTCGGCCAGATGCGCGGAGAGCAGCGCTCGCCAGGACTGGGAAGCGGCGGCTTCAATATCGGCCAGGCTCGCGGCGACCGGATCGAGGGTGCGGCGTCCGGCGAAGCCTTGATAGTCAGTCGCGGCGGTGATAAAGAGCAACACCTCGTCAGCGCCCCTGATGGAAAGCGCTCCATCGATCGCTTCCACCTTGCCGCCCTCGACAACTGCCTCAAGGCGCGCGGCGAAACGCATCCCAGGCGCCTCAGAACCACTCTCAAGTTGGCCGGTCATTAGCAATTCCGTGGCGGAGACGGCCTCCACGGAGGCGCGTTCGGGCCGGGAGAGCCGCGCGGTGAAGGTCAGCTTGCCCGGCCGGTCGGCCAGGAGGTGAACGATTAAAGCTTCAGCAGGCGCACTTGCGAACACCTGCCGCCGGTACAGTACGCCTTCCAGCGTGAAACTCGTGGTCGCGATGGCAGTCTCGAGGTCGAGCGTCCGGACATAATTCTTAGGCTCTCCCTCGGGCAGTTGCCAGTCCAGTCTCGAGCGCGCCGAGGGTCTGATAGCAGCCGAAAGGCACCGATTTGCCCTGCCCCTGTCCGCTGCCTGCGCCCGCGCAGATGAAGCGTTCCATCACCAGCGCCTGCGCCTCGACGGGCTTGCCCGCGAGCAGCAGATAGCGGAGCTCCTCCAGCGCCTCGTGGGCGTCGTGGCGGTCGGCGTCCTGCGGTGAGCCTGACCAGAGCGACTGCTCGTTCAGCACCAGCTTGTCGTGGGTGATCCCCCCAAAAACCAGAGCGCCCAGCCGGCCATTGCCAACTGGCAGCGCCTCGGTGAAGGGGCCCGCAGGCCTGTCATACCACAGGTGCGCGCCAGGGTCGGGCATCAGGGCAACTCCTCAAAAGCAAGGCCGGGGATGTAGCGGGCGGCTTCCTTCAGCACTGCGGCGCGCTGCCCATAACAGGCGGCGACGTGGTGGATATACGGCCCGTAGATGAAGGCGCGCTCCCAGGTGGGCCAGTCGGCGACCTGCATCCAGACATAAGTATTGAGGGTCTCAGGCCCCGTCCGGCTCTCTCCCTGCCCCGCAATGGCGGAATACTGCCCCCGGTCGCCATCGAAGCGGAAGACGGTGATAGGGCCTTCCTTCAGCCGCCAGTGGCAAGAACCGGTAAGCTCGCCGGGGAGGATCCAATGGTCGCCCACGCGCGGCCTGCAGCCTTCTCCTGCCAGGCTCGGAGGGAAGCCGCAATGCCATAGCAGGATGCCGTTGTCGTCCTCGGGATGGCGGATGGTGAGATCGGCGAAGAAGATGGGCTCCGTCTCGAGCGTGGCCGCCGAGAGCATCACCGCGCTGATTGCCCCGTGGAGGTCGCTCTCGCAAGCAAGTGGCACCCCCGCATCGGCGACGAGGGCGCAAGCGAACTCCACCAGGCCCCCAAGGGCATCGCAGATGGACATAAAAGACTGCACCGAGAGGGCGTCCAGGCGCTTCTCCTCGACGAGCTCGAGCAACCTGTCGCGCGCGCCCAGCAGGTTGAGCAGAGGCTCATCGTCCTTATAACCCTCGAAGCTGAAACGCTGTCGCAGTCCGGCAAGCTCGGCTCGTATTGGGCGTGACGATCGCGCACGAGCTGGCGCGTCGCCTCGATGAATTCGACCATATCGAGCGGCAGCACCTCGATCTGATAACGCTCCAGCAGCTCGGATTCGTTCACGATGGTGGTCCAGAAGAAGTCTATCCGCTGGCCGACCTGACCGATTCGCATCCGCCTGAAGCGCTTCACGACGTTGGCGGCGGCCATAAAGCGTTTGAAGCCCTCTTCGAAGGCAGGCTCCTCCAGGCGGCAGTTCTCGATATAGGAGAAAGGCACCCCCAGCTTGCCCAGCACCTTGCTGGTGGCGAACAGCCCGCACAGGCTGTCGCGCAGGCGCGTGCCGTCGGCCAGGGGAGCTTCATCGCGAGGGCCCCAGAGCAGCGTGGGCACGCCCAAATCTCGCGCGATGAGGGCAGCGGCGCCCTCGGTGCCGAAATTGCAGTGGGGCAGGAAGAGCGCATCCACCCCCTGCCCGGCGAAGTGGCGCACGGCGGCTTCTACATGGTCGTGAGAGCGGATCAGCCCATCGGGGATGACGCCGTCCAGCCCGACGAAGTCCACGTCCCAGGCGCCAAGCTTTGCTTCAAGCAAGCGCTTGTAACGCAGAGCATCTTCGTGGCTGAAGACGAACTTGCCGATGGGGCAGAAAGCGAGTTTCGGTCGCGCTGGCATAGGGAAGACCCCTCACTTATAGCTGGTTTGGATTCACATCATAATACTGCGGTAGATCCCAATCGCCTTCAAGCCTGTCCGCCTGGAACACACTTTCGAGTTGCGGATTGGCCTCGAAGGGCTCCAGGGTGAGGACAGCGAGCTCGCCAGGGGCGACCGGCATCGGCGCAAGCTGGATGCCATCAAGCAGAGCCCACTGGGCGATGCGCAGTTTACCGGAAAGAGGCGGACCGGAAAGGGTCTCCACAACTTCGAAGTCGCCCTCCACTAGCGCAACGCGGTAGGGCAGGATGGTCTGAAGGGTCGGCATCTCGGCGCGGCCAAGCAGTCTTACGCGCACGGTGGAAGCGGCCACCTCGGCTTTGGGCGGCAGATAGCTGCTCTCTCGCAGGGCCTCCTCATCGGACAAGGCGCGCGAGTAGAGGGCCAGGTGGCTCGCGGCGCCCATCCAGCCACCGCCAAACTTCAAGTCGGCTGGTGTCCAGTCCGCAAAGCCGCCCTCAAGGTCGTCTACGTCCAGAACCCTGGCGCCGTTAACGAAAGCTGCAAGTCGCCCTGGTTGATAGGTGATGACCACATGGGCAAGGCCCCCGGCGCTCAGCTTTGCAAAGGGTACAGCGGGGCCGGGCTCCTCCCTCGGTGCGCAAGCGCAGCCCAAGCGAGTCGCCTTCCTGCCCGAGCGTGAAAACTGGCTTCCCGTCCTCCCCCGCCAGAGTGATGATGGGCGCTGGGCCACCCTGGGTGGCATTCTCCGGCGTCAGCACGGCTTCGAGAGTCAGCTGATTGCTGGCCTTGCAGGCTTCGACCAGCCGTTCTCCAACACCCTCAACCTGCCAGGCGCCTCTCGTGCAGAGCAGCCACCAGTTGTGATCGAGTCGCGCCAGGCCGCTGGGCTTCAGAGGATAGGAGACTTGCTGCCCCGTGGCTTCATCGGTGACCAGATTAGGGGTAGCACCTGTCTCGAAGAGATAGACCAGACCCTCGGCAGACGTCGGCCAGACCACAGGAGCAACCTCGAGAGTGGTCTTCGCGAGCTTGTTTGGGCGCTGAGCGAGGTCGGTCACCTTGTCGAGAGTTAACTTCACCGGACCGGTAAGTTGCTGCTTCAGCTTCAGCACCAGGCGCATCGCCTCGCCTGTCAGCTCGACTGAGGCGAGGCCGAGGCTGGGTTTCAGGCTGACCTTCAGCTTGCCGGTGTAGACGGGTTCACTGAAGGTGACGATGAGGGTGTGGTCGTCCTGTGCCCACGCGCGACGGACCTCGGGTGCGGTCAGATCGGAGCGAGTGTCCGGCTCCGGCGCCTCGAGATGCACATCGGGAAAGCGGTCACAGCCTGGATCGAAGGTGTACCGCACCGGGTCGCCCACGAGCTCCAGCGTCTCGGGATTGAGCTGCGCGACAAACACCTCATAGTCGGTGTAAAAATGATCATACTGCCCCTTCGAGGCGGCGAAGGCGAAGAGCCTCATATCCGCAGAGATCATCGGGAAGAACACATAGCGGCGGTCGGCGGGCAGTCGAGCGTCGCTCTCTCCAATAATCTCCCCAATCTCCCCGTCCACCAGGCTTAGCTTCCCCACTGGCCCGCCGGCCTTGTGCATCCAGAAGCCCCACTTCCCATCGCGAGTCAGGTAAGGCTGGCAACCGGCCTGCCACTGGCGAGGCGTGACCTGACCGGTCAGGGCATCATACGGCGCAAAACAGGGCGAACCGGTCGTCGCCCAGGTGAGGGTGGGATTGATGAGCCAGCCGGCGGTGCGGAGAAGAGAGGCGTTATCGGCTGAGTAGCGGGCGAGTTCGACGCACTCGCCGGTCTCGACATTGAGGCGGCGAGTGACCCGGGTGCCATCGAGGTAGATGAGATTCACGTCGTCCAGCCAGACAGCGCACCGGTCTTCTCCATACGCGCGGGAGTCCTCCGCAAGGATGCGATCCCACTTGCCATCGCTACTCAGCAGGTGGAGGGGGATCTGCTCGCCAGTCTTATATTCGCCGTAAGTGTTGAGGTCCTTGGGGAAGCTCTGATACACCAGCCTGGTGCCGTCGGGCGAGAGGTGGGGGCAATAGTGGTCGCGACCAGGCTCATCCGGGGAGAGCTGGCGGAGGCCTGTACCGTCGAGTTCCATCCGCCAGATTCGCCAGTCACCTGACCGGCTCGATTCCCAGACCAGGAAACCCGAACCGAGCGCCGAGAGGCGCTGATAGCCCTCTTGCCAGTCGGCGGGGCCCTCCTGGGCGAAAGCAGGAGTGAAGGCCAGGATTGAAGATGAGATGATTATCAGAATCGTTAGTGAGATGCGCACAGGGGTCGCCTCCCGCAAGACTTACTGCCGAAAGGATTCAGCAAAGCAAGGCGGCTTCCTGCGAGGAGGAGAAGAGGGGGCGAGCGGCGCCCGCCCCCCTCAAGGTGCAGATATCAGAGGGCTGGACTCCAGGCTGGTTCTCCGTCGTAGGTGGCGCTATTAGTTAGGTTCACCTGATTGGAGCCATCCACGTCCATCGAGTATACCTCCCAGTTGCTATCGCGGAAAGTCACAAAGCACAATTGACTACCATCGGGTGACCAACTGGGCAGGTTGTCTTCGGCCGCATTGTTGGTAATTCGCTGAATATTGGTGCCATTGGCATCCATAACATAGATCTCGTAGTTGCCGTCGCGATTGCTTGAGAAAGCAATCTGGGCGCCGTCGGGAGACCAGGCTGGCGAGATATCCTCAAAGCTGCTATCTGTAAGCCGGGTCTCGTTCGATCCATCAGCGTCCATCACATAGATATTACGGTTGACATCGCGCTCGCTCATAAAGGCAATTTTGCTACCATCGGCCGACCAACAGGGAGAAGTGTCCTGTGCCGGATTGTCGGTAAGGCGTGTCTCGTTCGACCCATTGATATCCATCACATAGATATCGTTATTGCCATCCTGGTATCGCCGGAAGGCAATTTTAGTTCCATCAGGTGACCAGGCAGGTTCTGTGTCGGTCAGAGCGTTATCTGTGATGCGTGTCAGATTGGTCTCATCGACGTTCATAAGGTAAATTTCATCGTTCCCAGGGAGGTTGCAGCTGAAAGCAAGCCTGCTGCCGTCAGGCGACCAGCTGGGGTAATTCTCTGCAGCAAGATCGCCGGTCAGTTGATCTGGATTAGTGCCATCACTAGTCATCACGTAGATGCTATAACCTCCGCGATTACTGGTGAAGGCAATCATACTGAGCAAGTCGGGAGACGAACTGCCTCCACCGCAACCGGCAAGGCAAAGGCCTAGTAGAAGAAACACAGCAAGGAAGCCGAGAACGAGTAAACCGGGGCGCTTGGAGATTGAAGCCATCTGCATCACCTCATTAGTATTTGCGAGGCAAGTAGAGTCTGCAGTTGGATTTCGCTTTCCAGCAAAAAATCTCCTGCCTGGCGAAAAAGTGGTTTTTATCGTCAACTGTAAGGGGGCGAGCGGCGCCCGCCCCCCTCAAGGTGCAGATATCAGAGGGCTGGAACCAGTCCCCAGGTGGGGTGGCTGTCGGAGGATCCGTTGTTGGTCAGGTTGGTCTGGTTGCTCCCGTCGGCATCCATCACATAGATCTCCCAGTTACTGTCGCGATTACTGACGAAGGCAATCTGGCTGCAGTCGGGCGACCAACATGGTCGTGAGTCAGATGCTGCGTTGTTGGTCAGGCGCGCAGGATTGAGCCCACTTGCATCCATCGAGTAGATCTCCCAATTGCCATCACGCTCACTCATAAAAGCTAGCTTGTTGCCGTCAGGGGACCAATTGGGATAGTTATCTTCGACAGTATTGTTGGTCAGACGCGCCTGGTTAGCCCCATTAGCCTGCATCACATAGAGCTCCCAGTTACCATCACGTTCACTCACGAAGGCGATCCACTCGCCATCAGGTGACCAGGTGGGCGCCAAATCACCAACCGCGTTGTCAGTCAAGCGTGTCGGATTGTTTCCATCGGCCTCCATTACATAGAGCTCCCAGTTACCATCACGGTTGCTTACGAAGGCAATCATCGTTCCGTCGGGCGACCAGCTGGGTCCAATATCGGAGGCTGAATTGTTGGTCAAGTTGACCTCGTTGGCCCCATCGGAGTCTATCGCATAGATCTCATCATTACTATTTCGGTAGGTTCTGAAGGCGAGGCGAGTGCCATCTGGCGACCAACTCGGTTCGTAATCAGGATCAGCGTTGCTGGTTAAGCGGGTCTGACCAGTTCCATCAGAATCCATTATGTATAACTCCAAGTTGGCATCGCGGGTACTCGAGAAGGCAATCATGCTTAGCAAGTCAGGAGACGAACTGCCTCCACCGCAACCGGCAAGGCAAAGGCCTAGTAGAAGAAACACAGCAAGGAAACCGAGAACGAGTAAACCGGGGCGCTTGGAGATTGAAGCCATCTGCATCACCTCATTAGTATTTGCGAGGCAAGTTGGTCTGCAGTTGGATTTCGCTCTCCAGCAAAAAATCTCCTGCCTGGCGAAAAAGTGGTTTTTATCGTCAAATGAAAGGGGCGAGCGGCGCCCGCCCCCCTCAAGGTGCAGATATCAGAGGGCGGGCATCGGTCCCCAAGCTGGGGTCTCCGTCGTCAGCGGCGTTGTTAGTCAGATTGAGCTGGTTGCTGCCATCCGACGTCCATCACATAAACCTCATAGTTGCCGTCGCGGTCGCTGTGAAAGGCGAGCTGGCTGCCATCTGGCGACCAGCTGGGGCATGTCATCATTCAGCAGCGTTGTTCGGTGAGTCGTTGGATATTGGTCTGCCATTGGAGTCCATCACGTAGAGCTCTCATAGTTGCCGTCGCGTTCGCTGGTGAAGGCGATCTGGCTGCCGTCTGGTGACCAGCTGGGGTGATTCGTCAGTAAGCGGCGTTGTTCGTCAGGCGCGTCTGGTTGCGCCCCATCAGCGTCCATCACGTAGATCTCACTAGTTGCCGTCGCGCGTGCTTACGAAGGCGATCTGGCTGCCGTCGGGCGACCAACTGGGCCAGTAGTCGTCAGAGTCGGCGTTGTTCGTCAGGCGAGTCTGGTTGCTACCATCCGCGTCCATCACGTAGATTCGCTCGTAGATTAGCCGTCGCGTGTCGCCTTGCTGGAAGGCGATCTGGCTGCCATCGGGTGACCAGCATGGGGTATGTCGTCCTGATAGTCGTTGTTCGTCAGGTTGGTCTGGTTGCTCCCATCCGCATCCATCACATAGATTTCTTCGTTGCCGTCGCGTTCGCTTGCGAAGGCGATCTGGCTGCCGTCAGGTGACCAGCTGGGGCTATATGTCCCAAGCGGCGTTGTTCGTCAGGTTGGTCTGGTTGCTCCCATCCGCGTCCATCACGTAAATTTCATAGTTGCCGTCGCGGGCGCTTGCGAAGGCGATCTGACTAACCAGGTCGGGAGAAGAGCCTCCGCCGCCGCAACCGGCGAGCAAGAGACTGAGTATCAGAAAGACAGCGAGGGCAGCGAGAGCGGATCTCAAGAGAAGTTTGTGGCGCGAAGCCATTTACGTCACCTCATTTAGTATTTACGGGGCAAGAGAGTTTGAAATTGGATTTCGCTCTCCGGCAGAGAATCTCCTGCCTGGCGATAAAGTGGTTTTACATAGTCCATTGAAGAGGGGGCGAGCGGCGCCCGCCCCCCTCGTTAACGCTTAATAGCCTAAATCCGGCAGCTCCTCAGTTTGGGGTATCTCGCTCCGGATGAGCTTGCGGCCAGCGCCCACCAGGCGCAGGTAGAAGTCCTCCGGCAGGCCCTCATAGTCGCAGAAAGTACTCTCCCCCACCGGCGGGTCGTTGGTGCACTTGAAGATGGCCGTCCCCTCGTCCACCTCGTCGAACATCGCCTGGTAGATCATAGTCTGGCCGGCTTTCGCGGCGCCGAGATACTGACTCCAGAGGAACTTCCCCTGAAGCCTCGGGATGGCGTTCTGAGGCGAGTTCGGGAACATATTGTGCCAACTGAAGCCTGGGAAGACGACGGGCATATACTCCTTGCCGCGCTCCTGGCACCAGGCGAGGTCCGCCGCGGCGACGTCCTGATGGTAGGCGGTGGCCTGGGCTGGCGTGCCCCAGCGGCCAATCGTCCAGGGGCTTACGATGTCGGCAGCGAGGATGGCCTCGTGCACGAGGGGATCGTTCAGGCAGTCGCGCTCCAGAGTGCGCCAATAGCAAGCAACGCCCAGCATCACGGTATTGCCGCCATAGACTGGGTCGTCTTTGAAGAACTTCACCAGCTCCAGCACATCGGCCGGCGTGTATTTGCGGTTGTCGTTGAAACCGAGCCCCCAAAGGCCAATAACCGGCTTGCCGCCGTGACGCTGGTAGGAGGCGTCCTCGGTCAGCTTGCCGAGGTCGCACAGGCGCTTCCAGTCGGCCTTGATGTCCTCGATATGCTCGGGCGTGAGGCCTGAAAGGTCATACATCAGCGCGAAGGTGCGCCCATACCGATTGGCGCCTTCTCTGATATTGCCCAGCACCGTATTGAAGTTGAACTGGTCACTCGGTGCCCAGGAGAAAGCAGCGAAGCGCTGGACGAACACGCCATCAATCCCGTAATCGGCCATCCACTTGAAATGGCGGACGACACTCTTGCGATTGAAGGCGCTGTAGACATACGCTACCGAGCCATCCGCGTGACGGAACTCGGTCGGATAGAGCTCATCAGGTTCCAGTTCGCTAACAGAGGGCCAGAAGTCGATGGTGCAACTGCCAGGCTTGAAGCCCTCCTTGCCGTTGTAGTGGTACCAACCGCGTTCGGCGCCATCTCCCTCGGCGTTGAACCAGCCCTGATAACCGCACATCACCTTGCCGGTGAGGGTGGCAGGGTCGCTGCCTTCCACCGGACGAGGCGTAGTGCAGGGCGCAAGCGTGTTTTCGGCGATCTGCTGGATAGTCAGGCCCTCCCAGGGGGTGGCTGAGACACACCCCGCAAGGAATACCAAGGCAATCAGAGCAAGGGCTAGTGGCATTCGGGAACCTCCTGGCGGGCGGCGCGGGCTGAGTCGAGGCCCTTCACAGGCCTAAGGCGCAGGCTGAAGGTGAAGGGTTCGGGCTTCAGCCAGTACTGGGGCCAGGGACGCGGGCCACAACTGGCCGAGCCAATTGGCCCCTGGGCATAGTCAAGATGCAGACTGATAAACTCGCGCGGAGTCAGCTCGAAGGTGTGTTTGGCCTCTTCGAGGTCGTCGGTCGTGAACCAGTGCGCGCTGAAGTTGAGGGTCGGCTGGCCGAGGACCTGCAGGCCCCGCCCGTCCTGCTGGGTGAAACTCGCCCAGCGGACATCCATCCGGTTGCCGTTCTCTTGCGGGCGTATGTAGCTGGTCATCAGCCCTGCGACATCAGTTTTCCAGAGGCCCAGGCGCTGTGCCTGGCAGGTGTCCACATAAGCCTCGCCCGGCCCCTTGCCAAGCCAGGCCACCTGATCGAGTTCGGCGGGAAGCGCGAGGTCCAGGCCGATGCGCGGCAGATACTCGGGCCACTGGCCTTCGGGCGCGCCACTGACGGTCAGCAGCACCTCGCCGGTGCCGTAAAGGGTATAGACATACTCCGCGCGCCAGGCCTTCATCAGCACGGGTGGCGCGATGCGAGTTTCGACGGTGACCCGGGCCACCTGATCGGCAATCTCCTCGACTGTGAAGTCGTCCAGGCGCTGCTGCAGAGTGGCGAGGTAGCTCTCCCGCCAGGGCTTGGCGTTGTCCCAGGAGCGATCGTTGTCGGTGGTTGCGCGCCAGAACGCAAGCCGCGGACCAGCAACCAGTAGTGACTGGCCCGAGGCCGTCCAGTCGGCGAGCAAGCCGCGCACAGGATCGAAGACAAGCTGCGATTCGGCACTGACGGCGACCAGCAGGCCGCCCTCCTCGTCCAGCTCGACAGGGGGCATTGCCTCGAGGGGCACGACCCGGGCAGGCTCGGTCACTGGCAGCAAGAACTGCGCCCAGGCGACCTCATGGCCAGCCGAAGCCCATAGCTCGTCAGCGGCAAGGGCAAAGGAGAGGGTGATGTAATACTCCTTGCCCGGCTCGGCCTTTGGCAGCACATAGCCAAGTATCAGCTCGGCGCTCTGACCGGCCTCGCACAGAGGCACCGGCATAGCGCCACTTGAGAGCAGGCGGCCATCACCTTCGATATTCCACGAAAGTGCCAGGTGGTCGAGAGTACTGAAGTCATACCGGTTGGTCAGGCGGAACTTGCCGGCCGCGAGGTCTACAGCTTCCACCTGCACGGGCTGGATGACTTTCTTGTATTCGATAAGGCCAGGCGAGGGGAGGCGATTGGGGAAGATCAGCCCGTCGCACACGAAGTTGCTATCGTTCGGGAAGTCGCCAAAGTCGCCGCCATAAGCGAAATAGACTTCACCTTTGTCAGTAAGCTGGCTGATGCCGTGGTCTACCCACTCCCAGATGAAGCCGCCCTGCAGGCGCGGATACTTGTAGAAGGCGTCCCAGTATTCGAGCAAACCGCCGGGGCCGTTGCCCATCGCATGGGCATACTCGCACATTATGAAGGGCATATCAGCGTAGTCCTCGGGCTTCGGGACGCCCCCACTGGCTGCCGTCGTAGGTGCCCTCGCCGATGCGGATGACATCGTCCACGTGGGTATACATCTGGCTGAACACGTCAGCCGTCTTTACTGCGATATCGCCTTCGTAGTGGATGAACCGGGTCGGGTCCAGTTCGCGAGTGCGGGCGGCCATCTGCTCGTGATTGACCCCGTAGTCCGACTCATTGCCCAGTGACCACAGGATGACCGAGGGATGGTTGCGGTCGCGCTTGACCATCCGCTCCATCCTGTCCACCAGGGCGTCTTCCCAGGCAGGATCAGCGGCTGGATTGCGCTCCCAGCTGTTGTTGCCGAAACCGTGAGTCTCGAGGTCGCATTCATCAATCAGATAGATACCGAAAAGGTCGCACAAGTCGTACCAGCGCGGGTCGTCCGAGTAATGGCTTGTGCGGACGGCGTTTACGTTGTGGCGCTTCATCAGCAGCAGGTCTTCGACCATCGTCTCGAGCGGCACCGCGCGGCCAAGCTCGGGGTGATGCTCGTGGCGGTTGACGCCCTTGAACATAATCGGCGCGCCGTTTACCAACAGGTTGCCGTTTTTCAGTTCTACCTGGCGGAAACCAACTTTTACAGGAGTTACCTCTACCACGTCGCCGTCTTCATCGAGGAGTGAAAGCAAGGCTGTATAGAGCGCTGGACTCTCAGCCGACCATTTCCGAGGGGCCGAGACTGCAAGCGATAGTTCAAGTGATTGCTGGCTGTTGCCCTCAAGCGAGAAAGCCGTTTCGGCCTGGCCCACTTCGCCCCCGTGCTCATCCAGCAATCGCAAGGCAAGTTTGCCTGAGGCCATCTCATCACTCGACTGAACAAGCTCGGCGCCTACCCAGAGGGTCGCATCGGTGTAGCTCTCATCGAAGCTGGTACGCACTGCGACATCGAAGAGATGAGTTTCAGGCTCCGCCAGCAGCAACACATCGCGGAAGATACCCGACAGCCACCACATATCCTGGTCCTCGCAGTAGCTGCCGTCCGACCACTGGAAGACGCGCACGGCAAGCAGGTTCTCGCCGGGCTGGCAGTGCTCTGTCACATCGAACTCGGCGGGGATGCGACTGCCCTTCGAGAAGCCGACGCACTTGCCGTTAATCCATACGTAGAAAGCCGAGTCTACGCCCTCGAAGCGCAGCACCAGGCGCTTGCCGGCCCAGCTATCCGGCACGTAGAACCAACGCCTGTAGGAGCCGGTGGGATTCTCGGTGGGCACTCTGGGAGGGTCTACCGGGAAGGGGAAGATGACGTTGGTATAATGCGGCTTGCCATAGCCATGCAGCTGCCAGGAACTGGGCACGGCCAGGGTATCCCACTCGCAGGTGTCATAATCATCCTCGAAAAAGCCTTCCGGCGCCTCATCTACTGTCTCGGCGTAGTGGAAATCCCAGTCGCCGTTCAATAGCTGCACCCAGGGGCTGCGCGCGCGGTCATAACTGGCGGCAGCCTCGGCATCGGGGTAGGCAAAAGTAAAACTGCGCGCGGGCAGTCGGCCAATCTGGACTACAGCAGGATTTTCCCAATCGTTCATCGAAGCACCCTCCAGGCGATATTGATGGCCAATTATAGCCCCGAGCCGCACCTGCGGCCAGAGGCCAGGCGCCGGGCGGGGAGTTATTGTTGGCTGGAGGGGTTGATTCTCCTGCGTATTGGCTGGCACGGGGCTGCTCGCGGTCTTGCGCTAGTGGGGCTAGCGACTCTGGCCGCGCCGGTTTTTGCCCAGGAGGCTGGAACCCCGGGCGGCTTGGCGCCGGGCTGGCGTTGGGCAGGCTGGCTCTTGCTCGGGTTGGTTGGCGCCATGGGCCTGCGCCTGGCAATCGAACCTGCCACGACCGAGTTCCGTCGCTGGGGCAGCCTCATCGCAAGCGCCGCCTTGCTGCTCTGCGGCTATGGCATCTGGGCGTCCGTTAACGCCGGACTTTCCTGGTGGCCCCCGGCAGCAGGACTGGCGCTAGTGCTGCTGGGCGGGGCGCCAAGTGAAGCAACCACAACCGCGCCCTCGCAAACCGGCGCCCCTCAACGCCCCGCAAGACGCCTTGTCCGGCAAGGCCCCTGGGAGGTCTTCCTCAGCTACAAAAGCGAGAACGCCAACCTGGTGCGCGTGGTCGCCGAGAAGCTGATAGCCCGCGGCGCGCGAGTCTGGTTCGCCGAATACAATGTGCTCACAGGCAACTATCACGATTTCCAGGGTGAGATAGACCGCGGCATAGACGAAAGCGCCTTCGGGGTCATATTCAGCAATAATCAGTGGGCCGACTCGCCATACTGCCGCCTGGAGATTGACCGGTTGCTCTCGCGATTGCCGAAGGAGCGCATCCTCGAGATTGCAGTACCTCGGGAGGCCGGCCCCCTCGAAGTCTTGCCAGTTCTCAGGGAAGTCCCAAGCCTCATCTACGATGGCGACGTCGACGAGGTCGTCGAGTTTCTGGCGCGCGAGGCAGGGCTTTCCCTTGCACCCCCACCAGCGCCCAGCCATGCAAACGATTCAGCCGTGCGAATCTTTGGCAGCGCGGGGCTGGAACTGACCTTTATGCCGGGCGTTTTCCGCACTTATAAAGAATTTGGTCGCCCGCGGGAGGGACAGCCTGGCAGCGGAATCGAAGATTTGCGAGCCTGGCTCAAGGGCACCGTGGCAGGGCTGGAGACCGACCTTTTCGTGTATGCCTGGGGCGATTCGACTACACTGAGCGAACTACCCGACGCGCCGAGTGGCCCTCTCGATGACCGGGAAGCTTATCGTCGCCTCATTAGCTACGCGGGCAACTGGCTCGCCAGGAACCAGTTCAACGATGTGGGGCTGCACCTTTTCTTCCACCTGCAGCAAAGCCATTATGCGATGACTTATATCTATCCCTCGCCCCGCTTCCCGGGCACCGAGACGTGGGAGCGTCGCTACGTCATCACCTTCGAAAGCCCCAGGCCGGGTCAGCGCGGTGAGATCATCCTTGTCTTCACCACTCATCTGCCCGAGGAGCTGCCGGACGAGGAGGCACTGACTCGCTGGTGCCAGGCGGCCCCCGAGTTTGAGGCGATAGCGGCCTCGCTGAACGGCGGATACTGTCTTTAGCAGCCTTCGAGGTGGTGTTTCCTCGCAGGGAGGAAGCCCTCGGGAGCCGAACTAGGAATACCTTTCACAGGAGGGGTGCCTGATGAGGGTTCTACTGGTTTTGTGCGTTTGTATTGCATGCCTGGCCTGGCCTGGCTGGGTGCTGCCAACCGATGAGGAGGCTTCTGGGATGGACATCGCGCGACTCGTAATCCACCGAGACAAGGCTGGCGTGCCGATTAGCCAGCGGTTATATGGGCTCTTCTTCGAAGACATCAACCATTCGGCCGACGGGGGTCTTTATGCAGAGCTGGTGCGCAACCGCTCCTTCGAAGACAGCCTGCCGCCCGAGGGCTGCACTGTCGCGGATGGCAAACTGCGTAATCCCGCGGGCTGGGAGGACGCCTGGCCCGAGCCGGAGGGCATCCCCGGCTGGACGCCGGTGCTGGAAGGGGCCGCCCAGGGCAGCGTGACACTCGATTATGATATGCGCCTGAACGAGACCAATCCTGTTACCTTGCGCCTCGAAGCCACCCGTACCGAAGGTGGCCGCGTGGGCATAATGAACGAGGGCTTCTGGGGCCTCTCGGTGGTCGAAAATGCCACTTATGGCTTCTCGTGCTTTGTCAAAGTCGCCGCTGGACATGGCGCGCTAAACGTCAGCCTGGAAGGCGCGGATGGAGAACGCTATGCCTCGGGAAGTATCACGAGTATCGGCGCCGAAGGGCGCCAGTTCGGCCTGCAGCTGGCCTCGACCGCGACCGACCCGAAAGCCAGGCTGGTGATTACCGCCACTGAGCCAGGCACCTACTGGCTGGACGTCGTCTCACTCTTCCCCCAGGCGACCTATAATTCACGAGAGAACGGCCTCAGGTCGGACCTCGCGGCTATGCTGGCCGACCTTGCGCCTGGCTTCCTGCGTTTCCCCGGCGGGTGCATCGTAGAGGGCATCTCGCGGGGCACTGCCTTCGACTGGAAGCGTACCATCGGGCCAATCGAAGAGCGCGGCAGCAACTACAACCTGTGGGGCTATCGCGCGACCAACGGGTTGGGCTTCCACGAGTATCTGCAACTGGCCGAAGACCTCGGCGCCGAGCCGATGTTCGTCTTCAACTGCGGGATGATGTGCCAGGCGCGCGGCAGCGAGCTGGTGCCCGAGGAAGAACTGGACTCCTACATCCAGGACGTACTGGACGCGCTGGAATATGCCAACGGCCCTGTGGACAGCAAGTGGGGCGCGCTCAGGGCGGCGGCCGGGCATCCTGCGCCCTTCGGCCTGAAGCTGCTGGAGATTGGCAACGAGAACTCCGGGCCGGCCTACAACACGCGCTACAAGCGTTTCTTCAACGCGCTGAAGGCCAAATATCCCGACCTCGAGCTGATCGCCAACGTACCGGTTCCCGAGGCGCCGATGGAAATCGTGGATGAGCATTTCTACTCGACCCCGCAGTTCTTTATGCAGCAGGCCGATCGCTACAATACCTATGATCGAAGTGGCCCGAAGATTTACGTGGGCGAGTACGCGATGGTGGCGGGCGCGGGCCTGGGCAACCATATCGCGGCGCTGTCCGAGGCGGGCTTTATGACGGGCTTCGAGAACAACGGCGATATCGTTGATATGGCCTCCTATGCGCCCCTGTTCGTGAATATGGACAACCGCAAGTGGAACCCCGACCTCATCTGTTTCAACAGCCATCAGGTGTACGGCACGCCCTCCTACTGGGCGCAGTGGCTGTTCGCGCGCAACCTGCCGACCGAGACAGTGCCCTTCGAACTGAAGTGCGATACCGAGTTGTCGCGCCCGGTACCGGCGGGGGGTATAGGATTCACCTCCTGGGGCACTTCGGTGGAATATAAGGACGTCGTCGTAACAGACTCGGACGGTCAGGTGCTTTATCAGAGCGGCCCTGAGAGCAACCTCGAGGGGTGGCGCATCGGCGGGGGCAACTGGCAGGTGGAGGAGGGCATCTTCCGCCAGACTGGTTTCGGCCTCGATGGGCGGATCTGGCTGCCGCACAACGACTGGGAGGACTACACGCTCTCTCTCAAGGCGCGCAAGCTGGAGGGAGCTGAAGGTTTTATCGTTATGTTCCGTGTTGCGGACGGCTGGAACTCGGCCTGGTGGAACCTGGGCGGTTGGGGCAATGTGCGCCACGCGGTCGAGCTCACGGTCGGCAATGTGAAATCCGAAGTCTCTCCCAGCGTGCCTGGCCAAATCGAGACGGATCGCTGGTACGATGTACGCATCGAGGTCAAAGGCGAAAGGGTGCGGTGTCTTCTCGAGGGAGAGCTTATCCACGACTTCACGCTGAGCGGCGTGCCCGGCGTGCGCGCAACGGTGGGGCGGGACGCTAAAACCGGCGAACTGATCCTCAAATTCGTGAACGCTTCCTCGCTAGACCAGCCCGCCCAGATTGTCATCGAAGGCGCCAAAGCGATCGCACCGACCGGCACGGCCTGGGTCATCACAGGGCGAGTACGCGGATGAGAACAGCTTCGAGGCGCCCTTCAAGGTATCCCCAGTAAAATCCGTTGCCGAAGGCCTTGGAAAGGATTTCAACTGGACCTTCCCCGCCCGGTCCATCACGGTGCTGAGGGTGAAGGAGGGCAGCTAGTGCTGAAAGCGAGCCTCCTGGACGAGGGGCAACTCATACGGCTGCACGAGGCCGCGCTTGCCGTGCTGGAACGCGTCGGGTTGCAGGTACCCCATCCGGAGGTGCTGGCCCGGTTCGCCGATGAGGGCGCCGAAGTAGACTTCCAGAGTCAGCGCGTCCGCGCCGAGCCCGAACTGGTGATGCATCTTGTCTGGAAGGCGGGCGCCGAGTTCACCCTCTACGGGCGCGACCTGAAAAGGACGGCGCGGTTTGGGCAGGGGCAGCGCAACTACAACAGCATCGCGGGCGAGGCCTTCTGGGTTGATGAGCCAGGGGGAGCGCGCCGGCCGGCTCGGCTGGCCGATGTCGCCACCGCTGCGCGCTTTGCCGAGGGGCTGGAGCGCATCAGTGTGGTCGGCGCGATGACCGACCCGAGCGATGTGCCGGTTCGCCTGCGGCCGGTTGAGGTGTTCGCTTCGCTCCTCCGTCACACGACCAGGCCTGTGCATTTCTGGTTCCACGACCGGGCCTCGACGCGATTCCTGATTGAGTTGATGGTCGCTTTGCGCGGCAGCCGGAGCCTGGCCGAGGACTATCCCCTCTGCTACCCCTTCCTTGAACCTATCTCGCCGCTCCGGTTTCCCTTCGACGGGGTAGATCTGCTGTTCGAGACAGCCGAACTGAACCTGCCGGTGCCAGTTGGGCCGATGGCTCAGATGGGCCTCTCGGCACCGATGAGCCTCGCCGGGACGATTGTGCAGGAGCACGCCGAGATACTCGCCGGCATCGCGATCACGCAGCTCATCCGCCCAGGGCTTCCGGTGATGTACGGGGGCATCCCCCATGCCTTCGATATGCGCACCACGCAGCTTGTCTTCGCCGGACCCGAGCAAGCGTTGCTGGGCGTGGCGATGACAGAGCTTGGCAAGTGGCTGGGGCTGCCCGTCTACATAAATGTCGGGCTGACGGATTCCAAACGACCTGACGCCCAGGCGGGGCTGGAGACTGCGGCGACCTTGCTGCCAGGTGCGGCGGCAGGGGCGGACATCTTCGGACACCTGGGCATCGCAGGGGTGGATCAGGCGACCAGCCTCGATATGCTGGTGCTGCAACACGAGGTCGTGGACTATGTCGAGAGTGTCCTGCGGGAGGTAGACCTTTCCGATGAAGCGCTGGGACTGGCCGAGATCGAGGTCGCAGGACCCGGCGGCGGTTATCTCGACCGCGATTTCACAGCGGACAGGTTCCGAAGTGAGTTGTGGTTCCCGCGGCTGCTGGACCGCCAGTATTATCAGGGCTGGCTCGAGCAGGGGGCGCTGTCGCTTGAGGAGCGCTGCCGGCACCGCAAAGCCGAGTTGCTGGCCACGAGCGATGTCCCGCCGCTTGCCGATGATACAGAGCAAGCCCTTGAGGAAGTATTGACTGCGGCGCGCAGGGAGCTTGGCGGATGAGAAGTCTACTCCTGGTAATCCTTTTGCTTCTTGGAGGCTCGGTAATGGCGGCTGAAGTCACACTTTACGTTAGCCCCGGCGGCAACGATGACTGGTCCGGCAGACTGCGGTTCAGGACGGCCGGGTTGACCGATGGGCCACTTGCCACTCCCGCAAGGCGCAAGAGACGCCGCCCGGACTCTTCTTGCGGCAGGCGAGACTGTCACCATCGAACTGGCAGGGGGTAATTACGAGCTGGCAGAGCCGCTTGTGATGGACGAGCGCGACTCGGGCGCGACCTGGCGAAGCCGCCCCGGTGAGCGCGCCGTGCTCTCGGGTGGCAGCTTCGTGACAGGCTGGGAGCCAGCAGGCAAAGGCTTCCCCGAGGGTGTAATGCGCGCAAAGGTCGAGTCCGGCAAGCGTTTTCATCAGCTCTGGGTAGATGGAGCGCGCCGTCAGTGCGCCCGGCTGCCCGACGAAGGCTACTTCCGAGTGCGGCAACTGCGCGAGAAGGGTTTCTACTACCAGGAAACCGACCTGGAGGGTCTCTCCCACCTCACCGAGGACGGGTTGCTGTTTATGCTGCACCTGTGGGAGAGCAGCTATCACTGGGTTGACAGCCTCGATATGGCAGCAAAGTATGTCGAGCTGAGCACCCCGGACATCCCCTGGGGCGGGCATTATCCCCCCTGGGAGGCCCATCGGCGCTACTGGATTGAAGGCGTGCGCGAGGGGCTGACCCGCGCAGGCGAGTGGTGGCTGGACGCGCGCGAAGGGTGGCTCTACTACTGGCCACTGGCTGGAGAAGATATGACGAAGGCCGAAGTGGTTGTGCCCAGGCTGGCGCCGACCCTCCTGGTGGTGGAAGGCAAGCCAGAGGAGGGCCGGTTTGTCGAGGACCTGCGCTTCGAGGGACTGACCTTTGCCTATGCGGACGCCGAGCTGCCGCGCGAGGGCAAGGGGGTCTCCCAGGCCGCGGTCGCTCAACGGGCAGCTGTGATGGTGACGGGCGCCAGAGAGTGCGCCTTCCTCGACTGCGAGATTGCTCATATTGGTGAGCACGGATTGTGGCTCAGGCGCGGCAGCCAGGACTGCCGGCTGGAGCGATGCCATATCCATGATCTCGGCGCTGGTGGATTGCGTATCGGCGAGCCGGAAACGGCTCCGGACGAGGCTCAGGCAGTGGAGCGCATCACTGTTGAAAACTGCTATGTTCACGATGGAGCGCTGCTCTTCGCGGGCGGGCCGGGGATACTAATCGGCCGCAGTTCTTACAACACGATACGCCACTCGGAGGTCAGCGACTTCCTGCATATCGGTATCAGCGTGGGCTGGCAGTGGGGCTATCAGCCAACCACCGCTCATGACAATGTGATCGAGTTCAATCGCGTCCACCACATCGGCCACGGCATGCTTTCGGATATGGGCGCCATCTACACGCTGGGCGAATCGCCTGGCAGCGTGCTGCGCGGCAACGTGGTCCACGATGTGCTGGCCTATCCCAAATACTACAACGGTCACCTGGCCAAGGGCCTTGGCGATGCGCCGACCGAGGGGTCGGGTATCTACAACGATGAAGGCGCGGTCGGCTATCTGGTCGAGGGCAATGTCGTCTACAACGTGAGCGGAGCAGCCTATTTCATCAACTATGGCCACACCAACGAGCTTCGCGGTAATCTCTTTGGCCTCTCGCCGGTGGCAGTATGGATCAACCATGCGCAGGATTTCGCCTCGATGTTCGACCTGGCGGGCAATGTGCTGGCGCCGACCTCCCAGTTCGCCTTCGTTGAGAACGCCTGGTCGAAGCTGGACGCCTCGGATAACCTCTGGGTGGTACCGCAGGATGTGACGCCCCTCTTCGATGGCAAGCCCTTTTCCGACTGGCAGGGGCAGGGGCGCGATGGGGACGGGAAGGTGCTGCCCGAGGCGCTGCCTGGTGACTCTGAAGAGGCCGTTCGCCGGCTGCTTGCCCTGGGCGGCGCGCGGCTTAAGCTGGCCTCGCAGGCCTTTGAGACCGCTGGACTCTATGGGCCAGTGGAATGGACTTCTCTTCCCGGCAAGTACCCGCCCCGGGCCGACGCCCCGCCGGCGCCTCCGCGTCAGCCGGAGTTCTTCCTCGAGGATTTCGAGCGCGTGAGTCTTGGCCGGACACCGATGCGCGCGCTGTTTGCGGTGCCTGAGGGTACTGGGCTGGCAGTGACTAACGAACAGCGGTTCAGTGGGACCCAATCGCTGAAGGTGACCGATGGGCCGGTCGAGCCTGGTTTCGCGCCTCACTGGTACTACGAGCCAGCAGTTTACAGTGGCAAGGTGCGGCTGGCCTTCGACTTGTTGCTGCCAGCAGAGGGCGCCTGCGCGCTGAACATCGAGGCGCGCGACTGGAGCCAGACCGCCTACCGCACTGGCGTCAGACTTGATATCGAAGCCGATGGCGCGCTCAAAGCCAGCGGTCAGACTCTCGGGCAACTGCCGCTGGGCAAGTGGGTTCACCTTACTGTCGTCTTCGCTGTGGGGCCTGACAAAGGCGCAAGTTTCGAAGTGACCGCCCGACTTGCGGACGGTCAAGAGTTCCATGGTAGTTTCCCGTATGGAGATCCAGCCTTTGAGCGCCTTACCTGGCTTGGCTTCACTGCTCCCGGTGAAGTAGCCGGAAGCTGCTACCTAGACAACCTGGAGCTTGCGGAGGAGTAGAAGATGGGTACGACAGGCTGGATTGGGCTTGCCCTGATATTGGTGATCACGTGTTCGGCGGGGGCGCAGGGCTTCCGCTGGCAGGTGGAATGGCAAGCCGGCGAGACAGGCAACCGCCTTTCGATGGTCGAAGTGCAGGACGGCCTTTACGAAACGACCGAGGCCGATGGCCAGCCAGCGGTGCGGCCGACGCTGCTGTTCCTCTACTACAACGTGGAGGATAGTTTCCTCTTCAAGGCCGACCTGGACTGCGAGCTGGTGGTCGAGTATCTTGACGAGAAGCCAGGTGAGATCGTCATCAACTACGATGCGCTGGTGGACGGCTATCAACATGCCTTCCGTTCGGCCAACACGGTGCAGATGAAGGGCACAGGCCAGTGGGATGAGGCCGTGTTTGAACTGGCTGGAGCCTGGTTCTCGAATAGCGAGAATCACGGCGCGGACCTGCGAGTAGCTTTTCCAGAGCATAAACCGCCCGTGCGGCGAGTGTTGGTGCGCGTCAAGGGGCTTGCAGACCGGGAGTTCGCCACCGAAGCTGAAGCCCAACAGGCCAGGCGCAAGCTGAAGTGGGGCAAGACCCTCGAAGGAGCGGGACAAGCACTGGTCGTTGGGGAGCAATTCGAAAAAGACCTGGCGATTCTCAAGGCCGCGCTGCCGGTGAATCCTGCCATCACGGAGCTTGCCGAAGTGGGAGGCGATGCCTCGCGTGCGCTCAGGCAGGCTACCGCTGAGCAAGCCCTTCCCGAGAGTGACGAGGCACTGGGAGAGCGCATCAGAGAATTGCGGGCCCAGCAGGAACTGCTGCTGCGCGTGAGCGAGCTGGCCGCCGCCAAGGCTGCGCAGCTTGCCTTCCTCCAGGCTCAATACTACGAGACCAATCCCGACTGGGTGGCCTTCACACGTCCGGCAATCGAGCGTAACGATTATCTAGTGCCGACCACCCTCCCCAGGGCAGCAGAGGTAAACGCCCCTCTCCGGCTGCGGATGGCGCGCAGCCAGGTGGCGCCTTTCACGGTGGCGGTGCTTTCGCGTGAGGACGTCGACCGGGTGCGGGTCCGGGTATCAGGGCTGCACTCGGCTGAGGGGTGGACCCTCGATGCCTCTATCGACATCCGCGTGGTCGCCTGCTGGTATCAGGCGGGGCGAGAGGACCTTGTGCCGAGCGGCAAGCGGCTCGTGCCCGAGTTGTTGCTTCACGATGACACTGCCGTGCGCGTTGATCTGATCCGCGGGCGCAACCTGCTCGCAGTCGAGCCCAACGCGGCTCTGCGCGACGCCCCGGAGCTTGTGCCCTTCGCACTGCCGGCCCTGTGGACAAAGCAGCTCTGGTTCACTGTCAAGTGCGGAGAAAAGGCGAAGCCCGGCACTTATTACGGCACGGTAGAATTCACTGCGCGAGGCCACAGGACGCTATCGGTGCCGCTGACCATCGAAGTGCTGCCCTTCCAGCTTGCAGAGAACCCAATTATAGCCTCGATGTACTTCAGCAGACCCTCCTACGAGGGCGAGGACTACGAGGCGCTGCTGGCCGACCTTGCAGCTCACGGGCTGACCGATCCCACCTACAGCCTGCCAACGAAGGGCAACGAAGTAGATATGGAAGCCGCCCGCACCGAGCTCGCCCTGCGCAAGGCAGCGGGGCTGAACCGCGGCCCACTGCTGACCCTTGGCGGGTATGCGGCAGGCAGCTATCTGGGGGATTCAGCCCCTGAGGAAGAGAAGCGCGCCAAACTCAAGGCGACCATCGACGCGGTTAATGCCCTGGCCGAGGAGTTTGGCTACGAGGGGGCTTATCTCTATGGTATAGACGAGGCCTCTGGAGAAGCGCTGAGAGCCGAAGTGCCGGCCTTCAGGGTGGTCCAGGAGCTGGGCGGGCGCAACTGGGTGGCAGCACTTGGCGACTTCGCAGGCATCTGCCTCACGGAGCTGGACCTGCCGAACATCCAGGGCTATCCCACGCCCGAAGCAATTGAGGCGGTCCACGGCGCAGGACACAAAATAATGCGCTACGCCGCGCCCTTCGGTGGGCCGGAGGATCCCTGGGTCTGGCGCAACAACTATGGACTGCAACTCTGGGAAGTCGGTGTGGATGGCGGTTGCACCTGGGCCTACCGGGGAGCGATGGGCAACTGCTGGGACGACTTCGTTTCCAGTGAATACCGCCACGCGATGATGACCTATCCGGGTGTTGGCGCGCCCATCCCGACCGTGCAGTGGGAAGGTTATCGAGAAGGCAGCACCGACCTCAGGTATCTCGCGACACTGCTCGAAGCGCTGGACAATACAACCGACAAGCCAGAACTCGTTGCTGAACTCAGACAGTGGCTAGCCAGCAACGACGGGCGTCCCTTTGCAGGCGATAATCTGGACACTGTGCGAGAGCGGATCATCAATGCGCTGCTGCGGTTGGAGGGCTAACAGGATGACCAGACTGCTGGCGCTTTTAGTCCTGCTGGCGCTGATTACGGGGAGTGGGAACGCGATGACTGAACGCGCAAAGTTGCTACTCGATAACACCCAGCCCTTGAAGTGGGAACGTGGGGACCGACTGCCGTTGCTGCTCTGGCCGGCGATTGACTGTGTCTCACCGGACGAGCCTGACGCCGAGGCGACCTTGCTGGCCCTGAACGAACATGGCATCGCGGCAATTGCCTCCTGGCAACAAGGTGACCCAGCAGGCAGCCTCGATAAGGCACTGCGCCTCGCGAAGCTGCAACGTAAACTCGGGCTGCCGATCTGCGTGGACGCCAACAGTGTGACCTATCGCTTCTTCAATGGAGATGAAGCCTTGGCCCACGTGGACGCCGAGGGCAAGCCTTTCTGGGACACCTCCTGCGCAGGTCAGCAGCAGGGCTGCCCCTTCGCGCTGGAGGGGCGCATCCCGGCGATGAAGGCGCAGGTGGAATACTTCGCCAAGGCCTACGAGGACGCTGGCATCGCGCCGGACTTCGTGTTCGCGGACTGGGAGATAGACGGCCCCCTCGAGTGGAACGGCGCCTGGGAAGCCAGCAAGCATTGTGCGCGCTGCCAGGCCAACCTTAAGCCTATCGAAGACTTCCGGGAGTTCCAGCGGACGCTCAGGTCAATCCGGTCGAGGCTCCAGAGAGAGGCCTACACCGAACCGCTAACGAGTCGTTTCCCCGATGCGCTGGTCGGCAACTACGCCGTCTACCCGAACGATGGTTGGCGCTATTGGTACGACTACTTCGAGGATTTTGCACCTGACAACGTCCCTTATCGCACCGACCAGAAAGCCCGCTATCGCGAGTGGTATCAGGAATTTCCCGAGACAGGCTTCACCTACGGGATGCCGGTCGTCTACACCTGGTATCGGATCTTCGACTGGTACGGATTCGAGAATCCCGACTACCGCTGGTTCTACAATCTGCTTATGGTAGGCACCAACGCGACCAGGAGCGCGCCGGCCGACCTGCCGCTCATCAGTTTCGTGCACTGGCATACGACTTCTCCCCCGCCCGAGCCTGCCGAACACGTCGTCCAGATGAGCCCCGAGGCCTATCAGGAATTGCTTTGGCATCTCTTGCTGCGCGGGATGGACGGGCTATTCCTGTGGTGCCCGAGTGACGAGGCGCCCGAAGAGGTCCGGCTGCTGCACGAGGTCTGGGCGGCCAGCCTCGAATATCGCGATTTTCTCGCAAAAGGGACGCCAGTCAGCTTCGAGGTGCCGACCTGGCAAGGCCCTGTCGTTTCAGGCCTCAGGCTTGGCGACCAGGTGCTGGTGAGACGATCTGATTTCGACGAGACCAGCGAGCCAGTGACACTCGCCGTAGACGGCAAGCCTCTGACGGTGCCGAGCGCGCCGGGCGTCTGTCAGGTGCTGGAGCTGCCGGACTAGACTTTTGGAAGCTCGGCAACCCAGGTGGCTTTGGCTGGAAGGCGCAACTCAAGGCCGGAGAGGCAGCAGCCCTCGCCGTCCCAGATGGCGGTCGGCTGGGCGGGCAAGGTCAGGACGCGCTCCGTATCAGCCAGATTGAAGACGAACCACACCTCGCGCGCCTCGCTAACGCGGCGGCGCACCCAAAGGTCAGGTTGGCCTTCCGGCTGGACGTCGGGCAGCAGTTCGCGCACAAGTTGGCCAAACACCGCAAGCGCCCCGTCGCTGAAGCTGTCGCGGAAGGCGAGGCTGAGGTTAAGGCCGAGACTGACGACCTCGCCTGCGCCGTAGCTATGCCTCACCGCCGCCGGCTTGCCCTCGTCCCACTGAGCAAGCACTTCTCCCCCGCGCGGCACGAGGTCTATACGCCAGTCCGAGGCCACCAGCCGGGTGCCAGATGGGAAGGTAACCGAGTCCTGCCCGCCGGTGACGACGCGCTCCTGTTCAGCGCAACCGAGCAGGTCGGCCAGCCCTTGGGCCGGGCGCGTTTGGCGCCACCCAGGTGTTCTCGTCCCTGGAGGCGAAGGGGAACTCTACCAGCAGCTTGCCGCCGCCCTGGACGAAGGCGCGCAGCCAGTCGGCAGTCTCGGCGTTGATGAGTTCATCACAGGTGACGTGCAGCAGCTTAACACCTGAAAGGTCATCGCCCGGCACGACGAACTCCACCGTGTAGCCCAGGGCATGCCACAGCGCATGGGCCGCGTGCAGAGCGCGCTTGTAGGGGTAGTCAACGCTGCCCGCTTCCAGATTGCCCGACTGCTGGACATCGGTCAGCCTCAGCGTCAGGACGCGCGAAAGCAGGTCGGAAGGGCGGTTGTACAGCAACGCGATGGGGCTTTGGGGCCGCTCGGTACCGATCAGGGCCTCTCCCCGGTCGCGCAAGATAGCCGCCACCGAGTCCACAACCTCGCCTCGCTCGGTCTGGGAGCCATCTACGTTCCTCACTCCATAACCGTTGGTCTCATTGCCGGCGCGTTCAGAACGCCATTGCCAGAAAGTAATGCCGATTGCCCCGCCAGCGACGGCTTGCCAGAGCATACGACGCATCGCGGCAGGCACCGGGGGACGGCTCCATTCGCCGTGGTTGGCATAGATCTCCTGGCACCAGTAATGCGGGTCTACTCGGCGCAGCCAGTCGGAGACCAGATCCGCGCAAGCAAAGCCGCTTGGCGAGGCGGGCGCAAGGCTCACGGGAAAGGAGGTGCCATACCGGTCCACCTGCGCGGCGTTGAGGAGATCGTCAGAGGCATCGCAGGCGGCGTCCTGGAAGACCGAACACATCCCCACATGGGTCATCACGAAGGCCTTGGGATCGGCGGTCTTGATGGCGTCGTAGACCAGCCTGACATGCGCGGCGACGCGATCAGTCGCCCAGGTCCGCCACAGGTGCATCTGGGCATAGTCCCAGGGCGCGGTCGGCGGCGTGATGGTCTCGAAACTCTGCCAGGCTTTACCGTAGAAATCGTTCAGGGCTTCGATGGTAACGAAACGCTGCCTCAGCCACTCTCGATAAAGCTCCTGCGAGTGCCGGCACGCGCACTGGCCGAGGGGCCGACTGCGCGGCTCGTTCCAGGCGTTGTAAATCCACATCGCAGGATGGTTGGCGTAACGATTGACCAGGGCTCGCGTCCAGTTGGCGCCGGCCTCGGCAACGGCAGGATTATCGAAACAAGGCAGCCAGCCGCCCACGTAGGCGCAGCCATGCGCCCAGGGGCCGATGTGGTTGCCCTGCAGGTCAACCCGATGGCCCTCCAGCTCGTTGTAAACCCAGTCGGGGGCGCACTCCAGCATCGGCTTGAGGATGACCTTCAGCCCATTCTGGTGTGACAGGTCGAAGAGCTGGTCCAGGTCGTCCCAGACGAATTGCCCGCGCAGCCGTTCATGCCAGATCCACTGAGTGTGGAACTGCACATGGGTATAACCCAGTCTGCCAAGCTCCGCCAGATCGCCAGCCCATTCCTCGGGCCGGGGCGTCGGCGCGCGATAATACTCGGTGCCATAGGGATATCTGCCAAGTGCAGCCTCGAAGGGCAGCTTGCTCATCTGCCTCGCCTCCTGTCCTGATACCGCGGTGAGAATTAGCCGACTGCCACAACATACCTGCATAGGAGCCGGCAGCCTGAAGGCGAAGGTAGCTGGGTAGCTTAAGCTAGTTGGAGGTTCCTTATGAGAGGCGAACTATTGGTCCCGCTGCTTCTTCTGGTATTGCTGTCAGCGCGCGCGCTGGGGGCCGACAAACACGCCGGGCCGTGGAAGCTGTTGACCGAGGACACGCGAGTGCGCCTCTCAATTGTCGCCGATGAGCTGATTATGGAGCAGCTAGAGTGCCCCAAGGTCGGCTACAACTGGGCTGAAGCTGGCCTGAGGCTACCCTTGCCAGAGCAAGGCTGGGTCGAGGGCGCCCCAGTTGTGCTGGACTGGCGGTTTGCCAGCGCAGAGCAGCGCGATGAGCAGACCCTCGTGCTGAGCTTCGAGTGCGCAAAGCCCGAACTAACGCTACGCTCGTGCTGGCGCGCCTTCGAGGGACCTGGGCCTGTCCAGCACTGGATGGAGCTGGTTAATAACTCACCCACCACCTTCTGCGTCGGGCACCAGGACAGCCTCAGTCTCGAGGGCCTGAAGCTTGCCGGCCCGACCGACCTGTGGTGGATCCGCAGGGGCGCGCAAGACTCAAGGGTTGACGGAGCGACCGTCTGTCAGCCAGTGGAAAGCGACCTCGACCTCGAACTCGTCAGCCATCCCGAACGCAGCAATGCCCCCGTGCCCTGGCTGGCGGTGCAGGCCGGGAACAAACAGGGGCTATATGTGGGCTGGGAGTTCTCCGCCATCGGGCGAGTCGAGGCCTCCGCTGGCCAGACTGCGGAAGAGTTGACTGTCCGAGTGGGGCTGATGCCCGACTTCCGCACCGATGTATATGCCGGGGAGACCTTCCTCGTGCCGCCGGCCTTCGTTGGCTGCCATCAGGGCGATGTAGAAGAAGGCAGTTACCGGCTGGGACGCTTCCTGATGAAGCACCTGCGCGCCGAATCGCCTGCCTGGCTGCAGGATCCGGTTTTGGCGTGGAACTGCTACTTTGACGCAGGCCCCCAGAATCCGCCAGGCTACTCCGCCGCGACCACGGAGGGCGTCCTCGCAAGCGCGCGCAACGCGGCGAAGGCGGGCTTCGAGGTGTTTATCCCTGACGCGATGTGGTTTCCGCATGTGGGCGACTGGCGCTGGGATCCGAAGCGCTTCCCCGAGGGCCCCGACCCGATTACCAGTTGGGTGCACGAGCAGGGGATGAAGATGGGCCTCTGGCATGCCTGGACCAACGCGGGGCTCTCGGAGGACCCGCAGGCGCTGAGTGTCCGGCGCAACGCTGAGTGGCTGAATGCCGATTATCCCCCGGACTGGCAGCCAGGGCCCTTTTACGGCGGTCTGCTTTGCCTGGCCTGCGAGCCAGCAAAGGAGTGGGTCCTTGCCACAGTGGATAGGACAGTCGAAGAGAGCCACCTCGACTACTACAAGCACGACATCACGCCTATTGTGACGACCTGCAACAAGACCACCCACAGGCACCATTATGGGGTGGATGTGAGCTATTGGGCCACGCTCGGTTATTACCAGGTGATGGAACACCTGAAGCAAACCTTCCCCTGGCTGGTACTGGAGAACTGCTCGGGCGCGGGCCATATCAAAGATTTCGGCGCGATGGCGCGCAGCCACTACTGCACCTCCACCGACTGGCTGTCGGCGCTGCCCAACCGCTGCAGCCTCTACGACAGTACCTATGCCTTCCCGCCCACGATGCTGCAGGTTTATACCCAGGACTGGCGCATGGGAGAGGAGGATGAGCCAGGGCCGTACTTCTGGCGCAGCGCGATGATGGCCTCCTGGCAGGCGGCGCCCATCAACTCGGCGAGCTACTCGCCGGGTCTTGCGGCAAGTTTCAAACACTCGGTGGACCTATACAAAAAGTCGGTGCGACCGGTATTGCAAGATTGCCGGGTGCATCATGTGCTGCCCCGGCCGGACGGAGTGCACTGGGACGCGCTTTTCTTCTTCAGCGAACCGCTCAAGCGGGGCCTGCTGTTCGTCTTCAAGCCGAAGTCGGAGGAGCCGACCTGCACCGTGCTGCTGAAGGGCCTGGCGCCGGACCGTAATTACCACGTGTGGTGCGAGGACGGCAACCTGCCTCCGGCGCGGCTCAAGGGCAAGCAGCTGATGGAAAAGGGACTGACCTTTGCCCTTTCAGGCTATTACCAGTCCGAACTGGTCTATGTGCAGGACGAAGCCCTCCCCCTGCCCGAGGGGCTGGCTCCTCCGGAGCGGTTTACTCTGGGCGAGGCAGTCACCAACAGCGACCAATATTTTGCAAACGCGCGCTTCGTGTGGCAGCGGGCACCTGAGGCTCAGAGCTGGCGCGTGCTCGTTTCTACCCAGGAGGACCTTTCCGAGCCTGTTGCCGATGTAACAAGCTACACTCCCGCGATGGAAGTGGTCACGCTGCCTGCCGGCAAGCAGCTTTACTGGGGGGTCGAGGCGCGTTCCTGGGGTGGCAAGCGCTGGAATGAGGGCGGATCGAAACAGTTCACCACTCCACCTCTTGACCTGCCGGCGGGGGTCGTCTTCCTCTCCGATCTGCCCTGGGAGAAGGCCGAGGCCGGCTCAGGCGTTGGGCCCTTCCGCGACAAGAGCTACTCCAGCGCCCAGCTAAACGTGGCGGGCGAGCCTCAGCCGCGCGGGCTGTGGACGCATGCCTTCCCCGACGCTACTCCTGCCGATATAGTCTGGGACCTCTCAGGGCTGAACGCCGCCTGGTTCGCCGCCAACGTGGGCGTCGATCAGGGTACCGCCAACGGCACGGTCCAGTTCCAGGTGCTACTGGACGACAAGCTGGTCGTAGAAACGCCGGTGCTGAATCAGGGCCAGATTCAAAGGTTGAAGGTCGCCGTGACCGGAGCCCGCAAGTTGACTCTGCGAGTGCTGAATGGAGGCGATGGTTACTCGTGCGACCACTCGGTCTGGGGGCTTGCGCGACTTCTCTCAGCCGATGTGGAGGATCCCTTCGAGTAAACCTCAACCGGTAGCTAGCTCGCGATGCCGTTGGGCATCGCTGAGTGGGAGAGATTCCAAAGTGTTTGGAATCCATAAAGGAGGGCTGCGTGATGAGGGGGAGCTTGCTGGCATTCACTGGAGCCGTGGCCTTGCTGTGCGCCTCGGTCGTCCTGGCCAGGCCGGTCTGCTACGTTGCGCCGACGGGCGACGACGCGGCGCCGGGAACGCTTGAGCGACCTGTAAAGCAGGTCCAGGAGGCAGCTTCACGCCTGCGTCAGGCACTGGCCAGAGGCGAGGAAGGACCGCTCGAGGTTGTGCTGCGGGGTGGCACCTACTATCTGGACCAGACACTGCGCCTGAGGGACGAGGACTGTGGAAAGCCAGGCCAGCTAATCACCTGGAAAAGTTTCCCTGGAGAGCGCGCCGAGTTGGTGGGCGGGACACCCGTAACAGGTTGGCAGCCGGTGGACGAACATGTCTTCCGCGCCCAGGTGGGTGGCGACTGGCGGTTCTCGGCCTTGTTCGAGAACGGGCAATGGGCCACACTGGCAAGGCATCCAAACAGTGGCTACCTGCACGCCGAGGACGCCGAGACTCAGGGCAATACCGGCTGGCTACGCTGGAAGCCGGGCGAGCTACCGGAGTTCGAGGCCCAGGGCGCTTTCGTGACAGTGTGGGCTGGCAGGCACGACTTCGGCGTCAACTACGATTGGTATACTACCCTCTCGCCCCTTGCCGGTGTCGATAAGGAGACTCGCACACTCAGGCTTGACTCGGGTACCTTCTGGTACCTGGCCGAGGAAAACCGCTACTTCGTTTCAGGTGCGAGGGCCTTCCTCGATGCGCCAGGAGAGTTCTGGCTGGATGAGACGGAGGGGTGGCTCTACTACTGGCCTCGAAAGCTGCCCATCGAACGCCAGCTCATCATCGCACCAAAGGTGGAGCGGCTACTCGAACTGCAGGGCTCCTCAAGGACCCAACGCGCCCATGACCTGACCTTCGAGAATATCGATTTCTCAATCAGCGACTCCACCAAAGTGTTGTCGCCGGACAAGCATTGGTCTGACGGGATGGTCTTCCTGAATAATACCCGGGCTATCAACTTCCGCGCCTGCCGGCTGAGAAATGCGGGCGAAGACTGCCTGATGGGGAGTCTGGCCAACGAGGATATCTCCCTGACCGACTGCTGGCTCAGCGGGGCAGGTTTCTGTGGAGCCAGCTTTGCTGGCTGGCCGGCAGGGCTGGGTGACTTTGCGGGGCCCGAAGAGGCCTACATCAGCAAGTTCGTGCATATCTCCAACTGCTACTTCGGCCACTGCGGGCAACGCGTGGGGCAGGGCTCGGGTATATGGCTTGCCCACACAGGCGACACAGTCATAGAACACTGCCTGTTCGAGGCCATGCCGCGCCATGCGGTAAACCAGGTCGGCGGCACCTACAACCTGATGCAGCTGCCCAGGGAGCATGGAGGCCTGGGCGGGGAGGCCTGGGGGCACAAGATCAACTTCGAGAACCGCCTGGACTTCATCTTCACTCGCCATAACAAGCTACTCTACAACGAGTGCCGCAATGTGATGGCGGATAGCAGCGATGGCGGGGCGTTCTACTCCTGGGGCGTGGGCGATGAGATGGTCATCCGTGGCAACTTCATCCACCACCTCAAGGCGTTCCGCGATGACGCCTACCTGGCAGGCATATATCTGGACGATGCCTCGGCGGGCTTCACGGTGGAGGATAACGTCGTGGCGCGCCTGCGCGGCACCAAAAACGGCTATCCCTATATGATAAAGGGGATGGACAACACCTTCCTTAACAACGTGTCGGTAGACAATAGCGCGGCGCAACATTTTTATGTCATCTCGGCCGGCACCACCGGTGCCGCCGAGTCGCCCCCAGGCGCCGAGGACGAGCGCATCCGCAACATAAATCTGTCTCACAATATCATCCACGATGAAGGAGCGGCCTGGCTGTATGCCTTTTGGCCCTGGGCTGAGGATATGCTTGCCGAAAGTGACTACAACCTCTTCTACAACTCTCACGATTGGTATAAGGTCGTAGTAGATTGGGTCGCCGAGGATTGGGAAGCCTGGCGGGCGCGCGCCGGCGGCAAGTATGACGCACATACAGGGTTCGCAGATCCACTCTTCGTTAACAGGCAAACGATGGACTACCGACTGAGACCTGACTCACCCGCCTTTGCCTTAGGCATCCACTCGGTAGATCCGAGTCGAGCCGGATTATTACCGACTTTCCCCTTCCGCCAGGACGTGAAATAGTGAGCGCGGTCATCCGGACGTTGGGCCTCAGTTGCCTGAGGCAAAGACCTGGGCTTCGACCAGGGACAAATATATGAAGTAGAGGACTGATGATGAAGCAACCTGGCAGGCATTTCACGCATGAATCGCGCGACCTCGAGCGTACCCAGGTCGTCTACGGCGGATCTAACCTCACCAACGAGCAACGTCGGCTGATTGGCAAGATGGAGTCGCCGCCAGAGCGTGACTTCAACGTCTACTGGGGCGAGGTGCACGGCCACACGAGTCTTTCGGACGGGCAGGGGAGCCTCGACGACTACTTCACTGCAGCTCGAGATGAGGCGAAACTCGACTTCTGCGCGGTCACCGACCACGACCACGGGGGCGTCGGACGGGCCGAGTTGTGGGGCGAGAAGTGGGAACTTACCCAGCAGAAGGTCGCCGAGTACCATCAGCCGGGCACCTTCGTGACGCTGCTTGGTTATGAGCGAGATTCCTGGCCCTACTACGCCAATCTCTGTCTCTACTATCGCGAGGGCCGGGGCGACCTCGTGCGGGGCGTCCAGGAGGGCGAGATAACCCGCGTGGAGCTCGAAGCGCTGCTTGCGCGCGACGATATCCTCGCGCTGCCTCACCACACGGCAACGCTTTCGCAGGGGGCCAACTTCGACGCGCTGCCGCTCGAGCTGATGACCCCTTTGATGGAGGTCTACAGCAAGTGGGGCGCCAGTGAATACTTCGGCAACCCCGAACCTGTCACTCAAGAGGCGCGCGGCGGCCACTGGCAGGTGGCGCTGGAGCGCGGGGCGCGTATGGGCTGCCTTGGTGGCTCGGACGTGCACTCTCCCCATCCTGGTCTTGTTCACCACTCGGGAGGTAATCTTCGCTATGACAATCCCGGGCTAGTTGCAGTGCTGGCACCGGAGCTTTCTCGCCAGGCAATCTTTGAAGCTTTGAAAACAAGACGTTGTTATGCGGCCTCTGGCGCCCGAATTCTGATAGACTTCCGCCTTGATGGAGCCGTAATGGGTGAAGAAATCACCCTTCCAGAGGAGGCTGGCAGACGCCTTTGGGTGAGAGTGGTCGGTGAAGGCTCTCTGGGCCAGGTTGAATTACTTAAGAACAGCCAGCCTTATGTCTGTCAGCATCTGGATGGCAGCGCAGAACAGGTCTTGTTCACCTTGACCGACTGGCAGGCAGAGCGCAAAACAGATTACTACTACGTGCGCGTCACACAGGCAGACGGCAGGCGCGCCTGGTCGAGTCCAATCTGGGTTACTTCTTCTTGAAAAGAGCCGGAAGGCCGGCAGGGAGCTTCCCTTCGACTGCGAAATAAGCCCCCCGGTGCTAGTGCGCCAAAATAACCAAGGTAAATACCAGGTCGGCCTGGAGCTGACCTGAGACTGGAGGAATAAGTAATGGCAAACGAAGTAGAGCAATTCAGACAGGCCTTCGCCGAGGGCAAAGAGCGGGTTGACGCCTTGTTCGAGCGCATCAACTCGGAGCTGGATTTCGTCGAGAAGCTCGCGCAGCTTAACCCCGAAAAGGCTGAGGAGTGGCGCGCGCTGGCCGGCCAGGCTGCCGCGAAGGTCACCGAAGCCGCAGCGGGCAACTGCCAGGCCGATCTCGAGCAGGCCATCGCCCAGGCCGAGGTGCTCCTCGCCCCCGTAGGCGAGGTCGCCAAGAGCTACGAAGTCTACTGCATTGGGCACGCGCACATTGATATGAACTGGATGTGGTCGTGGCCCGAGACCGTCGCGGTCGCCAATGACAGCTTCTCGACCGTGCTCAAGCTGATGGAAGAGTATCCCGATTTTGTGTTCAGCCAGAGCCAGGCCAGCACGTACCGCATCATCGAGGAACACAACCCCGCGATGCTCGAGCAGATCAAGCAACGCGTGAAGGAAGGCCGCTGGGAAATCACCGCCAGCCATTGGGTCGAGGGCGACAAGAATATCGCCAGCGCCGAGAGCCTCTGCCGCCATCTGCTTTATACGCGCGAGTATATGGCCAAGCTGTTCGACCTGGCGCCCGAGGACGTGCCGGTCGACTGGGCGCCCGATACCTTCGGCCACGCTCACACGATGCCGACTTACCTCGTGCGCGGCGGCGTGAAGTACGTCTACCTGCACCGGCCTGGCGGAGAGGGCCCAAAGCGCCCGCGCGCCTTCTGGTGGCAGGGGCCCGATGGCTCCAGAGTGCTGGTCAAGAACGATATGGAATGCGGCTACAACGGCGCCATCTCGCCTGGATCAGTCCAGATTATGTTCAACTTCTGTCAGGAGACAGGCCTGAAATTTGGGCTGTATGTTTACGGCGTGGGCGACCACGGCGGCGGGCCGACGCGGCGGGACATCCTGCGCGGCTATGATATGAACACCTGGCCCATCTACCCGACCTTCAAGTTCGCGACTCTGAAGTCGTTCCTCGAGCGGCTGGAGGCCGAGGGCGGGGCTACTCTGCCTACCCTCGACTGCGAGCTCAACTTCGAGTTCACCGGCTGCTACACCACGCAGACGCTGGTAAAGAAAGCCAACCGTCTCGCCGAGGCAAGGCTGCAGGATGCAGAGTTCGCAGCCACGGCCGCCTGGGGCGCCCTTGGGCTCGAGTACCGCAACTGCAAGTTCATCGAAGGCTGGCGCGACACGCTGTTCAGCCATTTCCACGACATCCTGCCAGGCTCCGGTGTGCATGACACCCGCACCTACACGCATGGGCTGTTCCAGAAGACGATGGCGATGACTTCGCAGGAAGAGACCCAGTCGCTACGCGCGCTGGCTGCCGCTATTGACACTAGTGGCTTCGGCAAGTGGGAACTGCCTGCCTCGCCCTCCTTCAGGCTGCGCACCTCGCTTGGCTCGGGCGTCGGTATGGGCGCTCAGGATGGCGGGCTGTCCCAGGCCGAGCAGAGCGCCGGCAGTGGCAACAGGCCCTTCGTCCTGTTCAACCCGACCGATGTAGAGCGCGATGAAGTCGTCGTCGCGACCGTTTGGGACAATGCCTGGAGCTGGCGTCATCACGAACTGCGCCATATGCAGTTCTCGGTGCGCACCCCCGGCGGCGAGCTGCTGCCCGCCCAGACCATCGACACCGGCAGCTATTGGGGCCATGACTTCGTGAAGCTCGCCTTCCCTGCAAAGGTCGGCAAGTGGGGCTACGCGGTCTACTCAATCGAAGAGCACGGCGCCCCTGGCAGTGAAGCCTCTCTCTGCCAGCTCGGGATCAACCACCATTGCGGCTACTCGATGTATGAGCGCAGCCCCGAGGGTCTGGAGAACGAGTTCATCCGGCTGGAAATCGACACCGAGACCGGCGGCATCAAGTCGCTGGTGGAGAAGGCCAGCGGAGCGACCATCATCTCGGCATGCAAGCCAGCGCTGCCACTCGAGTATGGTGTGGAGCGTCCGCACGGGATGACCGCCTGGCTGGTAGACCACACCGGCGGCTGGGAAGCGCCCGAGCTGCTGATGATCACCCGCAAGCTCTCCGGCCCCTACAAGGCGTCCGTAGATGTCAGACTGCGCATCCACGAGTCGGAATTCACTCTGACTTACGAAGTGCGCAAGGGCGACCCGAACCTGTACCTCGACCTGAACGGCACCTGGTTCGAGCGCGGCACGCCGGCTACCGGCGTACCGGTGCTGAGGCTGGCGCTTGCCGCTCGCGCTGTCCGAGGCGCAGGCGAGTTACGAGATCCCCTTCGGGGCTATCGATCGTTCGATGAAATATGGCGAGGAAGTCCCAGCCTTGCGCTGGGCCCAGGTCGCCGGCAAGTCGGGTGACGTCGAAGCCGGCGTGCTGTTGCTGAATGACACCAAGCACGGCCACGCATATCAGGATGGCAAGCTCAGTCTTACGCTCATCCGCAGCAGCTACGAGCCAGATCCGCTGCCGGAGATCGGTCATCACGAGATCCATATGGCCCTCAGGCCCTTCGCCGGCACGTTGAAAGCCAAGAAGGCCATCCGCGCCGGTATCGCCTTCAACCATCCAGTACGGCTGATGGGCACAACCCTGCACGAGGGCACTCTGCCTACCGAGGCAAGCCTTGTAGCACCCGACTGCCACAAGCTGATCGTCCAGGCCGTGAAGAAGGCTGAAGGCAAGGACGCGCTTATCGTCCGAGTCTTCGACCCGATGGGCGAGGGCGGCGTCGCAAAACTGGTTGTCAGCGAGCTACTCGGTCAGGTGAAGGGCGCCAGTGAAGTTGACCTGCTCGAGCGTTATGTGGACAACTGCACCGCCTCGACCGAAGGCAACACCGTCAGCGTTACCGTGCCTCCGCGCGGCATCGCCTCGGTGCTGATCGACCTGGCTAAGTAGCAGCTACCACCAAGTGAAGCAACACAGAAAGGGGGAGCCCCAAAGGCTCCCCCTTCTTGTGCCCGAGCTGAGGTATACTGGAAGCCGGAGGCGCGACCGCTTTGAGCAGCCGGAAGCTATGCCCTTACTGCCAGACCGAGGTGACTCCGAGGGACGAGGAGGTCGTCTGCCCCTCCTGCCAAGTGCCGCATCACAGCGAGTGCTGGGAGGAGAACGGCGGTTGCGCGGTCTACGGGTGCCGGTCGGCCAACCCGGAAGCCCGCCACGCCACCCTCGAGGTTTCTCCCAATACCAACTTCGTGCCCGTCGGAGGAAGGCTCCCCCTCGCGCCCGGGCAGGAACAGGGCCTACGCAGGGCCCGCCGGGCAGGCTCCGAACTCACAGGCGCGAGACTGCTCCTGACCTGCGCCTACTGGGCAATACTGGCGCTGTTGCTGGTAGTGGCAGCGGGCTCGGGGTTCTTGGTGCTACTGGGGCTGCGCGGAGGGCCTCAGACAGTGATGGAAGTTGCCCTGGCTGGAGCTTTTGTGTGGAGCCTGATCGTGGTCCTGCCTTGGCTCGACGGGGTTACCACCCACTTGCGCGCCACCAGACGCAGGGGTCGGGAGGGTGAGGAATGAGGCGCGTGGTGTTGGGCGATGACAACCTGCAGCCGGACGAGGAGCAGCCTCGCCTCATCAGGCGGCGCAGTGTTATTCCGGCAGAGCCGTTCGGCTTCGCGGGCGTGCGCCTGCTGACCCTCTGTCCCCTATACCACCTCTATTTCGTAACCTTGCAATCGGTGGATGAGACCGGTCGCTACACCCTTTTCGGATTCCAGCACTTCGACGACAATGTGCTGCCTCCGGCGCTGCGTTACGGTCAGGCGTCCCTCTCACAGCCTGGCCAAGTAGCCGCGCCCTTCGGCTTTGCTGGCGTCGGGCTCTGCCCCGCCTGCATCCAGAACCCCAACCGGCAGTGGGTCTTTTGCGAGCGGTGCAGACTGCTTACTCACGTGACGGAACGACAATACAGCGGCCTCGAAATCGTAAAATGCGAACTCTGCGGCCACGAGAAACGCGGCCCCTTCAGCATCGCCACCAGCGCCACGCCGATGGCCGACCGGAAGAAGAAGTAAGGTTGGCTCCTACTCCGCCACCACCATCACATGGCCGGTCAGGCAGGTCAGTTTTACCGTAGCGTATTCGTCCGTCCCACTTGAAGGGCACTTCGCGCTCTTCAGGGGCGAGGAAGACACGCTTCGGGGCGGCGTCCAGTTTGATCGAAAGCGGCATATCCACCAGCGGGAAGGGCTCCTCCACGAGGTCGAGGCCGTCCGCGCGGCGCTCGGGCAGATAGCTCAGCACGTGCACGAGGGTGCGCTTGCCGCGCTTCACGACCGTCGTCTGCAGCGCGCTTGGGCCCTCGGCTTTTACCAGTGGTTTCGGCAACAGCAGAGAGATGAGGTTGGCAAGCAACGTGCGGTAGTTGGGCGCCGCATGCCTTCCGTATGCCTCGAGCAGCGGTACCGAGACCGTGATGGCCTTCCCGTGCTGCACCACTGCGGAATACTTCGACAGCTTGTCTTCCGGAGTGTATTCGTGACCGGAGAAGTGATCCCAGGCGCGCTCGAAGTAGGGCTCGCCGACCTTCACCAGCGAGGTCGCGCCCTTCGCAGGGGTCATCCTGAAGCCACGGTCATACATCACATAGTCGTAGTCCGCAAGGCCGGCCCTCACCTGTTTGCCCGCCCGCAGGAAGGTATGGCTGTAAGGGCTTTCTCCATGCGCCTGGATGCCAAGCTCAGCCAGCACAGGCTTCCCCGCTTCATCCAGCGCGGCCGGGCCGACAATCAGCAGAGCGCCTCCCTGAGCCAGATAAGTCTTCAGCGAGTCTCCAAACCCCGCCTCCACGCGGGTGCACTCGGGGACGATAACCAGCTCGTATCCTGACAGGTCCGCAGTGGGCGAAACGACATCGAACTGGTGCTGAAGCTGCACCAGCGCCCGCGTTGCGCCAAGGCCGGAAGGGCCGGGATTGTCGCCTAGCTCTGGAGGCATCACCAGGGCGATCTGACTTGCCAGCTTGCCCCCCTCGACCCAGGGCTCGCACTGCTCGATGTAGCTGTAGACCTTCCCAATCAGGTCGTAGACGGCAGGGCTGGGTACTCCGCGCGGGTGGAGGAGATCGCCTACGCCGAGGGTCATCCCCTGGCTGAGGATCTGGCAGCACTCGTACTTCAGGGCCGCCTCGGGCTTGAGCGAAGTATTGTCGCCCCAGCTCTTGAAGAACCGCCCCGTATGGCTCAGTGTGGGCAGGCCAAGGGGCCTAACGAACCGCGCCACGTACGGGAAGTACATATACCCCCACCCGCCGGTCGGCAGGGCCTCTATCTCCACGTGTCTGAGGAAGCGTTGCTCGTAGTCGAGGTTCGTCTTGGGGCGGCTGTTGAACCACACGCCAGCGGGTTTCGACTTCGGCTGAGCTTTATCCAGCATCGCCTTGAAGCGCGCCATATATTGATGCACGACCCAGCGGGAATACTGCAACCGGTCGGCCTCAATCTTGGGGTCGAAGCCCTGCTGCTTCATCCCCGCAAGAGCCCACTTCGACAGACTTGGCTGGTCCCAGCACATATCAAGGAAGAGCCCATCCACCGGCGCAAAGCGGTCCAGCACCTCCTGGATTTGCTCTGCGAGATAGTCCTGATAGGGGCTGGACATATCCACTATCTGCCAGGCGGCATTGAGCGGCCCGCCGGAATGCACCTGGCGCCCCTCGGCATCCAGGCAAATCCATTCGGGATGGGTATTGGCGGCGAACTCATCGCACTGGACGCTGATATAGAGAGGCGCCCGGATGCCGACTTTGTGCAGCGCTTCAATCTGCTGGCCGGTGAGGTCGAGGCCTGCTGGCAGGCTCGGATGGCGCGCTGGATGCTCGGTCTGATAGTAGAGCTGCCCATGATGGCACTTCGCGAAGACGGTGACACTGTCCACGTGGGCGCGCTTGAAGGCGGCTGCGAACTCATCAGGGTCAAAATCCCAACCGACATCTGGCACCCAGGGTCCGGTGTGGAAATCGAGATGGACTGTGCGCTTTGGAAATTCCAACTTCGGCATCGTAAGGCCTCCGGTCAGGTGAGTTGATTCGATTTCAAGGCTTCTGACTACTTATTCGAGCCCCAGTATAGGTCGCAAGGCTTTCGCGAAGGCCTCGGCCTGGTACATAAAGCCAAGGTCTGTCGCGTGGACGCCATCCACCGTGCCCTCATCATCAGGCCCGAGCATCCCCTCGGCCGACAGGAAGTACACCTCAGGCACGCCTTCCTCCTGGAGTTTTGCGTAGACGTCGCGCAGCACCTTGCCCATCTCAGTCGGGATGATGCCCCGGATAGTGCAGTCCTCCACCAGCAGGATGGGTGTCGTCGGATGAGCGGCGCGCAAGATATGCACGAAGGGAGGTATCTTGTCTCGCACCATATCGGGCGACATATTCCATAACGGGTCCAGGACGTAGACCGCCGGGTCGAGTTCGGCCATCAAATCGGCCATCTCAGGCTCGCTCCATGCGCTGCCCGAGAAGCCCAGGTTGAGGGTTGGCATCTGCAACTTGCGCCCGACGATATTGGTGGCGGCCATCCCGGGCCTTGAGGCGCATCCCCCTTGAGTAATGGAGGTACCATAAAAGACAATCGGCTTGCCGCGCACCGGCGCGGGAGTGATAGTCTCACCCGCCGGGATACCGATCTGCACCGATTTGGTCACGTTGTAAAGGGGCAGATAAAGGCACAGTTCGGGCGCCTGGCCTGGCGCAAAAGCTGCCTCGTTTACCTGACTACCTGGTCGCCCATTGTTTACGAATCGCCAACCTGTATCGGTCTTCGCGTAGAGATCCACACCGCTGACGCCGGTGGCAGGCATATGTGGCATCGCCAGGTTCGGGCCTACCTCCCACCGCACGCGCAGCGTCGTAGCGCTTGTCTGGAAACGCACGCATATGCCTGCTGTCTCTTTTCCAATTTGCCAGACCACGTCGCGGACCACACCCTGGGCTTTGGCAGGCAGGCGGTCCCAGGGAGCCTCGGTTTCGGTCCAGCCCTGGCCCTCGACGGTAAGGGTGTGGGCATCCACCCAGGTCATTTCATCGTCGGCTACGGCAAAGCCACCCAGCAGCCACAAGCCGGAAAACAGGATAACCAGCACAGCGAACTCCATCCCAGCGCACCTCACAGACATCACTAGTCACCTCGCTAGATACAAGACCTTACAGGGGCCTGTTTCGATGCGCGAGGTCACTCTCCCCCTTGCCAGCTTGAGAGGCAGTGGGAGGAAGACGCCTTGCAGAAGTCGAAAGAGAGTGCAAGTGACACCGAGCCCTGGTTCTGGGGAGGTTACTAGTGTCTCAATCTGGCAAGCTGCTAACGTTCTGGATTCTCCTGGCCCTGCTGTTCAGCCTGTTAGCCTCGGTGGCGAACGCGGCGGGCGGAGTGGGGCATTTCTACATCGCCAAACGCTCCGCCGAAAAACTCAAATATATGGTGGAGGCCGATGAACTAGGAGTGCTGCTACGAGAGCCTTCGTGCCTCAATGCTTTTTGTAATGGCGCCATTGCTCCTGACCTGGCCTGCCTGGTTGCCAAGGCCCATTATGGACAGACTACAGAGCTACCGCAGAGGCTCATAAACCAGGCAGAAGACGCCTGGGAAGCCGCTGCCAAGCTTCCCGCTAGCGACCCGAAGCGCGCTGGAAAGCTGAAAGAGGCCGAAAAAGCGATGGCCTTTGGACTTGGCTGGCTGAGCCACTGTGCGGTCGACCTGGCCATCCACCCCAAGGTGAACGCCCAGTGCGGAGACATCTACGAGTTCCTCGACAGCGGTGGCAAGGCCAAGCATGCCGCAATGGAGATCCAGTTCACCGCCTACCTGACGAAGAGTTTGCGCAAGCCGGAGGACAAGATCGCCTTCGACATCCCTTACTGGCTGGTCTCGTCAGTCTCGGGCATCTCTCAGAAGGAACTCGAAGGCAGCGTAAAGGTGATGCGGGGGAAGCTGGTGGCCGAAGTGGCCGCGGCGAACCAGGTCCAACTAACAGTCTCTATGCTGCGCTCGGATTGGCAGTCCATCGTGGACAAGTGCCTCGCGGACACCATCGACTTCATACTCAACCCTGAGCATATGGAAGACTGGGATCTGGACTGCGGCCGCATCAGCACAGAGGACTTCCACGGCCTGCGAGCCGAGTGTCTCGAGATCACCGGGGGCGTGCGACCGGCCGACTGGGGCAAGAACTACCTCAACTGGTGGGAGCAGGTGCGATACCTGTCCGCCGAGCAACGTCACCAGTGGCTTGTCGAACTGCTGCAGGGCGAGCGCACCTATCAGCCGGGCCGCAAGGAAGTGCTGGTGCGCACGGACGGCAACCAGAAGCTCTGGGTGAACGGAAAGGAGATGAAGTATCCAGGCAACAACGTCGTCCAGGTGCCCTCCAGCGGTGTGCTGACTCTCCAGGTGCTGCTCTACCAGACCTACCGGTACATATGCACCGACCATAAATATCGGGGCGACAATGTGAACATCATCACCGAGAATCCCTTCGAGCTGCATTATACCTCGACACTCTACGGGGGGCCTTACGAGCACCGCACGATGATGGTGAAAGAGGCTTACACCTGGAAGGCTTACGACAACCCAGGCACAGTGAAGAACTCGGGCGCCCATCCCAACCTGATTGGCGATGTGTTCGAGTGGAAGGTGCCGACCGTGCGCAATGTATACGGCGACTCGAAGACCTTTACCATAAACATCGAGTGTCAGTCGGAGTGGTACCAGTATGAGTTGCACGGCAATCCACCGGAGGTCTATCTGGACAGCAATCCGCATATGCTGCTGATGATTGAGGTGGAGGAGGAGCAGTAGAATCTGCGCCCGAGGAAGGGAAACATGAAAGTCGGTTGTTATCAGTGCAACAGTGTCCACGGCGACTTCGAGGCGAATCTGGCCACCGTGCTCAAGGGGCTGGAGGCGGGTGAAAAGGAGGGCGTCGAGATACTGGCCTTCCCCGAGTCGCTGCTTGACAGGCTATTTCGAGCGCGAGGAAGACGCCAGGAGGACAGCTTTTGCCTTCACTAGTCCTCAGATTGAGAAGTTGCTCGAGGCGACAGCCAGGTTCGAAGCCACTTTCATGGTGGGCTTCAACGAGCTGCGAGGCGAGGCCCTCTACAACACGGTACTGGTGGCCGAACGCGGCAAGCTGCTCGGGCGCTACAGCAAGGCCTTCCCCTGTTTTGCCTTCACCACTCCCGGGCGAGAGTTCCCCGTCTTCGAGCGCAAGGGGACGAAATTTGGCGTCATCATCTGTGCGGATGGCGCCTTCATAGAACCGAGCCGGATCTTGGCGCTCAAAGGGGCTCGCATCATATTTGCGCCTCATTACAACTTCCTGGAGAAGGGCTGGGTGGTCCCGCATTTCTATATGGTGCGTCATGACCATGTCGCGCGGGCCGTCGAGAACGGCGTCTGGTTCCTCAGGGCCAACACGGCAGGCGGCACAGAGGATGCTGGCTTCAGCTATAACGGGGTAGGCTATGGAGACAGTTACCTGCTTGACCCGATGGGACAGATTGTGGCTCATGCCGGGCTGCATTGCACTGGCCTGATGACCGGAGAAGTGGACCTTGAGCGCAGGCTTCCCAAGCCTGCCTGTACCCCATAAGGGTAACAGTCTGCTCTCCTGGCGCGAGCTGGGCGGGCAGCTTGCGGAGGCGGCACGTGATGCCCTCGAAAAAGGCCAGTTCTGAAGCGCCAATACCGTTGTATAATAAGTAAGCAGGCAGCCTCACGTCAGGGAGGTAACACTTGCCCAACCTCATCAAGGTCGGCTTGCTGCTCTTGCTTCTGCTGGCGCCAGGCGCCGGCTTTCCGGATGCCCCCTGTCCCCCAAGCGAGTTAATCGCGGACATAACTCTCGACTGGAAAACCCTCAAAGTCCTTGCCCCCGGCAGCGACAACTGGCCACTGACCTGGGGCGCCGATGACAATATGTATGCCACCTGGGGCGATGGCGGCGGTTTCGGGGGAACGAATTCCGAAGGGCGGGTAAGTCTCGGTCTGGCTCGCATCCTGGGGGAGAAGTGCTGCTACGAGGGGCAAAACATCTGGGGCGGCAACGAGCCCGAGGCGCCGGCGACGCTGACGGGCAAGAGCTACGGCCTTCTCTCCCTGGACACGTTTCTCTACATGTTTTTCGGTCCCGGTTCGGGTGCAGCTAGTTACACTCAGACACACCTGGCGCGTTCGCTGGACGATGGGCATACCTGGGAGCAGGCCGACTGGGCCTTTACCCAGGTTGAGGGCCTGGCGATGCCTGCTTTCTGTCAGTTCGGGCGAGGCTATGAAGGGGCGAGAGATGAATACGTGTATGCGTATTTTCTACGCCTGGACGGAAAGGGTAAATGGGACTGCCAACGACCTGGCAGGCTGGACCTGCTGCGGGCACCGAGATCAGGCCTGTGGGAGGCCGAAAAGTGGCAGGCCTTTGCAGGATTCGCTGAAACCGGCGCGCCCCTTTGGACCCAGGAACTCTCAGCGCGCCAGCCTGTGTTCGAAGATGCCGCTGGCGCAGGACCAGTCTGCAGTGTGATTTATAACGCAGGGCTGAAGCGCTATCTGTTAATGACCGAGCACGGCACCACCCATCAGGGCAATCTGGGCCTTTTCGAGGCGCAAGAGCCCTGGGGACCGTGGCACACGGTCAAATACTGGGACGGGCTGGCCCTGCCCGGTCAGCCCCCGACCTTGTTCTATGGCAACTTTGCGCCCAAATGGACAAGCCAAAACGGCCAACGCTTTGTGCTGGTGCTGACAGGCACTGGCGAAGCGGATGCCTGGAACAGCGTCGAGGGGCGCTTCAAGCTTTATGAGAGGCAGCCTTAGGCGCTTTTGGGATGCCGCTTTACGCGGCCTGCCTCCTGGGAAAATCGTTCTTCTGGGGTTTCTGCCTTTCCTGACTGCTTGCGCCAGGTTTGGCGCGCGAGTTGAAACACTGGCCTGCGTGCCTTAAGTCCTGTACCACTGCGATGCATAACTCCGCCTCCCACTCGTGGTCCGAGTCTTTCACGTGCCGGAGAACGTGCCGAGTCCTGCCTGGCCCGGTTGCACGGGCTTCCTATTCATTATAGCATCGAAGGAGCATAATCCGGTTCCGAACACTGGGAGGAGGTTTCTTCAATGGACTTTCATGAGTTTGTTTCAGCGGTGACTTGCAAGAGGGAAGAGGTAGACCGCTTTCTCGATCCCAAAGCCGCCAAGTGGGCCCAGTTCGATTCGGAACTCGGCTACACGCTTCACGATTCGGTGATGCAGGATGGGATGGACGGAGCCTTGTCTATCTACCATTATGAGCCGACGGGCGAACGATTGCGGGTGAATTATGCAAATCGTCCCTGCCGCATCAATACCTATGGCGACAGCTTCACCCAGTGTCACCAGGTAAGCAACGGCGAGACCTGGCAAGAGTATCTGGCCGCCCATTTCGGAGAGCCAATACGCAATTATGGGGTCGGCGGTTATGGGGTTTATCAGGCCTGGAAGCGTCTTCAGCGCCATGAGGCCACGGAGCAGGCTGCCGAGTATATCCTCTTCAATATCTTCCCCGACGACCATTACCGGAGCCTGGATGCCTGGCGGATGATCAGGTTGCAACCCTCCGAAATCGCAAGGCAAGTCGCCTCGCTGATGTTCCACGCCAATCCGTGGGACCACCTGGAGTTCAATCCAGCCACAGGGCGATTCTCTGAAGAAGCAAGTTTATGCCCAACTCCCGAGTCGCTGTATAACCTGACTGATTCGGAGTGGATTTACGAGACTTTCAAGACCGATTTTGTCGCGCAAGCCATATATACCCAGCACACGGGCCTGGTGGACGCAGGCGAGTTGCTAGCGGCCCATGCGAAGGCTTTTGGACTGGCCGGTGAGTGGGGCGCCCCCGAGGACAACAAGCGGTTGGCTCAGGAGATACTCACGCTGGAGGCCCTCAAGGCGACCGAGGTCATCCTCGGCTGGATGCGCGAGTGGGCCGAGGCCGAGGGACGCAAGCTGCTGGTTATCCTCTCTCACGACTTCGGCAATGTGCTTTGCGCGCTCAAGGGGCAGCGCAGATGGGATCAGCCTCTCGTGGATTTCCTGACGAAAACTGGCTGGCCTTTCTGGGACTCGATGGGCGCCCATATAAGCGACTTCGCCGACTTCCGCATCACGCCCGAGGAATATATCCAGCGCTATTACATCGGCCACTACAACCCGAGCGGCAACCACTTTTTCGCCTTCGCGCTGAAAGAGGTACTGTTGGAGTGGCTTGAACCAGCCCCGCCGACCTATCAGACCGAGAGTGGCTCCTGGCAGCAACTGGTGGCAGAACTTGCGCCTGATTCAAGGGGCGCAAAGCAGGCTAACTAGGGTAAAATCGCCCAAACTGATTTTTCTGGATGGATGATGGATGAGTCTGGTTCACGACACTGTAAGACGGCTTTCGGATGCAACACGCGCTCGGGCTGAGCGCGTCCTGTTGGGCGAGTGGGGCAGGACGCTCTCGACCGACTATCCTGTGCTGGACGAAGTGCCAGGCTTCGAAGAGCTTTCACCCGAGCGGCAGGTAGCCCTTGCGGACAAGCTGATCGCCGAGCATATCCCTGTGCGCATCGAGCCAGGCGAGCTTATCGTAGGCTCTGCCAACTATGCGCTTGCCAGCTACCATCAGGTGCCTGCCTTATATCAGGGCAAGCCTCTCATCATAAGCGTCAGCCATGTCACCCTCGGGTTCGACCACGCGCTAAAGGTCGGCTACAAGGGGCTGCGCGCCCAAATCGAGGAGCGCCTCTCCCGTGGCGATCTCGATGAGCGCGGTCATCGACCTGCTGGAGTCCATGCTAGTCGTGCTGGAGGGCGCTTCGATCTTCCACGCGCGTTATCTGGCGGCGCTGGATGAGTTGATTGCCAGCTCGGAAGGTAGCGACCGGGCCCACTGGCAAGCGGTGCGAGAGGCGCTGGCGCCCGTGCCGGAGCACCCGCCGACCAATTTCCGCCAGGCCGTGCAGTCGCTGTGGTTCCTCTTCGCCTACCAGCGCGCTTGTGGCAACTGGCCGGGCATCGGACGAGTGGACGAGATGCTAGGTGGCTTCCTCAAAACTGACCTCTCAAGTGGCGCTATCACGCTGGACGAGGCGCGCGAGTTGCTGGCGAGTATGTGGATACGCGGCGCGGAGTGGACGGGTTCGCATGACTTCGGCGGCAGCGGCGACAAGCAGTATTATCAGAATGTCGTCCTCGGCGGTATCGATGCAGAGGGCAATCCTGTGACCAACGAGGTCACCTGGCTGCTCCTCGATGTTGTGGAAGAGCTGCGCATCGCCGACTTTCCAATCGCGGTGCGCATCCGGGAGGATAGTCCCGAAGAGCTGCTGCGCAAGATTGCGGCTATCCAGCGCCTTGGTAGTGGGACCGTCGCCGTCTACAACGAGCCTTTCATCATCACCAGTATGGTCAACTTCGGCTACGCGCTCGAAGAGGCGCGCCGGTTCGCCAACGATGGCTGCTGGGAGCTCCAGGTGCCAGGCCGTACCTATTTCGCCTACCGCCCCTTCGATATGCTGGCGATATTACAGAACTTCCTCGGCGTGACTAGAAAGGGTGATCCGGCAGATTATCCTGATTTTGAGAGCTTTTACGCGGGCTTCCGAACCGAGTTGCACAAAGCCATCGAGGGGCTGCACCTGGAAGCCGATGGCTTCGGACGTAATCCCAGTCCCGCCCCGCTTATCTCGCTGCTTGAGCGCGACTGTATCGAGAAGGGGCGCGGTTACTTCGATGGCGGTACCACTTATCGCACTTATTGCCCGCATGCCGGGGGCCTGCCCGACACCGCCAACAGCCTGCTTGCCTTGCGCAAGCTGGTATATGAAGAGCAGCGGATGAGCTTGCCGGAGCTTGTCGAGATACTCCGCGCAGGCTGGGAAGGCCACGAAGAACTGCGCCAGGAAGTGCGCGGTTGGAGACTGGCTTATGGTAATGATGATCCGGTGGCTGACGCGATGGCCAAACGCGTTTTCACGGATTTTGTAGACTTCGTGCTGGAAGTGCCCGAACGGGAAGGCGTCCTGCGTTATCCGGGCATCTCGACTTTCGGCCGAGAGATCGAATGGCGGCCCCAGCGAGGCGCGACGGCTGACGGCCACCAGGCGGGAGACATACTCGCGACCAACCTCTCCCCCTCACCCGGGACCGACCTCGAGGGACCGACCGCGGTAATAAAAAGTCACTGCAGCCTGGACCTGTCGCGCCTGACCAATGGCACGGCGCTCGAGCTGAAAGTCGACCCGGCTTCCCTAAAGGGAGAAGCTGGCCTCGAGGCGCTGGTCGCGCTGATGCGCGCCTTCTGCCGGCTGGGGGGCATCTTTATGCACATCGACGCAGTCAACCTCGAGACCCTGTTGGACGCCCAACAGCATCCGGAAAATCACACCAACCTGTCGGTGCGGATCTCGGGCTGGTCGGCGCGCTTCATCACCTTAAATGAACACTGGCAGCAGATGATTATTGGCCGCAGCCAGCAGAGCGCCTAGCTACAGCAAACAAGCTTTTTTGCGATCTCGGCAACCCGCTTGCCCTGGATCCGGGCGAGTTCGAGTTCGTTCTCGCTGGGCAGCCTGGAGCCATCTCCACCTGCCAAAGTGCCTGCGCCATAAGGGCTGCCTCCAGTTATCTCGCCCATCTCGAGCAAGCGAGCTTCCGAATACGGGATGCCCACGATGATCATCCCATGGTGCAGCAGCGTATTGTGGAAGCTTGTTATGGTAGTCTCCTGCCCGCCATGCTGAGTGGCGGTACTGGTAAATACGCTGCCAACCTTGCCCACTAGTGCCCCTGCCATCCACAATCCACCGGTCTGGTCGAGGAAGTTACGCATCTGGGCGGTCATATTCCCGAACCGGGTAGGCGTACCGAATATCAACGCATCAGCATCACTCAGGTCATCTACAGTGGCAACCGGGATATGCGCGAACTGAGTTCTTGCGGCAGCAGCTCCTGACTTCTCCAGGATCTCCTGTGGCACAAGCTCTGCCACTTGCAGCAGACTTACCTCGATCCCTTCAACCTGGCGCGCGCCCTCAGCAACAGCCTCGGCCATCCGCCAGATATGCCCAAACATACTATAGAAAACGACTTTTACCTTGACTGCCATTTTCAACACCCCTTGAGAAATCTCGTTCTGCTTTCAGCATACACCAACCTGGGCCAGGTACAAGTGGTTCCTCCAGGCAGACAAAAGGAGCGAGCCTCGAAAGGCTCGCTCCACATATTCAGACTAACTCGTAAATCAGTAAGCCTTCATCAGGTCAATATACTGCTTGGCCACGCGCAGGTCTTCAAGGGCTTCCTCCGCCGTCGTCAGGGGAGCCATCTCGCCCTTGATGGCGGCCACGAAGTTCATCGCCTGCTGGCGCATGGCATGCACCCACGGCAGGGTCGGGGCCATCGTCTCGGGCGTCACGTTGCCCCCTGGATCACGCATAATCTCAACACTGCCGGGCCGGTTGTGTGCGAGCGGGGCGGGCAAAGTGACCTGCACATAACCATGATCGAAAGCCACGAGATTCTGCTCCTGCCAGTCGATTGTGGTCACATAAGGCGACATCTCGATGATCCCGGTGACACCGCTTGCGCTCTCGACGACCAGCAGCTTGCCCGATTTGTCGGCGAAGACAACCTTGTAACCCTCACCCAGCAGGTGGCGCATCATATTCACCTGGTGGATGTAGTAATTGACGAAGCTGACATATTGCTCGAAGGTCGCCGCGTCCATCGAAGGCGAGGGGGGCTCCAGCTCCATCGGAGCGATCGGCGCCTCATCAGTGCCCAGCAGGTCATTGAAGCCGCCAGCCACCCAGTCGCCCGCCGGCATCAGTACGCGCACATAAGTCAGCCTGCCGAGTTCACCCGAAGCCTTCAGCCTGTCGATTTCGGCCTTGGCGTACATCGTGGCGGGGTCGGAGCGCTTGTGGTAGCCGATCATCATCCAGGTGCCACTGTCCTTCACGGCCTGGACGATTTTCTCGCCGCCCTCGATGGTCGAGGCAAGTGGCTTCTCGGTGAAGACCGGGATGCCCGCTTTCAGCAGTTCGGGGATCAGGATTGGATGCCGGGCGAAGTAATGCGAAGCCACAAGGCCATCGAGATTCTCTTTTTCGATCATCTCGTTATGGTCCGTGTAGACCTTCGGGATGCCATATTTGGCCGCGACGCGCTCTCCAAGCTGGGGACGGATCTCTGCGATAGCCACAACTTCGCAGTCAGGAACAGTGCAGTAATTCTTGAGATGGGCGTTCTGGCCCATCCCACCGGTGCCAACAAAACCAATTCGGACTTTACTCATCAAGGACTCGCCTCTTTTCTGGATTGGATCGCCAATTCGGCGACGCAACTAGTTTGGCTATAAAGTGACACTTCCTGCAAGGGAACTCCAAAAACTCACCTGGTCGTTGTAAAGGTGTAAGCTGAGGAGGACTGGTAGAGTAGTGGTGGCAAAAAGACTGGTTATATTGCTCTTACTGACAGGGATGGTTGCGCTCACAGGTTGCTCTCCCGCCCAAAGTCAGTCTGGAGCTTTCGGAGGTGGAGCCGCGATGAGCGGCCAACTGGATTTCCTGGGGCGCAGTATGAATATCAGAGCGCCCGAATTTCCCAGGGGTATGGAGTGGCTGAATACAGGCCAGGAGCTTTCGCTTGCGGAGCTGCGCGGCAAATTCGTGCTGCTCGATTTTTGGACTTACTGCTGCATAAATTGCATCCATATAATGCCCGAGCTGGCGTATCTGGAGAAGCATTTCGAAGGTCAGCCTTTCGTAGTCATCGGCGTGCACTCGGCGAAGTTCACCAATGAGCAGGACGCGGCAAACATTCGCCAGGCCATACTGCGTTACGAATTGAAACATCCTGTGGTGAACGACAACCAGATGGCCATCTGGCGCAGCTTTGGAGTGAACTCCTGGCCAACTCTGGCCTTGATTGATCCAGAGGGCTATGTCGTGTGGAGTGCCTCTGGCGAAGGCCACCGTGCCACTCTGGAGAGCCTTCTGACCGAAGGACTTGAACTCTATGGTCGCGCTGGCAAACTCGATAACCGGCCACTCAACCTAACCCAGGAGACCAGGCCTGCCTCGCCCCTCGCCTTCCCCGGCAAGCTGGCGGTTGATGAAGCCCGAGGCAAGTTATTCATCTCCGATTCCAACCACAACCGTATCGTGGTGACGGACCTTGCGGGCAAGTTCCTTCAGGCGGTAGGCGATGGGACAGCAGGGCTTGTTGATGGCGACTTCGCTACGGCACGTTTCAACCGGCCTCAGGGACTGGCCTTGTGGAAAGGCTCTCTGCTGGTCGCTGACACCGAAAATCACGTCCTGCGCCGGGTAGATTTAACCACTGGCCAGGTTAGGACTCTGGCGGGGACGGGTTTCCAGAGCACAACCTATGCGCGCGGTGAAGGCAAAGGGCTGGAGGTTGCGCTTTCGACCCCCTGGGATCTGGCCGTGGTGGGCGACAAAGCCTATATCGCAATGGCTGGGACCCATCAGATATGGAGTTATGACCTGGCGCGCGACTGGATAAAACCTTTCGCGGGTACCGGGCGCGAAGCCAGGGGAGATGGCCCCTTCGCCCAGGCAGCTTTCGCGCAGCCCTCGGGCCTCACCGGCGATGCCAAATATCTGTATGTCGCAGACTCGGAGATAAGCTCTCTACGCAGACTCGACTTGCTGGAAGGGCGCGTCTCGACACTGGCCGGAGGCGATCTGTTCGACTTCGGCGACCGCGATGGCACAGGTGATGGAGTGCGTTTGCAGCATCCTCTGGGCGTGCTACTGCAGGGGAAGACACTGTGGATTGCCGACACCTACAACCACAAGCTCAAACAGGCGAACGTGACGACCGGCGAGGTGACGAGTTTCGCAGGTACTGGCAGGCCGGGTTTCGCCGATGGGCCTGAGGCGGCTTTCTATGAGCCGTCAGGCTTCGCCCTGACTGGCAACACTCTCTATGTTGCGGATACCAACAATCACGCCATCCGCACCGTGGATACCCGGACTGGCCTCATCGGCACCTTGAAGCTGACCGGCGTGCCACTTCCGACCGCGCCAACCGCTGGTGAGGAAGCCCTGACACTGAGCAAGGCACTTATCTCGCCAGGCGAGGGCAAGCTGGTGGTGACGCTGGCACTGCCTGCCGGCCATACGCTGACCGAGGATTCGCCGTCCGGCTGGAAACTGGACGCAAGCGGCGCGCCCTTGAGATTCGCCAGCCAGTCAGGGCGTCTGGTGGACACCACCCTTGAGTTGCCTTTCGAAGCCACCGAAGGCGCAGGGCTGCTGAGGTTTGGACTGGTTGTCTACCACTGCTCGGGCAGTGAGACTTGCGAGATCTGGTCTGAAGACTTCGAGCTGCCCGTGAGCGTCCAGCCAGGCGGCGCCAGGCAGATTGGTCTCGAGTTCGAACTGGATTGACAACAAGGGAGCCCGACCGGCTGGTCGGACTCCCTTTTTCAGATTGACAGCTAGTCCTCTCAGGGCTTGCGCGCAGCCAGGGCAGCGATTTCCTCATCGGTAAGCGCTTTGCCGTACCAGACGAAGTCTGCCAGGCGGCCGATGAGATACTCGTCCCCCATATAGTGAGGGTTGGCGCCCAGGGAGAAGTCCTGCGCGCGCGTCATTACCGGCCCGCGCACGCCTGTCTGGGCCACCTGCTTGCCGTCCAGATACAGGCTGAGCTGCGTACCAGATTTGACAGCGACGACGTGGTACCAGTGGTCGGCCTGGACTGGCACCTTGGGCGTGTGGAAGCCACCGCCCCCCTCAATTGCTGCGGCAAGCTTCCCTGCGCTGATATAGACGCGCAGCGGGTCATCCATTCCCGCGCACCAGAAGCTGACCAGTTGCTGGGTCTTCTCGGTGGCGACGTTGAGCGGCATCACCCAAACCGAGAAGCTGTAATCATCGGGTACCCAGGGCACTGTATACATCACTCGCCCCGCGCCGTTGAACTCTAGAGCAGTGTCCGGCTGGCCACTTGGGCCCTCAGCCGGCTTGACTCCCTCGACTGAAAGGAGCTTGCCATAAGTTGGCTCCGGATTTCCGGCCAGCCTGGAGGCGGCTCCAATCCCCTCCGGATTGAACTGGTAAGTCTCGATAACCTCGGCTGGCAGCGAGGGGTCTACGATGAAGCTATAAGGCCCGTCCTCGCTCTGCCTCTTCCCATACTGGTTGGTCGAGGTGACATCCCACCAATAGAGTTTGTTCGGAAGGAGAGGCTCCAGGTCGACGATTGCGCCACTGCCGGCGTTCTCAAGCGTTAGCACCGGCTGTGTCATTGCCTCATCCTCGGCAATAGTCAGCGTGAAGGTGCGTTCCTTGTCCGATCTGGAACGAGTCCAGTTGAAGCGCGCCAGTCCCTCTGGCACAGCTTGCCCCTCGAAAGGTTTGCCAAGATTGAAAGGCGGTGGCCCTCCGTGTTCGGCCGGTAGCCAGCTTAGATATTCTGTCCCAAGCGCCCCTGCGCTTGCGAAATCTGTAAGCAAAGGCTGAGTTGCCAGCCCTTGCTGCACCAGGCGGAAGGCTGCAACAGGCTTGTACCAGTCGTTCTTAACCTCTACCGGTTCAAGCGACCAGGGCCTGGCAAGATCGAGTGCGGGCAAGTCTTTCGCGTCAAAATCTGACAGCCCTTGAGCCCAGGCCAGCAACAGTGGCCCGTGGAATATTGCGACCTTCCCCAGCCACGGGCCGTCGCCGTTCACAAGGTGCGGGGTGAAATCAAAACTGACCTCCACCACGTCGCCGGCCTTCCAGCGCCTGTCGATAGTCAGGAAGGTCCCAGGCTCGCAGGGCCTGGACAGGAGCGCCATTTACCCGAACAGCGGTCTCGGTCGACCATTTCGGTATGCGCAGCCTGAGCTCGAACTCTCTGGGGGCATCAGGGGTCACTTCGAGCCGCACCACAGGAGAGACTGGATAGTCTGTAACCTGCCTCAGGGCTACTTTGCCCCCCTGAGCCAGAGGCATCGTGACCGCAAGCGGGCCATAATAGTTGACTACCGGTCCGGCGGCGCTCTCCATTACCGCCCACTTGGCGAGCATCCCAAGCCCGCGCGCGCCATTAGCGGGACAGCAGCCAAACTCCGAGGTCCCCGCCCCCCCATGACCACCGGTCATAACCGTATACGCCGAAATCTGCCGGCCATCCATCGGCGTGTCATAGGTGTACCACCGGCAAGTTGGATGCTGGAACCCGAGCACCGCGTTCCAGTAAGCCTGCTCCAGCGCATCGCCTGCCAGCGAGTTGCCCTTTACGCGCAGTTCATCAATCGAGAGTGAATTGAAAGCGATTACACAGCAAGTCTCGATAGAGCCCATCGCAAACTGGTCGCCAATTGCCGACTCGCCAGTTGAGAAACCCCCCGTCGTGTGCGTGTCGAAGAGGCGCATCGAGTCCCAAAGATTCGAGAAGGCCTCAGCATAACGCTCATCGCCCGTTATGCGATAGAACTCCACCAGGCCGTCTACGCCGTGCAGCGACTCCCAGCGCGTTACCTTGCCCATAAAATAGGGCACATGCGCCAGGCCATTGCGCAAAAAGTCGCCAGATTCTTCCCAGTCTTCCTCGATTTGGCGCATCTGGGCCAAATAACGTGCTTCTCCTGTAAGCCGGTACAGCCAGCCCAGGCTGTGGACGATGTTCATATTTATCTCGATAGGTGGCGCATCCAGCGTGCTGAAGCCCTTCTCAACGTAAGTCCTGGCGATGAGATCGCCCATCCGCTTCGAGACCGTGAGCGCCTGTTCATCTCCTGTCAGTTCGTACCAGGTCAGCAACGCCATCATCAGGTGATAGTGGCCCCATAAATCCCATTGAGCGATGAGCTGGGTCTCCTCTGGCCACGGCCCGGCATAACCATCGGGCTTCTGGTATTCGACCACCTTGTTCACCAAAAGCTGGATAATCGCTTTCAACTCGGCGTTCCCCGTAAGCTGCCATTGTTCGATGGCGCCCAGCAGGAACTTGCCGATATATTCGCCTGACCACGGCACAGGCAGGGGCAATTGGGGCTCTCGCCCCCTCAGCCGGATCATCTCGACGATGCCCGGATTGGAGTATGGCGCGGGCAGCAGCCACTGCTCTCGACTCGCCTCGAGCCTGCGACCTGTCTCGCCGCCAAACTGGAAAGTCGCCTCAAGCGGTGAATCCATCACAAGCTGGCCCTTGTCGGGCAGGGCGTATTCAACTTTGGCCAAAGCCAATCCCCCCATCAGCAATATCAGACACAAGACCATCAGTTGTTGCATAGGACACTCCTTTAAGTCAGGTCCAGTTGCCGGGCGGCGAGCTGGCCGACTGCAGTCTCATCAAGCGCGCCCTCATAGAAAGTAAAACCAGCAAGCGCGCCCACAAATTCTTCGCCCGCCATATGAGGATTTGCGCCCAGGGCGAAATCCGAGGCCTCTGTGGCCAGGCCGACTGGGTGGAGCGCAGAACCCAGCAGCTTGCCCTCGACATAGAACTTCATAATACGCGTTCTGGCCTGGGCGTCCGCCTCAGAAACCGCCCCGCTGCCGAAGGGAGAGACCGCCTGCCTTGCGAAAGCTGGATCCACAGGCGCTGACGATTCGGGGCCAAAAGTGACCGCCGCGTGATACCAGCGCCCTGCTTCAGGCTCGAAGGCCGGCGGCGTTGGTATCCCCATAAAATGCTGGAGTGAGGCCCTAAGCTTGCCCCCTTCCAGGGTCAGTCGAAGCGGGTCGTCTCCCCCGGCGCGCCAGGCGCTGAAAAGCTGTTGCAGGCCAGGCTTTGCCAGCTCATCGGCGCGGAACCATAGCGACAGCGTGTATTCCAGCGGGAACCACGGCACCGCATAGCGTACCAGCCCCGAGCCCGAGAAGCTGACCGCGCCTCCTGCCGACTGGATTCCGACTGCTTCGAGCAACACGCCCCGCGTGGGCTCAGGCTGGCCTGCCAGGGCGTCCGCAACCAGTATCCCCTCCGCATCAGGCTCGGGCGCAAGAGGGCTGACCTCGGCAGCCGCGTCGAGGAAGAACCGCCTGGGCGCGCCTTGTTGCGCGCGCTTGCCAAAGTCGTTTTCCGCCACGACGCCCCAGTAATACGCTCTGCCCGCTGGCAGTTCGGCAAGGTCTGCCTGCGCATAACTGCGCCTAAGCTCGGTAGCTTCGAGGGCTGGCAGCCCCAAATCGGGCGAGGTGCTGATGATCAACCTGTAAGTCAGGTTGCTTCGCTTTTGTTGCGGGTTGAAGGCCCATCTGAACGCCGTCCTCCCAGGTCCCAAACGCGCCTCGGCCTTCGGTGAAACCAGATCGAACTCGGGTGGAGCCGTCTTGATTGCAGGCAGCCAGCTGCGGTACTCGCACCCAAGCGCCCCGGCGCTTGCGAAATCGCAAAGCACCAGCGACTTGTCCGGATCGCTCGTCTCGATTTTGAAGGCCACCAGCGGCGGGAACCACTCGTCCCCGGCCCTCACCCGGTCCAGCACGACTGGCTTCGAGGCATCGATCGCCGGCAGCTCCTGAGGGTCGCAAGTGTTGAGCAACTGGTCATACGCAAGCAACAAGGGGCCGCGATACACGCTTACTTTGCCCCTGCACTCGCCATCGCCCACCAGCAACCTGGGCGAAAAGTCAAAATCCACCTCAATCAGGTCGCCAGGCTGCCAGACTCGGGCAATTGAGAGATACTCGCCAGGTGCAACGTGAGCCACTCGTTCGCCGTTCACGCGCACACTGGTGCCCTTCGACCAGCCCGGGATGCGCAGCTTGAGGCGGAAGTGGAGCGGTTCATCGGGCGTAACAGTCAGCCGGACAACCTCGCCGACTGGATATTCGGTCACCTGAGTCAGACTGATACGTTCGCCGGTTGGCAGCAGCGTGGAAATCGTTACTGGCCCCCAATAGTTGAGCACCAGGCCTTCCTCATCGGTCATCACGGCCCACTTGGCGAGCATCCCAAGCCCGCGCGAGGAGTTGACCGAGCAACAGTTCAGTTCAGGCGTGCCTGCCCTCGACTGGAAGACAATCGAATGCGCCGAGGCCAGCTTCTTGCCGTCCATCGGAGTGTCATACGTCCACCAGCGCCCGCTTGGATGTTGCGCGCCGAGGAGCGAATTCCAGAAGGCCAGCTCGAAGGCGTCGGCCGCGAGGCAGTCGCCAGTCAGCCGCAACTGCTCCAGCGTGTAGTTGCACCAGGCGATGACGCAGCAGGTCTCTATTGCGCCCGGGCTGAAGGGGTTGCCGATGGCCTGCTCATGCGTGGTGAAGGCCCCGGTGTTGTGCACGTCGGTCGCCCAGATGCTCTGCCAATGATTCGACAGCGCCCGGGAGTAGGTCTCATCGCCCGAGATGCGCCACAGCTCCAGCAGGCCCATCATATCGTGGAGGCTCTCCCACCGGGGGCTTGGCGTCATATAGAAGGGCACTCCCGCCGCGCCCGCCAGCACGTAGTCGCCCGCCTTCTCGAAGTCGCGCTCAATGGCCTTGAGCTGCCAGAGATAACGGTCTTCCCCTGTCAGGCGGTACAGCCAGCCCAGCGAATGGATTATCGCCAGGTTCATCTCGGGGAAGCCGGCCTCGAGCAGGCTCTTCTCCTGCTCCAGATAGGTGGCACAGACCAGGTCCGCTATCCGGCGGCTGATAGCCAGGCAGCGCTCATCGCCTACGAGGTCGAACCAGGTCAGCAGGCCCATCATTATGTGATAGTGACCCCACAGGTCCCAGGCGCCCAGCAAGCGGCGGTCTTTGGGGAAGGGGCCCAGATACCCGTCCTCGGCCTGCAGCGCCTCCAGGCGGTCTACCAGAGTGACGATAAGCCCGCGCAGCCTCGGCTCGCGCGTCAGTTGCCAGTTCTCGATACATGACAGCAGAAACTTCCCGACGAATTCGCCAGCCCACCAGACCAGTTCCGGCTCCGGCAGGCGGTCCCGCAACCGCATCATCGCGAGCATCCCAGGATTGGCATAAGGCGCGACCAGTTGCCACTGCTCCATATTTGCCTGCAGCCGTTTGCCGACTGGCCCTTCAAAGCTGAATTCAGTTCCTGGCGCATAATCGAGGGCGAGTTTGCCCTGGTCAGGCAGCACAGGCCGCGCGTGCAGATAGGTTCCCATCCTGGTCCTCCACTTTGGGATTCTTGCTGGTCCGAGAAAGTTCCCCGGAGCGCTCCCCTTCCCTGCCTGGCAGGATTTTCTGGAACTAGCGCGAAGCTTAACCGGGTTTATATATGCAGGGGGGTGAGGGTATGAAGTTCACCAGTGCCGACGTGCTGAAGCTGGCCCTCTGTCTTTTCGTGTGCTTCCTGCCGGGGATAATCGGTGGCCTGTTCACGGCCAAATCGGTGGGCACCTGGTACCCCACGCTGGTAAAGCCGGCCTTCACGCCGCCTGGATGGGTCTTCGGGCCTGTCTGGACGCTGCTCTACACGCTTATGGGCATCAGCCTGTTCCTCGTCTGGCGGGCAGCAGCGGGCGGGGCGGACGCGCGCCTCGCGGTCGGCGTCTTCCTTGCCCAACTGGTGCTGAATGGCCTCTGGAGTGTCGTCTTCTTCGGCAACCAGTCGCTCGTGGGCGGGCTTTATATCATCGTGCCCCTCTGGCTGCTGGTGCTGGCGAGTATCTTCCTCTTTTGGCGGCTCTCTCCCTGGGCAGGGGGACTGCTGATCCCCTATCTGGTGTGGGGGAGTCTTGCGACGGCGCTCAATTATTCGATATGGCGACTGAATCCGCCCAACTAACGGCGTATAATCAGGCTAGAGTCCTCTTTCAGGGAGGCGGCTTATGACAGGCGATTGCTCCGCTTTCGACGATAAGCAGGCTCTCAAACCTCTGCGCTACACCGTAGAGCCTGGTTTCTGCGACCCCGACCACGCGCTCGCGCTGCAACTCGACATCGCCGCGGTGCTCGGCACCCACGACCACACGGTTACCGGGGCGCGTTTTTTGGTGGAAGGGACCTACGAACTCTCCGACGGGATTATCTCCAAACTGAAACTTGCGGCCGTTGGCACGAGCCAGGGCAACGAGTGCCCCATCAAGCTGGGCACCGGCCCCTTCGTCATCAGCGCCGAAGTGAAGCGCGATGTGCCCGAAAAAGACCGCGTCCTCGACCTGCTTATGGAAGACCAGAACGGCCTCGAACTGGGAGTCCGCCTCCGCCTCGTGCTGGAAGGGTTTGCCTAGTTTTTTTCCACAGCGAGCAGCAGGGAGGCCCCGCGAAGGGCCTCCCTGGTTTTGTTCGTCCGCGCGCGCAAGCCTTGGCCGTCTACCTCTTCCTCAGCTTCACGCAGGAAGATGCTAGCAACCGCCTGCTGAGGATTTACAGCAGCTGATATCGGCAACTGATAGCACTGCCAGCACTCGGCGGTTCGGCAGCTTGCTATATTTGCAGGTAAGCTTCGCCAATTAGAGCAAACCCGGGCTGACGTGACGAAGGGGTGGTGCAGTGTGGCAGCATCTAAACTCGAGTGTTCAGAGTGCGGTGACTACTACGCCGAGACCGAAAAAACTTGCCCGTACTGCGGGGCGAAGAACCGAGAGTACCGTACGCCCGAACCTGAGCCGATGCCACCAGCCCCTGCAAGCGAGCCTCCCCCGCCACCGCCGAAGCCAGTTAACCAACCCGGTGCAGCCACAGTCGTCGACGCACTGCCTCCGCCTATTGCAGCACAGCAAGACGAGGATCACCCAACGGTCGAGGTGCCGCTTCCTGCCACGAAACGATCGCCAGCGTCTATAGTCAGACTGCAACGTACCTGGTTCATACTGGGACTGATGGCGCTGGTGTGCCTAGTCGTGATATTGTTCCTCCAGCTCCAGGCACCGCCTGATCCGCGAGAGTTATTCGAGGCGATCGACTTGCGAGATACAGGTCGAGTTACCATGTTGCTCAATGCAGGAGTAGACCCGACTGCGCGAGAACCTCTCGACGGAGGCACACCACTACATAATGCCACATTGCCCGGTGGGAAAAATGGGGGACTGCCAGAAGTCATAAAAATGCTACTGAAAGCAGGTGCTGACCCAAACGCACGGGACGCCCATGGCAACACTCCACTGCATCTGCTTGCCTGTTACCAGGACCAATACGAGGATTGGGGAAGTAGTGGCGAAACGCATTCCTCGGGCCTTTGGACAAGCAGCAAGCAGTCTGCGTTCGGTTATTGCTGGAGGCTGGTGCAAATCCCTCTCCAGGACCTAATGAGATGGGTGGAACCCCATTAAGCATTGCGCAAGACTTCAAAACAGACGTTGTATTGACATATCCTTCATGAGTGGAATGCACAACGTCTGTTGGCAACTCCGTTGTATCGGGACACTCTTGTCCCGATACCAGGCCATATGGCCTGCCTCTTTCACGCTCGCGCAACTGGCAAGGCAGTCCTCGAAGCTGGCGGCTTCGGTTTCGGGACAGGAGTGTCCCGAAACAACGGCCGGAGGCCGCCTTGCGTAACCTGTCTCTACAGTTTTAATCCGCATCGCCTAAGGTCGTATATTCATTATAACCCCCTCCGCTACGCTAGCAATCGGTTGGCGGAACTGCACCGGCTCCTGACACCTGCCCTTCTTCTTCCTTCCTCGTGGTATCATTGAGGCTATGGCAAGCGCGCTCTTTCAGCAGAATGTAATCGCACTGGTCTGGGATTTCGACAAGACGCTCATCCGCGGCTATATGCAGGCGCCGCTCTTCCGCCGCTATGGGGTGGACGAGGGGCAGTTCTGGCGCGAGGTAGAGGGCCTGCCCAGCCACTATGCCGCCCAGGGGCTCGATCGCGTCTCCAAGGACACGATGTACCTCAACCATCTGCTCTCCTACGCCCGCGCTGGCGTCTTTGAGGGCCTCTCCAACGCCGGCCTGCGCGAGCTGGGGGCGGAGCTGGAGTTCTTCCCAGGGCTGCCCGAGTGCTTCGCCCGCCTGCAAAGCTTCGTCGAGGGCAACCCCAACTGGCGCCCCTACGAGCTGAAGCTGGAACATTACATCGTCAGCACTGGCCTCAGGCAGATAATCCTCGGCAGCGCCATCGCGCCCTTCGTCGAGGACGTCTGGGCCAACGAGTTCGTCCAGGACAGCCCCGGGCCAGGCTATCTCGACCAGCCTTTCGAGGCCACCGGCAGCCAGATAAGCGCCCTGGGCTATGTGATAGACAACACCACCAAGACGCGCGCGGTCTTCGAGATCAACAAAGGCGTAAACAAAGAGCCAACGATTGACGTGAACAGCTACATCGTCGAGGACGACAGGCGCGTGCCCTTCCGCAATATGGTCTACATCGCCGACGGCCCGAGCGATGTGCCGTGTTTCTCTATCGTGCGCAAGGGCGGCGGCAAGACGCTGGCCGTCTTCGAGCGCGGCAAACTCGCCGAGTATGAACAAGTGAAGCGCCTGCACGACCAGCAGCGCGTGAATTACTTCGTTGAAGCCAACTACGAACAGGATTCCGATATCGAGCTTTGGCTGCGTCATACGGTCTCGGAACTGGCCGAAGCCATCGTAGAACGCCGCAAACGCGACCTCGGCGACAAGGTCGGCAATCCCCCCAGACATCTCAGCGGCGATGCTTAAGTCGCCAGTTCCAGTTTCAGGAGGTTCTCCAATGGATTCTGCCCCGTTGCTTGTCCTTATCCTGCTGCTCGGTTTTGCTCTGGTTGCAAGTTGCCAGGTGACTACTGGCTGGCAGCCTGCCCAGTGCGTGCCGGCCGATGTCCCAATGCAGGAGCTGTATGATGTCGCCCAGGTCGTGGACGATTTCGAAGCGGGAGAGCAGGCCTGGCAGACCTTCCAGGGCGAACAGAACGCCACCAACACGATTGCGCTCTGTCAAAGTGAATATCATAGCGGCAGCGCCTCGCTTCGAGTGGATTACGAATTCGTCGGCAACCGGCCCCTGGAATATATACAGCTTTCGCCCGGCTTCCCTATCTCCGAGCCTGGCTATGGCGTGGGCTATTGGCTGAAGACTGATGGCACCCGTTTCCTCCCGCGGTTGCGCGTGGATGATGTAAGCGGCGAGACGCACCAACTCGAGCTGACGGCAGGCAAGGAAGCTGGCTGGCAATTCGCCGTCGTCGAACTGAACGCCCCTTCAAGTTTTTGGGGTGGAGACGGCAACGGCAAGCTGGATTATCCCCTCACCTTCAATGGCATCCTCTTCGACAGGCCAAGTCGGGAATGGGCCGGGCAGGGCAGCCTGTGGATTGACGAGGTGACGCTAGTAACTCGTCACCCAGTGACCCAGACTCTCCAGGTAGACGTCGAGAACAAGCGTTTTGGGAATCTCTACACCCTCGGAGAGCCAGTTGCACTGCGCGCAAGTGGCCTTGGAGAGCGCCTGAGCTGGTCGGTCAAAGACTATTTCGGCGTGGAAATCGCAAGTGGAGAGGGCCCCGCGGCCCAGGTGAGGGCCGATTTCAGCCTGGAGCAGCCTGGTTATTATGAGTGTCGCTTCACGCTGACCGAGGATGGGCGTCAGACGGAGCAAGTCGTCTTCTCGATGGCGGCGCTGACCGCGGAAGCCAGACCTGCCAGCTCGGACTTCGTCGGGGTCAACTGCCACTTCGGCCAGAACGCTTATCCCCTGGAGTGTATGGATTTGCTTGTGCGTTATGGCGTGAGCCGGTTCCGGGACGAGTGCGGCTGGGGCGGCGTCGAAACGGTGAAGGGGCAGTATGCCTTGCCCCCTCATTGCCAGGCGTATTATGCGAAGGCAAAAGAGGTTGGCCTGAAGCCGCTGACAATCCTCGATTACTCAAATGGGCTGTACGATGAGGGGGGCTTCCCCAACTCGGAGGAGGCCATTGCCGGCTTTGCGAATTACGGGCGGGCACTGGCGCAACTGACTGAGGGCACCGTGGACAACTTCGAGGTGTGGAACGAGTGGATAGGCGGCTGCGGGATGGGCGGCAGGCCTGGCGATCACGGCCCCGAGGCGTATGGCAGGCTGCTCAAAACGACTTATGAAACAATCAAGACGGACTTCCCTGACGTAACCGTCGTTGGTGTGGGCGGCGAATATGGCACCGACTGCGCCGAGGTTGTCAGCAAGATGGTCGAGACGGCCGGGCCAGATTCAATGGACGCCTGGTCTATCCACCCCTACCGCTATCCCACTAGCCCTGAAGCCTCTCACCTGTACGCAGAAGTAGGACGAATACGCGATGAGGTGGTCTCGCGACGGAGCGCCGAAGCGAGTCTGGATTACAGAAATTGGCTATCCCACCCATCGCGGGCCCGCTGGCACAGAGGAAGAGGACCAGGCGCCGCTGGTCGTGCGGACGTTTGCCTTGCTGCAAGTGCTGGAAGGCATCGAGCGCTGCTACTGGTACGACCTGAAGGACGACGGGCTGGAGCGCACCTATAACGAGCACAACTTTCGGGCTCATCCACCATCAGAACTACAACTGCTCGCCCAAGCCTGCGATGGTAGCGGTGAGCGCCTATAGCAGGCTGACCGCTGGCGCAACCAGCGCCAAACTCATGCAACAAGAAGACACCTATATAATAACTTTCGACCTGGCCGATGACAGGCAGTTGCTGATGGTCTGGACGACTGGACCGGAACATCCTCGGGACCTGCGGTTGCCTATCGAGCAGGCCTTCGACCTTATGGGCACCCCGATCGAGGTGGAAGCTCAGGTGCAGCTTTCTGAAAAACCACTATACTTGTTACTGAAGGGTGAAAGATAGAAAACGTACTTCGAGTGCTCACGGAGGCAAAGCGGATGAAGCTAGACCCGAAGCAGTTGATTGAGTTGCTTGCCCAGCATGAGCGAGCTGTTGGGCGGCTTTACTCCATCTATGCCAGCAATCTGCCCGCCTATAAAACACTGTTTGAAGAGCTTTCCAAGCAAGAAGAGGGCCACGCTCAGATGCTCGAAGAGCTTGGCGCCTCAGTCTCCGAAGGCGAACTGTGCTGCCTGGCGGACCGCTTCAATCCGATAGCGGTTAAGACAGCGCTTGGCTATGTGGGAGAGCAGATAGAACAGTGCCGGGCGGATTCGCACATCTCTCCAAGGCAGGCTTTGTCGGTGGCGCGCGATATGGAGAACTCTCTTATCGAGTCCAAGTGGTTTGAAGTTTTTGAGGGGGACGCGCCCAAGTTGAAAGAGACTCTTGAGCGTCTGGCGCGCGAGACCAACAAGCACAGACAACTTGTGCAGGTTGCCTGGATTGAAGCCGCTAGCGCAGGATAAATCAGCCTTGATGTCGAACTTTCTCCCATCCTGAGTCATCCCGGGAGGGAGTTCGATGCTACCCAAAGCCCCTTATATAAATGATACGCGCACCAGTCCTCGCGCGCGACTTCATCCTGTGCCTGTTACCGCGGTCACGCTGGGCGATGGTTTCTGGAAACCGCGCCTGACCCTCAACCGGGAGGTCTCCGTACCCCAACTCTTCGACATGCTGAAAGAGCACGGCGTCCTTCGCAACTTCCAGCGCATCTCGGGCGAGGCACGCGTCGGCCGGGAGGGGGCATTATTTACAGATTCTGACCTCTACAAGTGGATTGAAGCCGCCGCCTGGGCCCTGGCAACAGGCGACAGCCCTCTCATCCGGGAGCAGATTGACGAAGCCATCAACGCAATCGGCCCAGCCCAGCAACCAGATGGCTACCTCAACACCTTCCACGAGAAGCCCGAAGACCGTTGGACCAACATCGGTACGAACCACGAGCTTTATTGCGCAGGACACCTCTTCCAGGCCGCCGTCGCCGTGAACCGGGTGCTGGGCGATGACAGGCTGCTGCAAGTCTCCTGCAAATATGCCGACTACATCGGCACCGTGTTTGGTCCAGGGAAGCGCGGCGACTGGCCTGGCCATCCAGAAATCGAACTGGCGCTCATCGAGCTGTATCGTGAGACTGGCGAACAGCGCTACCTCGACCTTGGCAAGTTCTTTCTGGATGCAATGCAGTTTCCCGAGCGGCGCGATATGTGGGGCCACGCGGTCAGGATGGGCTATTTTGCCAGCGGAGGGGCGGACTACTATCTCGAGTCAGGAGATGACGACTACGAAGTCGCTCTGCGTTCGCTATGGGAATCGCTGGTGCAGCGCAAGCTCTACATTACCGGTGCTTCGGCCAGCAGGTACGAGGGCGAGGCCTTCGGCAACGACTTCGAGCTACCCAACGCTCGCGCCTACGCCGAGAGTTGCGCGGGTATCTCGAATCTGTTCTGGGCCTGGCGCCTGCTGCAGGCCTGGCCCGAAGCCGAATATGCTGACCTGTTCGAGCGCGTCGCTTACAACCACCTGCTGGCCTCACTTTCGCTGGATGGAGAACGCTATTTCTATATGAATCCCCTTTCCAGCACTGGCCAGGGCGAGCTTGGGATGTGGTATCCCTGGGCAAACCGAGCGCCGTATGAGCGCACCGCCTGGCATGGTTGCACCTGCTGCCCGCCCAATATCCAGCGAGTCATCGCCGAGCTGCCCGGTTGTATGTTCAGCACCTCCCAGAAGGGCCTCTGGGCGCATTTCTACGATGAGTGCGCGCTGGACTGGCAACTCGAGAGTGGCGCTCGAATTGGCCTGGTACAGCATACCAACTACCCGTGGGAGGGCAGCATCGGATTCGAACTCTCCCTTGATGAAGATGCCGAATTTTCCCTCTTCCTGCGCATCCCCGCCTGGGCGGACTCGGCCTGGGTGCAAATAAATGATGAGGCGCCTCGCTTTGCGAAGCCTGGCACCTATTTTGAGCTGTGTCGCACCTGGGCTGACGGAGATGCGGTGCTGCTCCAACTGCCCGTGGAGCCGACCTTCTGGGAAGCCGATGTGCGCGTTACTGAAGACCGGGAGCAGGTTGCTCTGATGCGCGGGCCAGTGCTCTACTGCCTCGAAGGGCCTGATAACTTAGGGCTGGATTTGGCCTCGGTGCGCGTTGACGTAGAAGCAACTCCTGCTGATATTAACTGTGCTCCGGAGCTGGGCGAAGCAGTGGCGCTGGTGATGGAAGGCACTCTGGTGGCCGATCCCGAGGGCGACCGGCCGCTCTATTTCCGCTCTGGTCGCGCTTCCGCCGAGAAACCTGTCGAGTTGGTTGCAGTCCCCTATTATGCCTGGAACAACCGCGGCCCCGCCCAGATGACCGTCTGGATGGCCAAGCTGTAAATAAGCTACCGAAGACCTCCTGAAGCCGGCCCTGGACCTAATCGGGGCCGGTTTTTTTGGAAACTAGCCCACTTTCCGGGTTTCTAATATGGAAAGGTCACTTCTGGCACCTTTTTTGCCTACTAATCAGAAGCAGGGTATACTAACCGCACTCATAGCAACTGGCTGAGCGCGGCTAGTGTCCAGCCAGATTACGAACCAGGGTATGCGGCATATGAAAACATGCAGGCTATTGGCACTGGCACTGCTGCTTGGGCTAGTTTTTTTCGAAGCTCAGGCCGCAGTTGTCTATGTGGGCTCTCACAAGCTTACGGTGGACGGTAAGGCGCCCTCTGCCTCAGGGGAGTTTTACGCGTCTATCGGCCCCGAATTGCAGCATATTGGCCTGGGATTTGAACATCAGAAAGGCCAACCCACAGCCAAACTTGTCGGGCCTGATGCCATCACCTACACGCTAAAGGCTGGCAGTACTTCGGTCACAACCTCCAGTGGCAAGACGCTGAAACTTGCCTCTCCCTGCAAGCTGTCCAATGGGATTTTCCAGTTGCCCCTCAAGGCCACCTCGCAGCTGCTGGGCCTGAGTTACCACGGCAAGGACCAAATAGTAGCCGTGGCCGCGAAAGTGCTGGACTGCCAGGTTATAACCGGCACCGATTTCGTTGAGCTTGTCTTGCCTCTCTCTGCGAAGACCACCAGCACAAAAGGCGTGCTACGCGACCCCTTGCGCGTCTTTCTCGATATTGACGGTGCTGTGTGGACTCGCCCAGCCGAAGAACTGCAGGTAGATTCGCCCTGGGTTTCGAGAGTAAGGATAAGCCAGAACGCTGTCTTCCCCGACAAGGTGCGCCTGGTGGCTGATCTCAAAGCCGATGCCTCGACAAGCGTTATAACTGACCCCTCAGGCCTCACTTTACGCCTGCGAATTGGGAAATCTGGCGCTCTCTCAGCCCCGCTACCGAAAGTGACGGATCCGCCCACTCCGCCGAGTAGCACGCTCAAGTCGGTAGAGCTGACCGAGAAGGGCGAAGAAGTCATCTTTTCACTTCGCTTCGATGCGATTGGCGGTTATGCAGTAAAGCTTACCAGTAATCCAGTAACCTATACTTTTACCTTCTACGGCGCAGAACTTGCGCCAGGCTTCAAAGCGCCGGCCCCCGAGCTAAAGCAAAAGTCTCTGGAGAGATGGCGCATCTCTCAGGCGCCCGCTCCAGCCTCCGAAGTAATTTTGGAGTTGAAGTCGTCCAGGCTGGCCGGATATGATATCGTCCGCGATGCCAAGACAGGCCTGCTGAAAGTGACTTTCGACTTTGCGCAAGCCAAAGGCCCTGTCGTGGTGCTGGATGCCGGCCATGGCGGTCGCGACCCTGGTGCGGTTGGTGCTCACGGCCTTGAAGAAGAAGATGTCAACCTCGATGTGCTGATACGAGCGCGCAAGGGACTGGAAGCCAAAGGCTATCGCGTGCTGATGACCAGGCAAGAGGACGTTTATGTAGAGCTGTATTCGCGCGCTTACTTCGCCAACAACGCAGGGGCCTCGGCCTTTGTCTCGGTCCACTGCAACGCTGTAGCCCATAACCAGGCCTCGGGTACCGAGGTCTATTTCAACACCCCTCAGAGCCAGGCCTTCGCTAATCTGATGCTCAAGAAGCTCGTTGCGGCACTAGGACTGCCCGACAGAGGCGTTCGCAACAGGCGGTTTGTCGTTTGCCGCTGCACCGCGATGCCCGCCTTGCTGCTCGAGCTTGGCTACATCGATCACGACCGCGATGAGAAGCTGCTCGGCGATCCAGCTTTCCGCCAAAAAGCCGCCGATGCAATTATCGCAGGCGTTGACGAGTGGCTCAGGGGGACGGGCCGATGAGCTATCACGCGCCAAGACGCAGCAAATGGCCCTCTTTCTGGACGATGCTGGTGGTGCTGGCAGTCGTAAGTCTGGTCGGCTATCTGCTCGGTTGGAGACTCCTGGGTACGCCTCCTCCGCCTCCGCCTCCCCCACCGCCCTTGCCTGACCAGGTGCAGGCAACCCTCTGGCTTCCGGTTGAAGGCCCAGACGGCTTCGGATTGACAGCTTTCAATCGACTACTGCCCCGGGAGAACTTGCCCCTCGAGTTGGCCAAAGCTTTGCTTGCAGGTCCAGGGCCAGGTGAAGAGGCGCTTAATCTGGTGCCCGCCGGCACCCGCTTGTTGGGGGTCAGTCTGAAGGGTCCAGTCGCCGAGATTGACCTCTCGCGGGAGTTCCGCGATAATCTCCCCGCTGGCGAACAGGTGACCTATCTCCTCGTCTACTCTCTTGTCAACTCGCTTTGCGAGCTGGACGAAGTGACCGAGGTGCAGCTCCTGATTGAAGGGCAACCCTTGCGCTCTCTTGGGGAGCTCGATCTTGGAGAGCCACTGCCGCCAGACGAGACGCTAGAAGTGACTGGGGGCCCTTAGTTTTGTCCAATCGTGTTCCGGCGCCGCTTGGCGTCTTCGACAGCGGGGTCGGTGGCCTTACGCTGGTGAAAGCCATCTGGCAGCGCGCACCCGAGACTTCCGTGCTTTTCTGCGCCGACACTGCCCATGTCCCTTACGGCAACAGACCTCTGGACGAGATCCGTCTTTTTGCGCTTGCTATAGGCCGCTGGCTGGAAGCCCAAGGCTGCGGCGCCATCGCAATCGGATGTAATCTCTCCTCTTCAGTGGCCCTGGAAGCACTTCAGGAGGCGCTCTCTATTCCCGTTTTTGGCCTGATTGGCCCTGCCGCCGAAGTGGCTGCCCAGACTACCCAAAGTGGCGTCGTGGGAGTAATCGCCACCCAGGGCACAGTAGACAGTGGCAGTTATCAGCGCGCCCTCAGATCGCTTGATTCTTCACTTGAGGTAATCGCCATTCCCGCCCCCAGGCTGGTGCCCCTGGTCGAAGCCGGAGAGCTGGATTCTGCTGCGGCCCGCGAAGCCCTGGCTGGATATCTCGAACCGATGCTTGCGGCGGGCGCTGATACAATAATCTACGGATGCACCCATTATCCCTGGCTGACCGAGCTTGCCACAGAACTCGCCGGCCCTGGGGTTACTTTTGTGGATCCTGCCCAGGTAATGGCAGGACTGCTGCCCCTCCCGACAGGCACGGGGCAGCCCGCCTCGAAAGAAGAGTTGCTCGAAGCTGTGGTAACAGGCTCTGGAGAAAGTGTAAGGCGCTTTGCACTGCGTTTCCTGGGCCTGGAGAACCTGAGCTTGCGTCAGGTTCCTTATGAGGATATCGAGAAGGAAGGTTAAGCAATGCTGCGTCATGATGGCCGGGAAACCGGACAGCTTCGCTCTCTGAAAGCTGAACTTGGCTATATGGAATTCGCCGAAGGCTCCTGCCTCTTCCAGATGGGCCGCACGCGGGTGCTTTCCGCCGCAACCGTCGAGGAAGGAGTGCCTTCCTTCCTGCGAGGCTCGGGCACCGGCTGGGTGACCGCCGAATATTCGATGCTGCCGCGCGCCTGCCAGAGCCGCAACCAGCGCGAGTCAACCTCGGGCAAGCTGCAGGGGCGGACTATGGAAATCCAGCGTCTGATAGGTCGGGCTTGCCGGGCCATCGTAGACACCCGCCAGTTGGGCGAGCGCACCATCTGGATTGACTGCGATGTGCTGCAGGCCGATGGAGGCACGCGCTGCGCCTCAATCAACGCCGCGTACCTGGCGCTTTCCAGCGCAATCGAGTATCTCCTCGAACAGAATCTGTTGCGCAGCAATCCCATAATCAGTGAGCTTGCCGCGGTCAGCGTCGGTGTTGTCCACGGAGAACCGATGGTAGACCTCGATTATTACGAAGACTCCCAGGCCGGCGTAGATATGAATATCGTAGCCACCGGCAAGGGCGAGTTGGTCGAGGTGCAAGGTTCAGCCGAAGGCAAACCGTTCGCTCGTAAACAGCTTGATAATCTGCTCAACCTGGCGCTGGTTGGTTGCCAGGAGATCGTAGAGTTCCAGCGCGAGGTGCTTGGTCGCAAGTGAGTCCGCGCAAGCTGGTAATCGCCTCGAACAATGTGAAAAAACTGCGCGAGCTGGCAGAATTGGCCGCGCCTTTAGGCTATGAGGTCGTCGCGGTTAGCGAGCTTGCGCCTGGATTTGATGTCGAAGAAACAGGCGCTACCTTCGAAGAGAACGCCCTCCTGAAGGCCCGCGCAGCCGCTCAGGCTACAGGCGAAGTCGCCCTTGCGGATGATTCTGGCTTGATTGTAGACGCCCTCGAGGGCGCGCCTGGTGTCTATTCTGCCCGCTATGCCCCAACCGATGAGGCTCGAATCCAGCGGGTGCTGCGCGAGCTTGAAGGCAGCGACGACCGGTCTGCCCGGTTCGCTTGCGCCCTTGCGGTTGCCACCCCCGAGGGTGACTCGGCAGTGTTAATCGAGTATGCCGAAGGCGCGCTTATCGATGCCCCGCGCGGTACCGGCGGTTTCGGTTATGACCCGATATTCCTGCCGGTTGGCCAGTCAGCGCACCTTCGCAGAGCTTTCCTCTGAAGAAAAAAACGCCCTCAGCCATCGCGGCAAAGCCTTGCGCAGGCTACCTGAATTATTGGCCCGGCTGCTTTCAGAGGGTTAATCTCCCTGCAGGAAGACCCCGCTCGATGCTGAAGCACTCCTTGATACTGCCTTGGTAGACGGAGGAGCCTTTGTGAGCCTGCTTGAAGAATTTGAAAATCCTGGCCCCCTGTTTCGAGCTGCCCCCTTCTGGGCCTGGAATGACAAACTGGAACCCGAAGAGCTACGTCGCCAGGTGCGCGAACATGCCGCCCAAGGGTGCGGGGGCTATTTTATGCATTCTCGCATCGGCCTGGTTAACGACTATATGAGCGAGGACTGGATGCAGTGCATTGCCGCCTGCATCGAAGAAGGCAAGCGCGCTGGCATCTATTCCTGGCTTTATGATGAAGACTGCTGGCCGAGTGGCAATTTCGGCTTCGTGCTGCCTGATATGGGGCCAGAATACCAGCAGAAGCACCTGGCCCTTGTGGTCGCGCGCGCGGAGGAGTTGGCCAGTAATCCGGCCCTGCTGGATGACGCGCTTAAAATCTTCCTGGCCGATGGGGTGGAAGGGGCGCAAGTTACGGGCCTCGAGGATGCCACCGGCCGCGAGATCAGTGCGGCTACCCTGGGCGGTCGGGTGGCACTCGGTTTCGTGATGCGCCACTGGCCCAACTATATCGACACCCTCAGTAAAGAGGTCGTCCGAAAATTCATCGAGCTTCAATACGAGCCTTATGCTGCGCGTTTCGGTCAGGATTTCGGCGATGCCATACCTGGCATCTTCACCGACGAGCCCGCCTACAATTACGTGATGGGCGAAGTTGTGCCCTGGACTGAAACCTTCCCCCGCGAGTTCGAAGCGCGCGCAAACTACGACCTCTTGCCCCATCTTCCCGCCCTGTTCTTCGATATTCCTGGCTCTGAAAAAGTGCGGCTGGACTATCGAAGAGTCGCAACTGCCCTGTATGTCGAAGCTTTCAGCCAGCAGATTGGCGAGTGGTGTCAGGCGCACAAGCTGGTCTTCACAGGTCATCAGGTATCCGAAGACACTCTGGCCTCGCAGACCCTCTACATCGGCGATGCGATGGCCCATTACGAATATATGCAGCTTCCTGGAATCGATCATCTGACGCGCCGGATCGCGGCGCCCCTGCTGGTAAAACAGCTCTCCAGCGTCGCCCACCAGCTTGGCAAGGAGCGCACGCTGTCCGAAACCTACGGCTGCAGTGGTTGGAACGCCTCCTTCGAAGAGCTCAAACGCATCGGCGACTGGCAGACCGTGCTGGGCGTGAATCTGTTCTGCCAGCATCTGGAGCTCTACTCGATGCGCGGCTCGCGCAAGCGAGATTATCCGCCTTCGCTTTATTATCAGCAGCCTTATTGGTCGGACTACAAGCCCTTTATGGACTATCAGGCGCGGGCCAACTATGTGATGAGCCAGGGCAAGTTCAGCGCCGATGTGCTGCTGCTGCATCCAATAGAAAGCGCCTGGTGCGTGGCCAGTCCACGAGATATGAGCCAGGTCGCCGAACTGGACCGGTCCCTTGAGGCCGTCAGCACCTGGCTGTTGGAGCTTCAACGCGACTACGATTTGGGCAGCGAAGCCCAGCTTGCGAAATACGGCTCAGTCGAAAAAGGTCTCCTTGAATCTGGGACAGATGAGCTACAAGGTGGTCGTGGTGCCTCCCTGTTTCAGTCTGAGAGCCAGCACAGTCACTTTGCTCGAAGCTTTTATGGACACGGGTGGCAAAGTCATCGTCCTCCATCCCGAACCCTGGCTGGTAGATGGAGTGCCTGATTCCTCACTTGAAGGCTTGGTGCGCAGGGCTGATCTGATAGAGCTGAACCGGGACGAACTCATCGATGCGCTTGCCAAGGCAGTTGCTCCCCAGCTAGTTCTGAGCGATGCCAGTGGCAATCCAGTGCCTGAGGTTTTCGTCCACCACAGGCTACTTGCCGAGGATAATCACGAGGTATGGATGCTGACCAACCTGAGTCAGCAGCGGGGCTATCAATTGCGCGTGAGGCTGGCAAGTGTCGGTCATGTGACCGAACTAGGTCTTGAGGAAGGCTGCCAGAGGCCGGTTTCGGCGCGCGAGAGCCACAGCGAGACACTTTTCTCGACAGAACTGGCGCCCTGCCAGTCGAGGATCTTTCTACTGGACCTGGGACGCGAGCCGCAAATCACTGCGGCCAACCGATTGCTGCGGGCCGAGAGCCTGCGGCTTGGCCCCGACTGGACCCTGAGCGTAGGCGAGTCCAATGCCCTCACTCTTGATTATGCGCGCGCCAGCCTGGATGGCGGCGACTTTGGAGAGCGCCGGCCAGTCATCTGGACCAGCCTCGAATTGCAGCAGGCTAACGTCGAACGGGAAGTCAGGTTGCTGTTCGACTTTGAGTGCGCCAAAGATCCTTCCACAATGCAGGAATTGCTTCTGGTCCTCGAGCAGCCCGAACGTTACCGCATCACCTGCAACGGCCAGGAGGTTGTAAAGGATGATTTGGGCTGGTGGAAAGACATCAGCTTCCGCAAGCTGGACCTGAAGCCTTATGCGCAGCAAGGCGCCAACGAACTGGAGCTTGCCATCCGGTTCCTGCCCGGCTTCGAGCAGAAGGATCCTGCCCACAAGCGGCCCAACTATCACTACACGCCCAAAACCGAGCTTGAAGCGGTCTATCTCGTCGGCGATTTCGGTACCAGACAGGTGACCGAGAGCAGCTTCCGACTTGTTGAAATCCCGGCAAAAGCGATCACCGGCGATCTGGTCTGGCAGGGTCTGCCTTTCTACAGCGGAGCGGTGACCTACACCACTACCTTTACCTGGCAAAGACTTGCGCCCAGGCAGCGGCTGGTGCTCGAATTGCCCGACGTAGACGCAATCGTGGTGAAGGCCAGGGTGAATGGGCAAGACGCCGGCGCCCTATACTGGCGGCCATACTCACTGGATGTCACCGACTTATTTGCAGGTCAGGCGAGAACACCCTTGAGTTGACTTGTATAGGCAGCAACCGCAACCTGCTGGGGCCGCATCATCATCCGGCCGGAGAGTTGCTGGGCGTTGATCCGACGGCCTTCACAGGTCAGCCTGGGTGGCTTTCAGGCCCTGAGCGGCCGTGGGTCTGGAGTTACAACTTCGTGCCCTTCGGACTGACTTCGCCGCCCGAGTTGGTGTTATACGAGCTATTCTAGCTCCTCTGTGAGGCAAGAGAATGTTTGCCGACCTGGACTGGTTTGAGACACTTGAGGCAATTGCAAAGGTGGGTGGGCCCATCCTCCTGGGGGTAGGGGGCAGCGTTGCAGGCTATCTGCTGATGCCCCGCTGCCCGACTTGCTCGCGCAGAGTGCCTCTGCTCAATGCAACGGCTGATTTGGGGCTTGGCTGGCGCAACAAGGAGGCAACCGAATATCTTCGCAAGCGCCGGGTTGCCTATTGCAGGCACTGTGAGGCTTTCTTTTATGATGCGAAGCAAGCACTGGGCACCTCGGTGCCAATGGTGTTGCCGCTTGATCCGCGCGAGCTAATTGCGCTCGGAGAATTGAAACCAACCAAAACTCCTGCTGGGCGCAAATTGCAGGAGCTAATCAGCAAAGATCTGCTTGAAGGCAAATCCTGGAGCGCTCCGCCTGCGCCAGGCTAGAAGTCGTCGCCGCCGCCGTTGCCAGCGATCAGGGCAGCATTTATCGCCGAGCCTATACGCAGCAGGTGATCGAGCAAAACCCAGATTACACTGGTGCCTGTCCACATTCCAAAATACAGCTTGAACAGACCATCCACAGTGCCTGAGCCCGTCAGTTCACTGCGCAACTCGCCAAGCACATTCAGCGCGGCAACAATGAATCCCATCAGGACAAACAGCCAGAGTCCCATTACGAGCAGGCCCTTCATCCTGTCGCGCGCGAAAAACTCGCCCAGGCCGGGGATAAGCAGAGAGAAAGCCGCCGCAAGCGAGGGGCTGCGCTCTGACTTATTAACCGTTGGTATTTTGGGTTCCAGCCCTTCGGGGGGAGCTGTGAGGCCTGCAGAGTTGGCACTCGCCTGGGCTTTTATGAGAGCCGCCTCACCTAGCCGTTCTTCGGCTTTCTGTCTGATGTGATGGGGAGCCTCGGGCAAATCGAAAGCGACCTTGCGGAAGTAGTCCATCGCGCCTTCGACGTTGCCGCCGGCAAGCTCCAGCTCTCCCATCAGTTCGAGGCCGTCAGCGCAATTCTCGTCCAGTTCGAGTGCCGCCTGCAGCTTCTGCTTCGCTGCTGTGAGTTGCCTTTGCCTGAGCAGCCGCGAGCCTTCGATGAGCAAAGAGCGTAGTTTTTCTTCGCGTTCCAGAGCCTCGAAGTCGCCTGACATCTCATTGCCTCCCGGTGGTCGCTACTCGCCCTCGCCCGACTCCTCGCCAAGTGGTCCCTCGGGTGACTCGATAAACTCGTCCACGTCGAGTTGTTCCGCTTCGTGCCAAAACTCTTCCAGCTCGTAGAAAGTGCGCGAGCTTTCCAAAAAGAGGTGCACAACCAGATTGCCGAGGTCTACGACAACCCAACCGGAATCAGCTTTACCCGAGACACGCGGCAGCCTGCCCGCGTCTTTGAGCGCGTGGTACAGCCGGGTTTCCAGCGTGTCAAGATGCTGGGTTGATGAGGCGGAAGCAATCAGGAAGTTGTCGGTAAAAGTAGCCAGACTCGTCACGTCGAGCAAGGTCATATCCAGAGCCTTGACATCGTATAAAGCATTTACAGCCAGGCTCAACATTTCTTCACGCGAATTCACCAGAGCAATTCCTCCATTTTTTACAGTCGTTCCTGCAGGTCAGTGCCTACGATAACAACAACGCCCGCGGCTGGATCTGCGCCTTCGGGCTGGTCGGCCTCGTGCAGCGTGCCAACACCCAATACTTCCTTTACGCGTTTGGCTGTGGCACTAGCTTCAGGTTTATGCAGGATTATTGTTTCGCTGTTATCAAATCCTGTTGGCGCGTTGCCGGGCTCAGCCAGTTGCAGCCCATATACTCTGAGCGCCTCACTCACCTGGCCGGCAAAGCCCGCTTTGCCAGTGCCATTCAACACCTGGACGGTATCAGGGGTCGCCACGCCTGCCAGTTGGTTGCGCAGCTCCCAGATTTTCTGGCCCCCAGTAGCGCCATCGAGAATCATATAGGAGACTCCGCCGATGGTCTCGGGTACGCCAGGCAAGGTGTCAGTCAGCAAGCCGTTGGATGCAAAACCTTTTACCCGGCGGCCCAGCGCAAGCGCCTGATTCATTGACAGATCGGTCTCTATCATCTTGTAGAGCGCCCTGACCACCAGGGGCAACCGATAGGCGTTGGACGGAGCCTTAAGCTTCCCAAGCAGCGCCTTCATAAACTCCTGCTGCCTGCGCATCCGACCGATATCGCCTTCGGCATCATGCCGAAAACGCACATACTGCATCGCGTGTTCGCCATCAAGGGTCTGTTTGCCGGGGTAGAGATCAATGAAAAGTCCGCCCCAGTTGTCAGTGTACTTCATTCGCTTGTCGACGTTGATCTCAACGCCTCCGGCTGCGTCTACCAGGCCTTTGAAACCTTCCAGAGACACCTGTGCGGTATAATCCACAGGCACCCCCAGGAAGTTCTGCAAGGTCCTCTTGGTAAGGTCGATGCCCCCATGCACATAGGCCGAGTTGATCTTGCCGACCCCATATTCTGGAATCTCAACCCGGGTGTCGCGGGGCACAGAAATAATTGCCGCGCGCTCGGTCTCGAGGTTCAGCAACGCCAGCAAAAGGGTATCCGTGCGCGGGATATCGGTATCTTTGCCCTGATCCTTCCCCACCAGCAGCAGCGTGAGTTCCTTCTGATGCTCGAAGGGATCGCCGGTCAGCAGCGCGACAGGATTAAAACTGGCAAGGCCAGTGCCATGCTGCTGGCTCCACGCAAGCCAGGTGCCAACAGCCAGACCGACTGTCAGCACTAGCGCAAGCACAAAATAGGTAGAGCAGCTTAGGCCGCGCGGTTTCTCCCACTCGGGCCCCTGGTCGAATCCGGTTGGCGGTTCATTGGTATAAGTCATCGTTACCTTGCACCATACAGGTGTTGCTTCTCGATGTGATTATACACTGCGGGATGCAGGAAAGCCGCATATGGGGCTCCAGCAGCCACACGTTCGCGAATCAAACTAGCCTTGATTTCGATTTGCGGCAGCTCTATCAGTTGCGATCGCTCTCTGAAAAGGGGCGGCAGCAAGTCCAGGCTGGCGCCTGCTTCCAAAGGCGGCCTGAGGCAGGCAAGAAACCTGGTTTCCTGGGCTAGCGCTTCCGCCTGATACCAGGTAGGCAGGTCGAGTAAGGCATCAAGGCCCATTACCAAAAACAGTTCCCAGTCTGGATGAGCCGAGTGAAGCGCTCTAACAGTTTCGATTGTGAAAGATTTGCCTGGTCGGACAAGCTCCAGATCGCTCACCTCGACCCTGGGTAAATCCGCAAAATTGAGCCTGGCAAGTTCAAGCCGGTCCGCTTCTCGGGCAACAGGGGCGGGTTTATGAGGCGATACCCGCGCCGGCATCACGACAAGCAGGTCCAGGCCTCCAGCATAAAGCGCCTCCTGGGCGACCAGGCGATGGCCCAGGTGGGGAGGATCAAAAGTGCCGCCAAACAGACCAACTTTAATTGGGGTCCGCCTCCCTGGCCAGAAAATTCGCCAGCCGCTGCGCCAATTGATAATCCGCGCATTCCTGCGAGCAACCTTCGAGATTGGTTAGCTGTTCGCAGCGCGCGCGACAGGCAGTAAAAACTTCCTCTACCCTGGCGCCGCCATATACAGTCATTATGGAAACCCCTACATCCAGATTGGCACACGGCAACTGACCAACCAGCGCTGGCACTCGGCAGTCGGCGCATACAGAGGGGGACACTTCAGTCGTGTTGTACCGACTATCGAGAATCGCGATAGCGCAGAAAGTGCGGCCTTTATCAATATAACGAAAGGGGCAATTCACCCTGGCTTGCTCCGGCTTAGGTTTTTTGTGTTCTCCTGGCTCGATATACCAAGGAACTTCGGCAGTGATTTATACGTCTAAAATTAGGAGGCTCACGTGGAGTTTACCACGCTTGCTACCCCGCGTGGTCGTACCAAGAGCATGGTATAATCTGACAGGATGAATATGCGTCAACCAAAGCCCAAAACCTGGGTCCACAGGATCGCCTGGACGCTGGTAGCTGTTTTTTGGCTGCTTGCGGTCAGCGCCTCCTTTGCTGCGGATGAAGAACCTTCCGCTCCCGCTCCGGTAAGGGCGCAATACGTGCGTCAGATAATCATCGAGGCGCAAGAGTTCAGCTTCGATCCCTTGAAAGAATATCAGCTTGGCGAGGAAGCCGCTGAAGAAATCCAGCAATCGGTCAAGCTGATTAATGACGACGCCAGACGCCAGAAGCTCATCCAGATGGTGAATCTGCTCAAGCCTTATTCGCCGCGCCCGCAGGTGGATTATCAGGTCTTTCTTGTGGAAGATCCTGAAGTGAACGCTTTCGCGCTGCCTGGTGGCTTCTTCTTTGTCTATACGGGCCTGCTTGAATACGCCAAATCCGATGATGAGCTCGCCGGAGTGCTCGCGCACGAGATGGCCCATAACTGTCTGTATCACGGCCTCAGGCAGCTAAAAAAAGCCCAACAGACCCAGGAGATGATTACCTGGGCCGAACTGGCAATGATTTTGGCCGGCGGCAATACGAATCCAGCGGACATCATCACGGCTGGCAGTCTGGTCTTGCAAGGTGTGATGAATGGCTACTCGCAGGAATACGAGTTCCAGGCCGATGCCCTTGGGACGGACATCCTGGCGCGCGCTCCCCGGTACAATCCTCCCGGCCTGATGGCCTTCTCCGAGCGGATGGCCCATGACGATGTGCTCCAGGGCAAGAACTTCGAACCTAACCTGGGCGTCTTCGCAACCCACCCGGATATGCCAGCCCGAGTTATGCAGATGTATCAGCAGCTTCGCGAGATGGGCATTCAGGTAAAGCGCAGGGCTATCTATAATCCCCTCGAGGCCAAAGTGCGTCCTGCCCTCGTAAAGGGACAACATGTGGCCGAGGTTGTAATTGGCGAGAGGGCCCTGTACGCGACCTATGTTGCTGGCGACGATGCCGAAGGCGCCCCTGACCCTGAACTCTCGATGGCAAGGGCGCAGGAACTCGCAGCCAACCTCAACAAAGCGCTTGTCGAATACGATATCCAGCTTGCTGATTTGAGTGTCGGTCGCGTCGGCGAAGCTTGGGGTATCTACGCTATCAACAAGGCGTTGCTCGCCGTCAGCACCAGTGAAGCCGAGCTAGCGGGGTTGACTGAACAGGCGCTTGCGGAGAAAGTCGTAAAGCAACTTCAGGGCTTGATCTGGCAGGAAAGACTCAGCCGCGCTTACTAGTCGTTTCCTGAATATATTCCTCTGATGGAAAGTGGCCTGCGCTGGGCACTCAGTGCCAGCTAATTACAGGACTCCTCAGCCGAAGCTCCATCATCCACGCGCTCTATGCAAGCGCCCAGTTCGACCAGCTTGCGGTCGAGATCCTCGTAGCCTCTTTCCAGATGCTCGCAACCTGAGAGTTCCGTGCAGCCCTCAGCAGTAAGCGCAGCTACAAGCAAAGCGGCCCCGGCGCGCAGATCCGGCCCATAAACTGGCGCCGCCGAAAGGACAGGCACCCCGCGGATGACGGCGGTCTGACTGCTTACCTGGATATTCGCGCCCATCCGGTTTAGTTCGTCCACGTAGAGGAACCGGTTGGTGAAGATGGTCTCTTCTATCGTGCTGACCCCTTCGGCAGTTGCAAGCATTGCCGCCACCAGAGGTTGCAAATCGGTTGGGAAGCCGGGATAAGGCGCGGTGCGGATGATATCTGGCGCGGCGGCGGGTCTGCGGTTCATCCTGAGGGAGATAGTCCCGTTGCGTTTGCGCAACTCGGCCCCTGTTGACTTGAGCACCGCTAGCAAAGCTTCCAGCTCAGCAGCGCGTGTGTCACGTACCACGACATCTCCCTGGGTCGCGACTGCGGCTATCAGGAGAGTGCCTGTTTCTATGCGGTCCGGTGGCACGTTCCATTCACAGCCATGCAGCTTTTCGACGCCTTCGATAGTCAAGACCGGCGTGCCATCGCCACTAATCTGAGCGCCCATGGCCCGCAGCATCGAGGCTGTCTCGACCACTTCGGGCTCGCGAGCGGCATATTCGATAGTGGTTGTGCCCTTTGCCAGGGTCGCCGCCATCATGGCGTTAACGGTCGTGCCCACGCTTGAATAGCGCGAATCAAGCTCGATGTGGGCGCCAATCAACCCTTTGGACTGAGCGTGCATATAACCGTGGTCTACGGCAACCTCGGCGCCAAGTTTCTGAAAAGCCTGGAGGTGGAAATCCACGGGTCGGGGCCCAAGTGAACAGCCTCCTGGCAGTGCCACTTCAGCCTCATGCCAGCGAGCAATCAGTGGCCCGGCCACATAGAATGAAGCGCGCATCTGAGAGACGAGTTCGTGGGGAGCCTTTACGGAATTGAGACTGCTGGCATCGATGATCCAACTGTGGGCATCTAGCTGCTCAATTCGGACACCCAAAGCCCGCATTACCGCGAAGATTGTATCTACGTCGCGAATTCGGGGCACATTGTGGAGAGTACAAGGCTGGTCACACAAAAGAGGGGCTACCAGTAGTGGGAGAGCAGCGTTCTTGCTTCCACCAGGGCGAGTCTCACCCTCCAGCGTACATCCGCCGGTCACTCTCAGGCGCTGCATTCAGTATTGCCTCCACAAGGTGCTACTTTACCTTGATTGTAGCAGTGCAGAAGGCCGGAGTAAACCGCCAGGAGCAGGTTGAAAAGGGAGTGGCTTATCGGTTGCTTACTTTCAACCGATTCAAGGCTCGCTGCAGAGCGCGTTGCGCCCGCGCTTCATCAATCGACTCATGCTCTTCAGAGTGTGATTCCTTGGCAAGTCGCAAGCGAGCGCGCTCGAGGGCCTGTTCGGCGCGTTCGAGGTCTATCTCCAAAGAGCGCTCTGCCGACCGACATAATACCGAAACCCCTGCTGCGCTGATTTCGGCAAATCCCTCGGAGACGGCGAAAAGCTGAGTGTCGCCTCCAACCGCATCTGCCTCAAGCAGACCAACAGTGACCTCGGCCAGCATTGGCGCATGGCCATTCCAGACTCCAAGCGAGCCCGTAACCAGGGGAAGGCGCGTCGAAAGGACTTCTCCTTCATAGACCGGGCCAAACCTGGTGTAGATTCCTAGTTTGAAAGGTCTTTCTGGCACTCGGTTAGGCCCCCTTCATCTGCTCGGCTTTCTCGAGGACTTCCTCGATTGTGCCAACATACAGGAAAGCCTGCTCCGGAACATCGTCGTGTTTGCCATCAATTATCTCTTTGAAGCTGCGGACAGTATCAGCGATCTTCACATAACGACCCGGTTGCCCAGTGAATTGTTCCGCAACGAAGAAAGGCTGGGACAAGAACCTTTGTAGTCTGCGCGCGCGCGCTACAGTGAGCTTGTCTTCATCAGAAAGCTCTTCGATACCCAGAATCGCAATGATATCCTGTAGCTCGCGATATTTCTGGAGTATCTCCTGGACCCGCCGGGCGACAAAATAGTGTTCTTCCCCCACCACGCGCGGGTCGAGGATGCGCGAAGTGGACGCCAGGGGATCCACGGCAGGATAAATGCCAAGCTCGGCTATCTCTCGCGAGAGCATAGTGCTGGCGTCCAGATGGCTGAAAATGGTCGCTGGGGCTGGATCGGTTGGATCATCTGCAGGTACATACACCGCTTGTACCGACGTGATGGAACCGCGCCTGGTGGAGGTTATACGCTCCTCCAGTTGCCCGATGTCAGTAGCCAGAGTGGGCTGGTAACCTACCGCCGAGGGAAGGCGCCCAAGCAGCGCCGAGACCTCGGAGCCAGCCTGCACGAAACGGAAAATGTTGTCGATAAAAAGCAGCACATCCTGGCCTTCCTGATCGCGGAAATATTCAGCCATCGTTAGCGCGGTCAGCCCAATCCTGAAACGCGCCCCTGGCGGCTCGTTCATCTGCCCGAAAACCAGACAGGTGTCCTTGAGGACATTGGCTTCCTTCATCTCGAGCCACAGGTCATTGCCCTCGCGCGTGCGCTCGCCAACCCCGCCGAAGACCGACACCCCGCTATGCTCATGGGCAATATTTCGGATGAGCTCCTTGATGAGTACCGTCTTGCCGACGCCAGCGCCGCCAAAGAGGCCTACCTTCCCCCCTTGGGATACGGCTCAAGCAGGTCGATTACTTTAAGGCCTGTCTCGAAAAGCTCGGTCTGGGTGCTCTGATCTTCGAACGAGGGCGGCTCGCGATGGATGGACGCCACATCGGTGCCTTTGGCCTCGCCAAGTCCATCAATCGGATTGCCCAGGACATCGAAGAGCCGACCCAGGGTGCCCTTCCCAACTGGCACTTTGATGGGCGCCTTCAGGTCGCGCGCCTTTGTGCCCCGCTGCAATCCATCAGTAGAGGACATCGCTATACACCGGACTACCTCATCACCCAGATGCTGAGCCGCCTCGACGACCAAGCGCACTGGTTTGCCTTCGACCTCGTATTCAAGTGCCAGCGCGTCATTTAGGCGTGGCAGCTCTTTGCCCGGGAAGCGCAAGTCGACCACTGGGCCAACTATCTGCACCACATATGGGGCGGTATTTGTGGTTGCGGTATCTGCCATGGTAAACGGGCTAGGTCAGCCACTAAGGGCCTCGGCGCCCGTAGCCACCTCCAGTAACTCACTTGTAATGGCTGCCTGCCTCAATCGGTTGTAATTGAGGGTCAGCACCTTGATCATATCGGCCGCATTATCACTTGCGCTGGTCATCGAAGCGACGCGCGCGGCATATTCACTCGCCGAAGACTCGAGTAACATCGCCTCGAGCTCGGTCTCCAGATAAATCGGAAGCAGGCGAGAAAGCAGCGCCTGGGCCGAAGGTTCAAACTCGTAAGGGCGAGACTCGTCCACTTGCTCACTGTCGAGACCTGCCCTGCGAGGCGGCTCCAGGGGGAGCAACGTCATCTGGACAGGCTGATAAACAAGTGGATTCACATAATGAGTATGGATGACCAGCACCTCATCGGCAGCGCCTGACAGGAAGCGCGCCTGCGCAAGCTCCGCCAGAATGGCTGGCAGCGGAGAAAGAGGCGAGCTGTCAACCTCATCGAAGGCCTCAACCAGTTCAAAACCCCGCTTGGGCAGAGTCTTGGCGACCCGAGCGCCTACCGCCACATAGGAAAGCTCGTGGATCTGGCGGCGCATCTCGGCCAGCTGGAAAAACACCCGCAGCAGATTTGTGTTGTAGGCGCCGCACAGGCCTCTATCGCCGCCAACAACGATGATGGTCGCTTTGCGCACAGGGCTGCGCTTGACCAGCAGAGGGTGAGCGTCTTCGCCAAGGCCGGCGCTGAGTCGCCCTGCGGTAGTTTTCAACCGCTCACCGAATCGAGTCAGCGCAAGCGCGCGCTGTTCGACCTTTCTCAGGCGGTTGGTCGCGACCACCTTCATCGCCTTGGTGATCTGCTCGATCTTGCCAACCGTAGCTATTTTTCGTTTTACTGTGCGAGTGTTTTCCATAACTGGTGGCCTTTAGCCAAGGCCAAGGGCGTTCTGGGCCTTCTCTTTCCAGGCGTTGAGAGCAGCCTTGCAGGCCTCTGTCAGTCGCGCGCGCAGGTCATCCGAGAGCTTGTTTTCGTGCTGAAGCTGCTCGTAGACTCTGTCAGAATAGTTTTTAATAAAGTCGATCAGGAAATTTTCGAAAGCCAGCACTTCGCTGACCTCGAGTTGGTCGAGGAAGCCACCTGCGCCTGCAAAAAGTCCGATAATCTGGTCGTAGACCTTCATCGGCTCATACTGGCCCTGTTTCAGCAATTCGACCATCCGTTGTCCGCGTCTGAGCTGTTGCTGGGTAGCCGGATCGAGGTCGCTGCTGAACTGCGCGAAAGCTTCTACTTCCCGGTATTGGGCCAGGTCCAGCCTGAGGCGACCAGCGACCTGCTTCATCGCAGGGATCTGCGCACTGCCGCCAACTCGTGAGACAGAAATCCCGACATTCATCGCCGGGCGGACGCCCGAATAGAACAGGTCGGACTCCAGGTAGATCTGCCCGTCCGTAATTGAAATAACATTGGTCGGGATGTAAGCCGAATAATCGCCAAGCTGGGTCTCCACAATCGGCAAGGCCGTCAGTGAGCCGCCCCCAAGGGCCTCGGAAAGTTTGGCCGAGCGCTCAAGCAACCGCGAATGAAGGTTGAAAATATCTCCCGGAAAAGCCTCACGACCTGGTGGGCGCCTGAGCAGGAGCGAAACCTGGCGATATGCGGCAGCGTGCTTGGAAAGGTCATCGTAGATGATGAGCGCATGCTTGCCACTGTCCCGAAATAACTCACCAATGGCAGTGCCCGAATAAGGCGCAATATACTGCAAGGCCGCGGAATCTGCCGAACCAGCGTTCACGATCACCGAATTGGCCATGGCGCCATTGACTTCCAGGGCTTTCTGGACCTGCGCAACGGTCGAAGTTTTCTGGCCAATTGCGACATAGATACAGACGACATCGGTGTCCCGCTGATTGATCATCGTATCGATTGCCACAGCGGTCTTGCCTGTTTGCCTGTCTCCAATAATCAACTCGCGCTGGCCTCGGCCAATCGGAGTCATTGAATCGACAGCTTTGATTCCCGTCTGGAGCGGTTCGGACACAGGCTGGCGCTCGATGACCCCTGGGGCGCGGACTTCTATGGGCCGGGTGGCGGTGGATACAAGCTCGCCTTTACCGTCCAGAGGCCTGCCCAGCGGATCGATAACTCGCCCGAGTACCGCCTCGCCAACCGGCACCTCGGCAAGACGCCCTGTGCATCTGGCGGTGTCGCCTTCTTTAAGGTCGCGCTCCGAGCCCAGCAATACGCAGCCAACGTTGTCCTCTTCCAGGTTGAGCGCTATGCCGAAAAGGCCGTTTGGGAACTCTATCAGTTCGCCGGACATCGCCTGCTGCAATCCATAGATGCGCGCTATGCCGTCACCAACCGATAGTACGATACCGGAAGAGCGGAATTCGACACTCGGTTCGTATTGCTCGAGCTGGCGTTTCAGTATATCGGCTATCTCGTCGGGTCTAATTGCCATCTATATCACTCCATCTCCACTGGCGCCTGCCTGAGCCGTTCTGCAAGCCGGTCCAGAGCGCCCCGAAGAGAACCGTCCAGAATCTGTTGCCCCACGGTAACCTGCACTCCGCCAATCAAAGTAGCGTCCACCCTGGTTTTGAGTACAACCGGCTTGCCAAGATAGGCCTCCAAAGCTGTCTGAAGCCGTTCGGACTCGCCGGGAGAAAGCTCATAAGCCGATGTTACAAGCGCTAATTGCCGCTGCTGGGCCTCGGCCGATAGTTCCTGGAAACCAAGCGCCAGATCCGGCAGTAACTCCAGCCGGTCACGCGCGACCAGTAACTCGAGCGCGCGCCTGAGCGAATCTGGCGCATCAGGCGTCAAGGCCAGGATGAAATCCACTTTTACCTCGTCGGGTAGACCTGGATCGGCAAGCGGTATACGAAAATCGGCTTGCTCAGCCCAGGCGGCGCCGATTATGTCCAGGCCGCCAGCCACTGACTCCCAGGTAGCCTGGGGGGTGGATTCAATCAGAGCCTGCGCGTAGCGCTTAGCCAGAGCGCTGGTCCTCATCCTGCTCCAGCTCCTTGGCAAACTCGTCTACGAAAGCAGCCTGGTCATCAGGCCCGACTTCGCGCCTTAACAGTTTCTCGGTGCCAGCAACCACTAAAGAAGCGACCTGAGCGCGCAGCTCCGCCAGAGTTTTGTCGCGCTCTCGCTCGACATCGCGCCTGGCCCGGTCAAGTAGCTCTTCGGCTGAAGCGCGCGCCTCGGCTGATATCTCATCGGCGGCTTTGCGGCCTTCAGACTTGGCTTCATCCAGGACGCGGTTCCTCTGGTCGATCAGCTTCTGCAGCTCGGTCTGATGCTGCTGCTGGAGCAACTCTGCCTCGCGGGCAGCCTGCTCGGCGCGAGCCCGGGTTTCGGCAATCTGGGCGCGACGTTCTTCAATCATTGCGCCCAGTGCACCGAACAGGTACTTGCGCAGCACCAGATAGAGCACCACGAAGGCGATCGCCTGGGCCAAAAGCAGTTGCCACTCTATGCCTAGATCGTGCAGTACTTCCAAGCCAATGCACTCCCTGTGACAGGTCTGGTCGACCTGTTACTTAACAAGGTGAGACTTCATAGCTTCGAGGATTACGTCGGCTGCTGGCAGCTTGCCCATCATTATGAAGAATATGAGCAGGGCGTAGATGCTCAGCGACTCAACGAAAGCCAGCGCGATAATCATAGCCATCTGGATTGTGCTGGCCAGATCGGGCTGGCGCGCCATTGCTTCCATTGCGGCTCCGCCAATTTTTCCCTGGCCAAGGGCGCCTCCAAGCGCAGCGATTGGGACGCCGAAAAGGACGCCGAAGGCAAGAGCCATAAAATACAGATCACCCATCGAGAACTCCTCCTTGTACTGGTGAAGCTAGGAAACTTCCGCGTTCGTATGAACTTCATGACTTGCATGGGTAGCAACCGCGCCTGCGATATAGACAGTCGTAAGTGCGGTAAACACAAAGGCCTGAACCAAGGCCACAAACACTCCGAAAAAGGTAAGCACCTGGTAGAAAGCAAGCGGCGCCAGTGTAATGAAGAAAGGCACGCTGAAGGTCAGCATCGCGATGATACCGGCCATCGTGTGATCTGCGAACATATTTCCAAAAAGTCGTATGGACAGTGAGACAGGCCGCACAAATTCTTCGATAACATTGAGCGGGAACAGGAACCACGAAAGCCAGACTGGCTGGCCTGCCAGATGCGAAATAAAAGCTTTCGTCCCAACAGCCTGTATCCCGAAAACCGGTGTCATCAGAAAAACAGTCAGAGAAAGCGCCAGGGTGGTGTTCAGGTTGCCGGTGGGGGTAAGAAAACCGGGTACCGTGCCCAGCAGGTTCATAGCCAGAATGAAGAGGAAGACGCTACCGACAAAGGGGGCATAGCGCTTACCGCCAGCACCGATACTTTGCTCGCAGAAGTTTTCGAGCCAGTCGACAATCAGCTCGAGGAAGGACTGCAGCTTGCCAGGATTGTCACGCGAATAGGAGCGCGAAGCCAGGATTACGGCGATAGAAATCACGATTACCAGAAACCAGGCCGCTTCCACGAAGGGAGGGACCTTTTCATGCGTCAGGCCAATAGCCTCGGCGCCTGGTATATGGTAAAGCAAATTGAAAATGCTGCCTGGTTCGTGGCCTTCCATAGCACGAATCACTCCGCATATATTGCCGGAGTTCAGGCTCAACTCCTAAGCGCGCTTGTTGCGCAGGCTAAAGGCGACTCCAAATCCTGTAAGGGCGACCAGGTGAATCGAATAGCCCAGGGTCACCCAAGGCACGTCTAATACTTGATATCGGTAACTCAAGAACAAAACTGAAGCCGCCAGCAACAATTTTCCAGAAAAAATTAGCGCCCAGATCCACAGCCTCCTGCTGCGGGTGAGCAAAGCGCGTCCAGTCTGGATGGTAACATAGAGCAATCCCAGGGCCAAAGCGACCCCGCCAAGCAGGTTTAAGCCTGCGAGCAGATTGCCCGTAGCGAGCAGAGGAAGGGCCAAAACAATCCCTGCGACTCCGCTTGAGAGAGCCACCCGGCCAAATAGCCAGTTTGTTGGATCAGCGTTTACGGTTGGTTTCATCGTTTGCTGACTTGACCAGCCTCACTACGCCTACCAGCCCGGCGGCGGAGCCTAATAGTAACCCAGCGTATTTTAGAGCGTCAATCCCCAGCAAGGAGTCCACGAGGTAGCCCAGGCCGTCAGCCGGCAAGCGTGCTAAGCACTAGCGTGAAGCCGATGCCTGTTAGCATTCCGCTGGCTCTCATCGCATTGAAGTCAGGTTTACGCTGGCGCATTACACCCTCCTTGCTTCAAGGTATTGTTGCCAGCAGTGTAGCACAGTAGGGGGGCGGCAGGAGAGCCTCTTGTCGGGTGGAACGCTAACAAGGGGTTTTCTGGTTAGTTTGATAAATTGACTTGTGTCAGCGAATAATATCTGAGGTGAGATAAATGCTCTGTATTGACAACATCACAAAACTGCTTGGCGAGGAAGCCGATTATCTCCTTAAGCACAAGGCAATCGTTGACAAGGCGCTGCTGGTGCCACCAGGGCCAGACTTCGTGGATCGCGTGGTTGCCCAGACGGACCGCTCGCCCCAGGTGATGCGCAATTTGCAGGGGGTCTTCGACCACGGGCGCCTTGCGGGGACAGGCTATCTTTCCATTTTGCCGGTGGACCAGGGCATCGAACACTCGGCAGGATCGGCCTTCGCGCCCAATCCAATATACTTCGATGGCGCCAACATCGTGAAACTTGCGATTGAGGGCGGTTGCAATGCCGTGGTATCGACACTGGGCGTGCTGGGGTCGGTATCGCGTAAATACGCGCACAAGATTCCTTTCATCGTGAAGCTCAACCACAACGAGCTGCTTACCTACCCGAGCAAATATGACCAGGTGATGTTCGCCTCGGTCGAACAAGCCTTCAATCTTGGGGCCGTCGGGGTCGGAGCGACTATCTACTATGGCTCGGATGAGGCCACGCGGCAGATCCAGGAAGTAAGCCAGGCCTTCCAGAGGGCCCACGAGCTGGGGATGTTCACCGTATTATGGGCTTATCTGCGCAACAAAGCTTTCAAGACGGATGAGGCGGATTTCCATCTGGCCGCCGATCTTTCAGGCCAGGCCAATCATCTGGCTGCGACCATCGAAGCCGACATCGTGAAGCAGAAGCAAGCCGAATGCAATGGCGGTTACAACGCGCTGAAGTTCGGCAAGACCGATAAAAAGGTATATTCCGAGCTAACCAGCGACCATCCAGTAGACCTGACCCGGTATCAGGTGATTAACTGTTATATGGGCCGCGCGGGACTAATCAACTCTGGCGGCGCCAGCGGCAGCGACGACCTGCAACAGGCTGTGCGCACTGCGATCATCAACAAGCGGGCAGGCGGGATGGGGCTTATCAGTGGCCGGAAGGCTTTCCAGAAGCCAATGGAAACTGGTATTGAGTTGTTAAACGCCATCCAGGACGTGTATCTTTGCCCCGAGCTAGACCTCGCCTAAAACGGAGGCGCCTGTTTGCACGAGGTGAAGCACCCGGTTGAAGTCGAACCGCAGCCGGCTCAGCTGCCGGCCCAGCGGGTAACTTTGCGCGCCATCTTCATCGGCGCCCTTCTGATAGTGCCCAATGTCTTCTGGGTAGTAACCGTCGAGGGCATCTGGCATAAAGGTCACCCCACCTGTATCTCGCTGGCCTGGGGTGTCGTCTTCAACATCCTGATTTTGCTGCTGCTCAATCTGCTGGTGAAACGCTTCGCCCCTGCGAAGGCGCTGACCCAGGCCGAGTTTATTACCATCTACGGGATGCTGGCTGTCTCGATGATGCTTGCCGCCCACGATTCGCTTCAGCTTGGGATGCCCAGCCTGGGCTGGTACGAGTATTTCAAGACTCCCTCCAACCACTGGGAGGATCTGTTCGGCGATTTCGTTCCCAAATGGCTCTCGGTGCAGGATACGCACGCGCTGAAGGGCTACTTCCAGGGGGGCAGCAGTCTGTACGAACGCGGTAACCTGCTGCCCTGGGTCGCCCCAGTGCTCTGGTGGACCGCCTTCATAATGGCCCTTAGCTCTGTGATGCTCGGGGTCGTGGCCTTCGTCCGCAAGCAGTGGACCGAAAACGAGAAGCTGAGTTATCCCATCATCGAACTGCCGATGGCGATGACGCGCGAGGGCGGCTCGAAGCATTTCTTCACCCATCGCCTGCTTTGGATTGGCATTGCGATTGGCGCGGGCATAGACCTCACGAACGGCTTGCATGCCTTCCTGCCCTGGCTTCCCTATATAACGGTCAGGCATGACCAGCTAACGATATTCCAGAGCGCCAACTGGCCCTGGAGTGTGCTGGGCGCTGTGCCCTTTCCGCTATATCCTTTCCTGATTGCGCTTTCCTTCTTCCTGCCGAAAGATCTCTCTTTTTCGATTTGGTTCTTCTTCCTTTTCAAGCGGGTGATGCTGGTCAGCCTGGCAGCCTTCGGCTCGGCCGGCAACCCAGGCAACCCCTACCTCAACGAACAGTCTTTTGGCGCCTGGTTCGCGCTTTTCCTGGTGCCTTTCTGGATTGGCCGGCACTACTTTGCCCACACTTTCCGTAAGGCCCTCTCCGGGCGTATCGAACCGGGCGATGAAAACGAACCGATTACTTATCGCACCTCGCTGCTGATGATTGCCGGTGGCTTCGTTTTTATCGTGTGGTTCTGCCTGAGGGCAGGGATGGACCTGTGGGCCATCCTGATTTACTTCGTGGCCTTCTTCGCCATAATTGTCGCAATAACCCGGGTGCGCGCCGAGGCTGGGCCGCCCGCCATCGAGATTGCAGGCGGGATGAACAGCGCCGGACTGCTGGTGACCGCTTTCGGCTCCGAGCGCGTGGGCGGCAACAACCTGGTAATGCACGCTTTCTTCTACTGGTTTTCGGGCCGGGGGTATCGCACCTCGCCGATGCCCCATCAGCTTGAAGTCTTCAAGATGGCCGAACGCGGCGGTATGAACACGCGCTGGCTTATCCCGGCTCTGCTTTTTGCGATGTTCCTCGGGGCGCTAGGCAGTTATTGGGCCAACCTGCACTGGGCGTACAAGGTCGGACCAAATCCGATGTTTGACCACAACTGGGGCGAGTGGAACGAACTGGCCGGCTGGATGCAGTCGCCCAGGCAAGCCAATATCCCTGGCCTCTTTGTAATGCTGGGGGCAGGGCTTGCAACCTTCGTGATGATGTGGATGCGGACGCGCTTCCTGTGGTGGCCTTTCCACCCGGCAGGCTATGCGCTTGCGACCAACTTTGGGCTGGAGTATTTCTGGAGTTGCACTCTTATCGCCTGGATTCTGAAGACTCTGGTGCTGCGTTATGGCGGCCACAAACTCTATCGCGACGCTATGTGGATAGCCTTCGGCATCATTATCGGCGAATATTTTATGGGCGCCTTGTGGAGCGCGCTCAGCGTGATACTGGGCTACCACATCTACGACTTCTCGCCAGGCTAGCGCTTCGCCTCAGGGCACACCGCGCAATAATCGCAAGCCTCACACTGGGCGCCAGGCTTCCCTCGCGGTTTACCGCTTTGGTTCGCAAGCTGGCCAAGGAGCAACCGGAGCCTCTGTTCGGTCCGGGCCAGGGCATCTGCATCCACAGGAAATTCCGCCGTAGCGCCGTTTTCTGTGAAGTAAAGCTGCGCGGAAGCAGGCGCCGCGCCGAATAGCTTCCTGGTGGCGAGCGCATAAGTCATAACTTGAAGTCCATACACAGCCCTTGCCCGCTCCAGCCCTTGCGGCGTAGGGGCAAGGCTCTTGTATTCGAGCAGATGGTATTCGCCTTCGTCCTGGGCTATCGCGTCCAGTACCGCTGACAGAGTCCAGCCATTAAGCGCCATGCTAATTGGACACTCCCGGTAACGCCTGGGCGTTTCTGCAAGCAAAGGCGCAAACCGGCTTGTGCTAAAACGCGTAAGGGCCGCCAGGAGATCAGGCTTCAGACTGGGCGCGAACTGCTTTGCCACCTCAGCGGCCAGCGCCGCCAGATCGGCGTCAGGCTCCCAGCGTTGTAAAACGCGGTGGATAGCCGCGCCCCGCACTGAGGCCGCAACCTCTTCATCTCCAAATCCTGGCAGCTCGTGTTCCTGCTCGCCTGGAGTCTCCGAATCGCCCATCGCCTTGCCAAGGGGCGCAAGCCCTAGCTCGTACTGGAAGTAATGCTTGAGCGGGCAGGCCGCAAAGACGACCAGTTCTGAAACGCGGAACCGGCTGCGCTTCGCCGGCAGCACTGGCGCAGCAAGCAAGGTCTCCACTCGCCTCTTAAGCTGGGCGTATTCGGGATCGGGCAGTTGGGGCAAGCCTGGAGCATCCAGTAGTCGAAGCCGGCCTATTTCCCCTGAATAGCGCTGGCTAAGTCTGAGGGGAGTAGCCCCCAGCCTGGCCGCGCCCAGTAGCTCGCGCGCGTCCAGTTCGCCGACCAAAGGAGGATGCTTGGCGCGTATCTCACGCCCGTCTACGGCCTCTTTCACCCACTCGCCAGGGGTATTGCGCAGTTCTCCATCAAGTCCGGCCAGTACCAGCCAGTCTTTGGCGCGCGTCATCGCAACGTAAAGCAGGTTGGCGAGTTCTACCTGCTCCCGCAGTTTGCGCGAGGCCTTGCAGGCTTCGTAGCTGGGCGTCTTCCCTTCTTTCAGATAGGCGGGTTTACTGTCAACGACCACCCCCAGCACCTGGCCCTCAGGGGTGGAATGAAGCCCTGCCTTGTCCGTGTCATTGCGCAGTTTCCTGCCCAGGTCCACGAGCAGCACGATGGGAAACTCCAGCCCCTTGGCTTTATGGATTGTCATCAGCCTGACGACCTGGGCTTGCTCTGAGACCAGCGCGGCTTCGCTTTCTTCGACGAATTCGGATGTGCTGACCGTCTCGATGAACTCGGTGAATTCTCCCATCGAGAGCCCCTGCCTGCCAGCTTCATCGGCTTGCCGCAGCAACTTGGCAACGTTGGAGTAACGCCGGGCAGCCCCTCGCCCACCCAGCAGACTTGCCTTATAGCCTGTCTGGCTGACGGCGGCTTCGAGTACCGCGCCTGGCCCTGAGGTTGCGGCTAGCTGGTGCAGTCGTCCAATCAAGGTCACGAAAGCGGCCAGCCGGTCTTTATCCTCGGCTGGCAACTCTTCGCGCGCATACGCCATTTTTGCCTGCGCCCAGAGGCCCAGGGGCAGGGGTCTGCCGTTGCGGTACCGCAGTCGGAAAAGCCCTTCTTCTGAAAGTGCGACCAGTGGTGAACGCAGCACCGCCGCAAGCCGCACCTCATCAGCGGGATTTATAAGAAAACGCAGCAGGCTAATCAGATCCTGTACTTCCTGCCTGCCGTAGAAGGCCCGGTTGCCCTCGACGAAATAAGGGATACGCGCGCGCTCAAAGGCAGCCTCGAGGAGGGGGGCGATGGCGCCTGCTCTATACAGGATGCAGATATCGCCATAAGTGGCCGGGAGATACTCGTCACCCTTCTGGACGAGATAATCCTGGCTGTCCACAAGCTGTTGCACCAGCGCGGCGAGGGCATCAGCCTGCTCCAGTCGAAGCTCCAGGGCGCGTCGGCCAGTCTCACCCTGGGCGCCTTGTTTCAGCACCAGCACCCGAGGATTGTCCGGAACTGGATCGCCCTTGGCCGGCTGCGCCTTGCGCGCAATAAGGCCTGGCTCGAGTTGTTCGCCTCTGGCGGCCTTGTAAAACTGCCGCCCGGCAAAGTTGGTGAAATCTATCAGCCTGGGATGAGCCCGATAATTATAGAGCAGTGAGCTATGACCGGCTTCGAGCTGGCGCGTGAAGAGCTCCGGCAGGGCGCCTCGCCAGGAGTAGATGGACTGCAAGGGGTCGCCCACAAGTCGCAAAGAACAACCCGACTGCTTCGCCAGCAGTTCTACCAGCCTGTGTTGCAGGAAGTTGACATCCTGCGCCTCGTCCAGCAGCACGACCTTGTAACGCTGCCCAACCTCGGCCAGCACGTCAGGCCGGGCCTCCAAGAGGTCTACCGCGCGCTGCATCAGATCGTTAAAATCAAGTGCCCCATGGACCAGTTTGGCCTGCCAGAGCCTTGCTTCATAAGCCAGGACCAGGTTCGTCAGCGCCTGGCGCAGCGGCAAGGCCAGGCTTTCGAGCGCCCACCCTTTTACTTCCTCAAGCAACGGGGGCAGTTCGCGAGCAAAACGCCCCCAATCGCCTTCGTCGTTAGCTTTGAAGACGTGGCCATTCAGCGAATAACGTGACAGCACCCAAAGCAGAAGCCCCGGGTCCAGTTCGCCGGCAAGAATCCCCTCGAGAGTCGGCAGTACCAACGCGAAAGCCGCGTGGACTTTCTCCCAGTTGGAATTCGGTTTGCCCTGTTTTGTAAGCAGGGGCGGCATCTCGAATATCTCGCGGGTAAGCGCAAGCAACCTGTCCAAATCGGGCTTTGGCAGTTCCAGCCTGGGCTCGGGCAAATCGGCAACGCCCAGATTGCGGCGCTCCTCATTAAGGCGCAGCAGGGCATCGGTCAGTTTGCCAGGCTCTTCCAGCAGTGCCAGGGCGCGCTGGGCGTCGACATTATCCTGGGCAAGCAGCCCCTCAATAAGTGATTCGGCGACTTCTCGGGCAAGCAACCGGGCCCGGGCTTCTTCCATCACGTCGAAGGCCGGCGGCACGCCGGCTTCGGTGGGATAATCGGCAAGCAATCCCCTGCAGAAGGAATGGATTGTACCCACTGTGGCGCGCCGGACGGATTCCAGCCGGGCCTCGCCTTGCGTCTCGAACCTGGCCAGCAACCGCTCTTTGAGTTCGCTTGCGGCTTTCTCGGTGAAGGTTATCAGCAGTATCTGCTCGGGCGAATAAAGGCCTTCTTCGACCAGCGCAACATAATGCTCGATTAGTGTCCAGGTCTTGCCGGAGCCTGCGCCAGCTTTCAGCACCAGCCTGGGCGCCCGGCATTCGATGGCCTGGCGTTGTTCTGCATTGGCTTCAGGGCCGCGACTCACTGGTCAGCGCCTCCCTGTAACGGTCTCTGCGGCATACTGCCAGATATTTGCAACCTCTGCAGACGGTGTCGTCCTCGGGCGGCTGGTATCCTCCAGCCATCAGCGCCGTCAGAGTATTGGCCACGGTGTCTAGTAGCAGCTTGCGAGCCGCGGGTTCTCCCAGGCTGCTTGCGAGGGTGTCGGATTTGCTTTCCAGCCCTTGCAACAGCACATAATCGGCGGCGACAACCTGACCCAGCCTGGCTACCGCCAGCGCGTAAAGGGCAAGCTGCAGCGACCTGAGCGTACCTGGCTTGCCCGGGGTATAAGTGCTGGGGTCAGCCGAACTGCTCTTGTAATCCACCAGGCGCAGGGCCCCGTCAGGAGTTTTATCCAGGCGATCCAGCCTGCCCTCCATCTCAAGGCGCAGGTCCAGCTCTGGGAAGTGAAGCGAGAGAGCTGGCAACTCGGCCTGCGCGCCCTCGCCAAAGGCCAATTCAAATCGCTCGGGTATAAAAGTATCCTCGCTGGCAAGCTCCCACTGCCACCACAGGTGCAGCACCCGGCCAAGCCAGGCCTCCAGCGCGGCCTTCTCGGCGGGAGCAAGCGGCGAGCCAGGCTTGTCGGCCTTGTGAAGGCCCTCTTCGCGCGCCTTCAGAAGCCACTCGGCCACCTCGCTCGCAGCCAGAGCAGCCAGTTCGGGTCTGGGCTTGCCGTGCAGCAGATTACGCCCGAGCCAGGAAAGCGCCTCGTGAGCGGCAATCCCGCGCAGCAGGGCATAGGGTTCGTCCTCAGGCGCCCTCAGTCTCAGCAGCGTCCCGAAATAATACTTGAGCGGGCAATTGCGGAAATCATCGAGCTGGGTCGCCGTCATCCGCGTGGCAAGTGACTTCAACTCGCCAAGCACGGCTGGGGCAGGGAGTTCGCGCGCTTCACTATAGGCGGAAGCCCGAAGTCGCTCTGCCAGTTGCGCCAGGGCGCGCGCGCTGCCCTGCACAAGGTTCCAGGCGGCAACGGTTGCGGCAATCTGGTGCGCTTCATCAGGCCAGTAAGCCGACTGCAGCGCCAAAGCCAGCGAATCCAGCAGTTCTTCGTGACTGCCGGCTTCCTCGGGTGACGGCAACACCTCGCCCACCCGCTGCCTGCGCCAGTTGGGACTGCCTTCGGTGAAGGCAAGATGGCGTCTGAGTTCCGCAAGGAAGGGCGAAGGGAGTTTCGGTCTGCCCTGTTCGTCCATCGTCGAACGCAGCAGGTACAACCTTTCGCTCGGGCGCGTAACCACCGTCTGGAAGAGCCGTCTTTCACGAGCCTCCTGCCAGCTCTGAGCAACGAAAAGCCCCCCGAGTTTGGCGCCGAGGGCCTGTTTCTCACTTTCGCGCAGGAGGGGAGAAGCCGTAGCCTTTACAGGAAATACCCCGTCTTCCAGCCCGACCAGCACAGCAACTTTTGGCGCGCAAGACCTGGCCTGGTCAACTGAGGCGCAAATCACTCCCCCTTCACTTGAAGCGGGTGCTCTGAGCTGCCCCTCGGCAACCAGCGCTACGAGTCTGGCTCGGGCAGCCTGGACAGCAGGCAGCTTCGCCTCAGAAGCAAGCAAGGGCGCCGCCAGGCAATCAAGCACTAACGATAAAGCCTGGCACTGCACCGGCAGTGTATCCTCTGGCAGGGCAAGCAGAGCAGGCAAAGCCTTCTGAAGCAGAAGGCCAAGCTCCTCGGCCAGTTCAGGCAGTCCGGGCAGCTTGCGGAATTCAGCCAGACTTTCAGACAACTTGTGCCAGGCAGCCAGGGCAACGCTTTCGAGCGCCCGGTCCAGCGCGTGCTCGATGAGAGTGCCAGGAGGAGTCTCTACCCCGCGAAGCCTGGCCTGGGCCAGTTCCGCCTGGATAGCTTCTCTGGCTTCTTCTGAGGCAAAAGGCCACTGGGTCTGCAGCAGCGGCTCCAGCGTTGAGGTCGTTGCCGTCCCTTCAGCAAGCTCCAGCAGACTGAGAGCCAGTCTCGGGGCCAGCGCGCCCGCAAGGGACTGGCTTGCACTGAGGGTCGAGGGCACTCGATAACGCGCCAGCGAGGCCGCAAGGGCTGGCTCATAGACCGATGGAGCGGGATAGAAAAGTGCCAGCTCCTTCCACTCGTAACCCTCAAGCCTGGCCAGCTCGATCAGGAGCCGGGCCGCCGCATCGCACTCCTCGCGCAAGGCTGTGGCTTCGTAAACAAACACTGCCGTGGCTTCTTCAGGCTGATTTGAAGACGATTCCTCAGCCTCGGCAAACAATCGCTGGCCCAGCCTCTCCAGCTGCGAACTAGCCTGCGGGGTCGGCAAAACGCGTTCGCGGTATTCTGGCAGTCTGTCTCCAATGAAAAGCGCGCGTTCCTGGGCTTCGTACAGGCGCGGTTTACCCTCTACATAGCGGAAGGTAAAACAGGTCTCGCCTGCCCGGTGAGCCAGGGCGGCCAGCAAACGCTGCTCATCCGAGGTGAAATCTTGAAAATCATCCACCAGTAAACTTGGCCAGTCAGGTAGTCCGGGCGCTCCGGCTTCGATGAGGTCGGCAGCCCGGCGCAGTGCTTCGGCCTGGTCCAGCAATCCTGCCTTGTCCAGCCCCTTGCGCCAGGTGGCAAGCAGCAAGGCAAGCTCTGCGGCCTTGGCGAATTGTTTTGTGCGAGTGGCTTTGCGCAGCGTCTCAGGCGCAAGCCCGAGCCGGGAGAGTTCCTTAAGCTGATTGAGCAGGGCGACAGGGGGCAAGGAGAGCTCGGCCAGGGGCGCCAGTTCGGAAAGCTTGCCGGCCTGGCTTGCTTCGTCAAGGGCAGCCTTAACCAGCAGCAGTTCCTGCCACGGTTTGGCAATTGACACGGCCGCTCCCGCGTTGCGCAGCACTTCCAGGGCAACCGCTTTGGGGGTTAACAGGCGTATTCCCTGAAGCACGGGAAACTGCTCGGTGAGTCTATGGGAAAGCTCTCTGACGGCCAGCCTTGAAGGCAGCACAACCAGCACCTCAGGGCGCCCTTCGGCGCGTCTGAGACCTCGGCAGATCACCTCGAAGACCCACCTGCTCTTTCCACTTCGAGCTTCGCCGGTAAGCAGCAGCACCTGGCCCATAGAATTAAGTCTACTCTCCTTTTGTTATCGCACAAGCCGCAGCCGGCTAGTCGTTGAATCCAAGTACAGCAACCGACACATCATCGCGCCTGACCTGAGCGCGTTGCACTCTCTCAAACAAGGAAGCCAGCAACGCCTCGGCGCAGGAGGCGTCCGCAAGCAGCAGCAACTCGCTGAGCGCCTCCAGCGCTTCGCCTTCTTCCAGCAGCTCTAGCAGCCCATCGGAGTAGATTACCAGCAGCTCGCCAGGGGCCAGCACGAAGCGGCTGGCTTCCATCGACTCCCCCCCCAATCCCAAGAGGGGGGCCACTTTCGGCAAGCAATCTCACTTCACCCGGGCTAACAATGGCAGCAGGGGGCATCCCCCTGTTGAACACCTGGACGGTTCTCTCGCTATGGTCCATCAACACATAAGTTGCGGCTACAAACTGCTCGTGCGAAAGCTCTCCCTCAAGTAGCTCGTCCAGGAAGGCAAGCTGCTCTTCCGGCTTCTGCGAAGCCGCCTGAGCCGCCTTGAGCGCATATCGCAACAAGGGCCCGGTAGTCGCCCCGGTCACTCGCTTGCCGCAGACATCGAAGGCCATCAAAGCCAGCCGGCCCTCGCCCGGTGAGGTTGAAAAAGGAAATCTCCCCCATAACTGACGGCGGCAGGCAACACCTCGGCCTCGAGCAAGATGCCCTCGCAAGTGCTTAGCTGGCCTGTTGCAAGTCGCTGATAGGCGCGCCTGGCCTCGCCAATCTGGTGTTGGAAAGTTTCGAGCACCCGGCTCGGCATCAAGATATCTCGCTTCTTCTACCGAAAGCCTGTATCCAAGATAACTTGCAGCAAGCCCTACCAGCAACATCAAAGGCGCCTGCAAGGCAACTTTTGCAAGGGCAGCCTCAGGAGCAAGCCCCCATCCGGCAAGCCCCACGAGCGCAACTGTAAGCGCGCCAGCCAGGGTAGCAGCCCAGCCAGCGTCCGCGACCGCGACCGCGACCAGGGGGAGGAGATAGCAGAAAGGCACAAGGGGGCTATGGATGCCTCCCGTCGCCATTATCCAGAAGACCAGCCCCAGGGTGTCAACCAAAAGTCCTGTCCGGGCAAGCCACCAACTGCGCGGGTGCCCATAAGCCGCGGCAAGCAGGATGAGGGCCACAACCAGAGTGAGCGCCGTAAACAACAGTTGCGGCATCGAGGCCAGGCGCATAGGCCAGTAGTCAGCCGGCAAGGTAATAAAAAGCATCACCAGCAGCGCGCGCGCAAGCGCAGCTAGCAATACCGGCTGTTGCAGGCTAGCCTGATCGAATCTGGCTCTTATCCTCGATGTCATCTTGGTTCTATTCTAACCTACATCGCCCCCTTCAGCGCCCCTTCCTGGCAGGTTTGCCCGATTAGGCAGGCTTGATACAATAGAAACAGGACTTTTATGTTCGACGGGAGGCCCTGATGAGTGACATCTCGTCCAAACCGGTGCTGGGCGTTGATCTGGGCGGCACCAAGATACTGGCTGCGGTCGTAACCTCCGAAGGCATCAAACTTGGTAGCGCCAAAAATCCCACTGAAGCCGAACAAGGGGTAGAACACGCGCTGGAAAACCTGACCCTTACTATTAACCAGGCGCTTCAGGACGCAGGGCTGGGGCCCACGGACCTGGCCGGAATAGGAATGGGTTGCCCTGGCCCACTGGATCCTGATGAGGGAATTATAATTGCGCCTCCGAATCTGCCGGGCTGGGTGAACCTTCCCCTAAAGGCCAGGCTCGAGGCCGCCTTCGGTGTGCCCGTCTTTATAGATAACGACGTCAATGTCGGCACCTTCGGCGAATACGTGTATGGCGCGGCCCAGGGCGCTGATCCAGTGGTTGGGTTCTTCGTGGGCACTGGCATCGGCGGGGGCATAATTATCGAGGGGCGCATATTCCGCGGTTTTAGCAAGAACGCCGGCGAATTTGGGCATGCCACGCTTGACCCCAAGGGGCCCCGCTGCGGTTGCGGCAACAAGGGGTGCCTGGAGGCTTTCTCCTCTCGCACGGCAATCAACGCTTATCTGTCTGATGCGGCCCAGTCTGGGTAAAGCCGCCAGCCAGTTTGCCGAAGGCGAACGCATCCGAAGTCGCGCTCTCGCCAAAGCCTACGCCGCAGGCGATGAAGCCGTGGTGAAGGCCATAGACCGCTCTTCCAAATACCTGGGCATTGCTGTTGCCAACGCCATAAATATCATCGGGCCGGAAGTAGTAGTAATCGGGGGCGGGATGCTGGAAGCCTTCGGAAAAGTCTATCTGGAGCGCGCGCGCAAATATGCCCACCGGTATGCCCTGCCCCATTGCATCGAGAAGGCGCGCATCGTTGCTGCCGCGCTTGAAGATGATGCAGGCATATTGGGCGCCGCCGCCCTCGCCAGGCTCGAACTAGGTATCTCAGCCCAGTTGGCCAAATCAGGCAAACAAAAAAGCCGCCCAGGACTCGGGCGGCTTTTCTATCGCTTTATGGATAACGCGCCTAAAAGACCAGCTTGCGCAAGGCCTTGCGAGCGGCGTGTTGTACCTCGGGTTCGTCCAGCTTGAGCAAGGCAAGCAACTCATGCTTGCAATCTTTGGCCCCGATATCACCAAGCGCTTCAGCCGCGGCTGCGCGCGCGCGCCAGTTGGAGTCCTTCAGCATCGTCAGCAGATCGGCCTTTACCTCGCTGGCGCCCAGTGTCCCGAGTCCCTTGGCTGCCGAAGCCCGAACGTATTCATCCGAATCACCCGCGGCTGACAGCAGTGCTGGTTTTGACGCTACCGGATCTGCTTTGGCGAGTTTGGCGAGTCCAACCATTGAATTGCGCCTGACCCATTCGTCCGTATCCTTGGAACCCTGAACGAGGAAGGGAATCGCAAGAGTTTCTCCTGACTGGGAAAGCGCCAGCGCCGAAGCCGACCTTACATAATCGAATTTGGAACTCATCAGTTTGCCCAGTGCTTTGACCGCTGCCGCATCAGGCTTGGCCAGGAACATCGCTTTGGCCACTTGCTCTTGTACCAAAGGGTCTGGATCGCCAAGGGCTGCCGTCAGTTTGGGCAGAGATTCCTTAGTGGCTATGACAGCCATTATTTCGGAGGCCTTAAGCCGGATTGCTGGATTAGTCGATGCTACGAGCTGCTGGGCCACGTAGGGCTCGGAGGTGGTCTTTTCTTCAACCAGTTGCAGTTGAGCCCGGGTTGCTGTGGTAGGAGCCGGATCAATAGCAAACTGAAGCAGCCTGGTATAACGCACCTCGCTTCGCTCACGCGGCACCTGCAGATTAAGCAAGGCCTGGGTCGCAAGCTCCGGCAGGACGCCTGTGCCTTCGTTCACATATTTCTGTACAACTGGCAGCGCCTTCAAATAATGGGCCCTCTCGATAAGCCCCAGGGCATGAGACTTCAAGTCTACCGCTCGAGGGTCCTCAAGTATCTTGACCATCAACTGCAATACTTTCTCATCAGTTGATTCGTTGCCCATTGACTGGATCAGGCGACTGAGTTCCATACCATTGCTTGCTCTGGACAGTGCCTGAAGTCTGGCCTGAGTAATCTCTGGATCCCTCCAGCCTACACTAGCCTTGAAGGCCTCGATCCGGACATCTGCCGCCTCATCGCCGATGGATTTCAAGATCAACTTATGCGCCAAAGGAGTTTTTAACTGCCCCAGTTTCTTTAAAACTTCTTTGTGAGTCGCGGGGCCACCTTGCTTGTAAACCTCCTCCAGCTTGGTCTGCTGCTCCTCGGTAACGCGACCCAGCGCTGGGTCGATGTCCTTGATAGAAGCAATCAAAGCCTCGTCTTCTTTGGTTGGCTTTGAAGCCATTGGATCCAGTCCGCCTTCTGGCACAGGGGGAGGGGTTTGGCCAGTTACGCCTGGAGGAGGCGTTGCTTCACTGCCTGCAGGCGGAGCGGCAGCCTGCTCCTTGCATCCCGCCAGGAATAAAACAACTGAAACCATTAGCACTAGCGCGATGGCAATTAAGACCATCCGCCTGGTGCGGTCAGAAAAGCGCATAAGTATTCTCCTCGTCCCGGGCGTTAAGGCTGGCGCTTTTCGGCGCCCTTAAGGAATACAGAAAGAACTCAAGTCAAGTTCCCGCCAGAGGGCCCGGTAAAACTAGTTCAGCAATTATTTCGCCAGGAGTGCTGAGCTCTGAATCCGATAATACGTTCTGCCAGGCTGCAATCGTAGAGTGACGCGTTTGGCTTCTCAAGATAGATTTGAGGCTTCTCGAGCGCCGGCAGGTCTGGATAGAAACGCTTGACCAGTTCGAGAGTTGGCTCGGGGCGGTAGCTGTCCTCGGCCGCCAGCAAAAAGCGCTGATGGCCGTCCGGTATAGCTTTCACATCCAGCGATTTCAACACCGCCTGGCCGACATCCCGGGCATCTATGTAAGTGAAAAAAGTCTTGGGGGCGTGTGTATTATCGGCCTGGATGGCCTCCATAACTTCATAGGTCTGAGGAATAAACACCCAGCAATACCGCAGCATTACAGTTTCGATCCCAGTTTTGCGCGTGTACCGGGCAGCCAGCTCTTCCATCAGCAACTTGCTTGCTCCATAAGAGTCCACAGGCTTGGCGCTATGGGTCTCCTTGAGGGGAAGAAACTCCACTTCCGACAGCGGCCTGCCGAAAACGAAACCAAAAGTCGAATCACTGCTGGCCGCTATAACGCGCTTTACGCCTTGCTCTGCGGCAGCACCGAAGACATACTCGCTGCCCAGCAGGTTTATGAGCATTATCCGGTCGTCGGGATCGTTGTTAGGATTGGGTATGGCCGCCAGGTGAACGACGGCATCGATACCTTTCATTGCGGCAAGCAGCGCCGACCTGTCCAGCAAGTCCCCTTCGAAATACTCTACGCCCTCTACCGCAGGAGGTTTACAGTCGAAAATCCTGACCTCGTGCTCTGCACCGAGCAGTGGCAGGATGTTGCTACCCACATTGCCGCTTCCACCGGTCAGCAAGACTCTCATAGGTTATTCCCTACCTGGCGATATAATTGGGGGCTTCGCGCGTGATAACAATATCGTGCGGATGGCTTTCTCTATAACCGGCACTGGTCATCTGGATGAACTGGGCTTCGCTCCGGAAGGCCTCGAGGCTGCTGACGCCGCAATAACCCATCCCCGAGCGCAAGCCTCCGACCAGTTGGTAGACCAGGTTGGCCAGAGGCCCTTTGTAGGGGACGCGGCCTTCTACCCCTTCGGGCACGAGCTTGGAAAGCGCCTGATCCGAGCTTTGGCCATAGCGATCGGCGCTGCCGCGCTTCATAGCGGCCAGCGAGCCCATCGCGCGATATTCCTTGTAGGTCCGGCCCTCATAGAGCACCGTCTCGCCGGGAGATTCTTCACAACCTGCGAAGAGGCTCCCTATCATCACGGCATGCGCTCCCGCTGCCAGGGCTTTGGAGACATCGCCCGAATACCGGACGCCTCCATCGGCAACGAGAGTTACCCCTACCTCTTCAGCTGCTTCGTAGCAGTTCATTATTGCGGTAAGCTGAGGCACGCCAGCCCCGGCCACAACGCGCGTGGTGCAGATGGAGCCTGGCCCCATCCCGACCTTAACGACAGAGGCGCCGACCTTGGCCAGGTCTCGCACCGCCGCGGCACCGGCTACATTGCCTGCCATAATCTCGACGCCGGAATACTCGGACTTGATCCATTCGACCATATCCATAACCCGGGCAGAATGGCCGTGAGCAGTGTCCACGCAGACAAGATCGACGCCTGAAGCAATTAGCGCGGCCACTCGGTCGCGTGTCTCGGGCGAAGTGCCCACCGCTGCCGCGCAACGCAGCCGGCCAAGCTCATCTTTCGTTGCGCCAGGATACTCGATAACTTTCTTTATGTCTTTTACGGTGATGAGCCCGCGCAGTTTGCCCTCTTCATCCACTACAAGCAGCTTCTCGATGCGGTGCCTGTGAAGGAGTTGCTTGGCATCGCTCAGGTCTATCCCCTCATGCACCGTGACCAGGTCTCCACTTGTCATAAGCGCGGAGACAGGCTTCTCGGTGTCGGTCTCGAAGCGCAGGTCGCGGTTGGTCAGGATACCCACAAGCCTCTCGGTTTCGTCCGTGATTGGCACGCCCGATATCTTGAATCGCGCCATAAGTTCGAGAGCGTCCTTCACTTTGGCGTTGGGGCGCAAGGTGATGGGATTTACAATCATCCCGCTCTCTGAACGCTTTACCAGGTCGACTTCCTCGGCTTGTTGTTCAATAGAGAGATTCTTGTGGATGACCCCCAGGCCGCCTTCCTGCGCCAGCGCTATTGCCAGGCTGGCTTCGGTGACGGTATCCATAGCGGCGCTCAGTAGTGGAAGGGTCAGGCGTATCCTGGGTGTAAGCTGAGTGGAGGTGTCAACTTCGTTAGGCAATACATCAGACTTGCGAGGAACTAGAAGCACGTCGTCGAAGGATAGCCCAGTCCCGACAATTTTGTCTTCTTGCATTCGCCTCATCTCCCTGGCAGACGTGTGGCCAGATGATAGCAAATTGGCCTTGGAGCTACAACAGCCCGGAGAGCAGAAGAAGAGGCAAGCCGGTCTTTTACGGCGCGGGACATTATGATATAGTCGGCAGATTCTACTCCCACCCCGAAGGATTGGCGTGATGGCGGAAGCACCGGTAAAGCTCGAAGAACAGAAACAGGACAGTTTTTCGTCCGTCAAGCTGGCCAAATATGGCATAACTGCCAGGTCGGTCGTGATTGGCTTTTTGCTGTCACCTCTCAACGCTTACTGGGTTGTCCAGATGGAGCTTACCAAATACTCCGGGCACCCCAGTACTTTCTCGTTGTTTTTCAACTGCATTTTCCTGTTGCTCATCCTTATTGGACTAAATGCTATCGTCTCGCGCTTCGCACCCAAGCTGGTGCTGACACAGCGCGAGTTGCTCACTATCTACCTGATTATCGAGACTGCCACCGCTATCGGCGGTCACGACCAGCTTGAAGTGCTGGTCTCTACAATCTCCCATCCCCACTATTTTGCTACCGCCGAAAACAAGTGGGACTCGCTTTTCCTCTATATGTTGCCTGACTGGCTCATCGTCACCGATATGGCGACTTTGAAAGACCTTTATATGGGCCAGTCCGAGATGTGGACCATGCGCCACCTGATGGCGTATGCCAAGCCTATCCTCGCCTGGTTCGCCTTCTTTATGGTGATGTACGTCACCCTGATGGCAATGAACGTCATCACGCGCAAACAGTGGGCCGAGCGCGAGAAGCTCAGCTTCCCCCTTGTGGCACTGCCTCTCGAGATGACCGCGCCCGACAACAGGTTCTTCAAGAGCAGACTTATGTGGATAGCTTTCGCTATCCCCTGTATCATCAACACAATAGACAACCTTCATATGCTGTTTCCGGCTGTGCCGCTCATCCAGACAGCCAGTTATAACGTCAACACCTATATCACCGCCTGGCCCTGGACAGCGGTCGGCTGGCTGCCAGTGTCTTTCTACCCCTGGGCAATTGGCATAGGCTTCCTCCTGCCACTCGACCTGCTTTTCTCGTGCTGGTTCTTCTTCCTTTTCTGGAAGGGCGAGAGCGTCGCGGCAGCGGCCTTGCAGCTTGGCCAGAACAACCCTCGCGCCCCTTATATTGGCGAGCAGGCCTTCGGCGGTTATATCGGCCTGGCGCTTTTCGCCATCTGGGCGATGCGGTCTCACCTGGTCGAAGTTTTCAACAAGGTGCTCGGGCGCAAGAGCTGGCTGGATGACACAGGCGAAGCAATGACCTATCGCTGGGCCTTCCTCCTGACGGTATTCGGCTTCATCGGTATGGTCTGGTTCAGCACATTGGCGGGGATGACCACCAATATTGCCATCCTGTTCTTCGTCATATTCCTGCTGGTGTCCATCACGGTAAACCGCCTGAGGGCGGAGCTGGGCGCTCCTGTCCACGACCTTCACGATGCTGACCCAGGCGCGATGATGGTGCGCGTGGTGGGCAGTCAGAACGTCCTGCCGGAGAATATGGCAGTCTTCAGCCTGTATTTCTCCTTCAACCGCGCCTACCGAGGCCACCCGATGCCCATCCAGATGGAAGGCCTCAGGATTGCCGAACGCACCCAAATCCATCAGCGCGCGATGATGTGGCTACTTACAGCCGCTTTCGTCGTGGGCTTCTTCTCGGGCGTCTGGGCGCTGCTGCAGACTTACTTCAATGTAGGGGCTTCGAGCGCCAAGATGGTAAATCAGGTGCCGCTTATCTTCGGTAACGAGCCCTGGCAGCGGATGCAGTCCTGGATGTCGGCTCCCACCAAAACTGAGCCGATGGATGGCGTCGCAATTGTCTTCGGGTTGTTCTTCACAATTATCTTGATGGTAATGAGGCTTCGCATCGTCGGCTGGCCCTTCCACCCGGTGGGGTATGCCATCTCCACTTCCTGGGGGATGCACAAAGTCTGGATGCCTCTCTTCATCGCCTGGCTCGCCAAGCGTCTCATCATCCGCTACGGCGGGCTGAAGCTCTACAGGCAGGCCATCCCCTTCTTCCTGGGGCTTATCCTGGGAGACTTCACAAGCGGGGCTATCTTCAACATCATCGGGGTCATCTGGACGCTGCCCGTGTATCACTTCCTGGGCTAGTGGCTCCTAAAAAAACCGCAAGCAGAAGGGCCACCCCGAAAGGTGGCCCTTTTTTATTTCAGGCCTTTTTCTGACTGCGCGCTAGCCCATCGGAGTTGTCTTGATGAAGTCCTGGATTTCGGCCAGAGTCTTCATTCCGGCTGTTGCGCCAACATAGGTTGCGCAGATTGCGCCGGTGGCGTTGCCGAAAGTCAGTGTGTCCTCCAGCGACCAGCCCATCACCAGGCCCGTCAGGAAGCCCGCCACGAAGGCGTCGCCCGAACCCGTGGTGTCAAAGGCGTTAACTCTGAAGATTGGCTTGCTGATTTCCTGGCCATCGGCTGTCTTGAGATAGGAGCCTTCCCCGCCGCGCTTAAGGCCGCAGTATTTCACGCCTCGCTCGAGGAACCAGTCGGCTATCTTGCTGACATCGGTCTGGCCAGTGATGACCTGGGCTTCATTTTCGCTTGGCAGGGCGTAATCCACATACGGCAGCACGGGGGTGACAAGCTCTCCCCAGTCGGGCCGAGGCGCCCCAGCGGTGTCAAGAGTGGTAATAAGCCCCCGCTGCTGGGCTTCTTTCATCACCTGGGCACAAGGCACGCCATCGAAGCCCGGCATCAGGAAGTGGCCGGCGACGTGGAGTATTTTGGCGCCCTCGATTACGTCCCAGCGCACATCGGAAACCTTGTAAGTGGCGTTGGCGCCCACGTAATGGACGAAGCTGCGCTCGCCATCACTGAATACCAGCACACTGGTGCCCGAAGTGTTGGTGACCGGGTCCACCACGATGCCCTGCGTGTCTATCCCGGTGGTGCCCAGCTTGTTACGCACGAAATCGCCAAGGCCGTCGTTGCCCACTTTGCCCAGCACTGCGGTCTCAATACCGATTTTGACGAGGTCTACGCCTGTGTTGGCGGCGCATCCCCCCGTGTGAAGCGACATCTCATCTACCAGTACCAACTCTCCACGCCCGGGATATCTGTCTACCGGACGACAGAGCAAATCGGCCACCAGAATCCCAAGACAGGCTACCTGTGCCACACTACTCACTCCCTTACAGCATCGTAGAAATCGTCGGCCGAAAGGCCATACTTCCTGAGCAGCGCCAGGGTGACCGAAGTCGCCACCAGTGCCGCGAAACTCCAGTACAGGCAGGCGGTAAACAGATACGTGAAGGCGTTCAAATCCCCTGCCGCCTGCAGCAGTTCAGCCAGCGTCGAAGGCAAAAGGACAACCAGAATCCCCGCTCCAAGCTCCAGCCAGGCGAGCAAGGTAAGTGGCAGGTTGTCCAGAGCCAGCAGCGCCGCCTTGCGAAAAGCCTTGAACAGTGGTTCGTTGTTCAAGGTTATCAGGGGCGCCACATAAAGCTGGATCAGAATCAGCGCCGCTGCGGCCAGGCCAAACAGCCCGGCAGCGGCAAGCAACAGCCAGTCCGAGGGAGAGCCTAGCCCATCAGAGCGGGCTAGAGCAAGCAGCCCCAGGTAGATGGTGCCCGCTGCCCAGGTGATGACAAGCCCTGCCAGCGCAAAGAGTCCCCAGCCTACAGCCTTAATATAATGCTTGCCCGTCGCCAGCAGCAAATCAAGAAAGCTGGCCGAATCGCGCCCGACGATCTTGCCCATCACGTCTACCAGGCCGAACCAGACCGGCCCTGTTATAAGCAGAGCGGACAAGACAGTCAAGGCGGCGCCCAGGTTCATTGGCTCGCGAAGGAGATAGGAAATCGACAGCGGGACAAGCAGCGCGCCCGTGAAGAGGAGGTTGGCCGCCACGACCAGTCCCAGCCGGTCGAAAAGCGCGACCAGCGGCCTGCCAAGCGCCCGGGGCATTGAAATGGGCAGCGCGCGTTCCTGCTGCTGTACGGGAGGCTCGCTCATACTTCCTTCCCCTGCTGGGCAAGTTCCTGCTTCTCATAAAGCCGGGCCGCCGCAGCGCCGATCAGCAGGCAGTTGGCCGCATAGTAGAACCACAAAACCAGCAATACCATACCTGCGATAGGCCCATATATGTGCAGGTAGCTTCCAGGCCGGACCACCAGCAAGGTGAAGAGGAGCTTGGCCGCCTCCGACATTGTGCCTGAGAGCATACCGGCTACCAGAGCATATTTCCAGGCAATTTTGCGCGTGGGCAGATACTTGTGCACCAGTGTGTAGAAAATTAAAGTAAGCCCAAATCCAAGAAGAGGTGAGGTCCAGGAGGGCATCGGCGAGAAGAGCGAGGTTAGCCCGAGTACCATTGGATGTTCGGCGCTCCAGTTCTCAATAAGCGAGAACATCACCGTAAGGCCAAAGGCCAGCAGGCCCGAGACGGTGAGCACCGTCACGACTAATAGCGACCTCAGGATATTCACCACCGCGCGCGGGCGATGCTTGGCGTGCCAGAGGGAATCAAGAGCGGTGCTGGTCAGGCGGAAGACGTGAGTAGCGGCCCAGACCAGCAGCAGTATGCTGAGTCCTCCGACCAGCAGGCCCGAGTCAATGGCTTCGCTGATGACCGTTATTATGGTGCCCACGGCGCTCGGGATCATTATCTGGGAGAGGCCTTCGTAGATGAGATCGAGCATCTTCTGACTGCTGCCAATTATTGCCGCGCCAGCCGCCATCACGACCAGCAGCAAGGGGAAGACCGCCAGCACCGCAAAATAGGCAATGCCAGCCGCCATAAGGGACGCCTTGTGGAGGAATAACTCGTCCCCCACTTCCACCCAAAACTTCCAGGTATGCTGAAGCGCCGCTTTGAGCCCCAGACTCATCATCCAGCCCCTTGGCCGGTCGCGCCGGCCGGGAGATTCTCCCAGAAGGCGAAGGCTTCGCGCAACTCGTCCATATCAGAGGTCACAGGACAGTCGGGCAGCGACTCGAGGAAGAACTCCCCGTAGCGCTTCGTGCGCAACCGGGGGTCGAGCACAGCGACCAGCCCATAGTCCTCCCGCGTGCGGATGAGTCGCCCAAAAGCCTGTCTCAGCGCCATCGCCGCCGTTGGAACGGAATATTCCATAAAAGGATTGCCTCCCCTGCGTTCGATTGCCTGACACCGAGCCTGCACTAGCGGCTCGTCCGGCACCTGGAAGGGGAGTTTGGCGATAATTACTGCGACCAGCGCCTCGCCCGGCACATCGACGCCCTGCCAGAAGGTGCGAGTGCCAAGCAGCACCGAACCTGGCGTCCCCCGGAAGCGTTCCAGCAACTCGTGGCGCGGCAGGTCGCCTTGCACCAGCAGGCCATATTTGTCATCGAAACCTTCATCCTCGAGCCAGGTAGCCGCGGCTTCCATCTGCCGGTAACTGGTGAAAAGCACAAAAGCGCGTCCCCTGCTGACCTCAAGTAACTCGCCTATCAGAGGCAGCAGCCGGGCTTCATAATCGTGGGCTTGCCTGCCTGGGTCGGGCATAGAGGGAGGCAAATAGAGTTTGCAGCGACTCGAATAATCGAAGGGCGAACTCACCGAGAGCTCTCCTGCCTCGTGGGCGCCGATCCGGCTGCGCACAAACTCGAAGCTGCCTCCCACCCTGAGGGTCGCGGAGGTGACAACCGCGGGCGCATACTGCTCGAAGATTCGCTCGGCCAGCGCCTGGCCCGGCTCGACAGGGGCAGAATTGAGCGCGACATCCGCATCGGCGCGCTGTTCTGATTCCAGCCAGTAGACGTGATCGGGCTGGGAGACCGTGATAATAGTCGAAAGCCCCGCCTGCACGTCCAACAACGCCTTGGCTGCCCCCGCCAGTTCGACAGAAGCCTCCTGCCTGCTGGTATGACCCGCCAGGTCCTGCAGGGAAGCAGCCAGATCCTCAAGCGGACCGGCCAGGGTATCCTGCACCGCAAGCGGTTCCTGGAGGCGCACCTCTTCACTGCCCCCATAACGCGTCCAGACATGCCCGCGCACCGCCTGGAAGAAAGCGCGCGTCTCGTCCAGCACGAACTGGATTTGATTTCGCGTCATCTCCACCTCGCCCGGCGAGAGGTCACTTGCAAGCCCAAGCGGACCCTGCGAGGCCAAAACGCCCCTGAGCAGGCTGGTCACAAAATGCTGCGACAGCCTTTCCCCGAGCACAGCACTGGCGGCATCCTCCAGCGCCTGCCCTTCGTCGAAGACCACCCCGTCACAGCGAGGGAGCAACTGACTGCCTTCGGATTCAAGCAAAAATATGTGGTGGTTCGCCACGATGACATCGGCTTTCGCCACAGCGCGCTTGAGGTCCATCCACACGCAGTCGCGCAGATGAGGGCACTGGGGATAAGCGCAAGCATAGCGGGTATGCGAGATGGCAGCGCGGGTAGTCGGCGACAGGCGGAAAGTGCAATCTTCCAGGTTGCCGCTGCCACCGGCCTTAATCCACTTCTCGACCTTGCGAAGTTCATCGGTCCTGGGCGCGCCAAAGGCCTCGTTGAGGTCATTGTCCAGTGATTCAAGCCCCGTCTGCCGCAGGAAATCCATCCGCTGGATAAATCTGCGCATACAGATATAGTTCTCGATGCCCATCACGACTTCGACTTTGAGGTCAAGTCCGAGCACTTCGAGCAGGAGAGGCAGGTCTTTGCTTGCAAGTTGCTGCTGCAAAGCTTTGGTATAGGTAGAGAAGGCGACTTTGCGCTGGCCGCGCAGCTCGTTAGCCCAGAGCAGGAAGGGGATGGCATAAGCAAAGCTCTTGCCGCAGCCAGTGCCCGCCTCGGCAAGCAGCACCTGGCCTTCGGTGATGGCGCGCCCCACCGCTTCGGCAAGCTCTATCTGCTGGGGGCGCACCTCATAATTCGGAAGCCTGGCCGCCAGGGGGCCACCCGGGCCCAGTATCCGTTCGAGGGATTCCACGAGGTCATTCTATGCTTCGCCTCCGACCCCTGTCAAAGCTGGCCTAACCGCGCCAAAGCTGGCGGGCTCCCTTTTGACGCTTCTTTAGGCCTGTGCTACTATCCCGGCCACGACGCGCGGCCAGTTTGGCCTGACGCGTCGCATTTTCAATTGTCCGAAGTTTCGCCTAAGGACGAGGGAGGAGCAGCTTATGGGGCTGCTTGACCTGGTAGGCACCAATGACAAGGGCCATCTGACCTTCGGCGGGCACGATTGTGTCGCGCTAGTCGAGCAATTCGGCACCCCGCTCTGGGTCGTCGACGAGCAGTTGCTGCGCAGCAACGCTCGCACTTACAAGGTCGTCATCGAGGAAAAATACCCCGGCCAGGCCGAGGTGCTCTATGCCTCGAAGGCGCTGCCCTCGCTTGCCATAGACAAAATCGTCTGGCAGGAAGGCCTTTCCCTCGACGTCGCCTCGGCGGGCGAACTCTACTGCGCCCTCGAAGCCGGCGTCCCCGCCAGCAGTTGCTATATGCACGGCAACTTCAAGTCGCTTGCCGAACTGCAAATGGCCCTCGGTAAAGGCGTAAAGCGGATAATCGTCGATTCGATTGAAGAACTTGAGATAATCAGCGCCCTGGCCGGTGAAGCCGACCTGACCGCTGATATCTTGCTGCGCGTGACCCCTGGCATCAAGCCGAAGACCCATACTTACATCCAGACTGGCCAGATAGACACCAAGTTTGGCTTCGGCATCGCGACTGGCCAGGCTATGAAGGCTATCAAGCGCGCCCTCGAGCTGCCCAATCTCAAGCTGTGGGGCGTGCACCAGCATATAGGTTCGCAGATTTTCGGGCTGGAGAGCTTCGAAGTGGCCTCCACGCTCGTGATGGCCTTCCTCAAGGAAGTGCTGCACGAGACCGGTTTCTGGCCCGAAGAGCTCAACTCCGGCGGTGGCCTGGGCATCCGGTATCTGGCCGATGACGCGCCTCCCTCGGTGGAGCAGTATCTCGATGCCGTCATCAAGCCTATCATCAAGGAATGTGACGAACTCGCCAGGCCCTATCCCAAGCTTATGATCGAACCTGGCCGGGGTATTGTGGGCGAGGCCTGTATTACCCTTTATACGGTTGGCCCGGTGAAGGAAGTGCCTGGCGTCCGCAAGTATATCGCCGTAGATGGCGGTCTGTCCGACAACCCGCGCCCTGCGCTCTACGAGGCCGTCTACACAGTGTTGCTCGCCAACAAGGCCAAGCAGGAAGCCACCGAGCAGGTTACCGTTTCGGGCAAGCATTGCGAGACCGATGTGCTTTTCCGCGATGTTGTGCTGCCAAAGCCCGAGCCAGGCGATATCCTTTGTGTAATGACGACAGGCGCATACAATTATGCGATGTCGAGCAACTATAACAAGTTCCCTCGGCCGGCAATGGTGCTGCTCTCAAATGGGAAGGCCGAAGTCATCGTGCGGCGCGAGACGCTGGCCGACCTGATTAGTCATGAGGTGCTGCCCGATCGGCTGAAGGGCTAGGCGCCCAGGTGGCCGGATGCAGGCCATAATCACTCACAAGTCGGTGGATTTTGACGCGCTGGCCTCAGCGGTGGCGGCTGCCAAGCTGTGGCCGGGAGCCTTTATCTCCATCGCAGGTGGGCTGGAGCGCAATGTCCGCGAATTCGTCACTCTGCATCAGGGCAAGCTGCCCGAACTCGAATCAAGCCCCTTCGACGAGCCAGAGCGTTTCAACACGATCATCGTCGTAGATACCCACCACGCTGACCGCCTGGCCGACCTGCGGCAGCGCGTGCTGGATCCGGATGTTACCGTCTACCTCTTCGACCACCATCCTGCGGAAGTGGATGTGATTGATACGCCTCACGTCACTATCGAGCCGGTCGGGGCCACTATCACCCTGCTTGCGCGCGAACTCAAGCGGCGCCGCATCAAGCTGACTCCCTTCGAGGCGACCCTTTTCTCACTAGGTCTTTACGAGGATACAGGCAGTTTCACCTTCAGCAGCACCACTCCAGACGACCTTGAGGCTGCCGCCTGGTTGCTTGCACAAGGAGCCAACCTGGATGTGGTCTCAGGTTTCATAGAACGCGCCCTGACGCCCGACCAGCGTCGCCTGCTGAACGAGCTCGTGCAGCATACGCGCTATCTCTCCGTCCACGGAGCTAGCCTGGCCGTCGCGCGCGCCGAGGCGCCAGGTTATGTTGACGAGATAGCCTATCTCACCCACAAGCTGTGCGATCTTGAGAACGTCGATGCCGTCTTCACGCTGACCCAGAGCGATCAGACCTGCTATATCGTGGGTCGCAGCAAGAGCAACAGCATCGCAATCAACTCGATTTTGGAACCTCTGGGCGGAGGCGGGCATCACCGGGCAGGTTCGGCCAGGTTCGAGGCAACTTCCCTCGATGAAGTGGAGGAACGCCTGATCGCCGCCATCCATGAGCGCGTGCGCCCCCTGGTGGTGGCGCGCGACATTATGAGCAGTCCGGCCTATTCCATCGGCCCCGAGATCACGATGGGCGCCGCCGCGGTCGAATTGATGCGTCATGGGGTCGACACGCTACTTGTGATGGATGGAGAAGAACTGCTGGGCACCATCGACCAGCGCGATGTGGAGAAGGCCCGGTATCACAAGTTGATGCGGGCGCCCGTGCGCAGTTTCGCGAACCGCAAGGTCACTACCGCGCCCCCCGATGCTTCTCTACGCACGCTGGAGCGGCTTGATGGTGCACAACGACGCTAGCCGGGTACCAGTCCTTGAAGAGGCCCAGGTAGTCGGCGTTGTTACGCGAGGCGAGCTACTGCGCGCCTTGCACGGAGCCACCTATGTCGGCGAATATCCCCTGCCCAGCGCCTTGCCGCAGAAGGTGCCTGATCGAGGCTGGCGCCATCTGCCGCGCAATGTGATGGAAGTCCTCGAGCGGGCAGGCCAGCTTGCTGACGAGAAGCAGGCCAACGTCTATCTGGTCGGGGGTTTCGTGCGCGACCTGCTGCTCTACGAGCCCAACTATGATGTAGATTTGCTGGTCGAGGGGGATGGGATCGCTTTCGCCCGAAGCCTGGGCAAGCGTCTCCTGGGCAAGGTCGCTCACCACGACAAGTTTATGACCGCTGTCGTCAGCCTGCCTGGAGGCTTCAAGCTCGATGTAGCGAGCGCGCGGGCCGAATACTACGATGAACCTGGCGCCCTGCCGACCGTCCAGATGGCCTCTGTGAAGGAAGACCTCTCCAGGCGCGATTTCACCATCAACGCGATGGCGGTCAGCCTCAACCAGGAGTTTTTTGGCAATCTGGTAGATTATTATGGGGGGCGCGAAGACCTGGCCAGCGGGGTTGTGCGCGTGTTGCACAGTCTCAGCTTCGTTGAAGACCCAACCCGCATCCTTCGCGCCATCCGGTTCGAGCAGAGGCTTGGTTTCCGGATGGATCCCCATACCGAGCAGCTTATCGTCCACGCGCGGGAGGAAGACCTGCTGGCGCGACTTTCCGGCCCCAGAGTGCGCGACGAGTTGATTCTCATTCTTAGCGAGATGAATCCTGTCCCCGCTATCCACCGGATGGCCCATCTTGACGTGCTGCGTTTCGTGGATCCGGCCCTCCACTTCGATGAGGCTCGCCTGGCAGAGCTTGGGATTATCAGCACGGTGGTCGAAATCTGGGAGCGCCGGATGGAGGCCCCGCTGGAGGATCGCTGGCTGGTTTATCTGCTGCCCCTGGTGAAGGGGGTCGAGGAGACTGCCGTACTCCATATGGCGGCCAGGCTCTCGATGTCCAAGCGCGCAGTGGTTGTGCTGGCCCAGCTTGGACGCGCGCTGGAGACTCTTGAGACCCTTTCCAATATCGATCGCCCAAGCGAGATCACTCTGCTGCTGGAAAGGTTCGACCTGCTGACAGTTCTCTACCTCGATGCCCTGAATCGCCAGGGCTCTCGCAAGGTCGACAAGATCGAGCGTTACCTTTACGAGTGGCGCCATATCAAGGGCGAGGTCACCGGAGAAGAGCTGCTCGCGCTCGGGCTGCCCGAGGGGCCAGAGGTTGGCGACCTGCTGGACAGGCTGCGCGCTGCCCGGCTCGATGGTGAAGCCGCAGGCAAAGACGCGGAACTGGAACTGGCCAGGCGCGAGCTAGCCGCCCGCAAACGCTAACCCGGATTTGCGCGAACGGGCCTGCCGGCATAGAATAGGCGAGATCTTTTCCGATGCAGGAGTGACTCGATTTGGCAAAAGGACGTATCTTTTCCGGAATGAGGCCGACCGGCCGACTTCACCTGGGCAATCTCGAAGGGGCTCTCTCCAACTGGGTGAAGCTGCAGCACGAGTATGACTGCGTATTCGGCATCGCCGACTGGCATATGCTTACCACTGGCTATCAGAAGGTCGAAGACCTGCAGGAGAACATCCTCGGCGTCACTATCGACTGGTTGAGCGTCGGGCTGGAGCCCGAGGTCTCGACGCTGATGATCCAGTCGCGGGTACCGCAGCACGCCGAGCTTCATCTGCTGCTCTCGATGATTACTCCCCTTGGCTGGCTGGAGCGTTGCCCCACCTATAAGGAGTGGCTGCGCGAACTGGACCTGCGCGAGAACGCCTCTTATGGCCTGCTCGGTTATCCTGTGCTGCAGGCAGCGGACATCCTGGTCTACAAGTCTGACTGTGTACCAGTTGGAGAGGACCAGATCCCTCATCTGGAGATCACCCGCGAGATTGCGCGGAGATTCAACTATATTTATGGTGACACCTTCCCCGAGCCGCAGGCTCTGGTTACGACGACCGCGCGCATCGTGGGCCTCGATGGCCAGAAGAAGATGAGCAAGTCCCTCGACAACGCCATCTACCTGGCCGATGACGCCAAGGCGCTGCAGGAGAAAGTCAACAGTATGTTCACCGATCCGACCAAGCTGCGGAAAGACGATCCTGGCCACCCGGAAGGGTGCGCGGTGTTCGCCTTCAGGGAAGTCTACTCCCCCGCCGAGGAAGTCGCTGAACTTAAAAAGGAATGCCAGGCTGGCGGACTTGGGTGCGTTGCTTGCAAGAAGCAGCTTATGCAACTGCTGTCCGAGCGGCTTGCGCCTATCCAGGAAAAACAGGCCTACTGGGCCCAGCGCCCAGGCGAGGTCTGGGATATCCTCGAGGCTGGCAGCGCCAAAAGTCGCGATGTGGCCGAGGCCACACTGGAAGAAGTCCGGTCCAAATTGAACCTGGCGAGGTCGAGCTAGCGCCCCGATGGCGGCCGTCGAAGAGCAGAGAAGCTTCTCCGAGCTTGGTTATGTCGGCTTCCCCGTGAGGCTGGCGGCCTTCGAGGGCCCACTTGATCTGCTGGTTCATCTGGTCCGCAAGAAGCAGGTACCCCTCGACGAACTACCGTTGGCCGAGATCTGCGATCAGTATCTCGAATACCTGCGCGAGGCCGAAGCTTTCGAGGTCGAGGTAACTTCAGCCTTCGTAGTGATGGCTGCTACGCTGCTCTACCTCAAGTCGCGCGGCCTGCTGCCCCAGGCGCCAAGCGAAGCGACCGAGGATGAAGCTGAAGATTACGAGCGCACGCGCAAGGCGCTGCTGCTGCAGATAGCCGAATATGAGCGCTATTCGGAAGTTGGCCAGTTCCTTGGCGCGCGCTTTGAGACTTTCGGGCGCACCTATCGTCGCCAGGTGGCCGAAGCCGAGCCAGAGGCCGAATATGACCTGGACCGGCTGAGCCTCAGGCACTTGCTCGAGGCTTTTGCTGATCTGATGGAGTCGCGCGTCCCCCGTGAGGCCGTGCTTCCGGAAGAAGAGTTTTCTCTGACCGGGGCGGTCAGCGAGCTACGCCAGCTTTTCGCAGGGCACCGGGCCGCGCGCCGCTTCGAAGAGTTGCTTGGTCCCGAGCCAGGCCCTGGCAGAGTGGCCGCGTATTTCCTGGCACTCGTCCATATGGTATTTATGCGCGAGGCGCGCGCCGAGCAAGAGGCGCCTTTCGCGCCGATTGAGGTTACTCCCCGCCGAGGAGGCGCTCGTAGTGGAAGCTGAGAAGCTCTCGGCGGCTCTTGAGGCCGTACTGTTTGTTTCGGAAGAGGGCGCAAGCCTCGAACAGCTCGCCCAGCTTTTCGAGCTGCCCGAAGAAGAGGTCTCCGAGGGCCTGGCCCTTCTTAGAGAACGCCTCTCGCACGAGGGAGGGCTGCAGGTTGTCTCCCTCAACGGCCTTTGGCGACTGGTAACCCGGCCCGAGGTAGCCCTCTGGGTCGAGAAGTTCCTCTCCCGCCCGCCGGCGCGTCTTTCCCCCGCCGCTATGGTCACGCTCGCCATCATCGCGTATCGCCAGCCTATTACCAGGCCCGAAGTTGAAGAACTGCGCGGGGTAAATTCGGCCTATCTGGTCGACCGGCTGGAGCGCCGCGGACTTATCCGCACAGTGGGGCGCAAAGATGCGCCAGGCAAGCCCCGGCTCTATGGCACGACCGAACTCTTCCTTCAGGCGCTGGGCTTGTCCACTCTGGAGGAGCTACCGAGGCTCCCCGCGCTCGAAGGAGAAGCCTTGCCCGAACCAGAAGAACTGCTGCCTTTCCTCATCGAGGCCGATGAGCGGGCCCAGGAGGAGGGCTAGCCACGTGGCTCGTGTGCTGCGTAGCTGGAACTGGGGCGCCTTCGGGCTTTCCTTTATGTGGGCTTTCTTCCACCGTGCCTGGCTGGAGGGACTGGCCGCGCTTGTCCTCTTCTGCGCCTTGCCTTTCATCGGCCCAATCCTGGCCGGTTACATCCTGGCCCGCAGTGGTGACGCCATCGCCTGGCGTCATGGCCGGCATGCCTCGATCGCTGATTTCCGCAAGGATATGGACATCTGGGACCGCTACGGCATTGGCCTCAGCCTGGTGATGATCTTCTCCTCGCCCTGGCTGGCGCTGTTTTTCCAGACCTTGTCGCGCTTCAACTACTGAGTGGCCGGCTCCTCGACCGGCTCCTGCGGATACATAAAAGTTGTGTCCGCCACCCACATCGCGAAGTAGGGCGTCTTCTCCCCGCGCTTCTTCATATACACGAGGAAGGGGCGGTCGAAGACAAAGTGTCGGTACTGGTGCATCGTGGCACACAGTGCCACGTCTACACCATATGAAGACAGCTGCGCGCCCCAACGCGTCAGGAGGAAGTCTACCTTCTGCTCGGCGCGCACAAAGGGCCACCCTTGCCCCCTGACCGGATTGGCCAGCATGGCGCCCAGAATCTCGTCATACGAGTGCAACAGAGACAATCCCAGCGTCGGCACAAGCAGGTCGTCCTCGTCCTGCAGATGGCGGTCCTTCTCCTCCTCTGGATTCCAGCCCTTCATCTTCGCTTCGAGGGCCTCGAGAGTGGCCTGGAGCGTGGCTTCAGGTTTCACGCAAGCCACCACAAGCTGGCTCGGTTGCGAATACTTGCACAGGTCCAGCGCGAACTCGGCAGGCTGGTTGTCCGTTGACGATGCGTAGTACAACACGGTCACTTGCTCGCGCTCGTATACGCGCCCATAATCCTTCTGCAGCACTCCGAACCCCTTGACCGGCCAAACAGTGCCATCCAGTGCGGTGAAATCCAGTCCAGTCGGCTTGTCCAAGAAGGGCGCCCGGAAAAGGACATCGCTCGTAAGGTAACCGAAAGAAACTAGACACTTTTTCCCTTTATACTCTTTGAAATTCGGCACGTTAGCGTCTGGGAAAGCTTTCATCCCCTCTTCAATCCGCTTAACGATGCCCTTATCTCCATAACCAGCGGCGGCGAAAGCGCAGCCATCGGGAATCCACATCTTTGAAAACGGCGCCGCATTCAACTCATCAACGACTGGGTTGGCTGGGACAACCTTCACCGGCCCCTTCAGCACTTCGTCTGACAACTGCTGCCAGGCGAGTTGGAAGGACGCGCACCACAGCGCATTTCTCTTGGGATCGAAGGAACTGGACAACGTCGGGCAGAACCGCACCGTCGGGTAGGTCTGGCTGTTGCCCGAGACGGCAGGCGGGGGCAGCTTGGCTTCGCGCACCGACTCGGGCACATACTCGGCAGGCACCCTGGACCAGTCTATATGGCCATACTCATCCATGGCATCAGCGATAGCATCGAGGGCCTCCATGCTATATACGCGCCGTTCTTCGCTGCCACTCACCAGCCGCAGGTTGTTCTTCTCATGCCCCCCCAGAGGAGAGCCCAGCTCGGGCTGTTGAAGCGTTAGTGCCACGGGCTGCTGGGGCGATCGGCTCGTTGACTGCTGGCAGCCTGGCAGTACCAGGAGCAACGCTGGTAGCAGAAGAAGAGCAGCGATCAGAGCTTTCTTCATCCTTATGTATCGTCTCCCTATACCAGAACTCAGAGTATACTGCCTAAGGTGCCTGAGAAGTATTGCTCCCCTGATACATAAAGGTTGCGTCCGCCACCCACATCGCAAAGTAGGGCGTCTTCTCCCCGCGCTTCTTCATATACACGAGGAAGGGCTTGTCAAAGTAAAAGGACCTGCCTACGCCCCGCTCGTAGCCAAGTGCTATCATCATAGAATAGGAAGATAGCACCGCGCCATACTTGGTAAGGCGGAAGTTGACCAGTTGCTCCGCCCGCACGATTGACAATCCCTCACCCTTTCCTGGATTGGCCAGCACATGCAAAAGCAACTCTTTGTAGCTGTGAAGGAGGCGGAAGCCCAAATCGGGGACTAACAGTTGCTCGTAGTTGCTCAGCTTCCGCGCCAGGAGATCGTCCGGATGCCAGTTGGCGATCTTCTCCTCCACGCTGGCCACTGTCGCTTCCAGTGTGCCCGCCGGCTCTACGCAGGCTATTACAACCTGGCTAGGCTTGCTGTAGTGGCACAGGTCTAAAGCGAACTCGCGGGGCTGGCCTGAGCCTTCTTCGGAACAATAGAGCACTCGCACCGACTCGTGCTGGTCGTCGCAACAAGAATCTTCTTCTGTAAGCCCAAAAGCTTTGACCCTGTGCTTGCTGCCATCACTCGAGGTGAAGATCAGGCGATCATCATGCTGGCTGAACTCCGGCTTGAACCTGACATCTGTCGCGAGATACGAATAGGTGATGAGGTCACCAGTATTCACATACTCGCTGAGGTCTGGCTGCTGAGCCCCGGGAAAAGCCGCAAGCCCCTGACTGATGCGGTCCAGTACGCCTTCGTCCTCGAACCCCGCAGCCGCAAACCATTGACCTTCTGGTATCTGCTTACTTGAAGTCTTTGAGGCGTTCAGCCGGTCGGCAACAGGACTGGGCGGATCGAGCTTCACAGGTTCTTTCAGGACTTCGTCTATCAACTGGCGCCACGCCAGTTCGAAGGTCGCGCACCATAAAACATTCTTGGCTGACTCCATGACTGTGTCAAAGGTGGGCGCGAACTGCACATCTTCGAGGCCCCAGGTTGTGCCATCGAAGGCCAGCGGCGGCAAGACCAGCCCCTCCAGCCTTTCCGGCCAGTACTCCCTCGGCAGCTTGAAGAAGTCCACGAAGCCGTCCTCATCCTCGGCTGCCTGGCATGCCTCCAGGTACTTTTCTAAGCCCTCCTCATCGTCGAATAGCTCAGGTGGGGTGGCCAGTGCCGCCATACATACAAGCACCATCGCCAAAAACATAAGAGCAGCGATCAGAGCTTTCTTCATCCTTATGTATCGTCTCCCTATACCAGAACGCAGAGTATGCTGCCTAAGGTGCCTGAGAAGTATTGTTCCCCTGATACATAAAGGTTGCGTCCGCCACCCACATCGCGAAGTAGGGCGTCTTCTCCCCGCGCTTCTTCATATACACGAGGAAGGGGCGGTCGAAGACGAACTTGCGGCCATGCGATATGGCTGCTGAACCTACCACCATTGCACCGTAGGATGACAACTGCGCGCCCCACCTCGTTAGGCGGAAGTCCACAAGCTGATCCGCCCGAAGCACCGGGTTGTGCTGCATCTTGACGGGATTCTCCAGCTTGAGCCCTAGTAGCTCCTGGTAACTGTGGAGCAGAGAGAGTCCCATAGTGGGCACCATCAGGTCGTCGTCGTCGCGCAGTTCCCGTTGTCCCTTCTCCGGCCGCCAGCCGCTGATCTTCGCGTCCAGCGCATCCAGAGTGGCCCCTAGTGTAACCTCGGGCTTCACACACGCCACAACAAGCTGTGAGGGCTCGGTAGCTCTGGACAGGTCCAGTGCGAACTCATCAGACGCGCTGTCTCCTGCAGTCGAACTATACAGCACCTCCACCTGGCCGCGCACCTCCACCTGGCCAAAGTCGTCGCGCAGCACGCCAAAGGCTTTGACCGGCTGGGCCTGCCCGCCAGCACTGGTGAAGCTCAGCTTGCCTTCCTCTTTCAGGAATGGTTTATCGAACACCACATCGCCCCTCAGGTACCCATATGTGACCAGGAAGGGTGTGTTTTCATACTCACTGAGATCTGGGGGCGTTGCGTCAGGAAACGCTTTCATCCCGTCTTTAATACGTTGGAGGATGCCCTCATCCACGTATCCTGCCACTGCGAACCAGTTGCCGTCCGGCAGCCAGCTCTTGGAGAAGGGCGAGGCGTTCAAGCGCGTAACGATGGGCTTCTCGGGCACAAGCTTCACAGGCTCTTTCAGTACTTCATCTATCAACTGCCGCCAGGCCAGCTCGAAAGAAGCGCACCAGATGGCGTTTATACTCCCCTCCAGTGGAGTATCGAGCGTGGGGACGAACTGGACGGTCCTGAAGTCACTGCTGTTGCCCTTCACGGCGAAGGGCGGCAGTGTGGGCGGCGGCCCTTGCTGCTGTAATATGGGGTGGTTTGGTGGTCGACTGTCTGAGTGCCGACAACCGGGCAGCGTGACTAGGAGAGACAACCCTATTAACAGAATGATGAGGAGTGCCAAGTGCTGCTTTGGTGCTTTCATTGTCCTTAACCCCTTGTTAGTGTTAGCGGGTAATCTGGGACATAAAGCAAGCTTATTAGCTAGAACTTCTCGCACTGTAATTGGTTCCCTGCAAGCCGAAACTGGCAAGGGGGTGAAGGAGGGGCGCAAGTCGTGTAGAATGCCCGAAGCCAGAAAGCTCAATATGAGGCATAATAAAAACAGGGAGGGGTCATCGTGCCCGCCAGTAAGAAAACCAAAGTGAGGGCCGCCATAGTCGGCGCCGGCATCGGCCGCGCGCACGCCGAAGGCTACGTCGCCGACCCGCGAGCCGAACTCGTCGCCATCTGCGACAAGGACGGGGCCAGGGCCGAGCAGTTCGCCAAGGACTTCAACGTTCCAGAAATCTACACTGATCACAAAGAGATGCTGAAGAAGTCCAAGCTGGACTGCGTAAGCATCGGCACGCCTAACGCCTTCCACGTGCCAATCGCCCTCGACTGCCTCGAGGCAGGTCTGAACGTGCTGTGCGAGAAGCCGATGTCCGTCACCGCCAAAGAGGCCCTGAAAATCAAGGCCTGGCGCGACTCTCAGAAGAAGCCGCCCCTGTTCGTGATGGCGATGTGCCAGCGTTTCCGCAACGAAGCCAAATATGTGAAGCAGATGGTAGACTCCGGCGAATTTGGCGATATCTACTTCGCCCGCACCGGCTGGCTGCGTCGCACCGGCATCCCCGGCTACGGCGGCTGGTTCACGACCAAAGCCCTCGCAGGCGGCGGCGCGCTGATAGACATCGGCGTGCACGCACTTGACCTCACCTGGTACCTTATGGGCAAGCCGACCCCGGTCAGCGCCGTAGGCGTCTCCTTCGACAAATTTGGCGGTCAGGGCAAAGGCCTTGGCGGCTGGGGCACTCACGTCACGGGTGGCACCTTCGATGTGGATGACAACACCTTCGGGATGATCCGCTTCGCGAATGGCGCGGCCATCCAGCTCGAGGCCACCTGGGCCAGCTTCGTCGAGCGCGAGCAGGGCGTCTTCGAGCTGTTCGGCGAGAAAGCCGGCTGCACGCTCGATCCCTTCCGCCTCTTCACCGAAAAAGATGGCGTCCAGCAGGATGTCACTCCGCATATCCCGCCGAGTGGCTCCTGGATCGCCGCCGAAGTGCGCGCTTTCGTAGATTGCCTGCTTGAGGGCAAGACGCCAGTCGCGACCGAGGAAGACGGCATCTGGCTTATGAAGATGCTCGATGCCATTTACGAGTCGGCCGCCAAAGGCAAGGAAGTAGTAATCAAGCCTATCTAACCAATTGAGCCAAGGGAGGGGCGCCGTGCCCCTCCCCTGCTCGAAGGGGATGACGACGGTGAGACTGGATCCTTCGACATCCCTCGACGTGTTGCTTGGCCGAGGCAGGCCGCTGCTGCTTGGGCAGTGGGGGGTGCTGCTGGAAAGCGCCTTGCGCTCTCGTGCCCAGCTAGACTTCCCCGGCCACTCCGAGTCGCGCGTTGAGGTCCATCTGGCTCTCTCCCAGGGCAAATCTCCAGGGCAATCTTACGCTATAAAAACTGGACGAGACGCTACTCGACTCAACCTGACTGGCTCTGGCTACGGCGCGCTTGGCCGGGCAATTGGAGAAGTGCTGGGCAAAACCACCTATGCCCCTGGCGAAGTGAACCTGGCGGCTTCGGAACAACGCCGTCAGACCCAGTTCAGCCGCCTGATCCAGTACTGGCCACTGCATTTCAAAAATTGCTATGAGAAGCGTCCAACGGAGTTTCTCCTCGACCTGCTGGATTATCGCGCCTTGCTCGGGACAACGGAACTCTGGCTTTACTTCAGCCAGAACCAGTATGAGTGCCCCTTTGACGAGCACCCGGAGAGCTACTCGCTGGAACAGTGGACCAAGCTCAAGGCGCTGCATTCCCGAGCCAAAGCCCTGGGCCTGAAGACAGGCCTCGTCTCGACGCTCAACCTGGTCTACACCGACCAGGCCAGGGCCCATCCCGAGTGGCGCGCCGGGGTCCACCCCCAGTCTGGCTGGACGCTGCAGACCGTGTGTCCCTCCAATCCCGAGGCGCGCGCGCAGCTCATCGCCAACCATCGCCAACTGGTAGAAGAAGCAGGCGAGTTGGACACACTGTGCCTCTTCTTTTACGACTGGGGCGGCTGTGGCTGCGAGAAATGCGCTCCCTGGGTGGAGACTGGCCTCAAACTGGCCGAGGAGATCGCCGCCGCCTGCCGTGAAGTGCGGCCGGAGCTTGAAGTCCTAATCACCGACTGGCATTTTACGCCCGAGGAGATACACCACTTCGCCCAAGTCGCAGGCAAACTGGACTGGCTCTCAGGCCTGGCGGCGACCGCCCGGGCAGAGCAGACCTCCGTCTGGGCAGAGGTTGGTTATCCTGCAGGGCTGCCGAGAGTGAGTTTCCTCGACACCACGATGACCGGCGGCTGGGGCCTTCTGGGCGCAAATCCCATGCCAGGCGCGATGGCCCATCATGTCGAAGGCGCGCGCGCTGGCGGCAGCGGTGGGCTGGTGCTCTACACCGAAGGCCTGTATGACGAACTCAACCACGTGCTGGCGTTGGCGCTGGCCTGGGGGCGCGACGACCTGGCTGCTGCACTTGGAGAGTGGGCGGGCTGGCATCAGGTGCCCCTTTCAGGCGAACAACTGCTGGCGTATGCAAGCCAATTCGAGGCAAGCTGGGTAAATCCGAGCGAGGCGTGGTATTCTCAGCGACTGCGAGTTACCCGGGAGGCCGGTCGGGCTGCGCGCGAGCTGACCAAAGGCCTGCGCGCCCAGGGCAACTGGCGCACGGCGCTGCTGAGGCAGTCGGGCGAGTTGCTTGCTCTATACGGTCAGTTTGGCGGCATCAACGAGATGGAACGTAACGCGCGCGCGCTGGAGTCGGCAGCGCATGAGGCTGGCAGGTATGGGCTGGGCGATGTGGAATCTCGTTTGGCGAACTTCGTGGATGGAAAGGAGCGCATCGCGAGCCAGCTCGATGCCGCGCTGACCAACCTCAGGCGCGGCGTGTTGCAGCTGCCCATCGCTCGCTGGCCGGAGCTGGACGGTAGCTCAGACCATCTCACCAAGATCGCCGGTTTCAACGTGAAACAGTGGCGCGAACTACTCGCCAGCTATAGGTCTCGCACTCTGAAACGACTGGAGAAAGCCGCCGACAATGCAAAAAGTTGATTTCGAAGCCCACAATGCCGAGGTTGTCCGCGTCTGGGAAGCCTTCTGGGCGGGCAAGCCTTATCGAGTACCCGTTACCTTCCTGACCAACACGAAACATTATGTGCTGGATCCCAAAGCCGATCCCGATTGGCCCCACCCCACCTATGCCGAGTATTCGCTTAATCCCGATGTGATGCTGGACGTCCAGCTTCGCTACCAGCGGTGGATGCGCCTGAACGTGCTCCAGGACCGGGAGATGGGCTTTCCCGCCCAATGGGCGGGGCCTTATTTTGATCAGCAGAACTTCTACGAGGCCGCCTGGTTCGGGTGCCCAATCGAATACTTCGACTGGGATGTGCCACGGTTCATCTCCTTCCTGCAGGACGACCCACATCAACTGGCCCATATGGAGCTGCCTCCCCCTCTGATGCCCGAGGTAGTCGAGTGGACGGAGACACTGCGCGAGAAAGCCAGAGGTATGGAGTTCGAAGGCCGGCCGGTCGGCGATGCGTCGTGCTATTCGCTGGGCACCGATGGCCCCTTCACCAATGCCTGCAATCTGCGCGGAGCGACTGAAGTCTGCCTGGATATGTATACCGACCCGGAGTATTACCACGAGCTGATGGACTTCATCACCACGGCAACCATCGCGCGCCTGAAAGCAATGTGGACTTACGCAGGCTGGAAACAACCTGTTGAGGTCTGGGGCTTCTCCGACGACAGCATCGAGCTGCTCTCGGTGAAAGACTATATGGAAAACGTCTACCCTTATCATCGCCGGTTGGTGGACGAACTGACTGCTGGCATCAATCCTGTCTTCATCCACCTCTGCGGCAACGTAGAGCGGCTCTTGCCCGTGCTGCACAACGACCTGGGGGTTGGCCATTTCGACCTGGGCTTCCCAGTGGACCTCGGACGCATCCGCAAGACGCTGGGACCGGACGTTTACCTCAATGGCAATCTGCATCCTGGCCTGCTTCAGAACGGCCCCAAAGCCGCTATTGAAGCCGAGATTAAGCGTATCTGCGCCTCCGGTGTGATGGAAGGCGGCAGGTGGATCTGCTGCGAGGGTAGTAATGTCGCCCCCGGTACGCCCGTTGAACACTATGAGGTTATGTATAACGCGGCGCTCAAGTATGGGCGCTACGACCAAGGGGAAACGGACTAGATGGAGATGACCTCTCGCGAACGCGTCGCCTGCGTGCTGGCTGGCGGCCTGCCTGACCGCGTGCCTCACCATGAGCATTTCTGGCCCGAGGCTGTCGAGCGCTGGCACCAGGAAGGCCTGCCCGCTGATATGGGCGCCGAGCAGTACTTCGACAACGAGTTCAACAATATCGGCATTGATACTTCGCTGCGCTTGCCAGGCAAGATCGTCGAGGAGACCGACGAGTACATCATCCACTGGGACGCCAACGGGGTCAAGCGCAAAGACTTCAAGGGCAAGTGTGGTTACACCCCTCACTGGCTGGAGCACACCATCAAGGAACCGGCCGACTGGTTCGAGTACAAGGAGCGCCTCGTGCCCTGCGTGGAAAGACTGCCCGCCAACCTGCCGGAGCTTTCCGCCGCAGTCAAGGCAAGCGACAAGTTCGTGTGCTTCTCGGGCGTCGAACCCTACGAGTCGTGTTGGCCAGTCCTGGGGCAGGTGGGCATCTTCACCTGGATGATGGAGTATCCCGAAGTTGTCCGTGACATCTTCGAGACTTACGCTGACCTGATGATCAGCACCTTCGACCTGTATCTGGAGCAGGGCGGCTACTGCGACGGGGCCTGGTTTTGGGGCGATGTGGGCTATCGCAACAGCCTGCTCTTCTCGCCAGCCCTTTATCGCGACCTGCTGAAGCCTGCCCACTGTCGTATCGTAGACCATTTCAAACAGAAGGATATACCCTGCGTCTTGCACAGTTGCGGCAAGGTGCTTGAAATAATCCCCGACATCATTGAAGAAGGCTGGGCCGCGCTGCAACCGCTGGAGGCCAAGGTTGGCCAGGACATCCGCGAGCTGCGCAAAGAATACGGCGATGTCATTACCTTCTTCGGCAATATTGACGTCCGCATCCTCAGCCTGGACGACAAAGCCGCCATCGAGGAAGAGATCAGCAGCAAGATACGCATCGCGGGCAAAAACGGGCGCTACATCTTCCATTCCGACCACTCGGTGCCTCAGACGGTGTCCTTTGAGAACTACAAGTTCGCGCTCGAGATGGCCGAGAAATACGGCACCTACAACGGCAGGCCGCTGGAGTAAGGCGGTTGCAGCGATGGGCGCGCTAGTCTAATCTGAGCAGACCTATTAAGCAGGCAGGTGAACCTGATGGTAATTGAAGCGCGTTCTCCTTCGCGCATTGACCTGGCGGGAGGCACTCTCGACCTCTATCCACTCTATCTTTTTGAGGAGGGCGGCCTTACCGTCAACGTCGGGATAGACCTCTACAGTCATGTGCGCCTCGAGACGCGCAGCGATACGGCTATCCACCTCGAAGCCGAAGATATCGGCGCCTCCGAGACCTTCAAGAGCCTCGAGGAGGTGCCTCTGGAAGGTGACCTGGCCCTGCTTGGCAGGCTGGTCCGCCATTACAAGCCCCACTGCGGCATCAACCTGTGGACCAAAAACGACCCGCCCAAAGGCAGCGGACTGGGCGCTTCTTCCTCACTTGTCATATCGCTGACCGCCGCGCTCACCAGTCTTAACAAGACCAACCTTAGCAAACAACGAGCGATTGATGTCGCAGCCAATCTGGAAGCCCAGCTTATCCGGGTGCCTACCGGCAAACAGGACTATTATGCGGCCTGTTATGGCTCGGTGAACGCTATCTGGTTCAATGTCGACCACAATATGCTGGAGCCTCTGCTGCCCAGTGAGGCCTCGATTGCCGAACTGGAGAGTCGTCTGATCCTCTCCTTCACGGGAATATCTCATTTCTCAGGCACAAGCAACTGGAATATGCTCAAGTATTACATCGAGAACACTGGAGATACCGTCCAGGCCCTTCGACGCATAAAGGGCACGGCCTTTGGAATGCGCGAGGCGCTGCTGGAGGCGGATTTCGACAAGTTTGCAGAGCAGCTTTCCATAGAATGGGACAACCGCCGTACCCTTGCCAAGGGAGTAAGCAATGAGCGGATCGAGCGCATTATGGCCGCTGCCAAAGACGCAGGAGCCCTCGCAAGCAAGATCTGCGGCGCTGGGGGAGGGGGCTGTATGATAAGTTTCGTGAAGCCGGGCTCTGCCGAAGCCGTGAAGACCGCGCTCACTGAGGCGGGAGCAGAGGTGCTGCCGTACAAGATAGCGCGCAAAGGTACGCAGCTCTGGGTGGACGGGGTGGAACAGGTTTCCACGGAAGATTAGCCAATCAGCTGGGTAAAAATAAACCCCGCCCGGATAACCGGACGGGGTTTTGCTGTCATAAGGTCTTAAGGCCTAACCCCACTCGATGTCATCATCACCGAAGGAAGTTATCCGGCCAGGCCCGGACGGCTCATTCTTGCCAGGCTTGCTATCCGGCGCGGCGGGCTTGCTTTTTGGCTGTCTGGCCGGCCGGGCGGGCCGGGCGGATTTGGCCTCGGCAGAGCTGTCTGATGAGGCTGCAGCAGGGCTTGCTGGCTTGCGACCACGACGCTGACGAGTGCCCCCCTGCTTCTTGTCGGGGACAAGGAGAATGTGCCGTCCCTCACCCTCGCCCTCACTATGGGTGGAAACCCCTTCAATCTGACTAATCGCCATGTGGATGACACGCCGCTCGGCGCTGTTCATAGGCCTGAGGACTTGCTGCTGACCCGAACGTAAAGCTCTGTCGGCGATATGTTTGGCTTCATCAACCAGTTTCTCGTGACGGCGCTCGCGATAACCAGCGGCATCCAGCACGACCCGCTTGCGGTCGAAACTGGTTTTGGTGGTTATCAGGCCGGCAACAAGCTGCAAAGCTTCGAGGGTCTGGCCATGCCGCCCAATGACGCGCCCCAGGTCCTCGCCTTCGAGATCGAGATACAGGTAGTCGGCGTCCTGCTCGCGCAGGATGACTTCGGCCTCGATATCCATACTGGCCAAAGCCATACGGAGACACTCTCGGGCCAAATCGAGTGAGGCGGGGAGCTTGCGTACTCTGAGGTTGATAACTGTCTGGGTGCCAAAACCGAGAAAACCCTTGGACTCGGTCTCATCGACCGACTCCACCTTGACCTGGTCTTCTGTTGCATCCAGTAGTCTGAGTGCCTCGGCAAGCGCCTCTTCACGGCTCTTGCCCGAGACTTCGATAATCTGAGCTTCCATTCAATCCCCCTGCTGCATCAGTGTGCGACGATCTGGGGGGTCAGCTTTGCTTGCGCCGCTCTCTACGCTTGCGGCGTGCGCTGGCGGGCGAGGATTCCTCGCTCATGTCGACTTTCCTGGGCCTCTCGGCCAGCCCGACATCGGGTGTTCCCTTAGCTGTGGCAAGTTTATTCTTGCGGGCTACCATTATCTGTTGGTAGCTCATCGCCAGGTTGAGCGCTATCCAGAACAGGATAAACGCCGCTGGGAACCAGTAGAAGAAGTAAGCCAGCATTGCCGGCATCATGATGGCCATCATCATGTTCTGCTTCCTTTGCTCGGAATCAGTCGAGAAGCTCGTGTAGAACTGCGTGATAGCCATACTGATGACATAGATGATCAGCAGCGGCATATCCGGCTCGGAGAGCTTCTTGACCCAAAGGAAGCTAGCGTGAGTAAACTGGAAGTTGTAAAGCCTGATGGCCTTGTACAGGATGAAGATGACCGGCAGTTGTACAAGCAAAGGCAGGCACCCGGCGAGGGGATTTACACCCTCGCGCTGGTAGATCGCCATTACCTCTTTGTTGAGCCGTTCCTTGTCGCCCTTAAATTTGCGGTTAGCCTCGTCTACAAGAGGCTTTACCCGCTGCATATCTGCCATCGCCTTGACCTGCTTCTTCGTGAAGGGGAAGAGCAGCAAGCGGAATAGCAGGGCGAGCAGGATGACGGCCAAACCGTAGCTGAAACTCTGGTTGCGTCCGGTGAGTGAGACGAAGAAGTCTACAAGTCGGTACAAACCCTGATTCTTGACCAGTGTGTCGTAACGTTCGCCCGGGCCTAGCTCTATGCGAATGAGCTGCAGGTCTGGCCCCCAGGGTATAACGGCCTTGGCTGATGTCATAAGCACATTGCTGTAGAGGGCTTCGGCCTGCTTCAGATCGCCTTTCTGCTCTAGCAGATAAGCCGAGCGCGCCATTGCATAAGGAGCAGACTCGTTCATCCGGGCAGCTGCAACGAAACGCTGGTAGTATTCGATGGCTTCGGTCTCATTGCCCGTGCTGCCAAAATCATAGAGCAGCGCCACACTAAAGAGTGACTTGATCTGCTCTTCCGTGAGTTTTGCCTTGGGATCCACTACACCGTCGGCGGGTACGAGTTGCTTCTTCAGTTTTTCTATCTGTTCGGTCGCCTGAGGCTCTGCCTGGGCGGCTTTTATTTCATCGACTAGCTTCTGGCCTATCTGCTGATATTCAGCATCGGACTTCGGCTTGGCGCCTCCCGCACAAGATGCGAGCACCAAAGGAAGGGCTAGCAGTAAAAGCAGTAGCAGAGCGAGTCTGGCTCTCTTGTTATCACTTAATCTCACAAAAAATAGCTCCTGATGTCCGCGCTTAGGGCAGTGGGTCATAGCCGCCAGGCGTAAAAGGATTGCAGCGCGCGATCCGCTTGAGTGCAAGATACAGCCCACGCACAAAACCGTAGCGCTGCAAAGCCTCGATAGCATAATGAGAACAAGTTGGCCGGAACCTGCATGTTGGCGGCTTCAGACGCGACAAATAGACCTGGTAAAACCGGATTGCCGCTATTGCGAGTTGCTTCAAGCTTTCTCCGCCTCTCTGGCTGCGCATCCTGACTGAGCGAGTAGCTGGCAGATGTCCTCCACCAACGCTTCGAAAGGAACCTTCAGCGTCCGCGCATTCGCAAGCAAGACTAGCTGAGCGCCCTCAGACGGAGTCCACTTGGCCAAGGCAGACGCTGCTGCGGCGCGTAATCTGCGTTTGGCCCGATTGCGCATAACCGCTCCACCGAGCCTCTTGCCAGCAATAAAGGCAAAAGCCCAAGGCCCTTCCAACTTGCTGTAAAGAAGCAGTGCGTTATGTCCGCGGATCCGCTTGCCGGTGTCGAAGAGCTGTTGAAGTCTTGCCCGAGACTTAAGGGTCCCCTTCACGGGAAACCTCCCCTAGACTGGGGTTAGCCTCTTGCGACCTTTGGCTCTGCGACTTTTGATGACCGAGCGCCCACTATGGGTGCTCATCCGCTTAAGGAAGCCCAGCCTGCGGCTGCGCGAGACCTTCTTGGGTTGCCAAGTCCGTTTCACTACGTATACCGCCCTTCGAGTTCGGGTGTCTTATCAAAGCAGGGGGAGTATATCATATCCTTCGCCGCCCTGAAAGGCCCCAGCAAAGGCCCTGCAAGGTCTTCTGAGACAAACGCCAGAAGCACCTGCCAGGAAGGCTATGGCCCTTCTCGAGCCTCCTGGCTTATATGCCACAGCCAGGCTAGCACCAGCCTCATCCAGCGGTCCGGATTTTGGCATTGGCCTGGTTATTCGAATTCGAAAGCTGACAACACCAGCTTGACACTGCCCGCGCTTGTCTCCAGAGCCAACGATACATGGGGCTGCAACGACTGGACGCGCATCTTGTCACCAAGCAACAAGGAGGCAGGAGTAATGTCCACAGACAAGTTAAGCTGGGAGAGTTCGGTTGCCGCATTACCCATTATCATATTGCCCAGTTCACAAATTGCGCTGGAGGCGAGTTCGTCCAGTTCTGTGACTGGCATACCTATCATTGCCGAAGCCACCTGAAGCGATACCTCCGGCTTCATGTGAAGGACAGCCTGGGTGCGGAAGCTTCCGACAACTCCTACCATCACGGTCGGCCCATCGGGATACCACCAACCTGTCTCAAGTCGATCAGCAGGTTCTGCCCGCAACTCGACATCACCCAGGTTTAGCCCTAGCAGAACCCGCTTGATTGCTGTGGCAAAAGCTATCAATATCTGTCTCGTCATCTGTTTATTCCCCCAGTCCCAGCAACTTGCGCACCCCGTCCATCACCCGGTCCGGCTGGAAAGGTTTCACAATGAAATCTCGCGCGCCCGCCTCAATGGCCTGGATGACCATATGTTTCTGTCCCATTGCGGTCACCATAATAACCTTGGCTTCGGGATCAAGTTTCTTGATCTCGCGCGTAGCTGCAATGCCATCCATCTTGGGCATTGTGATGTCCATCGTCACCAAATCGGGCTTATGCTGTTGAAATTTGGCTATGGCATCTTCGCCGTTATCAGCCTCGTCTACGACCTCCAGTCCATTGCCCTGCAAGATGTTCTTCAGACCTACCCGCATGAACATAGCATCGTCCACAATCAACACTCGAGCCAACACCAGCACCTCCTTGTCCCAGTTCTATCTAGTTATCGGCATCCTGGGTTCTGGCCCTTAGGCCTTTTGGTATAGAAAAGGCGCAACAGCACTCAGTCCATAATTCTCAGGGCTGATAACCCGCTCTGTAGCGCCAAGAAACAGGAAACCACCAGGCTTAAGGCTGCTGGCCATTTTGCAATGTACTTCTCGGGTTGCTTCCTGTTCGAAATAGATAGCCACATTTCGGAACACAATCAGGTCCAGTCTTGCTGGGTAATCGTCGCTAATCAAATCATGCTTTCGGAACCGCAAGGTTCGTCCTAGCCTGTCAGCCAGATGCCAGCCTTTATCATCTGGCTGGAACCACTCTTCAACCCACTCGGGTGGCAGGTTTTTCAGGTCGCGCTGGACGAACCGCAACAAACACGCCTGCTCCAGGATCATGGGATCGATGTCGGTTGCCAGTATGGAGAACCGCTCCAGAGGCGCGGTTTGGGCCAGGTAAAGCGCCAGGGTGACAGGTTCGGCTCCATAACTGCATCCGGCGCTCCAGACTTTTAGAGAATGGCCAAGATTTGCAAGTGGTTTAATTGCCCGTTCGTATAATTCTCTGAAGCGCGCCGGATCGCGGTTTGCTTCGGTTACGTTGATGGTCAGCGAGGACACCAGAGATGCGGCACTAGCCTCAGTCCCCGAAAACAAGGCCAGCAACTCGGCAGCAGTAGTTATCTGGCGCCTGGTCATCTCATTGAGAAGTCGGCGTCGCAGTTGGTCTCTTTTGTATTTCCTGAGGTCAACGCCAGCCAGATTCGAGAGCCGCCGGATCAGGCTGTCATATTCCAGATCGCTTAGCTGGGGCCTTACCAACAAGGTTTACCACGCGCCCTTTATCAGCGCGCCAGCCAGCCGGTTTGCAGCTTGACCGAGTCTGTCGAGGGGGATTGAATCTACATGGGGCAAGTTGAGTCCAAGCAAAGACCTGGGCATCCCCGCAACTACACAGGTATCGGGGCTTTGAGCCAAGGCCAGAGTCTTACCCCGGGTATACAGAGCTTTAGCGCCGTCTGCACCGTCCCGGCCCATTCCTGTCATCAGGATGAACCCAACTGGTTTTGTGTAGTTCTTGGCGAGTGAGAAGGCTGTTACATCCACAGAGGGGCGCACCCCATTTACAGATACCGAATCGGTAAGGCGGCACCGCATTTCAGCGTCAAACTCCAGATGAAGCCCGCCCGGTGCCAGCACCCCCTGGCCACGCGCCAGCATTTGCCCCTTTTCGGCCTCGGCCAGTCGAAGTTCGCTACGCTTGTCCAGGCGTTCAGCCAGACTGGCTGTGAATCCTGCCGGCATATGTTGCACAAAAACCCAGGTTACCGGCAGGCTTGCATCCAGTGTTGTCACTAGCTGGTCCAGAGCATTGGGGCCACCGGTCGAAGCACCTATCAACATCACTGCAGAGGGAGAGGCCTTTGCGTCAACAAGCGAACCAGTTCGAGAGCGTACAAAAGCTCCCGGCTCAGCTGTTTTTGGAGCTACAACAGAAGCGCGCGCAGCGTTCCGCAGCTTGCCAAGCAGTTCGTCTGCAATCTCGCCAAGCCCGCCTTTACGAGGTTTGGCTACGAAATCAACGGCGCCAGCGGCCAGCGCATCCATAGTCACGCTGGCGCTTTCACGCGTTACCGCGCTGAGCATCACAATTGGAGTGGGACAGGTTGTCATCAATTCGGCGACGCATGCCACCCCGTCTTTCCGCGGCATATAAACGTCCATCGTTACGACATCTGGCCTTAGCGAGCGAACCAGGTCGCAAGCTTCCATCCCGTCTCTTGCCGAGCCTACGACCTCAAAGTCAGGCTGGCTAGCGAGAAAATCGCAAAGCATCCGGCGCATAAGCGTGGAATCGTCAGCCACCAGGACTCTTATTGGAGCCTCTTCAGCAGGCATATATACTCGTCGTCTCCAATCTAGAATCTTTCCATTCCAGGTATTTCAGCCAGTTTTGATGGCCTGCCTCGAGAAGACTTGCCCAGGAAACCGAGGGAGCGTATTGGAGCGCCTGCATTACGTACCAGAACCTCACCGGTTTTGGTATGCAGGAAAACGGAACGGGCTTCATTACCCCCGATTTCTTCGACGCCAACAGGGATGGCTCGCTCAGCAAGGGCTTGAACGCAAAGCCTTGACATTGCGGTTGCCGATATTCAAACCCGGCCCCAGGTGAAGCATCTGAGCCCCCCCAACCAGCGCGGCGACTACCCCCTCACAAGGTTTGCCGTCACCAAGCCTGCACAGGAGAACCTCCAGAGCAGGCTGCGCATAGCGCACAAGCCCCTCGGCGCGCCACAGTCGGGGGTGCACCTGGCCCCAGACACCCCTTGTGCAGGGTTGCCCGTTGGTTTGTTCTTCCAAATTGCTAGGCAGCACCACATGGGCAAGTGCCGCGCGGCATCGCTCAGAATCGTAAAGGCAGAGAGCTACACAGGAGCCAAGTCCGACGGCACAAAGCAAAGCATCGGTATCATCGCCAAAGAGTGCCTCTCCCAGTCCCGCTGACAAAGCCTCAGGCAAATTGGTGTGCCTCCTCGGCGAGTGAAGCCTCCAGTTCTCCTGTTGAGGCAAGCCGATAAAGTTCCTCGGCGTCTACAACGAGTGAGACAGAACCATCTCCCAAAATACAACTGCCAGAGAACAAGGCAGCTTGCTGGAAATAGCCTGGCAGTGGCTTGATGACTATCTCATCGCGTCCCAGCAGCTCATCTACCTGCAAGCCTACTTTGCGGTCGCGGTGCGAAAGCACAGCCACATAGCCTTCCCCTTCATTGGAATGCAAAGTCAGGTGGCGCAAGTCATAAAGGGGGATGACCTCTCCGCGCAGATACATCGCCGGGCGGCCTTGCAGGCTGACCTGACTGCTCTGAGACAGTCGTAAAGTCTCAACCACCGAGTGAACGGGAACCCCACAGACAAGGTCGCCAACTCGGGTAAGCAGCACATCAAGCACTGCCAGAGTAAGGGGAAAGCGTAATACAAAGGTTGTGCCCTGACCCTGACGAGTGGTGACCTCGACAGTGCCATTCATCTGCTCGACATTGTGCTTGACGATGTCCATCCCAACGCCGCGCCCAGATATCTGAGAAACCTGGTCCTTGATGCTGAGTCCTGAGGCGAAGATGAGTGACACTGCCTCGGTATCGGTAAGCCTGGCAGCAGCCTCGGGCGAAAACAGCCCGCGCTCCAGAGCCTTGGCTTTGAGCCTGGTGGTATCTATGCCAGCCCCGTCATCTTTTACCTCTATAACCACATGTCCCTCATGGTGGCGCGCCGAGACGCTTATCTGACCAGCGGGTTGTTTGCCACTGGCGCGCCTTATCTCTTCGGTCTCCAGTCCATGATCTACGGAGTTGCGCAGCAGGTGGACCAGGGGGTCGCCGAGTCGCTCGATGATGCTGCGATCGAGTTCTGTCTCCTTGCCCAGCAAGGTCAGGGTAACCAGCTTGTTCGAGTCGCGAGCCAGGTCGCGCACAAGCCGAGGCAGGCGCTCGAAGACAGCCGTAATGGGAAGCATCCTGGTTGCAAGCACTTCGGTTTGCAGGTCGGTGACCATACGGTCTAGCTCTCGAGAAGCCTGTTGCAGCTCTCTGCCCCCATCGGAAAAGGCCGCCTGAGGCTGCGCGCCAAGCCGCGAGAACTGCGAGCGCAACACAACGAGTTCGCCAGCCAGGGTGGCCAGGCGATCCAGTCGCTCGGTATCGACGCGGACACTGCCCGAGACCTTGCGGGCAGTCATTGTGAGCAGTTCAGGTCCTGGCTTCCCTCTTGCCTCGGGGCCGAGGTCCATTACACGCCGGTTCAGTCCATCAGGGGCAAGTTTACTGTCAGAACGCCGGTCGCCTTGAGGTTCATCCTGGCTAGCAGGAGAAGACTGCAACTCTTCTCGCCAGGGCAAAAACTGCACGTTGTCGACCTCAAAAACCTGAGCCGCTGCCGCAGCTACCTCTTCTGGCGCACTTGTAGTCGCCATAAACAAGGTGAATTGGGTATCGAAGTCTTCTTCGTCAAGAGCTTCGACGTCGGGTCTCGCGGCCAGGATCTCGCCGAACCGCTCTACCGCGCGGAAAACCAAGGCGACTCTGGCAGATTTTATCTGGCAGTCAGCGTGAAGTGTGACCCGGAGCGCAAAGACTACAGCGCCTCGAGATTCGGCTTCTTCGAAAAGCGCTTTATCAAAATCAGTCGAGCTAGTGGCAGGAGTGCTTTGAACTGGACTCGCAGGGACCTCCTGCAAGCGCGTCACAAGGCGGCGCAGGCCATCTCCCGTGAAGCGCCACTCGCTTGGCGCAGCCTCACCGACAGCAGCGGCATCTTTGAGCGCGCGCAATACATCGACCGAGTCCAGGGCGACCGAAATACCCTCCGAATCGAGCACCGCGCCTTCATCCCGCACCTGCTGGAAGACGTTCTCAAGCAGGTGAGTGAGTTCGGTGAGCTCCTCAAAACCCATGGTCGCGGAAGCGCCCTTCAGGGTGTGCGAGGCACGAAAAAGCTCGCTGACGAGTTCGGTGTCGCCTTCACCCGATTCGAGTTTGACCAGCCCTTGCTCGAGCCCGTCGAGTTGATCCTCAGCCTCTTCCAGGAAGAGTTTCAGATAATCTGAAGTGTCGAGGCCTTTACCTTGTTGGTCGGCCATCTTTATACCGCCTGGCCCTCGGCGGTGGCCGGTTCGAGCGCATCATCTGCGGCGCTGAAGGCCGTTCTGGCTTCCTCAGGAGTGAGGACTGCCTCCAGATCAAGCAGGACGATGACATCCGCCTCGCGCTTGGCGAGGCCAGAGACATAATGAGCACTAATGCCCATCGCGAGAGCAGAGGGTGGTTCTACAACTGAATTGGCAATCAGCGCAACCTCGGTAACCGCATCGACGCGCATCCCAACCTTGCCGAATCCAACATCGACCACCACGATACGTCGTTGAGCTGTCTCCTCACCCGGAGTGACAGAAAGGCGCGAGGCCAGGTCCAGCACAGGGATTACCTGTCCTCTAAGATTGGTAACGCCTTCGACCCAGGCAGGGGCGCCCGGCACATGAGTCAGCGCCTGGGGAGCGACTATCTCCTGTACCTGGCCTATCTCAACTCCATACCTCTCGATCCCGAGGACGAAGAGGACATATTGGCGTTCTTCAGAGGAACGCCCTGATTCCAGCTCCATCTGGTCTTCCATGATTCCCTCCCTGAATTCACTTTGCAGAGTCTGTGGCGCTTGCCGGCGCTACAGCCACTCTTGCTTTGACTACCAGCGTCTCGCCAAGCACAAGGCCTGGGGTAAGCAATCTGGCAACTAGCAACTGACTACCTGGATTCGCCCCGAGCTGGGTCTGACTGAACTCTTGCAGGCGTTCATCGGCTGGCTCTCCAGCTCTAGGGGCAAGCAACTTCAGTTCAGTCAGCTCTCCGAGTTGTTTAAGCAGCCACTCCAGGCCGTCGGTGAGGCGTCCGGAGGCAAGCGCGCCGGAAGCTCCGAGCGGTTGAAGCCCGCTTCTAACCCGGCTGATTAACATGATGGTGATGCCACAAACTTCGGCAAATTGGGCAAGCACGCCCTGCGCGCAGTCGAGTGCCACTTCGGCTTGTGGCCCCTGACCTGTCCCGAGTTGGCCAAGCTCTCGGCTTGCCGCCTGGGTCAACTCAACAAGCTGGGAGTTAATCGAGTCAGCATACTCACCAAAGGCCTGCCACAGAGAAACGGGCTCAAGGGCAAGAGGGCCTTCAACCCGTTTAGTTAGTCGCTTGAGCACCTGTTGAGCGCCTCTGGGGCGACGCTTGGCCAGGCGCCAGATCTCCTGGCTCATCACTCTGGGAAGCTGGTTGAACTGTTCGAAACTCTGCTCGAAACACTGGCCCTTCTGTTTGAGGCTTGCGAGGGCTTGCTTCAGTTCTTCAGTGGAGTCTTGCCAGTCGCTGACCAGCTCTCGCCAGTCGGCTTTCTCGCCTGTGGTAAGGGTGGCGGAGCGCACCAACTGGGCGTCCAGCGCCAAGAGCAGACTGCCAGAGCGCTCCAGTTCGTCAGCCAGAGCGCCTCCCAGCGCCAGAGCGCCGCGCGCAGCCCTGCAATGGCCTCCGGCACTAGAAAGCGCATCCTGCATCGCCTGTTCGATGATCAGAGCCTGATGCTCGAGGGCAGCATCCAGCAACTCGTCGAAATAGCTGACGAAGCGGAAGGTTGCCTCGGGAGTGATCCCGAGCGCCTTTGACGAGGCAGAGGCTGCGCCTTCTTGCTCTCCTTGCACTGCTTCGGGCAGGGGGGCTCTGCGCAAAGCCTCTTCAAGAGCAGCGGCGAGTTGGCTGCCAGCAGTTATAGCGCTTGTATAAGGTTCCATCTGGAAAAGAGTATCGGCAGCCTGGGCCGGAAGCTTTAGGGCTTGCAGCAAATATTTCCATTTTTTTGTTGGCGCGCGCCCTTATTCGACAAAGCTGGTTTGACAAGGCGGCCAGGCCGTTCTAATCTGAAAGTAAGGAACCAATCGGAGGCCCAGGATGACACAGAAAACACCTCGCAGTGTGGAAGCCTTCATCGAGCGTTATGTAACCAAAAGTCGGCTGGAGACTCGCCAGGCTAAACAAGCCGCAGCCGAAATTACCCATCCCTTGTTTGCAGCTTGCGTGACCTTCTCGCGCGAGTCGGGTTCGGGTGGTTCGGAGGTCGCCGTCGAGGTTGCACGGCGGCTGGACTTCGAGTTCTTTGACAGGCAGATGACCGACTATATCGCCAACCGGGCCAAGGTCCGCAAGTCGGTGGTCGAGTCTACCGATGAGCGCACCAGAGCCAATCTGCAGGAGCTAATCCGGGGCCTGACAAGTCATGAATATATGAGTCAATCCTCCTATTTCAGGCATCTGGTCGAGGTCATCTCCCTGATTGGAGAACGCGGCAACGCCGTAATACTTGGACGAGGCGCCAACTTTATTCTGGCGCCCGAGAAGACTCTGCGCGTAAGGGTCTTTGCGCCGCTCGAACTACGCATGGAACGTATGGCCAGACGCAACCATATCTCTCACAAACTGGCCCGCTCCAAGGTACTTTCGCTGGACGCGGAACGAGAGAACTTCATTCGGGCAAGATTCTTCAAAGACCCGGCGGACTTGTCCGGTTATGATTTGGCCATCAATACCGAGTATATGAGCGTAGATGCCTGCGCTGATGTAGTGCTGGAAGCCTTCCTTGCGAAAATGACCCCAAACTTGTTGCGCAAGGGTAAACTGACCTCGAAGCAGGCGGGTTGACAAGCGCCTGCTCAAGGGGTCACCGTGAAACAAGCAGCCTACTTTGCAGCAGGATCAGTACAGGTATTCAACGCCGATTTCCTGAGGCTCGAAGCGCTAGAGGCAGCTTCGATTGAATTGACCGTCACTTCGCCTCCTTACAATGTCTCCATCGATTATGGCGAGCATGATGACGATTGCGCCTGGGACGGTTATCTGGATTTCTCCAAGGCCTACCTCACAAAATTACTCGAGTTGACTACGTCGGGGGGACGGCTCTGTCTCAATTTGCCTCTCGATAAAAACAAGGGCGGCCAGCAGAGCGTAGGCGCGGACCTCACCTGCCTGGCCAAGGCGGTCGGCTGGAAATACCACTCGACCATCATCTGGAATGAAGGCAATATCTCGCGCCGCACCGCCTGGGGCTCCTGGCTTTCAGCCTCGGCGCCTTATGTGATTGCGCCAGTTGAGGTTGTGCTGGTGCTTTACAAGGACGAGTGGAAACGCCCAGCCGAAGGGCGCTCGAGCGGGATTACCCGAGACGAGTTCCTCGCCTGGACCAACGGGGTGTGGGTATTCAACGGCGAGAGCAAGAAGCGCATCGGCCACCCGGCGCCTTTCCCCATCGAACTGCCTCGAAGGTGTATCAAGCTCTTCTCCTTTGAAAGCGACACGGTCCTTGATCCCTTCTGTGGAAGTGGCTCTACCCTGCTCGCCTGCCTTGAAACTGGACGCAAAGGGATTGGCGTCGAGTTAGAGGAGCGTTTCTGCGCTTTGGCGAAACAAAGGACGCGTGATGCGCTGGCTGCTCGCCTGCTCGCGGGCGCCCTGGCCTGAGCTTCGCGCCACACCGCAACTGGAGATGATTCGCTTGCTCAAAGGCGTAATGCTTGGCATGGGGTCTTTCTATTCCCAGGTCTTCGCTGGTTCAATCCTGCGCCTGCCCGGGGTCAGCCTGGTCGGAGCCTGCCCGCTCGGTCAGCGAGACGAGACCCTCAAAGCCAATGCGGGCAAGACTCGCACGGAATACTGTGAGGCTTTCGAGGCGCCCCTGTTCGAGGACGCCGAAACAATGGTCGAGGCCACACAACCCGATTTTGCCTTTGTCACCGCCTGGGACCGCACCAAAGCCGACTGGGCGCTTTGGGCGCTTGATCACGGACTGGATGTCTATGTCTCCAAACCGCTTACCAACGGCGTGGCATCGGCGCGCAAGCTTGCAGAAGCCGAAGCAGCTCATCCAGAACGCCTTTGTGGCACCCTCGATCCGGGCCGGTATGATGGCGCCATCGCCGCTGCAAAGGCCAAAGTGGACGCCGGCGCCCTGGGCAAGCTGTTATCTGCCCGGGTTTACATTCAGCATGGCAAAGCCCCTCTTGGCCCCTTCGAAGACAGCGTCGAATTCGGTGAAGGGGCAGGGGGCACCGAATACACTCTGGGGGTTTATGCAGCAGATATGCTGGGCTGGTTTATTGACTCCACGCCAACTCGCGTCTGGTGCGAGGCTGCCAATCTGAATTCGCCAGGCTACCCCTGGCCGGACACGATGTATGGCACTGTGCGCTACGCTGACGGGCGCATTGGCGGGATGAGCATAATCTTCAGCACTGATTGCGCCGCGCCTCAGTGGGAGATCGAACTGGTAGGCGACAAAGGTATCCTGCGCACCCATCAAGCCTGTTATGAAGCGGTCCTCTGGCCGTCAGGTTATGGCGAACCAACCTGCTTCTATCGGATGCAGAATGATGTCATATTCGGCGCAGTGGCGTCCTGGGTGGATTCTGTCGCAACTCGCCGAAAGCCCGATTTGACTTTTGGCGAGGCACTCGACGTCATCAAGGTGTGCGCTGGCTGGCAGCGCTCAGGGCAACTGGGCTTGACGCTAGACCTAATCAAACAGGAAGGAGAACTCTAGAGCAAGAAACCAGCTGCTTGCTCGCCTAACCTTATGTTTTGTGGTTATCTTTCAAATCAACGACAGCCCGAAGTAGAAGCCCAGCTTCGCGACTTTGGCGCCTTTGACGAACTTCGCCTGGAGCAACCAGGCGCCTGCTTCTGGCTTGCCCGGAGTGGCCCTTCGCGCCTTTGGAGCGCCCCGGAACCCGGCGTTATAAGTTGTATTGGTCTTCAGGGCGATATGCTACTGGCGGACCCAGAGAGGCCTCTGCCTACTAATTTGGACGAAAAAGACCTGCCAGCCCTCACCAAACTGGCTCCGAGAGAACTAGGACTCAGGCTTGCCGGTTCGACTTCCTTCTGTCAGCTCAGGCAGACCCCTGATGGACTCGAGCTTGCCCTCGCCCCAGAGCGGCTGGGCGATGGCGGCATTTTCTACATTGAGGGAGAAAAAGGCCTGCTCTTCAGTACTGACCTCAGGCCTCTACTGGCAGCGCGAGGCTTCGAACTGGACCTTGCTGGCCTGACAAGCTTCCTTGTCTATGGGTTCGTCCAGGCGCCTTTCTCTCTGGCGAAAGGCATCAACGCAGTGCCACCCGGCCTTGTCAGGACCTTTAGCTGGCCTTCTCTTGCTGCGCGCGAGGAAGCAATCCAGCCCTGGTCTTACACTGAGGAAAGCGACCAATTTTCCTTCGCCGAAAGCAAGCGGCTCGCAGAAGAATCGACTTTGGGTCTTGAGGCTTCGATGCAGGCGCTCTGCGCTGAACGCCCCGCCCTGATGTTCAGCGCTGGGGTGGATTCGACTGCCCTTGCGGTGGCGCTGACACGAGGCGACTACAAGCCCGTTGCCTTGACTCTTGTCCGAGAAGAAGGCAACGAACTCCATCGTAAAACTGCCGAAGTAGCAGCCCAGCTTGGGATGCAACACCTGATTGTGACTTCGCCAGCCGGACAGTTGGCCTCGCTGCTTGAACGGGTACCCCAAGGTCTCGAACAGCCGTGTGGCGATGGCGCTATGATTACGACCCAACCTTTGGTGGACTTCGCCAGAGCCGAACTTGGCAAAGGGGCGGTGTTGGTCGACGGTTCAGGGGCGGGTGGGCACTTTGGAGAAGGCCGATTCCGCCGGCGCAACCGCCATCGCGCCGCCTGGAAACTGCACCGGCTGCCTGTCAGCCCGATAAAACTCCTTTATCGCGCGCTCTACCTCAATGCGGGTGTTGAAGCTGCCGATCGCGTGCTGGGCGGAATGCTCAAGTTCCATGCCCCTTCTTCGTGGCAGAGCGCTGCTCGCAATAGCGGGCTGGTCGAATTTCTCGAACTGCCAAAGGGCACCCTGGCCGAGGTAGATGCCCTGACAGAAGCTCATATACGTCAAATCTGTGACCGGTTCGGAGCTGAACGTTCAACCCAGCGTGTCCATTTCGTAACTAACAGGGCAGGTCCGATTTATCAAAGACGCACTACCTTGCTCGCGCAAGAAGCTGGTATGCATCTGACTTCACCCTTCCTGTATCCAGCGGTCGCTCACTGGGTCAGACGCGTACCTGTGCCCTGGCTTTCCAGCCCAAAGACTTACAAGTATCCCATCTGGCACTATATCGAACGCGCGCTTCCTGACTATGAGCCGGCCAAAGGCAATTTTCCATGGAATCTCGATTACTGGCTTCGCCAACCGGGGGTAGCCGGGGTGTTCTGGGAGCATCTGGCCAGGCCAGAGGGGCAGCTTGCCGAAATCTTCCCGTGGCGTCTTATGCGAAGGTTGCTTGCTCTCAGCAAGCGCGGCGTGGAAGTCGGCGGCGAGAATCATAGGTTCCTTTTCGGTTGTTATACGATGGCCCGCTGGCTTGAAGACAGGGCTGCCGCCCCGCATATCGAAGCTAGCTGGCGTTAGGTTATCTCAGACGTTACAGAGGGAAAGAGGCGCGCAACTGGCCCTGTTTACAGATGCTTTGTGGATATCTGGCAACCTGCGAACAACCTGCACTCGAAGCGGCGCTCCGAGAGTCTGGCCTGAAAGATGAAATCTGGCTGGACGCCCCGGAAGGCCATTTCTGGCTAGCCGTCGGGGGAAGCGCTTTTGCCTGGGCTGAGGCCGAGCAAGGCCTTGCCCTTGCCCTTTCAGGCGACCCGCTGGTTGAAGAGGGCGGCCAGCTTGCTTTACTTTCAGAAGCGAAACTTCCCCTCCTTGCCGCACTTGATGGGGAGGCTTTGTCGCGCAGACTGGCCGGCAATACTGCCCTTTGCAGAATAAGCTTCGGCCCCTCTGGCGTCACCCTCGAGCTTGCCGGTGAGCGTCTTGGCCATTCAAGACTCTTTGTCTGCCAGGTGGCGGAGGGCATCTTCTTTTCCACTGAACTGCGTCATATGCTCAAAGTCAGGCCGCTGGATTTCGACCAAATTGGGCTTGCAGCCTTTCTCAATTATTCCTTCTTGCCAGGTGGTCTTAGCCTGCTTTCTGGAGTAGAGAGCGTGCCCCGGGCAGAAGTCCTCAGGATTGCCTGGCCCTCTGGAGCGCGCAAGCTGTCAGTGTCTGATCATTTTAACCTTACCGAGAACCAGGACAAGTTTACCGCCACCGAAGCTTACCGCCGCGTGGATGAAGTCGGAGAGCAGTTAGAACAAGCCTGCGCTGTTTGTGGCTCGCTTCCTTCGGCGCTGATGTTCAGTGGAGGACTAGATTCTACAGCGCTTGCAGTGGCTCTCTCCAGGGCCGGCCAGCCGAGGACTGCCTATACTCTCGGCAAATCGGCTGAGGACTCAGTTGTTGCCACCACTGCCGCTCTGGCCTCCCAGCTCGGGCTGCCCCACCAGGTGGTGATGACCCCAACCTCTGGCCTGCCGCAACTCATCGAGCAGGCCTTGCGGCTGACCGATCAGCCTTGTTGTGACGGCGCACTGCCTTATACCTTGCCTTTAATCGAGGCCTGCAGAGAAGAATTGCCCTCAGGTTCCTACCTGATTGATGGCACAGGCGCTGGCGCCTTGTTCAGCGAGCGGTCGATGCGCCGTGAGTTCAGAGATCGCCTGGCCTGGCTTGTTCACCGCTGGCCCAGCGCGCCAATCAGGGCTGCCAACTCGTTGCTCTCGCATACCTTTGGTCTTCCCGCCGCGACCTATGCTCTTGCACCGTTCCTGAATATGCGCGGCAGCGCTTTCTGGCTTTCCAGATGGCGCATTGGCCCTCTTGCTGACTATATGGCCTTCTCACCGAGCCAGCTGTTTGAAGTGCAGGAGATATTGCGCCACCACACCCGCGCAGTATGCGACAGGAAGGACAGTTATCGCTCGCTGATGCGCCTGGCTTTACTTTTCAACCGGATGGGGGCCGTCTACAATGCGCGCACTTCGCTCCTGGCAGAGCCTCAGGGCCTGCGCCTGATTGCTCCCTTTATGTCGCTGCCAGTGGCACGGGCCATAATGCGCGTGCCTTACTGCCTGACCCAGCTTAAGGGCGAATACAAATATCCCCTTCAGAGATTTGTTCGATCGTGCCTCCCCGATTACAAGGCCTCCAAGCAGTCGCTTACCTGGAGCCTGGACGACTGGCTTGCTGAACCTGCAATGCGCCGGTTGGTTCACGACCACCTCGGTCAGAAAAACGGCCTGCTCGCTGATGTTTTACCTCCTGCCCGAATCAACCGACTGCTGGCGCTCAAGGCCAGCGATAAGCAAATCGGCGTGCAGAACTTCAGGTTCCTCTTCGGGGCTCTCTCCCTTGCGCTTTGGGCCGATGAGGCCAGTCACCAGAGGCAGGTAGCAAGCCCCTGGGGTTGAAGCTAACCTCGCGGCGCTAGCCGCGCCCAGAGGTGAGAGGTCTTGTGCGCCCACTCCTTATTTCGATTTTGCTGGCCTTGCTGCTGTCCTTCCTTATGCCTTGCGGCTCTGCAGCGCCCCAGTGGCCCACTCCCGCTGCAGCCTTTGTGGTGCCAGTCGAGGTTGAAGCAAGCCTTGCTCCGGACTCTGTCAACCTGGCGCTGCTTTCCCTCGAAAAGCTGCCCCCTCTGCCAGACGGAGCGCGTTATGACGTCTTCACCCTGTCAGGAAGCCCTGTGCCGGTTTTTCGCACCGCCGACCAGGTCGCTTTTGCCGCCGGCGCAAGTGGCGGGCTCTTCCTGCTTGCGGCAGTGCGCGAATCCACCGAGCAGGTTGTTCCCCCAGCGACGCTTGGCTTGCCCGATTATGCAGCCGAAGTGCTGGGCGATGCCTGGGACTTCGAAGAAGCCGATACCGAAGGGATTGACGGCTGGGGAGACAAGCCAGGTTATCTGGAATTCGAAGCCTCGGAGGGCGTGTTACGCTGCCATATTGGGGGCATCGATCCGTTCTTCCTCTGGGGAGTTATGTGGGGCAGCAACCCTTCTGTGCAAGAACATATCGACTCTTCGCTCTACCACATAGCGCGGCTGCGTATCAGGCAGGATGTGCCCACCGCCAGGTGGACTCTCTATGTCACCGACACCAAAGGCAACTACCGGTCCAGCGAGTTCACAGTCACTGGGCCTGACTGGCAGACCTTTGAATTTGACCTGGCGAAGGCCTTTCCAGACCTCTGGGATGGCCGCGAGATGGCCGCTTTTCGTCTTGACCCAACCAACGAGCTTGCGCAGGCCGAGGTTGAAATTGATTATGTCCAGTTACTGCGCGACTCGGCACAGGTCTGGATTGGCCCACTGCTGGAGCGGCAGACGCTCGTTTCCTTTAACGAGGCCGCTTCGGTGACCCTTTCGGCGCCCGAGCAGGCAACCGCCGGCGCTAGTCTGAGGGTCCAACTGCAGGCTTGGGACACCGCTGGCAAGCCCGCCGGGGGCGCCTTCCTCCGACTTGGCTCGGCAGGAGCAGAGCAGGTCCTTCTTGGCGCCGATGCCGAAGGCAGGCTGGAAATCGACCTCGCCGCGCCAACGAAGGCCGGCCAGACCCAGCTTATTGCAAGTCCTGCTACTCTCGCAGGCCGCCCCACAGGCAAATCCACCGAGGCCTCGCTCACAATTTTGCCAGCGGCTCCTGATCATTTCGAGCTTGCCTCATCACCGGACCGACTCGGGATGCCTCTTAATCAAGCCGAATTCTCAGTCAACGCCCAATTGGTAGATCAATATGGCAACCGTATAGAACAATCCGACGTTGAGCTTGAGTGGCAGCTTTCCTCCGGCCTGGCACTCAAGCAGGCGGAGAAGATAACCAACACCGAAGGCGCTGGCAGAGGCCGATTTACCTTTACTGGCAAACCGCTGGAGTGGCAGTCGCACAGTCGCCCTTTGTTCCTCAACAGGCCTAGCAAGCGAGCCGGCTCGGAAGGTCTGGATCCCCTATCGCAAAACCAATCTTGAAGTGTTGCCGACTGGTTATCTGGCCTGGCGCGACACGGGAGAGCTTTACTTCCCCCTGGGTGGGTTGTATGCCAACTGGCCAGCCCAGGGACTGGAATCGGAGGAGCGTTTCAAGTCTCAGCTTGATCTCTTCCCCTGCAACGATATCCCTTTTAGCCAGCAGGTGCCTTTTACTCCGGAGCTGCGCCAGTTGCTTTCGGACTGGTTTGGCCTGCTGCGCGAGTCGGGCTGCACTTCGCTCCGGTCTGATGCTGCGCAATATGGACCTCTGCGGCGAACCTGACCCCGTCCAGCTTGCGGCGGTGCTCGAATATGTAGAACTTGCGCGGCAGTTTGGCCTGACGACCACCGTCGTGCTGTTTGAGGATTACACCAAACCGCCTTATGTAAATCTGGCGGTGCTTGAACACCTCGTGCTGCCGCGTTTCAGCGAGGCTGAGCTAGCTGCAATGCCAGATTACCGCAAGCGTTTTCTCATCGAGAAGCGTCTTGTGGGCGAAAAGGCGACCGATGGCCCTGCTGCCGACCCAAAATACACCGACCCCGACGCGCGTAGGTGCCAGAGGGATTATCTGGAGCAACTGCTGCCCGTGCTGGCGGCCACCGAGGGCATCATCCGGTACGAACTGGAAAACGAACAGGTAAATTATGACCTGGGCTGGGTCGCCGAGATGACCGCTCTAATCAAGTCAATCGACCCCGAGACGCCTGTGGTGGGCGATCCCATCTTCTTCAGGCATCCTGTGCCCGGTAAATGGCGAGAGGCAAGCGGCATCGATTGTTTTGAATATCACCCGTATACGAACGGCGAGTTGGGCTTCGACTTTGGCCTGGTGCAAGCCACGGTCGCCGAAGAGGCCCGTCTTTTCAGTGGCGCCTTTATGACGGGCGAAGGTTTTGCGCCCTTCCTTTCCTGGGATGCCGCCAAGGTTGGCGATGAGTCCAAAGCCGCTGTGCGCGGGCTGCGCGACCAGCTTTGGTTCAGCCTGCTTGCGGGCGCCTGCGGCAGTTACAAATGGCCCGACTATTTCGTGAAGCCTCTGCTCGAATACGGCAAGGCCGCCAGGGCGCTTGCCCGGATGGATTTCGATAATCTCAAGCCTGCCCAGCCCGACTTGTGGCTGCAACTGCCTGCCAGCGAACCTGAGCGCAAAGCGCTTCACCAGTGGACCGAGTATTGCCTTACAACAGGGCTTGCCTGGCGTCTTGCCGAACCGGGGCAGGCGCCTGCTGGCGCAGTAGTCGTGGATGCCGAGTCCTTCGAGGCGCCGCAAGGCCTGCTGCCCAAACTGGAGCCTGGCGCCGGCTATCAGCTTAAATACCTGGCTGACTCGGATTTTGGCCAGACACTGATCTATCTGCGCAACTTTGCAGGCGTTGATGACGTTGGCCCCGAGCCTGGCCAGTGCTGGCTCAGGCGTCTTGAAGAAGCCCAGCCTGCCCTAAAGCTTCACCTGCCTGCTGCCGAATACCAACTGTGGGTGCTGGACCTGGATTCGGGGGAAGAAACAACTTTGAACTCCTCTGGAGTAGGCCAAATCCAGCTCGGTGGGCGCTCTGACCATGATTTTGTGGTAAATATCACCAGAGTGCCTTGATATTTTTTGCTGTCGGCAGGTGAAAGCTGTGGTTCGTGTAGCACTGGTCGCAGCCGTCCTTGTAGCTCTTTTCATACTAGTCCTGTTCGTCCCACCTGGCTCTGCCGCCTTGCTTGAGACAATTACAGCAGGTTCCCAGGTCACTTTGGACTGGAACCTGCCCAATACCCCCCTCGATCTAATCCGGGTGGTGGGCTCCACCGATGGCAAGGAGTTCACCAAGCCTTTGGCTCTTGATTTATGGGGCTGGCATACCAGCGCGCAATTTGTAATGCCCCAGACTAGCGCGAACCGCTTCTGGGCGAAGGCCATCGGTCGCGATTTCTTCGGGAAAGAACATGAACTCACCAGTCGCCAGTGGGCGCTTATCCCGCGCCAACCTGCTCGTTGTGAGCATCAAGGCCCAGCGCCTTTGGTTTGTAGAAGGCGGCAAGTTGAAGGCCAAATTCAAATGTTCAACTGGAATGTCCGGCTATCCCAGTTACAAGGGCAAGTTCAAGGTCTATTCCAAGACACGCAGCAGCTTCAGTCGGCTGTGGGATGTCTGGATGCACTACTGTCTGTGGGTGCATCGAGGTATGGCCATCCATGCCAGCGACCAGATACGCAGATTGGGCACTCCTGCCTCGCATGGCTGCATCCGCCTGCATCCCAATAATGCCAAGTGGCTCTGGCCGCAAGTCGGAGTCGGCGTGCCTGTCTGGGTGCTGCCCTCAAGTGAAGATTGCAGTTATCTCGATGGACTGCCCAAGGCGGAGGGCTATAAAGAAGGCTAGAGGTGAGAAGCAGGATTTTTCCACCGGCCGGCTAATAATCAGGTAGCCGTTCTTTGTTGCATCCCAAGGAGGAGAACCTCATATGGAACAGCCCCCCGATGCCAATGTCCCGCCGCCGCCACCCCCTCCACCTCCGCCCCCGCCGGGTGACCAGCCGCCCCAGCCGCCTCAGCCACCTGCTGGAGGCCAGATGGACGAAAAATCTCTGGCGGCCCTGGCTCACGCGCTGGGCATAGTGACGAGCTTTATCGGCGCTCTGGTCATCTACCTGATGTCCGAAGGCAAGCCCTTTGCTCGCTCCCAGGCCCGCGAGGCGCTCAACTTCCAGATCACCGTCGGCATCGCCTGCATCGCGATGATGATACTGTACATTGTGCTGATGTTCATACCGATAATCGGCTTTATAATTGGGCTGCTGCTCTGGCTGGCTCTGGCGGTAGGCAACCTGGCTTTCTGCATAATCGCAGCTATGGCTGCTTCCAAAGAGCAGGCTTATCAGTACCCCATCAGCCTGCGGCTTATCAAGAACTAGCACTAGCCAGCTAGCGGGAGACGAATATGAACGAAGGACCAGGCCCTGGTCCTCCACCGCCGGGGCGGTCGGCTTTTGGCAATATGGATGAACGCAGCATCGCGGTGATCGCCCATCTGACAGGGCTTGCCTGGATAGCGGTGGGGATACCCGGTTTCATTGGGCCGCTAATTGTCTATCTGATGCTGCATGAAGACCAGCCCTGGGCGAAGGCTCACGCGCGCGAATCGCTCAACTTCCAGCTAAGTCTGCTTATCTGGGGTATCCTTTGCGGGATACTTATTTTCGTACTGGTAGGCATCCCCCTGTTGATTGCTCTGTGGATTATGAATATCGTGTGCTGCATACTTGGCGCGGCTGCAGCCAACCGGGGAGAGTTCTATTTCTATCCGCTGACGATAAGGTTTGTGCACTGAGCCGCCCAGTTGCGAAAGGGAGCCTCACAATGGACAAACGTCCTGACGACCCATACGCCCCGCCCGAGGTCGAGTTGCCTCCCCAGCAGGAACGCACTCTGGCTGCCGTTGCCCATGCCTCGGCAGTGTTTACGTTTTTTATTGGACCCTTAATTTTTTACCTGACCTCGAAGGACAAGCCTTTTGTTCACGACAATGCGCGCGAGGCGCTCAACTTTTCGATCTCGGCGACCCTGGCCTTTATCGTCCTGGTAGCGCTTGCCATAGTCAGCATGCTGACTATGGAATTTCCCGAATTCATATTGCTCGTTCTCTATTGGCTGCGGCTCGCGCTGGTGGCAGCCAGCCTGTTCGCGGTGGTAACCGGGGCCGTTATCGCTAACTCGGGTGAAGTATATGTCTATCTCGTTTCTCTAAAACTGGTGCGCTAGATGGTAGTTGGCCTTGGGATCGACCTGGTTTCGGTAGAGCGCATAGAACGCGCGCTGGCAAAGCATGAGCGTTTCCGCGACAAGCTTTATACCGAGGCGGAGCAGGCTTATTGCGAATCACAGAAGCGTCCTGCGCTCCATTATGCCGCCAGGTTCGCCGCCAAAGAGGCCGGAATAAAGGCGCTTGGGCGTGCCGTACCCTTCCGCGAGATCGAAGTGACCCGCAGTCAGGTCGGCAAACCAGGCCTCCGCTTCCACGGTAAAGCCGCCCAGCTCGCAAGCACAGCTTCGGCCCAGGTGTCGCTTTCTCACACTGAGGAATACGCCTGCGCCGTGCTGATACTCGAGAGATAACTCCTCTGGCACGAGTCTTGCATACTCCCCCCTCGGAACTTTTCGGGGGTGGTCTTATGGCTTCTGGCACCTTGCGCGCGGGGTTTATGCTGCCTATCCTCGCCGTTTTGCTGGTCTTTGCGGCGATTGCTTCAACCGACCAGTTGCTTGAACACGTCGACTTCGAATCCGGCCTGCCTGCCGGCTGGTACCTCGAAGATATCAACATGCGCAGTGGTTATGACTACTGGGGCCTGTCTTCGGCGCGCGCCTGGTCGGGTGAGACCAGCCTTTACTGCGCCGCGGTTGGTGATTCGCTGCCTGACAGATACTCGACTTATCAGATGGCCAGCTTCAGCAAAGAGTTTGATTTTACAGGCGCCGGCTGCGGGATGGTGAGTTACTGGTACTGGCTGAATGTGCCCTATGACCAGGGGCGCGATTATCTCAAAGTCGCCTATCGCCCTGTGGGGCAGAGCATCTACCAGACTCTTCTTATCCAGCAGGGGGTCAGCAATGGCTGGGTGCATATCACCCACAAGCTGCCCCCGCAGAAGCTCGAACTGATTTTCTACTTCACCTCCGATTCCACCCCTGTTTATTACGAAGGGGTCTACCTGGACGACATCGAAATCGGCACTTTTGACACCTTTTACGTTTGTTATCTGGCTGACGTGCTGGTGACCCAGGTTCAGGACGCCACTAACGATGGCCTGGCGGAAAGCTGCCTGGTTAAAGTCTGGCTTGGCTCAAGCGATGTGGGCGCCCATAATTGCCAGGTCGAACTCTATTCGCCGACAACCGGACAGAGCTGGTGGCAGCAACAAGTCATAATTGCCGGCGGACTTGGGCAAACGGAATTTCCTCTCGACAGGCAGTTGCTGGCTCTGGCTTCCGACGGCCTGGTGGAGTTGGAGATGCGCCTGTGGGATGAGGCAGGCGCGCGCCTCTGGGATACCCATCAGTTAATCCTGCAGGCGCCTGTCGCTTTCCACCGGCCTTTGGAACTGGTCCTGCTTGATCCAGATGGCGGAGCCCGCGCGGGAGAGCAAGTCTTCTGCTGGACGGGTGCTGATTCGCCCAGTTTGAATCCCTCGGTCAGCTTGCAGCTCAGCGCCGATGGAGGCAGCAACTGGTGGACCGCTCGCTCAGGTCTGCCGATAAGTGGCTGTACCACTCTGGACTTGGCCTTGCTGCCCCCTGAATATCAGGAGGGAGAAGTCTTTGCCAGAGCCGTCGCGCAGGATCTGGTCGCTTCACTTGCCAGCGAGCCGGTCTCTTTTATCGTGGACAACTCACCCCCCCAGGTGCTGGGGGTGACGCCAGCCCCCAGCGCCACAGGATTGCTTTGCAAACCGCTTGTTTCAGTGCATCTCTTCGACCCAACCGGCCTTGATCCGGCAACTTTTGGCCTGGCTTTCGAGAGCGAGCCGGTAGCAATTGAGTATACTTTTGAAGAGCAAGAGGCCATATTGCGCTGGACTCCCGAGACCGCGCTGCCTCATGGCGCGACTTTTACAGTGCGCGCGCAGGCGGCTGACCTGGCCACGCCACCGAACCTGCTCGATTACGACTGGAGCTTTTCAACACTAGCTGGCAACACCCCACCGACCTTGCTTGGCCCGGCCACCTTCGAGGTGGACGCAGGCCAGCCAGTAGCTTTTGATTTATCCGCCTCGGATGCCGACCAGGACGACCTGACCCTGCAGATAACAGGCCTGCCAGAAGGAGCAACCTTTGAAAACTGGCAGCTGAGCTGGGCTACTGAGGAAGAGGACTGGGGCGAATACCCACTGGAGTTCGTCGTGACTGACGGCGCTGGAGGCGAGGCGCGTCTGACCACACTGCTCACTGTCGAACGCACTGGCCCGCCGGTCGTGGGCAGCCTCACGTTGACTCCATCTCAGCCGACTACCGACACGGCGCTCATCGCAACAGCCCACGAAGTGCAGGAAGGCGGGGGCGGCGCGGTCACACTGCAGTGGCAGTGGTATCTGAAGCCTGCGGGAGAGGCCGATTTCACTCTGCTTGGTGGGCAGTCGAGTGACACGCTAGCCAGTTCTTTCTTCGCTCGGGGCGATACCTTGCGCTGTGTTTGCACTCCTGCCGATTCGGCCCAGAGCGGCGCGCCAGTCGAGGCCAACGTCACTGTGGTAAACGCCTTGCCCCTTGCCCCTTCGCCGCGGATATTACCGGACAATCCCAATACTTACAGCAACCTTTATTGCAGCGGAGCCTCCAGTGACCCGGATGGTGATGCCCTGACCTATATGGCGCAGTGGTATAAATCGCTCGATGGAGGCCAAACCTTCCAGCTTGTGACAGGACAGACCACCAAGAGCCTCTCCAAGACGCTTACAACCAAGCATGAAGTGTGGCGCTGCGAACTGTGGGCCAGCGACGGGGTGGCCGAGAGTCCACGTGCCAGCGCTGATACGACCATCCTCAACTCGGCGCCCTGGCTGGATGGCCTGGCTGATGCCAGTATCGAAGCAGGAGCAGTGCTGACTCTTGTCCCGATTGGGAAAGATTCCGATGGTGACCCGCTTGCCTTTGGATTAAGCCCTGTGCCTGAGGGCTCAAGTTTTTCGCCTACCACTGGACAGCTCGAATGGCTGCCTGACGAGAGCCAGGTGGGCCAGCATCAGCTCACTTTCACCGTCACTGACAACGACGGCGCCCAGGGAAGTCGCGTTATCCTGGTCACCGTAACCAGCGCGGCAGCTCCGGTGCTTGGACTTGCACTCGCGCCGACCGAACCGACTCGCAATGATCCAGTGGAAGCGGTCGTAGAAGTACTTGATGAAAGTAAAGCGGAATATGACCTTAACTATTCCTGGTTCTTGAAGCCGGCCTCGACAGGAGACTGGCTGCCTCTGGCAAGCGAGACTGAGCCTACCCTTGACCCTGGTAATTATGTAAGAGGAGACTCTATCCGGTGTGTTTGCGCGGCCTTTGATGACCTGCTGGAAGTGGCCAGAGCCGAAGCTGAAGCGCTCGTAGTCAACGCCCCTCCCACTGCCCTCTCGCCAGTTATCTACCCAACCAGTCCGACAACCTGGAGCAATCTCTATTGCTCCGCTGCAGCCACCGACGCAGATGGCGACCCGGTCAGTTATCTGGTCGAGTGGTACAAATCCACCGATGGAGGCGCAACTTTCCAGCTTGTGGAAGGCCAGACCACGAAGAGCCTCTCGAAGACCCTCACCACCAAGCACGACCTCTGGCGCTGCGTCATCCAGGCTTCCGATGGGCTGGATTTGGGGCCGGAAGGGCAGGCGGATATAACTATCCTCAATACGCCTCCCAGACTGACTGATCCAGCCGACGCGATGCTCGAGGTGGGGCAGCTCTTCGAATTGCAGCTTGCTGTGACTGATCCTGATGGAGATCCTGTAACCTGTAGTGTGATGCCGCTTCCCCCAGGCGCGCAGATGACAACCGGAGGCGTCTTCCGCTGGACGCCCACTTACTCGCAAATCGGTGTCTGGAATCTGAATTTCGAGGCTAACGATGGGGATGGCGGGATTTCGACGGTCAGCGTTGTACTAGAGGTGGTGGACTAGACATTACCTTTGCGCGCGAGCAGCCCAGATGGTATCTTGCCAGCTTGCTGCCGTATCAGCACTGGGGTCAGGGAGATATTCAATGGGAAGGCTATTCGGGTTGCTCCTGCTCTTTGGAGGAATCAGCCTGGTCCAGGCAGGTTGGGGACAGGAGGCTGGCGCCGTGAAAAACGACCTGGTGCTCATCTCGCGAGCTGATGCGGGCTCCTCCGGAGTTTATATAGAAAAAGTGCAGAAGGCGCTGACCGAAGCCGGAGTGCTTTTCGATACGCTGACTCAGGAGCAGGCCACCGCCAGCGCGCTTGCGCCCTATCAGGCGGCGGTGCTTCCCCTTAACACCTTCTCGCCCGAGCTGGAAGAATCCCTTTCGAGTTTTGTATCCAGCGGTGGCAAGCTCATCGTACTCTATACAGCTTCTCCCGCTGTAGCGCGCCTCGTTGGGGTCGAGTCGCTCACTTACACAAGCCCGGACTATGACGGTCAGTTCGCCGAGATTGTCCAGAGCGCCGAACCAGTGCCAGGAGCACCTGTCGCTGTGCGCTTCAACTCCTGGAACGTATTCGTCCCCACTCTCTTACCCTCGGCTCGCGTAGTCGGAGAATGGCGCGATTCCAAAGGCAAGCCCACTGGCATCCCAGCGCTCATCGAGTCGCCGGCAGGTTTCTACGTAGGGCATGTCCTGACCGGCGCGGATGGAGAAGCCCAGGCCAGGCTAATCGGCGCGCTTATCGCCCAGGTAGCCCCCAAAGCCTGGAAGGGCGCTCTTGAGCGCCGGGCCGCGCGCGCGCTCAAACTTGGCGAATTCGAGACCGTCGAAGAGTTGCGCGCATACATCAACTCTCAACCTGCCAGTCAGCGCATCACCGAGGCGCTTTCCTGGGCAACTCTTGCCGAGGAGAAATTCGCCAAAGCCGAACGTCACCTGATGCGGGGCCTTTTCGTAGAAGCCGACCTCGCTCTTACCGAGGCCAGCAAGGCCTTGCAAGAAGCTTATGCGCGCGCTCATCCACCCGCCCCCTCAGAATTTCGCGGGGTCTGGCTTGTGCCAGATTCTTCCACCAACTGGGATAAAGAATGTGCCAATCTTGCCCGTAATGGTTTCAATATGGTCATCCCCAGAATGGCCAGGGGCGGCAATTGCATCTACAAGAGCGCCATATTGCCGATGGATACCTGGGCCCAGAGCAAAGGCGACCAGCTTGCCCAGTCGGTGGCTGCCGCGCACAAATACGGACTCGAGCTGCATGCCTGGCGCGTCAATTTCCACCTCGGCACCGCGCCCAAGTGGTATTACGAGCAACTGGCCGCCGAAGACCGCCTGGTGCGCGATGCAAGTGGAGAGCAAGGCTACACCTGGGCTTGCCCCTCCAATGAGCGCAACCGCCAGGTCGAAGTCGCCGCGATGCTCGAGATGGCCGAAAACTACGATGTGGACGGCGTTCACTTCGATTACATCAGATATCCCAACACCAGCTTCTGTTATTGCGCCACCTGCCGTCGGAACTTCGAGCAGGCGCTGGGCGTGAAGGTCGAGAACTGGCCGGATGACGTGCTTACAGGAGATTTGCAGAGCGCCTACATCCAGTGGGAGCAAGGCAATATCAATTCGCTGGTGCGCGAGGTTTATCGTAAGGTAAAGGCCATCAAGCCCTGGGTGCAGGTCTCGGCGGCTGTCTTCCCGCGTTCGGCTACTTCGCGCTACACAATCAAGCAGGACTGGCCCACCTGGGCGCGCGAGGGCTATATCGATTTTGTCTGCCCGATGGACTACACAGCGGATTCGTCAACTCTTTCCAGATATGCCCAGGACGATGTGAAACGAGCCGAAGGCCGTGTGCCCGTTGCAATCGGGATTGGCTCCTATCTGCACGATTCGCCCGAGGAGACCTTGCATCAGCTTGCCCTGGCGAAATCGGCCGGAGCGGATGGCTTTGTGCTGTTCAGCTACAGTGGCTGGCTGCCAACCGAGGGAGTGGCTCAACTGGCAAAAGGGCCCTTGAGCCAGCCGGCGGAAGTGCCTGTGCCCGCACCCGTGGTGACCTGGCTGCTTCCCCAGGGCCTGGTGAGCGAGGCGCCGACAAGCTACCACGCTGGCGCGCAACTGATAGTTGGCGCCAAATTGGCAGAAAACGAAGGCGTCAGCCTCGACGAACTACATTTCTCCTTGATTAACCTGGGCAGTCAGAAGGCCCAGGAGCTTGCTCCCGTGGCGCGTTATGACGGTATCCAGGACCTGGCCTTTGAAGTGCCAGAGGGCCCCAGTCAGCTTGTCATCAGCGGCGAGTTGGCCCTGGCTGGCGGCATAAAACGCGCCTTCACGCGCAGGAGCGCCGTGTTTCAAGGGCTTTCAGAGGAGGCCGCAGGATAAGCTCCTGGCAGAGCTTGCCCCGCCTGTCATCGAGACCGACCTGCCTAAAGTCGGCATCCTCGAGCCTGGCGTCGGCAGCAGTGGCATCAAGGCGACGTTGGAAGAAGTAGCTGGATTTTATCCCGTTTATCTGGCGCGCATCGATCCGGAATTCCTCGCCGCAGTTGATGTTGTGATAATCCCGCAGGTCAGCGCGCCTGATTTGCTCTCGCCAAGAGCTCTCAATCGACTGCGCGAATGGGTCCGAACCGGCGGGCGAGTAATGCTGACCCACGATGCAGTCGGCTTCCGGGTGCATCTGACGCCCTTCCCTGAACTCGGCAGCGGCCTTGGCCGAGAGGAGAAACGTTCTTGCTGGGTTCCGACCAGGCCTGCCCCAATTGTAAAAACTGCCCTGGCGCCAGGGGAGAAGTTCGTCCCTGCCTATTCGGACCATATCGCCCTCAGCGCGACCGACCGGGCCAGCGTTGTGCTGCAAGACAGCAAGGGCCAGCCTGTTGTGGTAGCTGGAACTTTTGGCCAGGGGAAAGTAGTACTCTGCGGACTGGTGCCTGGTTATGTGGCGGGCGAAGAGGTCCCGGTCAAGGGCTGGGAGAAGCAACTGCTGCTGGATTTGCTACAATGGCTGGCGCAAGACTAAAAGAAGGGAGAAAAATATGGACCTCCAGCTGTTCGATATGATTTCTCCGTTGGACTTCCGCTATTACGGCGCCAGCGATGAAGCCCTCGAATCTGCTGCATCCGGTGCTTAGCGAGGCGGCCCGGGTGCGATTTGAGGCCAGGACCGAGGCGGCACTTGCCAAAGCCTTTGCCTCAGTTGGCGTTTGCAGCCAGGAAGTAGCCGAAGAGATTGCCCAGTCCGCCGAAGCTGTAACCGCCGAAGAAGTCGCCGAAGAGGAAGCGCGCATCAAACATAATATCCGCGCACTGGTCAATTGTATGCGGACCAGGGTGAGCGATGACGCCAAGCCTTATATCCACCTGGGCGCGACGTCTTTTGAACATCATTGACACTGCAACCGCCGCCCGGTACAAGGCCGCCTATTTCGAAGCCGTTCTGCCTGTGCTGAAGCGACTGATGGCCACCTGGATTGTGATGGCCGAGAAGCACGCCGGCCAGGTCCAGATTGGCCGCACTCATGGCCAATTCGCCGAGCCAATCACTTTCGGCTTCGCGGTGGCTGGCTATGTCAGCCGGATGGGCCAGGTCATCGAGCGCGCAACCGCCGCCGCAAATAATCTGCGCGGCAAGCTCTCGGGTGCGGTAGGAGCTGGCAACGCGCTATCGCTACTGGTCGAAGATGCCCAGGAGCTGGAAGCGACCTTCCTCGGCTATCTGGGACTTGCTGCCTCGCCCACCTCGACCCAGATCGTCGAACCTGAATATGTCACCGATTATTTTCACTGCCTGACGATGGCACTTGGCGTGATGGCCGACTTCTCCGATGATATGCGCCATCTGCAACGCTCCGAACTCGGCGAGGTACAGGAAGAATTCGAGAAGGACCAGGTCGGCTCCTCAACTATGCCTCACAAGCGCAACCCGTGGAACTTCGAAAATGTGAAGAGCTTCTGGAAGGCTTTCGCGCCCCGGATGGTCACCGTATATCAGGACCAGCTTTGCGAGCATCAGCGCGACCTGACCAACTCGGCCTCCTCGCGTTTCTCGCAGGAGATAATCGCTGCCGTCGTGCTGTCAGCTTTGCGGCTGAACCGTATCAGCTCCAAGCTTACGGTGGATGCCGAAGGGATGGCGCGCAATTTTGCAAAGGCCGCGCCTTTCATAATCGCCGAGCCGGCCTATATATTGCTGGCCAAAGCAGGTCATCCCGATGCCCACGAGGCCTCGCGCAAGCTGACGCTGGAGGCAGAGAAGAGCGGCAAGAGCTTCAGCGAGTTGCTATTTGAGGACGCCGAACTTGCCCCTTACCTGGCCAAACTCAGTGAGGCTGAACGCGCCCTGCTCGCGGACCCGGCGCGTTATACTGGCTTTGCGCTAGCCAAGGCGCGCGCGCAAAGCGCTTATTGGCGCAAAGCGCTTGACCTTTAAGGTGGAGGTTCCACAATGAGAGCTCTGGTAACAGGCGGAGCTGGCTTTATAGGTTCCAATCTCGCGGACGCCCTGGCTGCTGCCGGGCATCAGGTGGCAGTGCTGGATAATTTTTATTCCGGCAGGCGCGAAAACCTGACTGGTCATAAGCTCTTCGAGCTGGATGTGCGCGACCGGGAAGGGGTCGAGGCCGCCTTCGAGGAGTTCCGACCTGAGCTGGTATTTCACCTGGCCGCCCAGATAGATGTCCGGCAATTCGGTGGGCGATCCTGTTTTCGATGCCGATGTCAACGTGCTTGGCGCGCTCAACATACTTGAGGCCGCGCGCAAGACAGAAGTCACAAAATTCCTTTATGGCTCAACCGCAGGCGCTGTTTTTGGGAATCCCGAGTATCTGCCGGTCGATGAGGCGCATCCTGTCAAGCCACTCTGCCCTTATGGCGCCTCAAAACACGCCTTCGAGCCCTATCTCCATATGTATGGCGTGAACTACGGCTTGCGCTACACTATTATCAGGTTTCCCAATGTGTTCGGTCCTCGGCAAGATCCTCACGGTGAGGCAGGGGTTATCGCCATCTTCACCGACAGGATGGTGCGCGGGGCCAAATGCACCATTTTCGGCGATGGCACTTCCACTCGCGACTATCTCTATGTCGGCGACATCGTGGCAGCCAATCTGCTAGCGATTGAAAAAGGCGATGGCCAGGTCTACAACCTGGGGTGGGGTATCGAAGTCAGTGTAAAGGAAGTATTCGCAGCCCTCGTCAAGGCGACTGGATACCAGGGAGAACCTGAATATGCTCCCGCCAGGCTGGGCGAGGTATATCGTATCGCCATCAACTCGGCCAAAGCCCAACGCGAACTGGGCTGGCAACCGACGGTCGGACTGGAAGAAGGGCTTAGGCTTACCGTAGCGCATATCCGGGCCAGCGAACAACCTTAACAGGGTCGCTGCGCTATAATTGAGGCCGGAGGTTCGGCCCACTTTTTATGCTGAAGAGAATACTCAAGAAGAGTCTCGGCACGGTTTTCGTGTCTTGCTCCGTGCTGTTAATGGTTATGGTTGCGCTTGGCTTCGGTATAGCCCTGGGCGCTTACCGGAGCGTTGCCCAAATGCTGCCCGACGCGAACGCCGTCGAGAGCTACCGGCCGCAGCTTACGACCAAACTTTATTCCAGCGAAGGCGAACTCATCGCCGAGTTATTCAATCAGCACCGGGAGCTGGCCCGGATCCAGGAGATCCCCCCAGACCTTATAAACGCCACCGTCGCTATCGAGGACGAAAGGTTTTACAACCATCATGGACTGGATTTACGGGCGCTGGCCCGCGCCATCACTGCCAATTTGCGCAGCGGAGGTTATTCCCAGGGCGGTAGCACTATCACCCAGCAACTTGCCAGGTCTATCTTCCTGACTCCCAAAAAGACCCTCTCTCGAAAAGCGCAGGAGTTGGTGCTCTCCCTCGAGATGGAGCGGCGCCTTTCCAAACAGGAGATCCTTGAACTCTACCTCAACCAGGTCTTCTATGGGTCTGGCTCCTACGGCGTAAAAGTGGCCGCGCGCACCTATTTCGATAAAGACCTGGACGAACTCACTCTGGCCGAATGCGCGTTGCTTGCGGGCCTTCCCCAGCGGCCAAGCGATTATTCGCCTTACAAAGATGTCACCATCGCCTCGGTAAGGCGCAATGTAGTACTACGCAAGATGGCCGAAATCAAGATGATAACCCCCCTGCAGCTTAAGGACGCGCTGGAGGAAGAAATCAAGCTGGCGGGCAACGAATATACCGGTGTCACTGTACTCAAGGCGCCCTATTTCACGACCTATGTCATCGCCGAACTTATCGAGCAATATGGCGCTGACCTGGTCTACAAAGGCGGCCTTAAAGTCCACACGACACTCAGTCTCAAGATGCAGGAAGCGGGTGAGAAAGCCGTGCGCGACGGTGTTGCGCGGGTTGCCAGGCGCAATGTGAACCAGGGCGCGCTAGTCGCAATCGACCCTTACACCGGTTATGTAAAGACTGTCGTCGGTGGGGTTGATTTTGCCAAGAGCCAGTTCAACCGCGCAACCCAGGCCAGGCGGCAGCCTGGTTCGGCCTTCAAGCCCATCGTCTATACCGCGGCTTTTGACAACGGCTTTACTCCGAATACTGTGGTAATCGATTCTCAACGCAGTTATGGCTCGGGCACCCAGACCTGGGCGCCGCGCAACTATGACCACCGGTACCGGGGTTCAGTTTCCATTGAAACCGCCATAGCACTGTCCATAAATACTGTAGCGGTAAAAGTCGCCAATAATATCGGGGTGGAGAAGCTTGTCGAATATGCCCAGCGGATGGGCATCAACACTCCCGTCGAACCTTACCTCTCAAGCGCTCTCGGGGCTTCGGTGCTGTCTCCCCTCGAGCTTGCGACTGCCTATTGCACTATCGCCACCGATGGAGTGCGCTCGGAGCCACAGTGCATCCAGCGCGTAGAGGACAGTACGGGCAAGGTGCTCTTTGAGGCCCGGCCCAAACTGACCCGAGTGGTGCGCAAGTCCACGATGGAGGACATAAAACGCTGCCTCAGGGCTGTCGTCACCAGAGGTACCGGTTCGGTGGCAAGCGGGGCTGGCTACAGGGCATATGGCAAGACAGGCACCACCTCGGATGACCGGGACGCCTGGTTTGCGGGGTTCACCCAGGATCTCGTCTGTGTGGTCTGGGTGGGCAACGATGACTATAGCCAGATGCGCACCGTTTATGGTGGCACAGGCTGCGGGCCTATATGGGTCGATTATATGAAGCAGGCAGTACCCGTAATACAGAAGGAACGTAAAGCTGGCGGGCTGGACATTCCCGACTTTGAAGAACCGAAAGAAAAACGCAGCATTGGGGTGCTGCGCGAAAAGGGAATGCAGGCGGTCACCATCTGCCGTGACAGCGGGATGCTTGCCACACCTCAATGCCCTCACACTATGACCAAGCTTTTCCCGGCGGGCAAAGCGCCTGCAAAGGAATGCACCCAACATGGGGGCAAACCCAGGCCAACCGAGCCAGGCGTCAAGCCTGAGCCCAGTGGCGACAAACCTCCAGTCACGACCGAGCCAGGTGGAGATGAAGAACCTGACGTGCCTGTAATAACGCGGCCCGAACCTGAGCCGGAAGACACCAAGCCAGAAGGTGACACCGATGGCTAGCTATGAGCTTGCCGTTAGCTGCCGGTTCAACGGCGCGCATTTCCTGCGCCGGTATGAGGGCAAGTGCAAACGGCTGCATGGCCATTCCTACGAGGTAACCGCCCTTTTTACCGGCGAGGTGCTCGATGAGCGCGGGATGCTGGTTGACTTTGGCGAGGCCAAAGCCTGGCTGAACGAAGCCGTGGAGCCCTTCGATCATGTGCTGCTCAACGATTTGCCCGAGTTCCAGACTCAGAATCCAACTGCCGAAAACCTGGCCCGGATCCTTTACGAGGCGCTAGCCAGGATAATGGATTCTTCTACTGTCACACTGGCCAGTCTTAGCGTTGCCGAGAATCCCGGCAGCTTCGCTACCTACAGGGGATGAACCAGATGTCACGCGCGGTGGCGTTACTTTCGGCTGGACTGGATTCTACCGTAACCCTGGCTACTTTTCTGGCGGGAGGCGGTTCGGTCGCTCTGGCTCTTACTTTTGACTATGGCCAGCGAGCCACTAGACGCGAACTGGAGCGCTCAGCCCAGATCGCAGGCCATTATCGCGTTCGGCATGAAGTTGTCGAACTCCCCTGGCTTGCGCGTATCTCATCTGCCTCGCTAAACCGGCCAGGCGCCCCACTCGAAGTGGACAAGGCCGAATCTGGCCCGCAGGACCTGTGGGTACCCAACCGCAATGGCGTTTTCGTAAATATCGCCGCTTCCTTTGCCGAAGAGTTGCGCGCCGATACTTTACTGATAGGATTGAACACTGAAGAAAGCCGGCGCTTCCCCGATAACACGGTTGAGTTCGTGGCGGCCGAAAACGCCGCTCTTGCGCTTTCTACCCTGGCCACACCCAGGCTACTTGCTCCCACTGCTCATCTCAGCAAAGCCGAGATAATCTTGCTGGGGCGCGAATTGAACGTGCCTCTCGAGCTTGTCTGGCCTTGCTATGAATCAGGCGAAACCCTCTGCTGGGACTGCCCCTCCTGCAGACTCTTCCGGAAAGCTTTGGACCAGGCCGGCGCAACTGAGTGGTTTGGGTCTATAATGGAAAGGTAGCTTTCTAGCGGAGGGGCCAGGTGCACACCTATTATCACGATGCAGAATTGCCCTATGACGGGTCGCAGCTTGCCTCACTTTTCGCCTACAAGCACTTTGGGCTGCAGGGCGATTCCATAACAGCTTTCTGCGGAAGCTGCGATATTCCCTGGCAACATATGGTCGACCAGGAAGATGTGCTGGAGGCCTCGCCCATCTACTCGGACTCGATGCTTCACTTTATCATCGAGCACTTCGAGACTCCCCTGACCTTGATGGTTACTCGTCAGCGTCTGCTTGTAATGCTGGCCAAGGAGCAGCTGGAGACTCTCTCTCGCAGAGCCCTTGGCCGGCGAGGCGATGACCTTTTCTTTGAGGGACGAAAGCTGTCCATCTCTATCGCTACAGTTAGTCCAGTTTCGGGACTTATCCATTTCGCGCTCAACCTCAACACCCTGCGCGTACCGGTGCCTGCCGCCAGCCTGGCTGAGCTGGGAGTGGCAGAGCCTGACCGATTTGCGGAAAGCCTGATGAGTGCCTATACGGATGAAGTGGATTCGATTCGCCTGGCCACCTGCAAAGTGAGAGGGGTCGACTGATGGCTGAGCCGACCGCCCATGTGAAAGAAATCTTCTCTGGTTTCCAGGGAGAGGGCCTGTACGTTGGAGAGCGCCAGCTTTTCGTGCGCCTCGAGGGGTGCAATCTGCGCTGCCTCTACTGCGACACGCCCAAGGCGCTTTCGCGCACTCTGACCGCCCGAGTAGAAACCGCGCCAGGCAGCCGAAGCTATCAGGAACTACCGAACCCTTTCACAGTCGAAGTTTTGCTTGACGAAATCAAGCGACTGTCCGCCCAACACGGGCTCCACAAGCATATTGCAATTACCGGTGGCGAGCCGTTCTGCTCCCAGGAGTTTCTCTATGCGCTGCTGCCCGAGCTCTATCAGCATGGCTACAAGACCTATATCGACACTAATGGCACCTATGGCTCGGCGGCGGGAGAGCTTGCGCCTTTTGTGGACGTTTTCGCGACCGACCTGAAGCTTCTTTCAACCAGTGGGATGCCGGATTGTCTGCCCTTGCACAGGTGGTTCCTCGAGCGCGTACCGCACGAAAAGGTCTTTTGCAAGCTGGTCTGCACGGCTTCGATGGATCAAAGCGAATTCGCCGATGCGATTGCGCTGATGGCCTCGCTAAATCCTGACTTGCCGCTGGTGCTTCAGCCAGTTACCGCCAGCCAGCCCGAGGTGCTTCCCACAGAAGCCCAACTGCTGCGCTGGCAGGGCGAGGCCTCGGAGTTCCTCTCCAATGTGCGCGTGGTACCCCAGGTTCACGTGCCGGCCGGCTGGAAGTAGTTAGCTAAAACTCACCTTCGGCGGCGCTACATAGTCCAGATAACTCTCGGCAACCTGCCCCTGGTGGGCGTCTCCAGCGTGGACATAGAGCCGATAGCTGGCTCGCTCGGTTTGCCCCTCTTCAAGCGTGAAATCGCCCCGTCGTCCCGCAGGCCGGATCGAAATGCGAGATGCCAAAAGGATTGGCCGTCATCAGACCGTAATCGCGCACATGCCAGTAAGTCGGATGAAAGCGGTTGGTCTGAGCTTCCAAAATTGCAATCCCAAGCTCTACTTTGTCGAGGCTGCCTGAATAATCGCACCAGTGAGCGCGCTTGCCCCAGGTCTCGGCCTCGTTCACTCCGCCGAAGCTGTTGGTGATGACACCGGTGCATGGGACGTCCAGTTCCGTCGCGACCCGCACTGACACCAGTCCACCTTCTTTGGTGTCGCCAAACAGGAGAGCCTCACCCACAGCGGTAAAGGCGAGGTCAAAGTCGACCGACAGATTGCCGCCGGGAAGTCGCCAGAAGGTAAGCTCGCGACGCTCCTCCAATTGGGCAACGCCCTCATGGGTCTGCCATTCGTTCTTCGCCACCAGCTTGCCCATCGCGGCGCCACTGAAGAGCAACTCGAAGCTCTGATGCCGCTGCCAGCCATGGCCTTCTTCTTCGCTCCAGTTATCAGTGCCGTTCAGGTCTCCGTGGGCGACCCAGACTGATTTATGATGCTTGTGGTCGGTGCGTTCGCCTTCGACCTCGACCATCGGCCAGTTGCGCGTCACCTGACGCTCGCCTGGCCCAACCAGGGGATAAAGAAACGGCCTGACCCACTTCGGAGCGAAGTTGTATGCGGTTACCAGTTTTCCCTCGAGGCTGACGGTAATCCGCTCGGGTTCCTGTCCAAGCACCACTCCCACAGCGGGCAGTTCACTTCTCAGGAAATAATCGCCTGTTGCGCCAGCCGGCAGCGCAGGCAGAACGAAATACAGCTCTCCGCCAAGACAGTCACCGGGCACAAGCGCGCCACCGGGGCCTTCCAGATAGAAATGTTCAGGCCACTCGGCACTCGGCGCTTCCACTCTTACAGGACAATTGGCCCTGGTATGATTACCCGCGCTTACGGTCAGTCGTTCAGCCATCTGTGGCCACCTCTTCCAGGCATTTTTGCAAATATCTCAAGCTCTCCGAGGCCAGTCGCTCAACCCCTGGAGAGTAATCGAACACTTCTACCGATACCCAGCCCTCATAACCAATTTCAGCAAGTATCCTGAATATCGGCAAATAATCCACTTCACCAAAGCCAGGCCCCTGGAGATTGGCGTCATTGGCGTGGAAGTGCTTTGCGCGAGGGCCATACTGACGAATCAGCTCGGGCAAGGGCACTCCCAGACTGGACATCGCCTTCACGTCCAGCATCAGGCCGCAGTTTGGGTGATCAACATAATCCACGAATTCGGCGACCTCCTCCAGCGTGGTCAGGAAGTCAGTCTCCGCCGTCGAGAGCTGCTCGATACATAAAGTCACCCCGCGCTCCGCACAAGCTGGCAAAGCGGCCAGCAAGGTCTCTCTGGACCACTCTCGCGCCTGTTCGAGACTCACTTGAGGTAGCAGGCTGCGCTGTTTGGGTGAACCGAAAATCATCACGCTCCCGCCCAAATCAGCCGTAAAGTCCGCAAGCGCCGCCAGGTAGTCACTGGTGCGTTTCCGAAGGATTTCGTCAGGCGAACTTATATGTAAACCTTCCGGCTTTACCAGCAACCAATGAGTTGCTGGCATCGCCAGTCCAGCCTCGCCGAGAATCCCGCGCAGTCTGGCGCGTTCGGCGGTCGGAATCTCCAGCACCGAGTCCGCCAGGGTAAAGGGTGCAATCTCCAGCCCGTCATAACCAAGTCCGCTGGCGAAATCCACCTGACGCTCGAAAGACCACTCGCGCAGCAACTCATTGCAAAGGGCAAACTTCATAAATCAGCCTCCTGGATTTGTTACTCTTCCCTTCCGGGCACTGTTTCCCTGCCGGAAAGGGCTGCCGGAGTATGGACATCGCCGCGCGGTTGCGTTAGTATAAGCCTCGTGTCGGGGCGTAGCGCAGCTTGGTAGCGCACACGGCTGGGGGCCGTGTGGTCGCTGGTTCAAATCCAGTCGCCCCGACCATTTTTTTTGCTAGCTGTTTTAATCCTCGGAGTTTACTCTCCCATTTTTTTCTGGCCCTTTGCCCTGCGTACCCAGTTGAGTCTTGCTTTTCACTCAGGTTGCCCTTATCCTGCTTGCTGGTGTCCTATCATGGCGCCTAACCTGACAGCCAAGAGGTACCGAGATGGCAGATATCAAGCCGATCCGCTCCAAGTGGAAGGGCACAATGACTGACCGCGAGCGGTTCAACAATCAGATGCACTGGAAACCCGTCGACCGCAGCTTCAATATGGAGTTCGGTTATTGGGAAGAAAACTACCGCGAATGGGATCTCTTCACAGACAATGGCATCACCAACGAGGGCGAAGCCAATGTCTTCTTCAGCTTCGACCGCCTCGGCGCCATTGGTGGCAATTGCTGGATAAGCCCGCCCTTCGAGCATAAAGTCGTCAGTGAGACCGAGACCACTTACCTCATCCAGAATGGCGATGGCCTGCTGGCCGAGGTGCCCAAAGACGGCCACGATACCATCCCTCATTATGTGAAAGCTACTATCGTCACGCCCGACGATTGGGCCCAGGCCAAGGCAGAACGTTTTCGTCTCGACGATCCAAATCGTATCATCAATGTCGAAGGCATCAAGCAAGGGGCCACACCCGACCGCGATTACGCCCTCGGGGTCGGCACCGGTTCGATGATCGGCGTCATCCGCAATATGCTGACCTTCGAGGGCCTTGCCTATGCCATCTACGATTATCCCGAGATGGTCGAAGATATGGTCGAAACCTCCTGCCAGCTCGTAGAACACTTCCTCGACCAGATTCTTGGGCATGTGGACTTTGACTATGCCTGTGGCTGGGAGGATATCTGTTTCAAAAATGGCCCTATCATCTCGCTGCGCTTCTTCGAGGACGTCGTCGTGCCTCGCTATGACCGCATTGGCAAACGCCTGCACGCTCACGGCATTGACCTGTGGTACACCGACTGTGATGGCGATGTTCGCCCGCTGCTGCCAGGATTTCTCAAAACTGGCATCAACTGCCTCTTCCCCTTCGAGGTGAACGGTTGCGCCCATCCTGGCGAGTTGCTCGATCAGTATGAAGGCCAGCTTCGCATTATGGGCGGCGTCGATAAAATCCAGCTTGGGAAAGGCCCCGAAGCTATCAAAGCTTATCTCGAAACCCTCGCCCCTTATGTCGAACGTGGCGGCTATATCCCCTTCTGCGACCACCGCTGCCCGCCTAACGTGAAACCTGCAGATTATCTGTACTATCTGGATTTGAAAGAAGCAATGTTCGGGATGAAGTAGAGCTTTACGTCCCAGAGGCGCTGCCTCTGGACTCCGCTGGGGACGCAGTCCCCAGACCCCGTTAGTCAGTACAAGGGCTCCCCCGGTGTAGCTGGGGGAGCCCTTGCACTGGGTGGCAGTGCCTCAGAAGACAACAACTCAGCGAATCCGAAGGGCAACGGCTTTAGGAAATAAAACACCACTTCTTCCGAGCAATCTTCCGCCAGTGCCAGTTGGTGCAGGTGAGTCCGTAGGGGCTTCTGTCTTTGCCCTTCGCTAGTGACGTATATCTCTGGCCCTGTATTCCCGGGTGGGAAGGCCCCCTCTGCGGGGCCGCCCCGCCCGAGTCCGAGGGTCTGGGGACACTGTCCCCAGCGGAGTGCAGAGGTGGAGCCTCTGCGGTCTTCGCCCTGCAGGAACCCGGCCCCCTGGCTGCAATACTTAGCGCGAGGTGAGCTGGATGCGAGTTGCGATGGTGAGTTACATACTGTTGGTGATTATTGCCTTGCCGGCGCTGGCAGTAATGCCAGCCAAGGGTGAGCTGAGCCAGGCCAAACGGTGGGCAGAGCGGGCTTTCGCGCGCGCCCCGAAGGTTGGGCTAGTGGCTGAACTGCCACAGCCGGATACAGGATTATTTATCGAGTATGCTTCCTTCCCCATCCAGTGTAACGAGCGCGACGGAAGCAAGCTGCGCATCGCTGATGAAGTATTCGAGCATGGGCTTTATGCCCACGCGCATAATCGGCTTGTCGTGAAACTTTCGCAGCCGGCCCGGCGATTCACGGCAGCGGTGGGGATTGACACCAATGGCCAGTGGGGCGGCGGCAGCGTGGTGTTCGTGGTCGAGGCAGCGGGCAAGGAGGTCTACCGCTCTCCGCTGAAGCTGCGCAAGGAGCCTGCGACACGAGTGGACGTGGACCTCGGTGGTGCGCGAGAGTTTGTGATTGTAGTCGAGGACGGCGGCGACAACTACAACAGCGACCAGGCCGACTGGGCCGAGGCGACGGTAACTCTCGAGGATGGCTCTACCGTGCGGCTTGGCGACCTTCCACTGTTGGCAGAGGCTGTACCGGAGCGTTCCGACTCGCCGGTGCCGTTCTCCTTCCTTTACGACGGCAAGTCGTCAGACGAATTGTTACCCGCCTGGCGCTATTCGGAGCATGCTGAGCGCCTCGATTGGGCGCGCAAACAGCGCACAATCGAGTATCTAGACCCCGCCACAGGCCTGCTGGTAAAGTGCATCGCGGTCGAATATGACGATTTTCCAACAGTTGAGTGGACCGTTTATCTCACCAACACGGGCGATGAACCTACACCTCTTGTCAGCCAACTGAGGGGGCTGGATGCGACCTTCCCTGTAACTAAAGAGCCACTGCTTCACCACTTCGTCGGTAGCGTTTGCGAGCCGCGCGACTATCAGCCGCTAGTTACATCGCTACCTGACGGCGCAAGCAAACGGATCACCACCGGCGGCGGCCGGCCCACCAACAGCGATATGCCGTATTTCAACCTGGAGACTGGTACTGGTGGTGTAATCGCGGCGATCGGTTGGCCGGGGCAGTGGGCTGCAGACTTTCTCAGGAAAGGCGACTCTCTGCGACTGGCCGGCGGGCAGGAGACGACGCGTTTCTCACTTCAGCCGGGCGAAACGGCGCGCGGTCCCCTGGTGGCTTTGCAGTGGTACGAAGGCGACTGGCAGCGCGCGCAGAACATCTGGCGTCGCTGGATGCTCGCCCACAACACACCGCACCCACACGGCAAACCCCTCCAGCCGATGGCCTCAGCCTGCAACGGCAATCACTACCCAGGCATCATCACCAACGCCACGGAGGAGCTCCACTTCCTCCAGCGTTATGTGGAAGAAGACCTCAAACCTGACTTCTGGTGGCAAGATGCGGGCTGGTACCAATGCGAACCTGAAGGCTGGCCGCGCACAGGTACCTGGGAAGTCGAACCGTCACGTTGGCCAAAAGGGCTCCGAGAGGTCAGCGACTGGTGTCATGAGCAAGCTATTGGCGTCATCGTCTGGTTCGAGCCCGAGCGCGTCTTCGAGGGCACCTATCTGTGGGATCGCCACCCGGACTGGATTCTGGGTTATGGCGGGGGGCAGGGATTGCTCAACCTCGGTCTGCCCGAAGTGCAGCGCTGGCTCGTTACCCATATGTCGCGCCTGATGGAGCAACAGGGCATCGACGTTTATCGGCAAGATTTCAATATTGACCCGCTTGGTTATTGGCAAAGTGGCGATTCAACCGACCGCAGGGGGCTGACCGAGAATCTCTACTGTCAGGGCTATCTGGCCTGGCTGGACGAATTTCTGGCCCGGCAGGGCGGCGCGCTGATGGATTCCTGCGCCTCCGGAGGTCGCCGCAACGATCTCGAGACACTCCGTCGCGCAGTGCCCCTGCTGCGCAGCGACTACACCTTCGAGCCAGTCGGCGAGCAATGTCATACTTATGGCCTCAGCTTTTGGATGCCCTTCAACGGCACCGGTTTCCTCACCGTGGACCCATATCTCATCCGCAGTCAGATGTCGCCCGAGTTCACTCTCGGTCTCGATACCCGCCGCACCGACCTCGACTACGACCTGATGCGCAAGCTCTATGCCGAGTGGAAGGAGGTCTCCGGCTGCTATTTCGGCGACTATTGGCCGCTCTCCGATTATAGCCTCGCCAACAACGTCTGGATGGCCTGGCAGTTCGACCTGCCCGAAGAAGGCCGCGGCTTCATCCAGGCCTTCCGCCGCGCCGACTGTCCCGACGAATCCTTCACCCTCCACCTGCGCGGCCTCGATCCCGACGCGACCTACCAACTCACTGATGCCGACTCTGGCGAAATCCTCACCGCCACCGGTGCCGCTCTCGCCACCGGCTTCGAAGCCAAAGCCCCCGAAGCCCCTGCAGCCTTGTTATGGACGTATAGGAAGGTGGAGTGAGAGCTTTATGTCCCAGAGGCGCTGCCTCTGGACTCCGCTGGGGACGCAGTCCCCAGACCCCGTTAGTCAGTACAAGGGCCCCCTCGGTGTGGCGAGGGAGCCCTTGCACTGGGTAGCAGCGTGTCAGAAGACAACAACTCAGCGAATCCGAAGGGCAAAGACTTTCGAGACACGAAGCTTCGCTTCGCCTGCCCTGTATGCCCAGGCAGGGTTAAAGCTTCTCAGTGGTTTTGCCCTTGCCCTTCGCTAGTGACGATATCTCTGGCCCTGCATTCCCGGGTGGGAAGGCCCCCTCAGTGGGGCCGCCCCGCCCGAGTCCGGGGGTCTGGGGACACTGTCCCCAGCGGAGTGCAGAGGCAGCGCCTCTGCGAGTTACGTCTTAGGCGTACGCAGAGGCGAGACCTCTGCGGTCTTCGCCTTTGCTAGCGAGGCAGTGCGGTGCTATCATCGTGAAAACTTCGCGTCAGGCAGGAGCCGTTATGGGACAGCAGGAGCAGGCTGAGATCGAGCAGACCTTCAAGAAGCTTCACAAATACGTGAACCCCTCGTTAGCGGACGTTTTCAACTTTATGGGATTCGGGACCATCGAAGACCACGCGTTGGGCAGTCTGGTCTGGGACATTGAGGGGACGCGTTTCATCGATTGCCTGGGCGGTTTTGGGGTATTCGCGTTGGGCCATTCGCACCCGAAGGTCATTGAGGCAGTGCGCGACCAGCTCGGGAAGATGCCTCTTTCGAGCAAGCTGATGTACTGCAAGCCGCAAGCTGACCTGGCGGAAGCGCTGGCAGAAGTAATGCCAGGCGGGCTGCAATACACTTTCTTCTGCAACAGCGGCACCGAGGCGGTCGAGGGCGCGCTGAAGATTGCCCGGATGGCTAGCGGCAAGCCTCAGATCATCTCGACGAAGGGCGCTTTCCACGGCAAGACACTCGGCTCACTTTCGGCTTCGGGCCGGGAGAAATACAAAGAGCCCTTCAGGCCGTTGATGCCTGAGTTCGTGCATGTACCTTTCGGCGACTTGCCGGCGCTGGAAGCCGCGATCAGCGACGATACAGCAGCTTTCATTGTCGAGCCGATCCAGGGTGAAGGTGGTGTAAATGTGCCATCTGCCGATTATCTGCCAGCGGTGCGCGAGCTTTGTGACAAGCACGGGGCGTTGCTGATTCTGGATGAAGTGCAGACTGGCTTTGGGCGGACTGGGCGTATGTTCTGCGCCGACCATTGCGGTGTCGCGCCTGACCTTATGACTATGGGCAAGGCGATTGGGGGCGGGGTTATGCCTCTGGGCGCTTTCTCGGCGACGCCTGAGCTATGGAAAGTATTTGAAGAGAACCCACTAATCCACTCCAGCACGTTTGGCGGCAACCCCCTGGCGTGCCGGGCGGGACTTGCGACACTGGAAGTGATGCAGGAAGAGGACCTTCCTGCCCAGGCAGCCGCAAGGGCGAGTGGCTGATGAACAAGCTGCGCGAACTGTCCAGTCAATATCCTGACCTCGTCGTCCAGGTGCGCGGGATGGGCTTGATAATCGGGGTTGAGTTCTCCCACGATGACATCGGTGGCCTTATGATCGCGGCTTTGGCGCAGCGTCACATCCTGGTCGCCTACACACTTAACAATCCGACGGTAATGCGCTTCGAGCCGGCGCTCAATATGCCTGACGAGTTGCTCGAAGAAGTCGTGACAGCCTTTGCCGAGGGGCTGGCTCAGACCAGAGAGATACTGGCCTCTCTGGAGATGTGACAATGAGCAAGCTGCTCGGTCTGTTGCTGGTCCTCCTGGGGGCAGGAGTCTTTGCGCTGGCTGCTGACTACCCTATTGGATTCGTTTCGCATTACCCAATGGTCGTCCACGAAGACGACTCACTGCCTGCTACTGGCGCGAATGTCTGCATTATCCGCGCGCCGTGGACCTTCATCGAGCCTGAGGAAGACAAGTGGGATTTCTCGATGCTCGACCAGCAACTCGAATGGGCGCACAAGACGGGGATGCAGGTCATCTACTTGATGGAGGCCGGGCCTGCGCATGCCGGCGTGGTGAAGTGGCTGGTCGCGAAGTTGAAGGCACAGGGCGAGACGAACAGTACTGCTTCCGGCAACTTGCTGGACGACCCTTGTTACCAGTCTGAAACCTATCGTTTCTATCTCTCACGTTATATCCGCAAGACTGTTGAATACCTGAGCAATCATAAGTATGCGGACCAGGTTTATGGTTACAACAATGGCTGCGAGTGGTGGCATCAACTAAGCTATTCGTATGCCGAACCTGACAAAGCAGGTTTCCGCGAGTGGCTCCGTGAGAAGTATGGCTCGCTTGGCGCCCTCAATCGGCGCTGGGGCAGCAACTGGCCAAGTTGGAGCGCTCTCGAACCGCCAGTGCTTAATCAGACAGGCGTTGCCAACGGTTCGCAGGGCGAGTTTTTGCCTGCGAGCGCTTCTTGCGATGTCTGCTGGTGCACGACCGGCGAGAGCCATATACCAGTGGTGGCGGGTCAGAAGCTGACCTTCGAGCTGGACGTGACGACTGAGGGGCTGACAGCGGGGTCAGCGGGATTTGAGATCACCTGGCTGACCGCCGATGACCCATTGCCCTTCAAAATCGAACAGGGCCCAGTGTTCGCTGAGCCTGACGGTAGTGGCACGATCAGTTTCTCGCTGACCGTCCCAGAGCGCGTGGCCAGGGCCTGGCTGCTGCCCAAGCTGCGAGGTACGGGCAAGGCGACTTTCCACGCCGTGCGGGTGCTTGATGAGGCGGGTAACAACCTGGCCCCTAATACGACCCTCGACCCGGCTAAGGGCGATTGGCAGTTTATTGCGTGGACGGCGGGCGAAGAGGACAAGCTTTCCCACTCCTGGGATGTACCCGGTCAGATGACCATCGGATATAAGCCCGATGGCAAGCTGGAGGGCAATCCAAAATACCCTTTGGCCGTAGTGGACGACTGGTTCAACTACCGGTATGAGAGTTTCGCCCAGTTTATCGACTGGATGGCTGCCGAGTGCCGCGCGGCAGACCCAAATCGACCTGTCGTTACCTATCTCACCTTCGCTTTTGGCAATCCTTTTGAGTGGGATTACACCCAGCAGATAGCCATCTCGCTCGATTATTGGGCCGAAAACGCCGACAATCAGGCCGTCCTGGGGATGCAGCTCAACTCTTCAGAGGGCGATTTTGACTCGATCACCGCGGCTTTCGATATGGTGCAGGCGCTTCGACAAGCCAATGTGGGCAATTGACCTGATTGATTTCACCAAGGGCACCTATCTTGGCGAGGCAGGCCTGACGCGCACCTCGCGTTCGGTCGTGCAGCACGGCGGCGCGGACAGCGGCATCCAGTATTACTGCTGGTACGGCACTACCGACTACAACTATGCGGAGCTTGGCGTCGAGGCGCTGGCCCGGATGACCGCCAGTACGAAGCAGGCGGCAAGCCAGCTTGAAGGCGCAAAGCCTGTCTCGGAAGTAGCCCTCGTCGAGCCAGTGATGCCGCTTTTCCCGTACATACCCCAGCCAGCCAATGACTGGGCTGACTATATGGGCTGGTACAAGCTGCTGGTGCGCGCGGGTGTCTGCCCCGATGTCTATACTTTGCATGCGCTGGAGTCCGCCGACCTGGCAGGTTATAAAGCCGTCGTGATACCCGACTCGGCCTATCTCTCACGCGAGGCCTTGCTTACACTTGGCAAGGCGGTCTCGACTGGAGTGAAGCTGATCGGCTCGGGCCGGTTTGGGCTCTATGATATGACAGGGCGCGAGCTTCCCACGCAGGTCTTGCCTCAATTCGCGCGCCAGTTCGAGAAGCCAATTGGGAAGCAGCTATTGGGAGAGACCTACCGCCTCTTCGACAAGGGCGGCAACACGCCCCCGCGGCTCATCTGCAGGGCAGGTTCGCCCAACTTCGACCTGCCGCAAGTGGATTGGGCCCTCGATGCGCTGAGACAGGCAGGCGTCCGAGTGCTGGCCCGCCCAACCAAGGCCACTGCAACTGTGACACTGACGCCCTTCCAGAAGGAAGGCAAGTGGCTGGTGTTCGCCTTGCCGCAGTCTGACTGGAGCGGCCCGGTGACAATTGAGGGAAAACCGCGCCAGGTGGACCCACTGGGGAGTATCTTCTCACTCGATTAACCACAAAAAAGAACCGGTGCAGGCCGCGTAAATCAGGCTTGCACCGGTTCATCTATGTGGAAGTCGTCTAGCTTTGAGGCGCTTTTGGCCCTGCGACGACGATGGTCTCCTTCCCCTTCGGCAGGTACTTGCTCATCACGGCCATAATCTGGTCCTTCGTCACAGCTTCAATTAGCGAGGGGAAGCGCTCCAGATAGTCGTCGCCAAGCTGGAAGAACTCGATACCCTCGAGCATCCCCAGCATCCGCTCATGAGTCTCCATTGCCAGGATCTGCGTGCCAATCAGGTTGCTCTTGGCATCTGACAATTCTTCATCGGTAACCGGCTCCTTGCGGATGCGCGCCAGTTCGGAGAGGATCCCCTCGATTGCGCGTTCAACATTGGCAGGATTTACGCCGGCCATCACAGTCCACTGGGCGGGGCCGAAGCCGGCCGAGAGATTGGCATAGCAGTAGTAAGCCATCCCCCCCTCATCGCGGACGACCTTCCCGATGCGCCCATACAGCCCGTGTCGCCCGTAGATATGCGTGCCGACCAGCAGGGCATAATAGTCCGGGTCGCGCCGGTCCAGCGCGCGGAAGCCAATCGCCAGATCCGACTGGGTCTTGCCCGGCACCTCGATAAATTGACGCGAGCCTTGCTTTAGAGCCGGCAGAGGGGCGATCTCGGCCCAGCCTGCGCCCTGCTTGCGCCATTTGCCGAAGGACTTTTCGAGCAGCGTCAGTAGTTGATCGGTGGGCAGATCGCCAATCGCCAGCGCCAGGCCCCCCTCTGGGCCGAATTTCTGCTCCCAGAAGCGCTGGGCTTTAGCGCGCGTGAAACCTTCCACAGTCGCCATCTCGCCCATCTGCTGCAGCCAGTAAGCGTGCCCTTCAGGGTAGAGCTTGCGCGCCAGGCCTTTGCTTGCGACATAGCGGGTGTTCTGCTGACGTTGAGCCAGGCCGGTCAAGGTCTCGATTTTCAATTTGCTGACTTCGGCAGCGGGGAAACTGGGTTCGGCAAGAAACTCTCTGGCAACGCTCAAGATTTTGGTTGAATCCTCGACCAGGCACTTGCCTGCCATCCGGAAGGTCAGCTTGCCGCTGCCCGAGTCGAGACTCGCGCCCAGCCTGCTGAGCTGCTCGAACAGCTCCTGGTAACTGTGTTTTGTGGTACCGCGCATCAATGCTTGCGAGGTGAAGGAAGCCAGTCCCTCAGCCTGCGGTGTATCCCAGGCCTCTCCCGCTGGCAGCACCAGGCTGAAGACCGCAGCCGGCGTGTCGGTGCGCTGGACTGCCAGGGCCTTCATCCCATTGCTGAGAGTGGTTTTCTCAGGCTTCAAGCCAAACTTGCGCTTGCCACCGGTCGCATAAAAACGCCGAGGCATCGCTGCAGCGCCTGCTGCTGACGCCTCATCGCCACTGGCCTCCGAGGGATAGAAGATACCGACAGTCCGATTGAGCGAGTTCAGATACTTGCCGGCGGCCTCCTGCACCTGCTTGCCGGTCACACTTGCTATCTCGTCAAGATAAGTGTAGGCGCGCTCCCAGGAATCAAGCATCTCGAAATACCCAAGCAGTTCTGCGAGGTCGGTCGGGCCGGCGCTGCCCAGCGAGTGAAGGGCCATAAGTTGCTTCTTCGCGCTGGCGAGTTCCTGTTTGGTGGGCGGCGCTTCGGCCAGGCGTTCGACCTCGGTAATCAGAATCTTCTCGAGCTTCTTAAGCGACTTGCCGGTGTTGAGCGCCGCATAAACGCCCATCGTGCCGGGATCAACGCTGCTATCGAGGCGCGCCCCAGCATAGAGAGCGATGCCGCTATCTACAAGGGCTCTGTAAAGTCGCGAGGTTTCGTAGCCTGAACTGCCCCCGCCCGCGAAGGAGGTGCCCCCGGATAAAATTGCGACGGCGACCTCGAGGGGGAGAGTGGCTTCGTTTTTGAAAGCCGGCACATGGTATCGGAGATTCACATAATTGGTCGGGCCTGGGTGATGAAGCTCGCACCGGCGCTCTCCAAGCTGGCGAGGTTCCTGGCTGCGAGGCGGGCCGGGCAACTCGCTCGGTTCGAGGTCGGCATAGTATTTGTCCACCAGTTTGCGCGTCTTCTTCTCGTCGAAATCGCCCGTGATTATCAGCACCGCGTTGTTGGGCGCATAATGCTGCTTGTAATAGGTATACAGGTCGTCGCGCGTGATGGCTCGCAGGTCTTCCTTGTAGCCAAGAACCCCCCACCGATAAGGATGCGCGGTGTAAGAGACCGAACTCATCAACTCATAAAGCAGATACTCGGGGCTGTTCTCGGCCCCTTCGCGCTCGGAGATAATGACCGTGCGCTCGCTTGCGACCTCGTCAGGATCTATGACCGCGTTGACCATCCGGTCGGCTTCAATGTCCATCGCGACTTCGAGATGCTCTGCCGGCACGGTCTCATAATAGGCGGTGAAGTCTTCCGAGGTGAAGCCGTTGTTCGACCCGCCAAGCCGCGCTGTGACGCCGAAGATGTCTCCTTTGCCATAACGCTTGCCGCCCTTGAAGAGCATATGCTCGCACCAGTGCGAGATGCCCGTGATGCCAGGCCGCTCGTTGCGCGCGCCGACCCGATACCAGACGAAACAACTCGCGATAGGCGCGAGCTTCCAGTCCATCAGCAGCACTTTGAGGCCATTATCCAGCGTATACTCTACGGTTTTGGGCAAACTCATCCTGATATCCTCCACCTTACTCAGCTTCGACGTCAGCACCACTTCTGTAGCGCGCGAGGAATTCCTCGCTAAACTGCTCAAAGCGACCCAGCCAGATAGCCTGCCGGGCGGTTTCCATCAATTTCAACAGAAAATATACATTGTGGTAACTCGTCAAGATAGACGCGAGTATCTCCTTCCCCCAAAACAGATGCCTGAGATAAGCCCTGGAGAACTGCCGGCAGGTCGCGCAGTCGCATTCCGGGTCTATTGGGAGACTGGATTCTTTCTGACGGGCGGCTTTGAGCGAGACGCGTCCCTCATGGGTGAAAGCGGCGCCTGTGCGTCCAAGCCGTGTCGGCAATACGCAGTCGAACATATCCACCCCACGGGCGACGGCCTCGAGCAGGTCTTCGGGCGTGCCGACCCCCATCAGATAGCGCGGTTTGGCCTCGGGCAGCGCGGGACAGGTATAATCCAGCACCTCGTACATCCGCTCGTTAGGCTCACCGACCGACAGGCCCCCGATGGCATAGCCGGGGAAGTCCAAGGCGGTTATCTCGGCAGCCGATTTCAGGCGCAGTGGCTCCCAGAAGCCCCCCTGAACGATGCCAAATAGCAGTTGGTGTTCGCGCCTGTGGGCCTGCCTGCAACGCTGGGCCCATAGAGTGGTGCGGTCGAGGGCTAGTTCGGCGTCAAACTGGCTGCACGGGAACTTAACCGGCTGGTCGAAAGCCATTATGATGTCCGCGCCAAGTCGCTCCTGAATGGCGATGGCCTCTTCAGGGCCGAGGAAGAGTCGCTCACCGTCAATATGAGAGGAGAACTCAACCCCTGCATCGGTCACTTTTGTCAGCCCTTCAAGACTGAAAAGCTGGAACCCGCCGCTGTCGGTGAGTATCGGCCTGTCCCAACTCATAAAATCGTGCAATCCCCCTGCCGCCTCAATCAAAGCTTCGCCCGGGCGCAAGTGCAGATGATAAGTGTTGCTGAGGAGAATCTGAGTACCCATCTCTTTCAGCAACGCAGGCGGCAGCGCTTTCACGGTGGCCTGGGTGCCGACGGGCATAAAGACGGGTGTGAGCACTCGGCCGTGGGTAGTAGCGAGCAGGCCAGCGCGGGCCCTGGTGGTCGAGTCCTTCGCCTCTACCAGGAAATCACCGGGCCTCACTCGCGCACCTCCGAAAGGTCGCGCAGGTAGGCAATCAGTTCCGCAAGCGGAGCAGGCGGGGTGGATTCGAACTCCAGCCGCTTGCCTGTCCTGGGATGGTCAAAAGCCAGCTTGTAAGCGTGCAGCGCCTGGCCTGGCAACGCCTTGAAAAGTCGGTTGAAGGTCACCTGAGCCTGGCCGAGATTAGCTTTTGTGGGCACCTGGGGGCCGTAAACTGGATCAGCCACTACTGGATGGCCTGCGTGCAAGCAATGGATGCGTATTTGATGGGTGCGGCCCGTCTGTAACCGCGCCTCAGCCAGGCAACAGAAGCCATAGCGCTCCAATACTTCAAGCTCGGTAATCGCATGCCGGCCGTTATCCTGCACCGCGAACCGCTTGCGCTCGGTAGGATGACGTCCGAGTGACGCCGTGATAGTCGTTGATTCCCACCGGGGACTGCCCCAGAGCAGCGCCAGATAGCGCCGCGAGGCAGTGCGTTCCTGGATTTGCCGCTGCAACTCGGCCTGGGCTTGCTCCGACTTGGCAACCATCAGCAAGCCTGAAGTATCCTTGTCCAGCCTGTGAACGAGTCCAGGGCGGAAGCTCTTGCCCGCGCCAGCCAGCTCTTCAGAGTGCCAAAGCAGGGCGTTAACCAGGGTGCCGCCGGGATGGCCAGGCGCAGGATGAACCACCAGGCCGGCGGGCTTGTTGACCACCAGGACCGTCTCGTCTTCATAAAGCAGGTCGAGGGGCATCTCTTCAGGTAGCGCGGACAGTTGCGCAGGCGGGGGAACGGTTAGCTCTACTTCATCGCCCTCGCGCAGTCTTTCGGCAACGCGAGCGGGCTCGTCATTGACCAGCACGAAGGCGTCGAGGATGAGTCGCTTGGCGTGGGAACGAGTGACTTCAGGCCAGGTTGCGGCTACAAACCGGTCCAGGCGTTCTCCCACCTGGCCGGCTTCTACAATCGCCGTCCTGCTTTCAAAATCTTGTGGCTCCATCCTACGCCTCCCGGCGGGCTTTGCGAGAGAGCATCAGATAGGGAACAATCGCGATGAGGAAGAGCACAAGGCTGAGTGCCTGCGCCTGAGTCAGAGGCCCGAGGAAGAAATCCGCCGTGAAGCCAGCTCGCCAGTATTCCACAGAACCCCGGACCACGGCATAGCCCATCACATAAGCCAGAAAGACCTGGGCCTTGAAACGCCGGTGGTCTACCAACCGCCACAGCAGGAAGAAGAGCAACAGGCAACCGACGAGTTCCATGAGCTGCGTGGGGACGGTGTGTTCTCCGTCCAGGAATCGGGTCGGGATAGCGCACCAGGCTTCGCTCGGACCACCGTGACAACAGCCGTTGAGAGCGCAGCCAATGCGCGCGAAAGCTGTCCCCAAAGCGATGCCCGGCGCCAGCAAGTCAGCGTAATCCAGAAAACTCGTCTTTGTAATCCTGGTGTAGGCCCAGGCGACCAGTAATCCGCCGAAAAAGCCTCCGTGGAAAGACAAGCCGCCTTCCCACACCATAAAGAGACTGGAGAGGCTGTCATATTCACCCAGGTGAAGCATCACGTAAACGAGCCGGGCGCCAAGCAGGGCCGCCAGCAGCACATAGAGGCCGAGGTCCAGGACGCGCTCTCGCTCGAGTTTAAGCCTGGGCGCTTTCCAAAAGCCCCACCCAATGCCTGCTGCAAAGCCAAGCATCAGCATAAAGCCGTAGCTCCATACTTTGAGCGGACCAAGCTCAAACAGGATTGGCCTCACTGGGCGGCTCCTCTTCGTGATGAATACTGTGCACGATGGTTGAGATGATAAGCAGGCCAGCGCCGATGGTGATGGCGCTATCAGCCAGGTTGAAAGCAGGCCAGCGCCTCAGCCAGGGCAACACGATGAAATCCGTGACGTGACCGAATAGCAGGCGGTCGGTAAGATTCCCGAGCACGCCGCCAAGCAGGAAAGCCAGGCCGAAAAACTCGAAAGGCTCTTTGGCCGGCTTCACGATAAAATGCACGATGATGGCGAAAACGACCAGCAGCGCAATGACAGTGAAGGCCTGGGCGAAATGAGGGAACAGCCCAAAGGCGCCGCCTTTATTCTGGCTGTAAGTCAGCCCCCACAGCCCGTGATGCTCCAGGATGCCATGGAGGTCGACCAGGTGCTCGCGGACCCAGGATTTTACGCCCTGATCCAGCCCCCAGACCAGTGCCGCCAAGGCAAAGAAGGCCGCGGACCTTAGTACAAGGCGCGGCCTCTGCTCAGGCTCCAGTGGTGTTGGGCCTAGCCCATTTCCAGTTTGCTCTGGCATTTGAAGCAGTAAAGGGCGTACGGGATCGCCTCCAGCCTGGCCGGGTCGATATCATCGGTACACATTGCGCAAGTACCGAAGGTGCCCGCCTCGATGCGCTCGAGAGCCAGCTCGATCATTCCAAGGTTGTCCCTCAAGGTTTCGGCCTCAGCCAGTTCGCGCTCTTTCTCAAGCGCGCCAGAGGCCAGATCCGACAGGTCATCTTCGTGACCAGTAGGCTCGTCATCGCCCTCCATCGGCAAACGACCGGCAGCGCGATCTTCAAGTTGCTTAAGCTTGGACTTGATATCGCGATACTGATCCTCGAGTAGTGCTTTGTACTCCACGAGGTCGATCTTCTTGCGTGACGCCATTCCCATCTACTCCTCGTCGGTCCGGTGTGGCTTGCTCTCCAGCTAGCTCTCGGCCTGGGCCGAGTACTGCTCTACCACCTGTACACAACGCGAGCAAAGCCCCAGATGCTCCGTGTACTCGCCGACAGAATCATCTGTCAGCCAGCAACGCTCACATTTGGCGCCCGAGGCTGGGCCAATTTCGATGCCTAGTGCCTCAGGTTCCAGGTCGGTGCTCTGCCTAAGAGTGACACGAGACACAATCAAGAGCGCCCGCAGTTCCTCATCGAGGTCTGCAAGCAACTCATATTGGACAGTACCAGCTATCAGATGAACCTCGGCCTCGAGGGGCCGCTCGATCACTTCATCTCTTATAGCCACATCGAGAGCTTTCATAACCTCTTCGCGGACGAGGAGCAATTGTTCCCATCTGGCGATCAGGTCGCGATGCTCGAACTCGGCTTTCGGCTCCGGCCAGGCAAGCAACTGGACGGTCTTATGGCCTTCAGGCTTCAATTGGGCAGGCAGAGTCTGCCAGATCTCTTCACTGGTGAAGGCCAGGATTGGCGTCACCAGCGCAAGCAGCGTCTTCAGTGTCTCGTACAGCACCGTCTGCGCCGACCGACGCCTGGGAGAGTCCTTGCCCTGGACGTAGAGATGGTCTTTGGCGACGTCCAAATAAAGATTACTCAGGAAAGTGGCGCAATAATTATGCAGTTCGGTGGTGGCGAGATGATAATCGAACTCCTCAAGCGCCTGCGTAACCCGCCTTACCAACCTTTGAAGCCTGGCCAGGGCGTACTGGTCGAACGCATAAAGATACTCGAAAGGCACAGAGTCCTGCTCCGGCTCGAAATCAGCCAGGTTGCCCAGCATAAACTTGAAGGTGTTACGTATACGCCGGTAGCTCTCCGCGACTTGCTGGAAGATGCGCTCCGAGACATGCATATCCTGTTTGAAATCTACATAAGTCACCCACAGGCGCAGGATATCCGCTCCGTATTCCTTGCAGATTTCCATCGGGTCAATGACATTGCCAAGCGACTTGGACATCTTGCGACCCTGCTCATCCACGAAGAACCCGTGGGTCAGCACCTGCTTGTAAGGCGCGGTGCCATCGAAGCCTACTGCGGCTTTGAGCGAGGTCTGGAACCAGCCGCGATGCTGGTCGCTGCCCTCGAGGTACAGGTCGGCCGGATAGCGCAGTTCGGGTCGCTGACGCAGCACGCAAGTGTGCGAGGCGCCCGAATCGAACCACACATCCAGGATGTCGACTTCTTTTACGAACTTCTCCCCATGACACTTGGTACAGGAAGCGCCAGTGGGAAGCAGCGCTTCTACCGGCAGCTCATACCAGATATTGGAGCCATGCTCGCGCACCAGCTCGATGACCTTGGAAAGGCTCTGCTCGGTCACCAGTGGCTCGCTGCACTCGGCGCAGTAGAAGACAGGCAGAGGCACGCCCCAGACACGCTGGCGAGACAGGCACCAGTCGGGGGCGTTTTCCATCATCCCGCCGATACGGTTGCGCCCGTAAGCCGGCACCCAGTCTACCTGGTCAATAGCAGTCAGGCACTGGGCCCGGACCTTGTCGACATTCATAAACCACTGTTTGGTGGCGCGATAGACGATGGGCTGCTTGCAGCGCCAGCAATGGGCATACTGATGGCTTATCTCTCCGGATGCAAGCAAAGCGCCCGAGGCATCCAAATCGGCGACGATTTTCGGGTTGGCGTCCCACACGAGCAGGCCGGCATAAGCTGGCACTTCCTCGGTGATGCGCGCCTCATCATCCACTGGACAAAGGACGGGCAGGCCGTATTTCTGGCCGACCTCGAAGTCCTCCGCGCCGTGGCCCGGGGCGCTATGTACGCAGCCAGTACCCTCTTCGGTTGTGACGTATTCAGGCGACATCACTACGAACGAGTCCCGATCGATGAAGGGATGCCTGGCCTTAAAGTTTTCGAGTTTGCTGCCGGGGAACTCGGCGATTATGTCCACGGCGCTCCAGCCGGCCTGCATCGCCACAGCGGCGACCCTGTCGGCAGCCATTATGCGCACCTTGCCATCGGCGGCCTTAACGGCCTGGTAGGGCAAATCAGGATGGATCATTATCCCGACGTTGGCGGGCAGCGTCCAGGGCGTGGTAGTCCAGATGGTGATGTAGACGTCTTCGCCAGCCAGCTCGGGGGCAAGTTCAGCCGCATCGCTGGCCAGTTTGAAGTCCACGAAGATGGACGGGCTAAGGTCTTCCTGATATTCGATCTCGGCATCAGCCAGCGCGGTCTTGCAGCTTCCGCACCAGTAAATGCTGCGCAGGGCGCGATAAACCAGGCCGTTGGCCACGAGCTGCTTGAAGACTTCGAGTTCGGCGGCTTCGTATTCGGGCTGATAAGTGATGTAGGGATTTTCCCAGTCGCCGCGCACCCCGAGGCGCACGAATTGCTGTTTCTGGGTGCCTACAAACCGTTCGGCGAACTCGTAGCAACCTTTGCGCCATTCGAGCAAGTCCATCTGGTCGCGCCGGGCGCCCTGCTTTATGAGCTGCTGCTCGGTAGGCAGGCCGTGGGTATCCCAGCCGGGGACATAGGGACAGTCAAATCCCTGCATCGTCTTGAACTTCACGGCGATGTCTTTTAGAACTTTATTTAGCGCCTGCCCGAGATGGATATTACCGTTGGCGTATGGCGGACCATCGTGGAGAATCCACTTTGGGCGCCCGCTGGTAGCCTGCTGCACGAGGTCGTAGAGCCCGAGTTCGTTCCAGAGAGTGAGCAGTTCGGGCTCGCGCGTCGGCAGGTTGGCCTTCATCGGTAGCTGCGAAACAGGCAGGTTAAGTGTGGCTTTGTAATCCATCAAAGGTACCTCCGCGAAGTCGAGACATTATAAAGACAAGGCCCTGTAGCGTCAACGCGGACAGAGGCGCGCGAGGGCGCGTCACTTCTAAGGTTCGAGCAGCGAGGGTTGCAGGCCAAAGCCGCGAAGAGTAGTTTTGTGAAAAACACCTGCTCGGGGTGAGTCGTATGGCCAATGCGAAATATCTGCTCAAGGGCGAAGACTGGAAGATCAAACCTTTCATCAGCAGCGAGGCGGTGATGGTCGGTGTCCACAAGCCCGAGTACGACGACTCCTCCTGGACGCCCGCTAGTGTGCCTTCCTGCTCTCATCGCGAACTCGAGGAAGCTGGCGTGCTGCCGGAGATATGGTTTGGCACAAACAGCCTCTCATGCGAATGGGTCGAGAATCGTGATTTCGCCTGGCGCAAGTGGTTCGAGGCGCCGGCCGAACTGGCCGGCAAGCGCGTCCTGCTGCGTTTCGAGGGCGTAGATTATGATTGCACTGTCTATCTGGATGGCGAGGAGCTTGGCTCTCATACGGGGATGTTCTCGCCCTTCGAGTTCGACGTCACGGCCCGCTTGAGGCCCGGCCAGCGCCACCTGCTTTGCGTCATCGTATATGCGCCTCCCAAGGAAGAAGCCCAGATGGGCTGGACGAAGCGTGTAAAAACCTTCAAGCCCCGGATGAACTACAACTGGGACTTCACCTGTCGTCTGGTGCCGAGTGGTATCTGGCAGCCTGTAAGCCTGGATGTGCTGGAGACCGTCCGCTGCACCGACGTCTGGGCGAAACCGCTGCTGGCCGAAGACCATAAATCCGCTCAGGTGCATCTGGAGGCCGAGCTGGAAGCTACCTGCGAGCAGGTAGCCGAGGTATGGGCCGAGATATGGCGCGAAGAGGGCGACCGCATATGGGAAGGCAAGACTCTGGCAGCCCTCTATCCTGGCACGACGCGCGTCACTTTCACAGGAGCCATCCCGGATCCAGCCCTCTGGTGGCCTAACGGCCAGGGGCAGCAACCTCGCTATATTGCCACGATATATGTCTCCCGAGCCTGCGAGCCTATCGACAAGCGCAGTGTGGCTTTCGGGATACGCAGCATTGGCTTCGTGCCCAACGAGGGCGCCCCGGCCGATACGCGCCCCTGGACTCTGGTCGTCAATGGCCAGAAGACCTTCATCAAGGGCTGGAACTGGGCGCCCTGTGACAGCCGGTACGGGGGCATACCCGATGAGCGTTATCAGCGACTAATCCAGCTTGCGAAGGAAGCTGGCGTGAATATGCTGCGCATTAATGGCGTCGGATTGATGGAACAGGAGGCCTTCTACGAGGCCTGTGATGAGGCCGGGATTATGGTCTGGCAGGAGTTCGTGCTCTCGGGCAGCGCCAGGGAATCTATCCCCTCGACAAGTCAGGATTATCTGGACCTCTTGACCGCCGAGTGCGTGCCTTCCATCCGACGACTGCGTAATCGGGCCTCCCTTGCCCTGTGGTGCGGGGGCAACGAGCTAACCGACCTGGGGGGCGAAGCCGATGTTGCCATCAACCATATGGGCCGCCTCGTGGCCCAGTATGACGGCACGCGCCCCTATCTGCCGACCTCGCCGATGACGCGCACCGAGCCAAATCAGGACATCCACGGCCCGTGGACTTATATCGGTGTGGTTAATCATTACACCCATTACAATGACAACCACAAGGCGCTAATCCACAGCGAATATGGTTGCTGCGGGATGGCCGCGCTGCCCTCACTTATGCAGATGCTGCCGCCCGAGTCACTGGAAGCGCCTCGCAAGGAAGACCTCAACTGGCGTCACCACAAGGCTTTCGAGGCTATTGGCGACCCTCACTGGCTGGGAGTGGGGCTGCTGGAGGAGATGTACGGCGCCCAATATGACACGCTGCTGGACTGGGTTCATGCCAGCCAGTTTCAACAGGCCGAGGGCCTGCGTTACGCCATCGAGACCAACAGAAGGCGCAAGTTCACAACCAGTGGCAGCCTGATGTGGCAGTTCAACGAGCCCTGGCCCAATGCCGCCTGCACAAGTGCGGTAGACTGGTATCTGCGCCCCAAAATGGCCTACTGGTACGTGCGCAAAGCTTATGAAGCCGTTCACGTTAGCGCCAAATACGCCAGGCTCGGGTGGCGGTCCTCTGAAACTTTTACCACTGATTTGTGGGTAAGCAACTCGGGGGCGGCGCTCGAAGGTGCCTTGCTCGAATGGCGCCTTTCAGACCTCCACGGCAAGGTGCTGCTGCAGTCGGACACGACAATTACAGTGCCCGCCAATTCCTCTGTGGAGCTTGCCTCGGTGGCCTGGCATATACCGGAAGGCTTCTCTGGCCCCTTCATCTGCTATGTGCGGTGCAAGGATGCGGCTGGGGAGACCCTCTCGACCAACTATTATTACTTCTCGGTAAACACCGAACCGGTCTGGGAACCCTACCTGCAGGCGCCAGGAACCTTCCTCGCAGTTGAGGTAGAGGCTACGCCGGAAGGCAAGTTCCTCCGCATCGCCAACGAGGGCGACACCTTTGCGCTGCATACCGAGCTAGAGGTACTCGGCCCCAGTGCCGACCGCGTTGTATTCTCTGACAACTACCTTTCCATACGCCCGGGCAAGGTGCGCAGGCTCTGGATAACCGGGCAGTTGACGAGTGAAGATACCTTGCGTATCCAGGCCTGGAACAGCAACGAGTTGCTAATCCCGGTGAGCTAGTCGCCTCAGATCATCCTGTTTTCCGGCCCCGGATTTCGATTCGGGGGCTTTTTCTTGCCTTTGGAATCCCTTCTGGCACGCCTCTTGCATAGAGAAAAGCTGACTTGCAGCCGGTCAGGCTGGCCGGCTTCAACGAGCAAGGAGGCGAGTTATGCGCGCGCTGCTCTGGATTTTATTACTGGTTACAGGTCTGACTGGGCCTGCTTTCTCCCAGCCCGAGGCATATCGGTTGTTGCCTGGTGACACTCTTCAGGTGGAGGTATGGGGACATGCTGACCTTAGCGCCTCGAAAGTAACCCTGGCGCCCGATGGCACGGTGGCGATGCCCCTGATTGGCGCTTTGCAAGCGGCCGGACTTACCTGCTTCGAGCTTGAAGAGCGTCTTACAGAGGCCTATTGCGCCTTCGTCAAGCAACCCTCTGTGCTGGTGCTGCTTACGGATGGGCAATATGCCAATGCTTACGTGCTGGGAGAGGTAAATAATCCTGGCCCAGTCAACTTGAACGCCCCCACATCAGTGACTCAGGCGCTGGCCTTGGCAGGTGGATTATCGCGCACGGCCGCCAGTCGCTGGGCTTTGCTTACTCGCCTGGGACAAGAGGCCCAGCCCCTTGACCTTTCTGCTGCCTTGCAGGGCGATCCAGAAGCCAACCTGCTGCTGCGCGCTGGCGATGTGCTGCTCGTCAAGACTCGCGCCCGGGTGACAGTCAGTGGCGAGGTAAAAAGTCCCGGCGTCTACACTCTCGATGATAACGAATCGCTTGCGAACGCGCTGGCGCTGGCCGGAGGCGTTACCGAATTTGGCGATCCTTCCAATCTGGAATTGTCTCGCGGTGGGCAGACTACCCCGCTCGATTGCACGACCGCTGGCACCCTGGTGCTCGCGCGCGATCAGGACTCTCTGTATGTGCCCAGGCGGCGCAATACTGTAACCGTGCTTGGAGCGCTTACTTCGCCTGGCGCTTTTCAGACCGCACCGGGCGACAGGTTGCTTGATGTGCTGGCTCTGGCTGGCGGCACCACCCAATATGCTGATCTGGCCGCGCTGAATCTCATCCACCGAGATGGGCAAAGTGAGCAAATAGACCTCTCTCGCCACTTTGAAGAAGTCGGCGCCTCCGTTGCCCTGCAGCCTGGCGATGTGGTGGTCGTGCCAGAACGCCGTAACGGCGCTTCGGTGCTTGGCGCGGTCAAAGAACCAGGCCTCTTTTCCTGGCGACCTGGAGACACCCTGGGCAGCCTGCTTGCGATGGCTGGGGGAGTCGACATCAGCAACGCGGAGCTTTCCAGTTGCCAGTTGCTGAGGGCAGGCGAGGTGCGCCTCCTCGATCTCTCAGGTTATCCCACCACCAAAACCGAGACGCTCAATATTGGTATCGAGGCCGGCGACCAACTGCTCGTGCCAGTAGAGCCGCAAATCGTCTCGGTAATCGGCTGGGTGAAGAATCCTGGCACCTACACCTTCTCAGCCGGCGCAACAGCAATTGACGCGCTGGGTTTTGCAGGGGGATTTGCTTCGCGCAATGCCGACAAGGGAGGCGCTTACCTCGTCCGCCATACCGAAGGGCAAGTTACCTGTCTGTCCATAAATTTGGGTCGTATAGAGAAAGGCCAAGCCAACGAACAAAACCTGTTGCTTCAAGCGGGCGACCTGGTAGTCGTGCCCGAGAAGGGCGGTTTCAATCTGGATGAGATCTTCCGCGTAGCCTTCGGCGTGCGCAACCTGAGCGAGATTCTGGAATAAGAGAGGGGCAAGTAATGCGTCCTAACGAAGGAACGGATTCCTTGGTGCTGCCATTGCGCAAGTATCCCAGGCTTGCAGTGGCCATCTTCTGCCTGGCAGTAGTGGTCAGTTCGGCCTATGCGCTGTTTGGCCCGAAAGTCTACGAGGCGGTCGGAGGAGTGCTGGTCACCGGGGGCAGGGGTGGTTCGAGCCAGGTGTTCGCAAGTGGCCAGGTCGGTCTGGATTCCGCCGTAGGCTCGCAAAAAGACCTGCTGATGTCAGAAGCAGTGCTTAAGACAGCCGCCGGAAAAACAGGCTGGGAGGGCTCTCTGAAACTCCTCGCTGCCAGGCTTCGGGTCGAAAGCGCGCTTACTTCGTCTTACTTACGTATTGTGGCACAAGGTGACAGCCCAGAGGAAGCCGCCGTTCTCTGTGACGCTCTCCTGGACGCTTACGATGCCCAGGTCAAACGCCAATGGCGAGAGAGCGCCCTGCTTGACAAGGAGTATTGGGAGCAGCGCATCGCCGATGCCGAGGACTCTCTGAGGCAAGCCGAGAAAGTGCTTGAGGCCTTCCGGGCCAAACACCGGCTGCAGGATCCTACCGGCCAGGCCGGGCTGGTCGCTTCAGCTACCTCTGATATGGAACGCCAATTGCAGTTACTGCGCGTCGAGCAGGCTCGCGACAGCGCCAGGCTCGGAGCGGTCAAGCGCCAGCTTGGGCAAGCGCCAGCACTGGTTACCGCTACCCAGCGTCTCGAGGCAAGTCCCCTTTGGGGCGAACTCAAGCGTCAGCTCAATGATATCGAAGTACAACTCGCAACAGCCAAAGCCCAGTACACCGATCAGCACCCGACGGTGCGCGAGTTTCAACTCAAGCGAGACTCTCTACTTGAGCAGCTGGATCGAACCGCCAGAGAGCAGACCGCCTGGCATGACTCGTCACTTTCACCTGTGCATCAGCAGTTGCTCCAGTCCTATTACACACTGCAAGCCAGCACCTCGGCGGCCTCGCGAGCGATTGGCGCGCTAAAGAGCGAACTTTCGGCAACCTCTGGCAAGGCAGGGCAGCTTCCGGCGCTGCAGACCCAATATAGTCGCCTCGCGCGCGAAGTGCAGTTCAGCGAGCAGGTGCTGCAGGAGGTCGTCTCTGCTTATGAAGAAGCCAAGACCGCCTCGACCAAAACGACCTCCAGCGCCTGGGTCGTCCAGCGCGCCCAGGCTTTGGAAAGGCCCGTTTTCCCTCGCCCCTTGCTGCTGGTCGCGCTTGGAGTGTTTCTTGGAGCCATACTGGCCTTAAGCCTTACGCTGCTGGTTGACCAACTGGATCGCGTTATCAGATGTCCTGAAGATCTGGCGCGCGCTTTTCCCGAACTTCCCGCCCTGAAGACCAGTCTGGCTCAAGGCCTTGCTCCCCTAAAAGCTCTGCTGGCTGGCTGGAATCATAAAGGCGTCACCAGCACTTTGCTCTGCTCGCCCGATATGCTGCCCCCGGAGCTTGAAGGCCTGCTGGGCGGAGAGAAGGGCAAAGCTTCTCCTGGCCTTGCTTTCTGCCCGGTATGCCTGACCTCGCCTGCCTTGCCCGAGCAACTCGCCGAAGCTGGCGCAGTAGTCGTTGTTGCTCGCGCAAATTACACCCAACTGCCCGCTCTGGAAGCCACTCTTGCCCTGCTGGCTGCAGCCGGCCAGCCTGCCAGGGCTCTGGTGCTGTTGGAGGACTAATCCGTGGACAGGTCTTGGACGCTTTACAAGGACACAACCTGGGATTATTCGGAGCTCTCGCCGAGAGAAAAACTGCGGCTGGAGGCGCTTTGCGCGTTGCTGCCCGCAGAAGTCACAAGCGCGCTTGACGCGGGGTGTGGAGAGGGCCGGTTGGGCAGGTTGCTACTGGAGCGCAAGGGCTTGCGTCTTATATCGCTTGACATCGTGCCCAGGGCTGCAAAATCAGCTCCAGGAGATCGTCTGGCAGGCTCGGTGGCCAGCCTTCCACTTGCTTCGTCTTCGGTGGAGGCCGTAATTGCAAGCGAGGTGCTCGAACATTTGCCAGAGCCCGTATATCGGGCAGCCCTGGACGAATTTGCGCGCGTTACCCAGCGTTTTTTACTGATATCGGTACCCTGTCGAGAGCTACTCGACGCGCGCCAGATAACCTGTTCAGCCTGTGGGTGCCGTTATAACAAGGACTGGCACCTGCGCCGTTTCGACCTGCCCGACCTGGAGAGGCTGCATCCTGACTTTACCCTGATCGAGACAAGCCGGATCTCCCCACGAAGCCCCTGGCAGCGTCTTTTCAATCGCACCAGAACAACCACCTCTGGAGCAAGCCCCGATTCGCCTTGTCCCCTGTGCGGCGCCGAGGTCAGAGCAAACCGCGCCGACAGATTTCGCGCTTTGCTGCTGGAGGGAGTGGATTCGCTGGTCCGGCTCGAAGCCCATAAGCCAACCTGGCTGGTCGCTCTGTACCAGAAGAAGGCCCGCCGATGAAGCTTCACAGTCTTACTCGCCAGGCCTCCAGTCGGCTGGTCACCAATGTGGCAGGGCTTGGGCTGTCGCTAGGCCTCAGCCTGCTCGTGGCGCGCCAGCTTGGACCTGCCTGGCAAGGGCCTGTATGAATATGCCCAGGCGCTAACTCTGCTCGGTGTGACGGTGCTTGGCCTGGGCTTTGACTCGGCGGTTGTATATGCCATATCAGCCCGAAAAATATCTCCCAGCCGCGCCACGACACTACTGCTACTCGAGACGCTGCTCGTTGCGATTTTTTCCCTGATTGCCCTGCTGGCGAATCCGGCTGGACTGACTGAAGCCTTATTGGGCTCGAGACAGCTTTCGCTGGTACTGCCTGCCTGGGCTGCGCTGTGTGGCTGGCTGGTAGCCTCGCAGCTTTCCGCCGTCCTGCGGGCCGAGGAACGCATCGGCGAGTGCAACTGGAGCCTGCTGCTCTTTCGCGCAGGCCCTGTCTCCCTGTTTGGCCTGGCGGCACTTCTCGGGCGCGCTTCGACTGCCAATGCCCTTTTGGCGCTCGCGGCAAGCGCCTGGTTAGCCGCCGTATGGACTCTCTGGCGGCTTGTTCAGAGTGGCGACTTCAGACTTGGTCGTTTCAGTTGGAAAGACTTGCTGCTGCTGCTTCGGCTTGGGCCTCCGCTCCAGGCTGGGTTGATAGCTCAAGGCCTTTCTTACCGCCTGGGGATGTGGTTCGTCGGCGCGCATATCTCACTGGAAGCCGTTGGCATCTACACGGTCGCGCTCGCAGTTGCCCAGTCGCTTCGATTCGTGCCCGACTCGGTTGTCTTTGCCCTGCTGCCGCGCCTTGCCAGTGCAACCAGTACGACTTCGGCTGACCGGCTGGCCGCGCGCAGCACGCTACTGACTACAGGTGCTACCACCCTTGGCGTTGCGGTAGCCTGGCTTCTTGCCCCCTGGGCTTTACCAGCACTCTTCGGGTCGGATTTTGCCCCAGCTGTGCCGTTGCTTGGCTGGTTGCTGCCTGGAGTGGTGCTGGCCTCGGTCTGGAAGCTGCTTGGCAACTATCTGATGGCCCGGCGCAGGCCTGGCTTGTTCGTTATCGCAAGCGCGCTCGGGCTTCTTGTAAACTGGGGCGTCTGCGCAGTCTTTACTCCTTCGCTTGGAATGAAAGCGGCAGCTCTGGGGCTGACCGCCGGCAACGCTGCCAATGCTCTGTGGTGCCTGGGTTGCTTCCTGGTGCTACGCTCCCGGCCAGAATTAACCAGGATCGAAGCGCCCCAGCTCAGCGCGGCGGGGGGCGAAGCCTGATGCTTGTCGCTGGCTCCCTTGCCCTGATACTCGCCGCGGTCCCAGCCAGTCTGCTTTGCCTTGGCAAGCCTGAACTCGCCTTGCTGTCAGTTATGGGCCTTGGGCTAGCTCTTCTGCTGCTTCGCCTGCGCGAACCCTGGCTGCTGCTGGCAATTGGACTGCCCCTTTGGGTTATTGGCGAACTGAGCCTCGAGGCCGGCCCTCTGGGTATCAATCCGCCCGTGGTGATGGGCTCTCTGGCAGCCGGGCTGGTTATCTGGCGCCTGCTCTCGGCAAGGAAGCCTTTCTTGAGTTGGCGTCCTTTGCTACTGCCCGCGCTCCTGCTTGTCGCAACCACGACTCTGGCCACTTGCTGGGGACATCCCGTTTATGGGCCAAGTCATCTTGGGAAACTCATCTCGGCAGTCGCTCTGTTCGTCGTGATGAGCAGCTCGCTTACCTCTCCAGCTTTGCTGGAGCGCTTTGCCAAAGTCTTTCTGGTCGGTGCAGCCCTCGTGCTGGGAGTGCTGTCAGCCTGGTACCTGCTTCATTTTCACTACAACGCGCTGGGCATCTACCTGACCGAGGCCACCACCCTGGGGAAAAATCGCGCAGGATATTTTGTCACGCTCGCGCTGCCTCTTGCGCTGGCTTTCTTCCTGCATTACCCGCGCAAGTGGCAGGCAGGGGCACTGCTTGGGATAATCGCCTTTGCTACCCTCTATACGCTTTCTCGCGGCGCCTGGGTGGCGGTCGGTTTCTCGCTGCTGTGTATGCTGGGTTTCTCCTCCCACAGACGTCAGTTAGCCCAGGCCCTTGCGCTGATTGGCCTTGTCGTGATGCCCTTGCTTTTGCTCTTCCCCTCGCAGCTCGGGCGGCTTTCAGAACGCGCGACTACTCTGGTTACCCTCACCGAAACAGGAGTCTCGACTTCGATTTACCAGCGAGCAACCCTGACCGAAGCAGCCTTTGCCGCCTTTGCCGAGGCGCCTCTGACTGGCCTGGGGGTCGGTCAGATAGAACTGATAGATCCAACTGGCCTCGGGTATCGTTCCTCTCACGATGACTATGCCCAGATTGCCGCCGAACAGGGGATTTTCGGACTGGCGGCTTTCTGTAGCCTGATGGCGTTGGTGCTGGTTCGGAGCATCAAACTGATTCTGAAGGCGCCCAGATTGCAAATTCCCTGGGTCGCCGAGGGCTTTGGCGCGGTAGGCTGCGCTCTCGTCGTGCGCCATTGTTTTATCTACGCTTACGACACCCCTGCCTTCTGGACAATGCTGGCCCTGATATCAGCCTGTTCGCTGCTGCCTGAAACCAGCAAAGCCAAAGAAAAAACCAGCCCGGAGCCGGCCCCAGCCTCTGCTGGCACGCTTTGTGCATATCCAGCCTCGGAGCACTATGCCAAGGAGGGCGCCTCTGTTGAAGCTGCTATATGTGTCCAGTGAGAGATCCTTGATCCGGTCAGGTCGCGCTTACACTACCAAGCCTGCCGCCCTGTTTATGCCCTCTGTGCTAAGGCCTGGCGATCGCCTGATATATGCCACGCCCGCCGAGCAAGCCAGCGAAGCGCAGGTCGAGGCGGCAACTCCGCTTGAGACGCCAACTGCGCGTTTTGTGCCGCTGCCTGCTGATCTTGATACCCGGTCGCTCATCAGCAAGCTGCCCCTAAGGTGGCTCACTCTCTGCTGGATTGCCTTGCGAGAAGTCCGAAAAGTCGATCTGGTCTGGCTCCGCTTTCCGGGAGGGCATACCTTCTTCTTCTGGCTGGCCGCCAGGTTGCTTGGAAAACCAATCGCCGTAGATTTTGCAAGTGATGTCTCACGCTCCTGGCGGTTGCTTAAAGGCGGCTTCGCGCGGCGTGTTTCAGCTTTCTGGGTCGCCAGGCTGATGGACAAGCTGGGACAACTCCTTGCCCGTGACAGCCTGGTATTCGCGCGGGGAGAGGTTCTCCTTCGTCGTTATGGCGCCAGGGCGCGTCAGGGAGAGCTTCTGTTCATCCCCACTTTTGGCGAAAAAGACCTTCTGGCTCCCGAGGCCAGACCTCTTCACACCCCCGCGCGCCTGCTTTATGTGGGGCAACTGCGCAGAGAAAAAGGTCTGCCCATACTTTTCGAGGCTCTGCAGCACCTGCTGGCCTCTGGCCTGGATGTCCAGTTAGCCCTGGCGGGGGTCGGACCTCACCAGGAGGAGCTTAAAGCCGAGGCAAACCGGCTTGGCCTTGCCTGCCAGGTAACTTTTTTGGGCCATATTCGTCACGGTCAGGCCCTGTGGGAGACCTACCAAAGTGCCGATATCCTGATTATGCCATCGCATACATATCCCGAAGGCGTGCCCAGAGTAATCCTCGAGGCCTGGAGTCAGGCCCTGCCTGTCATCGCCAGCCGGATTGGCGGCGTCGAGACCGTCGCTCGCGCTGGGGGGAACGCCTTACTGGTTGCCCCAGGCAGCGCGACCGCGCTTGCTAATGCGATTCAGCGCCTGCTTGAAAGCGCTGCTCTGCGTCAGCGCCTGGTTGCCCAAGGCAGCGAGATGGCAACCTTGCTCAATCGCGACACCCAGGCCCAGAAAGCGGCCTGTTTGCTACTGGAGGCTCTGTATAACGCTGCTCCCGCCCGCCTGGGCAAGCGGCGGCCCAGGCCTCAGAATCCTTTTACACTGGTGATGGACAATGGCCTACCTGAGTACTTCTGCTCTTGAAACCGGGCACGATGGCAAGGGATTGTTGAAATCCTTCTCCCCTGAGGTTGTAGTTGTTGGCAGTGGCACTATTGGACTGCCGATGGCCGCCATGCTGGCCTCAGTTGGAATCCCGGTTGCGGCCTGTGACCTCAACGAAGACCGTATCCACGGCATCAACACGGGCGAGTTGCCAGGGGTTGAAGAACCTCTTGTCGAGCTTGTCAAAGAAGCCGTAAGACTGAATAACTTGCGAGGCTGCCTGGCCTTGCCCCAGGCCGAAACCTATATGATTTGCGTGCCCACTCCCTCTACCTGCGCCTCCGATGGGCATCCCTCGCCCGACCTGTCGGCGGTCCGGAGTGCCACCCTTGCGGTGTCGAAGGTGGCGAGGCCAGGGTGTCTGGTAATCCTTGAATCTACCGTCCCTGTCGGCGCGACCGAAGAGGTCGTCGGTGCCCTCCTTCAGCGCGAAACCGGCCTTGTGCCAGGAGTGGATTTTGATCTTTGTTACTGCCCCGAGCGTGTGTTGCCAGGAAATCTGATTGAGGAGATACGCCAAAACGACCGGGTAATCGGCGGCACGACCCCTCGCGCAAGCGCGCGCGCCGCGGCGCTCTATTCTTGCATCTGTGATGGCGAACTGCTGCCTGCCAGTGTCCGCACGGCCGAAGCGGTCAAATTGATTGAGAACTCCTATCGCGATGTGAACATCGCTTTCGCCAACGAACTGGCCTGGCTCCTTCCCCAGCTTGGCGTGGACGTCTGGGAAGCCCGCGATCTGGCCAACCATCACCCGCGCGTAAATATCCATATGCCAGGCTCTGGCGTGGGCGGACACTGCCTGCCCATTGATCCCTGGTTCCTGGTCGCGTCACTTCCCGAAAAAGCCCAGCTAATCCGAGCGGCGCGCGAGGTAAACGATTCGGTCCCTCACCGAATCGCCGAATTGTTGCTTGCCCAGCTCGCAGGCATCTCGCGTCCGAAAGTCTGCCTGCTTGGCCTGGCCTACAAGCCAGATGTTGACGACTGTCGCGAATCGCCCTCGCTTGAGCTTGCGGCCTTGCTGATGGAGCGAGGCTGTGAGGTAGGCGCCTATGATCCTGTCGTGACTCACTCGGCGTTACCCCAAACATCGCTTGCCGAGGCTGCTGATGGCGCCCAGGCAGCAGTGCTTCTGGTTGGCCACAGCGAATTTCGCGCGCTGGATCTTGCACTCCTCGCCAGCCAGATGACTCGTCCCTGGTTGCTCGATACCCAGGACCTGCTTTCGCCACTTTCCGCGGCTGCCGTGGGACTGGAAGTCGCCAGGCTGGGCGCACCCGAGCCAGTCAGTAATCTGGAGGTCTTTCGGTGAAAGTCACTCTGGTCAGCCAGTATTTTCCGCCCGAGCCAGCAGGCGGCCCTCAGCGGATGGGCGATCTTGCGCGTCAACTCGTCCTGCTCGGGCATGAGGTGCGCATCGTCGCGCCAGTGCCGAATTACCCAGAGGGAAAACCGCCGGCCGGATACACGGGCAGGGCCTTCCATACCGAAGCCTTTGAGGGAGCGCGTATCTGGCGAGCCTGGGTGCCGCCGGTCGCAACTCGCGGCACTTTTCGCAGATTGCTCTTGCAGCTCTGCTTTTTGCTGTCCGGCCTGTTCGCCCTGAGTTTTGTCCGGGGCTCCAAGGCGGTCGTCGCCAACTCGCCCACCCTGTTCTCAGGGCTGCTTGGGTGGTTGCTGGCGCGGCTTGCGCGTACAAAATTTGTCCTCTATGTAGGCGACCTCTATCCGGAATCCGCGCTAGCTACGCAGGTGCTGCGACCAGGATGGCAGATGCGCGCCCTGGCTGGTCTGGCGAGTTTTCTCTACACCCATTCCGATCACCTGGTAACCACTACCTGGGGCCAGCGCAGGCGCTTGATAGAGCGCGGACTGGCCCCAGACAAGCTGTCAGTAGTGCCCAACGGCGCCGATCTTCCCCCTGCCGAGGCGAAAGAAGCTTTCCCCTGGCTGCGAGCAAAGCATAACCTGGATGGAAAAATCCTTGCTTTATACGCAGGCAATTTTGGCGTCGCCCAACGACTGGAGACCTTGCTCGAAGCGGCAGTCCTGCTTGAATCAAGAGAGGACATCGTTTTTGTCTTAATGGGTTCGGGCAGCCGACTGCCAGAACTCAAGGCCAGGGCGGTAGAGCTGGGCCTGGAGCGTGTGATTTTCGAACCGCAGGCGCCGCGTTCTGCGATGCCCGGAGCCTTTGCGAGTGCAGATATCGCACTTATTGCATTGCAAGATGCGCCGGTTTTCCGCGATGTTTTGCCCTCCAAACTTTTCGATTATCTGGCTTGGGGCTTACCAATCGTAGCCTCCGCCGAAGGGGAGACAGCCGACCTGCTGAGGGAAGCTGAAGCAGGCGTAGCGGCGCCTCCAGAGCGCCCCGAGGAGCTTGCTCAAGCGACTGGCGAACTGGCCGATGACCCTGCGCGCCGATTCGAGATGCGCCAGAAGGGCCCGGATTTCATCGCGCGCGGCTATACCAGGCGTCACGCGGCGGCAAGTTTCGAGGAGGTGCTGCTACAACTCACAAACATCAAGGAGGCTCCAGTCTTTTGCTCTGACTCGCCCTCTTGAGCCTTCTGAATCTGAGGCAGGGATCTCGCCATCGGTGCCGAATAAGGACCCAAGTCCAAGGCGCTGGATGCCAGTGGCCTATATCTTCCAGGTTGTGGAGCGGGAGTCGTGACGGATTTACTGCGCAAGCTTGGGATGGCAAGTTTCCTCGTCGGGCTTGGCCTGCTGCTGCTTTGTTTTTATTGGTGCTGGGATGTATTCAACTCGGCGCCGGCTGCGCTGGGCTCCTGGGCTGCCTCTGTCGGGGCGGCCAAAGAGGCTCCCAAAGGGCTGGTCGACCTGCTGCCGTTAGCGGAGCTATATACCGCTGGCCTGCGGCTGCTTGCAGCACTCGTAGGCGCTTTCGTCGCCGGGAGAATCGCTTACCTGGGTGCTGATGTCGCCAGCAGGCGTCTTAAGCCGCCGGAAGAGGCCCCCAAGGAGCAGTGACCCTTTGCCCCTCCTCAGGCTAGAGGCCACTGTGACTGGTCGAGTGCAAGGGGTGGGCTTCCGGGCTTCGGTCCAATGGAAGGCTCACGAACTTGGCCTGACAGGTTATGTTCGAAATCTTTGGGATGACAACGTCGAGGTAGTCGCGGAAGGGCCAGAGGACGATTTGCGGGCGCTGCTTGAGTATATACGGCATGGGCCCAGGCTCGCGCGAGTTGATAAAGTAAACCACTCTCTGGGGCCGGCCACCGGCGAGTTCCAGGGCTTCCGCACAGGCTAGGTAAAGATGCGCGTAGTCATCGCTCCGGATTCTTTCAAAGGTAGTTGCAGCGCGCCGCGAGCCGCAGCCGCGCTAGCCGAAGGGCTGCGCGCGGGTTGGCCCGAGCTGGAGCCTGACTTGCTGCCTATCGCTGATGGCGGAGAGGGCACGGTCGAGGCACTGGTGTCCGCAACTGGCGGCCGGCTGGTGGAAGCTGAAGCGCGCGACCCACTTGGCAGGCCGATACAAGCGACCTATGGCGTGCTCGGAGAGGGCAATACCGCAGTAATCGAGATGGCCGCCGCAAGCGGTTTACCCTTGCTGGCCGAGGCAGAACGCAATCCCGAACTGACTTCCACTCTGGGCACGGGCGATCTGATCCGCCACGCCTTGAACCTTGGCTGTCGAAAGCTGCTGCTCGGGATTGGCGGCAGCGCCACCAATGACGCGGGCACTGGGATGGCAGTTGCGCTGGGCGCGAGGCTCTACTCGGCAGCCGGAATCGAGCTCGAACCCTCTGGAGCCGCTCTCTCGGAGCTTGCCAGCCTCGATTTATCAGAGCTAGACCCGCGTCTTGCCGAAACCGAGGTACTGGTTGCCTGCGATGTTACCAATCCCCTGTTTGGGCCTCACGGCGCCGCGCATGTTTATGCCCCCCAGAAGGGCGCTTCTCCAGAGCAAGTCGCCCGGCTCGAGACGGGTCTCAGGCGTTTTGCTGAAGTCATAAAGCGCGATTTGGGCCTTCATCTCGCAGAGCAGCCAGGAGCTGGCGCCGCAGGAGGACTTGGCGCGGGGCTCGTGGCTTTTTGCGGAGCAAAACTCAAGCCTGGAGCCGACCTGGTGCTGGATACCGTTCACTTCGAAGAGCGCCTGGCCGGCGCAAGGCTCGTCATCACGGGGGAAGGCAAGCTGGACGCGCAAACCGCTTATGGCAAGGCGATTGCCCGGGTGGCGGCCAGAGCGAAACTTTTGGAGATTCCTGTTGTGGCGATTGTGGGCAGCCTCGAAGCCGATACAACAGCGCTTGCCCGGCTCGGACTGGCTGCGGCCTTGCCACTTGTCCAGGGACCGACTACGCTTGAGCTAGCGATGCGCGATGCCGAGGTTCTGCTTCAGGCTGCCGGCGAGAGACTTGCCCAACTGCTAAGATTAGGTTCGATTCTTTAGACTGCGCGCGGAGGCGTCAATATGGCATATCTGCTTGGACTGGATATAGGCACTAGCGGCGTGAAAGCACTGCTGCTGGGCACAGGCGGCGAGATAGTCGCGACTGCGACCAGCAGTGAATATCCCCTCTATGCGCCCAGGCCCCAATGGGCCGAACAAGACCCCGAAGACTGGTGGAAGGCCTGTATCGAGGCGACTGGGCAGGTGCTAAACAAGGCTGGCGTGGCCGGCTCGGAAGTGCAAGGGATTGGGCTTTCCGGCCAGATGCACGGTTCGGTCTTCCTGGATGAGCAAGGCCAGGTAATCCGCCCAGCCCTGCTGTGGTGCGACCAGCGCACCGGCAAACAATGCGATTACATTACCCAGACGGTAGGCCTGGATATAATCGTCGAAGAGCTTTCCAATCCGGTTTTGACCGGCTTTACCGCGCCCAAAATCGTCTGGCTACGCGACAACGAACCTGAAAACTTCGAGCGCGTCCGAAAAATACTGCTGCCCAAGGACTATATCCGATTTCGGTTAACAGGAGAGTTCGCCTCCGAGGTCTCGGACGCAAGTGGCACAGCGCTCTTCAACGTGAAGAAGCGCAAGTGGTCTGAAGCTGTCGTGTCGAAACTCGAACTCGATATGGACTGGCTTCCGCCGGTTTTTGAATCGCCTGAAGTCAGCGCAAGAGTAAACTCCGAGGGCGCAGCAGCGCTTGGGCTGAAGGCTGGTACTCCGGTCGTCGGCGGGGGCGGTGACCAGGCAGCAGGCGCTGTGGGCAATGGCATCGTCCAGCCGGGCATCGTGTCCTCGACACTTGGCACTTCGGGGGTCGTTTTCGCCTTCGCGGAGGAGCCTTTCATCGATCCCGAGTTGCGGGTGCATACTTTCTGCCACGCTGTGCCTGGCAAGTGGCATGTGATGGGCGTAATGCTGTCCGCAGGTGGTTCTTACCGCTGGCTGCGCGATGCGCTTTGCAGCGAGGAGAAGTCACTTGCAGCCCGCACAGGCCGCGATCCTTATGAGTATATGGGGGAACAAGCCGCCAAGGCTCCAGCCGGCTCTGAAGGCCTGCTTTTCCTTCCCTATCTGACTGGCGAACGCACTCCCTACCCCGATCCGGACGCCGAGGGCGTGTTCTGTGGCCTGACCCTTCGCCACGGCAAGGAGCATATCATCCGCTCGGTGATGGAAGGGGTCGCGTTCGGATTGAAGGATTCCTTCGAGATTCTTTCAGGAATGGGCGTTGAAGTCTCGGCGGTGCGCGCCTCGGGCGGCGGAGCCAGGAGCAAGCTCTGGCGGCAAATCCAGGCCAGCATCACAGGCCAGGCCCACAGGCTTATCAACGTGGATGAGGGGGGCTCACTCGGAGTGGCCTTGCTTGCGGGCGTCGGCACGGGCGTCTGGTCCACAGTGGAAGAGGCCTGCGGCACAGTGATAAAGGATGCCAGCAGTGAGGCCCCGCTCCCAGAGTGGCAGCAAGTTTATGCCGAACTTTATCCTCTTTATCGGCAGCTCTACGCCCAGCTCAAGGGCAGCTTCGCCGACCTTTCCAAGCTGGTGAGCAAGTGGCATTGAGACGCTGGTTGATAATCGGAGCGCTCTCGATTGGCCTCGTCTGTAGCGGATGCCGCCCTGGTGAGGAGCCGCAGCCGCCTGCCTCCTCTGGTTTGCCTTCTGCGGCGGAATTCGGGCTTGATCTTGGGACAGAACTCGAATCGTCCGAACAGCTAATAGCCGACATAAAAGTAAAAACTGCCAGGCTGCGCAAGTTGCTTGCCGAAGAGAAGGGCGACTGGCTTCAACTTGCCTCTCCCTCGCTGGTCTCCTGGGCCCTGGCAGGGCTTTGGGATCCAGCTCGCGACCCACTGCCTGGCGTCGTTGTCCTGGTTGGGCTGAGTCGCAGTTATGTCGTGGCGCCCACCCTCTTCCCGCAGGCGCTGGCCGCTCGGTTGCAGCAACTGCGCTATAAAGTTGAACTATACGACTGGCGCGCTTCGCCCGCCCAGGATGACCTGGCAGCGACGATTGCCAGGCTGACGAAGGGCAACGCGTGGTGACGGATTGCCCTGGCGAGGGCAAGACCGTTCTAGTAGAAAAACTGACCGCGATCAGAATCGACCTTACCGAACTGGAAGTTGCCCGCTACGAGTGGCTGGGTAAAGCGTGCAACTGGGCAGTAACCTCGGCTGCGCGGCAGTATGAGCCGCTCGATTCTGCTTCGGACCTGGCCGGGACAGTCTATGCTGGATTAACTACCCTGGGCGTGAAGTCGCTCCAGTTGAACGTCTACGCCGATCAACAAGTATATGAAGCGACAGCTACCCCTCCGGCTGGACCAATCCTGGAGCAAGCCCGGATCGAACTGGAAGCCGAGCGCTGGGGCTTGCGGCTGCAACTTGCGCGCACTCTCACTGTAAAGCCTCCTCAGGGCGATCTGGTAGCAAGTTACGAGGGGTGTGGCAACCTGCTGGCCAGCGCTTCGGGCGCCGCGACCGCTGGTTCTACTCTGGGCGCGTTGTTTGACGCGCTTTCTCACGAATATGAGGCGCTTGGGTATCAGGAGGCGCTCGCTTTTATCTCGGCCGGTGGCATAACTGGCGCCGGCGAGACGCCCCTGCTCGAGCTGGTGGCGCCTGATAATCAGGTGACGCTAGCCCCCACGAGAGCACTAGTGCTGGAAACTCAACTTGGAGGCGCAAGCTTGCGTGAGACGTTTCTCCTAACCGAGACAAGCCTTATCCCAATCACGCTAGGCAGGCGGTTATTGGCCGATAAAGCAGGTCTCCAGACCCGAAGTCACGCTCCAGGTCGCCGATTTGTTCCAGGTTACAGGCAGCCCGTAAACTGGCACGCCAATTGCATATCGGACCTTCACGCACGATATGGAGGTCCGAGATGGAAACCGCCCAGGATTCACCCAGGCCCCTCGCCAGGTTGCTCGGCAGACTGTCTGCCAGGCTACGCCAGGCTGATCCGGAAGCCACTGAAGAGGCCCTTGCCAGGCAGATTGAATTCACAACTGGCTGCGACGAGGTCGAAGAAGCCCTTGGCGAGGTAGCCGGGTTAGAGAAAGTGCCCCGATAATTTTGACCCCAATCTGGCAGCGTGATAGGATTTATCCAGACCGACCTGAGGAGAGTGAGGCTGATGTTTGCTCTAGCCATTGGATTACTCGTTCTCGTCGCACTGATAATCGTCACGCTGATAGGGATCTACAACCGGATTAGTGGCCCAGCGCAATCGGGCAGAACAGTCCTGGGCACAGATCGATGTGCAGCTTCGCCGTGCGTTATGACCTCATCCCCAATCTGGTCGAGACGGTGAAAGGCTACGCCGCGCATGAGCGAGAGACCCTCGAGGGGGTCACTCAGGCGCGCGCCGCAATGGACAATGCCGGCACTGTGGAAGAACGCGCCCAGGCTGATAATATTCTGACCGGCGCTTTGAGAAGCCTTTTTGCGGTTGCCGAGGCGTATCCCAACCTCAAAGCAGACCAGAACTTTATGGATTTGCAGCAGCAACTCCAGCAGATAGAGCAGGAAATCGCTACCTCGCGCGAGGTCTACAACGAGGCTGTGATGACCTTCAACACGCTGATACAGGTCTTCCCCAACAGTGTGATAGCCAGCTTTATGAGCGCCCGACCTTTGCCTTATTATCGGATAGAAGAACCGGAGGCGCGCGAACCCGTCCGCGTGCAGTTCTAAACTCCTGCCAGGCAAGAGATGAGACGGGAGCGGCAAACGCCGCTCCCGTTTTCTTATGAGGCAAAGACTGCCTCTGGTAGAATACCTTCGCCGCCAACTGGCACTGATGATAGGACTTTGCTGAAGCTACGTCCTATTAAAAAAGGAAGCTAGCAGCAGATGATGGACATCGACAAGCAAATGAAGGTCTTCCTCAGAGGCGCGGCCGATTTGCTGCCTTCGGAAGAAGCCCTGGCTCTCAAGCTCAAAGAAGGCAGGCCCCTGCGCATAAAGCTGGGGGTAGATCCGACCACCTCAGACCTCCATTTCGGTCACACCGTGCCGATAGAGAAGCTGCGACAACTTCAAGATATTGGGCACGAAATTTACTTTCTGGTCGGCACCTTTACCGCGCAGATAGGCGACCCTTCGGGGCGCGACAACACCAGGCCGCAGCTGTCTCCAGAGGATGTGCTGGCCTATGCGCGCACCTATGAAGAGCAGGTCTTCCGGCTTCTGGACAAAGAAAAGACAAAGGTTGTCTATAACGGTGACTGGCTGGCGGGGATGAACCTGGCCGATATGATGCGCCTGGCCGCTCAGGTGACCGTGGCCCGGATGCTCGAACGCGACTCCTTCGAGAAGCGCTGGAAGGCCGAAGAGCCAATCCGCCTGCACGAGTTTATGTATTGCCTGCTGCAGGGCTATGACTCGGTGGCGCTGAAGGCCGATGTCGAGCTTGGAGGCACCGACCAGACTTTCAATATGCTGATGGGCCGCACCATCCAGCAGGCGTATGGCCAGCCTCAGCAATGCGTGCTTACATTGCCCATCCTGCCAGGCACCGACGGCACGCAGAAGATGTCCAAATCGCTTGGCAATTATATCGGCATTACAGAAGAGCCCGACCGGATGTACGGCAAGGCTATGAGCCTGCCGGATGAAGTAATGCTGCTCTACTTCAAGTTGCTGACGGGCGTGACCCTGGAGCAACTCGACGAGCTGGAAGCCGGCCTGTCCGAGTATGCGGCCAACCCGGTGAGCGACCATACTTTCCATCCGCGCCTGATGAAACGCCGGCTCGGCGACCGAGCTGGTCAAGCGTTTCTGGGACGAGGCGGCGGCCGAGAAGGCGGCGGAGAACTTCGAGTTGCTGCATCCAAGTGCCGGCAAACAGGCCGAAGCGCCGGACGACCTGGTGGAGCTGAAGATTGCTGCCGGCAAGCTCTCGCCACTGGATTTGGTCGAGAAGGCCGGCTTCCCAGGCATCGCCTCGCGCGGTGACATCAAGCGTTTGGTGAAGCAGGGGGCTGTCTCACTGGATGGCGAGAAGCTTCTCGATGCCAGCGCGCTGCTCGAAGTCACAGACGGCGCCGTGCTGAAGGTCGGAAAAGGCAATTTTGCGCGTATAAAGGTGGTATGAGTACGAGCAACGAAGCGACTGGCGCCCCTCTGAATCTGACCGAAGCGGTAACCGAGCTGCTTGCGGGGACCGACCCGGCGCAGGTAATCACCCGGTACAAACCGGATGCGGAAGATTACCGCCAGTTCCTGACCAGGGAGCGCGCGACCATCCGGAAACACACCAAGGCCGCACTGGAGGAGTTTTCGGCCCGCATAAGCAGCGCCGAGCGCGTTGCTCTGGCAAAACTGCTGCACTCGGAGCGTATCCATCGGCCTTTCGTTGAGGAAGGCCTGCGCGAGACCGCGCGCAAGCAGGCTTCCGAGGTCGGTCTTAGCCCCGATGTAGCCGAGGATATGGTGCTGTTTATGCTTGCCAAGGCGCGCGAGGCGCAAGAAAATCTCGCCACCCGGTTCGCCGCCGAACTGGCCCAGAGCAAGCAGTTGATGCAGACTGACAGAGCGACCCCCGCTACAGGTGAATTCAACATTGACCCTATCTCCAGCCGGGCCGATTACGCCTCGCTGGCGCGGGAGGAGAACCTTTCGCGCGAGTTCCACATAACGCCCTCGCTGCCCGAGTTCTCCCACAACTATGAGCGTTTGCTGCAGCTCTTCGAGGCCCCACACGAATACATAACCCGCGGCCTTATCGTCGGGATGCGCGACTTCGCTCTGGTCGCCGATGCCTTGCGCGAGGGCAAACCAGTAACGGTAGTCTCAGGAGTGCCGGGGCAGGGCCGGATGACGCTTCAACATGCCGCGGTGGCATCGCTCCTTGGCTGGCTGCAGTCGCTTGGCGCAAAATTGACCCTCTTCGTGCGCGATCTGGAGGCTTCCGCCTCGGGCGAGGTATCTCTCGAAGCAGCCCGCGCCCATGCCCAAAGTGAGTTTGTGGCGCGTTTACCAAGGCTTGGGGTAAATCTGGAAACCGCTGAAATCATCTCCCAGCGCGATGATCCTCAGCTTGCCGCGCTTGCCCTTGAAGCCGGGGCGCACTTGTCGCTCGCCAACCTCAACGCCGCTTTTGGACTCAGGTTACAGAGCCAGGTCGCCGAGGTCTACCGGCCGCTGCTGCGCACTGCGGAGTTGCTGCTGCCCGCCTCGACAGACGGCGTCCGGACCGCTTTCATAGGGACTCTGGATCAGGACATCTATGTCCGGATGGCCCGCCGCCACGCCGCTGATGTCGGTTGGCCCAGGCCTGTTGCTCTTTACATACGCGCAGTTGCAGGCCTGCATCCTTATATTGACCAGGCGACCGGCAGCTATGTGGATGTTATGAATCCCGAGAGCGAAACGACTTCAATTTATCTGGATGAATCTTCCCAGGCAGTCGCGACCAAGCTGAAACGCGCGCTGACAGGGGGAGGTCGCACGAAGGAAGAACACGCCACGTTGGGCGGAAATCCCGACACGCGGCTATGCAGCATCTCCAGCCTGCTGGCCTTCTTCCTGGCTGACAGCGCAGAGGAGCATGCCCAAATCGCTGACGAATGCAGGCGCGGAGTGCGTTTCTGCGGTGACTGCAAGCAGCTCTGCCTGGACCGGCTGAACCGCCTGCCACTGGACGGAAACGCTGGCTAGGCCCAGAAGTCGGGCCGGTTGCCCAGATAGTCTTCTGACCAGGCGCGCAGCAACTCAGCAACGCTCCAAGCCTGGGCGATGCAGCCACGCGAGAGGTGCGGCGCGTCTCCATCGAAGATCTCAGACACGAACCCGACCCCGGCTTCCCAAAGGTGCCCCTCAAAACCGGCAAACAGCTCTGCAAGTGTCTCACGCGCCCAGGGCTCCTCGCCAAAAGCGCGCCTGAAGGCGGTGAAGAACGGCCCCGCCAGCCATCCCCAGGCCGTCCCCCGGTGGTAAGCGCCATCTCTGGAGGCCGTATCTCCCCCATAATGACCGATATAATGCGGATCATCGGGAGCCAAGGAGCGCAATCCGTGGCCTGTCCAAAGTCGCTGCCAGGCCTTCTCCACCATCAGTCGGCTTCTGGCCTTGTCCAGGACGGAGAAAGGCAGGCTCGCGGCGATGATCTGGTTAGGCCGGAAGGAAGCATCAACTCCAGCGGGGCCGATTACGTCCAGGAGATACCCGCCTTCGGGGTACCAGAAGCTCTGATTGAAGCTCTCGAAGACGCGCGAAGCCAGCCTGCCATAGTGGTCGCCCGACTCGCCAGCCAGGGCGGCCAGCTTCTCTCCAAAGCGCAGGGCGTTATACCAAAGCGCATTTATCTCGACCGCCTTGCCCGCGCGCGGAGTCACTACCCAGTCGCCGTACTTGGCGTCCATCCAGGTAAGCTGGGTACCCTCATCCCCTGCGGTTATCAGCCCGTCGGAATCGGCGTGGATGCCGTAACGCGTGCCTGTCTCGTAACTGTGCAGGATGTCCTGAAGGACAGGCCAGAGTTCTGTTCTGGCGAACTCCACATCGCCCGTGTAATCGAGATACTTCTGACCCGCCCAGATATACCACAGTGAGGCGTCTACCGTGTTGTAAGCCGCCCCGCCCCCCTCGTCCACCAGATTGGGCACGAGGCCTTCTGTAACGTGGCGAGCCAGGGTCGAAAGCAGCGCTTTGGCCTCTTCGAAGCGCCCTGTCACGAGCGTAAGGCCAGGCAGCGCAATAAAAGTGTCTCTGCCCCAAGGCCCAAACCAGTGATAGCCGGCCAGCAGATAGCGGCCTTTGTCCTCGTCCCTCACGCTAAAGGACTCGCTGGCCCCGAGCAGAGCCTGGGCAAGTGGAGTCTCGAAACCTGTCTTTCTGCTGTCGCCAGGGGCGTCGGGCGTCCACCACAGCCTGCTCGAACAGAGCGTCCAGGTCGCCTTCAGGCGCTTCATCCGCCGCCAGCGCCACGATTACCGAAGTCCCGGCCGCACTTGACCACTCGAAACAGCCCGGCGAGAAGACATCCTCTTCCGCCTGCAGGCCGCGAGCGGCTTCTTCCTGATAGTGGACGTTATAAATCCAGTAAGCTTCTCCGCCGAACTCGCCAGCCGTCGCCTTTGCCAGCAAAGTTGGCGCCTCCGGAAAAGCCTGATGGGCCAGCCAGCCTCCCTCGCGCTCTTCGACTTTGGTGGAAAAGTGCGGGCTCGCGTGAGTATCGCCGTGGAGATCTCGGCTGTTAGCCCAGAGGCGCGCCTTCAACTGGAGGGGTGGGCCTGAAAGCTGCCGGTAGCGCACCAGCGTCAGGTTGGCGCCCTGCACCATTACAATTTGCTTCTCGAGCAGCACATCCTCGCAGGCGTAGACAAACCGCATCGTACCGTCGAAACTGGCTTCGTGAAGCAGCAGATGACCTGAGGGTTCCAGCGCGCCACGATAGGTGTTGACTCCGAGTTGGAAAGTCTTGCCGCGCAGCAGCAATTCTTCTTCGAGCTTGTTGACCAGCAACCAGCGCCCGCTTGGGGGACTGGCTGCAGCCACGAGCAACCCGTGGTACCGCCGAGTATTCAGCCCGCTGAAGGTACCACTCGCCCAGCCGCCCAGGCCATTGGTCAGCAGCCATTCGCGGCTGGCGCCGCACTCAAGCCGCCCGAGTTGTTCTCGCCCGAAGCTCCACTCCATCAGCGCGCCTCAAAGATAGGGATTATGACGTTTTTCGTGCCCTACCGAAGTCGCCGGCCCGTGGCCGGGTATCACTTTTGTGGCCTCCGGCAGGCTGAGCAGTTCTTCCTGGATGGATTTCATCAGCTCGTTATAGTTGCCCCCGAAGAAGTCCCAGCGCCCAACCCCCTCATAGAAGAGCACATCGCCAGGCAGTACGAGGCCGTCCAGTATAAAGCTGACACTGCCAGGTGAATGGCCAGGCGTGTGGGCGACTTTTAGCAAAAGTCCAGCCACTTCAAAAGGCCCCGGCTCCAGCCAGGTAATCTGGTCCGGCAACTCGACCGGCTCGCCTATCCATTCGAGGGCGACGGCAGGCGCGCGCTGGGCGTATTCTTCATCGCCCCTGTGCATATAGCAGGGCACATCCCACTTGGCCATCAGCGCCTTCGCCGCGCCAAAATGGTCGAAATGGCCATGCGTCAGCGCCACTGCTACAGGGCGCAGCTTGTGCTTCTGGAGCACTGCCTCGATTTTTTCCAGGTCAGCGCCCGGGTCCACGACCAGCACTTCCGCAGAAGACTTCAGGCCAAGCAACACGCAATTGGTGTTGAGTTGGCCAACAACCACGACCTCAACTCGCAGGTCAGCAGGGATACCGGTCACTCAAGCTCACTCCTCAGCGCCGCAACTTCCAGCGGCAAGTCCAGTTTACGCCGCGAGAGGGCAAGCTCGCCACCTTCCCACCCGATGAGATGCTGGCACTCCCACTCGGGCAAGTTCTTCACGGGGAAGTCAGCCCGATAATGGGTGCCGCGCGACTCCTCTCTGGCCAGCGCCGACAGCGCCACAGCCTGACCGAGCCTGGTCAACGCCCCAGTTCCAGCACCTCACCAGGACACCGCGCGCCCTTTTGAACAAGGCTAGCCCTCGTTGCCTCACAACTGGAAAGGACGGATTGAAGCCCCGCCGCATCGCGATAAAGGCCGCAATGTAGCCATAATTCCTTCGCCAACTGAGCTTTTTCCTGCTCTCCTGAATTCTGTTCGTTAACCCGGGTCAGGACAGCTTGCTGGCGTTCTTCAGCCCAGTCCAGCGCTGACTGCTCACCTGGCAGAGGATGCACAGAAGCCCAGTCTGCCGCCGAGTTTCCCGCGATACGCCCGAACACCTGACAGTCAGCAAGCGCGTTGCCGCCGGGTCTATCCGCCCCGTGAGGCCCACCCGCCGCCTCGCCTGCCGCATACAGTCCAGGCACGCCAACGCTTGCAGTGCTGTCTATCAGCAGTCCTCCGTTGAAATGCTGACAACAGGGCGCGAACTCGAGCGCATCGCGTCGCAGGTCCACCCCGTGCTTCAACCAAAACTCGAAAGGCACCCGCGCCTCGGTCTCGATAACTTCCGGCGGATTATGAGCCAGGCTGAGGAACACCCCTCCATGCTCGGCGCCGCGCCCCTCGGCGAGCTCGTGGAAGATTGCCCGATCCACATATTGGCTCTCATTGCGCACAGTATAGGGGTAGGAGACGCCTTTCACCCAAAGGGCCTGGGCCAGGTCGACGCCCTCGGGCATATACCGGCCCAGAAACTCCTCTCCCAGGCCGTTGGTAATTTGGGGGGCAAGCCGCCAGAAAACTCCCGAAAGCGCAAATTTCATCGGCCACATCGAACCAGGGCCAATCTGGATGAACTCCATATTCACAAGCTTTGCGCCCGCGCTCAGGGCTGCGATCGTTGCCTCACCGAACAGCCCCTGCGGAAAGATATTTGCGGCAAACAGCGCCCCCATCCCGCCCGAGGCGATCACCGCAGCCTTCGCCCGGACCAGCAACCAGTCTTCCTGGCTAGCCGAGAGGCAAAGCGCCAGCACCCCTTTCTCGTCTGCCAGTAAATCTGCCAACCGCCAGCCACCCAGCACCATGCAGCCAAGCTGGGCCGCCCTTTCAAGCAACACTTCGACAAGGTGCTTGCCGGTCTCGGCGCCCTTGCCCAGGGCGCGCGGGTAGGTCGCGCCATCGCTCAGAATCTGCCGATATCGCCCATCAGGCTCCCGGTCCCAGTCCATCCCCCAGCGAGTGAGGTCTTCAACCCGGTCTGGCGCCTCGTAAGCAACGATACGCGAAAGCTCGGGATCACTTACCAGGCCGCCCTTCGCGCAGATATCCAGGTAATGCTGCTCGGGGCTGTCAGCCGGGTCAGCGTGGCCAACCGCCGCGCCGAAGGCCATCCAGTCGGAAGCCGCCCAATAGGTAGTGCTGGCAAGCCCTGGCTTCTTCTTGTCGAGTACCAGCACGCTTGCGCCGCAGGTTCGCGCTTCTATTGCGGCCCTGAGTCCCGCCCCGCCGGAGCCAATAACCAGCACATCAGTTGTTAGTTGCTGCATCGAGGGGCTCCTTCATATCAGGCTCTGGGATGGGCTGAGCGATAGATATCGCGCAAGTCGGCGTTGTCGAGGGCGGTGTAGATTTGCGTTGTGGCAAGGCTCGCGTGACCGAGCATCTGCTGGATGGCGCGCAGGTCGGCGCCTCCCTGCAAGAGATGGGTCGCGAAAGAATGGCGGAAGGTGTGAGGTGAAACAGGCCTTGCGATGCCTGCCAAAGTAGCGTAATGCTTCACCAGGGCCCAGGCGCGTTGCCTGGCCAGCGGTCCACCCCGGTCAGCTACGAAAAGGAAGGGCATCACGCCCCTCACCAGCCGGGGCCGGCCCTCCTCAAGATACTCTCGAAGCACTTCCAGCGCCGCCTGCCCGATAGGCGCAAGCCGTTCCTTGTTGCCCTTGCCGATAATTCGCAGCAAGCCTTCGCTCGCATTGACCGCGGATGGCTTCAGTTCGACTGCTTCCGAGACGCGCAGCCCGCAGGAATAAAGCACATAAAGCAGCGCCCTGTCGCGCAAGGCCGTCGGCGAGTCCTTCCGGGTCTCGCCAAGCACTCGCAGGGCCTCGTCCACATCCAGAGCTTTAGGCAGCCGGCGCTCTTTAGGAGGCGTCTCGAGCAGGGCCGAGGGGTCGTGGGAAAGGCGTTTCTCGGCGAGGAGATACCTGAAGAAGCCTCTTAGCGCCGACAATTTCCGGCTGATGGTGGCGCGCTTTGCCCCCTGTTCGCGCAGCCGGCCAAGAAAAGCGAGCAACAGGTCCTCCCGGATGGCTCCAGGGTGCTGGAGGCCTCTTTCGGTGGCAAAAGCAAGAAACCCGTCTAGGTCACTTGAATAGCTGAGGACTGTCTGGTCAGCCGCGCCTTTCTCGACGAGGAGAAAGTCGAGATACCTAGCGTGCGCCTCTTCAAGGTCGGGAGGCAGCCTGGGGGCTTCGTGACTCGCCAAATCGCTCACCTTAGGGCAATATACGCCACCCGGAGCCGCCAAAGCAACCGACCCGACCTCTGCTGGAGGCCGGGCCGGTCTGGTTTGTTACCTCAGACTCAGAGTTCGCCGAGTTCTTCCTGGGGCGTGTGGAAGACCTTCCCCAGCGCCAGTGCCGCTGGTTTGGGCTGCCGGTGGAAGTCGATGACCGCGCAGTTGGCCGGGCAGGGATAACAATCATGCCCTTCCCAAATCATAAAACCCCCACAAGCGGGGAAGCGCTTCTTGCAAGCCGTTGCCGCGATGCGCAACACCTCGGCCTGGCGCGGCTGACTCCACTTTACATAGGCTTCAAGGTCCATCTCGTCGGCGCCGGTTTCGTCCAGGAAAGCCTGGCGTTCAATCCACCAGCCACCAGTGTGATTCCAGAAAGGGTTGCGCTCCGAGATAGGTGTTGCGAGCGAGCCGCCATACTGCTTGATTAGCTCAATCGGCGCAGCGCCGGGCATCCCGGTCTCCGAGCGGAAGAGCGAGTCGTCCTTCGCCCAGTATTCGTCCCGGATCCAGTCCACGGTATGGCCAATCAGATTCCAGGGGCCGTGGACATCGTGGTGCAGGCCCTTGCCGAAGTCCTCCGGCTGCGCGAAGAAACGCGGCCCGGTCGAACTGGTCGCGACAAATTTGCGCGTAGGATCCAGCTTCGCGCAGACTTGCGCCATCATTTTCAGCATTGGATGCTTGGTGTCCAGGGGCAAGCCCTGGCCTGCTTTTTCGCCGTTCATTCCCGTCTGCAGCTCATTGCCGCCGCACCACATCAGCAGGCTTGGGTGATGCTGCCTGCGGTCGATATAGCTGGTGACAATATCCTTCATCTCGGCGATGGACTGCTTGTCATCTGGCGCGTAGTTGTCTATGCCCGAACTCGACAGGCAGAACTCCTGCCAGACCAGCAGGCCCAGCTCATCGCAAAGCTCGTAGAAACGTTCTCTCTCAAGTATGGCTCCTCCCCACACGCGCAGCAGGTTGAAACCGAGTTCCTTGTATAGCTTGAGCAAAGTGGTGTATTGCTCTTCAGTCACGTCGGCAAAATTGGCTACCGGCGGCACCCAGTTGGCTCCCTGCAAGAAGAAAGCCGTGCCATTGGCCTCGCATATCCACGGCTCTGCATCCTTCGGCGCGCCTTCGCAGGGCAACCACTTTATCTGGCGGAAGCCAACCCGGCGCACAAGCTCATCGAGCGCTTTGCCCTGGGGAGAGATAAGCTTGAACCGGATGTTGTACAGGGGTTGTTCGCCCTGCCCATTGGGGCACCAGGGCGCAACCTTGATGTCCTTGATTGTGCCTTTGAAGTCTTTCTCGGCCTTGAAAGAATACTGCCCGAGCACTTTCCCCTGGAGATCTTCGACCAGCACCTGCACGGTGCCGCATTTGTCCAGGTCGAGGTCAGCGCGCAAATTTACGCTGCCAGTTTTCGTCTCGGTCGAATAATCCTCGTACATCGAAAGCGCCTTTATCGCATCGCCCTTGCGCCACTCGAGATGTACTTTCTGATAGACGCCCACGCTTACCACGCGCGGCACCCAGTCCCAGATATAGTTGAAACGCGGCTTCCAGTCCTTGAATTCGGACGTATAGCCTATCTGACCCAGATATCTGGGCAGCCAGGTGAACACGATATCGATGAAATTGCGCTCTCCGGGCTTCAGGTGACCAGTAAGGTCGAACTCCCACTGGAGGTGCGTGCCTTTGAACTGGCTGATCTCGACACCGTTTACGCGGATATAGCCTTCATAATCGAGCCCCTCGCAGACCAGCACGGGTTGCCCTTCGCCCATACAGTCCGCGGGCACTTCGAGGGAATAAACCCAGTGGCGGTTTTCAATCCACTCGCACAGGAACGAGTTGATACCGTAATTCCAGTCGGCGATGACGCCCGCGTTCAACATCGCCTGCTGCACGGAACAAGGCAGCTTCACCTTTACCGGGGCGATATTGGCGCCCAGGTCGTTGCCCAGTTCCATTGACTGGCGGAAACGCCAGTACCAGGGCTGCCAGCCGGTCAGGGTCCATTCATAATCGCTCAGGTCGAAACGTTGTCTCATCTTGTATCCTCCATCCTTTCAATTGGAAGGCAAGGATTCCGCATCCTGAGGCAAGTCCCTGCCAGCGTTAGTCTCCTGCAAGTAATTCCAGTATTTGGGCCAGGCTAACCAGGTCGAAAGCATTATGAGCCATTATCGGCACAAGGGCCGCCAAATCACGTGTTTCGGCATACTGAAAATAGAAATCTGCAATCTCGGCCCCCGGCACATCACCTTGCCTGCCACGCGCCAGCAGGCAGGTCTCGAGTGTCTGCAGCTTGTGGTTGGGCACACTTTTGCCCAGACGCTTGCGCGCGATGGGCAGCAAATCGAAGTGGGGACCAAGCAAGGGGAAGGCCTGCTGATGCCAGATTGCTCGCTCTTTGAGGAAAGGCAAATCGAAAGTTCGCCCGTTGTACGAGACCAGCCCTCCAGCCCTCGCAAGCCGGTCGAGACTGGCCTCGAGCAGGGCAGCTTCCTGATCCAGATCCTCTGCCAGATACTGCACCAGCTCCAGCCGGTCGCCATCCCACTCCAGCAGGCCGACCAGGAAAACCGGACAACCCCCAAATCCGCAAGTCTCGAGGTCAAAGATCACCAGGGGCCCGCCTTCAAGTGCGCGATCAAGCTCGTGACTGGCAAGCTTCAATCCGGTGAGGGCCAGTTCTTCCAGCACCCGCTTGCCATAACCTTCGACAACCAGCAGGCGGCCGGAATCAAGCGTCAGCTCGCGTCCTCCCATAAATTCGGCAAGCGAAAGCGGTTGCTCGGGCAACCCGGGGGGAGCGACCCAGGCCAGCCCGCTTGGGACAGTAATTTCACCCACTGGCTCTTCAGCACCAGAGGCAGGCTCTGGAGTGGTTCCAGGGCCTGCTTCAAGCCTCTCACGAAGCTTTTGGGAAAGCTTTCTTCTGAAGTCTCGGTCAAACATTCCGGCTCTTGGCGTTCGTGTTGTAGAATTGAAGTAAGTACTATTCTATACTCCCAAGTTGCCGGAGAGTAGCAGCGCGAGGGAGTTTGAGAAAGTAATGCCTGGATATGCTGAGAGTTCACTGGCGCTGGTTGCGCCTCAGGGGCAACTGGCCTCGGTTGACTGGCTGGGCTGGCTGGCACAATTTGGGCTAGAGCAGAAGGCCGAATATGTCAAACTCGACCTTGTGCCTGAACGGGCCATCGAGCGGCTTGGTGTCCTCACCGAGCTCGTGAACAAGGGAGTAGGAGTTTTCGTGCCGGTTTTCCGGCCTGTCTCCCTGGAGCCTGATTCACTCGCTCTGCTTGTCGAGCTGCGGCCTCCCTGGGTGGGGGTTGCGCTGCCCAGGCCCTCGGAAGCCGAAGCCCAGGATTCAGCCTGGTGGGCAGCTCAGATTCGCTGGGCTCGAGGCGTTGCACGCGGCAATGACCGCAGGTTCGTTTAGAGTTGGTGCTTGATCCGGCAGGCTGGCTGGATTCGGCACTCGCACTTGGTGTCGCGCGAAAACGGACTTTAAGCGGCCTGAAACTAGCTCTGGACCCACTCGTTGAGCTGCGCCAGGGCTTGCTGCCGAAGCTGTCGTTCGAGAAGGCAAAGCCTTTGCTTGCCGAGATAATTTGTTCGGAGGCGCGGCTGAGGCTCGATGCCGAGGGGCTTTCCCTCGAGCCGGCTCCACTTGGACAGGGGCTGGCTGGGGTAGCCGATTTGCTGCCTGGTCCGGCCGAGGGACTGATCGGCCCAGCGCTTACTGTGGCGAGTCAGTCGCCCAGCGCTGGTCCTTTGAAATCAGCCAGATGGCAGGCAAGCCGACTGGAGGAATTGCTTGGCCAGGCGGCGAAGGAAGGCAAGCTGCTGCTGGCGGCTTCGCGCGCAAGCGGCGATAACAGTTATGAGCTATACAGAGGCGCCCAGTCAGAGTCTCGACTTGTCGAAGATCTGGCCTGGCTCTGGCAGCAACTTGGGGCAGGCGCCTCATATTGAAGAGCAAGTCCGCAATCAAGCGACTGGAGGAGTGCTGTTTTGGTACGCGACATTGAAGTCCAGGACCGTTGGGAACAACTCGAGGCGCTCGTAAAAGACAAACTCAACCACCCGCGTCTTTGGCAGGTGCTCGAGAAGGCTACTCCCCTGTGTCTCGATGATGATTATCTGGTACTCGGATTTGGCACCAGCGACTCGGAGGTTAAGGCTTATGCCTCCTCCCATCAGGCAAGCTTCGAGCTGGCGCCCTTTATCAAGCAGGTATTTGGTGAACCGCTGAAACTGCTGGTTTTCGAGAACACCAATCTCGACACTTATATCGAGTATGCCGCTCGCAGGGCAGGCTCGATGCAGGAAGTCCAGGCCCAGCACGAGAGACGCGAGCAGGACCGCCAGGCGCGACTAACCTGGGATGAGACCTGGCTTAGCCTGCGCAGCAGGTATCAGGCACTGCCCGATCACTCCTTCAACCAGATTGTCGGGCGTTTCCTGATGGAGGTTGTGCCACCGGCCCTTTTCGCAATGGAGCAATCCGAGAAGGCAAGCGGCACCGACGCTGACACTATCTCGCGCAACCTCAACCGCATCACCGAGCGTATCGGCAGTATGGTTGGCTGTACTGGCTTGATTGTCGCCCTGGAGTATCTGCGCTTCAAGGACAGGCAGCAGGGGGCTAGCCTGGCCGGTGAGAAGCAAGCAACTGGGCAAGGTGACCGTGCGACTGGTCGAGGGAGATATTTCCCTTATGGCCCTGGATGCCGTAGTAAACGCGGCTAACAATGAACTCTGGATGGGTTCAGGTGTGGCAGGCGCGCTCAAACGGCGGGGCGGCCTGGAGCTTGAAGAAGAAGCGATGCGCCAGGGCCCTGTCGAACTTGGCGAAGCAGTGGTGACATCGGGTTATGCTTTACCTGCCAGGTATGTGATCCATGCGGCAGCGATGGGCTCGGGAGTGTTGCCCGATGCCGACCTGATATACAGGGCGACCGAAAATTCGTTGCTCAGGTGTCGCGAGCGCGGTTTCAAGACTGTGGCTTTTCCGGCGCTCGGGACTGGAGTGGGCGGCTTTCCGCTGGAAGAAGCTGCGCGTATAATGGTGAAAGCAGTCACGCAGTTCGACAGTTATGCGAATTATGAACTCGAGGTTACCTTCGCCTTATGGGGCCAGGAGGCTTACGAGACTTTCGAAAGGGTGTTGTTCGATGAGGAGTAAACTCGCGCTGGCGCTGCTGTGCAGCCTGCTGTTCGTGTCCTGCCTGGCCTGGAGCCAGGAGGCGGCGCCTGCCACGCCCGAAGTGACTCCCCCCTCCTGCACCTATACCCAGTATTGCCAGTTGCGCCAGGCGACCGCAGGGGCCGAACTGCTCGGCTGGCCCCAGGTTGCCGAAGAGCCTGCCGCTTACGAGGGGCGTGTCTTTGAAGCCCAGGGCCAGGTTGTGGGCACCGTCACCTGCGATGGGACCAGCGGCCTGCTCATTCTGAAACCACTCGAAGGGCCAAGCCTCACGCTGGAAGTCGATCAGTTCGACTGCTGTCTGCGTTCAGGCAAGCAGGTGCGGGCACTGGCGCTGCTTGTGGAAGGTTCAGATCGTCCTTTGCTGAAGCTGATGGCTGCAATCGCAGAGGATGTCTACCTGTATGCTGAACAAGCCGCGCCTCAACCTCAACCGGTTGTGACTGGCCAGGCGCCTGCCGCGCCCCAGCAAACAGTCTATTACGATCCTGACCGCTATGCAGAACTGGTTTCGCGCGGGATGGCCCAGCCTCGCGCCGACTGGAATTACTGGCAGATTGCGCCCGGCTATTCGTCTTATACTCCTGCTCCAGCTCCCGTCCAGCCAGAGGAGCAAACCTGGGACAACCTGGTGCGGGCTTATGCCGGCGCAGCGAAATATTTCAACAAGCGACTGTCGGATCAGGAAGCCGTGTATATCGCCGACACACTGCTCAGGGCTTGCGCGCGAGAAGGCCTCTCGCCCCAGCTTGCGGTCGCAATTATCGCCTGCGAGTCCAGCTTCAACCCTAAAGTTGTCTCCTCCGCCGGCGCAGCTGGACTTGGCCAGCTTATGCCAGGCACCGCCAAAGGCTTTGGAGTAACCAATGTTTTCGATATAAAGCAGAATCTGGATGCCTCGCTCAAGCTGATTTCGGGGCATCTGCGCAAATACGAAGGACGCGATCCCTGGGACCAGCTCTCACTTGCCCTGGCCTGTTATAACGCGGGCCCTGGCGCCGTAAAAAAATACGGAGGGGTGCCGCCCTACCGCGAGACGACGAACTATATCCGCAAGATTACTGATTTGTACCTCAAGCTGACCGGCCTCAAATAACTGTCTGCCGTAAAGGACCATGCCGCAAGTAGCTTGCCGGGGGGGAAGCGAGTCGTGGTACCAGGGTTCCGGAGCCAGGGCTTTGGCGTGTTGCCGATTGAAGAAACGCAGCGCCGGCTCGGGCGTATGGGATTTCGCGCCCTCGAGCTTTGCGTAGATTCCGGCGCAGGGCGAGAGTGCCTGGCTACCAGCGAATGCACCTGGCAGCTCGAAGGTGAAGGGTGTGAGATCTGGTCGGTTTCACACCATGGCGATTATGTGAGCAGTTCTCTTACTTATGATGAATTGCTGCGCGCCTTGCCCCTGGCTGCCCACACCCCCAGCCGCACGCTGGTTGTTTCTTCGCCCTCTTATACAGACCGCGACCGAAGTGAGCTTCGCGAATCAACCTGGGAGGCTCTACACGAGTTGGCTCAGGCGGCTGCCAGATTACAGGTGAAACTTGCCGTAGAGCCTGAACCTGGCCTTACTATCGAGACTGCCGCCGACTGCCTGGCCTTGATGGAAGCACTCGGAGACGCCAATCTGGGCGTCAATGCCGATATTGGGCATCTCTGGCTGACCGAAACAGACCCCTTCGAGAGTCTTTCACAGCTTCAGGGGCATCTTTTTCACTGCCATATTACTGATTTGGCGATGGGTATCCACAAGCATCTTGTGCCTGGCACAGGTGATTTGCCCTTGCGCGGCGCTGTGCAGGCGCTCCAGGAAGCAGGTTTCACTGGGCCCTTGATTATCGACCTGTGGCAGCTTGGCGAGACCCCCTTCGATACCGCCGAGGCTTGCTTGTTAGGTCTGGGTAGTGCGCTGGAGTAGGCCAGGGGAGGCACACGGCTCGATGCAGATTAGCGAGCTGGCAGACCAGGCAAGAGAAAAAGTTCGTGGCACCCTGGGCGCCTCGGTACTTGATTATTTGGCCGAAAATCCCTGGGTTTTTGACGATGCCAAAGGATTTGCTGTCTGGTTAGGCGTAACTGTGGCTGAACTTCGGCCTGTATTAGATATACTTTGTGATAAGGGTGTCTTGCAGAGCGCAGGAACCGATGATAACTTAATCTATAGTTTAGCGAACCCGGTTCTGGATGAACGGCTTGTGGAGCCCTTATTCGTGAGTCTCCAGACCATAAAGACTTGATAACGCCAGGGAGAGACTTTCTACGTGCCTGAGCAAGTAGCAACCGGTGTGCCCGGACTTGATGAAGTATTACTTGGGGGGCTTGGCCAAGGCCATGCCGTCCTGATTGAAGGCTCTCCGGGTACTGGAAAAACAACACTGGGCCTCCAGATGATCTATCACGGCGTGGTAGATTCCAACGAGCCAGCGCTTATCGTGACTTTCGAAGAAATGCCGCAGCGTATGATCGCCGATGCGGCCAATTTTGGCTGGGACCTTCAATCGCTTATAGACAGCGGCAAGCTCAGGCTCATCTCAACCTCGCCCAAAGTCTTCCAGGAGCAGATGACCAGCAGCACCGGCGCCATCTACAAGATGGCCCTTGATATGGAAGCCAAGCGCATCCTTGTGGACAGCGTCTCTCACTTCGAGCGGGTTGCCGAGTCTAGCGCCAACCACCGCGAATTATTCAACGCGCTCACCAACCGATTGCGCAATGCAGGCTTTACCGCGCTGCTAACCAAAGAGGTAAAAGGCCTGTCGACCGAGGAGCTGTCCTTCGAGGAATATGTCGTGGACAGTTGCGTGCGCGTCTCCTTCCTGCCCGACCAGTCTCGCGGCCGTAAATTGCAGGTAGTAAAAGCGCGCGGCCAGGATTTCCTTTACGGCCTGCACTCGATGAAAATCAGCTCGACTGGGGTTGAAGTCTTCCCCAACAGGCTGAAAGTGCTGGGCGAAGAACCCGACCTGCCCGAGGATCAACGCTACGAAACTGGGGTGGAAGGCCTCGACGAGATGCTCTATGGCGGCCTTCTGCAGGGCACTTGCTGCCTTGTGGCGGGCAGCGCGGGCACTGGCAAGAGCTTGCTGGGCATCTCCTTCTTGTCAGTAGGCGCGCGGCTCAAGCAGCCTGGCCTGCTGGTGACCTTTGTTGAGAGCCCCGAAAAGGCCCGGGCCATGGCTATCAAGACCGAAAATCCGCTGCCTGAAGACCAGGTCGACATAATGTACGTGCCGATGGTCGAATCTTGACCCGTATGAAGTGACTCACCGCATACGTCAGGCCTGCGAGCAGCGCCCGTACAAGCGCCTGGTCATCGACAGCCTCGAAGAATTGCGCCCGGGAGAACCTGACGAGCAGAAATTCAAGGAGTTGATTTTCTCCTTCACCGGCTACGCGCGCGCCCAAGGGGTCACGCAACTGCTGATTGACAGCCTGCCCAATTCGACGGAAATCCTCAGCGCCACCGAGGCGAAGATAGCCTTCGTGATGGACACAATCATCACCCTGCGTCACACCGAGGTAGGCAGCCAAATCAAGAGCGGCGTCGCGGTGCCCAAGATGCGCGGCAGCCAGCACAACCGCGACGTGCGGCGCTTCCAGATTGGCTCTACCGGCCTTCAGGTTGACACTCGCCAGCGCGCCATCTATCCCAAGATGGAGCTCTAGCGCGCGATGCCTGACAGGCATCAGACCGAACTGCCTCCTCCGCCAGTGGAGCAACTCTCTTTCGCCCTCGAGGCGCTTGCCGAGTTGTTCGACCGGACCCTCCCCTGCCTCGCCGGCTTCCCCTGGACGAGTTGCTACTGACTTTGCTTTCCCAAAATACCAATGATGTGAACCGAGACCGCGCCTGGCACTCTTTGCGCGCAGCCTTCCCCACCTGGGAAGAAGTGCTGGCAGCGCCGGAGGAGTCCATCGAAGAGTGCATACGGGTTGCGGGACTGGCTCCCACTCGCACTGCGCGTATGAAAGCTGTGCTTGCTCAAATAAAGCAGCGCGAGGGAAGCCTGGACCTTGCGCGGCTCGAGACTCTCCCGCTGGAAGAAGCGCTGGACTACCTGCTCAGCCTGCCCGGTATCGGTCGCAAGACCGCCGCTTGCGTTTTACTCTTCTGCTTTGGCAAGCCTGTGATGCCTGTTGATACCCATATCGAACGAGTCACCAAGCGACTAGGCTGGGCACCGGAGAAGGCTACTCCGGACCAGATTTCGAGACTACTGGGGGCTAGCGTGCCATCGGAGCGGCTATTTGAGTTCCACATCAATCTTATCTCACTCGGCCGCACCTTGTGCAAAGCCCCTGCGCCCCTGTGTGGCAAGTGCCCACTCGCTGTTTTCTGCTTAACAGCCTGAAAAACGCAGGAGGTTGTACCTCCTGCACCTCCATATTTGGCCTTCGGCGCGAAGCGAATTGGGGGGAGTGGGGGCAACATGCCCCCGCGCTCTTCAGTCTTTGATGTTTCGGGAGTCTTTGCTCCCGAAACCAGCGCGGAGCCAAGAAAAAAACAAGGACGGGCTGATGCCCGCCTTTTTGTTGGAAAAGCAAAAAGCAAAGCGTAAGACGAAAGACGGAAAAGCGCAGGGGGCGTGTCGCCCCTGCACCTCCCATACTTGGCCTTCGGCGCGAAGCGAGATTGGGGGTACAGGGGGAACTTCCCCCTGTGAAGTAAAGCCCTGTCTTGATTTTACCGATAGCTACTTCAAATGGCATATCCTGAACACCAGCATCCTGCCCGAGCCGGGGTGGACAGTGAACTGCGCCTGCGCTCGCTGGAGCCCTGGACACGCGAGGCGCTTGAACAGTTTCTCGAGGACTCTACCGTTGTCGAGCGCGCCTGCCTGCGCCTGCTTGCCTGGTACGGCGCTCTCGACAGGCGCCAGCTCGAAGAATTACTTGGGCTTGAAACCGGCCTGCCCGACTTCGACAGCCGCAACCTGGCTGCCTGTACCGCCCAAATCAATCGCAAAGTAGGCGTCGCCAAACGCGAGCCTCTGCTCTGGTCGACAGGCAATCGTCATTCGGTCAATGCAAAATGGCTTTCTCTGCTCAGAGAATGTTTTTAACGGGTGCGGCGCAGGCCTCGGCGTGCTAAGATGCGCTCGTGGCGCGCTGCGCCCATTATCTGAAGAGGAGAGAGTGCCCAATGACTCCCCGCGAACAGTTTTTTGCCGCGCTTCGCCGCGAGCGTCCCGAGGGCCTGGTGCCCCATCTCGAACTTGAGTTTCAACTTGCCGAGGAAGCTTTTGGTGAGCCTCTGCTTAATGGCGCCTTGCTGGAAGGCAAAACCGGTTCAGAGCGCCAGGATATGCTGAAGCATAACGCCGAATTGCTCGTGAAGATCGCCGAAACCTACAAATACTGCACTCTGGTCGGCACGCACTGGTTGCCGATGGAAGATCAGCAGGCAACTTTCGGTTATCTGCGCGAGCTGGCCGGCGATACCTATGCCTTCAACGGTTTCGTCGATGGCACTTTCTCGATCCCCTCTGGCTCTCAGATGATGGATTTCGTCACCTGGATCGCCGACCGGCCCGAGGAAGTCCACGAGGCCGCCGAACGCCAAACTGAAGCCGCTATCAATCATGCCAAAGCCCTGCGCGAAGCGGGCGCAGAAGTTGTATTTATGTGCGCCGATTATTGCTTCAATGATGGGCCCTTCCTCAGCCCCAATATGTTCCGCGAGTTCGTCACGCCTTACCTGACTCGCCAGATTACCGCAATGAAGGATATGGGTTTGTATGTAGTTAAGCATACCGATGGCGACATAATGCCCATTATCGACCAACTGGTGGAGGCAGGGCCTCACGCCTTGCACTCTATCGACCCGATGGCCGGCGTAGATATCAAAATTGTGAAAGAACTTTATGGCGACCAGGTGGCGCTGATTGGCAATGTCAACTGCGCCTGGGTGCAGGATGGAAGTCCGGAGCAAATCCGCCAGAGTTCGCTCTACTGTCTCAAATATGGCGGCGTGGCGCAGGGGGGCTATGTTTTCGCAACGAGTAACTGCATCTTCCGGGGCGTTCCGCTGGCCAATTACGACGTGATGTTGCAGGTTCGTAACGAATTTGGATACCCGGATGCCGAAATTTGTTTGGATTAGATTTCTGCTAGCAAGAAGGAACTCGCGCACTCGTGCTATACTAATAGATGATTGAATCAGCACAAGATATTGTCAGTCCGCTCCAGGATACGCACTAGTGCCTGCAGGCAACAGAGGAGGGGTTTCCTTGAAACTCGACTCGAAAAAGAGGATGGGGTTGATTTTGATCCTCTTTGTAATACTCCTCGTCGTAATTCTTGTCGCACAGCCCAAGAAGCCGCCCAAAGCGACCAAGCCCGTGGGAGGCTCGGAGCCCGTCGCGACCAAACCGGCAGATATGCCAGTCGTAGACAACCCTGCCGAGGTTGCAAAGCCCGCGGCCAAGCCAGGCGCGCCTGGGCCTGCCAAGGGTACACCTGCCCCTGCTTTGACTATGCAAGTCCCACCTCCAGTGGGGCCCGAGTTGCTCAGTGGTCCCCCGCGCAAAGATATTTTCGTGGTGACGCCTTCCAAGAAAGTGGCCTCAAATAGGTTCTCCCAGAACCCCTGTCTCTGTGCGCACGCCAACAAGCTCGGTGCGTAATGGCATTAAGCCAGGCACCGGTATCACCCAGACGGTTGCCCCGCCACCCTCGCTCAAGTTACTGGGCACGGTACTGATGCATGGCGATGGAGCTGCGGCGCTTTTGGAAATTGGCACCGAAAAGATATATGTCGAGTCGGGGGAGACCATCCCCTATGGCACAACGACGCTTACGGTGGCACAGGTCATACCGCAGGAAGTCGAAGTTCTGGTCTCAGGCGGCTCACGACTGCTCAGGATAGCTGAACTCTGAGAAGCCAGGGCTTGTTTAAGAATTATTCGAGGGAGCCCAAAGCTGGGCTCCCTCTTGGTTTGCGCCAGGCCGTCGTGTTGAACCTGCCCCGAGGCCGTGCTAAACTGCCTGCGTGCCCAGTCTTGGCGAAGCCCGGAGAGACCAGAATCCAGAATGGCTAGTAAACTTGCTGTCATAAATCAGAAAGGCGGCGTCGGCAAGACCACTACAGCGGTCTCGCTGGCGGCTTGCCTTGCCGAGTTGAAGTACAAGGTATTGCTTGTGGACAGTGACCCCCAAGCCAATGCCACCAGTGGCCTCGGTTTTGACAAACGCGAAGTGGAGACAGGCCTTTATGAGGTGCTCCTGGATGGCGCCGCTCCAAGTGAGGCGCTGGTAAAGTTTGCCCGTAACAAGCGGCTTTCCCTGCTGCCTTCGACCATCGACCTGGCCGGGGCAGAAGTGAAGCTGGCGGGAGAACTGGCGCGCGAACAACGGTTGAAGGAAGCCCTTGTCCAAGACTCGAGGACGACTTCGACATAATTATTATTGATACACCGCCCTCTCTTGGTTTGCTGACAGTCGAACAGCCTGGTCGCCGCCGACCTGCTGCTGGTGCCTATCCAGTGCGAATATTACGCGCTCGAGGGAGTTGGCCAGCTTCTCGAAACCTACGAGTTGGTCAAGTCGCGGCTTAATCCAAAACTCGAATTGCTTGGAGTGCTGCTCACAATGTTTGACCAGCGCACCCGACTTTCGGGAGAGGTAGCCGACCAGGTGCGCGATCATTTCACCGAGCTGGTCTTCAACGTGGTCATACCGCGCAATGTACGACTTGGCGAGGCTCCCAGTTATGGAGAGCCTGTTATTTATTATGATTCCGAGTGCCCTGGAGCTGAAGCCTACTGGCGCTTCGCTCGCGAAGTGGCGGCGCGGCTCAAGGCCAGAGCCAGGACAGAGGAGTTGCGCGGATGAGGCGAGGGCTTGGGCGAGGACTGGACAATCTTATTCCCAGCCAGGGGGCTGGCAAACCGACCGAATCGCAGGCGCCGGCAGAGCCTGCCAGCGCCGTGCCCCAGCCTGTCAGCCCGCCAGAGCCAGCCCAGTCCAGCCAGGCAGCCCAGTTGGAGATGCCCACCCAGGACTTGCTGCCCAATCCCTATCAACCGCGTAAACAAGTCCATCCCGAGGCCCTTGCGGAGCTTTCGGCAAGCATCCGGGAGCATGGAATTCTGCAGCCGCTTATCGTGCGCAAGACCAGTGAAGGTTTTGAAGTCGTTGCAGGCTGGCGCCGTCTGAAGGCCGCCGAGGCTGCCGGGCTAGCTACCGTGCCGGTGCTTGTCAGGCAGTATTCTGACTCTGAGACCGCCCAACTTGCGCTTATCGAGAATCTCCAACGAGAAGATCTGAACCCTGTTGAGAGCGCCGAAGCCTATCGCAGGCTGCTGGATGAGTTTGGATTCTCTCAGCAAGAGCTTGCTGACGCAATCGGCAAGGCCAGGACGACTATCGCCAACACTTTACGGTTGCTGCAACTGCCCCGGGCTATCCGCGACCTGGTGGAACAGGGCCAGCTTACCGAAGGTCACGCCCGCGCGCTTTTGCAGGTGGATGATCTGGAGCTGCAGCTCATTGCAGCCGAGCAGGTTGTGCGTAAAGGGCTAAATGTCCGTCAGACCGAATCGCTGGCGCGAAAACTTGGTCAGCCGGCTGCCGAACAGTCCGAGCCTGCCGATCCGCCAGCCGAACTTATGAGCCTGAAACGCTCGCTTGAAAGCGCCCTGGGTACCCGCATAGATATCAGCATCAAGCGGCAGGGCAGCGGCGCAATCCAGATTTACTTCCCCGATTCGGACGAACTTGATCGCCTTATCGAAGCTTTGCTTAGACTCGGGGACGACGAATATCCGTTATAGACATTGGAGTGATCCAGGTGCTTGACGCCAGGTATCTGCGCGAGAATTTTGAGGAAGCCAGTGCCCGACTTATCAATCGAGGCAAAGGGGTAAGCGAGCGACTGGCCCAGTTCAAAGCGCTGGAAGACCAGCGGATTGTCCTGATGCAGGAAGTCCAGGACCTGCAGACAGAGCGCAACTCCGTCTCGAAAGAGATAGGCGTGCTCAAGCGCAATCAGCAGGACGCCTCCGAACTGCTCGAGCGGATGCAGACCGTCGCCGCCGAGTGCAAGGATAAAGAGGTCCGGCTGCGCGAACTGGACGACCAGGCGAACGAAGTGCTGCTGTGGATTCCGAACTTCCCCGATGAGACTACCCCCATCGGCCAGACCGAAGAAGACAGCGTCGAGGTCCGGCAGTGGCGCGAGCCAATCCAGCTTCCCTTCGAGCCCAAGCCCCATTGGGAACTGGCCGAGCAACTTGGCATCATCGACTGGGAACGCGGCTCTCGCCTTTCGGGATCGCGCTTCTGGCTTATGCGCGGCCAGGGCGCCAGGCTCGAACGTTGTCTCTACAACTTTATGCTGGACCTTCACACCCAGAAGCATGGCTATCATGAGATCTATCCGCCCTATCTGGCTTTGCGCGAAAGTATGATTGTGTCGGCCCAGATACCCAACCTCGAAGAAGATATGTTCAGCACCCAGGATGACCTCTACCTCATCCCGACCGCCGAGGTGGCGCTGACCGCGCTGCACAGGGGAGAGATCCTCGAAGCCTCTGACCTGCCCAGGCGTTATTGCGCTTTCTCCGCTTGCTTCAGGCGCGAGGCGGGCGCGGCGGGCAAGGACAGTCGGGGGCTTATTCGCAGGCACCAGTTCAACAAGGTCGAGCTTTACAAGTTCACGACGCCCGAGACCTCTGATGAAGAACTGGCCAAGCTGGTCACCGACGCCGAGGCGGTGCTGCAAGCGCTGGAGCTGCCCTACCGGGTGCTGGACATCTGCACGGGTGATCTGGGCTTCCAGGCCTCGCGCAAGATTGACCTTGAAGCCTGGCTTTGCGGGCAGAACAAATTCGTGGAAATTTCTTCCTGTTCCAACTGCACCGATTATCAGGCGCGGCGCGGAGAGATCCGTTACCGGCCCGAGCCAGGCGCCAAGCCGCGCTTCGTGCATACCCTCAATGGGTCGGGATTGGCGGTTGGACGCACCTTCGCGGCGATTTTGGAGAACAACCAGACCGAAGATGGCCGCGTGCGCCTGCCTGAGGCGTTGCAGCCTTATTTCGGGGCTGAATATATCGTGCCAGAGGGCTAGCCCTTCGCCTCATCCTGCTCATCCTCTGGCAGCGCGCGCACCTGCAGTGTCTCAATGCGGTTGCGCGCGACCTGCTTGATAGTCAACTCCAGCTTGCCAACTACAAGCCCTTCGCCTGGTTGGGGGATATGCCCAAGCTGCTCTATGATGAAACCTGCCAGGGTCTCATAATCGCCCTCGGGCAGTTCGATCCCCACAAATTTGGCAAAGTCCTCGAGATCCATATTGCCGCGAACCTCAAGGGTGCCATCAAGTTCGGCGCGTATGCTTTCGGCTTCAGAGTCATGCTCATCGGCAATCTCGCCAACTATCTCCTCGAGGATATCTTCGATGGTTACGATGCCCACGAAGCCTCCATGCTCGTTCACGACCAGTGCCAGATGGCTACGGGCAGCTTTGAGTTCGCGCAGCAACTCGGCCAGCTTCTTGGTCTCGGGCACAATTGGCGCCTTTCGGACTATCCCGCGCACCTGGGCGTCCTGGCTTGTAGCTTCGAGCTGTTCAGCGGCATCGCGGTAATGGACGATTCCAAGCAGGTCATCAACGCTACCGGCATACACAGGAAGACGAGTGTGGCCTGATTCTTCCACCAGTCGAAGCAGCTCGGATAGCGGCTGGCTAGCTTCAATCGCAATCGTGTCGATGCGCGGGATCATTATCTCGTGCACCGTTGTATCGGCGAACTCCAGGATACCGTAGATCATCTCGCGCTCGTCGGCTTCGATGGCGCCCGCTTCTTCGCCCAGCGACACCATATCGCGGATTTCGTCACTCGACAGCTCTTCGACAGCGGTGCGCCGTCCCCCGAGCAAGTGCACGAGAGGATAGGCAATAAACTCGAAAGCCGCCACGATGGGAGAAAGCACCAGATTCATTCGCCGGATATAGTGGCTGGTCGCGAGGGCGACTGGCAAGGGCCGGGCGGCCGCGTAGGATTTAGGGATTATCTCGCCAAACAGCACAATGATACCAGCCGCTACCAGAGACACATAAAGCTCGGTTCTGGCGGTCCCGTAAGCCAGTATCCCGGCTTCATTGAGCACCTCGCCCACATGAGCCAGCACGTTGGCCATCAGCAGCATACCCAGGTTGAGCCCGAGGATAAGCCCGGTAACGACCCTTTCGGGATTCTCTATCAAGGCCTCCAGCAGCTTGCCGCGTTTGTGGCCTCGGTCGGCAAGAGCAGCCACTTCGCCTTTGGATGCGCCCACCAGGGCTGCCTCGGAGAGAGAAAAGAAGGCGATCATCAGCAGTCCAAAAGCAAGTAGAACTCCGTCGATCGCGAGAGCGGCGAAAGGTAAGGGAACGTCAGTCAATTCATCCATGACAGAAACTTGCGACTCCTCTTGCTAAAGACTAATGGGGCCAGAGCATAAAGACGACAAAACATACAGTTGTGCCCGCAAGCGCGCCCAAAATCGCCTCGCGCACCGAATGGATGCGCGCATCTACCCGGCTTTGCGCGGTAAGCAGGGCCAGCAGATAGGCAAGCAGCGTCACAAGCACTTGCTGGGCTACAAGCGCAACGGCCGTTGCAAAGAAGAAAGCCAGCGCCGCGTGCCCGCTGACTGCCCCTCCCTTTAACAGATTGGCGTTGCACGCCTCGCCCTTGCCGACGAGGATGATAATGAACAGCACCGCGCTGCCCAGTGCCAGCAACTCCATTACGCCAGTGCGGGTGAGTTCGTCGAAGAAATGGGCCGAAGCCTGACGAGAAAGCACCTTCCAGACCGGCTTGTTGGCGAACAATACCACTCCGACCAGCAGCGCGTAACTAACCGCAAACAACACCGCCGCCGCGCCACAATCTTTGGCAATTTTAGCCAGGGGGTGTTCTTCCTGGATAGCCAGGTCTACGGTGGCCTCGATGGCTGTGTTGAGAGATTCTGCGATAAACAGTATCAGGATGGCAGAGGACAGTAATACCAGTTCCAGCGGGCCAAAATGCAGCATTGCAGAGAGAAGCAACGCCACGAGGCCAATAACCAGGTAGATGCGGACATGAGGCTGGGTGCGGTAAAGTGCGCTGACCCCATTAAAGGCGTCATCGAAGCTTCGACCCAGATGCTTGCGGTCTCGGTCGCCCAGACAGTTCGGGGCAGCCGAGGCTTCGGATTCCGTTTGCGTACTGCCAGGTTGTTCGTCGTCAGGATTCATCCGGTGACCTGGATGCCTAGCCGGTTTGATAGTGTCAATTGCTCGGCAAGCATCTCCTGGCGTTCGTGTTCATTATAATCGCGTCGGCCCAACAAGTGAAGCACGCCATGCACGAGCAGAAAAGCCACCTCATCCCAGGTTGAGTGGCCTCGTTCCTCTGCCTGACGCCTGGCCGTGTCTATCGAAATCATTATATCGCCGAGCAGGCAAGGTTCCTCCCTGTCCAGTTGGCCTGATTCCTCGCCATCCTGAGGAAAGGAGATGACATCGGTCGGCCCTGTATGGCCCAGATACTGCTCATTGGCGCGAGTTATCTCGGTATCATCAACCAGCAGCACCGAGAGTTCACAATCGGCAGGCAGGGCCAGCGCCTCGCCCAAGCGATTTGCGAGCGAGGCAAGGCGCTGAGGCCAGTCGGCCTCGCCGGCGCGGTTACTTACTGTTGTCTCCATTCGTCAGCCCCACGCTGGCAAGTTCGGGATATTCTATCCTGTGATGCAAGATACCCTGAAGCACGCGCCTGAAAGCCGTATGCGCGGCCGCGATGTCGCCAAGAGTAAGGTCGCACTCGGAAAATTGCCCATCAGCAATCAACTCGTCAGTGGCTTTATGGATTATCTCCTCGACCTGAGCTGGACCTGGACCGCCGGCTGCGGTGACGCGACTCTCTATATTGTCAGCCAGCATTACCAGGCCCGACTCTTTCAGGTGGGGCTTGGGACCTGGATAACGATAATCGCTTTCTTTCACCTGATCGGAGCCGAATTCCTGAACGGCCTTTACGTAGAAGAACCGTATCAGAGTAGTGCCATGGCTTTCGCCAATTATGTCCAGTACCTGGCGCGGCAACCGTTGCTTCTGGCCAAGCTCGAGGCCATGCTTGACATGGTTCATAATAATCCGTTTGGAAAGCTCGGGCGAAAGCCGTTCATGAGGATTCTCGCCGCCCCCCTGGTTCTCGATGAAGCAATAAGGTCGCGACAACTTGCCGATGTCGTGATACAGCGCGCCTACCTTGGCAAGTTGAGAGTTGACTCCTATGGCTTCAGCTGCGGCCTGGGCCAGCGTACTGACCCGGATGCAGGACTGGTAGGTGCCGGGCGCCTTCATCGCCAGTTCGTGCAGCAGAGGGTGATCTGCCCCGGCCAGTTCGGTCAGCCGGAAGGGAGTAAGCGCATCCAGAGCGCTCTCCAGCAGCAGAGTGCCACCAACGGTAATCATCGAAGCCATCAGGCCAACCGCGCCTCCTCCGATGAAAGCGACCCTCCACAGCCCTGGAGTTATCATCCCCTTGGCAAGCTGCTCAAATACCAGGATAGCCATTACATTGGCGACGCCCATAAAGAGCCAGCTCTTGGCAAGCAACTCGATCCGGCGCGACATATTGGTTGCTACGATGACTCCGAAGATGCTGGTTAGCAGGCAAGAGACTCCGATGACGAAGTTGGAGTCATACGCAACCGCTGCCAGTATGGAAAGTGCCCAGGCAAGCTGCACTGCAACGCGGCCCTTGATGAGTATAGCCGTCATCATTACGGCGCCTTCGACCAGCAGGAGCCCTGCAAGCAGGTTGAGATGCTCCAGACTAACCGCGCCTCGGGCTGGCGCCAGTCCGCTAAAAACCTGGGATTTAATAAAGGCTATGACGATTACCAATAGCGAAGCCAGCAGCAAAGGCGGCCTAAGCGAATCGAATACAAAATCGTTGTAGCGGTACAAGATACCCGCAAGCAGCGCCACAATGGCGCCCGCCAGAAGAAAATAAGCGAACATACGCGAGTAGTCAGGGGTTCGTAGCGCCTCGTTTACTGCAGCGAGTCTATCCTGGATGGCGGAGGTTACCTCCTGCCCTGAACGTACAATCAGGTCACCAGCGTTGATGCGGCGCTTGACTGGTTCCACGCTGGCAGCAGCAGAGCTCTGGCGCAGTTCCGTCTCGCGCGAGTCGAGGATACTGTTGGGTCTCAAGGCTTGTACCAGCGCCACCCCGAGCGCCTCTGCCACTTCGATTTCGAGCCCTTGCTCTTTTAGCTGTTGAAGGAAAGCTTCCCGGGCCAGGTTGAGTCCATTACCATCCGAGGTAATTGGATTATCCATCTGGTCTACGACCAGCTTAAGGGCAATCGAGAAGGCTTCTTTCAGTTCATCAGGAGGAAGTGCCAGCAAAGTGGCCACTTGCCTGGGAGCTAGTTCGCCAGGCACCGACCGGGCAATGTGCTGCAATCTCTGGTCAACAGGCAGTTCCTTCAAGGTCTCATCGGTGTTGGCGTTAGCCAGTTGCTGCTGCACCTGCTGGACTGCTTCTACTGCTTCCTGTTGAGCCTCGGGGCGGTTGTTGTAAGCTTTCGGCTCGCTGGCGGCTACTTCAGCTCGCAGTTGTTCCGTGGCCTGATTATCCACATAATAAAGAGTCTTCGGCGCCAGTATGGTCGTTGGCACTACTTCGCCAACCCCGTAATCATAAGGCTCTATCGCCAGGCCAAGAGATAGCAGCATCCCAAGAGCCAGGGTAGTGACGATGCCTAGCAAGGGCAGCGCAACTTTGTTTGAAGGCCTGCCCATCCACTGTCGTAAGGCATTGAACCTTCGTTTTGCCAGCCTCATCAGTAGTCAACCTCTTCTTTGCTCTCAACGTCTTGTTCTTTGGCGTAGGCATCAACAATCTCTGCGACGAGTCGGTGACGCACGATGTCGGCGCCAGTCAGTTGCACGAAGCCAATCCCCGAAACAGCCTTCAGCAATTTCATCGCGTGCAGCATCCCCGACTGGGCGCCTTTCTCCAGATCAATCTGAGTAATATCGCCCGTAATCAGCGCCTTCGAACCGCGTCCAAGGCGGGTGAGAAACATCTTCATCTGAGCGGGGGTAGTGTTCTGGGCTTCGTCCAGCACGATAAAGGCGTTGTTCAATGTCCGACCGCGCATATAGGCCAGCGGAGCCACTTCAAGCTGGCCCAGCTCTTTCATTTTGGCGGTGCGCTCGGTGCCCAGCGTATCGTAAAGGGCGTCATAGACGGGCCGGAGATACGGATCCAGCTTCTCGGCCAGGTCGCCAGGCAGGAAACCGAGCTTCTCGCCGGCCTCGACAGCGGGCCTTGTCAGGACCAGCCTTTCGACTTCGTGCCGTTTGACCGCTGCCACCGCGCAGGCAATAGCCAGGTAGGTCTTGCCGGTGCCCGCCGGTCCTATTGCAAAGACAATATCTTTGCTCTGGATAGCTTGAAGATAGGTTTCCTGGCCAGGCGTGCGGGCGCGGATAACCTCTCCCTTGTGGGTAATGACAGCAACGAGGCGCTCTGTCCCAAGCTCTTCTGCCTGCCCTTCTCTTGGCCTGCGAAGCCAGGTCTCGAACTCGGCTGGAGAAAACTCTTTGCCGGTCTCGATTGCGCTGATGAACTCCTCCAGCCTTGGCCGGACCGTCTCAAGGCGCAGCGCGTCGCCTGAGACAAGCAAGCCCTCTCGCCCGAACTGGATTTTCACGCCTTCCTGCTCGGCGATGAGCTCCAGGGCATACCGGTAGCCAGTTGCAAGTTCTTGCAGTCGCCAGGAACTCGCGACCGGCAGCTTGAGTTGAGTTGTCTGTTCCATCCTATAAAAGCCGAAACGGGAAAGCCGTGGACTCAAAGGCCCAGCTTTCCCGCCGTCCTTGCCCTAAAAACTAGCGCCGGGGAGGCATATCTTACCCAGTTTGGCTCAAGCTGGCGTACCAATCTTAAGCCCCCGCTAACCGGATTATACGACGCTCGCAACCCGCGGTCAAAGGAAGCCCTTTCCTGGCAATCAATCTAGCCAGGCGGCCAGGCCAGAGGGCGGCCTCCCAGCACGTGCCAGTGGAGATGGGGCACCGATTCTCCAGCATCCTGGCCGACATTGGCGACCACCCGATAGCCCCCTGGCAGCAAGCCTTCCTGCCTGGCGACTTTGGCCGAGGCAAGCAGCAACTTGCCTGTAAGTTCAGCCTCGGATTCGGTCAGGGACGCCAGATTGCCGAGGTGAGCTTTGGGGATGACAAGCACGTGCACAGGCGCCTGGGGATTGATATCCCTGAACGCTACGCACACCTCGTCTTCATAGATGCGGTCAGAGGGGATCTCCCCTGCTATGATCTTGCAGAAGATACAGTCCATATTGTCGCCTCCTGCCAGTCAGTGTAACGCTGGCAGGAAGCTGCGGCAAGACGTCACCGGGCTGGTTTACGCAGTATCAGCACATATTGGTGGTGCACGTTGGGCACAAAGGCGTTGGGCACGCCGTAAGGATAAAGCCCCTTGCTGTCCTGTACCAGCACGGTGACGCCCTGAAGCAGTAGCTCACGCTCCTCCAGGCAAGCTGCAAGATCGCTGTGGAACAAAACGAAACGCGATTTCTCGCGGAAATCACTTACTATCACAGCCATATACCGGCCCGCTTTGAGGGCTCTGGCCGAAAGCTCCAGGATGTCGGCGACGCGGGAGAGGAACTCGCCGTAATCCGCGCAGTTGCCGAGGTCCTGGTCATCCTCGCTGTACTGGGTAGCAAGACCGCGCTCCTGGCGTTCTGCCCTGGCCTTGATGCCCTGCTTCCTCAGGATGTTCCAGTACGGGGGACTGGTCACGACGAAATCTACCGATTCGGGCTCCAGCACCGCAAGTTGCTTCCGGGCGTCACCCAGCAGCATCGCCCAGCGCGCCGATTTGCGCCCGCCGGTCTGCTCCGAGAGGCGCGCGCAAGCGAGTTCGTGCCATTCGGGGATCAGCTCTACTCCCACGAAGCGCCGCCCTTCTTCGAGAGCCGCCACGCCCGCCGAACCTGACCCACAGAAAGGATCCAGCACGGTCTGGCCGCGTTTGGTGAAAAAAGTAATGAGGCGCGCGATATCTACTTCCGAGAAAGTCGCGGGATGTTTTACCTTGAGGGCATCGCGGGGCGGAGCAACACTGACCATAACGCTGGGGAAGGCCTGCCCCATCAGCTCATCGGCGGCCTCATAGCCTTCTTCTTCAGCTACCCAGCGGGAGAACTTGCGCGCCAACTCGGCAGCTTTTGCCGCCTCGGGGCCTTCTCCCTGGCCCGAGTACCAGACGCTCTTGGTGCGGCGCAGCCACTCACGGTTGGTAAGTTCGTTCAGCTTGTTGCGAGGGCTGACTACCTGGGCTTGCGCCTCCGGGCGCTAGCCGCCTTAGTGTCACGGTCTGCCATTTTTGCTTCGTCCTCTGCTGCGTAAAGGCTTCGATGGTTGCTATGAAATGCCGGTGTCGGCAGGGGTTATGATAACATCGAGAAAGGCAAGCGCAAACTTTGGGGGCGAGCAGGATGCTGTCTCTTTCCGGTCGGATGTTCGAACACGGGGGCAAGATCGCCCCGCTGGAGCACTTCCTCAAGGTCGCTTCGGAGCTAGGCTACGAGGGGGTAGAGCTCCGGGGAGGCCATCTCTCCGCCTCCTCCAGCCCCGCCGAAGTTACCCACGTGGCCCAGGCGCTCAAGAAATATCGCCTCGAGTGCGCCTTCCTCGGCGCCCCCGAGCCAGTCGATGAGGCCACGCTGGAGCTTGCCCAGACGGCCGTGAAATATGCCCATCAACTTGGCGCTTATGGCATCCGGACCGCCGTCACGAGCCTCGACCATATCGCGGGGCTGAAGGCGCTTGCCCGATTCGCGGCGGCAGAGGACGTGAAAGTCTTCGCCCAGCTTCACGAGGGGACTCTCCTTGCGGACACTGCGAGCGCGAAAGCCACGCTCGAGGCCATCGCTCACACCAACTTCGGCCTGGCCTTCGAGCCCTCTCACCTGCTTTTCGCGGGAATAGCGCCCGAGGAGACCCCCAAAGCGCTCGCGGAGCTGCTGCCCTGGGTGATGTGCGTGTCGGTGCAGAACCACAAGCCCTGGCTGGCGGGCCATCCCTCCCCGAAGCTGACGCTCGGAGGCCGTGACTGGTCGCTTGCTCTGCCCGAGGACAGGCAGGGAGTGCCCTGGCTCGAGGTCTTCCGCGCGCTGAAGAAGGCGAATTACAAGGGCCCAATCGTCGCAATGCCCGCCCTCTACCCGCACCTCTCCCCCGAAACCTATGCCGACCACTACCTGCGCATAATGCGAGCGTTTTGGAAGGGGTAGGGGGAGCGTATAGCGAAGTATAGGCCTGGGGTGGTCGTCATGCCTGAAGAGAAGTCAAGACATGGCTGTCTTGCCGCCTGGCTTATCACGATGATTGTCGTTAGCGTCGCTATGGTTCCTCTCTACCTCCTTGGCGCGAAAAACGTGCTGTCCGATTTGCCGGCCTGGACACTTTGGCTGTCGATTGGCATGTTTCCCGTCAACGTAGTCGTTGCGCTGGCCCTCTGGCACTGGAAGAAGTGGGGCTTCTGGCTCGACTGCGCCGAGACAGTAGTGTCGTTCGTGATTAACTTCTACGCGGGACTGGGATTCTTCGCCGTATTCGATCTTCCTGAGCATCCCCGTATTGTACGGGGTGCTCCACATCGGTGGCGACAACAAGGGGTGGCCCCAACTCGAGTAGTCAGCCCCTTCCTACGCAAGACTCCCCTCCTCGCCGGCCGGGTCTAGCCCTGGCTGGTCAGTTGGAGGGGTGAGGGTTGCGTTACTTCCTTCTGGTGGTTGCTGTTGAATTACTTGGGGAGGCCGGCTGGGGCGCAAGTAAAACACCAGCCAGCAAGCGCCGGCTCTGGCTGGAGCCGGCGCTCTTATTGAAGTGAGTGTCTGCCCAGGCTCAGGGCAGGTTCAGGATATTCCCAAGGTCCGGCAGATTAATTCCCGGCACTCCAATCTGGGAGTTAAGCACGTCTCCGATGCTGCCAAGGTCTGGCGCCTGGAGGCCTGGGATGCTGACCAGGTTCCCGAAATTGGGCAGAGAGACAAGGTTGGTCAGGGCTGGCACGTTCGGCAGTTGAACCATCCCCATCAGGCCAGGCGCCTGGAACACATTGGGCACATCTGTACCCAGCAGTGGAGTTGGGGTATCTGACTCGCCCTGAGTGAAGCTCAGTATCCAGCAATTGTCGGTCGGATTGAAATCGGCTTCCTTCGCCTGCACCGCTACCCATACGCGCCCGCCCCGCTTCGGATCGAACTTGAAACTCAGGTTGGCGGGGACCACCTGCCCTGGGGCCACACTACCGACCGCTTGCTCAGCCAGTTTTGCCTCTTTCAGATTGGTTGATGGGATCCGCGGGTCGGCTGCATAGAGGGCGACCTTCCCCTCTGTAGCTGCCGCCTCGCCGATATTGAATACCTGAAGCGCAAGAGCCAGGGTGGCGCCTGGCTTCAATTCCGTCGGCACTGGCGCCATCAAGTTGGCCGCGAGCGCCAAATCAGGCTTGTCATGGTTGAGGTCGACCCCGGCGGTTTTCGCCAGTTGGTCGGCCTCGGCCTGGCTGCCAGCTACGACTTGCACCTGGGTAGACCGGCGCTTTACGACAAGACGAGCGTTGGCGGCTCTGATGTAGTGGGCGCCGTTGAGATTGGTGGGCTGCGTCATTATCACATTGCTGTCCAGGCCTGTTTCGGGATTTTCGATGATCAGCTCAGGCGGCACATCGAAGACAAAGGTGCCCTGCGGCACCCGGCCTGTGATATTGCCAACCTCGACGCCATTTACAAGGATCTGGGTATCGTGGGGCGCATAGACCTGGTCCGGCCATTGCAGGGCGAAGTTGACCTCGACCCAGGCGCGCTCGATGGCGCTTTGGTGAGTAGGCAGCATTACTGCCTCGCCCCAGGTAGCGCCCCCATCCGCGCTTGTCACTACATAGGCCATATCGGCCACCCCGGAGCTATCGCTGTGGTAGCGGATCCACAGGCCATCGCCCCCCAGACCAATCGCCGGATATTCCGAATAGGCCTGATCCTGGGTTATCTGCCGAGGCGCGGACCACGGCGCGCCCGAGGTTGGACTCGAGGCAAACCAGATCTCACTGGCACTGCCCTCGCCCTCTCGCCACGCCGAATGCCGCCCTCCCTCACCATCACAGACAATCTTCGGTTCACCGCAGCCCATACCAGGATTTGAGAGCGCAACAGGCTCATCCACTGGCTTGCCATCGGCGTCCAGCAGCCTGCTCAGGATGCGGGTCTGACCACCGGCTTTCGAGACATACACCAGTGCGAAGTGGCCATCCGCGGTAGAATCCAGTTGCGGCCAGGACTGCTGCTCGCCCTCGGCCTGAGGCAAAGGCACTTCGGCGGCGAAGGTTGCCCCGCCGTCCCGGCTGGTCCGGGTGTAGATGCGCGAGACCGACTCGCCAGCGCGCGAGATCCTGCCAGGCGACCATTACCAGGTTATTGGCAGCAGTGCGCACCACCGGGTCCATAACCCCTGTGCCATGCTGGGTCAGATAGACCACAGGACGCCAGCTTGCCATTTTGTCAGTGCTGGTGCGAAAAGCCACATCGGTGCCGCCAGTTGTAGAGTCCTCCCACACGACATAGGCCTTTGCGGTCGTGTATTCCGCCCAGGCTGCCGGCCATCGGGCAGTATGCCCGCCTTCATTAAGCATCAAAAACTGGGGAGTACCGTTCGGTTGGTCGGCACTAATCCCAATGAATACGCCAACTTTGTCATCGACTGCGGGAGTGTGGAAAACTGCCGCACGTTTGCGCTTGCCGATTATCAGAGCAGGCTGGGTACTGGTGTCGCTGTCGAGGCCGGGCAGGCGCGCGCTCACTGCTGGCCTGACGATGGCGCCGCGCAGACTGCTATTCCCAGGAGAACCAAAACTGGGAGGCTGACATTTACCACTATCCTCGTTCTTGCTCCAACCAGGGGGACAGCCATCTTTACCCTTGGGCCTGGTGGTGGTAGTAGTAGTGGTAGTTGTGTCATCCTCGCCCCAGGTGGACATATCAAGGCCGAGGTGGTCTTTCACCCAGTCTTGCCAGGTGGAATCCTTCTTTTTGGTTTTATTATCCCCTTTTTGGGAGTTTGAACCCTTGTTGCTATTACCAGCCAGGGTGAGCGTTCCCTGGTTGGTGCAGCCACTTCCGGCCCCACCAAAATCCTGGGAGGTGGTCGACAGGGCCGTGTAGATATATTTACCTGCCGGCACTTCGAAATGCAGTCTGAGAGTATCTGCGCCGCCGGTAGCATGCAATCCCGCAGCCACCCAACCTTGCTGCTGGGGGAAGCCCAGGGCAACGTCCATTTGCCTTATGCCCTCTGGGAAGTGGGGGAACACATGGAAGGTGAGAGAGCTCTGAGGCGGCACAACGAACATCTCGCCTAGCGCCGGCACGGTAGTAAAGAGCCGTTCTTGCTCCGGCGCCACCGAAAGCCCCAGACTTGCTGGCTCGCTGCCCGAGTTTACAATCGAGCAGGTGTAGACCAGTGTCACAGGATCTTGTCCTACTACCAGCAACTTCGTCGAGGAGGGTTGGTCATCGTCAGCCAGGGTCAGGTTCACAACCGCCTCATCCTGGGGGGGACCTGCCTGGTTAGGCGCCGCTCCGGCGGCAGCGCTATAAAGGCCCAGGCGCACCGGTATAATCTGGGCTTCTGGTTGTTCGAAGCAATGCACTTCAAGCCTGGTGTACTTCCATTGACCAGGCGCCAGTGTGAAAGGCCCATCAACAGAACCCTGGCCCACCAGGCCGACCATAAGCCCGGTTGCCTGCTCCAGCGGTTTGATCAGGAAAGTCTCGGCCACAGCACCCCGGTTGACTACTGCCACCGTGCTGCGCTGGTCATAGCCCATCGTTATTTCCATGGAATAACTGTCCTGGCTGAAGCCTGCCCCCTGGGGGCTGCTTGCCCGCTGGGGCAAAGCGACCGCCTGAGTGGATAACTGCGGAACCCCTGTCTTCACCGCGGCCACGACCTGGCTCAGTACCTCTTCGCTAGCCTTGCCAAGAGGGGAATCCGCCAGTTTCTCCGGATCTTGAGCCAAAGCGGCAGGCGCTGGGCCCTTATAGTTTTTAGAGCTGTTCTGTCCCGTCACGTCCACAGGTCCGACAGCCAGGGCGGAACTCACATCTACCAGGCCGCCTAGAAGCTTGACCTTGGCTTCTGCGCTTTTGACAGTGCCAACCAGAGGAAGCTTTATCTCTTTCATGGAGAAGCTCAAGGCGGTGACCTGCAGCGCCAGTACGCCGTTACAACCAGCCACTTTGCCGCGGCCAACCAGGGTTTCAAAGGTGGGCAGATCCCCCGCAACCAAAGCCTCTGGCCAGGGCAGCAGGACTATCTCTCCAAGCCCCGCTTCCTGCAGATTTCGCAAAAGTCCATCCGTCAGACTGGTGAGCACCAGATCAGTAGCCAGCTCGCTCTCCAGGCCCGCAGCGGTGCGCAAGGGGAACACGCCGATCTTGGTTGCCGCTGAAGTCGGCACGAGGAAACCAAGCAGACAGCTCAGGCAGAAGATAAAACTGAGCGTGAAATGGACCCTTTGGGCAGTCATTTTACGACCTCCAGGTGTAGTCCGATTAACAAGCAGGACCAAAGGAAGACGGTCTTCGTTCTAGCTCCAGGCGGGGCGCCTGACCAGATAAGCCTGAAATCCGTAGAGTGTTATGCTGGCTTCGCCAGCCTTTGGGTTATACCTGCAATGCTTCTCAAAGGTCGAAGGCCCAGTCGTAAAAGCCTAGTTGCTAAGCCGGGCGCGTACAAAGGGTTCCTTCTCCCTCGCAGGACTCTCCTCTCCGCTGGCTAAGTGTTATGTAGCTGGTCAGTTGGAGGGGTGAGGGTGTGCGTTATTTCCTCGTTTTACTCGTTATGGTGTGCCTGGGAGCTTCCGCTTTTGCGCAGGAGGCGCCAACAAGGCTGAACGTCCTTGACTTCGGAGCCATCGCCAATTACGGCACTGCTGAGGCTACCGACAACACCGCCGCTTTCCAGGCGGCACTTGATGCGGCCAGAGAGAAGGGCAGCGAGGTCTATGTGCCTGGTGGTCATTATCTCTTCCGTGGCCATGTCACCGTCCCCCAGGGGGTGACCTTGCGCGGTACCTGGAACGCTCCGCCTGGGCGCGAGACCGGCTCTGTGCTGCTTCCGACCGAGGGCAAAGGGGTCGAGGATGGCCCTCCCTTTATCACGCTGGAGGGAGGCGGCTGCATCAGCGGTCTCGTTATTACTTATCCCGAGCAGGTCGTCGCGACCGTGCCGCCCTTCGCCTATCCGTGGACGATTCAGGGGCGCGGGCCTGACTGCCAGGTGGTCAACTGTCTCATCGTGCGGTCCTGGCAGATGATAGATTTCGGCACTTACCCCTGCGGCAGGTTCTTCATAGATGGAATCTACGGCAGCGCCTTGCGCCGGGGCATCTACATCGACGGCTCGGTGGATGTCGGACGCGTGCGCAACGTGCAGTATGTCACTTTCTTCTTCCCCTACCACGGAGAACTGGACCTGTGGAAAATGGCCAACTGTGAGGCCTTCATAATCGGAAAGGCTGACTGGGTGTGGTTTGAGAACTGCTTTGCCCTGGGAGTGCATGTGGGTTTCAGGTTCCTCGAGGGCAAGGGCGGCAACGAGAAACGCACCGGCCCGCCCAACTACATCGCGCTGACCCGTTGCGGGATAGACGAGTCCGAATACAATATGGTCGTCGAAAACTCCAGCGGCATCACGGCCAGCCAGTGCGTGTTCAAGGGCTGGGGGATCGACATCGAACCGACCAACCAGGGGCCAATAAAGTTTTCGCAGTGCTGGTTCTCGCCGATGCCTGGCACAAGCTCGCTCTTCCGCGCTCATGGGATGGGCCGCATCAGCTTTATGGATTGCACCTTCGAATTTTGGGACACCCAGGGCGATCTCTCCCCCGCATTGCTGGCCGACTGCCCGTCGGTGTCGGTAATCGGCTGCGAGTTTGGCGTGCATAATCGGACCCCTTACTTCATCGGAGACCATCAGAAGTATCAGATCCACCTGACAGAGCGCGTCCAGAGCGCCGTCATCACTGGCAACAGGTTCCGGTATGGGGAGAGCCTGCTGAACGAGTCCAAAGGGCAGGTTGTGCTGGAGCAGAACGTCGTGGACAACTTCGATGCCTGGGATGAAGCGCCACCTGGGGAGTGAGAGTTATGGCAGTGCCCAAATGGGTTAAGGTCGCTCTGCCCGCCGCCGCGATGGGACTGGGCTGGGGCATCAGAGGGGTGTTCGGTCACCAGCGAGGCGCGATGGCCCCTGGGGCGCTGCTTGGCCTTGCCTTAGGGGTGGTTTCGGATAATCCCAAGGTACGAAAAGCTGCTCTCAGGCTGGGCGCGGTCGGCTCCTCGGCGATGGCTTTCGGCGGCAAGATGACCTATGGGCAGACGATTGGGCTGACTTTGGAGGAAGAATACAAGGACCAGCGCGCTCTCGGTTATGCAGGCCTGGCAATCAAGGGCGCGGTCTGGATTGGCCTGGCGGGGGCTTTCCTCGGGATGGCGGCCAGCAAGAAGAAATACTCGGCCCTCGAAGTTGGCGCGCTTCTGCTGGCGATGTTCGGCGCCTATCAGGTCGGGCTTGAACAGCTGAACCGGCCGCACAAACCGCCAGACAAACTGCCTGCAATCTACTTCTCCAAACGGACCGATCCCGTACCGCGGCCGGAGTCCTGGGGCGGCTTCTGGGCTGCCCTTCTGTTACTGGAAGCTTATCTCCTTGCGCGCGGCGACAGGGACGCGGCCAAACTCGGCGCCTGGGGGATGCTCGCCGGGGGGCTTGGCTTCCCTGCTGGGCAATCAGTGCAGGCCTGGGGCAGACTGAGCAAACCCTTCGGGCCCGCTGGCGAGGACTGGGTTGACTGGTGGAAGGCGATGGAGGTCACTTTCGGCACGGTCGCGGGCGGGGTGATGGGGTATGGTTTCAGCAAGCTGGAACATCGCTTCGAGCCGGAGTTCAGCCAGAATCTGCCCCTGTTCGCTGAGCTTGCCACTCGCGGGCTTTGGATGCTCTGCTATGAGGGAGCGATGCAGGACAAGCCTACTCTTGCCCAGGGGGTGGACGCGCCGCTGCTTGGGATGCTGCTGCCGATGATGGGCGTCTTCGGCGGCAAGTTGTGGCCCTGGACAATGGTCTGGACCTGCCCGACCTTCTTCAACGCCGACAAGCTTGTGCGCTGGCAGATGACGCCCGAACACGCCGCCTGGCCAGTGCGAGAGCTAGTGCGGTTTGGAGTCATCGCCGATGGGGCAGGCCTTTGGTGGCTCTCACGTAAATCACCAGCCCAGGCGAAGGTTGCCCTGATATTCCAGGCCTGGGAGCAGACTGCCATCACCCTGATTGGAGAACTCAAGCAAAGTCCCGAGACCGGCGCGCTTACCATACCAAGCAAGCCAGGCCAGCTCAACCAGGTGCTGTTCGTCAGCCTGGCGCTCGCGGTTACTTTTATGACCTTGCTCGCCAGCCCAGGGGACGTAGACTAGACCACCTCATACCCTCTGCCTTGCTTGATAAAGGTGAAGGGCAGGGCGGGGAACAAGTCGGCGGCCAGTTCGGTAGCGAAGCGGCGGAAGCCGGCCTCTTCGCTGATGCAATGGCCGGCCTCGAAGACGGGTACGCCGAGGTCTTCCAGCATCCGGAGGGCATACTCGTCCACTTCGCCGGCGATGATGCCCTCGGCGCCGAGGGCTACCATCTGGTTCAGGAAGCCGGCGTTGAGAGATATCCCCAGTCCGCCCCAGGCCAGGCCCAGCAGGCTGACCGGCTTGTCCAGCGGGCCGGCGACCCGCACGTGACCGAGGCCCAGCCGCTGCTTGAGTTCGGGGATCCACTCCGCAAAACGCCTCTCAGGCAGCCTGCAGAGCTGCTGCAAGCCTTCTCTTATCTCCGGTTCGGGGAAGCCCAGCGCAAGGCGGAAGTCGTCCAGTATACCGTGCACATCGGCGGTGTAATGTAGCCGATAGCAGCCGACCCCGCACTCGTCCAGCGCGGCCCGGCGGGCGCGGTTGACGCCCCAGTCCTGCCAGTTTTCGGGCCGGGGAAGAAACTCATAAGGGCAGAAAAGCTCTTCGTGGACAAGCAGCAGACTGGCGCCGACCTCGGCCGCTGTGCGGAAAGCCGCAACTGTGGGGAACCACGCCGCCGCCAGGCCGGTGACCCGCTGCTCGGGATCACCATATTGCAGGCCTTCTTCCCCTGACAACCCGCCGAAATGCGCCTCGATGAGCGCGCTGAACTCTATTGCTGTCATCCTGCTCCCTCCCTGGATGAGTACCAGAGAGAGATTCGCCTGCGCAGCTCTTTTCCCTATGGGATAAAGGGATATGGAAAAGCTTCGAACCTCAGCCAGTGGGTCTTGTAGGGCTTCCAGATGAGCCTGTTCTTCGAGTTGGCGTAGAGCGGGCCAGGCGAGAGATCCTGATTCAGCACCTGCATATAGCAGATGATCTCCAGATTATCCATATCGAAGGTGTCACCTATCCAGTAGGCGCACTCCTGGTCCGAATACCATTGACGGTTGAGGGTCTTTGTCTTGTTGCCGTCGGTAACCTCAATGCGATCTACCCGGACGATGGTCTGCCCGCCTGCGAAGCTCATCCCGATGTCTACTTCGGTGCTTGGCAACTCAATCAAAGTCGTGTCCTCGACCTTGTCGCCAGTGTGAGAGGTATAGGTGCCGATTATCTCGTCATCTCCGTGGAGCTGGCTTGGATCGATATCGCCTGTCGCGAGGTTGATGACACTGTTGAGCGGATCGACGAGTTCAGCAAGCTGGGCCACAACTTCGCCCGCGTCCTCGCCAAAAATCAATCCAAGAGCTGTGTCGGTTGCCGTCTCGACTGCCGAACTCACCAGATCGAGGGGATTCCAGGTAGAGGAGACATTGGATTCCCAGAAGGAATTGCCCAATACACCCAGGACGAAATTGTCCAGGGTGACCAGGTTGGTGCCCTCCTCAGTGTGACTGGTCAGGGCAAGAGAGGGCTTGAACCGCCCATAATAAGCCTTGACCTCGAAGCCATCACTGCTGGCGCTACCCAGCTCGAAACCAGGATACGACTCACAGATAGCCCAGGTGAGTACGTCGGCGCCAATAGATTTGAGCTGCTGGGTTACCTTGTGCATCACGACATCCATCGTCACCGTCGTGTTCGCAATCAGGCTGGGCAACACATAATTCGTGGCTGGCACATAGCCCTTCTCATAGGGGGTAATCCCATACCCTTGACCTGCCATTACTCCTGTTAGCTGGTAGTTGCCCTGGGCATCGGTTGTGGTCCAGAAGGGAGAGCCATCCAGTGTAACAATGACTCCTCCCATTGCTGTGCCAGACATTCCCGTTACCTTGCCGTGGATGTTGCCTTTGGGCGCTTCCTGCAACTGGATATCCAGGCGCCGCTTGCCTTGAGCATCGGCAAGGAAATTATCAGTTACGGATTTTGCCAGATAACCGTAAGCGTTCACGCTGACCGTATTCGACCCAGGCGCGGCAAAAGTTATCTGATACTGGCCTGTTCGCTGGTTGTAACTCGTCTTGGCGCATTCGCCACTGAATCCTAAAACCGCGCCATAAGTCGGCTTTTGCCCGTCCGGACCAGTGACAGAGCCATAAATATCTACTGGCCCGTCCAGTTCGATGGTGATGTTGGTGGTCTCCAGAGTCCTGACACTGAAGGGAGGCGCGAATTTCCGGGCATAAGGCTTGTCCGAAGTTAGCTTCTCAGCCGAGAGCGTCTTCTCCCCATAGTTAGCGCCTGGGAAGTCCTCGACGGTGGCGATGCCTGAGGCGTTGGTCTTCATATACCAGAGCCCCTCGAGCCGCACATCAACACCAGGTATGGGCGCTTTGCTGCCACTATCAAGGCCTTTCACGTTGAGAGTGCCACCGGGCGCTCGCACCTTGAACTGGGCAGTCCACTTGTTATTCGAGGTTAGCAAGTCGCCCAGCTTGTTCTCGGGGTCGACAAGGACCTCGATTGTGTGTTGACCGAGGGCGACACTCGTCAAATCCAGTGGGAAGAGCACCGGAGCGCCGCGGATTATCTTTTCTCCTGGAGAGCCCAGGTTGCTCCAGGGGATCTCCGAGTAACTCATTGTAAGGGCATCAGGCACCAGTTCTATCGTCTGGGTGCCCAGCAACTGCCCATCCAGCTTCGCCTGGACTTCTACCTGCTTCATCCAGCGAGCGCCCCAGGGATTTTCAATTACAACCGCAAGCTGGGTTGGCTTCTGCCTCAGCCCAAACTGGCTGAACTGACAATTTGTAAGCACCTTGGCCCCCATCACCCGGACATCGTTGAATCCGTAATGGAAGGGCTCTGTGGCTGTCTTGGGGCGCTGGTCGGCTTTGTTTTTACCATCATAGAAGGTCAGATTCAGGAAATCCTTGTTGTTCTCCTCATCGGACTCGTCCACGGCGTTGGCCGGGTCCACAAAAACGCTGAGCACATATTTGCCAAGTGCCGGGGTCAGTGGGACTCTCCGGGTGCCGCCCACATTACAGTCAACCACCTGAGGCTGGGGGGGCACTTCTCCAGTGGTGATGAAGGCCACAGTCGCCAGGTCGGCATATTTACGCTGGCCTGTCGTGAAAAGAGGCTGCTGGTGACTGCTTTCATCGCGGAAGACATACTTGAGCGTTGTGCCCGCAACGAAGGCCTTTACTTCCAGGTCGCCGTAATACTGGGCGCCCGTATTGGTGACATAGAGAGCAAGCCTTATAGAGTTGTCAACGAAGTTCAGGTCTTTGCTATCGGTGATTGCGGTTGCGATAGCGAGTTCGACCTTGAAATTCGGCTTGGCCCCGCCTTCGGGGGTCGTGTCACCCCCGCCGCCTGTATCAGCAGTGACAGTGTCATCTGGAGTGTCGTCAGTGGTGGTGGTGTCATCGGTAGTGTCGTCGGTGGCGGTCTGGTCGTCCGCACTTCCTCCTGTCGTGCCAAAGGCGGTCTGCTCTGGGGCGTGGAGATTTGGACTCCAGCCTGAGACTGTCGAATAGAAGCAGCGTTCGCGTCCCTCGGGCACTTCGCCCTTCTTGATAGAGACCGCCATCACGTGGGCGACGCCCTGATTATCGACGCGTCCACAGGTGGCAGTCCCAGTTGCTGGTGAAGAGATTAGCCTCGGTCTGGCTGCCACCCCTCTGCAAGGTGACAGGCTGGCCCATCCCCTCGGCAGAGGTCGGATAGAAGGTCACCAGATAGTCGTTGTAAGTGCCGACCTTGTGAAACCAGCTAAGCAGGACGCCGACATCACCTTTTCCATTGGCCACCAGCGAATGGCTGTCCGCGCCGGTGATTTGGCCTTCCTCTGGGACGGTCAAGGTCCAGGCGCGCAAGCTGGAATTATCCAAAGCTCCAAAGGGGAGCCTTGCAAGCTGCAGAGGGCCACTGCTGCCTCTGCAAAGACCCCATAAACACTGCCGAGCGGGGTCGATTTTCATATCTTTCAGATAGGCGGGCCAATATTTGGTGCCCGTTGTCGCGCCTGCCGCAGGCAATACGAGCCAATTCGCGCTCTGCTTGGCCGCTTCGAAGCTGGGAGCGCAAGCCACGAGGGGGCGATACTGGCCCGATATGCGCGTCCAGGCATAATAGATACGCCCTCGCTCATCAACCTGGAGATCTGTAGGCGACATATTGGGGCTGACGACATCGCTGACTTTGACTTTCGTAAAGCTTGTTCCGCTCTTGTAATAGAACCATACTCCACGGACACTTTCGACGCCTAATTCGATCGCGCAGAAGAAGGGTGTCGAGCCCGAATAGCCTGCAGCGGCGGTCTTGGGATGGGCAGAACCCGAGAAGGTGGCAGCCTCCTTCGGGCCTGACCAGGAAGCGCCATTGCTGCTAGTGTAGTAGTAGAGTTGTTTTGTGCCCTGGTAGGCCAGGAAGCAGTAGAGATCGCCCCACTTCCCCACGAGCTGGATGCGAGCCGCAGGTCCAGTATTGATACCAGTCATAGGAGGCAGCGCAACCTGATTCCAGGAGGAACCGTTTTTCACCGCTACATAAGCCCGGTATGGGGTCATATTGGTAGAAGGTACAGGCCTGCCGAAATAGGCAGCCACCACGTGACCCGCGTCATCTGTCCAGAGATCGCCTGCTACAGCGGTATGGGGATGCATATCACTGGTGCTGACAGGCTCGAGGAGGGTGCTTTGGGCAGCAAAGGCGCAGGCACAGAAGACTATCAGAAGCGGGATCGCAAGCAGACGCATGACGACTCCCCCAGGAGAAAGGTGGGCTGAGTTGCCCATTGCGCGGGCGACCGGTGCCTCTAGTAGTGTATCCCCGTTTTTACGAACTAACAATAGGGCGAGAGAACCTTGCGCGCTTCACTTCCCTATGGGATGAAGGGGTAATTGTTGGCCTCGAACTTCAAAGAGCGCGTCTTGCCAGGCTTCCACACCAGCCAGTTCTTCGAGTTGGCGTAGAGCGGACCCGGGGAGAGATTCTGATTGAGCACCCTGAGGTAGCAACGGACTTCCAGATTCTCCAGATTGAAGGTCTCGTTCACTGCGTAGAGGCACTCACTGTCGGAGTACCACTGGCGGTTGAAGGTCTTCGTCTTGTCGCCATCGGTAACCTCGATGCGGTCGCAGCGTACGATGGTCTGCCCGCCCTTGAAGCTCATCCCGATAGGCACCTCGGTGCTTGGCAGTTCTATAAGGGTGCTGTCCTCGCGCTTGGTACCGGTATGGGTAGTATAGGTGCCGATTATCTCATTATCGTCGTTCAATTGACTCGGGTCGACATCGCCCGTCGCCAGGTTGAAGATGCTGTTGAGTGGCCCTGCCAGTTTGGCGAGCTGGGCGACGACCTTGCCAGCTTTTTCGCCGAACACAAATCCAAGGGCCGCATCGCTCGCTGTCTCGACAGCGGAACTGACCAGGTCGAGGGGATTCCAGTTGGAAGAGACATTGGACTCCCAGAAAGAGTCACCGACCAGCCCGAGGACGAAGTTGTCCACAGTCACCAGATTGGAGCCCTGCTCGGTGTGATAAGTCAGTGCGAGGGAGGGCTTGAACTTCCCGAAGTAGGCGCTGACCTCGTAACCGTCACTGCTGGCGCTGCCCAGCGAGAAGCCGGGGTAGGACTCACAGATAGCCCAGGTCAGCACGTCCGCGCCGATGGACTTGGTTTGCTGGGTCACTCGGTGCAGCACGATATCCACTGTCACCGTTGTGTTGGCTTGCAGGCTGGCGATGTCATAGTCGGTGGCGGGCACGTGGCTGGTCTTGTATGCCCAGACCCCGTATGGACGCCCAGCCATCGCCCCGTTGATCTGATAGTGGCCCTGTGAGTCGGTCTCAGCCCACAACGGACAGCCGCCCAGAGAAACGACTACGCCCGCCATCGGGCTGCCTGTATAGCTGATAACCTGCCCCTGGACGTTGCCTTTAGGCGCCTCTTGCAGCTGGATATCCTGCTGCGCCTGGCCGTCAGCATCGGCGATGTAAGTGCCCTGGACCGTCTTGTCGAGGTAGCCATAAGCCTGCACCTTTATAGAATTGGCCCCCGGCTCGGCGAAGGTAATTTTGTACTGGCCGGTCTCCCGATTATAACTGGCTTTGGCGTATTCCCCTGTGAAGCCAACTGAAGCGCCCCAGACTGGCTTCTGTCCGTCAGGTCCGGTAATTGAGCCCACGATGTCTACCGGCCCATCCAGCTCTAGCGTGACGTTTGTAGTCTGCTGGCTCTTCACGCTGAAGGGTTCGGCGTACTTGCGCGCATAAGGCCGAGTCGGCTCCAGTTTCTCAGCCGACATCGTCTGGTCGTTGTAATTCGCGGGGGGGAAATCCTCCACCGTGGCCGTGCCGGTCGAGTCGGTCTTCATATACCAGAGGTTTTCGAGCCTCACAGTGGCGCCCGAGATAGCTTGCTTGTTGCCACTGTCCTGGCACTTCACGGTGAGCGTGCCACCGGGCGGGCGCACATTGAAGCGGAGGGTCACCTTGTTGTTGTCGGGGGCAAGGTCCACCAGCTTGCCCTCGGGGTCTACGAGTATCTCCAGCGTGTGCTGGCCGAGGGCGACAGTCGTCAGATCGAGGGGGAAAAGTACTGGCTCGCCCCTGATGGTCTTCTCCCCTGGCGGCCCAGACAGGTCACTCCAGGGCAGCTCCGCGATTGAAAGCGCCGGCTGATCGGGCACAAGCGGAAGGGTTTTGGTGTCTAGCACCTGGCCATCAAGTTTGGCGACCACTTCGACCTGTTTCATCCAGCGAGCCGCGCGCGGGTTGGTCACAACAAGCGCCAAAGTGGTCGGCTTCTGCCTGAGACCGAACCGAGAGAAGCTGCAGTTGGGCAGTATGCGAGCATCGTAGATAGCTACATCGTTAGCGCCATAATGGTAGCCGCTCTCTCCCGTCCTGGGAATGCGGTCGGTGTCCTCCCGGCCATCGTAGAGGACAAAGGTAAGGAAGTCTTTATTGTTGTCCTCGTTTGCCTCGGGCACTTCGTTACCGGGATCCACAAAGGCACTGATCTGATACTTGCCCAGGGCCGTTCGCACGCGGACGATATGCGTGCCCGGCGTGTTGCAGTCGATGACAGCGGGTGGCTCCTCCATTGCAGTCCCATCGGGAGTGAATCTGATGTCCAGCAGGTTGACCGAGAGCGACTGGCCTGTCTTGAGCAGGGGCATCGTGTGACCGCTTGGGTCTGGGAAGGTAAATTTGGCTGTCGTACCGCCAATAAACACCTTGAGCGGCAGATCGCCGAAATACTGCGCCCCCTTGTTGGTGACTCGCACGTAGACGTTACGCACGAGGGAGTTGAATTGGAGTTCCTCTGTTTCGACATCTCGAGCAGAGCCCAACCTGATACTTATCTCAAAATCTGGCTTGGTGCCAACTTCGGGAGTGCCCTCATCCCCACCGCTGACTCCCGGCTCGACCGGGTCGGGGGGCGTAGTATCATCGGAGGGGCCCGTGTCGGGCGGACGCGCGTCATCTGGTTGCTGGGCGTCACCGAAGCCGAAGGCTGTCGTAACCGGAGACTGTTTGTTGGTCGCCCAGCCGGTGACCTTGGAGAGGAACAGCCGCCTGCGTCCTGCCGGCTCCTCTCCCAGCTTCTCGGAGATAGCACCCATCCACGCCATGCCGTTTGGCGTCACACCGCCGCAAACTCCGCCGAAGCTACTCCTGAAGGTGACAGACTCCGTGTCGCTGCCCCCGCGTACCAGGTTGAGGGGCGTTCCAACTCCTGAGCCGCTTATTGGGTAGAGGGTCAAGTGCGGGCGCAAGACATCGTCCTGCCTGATGCTCCAGGAGCGCAGCAGACCGATCGCGCCTCGGTCATTGGTTACGAACCCATGGTAGTCGAAGCCTGTGCCGCCCTCAGGCAAGCCCAGTGTGTAGCTGGTTGAGGCGCCCTTGGTAGTGGCGCCGAAGGGCAAGCGAGTAAGCTGCATCTCGCCTGCGTGGCTGCCACTTAGCAGCCAAAGGCACTGCGAAGCCGGGTCCAGCGCGAGGCCCTGGTGGGGGGTACTCCAGATGTCCCTGGCCATCGCGTTGATATCGGAGGGCAACACTTTCCAACTGGTTGTTTGCTTGGCGGCTTCGAGACTGGGCGCCGATAGAATCGTCGCGCGGCTGCTACCGTCCACAAAAACGTAATAGATTCTTCCTCGGTCGTCCACGGCCGAATCGATCAAGGTATAGTTGCTACCCACAAATCGCTGGGCGATTCGCACACCCTGGAAACTGCTGCCCTGCTTCCAGAAGAACCATTGCCCTTTGGTATTCGCTCCCCCCTGCTGGTTGCAGCAGAAGAAGGGCGTGTCCTGGACGTAGCCGGCTCTTGCAGTGCCAGGGTCAGAGGAGGAGTAAAGGGTAGCTGCTACCTTGGGGCCTGACCAGCTGGTCCCGTTGGTGCTGGTGTAGTAGTAGTACTCTTTCTTTCCCCACTTTACGAAGCAGTAGAGGTCTCCCCACTTGCCCACCAGTTGCAGTCGGGCGGTGGATCCGATGCTGTGCACATCAGGCAACTCGAGCTCGGTGACTTCCCAGCTTGAACCTGACTTGCACGCCACATAAGGGGTGGACGGTGAAGTGTTGCTCGCGCTCACAGGCTTGGCTGGAAAGGCCGCGACAACGTGGCCCGCGTCGTCAGCCCATACCTCTGGCACTGCAAGAGAACTGGTGGAATACGAAGCGCGGAGGTCGACCGGAGACACCGGCTCCAGGACAGTGCTTTGGGCAGCAAGAGTTGGAACGCCGAGTATTAGCAGAAGCAGAAGTGTAAGCAGGCGCATAACGACCCCCCCAAAGGTGGCGTGTGCTGAACTGCTAAAAGCACCTGCGTTAGGCGCTGTAACAAGTTTAAACCTGATTTGCCGAATTAACAACTAGCCTCGTCAGTCTGAAATCCAACTTCGCCCGATTAAAGCCGGTGGCCTCTTATGAAGGCGCCAGTTGCGTATTTGGAGTGAGCACTCGAAGTAAGTGGGCAGCTGACAAGCGCGGCTTCGAGGGCTGCTTCCTGGCCCAGGTTGGCTTTGGCTTCGACCACCAGTGCCCCTGCTCTTGGTTCAGGCTGGCCAAGCGCAAAACTGGAGTTTCGAGTTTGGTCCCAGGTCGCAAGCTTGCTGTCGAGGGTAATCCGGACCAGGCCATCTCCAGTTACATAGTAGTCACGCAGATATTGATTTACGAGGGCGGGCAGCGGATAAGCCTCTACCCAGGGAAGCAGTTCGCCAAGAGGTTGCCGCATCAGGCTAGCACGAAGCGCCTCCCAGCTTAGGCCTGCCAGCGTTACGGGAGTTGCCAGAGCAAGTGACAGCTTGCGGCCAAGCTCTGCGCGTTTCTGCTTGAGCTCAAGCACTGCCTCCACCTGCTTTAGCCCCTCGCCATACCATCTAAGGCGCAGTTTGGCGCGGTCTGATATGCCTGCCAGGTTGGCTTCGAGGCTGGCCCAGTCGCCAGTCTCGAAGTAGAGATTATTGACAAGGCGGGGTGGATAGGGTCGCCAAAGCCTTGCTGGATGGGTTCTGAGCCATGAAATGAGCTTGGCCCGCAGGTCGGCGCGCTCCTCACAGACGAATTTGCGCTCATATCGCCAGCCGCCGATTTTCACCTCACTGACCGACATAGAGCGTCTCCACGTCTAGCGATTGCTCGGGGGCCTGCTTACCGTTCACAGTCAGCCGAGAGCCTTGCTGGCAGAGCACCTGTTGCTTCACGCCTTCGAAGCTGACACCAGTGGCTTCAAGTTGGGCAGGACCGTATTCGGCTTTTTTCTGATAGGCCGCCAGGCCATACTCGCAGTTGCTGAGTTTGGCGCCTTTGAGGACAAGTCGCGACCGGTCTTTGCTTACCGGTCCGAACCGGCAGTACTCGGCCACGATATCGCTGGCTACCACATCGCTGCCCTCACCGATTGAGAGCGCCTTGTCACCCAACCTGACAGCGCGCAGGCCAGTAACCACTAGCTCCCTGCTTCCACTGACATCAAAGCCATCGCCTTCTATGTCACTAAATTCGCAGCGCTCGAACAGGCCGGTGACGAAGTCGCCATCGAAGGCATCAGAGGCCGCTTTTGAAAAACTGCTGTCTCTGCACTCAACCCGGGCGCCCATTACGTTAAGGGTGTCTTCAGCAAGGCTGCCGTGGAAATCGCAGTGCGACAAACTAAGGGGAGAGCGATAGAAAGTCACACCACCTGTAGTAGTCCAGCCGGCCCGGTCCAGGCTGGTGGTCGGCCCAACCTCAACCCAGCTCCAGGTGGAAGGAGGAGCAAAAAGTGCAATCAGTCCAGCCCAGCTTGTGGACTGGGGAAGCAAGCGCACCGGGGCTTCTTCGCTGCCCTCGAATTTGAGAGGGCCGGTAGCAAGCATTAAAGCTCCTTGCTCGAAGCGTAAAGTGACTCCAGGCCCGGCAACCAGCCCGTATTGGTCTGGCAACACCAGGTCGCCGGTAACGCGCCAATCGCCGCGCTTTACCTGAAGCAGGCGTTCTGCCGCAAGTTGCAGGAAAGGATGCCTCCTGAGCGCCTCGGCAAGTCCTGGCGCAACCGGCCTGCCCTTCCCTTCCTGCCAGTTGAAACCATAAGTCTTTACTGGCAAAAGCCAGGTGGGGACAGCGCCAGGCAGACGCGCGGCCACCTCCAGCGGGAAGGCTCCAAAATTCCTTGGCAGTTTGAAAGTTATGTATTTCAATTTCGCGCCCGCAGGACGCGCAGCAAGGGTATGGGGCAGCTTGCCTGCTTCGCCAGGGCGTTGCAGACTGCACTTCTCACCGCCCTTAACGCCGAATACTTCGACAGGCAGCGGCAGAAGATTGGCGACATGAAGCTCCAGCTCGTTCCCGGCTTTTGTGGCATATACGGCGACAGGTGAGTCGGTCTGGAGCGCAAGTGCAAGCAGCGTTTGCCTGGCCTTCATATTAGCCCAGCTATCAGCCAAAGGCAGGCCAGGCCATTCCTGCTGCAAAAGGCGCAACTGCGCGCGCCAGCCAGGCTCAAGCTCGGCACGCAGTTCTTCGACATACTCGGGCTGGGTGACTCGCTCGAGCTCCGTCACGAAAGCGGCGCACACCAGGGGGTCAGCAAGCGCCTGAAGAGTCCAGGGCTCTGCCAGACAGAAGAGAGCCTTGCCGCCATATTGAGGACAGGCATCGAAACCAATCGGCTGAAGCCTGGCAGTAAGCGGATCGTAATAGAATCTTACATTGGTCCATATCAAAGCGTGAGGGGCATCCAGCAACTCGCTGAGCGCCAGATATTTCGCCAGTTTTGAGACGTCGAAGACTTTCGAAGCGGGCAGCTCTCCAGCGGCGAAGGCACGCAATAGCTGCTCTGCCGCCTGACGCATCCGGTCAAGTTTTGGGGCTTCGGTCGGATCTGCTTTGCCAAAAGTATCCGGCGGGCTGGCTTGATAGCTGTCATAAGCCTCGTAATGGAAGGGCACCTCGGGACGCGCCATCTGGAAGCCTTCATCCTCGTAGATACCCTCTTGCCTCAGGCGCGCATATCTGGCCCAGAGTTCATCTTCGGAAAACTTGATGATGGGGCCTTCTCGACGCTCTTGTGCCTCCAGCAGCTCCTTCGCGAAGTGCTCTTCTACCGCGTAGATGCCCCTGTCCTCCCCGTTTATGAAGAGCCGGGCGAAGCTGTAACGCAACCCCAGCACTCCTTCGCGCTGGAGCGCCTGGTGATACAGCCATTCTCCATCGAAGTTGCGCGTGCTGGGGCTCTGCAAGGAGAAAACTGCCATCCCGAGGACTTTCTGGCCCTCCTGTATTTGCACTCTGTAAGACCATTTACGGCCCTGGAGATGGTCTATCCGGTCGCCTTTGAGGCGCAGGCGCGCCTTGAAAGTTGAGTCCTCGTAGCCAAGCTGGGCCGAAACCCACTCGCCCTCATCACTCAGCAAGCCCCCGTTGCGAAGCGCCTCCTGGCGTATCTCGTCAAGCTTGTTCAGGTCTTTAAACTTTATATCAAGAGCCAGGACGGGCGTATCAGGAGGGTTTATCAGCCCTTTCAGCCTCGCGCCTAGTGCTGTGGGGCCTTTCAGGCGCAGGTTCTCCTTGAGGTGACTCCATCTGCCATTGCGTTCCCAGTGGACGCCCTGGAGAAACCCAAGTGCCATCAGCGAGCTGACCAGCAGCAGCGCCAACAGTCCAAGCCAGAGCTTGCTCCAGCGCCCCAAGGCGCGTCTGGGTTTGGGGGGCTCGGTTTGTGGACGTCGGAGCCGCATCGGTTAGTCTCCAGGGGTACGCGACTGCTCTACGAAGCTGAGCTCAGCCTGGGGATACTGGGTACGCAGTGCTTCCTGCAAAGCCAGCAGGCGGTCGGCGTCTTTACAGTCCACATAGAAAGTCGCGGATAGCGAGCCTGCCTCTGAATCAAAGCGGCGCAGTTCAGCCGAATCGGTTTTAGTGGCTAGCAAATCCAGTAGACCGCGGAAAAGGCCGTCTTCCTCCGGCGCCTGGGGTAGCTGGATGTTCACGTAGAGGTTGGGATAAGTAGAATCTTTTCTCGAAAGCGCCCTGCTTGTCAGCAGGGCCAAAATGAGCAATATGGCTACTGAGGTAACAAGCCGCTGGTCGGCGCCCATCCCGAGCCCTGTTGCGATAGCCAGGAACAGATACGCCAGTTCTTCAGGTTCTTTTACAGGGGTGCGGAACCTGACGATAGAGAGCGCGCCCACAAGTCCAAGTGAAAGTGCAAGTGAAGCTTTCACTATCGTGATGACCAGCGCCGTGGTCAGCGCAATGGTGGGCAAGATGCGCGAGAACTTGCTTCGGTTGGAGAAGGTGCTGCCATAGTGCACGAAATGTTTGCCAAGTAGCCACGCGAAAAGGGCCGTTAGCAGCAGGTTCAGCAGCACCGTGGTGACATCCAGCGGCGCAGGCTGGGTTAGCTGGAGGTTCAGACCAGATGTGCCCATATCAGCCTCCAATAAAGAACTCCGTCATATTACTGTCAGGCTTTGCTTCTAGAGTATTATAAAATAGCCTGGTGTTAAGCTTGTCTAACCAAAGACTTTTGCTGGAGGGATCCAGATGCGATTCTCCCTCGGACTGTTGGTACTAGTTGTTCTTATTATACTGACTGGGCTTGCCTGGCCAGAAACCGTCAAATCCACCCTTAATGGCTTGCCTTTGGAAGTCGGGCCAGAGCGTCAGCCTTATTCTTTCTGGGCTATTGGTCATTCTTACGGCTCTTATGAAAGCCCCGCCGTCTGGCCTTCAGCCTCACTTTTAGCCAACATCTCCAAACTCAACAGTAGCGGAGCTGCCTGTGTTTTCTTTCTGGGCGACCTGGTCAAGTACCCAACTCGCCAACGGATGGAGAATTTCATGAAAGTAACCGACTTGTTTAGCCTGCCCCTGTTTAATGCGACAGGGAACCACGAACTCATTTTCCGGGAGCAGTATATCGAGTTCTTCGGCCCGACCTGGCGCGCTTTCAGGATGGGGGGCGATGAGTTTATCTGCCTGGACACAGTACTCGCCAACGGCGCAATCGAGGGCGAACAGCTAGCTTTTCTCAAAGAACGCCTCGAGAAAGCGGCAGCAGATCCGAGTGTGAAGACTATCTGGGTGATGTCTCATTTCCTGCTGTGGATTACCGATGATCCGCGATTGCAGAAGATGCACAAGCATTTTGTGCCGCAACTCGAGAAATACAAGGTCGGCGCCTGGAGCCGGGACATAGAGCCTCTGCTAAAGGCAGCCACTGCAAAGAAGCCAGTCTACTGGTTCTCAGGTGACAACGGCCGCTGGTGGAATGCCTCGCCACTTTACTGGAAGGTGCCCGAATACAACGCCACATTTATCTCTACAGCCCTTCGCGACTGCGAAGTGGATGAGTGCATCCACGTGACAGTTGACGCCGCGGGCAAGCCGACGCTTGAGGCAGTTTCGCTCACAGGAGCCCAGATGCAGCCCCTGGAGCAATACACTCCCGAATACTGGGAGCTTTATTACCGGTATGAAGACCAGTATGGGAAGCCCAAGCCAATAAGCGTGCTCAAGAGCACTCTCAAATCCAAAGTCTTCTGGCAGGGCGCTGCAATCGGCGCTGTTATGCTGCTTTTCCTGATTGGGCTGCGAAAAGTCTTTTGCTTGCGTAAAAAAGTCCAGTCCGGCTAGCGCGAGAGCTCCACCGCCGTCAGACTGCGCGGGGCAAAGGTCAGCTCGAGTGGGCCGGTGCCTACTGGCACGTCCGCTTCTGTAACCCCGCAGGTCGCCTCAGCAAGGTTATTGGATTCCAGGCTCGGTCCGGTAAGCGTCCAGGTGTGGATTGTGCTTGGGACGAAGCCAGCCAGGTCGAGGCGGGTGGTGAGAGGCTCATCGACGCTCTTGTTCACGACCATCACATAGAGCTTGCTGCCGTCCTCGGAGCGACTGGCTGACGCCGTCAGCGTCTGCGCGGCTGGGAAGAGCGCCGGCAGCGCGCGCCTTAGCTTCAGGTTGCGCAGATGTAAAGCCCCGGTTGAACCCGCCTGCCTGCCCTGGCAACGCAGCACGAGTTGCAGGGCTTTCGTGTCGCGCAGCGGTTTATAGGTCAGCTCGAAAGGCTCCCAGTCAGTGGCCAGTTCGAGGTCGTCCTTCGCGACAGCGGAATAGGTTTCCAGCCAGCCGCGGTTATCACCGATCTGGATTCCCAGCTTGCCGCTGCCCTCAGCGCCCTCGTAACGCACCTCGCCGCTGACCACGCAGTCCTGATCGGGGCTCCACAGAATTGAGGCGACCAGCGGGTAGAAATCACCAGTAATTTCACCAAGCCGCCAGATGAACTCCTCACCGGCCATCTCCAGCCGCCAGCCCTCCCCGGCCAACTGATTCGGGCTGACCGTGCCGGAAAGGTCGTCCTCCAGCACGACGGACTTGGGGCGCCAGGTTTCACCTCGTGCGGGCAGCACATTATTGTAGCCTTCGCTCTCGAAGGTCGGCCCGGTGACCTCGATCTTCAAGAGCTCTGCGCCGAAGTGGTTGTTCCACAGTTGGTGCACATAGTAGGCAGGTTGAGGTTTGTAAGGCGCAGGATCGCCCGGGTACCGTGGCCCCTGTAATTCGCCCCAGTATTCGTTGATAAACTGCCAATAGTTGCCCATCACCACATTGCCCTCAGGCTGCAGCATCACGCGGATCCAGTCGGCGCAGAAAAGTGCAGCGCCAAGGCTGAAACGATAAGGCACAGGCCGGTCCTGGACGAAAGCGGCGTTGTATTCGGTAATTGCGATCGGCAGCGGCTTGCCACAGTGTTCGAGGATGAGCTTGTTGTACTCGGCCAGATAGTATTGCCACTGCTCGCTGGCCGAAAGCGCCGCTTTCATCAGCGTATCGGCGCTCTGAGAAGGCTCTTCCTGCCACAGGCTGACGGGATAGACGTGCCAGACGATAAAGTCGGCGTCGTCCTTCACCAAGGGAAGCACCGTAACGTTCCACGGGTCATCGGGGAAAGTGCCGGTGCCCATCAGGGCACTTACTTTTATCGTGGGATCGACCGCTTTCATCGCGCGGGAGTAATCCATGACCCACTGGCCATACTCTGCGGCGGTCAACTTGCGTTTGGGCTGCATCTCATGGTTGCCATGATCGGTCTCATTGCCCAGTTCGAACCACTCGACGCCCCAAGGCTCGGGGTGGCCATTAGCCGCGCGCTTCTCGGCCCAGGGATGCGCCTCATCGGCAGGCGAATTTAGGTATTCCACCAGATCGGCGGCGTCCTGAGCGGTGCCTGTATAGTCGCTGACGTTCATCAGCGGCTCGGAATCCGCCAACTGGCACCACTCGAGAAACTCGTCGATACCGAATTGCCAGTCCGGACGCTCCGCCAGCGGCCCGATTGTCTTTTTCCAGTCATAACTATGCACGCCGCACCCGCCCGGGAAGCGCGAGATGGGCATTCCCATCTCCCTCGCGTGGCGCAAGGCCTCGGGGATGGGTGCGCGCAGCTCCGGATCCCACAATCCGGCTCCATACATACGGTTTTCGGGGCTGGAAGTGGCGCTGAAGATCATAAAGGGATCGTATCCGACCTGGTTATTCCCGAATATGAGGCGGTTGACAGGCCCTTGTGAAGCCGTCACGTCCACTGTGATGACAGCCTGAGGTTGAGCGAAGCCGGCCGAAGCCAGCAGCAGGACTAGCAGAAGCAGCAACATAGGATCTCCTCCCTCTCAGACTTCGTCTCAGCGAGTCCTCCTTCCTGCCGGGGCATGGAGATGTTATATTTAGACTAATAAGACAATTTGATGGGAGGTACTCCCAATGATGGAATACCGCGCGCTTGGCAAGACTGGCGAGAAGCTTTCTGTAATCGGCTTCGGCGGCATAATTGTGATGAACGAGACGCCCGAACAAGCTCAGGCCCAGGTGGACCGTGCCGTCGAGTCAGGCGTCACCTATTTCGATGTCGCACCAGGTTATGGCAATGCAGAGGAACGACTCGGACCCGCGCTCGAACCCTATCGCGAGGACTGTTTCCTCGCCTGCAAGACAGGCCAGCGCGAGAAAGCCACCGCCTGGGAAGAGCTGAAGCGTTCACTCGACCGGCTCAAGACCGACCATATCGACCTCTACCAGCATCACGGGGTTAGCTCGATGGCAGATGTGGCGACAATCCTCGGGCCAGGCGGGGCGCTAGAGTGCTTCCTGGAGGCAAAAGAGCAGGGCCTGGTTAAGCATCTGGGGTTTTCGGCGCACTCGGAAGAGGCCGCGCTGGCGTTGCTGGAGGGGTATCCTTACGATTCGGTCCTCTTCCCCGTCAACTGGGTCACCTGGCATCATGGCCACTTCGGTCATCAGGTGGTGGCGAAGACGGAAGAGCTAGGCATCGGCCTTTTGGCGCTCAAGACACTGGGCAAGCGACGCTGGGCGGAGGGCGAAGAGCGCAGCTGGCCCAAGTGCTGGTACAAGCCGGTAGACAACCTGGAGGAGGCCATAACTGGAGTGCGCTTTACTCTCTCCAAGCCTGTCACAGCTGCCGTCTCGCCAGGTCATGCAGAGTTGCTGTGGCTGATGCTGGATGCCTGGGAGCGCTTCACTCCGATGTCGGAGGAGGAAGTCACCTCTCTCGCACCCGAGGCCAAGACTCTGGATTCGTTCTTCCCGGCGCCGTAGCCCAACAGCAAAACCGGAAAGACAGGGCGGGTTTGAATCCGCCCTGGTCCTATTGCAGAATGTCGGAGATGGCCTTGGACCGGGCTGAGCCTGAGACGCTCCCGGCTTGCCCACCCCCCTCCCGCCGAGTAAAACCTTAGTAAATTTTCCGCGCCAATGGCATCACACCTGCGTTTTTGGCCCTTTTCCTGCATCCTCCAACCCCCGGGTGGGTGGGGGTGTGCGTTGGAGTTTTCAGTGCACAAAGCGTCTTCAAGTTTCTCTCGAGGGAATCTGGCTCTCGCAGACATTGCGCTTCCCTCGCAAAGTCGCAGGAGTCCTCCCTGGTTCTCCGAATATGGCGGCATTGAAGTCAGTAGCTTTCTGGGAGGCTTCTTATGAACGCGCTCATCCTGAGTGGCGGCGTCGCGCATGAAGATCCGACCACCTCGGCCCGCCTGATAGAGCAACTTGACGCGGCAGGTTTCGACTGCGAGGTACGGGAGGACTTCGCCCTAGTTGAGCAAGGCCTGCCAGAGGTGGATTTACTCGTCCTGAACGGCGTGTGGTGGGTCATCGAGCCGGAGTCAGAGTGGCATTACGCCAGTTTCGAGCTGTCCGAGGCTGCGCGCAAGGGCTTCCTCGCGCACCTCCGCGCCGGCAAGGGACTTTTTGCCCTGCACGCCGCGACCATCTGTTTCAACGACTGGCCCGAATGGAGGCGCATCCTCGGCGGCTGGTGGGAGTGGGGCCAGTCCACGCACGCTCCTTACGGTCGCTTCACAGCGCGCATCACTGAGGCGCGCCATCCGCTGACTGAAGGCCTGTCGGATTTCGAAGTTACCGACGAGCTTTACACCTGGCCAGCCTTCGAGGAGCAGCCCACCCCACTGCTGGTCGGTGAGTGGGAAGGGGCCGAACACCCGCTGCTCTGGGCGCATGATTATGGCCCTGCGCGGGTGGTCTACAACGCGCTTGGACATGGGCCGGAGACTTATGACTCTCCCGCCGCCTGCGAGCTGGCGCGTCGCTGCGCCCTCTGGGCGAGCCGAAGGCTCGGGTGACCAGATGACCTTGCGTTTTGGCATCCTCGGCGCTGGCGGTATCGTGCCCCCGCATCTGGCGGCTATCGCGGCTAATCCTGCGACTGAGGCCGTGCATCTCTGCGATAGTAGACTCGACGTTGCCCAGGCACTGGCGGCGCAGTTTGGCGTCCCAAAAGTCAGCGCCAACCCGCAGGCCGTGATCGACGATCCTGAAGTGGACGCTGTCATCTGCGCGCTGCCCACCTTCCTGCATAGCGAGTGGCTTGCCAGGGCGGCGCTTGCGGGCAAGCAGCTGCTGACCGAGAAGCCCCTCTGCCGCACTGTAACCGAGGGGAAGGCCCTCCTGGAAGTGGTCGAACGCGCCGGAGTGGCCCTCGCGGTCGGCTATATGCGACGTTTCTCAGCCGCAAGAGAAGAAGTTCGCCACCTCGTCCAGTCGGGCGCGCTTGGCTCGCCGGTCACCTGGGTTAGCTCCAGTTGGGGCCCTCGCAGCGATTTCTACCGGGGTCCGGCCAACTGGATGTGGGACCTGACGCGCGGCGGCGGGATGGTGATGGACGGCTCCATCCACGATTTCGACTTCGCCTGCTGGGTGCTGGGCAAGCCAGCCACACTCTTCGCCGAGTCGGCCCTGATTTCCGACGTCGTAACCGCACCGACCCAGGCCTCGGCTTTGGCGCGGTTCGAGGCGGGGCATTATCTTTCCTACACGGCAGCCTGGCAGGAAGGCGACTTCGGAACTGGCGGCGAGCCGCAACGCCTGGTCGGGCCGAAGGGGACGCTGGTGCTGGAGGGCGAGTGGGGCTTCACCTGGCACGATGCACCAGGGCACATTCGGACGCTCGCCTGGGAGCCATCGGACTACTTTGCCGCGCAGCTTGCGGCCTTCCTGCGACTGGTGGAGACGGGCGAGCGCGACACGCGCCTGGCCTCGGGGCAGGAAGCGCTGCAGAGCCTGTGGCTGGCCGAATCTATCGTCAGCGCAGGTCCGGAAGGCGCCAGTTCCAAGTTTGAGGGCTAGCCGGGCCGCTCACCAGCCAGTTGGGCAATCTCACTCTCAACCAGCGCGCGGCTGAAAAGGCGTACCTCGCGCAGCTTGCCCGCGAAGGGGCCGGCCGGACCACCCCCAAGCAGCAACGGGGCAGAGTTGGAAAGGTCCAGTGAAATTGGCTTTTTTTCGGGGCTTTGTGCAACGAGCTTGCCATCCACCCAGCCCTCCAGCCTGCCCGCGCGGCGCGCGCAGACAAGCGACTTCCACCCAGGTCCAAGGTCAGTATCATGCGCCACATGCTGGCCGGCCTCGAGGCTGAAGACTTTCCCCCGATAGTCCAGCGGCGCATCGCGCACCGACCCGGTGCAACTGGCAACGGTCGCGAACAGTCTGCCTGCAAAGACCGAGAGGCTCGTGACGCGCGTCCAGTCGTTCAGGGGTTCTTGCTCCAGAATCGCCGGTTCGTGGAAACGCTTCATCAACGTCCAGTTGCCAGTGCCATCGAAGCGGAAGACTTCTCCAAAGGGGATGCTTCCCCCGTAAAGTTTGCCGTTGTACCCAGCCAGGGCGTTGATCTCAAGTGTGGCGCCAAGCCTGCCCAAATCGAGCCAGTCGCGCCCCTCAAGCCGCATCACATGACCGAGGGGCCAGGTGGTGGCGTGCAAGGCGCCATCCCAGGATTCCAGGCTGTGCACCTGGTTGCAGACTTCCTCCGTGCCCTGCGGGTTGCCCAGATAGTCCCAGGTCCGCCCATCGAAGGCCCAGACGCCTGCCGGGTTGTTGGTGCCAACATAGAGCCTGCCCTCGTGGACGCCCATCGGATGGCCGTAATGCGGCAACTCGCCGACAGCCTCCCAACCCCGGTCGCCGTGCCAGCGATAGACCTGGCTGTCCTCCATCACAGCATAGAGGTCGCCCGCGAAGGAGGCCAGCGAGAAAAGTCGCTGCCCGCTGCCTGGCTGGCCGCAGTCCTCCCAGTCCTGCCCGCCCAGATAGCGCCAGACATGCACATCGTCCTCAAGCGGCAGTTCTTCGTGGACACGCGTCCAATCGTAGTTCCAGGTGGCGGCGAACAGGCTCCCCCGATGGACGACCAGCCCGCCGACGCCTCGGTTGCGCCGACTGCCGACCTGGCCGCAGTCCTCCCAGCAGTCGCCGCCTGCCCAACGGAAAACGCGCCGCCAGCCGGATTGGTCCACAGCATCGCATGAGGCAACATACAGCCTGCCCTCGAAGGCGGTGAGAGAGTTCACGTAGTTGGAACCCGGGTTCGGTCTGCCGTGGTCTTGCCAGGTTGGTTCAGTGCCCGAGTCCGCGCCAAATCTGAGGAAACGGGCATCTCCAAGCGAGTTGTAGCCGCCCGCTGTGCCGCCAAGTCCCGCCGTAAAGCCGCGCCTGCCGCTGCCATCCCACTTGGAAGCGAAGTCGCCAAGGGGGCCGGTCAGGTCGCGCTCGGTCCAAACCCAGGCGCTGAGCGTGAAGTCGCCCTGCTCCAGCACAAGCGCCGGGCAATCGGGCACCTCTACAACGCCTTGGGCGTTCGAGACACCGTGAAGCCCCGCGCCCGAGTGGTCTTCGCAGTCCGCCTCAAGTGGCCAATAGCCAAGCAGTCCGTCCATCCAGCTCACCTCAGAGGAGAAACACAGCGGAAACCAATCGTCGCACAGCGGTCATAGCCCGGATACATCAACAGAAACTTGGCATGCGAGTTCACTGGCTGAAGGCCTGTTGGGAAGTACCAGATGGACCCTTCGGCGCGCCACTCGCAGCCGCCGCGCACCATCACAAAGCGGTTGTGGCCATCGTCGCGTTCGGACTCGGTCCACTCCCACACCTGGCCGTACTGGAAGTCGCCAGGGTGCTCCTCCGCCCCTCGCTGCCATTCCCACTCGGTCGGCAGTCGTTTGCCTGCCCAGGCGGCGCAGGCGCGCGCATCGGTAAGGTCCACATAGACCACCGGCTGGTCTCGCAGTGCCTCCGGGCACCTTGGCCCGCTCCAGTGTTTGAGGAAGTTGGTCTTGTCTTCTGGCTGATAGCCCGTTGCGGCCAGAAAAATCTCGAACTGCCCGTTGGTAATCGGCTTGGCATCTATCAGGCCCGGCGCAACGTCCATATCCAGGTGGTGCTCCAGTGTCCCCAGAAAGTCCCACCCACCAAGGAACCGTGGCCAAGCGTCGTTTTCAGGCGTGCCTGGATCGGGATAGCAACCACACTCGCGCCGCACATGGGCGAGGTCGAAGTGGAAGCGCCCGCCCGTGAGCGGCAGCATCCCCTCGGTGGAGCGCGGTGGATCAGTGACCTCGGGTGCAGACTTTGCCTCAGTCAAGGGCAGAGCTTGAACATGGGTATCCTGCTCCGGTGCAGGCACCAACCGCTTGGTTTCAGCGCGCTGGTGACGCAGCAGGCCATAAAGCTCAGGCGTGACCTGCTCCGGTACAACGGCGAGAACCGCCCCGAGGTGACCTGTACAGGGCAAGCTGACCTCGCGTGTCGTGCCACTTTCAAGTAGCTCCTGACCAGTCCACAGGTCGAAAAGGCGTTCTCCGGAGAGCCTAACCACCAGTTCGCCCCCCTCGCCTTTCCTTTCAAAGCACCACAGGCGCCTTCCGGGAGCCTGCCAGAGAGTCGCCTGGAGGGAAGAGGAGCCCGTCGGCACGCACGGCAGCCACTCTCCATCGGCCAGCAGAGAAGCAAACTGGCGCCATACGGGGGCCATCCGTCTCAGTGTTGCTCGATCCTCGGCGCGCCACGGATTCCACGCGCCGAAGATATTCTCCCACACCAGCACGCCGCTACCGTTCAGCCACGCAGAGGCAAGCTCGTCCTGGTGAGAGGCATTCCAGCGCAGGATAGCGTGCTGCATATGGCGCTGCTCTAGCCACTTGCTGCGCAAGACGCCAGGCTCGGGCGCCCACTGGGCCCAGGAAGAGGTGCAGCGCTCCTGCTCCTCGAGGGTGACCCAGCCCTCCGGCTCGAAGACGACCCCCAGCCTGGCGTCGTCAACTTCTTCGCGCAGCCCCGGAGGCGCCTGCAGCATCGTGTCCAGAAATAATCCATCGCAATTCGGTGGCGGCCGCGAGCTGAGCCAGAGCGGTTTCATCGCTGACTGGTTCGCGCCTGGTGCCGGTGTCCCAGGGGTTGTACGGGAGGAAGACCTTCACCCCCGCGGTGTGAAAGCGCCCAACTACCTCGCGAAGCCCTGCAAGACCGCCCGGCAGGTCGCGGCAGAAGTCGAACTGGTTGCGCTGGTCGGCGCCGATTCGCGGATAAGCTGGCCACAGCACCACAGAATCCCAGCCGCCAAACTCTCGCTGGGCTTCTTCCAGCACCTCTTCCACCCGCCAGCGGCTGCCGGCGGTGTCCCAGAGCGCCTCGTCCCAGACCATCAAGAAGCCACAGACAAAGTTACGCTGGCTCCATACCAGGTCGGGCCGGGTGTAGAGGGCATCATCGAAGCCGGGCGTCGGCGTTTCCACCACGGGAAGCTGCCTGCCTGGCGCATCAGGCACTTCCAGCCGCAGATTACGTAACTGAGCCTGACCGGGAGCAGGATCCCAGGTCGCATCGAAACCGAAGATTGGCCGCACCCAATGGCGGTTGGTGTCGAAGGCGGGCACTGTCCCGGTCAGCTCGAAGTCATGCCACTCTCCATCGGGGAGGAGCTTGGCCGTGGCCTGAGTTGTCGACCAACTTTGCTGCTGCCCTCTCGATTCGGTAGAGCGATCGCAGTAGTCGAAGGCCGCAAGCAGTTCCATAGGGCCTTCTACCCAGCGCGCTTCTCCCCGCAGGATTAGTCGTTCGCCAGGCTGCAAGTCGGCGGCCCAGGCGGCCTCGCGATTGAGTCTAATCCATGCCCTGACACCGTCATAGTGCGCGCTGAGGACTTTGCCTTCCAGCGAGTGAGCCGTCTTGCGAGAGTCGTCCCGCCACTTGCGTAGCGCCGCCAGCCCTTCTTCCCAGTTGGCTTCGTCAGCCGGCAGGGTGATGTAGTGGGCGCCAATGGAAAGCAGCGGCGATATGTCCTCTGCCAAGGTCCACTCCCAGCCCTCATTAGCGTCGAAGGTGGTTTGGCTCCAGGGCAACTCGGCCGGCCAGGCAAACCCGGCTAGTGCGACAAGTAATATCGCCTGGGCGAGAGCGATTTTCATTGCTTCTCCCAGTGGCTTACTTTTTCTGGAAGCTAAGACTTACATCGGCGGGCAGCGCGAGGCCGGCGGCTACCTGCATCGCCTTATAAAGCCCCACTGGCACCACGCAGCCCACACAGCACTTCGTGACACTCGACTTCGCCGCAGTCCAGAGCTCTCCCTCATAGCCTGCGGCCAGTTCGCCATAAGCATCAAGCTCCGGCAGCGCCTCGGCCAAAGCCTTTATGTTGGGGCAATCGCTCTCCACTTCGAACTTTACCGTCTCGCCGTCATCAGAGCTGGCGGCCAGCTTAGTCGTAAATCCACAGATGCCCGCCTTGATTGTTTGTTCTACCTTTGCCATTTGGTCCTCCTGACTTAGTTACATCCAAACAACGCAGGGGGAAGTCTCCCCCTGCCTGGACATTCTTGTGTAGGGGCGGGTCTGAGACCCGCCCAGTTTCTCTGTCCATATTTCTACCAGGTGGGTTCTCTGAAGCCCAGAATCCGCTCTTCTAGCACTCAATCATGCCAATCCGGCCTGGGTTTTCTTCGTCTTCGGCCCAGTTCGATGGGTTAGCCTTGATATAGTACCTCAGCGTAACCAGGGAAGACCTGTCACGCACGATGTGATCGAAATACCCGCGTTGCCAGACCGCCGCGCCTGGATTATCTCTTGACTCGTTTATGCGCCTGGCTGAGAAGGACTTGAACGCCCGCATCACTTCGGGCAAGCCTTCGCCTGGAGACTGGTCGTCCCTTAAAGGCTGGGCGGGTCTCAGACCCGCCCCTACAGGGGCTTCGAGCGCAACTAGCCCGTGTATGTGGTTAGGCATTACAACGAAGGCGTCTAGCGCCACCCCGACATAATGGTGCGGGAGTTCCTCCCATACCTGCTTCACTAGCTCACCCTGGGCATTCAATCGCATCCTGCCGCCAAGGACCTCGCCGAAAAGACACTCGCGTCCCATCGAAACGGAAGTAACGAAGTAGACCGCTTGGCCACGATAATCGTAGCCCTTCAGCCTAATCGAGTGCCTGTCGTGCTGGAAAGGATCGTACCTCAGAAAGCTTCCTCCCGTGCTCTGCTGGGACAGTTTATTCCTGTAGGGGCGGGCCTGAGACCCGCCCAGTTTCTAAAACTTGGCCGCGTTATTCCAGCCTGATCGTCGTCGGGCGCTGGGGAGAGAGCTTAACCACCGCCGCGCCTGAGTCCACCTCAAGCGATCCGAGCGGAGCTTCCACCAGGTTGCAGAGAGTAGCCGTCCGCCAGTCGAAGAGCGGCGCCTTGACGCGCACAGTCACTTCCCTGGGGGCTAGCGACCACAGCCGCACGATAAGGCCGCGACCTTCTTCAGGCGCCTTGACAGCGGTCACGACGACATCATCGCGGTCTAGCTTAATGAAGCTGCCCTGTTGCGGTAGTCCACCAGATTGCCCAGAAGCCCCGGCATACGCGAGGACTGGGCTCTGTGCCTGCCAGCCAAAACGCGCCGCGTCCGCGTCACTCCCGCCCGCCGTCGGGTCGAAGCTGTAGCGGAAGCACATTCGACCGCCCTGGTCAGCCTTGTAGTTGGTCGGCCAGTAGTTGTTCATCGGATAGCTGAAAATCCAGCCTTGCTCGATTTTTAACTCTTTCGGCCAGCGTCCCTCGTTTATGGTTTCCAGCGTCACCAGCGGTGCATCCAGGCTGGTCCAGGCGAGGCGAGCGTCGTTGCCTGCCACGCGCACCCAATGCTGGGGCGAGAACCACTCGAGGCAGGCGCTGGGCAGCATATCCTTGCCGGCATCTACTACTCCATTTGGCAGCTCCAGACGCACGGTTGGGTCGGTCGCGTTGAAGGGGAAGGCCACATAGACGGCCTCCTTCCGGCGCTCGGACTGCTTGTTCAGAGCCACTTCGAGGTCTACGCGGGGGCTGTCGTCCCATAAGGTCCAGGTTGAAACCAGCTCTGGCGTCTTCTCACAGCTCGCCGTGACGACCATCCGGATGCCCAGGCCAGGCAGTCGCTGCAGTTGGAAGCGCGCGCCTTCCGGCTGATGCACTGTCAGGTTCGGGCGCGCGTCCTGTACCGGGGAAAATCATATCCGTATCGTCTCCACCGGAGACATAGAGATACTCTCCAAGTCCGTAAGGCGCCTCGGGATCGGCCAATTCTCGTCCTGTGGCCTTATCCAGCAGGCTGCTGATAGCCCCGGTCTTGGTATCGAATTCGGCGCGATAACGGGCGTTCTCAAGCACTGGCTCGCCAGAGAGCGCGACGTCCTCTGCCTTGACCGGCTGGCCCCCGATAAGGGGCAAACTCACATATCCCCAGGCCGGGATGAACGGCACCCGGAACAGCAACTGGCTGCTGTCCTGCACTGTGGGCAGCGGCTTACCGGTGACTGGATCGGCCGGTATATGACCAACAAGCGTGGGCATCGAGACGAAAGTAGCCTTCCGCTCCCAGCCGGTGCCGTTGAAGACTACAACCGAGGGGCCGGCAGTGCCGATCTGCGCTGCAAGCCGCTGCATCCCCTCCTCGGCGAGGAGCTCGGAAACGTCCCGGGCGCGCTCGGCGAAGTCGGCCTTCACTTCCCATTGCTCTCGAGTCTGCGCGCCGTCGGGATCCGATATGCTTCCTGCGGCCCCCCAGGTATGCTCATCGAAAAGCAGGATGTCTTTCCACAGGTTATATAGCTCGCGCTGCTTCGGCGGGCGATATTCCTCTTGAGTGCGCGTCACGGCGAACAGGGAATCAGCGTGGGAGGCCAACTCGTGGGCATTGCGGTTGATTGCCGTCTCGAAGGCGGAGGAGGCAGCGCCGTCCTCCCAATAAACGCCGGCGTCGCCCTTGATAGCAGGGAGAGTATCGCCCCAATTGGCCTCCATATAATGGAAGTAGTCCTCGCTCGGGCCAATGTGGAGCTTGGGATATTCGTATTCGTCCGCCCACCACTGGGCAACGCTGGCGTAGCTTTCGGGCAGTCGCATATTGTCCGAGATACCCCCATAGGCATAAAGGGCATCCCAGGGGAAGTCGGCGCCTCGGTTAGTGGCGGCAATCATCCAGCCCAGCAACTGCTCTCGGGTGGAAAGCATCGACATCGCATGGGCATAACCTGGCGCAAAATAAGCCAGGACCTTCGAACCATCAGGACCTTCCCACCAGTAGGGGTGACCTGACCAATAGGCGCCGAAGGGACCTCTGTAACTGTTGATACCGCAGGCATAATACTTCACGCCGGCCGCCACGAGGGTAGTTGGTATACTCCACACCTGAGAGGGCACATCGGTCGTGCTTGCGAACTCGAAGGGCACACCATATTTACGATGTAGCGAGGCCGAATAATAGAGCCAGCGATTGAGTTCTTCATGGCTGCAAAGGCCTGTCAGCATATTGAGATAGCCTGCGTTCAGGCCTAGGCGGCCGTCTCGCATAGCTTGATAGAGCTTCTCTACCTCGGCTAGTGGATACTTGCGGGCGAAGTTCTCAGCCTGCCAGCTCGTTTCCAGTGTCCAGGCGAAGGCCGGGTACTCCTCCACCTGAAGCAGCGCCAGTTCGGTATTGTAATCGTGTACCAGTTCGACCCGGTCCTGGCGGTCGGTGTAGCCGATATCGGTGTGGGCCGAAGTAGCCAGGAAGATATGCCAGCGCTTTACAGGTGCCAGAGTAACCTCTGCGCTTGCGATACTCTGACCCATCCTGGCAGTGACTGTAACCTGCTCGGAGGCCTTGCGCTCTGGCAGCAGCAAGTCAGTGGTGAAAGTGCCAATCGCCAGCTGGCAGGTAGCCTCGAAAGTTTTCTTCCAGTCGGGCCCTGCCACTTCGAAAGTAATCTTGCCTGGCTGACCGGAAACATCAACGCGCGCTCTTACAATCTGAAGCAGTGCTTCTTGCCCCTGTTGCCGCTTGAGCAAAGGGGTCGGCTGGATATTCAGATTAGCAAGAGAGCTCTGCTTGCCAGCTTCCTCGGGCGCAAGTTGCAAGGCGAGGGCATCGTAGAGAATCCAGGAGCCCTGCGAGATGAGCGTCAGCGTGTTTTGTCCCTGTCTTAAGCACTCCCTCGGGCACCAGAAAACTGAGCTGGGGCTGCACCCCAGCGGCCGGATCGGTGAGACTGGCATCGCTTTTCCCAACAGGCAATTGGAAAGTGCCTTCCGCTTCGTTCAGGCGGATATGCAACGGCACCGAGGCGCCATAATGGGCGTCCACCATCGAGATGACCAGTTTCAGAGGGGTGGTTGGGACGGCCTCGAGGGAGAACTGCACCACGAAGGGGTGTTCTCTGCCGCCTGCCCACGCATCAGCCGGCCCAGGCTGGATGAAGCTCCAGTCCTGGCCAGGCTTAGACTGCCCCACCACATAACGCAAATCCTGGGGAAAGGTCGCTGGAAAGGCCCCATAGTTGCGCGCGCAGGCGAACTCGTCATAATTCTGGTCGAAAACACCAATCTGCCACAGCGATTCCATCGCCATCACCTGGCCTGAGAGCATTAGAAGCAAGGCGCAGAGCCCCAGTAAACACTGTCTCATCTCATCACATCCGATTTGCTAGTGGCCGGAGTTTGGCGGTCATGGAGATAAGTCCTGCACTGCGGCGCCAAGGGCGAAGACCGCAGGGGCAGTCTAGGGCCAGGTTCTCGAAAGCCCTTCCAGCTCTTCCAGGTGGGCGGTCTCATTCACAGTGCGGACGATGGGGCGTTTGCCACCGAGTATGAAGCGAGTTATGCCACAATTATCGGTGGCGAGATTCCAGAAGCAGCGCGCAGGGATGCCCAGTGTGTCGACAATCAAAGCGCGTAGCGGGCCATCGTGGGTCACCACAACCAGGCGTTCCACTTCGAGCTTCGCTAGCTCGCTCACGGCAGTCATTACGCGCCTGGTGACCTCCGAGAAAGACTCTCCACCAGGCATTGGGGTGTTGAAGGGATCGTCGTGGAAGGCCTTCTGCATCGCTACATCGCGCCGATAGTCTTCCAGAGAAGCGCCATTGTACTGGCCGCAGTCCAGTTCGCGCCAACGGGCATCGGAGATAACTTCACCCCCCCAACCGGCAGCAATCAGTTCGGCCGTCTGGCGAGCCCGGCCAAGGTCGCTCGAATAGACAGGCATCGGCCCGAGGGGGGCAAGCCTCCTGGCGGTGCGCTCTGCCTGAGCCAGGCCCAGGGGCGAGAGAGGATATTCCTTCCACCCCTGGATAAGATGCAATTTGTTGCCTTCGGATTCGCCGTGGCGGATTACAAGGAGCTGCAAGCTATTAGCCTCCCGCGCCCTCTTCGGGGCTGCTAAGTGTTACCACAGCCGGGGCGGGTGAGACAAGCGGTTCGGGTAGCAAGCCGCAGGCAAGCAGCAGGGCTACCTTGGCGGTGTTGCGGTCAAAATCTGCAACAGCCCACTGGACGCGCGTGTTGGTCAGGGCAGTCTGTGCCATCAGCACCTCCAGCATCGAGCTTACCTGATTGCGGTAGCCGATTTCAGCCAGCCGGAAGGCTTCCTGCGCGGCCAGGGTGGCTTGCTCTGTAGCCTGAAGCCTCTCCTCGGCAGCGACCACATCGAGGTGGGCTTTCTCAACCTGCAACGCAATCCCCTGAGCCAGCGCTTCGGCGTTAGCCGCGACTTGTTCTGCCTGAGCTTCAGCCTGTTTGGCTTTGGATTTCGTCTGACCGCCATCGAGAATCGCCTGACTGAGTACGACAGCAAGCGTCCAGTCGCCATAGATGGGATGGGTAGTGGGCCGCTCGAAATCCCACTGGGCCTGCACCCCTACCTGAGGACGCAAGCCAGCCCTGGCTGCGGAAGCCTGCGCCAGCGCAGCGCGCTGATAGGCATCCAGTTGCCTGAGTTCTGGGCGAAGCTCAAGCGCCCGGCTCAAGGTCAGCTCGCCTTCGGGAAGCAACAACTGGCCACTGTCGGGCGCCGAGAGGCTGATTTGCGCCTCCTCGGGCAGCGCCATCAACCGACGCAGATTAGCCAAAGCCGTGCCGAAGCCTGACCTGGCCTTGGTGAGCGAGGCCTGGGCGCTGGCGAGTTCGGATTCGGCCCTCAGCACATCCACCTTGGCGACGAGGCCTTCAATGTAAAGCGCCTTGGCAACCCGGACGGCTTCCTCGAGCGTGGTCTGTTGAGATTCCAGCACCTGGATATATTGGGCAGCCGTCTGAGCCTGGAACCACGCGACCGCAGCCTCGGCGGCCAGTTCCTGCACGGCGCGCTCGTAGCTGAAGCCTGCGGCTTCTACTCCATGCCTGGCGGCCTTTTTCAGGTTTTCAAGCTGGCCGCTGGTGTAAAGGGGCAGTTCGAAGGCGACGTTGGAGAAGGGATTATCCGCCTCTCCAAAAGTCATCGTGCCGAACCCGGCCACTTTGAAGGTCGGGTCCTTGTCCAACTGGATATATCCGAGTTGGGCCTTCACCTGGGGCTTGCCATAGGAGACAGCCTCTCCAAGTTGAGCTTTGGCAAGCGCGACTTCTTGCCTGGCCGCCGCAAGCTGGGGCGAGGCGGCAAGAGTACGCTCCACCACCGACTGAAGGCTCCAGGGCTCAGGCGCCTCGGGGGCAACCTGCTCCTCGGCAAGGGCGACAAGCCCAAGTGTAGCAAGCAACAACGCAACTAGCAGCGTAGAGGTTAGTCTCATCAAAATCACTCCTCGATCGTCTCATCTGCAGCAGGCGGAGCTCCATCTTCAGGCTTCTCAGGCGTAGTAGGGCAAGCTTTCCCGTCAGCGTCAAGGCACTCGCGATGCACGAGCATATAGTAAAGGACTGGCACAGCCAGTGGGGCGAAGATAACTGCCGAAAGCTCGCCCGCCATCAGCGCGACTGCCATCCCCTGGAAAATCGGGTCGAACAGGATGACGATAGCCGCAACAGCCACTGCCAGCGCAGTCAGCAAGATAGGCCTGAAGCGCGTCGCGCCCGCATCCAGGCAGGCCTCGACAAGGCCAAGCCCTTCTCGTTGGCGCATCTCGACGAAGTCCACCAGGATGATGGAGTTCCTCACCACAATGCCCGCGCCGGCGATAAAGCCGATCATCGAGGTCGCCGTGAAGAAAGCCCCCAGCGCCCAGTGAGCCGGGATGATGCCGATGAGCGAAAGCGGGATGACCGCCATTATTGCGATCGGCGTCTTGAAAGACTGGAACCAGCCAGTCACCAGCGCATAAATCAACAGCAACACGGCGGCGAAGGCGATGCCCAGGTCGCGGAACACCTCGAAGGTGATCTGCCACTCGCCGTCCCACTTCATCCCGTGCTCTTCAGTTGAGAAGGGCTGCTTCGTCCAGTACTCGTTCAGCGCATAGCCTTCGGGCAGCTTGAGTTCGGCCATTGCCTTGCGCAGCTTCAGGATGCTGTAGACAGGGCTTTCGGCGCGCCCGATAACCTCGCCGGTTACGTAGACGACCGGCTGCAGATTCTTGTGGTAGATGCTCTTGGCGCGTATGCGTTGTTCGATAGTAACCAGTTCGGAAAGCGGCACCAGTCGCCCGTCCTGAGCTTGCAGGCGGATCTGAGAAAGGTCAGTCACGCTGCTGCGTTCGGCCAGAGGGACGCGCAAGTTGATGCTCAGTTGCTCCTCTTCGGCAGGTTGATGCGCCAGACCGGCCGAGCCTCCATGGACGGCCATCGCCAGCGTCATCGTCGCCTGTTCGACATCGATACCATTGAGGGCGGCTTTCTCCTGGTCCACGGCAAAGTTGTATTCGACCTGGTCATCTTCGATGAAGGTGTCCACATCAGCCACTGTAGGTTCGGCGCGGAAGACCTGCTCCACCTGGCGAGCGATTTCCATCTGGCGCTCATAGTCCGGACCGTATACTTCACTGACGATGGTCGCGATGACGGGCGGGCCAGGCGGCACTTCGGCCACTTGCAGCACCACACCGTGTTTGGCGGCGATCTGCTGGAGCGGCTCGCGCAGGCTCTTGGCGATCTCGTGCGACTGGCGCTTGCGGTCTTTCTTGTTCACGAAGTTGATTTGCAGGTCGGCGACATTGCCCCCCTGCCGCAGGTAGTAGTGACGCACCAGCCCGTTGAAGTTGAAGGGCGCCGAGGTGCCCACATAGACCTGATAATCGGTCACTTCGGGCAGCTCGGAAATGTAAGCGGCCAGGTCTTGCGCCGCGGCCAGAGTGCGTTCCAGCGTGTAGCTCTCAGGCGCATTGACGACCAGTTGAAGCTCGCTCTTGTTGTCGAAGGGCAGCATCTTCATAATGACGCCCTTGGTCGGGAAGAGCAGCGCCGACAGGATTAACGCCGCCGTAAGCCCGCCCAGGAAGAGCCAGCGCTTCTTGCGACTTTTCAGCAGCGGCAACTCGAATCGGTTGTAAGTGCGACAGAGCAACTCGTCGGCCTTCTCGTGACTCTTGCCGCTCTCCTGATGCTCGAGGTCACGCCTCAGCAATCGGTAGGCGGCCCAGGGGGAGACCATAAAGGCGATGAACATCGAAAAAATCATCGCCGCCGTCGCGCCCACGGGGATTGGCTCCATATAGGGGCCCATCATCCCGCCGACGAAGGCCATCGGCATAATCGCCGCGATAACGGCCATTGTCGCAAGGATGGTCGGGTTGCCAACCTCATCCACCGCTTCGACGGCCACGTCCGCGGCCGAGCGACCTTTGTTCTGGGGCATCCGGTAGTGGCGGACAATGTTCTCGACGATTACGATGGCATCGTCCACGAGGATACCTATGCTGAATACCAGCGCAAACAGGGTCACCCGGTTGAGGGTGTAGTCATAGAGATAGAAGATAAGCATCGTGAGCGCCAGAGTGACCGGCACTGCCAGCGCAACAACCAGCGCCTCCCGGAAGCCGAGGACCAGCGCGATGAGGATTACCACGGACACGACCGCAAGCAACATATGGAAGAGCAGCTCGTTGGACTTTTCCGCCGCCGTCTCGCCATAATCGCGCGTCACAGTCAGGTGGACGTCACTGGGCAGTTCCTTCGCCTGCAGCTCGCGCACCTTCTCCATCACGCCATCTACGACGTTGATGGCATTGGCGCCTTTGTGCTTGGCAATCGAGAGAGTGACCGCGTTGTACTGGCTGCCAACCTGGAACTCCTCCGTGTTGATGCCCTTCTCCTCGCCCGCGGGACCAGGGCCAAAGAGCACATACTGGGAGGGATCTTCCGCCCCATCATATACTTCGGCGACTTCGCCCAGCTTGATGGGCCTTCCCCCGAAAACGCCCACGACCACGTTGGCCACATCATCAACAGTGGCCAGGAAATTGCCCGCCTTGATTGCGAACTCGGTGTTGTCCTGAGCGATACTGCCCGCATCTAGCTGGTGGTTGGCGGCCTGGAGCTGTTTGTAAATCAGCCCGGCCGACATGTTGTAACCAGCCAGCCTGGCCGGGTCCAAATCCACCCGGAGCTGCCGGCGCTGCCCGCCGATGATGGTTGTCTCGGAGACGTCCTTCACCTGTTTGAGCTCGGTGCAAAGCACCTGAGAGGCCATCCGCCGGAGTTCCATTGGCGAATACTTGTCGCTCCACAAGGTAAGCGCCAGGATGGGCACATCGTAGATTGAGCGCATCTTGATGAGAGGCTGGGTTACCCCTGGAGCCGTCTTGTCCAGATTGGCGAAGAGTTTGTGATACAGCTTGACCAGGCTGTCCTCTTCGTTTTCGCCCACTTTGAAGCGAACAATCAGCATCGCCTGGCCAGGCATCGAAGTACTGTAAATGTACTCGACGCCTTTGACTTCCCAGAGCAGTTTCTCGAGCGGATCCACGACCCGCGATTCGACTTCTTTGGGGGTCGCGCCGGGGTACCCGACGAGGATATCAATCATCGGCACTACAATTTGGGGCTCTTCCTCGCGCGGCAGTGCGAGCGTGGCAAGGATGCCCGCGGCTATTGATATGATAATCAGCAGCGGGGTGAGCCTGTTATTGATGAACATCCGGGCCAGTTTGCCCGCTATCCCAAGTTGTCTGGGCTTCATTACGGCTCACCTCCTACCTGGAGACTGGCATTCCTTCGCGCAGAGTGGCAGGGGGCGCCACGATTACGGTCTGACCCTTGGCAAGACCACTCAGTATCTCGATATTACCTTCGTATTCGCGACCAAGCTTGACCAGTGCAAGTCTGGCCACGCCAGCCTCATCCACCGTGTAAGCCTTGGTCAGGCCATCGCGTTCGAAGACAGCCTCTTTGGGCACAATCAGACCCATCTGTTTGGCCTTGGTGACCTTGAGAGTGCCGAAAAGACCACTCTTCAGGTTGTGACGTCTGGGCAAGTTGGCCTTTACCGTCATCGTCCGAGTAGCCGCATCTACGCCTGGCACGAGAGTCGCAACCGGGCCTGTCAAAGTGATGCCAAGAGAGGCCAGTTGCAGACTGACCTGCTGGCCAAGCCGCAGCACCCCGGCATCGCTTTCGGGCACCGTCGCTACAACCTGGTAAAGCGAATCATCATCCATAAAGAGGAAGGGCATCCCCGGCGAGGCCATATCGCCCGGATCGGCGCTCCGGCGAGTGATTATGCCCTCGAAGGGCGCCGTAATGGTCGCGTAGCTCAACATAGCGGAGGCCGACTGGACTCCAGCGCGCGCTTGCGAGATACCCGCCGAGGCGCGTTTTACGTCCTCCTGGCTGACCTTGTCGCGTCCCTCGGCAGCCTTGGCGGCGCGCAGTGCCTGCTCGGCCTGGGTAACAGCCTGCTGGGCGGTGGTTACATCTTCCCAGCGCCCGCCTTGTTTGGCCATTACGACTTCCTGCTGGGACTGCTGCCAGGCGGCTTTCGCCTGTGCAACGCGCTGCTCGGCCGCGAAAACTTCCTGCGTCCTGGCGCCCTGCATCGCGATGCTTTGCTGTTCCTTGGCGATGGAGAGGCCTGCCTGGGCTTGCTTTACGCCAGCTTCAGCCTGCTTCACAGTATTCTGGGCCATATCAAGCTGAAGTTTCGCGTGATCGAGCTGCTGGCGAGGCACGACATCCTGATCGAAAAGTGACTTGATCCGGTCATAGTCTCTCTGGGTGGTCGAGAGGGCCGCCTTGGCGGTTGAAAGACCCGCCTGAGCCTGGGTCACCTGTTGCTGGGCAGAGATGACTCCCTGCTCGGCCTGGCGCTTTTCCTGCGAGCGAGCGCCTTCTTTGGTCAGGCTGAGATAAGCCTGCGCTTCCTCATACCCCGCCTTCGCGCGCGCTTCGGCGTCCTCGGCCTGCTTTACCTGTTCGGGACGCGGCCCCTGCCTGGCCTTGGCTAGCTGGGCCTTGGCCTGCTCGAGGGCTGCCTCAGCCTGAGCTACATCAACCGCCGACTTGGTGCGCTGCATGGTCAGCCCAACCTGGGCCTGTGAATGAGCAGCCTGGGCGCCTTTCAGTCCAGCCGAAGCAAGTGCCGCGCCTGCAGAAAGGTCTCTCGACTCCAGCCTGGCAAGCACCTGACCTCGCCTGACCCGGTCGCCTTCCTTAACGTAGACGGCCTCGATGCGAGCCATCAGTTTGGGGGCTAGTTCAGCCTGGCGGATTGCCATAACTGTACCAGTCGCCTCGAGGCTCACAGGCAGCAGAGCTTCCTTCACCTCGACTGTCTGGACAGGCACAACGGGCCCGCCTTCATGGCTGGAGACTTTTTCCTTGCCGCCGCAACCTCCAGCGAGCAAGGCCGCGACCGCCAGCAAAATCATCAAAAGTGCAAGGCGTTGAGTAGACATCGCCGATTCCTCCTTCTTGCGTGGGTCTAAAGTTTGGCAAGCTGATCGAGCAAAGGCTCAAGACAGCTCAGTACCTCTTCGGGATTAACGTTTTCGCCAGAGTGACAACTGCAGCGGGCTTTCATCGCGGCAAGCGCCATCGCGCTGGCACAGGACTTCAAAGCGCGCAGGGCAGCGGTCATCTGGGAGAGCAACTCGTCACAGGAGCGCCCCTCTGCCACCATCGCTTCCAGGCCGCGCAACTGGCCTTGTATGCGATGCAGGCGGGTAGTCAGTTCTTTTACAGCCTCATCGGGCATCTGGCTCTCACTCATAAAGCGCACCACCTTGTTGGGTGTCAGCTACATATACTTATACCAGTATGGGTATGCAACATGCAATCCCTGGCTGGCAGTTCCCGAAAAGTTTTCGGTAAAAACTTGGCGGGACAAAGGTTGTGAAGCCTGAGCTCAAATACCCCTAAGGGTATACTCTCGTTCCTGCCAGTCAGGCGAGCCGGTATGCAGAAATTGTCTCTCTGGAGTTGTCTTCCTCCACTGGCAGGAACGGCAGGTCGAAAGGCAATCTAAAACTCATATAAACTTCGCAGCGAGATGACCTTCGGTTAGCTGGATGATAACCTTCTGTTGAAGCGCGTTTCCTATGATTGGGCCAACGGGGAAACCCGAATCCAACGGCCCAAAAGGGCCATATCTCATAAGGAGGCACGCTCAAATGACCACCCAACGCGCTCCAGGTCACAGGGCGAAGACCAGAGGCTTCACTCTCATAGAGCTGCTGGTAGTTATCGCCATCATTGCTATTCTCGCCGCCATCCTCTTCCCGGTATTCGGCCGGGCCCGGGCCAAGGCTCGCTCCTCGGCCTGTCTCAGCAACCAGAAGCAAATTGGCCTTGGGCTTATGATGTATGCCCAGGACTACGACGAGACCCTTCCTTCGAGCTACTACTACGTCAACGGCGCCACCAGTGCCAACGGTTATATCCAGTGGAGCGGTATGATCGCCCCCTATGTCAAAAACTGGGGCATCTTCGTCTGCCCAGAGCACGAAGTCGGTGGCTGGGCCCCCACCTGTTTCACGACTCCTCCAGTTGAGCCGCCGCCAGGACAGTCTTCTCTCAGGCCGCTTAACGACATCCAGGCTCCGCGTCTTTCCTATGTCGCCAACGAGCTGCTGATCCCCCGGAAGAAATATGCTACCGTCCCTCAGCAGGTTGTACGGCTGGGCGCTTGTGAAGCCGCCTCCGAGACTATCCTTATCGCGGAGTACACCAACAAAATCCAGTGCCTGCTGGATAGCTCGCCAACCGGTGGAGACGCCATCAAGTCGCATCGCCCGACCAACGCCGTCAGTATGAATGGCGCAGTCTTCGATGGCGAGTCTTATGTGTCTGGCACCCCGGTCATCGCTCTCTCGCCCGCCCAGTGCTGGACCTCCATCGCAAACGCCGAAGCTGCCAATGCTATGGGCCAGCACCATATCTGCTACATCAATCCCGAGATGCACAATGGCGGCGCCAACTATGTCTTCGCCGATGGCCACGCCAAGTGGGAGAAGCTCGAATCCACGCTGAACCCCGACCACTTCATGTGGGGCAAGCGCGCTTATTCCTGTCCTGGTGTCCCCTCGGTCTGGCGTGCCGATCTGAGCGGATTCGTCAACTAACCCCGCCCGTCTAAACCAGCGCAGCCCCCGCGCAAAAGGCCGGTATCCTCCACCCAGGATACCGGCCTTCCCCGTTGATAGCCTGCAAGCCAGTCCGCGAAAGCCTTTGCCCAGTCTGAGGGTGCATACACTGACACCATAAGAAAGGCCAGCCCTTTTCAGGCTGGCCTCATACTCCTGATCAAGCAAAGCCCGTAATCAAAACAGGGCTGGTTCTTCAACCTCCTCAGCGGCGACATCTGCCAGCTTAAGCACCAACACGAAAGTTGCTCCGCCCCCTGGTGTTGCTTCTACCCAGACACGTCCTCCCATATTGTCCATCGCGTGCTTGACTATACTGAGCCCGAGCCCCGTGCCTCCGAGCTCGCGAGAACGCGCTTTGTCGACCCGCCAGAACCGCTCGAACACGCGCCCATGCTCTTCAGCAGGGATTCCTGGACCATGATCTATAATGGCAAGGCATACCTCGGACTGGCCTTCTTCCAGTTTTACAGTGATCTCCTTGCCACTTGCCGCATACTTGAGCGCATTATCGAGCACATTGACAAGCGCGCTTTCGAGGTTGCGCAAATTGCCCAGTGCAAGCCTGGAGAGCTCTCCGGTCAGGCTCAGTCTAACTCCGCGTTCTTTTGCCAGCGGGGTCATCCGCTCGATGCACAGGGACGCAAGAGAAGCCAGCTCTATCAGCTCCAGCTCTTCTTTGAGCGCCTCAAGCCTGGCCAGCTCCATCATATCGTCCACCAGTTTGGCCAGGCGGTCAGTGTTCGCCAGGATGTCCTCGAGGAAACCTTTGGCTGCTTGGCGGTCGTTCAAAGCGCCCTCTTGCAGGCTTTCAGCGATTATGCGGATAGCTGTAAGAGGGGTACGCAGTTCGTGGGAGGCATTGGCCACAAACTGCTGCCTGACGGTCTCCAGTCGCTTCATCTGACTGATATCGCGAATTACAAGGCAGGCTCCAGAAGCGCCCTCGGCCCCAAGCCGGGCGGGGAAAGCGGTCGCTTTCAGCACTCGCTCGACCGCATAGGAAGTCACGACATCAAGCTCGGTGCTCGTGCCCAGTTCAAGTGCCCTGCGCAAGGCGTCGGCAAGTTGGCATTGCTGTACCACATAGGCGAAAACGCGCCCCAGGACGGAGGCGCCTTCCAGTCCCAGAAGGCGCGCTGCTGCCGGATTGTAGTAAACCAGCCTGGCCAGATTATCTACCAGCACAACCCCTTCGCGCATCTCTTCCACGAGCCCCCGGAATTGCCGCTGCTCGCCAGTGGCTTCTTCCAGTTGTTCTCCAAGTGAATCCATCAGCCAGTTGAAAGCCTCTCCTACTGCGGCAATCTCATCGCCAGTTGGATCGTCCACCCGGCTGTCCAACTCGCCCTTACGGGCACGGGTCAGAGCTCTGACAAGCTTGTCGAGACGGGCTGCCAGAGGCTCTGCAAGCAGGCCAGAGACCAGATAACTGGCCAACCCTCCAAGCAGGAGGCCAATGAAAGCCGCCAGTAGCCATTCTTCTCCAAGTTGCCGAGTCAATTCGACGTCCAGACTTGGTCTCAGGGTCGCCGCTGGATTCTGCCAGAGGAAGCCGGCAAGACTGGCCGCAAGCACCGCAAGACAGCCCAAAATCAATTTCCCTCGCAGTAGCATGGCTCAACCCACCAGTTTGTATCCGACGCCGCGCACGGTGACCAGCCTGCGAGGCTGGCGAGGTTCATCTTCGAGTTTCATCCTCAGCCAGCTTACATGGACATCAACTGTGTGTTCGTCTACATACTGGTCATCGCCCCAGGCCTGTTCGAGGATGAGCGTCCTGGTGAGCACGCGGCCCCGGTTGCGCGCCAAAGTAGCGAGCAGAGCGAACTCCTTGCGGCGCAGTTCGACTTCCTGACCGCGCAGAAGCACCGTGTGGCCAGCCAGGTCTATGACCAGATCGCCAATCCTGAGTGGGGCCTGAGATTCATCCACTGCTTTGGTGCCGCCTGTACGGGCACGTTTGAGTATCATCCGGAGCCTGGCCAGCAGCTCTCTCATATAGAACGGCTTTACGATATAGTCATCCGCACCCAGTTCTATCCCAGTAACCCGGTCACTTTCCTCACCTTTGGCGGTGACAATGATTACAGGCACATCGGTTTTGCGGCGCAGTTCGCGGAAGACCTCAAGCCCAGGCATACCCGGCAGCATCAAATCAAGCAGCACCAGGTCGGGCTGGAACTGCCGAAACTTGGTGAGCCCAGCCCCTCCATCGTGCGCCATCTCGACCTCGTAGCCTTCCTGCCGCAGCCGGTAAGCCATAGACTTGGCGATACTCTGATCATCTTCTATTACTAGTAGCTTCTCCATATCAACAACCCCCTTACTAGCACCAAGCCTGCGACTGTTAGCCGCAGGTCAACTTGCTTAAAATTGTGGTGGGCGCGCAACCCTGTTACCCCTGCGGGGAGCCAGAGCAACTGGACTGGCCAGGCACTCTGGGCTCCCCAGGCTTCACCCTTATACTGCTGTCATCTATCTAGTCGAGCACGTCGAAGCAGACCTTCGCCAGCTCGGTATTGTCCAGGTAAGCACCGCGGACGGGATCTACCTGGTCCGCTTCGAACCTGAACAGTTGGTGCCCTTTGCCCATTGCGAAGAAGGGGATAAGGGCATTTGTGTGGCTGCCACTGTAGAAGGCGGCGCCAGGCAACTGGCCTTTGCCGTTGTTTACAATTGGCTGCCACAGTGGGTTGGAGCCAGCCCCAGTCAGGTAGCCACACTCGTGGTCGCCAGTGACGACCAGAAGGGTCTCGCCCCAGTTGCTGTTCTTCTGAACCCAGGCGCAGACAGCCTCGACAGCCTGATTGAAGTCGATTTCTTCCTCGATGGTGCGCCCAAGCTGATTGGCGTGGCCGGCCCAGTCAACGGCGCCTCCCTCGATCATCAGCACGAAGCCTTTACGACCCTGGTCGAGTACGCGCAGAGCGCCAACTGACAGCTCGGACAGGTTGGGCACACCCTTATTGAAAGGCACGGTAAAGGGAGCGGCCTGGCCATCGCCGGCACGGCTCTGCTGCAAGGTGCTGCCACATTCGGCAAGTCCGAAAACTCGCTCAGGCACACGACGGTCCAGGAGCAGCGAGCGGAACTCCGCCTGGCTGTCCACGAAGGTCCAGGGGTCGGGGGTACCGTTGCCATCAGCATCTGCACAAGGCTGTCCAGAGGCGACATAATCAAAATCCGCCTCGCCGATATAGCCGAATTTGGGCATCGGCAGCACGTTGTGGCTGTCGTCGAAGAAGGGATGCCCGGCGCTGAGGATGACGTCCGTCGCGCTGACACGAAGCATCTCGTTAGCGATACCTTTGTAATCGTTGCGGCTGGTATTGTGGGCGACATAGCCAGCCGGGGTGGCATGCGAGAAAGGTACGCTCGAGACGACACCGGTGCGCTTGCCAAGTGCCTCGGCTTGCTGCATAAGGTGGACGAGAGGCTGACGGTTGATGTCTACGCCGATGGCAGCGTCATAAGTCTTCATGCCAGTCGACATCGCGGTTGCGGCCGAGGCGGAATCGGTGGCGCCACTCTTGACCCAGTTGAAGTCGCTCCAGGCGGCAATAGGATCATAGGAGCCGTAGTAGGAATAGGTGCTCATGCCGAGCTTGACGGGGAAACGTTCGTAGACCTGGCGTCCGAGACGACCATACTGGTAGTAGTCGGTGGCTTCGATCTGGCCGTAACCGCACCCATCGCTAATCATCACGATGATGTTGCGGACACCGCCACGATCACGGTCTGGACGAAAACAATCTACGGTTGGCGCGGCCTGGACTGCCGAAATAAGGCTGCCTGCCGCGAGTACTCCTGAAATCAGAAGTGACACAAGTTTCGGGCTGCGCATTGCGGTAAACCCTCCAGAATCTGATTTGGTGGAGCTCGGCCGAAGGCGTCCACCTGATTTGGAGGTTACAGGGACCAGATTGTCTGGTGATTAAGCGGATGTTAGGTTTGCGTTATTCTTACCGGTTAGCTTCGAAAGGCAGGATTTCTCCCAGGCGCGTGCTATTCTAGGAGGCTTGGCAACAACCAGGCCTTACCATAATCTCAGGGAGAAACCAGATGAGCAGCAAGTTACAGTGGGGCATCATCGGTACGGGCAACATCGCCAAAGCCTTTGCGCTTGGTCTCAAGGGCAGCACTACAGGAGAGCTGCTGGCCATCGCCAGTCGCAGCCAGGAGAAAGCCGACCAGTTCGGCGAAGAGTTCGGAGCGCCCAGGCGCTTCGGTAGTTATGAGGCCATGCTGGCCGATCCCGAAGTCCAGGCCGTATATATCTCCACGCCCCACCCAATGCACGCCCAGTGGGCTATCAAGACTGCCGAAGCGGGCAAGCATATCCTGTGCGAGAAGCCCCTTACCCTGGATTATCCCGAAGCTATGGCCGTCGTAGACGCCGCTCGCAAAGCAGGCGTCTTCCTGATGGAAGCCTTTATGTATCGCTGCAATCCGCAGACCGCCAAATTGGTCGAGCTAATTCGGGAGGGCGTAATCGGCGAGGTGCGACTGATAGAGGCCAGTTTCAGCTTCGATGCCGGTTACAACCTGGGAGGCAGGCTGCTCAACCAGGCGCTGGGCGGGGGAGGCATCCTGGATGTGGGCTGCTATTGCACCTCGATGGCGCGCCTCATTGCCGGCGCCGCCTTGGGCCGCGACTGGGCCGATCCAATTGAGGTCAAAGCGATTGGCCACCTGGGAGAGGAATCCCGCGTGGACGAATGGACCACCGCTCTCTTGCGTTTCGAGAAGGACATACTCGCCTATGTGCAGACAGGTGTAAGGCTCGGTCATGAGAACCAGGTACGCATCTTCGGCAGTCAGGGACGCATCACCGTGCCCTCGCCCTGGTTCTGCAACGGGCGCGAACCTGGCACTGTGAAGCTGATTGTCCAGAGATATGGAGAGCCGGAGACGGTCGTCGAGATTGAAGTTGCCCAGGGCATCTACAGTATCGAAGCCGACACTGTGACCGCCAATATTGGGGCCGGACAGGCGCCCTCACCCGCTATGAGCTGGGGCGACACGCTGGGCAATATGCAGACCCTCGACCGCTGGCGGCTTGGGATGGACTTCTACTATGACGTCGAGCGTCCCTGGGCCGACTTCCCCACTGTGGACCATCGCCCACTGGCCAAATGCGACGACGCTCCTATACCTTGTGATCGCCTGCCTGGGCTCGAGAAACCTGTCTCGCGCCTTGTGATGGGAGTGATGCTGGGCGGGGCCACCTTCAGCCTGCCCTTCGCCTCGGTGATGTTCGATGAGTACTTCCGCCTGGGCGGCAACTGCTTCGACACCGCGCGCGTTTACGGGCCTGCTGACGCGATTTTGGGCCAGTGGATCAAGAACCGCGGCATCAGGGAAGAGGTCGTAGTGCTGGCCAAGGGCGCCCATACTCCCAACTGCTTCCCCGAGTCCTTGACCGCCGAGCTTTTCACCACGCTCGAACAGATGCAAACTGATTATGTGGATATCTATATGATGCACCGGGACAACCTGGACGTGCCAGTAGGCGAGTTCATCGACGTGCTAAACCAGCACCAGAAGGCCGGGCGCATCAAGGTGTTCGGCTTCTCCAACTGGACGCTCGAGCGCATCGAAGAAGCCACCAACTACGCTCATAACCACGGCCTCAACGGGCCAGTGGCGGTCAGCAACAACCTGGCCCTCGCGCATATGACCGATCCGGTCTGGGGCGGCTGCCTGCACGTTTCGGACACCGCCTCGCGCGCCTGGCTCGAGCAGCGCCAGCTCCCCGTAATGAGCTGGTCGAGTACCTCGCGCGGCTTCTTTGTATATGGCAATCCAGACGATACTTCCAACACCGACCTGGTGCGCAGTTGGTACAGCAAAGACAACTTCCTGCGCCTCGAAAGGGCCAAAGAACTGGCCAGGACCAAGGGCGTAGAACCCATCCAGCTAGCCCTGGCCTGGGTGCTGAACCAGCCCTTCCCAACCTATGCCCTGATCGGGCCACATACCTTGGAAGAACTTGCCATCTCAGTCGATGCGGCCAATCTGGAACTTACCCCTGCAGAGCTGCGCTGGCTGGCTCTGGATGATTGATATTTTGACAGAAAGTCAAAAGCAGGGCGGGCTGTCGTCCGCCTGGTTGAGACGTAAGTCAAAAGCAAAAAGTCCAAAGGCAAGGGCGGGCTTACGCCCGCCGGTTTGAGACATAAGTCAAAAGCAAAAGCAGGCGGGCTGCCGCCCGCCTGGTTGAGGCGTAAATCAAAAGCAAAAGCAAGGGCGGAAAGGCGTGGGGGCATCGCCCCCACACCCCCACTAGTTTTTGGAGTAACCACTGGTTTGGGGAAGGGGCAAATGAAAGTGTTCGCGCTTCTGGTGATTATCGGCGCAGTGGCCTGCCTGGCTGCCGCCTCGCCCTGGCAAACGCTGGTCGTGGGTAAACAGTCCCCCTCCGAACGGCTCGCTACCACAGACCTGATGCGCTATTTCACTCAGGTGACAGGCACTGTCCCAAGCCTGCTCTCTCCCGCAGAATGGCGCGCCGCCCCGCGCCCGGCAGTGATTCTGGGTACCCCCGAGGGTAATGAGTTGCTCGCCCAGAACCTCCCGATGGCAGGCGAAGTCAGCGAGCAGGGCTATTGGCTGATTAACAGTCATCTGGAAACCGTGGAAGTGGTGCTTGCCGCTGGCCAGAGCGCCGAGGGCGCAACCAACGCCCTCTACGGCCTGCTTAGGCAACTCGGCTTCGGCTTCTACTTCGGCAGCGAAGCGATTCCCGAGAAGCTTCCTGAGCGCCTTCCGACTGATTCGCTGGTGAAGGAGCCTGTCTTCCGTATCAGGGGAGTGCTGCCCTGGTACAACTTCCTCAACAGCCCGACTACCTGGGATCCAATCGACCACCGCGCTGTCGCGGATCAGCTCATACGCATGGGCGCCAACTTCCTCGGCTTCCATACCTACGATGCAGAACCTTTTGCGGGCTATCACGATAGCGGCGCCTGGCAGTGGGGCGCGCCGCTGCTCAACACCTCCGCCAACCTGTGGGGTACCAAGCCAACTCCCACCAGCGAGTTCCCCTTTGGCCTCTGGCAGGTCTTCTCCCAGCCTTATTTTGGCGCGGCCTCGACACTGGCCTCGGACGATGCCGGTGCGCGTATCCAGCTCGAACAGAACCTGATGCGCGATGCTCTGGCCTATGCCCGGCAGCGAGGCCTCAAGACTTGCCTGGGCTTCGAATTGTCCGGCGATCCCTTGAATCCCCAATACCGGGAGGTCTTTCTAAAGCGGCTGAATCGGCTGCTGGACCAGTATCCCGGTCTCGACTACATATGGCTGTGGCAGTCGGAAACTCAAGGCGCGCAAGGTTTTGCGAGTCAGTACAACCTGCACATCCTGCCTACGGGTTTGAAATCAGGCTCTCGACTGCCCGAATATGGCGATTACTGGCGCAAGATGTTCGACCGCATAGTAAACCGCAGCAAGGGTATCCCGCCTTTCTATCAGGACAACGAAGCAGGCAAGCGCGCCCGAGCCAATGAAGGCGCGCGGCTGGCGCTTTTCAGCGAGCTTGCGCTTTCGGTATTCAAGCAACGTGAAGGCGCCCCAACTCTTGTCATCTCGGGCTGGGGTGGAGATGAGCGGATTTTATCAGCCGAATATTACGAAGGCCTGGACAAGCTCCTTCCCCAGGACGTGGTGTTTTCTTCTCTCGATAATATCGGCCCGCTTGGGCGCGTAGACCGTATCTACACCGAGCTGCCCCGAGACCGCGAGCGGTGGCCTATCCCATGGCTGGAAAACGATGGCGACCAGTGGCACCCCCAGCCTTATGTCCATACTTATGAGCCAATGGTGAAATACGCCCACGAGGGCGGCAGTCAGGGCATCCTGGGCATCCACTGGCGCACCCGCGACATCGAAGAGAATCTTGCTTACCTCGTCGAATACGCCTGGGATCCCTCTCTGACCGCCGAGAGCTTCTTCGACGACTACGCCAGGCGCAACTACGGCACTGAACTTGGCCCGGAGCTTGCCCGGATAGAGTCCGCGCTGGATTCGCTTGGATATCGCTGGGTAGGAGGGGGCGGCCAGAACGAATGTGCTCCTTTCTCGTGGGGTCCAGGTAGCCTGGAGAAGACCACCCAGCTTGCCGCTCTGCGCGACGAGACCGCCAGACTGCTTCCGGAGGCTGGTCGCTACAAGCCCCGGCTTCAGTGGCTGTTAAACCGTATGGACTGGGTGCTGGCTTACCAGAGCGCCGGGTCTGCCGCAACCGAGGCTGAACGCTTGCTTGCCCAGGCGCGCGCCGCACAGCCAGACCAGGCGAAGCTCCTGGCCGCAGAGGCGCTTTCGAAGCTGGAGGCTGGCAATCTCGCCAAAGCTGTCCAGACTTACGCCCAGCGCGTCACCACACGCGGCGAATACGGCGTGCTTGCGACCATCCTGACCAAAGCCGTGCCAGCCTGGCAGACGCTGGTCGAGCAAGCCGAGGCGCTGTCCGGCGAGAGGCTCGACGTGCCTCTGTGGCAACCGGCGGCCCAGATTGGGGTGCCCCGGTTGCTGACCTCCACCTCGGTCGCCAAACCTTATGATGTGGAAGTGCTCTCCCTCGGGGGCCAGCCGGTCTGGGCGCATGTTCGCCAGCTCGGAGCAACCGACTGGGAGAGTTTCGAGTTGAAGCCTGTCTCGGGCTGGGTCTACTCCTTTGCACTGGACCGCGCTCAGGTCACCCAGCCAGGCTTCGAGGTGGCTTTCTCCTTCTCGCCTGATGCCAAGGCTGGCTTTGCCTGGGGCCCGACTGCGGTCACGGTGATGCCGAAGTTCCGCGTCGAGACACTGCCCCTGCCTGTAAGGCCCATGTTGGCCGCAACCACGCCAACTCTCCAGGCGGAAGAGGAAGCCGAAGGCCGCACCGTGCTGAGCTGGGACGCCGTCGCGGGGGCCGAGTTCTATCGCCTGCTGCGCGATGGTCAGGTGCTGGTTGAGACGCCCGCGCTTCTCTTCCCCGACCAACCCCTGCCTGGCCAGCACACCTGGCAGGTACTAGCTATAAGGGGTGGAGAGGTACTCACCGAGAGCGCTTCTGTAAGTGCCGAGGTGTCAGCATCAGCCCTGCCCGAAGTGAAAGGCCTGCAGGTAGAACGGCTGGCCTGGGGGGTTATCCTTTCCTGGGACGCTGCAGGGCCAGGTACCGACTACTATCAAATCAGCAGGGGCGGCCATCCAGCCGAGGCCCAGGCGCCCAGCCCGCTTACTACCGTGCTGGCCTCGCCCGAAAGCACTCATCGCTTTTACGATGAGCCTGGCGCTGGTAACTGGACTTATTATGTTGTACCGGTTGCTATCAGCGGTCAGCGGGGCTCCCAGGCACAGGTGACTGTCCAACTGGAGGCCAGGCCAGAAAGCGCGCCTGTGCTTGACTTCCCCCTTACCGCGCTGCCGGCGGGGGCCGACCTGCATCCTGGAGTCACCTTCACGCCCGAGGGAGCGCAGTTCTCCGGCGGCTGGCTGGAGCTTGCTCACAGCCCAGGCTACAACCTGGGCAAGGGCTTCAGTCTGGAATTCGAGTTTCGCACTGAGACAACCTCAGGTATGCCTGTGCTCCTCTCGCACGGCGTATGGCTCGCGGATGGCTGGTTCGTGCAGATTCTCGGTGGCCAGTTGATTGTGCGCGCCGCCAAGGGAGATGCCCAGGGCCCGACTATCCAGCCAGGCGTCTGGTACCACGTCAAGTTTGGCTATAATGGCCATAACTTCACACTGGTCGTGAACGGACAGCTTTACCCGCAGGCCGATGGCCCACTGGCTGATGTGCCCGCGACAAGGCCACTGGTGATAGGTCAGTATGCCGCCAAAGATCCGCAATTCGCTTTCTATGGAGTATTGCGCAATTTCAAGTTGTGGGACACCTACGTTCCTGGAGGCTGACTGGATGAGCCAGATGACGATGAGAGAGCGCCAGCTTGCGGTTGTGGAAGGCCGGGAGCACGATCAGGTGCCCTTTTGTCAGTATGTGGGCGTCGGCCCCTCGATGGAGGATGCCTGGGAAGTTGTCGGCAAGGACTGTTTCGGAGCGATGCCGGGGGCTTCAATCCATGCGATTGAGACACCTAACTGCCGATACGAGTGGGAAGAGAGCCAGCGAGAGGGCCAGCCCTATTATTATGCGAGGCTGATTACCCCTGAGGGCACCCTTAACGCCGAATACCGGCTGCAGCGAGACCTCGGCGTAATGGTCGCCGCGAAGCATTATGTGGTTGATCCGGAAGATTATCGCCCGCTGCTCGCCTATCTACGCGACCAGCGCTTCCGCCCAAATCCTGAAAGTTATCTCGAGGCTGACGCCAGTGTCGGAGAGAACGGCCTTCCGCACACCTGGGGCATCCGCACGGTCTGGCAAGCCCTCTGGGTAGAATGGGTAGACGCCACGGACCTCGCATATCACGTCGCGGATGAGCCGGAGCTGATGGAAGAGGTCTTCGCAACCCTGGAGGCTAACCAGACCAAATACTTCAAGGTGGCCGCTGAAGCCTGCAAGCAGGCGCCAGTGCCGTATATCTCACTTGGCGACAACATTACAGCCTCGATGATCGGCGAGCACTACTTCAGGCGCTTCTGCCTGCCCGCTTATGAAGAGTTCAAGGGCCTCCTGGCCGACGCCGGAGTGGCAACTCAGGTCTTCGTGCATATGGACGGCGACCTGGCGCCGCTCTGGAGCGCTATCGCAGAGTCCGCAGTGACGGGGCTGGACAGCTTCTCGCCCCAGCCAGACAACGATACCAGCGTTGCCCAGGCCAGGGAGCAGTGGCCGGAGATGGCCCTGCTGGTTAACTTCCCCTCGTCTATCCATCTGGCGCCGCCCGCCGATGTCTACCGGGTCGCGATGGAGCTGATGCAGCAAAACGGCCGCCAGGGCAGGTTGCAAATCCAGATCTCCGAGAACCCGCCTATGACGCGCTGGCGCGACAGTTATGCGGCCATCGCCCAGGCGGTGCGCGATTTCGGCCGCGCCTGTTGCTGACAAGAAGAGGGCGCAAGCCAGGTGGCCTGCGCCCTCCCTCAACCTTCGTTACTACTCGCGAATCATCACGAGCATCATTTTGGCATCGCCTGGGGCATCCAGCGCATGAGGCACATCAGCTGGCATTATTAGCGCCTGACCTGCTTCGACTTCATGAGGTACACCAGCCAGTTTGATGACCAGTTTCCCCTCCAGCACCTGCACTAGCGCATCATAGGGGGCGCTATGCTCGGACAGGCCCTCTCCGCCAGCAAAAGCGAACAGTGTTACAGTGCCCACTGGCTTTGCGATGAGCTGACGACTCACCACTGCCCCTTCCTGTACCTGCACCAGGTCGGCTAATTCAAGCGACTTGCCGCGCAAGTCCTCCTGCTTATTGCAACCACAATCGCAACCCATCACGATCTCCTCCCAAAGCGCTTTCAAGCGCCGAATTCGGTTATTTGCTCGGACAAAACTCCGCCGTCGATACCGACGCGGGTCAGCTTCAAAGTCAGTGGAACGCCAGCGGCCTTAACCGCTTGCTCAGCCAGTCTCGCAAGCGACCCACAGCAGGGCACTTCCATATAGACAACCTGCAGCGAGACCGGCTTGTTGGCCTCGAGCAACGCTGTGAGCTTCTGCAGATAGTGTTCGGCGTCGTCCAGCTTGGGACAACCGACCAACACGACCTTGCCCTTCATATAGCGACTGTGGAAATCCGGCACAGCGAAAGGCGTGCAGTCCGCCGCCAGCAGTAAATCAGCGCCAGCCAGGTAAGGCGCTGTGATTGGCACCAGGTTGAGTTGCACCGGCCAGTTGACCAGTTCGGATACGACCGGGCCAGCGCTTACAGCTTCCGCTTCGCAGCCGCAACCAGCCTCCTTGAGCTGTCGCAGCGCGCTGCCTGGGCAACCGCCTCCGGCATGGATATGAGCGACTGGCTTTGCCTGGCTGGCCAGATGCACCTTTACAGCCTCCTCATCGAAGGCAGCTACTTCGCGCTCAACCACATGGAGGGCGTCCTGCGGGCAGTCGCCGATACAAGCGCCAAGCCCGTCGCAGTAAGTCTCGCTGACGAGTTTGGCCTTGCCGTCGACTATTGCTATTGCGCCTTCATGGCAGGCCGTAGCGCACTGGCCGCAGCCGTCACACTTCTCCTCATCTATCTCGATGATCTTCCGCAGCACTTTGGTTGCCATCTGAGCCACTCTCCCAAGGTCAGGGGATCCTCTCCCCGAGTTATCTGGTATTATGATACCACAATTCCATAACTAAGCAAGAGGTTCCCTCAAAGTTTCTTTGCCCTTTTTCATCAGGCAGGTAAAAAGTGACCCGAAGGCGAACTCCACGCAACCTACCAAGCCTGCAAGAGAGGTAAATATGGAAATCAACAAGCTCTTTGAGGAAGTCAGTCCCGAGGCGGCAGGGGTGGATTCCACCAAACTGGCCGCAGCGGGGGCGTATCTGGACGCGCAATTTGACACCGGAGAGTTCCCCGGCGCGGCCTTGCTGGCCTCGCGCAACGGCAAGCTCTTCATCGAACGCTATTGGGGCACCTGGTGCAGCAGCTACCGACGCGACAACCCCATGAAGGGGAACACCAGACATATCCTTTACTCGTTTTCCAAAGTAGTCAGCGCCACCGTCGTGATGCGCCTGATAGATCAGGGCCTGCTTGAACTTGATGCGCCGCTGTCGCGATATATCCCCTGTTTCAAAGGTGGTGGAAGGGACACGGCGACGCTGCGCCACGCCCTCACCCACTCGGTGGGTGTGCCCAATGTGCCTTTCGGCCCAGTTGATACAGAAGAACTCTGGCATCAGGGCGTAGAACTCGTCTGCAGCACAGACCTCGAGTGGGAGCCTGGCACGCGCACCTTCTACCATGCTCTGAGTGGCCTCTTCCTTGCCGCCGAATGTGCCCGAGCCGTCACAAATCGCACCCCCTGGCCTGAGCTTGCGCGCAAGCTGCTCTTCGAGCCGCTGGGCGGGACCTTTGGCTTCGAGACGCCCGGTCCAACCGACCGAGCGGCTCTCTCGCCACAGCCTCTGAGCCTGCCGACGCCCTTCGATTCAGCCCATTACGGCGTACTTGGCCACCCAGCGGGCGGAGTAATGGGCACGCCGCGCGATATGCTGCGGCTATTGAACCTGCATCTCAACCATTGCGAGTGGCCGGGCGGCCGATTGCTCTCCGAGTCAGCTTTCGAGGAGATGCACCGCGTGCAGTATCTGGAACAGATCCAGTCGGCGCTGGCGAAGGGCCAGCCCCCAACTCATGAATATTGGGCGCTTGGGTGGCTTACGCGCGGGCCGGGTGCCAATCCCTGGTTCGGTCTGCCAACTGCCATGTCCGAGGCGACCTATGGCCACGCAGGCATCAACACCGTCATCGGCGTCGCCGATCCCGAGACCAACCTGGCCGTCGCCTTCATCACGACCAACTCGCCAAAGAGCGACGAGAAGACCAATGAGCTGCGCAACACAGTCACTACGCTGGTGGCGAACGCGCTGACGTGAGTTTTACTGGAGGGCCGATGAAACTTGCTCCGGCACCCTTAATACTGCTGTTACTCGCCAGCTTGTTGGCGATTTTTGGGGGTATTGCAGTGGCACTTGATCTGGCGAACTACTCGGTCGGCCAGTGGAACGAGGACGGGCGAGGCAACCATCGCGCGCTGGTCCAGGTGGACCAGGCGGCCCAGGCCGTCAAGGTTAGCATCCCCTGGCGCAGGCGCGACCGAGATGCCGAGGGCAAAGCCGTGCTGGTGTTTGATGCCCAGACCGGCCAGCGGATTGTGAACGTGGTGGCCCTCTCCATCACGCGCGAAGTGGGCGAGTTGGCCTTCCAGCCGACCTCCGGCGCGGGGCTATACGAGGTCTACTACCTGCCCTACACCGCCCCGAAGGGCAACTTCGATGACGCTGGCGCTTACTATAAGCCCGAAGCCACCGCCGAGGCCGCCTGGCTTGAGGCAACAGGCCTCGCATCGCCCTCTGCAGCCGGAGTAGCCACGCTGCCCGAGGCGCAGGTGTTGGAGTTGCAGGCGCGGACAGAGTTCAACCGGTTCGATCCGATGGAGGTCGTTGCGACCGCGGACGAGGTCGCCGCGCTGCTCGCGAAGCACCCCGATTCCGACTATCTAGTCTTTCCCGAGGACCGCGCCCGGCAGGTCAAGATGCCCGATGACCTGCCTGTCAGTTGGACTCAGACTGGCCCAGCGGCGGGTTTCTCTGGGGAAGCGCGCCCCGGAGAAAATTACTGGTTCCAGCTTGGCCTCTGGGCAGCCCGCCAGGCCATATCGGATGTCGAACTGGAACGCTCTGACCTGGTCAGTCAATCCGGTAATATCTCCGCTTCCGCAATAACCTGCCTCAACCTGGAGGGTAGCGACTGGCTTGGCAGACCTATCAGGCCAACTTTCGCGGTTGGCGAAGGTCAGGTGCGCGCGCTGTGGGTAGGCATCACCGTGCCCGAAGATGCGAAGGGGCTTTACGAGGGGACGCTGACGCTGAAGCCGCAAGGCCTGCCGGCACAAACTATCCCGGTCAGCCTGACTGTCGCAGGCGAGCCGATCGCCAACGGCGGTACTGATGACTTGTGGCGGATGGCGCGCCTCTCGTGGCTTGATTCGACGCTCGGGCTGGACGATGAGGTCATCTCGCCCTTTACTCCGATTGAGGTCGCAGGAGCTACCCTGAGTTTCGTGCTGCGCTCGGTCACCTACAATCCCGTCGGCCTGCCGCGGAGCATCCAGGCCAATGACCGCGAAGTGCTGGACTCACCAGTGAAGCTTGTGGCATCCACCAGCTCCGGGCCAATCGAATGGAAGGCGGGCGAGACGCGCTTGCTGAAGCAGGCGCCTGGCAAGGTAGAGCGCCAGACGGTCTCCACCGGCGGCGGGCTGCAGCTGACACTGACCACCAGCACCGAGGCGGATGGCTGCATCAACTGCTGGGCGGAGTTCGACGCAACCGAGCAGACCAGCCTGACCGATTTGGCGCTGGAGGTGCCAGTCGCCGAGGAGGTCGCTCGCTACATGATGGGGCTGTCCTTCCGGGGCGGTGAACGCCCCGCGAGCTGGGACTGGAAGTGGGACGCCCGCCGCTGCGACAACCAGCTGTGGCTTGGCGATTTCGACGCCGGGTTGCAAGTCAGCCTGCAGGACAACCAGGACGTCTGGAACCTGATGAACCTTGCGAGTGGCGTCCCTGAAAGCTGGGGCAACGGCGGCCAGGGAGGCGCCACTGTGCGCGAGGAAGGTGACGCCTTTATCCTCCGCGCTTTCACAGGGCCGAGGACTCTGGCAGCCGGCGAGCAGTTGCTGTTGCGGTTCCGCTTCTATGTCACCCCCTTGAAGCCCCTCGACCCAGGCCACTGGAACTGGCGTTATGCCTCGCCCGAATCAGGTGGAAATATAGTGCATCTCCACCACGGCAACTCGGCCAACCCCTATATCAACTATCCCTTCCTGACCGTAGACGCGCTGAAAGAAGTCGTAGACTACGCCAAAGGTCAGGGCGTTCTGACCAACCGTGGTCAGGTGGACTACCCGGCCGAGCAGTGCTTCAATCCGAAACAGGGCAGTCTGCACGTCTGGGCGCGGCTGAACTTCGACCCGGCCACCTCCTACAACCAGAACTTGCTGCACATCGAATACCCCAATGGCGATGGCATCGGTTTCTACTGGAACATCGACGACCATGGGATGCGCGCCTATATCCGCAAGGGCGACCCCGCGCTCAACCAGTATCCCGTCATCTTCGGCACCAGGTCGGACGACTGGGCCGAGGGCCAGCGCCACCTGCTCACGCTTTCCTGGGGGCAGGAATTCGCTATTTATGTCGATGGCAAATTGATAGGCAAACTGCCTTATGAGGGGACCCTGGACAACTCGCTGACTGGAGTGAAGGTTACCTTCCACGGCGGCTTTGACCTGGCGGCGCTGAAGCTTTCAGATGCGCCTTATGTCGAGGGGCAGCCGATCGAGCCCGTCGCAGACGAGCATACCTTGTTGCTGGACGCTTTCACCAATATCGATCTGGCCCAGGTGAGTCGGGCAGAGGCCGGCCCTGCGGGCGAGGTGACTGGCGCAGCTGGGATTGTCAGCGATGAGCAAGGCCCGCTGCTGCGTTTCTCGGCCACCCGCACGCCGATGGAAGGCGTCAACCTCTACTACACGGTAAGAGAGCTTTCCAACCATGTCTCCGAGCTATGGGCGCTGCGCAGCCTGGGCAGAGAGATCTTCGACGTGGGCCAGAGCTACGTCTACAGCGTCGAGAAGACCTTCTTCGGGCAGCCTGGAGGCGGTTATCCCTGGCTGCAAGAGCATCTCGTCTCCGGCTACGTGCCCGCCTGGCGTCAGCCTTTGCCGGGTGGCGACACCGATGCCGCCATCGCCCAGGTAGGCCTTTCACGCTGGCATAACTATTATGTCGAGGGAATGCGCTGGCTGATGCAAAACACGGGGATAGATGGCCTGTACCTCGATGGTATCGGTTATGACCGCGAGATAATGAAACGCATCGCCAAAGTTATGCAACGCACCGATCCGGGCAGCCGCATCAACTTCCACTCGGGCAATAACTATGACTTTATGGACACCAAAGTCAGCCCGCTGAACCAGTACCTCGAGCATCTGCCCTACTTTAGCAATCTCTGGATAGGCGAGATGTACGACTACAACAGCAAGCCCGACTACTGGCTGGTCGAGATAAGCGGCCTGCCCTTTGGGCTAACGAGCGAGATGCTCAACTACGAGAACGGCGGCAACCAGTGGCGCGGGATGCTTTACGGGATGACCGGCAGGCAGAATCCCTCAGCCTTTGCGATGTGGCGTTTCTGGGACGAGTTCGGCATCCAGGACGCCGACTGGCTGGGCTATTGGGACCCCGCTTGCCCGGTCAAGACAGACAAGCCCGGTGTGCTGGCGACCGTCTACCGCAAGCCCGGCAAGTCGCTGATAGCGCTGGCTCAGTGGCCCGAAGAAGAAGCCGGGCTCCTTGCCCAGGCGCCTCTTGCGGCCTCGGCGCCAAAGGTAGATGGCACAGTTGACGAGGCTGAATGGGCCGATGCGGCGCGGCTTACGGATTTCGACCGCGTGGGCGTTGGAGGCGCGCCCGAACAACCCACCGAAGCCTGGGCCAAGTGCGCAGAGGGCGTGCTTTATATCGGCTGGCGCTGTCACACTGGCGGCGTGGCGCCTAAAGCCACAATCACCGACCCGGCAGGCGCGGTGTGGGAGGACGACGACTTCGAGGTGTTCCTCCAACCGGATATGGCGAGGCCCGACTACCTTCACTTCGTGGGCAACGCGCTGGGGACGCTCTTCCGCGCGCGCAATATGAACGACCCCTGGGAGGGCGCCTGCGAGTACCAGGCCCGCGTCACCGCTGACGCCTGGGAGGGAGAGTTGGCTCTACCGCTCTCGGCACTGGGGCTAACCGCGGGCCAGCCGGCGACGCTTGGCTTCAACCTGGCGCGCGGGCGCCAGACGCCCGCTCTCGAGCTCTCGTCCTGGGCGCGGATTGCAGGCAGTTTCCACGACCCGAGCCGGTTCGCGAGGCTCGAGCTTGCTGCCCAGGGGCCTTTCACAGTGGAAGCACCGCAATCCGGTTCCAGCACCGGCGCCGAACTGGTGCGCCTGAAGATCGACTGGGAAGCGCTCGGACTCGATCCGGCGAAGACGAAGCTGGTCGCACCGGCGATCGATCATTTCCAGCCTGAGGCGGTGTTCGCGCCGGACGAAGCCATCCCTGTCCAGCCTGCCAAGGGTTGGCTGCTTATTGCGGAAGAGGCGCCGGACTAAGCCCCGGCGCCCCTGGACCTTCTTTGTTGCCTGGCAGCTACTGCTGGCTGCGGGCGAGGTCGCGCACGTTGCGCCTGTGGCCCTGGAAGAAGCCATCTCGCTCGCCGAAGCTGGCCTGCCGTCCCGCAGGACTGCGCAATCGCTCAGGCGCGCTCATCAGGATTTCCGTCCCGACATCCAGCCGCCGCAGGTTGTCGTCCAGCGCGTCGGCGAGTTTTCGCGCTTCCTCGGGTGTTGCCTTGCCATCCAGCACCTTCGACCACAGCGGATCGAACTCAAGCTCCTGCTGGATGGTCAGCACTTCGTGCCGCGTGAACTGCCACAGCAGCGCCTGATCAGCTACGTTCTGAGCCCAGCGCCCCTTTTCGGTCAGCCGTTCGGCCTCCTCGAGCAGCGCGTCCATCTCGCCAAGCTTCTCTGGCGTGGTCAGCGGCGCAAGCAGCGCCAGATGCTCGGCCGACCAGGCATCCCTTGGCGGGAAGCGCAGGTCCACGAAGTCATAGTAGCCGCAGGTCGCCATCGAAGTCGCCGTCAGCTCGAACAGTCGATCGGAGAAGGACTTCATCGCCGGCGCAGCCGGCCCGTAGACAGCCTGCGCAGAACTCCACCGCGTCCCCGTCCTCGCCCTTCCCGCGCCACAGCGCCTTGCCCAGCGTGTAGGTGTTGATACCGTAGGCCCAGTCGCTGAAGTCCTGGAAGAAGAGCGACATCACGCCGTCCATCCCCTCCGCCAGGTACACCTCGACATCCTTGCCGATGGTCGGGTAGAGGGGCATCCCCATATGGCGCAGCAGGATGCAGTCGTTGTAATACTCGAACACCTCAGGCTCGGCGGGCACGGCCTTCACCAACGCGCGCATATAGTCCAGATAACGCTTGTTGGCCTCGCAACCACCTAGCGGATGGAGATAACAACGCTCGCGCGGGGCGTACATCAATCGTACTGCCTCGGCTGCCTGCACCTGCTCAGGCGCATAGATGGAGGCGTGGTAGGCGCAGAAACCGAGCTTGGTGGCGCCCAGGTCAGCGTGCCTGGCGATGCCGTTCATCATCCGCACGGTCTGGTCTGTCTCAGAGAAGCCTGCGCACTCCGGGCACTTGCACCAGCCCTCGCCTACCAGGTCGTCAGCCCAGGTGTGCAGCGTCTCCAGCCTGTCGAAGACCGAAAGGTCGCCAAGCATCCTCTGAGCGTTCTGCCCCATCACCGAAAGCGCCTCATCACTGGAGGTGCAGAGATTCCAGTCCGGATTGCGCTTCTCGCCATCGAAGCGGAAATACTCTGGATGCGCCTCGAACAGGTCGGCTGGCAGCAGATTGCGCAGGATGTGCTGACCATACTCGAAGCCCAGCTCGCGCTCGTTGATTGCCTCGGTAAAGGGCGCCTGCCACATCCCCATATAGAAAAGGAAATTGAAACCGTTCTTGGCGAGGTAGTCTATCCACTCGACGACCTGCGGCTGCCACTGCCAGAGGATGAAAGCCATCCCTCGCCGACGCATCGCAGGCTGACTGACAAGCTCAGGCCCCTGCCAGTCGAAGGCCTCAAGCTTTGGCACGACTTCGTACTCCTTGCCCGGCAGCGGCCAGCGACAGCCAAGCTGGCGCAGCAGTTCGTAAGCGCCATACATCGCTCCGCGCGAGCCTCCGCCAGCGATGCAGACAGCCCGCCCCTTGCGATAGAGGTGGAAGCCATCCTCGACAAGCTGCGGCGCATAATCGATCCGGATGGCAACTTCCTCGGTCGGCTTGGCTTCAGGCCGGGCTTCCCACGCCTGGCCGGTCATCTGGCCGAGATACTTCACCAGTTCGCCAGCGGCGAACCTCATCGCTGGACCGGCCTCAACCGGCAGGCTGACAATCGGCATGACACTCTCCTTCTTCGCATATACCAGGCCAGGGCTCATAAACAGCAGTATTCCCAGACCCAGCACTAAAAGTCGTGGCAAATCGGTCGCTCCCTTTACTCGGCATACGACTTGTAGAAGCCATCGAGGATCTCGGTGACCATTACGCCCTGTTCAGGTGTGATAATCGGCGTGACACCGTCCACGATGACATCCACGAAGTGCGCGACAGGGCTTTGGGCGGGCAGCGAGATGTTCGGTACAACGGTCGAATAGGCGCCTGAGGTCTGGGTGAAGAGCTTAACCGGCTGGCCGATCTCCCGATGAGCGCCGCCCTTGTCTCCGTAAAGGGCCTGGAAGATGGTCTCGCGCTCCACATAGCAGCCGAAACTGGCCTCAAACTGCAGCGAAGCACCATTCTCGAACTTCACGAATCCCACCGAATGATCGTCCGCATCACTCGGCAGGCCCGTCCCCGCGAGGAACTGCGGCAGGAACTTGGTATAGGTGCAGCCGACGACCTGCTTCACCTTGGGGAAGCCCATCAGGTAGAGAGCCAGGTCCAGCACATGAGAGCCGAGATCGCTGCAGACACCGCCGCCCATCGCCTTCTCGTTGAACCAGTTGCGGTTGTAAGCGCCAGTTGCCCTGTCCACGCTGGGCGCGGGGAGGATGCCCATTGCGCGCCGCCAACCTGTGCGAGCGAAGTAGACCTCGCCCAGATGCCCCTCGTCCACATATTGTTTGAGGTACTGGATGTCGCCCCCGAGCCGCTGATTGTAGCTGACCATCAGCGTCTTGCCGTTGCGTTTTGAAGCTGCGGCCATCGCCTGGGCGGCTTCAAGATTCTGAGCCATCGGTTTTTCGCAGAGCACATGCTTGCCCGCGTCGAGCGCCGCAACTGTCACAGGCGCGTGGAATATGGTCGGCAGGCAGACCGACAGCGCGTCCACTTCATCGCAGGCGACCAGTTCTTCCCAGGTGGAGAAGGCGTATTTGGCTCCGTAAGCGTCCTTGCAGTGGGCGAGCCATTTTTCGTCCCTGTCGCAGATTGCTACTAGCTCGCACCTTGGATCATTCAGATAGACCGGGACATGCGCGCCGCTGATGCCGCCCATCCCTACAACACCGACTCTGAGCTTGCTCATATTCCCTCCGGGAAATCCCTGGCATAAAGACCCGGCAATATACGAGCAAGCCAGGGACCTTCCTGCCGCCAAAGCTTTGATATACTGCCAGTATGAACCCAATAATCCTGATAATGATCTTGGTGCTGGGTCTGCCTCTACTGGCTCTGGCCCAACCGAACGAGGGCGTCTCTGCTGATCTGGCCGGGCTGACCCCTGTTGAGGCTCGTTTCGATAAAGCAGAATACGCTCATTTCTACAGGCTCTTCTCCGACCTGGCCCATATCGCCCCGACGCGCCTGCAACCTGAACTTATGGCCGAGGCCGAAGCCATCTGGCAGATCACTGAAGCCTGGCGTCTCGAGCCTGCCACCGAAGCCGACCACGCCGCCGTGAGCAAGGCCTCTCGCCAACTCTGCGAGCGATTGCGCGGCGAATACCCCACCCTGGCTCTGACCTATGGCAGTGGAGAGCTGCCTTCGCCCGAAGTGGTAGCGCTTGCGCGCGGTCTTACACGTGTCATGCTGGTGGAAGTCGCCAACACCACGAGCGAGGAGGTCGTCCTGGCGCCTCGCCTTGGCTCTGACCTGCCCCCCTGCGCGCCGGCCGAAGCTATCCCAGCGGGGCAAAGTCGCTGGTTCCTGCTGCCTATGTTGGCTGAAACCACCGCGCTGACCGGATTTGATATTCAGTTCGTGGACGAGGCTGCCAAACCGGTCCTGGCTTTCCAACTGCCTGTTACAGTAGTGGAACCAGCCAGGCTTACAGGTACTCTGATTGAAGCCTCAACTGGCCAGCCCTTCCCAGGGCGCGTCCGGGTCTATGGGAGCGATGGTCTGGTACGGCACGGGGAGGCTTTCAAGGCCAACTCGACGCTCTCGGAGAAGCCCGTCGTGTTCCGCCCCGCCTGGTACAAGCTGCCCTTCTTCTACAGTGACGGCCACTTTGAAGTATTGGTGCCGCCCGGGCCCACCCAGATAACGCTGGAGCGCGGTTTCGAGCACCCGCTTGTGACCCAGGGGGCTGACCTTGCCGCCGGCGAGACGCGCGCTATCACCCTGACCTCCGCTCGCGAGTTGGACATGAAGGACCTTGGCTGGATCAGCGGCGATACGCATATCCACTGGGCCATCAATGCCTGGGACCAGAATGAAGACCTCGCGCTGCTTGCAATGGTCCAGCGGGCTGAAGACTTGCGCGTTGCCAACAACCTGACCCTCTACCAGTGGCGCTCGGCCCAGCAGGGCGGCCCCTTCACCAAACCTGACCAGCGCCCGATGGGACTGGTGGCAGACCATTCAGACGATGATTATCTCATCTGGATGGGCGAGGAATATCGCAACGACAATCACTGGGGCCATATCAATCTACTGGGGATTACCGACCTCGTCCAGCCGATTGCGACTGGCCCCGGCAGCGGCGGCCCGCATGACGCCTTCGATTATCCCCTCAACAAGACGGCCATCCTCGAGGCCCATCGGCAAGGTGGTATCAGCCTCGAAGCCCACAATCTGGGGCCTTTCGGCGCCTCCGATGTGCCGGTAAACGTTATTCAAGGACTGGCCGATGGACTCGACCAGCTCGAGCCTGAACACTATTACCGGTTCCTGGATTGCGGTTTCCATATTGGGCTGGGCAACGGCAGCGACCATCCCGCGCGCGTGGCAGGCTGCGTCCGGACTTATGTCCAGGTGGAAGGCGACTTCACCTATCGCGCCTGGCTGGACGGGCTTAAGGCCGGTCGAACCTTTACCACCTCCGGCCCGCTGCTGCTACTTACAGTGGAAGGCCAGGGCCCTGGCTCAACTCTCGATATCGAAGCTGGCCAGCAGCTTGCAGGTCATCTCAAGGCCTGGTCTCGTCACCCGCTGGGTCAGGTTGAAGTGGTGGCCAACCATCAGGTGGTCGCCTCGCTGAATACCGAGGACAATTCCGCCGAACTGGACTTCGAGCTGACGCCCTCCGAGTCCCTCTGGGTAGTCGCGCGCGCAAGCCGCGATGGGAAATTCGATGCCCTCAACTCGCCGGATGCCGCCCACACAAGCGCTATCTACTTGCGAGTGGACGGCAGAGAAGCTTTTCGACGCGAGTCAGCCGAGTTCTGGGTGAACAACCTCACCAACCACATCGAAAACGTAAAGCGACGTGGCCAGTTCGAAAACGAAGCACAGCTTCAAGAAGCGCTCGATTACCTCAACAAGGCCCTGGTCAAGTATCAGCGGCTCCTCGAGACGGAGGGCCTCGAGCGCCCTGCCGCCTGGGAGGAACCGGCAACTTGAGCCTGCTACTAGCCTGCCTTTGCCTTGTCCTCGGTTGCAGCCACTTGCTGCAAGCTGGTGAGTACCTGCACGAAGAGTTTCCTCCCCCTGTTTATGAGCAGCAACTTGCTTTCGTCTTCGATTGTGACGAGAGCGCCCAACAAGCGACTTTCGAGATATGCCCTCTCTTCGAGGGGTATGAGCGCGCGGTTACAGGCCGCTGGGACGACAATGCGCCGACCGGCCTCACTGCCGCCGAGTTGCAATGGGAGCGTGATCTGAAAGCCACCTATTATCTGAACTCCCCTGCCACGAGCTACGCCGGCCCGTCCGGTTTTGTTGAAGAAGCGCGCAAGCTGCTTGCGCTGGGCAACAGCATCGGCGGGCATACTCTCTCCCACCCTTATCTGACCTGTGTCAGCCGCAACCGCGCCTTTGAAGAGCTACTGGCCGTGCGCATCGAGTGGGAGGCCACCCTCGATACACTGGTGAATTCGCATACCTTCTCCTATGTTGATTATTACAGTCAGGCCGAAGGCTTTGTCGTCCAGGCCGATCTGGTCAGACTGTTGCAGCGGGCAGGATATATCCATGTCGCCGAGTTCATAAATTTCTTCCAGTCTTTGCCCTCGGAACTGGCTGGCAGCGTTATCATGCCCCCTGAAAACGTGTCATACGAAGTCTTCGAGCAGGCAGTTAACTGGGCTTTGGGAGATGAGAGCCTCAAGCGCGATTATCCTGCCCTAAGCAACTCGATGCACGCCTGGTATGGCACGAAGCTCCTGAACTACGATTGGGACGAACTTGCCCGGCGCCTTGACCTGCTGGCCAGCATACCGAACGCCTGGCGCTGCAATCAGAACGAATATGCAGCCTACTGGTATCAGCAGCGCCGCGCGCACCTGACCACCGAACGAGCCGGCAACACCGTCACGGTGCATCTCACACGCCCGATTGGCGTCTTCGTGAATGGTGATATGCCGCTAACCCTGGCTGTCCATTGCGAACACAACGCCTTGCAAGACTTCTCCAGCCCCGACGCAGAACTGGCTCTAGCCTCGCGCCAACCTTTCCCAGATTCGGTGCTGATCAACGTGCCGCCTTTGCCAGGTCAGCTTGCACCTCAAAAGATCGGCGTTGTGAAGAACCTCTCAAACACTGTGCAACTCACCGAAGCCTGCCAGGATGCGGACTTCCCAGGCCTGCTTGCCCTGCTGTTTTTCGAAGACGGCGAGCTGGTTCTGCAGGTCCAGAACCACACTGGCCAGCTGCTTGAAGGCGGCCTTGTTACCTTCAGATTGCCTCTTGCCTGGCAGGAGGGCATCCACCTGGTCAAGTTGCCTCGACTCGGAGAGGGAGAGCGTTGGACAGAACGCTTCCGTCCAACCGAGGCCTCTCTTGACGCCAAATATCGTTATGGCGCCGCTTATCTGGTGGCTCAACTTGATTTCAAGTTGATGGACACCCAAGGCAGGCTTTATGCCACTACCCAGTTGCCTTTCGTTGAAGATCAAGCTTTCCCGAAGGGGCATTTCGCTTTGCTTGGACCACTGCCGGCTGAGGCAACAGTGGCTGAGCTAATTGCTCAAGTGGAGACCGAGGGCTTGCCTGGCGAAGTGGCCGAGGTCACCTGGCGCCTGGCGCCAACCGACGGGCCTGTGCCTGACGAGCATCTCGATTGCGAACTCATCCGTACTCAGGGCGACTGGTCAAAACTGACCTCCGCTCCTTATCTGCTCTCCACCCTCCTCAACTCACCAGAGCCTCAGCCGGTGCATTTCGAAGTGAATCCAGAAGACGTGCAAGCTCTGTGGCTAAACGGAGACCGGCTTGAAGGATCCACCGGCGCGCTGAGGCAGGGAGAGAACAGCCTGACGTTGCTCTATCACTCCACAGCCGCTTATGGCGCTGCTCGACACACGGGGTGCTTCCTGCGCGCGGTTGAGCCTGTCACCAGACAACGCCTGACCGATATCACATATATATTGCCCCAACTGCCCAGCGACTAGCGACAGGCAGGAGACTGCTGTCACTCAGCGAAAGCCTTCTCATCAATTTTCGCTGTGCCAAGCGGTGAGGCAATGGAAGCCCGACCAGAGCAACCTGCAACTCCACCCAAACCGATAAAGCGACGAGTGCATCTGCGCGAACTCGCCATACTCGGTTCGGTGGTCTTTTTCTACGTACTTTTCGGCCTGATGAACGACCGGTTCTTCGGACTTGAACCGCTCAAGGCGATGCTTCAGAGCAGCGCCACCGATGGTTTGGTACTAATCGGGATGACCTTCGTCATCATCTGCGGAGGTTTCGACCTGTCGGTTGGCTCGACAATGGCCGCTGGTGGACTGACCGCCGCCCTGCTGATGAAATCCGGAACGCCGGTTGCGCTCGCTGTGCTTGCGGCCCTGCTGTTAGGCTTTTTTGTCGGTTGGTTGAATGGCCTGATCATCACCCGCCTGAAGGTAAATCCCTTCATCACCACCCTCGGTATGATGAGCATCCTGCGCGGTATCGTGCTGGTCGTGACGAAGAACAATCCACCAACAGGCTTCCCCGAGGGCTTCCTTAAGCTGGCCTGGGGCGCTTTCCTGGGCATCCCTGTGCCGATAGCGCTGCTTGTCATCGCCATTGTCATCGCTGACCTGTTGCTGCGCAACCTGCGCTACCTTCGGCAAGCCTATTTTGTTGGCAGCAACGAAGAAGCCGCCGCTCTCACTGGCATCGCCGTGGACAAGGTGAAGACCTTTGCCTTCGCCTTCACAGGGCTTCTGGCAGCACTCGCTGGCGTCATTATCGCCGCGCGAGGCAACACGATTGACCCTAACGAAGGGACAGGCGCGGAGTTGCGCGTTATCGCCGCGGTTATCGTCGGTGGCGCGAGCCTCTCCGGCGGGCGCGGCACGGTCCTTGGCTCCTTCCTGGGCTTGCTGTTGATGCAGGTCATCACCACAGGACTGGTCTTCATCAACATCGCCCCCGAGGCTCAGATGATAGCCGTCGGCCTTGTGCTCATACTGGCCGCGATGATAGACCAGTCGGGCGCCTCGCTTGGCCCCCGGCTGCTCTCACTTTTCACCAAAACGAGGAATAAAAAAGTGGAACGTATCTTTAACGTGCTGCTCGTGGTGGCACTTGCGGTCGTTTTGGTCCTTAAACTCGGTGGCGGTCAGCAGGCTGGCCCAGAGCTCGAACAAGGGCGCAAGCAGAAATACGTTATGGTCGCCATCGCAACCAACGCCTCCTACTGGATTGATTCCAAAGCTGGCTTTGAGGATAAGGGCGCCGAACTCGGTGTCGAGGCGCTCTTCACCGGCGCCCCCAACGTGGACGCCAACCAGCAGATAGACTATATCGAGCGCGCCATCGCCGAGGGGGTGGATGGCATCGTCGCCGTGCCGGCCTCCGATGCGCTGACCCCCGTCATCGATAAAGCCATTGCCAAAGGCATCCCCGTGGTCTGTGTGGATACGGATGCGCCCAGCAGCAAACGTTTCTCTTTCATTGGCACGGGCAACTATGAGGCAGGTTTCCAGGGCGGTGAGCACCTCGGCAAACTGCTGAACGGTAAAGGTAAAGTCGCAATCCTCACCGTGCCAGGCCAGGACAACCTGATGCAGCGCGTGGATGGCTATAAAGACGCTCTCAAGAAGTGGCCGGACATCGAGGTCATCGCCGAACTCAATGACCAGAGTTCCAACACCGAGGGACTAAAAGTCGCGCGCGCTATCCTGCAGTCAAGGCCGGACCTGACGGCCTTCGCCTGTGTGGAGGCCACAGGGGGAGTCTCGGCAGCCACTGCGGTTAAAGAAGCTAATAAAGTCGGCAAGATAAAGATAGTTGCGATGGACCGCGACGATCCCACACTGCGCCTGATTGAAGAGGGCGTGATTGATGCCAGTGTCGCCCAGCGCAGCTATACAATGACCTACACCGCGCTGCAGTTGCTGTATAACTTGCGCAACGGCCAGGTCAAACTGGTGGACGACTGGAAAGCGGCGGACGTGAATCCGCTGCCCCCGCATATCGATACCGGCAGCTTCCTCATCACGCCCGAGACTGCGGCGATGTTCTACCACGAGCAATCGGCAGGAGTCGGCGCGGCCGAACCCCCACTCGAGGAGGCGCCCGCGACCCAGTGAGCGAATTGCTTCGGCTGATTGGCCTTCGCAAGAGCTTCGGCGGTGTCGAAGTGCTGCACGGGGTGGACTTCGAAGTCCGCGCCGGAGAAGTGCATGCGCTGGTCGGTGAGAATGGCGCCGGCAAGAGCACCTTGATGAAGATCGCCTCCGGGGTGTATCAGGCCGATGCTGGCCAGGTGCTTTTCGAGGAGAAGCAAGGCACTTTTCATAATCCGCACGAGGCGCTTGCAGCCGGCATCGCGATGGTCCATCAGGAACTGTCGCTTGCGCCTGACCTTACTGTCGCGCAGAACCTGATGGCTGGCCGCGAACCAACCACTTTCGGCCTGATTAACTGGAACGAATTGAATCGCCAGGCCGCCGCGCTGATGGCCGAATTCGACCTCAAGATCCATCCTGCCACGCCGACTTCCGAGCTTGGGATGGGCAATCGTCAGGTCGTCGAGATACTGAAAGCGCTCGCTCAAAACCCGCGCCTCATCATCTTCGATGAGCCGACCTCCTCCCTTGAGGCCCATGAGACGAGTCTGGTGCTGGACACAATCAGACGCCTGGCCGAGCGCGGGCTTGGAGTCGTCTATATCTCTCACAGGCTGGATGAGGTCTTCCAGGTAGCCGACCGTATCACCGTGCTGCGCGATGGCAATCTGGTGGCCACCAGGCCAACTGCCGAGACTAACCGCCCTGAGGTCATCAATCTGATGGTCGGGCGCGAGCTGACCGCGCTCTTCCCCCCCAAAGCCGAGGAGATTGGCGAAGAGTTGCTGCGGGTAGAGGGGCTTGGGAAGGCTGGCGTATTCGCAGATATCAGCTTCAATCTGCATCGCGGCGAGGTTTTGGGATTTTCGGGCCTGGTCGGTTCGGGCCGCACCGAGCTTATGCTGGCCCTTTTTGGCGCAGCACCAGCAACCGAGGGTTCTGTTAGCCTCGAAAACCAGCCGCTCCGACTGGAGAGGGTCGGTGACGCGATGGCGGCGGGCCTGGCTTACGTGACTGAAGACCGCAAAACGCTGGGATTATTCCTCGAACGCAGTATCGAGGACAATATCGGCTGCGCGAGTCTGGACGCGCTTTCGCCAGGCGGAGTGGTAAGCGCCAGGCTTGCTCAGAAACTCGCTGCTGAAACCTGCCAGAGTCTGGATGTGCGTTATGCTTCCCTCGATCAGGCGGTGGGACGGCTTTCCGGCGGCAACCAGCAGAAGGTGCTGTTTGGCAGGTGGCTTGCGACCAGGCCGAAGGTGCTTCTGGTGGATGAGCCGACTCGCGGCGTGGATGTCGGGGCCAAAGCAGAACTCCATCGCCAACTGCGCGCCTGGGCAAGCGCTGGCAACGGAGTAATCGTGGTCAGCTCGGAGCTGCCCGAACTCATCGGCCTGTGCGATCGCATCCTCGTGATGCACGAGGGGCGACTGAGAGGCGAGGTCAGCGGCGCCGAAGCGACCGAAGAGCGCCTTATCGCCTTGGCTTTTGGCGGCTCATCAGGTTAGCCTCCGGCACAGGCAATTATCCGCCCGCCCACTCCTTTACCGATTTCGCCCAGCTCTCTGGCGTCGCGTGGATGGCTCTCCCCATCAGGCGCTTTCGCAGCCAGACCAGCTCTGGCACTTGGGCTACCGCGAGCGCATACTGACCAAGCTGCCCTGTCAGGTCGGTGGCGCTTGCCCCGATGGGTTCGCGGCGAAATTGCACTCGCTGCAGGCACCGTTGGAGTTCTTCCAGATCGGTTTGCCCTTGCGAGGGATCCAGCCAGAACCCATATGTGGCGTGATCGCCTTCGGTCAGCACTTCCCAGGCCACAGCAACGGGCGCGCCTTCGGGACCGAGTGGCGCAAGCAACCAGGCGAGCACCGGAAACTCCCGGCCTGTCTCGTCCCCGACAGGAGGCAAAGAACTCTCCTGCCCCTCAAAGCCGGTGGCGGTCACCTGTTTGAGGCCAAAACGCAACGAATTTATCGGGCTGATTGCCTTGAGCGCCTCATAATAGGGCTTGCGCTCTTCCTTCGTCAGACAAGCGGCTTCGAGAGCGGCCCAGGCGGCTGAGGCCACGGAATCCAGCTCCGCCTTACTTGCGCATCGGCCATCGACCAGCAGGTTCGCGGTCCTGCGCAGCGCCATCGAATCCAGCCCAGCCAATGTATTTTGTAGCGCTTGTTGGGTGCGTCCTTTGTGCCTTGCGATCAATTGGGAGAGCAGCTCCTGGCACTCTGCCCCGCGCGCGCCCAGCTTGCCCAGCCTCACCGGCTTGCCGTTAGCAGGTTGCAGCACCAGTTCGTAAGTAGCCTCATCCAGTTCAACCGATGCGAGGCATGGATACTCCAGCACTGAGGGCAAACTGGCTCGAGGGAAAAGTCCCAAACGCGAATCATAAAGTCGCAGTTCTCCCTCGAAGGCAGGCTCTTCACCAACCCGGATTAGCGCCTCGTAACCCCCATGCAATAACGACTCGTCAATCAGTAAAGCCGCAGCCAGCGCATCGGCGCGCAACCTGGCCGCCTCTTCGACGGCCTCTTCATAGCGCGCGCCGAGTTTGTAGAGTGCCAACTTCTCACCCGAGTGCAATCGAAGCGAGAGAACATAATCGGCGCTCTCAAGCGCGGCAAAGTCGCGCCAGAGCATTTCCAGCTGTCCGCCTGTCGAGGAAGCAAGCACCACTGCATCAGGCAGAAAGGCCAGCGAGCCTTGCCCTTCTTCGAGCAGGCTGCCGTCCTTGGCCAATAAGCGCCAGGCGCCTTTGAATTCTGCCGGTTGCTCAGCCACCAAGTTTCTCTCCACACTCGGCGCAGAATTTCGCGCCAGGCTCGAGTTTGGCGCCGCACTTGGGACAGGCGGTCAGGACAACCAAAGACTGGCCGCACTCGAGGCAAAACTTTGCGCCAGCTTTCGCTTTGGCTCCGCACTTTGGGCACTCTATCTCGGGCGCATACGGCTTGCCGCACTCGGGACAGAACTTGCCCCCAGTCGATTTTGCCCCACAATTGGGACATTTGCCTGTGGCTGTGCTTGTGACATCCAGTTCGCCGATGAGGTCGGTCTCGCGAACCTTCTCGCGCATCTGGCTCAGCATCTCTTCCTGCTGAGCGGCGGCGAGTTCCTCGCCGAAATCGGGCGCGCAGTCCTTGCACATCGTGCGCTCTTCATTCCAGCAGCGTTCGGGGCAAACCCACTGCCCACACCGTTCGCACTGGTGGAAGTGGACTTTGGCTTCTTCGACCGCTTCCTTGAGCGCAGCATCGTGGGCGGGACCGCCCACTGCCTGTTGAACTTCGTAAGCACTGTCCGCGGCGCGGTCCAGCACTCCGCCGAGTAATCTGCCCGCGGCGCCAAGCAAGCCCGAAGCGGTTCCGAGCTTGTTGATCTTGTAAGTGCTCATAAAGCCGTTCTGGCAGCGCTCACAGAAGAACTTGAACTGGAACCCCTTATCGGTACTAAGGTCCTCGTGGTTGTCAGTAAACTCAATCAGGCCCATAGAGCGATGGTCGCCTCCTAGTGGATGAGGATAGGTGCGTTACTAGAATCCTATCACACCCGAGGCAATACTTGACCACTCCAACCCTCAAGCAGTCTAGACTGTTTGCTCCACCCCCGCTGAAGGCTTGCGCTGTAGAACAATCATCCTGAGCGTCCCCAGGACAACGCGCGCATCGAGCCAGAGTGAGAGATGATTGAGATAGTACAAGTCGTAGCGCAATTTATCTATAACATCGGCAAGGCAGGTATCTCCCCCCCGATGGAGTTGCGCCCACCCAAGCAAGCCCGGTCTCACAGCCAACCGCGCCCGATAGACCGGAAGTTGTTCGGCCAGTTGCTCGACCAGTTCGGGCCTTTCGGGTCTTGGCCCAACCAGGCTCATCTCGCCACGCAAAATGTTCCACAGTTGGGGTATCTCATCCAGGCCTGTGGCCCTTAGGATACGCCCAGTACGAGTTACCCGGCGATCGCCATGGGAAGCCCAAACGGCGCCTGTATGCTGTTCGGCGTCCTTGACCATCGTGCGTAGCTTCCACATCGTGAAAATCTTGCCACGCTCTCCACTGCGTCGCTGAGAATAAAAAATCGGCCGCCCATCCTCAAGCAGGATCGCCAGCATACAGGCAACCAGCAGCGGCGACGAACAAACCAGCAAGGCCAGCGCCGCCAGCTTGTCGAGCAGATGCTTGAGGGCCATCACGGCATCTGAATGAGGTCGCTGCCAGCCTATACGTGCAATCCAGCCCTCGGGTACGTGAAGCAGCGCCGCCTTGCCTGTCAGGCGTTCCAGCAGGTCACCGAGGGGCATCAATTGACCCCGGGCCTGGGCCTGACGACTGAGTAACGTCAGTTTTTCCGGAGAGGCGACCCCTGGCAGATACGCCATAGGCTCCTGTCCAGTCTCTGTCGCTTGGGGCCGAGCACTGGCCGGAGCGCACTCGACGCCATATACCCGAGTGACTTCAGCCGCGAGCGAACGCTCCAGTTCAGCTGAATCCGCAACCAGGAGGAAGAAGCTTGTCGAATCAGTCCTGGCAAAGGGCCTGAGCAGCACGCAAAGCGCCAGCGCGCCTCCAGTCCACAAACCGCAGCAGATAGCCGCCAGCTTATAGGCCGGCAAAGAAGCTCCATAGCCACCAACCCACAAGCCCACCAGCACGGTGAAAGACGCCACGGACGCAAGCCAGAACACAGTCCGGGCCCTGCGCAGGGTAGAACGCTCTGCCCCTCCGAGCAGGAAAAAGACTTGCAGCCATAATAATCCAAGCACTACGGGGAGCCACATCGATAAACCTGAAGGTGTATAGTCGGTCAGCCAGACACTAGTTATAAGCACTAGTCCAACTACTAGAAGCAGATACATCAACCTGCCGTATGCCATACCGCACCGTCCCTGGATGAGGCCAAACAGGCCTGGAAATCCCTTCCAGACTGCCTTATCGGAAGTTTCGGCCTCCTCCCTTAGGGCGATATGCAAGAAACCGGCCAAAAGCGTCGAATATTTTTTACTGGACACTCGGATTTGGGAGGTATCGACAGATGAAATTATCTGCCTCAACTGGCGCTGTTCATATTCGGAGGATTGCTGATGAACGCTGCGATGGCGGCCAACTGGCCAGAATACGATAGTGCTCGGGTAAAGGTCTTGCCGTCGGCCAGGCTTGAAGCTTTACCTTTCAGCCTGCACGAAGTCCGATTGCTGCCTGGCCCTTTCCAGCACGCGCAGCAGAAGGATGCCGAATACCTGCTGGAACTCGAACCTGACCGGCTGTTGCACCGGTTCCACGAGTACGCAGGATTGGAGCCCAAAGGAGAGCTGTATGGCGGCTGGGAGACAGGTGGGGTATCAGGCCACACACTGGGGCATTATCTTTCGGCCTGCTCGATGATGTATGCCTCGACAGGTGATGAGCGCTTCAAGGAGCGCGTAGACTATATTGTGGGCGAGTTGGCTCTTTGCCAGGCCCAATACGGAACTGGTTATGTGGGAGGCATCCCCGAGGGTGAGCGCGTCTTTGCCGAGATCGCCGAAGGGAAAATCACTAGCCAGGGCTTCGATCTCAATGGGCTCTGGGTACCCTGGTACACATTGCACAAGCTGCTGGCAGGGCTCGTGGATGCCTGGCTGTACTGTGACAACAACGAAGCCAAGCGTATCGCAGCCGATTTTGGCGACTGGGCCATCGAGACTACTGCCAAACTGACCGATGAGCAGTGGCAACAGATGCTCGCCTGCGAGCATGGCGGGATGAACGAGGCGCTGGCCAATCTCTACGCCCTCACTGGAGAGGAGCGTTACCTTACCCTCTCGAAGAGATTCTTCCACCGGGCCATCCTGGACCCGCTTGCGGCTGGCGAAGACCGCCTTGGGGGAATCCATGCCAACACACAGATACCCAAGGTCCTAGGTATGGCGCGCCTTTACGAGCTGACGGGTGAAGAACGTTACCTGACCATATCGCGTTTCTTCTGGGACAGAGTCGCGCATCATCACTCCTATGCGACAGGCGGTCATAGCGATGGGGAAGCCTTTAGCCCCTCTGACCTCCTGGCAGAATATCTCTCTCCCAGCACGATGGAGACCTGCAATACCTATAATATGCTCAAACTCACGCGCCACCTGATTGAGCTGGCGCCAACCACCGAGCTCGGCGACTTCTACGAACGCGCGCTGTTCAACCACATCCTGGCCTCGCAGAATCCAGGCGATGGGATGATGTGTTATTACGTCTCGCTGAAGCCAGGCGGCTTCAAGGTCTACTCAACACCCCACGATTCCTTCTGGTGCTGCACTGGGACGGGCATCGAGAACCACGCCAGGTATGGCGAGGGGATATATTTCCACTCCCAGGACGCCCTTTGGGTGAATCTCTACCTCCCCTCCGAGCTTGCCTGGGCCGAGAAGGGCCTGAAGCTGACGCAGGCGACAACCTTCCCCGAGGAGCCAGCGACCAAATTCAGCTTTGACTGCCAGCGCCCGGTGAAGCTTGAAGTGCTGCTGCGCAAGCCGTATTGGCTGGCTGGGCCTATGGCGCTTCTGCTAAATGGCAAACCTGTAGCCGGACGTGAAACTGAGGCCGGTTTTGTCTCGATCGAACGTGAATGGCGGGGCGGTGATGTGCTGGAGGTCGCGTTGCCGATGGGGCTGCATCTCGAACCGATGCCGGACAATCCCAGCCGCGTTGCGGTGATGTATGGGCCACTGGTGCTGGCAGGCGAGCTTGGACAGATCGGCTCCGAGACTGGCCCAGCGCCTGTCTTCCTGCCCGAGAACCGCCCTCTGGAGCGCTGGATACAGCCAGTCCCAGACCAGCCTTTGACTTTCACTTCTCACAAGGCAGGCCTGCCGGAGGACATCCTTTTCAAGCCTTTCTATACCGTACACGGAGCCTACTACAGTGTTTACTTTGATTTGATGACGCGCGAAGGCTGGAAGCAAATGGAGACCGAACGCCGCGCCGAAGCGGCACGATTGGCAGCCCTCCAGGCGCGCACAGTGGATTTCTGCCAGCCTGGAGATGGGGCTTCCGAAGCGACCCACGGCGTGCAGGGAGAACGTTCTCGCACTGGCGCCTTGCGTGACAAAGGCTGGCGCGACGCCGATCAGGGCTGGTTCTCGTTTAATATGGCTGTGCTACCAGATCAGCCAGTCGACTTGATCATAACTTATTGGGGCAGCGACTCAGGCCCGCGAGTATTCGATGTGCTGGTGGAGGGCGTAAAGGTAGCCACCCACTCACTGAGTAACAACCAGCCTGGCCGATTCTACGATGAGGAAGTGCCGCTGCCAGTCGAACTAACGACGGGTAAAGAGCAGGTAACAGTACGCTTTGCAGGCCCAGCCGGGCAATATGGCCGGCGGCGCCTTTGGCGTCAGGATCGTGAAGCGAGAGCCCTAGCTAATTGGGTAACTCCCATTCCAGTCCAGTCACGCCCCACTTGCCCTCAGCGCGAGGGGTGAAGGCAGTAAGGACTGCTTTCGCCCCCGCCGGTGGGGAAACCCCATCCGCGCGAGCAAGAGGTTGCTCGATCCCATGCAGCATAAACCAGGACTGGCCCTCGGTCAGCACTCGCACGGTCAGTTCGACAGGCTGGCCAGTTTGGAGGAGTTCGGCCGGCAACACCAGCACGAAGACCCCGCTGAGGCCATAGGTGATGCGCTCATCACGCGTGTCGGCCTTGTGGAAGTAGCGCAGTTCCACCTCGCCCTCGCGCCAGAGGGCGTCTCTACTGCTGCCGGTAGTAAAGCCCAGCGCGCGCTGCCCGTTTACCAGTAACTCGGCAGTGCCAGGCGTATAGTCGGTGCCGCCGATGAAAACGAAAGCAGTGCGCTTCGCCTCCGGCACAGGCGCGGTAGCCCAGGTCACCTCGCCGAGTTCTCTCGCGTAACCCCACCAGGAGGAGAAGGTGCCCGCGTAACTTGGGTAGGGCGAGGCGTGAGGGGCGCCAGGTTCGCTTTCAGTTGTGTAACCGTCTACCCACTGCCAGGTGGCGCCTTCACTGGCGCGCAGTTGCTGGACCAGACCAGGGGCAAGGTTTCTGACTTCGGCGCCGGTGGAATCCACTTCCGGCCCGTCGAAAGGCCGCACCAAGCCGTCGGAATCCATCACCACAAACCGTTGCACTTTATCGAGAGAATCTGCCAGCTGCGCCACTAGCGTGCGGTCGCCCGCCGCGTCCACGCGCACAAGCTCCACATCGCCCCACAGCGCCCAATCGAAGGGCAGTGAAGCTCTGGCCTGGGCGCGCGTGTAGCTGTCGGTCTCCAGTCTCACAGCAGTTGTGCCTTCTGGCAAGGAAATCTCCCAGGGCTCCCAGTCGGTGGCGTTCTTGCCAACTGTGCGGCGGAAGAGGAGCCGCCAGTCACCGCCGACTTGGGCCAGCACCGAGTAGACCACCCCGTGACACTGGTAGGACCGCAGGGAGTTAAGCCCAAGCTTCAACTCCAACCGCAGCCCGGGGCCCGGCTCGGTGTCGGCAGCAGGTCGGTGAGTTTCTCCCATGGCAGCGGATCGGAGTGGCCAAGCTCCGAGGTCAGCATCTCGCCCGCCGGCTGGGCCTTCGCAAGTGCCAGTAACGCCTCGAAACGCTCGGTCAGGTTTACCGAGAGGCCATCGTTCCAGTTGTAATCGTCCTCGAAGTTGACCTGGTAGAGCCGTTGGTTGGTCCGCGCCAGGACTACGCATCGCTCGAGTAGTGGAATCAATTCTGCTTGAAGCAGCGCCCTTTGCTGCCAGGCTTGCGGCCTTGCGATGGGCAAGCGCTGCCTCGCACAGCACCTGGGCGCGCTTAAGCTCGACACAGAGCCACCGAAGCGATTCGGCCTTGAAGAGTTTGTCCTCGGTGTCATCAGGCCCAGCCCAGTGGAAAGCCTCAGGTTGATAGTCGGGCGCTTCGAGGTTCGGCTCCCTGCCGGTGAAGTCGCGATAAGCTTCGTAGGCGAGAGCCAGCGCCTCATCCGCCTGGGCTGCCAGCAACTGATAATCTCGATGGAGCGCTCTTCCGGTCTCTGGATACTGCGAGCCATGGACCTCTTCCAGCACCATCGCATCGTTTACATTGGCGCTGGTGTCGAGGGCCTTGGCGACCAGCGCGCCTGCCTTATCGCCGTAATGGACCCGGTAAGCCCAGTCGAGGAAACCTGTCTGGTCCTCGTTGTCGATGCCCGGCACGCCGATGGGGTTCCACAGATGCTGCGCCCCGATGTAGCCATAGATCTCGTTGCTGCGCCACTCGAAGGTGTAAGCCATTGCGCCGAAGCCACCAGCCCGCGCCACCCGCCGCTGGCAATCGCGCTCCCAGTCCACGCTGGCGCCCATCGGGCCGCCGACCGCGTTGCTGTTAACTCCGGTCATCCGCCGCCAGGCGCAAAGGCAACTGCCCCCGCGACCCCCCAGGCTCGCGACCCGGTCCTGCCCGAGCAGCTCAACGAAGCGCGGTTCGGTACCCTCGGCGACGATATACTTCACGGGATGGCCCTGCTTCTCGTCCACCAGCTTCAGCCATTCGCGGGCCTTCTCTTCGCTGCCTGCCTCGCCCAGTATGCGCGACAGCAAGAAGTGGGAGATTAGATAGAGTTCCGGCTCTCTCCCCAGTCGCTTTGCATGGCGCTGGATGCTCTCATCGAACTGGCGGAAAAGCCAGGTGTAATATTCCACATGGACGCCGAGGGGGGGCTTGTTGGCATCGGTTTCGGCAGGCGAGCTGTAGCCATATTCTTCAGCCCAGGGCTTCCAGAAAGTCTCCCAGCAGCCCAGATTGCCGTTGGGGACGTGATACGCTTCGGGATCTTCGAATACGAAGCCATCGAAGCCGCACTCGAGCAACCGTCCGATGAAGGCATCCCAATACTCGGCAACGCCCGGCTCGAAGGGCAGCGCCTCGGCGGCCCCGCCCGCATTGGCCTCGGGGTGCCGGATGATATAGCCCCCGTTGAAGGAGTTCTTCCCGATGTAGGCATATACTTTGACACCGCGCTCTTCCGCGTAGGCAAGCAGCTCGGGGAGGAACTCTCGCTTTATATTGCGATGGACAAACTGATAGGGGGTCTTCTCGCCGGTGGCCGGGTCGAAATAGAAGGACTCCACGTCCAGTATGCTCTCCTCGAACCCGTCCAGAGTGAAAGGCCAGAAGCCATAGAGGCACATCGCCCAGCAATTGATTTTTTGTTCAACAGACCAGTCGACCAGCCACTTCCACTCGTCCAAGGTCCAGTTGCAAAGGTCGTAACCCTCGAGGCGGTTCCAACCCGAGTACCAGGTCATCGTGGGCGACAGGCACCGCCACTCGAGCGTCGGCCAGTCGCGTATGGCAAGGGCAGGCGCCCTCTCATCGACGGATTTTGCGATTTGCACCAGCGTCTGGGCAGCCCAAAGCAGCCCTTGAGTGTTCTTCCCGACGAGCGTTGCGCCACTTGCATCGAGGCGTAAAACGTAGGCTTCCTCACTCGTGTCGGCAGCCTGGAGGAAGGTCGTCTCATCCGGCTGCAGCCACTGGTCTCCAGTACCCTCTTCAAGGCAACCCAGCCTTACAGGAAGCGCTGGACCCGAAATTGGCAAGCGCGCGCCCCAGATAATCCAGTGCGAGCGCGGCCTTCTGGCCAGTCGAGCTGCCAGGCGCGAGTTTGGGTGGGCCGAGACACACTTCTCCCTCCAGATAATCGAGGTGCTGAGGCCAGGGCAGAAGCTTGAGGGCAGGTTCCATCGCAAGGGCCACTCCCGAGAGCAGCAGGATGAGTCCGGCCAGGCGGCCGGTGAGCAAGCACGTCAGGTTGTGCGGGCAGCGCGACATTGCCGGCCTCCCCACTGCAAGAAACGCCCCTAAGGGCTTTGGCGCATATTCGGCCAGGCAGGAAGCCCCCCTGCTTCGGCGAAACTGCCCCGACTGCTGCTTCCTGGAGAGAGCCATGACTGGTCGCGAGAGGTTCCTTGCCGCTCTGCGGTGCGAGCGCGTAGACGAAGTGCCCTATACCGTCACTCTGGATGGCTTCAACCTGACCGCTGACACGCCCCCCGAGCTGCTGAATCCCTTCGATATGGTGGCGCTGTGCCATTGGGCGGGCGGGATGGTGCATGACCGGCTCGATGCCCGGTATCGTGGGCAGACCTCAGCGCGAGTGTCAGGTCGAATCAGGCGTTGAGGACGGCGACTGGCTGGCCGAATACCGCACTCCCGCCGGTACTTTGCGCGCGCGGACTCGCCCCTCAGGCGAGGCCAACACTGCTTTCCTCGTGGATCACTGTGTCCAGGGCCCAGCCGACTACGAGGCCTTGATGGCCTTGTTCGAAGACCAGGAGATCCAGGTCAGTCAGGAGGGTATCCAGGCGGTGCGCGACCGACTTGCTTATATCGGGGAGGACGGCATCGGCTACAATGCTTTCAGCTCCTCTCCCTTGATGGATCTAGGTCGAGTATGGGTTGGCCTGGTGCAGCTTGTCTACGACCTGGAGGACCACACCGCCGTGGTCGAGGCTACCCTCGAGGTGATGCTGCGCAAGGCGCTGGAAGAGCTGGAAGCGCTCGCCGCGAACACTCCGGCCCAGGTGCTGGTCTTCTGGGATGATGCGACTACCCTCTACTTCTCGCCCGAGCAATTCGCCAGATATATTTTGCCCGCCTATCGGGCCTTCGCCGAGATCGCCCACAGTTATGGCAAGACACTGGTTTTGCACGACTGCGGCCATATGGATGGTTTTTTGCCCTCTCTGGTGGATAGTGGTATCGACGCCATCGACTGGGTGACGCCGCCGCCGACTGGGGATGTAGACTTCCGCAAGGCCCAGGCCCTGCTGGGAGACCATATCGGCTTGATGTGCACGCCGGCGCCCGCCGTGATGCGCTTCGGGACACCTGATGCTGTCGAAGCTCATCTCCACCAGGTGCTGAAGGGGCTGGACCTTTATCACGGCTTCATCCTGCAGGTGCCGCCGCCCGTCGGCACGCCACGCGCCAACCTCGAACGCGTGAAACAGGTCGTAGCCGAACTGAGCGCAGGGGCCTAGCCGCCCCAGCCGGCGACCAGCCATAGCAGCCCCAGGAAAGCGAGCGAAACCAGGAAGGCGAAGCCAAAACCGAGCCAGTTCACGAGGCGCGGATGCTTCAGTTCCCACGGATGGCCTTCGCTCTGGCCCGCGTAGATGACGTCCACGCCTGCCTCTTTCAGACGCCCCTCCTCCCCAACAGGGGTCTTGATCAGCAGGTAGAAGTCATCGAGGCGCTTCTCGGACACCGGCCTGCCGAGCAGGCTGCCCACCACCAGCGCGAGGAGGCCCGCAGGCAGGTAGGAGAGCAGCAGCCACGGCAGCTGCGCCTTGTCGCCGTATATCCCAAGCCAGCCGAACTGCGGCAGCAGGTGCTTCAAGGGACCACCGAGCGGGCCGAGGGCAATCCAGATGACCACCATAACGAAGAAGGACGCCCAGGCGCCGGCCGCCGTGGTCTTGCGCCACAGAGTGCCAAACCAGATCGAGACTCCAGTGAAGGTCGTGATCGCCCAGAAGTAGGTCAGCGCATCCGCGACTCCCGGCACGATGAAGGCGAAAGCGACCCCTGCCAGCACCACCAGGAGGCCAGCATATCGCGCGACTTTTACCACGCTCTCATCGCTTGCGGCGGGATTGAGCCAGCCGCGGTAGACGTTGCGCGACAGCAGCGCCGAGCCTGCGACCATAAAGGCCGAGAGAGTGGACATCTGCGCGGCCAGGATCGCCGCCAGCATCAGCCCGGTGAAGCCACTCGGCAGCAGTACCCGGATAGCGGTGCCAAAAGCATCCTCGCGATGGGCAAGTTCCGGCAACGTGCCCTGAGCTACCATCGCCAGCACGATGACGCCCGTGACCGCCCAGCCGAGGGCGCAGAGTCGCTTGATAAAGTTGCCGTAGGTAAAGCCAACACGGCCCTCCCATTCGGTCTTGCCGGTGGAGCAGACCTCCATAGTGTGCGGTTGAGCAACAATGCCGATGAGGCTTGCGATGGTCGCAGCGACAATCCAGGCGATTGACAGTTCCTCGGGCGTCGCCAGGCTGAACTTGGAGCCGTCCAGCAAGTTATGCAGACCCGCAAAGCCTCCTACATGCATCAGGCCGAAGGGCACCAGCAGCAGGCTCATTACGACTATCAGCAAGCCCTGAACCGATTCAGTCACCACAGTCGCGATAAGGCCACCGGCTGTGCCGTAAGCCACGAAGATAACCGCCATTACGACGACCGCAAGCCACTCGGGGATGACCCCCTGGGTCACGGCTGCAGCCACTGTGCCGGTGCCCTTCAGCATGGTACCGATGTTTACAGTAAAGGTAAGGCTGCCCATCACCGTGTAGAGCAGGCCCAGCCGCTTGCTGAAGCGCGTCTCGAAGAAGTCAGAGGTGGTCAGCATCCTGCTGCGCCTGAAAAAGGGCGCTATTAACCAGTAAAAAGGTGTGCAGAAGAGATAGACAAAGGTGTACCAGATGCCTGAAAAACCGCGCTGGAAGCTCGCTCCGACGACCCCGACGGGGTCGTCCGCGTGGGTGCCGGTTCCCAGCGCGTGCATCATCATCAGGAAGCGGTTGAACCCTCTTCCCCCGGCGAAATAATCGCCAGAGCCTTTGATGCGCCTGGCCTGCCAGATGCCCAAAACGAAGATGCCAACCAGATAGACCAGCACTACGATGAGGTCGAGTGTGGAGAACTGCATCTGCCCCCTCCTGTTACGCAAGCCGGCGGATGCAAACAAGGTTCGACGAAAGCAGGCTTTCTTCCTGCCCAGGCCGTTGACCAACCTGCGCCGTGCAGTTATGCTGCCTGCACCACTTCGGAGGTGGCTCGATGCGATTTCTGCTTGGGTTATTCGCCTTGCTGATACTCTTGATTAAGCCCCAGGCCGCAAGGGCAGAAGAGCCAGCCGTTGGATTCATCTGGCATTATCCTTATGTGGATGTCGGCACCGACCAGGTGCCAGAGTCCGGCGCCACGACAATGCTGGCTCGGGCCGCCTGGGTTTATATGGAAAGGGAGAAAGGCCATATTGACCTTGTGCCCCTTGACCGCCAACTCGAGGCCGCGCGTAAAGGCGGCTACCGGATTGTGCTGCTGCTGGAATGCAATATTTTTTGCAGCCCCATCTGGCTTAGGCAGGAGACCAGCGCAGCCGGCCAGAACGGGCTGGGCGTTGATGGAACGGACAGCCATATTCCGAGCCTGACCTCTGCTCTTTTCCAGCAAGCCCAGGAGCGCTTCCTCCAAACCGTCCTGAAGCATATCCGGCGCGTCGACCGCGAAGGGCTCGTGACCCATTATGTCGCGGGGGTGGAATGGTGGTTCCCAGCCGAATATCGCTACAACCAGGCCGACCTGGCGCGTTTCCACCAGTGGCTGGAGGGGCGATATGGCAAATTGAAAGCGCTCAATACCGCCTGGGGCGCAGATTACACCAGTTTTGGCGAGGTGGAGCCACCCCGGCTGGTCGTCCCGGAGCTTTTCGCTCGCAAGCGCCCTGGGCTGATACAGGTGCTCTATCACGGCCCCCAACCTGCTTATACCAATACGGACACAGCTACTTCCGACTGGCAGCGCTTCTGGGAGGAGACCTCGGCCGAGGCGATGGACGCTCTGGCCACCCAAATCAAGCGCATCGATCCCTCGCGTCCTGTGACCAGTTATCTGACCTTCGCCTGGGGCTCGGTCGCGGAATGGGACTATCGCCAGTGGGCTGCCGTGGGAGTGGACGAAGTCGCCCGCCGCGCCGAAGCTCTCGATGTGCTGGCGATGCAACTTCCCCTTTCGGAAGGCGATCCCCACCGGATCGAAGCGGGCCTCGACCTGGCGCGCAAGGCTGGCAAGCCTATGTGGATCCTCGACCTGCTCGATTTTGCCGCGGGTGTCCATATCGGTTATCTCCCAATGCTGCGCGCGACCCACGCGGCCGTCCAGCATGGCGCGACCGGCCTGCAATACTGCTGCTGGAACGGCGCGACTGATTTCAACTTCTACCCCGACTGGCCGATGGACGAGTTGCGCTCTATGGTGGATGAGGGCAAACGCGCAATCCAAATAACCGAGGGACTTGAGCCCAAACCTGACGGCGCGCTTATCGTACCGGTGCTGCCCGCCTCACCAAAGGACGCCGAAGGCTTCAAAAACGACCCGGCCAGCTATCTCGGTTGGTACAAGCTGCTTCGCAGTATGCAGCTTGGGGTCGATCTGGTCACTCTCCGCGACCTGGAAGCTGGCCTCTCCCTCGAGGACTACCCCTGGGTGGTCGTGCCGGACTGCGCTGTGCTGCCGAAGAAGGCCCTTGCAGAGCTAAGTGACTACTCCGGTCGGGGCGGATTGCTTATCACGAGTGGGCGATTTGCAGAAAGAGACGAAGGCGGCACTCGGCTTTCCCCCAAAGGCCTCTCTCGCAAGGCTCTCCCCGACCTCGGCGCCTCCTTATTGGGGCCCACTGGTGCGGGATGGCCACGCCGGAGATACCCCTCCCCAGTTGCTTTGGCAGCGCACCTTGGCGCAGGCTGCCCCCGAGCGCCTGGCCGCGATGCGCGCCCTGAGAGAAGCTGGTCTGGCCGGAAGCTTAACCCTCTTGCCCGACTCGCCTGAGGTCACCTGTATGCCCCTTACAGGGAAACAATCTCTGGGAGCGTATTTAGTCAATCATTCTGATGAGCAAGCCAAAGGCTTGTTGCTCAGATTGAAGTCACCCAGGCCCGAAGCGGTTGAGGTCTGGTGCGACACCGCAAGGACCGAGTGCCTGTGGCGCTTCGAGGCTGGCGAGCTGGAGCTTCACCTGCCGCCCTTCAAAACAAGCTGCCTGGTGAAGGCGCAAATCCGGTACCAGCTGTTATTATCTAGCGAAACGCTTCTCTGGAGGGCTCCAGTTTGATGAAGACTGACGCAGTGTTCTCTTTTAGCCGCGCCTTTGCCGAGGCGACGAACCAAGGCGCGGGCTATGATGAAGCCCTCGGCTGCGCGCTCGAAGCCGAATACTCCTCCCGCGAGCCGGTAGTCTTGCGCGATAATCTCCTGGCTGGAAGGCCTGGTTCTGCCTCCCTGGTGCTACTCGACCACGGCGGCCTCTACACTGCGAGCGGTGTGCCTGACTTCCTGCTAGACACTGAGCACGAAGCTGAAGCCCGCGCAGTGCTTGAAGAGTGGCAGTCCCACACGACGGGCGCTGCCTTCTGGCATGCGATTGAAGCCAAGCTTTACAGCAGAAGAAAAGGCTACTTTGCAAGAGCCTTCCCTGGGTTGGGGCGGCGGTTGGGGCGGTCACGCCATCCTCAATTACGAGTATGTCCTGAACCACGGTGTCACCGGCCTCACGGACTACGTCCAACGGCACCTTTCCATCGCAGAGGAGACAGGCGCTGCCGAGGCAACCCTGGGCTGGTATCGCGGCCTGCTGCACGTCTGCGCGGGCATCGGCACCTTCATCAGCAATCACGTCGCGCGCGCCCGAGAGCTTGCCGCCGAAGCGCAGGATGAAGCCGACCGAGCGCATTATCAGGAGATTTCCGAAATCTGCGAACACCTTACCACCGGCCCTGCCCGCGACCTGCGCGAAGCCGTCCAACTGCTCTGGTTCATCCATGTGCTCGACCGGACCGATTCGCCTGGGCGCCTCGATCAGTATCTCCTTCCCTGGTACGAGTTGCTGCCGGGTGATGCCGAAGCCCGCTATGCCGCCGCCTATCCAGTTATGGCCGCGCTGTGGGAGAGCTTCATTGCCTGCCGCAGTTGGAATGTCTGCCTCGCTGGCCAGACCGCCGATGGGCGCGATGCCACCAATGAACTGACCTGGCTCTGTCTCGATCTGCAGGAGAAATATCGCCGCGAGGCGCCCAACCTCACTGTGCGCTTCTTCGCCGGCAGCCCGCCGCGCCTGATGCAGCGCTGCGTCCAGGTCATCGCCACCGGCTGCGGCCTGCCCGCCCTCTACAACGATGAGGTGATGGTGCCGGCTCTCTGTGACCTCGGCGTCCCCCTCGAAGACGCGCGCAACTATGCTATGAACGGCTGCAACCAGGTGGACATCCAGGGGCTCAGTCATATGGGCCTCGAGGACGGCGAACTCAACCTCGCCAAGTGTCTTGAGCTGGCCCTCCATGGCGGGATGAGCCCCATCACTGGTCGCCAGGCGGGCGCCAAGACCCTCCCTGCCGAGGAGATACGCGACTTCGATACTCTGAAAGATCAGGTCTGGGCGCAGATCCGCCACGCCACAGCGCTGCTGACACGTAAGGCCAATGTCTTCCAGCAGGCCATTGCCGAGAGCGCCCCGCATCTCTACAGGTCGCTGTTCCTCGGCCAGTGTGTCGAGCGCGGCCTGGATATGAAACGCGGCGGCTGCCTCTACAACCACGGCCAGTTTCTCACCGAGGGGATAGCCAACACCGCCGATTCGCTCTATACCCTGGGCCGGCTGGTCTTCGAAGAAGGCCGCTACAGCCTGCCGGAGTTCATCGCGATTCTCGACGCCGACTGGGTTGGCCACGAGGCCTTGCTTGCCGAGGTGACAGAGCGCTTCCCCAAATACGGCAACGATGTGCCCGAGGTGGACGCGCTGGCCTCCGAAGCCGTGGAGTGCTTCTTCCGCGCTCTCAACACGCACCGGACCTGGCGCGGAGGCACCTATTCGGGCGGCCTTAGCGTGTTCGTGCGCGCGCCTGAGTATGGCCGAGATCTGGCTGCTGGCGCCGATGGCAGGCGCAAGGGCCAACTGGTGGCGGACTCCTGCGGGCCTTCGGCCGGACGAGATCGCAGCGGGCCGACTGCGATGTTGCTCTCCGCCGCCCGGCTTCCCCATCGCCTGGCGACGAGTGGCTTCTGCCTGAATATGAAGTTCTCCCCCACTGTCTTCGAGGGCGATAAGGCAGCCGGCGTCGCGAAAGTGGGCGACCTGTTCGACACCTACTTCCACCTTGGTGGCCAGCAGTTGATGGTGAACGTGGTGGACGTCGCGACTCTGCGCGCCGCTCAGGCCGATCCGGACGCTTACCGCAACCTCGTGGTGCGGGTGGGAGGCTTCTGCGCGCGCTTTGTGACGCTTGACCCCATCCTGCAAGAGGACATCATCGCCCGCACAACCCATATGACCTAGCTTTGGGAGGCCCCAAACTTATGGACCTTGCCACCCCTGCCCTGCGCGTGCTGACTCTGGCGCTACTCGGCTTGCTGTTTTCCGCGGCTAGCAGTTATGCCGCCCCCAGGAAGGCCGCCGACCTGCGCCTGGTGCCCTTCCCCAAACAGGTTAAGCTGGAGAAGGCCGGCTTTACACTACCAGCGCGCCTGCAGCTTGCCGTTAGCGATGGCCCAACTGCTCGCCACGCCGCCGAAGAGCTTGCTACCGAGCTGGGCCAGAGGACCGGCGTCTTGTGCGAAGTCACGTTGCTGCCCGCGCCGGCCGAAGGCGGCCAATGGGTGCTTGCTCTTTCGCTTGAAGCTGGCAGACCGGCCTCGCTGAAGTCACTGCCGGACCAGCGCGAGGGCTATGGGCTGGAGGTCCGCCCTGACCGCGTTACCGTCGCGGCCCTTGGGGAGCCCGGACTTGCCTGCGGCATCGGCACCCTGCGGCAGCTCGCGCGCGCGAATCTGGACGGGCAGGCCCTGCCCGGCGTCACCATCCGCGACTGGCCCTCACTGCGCTACCGAGTCTTTCAGGACGACATCACCCGCGGCCAGAGCCCGAAACTCACAACCCTCAAACGAGAGGTAGACCTCGGCGCGCTGCTCAAGCTGAATGGCTTCACCTATTATATGGAGCACCAGTATGCCTTCGCGAAGCACCCGGACATCGGCCCCAAAGACGGCAGCCTCCTGCCGGCGGAGCTGAAAGCCCTTAACGATTACTGCCGTCCGCTGAACGTAGAACTCATCGGTTGCCAGCAGTCCTTCGGTCATCTGACTGGGATCCTCCAACTGGATGCCTACAAAGACCTGCGCGAGACACTCTTCACTATCTGCCCGACCGTCGAGGCCACCTACAAGCTGCTGGACGACCTCTATTCCGAGGAAGCGCCCCTGCTGGACTCGAAACTTTTCAATGTCTGTTGCGATGAGACATTTGATCTGGGCACCGGCCCCTCGAAGGAACTGGCCGATGAGATCGGCGTGGGTGGGGTCTATGTGCGGCATATCAGGCGCATCCACGATCTGCTGCGCGACAAATACGGCAAGCGGATGATGATGTGGGGGGACATCATCCTGCAGCACCCGGAAGAGCTGGATCAGATACCCCAGGATACGGTGATGCTTTCCTGGGGCTATGACCCGCGCCCCTCCTTCGAGGAAGCCATCAAGCCCTTCGCCGATTCGGGCTATGAGTTCTTCGTCTGCCCGGGCGTTAGCTGCTGGGGGCGTGTGCTGCCCGATTTCGACGTCGCGGTGACCAATATCCACAACTATGTGCGCGATGGGACCAGGCTGGGCGCGCTGGGGATGCTCAATACCGTCTGGTCGGACGATAGCGAGAATCTCTATGCCTATAATTGGCACGGCCTTGCCTGGAGCGCCGAGTGCGCCTGGAACGGTTCTGCCACCTCAATCAAAGATTTTAACCGCCGGGTCGGTGCTGTGCTATACGGCGAAGGTGACGATGACTTTGGCCAGGCCATCGAGCTGCTGGGGAAGACCTTCCGACTGCCCGGTTACAGCGGGATGATGAACCGGGAATTCCTGCAAGGTTATTATGGGCAGTCTGCCTCGACCGAGACCGAGGCCAGGCGCCAGGCGAAGGCCCTGCTTGCCCTTACAAAGCCGGCGCTGGAGCACCTCCACAAAGCTCGGGCCGAGGCGCGTTTCAACCAGAGCGACCTCGATACACTCATATTTGGCGCGGAGCGGATGCAGCTCATCGCCACGCGCCAGCTTGGGTTCCTCGACGCTGCGGACGCTTACGAGGCCGCCGAAAAGGCCTTGCCGGACCGCGTAGCGGCTGAAGCCGAACTGGCGAAATCGACGGACCTCCTTCAGCAGTTGCGCGATGCCCACGCTGACCTCAAGGCACGTTACAGGGCGATCTTCCTCGCCGCCAATAAACCGTATGTGCTGGATGGCATCGAGCGCCGCTACGATGCGCTGATTGAGCGCTATGATGCGCTGCTGACATCACTTGCCGACGCGAAGGCCAGCCTCTCCGAGCGCGGCGAGTTGCCTTCCGCCAAGGCCCTTGGCCTGCGTCTGGTTGAGACTGGCGCGCGCGCGACCTGCCCGGCGCAGGTGCTGGAAACAGCCCTTGCCTCCGATGCCGCCTGGGCGCTGCCAGACCAGCCTTATCGTTTTGGCCTTTCTGTCGCTGCCGGTGACGTGGCAAGGGTAGACCTCCCCCTCGAAGTGGACCTGCCCTCCCGGAAGGGCCTGGGCACCTCGGCACAGTTGATGGAGCTTGGCGAGGACTGCGCCCAGACACCGGTGCTCTGCCAGGTGGACTCCGGGAAGGGGGGCAAGCGGCTGGCCTTCCTGCTGCCGGGCCGTACCGAGGCCGGCGCCACGCGCAGGCTGCTGCTCTACTACGGCGGACCAAAGCCTTCAGGGAAGGCGGGGGCAGTGACCTGCGAGGACGCCCCGGACAATATGAAAGGGCTCGAAAACGCCGACCTTCGCCTGCTGCTCGGTAAAGAAGGGGCACATATTTATCGCTGGGAAGTGAAGGCCCTGGAGGGTCTTGACCTCACCGAGCCGGGCGAGGCCGGCTGGGCCGGCTTTGCGGATGTCAGCCCCGGCGCGGGACGCAGCGCCAGCAACAAGTTGAAAGTGGAGAACAATGGTCCGGCGCTGGTGCGCGTGCGTTGCAGCAGTCCTGAGGGGCTGGTGAAGACAATCAGCCTGTGGGCAGGCGTCCCGTGGGCCGAGGTCACTCTCAACACCCCCACCTCGTGGTTCTGGTGTTATGACGACATCTCGCTGATGGGCGCCGAGAGCAAAACGCCCGGCAGTTATCTCTTCCCAGGCGGTGCTACTGGCCCGCTGCGGCCAACGGCAGGAGTAGAATCTCAAGAGGCCCGCAGCGGAGTGCAGTGGGGCGCCAAGTTCGTCCCCGATGGAGCGCTGCTGGCCCTGCTCACTCCTGGCGCGCGTGTCAGGCATATCGTAGGTCCGGGCGGCGGGATGGGCGGCGTGGGACTAGATGGCAGCCCGCCTGCGAGCCATTTCGTCATCTACGGCGGCCCCTGCCCGGCGGAGCCCAGCGCGATACTGGATGCCCTGGCGGCCTCTCTCGACTTCACTCGCCAGGCGGAAGTGACTGTCTTCAGCTCGGAAAAGGCGGACTGAAAGGTCAGGCCCTGCCGGCTCTGACTAAATGCTCAGAACAGGGGGTGTCTCAGCTGTCTAAAATCACCGTACTGCTGATTGAGGACGATTCCAGAATACGCGTCCTGCTCCCTCGTTATTTCGAGCGCGAACAGATTGAGATGCTGACCGCCTCTACAGGGCAGGTTGGACTGGAGCAACTGGAGGAAAAGCAACCAGACCTCGTGCTTCTCGATGTGAATCTTCCCGATATCGATGGTTGGTCTATCCTCAGGCGGATCCGCCAGGGTAGCAATCCTGACCAACCGGTCATAATGCTTACTGGCCGAAGCGATGTACCGGATCGTCTTATGGGGCTTGACCTGGGCGCAGATGACTACATAGTCAAACCTTTCGAGCCCTTAGAGGTAATCGCTCGCGTCAAGGCCGTGCTTCGACGTGCCACACGTCCGGGAAAGCCGACTGACGAACTCGTATTCCCTGGCTTGCGCATCGACCTTGTCGGCTTCAGTGTCTGGCGCAACGAACAACCACTTAACCTGACCGCCAAAGAATTCGCCGTACTTGCCGCGCTTGCTCAAAACTCGGGCCGGGTGCTCACCAGACAGCGGCTTTACGACCTGGCCTGGGGAGAGGAGTCCTTTGGCGATGACCACACGCTGGATGTCACTATGAACCGGCTGCGCCAGAAGCTTGTCGCTGAGGATGGCTATCAGTACATAAGTACAGTAAGAGGCATCGGTTACAAATTCGAGGTGCGTCAGGATGGCTAGGCTGCCAAGCTTGCTCCGTTACCAACTGCGTCAGTATACCTGGGCTGCTCTTGTCACAGCTTTGCTGATGCTGGTGGCGTTGTTAGTGCTGACAGACCAGTTGGCTCTGCGAATGGCCGCGCATAATCTGGCTGATGAATTGAACTCGGGAGAAGCGACGACAGATTACTTTTCTCTTGGACGAGGGCGGGCTGGACATATTGCTCTGGACGCCCAGGGTACGCCTGTCCAGGGCAGTGGCCAGCCTTATCCAGGAGGCAGGGGGCATGGCCGGGGTCAGGCCCAACTGCAGACCCCCTGGGCCTTGGCGCCCGAAGTCCTCGCTCAGGGCAAACTGCAAGGCACAAGTGCTTTGCCCTGGGTGGCTGAACCGGTGGTATGGGCCGCGCGCGCAGTGAATACTGACAGCGGTGAGGTTCAATTGCTGGTCGCCTGGCTTGGAGTGAAAGCAATCAGGACTGCTGCTGGGATGACTTACCTGCTGGTCGCACTAGCGATTGCACTGTCCTTCCTGGTTGGGTTTGCCTTCTCTACCCGGTCAATACGCCAGATTGCTCAGGGAGTAAGTGCTGTAGTCACAGCAGGCCATCAAATGGCTAGTGGCAGTTTCAAAGTTGAGCTGCCGCCTCAGTCGACCAGCGAGTTCGAGGAGCTACGTCTTGTAATTAACGAACTGGCCAGGCATCTGGACACAATCATAAAAGACCTGCGCTTGGAACATACTCGGCTCTCACAACTTGAACAAGCCCAGCGACGTTTTCTGGCAGATGCTTCTCACGAGTTGCGCCGACCACTGAGCGCTATGGCAATAACTCTGGACGCCTGGCACGATGGGGTGTTGCAGCCTGAGGAACAACCTGAAGCCATCGCAATGCTACGGGTCGAAGCTAAAAGACTCGGGCGCTTTGTAACAGAGTTGCTGGATCTTTCGCGCATTGAGTCCGGGCGGGCAACGGTTGCGCTGGAAAGTCTGGATGTTGCTCAAATCTGCGCCGAAGTCACCAAATCGGAGTCCAGTATGCCTGGTGCCCAGATTTTACTGGATATACCCCCTGATATACCCCAGGTGCTGGCCGACCGAGATGGGCTGTATCGAGTGTTGCGCAACCTGCTGGATAATGCGCTGCGCTTCACTCCACTTCAAGGCGACGTGAAGATTTGGGCCAGACGCGATGAGGCGGGAGTCCGCCTTGGTGTAACTGATACTGGGCCCGGTATCGCCCCCGACGTGCTGCCGTACATATGGGACCGGTTTGCGCGCCAGGAGCCTTCCGAATCAGAATCGGAGGCCGGCACTGGCCTTGGGCTAGCCATTGTGAAGGCGCTTGTAGAGGCTATGGGAGGCCAGGTTGGCGTCCAGAACAACGAGGGTGAAGGCGCAACTGTATGGGTTATTTTGCTGAGCGTTGAAGATGTGAGCGAAGAATGAGTTCGATGTGAGGCTGGTGAGAGGAACCAGGGGTAAGCTCTCAATTGATAGACAAAACAACCACCTTTCGAGGGAGGAAGTACAATGAGAGCAACTTTTGGGATCTTCATCAGCATCGTTTTGCTTGGATTGATGCTGAACACCGCCTTCGCCGCTGGTCCAGGGCAGGGCTGGGACAACGACAAAGCTATCCGCGATCAGAACCGAGATGGCTCCTGCCTTGATCTGGCCGGCCTTGACAGCTCCACCCCGCTGTATATGGCCCGCAACGGCCAGGGCAGAGGGCAAGGCCAGGGCGATCAGCTTCGCAAGCGCGATGGCTCCTGTCTGGACGATGCCTTTATGGCCCGCAATGGCCAGGGCAGAGGGCAAGGCCAGGGCGATCAGCTTCGCAAGCATGATGGCTCCTGTCTGGACGATGCCTTTATGGCCCGCAATGGCCAGGGCCAGGGCAACGGACAAGGCAACGGCCAGCAGAGGCGTCTTCGCGACGGCTCCGGCCAGGGCCAGGGCAACGGACAAGGCCAGGGCAGCCAGCTTCGCAAGCGCGATGGCTCTTGTCAACCAACCGGATAACAACGCAGACTAATCTGTAGACTGTCCAGCGCGGCCCGGCGATTTCGCCGGGCCGTGCGACGTTTGGGAAGCTCCTTATCTCCCCAAGTTTTCCTCCTGACAGTAGGGCCTCAGGCTCTGTTATCGAAAACAAGGAGGGAGCAACACCAGGCAAGCTACTCCTGGGGAGGGGAACAGTATGGCAATACTTTCCATACTCGTAATAATCATGATTCTACTTGGTCAGGTGATTGCAATGCCCCAGCAAGTTCCCTTGAAGTTGCTCTTCTCAGGCCCGCAGGATGTCGCTGACACCTGGGGCAAACTGCACTTCGGCGCCACTTCCCTCGAGCGGATGGAAGAAGTCCCCCACCCAGGCTTCGAGGTCAGTTGCTGCGTCCCCCGAGATGATGGCGTCTGGGATATCTACGGTCTGATACTGGACGAGGAACCAATCTCAATAGAGGGTCAGACCTACAACAAATGGCGCATCATCCATGCCACGACGCGCGATGCGATTAGTTTCGACGATATCGAGACCGTCTACGATTCCCCGCCGGGCGAGTGGACCTTCAACCACGCGATGGCCTACAACCCAGAGGCCAAGGAATTTCTGCTGCTCAAGCTGAATATTGATAGATCGGGCTTTCGTTATATGGCTTTCTTCAGTTCTGATGGGCACAACTGGACGGAGAATCCCGGCAATCCACTCTTCTGGGATGGCGACGCCATTAGCCTCTTCTGGAGCCCGAAGCTGCATCGCTTCGTGCTGACCTCCAAGAGCTTCCAGAACACGGCCGAGCCCAAGCATCTCCCCGACCACGGAGGTATCTATCGCCGCGTGCTTTCGATTCGGTCCAGCGTGGACGGGCGGACACTGGGAGCCATCCGACTCCATAGATGACGTCTGGAATCGTGACGGGCGCTGGAAGCCTCTGCCCGATGAACTGCTGACGCTGCCGGACGAGCAGGACCCACCCGATTTGGAGTTCTACAGCGGCAATGGCTTCTGGTACCACGACCGTAGCTATATGATGGTGCTCAATTATGCCGCCACTCGACTGGCGCCTGGCAAGCATGGCCCTCAACTGGACACCGAATGGTGGGTGGCGCGCGAGGGGCTGGACTGGGAGCGACCCTTCCGCGAGGTCAATGCGCTCGGTAACGCCTTTCCCGGCTATGCGCGCATCACCCACAACCCGCTGCTCATCGATGGCCGGCTGCTTTTCCGCTTCCCTCATCATCTGGTGGGGATGAAGGAAGACCGCCTCAGTTTCGTGGGAGCGCGGACCAATGCAGAGTTCTCCACCCTGGCTTTCGAGATGCCCGAAGCGGACCTGTACCTGAATGCCGCGGTGCCCTCGCCTGACAAGCCCCTGGCAGGCAATCAGGCCTATCTGATGGCAGCCCTGCTTGACGGGGCAGGCCAGGTTATACCGGGCTTCGAGTTCGAGAAGTGTCTCATCCAGAATGCCGACCAGATTGATTTACCTTTGCTCTGGGAGGGCAAATCAGCGCGCGAACTCGCCGGGCAGACAGTCCGCCTGCGCTTCTATCTGCGCAGCGCCAATGTCTACGCTGTGACGGGAAGGGTCAAGCCAGCCAATTAGCGCCACCCTTTCTTATGTGCCTGGTCTCCCTGTCGCAATCTGGCGGTGGCAGGGAGAAGCAAGTGGACTAGGGTTCCTGACTGGTCAATACAAGGGAGGCGTAGCTGCCAAGGCGCGGCACCAGGCAAGATAACCGCCCTTCCGCCAGAATCACCTCCAGCGATTCGAGTGATCCACCTGCTGTGTAGAGTTGCGCCGTTAGCTTGCCTCTCATATAACTCGGAGCATCAACCTGCACAGTGACAGATGGCTTTTCTCTAACCATATCGTGCTCATAATCGATGTCACAGTTCACCAGGTGCACCACAACCCGGTGCCGTTCAGGTTGCAGTAAGGGGTAGGCAGTGACCAGGCCATCAGACTGCTCGGGCAGCACGCGCTCCAGCCCTAGTGTCTCGGCCAGACGACCGATCTCATCACGCAACCTGGGCTCATAAGTGCGGAAGTAGTTCGAACCCACGTCATCCGTCCAGGTCGGTGAGACTTCGCCCCGCAGCACCAGCACCTGCCCCTTGCCCAGGCTGAACTGCCCTTCGACGCAGGTGGGCATATCCGGGTCTCGAGCTTCCAGAGCTGCCGAGAGCCCCAGGGCCTCTGGCTCCTGACATACCACCGTACCACCACTGGTCACATAGTCTCGGACCACCTGTTGCTGGCCTGGTGTCGGCACGATGGGACTGGGCACGAGCAGGACGCGGTAGGGCGCCAGGTCACTGGCAGCGAGTCGGTCCTGGACATAATGACCGTCTCCGGCGAAAACTACGTCGAAGGGGTAGTTGCCCTCCGCAAGCCCCTGCGCGAAGCCCAGATATGAGGGATATACACCTGGGATGGTTCGACCACGCTCATTGTAAAGGAATAGCACCCCGAGCAACGAGCCAGAGCGCAGCTCTCCCTCATACAGGTCGCGGTGGGAGAGCACAAACCTGGCGTGTTCCGCCGAACCCGACCAGCACTTCTCCAGGAATAGACGCTTAACGCTGTCGGGCGAAACGTAATACTGCACATAAGCCCCATTAGTGGCATATGCCTCGGCCGACTGCGCCTCGAACCACGAGTTGGTGGTGACGCCTTTGGTCAGCACATCAACAAGCACAGCGCCCATCTGACTGGCATGGATGACCGCTGGAGCCCGCCGGTGGTGGATGGCCTGAGCAAGCTTGTGATAAGCCACCCCTTTGCCACGAGGATATTTCATCGCCTGGTTGGACATCATCCCCTCGGGCTCGGGATTTTGCTCATAGACAAACAGGTCGACGAGGTCCGCGAACATAAGCGCTCGTACCCAGTGGCCGCCGGGATTCACCGTACCCAGATCGCTCGCATTGGTCGCGAAAGCCACCTGCCGCCCCTGGGCAGCCGCATATTCTCGCAACTCGCTTAGCAATTTCTTGCGTGTGTCGAAGCTGGCCTGCTCCTGGCAGTAGATGAACTCGCGAAACAGCAGATCTTCCTTGCTCGAGTTGTGGTGTGGGCGGTTCGCTGGGCTAGAGAGGTCTTGCAGCGGTGCGAGAAGGGCGATGACCTTCTGCGGGTCGAAGGTCTCCAGCCCAAATCGTTCTTTGAGTTCTTTCTCGGTGTATTTATTCTCCAGGTATTGTTGGAAATTTGCCAGGCAGTGGGGGCAGAATCCCGCTTTGAGAAAACCGCTGATGAAGGAAGCGCTCATCGGCGTATCCAGCATCACCAGGTCGGCCCCCTCGTCGATAGCGCGCTTGCCCCAGTCAAGCTCCCACTGCTGCCAGTTGGGGTTGTTCACGCACATCAGGAGCATCTCGTCGCTGACCTGGGCTGGTTTGCCAGCGGCGTTCCAGCAGGCCATCTCATCCAGGTCAGGCCAGACGGCGCGCAACGTAAGGAAGCCTTCTATCCCATTAACAATGCCCGGCACAAGAAGCCCAGCCTCTCGGCAGGCGGCTACGAAAGCTGCGACGTTGTCTCCATAAGTGGCTTCGACTTCGGACACGACTTCTCGATGGGTTAACAGAGGATTGATGCCGCCGATGCCGCCCCAGACTCCGTTTACTGTCACGTGGAGGGCTCGTGCGGTCTCGGGCAGCACGGGCACCATGCACCAGGTTTGCACCTCGTCCAGCCAGTCCTTTGGAGCGGAACTGGAAACAGACTCATCCGCCGCTGGGGCACACTGGGCACAGAGGCAGACCAGTCCTCCCAGGAGAGCACCTGCCAACCTCAAGACCTGCCGTCGCCAGTTGCCCTTCCCACCTGAAGTGCCGCCAGTCCTGACCAGGCTCATCTGCTTCCCTCCAGACCGGATTCGTCCGGTTCATTCTCTTGCAGTGCTCTCACCAGGTCAAATCGACCTAGGGGCCAGTCCAATCCGGCGGGTAGGTCGGTACATACTTGCCTTTGACTCGCCTGGCTTTTATGCCCGAGACGCTAGGGGGCGGATTGTCAGGGGTATAACGCTTGCCCTCAAGCTCCAGGATGATCCCCTCGCCCGGCGTTTCGTTGGTCAGGTCTACTAACAGGCGTCCGCCCTCGGTATAGTGGACGTCCCAGCCCTTTGGCGTCTTTATCAGGTTGCTTACCGTGCGGTCGGCGATCTGTGCCCAGAAAACCACGGACCCAAAATAGGCGCTCAGCCACACCTCGCGGTCGGCTGGAGCCACCGACTCCCATTGGGCCTTTGCCCCGTGCAGCAAGGTCCAGGCAGTGCTGCCCCAGCCTGGAGAGTAATAGGTCATGCCCTGGAAGAGCACAGGGATCAACGGCACCACCTCGCCAGCGGCAAACTGGCTCTTGAACAAGGGGTCGGCTTGCGCGACATAACTGAAGTCACAGTGCTCGGAGAGCCCCTCTTGAAGGCCCTCGCTGGTCATATAGATACCCTTCTGCTCGAAGTACTTCAGGATCTCGATCCTCGTGCGCAGGTCCGCCCCGTGGGTTGTCGGGTGATCGAGCGAAAAGTCCGACGAGCCGCCCTGCGCCGTCAGGACATCCCAGTGCCAGGTGTCCCCTTCGCCCACTTGCCAGCGTTTCAGATGAGCGTCCAGCGTACCGAAGAAGCTTCCGTCGGCGACCATCACGTTCAGGGCTTTGCCATAATCTATCCAGTCGCGCCCGTTCCACTCGCCTCCAAAAGTAGCGGCCAGGTCGCCCGTCTCATAGCGCTTGAGCGGCATACTGTCCCAGCCAGGCCCACATGAAGGGCTGGTGTCCTGGAACATCTCGTGCAAGCCGATCTTCGCCCCCACAGCAGCCGCATCACGTTTGAAGGCGAAATAGTCATAGCCTCCTGGTCCATCGTGACTGGCATCAGGACTGTCAGTGAAAGGTGGGTCGCAGAAATGACGGCCGGGCGCAGTATGTGTCCCGACAAGCCACCAGCGCTGCTTCGCAAAATCTACCGTCCTTATTTGCTCGATGAGCTGCGCATAATTGAGATTGCCTTCGAACTGGTCGGCAATATCAATCTTGCCCCCAACAGATTCCAGCTCTGACTTGTCCAGGTGGGGATTGCGCTTGATAAACTTCCTTCGATAAGTCACACCGACGTCCACCCAGTTGAAGACGCCATCGCCGTTGGCATCTGCCACCGGTACAAGCTGGAGTTCGAGCTTCGGCTCGATGAGGGGCATCTCCCAGAAGGGGTAAGTAGTCCTGGCCGGATCATCGTGACGAGGCCGGAAATCGGCGGCTACCCCGCCATAAAGCGAATATTCGCCGTTCACCTCTCCTGTGCCGGCGGTCCAGACCGCGCCGAACTGGGGACAGCGCACAATCAATCCGTGACCGTTGTAGCCCAGCCCGAAGAAACTCGCCTGGTAAGTCCAGGACTGGGCCTCGCTAATCTCGCGCACTTCCTTGTCTTGGGGGAAAAGTATCAACTCGCCCGAACAATGGGGCTTGATGAGGAATCCCGTCGCTTCTGCGCCGGGAAGACTATCCGGTATTGAGACCAGCCTTCCGCCGTCTGACAGCAACCTGACTTTCTGACTGGTTTCCTCACGCGGCGTTGCGGTGATGGTGAGGAGTCCTTTGGCCAGCTCATAATCGACATCCGCGCTGAAACCCTCACAGGTGTAGCGTATCCTCACGCCCTGTTCTAGCTGCCTGCTTTCCGTCTGCCAGCGCGGGTCATCGGCTCGGAAGGCCTCTTCTTTCCCCGTTGCATCATAAAGGGTGAAGCAGGGAAAGGCGCCGCCACCTGGAAACTCGACCCCACCTACCCAGACCGAGGCCAGGGCATAACCTCGATTCTCATCGAGGGCAACGCCAAGCTCGCTCGTTCCCACAGAAAGCGAACCTGAACCAGCCCTTGCGCGCGCGCACAAGGCTAGCAGCAAACAGCAAAGCAGAAGCGAAGACCGGCCCAGGCTAACCATCAGTTCGTTCCTCCAGTTCGGGCAACCAGCGCGCAGGGCTGCCTGGCAAGCGCGTCTAGTCCGGCTCCTCCACCAGGTTGTCGCGAAGGACCTTCTGTACCTCACCGCTATTGTCCACGATGACCGGAGGTTGTTCGGTCTCGCCGCTTGGTCGCTGCTGCAAGATGTTATCCGTTATGGTGAACAGGTCGGCGCCCTCGTCCACCTGGATAGCCGGATAACCCTCTGCGCCCATCAGCAGATTGCCCCGGATGAAGGTCCTGACCGACTTGCTGCCAAGCCGGATGGCAGGCATACCATTCTGGATCTGGCAGTCGGTGATGGTTAGCCTGTTGAGCCCACTAGGGGTCCAATATTGCTGTTGCATATCATAATCAATACCCACAAAAGGCTGGTCGCCGCCAAAGCCTCTTATCTGCACGCCGCTTATCAACGCGTTCCAGGCCAGACATTCGGGATATACCTTGATGCCGGTGCCGCCCTTCCTGATGAGGATGTTACCGCCGATGATGTTGAATCCACAGACGCCTTCGAAGATGAAACCATAATCTACCGCCTCAATCCACGAGCCGTAGATATTGTAGCCAAGTGAAGGCGCATATTTGCCATCGTCGCCGTGCTGAAGCTGGTGGAGGAACGTCTTGCCCCCAATGATGAAGCAGTTGGTCATCATCACGCCATCTTGCCGGCCGAATTCGAAGGCCACCAGGTTGTCTCTGGCATAGGAGCCTGCCGGATTCAGTCTGGAGGGGAACCAGTGGATGTTCTCAAACCGGTTGATATCCATCCCGCCCGACATATGGAAGCCCCTGTGATGGGCGAACCCATTGATGTTGCTGAACAGGCACTGGCCAGCGTTAGCGCCGCCCGGGGCTGTCGAGACTGCAATCCACGGCCCATCGAAGTTGATATATTCCAGCGTCACATTGCAGCCCCAGAGTTCTACCGCTGGGGGATACTGGTCGGGAGTTATCATCTTCTCGTCGGTGAGGTTGTCGGGGTAATAGATGCCGACACCTTTGATACCACAGTAGCTGAACAGCTTGAAGGCCGGCCCGTCCCTATGCTTCACGTGGAAGGTGCTGGTGGTGTTCTCCCAACAGGCTCCTTCGCCCAGTAGCAGGACGTTCTCAGGTATGGTGACGGTCTTGTCCAGCACCATCACGCCGGCAGGCAGGTGGACAACTCCGCCCCCGCCCCCTGTCCCGGCAATCGCCTGCTGCAAGGCGTCGGAGGCAGGCGTCACGCCATCGGCCACCACGCCGAAGTCGACTGCGTTCACTGATTTGGAAGGCGCCATCGGATTGGCGTATAACAAAGCGGAGAAAGCAAGCAGGAATAAAGTCCAAAGCATCAGGCGGTCCATAAGGTCTCCTCCCTAATTGAAGCAAGTGCCTTTATACCGGGAGAAGGTTCGCCAGGCTGAAGAAGCGTCCTGCGGGCGAATTATCCTGGGGGCAAAGTGCCTGCGCTAGACTGTCCCACCCAGGAAGTCGTAGCTGATACGCTTTTGAACAGCGGTAATCTGGGCAAAGGACTGATTGAGCAGAGTCCGTTCGGTCTGGCCAAGCCCTCGATAATTGATGGTGTTATCGGCAACCTGACCCGAGGCCAGCTTCGAAGCCTGATGTTGCAACCGTAGTCTCATAAGGAAGTCATAAGCGGTGAGGATTTCCTGTCCGCTCGATTCCTGCAGGACATCGTGCTCTACAAGCGCCTCTACCCGGTTGGTAGTATGGGTGTCGTCCATCTCCAACCGGAGGGCATAAAGCCTGGCAAAGCTCACCAGCGGCATCAAGGCATCCTTCAAATCGAGCGATCCAGGATGGTCTCCGCCCGCCCCGCCAGAAATAATCCGGCCAAGCAACCGGGTTGGAGGCTTGAATAGCAGAGAGTTCTGAGCGAAATGGGGGTAGAAAGCAGGCTGCGCTCGCAGTTCTCCAAACACATGACGGCGCAGTTCCTGCGCAAGCTCCACCGAGCCATACACAGGCCGGAAGTCGAAGAAGATGGTGAACTCCAGCAGTTGCCTGGGCTCGGGCAAATTTATCCAGTTGGAGAAATACTGCTTCCAGCTAGCGACAGGCTGGCACCAGCGAGGATTCTGGGCCATCACGTTGCCAGAGCAAAACTTGTAGCCTGCCTTGTCCAGTCCCTCACACACAAAGACGCCCAGCTCGTGCAGATAGCTTTCGGCCGCAAGTTGCGCTTCAGGCTCGGCCGGCGCAGAGTAGATGATGGCATTATCCTGGTCGCTGGTCAGGGTCATCTCTTGCCGTCCATGACTGCCCAAGGCCAGGAAGGCATAAGGCACCGGAGCCGGGCCCAGTTTCTCCTCGGCCAGGGCAATCAGTCGCATGGTCGCGGCATTGCACACCGAAGAGATCATCCTGGTAACCTGATGTGGATGAGCGCCACTGTCGAGGAGAGACTTCGCCAGGCCAGGCACGCGCAGGCAGTGCCTGGCTACCTCCTCGGGAGTATCGGCCTGCTGAACCTCGCGCGAAAGCACAATTGGCCCATAACTGCGGAACTGCAGCAGCTCCTGGTTGCGTATTACTCCCACAATACGCCCAGTCTCATCAGCCACAGCCAAATGCTGTACCCCGCGCTGCTCCATCAGTAGCAGCGCCTCGTAGATTTGGGCCTGCTCCGAGATAACCACCAGGGGAGCGCTCATAATTCGGCTGACCGGTTCGTGGTGATCCAGGTCGGCGGCCACAACGCGCTTTCGGATATCTCCATCGGTCACAATACCGACAACGTTGCCGCCCTCTGCCTCGACCAGTGCCGCGCTGGATTGCTGATCGCTCATCTGACGGGCGACAGTCAGTATCGAAGCTTCCAGTTTACAGAAGACCGCGCTTCGCCCAATATGGCTGACAGGCTCGTGAAGGAAGAGCAGCGATGTCTGCAGCTTCTCAATAACCTTTTCGAGTTCGCTCTGCTGGCTGGCTTGAAGCGTGATGTCCTCGACAACCCCATCGATGAAGCGCGGATTCCCTTGTTCGTCTCTTTCCAGGATCGCCGCCAGGGCAACGGTCCGGCTGCTGGGCGCCTGGGTGGTAAGGTGCAATCTGTGGCTGGCTTTTCCCTTGCGCTGCAGCTCGAGGAGGAACTCCTCATAGGCTTTGGAATCCGCAAAAACGTCAGCCAGCATAATCGGGTTGTCCTCAGAGGCGCCAGGCACTCCGAGAAGCTGAGCTGCGGCCTCGTTGAACTCGAGCAGGGTGCCCCTCGAAGTGGCGCGCGCCCGGAAAAGCCCAACCAGAGCGCTATCGACCACCTGCTGCAGATAGCGCCAGCCGGACTCCCTTCTTCCACCGCCAAGAGAGTGAGAGACTCTCCTGGCCAGCAGGATAAAGCCGTTTCGTTCAGCGAAGGCCATTCGGCTGGCAGCCATAACGCACTCGATAAGCGCCCCGTCACGCCTGCGGATAACCGCATCGAAGCCCTCAGTCACCTCTTCTCCGGCAAGCAGAGCCTTGAGGTAGCCCCAGGCGACCTCATTGCCTTCAAGCTCTGGGAACAGGTCTGACAGGTCAAGCAGCTCGAGTTCTTCCTGCGTGCGGCCGATAAGCTCGAGGAAGATGGGATTGGCATACCGGCAGCGGCCTTCCATCACCAGCAAGGTGCCTTCGGTGGTGGCCTCCACCAGTGACCGATAGCGTTCTGTAGACTCGTAGAGGCTCTCTTCGGCATCTGCCCTTTCGCGCTCGAGGCCCAGGCTTTGGCGCATTACGTAAAACAGCAGCAGCACCACGATAATCGAGATACCCAGGGCTGTCCGAACCAGGCTCCCTTCAATCAGGGCTATCTCCTGGTTGACGTCTTCGACATAGATACCTGTGCCGATTATCCAGCCCCAGGGCTCAAATTCTTTTATATACGACTCTTTGGGCACGAGGCGACTTGGATCGTCTTTCCATTGCCAGACATACTCGACATAGCCCTCGCGCCCTCGCCGGACCAACTCGGCGAACTCGACGAATATCTGCACGCCCCGGGGATCTCGAAAGTTCGAGACATCCGTGCCGTTCAGATCCTTGCGATAAGGATGCATAATCATCCTGGGCTTGAAGTCCTGCAGCCAGAAGTAGTCTTTCCCATCTCGGCCATAACGCAGCAGCTCAATCCGCGAGATAGCCAGAGACTGGGCCTGAGCGCGGGTCATCCTCCCGGCGAGCGCATCTTTCTCATAGCCATTGAGGATGCTCCAGGCGGAGTTTGTGAGTTCCCTGATCATCTCTCGTTTGCGATCGAGAAGCGACTTCTCGAAGGTCGGCAGGAAGACCGCATATATCGCGGTGATAAACAGCCCGATGGCCAGCAAGGTGGGAAAAACGAAATGGAAAGTGAAATCTCTCCAGTTGAGGCGGGCCCGAGGACGTTTGGGAATGACTCTAGAGGGCTCGCCTCTGAGAGGGAGCGCTACCGGAACTGACGGCATCGCGGAAAGCCTTCCAGAGGTCGGTGGGCATATCCATTCCGAAGGCAGTTGCTTTTGAGGTTTACGGTCGTGAGCGTCTGTTCCAGCGCTTACCAGGAGGCCCAGGCGCCTGGCCATATCAACCAGCAGAATTCGCTGCTCTTCAGTGAAGGGCTCGTAAATAGCCTCCAGGCCATCCAGCCCCTGAGTTTTCAGTTGAGCAAGAAGTTGCTCCAGCTCGTCAGGATCGGCTTTGAGCAGCAGGGGATGAGCAAGAAAGGCGCGTCCTCCCGCCCGGTGGACCAGGGCGATTGCCTCGAGGATATCAAGGCGACCTTCGGGCCCGACTTCGGTGGCGCCAGCCTCTTCAAGGACAGGCGAACCTCTGTGCCGGATAGAGCCTGCGATGCTCTGGACTTCGGGCGCGCGGGAATGACGCAGAGAACGCAGTACTGAAAGCAGCTCGGGATTTGTTGGATCGAAGCCATAAGCGAGCAGATGGGCTTCTTGCCCACAACACTGGGTTGTTATCTCGACTCCAGTTATGAAGCCCACATCACGACGAGCCAGTGTCTGACGAAACTCCTGAAGGCCATCAACACAGTCGTGGTCTACCAGCGCCGCAACCGCGACTCCCTCGGCAGCGAGAAACTCAGCGATTTCGCGGGGTGTAAGAGCGCCATCGCTGAAGACAGAGTGGCAGTGGAGATCGACTCGCGTAGTGGCTTTCATCTCTCCTTCTCCGCCCACGCGGGTCTGGACGCGCCGGCAGGCGATATTCCCACCGGCGCGCCTCTGACAGTTGGTTCAGGTCAGGAAGCTTTCTCAGCTACCACATTACTATCGCGCGGTGTCACTAGAGATACTACCACGAGCGTGATGAAACTCAGCGGTATTGAGATGATCCCAGGATTTGTGAACGGTACTGGCGCTGTAGTCGGATCCAGCCCATACAGCTTGTAGAGGTCCGGTGACAAGGCAATCAGCACCAGGGAAGAGACGATCCCCATTATGATGGAGGCGGTAATCCCTCGCGAGGTCGTCCTCTTCCAGAACAGGAGCATGATTATGGACGGCAGGTTGGCCGAGGCCGCTACGGCAAAGGCCAGGCCTACCAGGAAGGTCACGTTCATCCCCTTGAACAGGATGCCCAGTATGATAGCCAGGAAGCCCACCGCGAAGGCCGAGATCTTCCCAGCGCGGATCTTCTGCCGGTCATCCAGCTTGCGATCCAGGAATCGGTCGATGAAGTCGTGAGCCACCGCGCCCGAAGCCGCCACAATCAGGCCGCTTACTGTACCCAGCACCGTCGCGAAGGCAATCGCCGAGATGAAGGCGAAAAGCAGGCCTCCGAAGGAACGAGCCAGGAGCGGCGCCGCCATATTGCTGTCCGCGGGATTCATTACCCCGTTGATGGCGGCTCCCAGACCCATAAACAGGGTCAGGATGTAGAAGAAACCTATGGCAGCGATAGCCACGATAGTTGATTTGCGAGCGCTTGCCGGGTTGGGCACGGTGTAATACCGGATGAGGATATGCGGTAATGCTGCCGTCCCCAGGAAGAGAGCAAGCATCAGCGAAACGAAGTCCAGTTTCTCAAGCGGCGTCCCCTGTACTTTGAACTTGAGACCAGGACGCATCAACTGATTGCCTGCGGTCGGCGCCGGGAAATAGACCGTTACCTTACCGCCATCCTTGTCGGTCAGCTTGGCTTCCTTCCAGCGCCGCACAACCGTGTCTTTGTCAGTCAACGCGGCCAGCATTGCGAAGGGAGAGACACTCTTCCTCTCCAGGACTTCCTCGCCGCGCAACAATTCTATGTTACCAACCTGCCGCAGCTCATTGGTTTGCGAGGCCAGAGCGCCGTTGATGAACTTCTGCCCGTCCTTGGTCACGGTAACCGACTGCGATTCTTTCAGCGACACCTGGTCGCCTTCGTGATTAACGAGCCACCAGGTTTCCTGGCCGTCTTTTGAGAGCCTGGCAATCGTTGCGTGAGCAGCTGAGACTTCCTGCACTTCGACAACCTGCCAGCCTGCCTCGGTCACAGTAAGCTGACCACCAGCTTCCTGGGCCGCCAGGGTCTTGTATTCGTAGAAGGGCACTTTGCCCCCCTGGTCAGGCTTTGTGTCGAAGCCGCGCACACAAACCGCGACTACAAGTATCAGCGAAAAAATAATCAGCAGGCCACCCTTGAGAAACTGGACATAGGTGGTAGAAGCCATACCGGCGGTGGCAACAATGGTGATAACGATTGCGCCAACGAGGATTACGCCCCAGTGTTGGGCCAGGCCCAGCAGTGGCTCGACCAATACGCCTGCGCCAACCATCTGAGGAATCAGATAGCAGATGGACACGACCAGGGTGCTGATCGCGGCGGCCAGTTTGATGCCGCGTGAATGGAAGGTCGAATCCAGCGCATCGGTGAAGGTGTATTTGCCCAGCCGCTTCATAGGCTCGGCAACCACGAAAAGCGCCACCATCCAGCCGGCGAGGTAACCGATGGAGTAAAGGAATCCATCATAACCGACCATTGCGATCATTCCGCAGATGCCCAGGAAGGAGGCGGCGGACAGGTAGTCGCCGGCAAAAGCGATTCCGTTGACGGCCCAGTGGATCTGCCCGCCAGCGGCATAGTAACCAGACGAGGTCTTGGTCTTCCGTCCCAGATAGAAGGACAGGGCAAGGACGAAGACTACGAAAGCGCAAAAGATGATGATTACCATATTATTTGCCCTCTTCTTTCGCAGATGGCTCTTGCATTGCCAATTCCTTCCTGTGGCAAAGCTTGTCATAAATCAGAGCCAGAATAAGCGCCCCGACAATGAGGAGGAAGCCATACACGGTAGCGAGGTTGAGTCCGAACATAATGATTTTTTCCATCAGGAGCGGGTTGAAGAGGTTGATAGCCACAAATCCGACGTAAAGTAGCGAATACAGGAGGAACATCCAGACGCCCACTTTTGCCTTGTAAGGCGCCGCATCATCTTTGCCAACTGGGGCTGCAGGTTCGTGAAGCACGGTCCACTCTCCTTCTAATCAGATCTTTTCAGTTGGTACGCCAAGCCCTTGGCCTGACTCGAAACGGGAAATTAGACTTCTTGTTTGCCAGAAATGCCCTGTCTTGCGGCACTTCCACCTTACGGAGGTTTCATCCAGTAAAATTAACCGAGCCAGGAGCTCATGTTCCTGGCCCAAAAAACGATATTAGCTGCACACTATAGCATGCCCCTTTGGATTCGGCAAATGAAATATAACAATTCGTGCAGCAGCCTAATAAACCAGTGTAGAAACCACCTAAGGCAAGGGGCCGGTCAGTTGACTGGAATCTAGAGGACATCAGGAAAGTTATCAGAATCTCAAAAATACAAATATCTTAACAGTTTGATAACTCCGGCTAGTGCGCCAGACCCGGCTGCTCTGGAGCAAGCTCGGACTAGGGCTAAGGAAGGCTAAGCCAATGCGGTCTTTTAAATCGTTCAGTCAGTGGCTGGGAGTTGGGCTTTGCGCACTAATGTTGCTGGACCAGCCTCCTGCCCAGGCTTATTTGGACCCTGGCACGGGAAGCTACCTGTTCCAGGCGGTAATCGCCGTGGCTCTAAGCGGGCTTGTGGCCTTGAAGCTTTTTTGGAAGAACCTCGTCAGATGGGTAAAGCGTTCGCCTCCAGAAAACGAGCAGGACGAAGATGAGTGAGCTCGAGACAAAGTCAGTAGGGGGCTCTTTTCGCGACCCAAGTGGTTTCCTCTTCCACCGGGACGGAGTGTTGCTGCGACAGGTTAACCAACGTTATGCCGATGACTATGAGCTTCTGATGAGTTCGGGGCTTTACCAGGCACTGTTAGAAAAGAAGCTACTAGTGCCGCATGAGGAAGTCGACCTGGCCCTGGCGGCAACCGCTGAAGCCTGGAAGGTAATAAGGCCCGAACCCCTGGCTCTGATTAGCTATCCCTACGAGTGGTGCTTCAGCCAGCTAAAAGACGCGGCTCTGCTCACTTTACGTATCCAGCGGCTGGCCCTCAAGCATGGGATGAGCCTCAAAGACGCCAGCGCCTACAATATCCAGTTCTGCCAAGGGCGACCGGTGCTGATTGACACCCTCTCCTTTGAGCGTTATCAGGAAGGCGAGCCGTGGGTAGGCTACAAGCAATTCTGTCAGCATTTTTTGGCTCCACTTGCTTTGATGGCCTATGTTGATGTGCGGCTAGGTCGGCTCCTTGCCCTGCACCTGGACGGTGTTCCGCTGGATTTGGCCACCCGCCTGCTGCCCAGGCGGTGTCGGTTCAAACTGGGATTGTCTATCCACCTGTTTATGCACGCGCGCAGCCAGAAAAAATGGGCGGACCGCCCGGAAGGCAAAGAGCGCGCAACGCAAAGAAAGGTATCGCGGCAGGGCCTGACTGGGCTGCTTGACACTCTCAAGGGCGCCATCCAGGGCCTGAAGTGGCGACCCGAGGGTACCGAGTGGGCTGACTACTACAATCAGTTGAATTACAACGATGAAGCCCTCGACCAAAAAGCCAAACTGGTGCAAGAGTTGGTGGAACAGGTAGCGCCGCGGACGGTCTGGGACCTGGGCGCCAATGTCGGACGCTTCAGCCGGATTGCGGCAGAAACAGGCGCTTTTACGGTGGCCTTTGATATCGACCCGGCAGCAGTCGAACAGCATTATCTGGCGCTCAAGCAATCTCCGCAGCCGCTGATGCTGCCCTTGCTGATGGACCTTACCAACCCGAGTCCTGCCCTGGGCTGGCATCACCGGGAACGGGCCTCTCTACTTGAGCGCGGGCCGGTGGACGTCGTGATGGCGCTCGCGCTGGTCCATCACCTGGCGCTCTCGGGCAATGTGCCCCTGCCGCAACTGGCGGATTTCTTCGCCGCCGCAGGCAATTGGCTCATCGTCGAATTCGTCCCCAAGAGAGACTCGCAGGTCCAGAAGCTGCTGGCCAGTCGGGAGGATATTTTTCCTGACTATACGGAAGCAGGCTTCGAGGCGGCTTTCCAGGCGCGTTATGAGATCATGCGCCGCCAGCCGGTGAGCGGCAGTGAACGCACCCTTTACCTGATGCGGGTAAAAGGAGCGTCCTAGTGAAGCGGAAGCCCTGGGTAGTCTATCCTGTCCTGTTCGCCTTGTATCCGGTGCTAAGTCTTTACTCCCACAACGTGACCGAGGTGGAACCAGCCCAACTGGTCGGTCCAGCCCTTGCCCTGGTAAGTGGAGTGGTGATTGCCTGGGTAGTGTTCTGGGGGCTTGTGCGCGACCCGCATAAAGCCGCTTTGCTTTCCTCAGCTGGCATGCTGTTGCTGTTTGCCTTCCTTGGCCTGAAGGAGACTGCAGGTAAAACGCTTGCCCCTCTGGTGCACCTTAACTCAAGCCGGATAGCCCTGGTCTTGCTAGTTGCGGGGTTTTCCCTGGCAGCTTACTTTGTGCTGCGCACCCGCAGGCAGGTGGCAACCGCAACTCCCCTTATGAACTGGCTGGGGCTTATTCTCGTACTGGTGCCATTGATTAGCGCCGTGCCAAGACTAGGCTTCCACATCGAGCAGCACATACTTCGCAACGAGACTTGGCCTCAGGCATCACCCGCCCCGCAGAACAAACCTGATATCTACTATATAATTGTCGATGCCTACGGGCGGCAGGACATACTTCAGCAATTGTATGGTCTTGATAACAGTGAATTCCTCACCTGGCTTGAGCAAACCGGCTTCCAGGTAACCCGTGAAAGTTATAGCAATTATTCTCAGACCGTCTTGTCCCTCAATTCTTCACTCGGGTGTACTTATCTGGATGACCTCGCAAGAATCTATGGTCGCCAATGTCGAGATCGAACACCCACCTATCGGTTGCTCAGGAATACTCGCGCACTGGATTTCTTAAAAGCCCAGGGGTATCGTCTAATTTCCTTCGCCAGTGGTAATACTCCAACTGAGTGGCGTCAGGCAGATGAATACCTCGCTCCCTATGCTGCGCTCGGAGATTTCGCGCAAATGCTGTGCGAGCAGACTCCCTTACCCACCCTGTTTGGCTGGCTTGGAAAAGCCGGTGCCTGGTCTGCCTATGATGCCCATAGACAGAGGATTGCATTCACGATTGAAAAGCTGCCGGAGGTGGCCTTGGAGCCTGGGCCGAAGTTCGTATTCGCGCATCTCCTTTGTCCCCATCCTCCCTTTGTTTTCGCACCGGATGGCACGCCCAGGCAACCTGCCTGGCGATATGGACTCGATGATGCCTCTGACTTTATGAGCCTGGCAGGTTCGGACGGGCACAAAGCTTATCGGGAAGGCTATCGAGACCAGGTGCTCTTCCTGAACCAGCAGCTTGAGCGCGTGCTGCCCCAAATAATCGAAAACTCTGCCCAGCCCCCTGTCATCGTCATACAAGGCGATCATGGACCAGGCAATTACACAGTGTGGACAAGCTCTGAGCAAACTCTGGTGCAGGAGAGATTCGCCATCTTCAATACCCTTTACCTGCCAGGGCCGGATGCTCCAAGCTTGCCTGCCAACCTGACTCCAGTAAACACTTTTCGTTTTATCTTGAAGCATTATTTTGGAGTGCAACTGGAGGCGCTCCCAAATCGCTGCTTCTTTTCGACACGCAGCTACCCCTATGACTTTATAGACGTCACTGACCGGCTGGGCGAGCCAATACCTGCCGAGTATCTGGCGCCTTAAAACTCCCTTCCAGCGCGATAAGCTAACTGCCCGACTGCGTGACCGGAGAAACAGGGAAACCCACCTCTGATGGCGAATCCGGGGTTGCAGGGCAGGACGCCTGGCCTGGAAGCCTGGGCTTGCGCCAGTTGCCAGCCCCCCAGTGGAGACATCATGCATAGCATACCTTTCCAGACTACTCTGTTTGTTCTGGTCTCACTTTGGCTTGCAGCTACCGTCAGTGCCCAGACTGGGCCAAGCTTCTACGCCCCCTTTGACGGCGATGTGACCGCTCACCGGTGTGAAAGTGGCTCGCCTCAGCCCACTAACGCCCGCGGCCTGACTTTTGTGCCTGGGGTGATTGGGCAAGCGGTCTACCTGGGCGGATTCGGTCAGTATCCTTACGAAGAGAGCCCCCTGCTCGAATATGACGCTGGAGAGCACTTTGCAGCCGAGAGTGGCACTGTAATGTTTTGGGTGAGCCCTGACTGGGATGGCCTCTTCACTGATCCTGTGAACTTTGATACGCACTTCCTGTTTGGGGCTATGGGCGGCAGTGACACCCCGGACTTCACCACCACTGAGCTGACCCCCGATAGCGGCGCCGACCGGCTGTGGCTCTTTATGTGGAACTGGCTGCGCCTGGACTTGTATCGAGCAACCTGGCAAGCCTCTGGCCTCGGTGGCCTGGCGCTGCCGCAACACCTGGATGCGCGGTGACTGGTGGCATATCGCCTTCACCTGGAACGCCGAGGGCTGGAGCAAGCTCTACGTGAACGGAGTGCCCCGGGCAACTCGCGCTCAACCCAAACTGGCGGACATCCAACGTTTCTATGTGGGCTGCCTGCCCAAAGTATGGAACCAGACCCAGCGCGCAAGCGCCGCCTTTGATGAGTTGAGCCTCTACCCGCGCGCGCTTTCCACAGAGGAGCTAGCCTCCGAGTTCCGCCGGATTGCGCCTCTCGATTTCACTCTTGAGCGCCGCTACCTGCGGGCCGAGGAGCCTGAGGTATTCGCAATCGAAGTCGCCCCGGCCCCAGAGGTGCTCGCGCCAGTTACGGGCGAGCTACAGGTGCGCCTCCTGGCGGATGCCGATGGCAGTATCGTCGCCGGGAAGACTTTCTCTTTGAACCTGTCCGAGCGCCAGTTGCTCAGTATCCCCGTGGGCGAGTTACCAGTTGGAGCCTACCGGGCCGAGTGTCTCTTGACCCGACCCCAAGGCCAGTTCAGGCGCAGTTTCGCCTTTACGGTCTACCAGCAGCAGGCAGCGCCCGAGGTCTCTCGTGAAGACGTAAAACTTGGAGACCGCATTGTGAGCCTTGACTGCACCAGCCCGGGCAGCGGGTACTCCGAGAGCGCCCCGACTCTGGTGAAGACCGAGCCTGGCCTTGGTAGTGACCCCGGCTTGGGGTACCGGGAGGCGGGCTCCAGCAAGTGGGACCGTTTTGGTTATGAGGTGGTTATTCCTGGCGCGGATGGCTCGCCCGTGATGCTGGAGGTAACCTGGCCAGATGACCGCGAGAGGGCGATGAGTTTCTATATGCTGCCAAAATCCGCCTCGCCCCAGCATCGTGACCGGCTGAGTGGCGGCGTCCAGTGCGGAGGGGAGTATCCAAACAGTGGCGCCCTTCAGAAGGCGCGCTATCTGTTTTACCCGACCGAAGAGCAGTATCTCTTCGAGGTGCGGACCCTCATCCCCGGACTGCCGGCGGCGGTCTCAAAACTGGAGATATATCGCCTGGCCGAGAGGCTTCCGAAACTTGACCTGGCCCTTCCCGAGGGGCTGAAAGGCCGCTCCCTGGGGCACCTCGATGAGGACCAGAGCTTCGAGGTGCTCTTCGGCGGGCCACAAGATGACAGCTTCCACCGCAGCCCTCTGCCTTATGGTTATCCAATCCAGACCTGTGAGCGGTTGCTGGACTATATGGACTACACCGGGCAGAACCTGATGTCCTATTCGCTGGCGCGCTACACCTGGTCTCACCTCGATGAGGGGCCGGTGAACGAAGTCGGAGACGGTATGCGGGTGGCCGGGTGGATTGACTTGCTGCTCGAGCTGATGGGCAAGCGCGACAAGCAACTGCTCGCCAATATCAATATATGGACCCTCCCCGCGCAAGGCGCATCGCAAGCGGGCTTCCAGCAGCGCGTCGAAGAGGGTTATTACCGGCTGGACCGCACAGGCAAGGCGCCCGCCGCAGCCTGGGAAGATCCTGGCCTGGGCGATAATCCGAGCCACCCAGCGGTGAGGGCTGCTTTCCTCAGGCTGGTCGAAGAACTACTGCGCCGGTATGGTCAGTATCCAGCCTTCGCGGGACTGGACCTGTGGTGCGAGGGCCGCACCCCCTATCTGTTCGGCTCCCTCGAGACAGGCTACGACGACCTTACAGTGGCCGCCTTCGAGCGGGAAACAGGCCATAAAGTCCCCTCCGGACAGGCTCCCGAGGACCGCTTCGAAGCCCGATACAAGCATCTGACCGGCGAAGCGCGCGATGAGTGGCTGGCCTGGCGGGTGGAGCAGAACACGGAACTGCTGCGCCAGGTGGACGCGCTCATCCAGGAGACAAGACCGGACCTGCAACTACTGCTAACCCTTGGGGGCTGGTATGATTTCTCACCGGAATTTTTGGCCCTCAGTCAGGCGGAGGATTTCGATTTCTCACAGTTCGCCTACGAGCACCTTGGGCTAGACCTGACAGCCCTCAAAGAGCTGCCTTCCGTAACACTGGCGCCGATGGTGGATGGCACTTTCTACCGCTGGCTGAAACACTGGTATGGCGGGCAGGAGAGCGTCATCGGCGAGCTTAACCACGACGTAGACAAGTTTGGCGTCTTGCGCAACGGAGAGCGCTCTGGCGTCTCCCTATACCTGCGCTATTTCGAGTCCTTTATGGAGTCGCTGAAACAGGAGACCTACAAGGGCTATTTCCAGAACTCTGACCCCAAGGCGCAGGGGCGATATTTCTTGCAGGATTTCGCCGTGGCGCTGGCTTCGCAGGACGCCTCGCAGTTGCTGATTGGCGCCCAGCCTCTGGGCACGACCGGCCGAGATGCCGAGACCCGCGAGTTCGCCGCCGCCTATCGCGCGCTGCCGGTGGGAGACTTCCAGCCCATCGAAGGCCTCTCTGACCCGGTCACCGCCAGGTACCTCAATACGAAGTCTGGCACCTATCTTTATGCGGTGAGCCTCCTCTGGGCGCCGGTTAGCGCCACTATCGACCTGCCAGCAGGCAGTGGGGCCGTGATGGACCTCTCGACAGGGCAAATCGTCTCCCCCGAAAGTGGGGCACTGCAGATCGAGCTGGCGCCTTTCCAGCTGCGCTCCTTCCGCCTCGCCAGTCCGAGCGCCAAGCCGCAAACCGGAAGTGTAAAGGTGCCAGCCGCAACCCAGGACTGGTATGCGAGCCAGGTAGCGAAGGTGGAGGCCGAGGTCTCAGCCCTTACCGAGAGCGGCGCCGAGGTCGGTGCTCTAACCGAGCGCGCGGCGGTATTGAAGACAGAACTCGAGGCAGGGCATTTGGCTGAAGTCCACCGGCTGCTGTTCTCGAAACTGGTCAGGGAGCTCCCCACCTTGCAGCAGGCCCTGGCCGATGGATCGCTGACGCAGCAGACCGAGATGCTCGCCCGCAACGAATATGCAGTGGACTGCGGCAGCACTGCTTTCTACCGGGCCAAATCCGGGCAACTCTTTTTCCCAGACAGGAAGTATACGCCAGGCGGCTACGGGTATGAGGGCAGCTACCAGTCGGTAGGGCGTTCTACCGCCGGCCTTGGCGGCACCGACGATCCCAGCCTGTTCGCCACCGAGGCCTATGACCTGGACGCCTACCGGTTCACCGTAAAACCCGGGAAGTACACTGTGCGGCTCTACCAGAAGGTAGGTTATGAGCCAGGAGCAAAACCAGGCGTTTTCGTCCTCAATCTCGACCTCGAAGGCCAACGAGTTTTGAACGAGCTGGACCTGTTTACTGCCTGTGGAAGCGACTTCCATAAGGTGTTAGTAAGCGAATTCAAAGACGTGGAAGTTGTGGACGGAGTATTGGACCTCGAGTTTAGCGTACCAAGTGGTGGCGCAGTTGATCCGACCGCTCGCCTGGTAAACGCCATCGAGGTCATCCCGCAGCTGTAAAGGAACCTTCGAGAGATTTGGGACGGAAGGAGTCAGGCGCTACTCTCCTCTGCCACACTCATCTGGCCATGGTAGAGTCTGTAATAGGCGCCCTGCTGCTCGAGCAGGTCCGCGTGAGTGCCCTGTTCAACTACGCGACCGTGGTCCAGCACCAGAATGCGGTCGGCCTGGCGGATAGTACTCAGCCGGTGGGCGATGACCAGGCTGGTGCGGCCTTGCATCAGACGATACATTGCGTTCTGGACATGCAGCTCGGTCCTGGTATCTACGCTGCTTGTCGCCTCGTCGAGGATGAGTATGGAGGGATTGGCCAGCATTATGCGCGCGATTGCGATAAGTTGGCGCTGCCCCTGGCTGAGGCTCCCGCCCGCGTCTGATAAAACTGTGTCGTAGCCATGAGGCAGATGGACGATAAAGCTCTCCGCATCGGCCAGCCTGGCCGCGGCTTCCACCTCGGCGTCACTGGCTTCGAGGCGGCCATATCTGATGTTCTCCCTCACCGTATCGGCAAAGAGGATGGTGTCCTGGAGGACTATCCCGAGCAACCGGCGCAGGCTGGCCCGCCGCAGGTTGCGAATATCGTGGCCATCAATGGAAATAGCGCCCGCATCAATATCATAAAGGCGCGTCAGCAGGTTGATTAGCGTGGTCTTCCCTGCGCCTGTAGCCCCAACCAGCGCCACTGTCTGGCCGGCTTCCGCGTGGAAGCTGACCTCGCTGAGCACCTGCACGCCAGGCACATAGCTGAAGTCAACCTGGGCGAACTCTACCTTGCCGCGCACGGGAGAAAGCTCGAGGGCTTCTGGCTCATCAGCTGGCTCAGGCGCCTCGTCCAGCACGGCGAAAACTCGTTCTGCCCCTGCCAGCGCGGACTGGATAGAGCCATAAAGGTTCGCCAGTTGGTGGATTGGCCGATTGAAGTAGTCCGAATAAGTCAGAAAAGCAGCGATAGTGCCAACGGTAGCCAGGTCAAGAGTGACCATCCAGATGCCACCTGAGACCAGAATCGCAAAACCGATGTTGCGAAAGACCTGCATCACCGGCCCCATAAGACCAATCACGATAAGCGCCTTGAGCCCGGTATGCTTTAGCGCCTGGTTATGGGTCGCAAACTGCTGCCTAATCGCAGCTTCATGCCGGCAGATTTTGACGACGCGTTGACCGTTGATGGTCTCCTCAATCAGCCCGTTCAACTCTCCAAGCGCCTGCTGGCGATCGATGAAGCGCGTGCGCGTTGCTCTGCCAAGGAGCCAGGTCACCACCAGGACAAAAGGCAATGTCACAAAAGAGACCAGGGTCAGTCGCCAGTTCATCCCAAACATAATGACGAGCGCGCCTGTGACCAGCAGCATACTGCTGATGAACTGGATTATGCTTTCTCCAAGCGCGTTGCTGAGGAGGTCAGTGTCATTGGTAAGCCGGCTCATTAACTCGCCGTGGGGGCGGGCATCGAAATAGCGCAAGGGCAAGATTTGCAGCTTGTCGAACAGGTCTCTCCTGATATTGCGGATTGCTCGCTGCGTGATGCGGATCATCCAGATGCTCTGCGCCCAGGAGCCGGCCGTGGCCAGCACGTAGATTAGGGCCATAAGTCCGACCGTGCGCGCCAGATTGCCCAAATCTTTGGCGGTGATATAGTCGTCAATCGCCCGGCGCATCAGGTTGGGAGTAATCAGCGACAGCGCGCTGGTAAGCGCCACCAATAGCAAGATACCCAGCAGGCCATACTTGTCAGGGGAGAGGTAATTCCCAATACGCCGAAGTGTCCCTCGGCGATCTCTGGCAGCATCAACTGCAGCCATCATCCCAGGATGGCCGCGCATCATATGGTCGGCTACCGTGCGCTTAGTGGACACCGGGCGCCTCCTGTCCATCCTGCTGAGAGCGGACTATCTCCTGGTAGACTTCACTTGTCTCCATCAACTCGGCGTGAGTGCCCTGGGCTACCAGTCGTCCTCTCTCCAGCACGAGGATAAGGTCAGCCTCGAGGGCTGTACCTATACGCTGGGCAACTATCAGCCGCGTGCAGCGGTGAGACCTTCTCCAAGGGCCTTGAGGATAGCCGCCTCGGTCGCCATATCCACCGCGCTGGTGCAGTCATCGAGCAGGAGTATCGCCGGTTTGGAAACCAGCGCCCGCGCAAGAGCCAACCGTTGTTTCTGCCCCCCGAAAGATTGACCCGCGTTGCCCGAGCACTGTGTCGTATCCCTCGGGAAAGCCACAGATGAAACTATGCGCCTGGGCAATTTTTGCTGCCTCTTCAAGTTCTTCATCGGTGGCTTCCAGTCGGGCATATCGAAGATTATCGCGGATGGTGCCCGAAAAGAGGATGGCCTCCTGCATCACCAGAGCCAGGTCTCGGCGCAGGCTTTCCTGAGTGTAGTTCCTTATGTCGCTCCCATCCAGCAGGATTTGCCCGGCGGTCACATCGTACAGCCGGGGGATCAGGTGAATAAGGCTGGACTTGCCCGAACCAGTAGCGCCGAGGATTACAACGCGCTGGCCTGGCTGGGCCGAAAAAGTGATGTCGGTCAGCACAGGAGGGCCCTCTTCACCCTCGTAGCCGAAGCTGACCTGCTGAAAGTCGATGCGACCTTCGAGAGCTGGCATCACAGTCGCTTCTGGCGTATCTTGCACCTCGGGAGTCGCTTCAAGCACTTCGAGGATACGCTCTGCCGAAGCTTCCGCCCTGGTCACGCGCATAAGAAGCATCCCGACCATCATCAGCGACATAAGCATCTGCATCAGATAGTTGATGAAAGCCAGCAACTGCCCGACGTGGAGTTCTCCCCGGGTGACATTGACCCCGCCAAACCATAAGGCGCAAGCGATGCCCGCGTTCAGCAGCAGCATCATCAGCGGCATAACGCCGGCCACCAGGGAAGAGGCGCCTATCGTCGCCTTGCACAGGCCTGTGTTGGCTGTCTCGAAGCGACCCGATTCATGAGCGCCCCGCACAAAAACCTTCACCAGCCGAACTCCGGCCAGGTTCTCCTGGATTACGGTGTTAACCCTGTCGAGACGTTCCTGCATCGTGGTAAACAGCGGGTGGGCCTGACGATTAACCAGCCAGAGCAGCAGTATGACCAGAGGGCTTATCAACAGCAGAATCGGCACGAGTTGGGGCGCGGTAAGCACTGCCATTATCAGGCTGCCGACAGTAAGCAGCGGGGCGCGAACCAGGATGCGCAGGAACATCAGCATCGCTTCCTGGACCTGTTCGACGTCATTGGTCAAGCGCGTAATAATTCCGCCGGTTTGCAGCCGGTCGAGGTTGCCAAAGGACAGCGCCTGGATTTTCTCAAAGAGGCGTTCGCGTATCTCGGTGCCGAAGTTCAAGCCGGCAATAGTCGAGAAGACTGTGCATCCAACGCCTCCGACCACCCCGACAAGCGCGACTCCTATCATCTGCAAGCCCGTGTGCAGCACAAAGGCCTGGTCTTTTTGCGCGACTCCCGTGTCTATCAGCGACTGCATAAAGCGCGGTTGAAGCAGGTCCATTGAGACCTCAAGCGCCATCAACAGCGGCGCCAGCACGGCCGGCAGCCAATAAGGGCGCATGAAGCGGGCCAGCTTCATCAGGGAGCTCATAACAGCTCACTCAGCCGATGTTGCTGGAATATGCCCATTCTGCGTGCCCTTCCGAGGATTATCGTTGTCCAGCACCAGTGACTTTCTGGCGCTTGGCTTGCTGGATTTCGGCAGTGCCCTGACTATACCTGCGCTGACTGAAGAGTGA